>NZ_CP141223.1:7182500-9799701 GCF_037993025.1 Streptomyces sp. SS7
AGCGACGGCGTCAGATGACCCGAGTCCTCCGTGAACTGGGAGGAGAGAATGCGGAACTTCCGCACCGATTCCGCCTTCGACACCGCGGCGTTGCCGTCGTCGACCGCCGACTGGATCGCGGCCAGCAGGTCCGCGTCCTTCAGCAGCGACGCCGCGGTGGACCCCGCCGGCTTGCCGTGCTCGGCGGCCCAGCGGCCCAGGAACTCCTCGTCGATGGTGACCAGCGCGCCCACGAACGGCCGCCCGTCGCCCACCACCATGCACTCCGCGACCAGCGCGTGCGCCCGGATCCGGTCCTCGATCACCGCCGGGGCGACGTTCTTGCCGCCCGCGGTGACGATGATCTCCTTCTTGCGGCCGGTGATCCTGAGGTAGCCGTCCTCGTCGAGGGTGCCGACGTCCCCGGTGTGGAACCAGCCGTCCGCCAGCGCCTCGGCGGTCGCCGCGGGGTTGTTCCAGTACTCCTTGAACAGGTGCTCGCCGTGCAGCAGCACCTCGCCGTCGTCCGCGATCCGCACCACGGAGCCCGGCAGCGGCTGCCCGACCGTACCGATCTTCTGCCGGTCCCAGGGGTTGAACGCGGTCGCCGCGCAGGACTCGGTCAGGCCGTAGCCCTCCAGGACCGTGAAGCCGATGCCGCGGAAGAAGTGACCGAGCCGCTCACCGAGCGGCGCACCGCCCGAGATCGCGTACTCGCCCCGGCCGCCCAGCACCGCCCGCAGCTTGCTGTAGACCAGCCGGTCGAACACCTTGTGCTTGATCTTCAGGCCGAGGGACGGCCCCGAGGGCAGGTCCAGCGCCCGGCTGTAGGCGATCGCGGTGTCCGCCGCCTTGTCGAAGATCGCGCCCTTGCCGTCCGCCTGCGCCTTGGCCCGCGCCGAGTTGTAGACCTTCTCGAAGACGCGCGGCACACCGAGGATCAGCGTCGGCCGGAACGAGGCCAGCTCGTCGGTGAGGTTCTTGATGTCCGGGACCGTGCCCAGCCTGATCGGCGCCATCATCGGGGCGATCTGCACCAGCCGGCCGAACACGTGCGCGAGCGGCAGGAAGAGCAGCACACTGCACTCGCCCGTGCGGAACAGCGGACGCAGCCGCTCCACCACGTTCCCGCACTCGGCGAAGAAGCTGCGGTGGGTGAGCACACAGCCCTTGGGCCGGCCGGTCGTGCCCGAGGTGTAGACGATGGTCGCCGGGTCGTCCGCCTTGGCGAGCGAGCCGCGCTCCTCCACGGTGGCGTCGGAGACGTCCCGGCCGAGCCGCCCGAGCTCCTCCACACCCCCGCCCTCGATCTGCCAGACGTGCTTGAGCGCCGGCAGCGTCCCGCGCACCGACTCGACGGCGGCCGTGTGCGCGTCCAGCTCGACGATCATCGCGGTGGCACCCGAGTCGGAGAGGATCCACTGCACCTGCTCGGCCGAGCTGGTCTCGTACACCGGCACGGTCACCGCGCCCGCGCACCAGATCGCGAAGTCCAGCAGCGTCCACTCGTAGCGGGTCCGCGACATCAGGGCGACCCGGTCGCCCGGCTGCACACCGGAGGCGATCAGGCCCTTGGCGGCGGCCTTCACCTCGGCCAGGAAGGCCGTCGCGGTCACGTCCTGCCAGGCACCGCCCACCTTGCGGGCGATGACGGCGACATCGGGGTGCTGCGCGGCGTTTCTGCGGACGATGTCGGTCAGATTGCCGTCCGCGGGGACCTCGTACAAAGCCGGAAGGCTGAACTCGCGCAAGACTGCTGCTCCTCATAGGGCGCCGGCGCCACGACGTTGTGTGATGCGACGGTGCGGTCCACGGCTCGGGCGGTGCTCGGACATCGATCGTTGAAATCCTGAGCACGACTGGACTGCCCGGACGTTACCCGCCGGTATGGCGTCTTCGACAGGGGGGGCCGACGAGATGTTCGCTGCGTCACACAGATTGGGGTTTCCTCGCGCACAGTAGTCCACCCCTTTACTGACTGGCCAGTAACCGCTATTTCCGTCGGCACTGTTCACTTATGCCGCACAGGCCTACTCTTGATCGTCATGGCCTCCACACCCGCCGGTAACCGCAGGACACGCATCCACGTGGTCAGTGACGTGCACGGCAACGCCCGTGACCTGGCCCGGGCCGGGGAGGGTGCGGACGCGCTGATCTGTCTGGGCGACCTGGTCCTCTTCCTCGACTACGCCGACCACTCCCGCGGGATCTTCCCCGACCTCTTCGGCGTCGAGAACGCCGACCGGCTCGTCGAGCTGCGCACCGCCCGCCGCTTCGAGGAGGCCCGCGAACTCGGCCGCCGGCTGTGGAGCGGCGTCGACGGCGACCGGGCCGCCGTCATCGAGAAGGCCGTGCGCAAGCAGTACGGCGAGATGTTCCCCGCCTTCCCCACCCCGACGTACGCCACCTACGGCAACGTCGACATGCCCCAGCTCTGGCGCGAGTTCGCCGGCCCCGGCACCACCGTCCTGGACGGCGAACGGGTGGAGATCGGCGGCCGGGTCTTCGGCTTCGTCGGCGGCGGGCTCCGCACGGCCATGCGCACGCCGTACGAGATCAGCGACGAGGAGTACGCCGCGAAGATCGAGGCCGTCGGCGAGGTCGACGTGCTCTGCACCCACATCCCGCCCGAGGTGCCCGAACTCGTCTACGACACCGTCGCGCGCCGCTTCGAACGCGGCAGCCGCGCCCTGCTGGACGCGATCCACCGCACCCGCCCCCGGTACTCCCTCTTCGGACACGTCCACCAGCCGCTGGCCCGCCGGATGCGGATCGGCGCCACCGAATGCGTCAACGTCGGACACTTCGCGGGGAGCGGGAAGCCGTGGGCGCTGGAGTGGTGACGGACGCGGTGACCTGATCGCGAGGCGGGGTGAAGGCGGCAGGTCGGGCGCGCGGTAGCCTTCACGCTGCACACACGTACCTTTACGGGCCCGTATCCGGAGGAGTCACGGCGATGGCGGAACACACCAGTTCGAGCATCACGATCGAGGCGGCACCGGCCGACGTCATGGCCGTGATCGCGGACTTCGCCCGCTACCCCGACTGGACCGGCGAGGTGAAGCAGGCGGAGGTCCTCAAGGAGGACAGCCGGGGCCGCGCCGAGCAGGTGCGGCTCGTCATGGACGCCGGCGCGATCAAGGACGACCAGGTGCTGGGGTACACCTGGACCGGGGAGCACGAGGTGTCCTGGACGCTGGTGAAGTCCCAGATGCTCCGCCAGCTCGACGGGTCCTACCTCCTCAAGCCGGCCGGGGCGGGCGCCACCGAGGTCACCTACCAGCTGACCGTCGACGTCAAGATCCCCATGCTCGGGATGATCAAGCGCAAGGCCGAGAAGGTCATCATCGACCGGGCGCTGGCCGGCCTGAAGAAGCGGGTCGAGTCCGGCACGTAGGCTGAGGGTGCGACTCGGTTAGCGTTCCTCCTCATGCGCACCATCTTGATCATCGGGCCCGGTGGCAGCGGGCGTACGACCGTCGCGGCCGCCACCGCGCTGGACGCCGCCCGCGCGGGCGTACGCACCCTCGTCCTCAGCGCCGACCGGGGCGACAGCCTCGGCGCCGCCCTCGGTGTCCCGACCGGGGGCGCGCCGGTGCGGGTCCTGTCTCACCTCACCGCCTGGCGGCCCGACGCCACCACCGCGTTCCGCGACGACCTCGCCGCGTTCCAGGACCGGGCCTCCACCGTGCTCGATCTGCTCGGGGCCGCCCGACTCGACACCGAGGAGGTCACCCCGCTCCCCGGCGCCGAGGAGCTGACCCTGCTGCGGGCCCTGCGCGACGCCGCCCTCGCCGAGACGCACGACCTGCTCGTCGTCGACCTGCCGCCCACCGCCCAGGCCCTCGCGCTGCTCGCGCTCCCCGAGGAGCTGCGCCGCTATCTGCGCCGGCTGCTGCCACCGGAGCGCCAGGCCGCCCGTGCGCTGCGGCCCGTCCTCGGACGGCTCGCCGGGGTGCCGATGCCCGCCGAGTGGCTGTACGAGACCACCGGCCGCTGGGACCTGGAGCTGGCCGCCGTACAGGCCGTCCTCGCCGACCCCCGTACCGCGGTACGGCTCGTCGCCGAACCCGGCCCGGCCGGGGCCGACGCCGTCCGGGACGCCCGGCTCGGGCTCGCCCTGCGCGCCCTGCCCGTCGAGTCGCTCGTCGCCAACCGGGTCCTGCCGGAGAGCGCGGCCGACGACGGCTGGCTCGGCCGGCTGGTCGGCCAGCAGCGCAAGGCGCTCGCGGAGTGGGAGGGCGTGGCGCGGACCGTCGCCCACCTGGGCCACGACCCGCGCGGCGCCGACGACCTCACGGCGCTCGCGGTGCCCCCCGTCAACACGGCCGGCTCCCCGGTCGAGTGGGCCGTCGCCGACCGCCTCGCCGAGGACGGCGTCCTCGTCTGGCACATCCCGCTGCCCGGCGCCCTGCGCGACGAGCTGGACCTCGTCCGGCGCGGCGACGAACTCGTCCTCGCCGCGGGCCCCTTCCGCCGGATCGTGCCGCTGCCCTCGGCCCTGCGCCGCTGCACGGTGGAGGGCGCCGCCCTGCGCGACGGCGAGCTGCGCATCCGGTTCGCGCCGGATCCCGGCCTGTGGCCGCAGGGGCGGTGAACCGCATACCCCCGTTCGGGTAACGTCGAGAGGGGCGATCCGTCATCGGCGTCGCCCCGTCAGGACAGCACCAGCAGGACAGACCAGCCGGACAGCACCAGCAGGACTGCAGAAGCCACCAGGAGTCCGTCATGAGCGAAGAGCGCCCCACGCCCGACGCCGCCCGGGACGAGGCCGCCGAGGAATTCCGCGCGACCGACGCGGACGCCTGGGCCACCGCATGTGCCGAGGACCTGGCCCGCGAGAAGGCCCGCCGCCGGGCCGAGCAGGGCCGGCCGGAGGGCTCGGCAGCCGAGGAACTGCGCAAGCTCGTCGAGACCGTCGCCGACAAGCTCTCCGGCATCCAGTCCCCGCTGTTCGGTGCCGTCGCGGGCGGTGCCGCCCAGCAGGTGGTCCGCCAGGTCGTGCAGCAGGCCAAGGCCGCCGTCGAACCCGTCATCGAGCGCAACCCCGACGTCTTCGACCACCTCGCCGCGGCCGGCGGCGAACTCCTCGCCGCCTACCGCTCCGCCGTCCAGCACCAGGAACAGCGCTGGACGAGCCCCGACCGCGACCTGAAGGACGACCCGCGCGACGACCCCCGTGACGATGGCGAGGGCACCGGCCCGGGACAGCGCATCGACCTCGACTGACCGCGCGGACCCTCAGGGACGCCCGGGGCGCCCGTCCGCCCGGCGGACGACGGGAATCCGGCAACAGCGGCTCGGGTACCGTTGGCCGTAGCGGGGCTCGACCGAAACTGAGGGATTCATGGGACTCACCATCGGCGTCGACATCGGCGGCACGAAGATCGCGGCCGGCGTGGTCGACGAGGAAGGCAACATCCTCTCGACCTTCAAGGTGCCGACCCCCACCACGCCCGAGGCCATCGTGGACGCCATCGCCTCGGCCGTGGAGGGCGCCCGCGCGGGCCACGAGATCGTCGGTGTGGGCATCGGCGCCGCCGGTTACGTCAACCGGCAGCGTTCCACCGTCTACTTCGCGCCCAACATCGACTGGCGCCAGGAACCGCTCAAGGACGACGTCGAGGCCCGCGTGGGTCTCCCGGTCGTCGTCGAGAACGACGCCAACGCGGCCGCGTGGGGCGAGTACAAGTTCGGCGCGGGCAAGGGCCACCGCAACGTCATCTGCATCACGCTCGGCACCGGCCTCGGCGGCGGCATCATCATCGGCAACAAGCTGCGCCGCGGCCACTTCGGCGTCGCCGCCGAGTTCGGCCACATCCGGATGGTCCCGGACGGCCTGCTGTGCGGCTGCGGTTCGCAGGGCTGCTGGGAGCAGTACGCCTCCGGCCGCGCCCTCGTGCGGTACGCCAAGCAGCGCGCCAACGCCACCCCGGAGAACGCCGAGATCCTGCTCGCCCTCGGCGACGGCTCCCCCGAGGGCATCGAGGGCAAGCACATCTCCATGGCCGCCCGCCAGGGCGACCCGGTCGCCGTCGACTCCTACCGCGAACTGGCCCGCTGGGCCGGCGCCGGCCTCGCCGACCTCGCCTCCCTCTTCGACCCCTCCGCCTTCATCGTCGGCGGGGGCCTCTCCGACGAGGGCGAACTGGTCCTCGACCCGATCCGCAAGTCGTACAAGCGCTGGCTGGTGGGCGGCAACTGGCGTCCTGTCGCCGATGTGATCGCCGCCCAGCTGGGCAACGAGGCGGGTCTGGTCGGCGCGGCGGACCTGGCGAGAGAGCCCGACCCCATCATGTGACGCTCATGTGCCCCGGGGGCGCGGGGACGACGCGACAGGCCACGCGAAACGGCAGTCGCGCGCAACCCTCGCGCCCCACCTCGTCGGGCGTAGATTGATCCACATGCCGCCGCTCCCGAATCCCGGTACCGAGCCCGACGGTTCGGCCGTCATCAGGGTCCTGAGCTACAACGTCCGCTCCCTGCGCGACGACACCGACGCCCTCGCCCGGGTCATCACGGCCTGCACACCCGACCTGGTCCTCCTCCAGGAATCGCCGCTCTTCTTCCGCTGGCGCAAGAAGCTCGCCCGCCTCGCCGCGGCCACCGACCTGGTGATCCTCACGGGCGGCGGCACCGCGGCCGGCCCGGCGATCCTCTGCTCCCTGCGCGTCATGCCGGAGCGCACCGAGGACGTCCTGCTCCCCCTCACCCCCGGCCGGCACCGCCGGGGCCTCGCCACCGCCGTGGTCCGCATCGGCGGCGCCCGCCTCGGCGTGATCAGCTGCCATCTGAGCCTGCACCAGGACGAACGCCACGACCAGGCCGGCCTGCTCCTCGACCGTCTCGCCGGGATGGGCGTGGACCACGCGATCGCCGGCGGCGACCTCAACGAGCGCCCCGGCGGCCCCGCGTTCACCCGCCTCGCCGACACCCTCAGCGACTGCCGCGCCACCGTGCCCTGGGGCTCCGAGCACACCTTCCCCGCCGCCGCGCCCGACCGCCGTATCGACGGCGTCTTCGTGACGAAGGCCGTGGAGATCCTCGGCTGCGGCGTCCCCCACGGCCTCCCCGGCGTCACCGAGAACGACCTGAGGGCGGCCACGGACCACCTCCCGGTCCTGGCCGCCCTCAGAATCCCGGCACTAGAGCCGGGCCGGCACTAGACCACGGCCCCCCGGCCGGGATCCTGGTCGTCCTCGTCGTCCGAGCGCATCCGGACCACCAGCGTGGCGAAGCCGCCGAGGAAGCCGCCGACGCAGACCGTGGTCAGCCACCACGTCATCTCCCAGCCCAGCAGGACCGCCAGCAACAGCAGCAGCGGCCCGCCGACCACCCCGAGCCAGGCGAACTTGGCCGTGGTGTCGGCGGCCGGCAGCGGCGGCGGCTCCGGCGGCACGAAGTGCCCCTCGTCCTCCTCGTCGAAGTCCTCCTCGGCCGGCTCCGCCGCGCTGTAGTCACGCGGGCCGACACCGGGCGCGAACGAGACGGAGCTACCGAGCGGCTTGGCCGGTTTCGGCTCCTGGTCCTCCCCGGAGTCCCGGGGTTCGTCCTCGTTCGTCCGGGTCTCCAGCAGGGCCAGGTCCTCGATCGACTTGAACGGCTTGGCCCCCGGCGGGTCCGGCGGCTCGTCCCCGTACCCCGCGACGATCGCCGCCCACGCGGCGTCCTCGTCGAAGGGCACGTTCTGCTCCTTGGGCTCCCGGCCCCGACGGGCATCCTGGCCGTCCAGGCCCTCCCGCCCGTCCCGGTCCTCCCGGTCCTCGCGGTCGGAGTCGTGCTCAGCCACCTACGGCCGTCCCTTCCTTGCCGACACTGGGCGCGATCCGGGCGATGAACGCGTAGCTCTCCTCGAAGATCCGGTCCGCATCGTGGTCCAACGTTGCCACGTGGTAGCTCTGTTCCAGGAGGATCTCGGTCACGTCCGTGGACGAGACCCGGCTCAGGACCCGGGCCGAGTCGGCCGGCGGGACGACATGGTCCTGGACGCTGTGCAGGAGCAGCAGCGGCTGCGTGACCTGCGGAAGCTCCCCGTCGATCTGCCGCAGCAGGATCCGCAGCGCGTGCGCCGCGCGCAGCGGCACCCGGTCGTACCCGATCTCGACGCTCCCCTCCCGCGCGATGTCGCTCGCGATCCCCTTCGCCGACCGCACGAAGTGGTGCGCCACGGGGAGGGCGTACGCCGACAGCCCGTGCACCCTGTTCGCCGGGTTGACCACGACCACGCCCTCGACGTCCGCGCCGTGCTTGGCGGCCAGCCGCAGCGCCAGCGCGCCGCCCATGGACAGTCCGGCCACGAACACCCGGGAGCACCGCTCGCGCAGGGCCCGCAGCTCGCGGTCCACCTCCGCGTACCAGTCGGGGCCGCCGGTGAGGGCCATGTCCTCCCAGCGGGTGCCGTGCCCCGGCAGCAGGGGGACCGCGACGGTGAGACCCCGACCGGCCAGGTACCGGGCCCAGGGACGCAAGGACTGAGGGGAACCGGTGAAGCCGTGGCAGAGGAGGACCCCGACCTCCCCGCCCTCGTGGCGGTACGGCTCGGCTCCAGGAAGGACCGGCACCTTCGGTCTCCTGTCTTCGTCTGTTCTTCATGAGAGGGACGTGAGGTTCACGGTACGCGACCCCACTGACACCGACCAGGGCCGTCGGGGCCTTTGCCGCCGCGCCGGGTTAAGGTCTGAGAACACATACAGGAGGCACTGGGTTGTTGTACGGCGCGATGAAGGTCGCTATCGGGGGACCGCTGAAGGTCACCTTCAGGCCCTGGGTGGAAGGCCTCGAGAACATTCCCGCCGAGGGCCCCGCGATCCTGGCGAGCAACCACCTGTCCTTCTCGGACTCGTTCTTCCTGCCTGCGGTCCTGGACCGCAAGGTCACCTTCATCGCGAAGGCCGAGTACTTCACCACGCCCGGCCTCAAGGGCAGGCTCACGGCCGCCTTCTTCAAGGGCGTCGGGCAGCTCCCGGTGGACCGCTCCGGCGCGCGCGGCGCGGGGGAAGCCGCGATCAAGAGCGGCATAGACGTGCTGGAGCGCGGTGAGCTGTTCGGGATCTACCCCGAGGGCACCCGCTCGCCCGACGGCCGCCTCTACCGCGGCAAGCCGGGCGGCCTCGCGCGCGTGGCGCTCGCCACCGGCGCGCCCGTCATCCCCGTCGCCATGATCGACACGGAGAAGATCCAGCCGCCGGGCAAGGTGATGCCCAAGGTGATGCGGCCCGGCATCCGGATCGGCGCGCCCCTGGACTTCAGCCGCTACGAGGGCATGGACCACGACCGTTTCGTGCTGCGGGCACTGACGGACGAGGTGATGTACGAGATCATGAAGCTCTCCGGCCAGGAGTACGTCGACATCTACGCGACCGCCGCCAAACGGCAGATCGCGGAGGCGGCCAAGGCCGACAGGGAGGCGGAGAAGGCCGCGCGGGCGGCGCTCGCGCAGGCCGAGAAGGACCAGGCCAAGAAGGAACAAGAGCGGTAGAGGCAGCACAGCGGTAGAGGGACGAGAGCGGCAGGGGCGCTCCGGGGGCGGGGGGACTGGACGGATGGCCAGGCGCGAGAGAGTCATGAGGATGTCGGTGGAGCTGCCGCTGTGGCGCGCTCTCTCCGGCTACCGGGTCCTGACGATGCTGTACGCGGTCGGCCTGTTCGCCACCGCCTACGACGACTACGACCGCCCCGGCGTCGCCATCGCCTACTTCGCCGTCCTGTTCGTGTGGACGCTCGCCACCCTGCCCCGGGTGCAGAACGCGGCGGCCTGCACCAAGCGCTTCCTCACCGTCGACCTCGCGGTCGCGCTGACCGGCATCGTGCTGACCCCCTTCGTCGTCAGCGACCAGCACATCCAGGACGGCGGGCCGACCCTGCCCTCGATATGGACGGCCGGTTCGGTCCTCGCCTTCGCCATCAAGGGCGGCTGGCGCTGGGCCGCGTTCGCCTCCACGCCGGTGGCCGTCGCCAACCTGATCGAGCGCGGCCACCCGGCCCGCGACACCGTCCACAACGTGATCCTGGTCTGGGTCGCCTCCATCGCCATCGGGTACGTCGTCGAGATCGCCCGCGCCTCCGAGCGCACCCTCGCCCGCGCCCTGGAGATCGAGGCGGCCACGCGGGAGCGGGAGCGGCTCGCCCGGGACATCCACGACGGTGTGCTCCAGGTGCTGGCCATGGTGCAGCGGCGCGGCGCGGTCCTCGGCGGTGAGGCGGCCGAGCTGGGCCGGCTGGCCGGCGAACAGGAGGTCGCGCTGCGCACGCTGGTCTCGGGCGGGCTCGTCCCGGTCTCCCGGGTGTCGGAGGACCTCGCCGAGGGGGCCGTCGTACGCCTGGTGGAGGTGCCCGATCAGCCGGCGGGGAGCGACGGTCCCCTCGATCTGCGCACGCTGCTCACGCCGTACGCCGCGGCGAGGGTCGCGCTCGCGGAGCCCGGCGCGCCGGTGCTGCTGGAGCCGGCCGCCGCCCGGGAGCTGGCCGCCGCGGTGGGCGCCGCCCTGGACAACGTACGCCGGCACGCGGGCGAGGACGCCCGAGCCTGGATCCTGGTGGAGGACGAACCCGGCGAGGTGATCGTCACCGTGCGGGACGACGGGCCGGGCATCCCGGAGGGGCGGCTGGCCCAGGCCGAGGGCGAGGGGCGGCTCGGGGTCGCCCAGTCGATCCGGGGCCGGCTGCGTGACCTCGGCGGCCGCGCCGAGCTGATCTCGACGCCCGGACAGGGCACCGAAGTGGAGTTGACCGTGCCGAAGGCCGTGGTGGGGAAGGACAGCAGGCGATGAGCATCAAGGTCATGGTGGTCGACGACCATCCGATGTGGCGGGACGCGGTCGCCCGGGACCTCGCCGAGTCCGGCTTCGAGGTGGTCGCCACCGCGGGCGACGGCGAGCAGGCGGTGCGCCGCGCCCGGGCGGCCGTGCCGGACGTGCTCGTCCTGGACCTCAACCTGCCGGCCAAGCCCGGGGTGCAGGTGTGCAAGGAGGTCGTCGCGGCGAACCCCGCGCTGCGCGTCCTGGTGCTCTCCGCGAGCGGTGAGCACGCCGACGTCCTGGAGGCGGTCAAGTCCGGGGCGACCGGCTACCTGCTGAAGTCGGCGTCCACCGAGGAACTCCTGGACGCGGTGCGCCGTACCGCCGTCGGCGACCCGGTGTTCACGCCCGGCCTCGCCGGACTGGTCCTCGGTGAGTACCGCCGGCTGGCCTCCGACCCCGGCCCCGCCGCCGGCCCCGACGAGCCCGACGCGCCGCGGCTGACGGACCGGGAGACCGAGGTGCTGCGGCTGGTCGCCAAGGGGCTCAGCTACAAGCAGATCGCCGAACGCCTCGTCATCTCCCACCGCACGGTCCAGAACCACGTCCAGAACACCCTCGGCAAGCTCCAGCTGCACAACCGGGTGGAACTGGTCCGGTACGCGATCGAGCGGGGTCTCGACGACGAGTGAGCCCCGCAGGACACTGACTCTTCGTCAGGCAGCCATCGGCTCTCGGCGAAGGGATCTCTTCCATGCGCGTCGGAGTACTGACCGGAGGCGGTGACTGCCCCGGGCTCAACGCCGTCATCCGGGCGGTCGTCCGCAAGGGCGTCCAGGAGTACGGGCACGAGTTCATCGGCTTCCGGGACGGCTGGCGCGGGCCCCTGGAGGGGCGGTCGGTCCGCCTCGACATCCGGGCCGTGCGCGGGATCCTCCCCCGGGGCGGCACCGTCCTCGGCTCCTCCCGCACGAACCCGCTGAAGGAGGAGGACGGCATCCGCCGGATCAAGGACACCCTGGCCCGGCAGCGGATCGGAGCCCTGATCACCATCGGTGGCGAGGACACCCTCGGTGTCGCCGCGAAACTCTCCGGCGAGTACGGCGTCCCGTGCGTCGGCGTCCCCAAGACCATCGACAACGACCTCTCCGCCACGGACTACACCTTCGGCTTCGACACCGCCGTCGGGATCGCCACCGAGGCCATCGACCGGCTGCACACCACCGCCGAGTCCCACATGCGGGTGCTGGTCGTCGAGGTGATGGGCCGGCACGCGGGCTGGATCGCCCTCCACTCGGGCCTGGCCGGCGGCGCGAACGTCATCCTCGTCCCCGAGCAGCCCTTCGACGTCGAGCAGGTGTGCGCCTGGGTGACCTCCCGGTTCCGGGCCTCCTACGCGCCGATCGTGGTCGTCGCCGAGGGCGCCCTGCCCAGGGACGGCGACCTGGTCCTCAAGGACGGCTCGCTGGACTCCTTCGGGCACGTCCGGCTCTCCGGTGTCGGCGAGTGGCTCGCCAAGGAGATCGAACGGCGCACCGGCAAGGAGGCCCGCACCACCGTCCTCGGGCACGTCCAGCGCGGCGGCACCCCCAGCGCGTTCGACCGCTGGCTCGCCACCCGCTTCGGGCTGCACGCCGTCGACGCCGTCCACGAGGGCGACTTCGGCACGATGGTCGCCCTGCGCGGCACGGACATCGTCCGCGTCCCCCTCGCGGAGGCGACGGCCCGGCTGAAGACCGTCGATCCGGCGCTGTACGCGGAGGCCGGCGTGTTCTTCGGCTAGGAGTCTGATGAAGATCTTGCTCCGGCCGCCTGACTCGCCCCGGATTGCCAGTAAATGTCAAACACTATGAACCGGTGCAAGTCGGGCGCGATTTCAAGATCTTCAGGACGCTTCTAGTGCCGTGACCGGGAAGGCTTGCCGGCCACGGCACTGGGCCGTGCGGCGGGCACGCCCTAACCGACCGGCCGCAGCGACCCCACCAACTCCCGCACGATCACCGCCCCGTTCACCGTCAGCACCGACTCCGGGTGGAACTGCACCCCCGCGAACCCGGGCCCCCGTACGGCGTGCACCTCCGCGTTCGGGGCCCGGCTCACCTCGACGCCGTGCCCGGCCAGTTCCTGTGCGGTCCCGTCGTCGCACCGCGCCACGAAGCTGTTGTAGAAGCCGACCGTCTCCGCCCGCCCGAACAGGTCGATCTCCGTCTGCGCCCCCTGGTACGGCACCTCCTTGCGGACGATGTCCAGCCCCAGCTCCGCCGCGATCAGCTCGTGCCCGAGGCAGACGCCCAGCACCCCGTGCCGGTGTTCCCGCAGCACCCGCGCGGTCAGCTCCCGCAGGAAGCGCATCTTCGGGTCGCCGAGGTCGGCCGGGTCACCGGGACCGGGGCCCAGCACCACCGGGCCCCCGTGCGCCGACACCACCGCGGGCAGCCCGGGCTCGTCGTAGCGCCGGACGGACACCTCCAGACCGCAGGAGCGCAGCACGTGCGCCAGCATCGCCGTGAACGTGTCCTCCCCGTCCACGACCAGCGCATGACCGGTGAGGTCCCGCGTCCGCTCCTGCATCCGCAGCCAGAACGGCGCCAGCGACGAGCGCCGCCCGTCGAGCGCGGCCCGCACCCGGGGGTCGTCCGCGAGCCGGGGTCGCGTCCGCTCCCGCGCGGGCCGGCCCGGCCGTACGCCGAGCGCCGCCAGCACCCCCGCCGCCTTCGCGTGCGTCTCGGCGACCTCGCCGGCCGGGTCAGACCCCCGCACGAGGGTGGCGCCGACCGGCACCCGCAGCCGTCCGGCCGCGTCGATGTCGGCGGTCCGGATGAGGATGGGGGAGTCGAGGGTCTGCGCCCCGCCGGAGTCCCGGCCCAGCAGCGCCAGCGCCCCCGCGTAGTAGCCCCGGCCGCCGGCCTCGTGCCGCTCGATCACCCGGCAGGCGTTCTGCACCGGCGACCCGGTGACCGTCGCCGCGAACATGGTCTCCCGCAGCACCTCCCGCGCGTCCAGCGAGGACTTCCCGCGCAGTTCGTACTCGGTGTGCGCGAGATGCGCCATCTCCTTCAGCCGGGGCCCCACCACCACCCCGCCCATGTCGCCGACGGTGCACATCATCTTGAGCTCCTCGTCGACCACCATCGACAGCTCCTCGATCTCCTTGCCGTCGGCGAGGAAGCCGAGCAGGTGCTCGGGGGTGGGCCCCTCGGCCGGATAGCGGTACGTCCCGCTGATCGGGTTCATCACGACCGTCCCGCCGGACATCCGCACATGCACCTCCGGGCTCGCGCCGACCAGCGTGCGCTCCCCGGTGTGCACGACGAACGTCCAGTAGGCGCCCCGCTCGCCCTCCAGCAGCCGCCGGAACAGCGCGAGGGCGTCCGCCCTGCCGAACCCGTCGATCTCACCCTCGTACGTCCGCCGGATCACGAAGTTCGCGCCCTCGCCGCGCCCGATCTCCTCGCGCAGCACCCGCCCCACGATCCCCGCGTACTCCTCGTCCGTGACGTCGAAGCCCCCGCCCCCGACCTCCACCTCGTGCGCGGGGAGCTGGGCGAGCGCCTTCTCGAGCGGCAGGGTGTGGCGCTCCTCGGGGGTGAGGACGGCGAGCGGGGTGCCGTCGTCGCGGACGTCGAAGCCGCGCTCGCGGATCTGGCGGAAGGGGACGAGCGCGAGGCACTCGTCCGGGAGGTCGGCCAGCCGTTCGCAGGTGGTGACCGGGCCGAGCAGCAGCTCCACGGTGTTCTCGTCGTGGCCGGGCGTGCGGCGGCGCAGCAGGGCGAAGGGGCGGTCGTCGTGGGACAGCCGGGTCAGGTCCATGGTTCCTCTGCAGGGTAGGGCGAGGAACGGACCCCGGAAACGCCGAAGGCCGCCCCTCGGGCGGCCTTCGCGACGTCGTGCGTACGCGCAGTCAGTGGGCCGCCGGCAGGACGGTCCACCACCAGGTACGGGTCGAGTGCGCGAACATGTGCCGCACCCTACCGCACGCGCACCTGAGCGCGGGGTCGTCTCACCTGTCGAGCCGGGGCGAAAAGGACTCGACACGACCCCGTAATGTTGAGGGCGTGACCGTGAACGCTAAGACCAGCGCGAGCGCTGGCAACACCTGGCGAGACCTGCCCGCGGCGCAGCAGCCCGAGTACCCCGACACCGAGGCTCTGCGCGCAGTCGTTGCGGAGCTGGAGTCGTATCCGCCGCTCGTCTTCGCGGGCGAGTGCGACCAGCTGCGCGCCCGGATGGCTGCCGTCGCCAAGGGAGAGGCGTTCCTCCTCCAGGGCGGCGACTGCGCCGAGGCCTTCGACGCGGTCTCGGCGGACCACATCCGCAACAAGCTGAAGACGCTGCTCCAGATGGGCGCCGTGCTGACGTACGCCGCGTCCGTCCCCGTCGTGAAGGTGGGCCGGATCGCCGGCCAGTACTCCAAGCCGCGCTCCAAGGGCACGGAGACCCGCGACGGCGTGACCCTGCCGACCTACCGCGGCGACTCGGTCAACGGCTTCGACTTCAACGAGGCCGCCCGGATCCCGGACCCCGAGCGCCTGAAGCGCATGTACCACGCCTCGGCCTCCACGCTGAACCTGGTGCGCGCCTTCACCACCGGCGGCTACGCCGACCTGCGCCAGGTGCACGCCTGGAACCAGGACTTCGTGAAGTCCTCCCCCTCCGGCCAGCGCTACGAGCAGCTGGCCCGCGAGATCGACAACGCGCTGAACTTCATGCGGGCCTGCGGGACCGACCCGGAGGAGTTCAAGACCGTCGAGTTCTACTCCTCGCACGAGGCGCTGCTGCTGGACTACGAGGCGGCCCTGACCAGGGTCGACTCCCGCACCGGGCAGCTGTACGACGTCTCCGGGCACATGGTGTGGATCGGTGAGCGCACCCGGCAGCTGGACCACGCGCACATCGAGTTCGCCTCGAAGATCCGCAACCCGATCGGCATCAAGCTCGGCCCGACGACCACGGCCGAGGAGGCGCTCCAGTACATCGAGCGCCTCGACCCCGACCGTGAGCCGGGCCGGCTGACCTTCATCGTCCGCATGGGCGCCGACAAGGTCCGCGACAAGCTGCCCGAGCTGGTCGAGAAGGTCACCGCGTCCGGCGCGGTGGTGGCCTGGGTGACCGACCCGATGCACGGCAACACCTTCGAGGCGGCCTCCGGGCACAAGACCCGCCGCTTCGACGACGTGCTCGACGAGGTCAAGGGCTTCTTCGAGGTCCACAAGGGCCTCGGCACGCACCCGGGCGGCATCCATGTGGAGCTCACCGGTGACGATGTCACCGAGTGCGTCGGCGGCGGCGACGAGATCTTCGTCGACGACCTCCACCAGCGTTACGAGACGGCCTGCGACCCGCGCCTGAACCGCAGCCAGTCCCTCGACCTGGCGTTCCTCGTGGCGGAGATGTACCGGGACCAGTGACCTTCCGGTCAGCGGAGTGGGGCGCGGATCACATGCGATCCGCGCCCCACTCCACTTTTGTCGGCACCGAGTGCCGGGTAAGGTTAGGTTAGCCTTATTGATCTCGGCGGGAGGTGAATCCGCGTGTACGTCTGCAGCTGCTTCGGAGTGACTGAAGCGCAGGTCCAGCAGCACGTGGACGACGGAGCCTCCACGCCGCGCCAGATAGCCTCCGCCTGCAAGGCCGGCACGGACTGCGGCTCGTGTGTCCGCCGTATCCAGGCGATCCTCGGCCGGGGCACCTGCCCGCGCCGCGAGCTCGCCGATCAGGGCCGGCCGGTGCTGGCCTCGCTGGACGGGCTGGAAGAAGCCGCTTAGTTCCCGGGCCGCTCGGTTCCCGGGCCGCCCGTGTTCTCGGGCCGCTCGGTTCTCCGGTCGCTCAGCTCTCGGGCTGTTCGATCAGCTGCGCGATGTACAGGGCGTCTCCGAGCTTCTCGACCAGCTCCAGCTGGGTGTCGAGGTAGTCGATGTGGTGCTCCTCGTCCTCCAGGATGGACTCGAAGATGTTCGCCGAGGTGATGTCGCCCTTCTCGCGCATCACCTTGATGCCGCGCTTGAGGCGGTCGATCGCCTCGACCTCGATCTGCCGGTCGGCCTCGAACATCTCCTTGACGGTCTGGCCCACCCGCACATGGAACAGCCGCTGGTAGTTCGGCAGGCCCTCGAGGAACAGGATCCGGTCGGTGAGCACCTCCGCGTGCTTCATCTCGTCGAAGGACTCGTGCCGCGTGTACTTCGCGAGCTTCGTCCAGCCGAAGTTCTCCTGCATCTTGGCGTGGAGGAAGTACTGGTTGATCGCGGTGAGCTCGCCGGTGAGCTGCTCGTTCAGGAACTCGATGACCTCGGGGTCGCCCTGCATCGCCAAGGCTCCTTCCACCTGGGGGGATCGGGGAGGTTGCCGCCGCATGATTGCACCGGTGAGGAAGATCGTCCAGTAAGTGCGTACTTAGTAAGTAAGTGCAGGCTTGGTCGGTGTTGCCCGATTCGGGACATGGCCGGTCATGTGCACTGTGTCGGGTCTGTCAGGATGGAGGCATGGGTCAGCCGGTGGAGCGGGAATCTGGAGAAGCAGCGGCGTCCGAGCTTCCCCCGGGACAGCGACTCCAGCGCGGCTGGCCGGTCACCCACTACGGGCCGGTCCCGAAGTTCCGGCCCGAGCGCTGGGATTTCCGGGTCTTCGGCGGCACCGCCGACGGGGAGAAGCGCTCCTGGAACCATGAGCAGTTCACCGCCCTCCCGTACACCACCGTCGTGGCCGACCTGCACTGCGTGACGAAGTTCAGCATGCTCGGCGCCGAATGGGGCGGGGTCCCGGCCCGGACCGTCCTGGAGATCGCCCCGCCCGCCGCCGACGTCACCCATGTGATGGTGTGGGCGGAGTACGGCTTCAGCTCCAACCTGCGCCTGGCGGACTTCGCCGCCGAGCGCACGATCTTCGCCACCCACAAGGACGGCGAACTCCTCACCGCCGAGCACGGCTTCCCCGTCCGGCTCGTCGTGCCCCACCTGTACGCCTGGAAGGGGCCCAAATGGGTCCGCGGCGTCGAGTACATGACCGCCGACCGCCGCGGCTTCTGGGAGGAGCGCGGCTACCACAACATCGGCGACCCCTGGAAGGAGCAGCGCTACTCCTACCAGGAGGAGCCCGGGGACGGCCCCGAGCTCTGAGCCTCAGTGGTGGTGCCGGTGCACCACCGCATGGCCCTTGCCGCGCCCGATCATCCACTTGTTGACCGGCACGGTCACCACGAAGGCGATGGCCAGCGAGACCGCCAGCGATCCCCAGAACAGCACGTCGGAGAGGGTCGCGTCCATGGCGTCCGGCCACAGCGCGATCACGCCGTTGTCGATCAGCTCCATCACCGCGATGGACAGCGTGTCGGCGGCCAGTGCCACCCGCAGCGCGGCGCGGAAGCCGAGGCCGGCCCTCAGCACCCCGCGCAGGGTGAGCGAGTAGCCGAAGAAGAAGGCCAGGACGATCGCCAGCACCGTGGTCGGCAGATTGCCCCAGCCCAGCGCGGTGCCCACGACCATGCCGAGCACCTCGCCGATGGCGCATCCGGTCAGGCAGTGCAGGGTGGCCTGGGCCGCCATGGCCCAGGTGGCGGCGGGTGCCGCGGTGGGGTGGACGTGTGCGGTGTGCGTCTCGTGCTCCATGGGTGCCCCCAATGCCGGATGACCATTCCTGTGCCGCTCGCCTCCAGCAACCGTATACCCCCCTGGGGTATTCCCGAACGCCCGCCCGGCGCTACCCGTCCCGCAGTCGCTTCAGCCGCTCCACGTCCGCCGCGTGGCCCTCCTTGCCGCCGGGCGTCTCGATGACCAGCGGTACGCCCTCGGTCGCCGGGTGGGTCATCAGCGCGCGGAAGGGGTCCTCGCCGATGTGGCCGGCGCCGATGTTCTCGTGCCGGTCCTTGTGGGCGCCGACCACGTCCTTGGAGTCGTTGGCGTGGATCAGCTTCAGCCGGCCCTCCCCGACGGTGTCCACCAGCAGGTCCAGCGTCCGGTGCATCCCCGACGGGCCGGTCAGATCGTGCCCCGCGGCGAAGATGTGGCAGGTGTCCAGGCAGACGCCGAGCCGGGGATGCGCGTCCAGCGCCTCGAAGTACGGCCCGAAGTCCCAGGTCCGGGAGCAGAGCGAGGAGCCCTGCCCGGCGGTGGACTCCAGCAGCAGGAACGGGTCGTCGTCGTGGGTCAGCTCGTCCAGCAGCGGCAACAGGTGTTCCCGCACCTGCTTCAGCGCCACGGACCGCTCCCGCCCGCCCGTCGCGCTCCCCGTGTGCACGACCACCCCCAGCGCACCGATCGCCCGCCCCCGGCGCAGCGAGTGCCGCAGCGACTCCACCGACCGCTCCACCGTCGCCTCGGTGTGCGACCCGAAGTTGATCAGGTACGGCGCGTGCACGTACGCCGGGACCGCCTCCGCCGCGCAGGCCTCCCGGAACGCCTCGTCCTGGGCCGGGTTGCCCGCAGGAGTGGCCCAGCCGCGCGGGTTGGCGACGAACACCTGGACCGTCTCGGCCTTCAGGTCACGGGCGTACGACAGGCCCACGGAGTGCAGTCCGCCGGCCACGGGGACATGGCCGCCGACGGGGTTGCGGGAGGGGAAGGGCGCTGCTGGGCGGGGTTGCTGACTCACCCGTTCAGGGTGTCATGCGGTGCCCGCGCCCCCGTCACCGGATGGTCAGCGTGATCGTCGAACCCTTGGGCGCGGTGTCGCCGCCGTCCACCGACTGCTTCTTCACCGTGTCGCCGAACAGCCCGAGCAGCCCGCGGTCCTCCTTGACCTGGAAGCCGGCCTGTTCGAGCGCCGTCCTCGCGTCGTCGACGCCGTCCCCGACCACGTCCGGGACCTCGACCATCTCCGGACCCTTGGACAGCGTCAGCGTCACCGTGTCGCCGTCGGCGGCCTGGCTGTCGGCCTCGGGGGTCTGCGCCGCCACCTGGCCCTTGTCGAACTCGGAGGTGACCTGCTCGGCGGAGACCCGCACCGTCAGACCGGCCTCCTCCAGATCGGCCTTCGCGTCGTCCAGGTCCTCGCCGGTGACGTCCGGGACGTCGACCGCGCGGCCCTTGCTCACGACGATCGAGACCGCCGAGCCCGCCCGGCGCTCCGTGCCCGCCTCGGGGGAGGTGCTGATCACGAAGCCCTTGATCACGTCGTCGCTGAACTCCTCGGTGACCTGCCCCGGCTCCAGCCCGTCCGACGTCAGCAGCCCCTTGGCCTTGTCCAGCCGGGACCCCGTCACATCCGGCACCTTCACCGTCTGCGGGCCGTCGGAGACGGTGAGCGTGACGGAGTCGTGCTTGCGGATCCGGGAGCCGGGCCCGGGGTCCGTGCTGATCACGGTGCCCCGGTCGACGGTGTCGCTGTAGGCGTGCCGGACCGCGCCCACCTCGAGCCCGGCGGCCTCCAGCCGCTGCTCCGCCTTCGCCCGCGACTGCGTGAGCACCGCCGGCACCTTGGTGAACTGCCCGGAGTTGATGTACCAGACGCCGGCGCCGACCCCGATCACCAGCAGGACGACGGTGACGAGGGCGACCAGCCCGCGCCGGGGCCGCGCCCCGCGCCGGCGGGGAGGCAGCGGAGGGGGACTCTGGAACCGGGAGGTCCGGTTGACCTCGTCCGGGCCGAAGCCCTCCTCCTCGCCGATGGGCAGGGGCCGGGGCACGGTCAGCGAGCGGGGGATCACGCTCGTGCGGTCCTCGGCGTTGTCGTGGGCGGCGGACACGGCCTGCGGAGGCACGGCGTCGAGCTGCTCCTCGGTCAGCCCGGCGCGGGCGTCCCGCACCTCGCCGAGCAGCGCGACCGCGTCCTGCGGCCGGACCTCCCGGGTGCGGGCGGTGGCCGACGCGACCAGCTCGTCCAGCGCGCGCGGCAGACCGGGGACCCCGGAGGAGGGCGGCGGTACGTCCTCGTGGAGGTGCTTGTAGAGCACGATCGCGGGGGATTCGCCGTCGTGCGGCTTCTCCCCGGTGAGCATCTCGTAGAGCACGACACCGCACGCGTACACGTCCACCCGCGGGTCGGCGGCGCCGGGCGTCTCGATCTGCTCGGGCGCGAGATAGGCGACGGTCCCGAGCACGGCGCCGGTGGTGCTGGTCACGGTGTCGACGGACCGCACCAGCCCGAAGTCCGCGACCTTGACCCGCCCGTCGTCCCCTATCAGCACGTTCTCGGGCTTCATGTCACGGTGCACGAACCCGGCCCGGTGCGCGGCGCCGAGCGCGGCGAGCACCGGCTCCAGGATGTCGAGCGCGGCCCTCGGCTGGAGCGCCCCGCGCTCGCGCAGCACGTCCCGCAGGGTGCAGCCCGCGATGTACTCCATCGCGAGATACACGTACGACCCGTCCGTACCCTGGTCGAACACCTGCACGACATTGGGGTGGGCGAGCCGTGCGACGGACTTGGCCTCCCGGATGAACCGCTCGACGAACGACCCGTCGGCCGCGAGCGCCGGGTGCATCACCTTGAGGGCGAGCACACGGTCGAGGCGGGTGTCCACGGCCCGGTAGACCGTGGCCATCCCGCCCACGGCGATCCGCGCGTCGATGCGATACCGCCCGTCGAGCACCTGCCCGACCAGAGGGTCCTGAAGGGTCGTGTCCACGCAGCGAGTCTACGAGCCACGACCGACACCCCACCCGTACCCACTCATTCGGAGCACGACTGCAGCCGACCTGTGACGCGCGGCGCGGGGGTGGCGGGGGTGGACAAGGCGAGAGGGAACGTCAGAACGCGGGGCGCTCGGGGTCCAGCACGGCCAGACCCTCCGCGGGAGACGACGCCTGAGCGAAGTAGCGCCGGGGGATGCGCCCCGCCAGCCGCGCCAGCCGGCCCGCCTCGACGCCCGCCCGCATCGCCGACGCCATCCGCTCGGGATCAGGCGACCGCGTCACCGCCGTCGCCAGCATCACCCCCGCGCACCCCAACTCCATCGCCAGCGCCACGTCCGACGCCGTCCCGGCCCCCGCGTCCAGGATCACCGGCACCCCCGCCCGCTCCACGATCAGCTGGAAGTTGTGCGGGTTGCGGATGCCGAGCCCCGACCCGATCGGCGAACCCAGCGGCATCACCGCCGCGCAGCCCACGTCCTCCAGCTTCCGCGCCAGCACCGGATCGTCGTTCGTGAACGGCAGCACCGTGAACCCGTCGTCCACCAGCGTCTCCGCCGCCTCCAGCAACTCCACCGGATCCGGCAGCAGCGTCCGCTCGTCGGCGATGACCTCCAGCTTCACCAGCGACGTCCCGAGCGCCTCCCGCGCCAGCCGCGCCGTCAGCACCGCCTCCCCGGCCGTGAAGCACCCCGCCGTATTGGGCAGCACCCCGATGCCCAGCCGCCGGAGCACCGACAGCACCGAGCCCTGCACCCCGGGGTCCACCCTGCGCATCGCCACCGTCGTCAGCTCGGTCCCGGACGCCACCAGCGCCCGCTCCAGCACCTCCAGGCTCGGCGCACCTCCCGTGCCCATGATCAGACGCGACGAGAAGGACGTACCGCCGAGGAGGAACGGATCGTCGGACATGGCGCTCACCCTCCCTGCACCGCGGTCAGGACCTCCACCCGGTCGCCCTCGCGGAGCGGCGTCGCCGACCACTCCGCACGCGGGACGACCGTCTCGTTCAGCGCGGCCGCCACCCCGGAGGGCGCCGCCGTCAGGGACCGTACGACACGGTCGAGGCCCGTACCGGGAGCGACCACCCGCCGCTCGCCGTTCACCGAGATGTTCATACGAGCTGCTCCGTCCGGGCGGCGGCGCCGAAGCGCCGGGGGGTGAAGGGGCGTGCCTCGTCCGGGAGTTCACCGCTGACCAGGGCATGTGCCAGGGCGTCCCCGGTCACCGGCGTCAGCAGCACCCCGTTGCGGTAGTGCCCGGTGGCCAGCAACAGTCCCTCCAGCGCGGTCGGCCCGAGCAGCGGCGCGTTGTCGGGGGAGCCGGGCCGCAGTCCGGCGCGCGTCTCCGTCAGCGGCAGTTCCGTGATCCCCGGCACCAGTTCGTGGGCGTCGCGCAGCAGTTCGTACACCCCGCCCGCCGTCACCGACGTGTCCCAGCCGAGTTCCTCGCTCGTGGCGCCCACGACCAGCTCGCCGTTCTCCCGGGGCACCAGATACACCTGGCTGCCGCGCACCACGGCCCGCACGGTACGGCTGAGGAACGGGGCGTACCCGGCCGGCACCGTCAGCCGCAGCACCTGCCCCTTCACCGGCCGCACCGGCGGCAGTACGTCCTCCGGCACCCCCGCCAGCCGCCCGCTGAGGCTCCCCGCCGCCAGCACCACCTGCCCCGCCGCCAGGGCCGTGCCGTCATCGGTGACGACCCCCGCGGCCCGTCCGCCCGTCACGGACAGCCGCTCGGCCCACGCCCGGTGGAGGACCACCCCGGCCCGCTCGCACGCCACGACCAGCGCGTCGGACAGCCGCCGGGGATCGATCTGGTGGTCGCCGTCCACCCGCAGTCCGCCCCGCACCCCGGGCGCGAGCATCGGCTCCAGGCGCCGGCACTCCCGCCCGCTCAGCCATTCCGACTCCAGCCCCGACCGCGCCTGCAACGCGTGCAGTTCGCGCAGATGGGCGCGGTCGTCGGCGTCCAGCGCCACCGCGAGCGTGCCGCACCGGCGGTAGCCGAGGTCCCGCCCGGTCACCTCCGTCAGCTCGGCCGCGAAGTCCGGATACCGGCGGGCCGAGGCCAGGTTGAGCCCCAGCAGGGTCTGCTCGCCGTGGTGCAGTTCGGTGACGGCGGCCAGCATCCCGGCCGCCACCCGCGCGGCCCCACCGCCCGGTTCGGGGTCCACCACCGTCGTGGCGAACCCGCGCTGCGCGGCCCGCCACGCCGTGACCAGCCCGATGATCCCGCCCCCCACGACGAGGACGTCGGATGTACGTGTACGCGACATGGGCGTCCAGCCCCTCCCTTCGCCGGCATGACCCGGATCAGGTTCGTACGGTCGGAGGCCGGCCAGCCTCCCTCTCAGCCCGGTGCGTCCGGACTCCCGCGAGTGCTCTACGTTGGCCACACCCTAGCCCGTGCTTCCGTGCCCCTGTAAAGGGAGCCTCCCGCCCCGTAAGGAGCCCCCTGCCCATGCCCCGCTCGCTCGACGGCCTCGTCCTCGCCCCCGTCGCCGACCAGGCCCCGGGCCAGGTCGGCACCCGCACCCGCTTCACGTACCACGAGGCGGACGGCGTGATCTGGGCGGACTACGCGGGCGGCGACGTCGTACGCGGCCATCTCGTGGGTACCCGTGAGGGGGACCGGCTCGACTTCCGGTACGTCCAGCTCAAGCAGGACGGCACGACCTCCTCGGGGCACTGCGTCTCGACGGTCCTCGCCCTGCCGGACGGCCGGGTGCGGCTGGAGGAGACCTGGTCCTGGGAGTCGCAGGAAGGCAGCGGCACCAGCGTTGTGGAGCAGGTCACGGAGCACGACGGCTGACTGACGGAACGTCAGGTGTCTATGGTGATCAGGTGAGCGAGCTGAACAGGGAAGAGGACGGACGGCCGGGGCGGCGCGTGGTCGTCGTCGGCGCGGGCATGGCCGGGGTGCAGACCGCGGTCGCCCTGCGCGAACAGGGCTTCGACGGCACCGTGACACTGATCGGCGCGGAGCCCCACCAGCCCTACGACCGGCCGCCGCTGTCCAAGGCCGTACTCCTCGGCAAGGCCGAGGGCTCCGCCTTCGACGTCGACTTCGAGGGGCTCGGCATCGACCTGCTGCTCGGCCGCGAGGTCCTCGGCCTGCGCCCCGCCGACCACGAGGTGGACACCGAGGCCGGGCCCGTCCCCTACGACGTCCTCGTCCTCGCCACCGGCGCCCGGCCGATCCGGCTGCCGGGCGCCGACGGCGTGCCCGGCGTCCATCTGCTGCGCACCCTGGACGACGCCGAACGCCTGCGGCCCGTCCTCGCCGGCGCGCACGACGTCGTGGTCGTCGGGGCCGGCTGGATCGGCGCCGAGTTCGCCACCGCGGCCCGCGAGGCCGGCTGCGCGGTCACCGTCGTCGAGGCCGCCGACCGGCCGCTCGCCGGCGCCCTGCCGGCCGAGGTCGCCGCCCCGATGACCTCCTGGTACGCCGACAGCGGCACCGACCTGCGCACCCACACGCGCGTGGCCCGCGTCGAGCCCGGCGCGGTCGTCCTCGACGACGGCACCCGGCTGCCCGCGGGCGCCGTCGTCGTCGGCATCGGCGCCCGCCCCGCCACCGCCTGGCTGACCGGCTCCGGCGTCGCCCTGGGCCCCCACCACGAGGTCCTGGCCGACGACCGGCTGCGCACCTCCGTCCCGGACGTGTACGCGGTCGGCGACTGCGCCTCCTTCCCCTCGGCGCGCTACGGCGAGCGCCTCCTCGTCCACCACTGGGACAACGCCCTCCAGGGGCCCCGCACGGTCGCCGCCAACATCATCGGCACGGCCACGGACGAGCCCCCGGCCGTCTACGACCCCGTCCCGTACTTCTGGTCCGAGCAGTTCGGCCGCTTCGTCCAGTACGCCGGCCACCACACCGCGGCCGACCGCCTCGTCTGGCGCGGCGACCCGACGGGCCCGGCGTGGAGCGTCTGCTGGCTCCGCGACGGCCGTCTGACCGCTCTCCTGGCGGTGGGGCGCCCCCGCGACCTGGCCCAGGGCAGGCGGCTGATCGAGTCGGCCACCCGCATGGACGCGACGGCACTGGCGGACCCGGCCCGCCCCCTGAAGACCGCGACCGCCTGACCCACGGACACGTGCGGCTCCGCCGCGCGGGCGCGACCTGCCCCCCAGGCGGCCGCACCCGGAGGACGACCCATCGCGACCCACGGGAAGATGCGCCTACCCTTGACCCCGTGACCGAGATTGACGCAAAGACCGATGCTCTCGTCCCTGCCTGGCTGACCGTGCCCGACATCGCGGAGATGCTCGATGTCGACGTGATCCGCGTCCGGCAGCTGATCAAGGAGGGCCAGCTCATCGCCGTACGCCGCGGGGAGAACCGCGCGCTGCACGTCCCCGCCGCCTTCATCGACGGCGACAAGGTCGTCAAGGGCCTCGCCGGGACCCTGACGCTGCTGCGGGACGACGGCTTCACGGACGAAGAGATGCTGGAGTGGCTCTTCACACCCGACGACAGCCTGCCCGGCACCCCCGCCCAGGCCCTCAGCGAGAATCGCGGCACGGAAGTGAAGCGCCGCGCCCAGGCGCTCGCCGTCTGAGCCGGCCGTACCGACACCACGGGGGACATCGATGACCGACACCGCTCGCGCGCGCCTGGCCGACGCCCGGCTGTACCTGTGCACGGACGCCCGCACCCGCCAGGGCGACCTCCCGGAGTTCCTGGACGCGGTCCTCGCGGGCGGTGTCGACATCGTCCAGCTGCGCGACAAGGGCATGGAGGCCGCCCAGGAGCTGGAGCTGCTCGCGGTGTTCGCCGAGGCCTGCGCCCGGCACGACAGACTCCTCGCGGTCAACGACCGGGCCGATGTCGCCCACGCGGCCCGCGCCGACGTCCTCCACCTCGGCCAGGGCGACCTGCCGGTGCCCGCCGCCCGCGCGATCCTCGGCGACGACGTGCTCATCGGCCGTTCCACCCACTCCGAGGCGGAGGCGGAGGCCGCCGCCGTCCAGGAGGGCGTGGACTACTTCTGCACCGGCCCCTGCTGGCCCACCCCCACCAAGCCCGGCCGGCCCGCCCCCGGCCTCGGCCTGGTCCGGCACACCGCCGCCCTGGGCACCGACCGCCCCTGGTTCGCGATCGGCGGCATCGACCTCGGCACCCTCGACGAGGTGCTGGAGGCCGGAGCCCGCCGTGTCGTGGTCGTCCGGGCCCTCACCGAGGCGGACGATCCGGGCGCGGCCGCGGCGGAGTTCGCGAAGCGGTTGCGCCACCCGGGGCTCTAGGACGCCTCTTCGCCTGTCTGGCCGAATGTCTGCCCGTATGCCTGTCCGGATGTGTGTCCAATGGGTGGACAACGGGCCGACAATTCGGGCAAATATCCGGCATCCGGTTGGGTGACCGTCGGGCCCTGGTTAACCTGCGGGTATGGCCCTCGGAACCGCATCCACCCGGACGGACCGCGCACGCACCGTGCGTGACATCCTGGCGACCGGCAAGACGACGTACTCGTTCGAGTTCTACGCGCCGAAGACGCCCAAGGGAGAGCGGAGTCTGTGGGACGCGCTCCGCAGGGTCGAGGCGGTCGCCCCCGACTTCGTCTCGGTGACGTACGGCGCCGGTGGCTCCACCCGGGCGACCACGGTCAAGGAGACCCAGCAGATCGTCGTCGACACCACCCTCACCCCGGTGGCGCACCTCACCGCGGTCGACCACTCCGTCGCCGAGCTGCGCAACATCATCGGCCAGTACGCCGACGCCGGAATCCGCAACATGCTCGCGGTGCGCGGCGACCCGCCCGGCGACCCGATGGGCGACTGGGTGCCCCATCCGCAGGGGCTCACCTACGCCGCCGAGCTCGTCCGGCTCATCAAGGAGTCGGGCGACTTCTGCGTCGGCGTCGCCGCCTTCCCCGAGATGCACCCGCGCTCCGGCGACCGGGACACCGACGTCGCGCACTTCGTCGACAAGTGCCGGGCGGGCGCCGACTACGCCATCACGCAGATGTTCTTCCAGCCCGAGTCCTATCTGCGGCTGCGCGACCGGGTCGCGGCGGCCGGCTGCGACACCCCCGTCATCCCGGAGGTCCTGCCGGTGACCAGCGTGAAGATGCTGGAGAGGCTGCCCCGGCTCAGCAACGCGCACTTCCCGGACGTCCTGAAAGAGCGGATCCTCACAGCCAAAGAGGATCCGGCCGCTGTACGCTCCATTGGCATCGACTTCGCCACGGAGTTCTGCGCTCGGCTTCTCGCCGAGGGAGTGCCCGGACTGCACTTCATCACGCTCAACAACTCCACGGCGACACTGGAAATCTACGAGAACCTGGGTCTGCACCACCCGCCGCAGGCCTAGACCGGTCGCACCGATTTACGACACACTGCGTAGCGGCCACTGGGAGAGGGGCGTACATGGGCTGGACGGTCCTCTACATCGCGTTCGGCATCGTCGCGCTGTGGCTGCTCGGTGAGGTGCTGCTGCAGTACAAGGCGCGCCTGCGCTGGCGACTGCTGGCCTTCGTGGGCTTCCTCGGTGTCGTGCTCGGTGTGCTGATCCCCTCGGTGATCGTCATCGGGCTGGGCGCGGCCGCCTTCGCGGTCGGCCAGACGTACGTCACGCTCTCCTTCCGCCGCGGTTTCGCCGAGGGCTGGGCCGTGCGCCGCGGCGACGGCGAGGGACCGCTCCCCAAGGGCTTCGGCAAGGGCTTCGGCAAGGGCCGCCGCACCAAGGACGACCGCGAGGACGAGGACCTGGACGGCGCCGAGCCGGGCAGGGGCAGCCTTCCCGGTTACGGCGACCTCGACCCCTCCTCGTTCGGCGGCGACGGCCCGGCCTACGGCCAGGACAAGGGCGCGGGCGCCTTCGCCGAGGACGACTACGACCGCGACGACGTCTTCACCCCGGCCGCCCGCCCGTCCCAGGCCGCCGCCGCGGAGACCACCACGGTCTACTCGCCGCAGCCCATGCCCGACGACACCAACGCCTACGGCATATACACCGACGCCGCGTACGAGGAGGCCACCGGCCGGTCCCAGGACCAGTACGCGACGGCCGCCCAGGGCACCGACCAGGGCTACGGCTACGACGGCTACTCCGGGTACAACCAGCAGCAGTACGGCTACGACACCACCGGCGAGCAGCAGTACGCCGCCTACTCCGACCCCTACATCGGCACCCAGACGTACGGCGGCGGCTCCTACGACGGCAGCTACGACCAGCAGCAGTACGGGCAGCAGGGCTACGGCCAGGAGCAGTACGGCACCGGCGGCGCCGGGGGCTACGGGGAGACCCCCGCGGGCGGTGTCTGGGTCCCGCAGCAGCGCACCGACGACCCCTTCGGCGGTGACGTCCCGCCCGAGCAGCAGCAGTACCCGTACCAGGGGGACGCCCGGCAGGGCCAGCAGGACAACGGGTACGACGACCAGCAGTACCGCTTCTGACGCACGGCCGCCGGGCCCTCACTGCGAGCCGCGGAACTCCGGTCCTTCTACGATCAGTCCGGCCACCAGGGCGCCCGACATGCCCGCGTGGGGCAGTCCGCCCCCGGGATGCGACCAGCCGCCGACCGTGAACAGCCCGTGCAGACCGGTCGAGTTCGCCGGGTGCAGCAGCCGGCCCCCGGCCGCCGCCAGCGACGGCGCCGGGACGGCGCCGCCCGGGGCGCCCGTCTCCGCCGCGATGTCGGCGGGGGTGCGCACCTCCCGCCACAGCACCCGCTCGCGCAACCCCGGCACGGCCCGCTCGGCGGCGGAGACCAGCGCCTCCACGTGTTCCTCGCGCACCTGAGCCCCCGCGGGCACCGTGGCAGCGAGCGTGACCGTCTCGTGGTCGCCGTCCGGCACCAGCGCCGGGTCGCCGGGCCGCAGCACCGTGACCGTCGGCCGCGCGGGCACCGCGGGCGCTGTACCGAACAGGCTCTCCAGCTCGCCCTCGCGGTCCGCGGTGTGCACCACCGTCCGGTGCGCGGTCCCCTCCGGGCGGGCGCCGCGCAGCGCGAGCAGCACCGTCAGCCTGCTGGGCAGGCCCCGCTGGGACGGCACCTCGCCCTCGCCGCGCGCGGGCAGCCCCGCCAGGCCGCCGGGCGCGACCACGAAGTCCGCGTCCACCACCTCACCGCCGGCCAGCTCGACGCCCGTCGCCCGGCCGTCCTTCTCCCGCACCCGGACGGCGTCGGCGCCGAAGACGAACTCCACCCGGCGGGCCTCGCACCGCTCGTACACCGCGCGGGCCAGCTCCCGCAGACCGCCGCGCACGTACCACATGCCGAAGGCGTGCTCCATGTACGGCAGCACGGCCGCGCTCGCCGGGGCGCGGCGGGGATCCAGGCCGTACGCCAGCGCGTGCCCGTCCAGCAGGGCGGCCAGCCGGGGGTCGCGCAGCTCCTGGGCGCCCACCTCGGCGAGGGTGCCCGCGCGGCGGGTGCGCAGCAGCTTCCTGTGCGGCACCGCCGGGTACGGCTCCCGGTCGGCCAGGACCCGCCAGTTCGGCCACAGGGGCTCCTCCAGGAGGGGGCGGCGGGTGCGGTCCCAGGTCTCGCGGGCCCGGACCAGGAAGTCGCCCCAGGCGAGCCCCGCGCCCTCGCCGAGCGCCTCGTCCAAGGCGGAGACGACCCCCGCGCGCGAGGCGTTCGGCAGGGACACCTCGGTGCCGTCCGCGAACACGTGCCGGGCCGACGGATCGACCTGGACCAGCTCGACGCAGGCCTCCAGCGGCTCCTTGCCCGTCTTGACGAACAGGTCCCGGTAGACCGCGGGCAGGGGCAGCAGCCCCGGCCCGGTGTCGAAGCCGAAGCCGTCCCGCTCGAAGCGGCGCACCGCTCCGCCGTACGTCTCCGTACGTTCGTACACCGCCACCCGGTGGCCCGCGACGGCCAGCCGGGCGGCGGTCGCCATCGCGCCCAGCCCGGCGCCGATCACCGCAATCCGTGCCATGCCCGCGACTTTATCGGCCGCCACCGACAAGTACGGCGACGGAGGCGATGGTGACCACAGGGGCGCGGAGCGGCCTGGGGTTGAGCACACAGGCCTGAGTACACGTACCTAGTGGGTGAGTTGAGTACGCGCGCGGATGGGGGCCGACCGGCGCGGACGCGACAGTGGAGACACGGAAAAGGGGCGCGGCTCCGGCACCGGCGACACGGGGCGCCGGAACGGAGCGGCCCTCGCTCCGCTCCTTCCGCCGACCGCTCGGCGGGAGCGAGGCACGGGGGAGACCCGGGGGAACGACCGCACGGGGAACAACGGGGGAAACAGGGGAAGCGGGGGGAACGGGGGAGCACGGCGAAGCGCCGGTGCGTGGTGGCCCGCGGGGGACGCGGCCACGACGGACCGGCGCTTTCGTGTGCGCCCCGCCCTCAGCGGGGACCGCTCACCCGCCCCTGCAGCAGCCGGGACAGAGCGGAGTGGACGTCGTCCAGCGAGCGCTCCGGCTGGAACGCCTGCCAGTCCAGGGCCGCCACCAGGACCATCCCGACCAGCGCGGACGCGGTCAGCTGGACGTCGATCTCCTCGCTGAACTCGCCGTTCTCCACACCCGTGCGCAGCACGCCCTCCACGACGGCCACCGCCTGCTCGCGCACCACCATCAGCGTGGACTGCCAGGTCCGGTTGGTGCGCCACAGCTCGGCCACGTACAGCTGGGTGAAGGACGGGTAGCGCTCGATGAAGACGAGGCCCGCGCGGACCATCGCGTCCAGTGCGTCGACCTTGCTGCCGCCCCGTCGCTCGGTGTCCTCGGCGGCCTGTCTCAGGGAGGCCGTGAGCAGGCCCACCCCATGCCGCAGCAACTCCTCGAAGAGGACCGACTTGCTCGCGAAGTTGTAGTAGACCGTGCCCTTCGCGACGCCGGCCCGCTCGGCGATCTCGTCCACCGTGGTGGCGGAGAAGCCCTGTTCGGCGATGAGGGTGACGGCCGCCTCGTAGAGCTTCTGCCGGGTGGCCTCGCGGCGGGTGCGGCCGCCCGACGTGGTGCTGCTTTCCATGGTCCCGATTGTCACAGGAACCCGACCTCCCGTACGCCGCATCGTCACAGGCTCAGTTCCGGGTGCAGCCGGTCCAGCGTCCACACCTGGCGGCGGCGGGCCGACAGGGCGGTCAGCGCGAGCGCTCCCGCGGTGAACAGGACGAGCACCCCGCACGCGTGCCACACCGGTTGCAGACCGCCGCCCGTGATGAGCCTGCGCAGTGCCTCCACGACGTAACTCATCGGCAGCCAGGGGTGGACGGCGTTGAAGAAGCCGGGGCTCGTCTGCACCGGATAGGTGCCGCCCGCCGAGGTCAGCTGGAGCATCAGCAGCGCGAGGACGAGGATCCGGCCCGCCGCGCCGAAGCGTGCGTTGAGCCACTGCACGAGGGCCGCGAAGCACGCCGTGACGAGGAACAGGAAGCCCACCGTCCCGGCCGCGCGGGCCATCTGCAGACCGATCGCCCAGTGCAGCACGGCCATCAGCGCCGTCGTCTGGAGCACCCCGACGGCGACCACCGGCAGCCAGCCCGCCAGCGCGATCCGCCAGGCCGAGGCGCCCATGGCGAGGGCGCGCCGGTTCATCGGCGGGATCAGCATGTACGCCACCATCGCGCCCACCCACAGCGACAGCGGGATGAAGTACGGGGCGAATCCGGTGCCGTAGTTCGCCGCCTTGTGCAGGTCCTGGGCGGCGAGTCGTACGGGGTCGGCCATGACGGCGGTCCGCGTGTCGCGCTGCCGCTCGTCGTAGTCGGGGATCCGGGCGGCGCCGTCGTGCAGTCCGTCGGCGAGCTGTCCGGAGCCGTCGGAGAGCTTGAACATGCCGCCGGTGAGGTCCTCGGCCCCCGACCTGAGCCTGCCGACGCCCTGGTCCAGGGTGCCGGCGCCGGAGCTGGCCGTGCCGAGCCCGGTGTGCAGCTCCCGCGCTCCCGCGGCGACCTTCCGGGCGCCGGTGTTGAGGGCGTTGATCCGGGTCACGGCGTCGTCGAGGTCCTCGGAGAGGCGCGGGGCCCGGTCGGCGAGGGCCTGCGCCTGCTCCTGGAGCGTGCCGAGGTGGGCGCGCAGGGTCCTCAGGTCGCCGTCCTGGTCGGCGATCAGCGTGTTCAGGTCGTCCGCGATCGTGGCGACATCCCCGGCCGTGTCCCGGGCCTTCGCCAGGTCCGCGCAGGCGGGGTCCGGCGCCACCGGGTCGGCGCAGCGGGTCCGGTAGAGGGCGGCGAGCGTGTCCGCGGCGGTGTGCGCGCCCTCGGCGGCGGTCGGGGCGGCCTTCACGAGCGTGTCGAGGTGGGCGGCGACCGTCCCGGCGGAGTCCGCGACGAGCTGCGCGGTGTCGCCGATGGTCTGCTCGTTGTCCTTCAGGAAGGGACCCACCTTGCCCGCGACCCCGTTGACCCGGTCGGCGAGCGTCTGGGTGCCGTTCGCGACCTGTCGGGTGCCGTCCGCCAGGTCGCCGGACCCCGCGTCGAGCTTCTCCAGCCCCGTGGCCAGCGAGCCGCTGCCCTTCTTGGCCGCGGACAGCCCGTCGGCGAGGTCCTTGGACCCCTTCTCGGCCTTGCCGATGCCGCTGGTGAGGTCGTCGGCGCCGTCGGCCGCCTCCGCCGTCCGGCCGTGGAGGTCGGAGAACGAGACGAAGATCTTGTCCAGGAACGACCGCGAGGCCTTCGTGGAGGCCGCCGTGCGGACCTCACTGAAGACGGTCCGTGAGATCTGCCCGACGATGTAGTTGTTCGCGTCGTTCGTGCGCACCCGAAGGGCGCCGGTCTCCGGCGTGTCGCCCGCGCTGGAGGCGATCCGCGCGCTGAGGTCGGCGGGCATGGTCAGCGACAGGTAGTACGTGCCGTCCTCCACGCCCGCGCGTGCCTGCTCGGCGCTCACCTCGTGCCAGTCGAACACCTTGCTGTCCCGAAGCCCCCGGGTGATGTCGTCCCCGGCCGTGATCCGCTTCCCGTCGGCCGTCGCCCCCTTGTCGTCGTTCACCAGCGCCACCGGGATGCGGTCGAGCCGGCCGTAGGGGTCCCAGAACGACCACAGGTACAGCGCCCCGTAGAGCAGGGGCAGCAGCAGAAGCGCCACCAGGGCGGCCCGCGGCAGTTTCCCCCTGCCGAAGCGGCGCAGCTCAAGCGCGGCCAGTCGGGGCGAGCGCATCGGCCTTCTCCTTCTCGTCGGGTCCGGGGGCGGAGCCCTCGGTGGCGGGGCCTTCGGTCTCCGGGGCCCCGTCGCCGGGGGCGCGGGTGGACACCGCGGTGATCCCTTCGGGGGCCTCGGCGCAGACCGCCAGGACGGTGGTCCCGGACGCGGCGATCGCCCGCAACAGGTCCCAGACCGCGTCGCGTTCCGCCTCGGACAGCTTCAGGTCGGTGTCGTCGACGCCGAGCAGGGCCGGCCGTCCGACGAGCGCGAGGGCCACCGACAGCCGCAGCGCCTCGGTCCGTTCCAGATCGCGTACGGCGGTCCGGCCGCCCTTGGGCAGGGCCGCGCGGTCGAGACCGGCCGCCTCCAGCGCGGTGTCGGTCCGGAGCGCCGCCGCCGCGGCCCGCTCCGCGCGCGGGCGCAGCAGATCCCGTACGGATACGCCGAACCGCCGCTGGAGCAGGGCCCGTTCGCGCAGGTGCTCGTCGACGGTGAGTGCCGGGTCGAGGTCGGTGACGCCGGCGACATGGGCGAGCGCGCCGGTCCGGCGCACGGCCGCCGCGTGCTGCGGCAGCCGTGCCGTGCCCACGGTCGCCGTCCCCTCGGTGGTCCTCATCCGGCCGGTGAGCGCGAGGAGCAGGCTCGTGCGGCCGGAGCCGGACGGTCCCTCGATCGCGAGCAGCGAACCGGGTTCCGCGTCGAGGTCCACGCCGCGGAAGGCCCATCCCCGGGGGCCCTCGAGGCCGAGGCCTTCGGCTGTGATGCGGACGCCGCCCACAGTCCCCCCTACTTTTGAACTGACTGGTCAGTGCAAAAGTAGCCCGAACTTCCGATCGAAGCAAAAGGGCAGGTCAGAACGGATTGTCAGTGGCATACCGCACGATGGGCCCATACGGCACCACCGGACAGGGAGTGCCGTCACCCAGACGACAGGAGGTTCGTCATGGCCAGCTCCCACGCAGCCGCCGCACACCGGCGCCGCGCCACCGGCCCTGCCCCCTCACTGACCGGCCCGGCGAGCGACGTCCACCCCGTGCTGCGCCGCACCACGGCACCGCCCGCCGCACTCGACCTGCTCGCCCAGGCCCGCTCCGGCCTGGAGGAGGCGGCCGTCCTCGAAACGCCCAACGAGCGCTACGCCACGGCCCATCTCGCCGCCCTGCGCACCGCCGCCGCCGTCCTCGCCGCCCGCGGCCGCCCCGACCCCTCACCCCGCAAGCGGGCACGCATCCGCAGCGCCTGGGAGGTGCTGCCCGAGATCGCGCCCGAACTCACCGAGTGGAGCGCCCTGTTCGCCTCCGGGGCCCGGCGCCGCGCCCGGGCCGAGGCGGGCATCCAGGGCGCGGCCAGCCGCCGGGACGCCGACGACCTGATACGCGACGTGGCGATGTTCGTCCGCCTCGTCGAGCGCATGCTGGTCCTCCAGCCCGTCCTGCCCCAGCCCCGCCAGGACGGCGACGCGCCGGAGGGCAGGGCAGCGGGAGGGGCGATGCCGGACGCGGGCTGAGGGCGGAAGCGGTCCGGGCGCGGAAGCGGGCTGCGGGCGGAAGCGTCCGAGGGCGGGACCGGGCTCCGGTGCTGCTGGCCGTCGGTCGTCGCTGCCTTCGGGCGGCCGTGGCGGGCCGTCCCGCGGCGCCGGATCAGAGCCGGTCGGGGATGCCGGACTCGGCGGGACGCCGTGGCCGGTCCGGGCCGTGGAGGCAATAGGGTGGACGATGTTTGAAGCCTTCCCTCCGCCCGGCCCGCCCCGGTCGCGCCGGTCCGGGAGGCAGCCCGTTCGCTCCGCCGCGCAAGAGGCGGTGCCGCGCCGAGGAGTCAACCGCCGTGCCGGACCCGATCCGCCCCCGTGCCGCTCTCCGTACCGCCGTGGTCTGGGAGGTCCTCCAGGACGCCCTCGAGCGCCGGGTCAAGGCCACCGGCCGTGAGGCGCTCGACGTCCTCGACACCGGCGGCGGCAGCGGCAACTTCGCGGTGCCCGTCGCCCGCCTCGGCCACCGGGTCACGGTGGTCGACCCCAGCCCCAACGCGCTCTTCGCGCTGGAGCGCCGCACCGCCGAGGCCGGCGTCGCCGACCGGGTGCGCGGCGTCCAGGGCGACGCCCACGGCCTCTTCGACGTGGTCGAGCGCGGCGGTTACGACGCCGTCCTGTGCCACGGCGTCCTGGAGTACGTCGACGATCCCGCCGAAGGCGTCCGCAACACCGTGGCCGCCCTGCGCCCCGACGGCGTCCTCAGCCTCCTGGCCGCCGGTCTCGGCGGAGCCGTCCTGGCGCGGGCCCTCGCCGGGCACTTCAAGGAGGCCCGGCAGGCGCTCTCGGACCCGGACGGCCGCTGGGGCAGCGGTGACCCCGTGCCGCGCCGCTTCACCGCCGAGCAGCTCACCGGGCTCGTCGAGCGCGCCGGCCTCGGCGTCACCGCCGTGCACGGCGTACGGGTCTTCGCCGACCTCGTCCCCGGCGTCCTCGTGGACACCGAGCCCGGCGCCCTCGACGCCCTGCTCAAGCTCGAGGAGGCCGCCGCCGAACTCCCCGCCTTCCACTCCGTCGCCACCCAGCTCCATGTGCTCGGTGAGGCACGGGGGACCGAGGGGGCCTGAGCGCTCCCGGACCCCGCCCGCTGATCAGGGGCTTGGCGGCACATGGAGTACGCCACAGGCCCCCCGTTCGGGCGCGGTGCGCCGTATGATCGAGGGAGACCGCCCGGCATGACGGGTCGGCCGCCGGGGAATGGAAGCCTCAGCGGACCGGGACGCCCATGGCGGGCTCCGGTTGGCCAATTGGCGTAGAGGGGCGGGTTTCACGGGGGCGAATCCCTGCCTATCCTGAAGGGACCCCCGAGTCGCCCCGGCGACTGCACGATGAGGAGGACTCCGTGCCGCTCTCGGAGCACGAGCAGCGCATGCTCGAGCAGATGGAGCGAGCGCTGTACGCCGAAGATCCCAAGTTCGCGTCGGCGCTCGAGGGAAGCGGGCTGCGTACGTACACCCGGCGGCGGGTCTACCAGGCGGTCGCGGGCTTCCTCGTGGGTATCGCGCTCCTCATGGCGGGAATGGTCGCCAAGCAGGTGTGGCTCAGTGTCGTGGGCTTCCTCGTCATGCTGGGCTGTGCGGTGCTCGCGGTCACCGGCTGGCGCAAGGCGCCCAAGCCGGGCGAACACCCCGCGGGCGCGCAGCACACCCGCGGTCAGGGACGGCAGAAGCGCTCACTGATGGACCGGATCGAGCAGCGCTGGCAGCGCCGCCGAGACGAGCAGGGCGGCCACTGACCGGCCCCCCACCCCGGACGACGTCGAGGGGGTGACCACCCACCGGGTGGTCACCCCCTCGACGTATGCGCCTCTCGGCGTCTTCGTCCTCCGCGGCTCAGCTCTGCTGGCCCGAGGGGCGTCGGCGCAGCAGGCCCGCCAGCTGGGCCGCCCGGCCCGCCCAGGACGCCTTGAGGGCCGTCCAGCGGTCCGCGAGGTCCCAGACCGCCCGGACGGCCGAGCGGGGTGCGACGACCGCCCGCACCCGGGTGGTCCACCCGACCCTGGCCCGCAGCGCGGCCCGCACCCGGTGGACCTCCTGCGACAGCCCGGTCCCGGCGCGCGGGCGCGGAGCGAACAGCACCTGCTCCACGGCTCCGGCCACCCGGTGCACCGACCCGGCCGCCGACTCGTCCAGTTCCCCGATCCGCACGATCCGCGCCGCCGCCCGCCGGGGGGTCAGCGCGTCGTCCGGCTCGATGCCGTAGTCCCAGGCCGTGTCGACGAGCTCGCGCCAGACCGCCAGCACATGTGCCGTGGCGGCCTCGGCCGCCTCGTGGGACGGCTCGTCCAGCAGCACGGCGGGACCGGAGCCTTCCGCCGCGAGCCCCTCGGTGCCGCCCGCCGGACGCCGTCCCCGGGCCGCCACGGCCCCGGAGTGCCGGGCCGACGCCAGCCGCACCGACCGCCGCCGCAGCCGCCACAGCATCGGCAGCAGCGGCAGGGCGAGCGCCAGGGCGCCCAGCAGGATCCAGCCGACCGTCTGGTACAGCGGGGTGCCCCCGTCGCCCTGGTCCGCCTCGTCCAGCGGGAGCGCCGCACCGCAGCCGTCGAGCTTCTTGTCCTGCGCCGAGCAGCTCGTGCTCGCCGAGGGCGCCGCCGACGGGGCCGCGTCCGCCGACTGCGAGGACTGCGGCAGGTCGGGGGTGTCCGCGGTGGAGGAGTCCGGCACCGTGTACGACGGTGTCGTCCCGCGCGTCGGGGTCGGCTCGAAACGGGTCCAGCCCACGCCCTCGAAGTACAGCTCGGGCCAGGCGTGCGCGTCCTTCAGGCTCACCGCCACCGAACCGTCCGCCTGCGGCGAACCCGGCGCGAAGCCCACGGCGACCCGGGCCGGTATCCCCAGCGTGCGGGCCATCGCCGCCATCGCGAACGAGAAGTGGACGCAGAAACCCTGCTTGTCCCGCAGGAAGCGGGCGATCGCGTCCGGCCCGGAGCCGACCTCCACATCGGTGTCGTACTCGAAGCCGCCCGTCACCGCGAAGTAGTCCTGGAGCGCGACCGCCTTCGCATAGTCGCTGGTCGCGCCCGCGGTGATCTCCCTCGCCTGGCGCGACACCGCCTTCGGCAGCGATCCGGGCACCTTGGTGTACTCGTCCCGGATCGAGCTCGGCGCCTTCGGCGCCGCCTCCAGCTGCTTCGCCGTCGGCTGCACATCGAGGCTCGTCACCTCGTACGTCTTGCCGCTGGTGTCCTCGCCGTGGTCGCCGACGAGGGTCATGCCGACCGGTTCGTACCTCCAGTCGCCCTTGATCTTCACACCGCTCGGCGGGTACGGCATCGGCAGCCAGGCCTGGGCGTAGCCGGCGGCGGCCGAGATCCGGGTGTCGACCACCGCGCGCTTGATCCCCGGCCCCAGGCCGGAGGGCGTGGGGAACTCGTCCGGCACGGCGACGATGTGGCGCTTGGAGGGCTTCCAGGTGGTGCCGTCGAAGTCGTCCAGGGAGACGATCCGCAGATACATGTCCGACAGGTCGTCGGCGTTGGTGCTCAGCGTGAGGACCGTGCGGTCGTCGTTCACGTTCAGGCTGTCGCGCAGCGAGACCACCGGGTTGACCGCGGAGATCGTGCCCCCGCTGCCGTTGCCCGCGCCCGCGCCCGTCCCGGCGCCCGCCAGCAGGCCGCCCTCGATCGCGGGCAGCGGCAGCAGCGGCACCACCAGGGCCACACCCAGCGCTGCCATGCCGATGCGCCGCCCGGTGCGCACCGGAGCCACCGTCGCCGGCGGACCGCCCGCGGTGCGCGGGGCGCCGGCGAAGACCCGGCCCCACTGGGCGAGCCGCTCGCGGCCCTCGGCCAGCAGCAGCATCAGATAGCCGACCGCGGCGACCAGGAACCACACCCAGGCGCTCGGCCCGTTCGACAGGCCCGCGGCCACCGAGTACAGCGCGAGCAGCGGCAGACCGGCCGGCGCGGCGTTGCGGAAGGTCACCGCGAGGGTGTCCACCGCCAGGCCGATCACCAGCACTCCGCCGACCGTCATCAGCCGGATGCCGTCGGACAGGGGGGCGGGGATCGCGTACTGCCCGACGTCCTCGGCGCCCGCCCGCAGCAGCTCCCCGAGGTGCCGGACCGCCTCCGGGCCGGGGACGACGCCGAGCAGCGCCTGCTCCCGGGCGAAGACCAGGGTGAGCAGCAGCAGCGTGACCAGGGCCTGGGCGGCCACCGTCAGCGGCCGGGCCAGCGGCACCCGGCGGGCGGCCGCGCCCACCCCGGACTGGATCACCAGCAGCACCGCCGCCTGGAGGATCCAGGTCGCCGGGTCGACGAGGGGCAGCAGGGCGCACGACGCCATCAGTGTGGCCGCCGCCGAGCACAGTGTCAGCCGAGCCCGTCCGCTCATGATCCCGCCTCCCCCGCACGTGTCCCGCCCGCCATGACGACGCCCGCCCGCTCGCGGTCGGCCTGCCGCCACAGTTCGTTCAGCGAGGTGCCGCGCGGTACGCCGAGGACGGTCCAGCCCGCCTCGCGCAGCAGCCGCAGCCGCTCCTCCTGACTGTTCATCGTCCGGGCCATGCCGTCCGGTTCACGTCCCCAGGTGTCGCTGTCCAGCAGGAAGGCGACCGCGCCCCCGCTGCGCTGGCGCATCTTCGCGGCGATGGCCGCCTGTTCCTCGTCGATGTCGCCGAAGAACGCCACCAGCAGTCCCTCGTTGCCGCCGCGCAGCACGTCGTAGGCGCGCGACAGGCTCGCGCCGTCGGAGTGGTCGATCACCGCGAGGGTGTCCATCATCAGCCCGGCCGCGTCCGCCGACTCGCCGCCGGCCCCGGCGTACCCGTCGGCGCCCTCCCCGGGCACCGAGGTGCCGGTGTCCGTCAGCAGCCGCACCGAGAAGCCCCGCTCCAGCATGTGCACCAGGACGGACGCGGCGCCCGAGACCGCCCATTCGAAGGCCGAGTCCGGGCCGGCTCCCGCGTAGGCCAGGGCGCGGGTGTCCAGCAGCACCGTGCAGCGGGCCCGCTGGGGCTGCTCCTCGCGGCGCACCATCAGCTCGCCGTACCGGGCGGTCGAACGCCAGTGCACCCGGCGCAGGTCGTCGCCGTAGCGGTAGCCGCGCGGGATCACGTCGTCCTCGCCGGCCAGCGCCACCGCGCGCTGCCGCCCGTCGCCGTATCCCTTGGCCTCGCCGGTCAGCCGCACCGGCGGCAGCGCCTCCACGCGGGGGATCACCGTCAGCGTGTCGTACGTCGAGAAGGACCGGGTCAGTTCGCACATGCCGAACGGGTCGCTCAGCCGGAGCTGGAGCGGGCCCAGCGGATAGCGGCCGCGCAGATCGGAGCGGACCCGGTAGGACACCTCGCGCCGGCCGCCCGCCTCCACCCGGTCCAGGACGAACCGGGGGCGCGGGCCGAGGACGTAGGGCACCTTGTCCTGGAGCATCAGCAGGCCGGTGGGCAGCCGCGAGACGTTGTCCATCCGCAGATGGACGCGGGCCTCGTCGCCGGCCGGCACGCGCGCGGGGACCAGCCGGCGGCTGCCGGCGACACGGTAGCGGGTGCGGTAGACGACGGCCGCGCAGATCAGCGGCAGCGCGGCGAGCAGCAGCCCGACCCGCAGCAGGTTGGGCTGGCCGAGCACGTACGCGCAGACGGCGGCGGCTATGCCGGCCGCCAGGAAGGAGCGCCCGCGGGTGCTCAGACCCGCCAGGGCGGTCCGGGCGCCGCCCTTCTCCGGGCGGCTGCCCTGGGGCTGTCCGGTCCGGCCGGTCCCCCCGGTGGTCATCAGATCCTCCGCGGCGGCTGCTGCGGGTACGCGGGCGTGTTCTGGCCCAGAGCGCCGTAGGCGTGCTGCTGGCCGCCGGTGGGCACGGGGGTGCGCTGCAGGATCTCCTCGACGACCTGTTCCGCCGTACGGCGGTTGAGCTGGGCCTGCGCGGTGGGCAGCAGGCGGTGGGCCAGGACGGCCACGGCGAGGTTCTGCACGTCGTCCGGCAGCGCGTAGTCCCGGCCCGCGAGGGCGGCGGACGCCTTCGCCGCGCGCAGCAGGTGCAGCGTCGCGCGCGGCGAGGCGCCGAGTCTGAGGTCCGGGTGGGTGCGGGTGGCGCCGACCAGGTCGACGGCGTAGCGGCGAACCGATTCGGCTACGTGGACCGTGCGGACCGCGTCGATCAGCTTGACGATCTCGTGCGCGTGGGCGACCGGCTGGAGGTCGTCCAGCGGGCTGACCCCGCCGTGCACGTCGAGCATCTGCAGTTCGGCCTCGGCGCTCGGGTAGCCGATGGAGACCCGGGCCATGAAACGGTCGCGCTGGGCCTCGGGCAGCGGGTAGGTGCCCTCCATCTCGACCGGGTTCTGCGTGGCCACCACCATGAAGGGGCTCGGCAGCTCGTAGGTCTGCCCGTCGATGGTGACCTGGCGCTCCTCCAGGGACTCCAGGAGCGCGGACTGCGTCTTGGGCGAGGCCCGGTTGATCTCGTCGCCGATCACGATCTGGGCGAAGATCGCGCCCGGCTTGAACTCGAAGTCACGGCGCTGCTGGTCCCAGATCGACACGCCGGTGATGTCCGAGGGCAGCAGGTCCGGTGTGAACTGGATCCGCCGCACCGAACAGTCGATGGACCTCGCCAGCGCCTTGGCGAGCATGGTCTTGCCGACGCCGGGGACGTCCTCGATCAGAAGATGTCCCTCGGCGAGCAGCACGGTCAGCGAAAGCCGTACGACCTCGGGCTTGCCCTCGATCACTCCCTCCACCGAACTGCGGACTCGATCCACAGTGGCGGTCAGATCCGTGAGGCTCGCTCGCTCGTCATAGGTCGTCACCCGGCCCTCCTCGGCCCTTACATTCCTCCGGGCCGACGCTCTTCACCGCGAACCGGCCCACCCCGAATCACGTGCGCCACCCGTGAAATGTTCGGCGTGGCGTCACAACCGCATTCTTGCTGCCGTTACCGATTCGTGTCACTCGCCTGTGGACAACTGCCCGCGATATGTCGGTTCTATGACCTTTTGCGCATCGAGGCGGGGGGAAATCAACAGGTGAACGACAGCAGAAAGGCCACGGTACGCGCGGTCAGGCGGGGTCGATCTCGCGCAGCAGGCCCGTCCGCACGTCGAACACGAACCCGCGCACCTCGTCCGTGTGCAGCAGGAACGGCGAGGTGCGCACCCGCTGCATGGACTGCCGTACGTCCTGGTCCACGTCCCGGAACGCCTCCACCGCCCAGGCCGGACGCTGGCCGACCTCCATCTCCAGTTCGGTGCGGAAGTCCTCGGTGATCGCCTCCAGTCCGCAGCCCGTGTGGTGGATCAGCACGATGCTGCGGGTGCCCAGCTTGCGCTGGCTGATCGTGAGTGACCGGATCACGTCGTCGGTGACCACCCCGCCCGCGTTGCGGATCGTGTGGCAGTCGCCCAGCTCCAGGCCGAGCGCCGCGTGCAGGTCGAGACGGGCGTCCATGCAGGCCACGACCGCCACGTGCAGCACCGGCCGGGCGTCCATGCCGGGATCGGTGAAGGCGGCGGCGTACCGCTCGTTCGCGTCGACGAGACGGTCGGTCACCGTGCCGCCGGGTATGGCGCCTTCGGACTCGGTGGGTAGGGATGCGGAAGTCGTCATAACCATGACGGTACTGGTCACGGCCCTTGCGGTCCTGTTGTGAGAAGGGAAAAAGAGCGTCATCACGTCGTGCTTGTGAGGTAAGCCACAGGAGTGAGGTCGAGCCGCCCGGCCGGGTGAATTCCCCCGCCCCCGCGCTTCACCGCGGCGCCCGCCCGCGACGCGCAGGCCGGTTGATTGACCGCGAGTCACGGTGGACTAAAGTGACGCGAAGCGGGAGGCGGCGATCTCGACGGCGATCTCCCTGCTGGACTGACTTCCCCGCATGCCGCGGCAGGCCTTCCCCAGACGAGAGGGCGGGGACCCGGCGGTGCGCGTTCCCGCCGGATCTGAGAGGGCCCCGTGAGCCAGAGTCGACACGTCCCGGTGATGCTCCAGAGGTGCCTGGACCTGTTGGCCCCCGCCCTGCGGCGGCCCGGAGCCGTCGTCGTCGACTGCACCCTCGGCCTCGGCGGTCACAGCGAGGCCCTGCTGACGCAGTTCCCCGAGGTACGGCTCGTCGCCCTGGACCGCGACAAGGAGGCCCTGCGGCTCTCCGGCGAGCGCCTCGCCCCCTTCGGCGAGCGCGCCACCCTCGTGCACGCCGTCTACGACGAACTCCCCGACGTCCTCGACCGGCTCGGCCTCCCGCACGTCCAGGGCGTCCTGTTCGACCTCGGCGTGTCCTCCATGCAGCTCGACGAGGCAGGCCGGGGCTTCGCCTACGCCCAGGACGCCCCGCTCGACATGCGCATGGACCAGACGACCGGCATCAGCGCCGCCGAGGTCCTCAACACCTACGCGCCCGGCGAACTGGTGCGCATCCTGCGGGCGTACGGCGAGGAGAAGCAGGCCAAGCGGATCGTCTCCGCGATCGTCCGGGAACGCGCGAAGGAGCCGTTCAGCAACAGTGCCCGGCTGGTCGAGCTGATCCGCGGCGCCCTGCCGCAGGCCGCCATGCGCACCGGCGGGAACCCTGCCAAGCGCACCTTCCAGGCGCTGCGCATCGAGGTCAACGGCGAGCTGTCGGTGCTGGAGCGGGCGATCCCGGCCGCCGTCGAGGCGATCGACGTGGGCGGACGGATCGCCGTGCTGTCGTACCACTCCCTGGAGGACCGGCTGGTCAAGCAGGTGTTCGCGGCCGGCGCCGCCACCACCGCCCCGCCCGGGCTGCCGGTCGTCCCGGAGCGCTACCAGCCGCGGCTCAAGCTGCTGACCCGCGGTGCCGAACTTCCCACCGAGGAAGAGGTCGCCGAGAACCGGCGCGCGGCACCGGCCCGGCTGCGCGGGGCCGAACGCATCAGGGAGTCCATCGAATGAGGGCGCGGCGGGCGCAGGTGGGAAAACCGGACTCGGGGGAGGGCGAGTGAGCAGGAAACCCGAACTCAAGGGGAGGGCGGCCCGGCTGGCCCGGCTGTTCCCCGCGGGACCGCGCCAGGCGGCCCGCACCCCGTTCGTCCTCCTCGTCGTCCTCCTGCTCGGCGGCGGCCTGATCGGGCTGCTGGTGCTGAACTCCGCGCTCAGTGAGGGCTCGTTCCGGATGGGCGACCTCCAGCGGGACACCAAGAACCTCACCGACGAGGAACAGGCGCTCCAGCGCGACATCGACTCCTACTCCGCCCCGGACGCCCTGCGGCGCCGCGCCGGCGAACTCGGTATGGTCCCCGGCGGCGACCCCGCCTTCCTGGAGCCCGACGGCACCGTCAAGGGTGTCCCCTCGGCCGCGGCCGGGCAGTCCGCGCAGGGCGCCGCCGACGTCGTACGGCCGCCCGAGGCGATGACGCCGTCCCGGACGGTCGCCCCGCCCCCGGCGTCGCCCTCGGCCGCCCCGCCCGGCACTCCCGCGCAGAGCGCCCCGCCGGCTCCCACCACAGCCCTTCCCACGACCCCCGGCAGGTGACGGCAGTGTCCGACAGGGAACCGCCCCGCCGCCGCGTGCCCGGCCCCGCCCGGCCCTCCCGCCCCGCCTCCGCCCAGCGACGGCCCGGCCCCGGCGCCCGCCCGGCCCGCCGTCCGCCCGCCCCGCGCCCGGCGGCCCCGCGTGCCATCCGGCTCGGCAGCCCCCGCCCCCGGCTGCGCATGGTCGGCCTCGCCCTCACCCTGGTGATGGCCGCCTTCGTGGTGCGCCTCCTCCAGGTCCAGGCCGTCGACGCCGGCACCTACGCCGCCAAGGCCGACCGGAACCGGTACGTCGGCCAGGTGCTGGCCGCCGAGCGCGGCGAGATCACCGACCGCAGCGGGGTCGCCCTCGCCAGCAGCGAGGACGCCTACGACATCACCGCCGACCCGACGATGTTCAACCGCGAGCACCTGCGGATCGACGACGGCCCCGAGCAGGCCGCCGCCCTCCTCGCCCCGATCCTCGGCCAGGAGCAGTCCGCGGTCGTCGCCAAGCTCCGGCCCAGCAACACCAGGTCGCAGTACGCGCTGCTGGCCGTCCGGCAGACCCCGGAGGTCTGGAAGCAGATCAAGGACCTGCGCTCCGCGCTCGCCGCCAAGTCCCGCTCCGACGGCACCACGGTCAACGTCCTCGCGGGACTCTTCGCGGTCCCCAGCAGCAAGCGCGTGTACCCCAACGGCGACCTCGCCGCCTCCGTGCTCGGCTGGGTCAACGCCGAGGGCAGGGGCGGCGGTGGCATCGAGCAGCAGCTGAACTCCGTCCTGGCCGGCAAGAACGGCAAGATCCGCTACGCCCAGTCCGGCGGTCTCCAGGTCCCCACCGCCGGTTCCACCGAGACCCCCGCCGTGCCCGGCTCCGACGTCGAGCTCACGATCGACCGGGACATCCAGTGGGCCGCCCAGAACGCCATCACCGAGCAGGTCAAGGCGTCCAAGGCGGACCGCGGTTACGTCGTCGTCCAGGACACCCGCACCGGCGAGATCCTCGCCATGGCCAACTCGCCCGGCTTCGACCCCAACGACCTCACCACCGCCGACCCGAACGCCCTCGGCAACGCGGCCCTCCAGGACGCCTACGAGCCCGGCTCCACCGCCAAGATCATGTCGATGGCGGCCGTCCTCGAGGAGAACGTCGCCACCCCGCTCACCCATGTCGTCGTACCGAACCGGCTGCACCGCGGCGACCGGCTCTTCAAGGACGACATCGACCACCCGACCTGGAACCTGACGCTCAACGGCGTGCTCGCCAAGTCCAGCAACATCGGCACGATCCTCGCCACCGGGCAACTCGGCAAGACCCAGGCCGAGACCAACCGGGTCCTCTACTCCTACCTGCGCAAGTTCGGTCTCGGCAGCTACAGCGGACTCGGCTTCCCCGGCGAGACCAAGGGCATCCTCGCCGCGCCCGGCACCTGGTCCACGTCGCAGCAGTACACGATCCCTTTCGGACAGGGCGTCTCGCTCAACGCGCTCCAGGCCGCCTCCGTCTACTCGACCATCGCCAACGGCGGCGTACGGATCGAGCCGACCCTGGTGCGCGGCACCCAGGGCCCCGACGGCCGCTTCACCCCCGCCGCCGCACCCAAGAAGACCCGGGTGGTCAGCGCGAAGACGGCGAAGGCCCTCGCCCAGATGCTGGAGTCGGTCGTGGACGACCAGGAGGGCACCGGCACCAGGGCGCGCATCCCCGGCTACCGCGTCGCGGGCAAGACGGGCACGGCGAACCGCGTGGATCCGGCCACCGGCAAGTACAAGGGATACACGTCCTCCTTCGCCGGCTTCGCCCCCGCCGACCAGCCCCGGGTCACCGTCTACTGCGCCATCCAGAACGCCACCCAGGGCAGCTACTTCGGCGGCCAGATCTGCGGCCCCATCTTCAAGCAGGTCATGGAGTTCGCCCTGAAGACCCTCCAGATCCCGCCGACCGGGGCGAAGGCGGCCAACCTGCCCGTGACCTTCTCCCCCTGACGTCCCGCCCGCCCCGCCCATCGCTGTTCAGCGCCGAACCAGCCAGGAATCAGCCCGTGACCATGATCACTCCCGACCCCGGGAACCACGCGTCCCCCTCCGCCTCGCTTCGCCCGCAGGCGGGTGCGCCCGGTACGCTCACCGCCGTGCCACACGCTGATCAGTCCCAAACCACCCAGAAGGGCGCTTCCGTGACATACCCGGGACCGCCCAGGCCGGTTCAGGTCTCCGCCGCACCCCTCGCGGAGCTCGCCGACCAGCTGGGGGCCACCGCCGTGCGCAGCGAGGCGACCGTCACGGGCATCACCCACGACTCGCGCGCCGTCCGCCCCGGCGACCTGTACGCGGCCCTCCCGGGCGCCCGGCTGCACGGTGCCGACTTCGTCACCCAGGCCGCCGGCCTCGGCGCGGTCGCCGTGCTCACGGACCCGACCGGGGCCGAGCGCGCCGCCGCGACCGGACTGCCGGTCCTGGTCGCCGACGACCCGCGCGCGCGGATGGGCGAGCTGGCGGCCACGATCTACGGCCGCCCGGGCCGCGACCTGCTCCAGATCGGCATCACCGGCACCTCCGGCAAGACCACCACCGCCTACCTGGTGGAGGGCGGGCTGAAGTCGCTGAAGTCCACCGGGCTGATCGGCACGGTCGAGATGCGCATCGGCGAGGAGCGCATCAAGTCCGAGCGCACCACCCCCGAGGCCACCGATCTGCAGGCCCTGTTCGCCGTGATGCGCGAGCGCGGGGTCGAGGCGGTCGCCATGGAGGTGTCCAGCCACGCCCTCGTCCTCGGCCGGGTCGACGGCTGCGTCTTCGACATCGCCGTCTTCAACAACCTCAGCCCGGAACACATGGAGTTCCACTCCGACATGGAGGACTACTTCCGGGCCAAGGCGCGGCTGTTCACGCTTGAACGCAGCAAACTCGGCGTGGTCAACCTCGACGACGCCTACGGCCGCCGGCTGGCCGGCGAGGCCGAGGTCCCCGTCGTCACCTTCTCCGCCGAGGGGAACCCCGACGCCGACTGGCGCGCGACCGAGGTCCACATCGGCCCGATGGACTCGACGTTCACCGTCCTCGGCCCGGACGGGGTGCGGGTCGCCGCCAAGGCGCCGCTGCCCGGCGCGTTCAACGTGGCCAACACCCTCGCAGCCGTCGTCGCCCTCGCCGCCGCGGGACTCGACCCGCAGACCGCCGCCGACGGCGTCGCCGCCGTACCGGGCGTGCCGGGCCGCCTGGAGCGGGTCGACGCCGGCCAGCCCTACCTCGCGGTCGTCGACTACGCCCACAAGACGGACGCCGTCGAATCGGTGCTCAGGGCGCTGCGCAAGGTCACCAAGGGCCGGCTGCACGTCGTCATCGGCTGCGGCGGCGACCGGGACCGCACCAAGCGCGCGCCGATGGGCGCCGCCGCGGCACGGCTCGCCGACACCGCCGTACTGACCTCCGACAACCCCCGCTCCGAGGACCCCCTCGCGATCCTCGCGACCATGCTCGAAGGGGCCGCGTCGGTGCCCGCGCACGAGCGCGGCGAGGTGCTCCTGTTCGAGGACCGGGCCGCCGCGATCGCCGCCGCCGTCGCCCGCGCGCACGCCGGGGACACCGTGCTGGTCGCGGGCAAGGGCCATGAGCAGGGCCAGGACATCGCCGGAGTGGTCCGTCCGTTCGACGACCGCCAGGTGCTTCGCGAAGCTATCCAGCAGACCCAGGGATGAACTTGTGATCGCCCTCTCCCTCGCCGAGATCGCAGCAGTCGTCGGCGGGCAGACGTACGACATACCGGATCCGTCCGCGGAAGTCACCGGACCGGTCGTCCGGGACTCCCGCGAGGTGGAGCCCGGCAGCCTCTTCGTCGCCTTCGTCGGCGAACGGGTCGACGGCCACGACTACGCGGCCGCGGTCGTCGAGGCGGGCGCGGTGGCCGTCCTGGCCTCGCGCCCGGTCGGTGTGCCCGCGATCGTCGTGGACGACGTCCAGGCCGCCCTCGGCGCCCTCGCCCGGCACGTCGTGCACACGCTCGGCACGACCCTCGTCGCGCTCACCGGCTCGGCCGGCAAGACCAGCACCAAGGACCTCATCGCCCAGGTGCTCCGGCGCAAGGCGCCGACCGTCTTCACCCCCGGCTCCCTCAACAACGAGATCGGGCTGCCGCTGACCGCGCTGTCCGCGACCGAGGAAACCCGTTTCCTGGTCCTGGAGATGGGCGCCCGCGGCATCGGGCACATCCGCTACCTCACCGATCTGACGCCGCCGAAGGTCGGTCTCGTCCTGAACGTCGGCACCGCCCACATCGGCGAGTTCGGCGGCCGCGAACAGATCGCACAGGCAAAGGGCGAGCTCGTCGAGAGCCTGCCCCCGGCGGGCGACGGCGGTGTCGCGATCCTCAACGCCGACAACCCGTTGGTCCGGGCCATGGCCTCCCGTACGAAGGCGAAGGTGGTCCTTTTCGGAGAGTCCGGCGAAGCGGACGTACGGGCAGAGAACGTACGACTCACGGACAGCGGACAGCCCTCCTTCAGCCTTCACACACCCTCCGGGTGCAGCGATGTGACCATGCGCCTGTACGGTGAGCACCACGTGTCGAACGCGCTCGCCGCGGCCGCCGTCGCCCATGAGCTGGGCATGTCCGTAACAGAGATCGCCACCGCGCTCTCCGAGGCGGGCTCCCTCTCCCGCTGGCGGATGGAGGTCACCGAGCGCCCGGACGGCGTGACGATCGTCAACGACGCCTACAACGCGAACCCCGAGTCCATGCGAGCCGCTCTGCGCGCGCTGGCGGCCATGGGCAAGGGGAGGCGGACCTGGGCGGTGCTCGGCAAGATGGCCGAGCTCGGGGACGAGGCGCTCGCCGAGCACGACGCTGTCGGGCGGCTCGCCGTCCGGCTCAACGTCAGCAAGCTCGTCGCGGTCGGGGGCAGGGAAGCCGCCTGGCTGCAACTGGGCGCATATAACGAGGGTTCGTGGGGTGAGGAGTCGGTGCACGTGTCCGACGCACAGGCGGCGGTCGACCTGTTGCGCAGCGAGCTGCGCCCGGGGGACGTCGTACTCGTGAAGGCGTCCCGATCGGTGGGCCTCGAGAGCGTCGCGCAGGCGCTGCTCGCGACCGGTGCCGAGGGTGAGGTTTCCGCCCGATGATGAAGCAGATCCTGTTCGCGGGTGTCATTGGCCTCTTCCTGACGCTGATCGGCACGCCGCTGCTGATCAAACTGCTGGCGCGCAAGGGCTACGGCCAGTACATCCGCGACGACGGCCCGCGCGAGCACGCCAGCAAGCGCGGTACGCCGACCATGGGCGGTATCGCGTTCATACTGGCGACGGTCGCGGCGTACTTCCTGTCCAAGCTGATCACGGGCAAGCCGCCGACCTACTCCGGTCTCCTGGTGCTGGGCCTGATGTGCGGCATGGGCCTCGTCGGCTTCCTCGACGACTACATCAAGATCGTCAAGCGGCGCTCGCTCGGTCTGCGGGCCAAGGCGAAGATGGCCGGCCAGCTGATCGTCGGTATCGCCTTCGCGGTGCTGTCGCTGCAGTTCGCGGACTCCCGCGGCAACACGCCGGCCTCCACGAAGCTGTCGTTCATCACGGACTTCGGCTGGACGATCGGCCCCGTGCTGTTCGTCGTCTGGGCGCTGTTCATGATCCTCGCCATGTCGAACGGCGTGAACCTCACCGACGGTCTGGACGGTCTCGCCACCGGCGCCTCGGTCCTCGTCTTCGGCGCGTACACCTTCATCGGCGTCTGGCAGTACCAGGAGTCCTGCGCCAACGGCGAGACGCTGACGAACCCCAACGCCTGCTACGAGGTGCGCGATCCGCTGGACCTCGCGGTGGTCTCCGCCGCGCTGATGGGTGCCTGCCTGGGCTTCCTGTGGTGGAACACGTCACCGGCCAAGATCTTCATGGGCGACACCGGTTCGCTGGCGCTCGGCGGTGTCCTCACGGGCCTCGCCATCTGCTCCCGCACAGAGCTGCTGGTGGCCATCATGGGCGGTCTGTTCGTCCTCATCACCATGTCGGTGGTCATCCAGGTCGGCTCGTTCCGGCTGACCGGGAAGCGGGTCTTCCGGATGGCACCGCTCCAGCACCACTTCGAACTCAAGGGCTGGTCCGAAGTCCTGGTCGTGGTCCGGTTCTGGATCATCCAGGGCATCTGTGTGATCGTCGGACTGGGCCTCTTCTACGCGGGATGGGCAGCAGACAAGTGACCGATGGGCAGGGGCTCTCCTGGGAGGGCAAGCACGTCACCGTCGCCGGACTCGGGGTCTCCGGCGTCCCTGCGGCCAAGGTGCTGCACGGACTCGGCGCCCGGGTCACCGTCGTCAACGACGGCGACGACCCGCGCGCGCGTGAGCAGGCCGCCGCACTGGAGGCGCTCGGCGTCACCGTGCGGCTCGGCGACGGAGCGACCCTGCCCGACGGCACCGACCTCATCGTCACCGCCCCCGGCTGGAAGCCCGACAAGCCGCTCTTCGCGGCCGCCGCCGAAGCCGGCGTGGACGTCTGGGGGGACGTCGAGCTGGCCTGGCGCCTCAGGGGCCCGGGCGCAGCCCCTTGGCTGTGCGTCACCGGCACCAACGGCAAGACGACCACGACCCAGATGCTGGCCTCCATCCTGAAGGCGGCCGGACTGCGCACCGCGGCCGTCGGCAACATCGGCGTCTCGCTGCTCGACGCCGTCCTCGGGGACGAGGAGTACGACGTCCTGGCCGTCGAACTGTCCAGCTACCAGCTGCACTGGGCGCCCTCCCTGCGGGCGCACTCGGCGGCCGTGCTGAACCTCGCCCCCGACCACCTCGACTGGCACGGCTCGATGGAGGCGTACGCGCGCGACAAGGGCCGCGTCTACGAGGGCAATCGCGTCGCCTGCGTCTACAACGTCGCCGACAAGGCCACCGAGGACCTGGTGCGCGAGGCGGACGTCGAGGAGGGCTGCCGGGCCATCGGCTTCACCCTCGGCACCCCGGCACCGTCCCAACTCGGCGTGATCGACGGCATCCTGGTCGACCGCGCGTTCGTCGAGAACCGGCAGAAGAACGCCCAGGAACTCGCCGAGGTCACGGACGTCACCCCGCCCGCCCCGCACAACATCGCCAACGCCCTCGCCGCGGCGGCCCTCGCCCGCGCCTTCGGCGTGCCTCCCAGGGCCGTACGGGACGGCCTGCGGGCCTTCACCCCGGACGCCCACCGCATCGCCCACGTGGCCGACGTGGACGGCGTCGCGTACATCGACGACTCCAAGGCCACCAACACCCATGCCGCGGAGGCCTCGTTGGCGGCGTATCCGTCGATCGTGTGGATCGCCGGCGGGCTCGCCAAGGGCGCGACCTTCGACGAGCTCGTCGCCAAGTCCGCCCCGCGGCTGCGCGGGGCCGTCCTGATCGGCGCCGACCGCGCGCTGATCGCCGAAGCCCTCGCGCGACACGCCCCGGAAGTACCCGTCGTGGACCTCGACCGGACCGACACTGGGGCGATGCTCGCGGCTGTCCAGGAGGCCCGGCGCCTCGCCCGCGCGGGAGACACGGTCCTGCTCGCCCCGGCCTGCGCCTCCATGGACATGTTCGTCAACTACAACCAGCGCGGGGACGCGTTCGCCGAGGCGGTGCGTGAACTCGCCTGACGGCGGGTCGTTTGGAGGGCGCGTGACGGTGACGTTCGGGTGCGGGCCGGTGGGGGCTGAACGCGCCCGCGCGGCGGTGGCGCACAGGTCAGGGTCCCGCGCCCCTGGGGGGTCGTGGTCACGTGCCTGGTAGTCGGACCGGTCGGCCGCCCGTCCAGCGGGCCGTACGTCGACCTCCTGCCGCGCGTCCGCCCCGGGACAACCCCGTCCTGCGGGCCTACACGCGCGCGCGCAAGGCCTGGGACCGCCCGCTCACCGCCTACTACGTGATCCTCGGCGGCAGTCTGCTGATCACCGTGCTCGGGCTGGTGATGGTGTACTCCGCCTCGCAGATCACCGCGCTGCAGATGTCGCTGCCCGGCTCGTTCTTCTTCCGCAAGCAGTTCCTGGCCGCCTCCATCGGGGCCGTGCTGCTGCTGGTCGCCTCCCGGATGCCGGTCAAGCTGCACCGGGCGCTGGCCTACCCGATCCTCGCCGGAGCCGTCTTCACGATGGCCCTGGTGCAGGTGCCCGGGATAGGGATGGCCGTCAACGGCAACCAGAACTGGATCTCCCTCGGCGGCTCCTTCCAGATCCAGCCCAGTGAGTTCGGCAAGCTCGCCCTGGTGCTGTGGGGCGCCGACCTGCTCGCCCGCAAGCAGGACCGCAAGCTGCTCGCCCAGTGGAAGCACATGCTGGTGCCGCTGGTCCCGGTGGCCTTCATGCTGCTCGGGCTGATCATGCTCGGCGGCGACATGGGGACGGCGATCATCCTGACCGCGATCCTCTTCGGGCTGCTGTGGCTCGCGGGCGCGCCCACCCGTCTGTTCGTCGGTGTGCTGTCGATCGCGGCCGCGATCGGGTTCCTCCTGATCAAGACCAGCCCCAACCGGATGGCCCGGCTCGCCTGCATCGGTGCCACCGAGCCGAAGTCCGGGGCCGCCGACTGCTGGCAGGCCGTGCACGGGATCTACGCCCTCGCCTCCGGCGGGATCTTCGGCTCCGGACTCGGGGCGAGTGTGGAGAAATGGGGACAACTCCCTGAAGCCCACACGGACTTCATCTTCGCCGTCACCGGTGAGGAACTGGGCCTCGCGGGGACGCTGTCGGTGCTCGCCCTGTTCGCGGCTCTAGGCTATGCGGGTATCCGCGTGGCCGGACGCACGGAGGACCCCTTCGTGAGGTACGCCGCGGGAGGTGTGACCACCTGGATCACCGCGCAAGCCGTGATCAACATCGGTGCGGTGCTCGGTCTGCTGCCGATCGCCGGCGTCCCCCTCCCGCTGTTCTCCTACGGGGGCTCCGCCCTGCTGCCGACCATGTTCGCGATCGGGCTGCTGATCGCCTTCGCACGTGACGACCCCGCTGCACGGACGGCGCTTGCGATGCGGCAACCCCGCTTTGGTAGAAAGCGGGGGGCCGGGGGTTCCCCGGTGAAACGGGAACCCCGGAGATGGAACACGATGCGACGGCGTGCCTCGGCGGCGCGTCCGTCCGGAGAGCGGTGAATTTCGGTGCATGTCGTACTCGCTGGTGGGGGGACCGCCGGCCACATCGAGCCCGCGCTCGCCCTCGCGGACGCCCTGCGCAGGCAGGACCCCACCGTGGGGATCACGGCCCTGGGCACCGAGCGCGGCCTGGAGACCACGCTCGTTCCGCAGCGGGGCTACGACCTCGCGCTGATCCCGGCCGTACCGCTGCCGCGCAAGCCCACCCCTGAGCTGATCACCGTCCCGGGCCGGCTGCGCGGCACGATCAAGGCCGCCGAGCAGATCCTGGAGCGCACCAAGGCCGACGCCGTCGTCGGCTTCGGCGGTTACGTGGCCCTGCCCGGCTACCTCGCCGCCAAGCGCCTCGGGGTGCCGATCGTGGTCCACGAGGCCAACGCGCGCCCCGGCCTGGCCAACAAGATCGGCTCCCGGTACGCCGCCCGCGTCGCCGTCTCCACGCCCGACAGCAAGCTGCGCGACGCCCGCTACATCGGCATCCCGCTGCGCCGCTCCATCGCCACCCTGGACCGCGCCGCGGCCCGTCCCGAGGCGCGGCACATGTTCGGCCTCGACCCCAACCTGCCGACGCTGCTCGTCTCGGGCGGCTCGCAGGGCGCCCGCCGGCTCAACGAGGTCGTCCAGCAGGTCGCGCCCTGGCTCCAGCAGGCCGGCATCCAGATCCTGCACGCGGTCGGCCCGAAGAACGAACTGCCGCACGTCCAGCAGATGCCGGGGATGCCCCCCTACATCCCGGTACCGTATCTGGACCGGATGGACCTCGCGTACGCCGCGGCCGACATGATGCTCTGCCGCGCGGGCGCGATGACCGTCGCCGAACTCTCCGCCGTCGGACTCCCGGCCGCCTACGTCCCGCTGCCCATCGGCAACGGCGAACAGCGGCTGAACGCCCAGCCGGTGGTCAAGGCCGGCGGCGGACTCCTCGTCGACGACGCGGAACTCACCCCCGAGTGGGTCCGGGAGTCCGTCCTGCCGGTGCTCGCCGACCCGCACCGGCTGTACGAGATGTCCCGCGCCGCCAGCGAGTTCGGCCGCCGGGACGCCGACGACCTGCTCGTCGGCATGGTGTACGAGGCGATCGCGGCGAGTCGCGCCCAGCGATAGGCGCCGTTGTCCAGGTGAGCGAAAGGGGAGGGAGCGTGGCCGGACCCGCCACCGTCGAGCGCGGTGCACGCCAGGAGGAGCCGTCCGGCCCGCCCCTCGTCCGAAGGCTGGGCGGCCCGCGCCGATTCCGTATGATGATCATCATCGTGCTCACCGTCCTCCTCCTCGGCGGAGGCACGGTCTGGGTGTTGTACGGCTCCCCGTGGACGAGGGTCGAGCGCGTCGAGGTGTCCGGCACGGACGTCCTGACGCCCGACCAGGTGCGCGAGGCGGCCGCCGTACCGGTCGGATCGGCGCTCGTCTCGGTCGACACCGGGGCGATCGCCGCGCGCCTGCGCGCACGGCTGCCCAGAATCGACACGGTCGACGTGGTGCGTTCCTGGCCCCATGGAATCGGCCTGAAAGTGACGGAACGGCAGCCCGTCCTGCTCATCGGAAAAGGGTCGAACTTCGTGGAAGTGGACGACGAAGGCGTCCGTTTCGCCACGATTTCCCGGACACCGAAGAACGTACCCCTGCTCGAAATGGCCGTCTCCGCGCGTTCGGGCGGTTCCGGCGCCGCGAGCCTGCGCCGCTTCGGCGAGGACCGGCTGGTGCGCGAGGCGGTGGAGGTCGCCGGCGACATTCCGGACGCCGTCGCCCAGAAGACCCGTGCCCTCAAAGTCCGTTCCTACGACGACATCTCGCTGGAGCTGGCCGACGGCCGTACGGTCGCCTGGGGAAGTGCCGACCAGGGAGCCCTGAAGGCGCGTACGCTCGGTGCTCTCATGAAAGCCTCCCCGGCCGCGCGGCACTTCGACGTCAGCGCTCCCACGGCCCCCGCGTCATCAGGGAGTTGACGCACATCGGCGCAGGCCAGCACCCTGGTTGGGCAGCGACACGGCTGATCACATAGGGTGAAAAGAAAAACGGGAGGTTCGGCGTGTTCGTTGAACGGGCGCCACTTGTCGACTTAGTGTCCTGTTCAGAAGACTCCAAGGAACAGACACACTGGTAACCCTAAACTTCAGCGTTAGGGTTCGGGTCGGCGAAACGGACCGTCCCATTCGGCATCAGTCGTCGGATCGCACCATCTGCGAGGCGGCGACACGTAACTCGAGGCGAGAGGCCTTCGACGTGGCAGCACCGCAGAACTACCTCGCAGTCATCAAAGTCATCGGTGTCGGCGGCGGTGGTGTCAATGCCATCAACCGGATGATCGAGGTCGGTCTCAAGGGCGTCGAGTTCATCGCCATCAACACGGACGCGCAGGCGCTGTTGATGAGCGACGCCGACGTCAAGCTCGACGTCGGCCGCGAACTGACCCGCGGACTCGGCGCCGGCGCCAACCCGGCCGTCGGCCGCAAGGCCGCCGAGGACCACCGCGAGGAGATCGAGGAGGTCCTCAAGGGGGCCGACATGGTCTTCGTGACGGCCGGTGAAGGCGGCGGCACCGGCACCGGCGGCGCGCCCGTCGTGGCCAACATCGCCCGCTCCCTGGGCGCCCTGACCATCGGCGTGGTCACCCGCCCGTTCACCTTCGAGGGACGGCGCCGGGCCAACCAGGCCGAGGACGGCATCGCGGAACTCCGCGAAGAGGTCGACACCCTCATCGTCATCCCCAACGACCGGCTGCTGTCCATCTCGGACCGCCAGGTCTCGGTCCTGGACGCCTTCAAGTCGGCCGACCAGGTCCTGCTCTCGGGTGTCCAGGGCATCACCGACCTCATCACCACCCCGGGCCTGATCAACCTCGACTTCGCCGACGTCAAGTCGGTCATGTCCGAGGCCGGCTCGGCGCTCATGGGCATCGGCTCGGCCCGCGGCGACGACCGCGCGGTGGCCGCGGCGGAGATGGCGATCTCCTCGCCGCTCCTCGAGGCCTCCATCGACGGTGCCCGCGGCGTGCTGCTCTCCATCTCCGGCGGCTCCGACCTCGGCCTGTTCGAGATCAACGAGGCCGCCCAGCTGGTGAGCGAGGCCGCCCACCCGGAGGCCAACATCATCTTCGGCGCGGTCATCGACGACGCGCTCGGCGACGAGGTCCGGGTCACCGTCATCGCGGCCGGCTTCGACGGCGGCCAGCCCCCGGCCCGCCGGGACAACGTCCTCGGCTCGGCCACGGCCGCCGCCCGCCGCGAGGAGCCCGCTCCGGTACGGCAGCCGGAGAGCCGCCCGTCCTTCGGCTCGCTCGGCAGCGTCACGCCGAAGGAGGAGCCGGAGCCGGCCCCCGAGCCGGTGGCCGAGATCCCGGTCGCCCCGCCGGTCCCGCCGTCGCGGACCTACTCGGACAGCGCGGCCGAGGAACTGGACGTGCCGGACTTCCTGAAGTGATAGGACAGCGCGAGAGCGTGAGCGGCGCGCACTTCGCCTTCACCGACCGGTGGGGCGGGGTGAGCGCCGCTCCGTATGAGGAGCTCAACCTCGGCGGGGCGGTCGGCGACGACACCGCGGCCGTGCACGCCAACCGGCAACTGGCCGCCAGGTCGCTGGGGCTCGATCCGTCGGACGTGGTCTGGATGAACCAGGTGCACGGCGCCGACGCCGCGGTCGTCGAGGAGCCCTGGGGTGACCGGCCGGTGCCGCGGGTCGACGCGATCGTCACCGGGCGGCGCGGACTCGCTCTCGCCGTCCTCACCGCCGACTGCACCCCCGTCCTCCTGGCCGACCCGGTCGCCGGGGTCGCCGCCGCGGCGCACGCGGGCCGGCCCGGCATGGTCGCCGGGATCGTCCCCGCCGCGGTACGCGCCATGGTGGAGCTCGGTGCCGAGCCGTCCCGGATCGTCGCCCGCACCGGACCCGCCGTCTGCGGCCGGTGCTACGAGGTGCCGGAGCAGATGCGCGCCGAGGTCGCCGCCGTCGAGCCGGCGGCGCACGCCGAGACCAGCTGGGGCACCCCGGCGGTCGACGTGACCGCCGGGGTGCACGCGCAGCTCGACCGGCTCGGGGTGTGCGACCGGGAGCAGTCGCCGGTGTGCACCCGTGAGTCCGGGGACCACTTCTCCTACCGCCGCGACCGCGCCACAGGGCGACTCGCGGGATATGTCTGGCTGGACTGAGGGGCATGACGGACCGTAAGGACGAACTCGCCGTGAACCTGGCGAGGGTGGAGGAGCGCATCGCCCGCGCGTGCGCCGCCGCCGGCCGGGCGCGGGAGGAGGTGACCCTGATCGTGGTCACCAAGACCTACCCGGCCGACGACGTGCGGATCCTCGCCGACCTCGGGGTGCGGCACGTCGCCGAGAACAAGGACCAGGACGCCGCTCCCAAGGCCGCGACTTGCTCGGACCTGTCGCTTTCCTGGCACTTCGTCGGTCAGTTGCAGACCAACAAGGTGCGATCGGTCGTCGGTTACGCGGACTTCGTACAGTCCGTGGACCGCTCCCGGCTGGTGGGCGCGCTGTCGAAGGAAGCGGTGCGTGCCGGGCGGGAGGTCGGCTGCCTGATCCAGGTCGCCCTCGACGCCGGCGAGAGCGGGCGCGGGGACCGGGGCGGCGTGGCGCCCGCCGGGATCGAGGAGTTGGCCGCGCTGGTGGCCGGCGCGCCGGGACTGAGACTCGCCGGACTGATGACCGTCGCACCTCTGACCGGTGAGTACGCCGGTCGCCAACGGGCCGCTTTCGAGCGGTTGATGGATTTGTCGACTGACCTGCGCCGAGCCCATCCCGGTGCCACCATGGTGTCCGCGGGGATGAGTGCGGACCTCGAGGAGGCCGTGGCCGCCGGGGCGACACATGTACGCGTCGGCACTGCGGTACTCGGAGTCCGCCCCGGGCTCGGGTAACGTCGCCAGGAAGTCGGACCACAGCAGAAAATATGGTCATTACCGCCGGTAGGCGGGCACAAGGGCCACGTGGATCGCGGGACTTGGCAGTCGAAAGCCGATCCACCACAGAGCGGAGGACTCAGAGCATGGCCGGCGCGATGCGCAAGATGGCGGTCTACCTCGGCCTCGTGGAGGACGATGGGTACGACGGCCGGGGCTTCGACCCCGATGACGACTTCGAACCCGAGCTCGACCCGGAACCCGAGCGGGACCACCGGCGACACGAGCCGTCCCACCAGTCGCACGGAGCACATCAGTCCCAAAGGGACGAAGAGGTGCGAATCGTGCAGCCGCCCGCGCCCCGTGAGCCGGTGGCCCGATCCGCCTCCCTCGCCGCGGAATCCGGGCGTCCGGCGCGCATCGCGCCCGTGGCATCCATCACACAAGAACGTCAGTCCCTGGAGAAGAACGCACCGGTGATCATGCCCAAGGTCGTGTCGGAACGAGAGCCGTACCGGATCACCACGCTCCACCCCCGGACCTACAACGAGGCCCGTACCATCGGGGAACACTTCCGTGAGGGCACCCCGGTGATCATGAATCTGACTGAGATGGATGACACAGACGCGAAGCGACTTGTCGACTTTGCGGCCGGTTTGGTGTTTGGTCTTCACGGCAGCATCGAGCGGGTGACCCAGAAGGTGTTCCTGTTGTCTCCTGCTAACGTCGATGTCACGGCGGAGGACAAGGCCCGCATCGCAGAGGGCGGGTTCTTCAACCAGAGCTGAGACACAAGACCGGACACAGGGGAGAGGGAAGCACCGAACATGAGCGTGGTTCTGCAGGTGATCTACGTCGTGCTGATGGTCTTCCTGATCGTGCTCATCTTCCGATTGGTCATGGATTACGTCTTTCAGTTCGCCCGCTCATGGCAACCCGGCAAGGCGATGGTGGTCGTTCTCGAGGCCACCTACACTGTCACCGATCCACCGCTCAAGCTTCTGCGGCGAGTCATCCCGCCGTTGCGTCTCGGGGGCGTGGCACTCGACCTGTCCTTCTTCGTATTGATGATCATCGTCTACATCCTGATCACACTCACCCAGGCCGGGATGTGAGCGATGTGAGAGATACGGTCCTGCCGAATGCCGACGACTACGTTGAGGTGAAGAGATGCCGTTGACCCCCGAGGACGTGCGGAACAAGCAGTTCACGACCGTCCGCCTCCGAGAAGGCTATGACGAGGACGAGGTCGATGCCTTCCTCGACGAGGTCGAAGCCGAACTGACCCGCCTGCTCCGCGAGAACGAGGACCTGCGCGCCAAACTGGCCGCGGCCACGCGTGCTGCTGCCCAGAACCAGCAGAACATGCGCAAGCCCCCGGAGCCGCAGGACCAGCAGGGCGGCATGCCTCAGCAGGGTGGGATGCAGCAGGGCGGCATGCAGCAGGGTGGGATGCAGCAGGGCGGCATGCCCCCGCAGGGGATGCCGCAGCAGGGCATGCCTCCGCAGGGAATGCCCCAGCAGGGGATGCCCCAGCAGGGCATGCGAGGTCCCGGCGCTCCGGTGCCCGCCGGCATATCGGGCCCGCCGCAGCAGCAGATGGGTGGCCCCATGGGTGGCCCGCCCCAGCTGCCGAGCGGTGCCCCGCAGCTGCCCGCCGGTCCCGGCGGTCAGGGTGGTCCGCAGGGTCCCGGCCCGATGGGTCCGGGTCCGATGGGCCAGGGCCCCATGGGTGGTCCCATGGGCGGTCAGCCCCCGATGCAGCAGCAGATGGGCGGTCCGATGGGCGGCCCCATGGGCGGTCCGATGGGCGGCCCCGGTCAGGGCCCCGGTGGCGACAGCGCCGCCCGAGTCCTCTCGCTGGCCCAGCAGACCGCCGACCAGGCGATCGCCGAGGCCCGCTCCGAAGCCAACAAGATCGTCGGCGAGGCCCGTTCGCGCGCCGAGGGTCTGGAGCGTGACGCCCGGGCCAAGGCCGACGCCCTGGAGCGGGACGCGCAGGAGAAGCACCGCGTCGCGATGGGCTCCCTGGAGTCCGCCCGCGCCACGCTGGAGCGCAAGGTCGAGGACCTGCGCGGCTTCGAGCGCGAGTACCGCACGCGTCTGAAGTCGTACCTCGAGTCCCAGCTGCGTCAGCTGGAGACCCAGGCCGACGACTCCCTCGCTCCGCCGCGCACCCCGGCTGCAGCTTCCCTGCCGCCGTCCCCCGCGCCCTCCATGGCTCCGGCCGGCGCCGGCGCGCCGTCCTACGGCTCCGGTGCTCCGGGTATGGGGTCCGGCATGGGCTCGGGCATGGGTTCGGGCATGGGCGCGCCCAGCCCCGCCGCGCCGTCCTACGGCGGGCAGCAGCAGATGTCCCCGGCCATGACGCAGCCGATGGCACCGGTTCGTCCGCAGGGTCCCTCCCCGATGGGCCAGGCTCCCTCGCCGATGCGTGGCTTCCTCATCGACGAGGACGACAACTGACGGCCAGTAGTACGCCTTAGGCGTCGGCAGCGTTCAAAGGGCGGGCCCCGGATTCCGATCCGGGGTCCCGCCCTTTTTACGCGTGTTGACGATGGTGCAGGTGGTGACGGGTGGGGCGGGCGGTGCATGCGAAGGGGCCCGGTCTCCAGGAGACCGGGCCCCTCTCGTACGCCCTTACGCCTTGCGCAGGCGGAACGTCAGCGTCAGGCCCTCGTCGGTGAACGACGTGCCGTACGTCTCGTCCGCCTCGCCCTGGGCGAAGTCCGTCGCCAGGACCTCGTCGGCGATCAGCCCGGCGTGCCCGGTGAGCGCGTCCACGGTCGCCGGGTCGGTCGCGGTCCAGCGCAGCGCGATGCGGTCGGCGACATCGAGGCCGCTGTTCTTGCGGGCCTCCTGGATCATCCGGATCGCGTCCCGGGCGAGGCCGGCGCGGCGCAGCTCCTCGGTGATCTCCAGGTCCAGGGCGACGGTGGCGCCGGAGTCGGAGGCGACGGACCAGCCCTCGCGCGGGGTCTCGGTGATGATGACCTCGTCGGGGGCGAGGGTGATCGTCTCGCCGTCCACGTCCACCGACGCGGTGCCCTCGCGCAGGGCGAGGGAGAGCGCGGCCGCGTCCGCGTTCGCGACGGCCTTGGCCACCTCCTGGACGCGCTTGCCGAACCGCTTGCCGAGGGCCCGGAAGTTGGCCTTGGCGGTGGTGTCGACCAGCGACCCGCCCACCTCGGAGAGGGAGGCGAGGGACTCGACGTTCAGCTCCTCGGTGATCTGCGAGTGCAGTTCGGGGGAGAGCGCGTCGAAGCCGGCCGCGCCGACCAGGGCACGGCTGAGCGGCTGGCGGGTCTTGACGCCCGACTCCGCGCGCGTGGCGCGGCCCAGCTCCACCAGGCGGCGGACCAGGACCATCTGCTTCGACAGCTCGGGATCGATGGCGCTCAGGTCGGCCTCGGGCCAGTCGGCGAGGTGCACCGACTCCGGGGCGCCCGGGGTGACGGGCACGACCAGGTCCTGCCAGACCCGCTCGGTGATGAACGGGGTCAGCGGGGCCATCAGCTTGGTGACCGTCTCCACGACCTCGTGCAGGGTGCGCAGCGCGGCCTTGTCGCCCTGCCAGAAGCGGCGGCGCGAGCGGCGGACGTACCAGTTGGACAGGTCGTCGACGAACGCCGAGAGCAGCTTGCCGGCGCGCTGGGTGTCGTACGCCTCCAGCGCCTGGGTGACCTGGTCGGTCAGCGCGTGCAGCTCGGAGAGCAGCCAGCGGTCGAGCAGCGGGCGCTCGGCGGGCGCCGGGTCGGCCGCGCTGGGCGCCCACGCGGACGTGCGGGCGTACAGGGCCTGGAAGGCGACCGTGTTCCAGTACGTGAGGAGCGTCTTGCGGACGACCTCCTGGATGGTGCCGTGGCCGACGCGGCGAGCCGCCCAGGGGGAGCCGCCGGCCGCCATGAACCAGCGGACGGCGTCGGCGCCGTGCTGGTCCATGAGCGGGATCGGCTGCAGGATGTTGCCCAGGTGCTTGGACATCTTGCGGCCGTCCTCGGCGAGGATGTGGCCGAGGCACACGACGTTCTCGTACGAGGACTTGTCGAAGACCAGGGTGCCGACCGCCATCAGCGTGTAGAACCAGCCGCGGGTCTGGTCGATGGCCTCGGAGATGAACTGCGCCGGGTAGCGGGACTCGAACAGGTCCTTGTTCTTGTACGGGTAGCCCCACTGCGCGAACGGCATCGAACCCGAGTCGTACCAGGCGTCGATGACCTCCGGCACGCGCGTGGCGGTCCGTGCGCAGCCCTCCTGCGGGCAGGCGAAGGTGACCGCGTCGATGAACGGGCGGTGCGGGTCCAGCTCGGACTGGTCGCTGCCGGTCAGCTCGCTCAGCTCGGCGCGCGAGCCGACGACGGTGAGGTGGTCGTCCTCGCAGCGCCAGATCGGCAGCGGGGTGCCCCAGTAGCGGCTGCGGGAGAGCGCCCAGTCGATGTTGTTGTTCAGCCAGTCGCCGAAGCGGCCGTGTTTGACCGTGTCCGGGAACCAGTTGGTCTTCTCGTTCTCCTGGAGGAGACGGTCCTTGACCGCGGTGGTGCGGATGTACCAGGACGGCTGCGCGTAGTAGAGGAGCGCGGTGTGGCAGCGCCAGCAGTGCGGGTAGCTGTGCTCGTACGGGATGTGCTTGAAGAGGAGGCCGCGCTGCTGGAGGTCCTCGGTGAGCCGTTCGTCCGCCTTCTTGAAGAAGACACCGCCGACCATCGGGACGGACTCCTCGAAGGTGCCGTCCGGGCGGACCGGGTTGACCACGGGCAGGCCGTAGGAGCGACAGACCTTGAGGTCGTCCTCACCGAACGCGGGGGACTGGTGCACCAGGCCCGTACCGTCCTCGGTCGTGACGTACTCGGCGTTGACGACGAAATGCGCCTCGGCCGGGAACTCCACGAGCTCGAACGGACGTTGATAGGTCCAGCGCTCCATCTCGGCGCCGGTGAAGCGCTGACCGGTCGTCTCCCAGCCCTCGCCGAGCGCCTTGGCCACCAGCGGCTCGGCGACGACGAGGTTCTCCTCGCCGTTCGTCGCGACGACGTAGGTGACCTCGGGGTGCGCGGCCACGGCCGTGTTGGACACCAGGGTCCACGGGGTCGTCGTCCACACCAGGAGCGCGGCCTCGCCGGCCAGCGGACCGGAGGTGAGCGGGAAACGGACGTACACGGACGGGTCGACGACCGTCTCGTAGCCCTGGGCCAGCTCGTGGTCGGACAGGCCCGTGCCGCAGCGCGGGCACCAGGGGGCGACGCGGTGGTCCTGGACCAGCAGGCCCTTGTTGAAGATCTCCTTCAGCGACCACCAGACCGACTCGATGTACTCGGGGTCCATCGTGACGTACGCGTCGTCGAGGTCGACCCAGTAGCCCATGCGGGTCGTCAGCTCGGAGAAGGCGTCGGTGTGGCGGAGCACGGACTCCCGGCAGCGGGCGTTGAACTCGGCGATGCCGTACGCCTCGATGTCCTTCTTGCCGGCGAAGCCCAGCTCCTTCTCGACCGCCAGCTCCACCGGCAGGCCGTGGCAGTCCCAGCCGGCCTTGCGGGCGACGTGGTAGCCGCGCATGGTGCGGAAGCGGGGGAAGACGTCCTTGAAGACACGCGCCTCGATGTGGTGGGCGCCCGGCATGCCGTTGGCGGTGGGCGGGCCCTCGTAGAACACCCACTCGGGGCGGCCCTCGGACTGCTCCAGGCTCTTGGCAAAGATCTTCTGCTCGCGCCAGAAATCGAGCACGGCGTGCTCGAGGGCGGGCAGGTCGACCTGGGCGGGCACCTGTCGGTACTGCGTCATCGATCTTCCTCCGGCGGACGTACTGCCTTCCGTCGGAGGGACGAGAGCCTTCGTTTCCGTCTACGCCGTGTGCGGCGCGCTCCCGCGGTACCACCCTCCTTGGCCCTCCGGTGCGCCCTGCGCTCCGGTGAGCCCCCTCATTGGGGTCGCGATGCCGGTTCTACTCGCCGCTCTGTCCGGGCTGCGGCTTTCTTCCGGCGGCTCCGGGGTGATCTTCACGTCGCGCTCGCCCCCGGGCTTCCACCGTCCCCGGGTCGCTCTGGGCTGCGTACGTCGCTACTCGTCCCCATCCACGCTTTTCGCTCCGCCCAGTGTACGGCGCCGCACGGACAGCGGCCGACCGGTTTTCGGGGCTTCCGGACGCGGTGGCCGGCCCGGCGCGGGGTGACCCGATTGGTGGGCCCGCGGCGGGGTACGCGGGTTCGCGTTCCGGGGCGGTCCGCCGGGCGGATTACCCGCCGGGGAGCTGGGCACAACGCAGGCAGGCCGACCGCGTGGCGTGCGCGAGGCGGGCGAATTCGGCGGTGTGCCCCGTTGCCGCGGCTCTCAAGTCGATTTATCGTCCCAGCACGATTCGCGCGCAAGATCACCATATGTGAAGGGGCCGCGGCCATGGCGGCGAAGAAGACCACTGCCGAGCAGCCGAAGGTGACTGCCGACAAGCCGGCGGCGCAGGCGAGGGCCGCGCGGCCGGCAGGCGCCGTGCAGGGCGCTGCCGAGAAGCCGGCAGGGCGCGAGAGCCCCGCCAGGAGGACCACCGGGGAGAAGTCCCCCCGGGGCAAGCCCGCCACCACGCCCACGGCCGGTGCCGCGGGCACACCGAAGAAGGCGGCGGCCGCCAAGAGGGCGACCGGCAGGAGGGCGGCCCCCGCCGATACGGCCGACGGGGAAGCCGAGGCCTCCGGGACCGGGCGCGGAAAAGCCGTGGCTTCCAGAGCGGCGGGCGGGAAGACCGCGGTTTCCGCGACGCGGGGTGGGAAAGCTGCGGTTGCCGGGGCGGCGGATGCTGCCGAGAAGGCGGGAGCGAAGACGACACCTTCCGGGACGGCCGGCGGGAAGGGTACGGCGGCCAAGGCGGCCGGCGGGAAGACGGCGACTGCCGAGGAGATCGGCGGGAAGGAGACGCCTGCTGAGGCGGCCGGTGGCAAGGCTGGGGCGGCCGAGGCGGCCGGTGGGAAGGCTGTGGCAGCCAAGGCGGTCGGCAGGAAAGGGACGGCGGCCAAGGCGGCCGGTGGGAAGGCTGCGGTGGCCGAGGCGGCCGGCGGGACCGACGTGGGCGCGGGGCGTGGTGGGGGCGTCGGGGGCTCCCCGGCTGCTGCCGGTGACGGGGTGGGGCCGGACGTGGCCGCCGCAGGAGGCGCGGTCGGCGAGGAGGCGGGTGCTTCGGGGGCGGCCGGGAAGAAGACGGCCGGGAGGAAGGCGGGCGGCCGGAAGGCGGTCGCCCGCGGCAAGGCCGCGGACGCCGAGGGCGTGGCGACGGCGGGCGCGGGAAAGAAGAGCACGGCCAAGAAGGTGGGCGCGGCCACGGCCGCGGAGCAGACGGGAGCCACGACGGTGGTTGCGAAGAAGACTCCTGGCACGGCCACGGCGGCGAAGACCGCCGTTCCCAAGGCGCGGCTCGCCGCGGTGGAACCCGGCGAACTCCCGGTACGCCCCGGAGAGGAGCCCTGGACCCCCGGGGAGGTCGAGGAGGCCCGGGACGAGCTCCAGTCCGAGATGGAGCGGCTGCGGGCCGAGCTGGCGTCCTCCGAGACGGCCCTGGTGGGCCTGATGCGGGACTCCGGGGACGGCGCGGGCGACGACCAGGCGGACACCGGGACGAAGAACATCACGCGCGAGCACGAACTGGCGCTGGCCGCCAACGCGCGCGAGATGCTGATCCAGACCGAGCACGCCCTGGAACGGCTGGACGCCGGTACCTACGGCCTGTGCGAGAACTGCGGCAAGGCCATCGGCAAGGCCCGGATGCAGGCGTTCCCCCGGGCCACCCTGTGCGTGGAGTGCAAGCAGAAACAGGAGCGCCGGTACTGATCGCGTGCCGGTGCGGGGGCGTGTCGTACCCTCGTCCTCAGTCAGGTACCTAGGTTGAGGGACTCACGTGGCAGAGGCGGAGCGCGTCATCGGTACGCCGGACATCCCAGAGGCGGCGGGAGCCGAGCCGGAGCAGTCCTCCGGCCCGGACCTCCCGGACGGGCAGGAGAGCACCGGGGCGGGGTCCAGGGGCAAGCGCCGGATCGCCGTGCTCTTCGCCGTCGCCACGTTCGCGTACGCCGTCGACCTGGTCAGCAAGATGATCGTGGTCGCCAAGCTGGAGCACCACGCGCCGATCGAGATCATCGGGGACTGGCTGCGGTTCGAGGCGATCCGCAACGCGGGCGCGGCCTTCGGCTTCGGCGAGGCCTTCACGATCATCTTCACCGTCATCGCGACGGCGGTGATCGTGGTCATCGCGCGGCTCGCCCGCAAGCTCTACAGCCTGCCCTGGGCGATCGCGCTGGGCCTGCTGCTGGGCGGTGCGCTGGGCAACCTCACCGACCGGATCTTCCGCTCCCCGGGTGTCTTCGAGGGCGCGGTCGTCGACTTCATCGCGCCGAAGCACTTCGCGGTCTTCAACCTCGCCGACTCGGCGATCGTGTGCGGCGGCATCCTGATCGTGCTGCTGTCCTTCAAGGGGCTCGACCCGGACGGCACCGTCCACAAGGACTGACCGCCCGTCCCCGAGGTTGTCCACAGGCCCGTACGGGGCGGTGGGAGCCGTCCGGCATACTCGACGGGTGAGCACGATTCCCGAGATCCGTACCCTGCCCGTGCCGGACGGCCTGGAGGGCGAGCGCGTCGACGCCGCTATCTCCCGCATGTTCGGCTTCTCCCGCACCAAGGCCGCGGAGCTCGCCGCGGCGGGGAAGGTCTCGGTCGACGGCTCGGTGGTCGGCAAGTCCGAGCGGGTGCACGGCGGGGCCTGGCTGGAGGTCGAGATGCCGCAGGCGCCGGCCCCCGTGCAGATCGTCGCGGAGCCCGTCGAGGGTATGGAGATCGTGCACGACGACGACGACGTCGTGGTGATCGTCAAGCCGGTGGGCGTGGCCGCGCACCCCTCGCCCGGCTGGAGCGGCCCCACCGTCATCGGCGGGCTGGCCGCCGCCGGCTACCGGATCTCCACCTCCGGCGCCGCCGAGCGCCAGGGCATCGTGCACCGCCTCGACGTGGGCACGTCCGGCCTGATGGCGGTCGCCAAGTCCGAGCGGGCGTACACCTCGCTCAAGCGCCAGTTCAAGGAGCGCACGGTCGACAAGCGCTACCACACGCTGGTCCAGGGGCACCCGGACCCCACCAGCGGCACCATCGACGCGCCCATCGGCCGCCACCCGAACCACGACTACAAGTGGGCGGTCACCGCCGACGGCAAGCCGTCCGTCACGCACTACGACCTGATCGAGGCCTTCCGCGCGGCCTCCCTGCTGGACGTGAAGCTGGAGACCGGCCGGACCCACCAGATCCGCGTCCACATGTCCGCCCACCGCCACCCCTGCGTCGGCGACCTGACCTACGGCGCGGACCCGACGCTCGCCAAGCGGCTTCGGCTGACCCGCCAGTGGCTGCACGCCGTGCGGCTGGGCTTCGAGCACCCCGGCGACGGGCAGTGGGTGGAGTTCGCCAGCGACTATCCGGCCGACCTCCAGAAGGCCCTGGACCAGGTCCGCGAGGAGACCTGGGGATGAGCGGCACGCCCGCGTACACGGTGCGGGTCGCCGCGGACCCCGCCGACCTGGAGGCGTGCCGCGCGGTGCGCAAGGAGGTCTTCGTCCGTGAGCAGGGCGTCCCCGAGGACCTGGAGTACGACGAGCACGACGCCGGGGCGGTGCATGTGCTGGCGGTCCGCGCGGACGGCACCCCGCTCGGGACGGGGCGGCTGCTCACCGGCGCGGCGGCCGCGGAGCGGACCGGCGGCGACCCCGCGGTCGGGTCCCTCGGGCGGCTGGCCGTGGCGCGGGAGGCGCGCGGGCTCGGCGTCGGGGTCGCGCTGGTGCGGGCCGTCGAGGAGGCGGCCCGCGCGCGGGGGCTGACGGCCGTCGACCTGCACGCGCAGACCCAGGCCCTCGGGTTCTACGAACGGCTGGGGTACACGGCGTACGGCCCGGAGGAGCTGGAGGCGGGGATTCCGCACCGGTCCATGAGGCGTTCTCTCTAGTTCCCGGTGGCGCGTGCGAGGCTGGACAGCTGGATGCCCTTGATCGTCTAGCCGTCCGGAGCGCCGCCCGTGGACCAGTTGGCCCTGCTGTTCGTGCTGTTGCTCGGGGCCGTGGTGAGCGTCCCGGTCGGGGACCGGTTCGGGCTGCCGTCGCCGGTCCTCATGACCCTGCTCGGGATCGTCCTCGCGGTGCTGGACTTCGTGCCGAACGTCGACGTCCCGCCGGGCCTCATCCTGCCGCTGGTGCTGCCGCCGCTGCTCTACGCGGCCGTACGGCGCACCTCCTGGCGGCAGTTCGCCGCCAACAAACGGCCCATCTTCCTGCTCGCCGTGGCGCTGGTGTTCGTCACCACGGTCTGTGTGGCCGCCGTGGCCCACGCGGTGATCCCCGGACTGCCGGTCGCCGCCGCCGTCGCTCTCGGCGCCCTGGTCGCCCCGCCCGACCCGGTGGCCGCGACCGCCGTCGCCGGACAGCTCGGGCTGCCGCGCCGGCTCGTCTCCATCCTGGAGGGCGAGGGCCTGTTCAACGACGTGACGGCCATCGTCCTCTACCACGTGGCGATCGCCGCCGCCGTCAGCGGGGAGTTCGTGCCCGGGGAAGCGGCCCTGGAGCTGGTGCTGTCCGCCGTGGTCGCGGTCGCCGTGGGGGTCGGACTCGGCTGGGGCGCCAACCGGCTGCTCGACCTGCTCGGCGACGCGACCCTCCAGATCGGGCTCACCCTGCTCGTGCCGTACGCCGCCTACGTGCTGGCCGAGGAACTGCACGGCTCCGGGGTGCTCGCCGTGCTGACGTGCGCGCTGTTCCTCGCCGAGTACGCCACCGACCCCGACGACGTGCTCACCCGGCTCGCCGGGCACGCCTTCTGGGACATCGTCGACACGCTGGTGACCGGGGTGGCGTTCGGGCTGATCGGGCTCGAACTGCACAACGCGATCCGTACGGCGTCCGGGCGCTGGGGCGAGATGCTCGGCTGGGCCGGGATCGTCGCGGCCGTGGTGATCGTCGTACGGCTGGCATGGCTGCTGCCGGCGACCTGGCTGACCAAACGGCTGCACGCGCGCCGCGACTACGACGAGGACATTCCGCTGAGCTGGCGGGAGACCGTGATCATGTGGTGGTCCGGGATGCGGGGAGTGGCGTCGGTCGCGCTGGCCCTGGCCATTCCGCTGGAGACGGAGGCGGGGGACGCCTTCCCCGACCGCGACGAGATCATCTTCGTCGCGTTCGGGGTGATCATGGCCACGCTGGTGCTCCAGGGGCTGACCCTGCCGTGGCTGGTGAAGCGGCTCGGGGTGCGGGCCGACACCGAGCGGGAGAAGGCGTTCGAGCGGGAGCTGGCGGTGCGGGCGGCGAAGGCGGCGAAGCGCCGGCTGCGGGAGATCGAGGAGGTGGAGGAGCTGCCGGAGGAGCTGAGCGAGCAGATGCTGCGGCGGGCGTTCGAGATCGGGGTGCGGATCAGTCCCGAGATGGGGGAGGAGGAGCGGCGGGAGGCGCACGAGGCGCGGGTGCGGAGGCTGAAGCGGGTGCGGCGGATCCAGGGGGAGCTGCTCAGCGCGGCCCGGCACGAGGTGCTGGCGGCGCGCGGTGAGGCGGGGGCGGATCCGGAGGTGGTGGACCGGGTGCTGCGCCAGCTGGACGTGCGCAGCCTGCGGTGAGTCCCCGCGCGCGTGGGTGAAGCGGCGTGTGGGTGCCGGGCGGTCACGGCACTAGCCTCGGACCATGGCACGCAATGTGGTGATCAGCGGTGGTGGTACGGGAATCGGGCTCGCTACGGCCCGGGTCTTCGCTGCGGACGGGGACCGGGTGCTGTTGCTCGGGCGGCGGGGCGAGGTGCTGGAGAGGGCGGCCGTCGACGGGGCGCTCGCCTACGCCGCCGACCTGAGCCGGGCGGACGAGGTCAGAGGGGTGGCGCGGTTCGTCGCGGAGGAGTTCGGGACGGTCGACGTGCTGGTGCACGGCGCGGGCGGCACCGGGCATCTGGAGCCGCCGAGCGCGAGCGAGGACCCGCTCGACCGGGTCGCCCACGACTGGACCGTGAACTTCCGGATCAACACGCTCACCGCCGCCCTCCTCACCGAGGCCCTGAAGGACCGGCTGGCCTCGCCCGGCGGACGGGTGCTGTTCATCAGCTCCGTCGCCGCCTACCGGGGGTCCGGCAACGGGGCGTACGCCGGCGCCAAGGCCGCCCTGCACCCCTACGCCCGCGATCTCGCCCGGGAGCTGGGCCCGCGCGGGATCACCGCCAACACCGTCGCTCCCGGCTACATCGAGGACACCGGGTTCTTCGGCGAGGCCATCGACCCCGCGCGGCGGGAGCGGCTGATCGGCGAGACCTTCGACGGGCGGGCCGGGACGCCGGGAGACGTCGCCGCCACCCTGCACTGGCTCGCCTCGCCCGGCGCCGCGCACATCACCTCGCAGGTCGTCCAGGTCAACGGCGGCGCCGAACGCGGCAACTGAGCCCCCGCGTCACGGGTGATGCGCCGCCGCCCCGTCCGGGGAGGAGGAACGGGCACCGGGGATCCGGGCCGGCGGCGGCGTCGCGTCCGCCGTGTTGACGCGCGGCAGGGCGTACGGGTGCTCCTTGGCCAGCCAGCGGACCATCTGCTCGCGGACCGTGACCCGGACCGTCCAGATGTCGTCGGCGTCCTTCGCGGTGACCAGCGCCCGCACCTGCATGGTGTTCGGGGTGGTGTCCGTCACGTCCAGCCCGCAGGCCCGGCCGTCCCAGGCCGGGCACTCGCGCAGGATGTCCCGCAGCTTCTCCCGCATCACGTCCACCGGTGCCGTGTGGTCGACGTGGAAGTAGACGATCCCGGTCATCTGCGGCGTCCCGCGCGACCAGTTCTCGAACGGCTTGGAGGTGAAGTACGACACCGGCATGGTGATCCGGCGCTCGTCCCAGGTCCGTACCGTCAGGAAGGTCAGCGTGATCTCCTCGACGGTGCCCCACTCGCCGTCCACCACGACCGTGTCGCCGATGCGCACCATGTCGCCGAAGGCGATCTGGAGCCCCGCGAACATGTTGCTCAGGGTCGACTGGGCGGCCACACCGGCGACGATGCCGAGGATGCCGGCCGAGGCCAGCAGCGAGGCGCCCGCCGCCCGCATCGCCGGGAACGTCAGCAGCATCGCCGCCACCGCCATCACGCCGACGACCGCCGACACCACCCGCATGATCAGCGACACCTGGGTCCGCACCCGCCGCACCCGCGCCGGATCGCGGTGCACGCGCGCGTAGCGGGAGTACGACGTCTCCACGACCGCCGCCGCGATCCGGATCACCAGCCAGGCCACCGAGCCGATCAGCACCAGGGTGAGCGCCCGGCCGATGCCGGTGCGATGGTCCTCCAGCAGCTTCGCCTGGTCGTAGGAGCCTCTGAGCAGGGCCGCGCACAGCACCAGCTGGTACGGGATGCGGCCGCGCCGCAGCAGACCCCACAGCGGTGTCTCACGGTGCCGGGCGTCGGCCTTGCGCAGCAGTAGGTCGGTGGCCCAGCCGATGAGGACGGTCAGCAGGACCGAACCGCCGACCACGACGACGGGGCGGATCAGGTTCTCCATCCCCCGAAAGTAACCGGGTCGGCGGTGCCTTGAACATGTGACTTCCGTGCAGGGACGCACACAGGGCGTTGTCGGTGCCGGCTGGCACCATGGGCGCATGAACATCATGCTCTTTCACTCGGCCTACGGACTGCGCCCCGCCGTGCGCGCGGCGGCCGACCGGCTGCGCGCCGCCGGGCACGAGGTGTGGACCCCGGACCTCTTCGAGGGACGCACGTTCGAGACGGTGGAGGAGGCCAGGGACTACCGGGAGGAGACCGGCAAGGACGAGCTGCTGAGGAGAGCAGTCCTGGCCGCCGCGCCCTACTCGGAGAGAGGGCTGGTGTACGCCGGGTTCTCGCTGGGCGCGGCGATCGCGCAGACCCTCGCCCTCGGCGACGCCAAGGCGCGCGGCCTGCTGCTCCTGCACGGCACCTCCGACCTCGCGCCGAACGCCTCGGTGGACGAGCTGCCGGTGCAGCTGCACGTGGCGGAGCCGGACCCGTTCGAGCCCGACGACTGGCTGAGCGCCTGGTACCTCCAGATGGGCCGGGCGGGCGCCGACGTGGAGGTCTACCGGTACACGGGCGCCGGGCACCTGTACACCGACCCCGACCTCCCGGACTGGGACGCGGAGGCCGCCGAGGCCACCTGGCGGGTGGCACTCGGCTTCCTCGACACGCTCTGACCGGCTCAGACCGGGTCGTACGTCCGCTCGACCTTCTGGGTCCCGCTGCGCGTGCGGTACGAGCGGGACCAGGAGGAGGTCGCGGTGGCGCTGGTGCGGTCGGACAGCACGTAGTAGTCCATCTGCGCGCGGTCGGCGGTGATGTCCAGGACGCCGTAGCCGTGGCGGTCGGTGTCCACGAAGTGGACGTGCCGGTTGGCGGCCCGGATGATCGGCGAGGCGATCGCGGTCAGCGTGCCCTCCGGGACCTTGACGATGTCGTCGAGATTGTCGGAGGTCACCGAGGTGACCACGAACTCGGTGGCGGCCGACGCCGACAGCGGATAGGTGCCCGCGTCCACCGGCACGTCGTTGGCCCACGCCATGTGGATGTCACCGGTCAGGAAGACCGTGTTGCCGATGGCGTTCGCGCGCAGGTGCGCCAGCAGCTCGCGGCGGTCGTCGGTGTAGCCGTCCCACTGGTCGGTGTTGAGGGCCAGGCCCTCCTGCGGCAGACCGAGCAGCTTGGCGAGCGGCTTGAACAGGTCGGCGGAGAGGGAGCCGACGGCGAACGGCGAGATCATCACCGAGTTGCCGACCAGCCGCCAGGTGGTGTCGGACGCCTTCAGTCCGGCCTTCAGCCAGTCGAGCTGGGCCCGGCCGGTGATGGTGCGGTCGGGGTCGTCCACCGAGCCGTTGCCGATCTTGACCTGCTGCGAGCGGAAGGACCGCAGGTCGAGCAGGGAGAGGTCGGCCAGCTTGCCGAAGCGCAGCCGGCGGTAGGTGGTGCCGGCGATCGCCGGGCGGACCGGCATCCACTCGAAGTAGGCCTGCTTGGCCGCCGCCTGACGGGCCGTCCAGGCGCCCTCGGTGCCCTCGGTGTGGTTCTCGGCGCCGCCGGACCAGGTGTCGTTGGCGAACTCGTGGTCGTCCCAGATCGCGACGACCGGCGCCTTGGCGTGCAGGGCCTGGAGGTCGGGGTCGGTCTTGTACTTGCCGTGCCGGGTGCGGTAGTCGGCCAGGGTGAGGATCTCGTGGGTGGGCAGGGTCTGCCGGACGACCGTGCCGCGCGCGCCGTACTCGCCGGTGCCGTACTCGTAGATGTAGTCGCCGAGGTGCAGCCAGGCGTCCAGGTCGCCGCGGGCCGCGAGATGGCGGTACGAGGAGAAGTAGCCGGCCTCCCAGTTGGCGCAGGAGACCACGCCGAAGCGCAGGCCGGCCACCGCGGCGTCCGCCGCCGGCGCGGTGCGGGTGCGCGCCACCGGGGAGTTCGTGCCGCCCGCGGTGAAGCGGAACCAGTAGTCGGTGGCCGGGGCGAGGCCGCGGACGTCCGCCTTGACGGTGTGGTCGGTGGCGGCGGTCGCGGTCAGGGAGCCCCGGCTGACGACGTTCGTCAGGGCCTTGTCGGTGGCGACGACCCACCCGACCTCGGTGTCCGGGCCGAGCCCGGAGCCGGGTACCGCCTCGGTGGTGGGCGTCACCCGCGTCCACAGCAGGACGCCGTCGGGCAGCGGGTCGCCGGAGGCGAGACCGTGCAGGAAGGCCGGGGCCTCGGCGGCCGCGCGGGCGGGTATCGCGGAGGCGAGCGGTCCGGCCAGGACAGCCGTCGCCGCCGCGGCCTTGACGACCGTACGGCGGCGCGGGGACAGCGAGTCGGCGCGCTCTGACGAGGTGTCGGCGCTCTCGGGTGATCTGTGTCGACTGGTCACGGGCGATGAGATTACTGACCAGTACGGCGACAGAGCGGGCGAACGTGAAAAGTTCGCCCGCTCTTCGGCTGCGCGTTCTGTGGCGCGCCCCGGTCTAGCCCTTGAGGGCCGCCGCGATCGCCGTGTTGAAGTCGGCGACCGTCATCGGTGCGTTCTTCCCGTCCGCACCGGTCAGCGTCTTGCCGTCCATCTTCAGGGTCGGGGTGCCCGAGACGCCGCTGTCGTCGAAGGTCTTCGACATCTCCAGCGCCCAGCGGTCGTAGGTGCCGTTCTTCACCGCGTCCTGGAACGCGGTGTTGCCCTTCAGCGCCTTGACGGTGTCCGCGACCTTGATGAGATAGGAGTCGTCCTTGAACTTGTCGGTCGTCTCCGCCGGGTGCCACTTCGCCGTGTACATCGCGGTCTTGTACTCGAGGAACGCCTCGGGGCTGACGTTCAGCGCGGCGCCCAGGGCGCTCAGCGCGTTCTTGGAGCCCTCACCGGTGAGGCTGCGGTCGAGGAAGGTGGCGCCGACGTACTGGATCTTGAACTTGCCGGCGTCGAAGTCCTTCGTCACCGTCGGGCCGACGGTCTGCTCGAACTGGGCGCAGATCGGGCAGCGCGGGTCCTCGTACATCACGAGGGTCTTCTTGGCGCTCGCCTTGCCGAGGACGACCGTCGTGCCGTTCTTGCCGCTGGTGTTGGCCGGCTCGACCAGCTTGGCGGTCTTGGCCTCCTCCCAGTAGCTGGGCTTGTTGGCCTGGACCACGGCGTAACCTATGCCGCCCGCCGCGGCCAGCACGCCGAGGGCCGAGGCGGCGACGATGATCTGCCGCTTGGCCTTGGCCCGCTTGGCCTGCTTCTCGCGCTCGACGCGCAGCCGCTCCCGGGCCGCCGTCTTCGCCGCCTGGGTGTTCCGCTTGCTCATGTCGGTGTTCTCCATCGGGGACGCGCACGCTCGTGCGCGGATACGTGTGGGGGACTGCTCGTGCTCGGCGTTCTCGGGTGTCGCCGGGGCGTGCCGCTCAGGCGGCGAGGGCGAGGGCGAATGGGCGCGGTGGTCCGCGCCGGCCCAGGGAGTGCACGAGGATCAGGTCCCGGGCGGTGGCCGTACGGTGTGCGGGCCGCGGCAGGCGGCGGGCCGCCGGGGTGCGTCGTACGGTCACGGCACGGAACGCGAGGAGCAGGGGCCGGAAAGTGGTGGCCCCGGCCGCCCGCAGCAGCTGCGCCAGCGCCCGCTCGCCCCGGCGCAGCCAGGCGGCCGCGATCAGGCCGACGGTGAGGTGCGCGGCGAGCAGCAGCCAGGCGGTGACCGGGTCGGAGTGGGCCATCAGCCCCGCGAGCCGGTCGGGGTCGGCGCCGGTGACCCGGGCCAGCGGGATGCCGACCCGGCTGCCGTCGCCGCACAGCACGTCCCAGCCGACCGCGGCGAGCGGTCCGGCGACCGGGCCGCCGGCCCGGCCGTAGCAGACGTGCTGGCCGGTGGTGAAGATCGTGTCGGCCGCCAGCTCCAGCGGGATCAGCGCGGCGGCGATCCGTCCGAAGCCGCACTCGCGGCCCGCGAGGGCGTAGGCGAGGAGGAACACGGCGGCCGCGACGGCGGCCACCGTGTTGAACGGCAGCGGGGCCCGGGACAGCAGGACGTGCGACGCGGTGCTGAGCGTCACGACGACCGCCGTGAACAGCGCCGCGCGTACGGCTCTGAGTCGGGTCCCGGATATGTCCATTGCGCTGGAAGTGTGTCACGCGCTCCCGTAAGGGACCCCTAAAAGGTCCCTGTGAGAACGCCGACTGTTAGAGACCTGTTGCCGACGCCCGCCTCGGGCCGCCGTCACAGGCCGGGGATGCGGCCGTTGCGGAACAGGTCGACGAAGATCTGGTGGTCGGCACGGGCGCGGGCGCCGTAGCTGTGCGCGAAGTCCACCAGGAGCGGCGCGAAGCCCTCCTCGTCGGCGGCGATGGCCGCGTCGATGGCCCGCTCGGTGGAGAACGGCACCAGGGACTCGCCCGAGGTGTCGTCCGCCGCCGCGTGCATCGTGGCGGTGGCCCGGCCCAGGTCGGCGACGACGCCCGCGATCTCCTCCGGGTCGTCGATGTCGCCCCAGTCCAGGTCCACCGCGTACGGCGAGACCTCGGCGACGAGCTGGCCCGCGCCGCCCAGCTCGGTCCAGCCCAGCCACGGGTCGGCGTGCTGCTGGAGGGCGCGCTGCGAGATCACCGTGCGGTGACCCTCGTGCCGGAAGTAGTCGCGGATCGCCGGGTCGGTGATGTGCCGGGAGACCGCCGGGGTCTGGGCCTGCTTGATGTAGATCACGACGTCGTTCTCCAGGGCGTCGCTGTGGCCCTCCAGGAGGATGTTGTACGACGGCAGGCCCGCCGAGCCGATGCCGATGCCGCGGCGGCCCACGACGTCCTTCACCCGGTAGGAGTCCGGGCGGGCCAGGGAGGTCTCCGGCAGCGTCTCCAGGTAGCCGTCGAAGGCCGCGAGGACCTTGTAGCGGGTGGCCGCGTCCAGCTCGATGGATCCGCCGCCGGGCGCGAAGCGGCGCTCGAAGTCACGGATCTCCGTCATGGAGTCCAGCAGCCCGAAACGGGTCAGGGAGCGGGCGTCGCGCAGGGCGTCCAGCAGCGGGCCCTCGGCGGTGTCCAGGGTGAACGGCGGCACCTCGTCGCTCTTGGCGCCGGTGGCCAGGGCGCGCATCCGCTCGCGGTACGCGCCCGCGTACACCCGCACCAGCTCGGTGATCTGGTCGTCGCCGAGCGCCTTGGCGTACCCGATGAGGGCGATCGAGGCGGAGAAGCGCTTGAGGTCCCAGGTGAAGGGGCCGACGTACGCCTCGTCGAAGTCGTTGACGTTGAAGATCAGCCGGCCCGTGGAGTCCATGTAGGTGCCGAAGTTCTCCGCGTGCAGATCGCCGTGGATCCACACGCGCGAGGTGCGGTCGTCCAGGAACGGCCCGCCCCGCTTCTCCGCGTCCAGGTCGTGGTAGAAGAGCGCCGCCGTGCCCCGGTAGAACGCGAACGCGGACGCCGCCATCTTGCGGAACTTCACCCGGAACGCGGCCGGGTCGGCGGCCAGGAGCTCGCCGAAGGCGGTGTCGAAGACGGAGAGGATCTCCTCGCCGCGCTGCTCGTCATTGAGCTGGGGAACCGACATCGCTGGGTGCCTCCTGGGACCGGTGGTGCGTGACCTCGGGACGGATCGTCCGTCCCCTTCCAACGTCCGAAGGTACGTGGGAGTGCCCGCGGAGTGTCAGTGGCGAGGCTTAGACTTCGACGCTGACCCCCGGACTGTCCGCCCGCCAGTCGTCGAGTGTTTCCCTTGGAGGCCACGCCGTGTCGAAGCCGCCGTTCACGCACCTGCACGTCCACACCCAGTACTCGCTGCTGGACGGTGCCGCGCGGCTCAAGGACATGTTCAACGCGTGCAACGAGATGGGCATGACCCACATCGCCATGTCCGACCACGGCAACCTGCACGGCGCGTACGACTTCTTCCACACCGCGAAGAAGTCCGGGATCACCCCGATCATCGGGATCGAGGCGTACGTCGCGCCCGAGTCGCGGCGCAACAAGCGCAAGATCCAGTGGGGCCAGCCGCACCAGAAGCGCGACGACGTCTCCGGTTCCGGCGGTTACACCCACAAGACGATCTGGGCGGCGAACGCCACGGGCCTGCACAACCTCTTCCGCCTCTCCTCCGACGCCTACGCCGAGGGCTGGCTGCAGAAGTGGCCGCGCATGGACAAGGAGACCATCGCCAAGTGGTCCGAGGGGCTCATCGCCTCCACCGGCTGCCCCTCCGGCGAGCTCCAGACCCGGCTGCGCCTCGGCCAGTACGACGAGGCCCTGAAGGCGGCCGCCGACTACCAGGACATCTTCGGCAAGGACCGCTACTTCCTGGAGCTGATGGACCACGGCATCGACATCGAGCACCGGGTCCGCGACGGCCTGCTGGAGATCGGCAAGAAGCTCGGCATCCCGCCGCTGGTGACGAACGACTCGCACTACACCTACGCGCACGAGGCGACCGCGCACGACGCGCTGCTGTGCATCCAGACGGGCAAGAACCTCTCCGACCCCGACCGCTTCAAGTTCGACGGCACCGGCTACTACCTGAAGTCCACGGACGAGATGTACGCCATCGACTCCTCGGACGCCTGGCAGGAGGGCTGCGCCAACACGCTCCTGGTGGCGGAGCAGATCGACACCGCCGGCATGTTCGAGGCCCGCAACCTCATGCCGAAGTTCGACATCCCCGAGGGCTACACCGAGGTCACCTGGTTCCGCGAGGAGACCATGCGCGGCATGCACCGCCGCTTCCCCGAGGGCATCCCGGACGACCGCATGAAGCAGGTCGAGTACGAGATGGACACCATCATCTCGATGGGCTTCCCGGGCTACTTCCTCGTCGTCGCCGACTTCATCATGTGGGCCAAGAAGCAGGGCATCGCCGTCGGCCCCGGCCGCGGCTCCGCCGCCGGCTCGATCGTCGCGTACGCCATGGGCATCACCGACCTCGACCCCATCCCGCACGGTCTGATCTTCGAGCGGTTCCTCAACCCCGAGCGCATCTCGATGCCCGACGTCGACATCGACTTCGACGAGCGTCGGCGCGTCGAGGTGATCCGGTACGTGACCGAGAAGTACGGCGCCGACAAGGTCGCCATGATCGGCACCTACGGCAAGATCAAGGCCAAGAACGCGATCAAGGACTCCGCGCGCGTGCTGGGCTACCCGTACGCGATGGGCGACCGCATCACCAAGGCCATGCCCGCCGACGTCCTCGGCAAGGGCATCGACCTCAACGGCATCACCGACCCCTCGCACCCCCGCTACAGCGAGGCGGGCGAGGTCCGCGCGATGTACGAGAACGAGCCCGACGTGAAGAAGGTCATCGACACCGCCAAGGGCGTCGAGGGCCTGGTCCGCCAGATGGGTGTGCACGCCGCCGGCGTGATCATGTCCAGCGAGACCATCACCGAGCACGTCCCGGTCTGGGTGCGGCACACCGACGGCGTCACCATCACCCAGTGGGACTACCCGAGCTGCGAGTCGCTCGGCCTGCTGAAGATGGACTTCCTCGGCCTGCGCAACCTGACGATCATGGACGACGCCGTCAAGATGGTGAAGTCCAACAAGGGCGTCGACATCGACCTGCTCGCCCTGCCGCTCGACGACCCGACGACCTTCGAACTGCTCCAGCGCGGTGACACCCTCGGCGTCTTCCAGTTCGACGGCGGCCCCATGCGCTCCCTGCTGCGCCTGATGAAGCCCGACAACTTCGAGGACATCTCCGCCGTGTCGGCGCTCTACCGGCCCGGCCCGATGGGCATGGACTCGCACACCAACTACGCGCTGCGCAAGAACAAGCTCCAGGAGATCACCCCGATCCACAAGGAGCTGGAGGAGCCCCTGCAGGAGGTCCTCGCCGTCACCTACGGCCTGATCGTCTACCAGGAGCAGGTGCAGAAGGCCGCCCAGATCATCGCCGGCTACTCGCTGGGCGAGGCCGACATCCTCCGGCGCGTGATGGGCAAGAAGAAGCCCGAGGAACTGGCGAAGAACTTCACCATCTTCCAGGCCGGCGCCCAGAAGAACGGCTACAGCGACGAGGCGATCCAGGCCCTGTGGGACGTCCTCGTCCCGTTCGCCGGCTACGCCTTCAACAAGGCCCACTCCGCCGCGTACGGACTGGTCTCGTACTGGACCGCCTATCTGAAGGCGAACTACCCGGCCGAGTACATGGCCGCGCTGCTGACCTCCGTCAAGGACGACAAGGACAAGTCGGCGATCTACCTCAACGAGTGCCGCCGCATGGGCATCAAGGTGCTGCCGCCGAACGTCAACGAATCGGTGCACAACTTCGCCGCCCAGGGCGACGACGTGATCCTCTTCGGCCTGGAGGCCGTCCGCAACGTCGGCACCAACGTCGTCGAGTCGATCATCAGGAGCCGCAAGGCCAAGGGGAAGTACGCCTCCTTCCCCGACTACCTCGACAAGGTCGAGGCGGTCGCCTGCAACAAGCGCACCACGGAATCGCTGATCAAGGCGGGCGCGTTCGACACGCTCGGGCACACCCGCAAGGGCCTCACCGCCCAGTTCGAACCGATGATCGACAATGTGGTCGCGGTCAAGCGCAAGGAGGCCGAGGGCCAGTTCGACCTCTTCGGCGGCATGGGCGAGGAGGAGAGCAGCGAGCCCGGCTTCGGCCTCGACGTGCAGTTCACCGAGGACGAGTGGGACAAGACCTACCTGCTCGCCCAGGAGCGGGAGATGCTCGGCCTCTACGTCTCCGACCACCCGCTGTTCGGCCTGGAGCACGTGCTGTCCGACAAGGCGGACGCGGGCATCGCCCAGCTCACCGGCGGCGAGCACGCGGACGGCGCGGTCGTCACCATCGGCGGCATCATCTCGGGCCTCCAGCGCAAGATGACCAAGCAGGGCAACGCCTGGGCCATCGCCACCGTGGAGGACCTCGCGGGCTCCATCGAGTGCATGTTCTTCCCCGCGACCTACCAGCTCGTGTCGACGCAACTCGTCGAGGACGCCGTCGTCTTCGTCAAGGGCCGCCTCGACAAGCGCGAGGACGTGCCCCGGCTCGTCGCGATGGAGCTCCAGGTCCCCGACCTGTCGAACGCGGGCACCAACGCGCCGGTGATCCTCACCATCCCGGCCACCCGGGTCACCCCGCCGATGGTCAGCCGGCTCAACGAGATCCTCACCCACCACCGGGGCGACAGCGAGGTCCGCATCAAGCTCCAGGGCCCGACGAAGACGACCGTCCTGCGTCTGGACCGGCACCGGGTCAAGCCCGATCCGGCGCTGTTCGGCGATCTGAAGGTGCTGCTCGGACCGTCCTGCCTGGCGGGCTGAGACCCGGCCCGACCACGAGCGCGAGGGGCGCGTCCGGTTCCGGACGCGCCCCTCGGTGTACCTGGGCCGCAACAGCCCGCTGCGTGGGCGTCAGTTGTGCCCGAACCGCTTCTGCCGGCCCTTGCGGGCGATGTCGGCCGGGGTCACCTGGGAGATCCGCTGTTCGGCCTGCTCCTGCATCGAGGACTGCTGGGCCTGCTGCTGACCACGCTCGGACTGCGGCTGTTTACGGTCCTGCTTCTTGTTCTTGGCCATGGGGATCTGCCTCCTGCGGGGGATGTAGGGACCAGGGCCGCGACCAGATTCACATAGGCTGACTTAAGGCGCATTTCGGATAATTACCGTCCGTGACAGGGGTTCTCGGAGCGCATCGCCCCGAAACGCCACGCCGAAGATCGAGTTCGGGCCGTTAACCCCCGCACGGTCGGGCAGACTCGAAGGAAGCCCGAAGCAAACCTCCCGGGAAGAGGGTGAGTCGTGTGGACCGCTGCATCGTCCTGGTGGACGCCGGGTATCTGCTGGGGGCCGCCGCCAGCCTCCTCGCCGGGGAGCCCTCCCGGTCCCGCATCACCGTCGACCACTCCGCCCTCGTCCAGGGCCTGCGCGAACAGGCCGAGTCGGAGACCGAACGCCCCCTGCTGCGCATCTACTGGTTCGACGGCGCCCCCGACCGCGTCCCCCAGCCCGAACACCGCAGACTGCGCGTGATGCCCCGGGTCACCGTCCGGCTGGGCGCCCTGACCCGCAGCGACGGCCGCTGGGCCCAGAAGGGCGTCGACGCCGCGATGCACGCCGAACTGACCGAACTGGCCCGCAACCGCGCCTGCTCCGACGTGGTCCTCGTCACCGGCGACGGCGATCTGCTGCCCGGCATGATGGCCGCCAAGGAACACGGCGTCGCCGTCCACCTGTGGGCCGTCCAGGCCGCCGACGGCGACTACAACCAGTCCGAGGACCTGGTCGCCGAGGCCGACGAACGGCGCGTCCTGGACCGCACGTGGATCACCAAGGCCGTACGCGCCAAGGAGCTGGGCGGGGTGTGCGCGCCGCCGCCCGTACCCCGGCCCGAGATCGCCGCGATCCTCTCCGCGCCGCTGCCCGACACCGGGCTCGCCCCCGCCGCCGAGCGGCCCGCCGAGGAGACCGAACACGCCGGCGCGGACGCCGCCGACCGCTCCGGCGCCCAGGAGCGCCTGCCCGCCACCAAGGGCGTGCCCACCCCCAAGGACCTGGCCGCGCTGCGCGCCCCCGGCAGCCACCCCGCCCCGCAACCCGCCACCGCCACCCTGCGCTGGTCCTCCGACAAGGGCTGGGTGGACCGGCCCGGTGCCGTCGCCGAGCCCGCCGAGGTCTCCTCCATGCCGACGCTGGCCCAGCTGACCACGGCCGAGCAGCGCTGGGCCGACCGCGAGGAGGACATCACCACCGTGGGCGGCGACCCGTTCGAGGTGGGACAGGTCTTCGCCCGGCGCTGGATGGGCCGCCTCGGCGACCAGGGCCACCTCCAGAAGCTGTCCGCCATGTACCCGCGCATCCCGCACCGCATCGACGGCGAGCTGCTCCGGTACGCGGCCCGCTTCGGACTGCTCGCGCACAAGGACGACCAGATCGACGAGCACGACCGCTACGCCATCCGGGCGGGCTTCTGGCGCGAGGTCGACACCCGGACCGCAGCCGAGCACGCGCCCGCCGGGGACTGACGGCCCCGGGGCCGCGTCCGCGAAGTGCTCTCGGGTCACCGGTCGGGACTCTGCGGACACGGCCCCCGGGCGGCCCCGAGGACGAGCGGGGCCCGCCGACCCCGTAGGCTCGTCCCTTGTGAGTACGCGCGCGACATCGGCCATCCGCCACCCGGACGAGGTCGTGTGTGCCGTGCGCGGACTGACCAAGACCTATCCGGCGGTCCGGGGCCGGCGCGGCACCGCGGCGACCGCCGAGGTACGGGCCACCGACGGGGTGGAGCTGGACATCCACCGCGGCGAGATCTTCGGGCTGCTCGGCCCGAACGGCGCCGGCAAGTCCACCCTCGTACGGCAGCTCACCGGGCTGATGCGGCCCGACTCGGGCACCGTGGAGATCCTCGGGCACGACATCGTGCGCCACCCCGAGCGGGCCGCCCGGATCCTCGCCTACCTCGGCCAGGAGTCCACCGCCCTCGACGAGCTCACCGTCTCCCTGGCCGCCGAGACCACCGGACGGCTGCGCGGCCTCGACGTGCGGCAGGCCCGGCGGGAACGGGACGCCGTCCTCGACGAACTGGGGCTCACTCCGCTCGCCGGCCGCACGCTGCGCAAGCTGTCCGGCGGACAGCGGCGGCTGGCCTGCTTCGCGTCCGTGCTGGTGGGGGAGCGGCCCCTGCTGGTGCTCGACGAGCCGACCACCGGGATGGACCCGGTCGCGCGGCGCGCCGTGTGGTCGGCCGTGGACCGGCGACGCGCCGAGCGCGGCACGACCGTCCTGCTGGTCACCCACAACGTCATCGAGGCCGAGACCGTGCTCGACCGGGTCGCCGTCCTCGACCGTGGCCGGGTCATCGCCTGCGACACGCCGGTCGGGCTCAAGGAACAGGTGGCCGGCGAGGTCCGGGTCGAGCTGGTGTGGCGGGAGCGGGCGCCGCTGGACGTCCCCGAGGTCGCCGCGCTGCGCGAGCGGGCCGTGGAGTCCGGGCGCCGCTGGACGCTGCGGCTGGCCCCCGACGAGGCCCGCGCGATCGTCGCCACCGTCACCGGCGGCGCCGCCTTCGCCGCCCTGGACGACTTCACCCTGGCCACGCCCAGCCTGGAGGACGTGTACCTGGCACTGGGCGGGGCCGCGCGGCAGGGGCTGGTGCGGGCATGAGCGATCTGAGCAGCGTGGGCCCAGGGGCCGTATGGTCCCTCGGGCCCGTACGCTCGCAGGGGGAGCGGGGGACGGTATGAGAGCCGCAGGGAAGAGGAGCAGCGCCACGTGAGTGTCGTACCCGCCGGGGTTCTGCCGGGCGGCGCCCGGGCCGGCACCGGCACGGTCCGCGCGGCCGCCGAGCTGGGGCCGCGCGCGCGGCTGTGGCCGTCGCTCGTGGCCGTGTACCGGGCGCAGCTCTCCCGCGCGCGGGTGGCGCGGATCCCGCTGCTGTTCGTGGCGACCTTCCAGTCGGTCGGCATCCTGATCATGATGCGCGGTGTCGTGGACGGGGGCAGCGAGGCCGAGGCGGTCGTCGCGGGCTCCGCGGTGCTCGTCGTCGCGTTCGTCGCGCTCAACCTGCTCGCGCAGTACTTCGGGCAGCTGCGGGCGAGCGGCGGGCTGGACCACTACGCCACCCTGCCGGTGCCGCCGGCGGCCGTGGTACTGGGCGCGGCGGGGGCGTACGCCTCCTTCACCGTGCCGGGGACGCTGGTGACCGCGGTGTTCGGGTGTGTGCTGTTCGGGCTGCCGCTGACGCATCTGTGGGTGCTGGCGGCCGTGATCCCGCTGGCCGGGGCCGCGCTGTCCGGGCTGGGCGCCGCGTTCGGGCTGCTCGCGCCGCGGCCGGAGCTGGCGACGGTGCTGGGGCAGCTGGGGATGTCCGCCGCGCTGCTGCTGGGGGTGCTGCCGCCGGACCGGATGCCGGAGGTGGTGCGGTTCGCCCGGGACCTGCTGCCGTCGACGTACGGAGTGGAGGCCTTCGCCCGGACCTTCGGGGCGCACCCGGACTGGGCGCTGGTGCTCGGGGACCTCGCCGTGTGCGCCGGGGTGGGCGTCGTCTCCCTGGCCGTCGCCACCTGGGCCTACCGCCGGGCCGCCGTCCGGTGACGCGCCGCACGGCCGGGCCTGGCACGATGTCAGGGTGACCGCACCGCTGACTCCGCCTCCGCCGCCGCACGAACCGTCCCCGCGGGGGGCCGCCTGGCCGCCTCCGCCCGGAGGGCCGCTGGGGGCGGCTGCCGTGCCGCAGGACGCCGCGTACGGACAGGACGGGCCCGGGATGAAGACCGAACTGCGAGAGGCCGCCGTGGTGACGGTGGCCGTCGCGGTGGCCGGCGCGCTGCTCGGGGTGCTGTGGAAGTACCTGGCGCCCTCCGTGCCGCTGGTGGGCGACGTCGTGAACGGCGGGTGGGTCGTCTACCTCAAGGACACCGAGGGCGAGCAGGCGATCGGGGTGGACGGGACGTTCACCCTGCTGGCGCTGGCGTTCGGGGCCGTGAGCGCGGCCGTGGTCTTCGCCTGGCGGCGGCGCGGGGGCGTGCCGCTGGTGGTGGCCCTGGTGCTCGGGGGGCTGCTCGGGTCGGTGCTGGCGTGGCGGCTGGGGGTGTGGCTGGGGCCCGGGTCGGACGTGATCGCGCAGGCCAAGGCCGCGGGCAAGGGCGTGACGTTCTCGGCGCCCCTGAAGCTGGGCGCGCACGGTGCCCTGCTGGCCTGGCCGTTCGCGGCCCTGGTGGTCCACCTGGGCCTCACGGCGCTGTTCGGCCCCCGTGACCCGGACCCGTACGCGCAGGGCCAGGCCCCGAAGGACGCGTACGGCGCGCCGCTCGCGTGACGCCGCTGCGCGCCGGCCGGAGCACGTGAGCCGACGCTGAAGCACCCCTTCTCGGCCGGCCCCCCTCTCAGCCGCGGCCGATCGGGGCCAGGACGGCGCCGGTCAGGGTGGCCAGGTCGGCCGGGGCGAGTTCCACCTCCAGGCCCCGGCGGCCCGCCGAGACACAGATCGTGGGGTGGGCGGTGGCCGAGGCGTCGAGGACCGTGGGCAGCCTCTTGCGCTGACCGAGGGGGGAGATGCCGCCCCGGACGTAGCCCGTGGTGCGTTCGGCCAGGGCGGGGTCGGCCATGGCGGCGCGTTTGCCGCCCACCGCCGAGGCCAGGGCCTTCAGGTCGAGGGACCCGGCCACCGGGACCACCGCGACCGTGAGCGCACCGTCCACGTCCGCCACCAGCGTCTTGAAGACCCGGTCGGGGGACACGCCCATCGCCTCCGCGGCCTCCTCGCCGTAGGAGGGGTGGCCCGGGTCGTGGTCGTAGGCGTGGACCGTGAAGTCCACGCCCGCCGAGGTGAGGGCCACCGTGGCGGGGGTGCCGCCGGACTGCTGCTGCTTCTTCGGCTTCTTCGCCATGGGGTTTCGCGCGCCTTCGGGAATCGCGGTTCGGCTGTTCAGTTGAGACTCGTCGGGCCGCGCGTCAGGTCCGACGCGGGCAGCGAGGGCAGGTTACGGATGATCGCCGTCTCGGTGCGAAGGAGTCGCAGTTCGTCGCGGAGCCGGGAGGCGGTGTCGGGGGCCTGGAGCAGGCGCTGTTTGGTGGGCGTGTCGAGCATCATCGCCGCGGCCACCAGGTAGGACACCACCCCGGGGTCGTCGGGCAGGTCCGCGCCGGTGGTCAGGGAGCGTTCCCGGGCGCCCGCCAGGCGTTTCTGGTACTGGCGGAAGGCCCGCAGCACTCCCTCGGCGAGCGCGCCGGCCTCGTCGCCCGGTGCCTCGGGGAGTTCCTCGAGTTCCGCCGTCAGGAACGGGCCCGAGGCGTCCACCGACACCAGGCGCACCCGTGTCGTGCCCGTCGCAAGGACCTCGAAGGTGCCGTCGGCGCGCTCCCGGATCGTCGCGGCGTCGGCCACGCAACCCGTGCCGTGGAAGGCCTTGAGGGGGTCCCCGCCGAAGCCGGCCGACGGGCCGCGTTCGGGCAGCGCGGTCTGGTCGGGCAGTCCCGGCGCGCTGGGCGCGACCTCGTGGCCGTCGCGGATGGCGACGACGGCGAACCGGCGCGGTTCGTCCTCGGAGGTCTTGAGCAGATCGCGCATCATGGCGCGATAGCGCTCCTCGAAGACGTTCAGCGGGAGCACCAGACCCGGGAACAGCACCGAGTTCAGGGGGAAGAGCGGCAGACGGACGGTGGTCACGGCGCAGAAGCCTAATGGTCGTCCGGGTGGGCGCGGTCGCCGTGCCCCTTTCGTGGCTGCCACGGCTCGGGCACGGCCCGTCCGGTGTACACGGCCTCGCGCACCGCCAGGAAGTGGCCGAGGGGGTCGTCGGAGAGCCGGTTCCAGGGGAAGGAGGTGGCGTACGGGCCGATCAGACGCAGTTGCACGAGGGCGTCGTCGAGGCGGCCGAGGCGGACCAGGACGTACACCAGCAGGTTGCGTATCTCGGCCGGCCAGGGGTCCAGGGACGGGAAACGCGCCGACAGGGCCATCGCGCGGTCGGCCGCCGAGTCCAGCCGCTCGCGCGGCACCTCGGGTCCGCAGCCGTCGGTGAGGTAGGCGAAGGCCGCCCGGGCCGGGAGCGCCTGGACCAGCGAGCCCGCCGGGGCGTCCTGGGCGGCCCGGTCGGCGAAGTCGAAGCACTCGCGGTGCGAGCCGTGCCAGGACTCGGCGAGGTAGCGCTTGGCGGCGACATGGCAGCCGTAGTGGTGCGGGGCGCGGCGCACCGCCGCCTCCCACAGTTCGCCGAAGTACTTGTGCCCGGCCCGCGCGCCGCGGGCGTGGTCCAGGGCGATCCGCCACGGCACCGGGTCGCCGTGGTCGCTCTGCGCGGCCGCCGTGATCAGCGGGCTCACCTCGCGCAGCAGTTCGGCGCGCGCCGGTGACAGCCAGGCCCGGTCCACGGCGAGCTGGGCCGAGACCAGCAGCAGGTCGGGGTCGCGGGGCGCCGCGGCCCGCCACTCCTCGAACCACTCCGTACGGGAGTGCGCGAAGGAGGCCAGGCGGGTCACGTAGCGGTCCCGGTACTCCCACTCGGCCCGTTCCCGGGTGCGGGTGAGCAGGGCGGCGGCCGGTTCGTACGAGCCCCGTCCGGCCGCGACCAGGGCCGGCCCGAGCCGGTCGTCGGGCACATCGAGGAGCACCTCGTCGTCGGCGGGGAGCCCGGCGCCGGGGTGGGGGGCGGCGGTCGTCCGTGCCGCCCGGGAGATACGGGAGGCACGGATGAAGGGGGGCAGCAGAGCCATGGTGCCGCCCATTGAAAAGCCGCAGGTCGGCTTGCGCCAGAGGGTGTGGGCAAGCGCGGGAAAGTTGTACGCCACCAGGTCAAGGAACCGTAAAAAGTGAGCCCTGTTCAGGGATTGTTCGTGCAAGGACGAGGGGGTTGTGTGGAGATTCGGCCATACGGGTTTCAGCCTGCCGGAACCGGGTCGGTCACTCCCACCGCGCGGGTCCCACGGCCCCGCCGGGGCCTGTCACGTCACTCCCGCCGCACCGGTCTCGCAGCCTCGCGGGGCTGCTCGCGTCACTTCCCGGCGCCGGTCCCGCAGCTGCGGTCGGGTCCGGCCGCGGCGGCCCCGTCGGGCGGGTCCCGCGGCCCCCGTCGGGGCCGGTCGCGTCGTCCCCCGTCGAACAAGCTCCGCAGCCGTGCCGGCGGGGCAGTCGGGTCGTCCCTGTGGCGCCGGTCCCGCAGCTGCGGTCGGCCCGGCCGAGTCGTCCCCGTCGCGCGGGCCCCACAGCCGTGGCGGGTGTCGGCCGTGTCACCTCCGCGGCACTTCCTCGCAGCCCCGTCGGGGCCTGTCACGTCGCTTTCGTCGCACTGGTCCCGCAGCCCCGTCTGGCCGGTCGCGTCGGCCCCGTCGCGCGGGCCCCGCGGCCGTGCCGGGATTCAGCCGCGCCGTCCTCGTCGAACGGGGACGGCCCGGCCGCACCGGGGCCCGCCGGGTCGTCCCCGAGGCACCGCGGTCCCGCAGCGTGCCCGGGCCCGGCCGGGGCGCCGTCGCGTCAGCCTCGGCGCAGTAGCCTCGTCGCCCCCGCCGCCACCGTCGTCGCCAGGACCCAGCCCAGGAGGATCAGGGCCGTCGACAGCCACTGCCAGCCCCCGGTGAGCTGCCACTGGCCCACCTGGCCCAGGTCGATCACCGGCAGCAGCAGGTCCAGGCTGAACAGGGCCGGGTTCCAGGGCGGGTGCCCGCCCGGGTTCACCGGGGGGTGCGGGGCGTTCGCGAAGGCCAGGGTGCTCGCCGCCCACAGCACCGCCATCCACACCGCCGCCCGGCCCGGCCGGTACCCGTAGGCCACCGTCCAGTCCTGCGCGTAGCCCACGAGCTTCGCGGCCGGCGGCAGGGTCTCCCGGCGCCGGCGCTGCTTGGCGAGCAGCACCTCACGTGCGTCCTCGTCCTCGCCGCCCTCCCGCAGCACCGTCGCCAGCCGCTCGTACGGCTCCGGCGCGTACTCGGCGGTTGCCGCCGCGATCCACTCCAGCCGCGCGGCCAGCGGGAACGGGCCCTGCGGCACCAGGTTCTCGTACGCGAAGCCGCCCATGTGCAGACTGCCCGGGCCCGGCCAGGCGCTCGCCCGGTCCACCAGGTTGATCACCCGGGCGCCGGACAGCACCACCTTGCCGCGCCGCGGCCGCTCCCCGAGGAACCGCAGCTCGGGCGTCTGGATCCGGACCAGCGACAGCTCCTGGTCGTCCGTGAAGGTGAACCGGGCGCGCTCCAGGTCGACCGCGTCCCCGAACCGCCCGTCGTCCAGCCGCACCCCGCCCCGGCACTCGAAGCGCTGGATGCGGGTCCCGCGCGCGGGCGTCGTCCCGCTCAGCGCCTGCCGGCCCACGCCCGCCGGGGTCAGGTACAGCGAGCGCTCCACCGTCAGCTGCGGCGCGTTCAGCGCGAGCCGGGTGTACGGGTTGACCAGCCGGGCGCCCCGCAGACTCAGCGACACGCCGATCTTGGCGCTGCGCAGGCTCAGCTCGCCGTGCGACTCCAGCAGCTCCGCCTGGAGGTCCTGGCCGACCGTCATCCCGTCCGCGGCGATCGAGCGGCCCGTGCGGTCGCGGTACACGATCGTCTGGTTCAGCATCAGGTCCGTGCCGATGTGCGCGTCGGTGAGCCGTACGCCGTTGTGGAAGCGGCAGCGGGGCAGATGCAGATCGCCCTCCGTGTGCAGCCGGGCCGCCTCCAGCCGCGGCACCGCGCAGTCCACCATCCGCAGGGTCGTGAACCGCGCCTCCGGCAGCAGCACGTCCCGCTCGAACCGGCACCGCCGCAGCTCGACGTACGGCACCACCGTGCCGCCCGCCAGGTCGAGACTGCCGCTGATCCGCACCCCGACCAGCTTGAGGCTGGACACCCGGCCCGCCAGCGCGGGCGGGCCGGCCAGCAGCAGCCAGGCCACGATCCTTGCCCGCACGGTCCGCTCGCCGCCCCACGGATGCCCGCCGTGCGGATCGTCCACGACCGTGTCCCCGCTGCTCAGGTCGTACACGCTGCCGTTGCGGAAGGCCTGCCACATCCCGGCCTCGGCGGCGGTCAGATCGTCCGGGATGTCACCCGAAGCCGCTCTGTCCCCCTCGGTCACCATCTGTCACCCCCCTTGGTCGTCCCCAGCCCTTGATGCCCTTGCGTGACCCCCCGGAAGCAAGACGTGAAGGTGATCTTCCGGGTTCCGGCCACGCTCCGTATCAGCCACTGATACGCGCGGACGGTGCCGGAAGCCGGTCTGAGAGAATTGGCCTGTGATCTCTCGAATCGATCTGCGCGGCGACGCCCTTCCCGAGGGCCCCGCCCTGCGTGACCTGCTGCCCCGAGCCGAGTTCGACGTTCAGGCCGCCCTGGAGAAGGTGCGTCCGATCTGCGAGGCCGTGCATCATCGGGGCGACGCGGCGCTGATCGACTTCGCCGAGAAGTTCGACGGGGTACGGCTGGAATCCGTACGGGTCCCCGCACACGCGATCACCGACGCGCTCCAGACGCTCGACCCGGCCGTGCGCGCCGCTCTGGAGGAGTCCATCCGCCGCGCCCGGCTCGTCCACCGCGCGCAGCGCCGTACGACCCACACGACCCAGGTCGTGCCGGGCGGGTCCGTCACCGAGAAGTGGGTGCCCGTCGAGCGCGTCGGGCTGTACGCGCCCGGTGGCCGGTCGGTCTACCCCTCCTCCGTCGTGATGAACGTCGTGCCCGCGCAGGAGGCCGGCGTCCGGTCCGTCGCGCTCGCCTCGCCCGCCCAGGCCGAGTTCGGGGGCCTCCCGCACCCGACGATCCTCGCCGCCTGCGCCCTCCTCGGCGTCGACGAGGTCTACGCCGCCGGCGGCGCGACCGCCGTCGCGATGTTCGCGTACGGCACCGAGTCCTGCGCGCCCGCGAACATGGTCACCGGGCCCGGCAACATCTGGGTCGCCGCGGCCAAGCGCTACTTCACCGGCAAGATCGGCATCGACGCCGAGGCCGGCCCGACCGAGATCGCGGTCCTGGCCGACGCGAGCGCCGACCCGGTGCACGTCGCCGCCGACCTGATCAGCCAGGCCGAGCACGACCCGCTGGCCGCCGCCGTCCTGGTCACCGACTCCGTCGAGCTCGCGGACGCGGTCGAGAAGGAACTGGAGCCGCAGGTCGCCGCCACCAAGCACATCGACAACCGGATCGTCCCGGCACTCAAGGGCCGGCAGTCCGCGATCGTGCTCGTCGACGGCGTCGACGAGGGCCTCAGGGTCGTCGACGCGTACGGCGCCGAGCACCTGGAGATCCAGACGGCGGACGCGGCGGCCGTGGCCGACCGGGTGAGGAACGCCGGCGCGATCTTCATCGGGCCCTGGGCGCCGGTCTCCCTCGGCGACTACGCCGCCGGGTCCAACCACGTGCTCCCCACCGGCGGCTGCGCCTGCCACTCCTCGGGCCTGTCGGTCCAGTCCTTCCTGCGCGGCATCCACATCGTCGACTACACGAAGGACGCGCTGGCCGAGGTCGCGCACCACGTGGTCACGCTGGCGGAGGCGGAGGACCTGCCCGCGCACGGCGCGGCGGTCAAGGCACGTTTTGTCGGAGACGAACAGATGGCGCGTGGCTGGAAGGTACCGACGAGCAAGTGAACCTCGGAATCGACGATCTCCCCGTACGGGACGAGCTGCGCGGCAAGTCCCCCTACGGCGCGCCCCAGCTGGACGTCCCCGTACGGCTGAACACCAACGAGAACCCCTACCCGCTGCCCGAGCCGCTGGTCGAGCGGATCGCGGAGCGGGTCCGCGTGGCGGCCCGCGACCTCAACCGCTACCCCGACCGGGACGCCGTCGAGCTGCGCACCCGGCTCGCGCAGTACCTGACGGACACCTCCGGGTACCCGGTCGGTCTCGCGAACGTGTGGGCCGCCAACGGCTCCAACGAGGTCCTCCAGCAGCTGCTCCAGACCTTCGGCGGACCGGGCCGTACGGCCATAGGCTTCGAGCCGTCGTACTCGATGCACGGACTCATCGCGCGCGGGACGGGCACCGGCTGGGTCTCCGGGCCCCGGCGCGAGGACTTCACCATCGACCTGGCGGCCGCCGAGAAGGCGATCGCCGAGCACCGCCCCGACGTCGTCTTCGTCACCACCCCCAACAACCCCACCGGCACCGCCGTCCCGGCCGAGACCGTCCTCGCGCTGTACGAGGCCGCGCAGGCGGCCAGGCCGTCGATCGTGGTGGTCGACGAGGCGTACATCGAGTTCAGCCACGGCGACTCGCTGCTTCCGCTGATCGAGGGCCGTCCGCACCTCGTCGTCTCGCGGACGATGTCCAAGGCCTTCGGCGCCGCCGGGCTGCGCCTCGGCTACCTCGCCGCGCACCCGGCCGTCGTGGACGCCGTCCAGCTCGTACGGCTGCCGTACCACCTGTCGGCCGTCACCCAGGCGACCGCGCTGGCCGCCCTGGAGCACACCGACACGCTGCTCAAGTACGTCGAGCAGCTGAAGTCGGAGCGGGACCGGCTGGTGAGCGAGCTGCTGGCGATCGGCTACGAGGTCACGGCGTCCGACGCCAACTTCGTGCAGTTCGGCCGGTTCGCCGACGCCCACGAGGTCTGGCAGAAGATCCTCGACCGGGGCGTCCTGGTCCGCGACAACGGCGTACCGGGATGGCTGCGGGTCACCGCCGGAACCCCCGAAGAGAACGACGCGTTCCTCGACGCGGTCCGTGAAGTCAAGAAGGAGCAGAGCGCATGAGCCGCGTAGGACGTGTGGAGCGCACGACGAAGGAGACCTCGGTCCTCGTCGAGATCAACCTCGACGGCACCGGCAAGGTCGATGTGTCGACCGGCGTCGGTTTCTACGACCACATGCTCGACCAGCTCGGGCGGCACGGTCTGTTCGACCTGACCGTGAAGACCGACGGCGACCTGCACATCGACTCCCACCACACCATCGAGGACACCGCCCTCGCCCTCGGCGCCGCCTTCAGGCAGGCCCTCGGCGACAAGGTCGGCATCTACCGCTTCGGCAACTGCACGGTCCCGCTGGACGAGTCCCTCGCCCAGGTGACGGTGGACCTGTCCGGCCGGCCGTATCTCGTGCACACCGAGCCCGAGAAGATGGCGCCGATGATCGGCGAGTACGACACCACGATGACCCGGCACATCCTGGAGTCCTTCGTCGCCCAGGCCCAGATCGCGCTGCACGTGCACGTGCCCTACGGGCGCAACGCCCACCACATCGTCGAGTGCCAGTTCAAGGCCCTGGCCCGGGCCCTGCGGTACGCCTCCGAGCGCGACCCGCGCGCGGCCGGCATCCTCCCCTCCACGAAGGGTGCGCTGTAACACCATGACCGGTCTGTCGACCCTTCTGATCGTCGTCGGCCTGTTCCTGGTCGGCGGCATCTACTCCTTCGTCAAACAGGACATGCCGAGGAGCCTGATCGTGCTGCTGTCGATCGGCGCGGGGATGTGCCTGGTCGCCGGTGTGATGCGGCTGGAGGTGTGGAATTGAGCGCGGTGAGCAAGAAGGTCGTCGTCTTCGACTACGGCTTCGGCAACGTCCGCTCCGCCGAGCGCGCCCTCGCGCGCACCGGGGCCGAGGTCGAGATCACCCGTGACTTCGACCGGGCCATGAACGCCGACGGGCTGCTGGTGCCCGGCGTCGGCGCCTTCGCCGCCTGCATGACCGGCCTGCGCGCGGCGCGCGGCGACTGGATCATCGACCGCCGGCTGTCCGGCGGCCGCCCGGTGATGGGCATCTGCGTCGGCATGCAGATCCTGTTCGCCCGGGGCATCGAGCACGGCGTCGAGACCGAGGGCCTCGACGAGTGGCCCGGATCGGTCGAGCCGCTCCAGGCCGAGATCGTCCCGCACATGGGCTGGAACACCGTGGACGCCCCCGCGGGCTCCGAGCTGTTCGCCGGCCTCGACGCGGACGCCCGGTTCTACTTCGTGCACTCCTACGCCGTCCACGACTGGACGCTGGAGACCCACAACGCGGCCATGCGCGCGCCCAGGGTGACCTGGTCGACGCACGGCAAGCCGTTCGTGGCCGCCGTGGAGAACGGCGCCCTGTGGGCCACGCAGTTCCACCCCGAGAAGTCCGGCGACGCCGGAGCCCAGCTCCTCACCAACTGGATCGGAACCCTGTGAGCAAGCTCGAACTCCTCCCCGCCGTCGACGTCCGCGACGGCCAGGCCGTCCGTCTCGTCCACGGCGAGTCCGGCACGGAGACCTCCTACGGCTCCCCGCTGGAGGCCGCCCTCGCCTGGCAGCGGGCGGGCGCCGAGTGGCTGCACCTGGTCGACCTGGACGCCGCGTTCGGCACCGGCGACAACCGGGACCTGGTCCGTGAGGTCACCGGGGCCATGGACATCAAGGTGGAGCTGTCCGGCGGCATCCGCGACGACGCCTCCCTCGCCGCCGCGCTGGCCACCGGCTGCACCCGCGTCAACCTCGGCACGGCCGCCCTGGAGACCCCCGAGTGGGTCGCCCGGGTCATCGCCGAGCACGGCGACAGGATCGCGGTGGGCCTGGACGTCCGCGGCACCACCCTCAAGGGCCGCGGCTGGACCCGCGACGGCGGCGACCTCTACGAGACGCTGGAGCGGCTCGACAAGGAGGGCTGCGCCCGGTACGTCGTCACGGACATCGCCAAGGACGGCACCCTCCAGGGCCCCAACCTGGAGCTGCTGAGGAACGTCTGCGCGGTCACCGACCGGCCGGTCGTGGCATCGGGCGGCGTGTCGTCCCTGGACGACCTGCGCGCCATCGCCGAGCTGGTACCCCTCGGTGTCGAGGGCTCCATCGTCGGGAAGGCGCTCTACGCGAAGGCGTTCACCCTGGAAGAGGCCTTGGAGGCTGTGTCGCGATGACGTCCGAAGCCGTACGGCGGGTGCAGAGCGGAAGTCCCTGGGAGGAGAGTTTCGGGTTCGCACGCGCCGTCGCGGCGGGGGACCGCGTGCTGGTGGCGGGCACCACGTCCTTCAAGGGCCGCGTGCTCTACGGGGAGGGCGACCCCTACGAGCAGGCCAAGGTGGCCCTCACCGGCGCGATCGAGGCGCTCGGCGCGTTCGGGCTCGGTGTGGAGTCCGTGATCCGTACCAGGCTGTACCTGACACACCAGCGGGACGTCGACGAGGTGGGCCGGGCCCACAAGGAGATCTTCGACGCCGTGCGCCCGGTCTCGACCCTGCTGGTCGTGGAGGGCTTCGTCGACCCGCGCATCCTGGTCGAAGTGGAACTAGAGGCATTCAGAGGAGCCGTGAACTCATGACCCTGGCGGTCCGAGTCATCCCCTGCCTGGACGTGGACAACGGCCGGGTCGTCAAGGGCGTCAACTTCCAGAACCTGCGCGACGCGGGCGACCCCGTCGAGATGGCCAAGGTGTACGACGCCGAGGGCGCCGACGAGCTGACCTTCCTGGACATCACCGCCTCGTCCGGCAACCGCGAGACCACCTACGACGTGGTGCGCCGCACCGCGGAACAGGTGTTCATCCCGCTGACCGTCGGCGGCGGCGTACGCACCCCCGAGGACGTCGACAAGCTGCTGCGGGCCGGCGCCGACAAGGTGGGCGTCAACACGGCGGCCATCGCCCGTCCCGAGCTCATCCGGGAGATCGCCGAGCGGTTCGGCAGCCAGGTGCTGGTGCTGTCCGTGGACGCGCGCCGCACCCCCTCCGGCACCTTCGAGGTGACCACCCACGGCGGCCGCCAGGGCACCGGCATCGACGCGATCGAGTGGGCACACCGGGCGGCCGAGCTGGGCGCCGGCGAGATCCTGCTGAACTCGATGGACGCGGACGGCACCAAGGACGGCTACGACCTGGAGATGATCGCCGCCGTCCGCAAGCACGTCACGGTCCCGGTCATCGCCTCCGGCGGCGCCGGCCGACTCGGCGACTTCGCCCCGGCCGTCGAGTCGGGCGCGGACGCGGTCCTGGCCGCGTCGGTGTTCCACTTCGGCGACCTGCGCATCGGAGAGGTGAAACAGGCCCTGAAGCAGGCCGGCCACCCGGTGCGCTGACACCCCGACGGTGCGACGAGCCCCGGGCTGCCCGGCGGCCGGGGCTCACCCTTGGGGCTTGGGCTGGGCCAGTTGGATGAGGTTGCCCACCGTGTCGTCCAGGACGGCCGTGATCACCGGGCCCTGTTCGGTCGGGGCCTGCGTGAACTCGACGCCCAGCGCGCGCAGGCGGTCGTACTCCTGGTGGACGTCGTCCACCGAGAAGACGATGCACGGCAGCCCCGCCCCCTTCACGGCCGTGCGGTACGGCTCCGCGATGGGACCCTGGCCGGGCTCCAGCAGCAGCTGGAGGTCCTGCTGGGCGCCCTCGGCCGCGCCGACCGTGACGAACAGCGTGCCGCCGCCCAGGTCCATGTGCGTCCGGGTCTCGAACCCCAGCACGTCCGTGTAGAACGCGTGGGCCTTCGCGACGTCGTCGACGTACACGCTGGTCATGGCTACTTTGATCACGGGGTGCCCTTTCCGCACGCTCGCCCGCAGCCCGCTCAGATGCCCAGCTGCTTGCCGCTGTGCAGCTTCTCGACGGCGTCCTCGTCGCCCTCCAGCTCCACCTTCGCGGCGTTCTGCCGGCCGTACAGGAACAGCAGCAGCTCCGACGGCTCCCCGGTGACCGTCACCACCGGCGCGCCGCGCTGTGCGACCACCGTACGGCCGTCCGCGCGGCGCAGCACCAGACCCGTCGGGGAACCGCGGCCCATCAGCCGCGCCGTGCGCTCCAGCCGGGACCACAGGGCGTCCTGGAAGACCGGGTCGAGCTCCCGGGCCGTCCAGTCGCGCTGGGCCCGCCGCACGTCCTCGGTGTGGACGTAGAACTCGATCGTGTTGGACGCCTCGTCGATCTGCTTCAGCTGGAAGGGTGAGAAGCGCGGCGGGCCGGTGCGGATCAGCTGGATCAGCTCCTCGTACGGCTTGGCGGCGAACTCCGCCATCACCTTGTCCAGCCGCGGTGCCAGCTGCTTGATCAGAATGCCCCCGGCGGCGTCCGGACGACGCTCGCGCACCACCACGTGCGCGGCCAGGTCCTGCGTCTCCCAGCCCTCGCAGAGGGTCGGGGCGCCCGGACCGGCCGTCTCCAGGAGGTCGGCGAGCAGGAGCCGTTCACGCTTGGCGAAAGTCGACATGCGGTCAGCCTACGACCGCGTACCGGGTCCGCACAGTGGACACCGGCCCGTCACTGTCCGTCGCGCGCGGCACAATGGCCCCCATGACCAGCACGCCCCCTCCCCGCAGTCTCGACCCCGAGATCGCCGCGCGCCTCAAGCGCAGCGCCGACGGGCTCGTCCCCGCCATCGCCCAGCAGTACGACACCGGTGAGGTGCTGATGCTCGGCTGGATGGACGACGAGGCGCTGCACCGCACCCTCACCACCGGCCGCTGCACCTACTGGTCGCGCAGCCGCCGGGAGTACTGGGTCAAGGGCGACACCTCGGGCCACTACCAGTGGGTGAGGTCCGTGGCGCTGGACTGCGACGCCGACACCCTGCTGGTCAAGGTCGACCAGGTCGGCGCCGCCTGCCACACCGGCGCGCGCACCTGTTTCGACGCCGACGTGCTCCTCGAGGGCGCCGATTCCGGCGCAACCGCCTCGGATCAGTAAGGTCAGCCGCCATGGACCTCGAGACGTTCCGCAAGCTGGCCACCGACCGACGGGTCATCCCGGTCACCCGCAAGCTCCTCGCCGACGGCGACACCCCGGTCGCGCTCTACCGCAAGCTCGCCGCCGAGCGCCCCGGCACCTTCCTGCTGGAGTCCGCGGAGAACGGCCGCTCGTGGTCCCGGTACTCCTTCGTGGGCGTCCGGTCCGCGGCGACCCTGACGGCCCGCGACGGACAGGCCCACTGGCTCGGCGCCCCGCCCGTCGGCGTCCCCGTCGACGGCGACCCGCTCGCCGCCCTGCGCGCCACCATCGAGGCCCTGCACACCCCGCACCAGGAGGGTCTGCCGCCGTTCACCGGCGGCATGGTCGGCTACCTCGGCTACGACATCGTGCGCCGCCTGGAGAAGATCGGCCCCGGCGAGCGCGACGACCTGCGGCTGCCCGAGCTGACCATGCTCCTCACCAGCGACCTCGCCGTCATGGACCACTGGGAGGGCTCGGTCCTGCTGATCGCCAACGCGATCAACCACAACGACCTCGACACCGGCGTCGACGAGGCCCACGCGGACGCGGTGGCCCGCCTCGACGCCATGGAGGCCGACCTCACGCGCGCGGTGGCCCAGCCCCCGGCCGTGCTGCCGCCCTCCGAGCTGCCCGAGTACACCGCACTGTGGGGCGGCCCCGACTTCCGGGCCGCCGTCGAGGACATCAAGGAGCGCATCCGCGCGGGCGAGGCCTTCCAGGTCGTCCCCTCGCAGCGCTTCGAGACGCCGTGCACGGCGAGCGCGCTGGACGTCTACCGCGTCCTTCGGGCCACCAACCCCTCGCCGTACATGTACCTGTTCCGCTTCCCCGACGGCGAAGGCGGTGTCTTCGACGTCGTCGGCTCGTCCCCCGAGGCACTGGTCAAGGTGGAGGACGGGCGGGCCATGGTCCACCCCATCGCCGGCACCCGGCACCGCGGCGCCACCCCGCAGGAGGACCAGGCCCTCGCCGACGAGCTCCTCGCCGACCCCAAGGAGCGCGCCGAGCACCTCATGCTGGTCGACCTGGGCCGCAACGACCTGGGGCGGGTCTGCGAGCCCGGCTCCGTCGAGGTCGTCGACTTCATGTCCATCGAGCGGTACTCCCACGTCATGCACATCGTCTCGACCGTCACCGGCAAGGTCGCCCCGGGCCGCACCGCCTTCGACGTCCTCACCGCCTGCTTCCCCGCCGGCACCCTCTCCGGCGCCCCCAAGCCGCGCGCCATGCAGATCATCGACGAGCTGGAGCCGTCCCGGCGCGGCCTGTACGGCGGCTGCGTGGGCTACCTGGACTTCGCGGGCGACTCCGACACGGCCATCGCCATCCGCACCGCCCTGCTGCGCGACGGCACCGCCTACGTCCAGGCCGGCGCCGGCATCGTCGCCGACTCCGACCCCGTCGCCGAGGACCAGGAGTGCCGCAACAAGGCGGCCGCGGTCCTGCGCGCGGTCCACACCGCGAACCGGCTCGTGAAGTAGCCCTCCCGCGCGGTGGGGCGCGAATCACTGAGCCCCGGGTGACGCTTCGCCCGGGGTTCAGGCGATAGTGGACCCCGTGACTGCTGTTCCTCACCCCCGTTCCGTATCCGCCGCCTCCGCCCGGGCCGGCCGGCTGAGCCTCGGTCTCGCCCTGCTGTCCGGAGCGCTGGGCGCGGCCGTGGCCCTGCTCTCCACCCGGCAGCGCTGGTCCGAGGGCACGGCGACGGTGGCCGGCGGCCCCTTCGCCCTCACCGCCAGGGGCAGCGACGTCACGGGCGTGCCCGCGGCGCTCGCCATAGTGGGCCTCGCCGCGCTCGTCGCCGTCTTCGCCGTCCGCAAGGCCGGCCGGCTCGCGGTCTCCGCCCTCCTCGCGCTCTCCGGCGCCGGCATCGTCGTCGCCGCCCTGACCGGCGCCTCCGACGACTCCGTCCTCGACGAACAGGCCGCGCGGGCCTCCGGCGACACCTCCGCCTCCGTCGCCTCCTTCACCCACACCGCCTGGCCCTACGTCGCGGTCGTCGGCGGAGTCCTCATCCTGCTGGCGGGCCTGCTGGCCCTGCGCTACGGCCGCCAGTGGCCCGCCATGTCCGGCCGCTACGAACGCTCCGGCGCCCCCCGGCAGCGGCGGACGGCCCGGCCCGTCGACCCCGAGCGGCCAGAGGAGATCTGGAAGGCCCTGGACCGCGGCGAGGACCCCACGGGCGCCGACCCCGCCTGACCGCGTGCCGCGCACCCGCCGCGGGCCGCCCGGTGCGGTGCGTCGGACGTGTGGTGAATCAGACGCGAACGGAAGCCACCCCCGCGTCCGCCACGCGTGCGCGTACGGGACAATGGACACGAGCCCCCGGCTCGGACGGACACACACCCAGCGACACATAGACAGCAATGAGGAGCAAGTCATGGCGGGCAGCAGCCACGGACACACCCCGGCCGCCTGGACCGGTGTCACCATCGCCTTCATCGGTTTCTGCGTCGCGGGCGCGTTCATGGTGATGGCCCAGCCCGTGGGCTTCTGGGCCGGCATGGTGATCGTGGCCCTCGGCGGGGTCGTCGGCGCCGCCATGCGCGCCGCCGGACTGGGCCAGCCGAAGGACACCCACCCGGTACACAGGACCGCGGCGACGGTGAAGGCCGAGCCCGCCGCCGCCGAGGGCTGAGCGTCCGCACGACGTCCCGTGAGGGGCGGCCGGTGAGCACACCGGCCGCCCCTCACGCGCGGGTGCGTCCCGCCCGGGGCACAATGCGAGACGTGAACGCCGACAGCCAGCGGGTGACGACCACCGCCGCCGGACGCCTGGCCGTGCCCGCCGGGATCCTCGCCGCCGTCGCCGGGGCCTTCGCCTACGTCGGCGCCGTCGACCCCAACGAACCCGGCCACTACCCCGTCTGCCCCCTGCTGCGCGTCACCGGGCTGTACTGCCCGGGCTGCGGCGGGCTGCGCAGCGCGCACGCCTTCGTACACGGGGACCTGCTCACCGCCCTGCACGCCAACGCGCTCGCGGTGACCGGCTATCTGCTCTTCGCCGTCCTGTGGACCGTCTGGGTGGTCCGCGCGGCCCGCGGCCGGCCTCTGCGGATCGACCTCCGCCCGGTCGCCCTGTGGTCGCTGGGCGCGTCGGTCCTGGTCTTCACGGTTGTCCGGAACCTGCCCTTCGGTGGCTGGCTGCACCCTTGATCAACGGCCGAACGTCCAGGTAGTGGGACCGCGCTCCGCCGGATGTGAGGCCTCGCCCCTCCTGCGGATACCATCGCAGTGACCATCGTTTTCCACTGGTTGCCCGAAAGGGGGCCGCTCGCGTGAGTGTGCTCGACGAGATCATCGACGGAGTCCGTGCCGACCTCGCGGAGCGGCAGGCGCGCGTCAGCCTCGACGAGCTGAAGGAGCGCGCGGCCAAGGCGCCCGCCGGCCAGGACGGCGTCGCCGCGCTCAAGGGCGACGGCGTCAAGGTGATCTGCGAGGTGAAGCGCTCCAGCCCGTCCAAGGGCGCGCTGGCCGCCATCGCCGACCCGGCCGGCCTCGCCGCCGACTACGAGGCGGGCGGCGCCGCCGTCATCTCCGTCCTCACCGAGGAGCGCCGCTTCGGCGGGTCCCTCGCCGACCTGGACGCCGTCCGCGCGCGGGTGGACATCCCGGTCCTGCGCAAGGACTTCATCGTCACCTCGTACCAGCTGTGGGAGGCCCGGGCGCACGGCGCCGACCTCGCGCTGCTGATCGTGGCCGCCCTCGACCAGCCGGCCCTGGAGTCGCTGATCGAGCGCGCCGTCTCCATCGGCCTCACCCCGCTCGTCGAGGTGCACGACGAGGACGAGGTCGAGCGCGCGGTCGACGCGGGCGCCCGGATCATCGGGGTCAACGCGCGCAACCTGAAGACCCTGGAGGTCGACCGCTCCACCTTCGAGCGGGTCGCCCCCGAGATCCCCGACCACATCGTCAAGGTCGCCGAGTCCGGCGTCCGCGGCCCCCACGACCTGATCGCGTACGCCAACGCGGGCGCCGACGCGGTCCTGGTCGGCGAGTCCCTGGTGACCGGCCGCGACCCGAAGACGGCGGTCGCGGACCTGGTGGCGGCGGGCGAGCACCCCGCACTGCGCCACGGCCGGGGCTGATCACCCGCTAGGCTGACCCCGATGACTCCCACCGTGACGACCGTGGACCGGTACGCCCGCCTCGCGCGCGGCTGCCGCCCGAGGGGCTGCCGAGCCCCGGCGAGGCGCGTCCACGGCCGCCGTGTGCGGTACGTCATCGGAGACGAGCCGGGGCAAGTGAACGGCATGCGATGGCACCGACCCGCCCAGGGGCGCGGGGCCCTGCTCGATGTGCGGCTACCGCCGCGCGAGCGCGACCAGCCACTCACGGCCTGAGGTCGACCCACCAGCTCCGCCCCCACGGCGATCGGTTCTTTCACCAACTCACCGTGAGGTACACGCATGCCCAGCGACTTCTTCATTCCCGACCCCGAGGGTCAGGTCCCCACCGCCGAGGGCTACTTCGGCGCGTTCGGCGGCAAATTCATCCCGGAGGCCCTCGTCGCCGCCGTGGACGAGGTGGCCGTCGAGTACGACAAGGCCAAGCACGACCCGGAGTTCGCCCGCGAACTCGACGACCTGCTGGTCCACTACACCGGCCGCCCCAGCTCCCTGACCGAGGTGCCGCGGTTCGCCGAGCACGCCGGCGGAGCGAGGATCTTCCTGAAGCGGGAGGACCTCAACCACACCGGCTCCCACAAGATCAACAACGTCCTCGGCCAGGCCCTGCTCACCAAGCGCATGGGCAAGACGAGGGTCATCGCCGAGACCGGCGCGGGCCAGCACGGCGTGGCCACGGCCACCGCCTGCGCCCTGTTCGGCCTCGAGTGCACGATCTACATGGGGGAGATCGACACCCGGCGCCAGGCCCTCAACGTCGCCCGTATGCGCATGCTCGGCGCCGAGGTCGTCGCGGTGAAGTCCGGCAGCCGCACCCTCAAGGACGCCATCAACGAGGCGTTCCGCGACTGGGTGGCCAACGTCGACCGCACCCACTACCTCTTCGGCACGGTCGCCGGTCCCCACCCCTTCCCGGCGATGGTCCGCGACTTCCACCGGGTCATCGGCGTCGAGGCCCGCCGCCAGCTGCTGGAGCGCGCCGGACGCCTCCCCGACGCGGCGATCGCCTGCGTCGGCGGCGGCTCCAACGCCATCGGCCTCTTCCACGCCTTCATCCCGGACGCCTCCGTCCGCCTGATCGGCTGCGAGCCGGCCGGCCACGGCGTGGAGACCGGCGAGCACGCCGCGACCCTCACCGCCGGCGAGCCCGGCATCCTGCACGGCTCGCGCTCCTACGTCCTCCAGGACGACGAGGGCCAGATCACCGAGCCGTACTCCATCTCGGCGGGCCTGGACTACCCGGGCATCGGCCCCGAGCACTCCTACCTCAAGGACAGCGGCCGCGGCGAGTACCGCGCGGTCACCGACGACGCCGCCATGCAGGCGCTGCGCCTGCTCTCGCGCACCGAGGGCATCATCCCGGCCATCGAGTCCGCGCACGCCCTCGCCGGCGCGCTGGAGGTCGGCAGGGAGCTGGGCGGGGACGGACTGATCGTCGTCAATCTGTCCGGCCGCGGCGACAAGGACATGGACACGGCCGCCCGCTACTTCGGGCTGTACGACACCGACGCCGAGGTCGCCGCCAACGCGGCCGACACCGCCGAGATCGAGGGGGACGCCCAGTGAGCGGGAACATCCAACTGCTGTCGGACACCCTCGCCGCCGCCAAGGCCGAAGGCCGCTCCGCGCTCATCGCCTACCTCCCGGCCGGGTTCCCGACCGTGGACGGCGGCATCGAGGCGATCAAGGCCGTCTTCGACGGTGGCGCGGACGTCGTCGAGGTCGGCCTGCCGCACAGCGACCCCGTCCTGGACGGCCCGGTCATCCAGACCGCCGACGACATCGCCCTGCGGGGCGGCGTCAGGATCGCGGACGTCATGCGCACGGTGCAGGAGGCCCACGAGGCCACCGGGAAGCCGGTGCTCGTCATGACGTACTGGAACCCCATCGACCGCTACGGCGTCGAGCGGTTCACCGCCGAGCTCGCCGAGGCGGGCGGCGCCGGCTGCATCCTGCCCGACCTGCCGGTGCAGGAGGCGGGGCTGTGGAGGGAGCACGCCGAGAAGCACGGCCTGGCGACCGTCTTCGTCGTGGCGCCCAGCAGCAAGGACGAGCGGCTCGCGCAGATCACCGCGGCGGGCAGCGGCTTCGTCTACGCCGCCTCGCTGATGGGTGTCACCGGCACCCGTGAGTCGGTCGGCGCGCAGGCCCAGGACCTGGTCGAACGCACCCGGGCCACCGGCTCGGGCCTGCCGGTCTGCGTCGGCCTCGGCGTCTCCGACGCCCGGCAGGCAGCCGAGGTCGCGGGCTTCGCCGACGGGGTGATCGTCGGCTCGGCCTTCGTCAAGCGGATGCTGGACGCCCCGGACGAGGCGGCCGGTGTCGAGGCCGTCCGCGCGCTCGCCGGTGAGCTGGCGAAGGGCGTGCGCGGACAGGCGTGACCGAGCGGGGCAGGTGACCGGGCGGGACATGTGACAGAGCGGGGCATTTCGTATGGTTCACCCGTACGGGTGGACCTGGGACCGGGGAGGCGCAATGCGCCTCCCCGGTTCGTTCTGGGGGTGTGAGCGAGAAGAATCGTGAGGGAAAGCGCACCGCCCGGGAGCGGCTGGCGGTGGAGCGCGAGAAGCAGAAGGCCGCCGAGCGGCGGCGGCGCACCCTGATCGTCGGCGCGAGCGTGGTCTGTGTGCTGGGCCTGGCCGCGGTGATCGGTGTCGTCGCGGCGAACTCCGGCAAGGACGAGGACAGCGCCAAGTCCGGCCCCGTCGTGGCGCCCTCGGGGGCCCAGGGCAAGGACGCCCTGGCGATCCCGGTCGGCAAGGACGACGCCAAGGCCACGCTCACGGTGTGGGAGGACTTCCGCTGTCCGGCCTGCAAGGCCTTCGAGACGGCGTACAGACCGACGATCCACGAACTGACCGACGCCGGGAAGCTGCGCGTCGAGTACCACCTGGCCACCCTCATCGACGGCAACATGGGCGGCAGCGGCTCCCGCAACGCGGCCAACGCGGCGGCCTGCGCCCAGGACGCCGGGAAGTTCACCGCGTACCACGACGTGCTGTACGAGAACCAGCCGGACGAGACGGACGACGCCTTCAGCAAGAACAGCAAGCTGATCGAGCTGGCGGGCAAGGTCGACGGCCTCGACACGCCGGCGTTCCGCGCGTGTGTGGAGAAGGGCACGCACACCAGCTGGGTCGTGAAGTCCCACCAGGCCTTCCAGAGCGGCGGCTTCGGCGGCACACCGACCGTGCTGTTCAACGGCAAGAACATCTACCAGGACCAGACGATGACACCGGCGAAGTTCAAGCAGATGGTGGAGGAGGCCAACCGGGGGTGAGCGTTTCTCACCGGCCCGTTATGGAGCCGTAGCCGGGCCGCCCGCCGTGGGCCCGGTGCGGCAGGGTAGCGTCGGACCTGCCATGGAACTTGCCTACATTCCCAGCCCGTCGCGCGGGGTGCTGTACCTCGGCCCCATTCCGCTGCGCGGCTACGCGTTCTGCATCATCATCGGCGTCTTCGTCGCGGTCTGGCTCGGCAACAAGCGCTGGCTCGCCCGGGGCGGGCGGGCCGGCACGGTGGCCGACATCGCGGTCTGGGCGGTGCCCTTCGGACTGGTCGGCGGCCGGCTCTACCACGTGATCACGGACTACGAGCTCTACTTCACCGAGGGCCGTGACTGGGTGGACGCCTTCAAGGTCTGGGAGGGCGGCCTCGGCATCTGGGGCGCGATCGCCCTGGGCGCGGTCGGCGCCTGGATCGGCTGCCGCCGCCGGGGCATCGCCCTGCCCGCCTACGCCGACGCCATCGCTCCCGGCATCGCCCTCGCGCAGGCCATCGGCCGCTGGGGCAACTGGTTCAACCAGGAGCTCTACGGCAAGCCGACCGACCTGCCCTGGGCCCTGCACATCACGTCCTCCGCGGACGGCCGGGTGCCGGGGTACTACCACCCGACGTTCCTGTACGAGTCGCTGTGGTGCGTCGGCGTCGCCCTCCTCGTCATCTGGGCGGACCGCCGCTTCAAGCTGGGGCACGGCCGGGCGTTCGCGCTGTACGTCGCGGCGTACTGCGCGGGGCGCGGGTGGATCGAGTACATGCGCATCGACGACGCCCACCACATCCTGGGCGTCCGGCTCAACGTCTGGACCGCGATCGTCGTGGGTCTGCTCGCGGTGACGTACATCGTGGTGTCGGCGAAGAAGCGGCCGGGGCGCGAAGAGATCGTGGAGCCCGGCGCGGACGGCGCCGAGGGCGAGCCGCAGACCGAGGCGAAGGCCGACCCGGCCGCCGCCGACGCGTCCTCGGAAACCGCCGAGTCCGAGGACGCCGCCGAGGGCGAGGCCAAGGACGAGGCCAAGGACGAGGCAGAGGGCAAGGACGGGGCCGCGGCCGAGTCGGCGGGGAAGAAGAGCTGACGGCCGGTTCCACCGGTTCCACGACGACGAGGGCGCCCGGGTTTTCCGGGCGCCCTCGTCGTCGCACAGCACCTAGGTGCGGCGGGCCAGGGACAGGGTGCGTCGGGCCGCCGCCACCACCGCCGCGTCGATGAAACGGCCGTCGGGCAGGGCCTGGGCGCCCTGTTCCGTCACCGCCGCCTTGACGATCGTCTCGGCCTCGTCCAGTTCCTGCTCGGTGGGCAGGTAGGCGCGCTCGATGATGGGGAGCTGGCGCGGGTGGATCGCGGCGCGGCCCAGGAAGCCGAGGGTGCGGCCGTGGGCGCAGGAGGCCGCGAGACCGTTGAGGTCCCGGGTGTCGGGGTGGACGGACTGCGGCGGCGGGGCGAGTCCCGCGGCGCGGGCGGCGACGACGACCCGGGAGCGGCACCAGTCGAGGCCCGCGTCGGCGCGGATGCCGAGGTCGGCCCGGAGGTCGGCCTCGCCCAGGGCGATGCCCCGCAGGGCCGGGTGCGCGCCGGCGATGGCGTAGGCGTGTTCGATGCCGAGGGCGCTCTCCAGCAGGGCGTACAGCGGGGGTGCGCCGCCGTCGGCCGGGGCGGTGTTCTCGGCGATACGGGCGATCTGGTGCGGGGCCGTCACCTTCGGCAGCCGCAGTCCCGTCACGCCGGGCAGCGCGGCCACCGCCTGGAGGTCGGCGGAGGCCAGCGGGCTGTCCAGGGCGTTCACCCGGACGTGCACCGGGACGGGCTGGGGTTCGGCGAGGCGTTCGGCGGTGGCCTTGCGGGCGTAGGCCTTGCGGTCGGGGGCGACCGCGTCCTCCAGGTCGATGATCACGACGTCGGCGCCCGAGGCGAGGGCCTTGGTGACGGTGTGCGGGCGGTCCCCGGGGGCGTACAGCCAGGTCAGCGGGAACGGGGTCACAGCGCGCCCTCCGCTCGCAGCGCGGCCAGCTCGGCCGGGGTCAGGCCCAGCTCCGTGAGCACCTCGTCGGTGTCGGCGCCGTGCGGGCGGCCGGTCCAGCGGATCGCGCCCGGGGTCTCCGAGAGCCGGAACAGGACGTTCTGCATACGGATCGGGCCCAGTTCGGGGTCGTCCACGGCGACGACCGTGCCGAGGGCCTGGTACTGGGGGTCGTCCATCACGTCCCGTACGTCCTGGATCGGGGCGACGGCGGCCTCCGCCTTCTCGAAGGCGGCGAGCACCTCGCTGCGGGGGCGGGCCGCGATCCACGCGCCCACGGCCCGGTCGAGGACGTCGGCGTGCTCGGCCCGGCCGGCGCCTGTCGCGAACCACGGTTCGTCGATCAGCTCCGGGCGGCCGACCAGCCGCAGCACGCGCTCCGCGATCGACTGGGCCGAGGTGGAGACGGCGACCCAGGTGCCGTCGGCCGTGCGGTAGGTGTTGCGCGGGGCGTTGTTGGCGGAGCGGTTGCCGGTGCGCCGCTGGACGTATCCGAGCTGGTCGTACCAGAGGGTCTGCGGGCCGAGGACCGCGAGCATCGGCTCGATGATCGCCATGTCCACGACCTGGCCGTGTCCGGTGCGCTCCCGGGCGGCGAGGGCGGTCATGACGGCGTAGGCGGTGGCCAGGGCGGTGATGGAGTCGGCGAGGCCGAACGGCGGGAGCGTCGGTGGAGCGTCCGGCTCCCCGGTGATCGCGGCGAAGCCGCTCATCGCCTCGGCGAGGGTGCCGAAGCCGGGGCGGTGCGCGTACGGCCCGAACTGGCCGAAGGCGGTGACCCGGGCGAGGACCAGCCGGGGGCCGGCGGCGGACAGCTCCTCCCAGCCGAGGTCCCACTTCTCCAGGGTGCCCGGGCGGAAGTTCTCGATGATCACGTCGGCGCCCGCGGCGAGCCGCAGCAGCGTGGCGCGGCCTCCGGGGGTGGAGAGGTTCAGGGTGATCGTGCGCTTGTTGCGGCCGAGGAGCTTCCACCACAGACCGATGCCGTCCTTGGCGGGGCCGTGGCCCCGGGACGGGTCGGGTTTCGCCGGGTGTTCCACCTTGATGACCTCCGCGCCGAAGTCGCCGAGCAGGGTGGCGGCGAGGGGGCCGGCGAACAGGGTGGCGAGGTCGAGGACGCGCAGACCGTGCAGCGGCGGGAGGTTTCCGGTGGCGGCCCCGGTCATGACGCGTACTGCTTGTCGATCTCGGAGCGGTACGGCATCGACGCGGAGGCGCCGGGCCGCTGGACCGAGAGCGCGGCCGCCGCGGCCGCCCAGGCCAGGGCCTCCCGGACGGGGCGGCCCTCGCCGAGGGCCACGGCGAGGGCGCCGACGAACGTGTCGCCCGCGCCGGTGGAGTCGACGGCGGTGACCTGCGGGGCGGGCACGGTGAACGGCTCGGCGCCGCGGGCCGCGTGCAGGCTGCCGGCCGCGCCGAGGGTGATCACGACCTCGGGGACGAGCTCCAGCAGCGCGGTGGCGGCCTCGCGGGGGTCGGTGCGGCCGGTGAGCGCGGTCGCCTCGTGCTCGTTGGGGACCAGCAGGTCGGTGGCGGCGAGCAGTTCGGGCGGCAGGTGCCGGGCGGGGGCCGGGGTGAGGATCGTACGGACCCCGTGGGCGCGGGCCGCCCGGGCGCCCGCGACGACCGCGGGCAGCGGGATCTCCAGCTGGAGCAGGAGGGCGTCGGCGGAGGCGATGAGGACCTCGTCGCCGGGGGCGAGATGGTCGACGGTGGCGTTGGCGCCGGGCACGACGACGATCGCGTTGCCGCCCTCGTCGTCGACGACGATGTGCGCGGTGCCGGAGGGGAACTCGACCGTGCGCAGGTGGTCGGTGTTGACCCCCGAGTGTTCGAGGGCGGAGCGCAGCCGGGCGCCGAAGGAGTCGTTGCCGACCGCGCCGATCACCGAGACGGTGCCTCCGGCGTGGGCGGCGGCCAGCGCCTGGTTGGCGCCCTTGCCGCCGGGGATCGTCCGGAATTCCCGTCCCGTCACGGTCTCCCCGCGCTGCGGGGCCTTCTCGACGTAGGCGACGAGATCCATGTTCGTGCTGCCGAGCACGACGATGTCGGTCATGGGCGGGATGCCTCCCGGTGGGTGAGGGACCAGGTCAGGTCGGCGAGGGCGTCGAATCCGATGCCGTCGAAGCCGGTGACGGAGGTGGCGAGGCGGTTCTTCAGGGGGGCCGTCCAGCGCGTGGGGAGGGCGGCGGGGTGGCCGGCGAGGAGGCCGGCGATGCTGCCCGCCGTCGCGCCGTTGGAGTCGGTGTCCCAGCCGCCGGACACCGCGCGGCAGATCGAGCCGGTGAAGTCGCCGTCGGCGTGGGTGAGGGCGGCGGCGATCAGGGCGGTGTTGGGGATCGCGTGGACCCAGTGCAGTTCCTTGTGGGCGGTGTGGAGTTCGTCCACCACCGTGTTGAAGTCACGCTGTGCCTGGGCGAGTTGGATCGCGTGCGTGACGGCCTTCGCCAGTCGGGAGCGGGGCGGGACCACGGTGAGGCCGGTGCGCAGACAGGCGTGGACGTCCTGGGTGCCGCCGGCGGCCGTGGCGAGGGTGGCCGCGGTGAACATGGCGGCGTAGACGCCGTTGGCCGTGTGGGTCAGGGTGGCGTCGCGGTGGGCCTGTTCCGCGGCGGCGCCCGGGTCGCCGGGGTTGGTCCAGCCGTGGACGTCCGCGCGGATGAGGGCGCCGATCCACTCGCGGAAGGGGTTGCGGTGGCGGGCGGTGTACGGGGGTTCGACACCGGAGAGGAGGTTGCGGAAGGCGATGCGTTCGGCGGTGAAGGTGCGGCCGGGGGGCAGCTCGTCGAGCCAGAGCGCCGCCACGTCGTCGGGGGTGAAGCGGGGGCCGTGGCGCTGGAGCAGGAGCAGGTTGAGAAGGGGGTAGTTGAGGTCGTCGTCCTCGGGCATGCCGTCGATGTTCTCGGCGAGGGAGGTGGCGGCGGAGCGGCGGTTCCAGGGGTGCTCGGCGAGCAGGTGCGGGGGGACTCCCCGGGCGGTGAAGTAGCCGGTGAGCGGCCAGTTCCCCGTTGACCCGGCGAGTCGGCGGATGGCGTCGAGGGGGAGTTTCTCCACGGGTTTGCCGAGGAGGCAGCCGACCGCCCGGCCGAGCCAGGAGGCCTCCAGGGCGGCCCGGGTGGGGGCGGGGCGACCGGCCGCGGCCGGGCGGGGCCAGTCGCAGCTGTGCCGGACGGCGGTCAGGTCCGTCGGCTCGTCCTCCGCCAGCCTGCTCGGCAGGTCGGCGAGTTCGTCCAGCAGGTCCTCGGCCAGTTGGCGCAGGTAGCGGGACGGGCGCCGGGGGGAGGCTCCGGCCCGGTCGGGGGCCTCGGGGCCGCCTGCCGCCCGCCAGCGCGCGGCGACGGCCGACGGCTCGCGGCCGTCCTGGGCGGCCTGGCGCAGTTCGTGGCCCAGGAGGTCCTCCGGCTGGACCCAGGTCAGTCGGAGCATCCTCGGCCTCCGAGCAGGGTGGTGAAGGCCGTCTCGTGGGAGCGGCGGGCCCGGACGTCCTTCGCGAAGATCTCCCGGGCGACCCGGGCGAGGACGCGGGGCGGTTCCCGCAGGTCCAGCCGGCTCGCCTCCGCGACCTGCTTCGACCAGTCGTCGGGGACGGGGGAGCCGAGGGCGCCGGCGAGCGCGCCCGCCATGGTGGCGATCGAGTCGCAGTCCCGGCCGTAGTTGACCGCGCCGAGCACCGCGTGGCGGTAGTCGCCGTCGGCCACCAGCACCATGCCGAGGGCGACGGGGAGTTCCTCGATCGCGTGCAGGCGGGAGGGGCGGCGGGCGCCCAGGGAGGGGGCGCGGTAGTCGGGGCCCACCGTGTCGTACGGGGCCACCGCCTCGCGCAGCGGGACCAGCGCCGACTCGAAGTCCCGGTGCCGGGACGCCTCTTCGCAGACCTTCTCGATCGCGGTGCGCGTGCCGTCCTTGGCGAGGGCGAGGCAGGCGGTGACGACCGAGTCCGGGGTGGCGCCCGGGGCGCAGGCCGCCGCCACGGCCGCCGCGAACACGCCCGCCGCCTCGCGCCCGTACGAGGACTGGTGCGCGCCCGCGATGTCCAGGGCCTCGGCGTACGCGCCCGCCGGGTGGGCCGCGTTGACCAGGCCGACCGGGGCCATGTACATCGCCGCCCCGCAGTTGACGATGTTGCCGGTGCCCGCCTCGCGGGGGTCCGCGTGGCCGTAGTGGAGTCTGGCCACCAGCCACTTCTCCGCCAGGAAGAGCCGGTGCAGGGGGAGGGCCTCGGCCTCCAGCTCCGGGATCCAGCGGGGTGTGGTCATCAGGTCCGGGACCAGGTGGTCGGTGATCGCGTAGGCGTCCAGGTGGTCGCGGACCCGGTCGTAGACCCTGATCAGGGCGTGGGTCATCAAGGTGTCGTCGGTGACGTGCCCGTCGCCCTTGTGGTACGGCGCGATCGGGCGGGCGGTGCGCCAGGCGTCGCCGTTCCAGGGGCCGACGACGCCGTGGACGCGGCCGCCGTGACGTTCCACGATCCGGTCGGGGGAGTAGCCCTCGACGGGGCCGCCCAGGGCGTCGCCGACCGCCGCGCCGACGAGGGCCCCGGTGATCCGTTCTTCCAGATCGGATTGCGGCAGGGTGCTTTCCGGGTCCCTGGTGGTTTCTGTTTCTTTGGGCGTCATGCCCCGAATCATCCTCCTGGTGGCGCCGGTTGTACGGCTTCCAGGAGTCCGGCGAGTTCCACCAGGTCGGTGCCCGTGAGGCGGGGGAGCGCGCAGCCGGAGAGGACGCGGCAGGCGTCCCGCCAGGAGGCGGGAATCGCGTCCCTGCCGCCGAGGGCGCCCGCCAGCGCGCCCGCGAGCGCGGGGGCCGAGTCGGCGACCCGGGACAGACAGGCCGCGGCCGGCACCGCCTCGCTGATCCGGCCCCTGGCGGCGCCCACCAGGGCCAGGGCCACCGGGACCGTCTCGGCGGCGGCGATGCCGTAGCTGTAGACGTGGTCGACGATCTGGTGTTCCAGGAGGGGGATCAGGGCGAAGGCGCTGTCGGCGTCGTGCGCGAGACGCAGGGCGTGGCGGGCGTTGCGGCCGATCTCGGTGTGCTCGGGGAGTTCGGCCAGGGCCGCGCTCGTGCAGGCCTCCGGGGGTGCGCCGGTCAGGGCGAGGGAGACGGCCGCGGCCATCGCGCGGGCGCCGTGCACGCCGTCGCCGTCCTGGGTGTAGCGGGCGTCGAACTCGGCGAGTTCGGCGGCGCGGCGGGGGTCGCCGGGGTGGGCGACGGCGAGGACGCAGGCGCGCACGCAGGCGGCGTCGTCGAAGTAGTGCGGGTTGTCGTGGCCGGTGGCGGGGGGCCGCAGGCCTGCGGCGAGGTTGCCGAGGCCGGCGCGGACGGAGATCCGGGCGCGCAGGGGGAGGACGGCGGACTCGATCTCGGGGGCGCGGTCGGCCGCGGCGGCGACCTCGCAGGCGAGGGCGTTCCAGGTGAGGTCGATGGCGGCGCGCATCCGGCGTTCCCGGCTGAGGTCGCCGAGGGCGGTGTCGTCGCCCGCGCGCAGGACCGCCTCGGCGGCGAAGGCGGCCCATTCGGCGTCGTCGGAGGGGCCGAGGCGGAGGGGTTCGGGGGGCTGGTTGAGGGCGATGGGGACGGGGAGGGTGGTCGTCGCGTTGTGCTCGGCGAAGGTGTCGAGTTCGCGGGTGAGGCGGCGGGTCCAGTCGGGCATGCGGGCTGCGCGGTGGCGGGCGGCGGGCCAGCCGGCGGCGTCGCCCGCGGCCAGGCCGAGGAGGAGGCCGTGGACGCGGGCCTCGGCTTCGCCGTCGGCCCGCCGTCTGCCACCCGCACCACCCGTGCGGAGGCTCTCGTCGCCGGATGCGGACGCCCCCGGCGGCGCACCCCCACCACCGGCACCCGCGCCCGCACCCGGCTCCGCCACGACCACCCACGGCCGCAGACCCACCGTTTCGGCCGCCGCCCCGGCAGCCCCCTTCCCCGCCCCCTCCGTCGGTGGTTCGGTGTCGTCCGGGGTTGCTGTGGGTGGGGTGTCTTCGGTCCACGGGGTCGGTGGGGTCATGTCGTTGCCTCCGAGGCGGTGGGCTCGTGGATGCGGTGGAGGAGGTCGGTGACCGATTCCGGGGCCACCAGGTCCGCTCCCCATTTGCCGCCGTCGTCCGGGACGAGGAGTTCCGCCACGTCGAGGATGTGGTGACCGGCCATGGCGGGCAGGCATGTGCCGCGGGCCGGGCCGATGGCCGCCGCCCAGGTGGTGGGGATCGCCGTGACGCCCTGGGTGGCGCCGGCGAGGGCGCCGGCCACCGCCGCCGTGGTGTCGGCGTCGCGGCCCATGTTGACGGCCGTCAGCACCGCTTCCGGGAAGTCGCCGTCCGCCGCCGCGTACGCGCCGAAGGCGAGGGCGACGGCCTCGGGGGCGAGGTCGGTCCAGGGGTAGCCGCCGATGACGACGGCGGAGCGCACCGCGCGCTCGCCCCGGTGCGCCACGGCCACCGCGCGGCGCAGCGAGCGGGCCGTCCAGGAGTCCTCGGGGACGACGGCGAGGGCGGCGGCGACCACCGCGGTCGTCGGCGCGCCCGCCATCGCCGCCGCCACGCCCGCGGCGACCGCCTGGCCGCCGTAGATGCCCTCGCCGTCGTGGCTCACCGAGCCGTCGACGGCGACGAGGCGGGCGGCCTCGGCGGGGCGGCCCGCCGCGAAGACCCCGAAGGGGGCCGCGCGCATGGCCAGCCCGTCGCTCCAGGCGTGGCGGTGCTGGGCGGAGATCGGGGCGGCCAGGCCCCGGCGCAGGTTCTCCAGCGTGCCGCGCTCGCTGAAGCCGGCGCCCCGGAAGGGTCCCTCGTCGCGGTCGGCGATCCACGCGTGCCAGGCGCTCTCGACATGGGCCTGGGTCAGGGCCGAGCCGTGCCGGGCCAGCAGCAGTCCCGAGAAGATCGTGTACTCGGTGTCGTCCGTGCCGGCCGGCCGGTCGCTGACATAGCCCGTGATGCGGCCCCAGCGGGTCCGGATCTCGGAGGGCTTCAGGTTCTCGGCCGGTGCCCCGAGGGCGTCTCCGACGGCGAGGCCGAGCAGGGCGCCGCGGGCTCGTTCACGGATGGCTGGCATGCAGGGCCTCTCCTCCGCAGGCCCCGCACGGGTCGCGGAACCGTTTGCGGATGTGTCCCACCATCGGCGGTTGACCCGAGCCTGGGATCCCCTCATATCACCCGGTCGACATTTGTGCGGGCTCCTGATCGAATGAGCGGTCGACGGTAAAAGCGCAGGTTAGCCGAGCCTCTCCTTGCTGGCGAAGAGGAATGCGGGAGCGTACTTTGGCGTCGTCGGAAATTAGAATGCGTCCAAAGTTAGCTTTGGCTCACCTTGCTTTGGCTCACCTTGGCTTGGCTTGCTCGCTCGCTCCGGGGCACCTCGCTCCGGCTCCCGCTCACCTCGTTCCGCTCACCTTCCTGGGGGATTCCATGGCCGTCATCGACATCGAGGCACCGCTCCACGAGGCGCACCGCGACAACCACACGCACCGCGACGTGAACGGCGGCTGGCTGCGCCCCGCCGTCTTCGGTGCGATGGACGGCCTGGTCTCCAACCTCGCCCTGATGACCGGTGTCGCCGGCGGGGCCGTCGGTCAGCACACCGTCGTGCTGACCGGCCTGGCCGGGCTCGCCGCCGGCGCGTTCTCCATGGCCGCCGGCGAGTACACCTCCGTCGCCTCGCAGCGCGAGCTCGTCGAGGCCGAACTGGACGTCGAGCGCCGCGAGCTGCGCAAGCACCCCCAGGACGAGGAGGCGGAGCTCGCCGCCCTGTACGAGGCCCGGGGCGTCGACGCCGACCTCGCCCGGCAGGTCGCCGCGCAGCTCTCCCGCGATCCCGAGCAGGCCCTGGAGATCCACGCCCGCGAGGAGCTGGGCATCGACCCCTCCGACCTGCCCTCGCCGCTGGTCGCCGCGGTGTCCAGCTTCGGCTCCTTCGCGCTCGGCGCGCTGCTGCCCGTACTGCCGTATCTGCTCGGTGCGAGCACCCTGTGGCCGGCCGTGCTGCTGGCGCTGTTCGGGCTGTTCGCGTGCGGGGCGATCGTGGCCCGGGTGACGGCGCGGACCTGGTGGTACAGCGGGCTGCGGCAGCTCGCGCTCGGTGGTGCCGCGGCCGGTGTGACGTACGCCCTGGGCAGTTTGTTCGGAACGGCCGTAGGATAGTTCGACTGCTACTTATGCGTTGGGCCGTATAAGTAGCCGTTACCGACTGGTTTCGCGTGCTTAACCAGCGGGCATGAGCCGTAAGCGCTGTGGGCAATGACGCCTGCGGCGCACTCGCGGGGTGAACGACGTCGCTCCTCCCGCCCCGGGTCGACGGACACCGACCTGTCCCGTTCGATCCCACCACACCTTTCCAGCCACGCGCACGGTACCCCCGCCGCAGGCCCGTGGCGTCCGCATGTTGGAACGGAGTATCCGGTTCCCGAGAACCGCTCCATCATGTAACCTGCACGAAATTTTGCGCACACGCAGAGGGCCAACGTCGTCCCTCGGCACGCACACATGCCACTTGAGACGACGACGGGAGAGCCGATGCGTACGCCGCGCCAGCCGTCCCAGCATTCCGCGAATGGCCAGAACTGGTCCTTCATGGATGCTCGCCCTGCTGCGCAGGGTATGTACGACCCCCGCAACGAGCACGACGCCTGCGGCGTCGGCTTCGTGGCCACCCTCACCGGTGAGGCGAGCCACACGCTGGTCGAGCAGGCGCTGACCGTTCTGCGCAACCTCGAGCACCGCGGCGCCACCGGCTCCGAGCCGGACTCCGGCGACGGCGCGGGCATCCTCACCCAGGTCCCCGACGCGTTCCTGCGCGAGGTCACCGGGTTCGAGCTGCCCGAGGCCGGCTCCTACGCCGTCGGCATCGCCTTCCTGCCCGAGCAGGGCACCGAGGGGACCGTCTCGCAGATCGAGACGATCGCCGCCGACGAGGGCCTGACCGTCCTCGGCTGGCGCGAGGTCCCCGTCGCCCCCGAGCTGCTCGGCGCCACCGCCCGCTCGACGATGCCGGTCTTCCGGCAGATCTTCGTCACGGACGGCGCCAGCCGGGGCATCGCCCTCGACCGCAAGGCGTTCGTGCTCCGCAAGCGCGCCGAGCGCGAGGCCGGCGTGTACTTCCCGTCGCTCTCCGCCCGCACGATCGTCTACAAGGGCATGCTGACCACCGGCCAGCTCGAGCCCTTCTTCCCGGACCTGTCCGACCGCCGCTTCGCCTCGGCCGTGTCGCTCGTCCACTCGCGCTTCTCCACGAACACCTTCCCGTCGTGGCCGCTCGCGCACCCGTACCGCTTCGTCGCGCACAACGGTGAGATCAACACCGTCAAGGGCAACCGCAACTGGATGCGCGCCCGTGAGTCGCAGCTGGTCTCCGACCTCTTCGGCGAGCAGGGCCTGGAGCGCGTCTTCCCCGTCTGCACGCCGGACGCCTCCGACTCGGCGTCCTTCGACGAGGTGCTCGAGCTGCTCCACCTCGGTGGCCGCTCGCTGCCGCACTCCGTGCTGATGATGATCCCGGAGGCGTGGGAGAACCACGACTCCATGGACCCGGCCCGGCGCGCCTTCTACCAGTTCCACTCCACGATGATGGAGCCCTGGGACGGCCCGGCCTGTGTCACCTTCACCGACGGCACCCAGGTCGGCGCGGTCCTCGACCGCAACGGTCTGCGCCCCGGCCGCTACTGGGTCACCGACGACGGCCTCGTCGTCCTCGGCTCCGAGGTCGGCGTCCTCGACATCGACCCCGCCAAGGTCGTGCGCAAGGGCCGCCTGCAGCCCGGCAGGATGTTCCTCGTCGACACCGCCGAGCACCGCATCATCGAGGACGACGAGATCAAGGCGCAGCTCGCCGCCGAGGCCCCGTACGCCGAGTGGCTGGAGGCCGGCGAGATCGAGCTGGGCGACCTGCCCGAGCGTGAGCACATCGTGCACACCCACGCCTCGGTCACCCGCCGCCAGCAGACCTTCGGCTACACCGAGGAGGAGCTGCGCGTCATCCTCGCTCCGATGGCCAAGGCCGGCGCCGAGCCGATCGGCTCCATGGGCACCGACTCGCCGATCGCCGCGCTGTCCTCCCGCCCGCGCCTGCTCTTCGACTACTTCACCCAGCTGTTCGCCCAGGTCACCAACCCGCCGCTGGATGCGATCCGCGAGGAACTGGTCACCTCCCTGCGCTCCTCGCTGGGCCCCGAGGGCAACCTGCTGGAGCCGACGGCCGCCTCCTGCCGTACGGTCACCCTGCCCTTCCCGGTGATCGACAACGACGAGCTGGCCAAGCTCATCCACATCAACGCCGACGGCGACATGCCCGGCTTCAAGGCCGCGACGCTCTCCGGCCTGTACCGGGTGCACGGCGGCGGTGACGCCCTCGCCGCGCGCATCGACGAGATCTGCGCCGAGGCCGACGCCGCCATCGACAACGGCGCCCGGCTGATCGTCCTGTCGGACCGCCACTCGGACGCCGAGCACGCCCCGATCCCCTCGCTGCTGCTCACCGCGGCCGTCCACCACCACCTCATCCGCACCAAGCAGCGCACCGAGGTGGGCCTGCTGGTCGAGGCCGGTGACGTCCGCGAGGTCCACCACGTCGCCCTGCTGATCGGTTTCGGCGCCGCCGCCGTCAACCCCTACCTGGCGATGGAGTCCGTCGAGGACCTGGTCCGCGCCGGGACCTTCCTGTCGGACATCGAGCCCGAGAAGGCCATCCGCAACCTGATCTACGCCCTCGGCAAGGGCGTCCTGAAGGTCATGTCCAAGATGGGCATCTCCACCGTCGCCTCCTACCGCGGCGCCCAGGTCTTCGAGGCCGTCGGCCTCGACGACGCCTTCGTGGAGAAGTACTTCCACGGCACCGCCACCAAGATCGGCGGCGTCGGCATCGACGTCGTCGCCAAGGAGGTCGCCGCCCGCCACGCCAAGGCCTACCCGGCCTCCGGCATCGCTCCCGCGCACCGCGCGCTGGAGATCGGCGGCGAGTACCAGTGGCGCCGCGAGGGCGAGCCGCACCTGTTCGACCCGGAGACGGTCTTCCGCCTCCAGCACTCCACCCGCTCGGGCAGCTTCGAGATCTTCAAGAAGTACACGGACCGGGTGAACGAGCAGTCCGAGCGCCTGATGACGCTCCGCGGCCTGTTCGGCTTCTCCTCCGACCGCCCCTCGATCCCCGTCGACGAGGTCGAGCCGGTCTCCGAGATCGTCAAGCGCTTCTCCACCGGCGCCATGTCGTACGGCTCCATCTCCAAGGAGGCGCACGAGACCCTCGCCATCGCCATGAACCAGCTGGGCGGCAAGTCCAACACCGGTGAGGGCGGCGAGGACCCGGAGCGCCTGTACGACCCGGCGCGCCGCTCCGCGATCAAGCAGGTCGCCTCCGGCCGCTTCGGTGTCACCAGCGAGTACCTGGTCAACGCCGACGACATCCAGATCAAGATGGCCCAGGGCGCCAAGCCCGGCGAGGGCGGCCAGCTGCCCGGCCACAAGGTCTACCCGTGGGTCGCCAAGACCCGGCACTCCACCCCGGGCGTCGGCCTGATCTCCCCGCCGCCGCACCACGACATCTACTCCATCGAAGACCTCGCCCAGCTGATCCACGACCTGAAGAACGCGAACCCGCAGGCGCGGATCCACGTGAAGCTGGTCTCCGAGGTCGGCGTCGGCACGGTCGCGGCGGGTGTGTCCAAGGCGCACGCGGACGTGGTGCTGATCTCCGGCCACGACGGCGGCACCGGTGCCTCCCCGCTGACCTCGCTGAAGCACGCGGGCGGCCCCTGGGAGCTCGGCCTCGCCGAGACCCAGCAGACCCTGCTGCTCAACGGTCTGCGCGACCGGATCGTCGTCCAGACCGACGGCCAGCTCAAGACCGGCCGTGACGTCGTCATCGCCGCGCTGCTCGGCGCCGAGGAGTTCGGTTTCGCGACCGCGCCGCTCGTCGTCTCCGGCTGCGTCATGATGCGCGTCTGCCACCTGGACACCTGCCCGGTCGGCATCGCCACCCAGAACCCGGTCCTGCGCGACCGCTTCTCCGGCAAGGCCGAGTACGTGGTGAACTTCTTCAAGTTCATCGCGCAGGAGGTCCGCGAGCTGCTGGCCGAGCTGGGCTTCCGCTCCATCGAGGAGGCCGTCGGCCACGCCGAGGTCCTCGACGTGCAGCGCGCCGTCGATCACTGGAAGGCGCAGGGCCTCGACCTCGCCCCGCTGTTCTACGTGCCCGAGCTGCCCGAGGGCGCGGTGCTCCACCACGCCGTCGCCCAGGACCACGGTCTGGAGAAGGCGCTCGACAACGAGCTGATCAAGCTCGCCGCCGACGCGCTCGCCGCCTCCGACGCCACCGAGGCCCAGCCGGTGCGCGCCCAGATCAAGGTCCGCAACATCAACCGCACGGTCGGCACCATGCTCGGCCACGAGGTGACGAAGAAGTTCGGTGGCGCGGGCCTGCCCGACGACACCATCGACATCACCTTCACCGGCAGCGCGGGCCAGTCCTTCGGCGCCTTCCTCCCGCGCGGTGTCACCCTGCGCCTGGAGGGCGACGCCAACGACTACGTCGGCAAGGGCCTCTCCGGCGGTCGCGTCGTCGTCCGCCCCGACCGGGGCGCCGACCACCTCGCCGAGTACTCCACCATCGCGGGCAACACCATCGCCTACGGCGCCACCGGCGGCGAGCTGTTCCTGCGCGGCCGCACCGGTGAGCGGTTCTGCGTCCGCAACTCCGGCGCGCTGGTCGTCTCCGAGGGCGTGGGCGACCACGGCTGCGAGTACATGACCGGCGGTCGCGCAGTGGTCCTCGGCGAGACGGGCCGCAACTTCGCGGCCGGCATGTCCGGCGGTGTCGCCTACGTGATCGACCTCGACCGCGACAACGTCAACGTCGGCAACCTGGACGCCGTCGAGGCGCTGGACGCCGCGGACGGGCGGTGGCTGCACGACGTGGTGCGCCGCCACGCCGAGGAGACCGGCTCCACCGTCGCCGAGAAGCTCCTCGTGGACTGGGACGCGTCCGTGGCGCGCTTCAGCAAGATCATCCCCAGCACGTACAAGGCAGTGCTCGCCGCCAAGGACGCCGCCGAGCAGGCGGGACTCTCCGAGTCCGAGATCACCGAGAAGATGATGGAGGCGGCGATCAATGGCTGACCCGAAGGGCTTTCTGAACCACGGCCGCGAGGTCGCCAAGTCCCGTCCCGTCGACGTGCGCCTCAAGGACTGGAACGAGGTCTACGTCCCCGGCTCCCTGCTGCCGATCATCAGCAAGCAGGCCAGCCGGTGCATGGACTGCGGCATCCCGTTCTGCCACAACGGCTGTCCGCTCGGGAACCTCATCCCCGAGTGGAACGACTACGCCTACCGCGAGGACTGGTCGGCCGCGTCGGAGCGCCTGCACGCCACGAACAACTTCCCCGAGTTCACCGGCCGCCTCTGCCCGGCGCCCTGTGAGTCGGCGTGCGTGCTCGGCATCAACCAGCCGGCCGTGACCATCAAGAACGTCGAGGTCTCGATCATCGACAAGGCGTGGGACGCGGGCACCGTCGCCCCGCAGGCCCCCGAGCGCCTGTCCGGCAAGACCGTCGCCGTCATCGGCTCGGGCCCGGCGGGACTGGCCGCCGCCCAGCAGCTGACCCGGGCCGGCCACACCGTCGCCGTCTACGAGCGCGCGGACCGCGTCGGAGGCCTCCTCCGCTACGGCATCCCCGAGTTCAAGATGGAGAAGCGGCACATCAACCGCCGTATCGAGCAGATGCGCGCGGAGGGCACCCGATTCCGTACCGGCATCGAGATCGGCCGCGACCTCAAGGCGACCGACCTGAAGAAGCGGTACGACGCGGTCGTCATCGCCGCCGGCGCCACCACCGCCCGTGACCTCCCGGTCCCCGGCCGTGAGCTCAAGGGCGTCCACCAGGCGATGGAGTACCTGCCGCTGGCCAACAAGGTCCAGGAGGGCGACTACGTCACCTCCCCGATCACCGCCGAGGGCAAGCACGTCGTCGTCATCGGCGGCGGCGACACCGGCGCCGACTGCGTGGGCACCGCCCACCGCCAGGGCGCCGCCTCCGTCACCCAGCTGGAGATCATGCCCCGGCCGGGCGAGGACCGGGCGCCGCACCAGCCCTGGCCGACGTTCCCGATGCTCTACAAGGTCACGTCCGCGCACGAGGAGGGCGGTGAGCGGGTCTACTCCGTCTCCACCACCCACTTCGAGGGCGACGAGGACGGCAACGTCCAGTGGCTGCACCTGGTCGAGGTCGAGTTCGTCGAGGGCAGGCTGACCCAGAAGCCGGGCACCGAGCGCAAGATCCCCGCGCAGCTCGTCACCCTCGCCATGGGCTTCACCGGCACCGACCGCGAGAACGGCCTGGTCGAGCAGTTCGGCCTGGAGCTCGACGAGCGCGGCAACGTCGCCCGCGACGCCGACTTCCAGACCAACGTGCCGGGCGTGTTCGTCGCCGGTGACGCGGGCCGCGGCCAGTCGCTCATCGTGTGGGCGATCGCCGAGGGCCGCTCCGCCGCCCGCGGCTGCGACCGCTTCCTGACCGGTGCCAGCGACCTGCCGGCCCCGATCCGCCCGACGGACCGCTCCCTGACGGTCTGACGGAACGGCCTGACGGCGTGACGGCCTGACGGTCACCCCACCGGCCCCGGTGCGACACCGGGGCCCCACCTGCGTGACGTACAACGGCGTACGGAACACAGGCCGGCGCCTGCCTCACTGTCCCCGACCGGACGACCTGGCAGGCGCCGCCGCATGTCCCCGCTCAGCGGTTCCCGTCCGGCCACACCTGGATGTGGTCCTCCTCCAGCTCCAGCAGCACCCGGTCCGCCATGTCCAGCGCGGCCGTGTACTCGGCGGGCAGCTGCAGCCGCCCCGCCCGGTCGAGCATCGCGTACTCCCGCGCCACCAGGGACTCCTGACCCTCCGCGTCGACCTCCGTGCGCCGCAGCACCTCCGTCGAGGTGCGGCCGTCCCGGATGGCGACCGTGCGCCGGACCTCGCCGGCCACCGCCTGGTCGTGCGTGACCACGACGATCGTCGTGCCCAGCTCCTCGTTGGCCCGCCGGAACGCGGCGAACACCTGCTGCCCGGTCGCCGAGTCCAGCTCACCGGTGGGCTCGTCGGCGAGCAGCACCGCGGGCGCGTTGGCGAGGGCGACGGCGATCGCGACCCGCTGCTGCTGCCCCCCGGACAACTGCCGCGGACACCGGTCGGCGCAGTCGGCGACCCCGAGCAGGGCCAGCAGCTCCGCCGCCCGCCCGCCCCGCTTCCCGCGCCGCACCCCCGCCAGCTGCATCGGCAGCGTCACGTTCTGCGCGGCCGTCAGATACGGCAGCAGGTTGCGCGCCGTCTGCTGCCACACGAAGCCCACCACCTCACGCCGGTACCGCAGCCGCGCCTTCGCGTCCATCGCCAGCAGATCGCGGCCCGCCACCCGCGCCGAGCCCGCGGTGGGGACGTCCAGGCCCGCGAGGATGTTCATCAGCGTCGACTTGCCGCTGCCGGACGCCCCGACCAGCGCCATCAGCTCGCCCTCCCGGACCAGCAGATCGAGCCCCTGGAGCGCCTGCACCTCCACCGCGTCCCCGCCCCCACGCCCGGAGAAGATCCGCACCAGCCGGTCGCAGGCGATCAGCGCGTCGTGCCCGTACGCGGGCCGGTCCCGCCGGTCCGCCGCCCGCCGCTCCAGCTCCGCCAGCGACCGTGTCGTCCCGCTCATCGCCTGTCTCCCGCCCTGAGTTGTGTGCTGGGTGTCCGGCGTCGGGCCCACGGGGTCTGTCCGGTGGCGGCCGCGTCGGTGCCGGGCGGGAGCGGCGCCGCGGGTCGGTCGGCGGGGTCGGCCGGTCCGGCTCCGCCGGCGACCGTGTCGTCCCGCTCATCGCGTGTCTCCCGCCCTGAGTTGTGTGCTGGGTGTCCGGCGTCGGGCCCACGGGGTCTGTCCGGTGGCGGCCGCGTCGGTGCCGGGCGGGAGCGGCGACCGCGGGTCGGTCGGCGGGGTCGGCCGGTCCGGCTCCGCCGGCGACCGTGTCGTCCCGCTCATCGCGTGTCTCCCGCCCTGAGTTGTGTGCTGGGTGTCCGGCGTCGGGCCCACGGGGTCTGTCCGGTGGCGGCCGCGTCGGTGCCGGGCGGGAGCGGCGACCGCGGGTCGGTCGGCGGGGTCGGCCGGTCCGGCTCCGCCGGCGACCGTGTCGTCCCGCTCATCGCGTGTCTCCCGCCCTGAGTTGTGTGCTGGGTGTCCGGCGTCCGGACCACCAGGCCTGCCCGGTGGTCACCGCGGCCGCCAGCAGTACCGCGCCCGCGGCGGGCAGGAGCAGGGACCACGGGTCGGTTCGCAGGGTCGCCCCGTGGACCGTGGCACCGGCCGGCAGGGCCAGCCGGTCGAGGTCGACACCCGGGGCGAGCAGCCGGACGGTGGCCCAGCCGACGGCCACACCCCCGCACGCCGCGATCAGCGCCTGGGGCAGCGCCTCCAGGCCGAGCAGCCGCCGGCCCTGGCGGGCCGTCAGGCCCAGCGTGCGCAGCCGGGCCAGCAGCGCGGCCCGCTCCGGCGCGGCCCGCAGCAGCGACAGCACCAGGGCCAGTACGGCGTACAGGGCGCCCGCGACGACCGCCCAGCCGTAGATCCGCCCGGCCCCCTCCTGGAGCGGCGTGTCCGACAGCGCCGCGCGTTCCTCGGCGCGCAGCGTCACCGTGCGGTCCGCCCCGCGCACGGCCGCCCGCAGGGCCCGCGCGTCGAGTCCGGCACCGGCCGCCAGCAGGGTGGTAGGACCGCCGGAACCCTTCAGCCCCGCCGCGTCGACCAGCAGGAACTCGCCCTCGGGCACGGCGGGCGTACGGTCGCGCACCGCCGTGATCCGCACCGAGACGACCCCGCCCGGCGTCACGATCGGGCGGGCCGCCCGCCCCAGCCGCTCGGCGACCCCCGGCGAGGCGACGGCGTCCAGCACCCCGCCCGCGGACGCCAGCCGCCCGTCCGGGAAACCGCCGAGCCCGACCCGCCGGGCCAGCCCCGCGTAGGCCTCCGGCTCGACGCCGACCACGGTCAGCGGATGCGTCTCGTCGGACGCGCTCGTCGAGGCCCGCTCGATCCGTACGCCCGCCACCTCCCGCACCCCCGCCACGCCCCGCACCGCCCGCACCAGGTCCGCCGGGAGCGGGGTGCCGTCGGTCGTGGCGACGCGCGCGTCCGCGCCCGTCGTCAGCAGCGCGGCCCGGTCCCGGGCGTCCGCCACCCCCGACAGCACCGACCCGCCGAACGCCGCCGTCGTCAGGGCCGTCAGCAGGGCGAGCAGCGGCAGCGCCGCGACCCCGGCCGGGGAACGGCCCGCACGGGCCAGCGCCAGGAACCCGACCGCACCCCGCAACCGCGCGGCCGGCCCGGCGGCCCACCGCAGGGGCAGCGGATACAGCCGTACGAGGACCAGCGCCGCGACCAGCCCGACCAGCACCGGCGCCGCGCTCACCAGCAGATCGCCCGACGCGCCCGTGCCGCGACGGCGCAGCGCCGCCACCGAGCCCACGGCCAGCACCAGCAGGGTCAGCTCGGCGACCGTGCGGCGCGCCCCGGGCCGGGCGTGGGCGAGATCGTCCCGCTCCTGATGTGCCCGCGGCCTGCGGTGGGAGACCACCGCGCGCACCGGGAGCGCCGCACAGGCGAGCACCGCCACCCCGCCCGCGCCGAGCAGCGCGGGCAGCAGCCGCGCCCCGTCCACCACGGCCACCGCGAGCAGCAGCCCCCCGGCCGCGGAGGGCACCGCCACCACGGCGGTCTCGCCCAGCAGCCGCCCCGCGATCCCGCGCAGCGAGCCGCCCCGGGCCCGCAGCAGGGCCAGTTCCCGCTCACGGCGGGCGGCGGCCAGACCGGCGCTCATGACCAGGACGACGACGGCGACCGCGGCGATCCCGAACGCCGCGACGGCGACCACCGGCGCGATCGCGTCCCGGACCGCCGTGCCGGCCAGGACGACCTGCTCCAGACCGGTGGAGAGCGCGGCCGTGGGACCCGCCGCCACGCGCAGCCGCAGCAGCCCGGGGCCGCCCTCGAGGGAGGCGACCGCGTCGACGAGCGGTGCGGCGTCCCGCGCGCCGAGCCGCCCGGTGTCGGGGGCGATCCGCCAGTACTTCTCCGGCTCGCCCTGCCCGCCGAGCAGCACCGGGGCCGCCTCGGGCGCCAGCAGCAGGGCCGCCTCCCAGTAGAACTGGGGCGGAGTGGCCTTCACATAGGCCAGGGCGGGCGTGCGCAGGGTCGGCTCCACCGCCCAGTAGCTCCCCCGCGGATGCCGGGGCGCCAGGACGCCGGTGATCCGGACGGTCAGCGGTGCGCCGGTGAACCCGTCCAGCGTGACGGTGGAGCCGGCCCGCAGCCCGAGCGTCCGGGCGGTCTCCTCGGTCACGGCGCCTTCCAGCACCCGGGTGTCCGCCGTCACCGGCCCCTCGGCGGCGGGCAGCCGGCCCTGACGTACGGTGGCGTGCCCGGCGATCCCGGACTGCGTCAGCAGGGTGAACCGGGGTGGCAGTCCGTCGGGCCGGGGGAGGGACGCCTCCTGCGCCTCCAGACTCTTCGCGGTCCGCATCCCGTACGCGGACTCGGCCGGGTCCGCCCGCAGCGGCCGGGGCAGCGCGGCCGACGCCGCGGCGTCGACGGCCGCCAGCGCCTCGGGCCGTACGGCCTTCTCGCGGGCCCCCTGCGGCAGTTCGAGCCCCGGCTGCGGGGCCTTCAGCTCCAGCACCGTGGACTGCGGGGGAGCGTCGGCGACGGCCTCGCGCAGCCCCCGGGTCCCGTAGGACTCGACGGCCCGCGGCAGCAGGGCCGCGAGGAACGCCGTGAGCAGCACCAGCACCCCGAAGGCGAGGGCGCCCACCGGCGCGGTGCGCAGCCGGGTCCGCACCCAGGGCGCGCCATGACGGTCCGGGTGCATCTCAGTCCTCCCCCTGGTGGCGCAGCGCGACCGCGGGTTCCGCCCGGCGCAGCGCGGAGCCGGCGGTGATCAGCAGGAGCGGGGCGGCGACCCCCGCGAGCAGCAGGGCCACCCTCGGCAGCGGCAGCTCGACCAGGACGGGCGGGACGGGCCGCGCCGCGTCGGAGGTCAGCACGATCAACGGGACCACGGCACGGGTCAGCACGGTCCCCAGGCCCAGACCGGCGAGCAGCCCGGCCCCGGCGAGCAGGCTCTGCTCGGTCGCGACCAGCCGGGCGAGGTCCCGGCGCGGCGCGCCCAGCGCCCGCAGCACCGCGAACTCCGCCGACCGCTCCCGCCGCGCCCCGGCCGCGCTCACCGCGAACCCTCCGGCCGCGAGGGCCACGGCGGCCGCCGCGACCGCCGTCAGGGCCGAGCGCGGACCGGCGCCGAGCGGGTCCCGCAGCAGCGCGGCGGCGATCTCGTCGCGCACCAGGACCTGGTCCGCGTCGAGGTCGCCGCGTGCCCGCAGCGCGGCGGCGACCCGCGCGGCCCGGCCGGGGGCGGGGGCCACCCACCACTCGTTCGGAGTGAGCGGCACACTCGCCCGCCGGGCCAGGGCCGCGTCCACGGCCCGCAGGTCGAGCAGCAGGGCCCCGCCGTCCGCCCGTCCGGCCGGGCCGTCCCCGGTCGTCGGCAGCGCCTCGACGGACCGGACGATCCGCACCCGCAGCCGCTCCCCGGCCAGCGTCACGTCGATGCCGTCGCCGACCTCGGCGCCCGCCGCGCGCAGGAACTCCTCGGTGGCCAGCCCGGCGAGGCTCGCCGCGGCCGGGGCGCCGGCGGTGTCGACGCGGACGGTGAACATCGGCGGGGCGAGAGCGAGGCCGTCCCCGACGCCCGTGGCGTACTCGACGGTGAGCGGCGCCGGTGCCGTCACGGGCCGCAGCGTCGTGCGGGCCACGGCCGTGCCGTTCTCCGACACGGTCCCCCGGCCCGACCAGCGCAGTCCGGCGGGCGCCGGGACGGTCCGCGCGCCTCCGTCCCGGCCGGTGGCGAGGAGGCGTTCCACGGTGAGCCGGTGCCCCTGGGGGCGGCCCTCGGGGGAGGCGCCGTCGAGTTGCAGACCGGTCAGCCGCAGCGGTCCGGCCGGGGCGGCCCGGCCGCCGGTCGCGGTCACGTCCAGGTCCACGACGGCTCGGTGCACCCGGCCGTCCACGGGGATCTTCCCGGCGCTCATCCGGTAGGCGATGCCGTAGCCGTCCTCGACGACCAGGGTGAGCTGCGGCGCCAGACCGGAGGGACGGGTTCCCGGGTCCGTGACGTCGGTGATCCGCACGTCGAGCGCGAGCCGCCGGGTGCCGTCGGGCAGCCGGATCGCCCGCTCGGTGTCCTGCCCGGCGGGGGCCAGGGCCCGCAGCAGCCGCGCACGGGGCTCCGCGGCGAGATCGCCGCGCAGCAGCAGGTCCTCCCCGGCGTGCGCGGTGTCCAGGGCGAGGACCGTGGCCGTCCGTCCGCCCGAGAGGTCCACGGTGGTGCGGTGGGCGGGGGCGGCGTCGCGGGCCCCGGGCAGCGCGGCGTACAGACCGGTCTGGCCGGGGCTGCCCGGCCTGGTGTCGAGGACGCGTACGGAGGCGCCCGTGCGGAAGTCGGCCTGGTCGCCCTGCGACCGGTCCCAGGACGCCCCGTGCCCGATCGCCAGCATCCCCGTCGCCACCGCCACGACCAGCAGCAGTACCGGACCGGCCCCGCGCAGCGGACGCCGGCTGAACTGCCAGCCCGCCAGCGCCGCCGGCAGCCCCCGGCCGCTCGCGGACCGCCGTTCCGCGAGCCGGGCCGCGAGCGGCAGCAGCCGCAGGGTCAGCACCGTGCCCGCCAGCAGCGCCAGCGCGGGCGCGGCGACCAGCAGCGGATCCACGCCCAGCTCCCCGGCCCGGTCCCGGCTGAGCGCGCCGCCGCCCGTGTCGGTCCGCCGGCCGAGCTGCCAGTAGGCGATCCCCGCGATCAGCAGCAGCCCGGCGTCGGCTCCGGCGCGCACCGGCGCGGCCGAGGCCGTGGCCCGCAGCCGCCGCAGCCGGACCGGCGTCCGGGCCGTCGCCGTCAGCGCGGGCGCCACGACCGCCGTCGCGCACGCCGCCGCCACCGCGCCCGCGACCAGCCACACCCGCCCGGCGGGCGCCGCGTCCAGGCGCAGCCCGATCCGGTCGAGCGAGGACCAGTGGGCGAGCAGCCGGGCCAGCGGACCGGACAGCAGCGCGGCACCGACCGCGGCCGGCACCGCCAGCAGCAGCGCCTCCAGCGCGGCGAGCGCCGCGATCCGGCCGCGCGAGCCGCCCCGGGCGCGCAGCAGTTCGGTCTCGCCCGCCCGCTCGCCGTCCAGGAGCCGGGCCACCAGCAGCAGCGCGTACCCGGCGAGCAGCACCAGCTGCACCGAGACGATCAGCAGGGTGGAGCGGGAGACGAGCAGGGCCCGCGCGGTCCGGTCGAGCAGAGCGGGCAGTTCGGTGCGCACGGTGGCGCCCTCCCCGAGCGCCCCGCGCAGCTCTTCTGCGGCCCGCGCGTTCGCCGCGCCCAGCCGGTCGATGCCGGCGGTGGTGAGCGTGCGGAAGTCGGCCGTCGCCACCCAGGTGGTGCCGTCGACGGCGGCGCGGCCGGAGGCGAGCACGGAGGCGTCGGTGAGCAGGGGGCCGTAGGTGGTGAAGACGACCGTGCGCACCCCGTGTCCGGCGAGGGTGTCCGCCTGCCAGTACGGGTCGGCGGTGTCGGCCGCCCGGTAGGTCCCGGTCACCCGGACCGTGAGGGGCTTGCCCGTCAGCCGGTCGGTGAGCGCCACCCGCGCCCCGGGCCCGAGCCCCAGCCGGTCGGCGGCCGCCGCGGGCAGCGCGACCGGCACCGGCCCGGTCCCGGGCGCCGGTCCCGGCAGGGCGCCCGCGACCAGCCGGATCCGGGAGGTGTCCAGGGCGGCGAGGAAGGTGAGGTCCGGCTGCCCGGCCTGCGGCGTACCGGGCAGGGCGTACGCCGTCGAGCGCTCCAGCGCCCGCACGGTCACCGGCAGCCCGCCGAACGCCTCCCGCCCCCGCCGGGTCACGTCCGCGGCCGTCTCGTCCCGGGCGGCGTCCGTGTCGACGACCAGTGCCGCCGAGGCCGCGGCCCGGCCGCCGAGCGTGGTGCGCAGGGCCGCGTCGCCGACGGAGGCGGAGAACGCGGCGAGCGCGGCGAGCACCGAGGCGGTCAGCAGCACCGCGAGGAGTGCGGCGGCGAGCAGCAGCCGGTGCGCGCGCACGCGCAGCACCAAGAAGCCCGTCACGCGTCCCCCGCTCCCCCCGAAGTCCCCTACGCGGCATGCATATCACGGAGTTACCGGGCGGGTACATGTGTTCGGGACCGGGTTCGTACGGCTCTTGACGGTGCGGGCGGGCAACGGATGTGATGCCGGGATGACGGAGAACACCGCCGCCCTCGCGACCGGCACCACCGATCGTGCGGCGGACCCCATGCTGCTGGTGGAGGATCTGCACCACTCCTACGGCACGGGCGCCGCCGCCGTCCACGCGCTGCGCGGGGCGTCGTTCGCCGTCCGGCGCGGCGAACTGGTCGCCCTCAAGGGCCGTTCCGGCTCCGGCAAGACGACCCTGCTGCATCTGATCGGCGGCCTCGACTCCCCGCAGCGCGGCCGGATCGTCCTCGACGGCACCGATCTGTCCGAGCTCGGCGAGAGCGGGCTGCTGGAGCTGCGCCGCGACCGGATCGGCTTCGTCTTCCAGTCCTTCGGGCTCATCCCCATCCTCACCGCCGCCGAGAACGTGGGGGTGCCGCTGCGCCTGCGCCGGGCCGAGCCGCGCGAACGCGAGGCGCGGGTGGCCCTGCTGCTGGCCCTGGTGGGTCTCGCCGGCCACGAGACACAGCGGCCGGCCGAGCTGTCCGGCGGCCAGCAGCAGCGGGTCGCCATCGCCCGTGCCCTCGCCAACCGGCCCGCCCTGCTGATCGCCGACGAGCCGACCGGCCAGCTCGACGCCTCCACCGGCCTCGCGGTGATGGAACTGCTGCGGGCCGTGGTGCGCAGCGAGGGCGTCACGGCCCTCGTCGCCACCCACGACCCGCAACTCCTCGGCCTCGCCGACCGGGTGCTGGAGCTCGGCGACGGCGAGGTCGTCGAGCGCCCCTGATCAAGCGCCCCAGATCAAGCGCCCCTGATCAGCTGAGCCGCTGGACCTTCGCCCACGCGCACACCAGCAGCAGCACCAGCAGCGCCCCGCACGCCGCCGCCTGGATCCACGGCCGCCGCCGGTCCCGGGGCGCGTGGGCGTAGGCCAGGGCCACCGCACCGCCCGTCAGCAGACCCCCGAGGTGTGCCTGCCAGGAGGTCAGGCCCGCCGAGACCACCAGCCACAGCAGCAGGCCCGCCATGAACCGGTTGACCTGGCTCATGTCGGCGCCGAGGCGGCGCGCCAGGACGTAGTAGGCGGCACCGACGCCGAAGACCGCGCCGGAGGCGCCGACCGTGACGGCCATGGGGACGGTCAGCAGCACCAGCACCGAACCGCCGAGCGCCGACAGCAGATAGAGGGCGAGGTAGCGGATCCGCCCGAGCTGCGACTCCACCACCCGGCCGAGGTTCCACAGCGACACCATGTTCATCACGATGTGCAGGATCCCGAACGTGCCCTGGGTGGGCGGCTGATGCAGGAACGCGCCGGTGAGCAGCCGGTACCACTCGCCGTGCGCGACCCCCCAGGGGGCGTAGCCCGGCGGAACGGTGCCGAGCACGGCGAACCGGCTGATGACGTCGTCGTCCACCGACTCGGCCAGGTACGCCAGCACGTTGAGCCCGATCAGCACGTACGTCACCAGCGGCACCGCCGACACCCGGCCGCCGACGACGGTACGGGCCCGGCGCACCGACCGCGCGCCCTCCCGCACGCAGTCGGGGCACTGGTGGCCCACGGCCGCCTCCCGCATGCAGTCCGGGCAGATGAACCTCTCGCAGCGGGTGCAGCTGACGTAGGACTCCACCTGGGGATGGCGGTAGCAGGTGGTGACGGCGGACTCGGACTCCACGGACCGGCTCCTCTGGGCGCTTCTCGGCTGGGCGCTTCTCGGCAAGAGCGAACAAAATAGCGAACACCGCAGGGTGTGGGAGGGTGGGGGCCATGGTCGCGATGAGTCTGAGCAAGGTCCAGGAGACCGCTCCCGCGCTGGTGAACCTCTACAAGAGCGCCGGGGTGTCCCTCACGAAGCACGGTCTCGACGGCCAGCGGGCCGCCGTCTACCTGGTGGTCGACTACTCGGGGTCGATGAAGCCGTACTACCGGGACGGCAGTGTGCAGGCGCTGGCCGACCGGGTGCTGGGCCTGTCCGCGCACCTCGACGACGACGGCCGGGTCCCGGTGGTGTTCTTCTCCACCGACGTCGACGCCGTCACCGACATCGAACTCGCCTCGTACCAGGGCCGGGTGGAGCGGATCGCGGCCGGGCTCGGGCACATGGGGAAGACCAGCTACCACCTGGCGATGGACGCGGTCATCGACCACTACCTCGACAGCGGTGCGCGCGAGCCCGCCCTCGTCGTGTTCCAGACCGACGGCGGCCCGATCAACAGGCTCGCCGCCGAACGCCATCTCTGCAAGGCGGCCCGGCTGCCGCTGTTCTGGCAGTTCGTCGGCTTCGGCGACCGGGGGAGCAGGCAGTTCGACTTCCTGCGCAGGCTCGACGAACTCCCCGTCCCCGGCAAGAGGGTGGTCGACAACGCCGGCTTCTTCCACGCCGGCCCGGATCCGCGCCGGGTCTCCGACGCGGAGCTGTACGACCGGCTGGTCGGCGAGTTCCCGAAGTGGCTGGTGGCGGCACGGGCGGCGGGGATCGTCCGGCCGTAGCGCCCGCTACCAGGTGAGCAGGCGTTCGGCGAAGCGCTCTCCCATGCGGCGGTGGGTCGCCGCGTCCGGGTGGAGGCCGTCGGGGAGCGGGAGTTCGGCGGCGTCGGCCTCGCCGTAGAGGTCGCGGCCGTCGACGTAGTGGAGGTGCGGGTCGTCGGCCGCGCGCTGCTCCACCAGGCGGGCGAGGGTGTCGCGGACGACGCGCAGGGTCAGCTTCCCGAACGCCACCTCGGCGGGGTCGCCCATCGGCTGGAACCACGGCTGCCCCGAGGCGGCCGCGGAGAAGTCCAGGGCGGTCGGGCCCGGGGTGTCCTCGTGCATGGGGCACAGGATCGGTGAGACGACCACCAGCGGGACGGTCGGCCGGCCCTCGCGGATCGTGTCGAGGAAGCCGTGGACCGCGGGGCCGAAGGCGCGCAGCCGCATCAGATCGGTGTTGACCAGGTTGATGCCGATCTTGACGCTGATCAGGTCGGCGGGCGTGTCGCGCAGGGCGCGGGCGGTGAACGGGTCGAGCAGGGCGCTGCCGCCCAGGCCGAGGTTGATCAGCTCCATCCCGGCGAGCCTCGCCGCGAGCGCCGGCCAGATGCCCGTCGGGCTCGCCGCGTCGGAGCCGTGGCTGATCGAACTGCCGTGGTGCAGCCACACCTTGCGGCCCGTGGGCCGGGCCGGTCCGACCGGGGCGTCGGTGCGCAGCGCGACGAGTTCGGTGGTCTCGTTGTGCGGGAGCCAGATCTCGATGTCCTTCGTCCCGGCCGGCAGCCCGGCGAAGCGGACGGTGCCGGGCCCGCCGGGGGAGAGGTCGCCGGTGCCGGCCGCCAGGTCGACGGTCAGGGTGCGGCCGCCGCCCGTGACGCTCCCCCGTCCGGCCGGGCGGCCGTCGACGACCAGGTCGTAGACACCGTCCGGCCGGGGCGGCGCGCCCGCGTAGGCCCGCCGGGTGGGCAGCGCGTCCAGTTCCACGGTGGTGGCGGCGCTGCGGAAGACCAGCCGTACGCCCGAAGGCTGGGACTCGGCCATGAGCAGCTGCGCGTCGGAGCACTGGGCGCGGGCCCGGGCCGGCAGCCGGTGCGGCAGGACGCCGTGCTCGGTGCGCTCGACGTCCAGGGCGCCGCGCAGCAGGTCCGCGGTGATCGGCGTGGTGGTCCACGCGGGCCCGGTCATACGGCGGGCCAGGTGCGCAGCAGCGCGTCGAGGGCGTCGAGGACCCGGGTCCAGGTCTCGTCCGTGTCCGGGGCGCTGTGGCTGAAGCCGCCGCCCAGCTCCAGGCTCACGTAGCCGTGGAAGACGCTGCCCAGGAGGCGCACCGCATGGGTCCGGTCCGGTTCCGCGAGGTCGTAGCCGCGCAGGATCGCCCGGGTCATCTGCGCGTGCCGGACCCCCGCGCTCGCGGCCGCCGTCTGCGCGTCGAGCCGGAGCTGGGCGGCGGCGTAGCGGCCGGGGTGCTCGTGGGCGTAGTCCCGGTAGACGTTGCCCAGTGCGCTCAGGGCGTCCTTGCCGGCTCGGCCGGCCAGCGCCTCGGAGGCCCGGTCGGCGAGCTCCTCCAGGGCGAGCAGGGCGATACGGGTCCGCAGGTCCTGGGAGTTGCGCACATGGGAGTACAGACTCGCCACCTTGACGTCGAACCGTCGGGCCAGCGCCGAGACGGTCACCTCGTCGAAGCCGACCTCGTCGGCCAGTTCGGCGCCCGCCCGCACCAGGCGTTCCGTGGTCAGCCCGACCCTCACCATGCCGTCTCTCCCCTCGCCTGCCGCACGCCTGCCCGCAGCGGGCCGTCCGAAGCACGCTCGCCCGAAGCGGGTCGCCCCGAGCCGGCCGCCCAGGCCGACCGCCTGAAGCAAGTATGCGTTTGCCTAAAAGCTTTAGGCAAATTACCGTCACCCTTATGAAGCCCCTGACCGAGCAGCAGATCCGCGCCGCCTTCGTGAACTGCACCAAGGGCGAGGCCAAGCGCCTCGCCGTCCCGCGCGACCTGGCCGAGCGGCCCTGGGACGACCTGGACTACCTCGGCTGGCGCGACCCCCAGGCCCCCGACCGCGCCCACCTGGTCGTCGAGCTCGACGGCCGGCCGACGGCCCTCGCCCTGCGCGCCGCCGCGGGCGCCGTCGGGCAGGCCCGGCGCAGCATGTGCTCCATGTGCCTGACCACCCACTCCGGCGGCGTCGCCCTGATGGTCGCCCCCAAGGCGGGCCGGGCGGGCCAGCAGGGCAACTCCGTCGGCGCCTACCTCTGTGCCGACCTCGCCTGCTCGCTCTATGTGCGCGGACTGCGCGACGCCGGCGTGGGTGCCCGGCTGCCCGAGACGATCACCCTGGAGGAGAAGATCCGGCGGACGGTGACGAACCTCGCCGCGTTCGTCGCCAAGGTGACCGGCTGACCCGAGGCCGGGGCCGAGCCCGACGCTCAACCGCGCGCCGCCAGCACCTCCGCCCGGCACTCTTCGGGGGTGCCCCACGCCGACCGCAGCGCCCGCGCCTTGGTCAGCCAGAGCGACAGGTCGTACTCCTGCGTGTACCCGATCGCGCCGTGCAGCTGGAGCGCCGTGCGCGCGCAGGCGTACGCCGCCTCGCAGGCACTCAGCTTCGCCGCCGCCACGTCCGCCGGCGCCATCGTCACGGCGGCGCCCAGCACCAGCGGCCGGGCGAACTCCAGCGCGACGCGCGCGTCCGCCAGCCGGTGCTTGACCGCCTGGAACGAACCCACCGCGACCCCGAACTGCGTGCGCTGCCGCACGTACCCCACCGTCCGGTCCAGCAGCGCGAGACCGACCCCGAGCGCCTGGGCGGCGGTGGTGAGACGGGCCAGCAGCAGGGCCCCGGGCGGCGGCGGCCCGGCGGCGAGCAGCTCTCCGCCCGGCCGCAGCCGGGTCAGCCGCCGCGCCGGGTCCAGGGAGGGCCGTACGGGGTCGTGACCGGGGGCCAGGCGCACCCCGTCGGGCGCGACGGACAGCCGTACGTCCGCCAGGTCGCCGTCGAGCGCGTACGCCCCCTCGTACGCCACCGTCGCCACCGACCGGCCCGCCGCCAGCGCCGGCAACAGCCGCTTCGCGGGCCCCGGTTCACGGACCAGGGCGGCCGCGGTCACCGTCTCCACCAGCGGACCCGGCACCGCGTGCCGCCCCAGCTCCACGAACGCCACGGCCAGGTCGACCGGCCGGCGCCCCAGCCCCTCGTACTCCTCCGGGACCGCCAGCGCGAACACCCCCGCGTCGGCCAGCCGCGACCACAGCGCCCGCCCGCCCGTGTGGTCCCCCCGGCTCCATTCCCGCACCGTCCCCGGCGTACCGGCCGCCGTCAGCAGCGCGTCCAGGGAAGCGGCGAACGCCCGCTGCTCGGTGTCGAGGAGGAAGCGCATCAGCGGCGTCCCTTCGGCAGGCCGAGCAGCCGCTCGGCGACGATGTCGCGCTGGATCTCGTTGGTGCCCGCGTAGATCGGACCGGCGAGCGAGAACACGTACCGCTCCGCCCACTCGGTGTCCGCCCGCTCGCCGTCCCCGGCCAGCAGGTCGAGCGCCGTCTCGTGCAGCGCGATGTCGTACTCGGACCAGAAGACCTTGTTCAGGCTGGCCTCCGGGCCGAGCGGCTCGCCCGCCAGGAAGCGGGAGGCGGCCGCGTAGGTGAACAGCTGGTGGGCGCGGGCCCCGACGAGCGCGTCCGCGACCCGCGCGGCCGACTCCGGGGGGCTTCCCAGGGCGCGCCACAGGTCGTACAGGCGGTCGGCGGAGGCGAGGAAGCGGCCGGGGGAGCGCAGGGTGAGCCCCCGCTCGTTCGCCGCCGTCGACATCGCGATCCGCCAGCCCTGCCCCGGTGCCCCGATCACGTCCTCGTCCGGCACGAACACCTCGTCCAGGAACAGCTCCGCGAACGCCGGCTTGCCGTCGAGCCGGCCGATCGGACGCACCGTCACCCCGGGCGCGCGCAGGTCGAACATCACGTAGACGAGACCCTGATGGGGTTTCGGGGCGTCCGCATCGCTGCGGAACAGGCCGAAGGCGCGATCCGCGAACGCCGCGCGGGACGACCAGGTCTTCTGGCCGCTCAGCAGCCAGCCGCCGGCCGTGCGGACCGCCCGTGAGCGCAGCGCGGCCAGGTCCGATCCGGCCTCCGGCTCCGACCAGGCCTGCGCCCACACCGTCTCGCCGCGGGCCATCGGCGGCAGCACCCGGTCGCGCTGCTCCGGTGTGCCGTGCTCCAGCAGGGTCGGCCCCAGCAGACCGATCCCGTTCTGGTTGACGCGCCCCGGGGCGCCCGCCGCGTAGTACTCCTCCTCGAACAGCAGCCAGCGGATCAGCCCGCACCCCCGGCCGCCGTACCGCGCGGGCCAGTCCACCACCGACCAGCCGTCCGCGGCGAGTTCGGCCTCCCACGCGCGGTGCGCGGCGAACCCCTCGGCCGTCTCCAGGGACGGCGGCGCGACGGCGGGCACATGCGCGTCCAGCCAGACGCGGGCCTCGGTGCGGAAGGCCTCCTCCTCCGGGGTGAGGGCGAGGTCCATGAGCGGCCCTCCATTTCCTCGGGCGGCCGGTCTTTTCGTCGGCGGCCGACTTTTCTAACAAGTGTTTGGTAGGTTAGCGTGGCGGTATGACAGACGTCGAGACTCCGGCGTACGTACCCGGCCACGGACTGCTCGCGGGCCGCACCGCCGTCATCACCGCGGCGGCCGGCGCGGGCATCGGCGGCGCCACCGCCCGGCGCTTCCTGGAGGAGGGCGCCCGCGTCGTCATCAGCGACGCCCACACCCGCCGCCTGAAGGAGTACGAGGCCGAACTCGCCCGGGAGTTCGGCGCCGCCTCGGTCACCGCCACCCCCTGTGACGTCACCGACGACAGCCAGGTCAGGGCCCTGTTCGAAACAGCCGCGCGGACGCACGGACGGCTCGACGTCGTCGTCAACAACGCCGGCCTCGGTGGCACCGCGCCCCTCGTCGACATGACCGACGGCCAGTGGACCCGCGTCCTGGACGTCACGCTCAACGGCACCTTCCGCTGCACCCGGGCCGCGCTCCGCCTGATGCGCGGCACCGGACGCGGCGTGATCGTCAACAACGCCTCGGTGGTCGGCTGGCGCGCCCAGGCCGGACAGGCCCACTACGCCGCCGCCAAGGCCGGGGTGATGGCACTGACCCGCTGCGCGGCGATCGAGGCCGCCGCCTACGGCGTCCGCGTCAACGCCGTCGCACCGAGCCTCGCCATGCATCCGCACCTGGTGAAGGTGACCACGCCCGAACTCCTGGCGGAGCTGACCGCACGCGAGGCCTTCGGCCGGTACGCCGAACCCTGGGAGGTCGCCAACGTGATCGTGTTCCTCGCGTCCGGCTACTCCTCGTACCTGACGGGCGAGACCGTCTCCGTCAGCAGCCAGCACGCGTAGGACGACAATGGGCCCGTGCCGACCAAGAAGAAGCCCCAGGTGACCGCCGCGCCCGCCCGGCGCCGCGAACTCCTCGACACCGCCGCCGAGGTCTTCGCCGAACAGGGCTACAACGCCACCACCGTCCGCAAGATCGCCGACCACGCGGGCATGCTCGCCGGCAGCCTCTACTACCACTTCGACTCCAAGGAATCGATGCTGGAGGAGATCCTGCGCACCTTCCTCGACGAGCTGTGGGCCGGCTACGACACCGTCCTCGACGCCGGCCTCGCTCCCCGCGAGACGCTGGAGGCCCTGGTCACCGAGTCGTTCCGGGAGATCGACCGGCACCGCGCCGCCGTCGCCATCTACCAGAAGGAGAGCCGACAGCTCGTCGCCCAGGAACGGTTCGCGTTCCTCGCCGAGTCCCAGCGCAGATTCGAGAAGGCGTGGCTCGCCACGCTCGAGCGCGGGGTCGCCCTGAAGGTCTTCCGCGCCGACCTCGACGTCCGTCTCACCTACCGGTTCGTCCGCGACACCGTCTGGGTCGCCGCGTCCTGGTACCGGCCCGGCGGACAGCACAGTCCCGAGGAGATCGCCCGGCAGTACCTGTCGATGGTGCTGGACGGGATCGCCGTACGCACATAACCCACTGGGGAGTTGCCATGGCCGAGGCCTACATCGTCGAAGCGGTCCGTACGCCCGTCGGGCGGCGCGGGGGAGGACTCAGCGCGGTCCACCCGGCCGACCTGGGCGCGCACGTGCTGAAGGAACTCGTCGCCCGCGCCGGCGTCGACCCGGCCGCCGTCGAGGACGTGATCCTCGGCTGCCTGGACGCCGTGGGACCGCAGGCCGGGGACATCGCCCGCACCTGCTGGCTGGCCGCCGGACTGCCCGAGGAGGTGCCCGGCGTCACCGTGGACCGCCAGTGCGGCTCCTCCCAGCAGGCCGTCCACTTCGCCGCGCAGGCCGTACTCTCCGGCACCCAGGACCTGGTCGTCGCCGGCGGGGTGCAGAACATGTCGCAGATCCCCATCGCCTTCGCCACCCGCCAGGCCGCCGAGCCCCTCGGCTTCACCCAGGGCCCCTTCGCGGGCAGCGAGGGCTGGCGCGCCCGCTACGGCGACCGGCCCGTCAACCAGTTCGCCGGCGCCGAGATGATCGCCGCCAAGTGGGGCATCAGCCGCCGGGACCAGGAGGAGTTCGCCCTGCGCTCCCACCGGCGGGCGGTACGGGCCATCGACGAGGGCCGCTTCGCCCGGGAGACCGTCGCCCTCGGCGAGGTGACGGCCGACGAGGGGCCGCGCCGGGACACCTCTCTGGAGAGGATGGCCGCCCTGAAGCCCGTCATCGACGGCGGCACCGTCACCGCCGCCTGCTCCTCCCAGGTCTCCGACGGCGCCGCCGCCATGCTCCTCGCCTCCGAGCGCGCGGTCCGCGAACACGGCCTCACCCCCCGCGCCCGGGTGCACCACCTCTCCGTACGCGGCGAGGACCCCATCCGCATGCTGACCGCACCGATCCCGGCGACGGCGTACGCGTTCAAGAAGACCGGGCTGACCATCGACGACATCGACCTCGTCGAGATCAACGAGGCCTTCGCCCCCGTCGTCCTCGCCTGGCTGAAGGAGACCGGCGCCGACCCGGACAAGGTCAACGTCAACGGCGGCGCCATCGCCCTCGGCCACCCCCTCGGCGCGACCGGCACCAAACTGATGACGACCCTGCTGCACGAACTGGAGCGCACGGGCGGGAGGTACGGCCTGCAGACGATGTGCGAGGGCGGCGGACAGGCGAACGTGACGATCATCGAGAGGCTCTGAGCCCCTCCAGGACCTCCTCCGCCTCCTTCACGATCCGCTCCACCAGCTCCGCGCACGACGGCAGGTCGTCGATCACCCCGGCGACCTGCCCGGAGGCCATCACACCGAGGTCCGTGCGGCCGTCCACCATCGCCGACCTCAGCAGCATCGGGGTGTTGGCGGCCAGCAGGACCTGGCTGAAGGACAGGTCCTTGCCGTGACGCAGGGCGAGGCCGTCCCGGACCATGCCCGGCCAGGACAGTCCCGACAGCTTGCGGAACGCCGCCGCCCGCCGCGCCGCGTGCAGCAGAGCGCGCAGGCGGCCCGAGCGTTCCAGGGCGTCCACCAGGTCCGTGCGGAGCATGCGGTGCGGAAGGCCGTCCACCGCGCGGGTGACCGTGACGTCCCGGACCGAGGCCGCCAGATAGCGGGCCTTCACCGGATCCGGCACCGTCGAGTCCGACGTCAGCAGGAAACGCGTGCCCATCGCCACGCCCGCCGCCCCGTAGGCCAGCGCCGCGACCAGCCCCCGTCCGTCGAAGAAGCCGCCCGCCGCCACCACCGGGACGTCCACCGCGTCCACCACCTGCGGCAGCAGCACGGTCGTCGCCACCTCGCCGGTGTGCCCGCCGCCCTCCCCGCCCTGCACCAGCACCGCGTCCGCCCCCCACGCAGCGACCTTCTCGGCGTGCCGGCGCGCCCCCACGGACGGGATCACGACGACCCCGGCCTCCTTCAGCTCGGCGATCAGCTCCCGGGAGGGCGCCAGCGCGAAGGACGCCACCCGCACCCCCTCGTCGACGACGATCCGCACCCGGTCCCCGGCGTCCCCCGCGTCCGCCCGCAGATTCACCCCGAACGGCGCGTCCGTACGGGACTTGACCTCCCGTACCGCCTCCCGCAGCCCGTCCACGGTCATCGTTGCCGAACCGAGCACGCCCAGCGCGCCCGCCTCCGCCACCGCCGACACCAGCCGGGGACCCGCCACCCAGCCCATCCCGGTCTGTACGACCGGATGCCGCACCCCGACCAGCCGCGTCAGCGCCGTCTCCATCACAGGGGCACCTCCCGCGCCCGGGTGTTCCCCGGATCGAGCACCTCACGGATCAGCCGCAACTCGGCGGCCGTCGGCTCACGGGTGCACGGCACCTCGTCCCCGACCACGAGCGCGAACCCCGTCGCCTCCCGGACCTCCTCCACCGTCACCCCCGGGTGCACCGAGGCCAGCCGCATCGCGTGGTCGGGCGTGGCGAAGTCGAAGACGCCCAGGTCGGAGACGACCCGGGGGATGCGGTGGTGACGCGCGCCGGCCGCCCGGTCGTACCCGACCCCGCACACCATGTCGACCCGCTCGACGAACACCCGCCGGGAGTGCCTGGGGACCCAGTAACTGGTCGGGTTGTTCAGGGTGTTGACCGGCGCCCCGCGCACCCCGAGGAGCTGGCGCACCGGCCGCGCCCAGTCGCCGATGCAGGAGATGTTCTGGTTGCCGTACCGGTCGATCTGGCTCGCGCCCATCATCACGTGCCGCCGCCCGCCGGTGACCAGCTCCAGATGCTGCCGGTACGGCAGCCAGCCCTCGGCGGTGCCGTCCGGGCGGACGAGCGTCGCCTCGCCGTCGGTGAGCAGCAGGTCCGGCGCGAAGGTGAGCCGGGCCAGCCGGGCCCCCACCGAGGGGATCAGCCCCATCGGGCTCGCCAGGATCTCGCCGCCGTCCCGCCAGGCCTCGGCGCAGGCGATCACGCAGTACTCGGCGCGCGTGGTCATGCGTCCTCCTCGACGGCCGTCCGGTACGCCGCCTCGTCCCCGGCCAGGTACCGGCCCGCGAACTCCTCCCACGGCGTGGTCGCGTACCGCTTCTGGAACGCCTCGTCCCGGCCGTAGTCGGGCGCGCAGGACGTGAAGTGCGCGCCGCCCGGCGCCTCCACCACCCCCGTCACCACGTGCCGCTTGATCAGCAGCGTCTGCGGCGCCGCAGCCTTCGTCAGCTCGGCCGTGTCGACGATCCGCTCGCAGGACAGGTACGCGGTGTCCGCCGCCGCGCAGAACAGGTCGTCGAAGTAGGGGTCCGGGCCCAGGTACTGCCCGTTGCCCAGCCGGTCGGCCCGGTTCACGTGCACCAGGGCCGCGTCCAGCCGCAGGGCGGGCATCGCGACGAACGTCTCCCCGTCGTCGTACGGCGAGGTCACCGTCCGCAGCGAGGGGTTGACCCGCATCACGTCCGAACCGATCCCCGCCCGCACCGGCAGGAACGGCAGCCGGTTGGCGGCGGCCCGCAGCCCCCACAGGAACATCGCCTCGTCCACCTCCGCCAGCTCGAACGCACCGCGCTCACGGGCCGCGCGGTAGTGCGGTTCCAGGGGGACGGAGTCGAGGGTGGCGAACGCGGCGACCAGCTTGCGGATCCGGCCGGCCGCCGCCAGCATGCCGACGTCCGGGCCGCCGTACGACACCACGGTCAGATCGGTCACCCCGGACCGCAGCAACGCCCGGACCAGGGCCATCGGCTTGCGGCGCGAGCCCCAGCCGCCGATGCCCAGGGTCATGCCGCTCTCCAGCCGGGAGACCGCCTCCTCGGCCGTCATCGTCTTGTCGGTCACCTACCCGCGCTCCTTCCCGAACGTGTCCCGCACCCGGTCGGCCACCCCCGAGACGCTCGCCTCGAACGTGAACCCCTGCTCGTAGCGGTAGCTGCGCCGCACGTCGACCGGGTCGATGCCGTTGAGGGCGGCCTTCGCCAGCCGCAGCAGCTCCCCGTCCTTGGCGGCGATCTCCCGCGCCACCTCCAGCGCGGCCGCGCGCAGCCCCTCGCGCCGCACCACCCGCCACACCGAGCCGTGCGCGTGCAGCTCGGCCGCGGTGACCGTGCGCGAGGTGAAGTACAGGGCGCGCATCAGGTGCTGGGGGACCAGCCGGGCCAGATGGGTCGCCGCGCCGAGCGCGCCCCGGTCCAGCTCCGGCAGTCCGAACACCGCGTCGTCGCTCGCCACGACCAGATCGGCGTTGCCGGCGAGTCCGACGCCGCCGCCCAGACAGAAGCCGTGCACCGCCGCGACCACCGGGACCTCGCACTCGTACACCGCCGCGAACGCCTCGAAGCAGCCGCGGTTGACGCCCACGAGCGCGCCCGGTCCCCGCTGCTGCAACTCCTTGATGTCCACGCCCGCGTTGAACCCGCGCCCCTCGGCGGCCAGCACCACACACCGGGTGCCGGGGTCGCGGCCGGCCGCGCGCACCGCGTCGGCCAGCGCGAACCAGCCGCTCACCGGCAGCGCGTTGACCGGGGGGACGTCGACGGTGACCACGGAAATCCCCTTTTCGGGGGACGAGGTGGAGACACTCATGGAAGCATCAGCTACCTTTCCACCAAACGTTTGTTAGGTGAAAGGTAGCAGCGAATGGAGCTGGACGGGAAGGTCGCCGTCGTCACGGGCGGCACCCGGGGCGTGGGTGCCGGCATCGCGCGCTCCTTCGCGCGCGCGGGCGCCGAGGTGGTGGTCGTCGCCCGCCGCCCCCCGGAAGTCCCGCTGCCCAGGACCGAGTTCACGGCCCTGGACGTGCGGGACCCGCACGCCGTACGGGAGTTCTTCGCCGGGCTGCCCCGGTGCGACGTGCTGGTCAACAACGCGGGCGGCGCGCCCTACCGCCCGCTCGCCGACGCTCCGGCCGAACGCCACGCGCGCGTGGTCGAACTCAACCTGCTCGCCCCGCTGACCGTGTCCCTCGCCGCCCACGCGCACCTGAGGCGGGCCGGCGGCGCGGTGGTGATGATCGGCAGTGTCAGCGGCAGCCGCCCCTCGCCGGGCACCGCGGCCTACGGCGCCGCCAAGGCCGGCCTGGAGCACCTCGCCCGTTCGATGGCCGTCGAGTGGGCCCCGGAGGTGCGGGTCAACACCCTGGTCGTCGGCATGGTCCACACCGAACTGGCGCATCTGCACTACGGCGGCCCCGACGGCGTCGAGGGCGTCTCGCGCACGGTCCCGCTCGGCCGGCTCGCCCAGCCCGCCGACGTGGGCGCGGCGGCCGTCTTCCTCGCCTCCGACGCGGCCGCGTACATCAGCGGGGCGAGTCTGCTCGTGCACGGGGGAGGGGAGCGCCCCGCGTTCCTCGACGCCGCGACGGCCAACAAGGACAGCCACGGCAACCAGGACAGTCAGGAGGCCTGAGATGGCAGCACTCTGCGACGGCCGGGTGGTCGTCGTCACCGGCGCGGGCCGCGGCCTCGGGCGGGCGCACGCGCGCGCGTTCGCGGCCGAGGGCGCGCGGGTCGTCGTCAACGACCTGGGTGTCGGCCTGGACGGCGCGCCCGGACCCGGCAGCCCGGCCGGACAGGTGGTGGCGGAGATCCGCGCGGCGGGCGGCGAGGCGGTCGCCCACGGCGGTGACATCGCCACGTCCGAGGGCGCCGCCTCCCTGATCGCCACCGCCCTGGAGACGTACGGCCGGCTCGACACCCTCGTCAACAACGCGGGCTTCCTGCGCGACCGGATGCTGGTCAACCTGGACGAGGACGACTTCGACGCCGTCCTGCGCGTCCACCTCAAGGGCCACTTCCTGCCGCTGCGGCACGCCGCCGCGCACTGGCGTGCCGAGGCCAGGGCGGGGCGCACTCCCGTCGCCCGGATCGTCAACACGGCCAGCGGGGCGGGGCTGCTGGGCTCGGTCGGGCAGGGCAACTACAGCGCGGCGAAGGCCGGGATCGTCGGTCTGACCCTGGTCGCCGCCGCCGAACTCGCCCGCTACGGCGTCCAGGTCAACGCGATCGCGCCGGCCGCCCGCACCCGGATGACGGAGCGGACCTTCGCCGAGACCATGGCGGCCCCCGCGTCCGGCTTCGACGCCATGGCCCCGGAGAACGTCTCGCCGCTCGTGGTGTGGCTGGGCTCCGCCGCGAGCGCGGGGGTCACCGGCCGGGTCTTCGAGGCGGAGGCCGGCCGGATCACCGTGATGGAGGGATGGCGTCCGGGGCCCACGGCGGACAAGGGCGCGCGCTGGAGCCCGGCGGAGGCGGGGGAGGCCGTACAGAAGCTGCTGGCGGCGGCCGAGCCGCCCGGTGCCGTGTACGGGGCGTAGGGCGCGTCCGCGAACTCCTGGCGCGTCAGCCGGTGAGCCGGGCCGTCGCCCGGCTCTGGGCCTCCGTCATCACCTCCAGGAACCGGTTCACCGTCTCCAGTTCCTGCGCGTCGAACTCCTCGCACGCCCGGACGATGTCACGGGCCCACTCCTCGAAGAACACCGCCAGCTCGGCGACCTTGGCCTCGTCGAGCTCGACGAGCACGCGCCGCTTGTCCGTGGGGTGCCTGACCCGGCGGACGAATCCCTTGGCCTCGAGGCGGTCCAGCATGCCGGTGACGGAGGCCGGGGCGAGACCGGTGTGCCCGGCCAGCTCCTTCGCGGTGAGCGGGCCCCCTTGCTGGAGGGCGTCGAGGGTCTTCTCCTCCGTGGCGTTCAGCCCCTGCTTCGCCGCGATCGCCGAGTGGAACATCACCGTGACCATGCTGTGCTGCCGTCCCACGGTCATCAGGCGTTCCAGGGCGGCGGCCCGTCGTTCGTCGGTCATGGGGCCAGGCTAACAAATATTTCGTTCGGGCGAACTAATGACTTGCGGGGCAGGGCTGTTCTCCGCGGGCGGCTTCCTCACCGCCCCGGCCGCCGACGCCCTCGCCGTACGCCACGGACGGCTCGTCCCGGCCGCCGGAGCCCTGCTCATGGCCGGCGGCTTCGGCTGGGTGTGGGCCGCCGTCGACCGCGCCGCCGACGTGCACACGGGCGCCTGGCCGTTCGCCCCCGGCCTGGCCGTCGCCGGCGCCGGCCTCGGCTTCCTCGTCGTGCCCCTCGTCAACGTCGTCCTGTCCGCCGTACCCGCCGACCTCGCCGGCGGCGCCTCCGGGATCTTCTCCACCGCCCAGCAGTTCGGCGGCGCCCTCGGCGCGGCGATCCTCGGCACCGTGTTCTTCGGCCACACCGACCACGGGCTCACCGAGGCACTGGGCACCGCGATGCCCTGGGTGACCGGCGGATTCGTGGTCTGCGCCGCCCTGTGCACGGCACTGCCCCGCACGGCGGTCTCCGGCACCTGACGGGCCCCCGTGGCCCCTGCGTGCCGCACTCCAGGACCGGCCCGCGCCGCCCCTACGTGTCGCACTCCAGGACCGTCCGGCACAGCCCGCACCGCGCCCGGACCCGGCCCCGCACCGGCACCCTGATCCGCTGATGACAGGTGGGGCAGGGAAACGTCACCCGCAGCGGCCCCCGCGGATCCGGCGCGAACGCGTACGGCGGATCCGCAGCCGCCCCGACCCGGCGGTCCTCGCCCTGCCCACGGCCCCGCGCATGCCGCCGGTCCCGGGCGTACCGGCGGCGCCCCGCCCACCCCGCCGCCGTCAGCGGCGGCTGCCGCCCGTCGCCCAGCGCCCGCTCACGACCCCGCACATACGCCGAGTACGCCTCGGCACTGGTGAACCACGCCGACGGATCCTCCCCGAACACCAGCGACCGCTTCGCCAGCACGTACCCGAACTCCTCCGGCGTCAGATACCCCAGCTTCTGCGACGAGGCCGCGTCCTCCCGGTAGGCGTCCAGCAGCAGCCAGCCCGCCCCCAGATACGTCGTCGCCGTGTCCGTGAGGATCTCGTTGGCCCGCGTCCCCGGGAACGACAGATCCAGCCGGTGCAGATACACATGCATGATCTCGTGCGCCAGCGCCGCCCCGATGTCCCGCCGATGCGTCCGGAAACGGTCGTTCAACTCGACGAAGTACTCCGGCCCAGCCGCCAGCTCCACACTCGCCGCGTGCTCCATCTCCCGGAACGCCACGACCATCCGCGCGTCCGGCAGCCGGTAGTGCCGCACCAGCTCCCGCGCCACCCGCTGCGTCCCCAGATGCAGATCGTCGCTGTCGCAGAACGCCACGTCCACCGGCGCCACACTCGCCGCGAACTGGTGGATCGTGTCGTACGACAACCTCCTGTACAACGCCGTGACGGCGTCCCGCACCGTCTCCAGATGCGGAAAACCGTGCTCGACCGGACCACCGTTGGCCACGCCCGCACCCCCAAGACGCCTGCACCCGATTCCACTGTACGGGCAGCACGGTGGCCCTCACCGGCATGCCCTAGGGTGATCGCCCATGACCACCCGCGACACCCCCGCAACCGGCACCGCAGACATCGACCCCGCCGTCCGCGCCGAACTCGACCGGCTGCGCGACAGCATCGACAACATCGACGCGGCCGTCGTCCACATGCTCGCCGAGCGCTTCAAGGCCACCCAGCAGGTCGGCCACCTCAAGGCCCGCCACCAGCTGCCCGCCGCCGACCCGACCCGCGAGGCCCGCCAGATCGAGCGGCTGCGCACCCTCGCCGAGAACGCCAAGCTCGACCCCGCGTTCGCCGAGAAGTTCCTCACCTTCATCATCGCCGAGGTGATCCGCCACCACGAGCGCATCGCCGAGGACACCGCGGCCCCCACGGCCGACTGACCGGCCCGCCCCACCGACGGGATCCGGCCGGGCCCCGCCCCACCACGGGCGATGCCCGGCGCCTCCGGCGCGAGAGGGGACATTGGGCGCGTAACGATCCGCCCCTGTGCCCGGCCTGCGGTATCAGGCAGCATGTCGTTCATGTCCGTACTGACGCGCGACGAAGCGCTAAGCCGTGCCCGGCTCCTCGACGTCCACCGCTACACCATCGAGCTCGACCTGACCACCGGCGACGAGACCTTCGGCTCCCGCACCGCCATCAGGTTCACCGCGCACACCGATGGGGACACCTTCGTCGAGATCAAGCCCGCCGACCTGCGCTCGGTCACGCTCGACGGACAGCCCCTCGACCCCGACAGCCTCGACGGCAACCGGATCGCCCTGAAGGGCCTCGGCGCAGGCGAGCACGAACTGCACGTCGACGCCCGCATGCACTACTCCCGCACCGGCGAGGGCATGCACCGCTTCACCGACCCCAGCGACGGTGAGACCTACCTCTACACCCAGCTCTTCATGGACGACGTCCAGCGCGTCTTCGCCGCCTTCGACCAGCCCGACCTCAAGGCCGTCTTCGACCTCACCGTCCGCGCCCCCGAAGGCTGGACCGTCCTCGCCAACGGCGTCACCGAACACCTCGGCGACGGACAGTGGCGCGCCGCCACCACCCCCCTCATCTCCACCTACCTCGTCGCCGTCGCCGCCGGCCCCTGGCACTCCGTGCGCACCGAACACCGCGGCCTGCCCTTCGGCCTGCACTGCCGCCGCTCGCTCGCCCCCTACCTCGACGCCGACGCCGACGAACTCCTCGACATCACCCGCGCCTGCTTCGACCGCTACCACGAGAAGTTCGAGGAGCCCTACCCCTTCGACTCCTACGACCAGGCCTTCGTCCCCGAGTTCAACGCCGGCGCCATGGAGAACCCCGGACTCGTCACCTTCCGCGACGAGTTCGTCTACCGCTCCGCCGTCACCGACACCGAACGCCAGACCCGCGCCATGGTCGTCGCCCACGAGATGGCCCACATGTGGTTCGGCGACCTCGTCACCCTCCGGTGGTGGGACGACATCTGGCTCAACGAGTCCTTCGCCGAGTACATGGGCTACCAGACCCTCACCGAAGCCACCCGCTTCACCGACACCTGGACCGACTTCGGCGTCGTCCGCAAGGCCTGGGGCTACGACGCCGACCAGCGCCCCTCCACCCACCCCGTCGCCCCCGAGGACGTCCCGGACACCGCCTCCGCCCTCCTCAACTTCGACGGCATCTCCTACGCCAAGGGCGCCTCCGCCCTGCGCCAACTCGTCACCTGGCTCGGCGAGAAGGACTTCCTCGCCGGCATCAACACCCACTTCGCCCGCCACCGCTTCGCCAACGCCACCCTCGCCGACTTCATCGACTCCCTCGCCGCCGGCACCGACCGCGACGTCCACGCCTGGGCCGACGCCTGGCTGCGCACCACCGGCGTCGACACCCTCACCCCCCTCGTCACCGGCGACAACGGCGACCACCAGCTCACCGTCGAACGCACCGGCAGCCGCCCCCACCGCATCGCCGTCGGCCTCTACGACCTCGACCTCCCCGGCGACGAGGGCCGCCTCACCCCGCGCCGACGCCTCGAACTCGACGTCCCGCAGGACGCACCCGTCCCCCTCGGCAAACGCCCCACCCTGCTCCTGCTCAACGACGGCGACCTCACCTACGCCAAGATCCGCTTCGACGCCCACTCCTTCCAGGGCGTCACCGCCAACCTCTGCGGACTGCCCGACCCGCTCACCCGCGCCGTCGTCTGGAACGCCCTGCGCGACGCCGTCCGCGACGGCGAACTCGCCCCCGGCGCCTACCTCGACGCCGCCCGCGCCCACCTCCGGCACGAAACCGACCTCGCCCTCGTCCAAGGCGTCCTCGGCTTCGCCGGCGCCCAGATCACCGGCCGCTACCTCGCCCCCGCCGACCGCCCCACCGCCCTGGCCACCCTCTCCGCCCTGTGCCGCGACCTCATCCGCCGCACCGAGGACGGCGACCACCCCGGCCTGCGCCTCATCGCCGTACGCCACTTCATCAACGTCGCCGCCCAGCCCGACACCATCGCCGCCTGGCTCGCCGACGGCACCGTCCCCGGCGGCCCCGAACTCGACCCCGACCTGCGCTGGCGCATCCTCGCCCGGCTCGCCGTCCTCGGCGCCACCGACGAGCACGCCATCGCCGCCGAACTCGAACGCGACCCCTCCGCCACCGGCCGCGAAGGCGCCGCCCGCTGCCGCGCCGCACTCCCCGACGAGGACGCCAAGGCCAGGGCCTGGCACGCCATGTTCACCTCCGACGACCTCTCCAACTACCTCTTCACCGCCACCGCCCAGGGATTCTGGCAGCCCGAACAGGCCGACCTCGTCCGCCCGTACGTCGCCCGCTACTACGAGGACGCCGTCGCCGTCGCCGCCCGCCGCGGCCCCGCCATCGCCGACGCCGCCGGACACTGGGCCTTCCCCGCCCACGCCGTCGACCCCGAGACCCTCACCCTCGGCGAGACCTGCCTGCGCGACACCCACCCCGTCCCCGCCCTGCGCCGCAAACTCACCGACCAACTCGACGACCTGCGCCGGGCCTTGAAGGTACGCACGGCCTAACCCGCCGGCCCCGCGACGACCGTGACGATCGGTACCCCCTTTCGGGTACCGATCGTTGCTCTCTCCGGGCGTGTCCCGGCACCGGCGTACAAGGTGGAACCCCCCGCCACGCGCCCGCCCGGAGGACCCCATGAGCACCCCGCCGCTCGCCTCAGGCCCCGAAGCCACCGACGCACTCCGGCCGCTCCTCACCACCGTCCTCGACGCCCTCGACGCCGGCCGCACCGCACGCGGCGGACCCCTCCCGGCCGGCGGCCCCGACGCGGTCACCGCCCGGCTGACCGCCGCCGTCGGCGACGTACTCCCCGAACACGGCGACCCAGCGGCCCTGTCCACCCTGGTCCGCGCCCTCGCCGAAGGCTCCGCCGACCCCGCCCACCCCCTGTGCGCCGCCCATCTGCACTGCCCGCCCCTCGCCGTCGCCACCGCAGCCGACCTCGCCGTCTCCGCCCTCAACCCCTCCCTCGACTCCTGGGACCAGGCCCCGGCCGCCTCCGCCCTCGAAACGCTCGTCACCCGCGCCCTCGCCCGGCTCGCCGGCCTCACCGACGCCCTCGTCACCACCGGCGGCACCGAGTCCAACCAACTCGCCCTCCTCCTCGCCCGCGAGACCCTCGGCCCCGGCGTCCGCCTCCTGTGCGGCACCAACGCCCACCACTCCCTGACCCGCGCCGCCTGGCTCCTCGGCCTGCCCGCACCCGTCCCCGTCCCCGCCCCCGCCGGCACCCTCGACCCCGCCGCCCTCGACGCCGCCCTCACCGCCGTCCCCGGTCCCCACCTCGTCGCCGCCACCGCGGGCACCACCGACGCCGGACTCATCGACCCCCTCCCCGACCTCGCGGCCGTCAGCGCCGCCCACGGCGCCCGGCTCCACATCGACGCCGCCTACGGAGGCGGCCTCCTCTTCAGCGACCGCCACCGCCCCCGGCTCGCCGGACTCGACGCCGCCCACACCGTCACCCTCGACCTGCACAAACTCGGCTGGCAACCCGTCGCCGCCGGACTCCTCGCCGTCCGCGACCCCGCCGACCTCACCGCCCTGCACCAGCACGCCGACTACCTCAACGCCGACGACGACACCGAAGCCGGCCTCCCCGACCTCCTCGGCCGCTCCCTGCGCACCACCCGCCGACCCGACGTCCTCAAGATCGCCGTCACCCTCAAGACCCTCGGCCGCCACGGCCTCGGCGCCCTCGTCGACCAGGTCTGCGACCACGCCCACGCCTTCGCCGCCCTCGTCCGCGACCACCCCGGGCTCGAACTCCACGCCCCGCCCACCATCAGCACCGTCCTCTTCCGCCCCGCAGGCGCCACCGACACCGCCGTCGCAGAGATACGCCGCCGCCTCCTCACCGACGGCCACGCCGTCCTCGGCCGCGCCCGCCTCGACGGCCGCCTCTGGCTCAAGACCACCCTCCTCAACCCCCGCACCGGCCCCCACGACCTGGCCACCCTCCTGCACCTGCCGGAAGGAAACACCCCCGCATGAACACCCCCCCACCCCCGGACAGCGACACCCCCCGCGACCTCGTCGGCATCGGCATCGGCCCCAGCAACCTCTCCCTCGCCGCCCTCGCCCACCCCCTCGCCGAACTCGACGCCGTCTTCTACGAACAACGCCCCCGCTTCGACTGGCACCCCGGCCTGCTCATCGACGGCGCCCGCGTCCAGGTCCCCTTCCTCGCCGACCTCGTCACCCTCGCCGACCCCACCAGCCCCTGGAGCTTCCTCAACTACCTCAGGACCCACCACCGCCTCTACCCCTTCTACGTCGCCGAGCGGTTCCACATCCGGCGCGCCGAGTACGACACCTACTGCCGCTGGGTCGCCGACCACCTCCCCGGGCTCCACTTCCGCCACCAGGTGGACGCCGTCCGCTGGAACCCCGAACGCGACGTCTTCGAGGTCGACTTCACCCAGCTCGACACCGAAGGAGAAGCCGAGGCCCTCGGCCGCACCCACACCAGGAACGTCGTCCTCGGCATCGGCACCGAGCCCCACGTCCCCGACCCCCTGCGGCCCCTCGTCGACACCCCCGGCGTCCCCGTCCTGCACGCCTCCGACTACCTCACCCACCGCGACACCCTCCTCGCGGCCGGCCATGTCACCGTCGTCGGATCAGGACAGTCCGGCGCCGAGATCTTCCTCGACCTCCTGCGCCACCGCCCCGCCGGCCGCGAACGGCTCCACTGGATCGGCCGCACCGAGGCCTTCGCCCCCATGGAGTACTCCAAGCTCGGCCTCGAACACTTCACCCCCGACTACACCCGCTACTTCCACGCCCTCACCGAACCCGTCCGCGACCGCCTCGTCGGCACACAGTGGCAACTCCACAAGGGCATCGACGCCGGCACCCTCGCCGCCATCCACGACGAGCTCTACCACCGCACCCTCGACGGCGGCTGGCCCGACGCCGTCCTCACCCCCGGCGTCCAGGTCCGCACCGCCGGCCGCATCGCCTGCACCAGAATCGAACTTCACCTCGAACACACCCAGCAGAACACCCGCTCCCGCCTCACCACCGACGCCGTCGTCCTCGCCACCGGCCACCGCGAACGCCCCCTCGACCGCATCCTCGCCGGCCTCGACCCCTACCTGCGCCGCGACAGCGCCGGACGCCCCCGCATCGACCCGCAGTTCCGCCTGGTCCTCGACCCCTCCGTCACCGCCACCGGCTGCCACCTCTACGTCCAGAACGCCGAACGCCACACCCACGGCGTCGGCGCCCCCGACCTCGGCCTCGCCGCCTGGCGCAGCGCCACCGTCCTCAACACCCTGACCGGCAAGGACAACTACACCCTGCCCACCCGCACCGCCTTCACCACCTTCGGCCTCGAACAACGACAGCCCCAGATCCCGCCCGCACGCCGGCCCCCCACACTGACCCCCCTGCGCGACGGAATCTGAGGCCACCTCAGCCCGGCCGACCGCCTAGAACACCGGCGTACCGTCCCGCGTGAGCTTCCAGTCCACCGACGCGAAGTCCTTCGGGTCCAGCACACCCTTCGCGGTCACCCACTCCGCGATCCGCGTCCGGATCTCCGTCGACTCCGACCACAGCTCGGGGGCGGAGGCCACGTGCGGGAACGCGCCGCCGCCGTTCGCCCGGTAGTTGTTCACCGCGAACACGAACTGCTGGGCGTCGTCCAGCGGCGCGCCGTTGTACGTCAGGTTCCTGATCCGCGACCCCGCCGCCTGCGCGATGTCGATGTCGTACGACAGCCCCGACACGTAGTCGTAGTTGTAGTCCGGCCGGTTGTTCGCGTTGGTCAGCTTCTCGACATCCACGACCGCGCCCGCGGCCGTCTGCACGAAGTACTCCGCCGAGTACTCCAGGTACGCCTTGACCTGCGCACCCGTCAGCAGCTTCGCCACCAGCGTGTTGTCGTACACGTACAGGCTCGACAGATCGCGGATCGTCACGGCGCCGGCCGGGATCTCCGACGTGCGCGAGAACGGCGACGCCTGCGAGATCACCGGCAGCGACGCGTACGACGTCCCCGCCAGCGCCGCCTTGACGACATCCTCCTGGACCTTGGTGATCAGGTCGATGATCGGGGCGTCCTTGTACCGCGCCTCGACCGTCGTCAGCGTCTCCGTCGCCGAACCGACCACCTGGTTGACGTACTCCACGACCTTCGCGTGCTCGTCCGAGAGCAGCTTGGTGATCTTCGGGTCGTCGGCCACGGTGTTGGAGTTCAGCACCTTCGACGCCACCGACTCGACCGTCCACCGCCCCTTGTCGAACACCAGCTCGATGTCGAAGACGGACAGCCGCTCGGCGTAGGCCAGCGGCTCCGACAGTACGACCGTCCTCCCGGTCTTCGCGTTCGTGACCTTCAGCTCGGGGATCTCCACGTGCGCGTGGCCCACCAGCACCGCGTCGATGTCCGGCACCTGCTGCGCCACCAGCGCCGCGGAGTTCTCCACGTACGGCAGCTGGTCACCGTACGACGACGTCCCGGAGGACCCGGAGTGCGCCGACACGATCACCACGTCCGCGCCCATCGCCTTCAGCTTCGGCACCCACTTCGCCGCCTGCTCCTCCAGGCCCGGGAACGCCAGCTTGCCCTGCACGTACGCCTTGTCCCAGATGGCGATACCGGGGTTCGTCAGGCCCAGGACCGCGACCTTGACCGGCGGCGCGCCCTTCACGCAGAACGTCCGGATCGCGTACGGCTGGAAGGCCGGCCGCAGCGTCTTCGCGTCCACCGCGTTGGCGCCCAGCAGCGGGAACCGCAGCTGCGACTCGAACTTCCGCAGCGTCTCGATGCCGTAGTTGAACTCGTGGTTGCCGAGCGCCGCCGCGTCGTACCCAATCGCGTTCATCGCCTGCGCCATCGGGTGCACCGGACCACCCTTGGCGGTGATCGGGTCCACCTTGGCGTAGTAGTACGTCAGCGGCGTGCCCTGGATCGTGTCGCCCGCGTCGAGCAGCAGCACGTTCTCCCGCCCCTTCTCGGCGCGGATCCGGTTCACCAGCGTCGAGATGCGCGCGAGCCCCTGGGCGTTGCCCGCCTTGTCCGTGTACTCCGCGTTCTTGAAGTAGTCCCAGTTGAAGACGTGCCCGTGCAGGTCCGTCGTCCCCAGCACGGTCAGCGCGTACCGCTTCGGCTGCTTGACGGGCTTCCCTGGCCCCTTCGCCTCCGCGGCCTGCGCCGCCGGAGCCGCAGCCGCCCCCGCGATCGCCACTCCGGCCCCGGTCACGGCGGACTTCTTCAGAAACTTCCGGCGGTTCAACGGCATGTCGCGAGCTCCTAGGGAATGGTCAACAACGCGCGTAGACAAACGCGCGTAGATTCTGACCCGTGCATGACCGACCGCAACAGGTCCCGGAGGTTTCGATCTGGTGACCAGAGGGGTCAACTCCGGCCCGGCAAAAGGGAAAGGCGTGACACGGTGGGGCATATGACCTCACCGCGGATTCCCCCGTACGGCACCCCTGGGCACGACGGCCGGCGCCCTGACCCCCCGGCGGGCTTCGGTCGCCCTGTGAATTCACCCATTCACCCATTCACCCTTTCGGGGAATGCGGGCGCGAAATCGATATGCTCATAAGAGCGGCACCCCGCACAATTCAACAGTTGTCAACTACCCTTCACTCAACGGTTGTTGCCAGGTCATGTCGCCCCAATTCGCTACTGCCCGGTAAGTCATAGGCTCGACTCATGCGCCGAGCAAAAATCGTCTGCACCCTGGGCCCCGCCACCGACTCCTACGACCAGATCAAAGCCCTGGTCGACGCGGGAATGGACGTCGCCCGCCTCAACCTCAGCCACGGCGGCCACGCCGAGCACGAGGAGCGCTACCACCGCGTCCGCAAGGCCGCCGACGAGACCGGCCGCAGCGTCGGCGTCCTCGCCGATCTTCAAGGCCCGAAGATCCGCCTCGGCCACTTCGCCGAAGGCCCTGTACTCCTCGAACGCGACGACACCTTCACGATCACCGTCGAGGACGGCGTCGCGGGCGACGGCAAGCGCTGCGGCACCACCTACGCCGGCCTCGCACAGGACGTGACCCCGGGCGAGCGCATCCTCGTCGACGACGGCAAGGTCTGCCTGGAGGTCACGGACGTCGTGGGCGCGGAGGTCCACACGAGGGTCGTCGAGGGAGGAGTGATCTCCGACCACAAGGGCCTGAATCTGCCGGGCGTCGCCGTCTCGGTCCCCGCCCTGTCCAAGAAGGACGAGGAGGACCTGCGCTGGGCGCTCCGCACGGGCTGCGACGTGATCGCCCTGTCCTTCGTGCGCAGCGGCCGCGACATCCTCGACGTCCACCGCATCATGGACGAGGAGGGCCGCCGCCTCCCCGTCATCGCGAAGGTGGAGAAACCCCAGGCGGTGGAGGCCATCGACGACATCGTCGCCGCCTTCGACGGCATCATGGTCGCGCGGGGCGACCTGGGCGTCGAGATGCCCCTCGAACAGGTCCCGATCGTCCAGAAGCGCGCGATCAAGCTGGCCAAGCGCAACGCCAAACCGGTGATCGTCGCGACCCAGATGCTCGACTCGATGATCGACAACTCCCGCCCCACCCGGGCCGAGGCCTCGGACGTGGCCAACGCGGTCATCGACGGCACGGACGCGGTCATGCTGTCCGGCGAGACAAGCGTGGGCAAGTACGCGATCCAGACGGTCCGCACCATGGCGAAGATCGTTGCGGCGGCGGAGGAGGACATCCTGGCCAAGGGCCTCCCGCCCCTCACCGAACGCAACAAACCCCGCACCCAGGGCGGCGCGGTCGCCCGCGCGGCGGCCGAGATCGGCGACTTCCTGAACGCCGAGCTCCTGGTCGCCTTCACCCAGACCGGCGACACGGCCCGCCGCCTCTCCCGCTACCGCTCCCCGATCCCCCTGCTGGCCTTCACCCCCGAACAGTCCACCCGCTCCCAGCTCAGCCTGACCTGGGGCGTGGAAACCTTCCTGGTCCCGCCGGTGGGCTCCACGGACGCGATGGTCGCCCAGGTGGACGAGCTGCTGCTGCGGTACGGCCGCTGCCGGAAGGGCGACGTCATCGTGATCACGGCCGGCTCCCCGCCGGGAGTCTCGGGCGCGACGAACCTGGTCCGCGTCCACCACGTGGGGGAGGACGACAGCCCGAAGTAGGGGCCGCTCAGTGCTTGGGGCCCACGTGGGCGTCGAGGAGGGCGACGGAGGCTTTGCGGGCGACGGAGATGTTGTACGGGTTTCCGCCGCGGGTGCAGTGCGTCCACTCGACGCCCAGCTTGTCCAGGGTGTCGGTGCAGAGCCGTCGGATGTCGTCGGAGACGTTGGTGAAGAAGTAGCGGGGGTATTCGTAGCGCTTGCGCTCGCCGGCGATCAAACGGGTCGTCCAGTTGGTGATGCGACAGCCGTCGGAGTGGATGAGCCCTCGGACGAACTCCCAAGGGTGAGCGTCGACGACGGCTTGCTGCCAGGCTTCGAGGACGATGGGGCGCTCGTGCTTCTTGCCGGGGCCGTGTTGGGGGAAGAGGCACCAGAGGTGTTTGGAATAGAGCTTCACCTCGTGGCACCCCTTTCGGCGGACCCGGCAGACCGAGTTTCCAGGGAAGACCGATCGCATGGCTTGCTCGCATTCGTCCATGAGGCCGGGGTGCGCGTCGGCGCAGGAGATGGACAGGCTCGGCGCTCGCATGGCACGGTTCTGGATGATGTGGCCGTCGCCGAGGTAGAGGCCCAGGAGGTAGGAATAGGCGGGGGAGTTCAGCTCGCCTTCGCACCGAGGACACTTCGGGGGAGTGCGTCCGGGGCATTCGCCGCGTTTCGCGCGGTCCATGTGCTTCCAGTAACTGATCGTGCCGAGCGGGATGTTGAACTGACGCGCCACGTCCGCATTGCGCGCTCCGCTGCGCAACAGGGTGACCGCTTTCTGTCGAACCTCAGTGCCATGAAAGTGCATGCCCGTCACTGTGCGTTGCTGATCGCTACGGCACGCGGCAAATAGCGGAGGTTCACGAGAACGTGAGCCTCCGCTATTCGTGTAAGTGCCCGGTGTGGGATTCGAACCCACATGCCCTAAGGCACGGTGGTTTGAGCACCGCGAGTCTGACCAGTTCCTCCAACCGGGCAGGTTGGTGAGCTGTCGGGAAGTGTACCGGGTGACCGTAGCTCCCTGCCTCTAGGTAGGCTGCATAAGCAGCAGTACCTGCCGGCCCGCACCAAGGAGCCCCCGTGACCGCCCCCGAGTCGCCCCAGCCCGTAGACGTGCCCGATGACGACAAGTCGCACGTGCCTCCGATGACGACCCGTGTCGTCATCGCCGAGGACGAGGCCCTGATCCGGCTCGATCTCAAAGAGATGCTGGAGGAGGAGGGCTACAGCGTCGTCGGCGAGGCCGGTGACGGTGAGCAGGCCATCGAGCTGGCCCGCGAGCACCAGCCCGACCTGGTCATCCTCGACGTGAAGATGCCCAAGATGGACGGCATCTCCGCCGCCGAGAAGATCGCCGAGGAGCGGATCGCCCCGGTGCTGATGCTCACCGCCTTCTCGCAGCGGGACCTGGTCGAGCGGGCGCGCGACGCCGGCGCCATGGCGTACCTCGTGAAGCCCTTCAGCAAGAGCGATGTCGTGCCGGCCATCGAGATGGCTGTTTCGCGGTTCAACGAGCTGAAGGAGCTGGAGAAGGAGGTCGCCGACCTCACGCTCCGCCTGGAGACCCGCAAGCTGGTCGACCGGGCGAAGTCGGTCCTCCAGACGGAGTACGGCCTGACCGAGCCCGCCGCGTTCCGCTGGATCCAGAAGACGTCCATGGACCGGCGGATGTCGATGCAGCAGGTCGCCGAGGCCGTCATCCAGGACGCCGAGGAGAAGAAGGCCAACAAGGGCTGACACCCCGCCCGCACGCGACGAGGCCCGCGCCCGGAGAAGGGGCGCGGGCCTCGTCGTGGCCGCTGGACCTCGGGACGTCAGTCCTCGCCGAGGTAGGCCTTGCGGACCGACTCGTCGTGGAGCAGGTCCCGGCCGGTGCCGGACAGGACGATGTTGCCGACCTCCATGACGTGACCCTGGTCCGCCAGGGACAGCGCCGCCTGGGCGTTCTGCTCGATGAGCAGGATCGTCATGCCCTGGGACTTCAGCTCGGCGATGGTGGCCATGATCTTCTGCATCATGATGGGGGAGAGACCCATGGAGGGCTCGTCCAGCATGAGCAGTTTCGGCTGGGACATCAGGGCGCGGCCCATGGCGAGCATCTGCTGCTCACCGCCGGACAGGGTGCCCGCGGCCTGCTTGCGGCGCTCTCCCAGGATGGGGAAGAGGTCGTAGGCGCGCTGGATGTCCTTCTCGATGCCCGCCTTGTCGCTGCGGAGGAAGGCGCCGAGGCGCAGGTTGTCCTCGATCGTCATGCGGGGGAAGATGTGCCGCCCCTCGGGGGAGTGGGCGAGTCCCAGCGAGACGATGTCGTGGGCCGGGACCTTCTTCAGCGACTTGCCGTTGAACTTGATCTGGCCGCCGACCGGCTTGAGCAGGCCCGACAGGGTGCGCAGGGTGGTGGTCTTGCCGGCGCCGTTGGTGCCGATGAGGGTGACGACCTCGCCGGCCTCGACCTTGAAGGAGATGCCCTTGACGGCTTCGATCTTGCCGTAGGCGACCCGGAGGTCCTCGACTTCGAGCAGTGCGGTCATCGGTCGTTCTCCTTGCCGGGCGCGGCGTCCGTCGTGGTGTCGGCGGCCGTCGGGGCGGCGTCGGCCGGGGCGGCGCTGGCCTCGGCGGCTTCGACTTCGGCGATCTCTTCGTCGCCGGGGGCGTTCTCGAAGGGTTCGCCGAGGTAGGCGGCGACGACGCGCTCGTCGCCCTGGACGGTGGCGCTGTCGCCCTCGACGAGCTTCTCGCCCTGGACCAGGACGGCCACCCGGTCGCAGAGGTTGAAGATGAAGCGCATGTCGTGCTCGATGACGAGGACGGCGATGCCCTTGTCGCGGATGGCGAAGACGAGTTCTTCCGTCGCTCGCGTCTCCTGGGGGTTCATGCCGGCGGTGGGCTCGTCCAGCAGGAGGAGTCCGGGCTCGCTGGCGAGCGCTCGGGCGATCTCCAGCTTGCGCTGCTCGCCGTAGGGAAGGTTGCGCGCGAGGTGTTCGGCCTTCTTCTCCAGTCCGACGAACTCCAGGAGTTCCATGGCGCGTTCGCGGGAGGCGGCTTCGGCCTTGTGGAAGCCGGGGCCGCGCAGGACGGCCGACCAGAAACCTTCCTTCGTCCGCGTGTGACGGCCGACCAGCACGTTCTCCAGGACCGTCATGTTGGCGAACAGGCGGATGTTCTGGAAGGTGCGGGCGATGCCGGCCGCGGTGACCTTGAAGGACTTGGGCGGCAGGACGGTGCCCTTGTAGCGGACCTCGCCCTCGGTGGGGATGTAGAGGCCGGTGAGGCAGTTGAAGAAGGTGGTCTTGCCGGCGCCGTTGGGGCCGATCAGGCCGACGATCTCGCCGCTGTTGACGGTGAGGTTGACGTCGCGGACGGCGGTGAGGCCGCCGAAGCGCATCGTGACGCCGCGTGCGTCGAGGACCGTCTCGCCGGTGGGGGCGACCGTGGTGGTGGTGTCGGTGGTCATGGTGGTCAGGCCCCTGCCTTCGTGAGGACGGTGGGCGCTTCCGCTTCCTCGTGGAACTCGAGCTGGCGGCGGCGGTTGGGGATCATGCCCTCCGGCCGGAAGCGCATCAGCAGGATGAGTGCGAGGCCGAAGGCGAAGAGCTGGTAGTCGCCCAGGAACTGGAGCTTGTTGGGGATGAGGAAGAGCAGCGAGGCGCCGATGAGGGGGCCGCCGATGGTGCCCATGCCGCCGAGGACGACCGCGGCGAGGAGGAAGGCGGAGTTGGGCGGGATGGGGCCGGCGAAGAGGTACTGCTCGGGGGTGACGGTGTAGGTGACGTGTGCCTGGACGGTGCCGGCGAGGCCGGCGAGGGAGGCGCCGACGGCGAAGGCGATGAGCTTGACGCGGAAGCCGTTGATGCCCATGGCGAGGGCGGCGGTCTCGTCCTCGCGGATGGCGACCCAGGCGCGGCCGATGCGGGAGTCACCGCTGCGCCGGAAGACCAGCACGACGATGGCGGTGATGATGAGCATCAGGAAGAAGTAGTTGGCGAAGCGGCCGATGTCGACGCCGAGGATGTTGTGGACGACGCCGAAGTCGAACCCGAGGATGTTGAGGTTCGGGATCGAGGAGATGCCGTTGGATCCGTTGGTGATGTCGGGGCCGGAGGTGCCGTCGAGGTTGTTGGCGGTGATGCGGAAGATCTCACCGAAGCCGAGGGTGACGATGGCGAGGTAGTCGCCGCGGAGCCGCAGGGTCGGGGCGCCGATGAGGACGCCGAAGACCAGGGAGGCGGCGCAGCCGACGAGTGCGGCGGCCCAGAAGGGGAAGTGCACGTCGAAGGGGGAGCTCGGGGAGCCGGAGACCATGGCGGCGGCGTAGGCGCCGACGCCGAGGAAGGCGACGTAACCGAGGTCGAGGAGGCCGGCGAGGCCGACGACGATGTTCAGGCCGAGGGCGACGGTGGCGAAGATGAGGATGTAGACGCCGAGGGTCGCGTACTGGTCGTCGGTCTGGGTGAAGGGGAACGCTGCGGCTGCCACGAACGCGCCGCAGATGGTGATGTTCTGGTGGCGGGCGGTGATCTGGCTGGCCTGGGCGACGAGGCCGGCCTTGCCGACGGCGGCGAATCCGAGGCCGGCGGTGATCAGGAAGCCGATGAAGAGTTCGTCGTACTCGGTGCCGATGCCGTAGGTGAAGACGGTGAGGGCGACGGCGAGGACGGCGACGATGATCAGGATCTCGGCGTAGGCGGGCAGGGCCGGCGCGGGGCGCGCGGTGCCGGAGCCGAAGGCGGCCTTGACGGTCTGCCACTGGTGGCCGAGCTTGTGCTTGGTGTGCTCCCACGACGTGTCGTCGGGGTCGATGGGGTCGGGCTCGGGGTGCTCGAACGGCAGGGCCAGGGCGCCGAGGAGGGCGGCGAGGCTGGCCACGGCGACGACGTAGCCGCCGGGTTCGAGGTTGACGACTCCGCCGAGGTCGGCGCTGATCGCGATGACGGTGTACCAGGCGGTCGCGAAGGTGGCGAGCGCGGCGAACTTGATCGCGCCGTCGGCGCCGGCGGGGGTGAGCCAGCCGAGGCCCCTGACGCCGTAGGAGGAGAGGGCGAAGAGGGTGGTGAGGGCGCCGCCGATGAGGACGAGGACCTGGAGGCCGCCGGGGTAGCCGTAGACGGTGAGGTCGCCGGGGAAGGCGGAGGTCCAGGTCCAGGCGAGGAAGGTGGAGATGATGGTGAGGATCGCGCCGCCGGTGGCGAGGGCGCGGGCGGCGGTCTCGGGGATGCCGATGAGGCCGGCTCGTGCGGGCGTGGTGTCGCCGAACGCCTCGGGGGTGGTGGTCTGTGTCGTCATCGGTGTCACGCCCTGTCCGCGACGCGCTCGCCGAGCAGGCCCTGGGGCCGGAACAGCAGCACGAGGATGAGGAGTACGAAGGCCCAGACGTCGGCCCAGGAGTTGCTGCCGAACTTGTCCATGCCGGGGATGTCGGCGATGTAGGCGGTGGCCAGGGTCTCGGCGATGCCGAGGACGACGCCGCCGATCATGGCGCCGTAGATGTTGCCGATGCCGCCGAGGACAGCCGCGGTGAAGGCCTTGAGGCCGAGCAGGAAGCCCATGGTGAAGGAGATCTGGCCGTACTTGAGGCCGTAGGCGACGGCTCCGACGGCGGCGAAGGTGGCACCGAGGGCGAACGCGATCACGATGATGCGGTCGGTGTTGACGCCCATGAGCTTGGCGGTGTCGGGGTCCTGGGCGGTGGCCTGCATGCCGCGTCCGGTGCGGGTCTTCATGACGAAGTAGGCGAGGAAGCCCATGCTGAGGGGGGCGGCGATGAGCAGGAAGATGTCACCGGTCTGGATGGTGACGCTGCCGAGCTCGAAGGGGCCGCCGCCGATCTGGGGGAAGACGCGGGCGGACTTGGCCTCGGGGTACCAGGCCCAGACGGCCTGCTGCAGGGCGAGGGAGAGGCCGATGGCGGTGATGAGCGGTGCGAGGCGTGGTGCGGTGCGGAGGGGACGGTAGGCGAACCGTTCCGCTCCCACGGCGACGGTGACGGAGACCATGACCGCGCCCACCAGCATCAGGGGCAGCGCGATGGCCATCGAGGTGCCGTCGGGCAGGATGTACACGTAGACCGTGAGAGCGCCGAACGCTCCGGTCATGAAGATCTCGCCGTGGGCGAAGTTGATGAGCTGGACAATGCCATAGACCATTGTGTAGCCGATGGCGACAAGGCCGTACATGGATCCCAGTAGCAGGCCGTTGACCAGCTGCTGCGGCAGTTCGTTCACCGCATGTCCTCCGAGACGGTTCGGATGTTTCGACGGGTGGGGCCGGATGTGAGTCCGCGCGGGGCGCCAGTGGAACAGCGCCCCGCGCGGCTCAGGAGTGGTGCGGGTGGGTCAGCCGGAGTAGGTGCCGGACTTGACGGCCTTCCAGGCACCGTTCTCGACGGCGTAGACGGTGAGCTGCTTGTTGGTGGCGTCACCGAACTCGTCGAAGGAGACCTTGCCGGTCACACCGTCGAAGGAGACGTTCTGGGTGGCGGCGGTGATCTTCGCGCGGGCGTCGTCGGGGAGCTTGCCGTTGTTGTCGTCGACGACCTTCTTGACGGCCTCGATGATGGCCCAGGCGGAGTCGTAGGCGTAGCCGCCGTAGGCGCCGTAGGCCTCCTTGTAGCCGCCGGCCTTGTAGTTGGCCACGAACTCCTTGGCGGAGTCGAGTTCCTCGACGGGGGCGCCGACGGAGGTGGCGAGGTCGCCGGTGGCGGTGGCGCCGGCCAGCTTGATGAAGTCGTCGGCGTAGATGCCGTCGCCGCCGACGAGCGGGATCTTGGCTCCGGCGGCCTTGATCTGCTTGCTGAGCGGGCCGGCCTGCGGGTACTCGCCGCCGTAGTAGACGGCCTCGGCGCCGGAGTTCTTCACCTTGGTGGCGACCGCGGAGAAGTCCTTGGAGTCGGGGTTGATGTGCTCGGTGCCGACGACGGTGCCGCCGAGCTTCTTGAATTCCTCGGTGAAGGTGCCCGCGAGGCCGGCGCCGTAGGTCTTCTTGTCGTCGATGACGAAGACCTTCTTCTTCTTGGCGTCGTTGAAGACGTACTGGGCGGCGAACGGGCCCTGGATGGCGTCCGTGGTCGCGGTGCGGAAGTACGACGCGTAGGGGCGCTTCTTGGTCTTCGCCCAGTCGGTGCCCTGGGTGAGCGCGGGGTTGGTGTTGGCCGGGGAGACCTCGACCAGCTTGGCGTCGTCGAAGACCTTCTGCATCGACTCGGCGACGGAGGAGTTCAGCGGGCCGACCACGCCGACGACGCTCTTGTCGGCGACGAGGGCGGTGGCGTTCTGCTGGCCGGCGGAGGGCTGCGCCTGGTCGTCCTTGGCGACGACCTTGAAGGTGACGCCGTCGACCGTCTTCTCCTTGTTGGCCGTTTTGGCCGCGAGGTCGACGGAGTTCTTGATGCCGAGACCCAGCGCGGACAGGTCGCCGGTGAGCGGGGCGTCGACGCCGATGGTGACGGTGGTGCCGCCGCTGTCGGAGCCCTTGTCGCCGCCGCTGTCGCGCGAACCGCAGGCGGTGAGGGTGAGTGCACCGGCGGACAGCGCGGCGGTGATGGCGATGAGCGAACGTTGACGCACGTTCCAGTCCTTTCCCTGGGCGGCCCTCCCCCCTGGAAGAGGCCGAGTCGAGCGCTGGGGCCTAAGGGGTATTCAGGCGGCGCGGTGACTGGGCGTGACTCTAAGCGGGTGAAGGTAACGGGGAGGAGGGTCTGAAGCATGCTGTGACGCTCTTGTTATGACACGAGGTAATGCAGAGCGGTACTTGGCGGGTGGAACAGCGAATTTCAGGCCGATTCGCCCTGTCCGCATGCTGAGAACGCGCAGGATGCACCCTGGTGCGTTCAGGTGTCTCAGGCGTTTTGGTGATTACGGTGATTCGTTGCTACAGGCGACTTCCAGGGCTCGGGAGAGGTCCTGCGCATAACGGGGCCCCAGGATGAAACTCTGCTGTTGTATTGCACGCGTATTACGCAGAGTTACGTCGATGAAAGGGAGCCCGGCATTCTCCGGTACGGAACCGCATTCCGCCACATGCATGGTGATCACGATCGTGCGTGCGGAGCCCGCCTCCGTCCGGAACGGGGCCCGGGGCGCCGACGTCAGGGAGGCGCCGGCGTACGGCTGGGAGACCCGGGTCACCGTGACCGGCGGGCCGGAATCCACGCTGAGCAGCACCTCGAAGGCGAACGTGTGCGGCCGGGTGCCGGGTGGGACGCTGTGTTCGCCGAGATAGGTGACGTCCACGACCTGGGCGGGGAACGGCGGTCGGGAGATGGCCGGTTCACGCTCCTGCGGACGGGTCGCGTAGAGCACGGCGCAGAGGGTGAGCAGGCCGACGGTGAGGAGGGCGGCCAGGGCGGCTCTGCGGTGGTCCGCGAGAAGGCGGCGGAGGCGGGGCGGGGGCGTGCTCGGGGCGGCCGGGGTGCCGGCCGGGGGTGCCGCCGGGTGCGTGTCCCACGCGTGCGTGCCCTCGCCGGGCTCGATCGGGCCGATGCCGCTCACTGCCAGGGGCCTTCGCCCGGGCCGCCGGAGCGGTACCAGTCGGTGCAGCCCGCGCGGGTCTCGCGGTCGATCAACGCGTCGGCGGCGTCGGCCCCCCGGCGCTTCTTCTCGGCCCGTGCCGCGTCCACGACCCTCCGCAGGATGTCGTACTGGCCGTTGGAGAGCCCCATCGACTGGTAGTCGCCGTAGGTGTGGCTGTCGAGGACCTTGCGGGACCAGTGGGCCACCACGCGCGTGCACAGGTCCTCGGGCGAGGTGGTGGACGGGGAGGCGGGGGGCGAGGCGGCGTGGGGCGGGGCTGTGGGCGCCGCGCCCGGGGCCGTGCCGCCGCAGGCGGTCGCCGGGAGACAGGCGAGCAGCACCCATCCCGCCAGCCGTGCCGCCGCCCGCGCTCGGTGCGCGCCTCCCGTGGTCATGCCCCGACGCTAGGGCGCCGGGGCACCGGGTGCAACGGGCGTTGCCGCACGGGGCCTTGGAAGCCGCCGGCCCGCCGGGGGACGGTCGGCCGGGCGCCGGGGTCGTCAGACCGCCGTGGGGGCGTCCCGCAGCAGACAGGTCAGCCGGGCGGTGCACACCCGGCGCCCCTCCTCGTCGCTGATCACGATCTCGTACGTCGCCGTGGACCGCCCCTGGTGCACGGGCGTGGCCACGCCGGTGACCAGGCCGGAGCGGACGCCCCGGTGATGGGTGCAGTTCAGGTCGACCCCGACGGCGATCTTGGAGCTGCCGCCGTGCAGCATCGACCCGACCGAGCCGAGGGTCTCGGCCAGCACCGCGGAGGCGCCGCCGTGCAACAGGCCGTACGGCTGGGTGTTGCCCTCCACCGGCATGGTGCCGACGACCCGGTCCGCGGAGGCCTCGACGATCTCCACGCCCATGCGGGAGCCGAGGTGCCCGGCCGAGAACAGGGCCACGATGTCGATGCCGAGCGCGGCGTACTCCGCGACGACCTCCGGTGGGAACTTCACGTGCTGCTGCTCGCCCATGGGGCCGGGCTCCGTTCGTCGATCCGCGTCCAGTCACTGAGCAAACGCTCAGTCGGTCGACGATTGTTCCAGACGCACCACGACGGACTTGCTGGCCGGGGTGTTGCTCGTGTCGGCGGTGGCGTCCAGCGGCACCAGCACGTTCGTCTCCGGGTAGTAGGCGGCCGCGCAGCCCCGGGTGGTCGGGTACAGCACGACGCGGAAACGGGGGGCCCGCCGCTCCACGCCGTCGTCCCACTCGCCGACCAGGTCCACGTACGAGCCGTCCGCGATCCCCAACGCGCGCGCGTCCTCGGCGTTGACGAGGACGACCCGGCGGCCGTTCCTGATCCCCCGGTAGCGGTCGTCGAGGCCGTAGATCGTGGTGTTGTACTGGTCGTGCGAGCGCAGCGTCTGCAGCAGCAGCCGGCCCTCGGGCAGCTTCGGGTACTCGACCGGCGCGGCGGTGAAGTTGGCCTTGCCGGTGGCGGTCGGGAAGCGGCGTTCGTCGCGCGGGGCGTGCGGGAGGGTGAAGCCGCCCGGGTGGGCCACGCGCGCGTTGAAGTCCTCGAAGCCGGGGATCACGCGGGCTATCCGGTCACGGATCGTCGCATAGTCCCTCTCGAACTCCTCCCAGGGCACCTTGCTGTCCGCGCCGAGCACCCGGCGGGCCAGCCGGCTGACGATGGCCGGTTCGGACAGCAGGTGGTCGCTCGCGGGGGCCAGCCGGCCGCGCGAGGCATGCACCATGCCCATGGAGTCCTCGACGGTGACGAACTGCTCGCCGCCGCCCTGGAGGTCGCGTTCGGTGCGTCCGAGCGTCGGCAGGATCAGGGCACGCGCGCCCGTGACGACGTGGGAACGGTTCAGCTTGGTCGACACGTGCACCGTCAGCCGGGCGCGCCGCATGGCCGCCTCGGTGACGTCGGTGTCGGGGGAGGCGGCGACGAAGTTGCCGCCCATGGCGAAGAACAGCTTCGCCTCGCCGTCGCGCAGGGCACGGATGGCGCGCACCACGTCGAAGCCGTGCCCGCGCGGGGGCGCGAAGCCGAACTCCTTCTCCAGGGCGTCCAGGAAGGCCGGGGCGGGCCGTTCGAAGATGCCCATGGTGCGGTCGCCCTGCACGTTGGAGTGGCCGCGCACCGGGCACACGCCCGCGCCGGGGCGGCCGATGTTGCCGCGCAGCAGGAGGAAGTTGACCACCTCGCGGATGGTCGGCACGGAGTGCTTGTGCTGGGTGAGGCCCATCGCCCAGCAGACGATGGTGCGCTGCGAGGCGAGCACCATGCGCAGGGTCTCCTCGATCTCCGCGCGCGTGAGGCCGGTCGCGGCGAGCGTCTCGTCCCAGTCGGCGGCGCGGGCGGCCTCGGCGAACTCCTCGAAGCCGTGGGTGTGCTCGGCGATGAACGCTTCGTCGAGGGCGCCCTCCGTCTCCAGGACCAGCTTGTTGAGGAGCCGGAAGAGGGCCTGGTCGCCGCCGATGCGGATCTGCAGGAACAGGTCGGTCAGGGCGGCGCCCTTGAGCATGCCCTGCGGGGTCTGCGGGTTCTTGAACCGCTCCAGGCCCGCCTCGGGCAGCGGGTTGACGCTGATGATCCGCGCGCCGCCGGCCTTCGCCTTCTCCAGGGCGGAGAGCATCCGGGGGTGGTTGGTGCCCGGGTTCTGGCCGGCGACGATGATCAGGTCGGCCTGGTACAGGTCCTCCAGCAGGACGCTGCCCTTGCCGATGCCGATGGTCTCCGACAGGGCCGAGCCGGAGGACTCGTGGCACATGTTGGAGCAGTCCGGCAGGTTGTTCGTGCCGAGCTCGCGCGCGAAGAGCTGGTAGAGGAACGCGGCCTCGTTGCTGGTGCGGCCCGAGGTGTAGAAGACGGCCTCGTCGGGGGAGGCGAGCGCGGCCGTCTCCTCGGCGATGATGTCGAAGGCGCGCTCCCAGGTGACCGGCTCGTAGTGCGTGCCGCCCTCGGGGAGGTACATGGGGTGGGTCAGCCGCCCCTGCTGGCCGAGCCAGTAGCCGCTGCGGGTGGCGAGGTCGGCGACGGGGTGGGCGGCGAAGAACTCCGGGGTGACCCGGCGCAGGGTCGCCTCCTCCGCGACCGCCTTCGCGCCGTTCTCGCAGAACTCGGCGGCGTGCCGGTGCTCAGGCTCGGGCCAGGCGCAGCCGGGGCAGTCGAAGCCGTTCTTCTGGTTGACGCGCAGCAGCGTCAACGCGGTGCGACGGACGCCCATCTGCTGCTGGGCGATCCGCAGGGAGTGTCCGACGGCCGGCAGGCCCGCCGCCGCGTGCTTCGGCTCGGCGACCTCCGGCACGTCCTGGACCGGATCCGCCTCGGGCGGCTTGGTGGCCATCGCACCCTCTCCTTCGTGTGCTGCGGTGTGCGCCGGTGCCGTGGGCGACACGCGTGCGCATCCTCGCACGGGGCCCCGGCGGTCACGGCGGCCGGGCGGGCGAGGACCTCCTTCATGGTTGCGCATAGAGCAATGGTTGCGGAAGGGGCAACACCTTGCGGAGGGCGTGACGGCGCGGTCACGGCGCGTCGGTGTGCGCGGACCACGGGCGGGGCCGAGTGTCGGTGGGGCGTGGCAGGATCGGGGGCGTGGCAGAGACAGCATCGAAGAAGACCGAGACCCCCGACGCCGGCGGCCGCCCGCGCCTGATGCTCATGGACGGGCACTCGCTGGCCTACCGCGCGTTCTTCGCGCTGCCCGCGGAGAACTTCACCACCGCGACCGGCCAGCCGACGAACGCGATCTACGGCTTCGCGTCGATGCTGGCCAACACCCTGCGTGACGAGGCGCCCACGCATTTCGCGGTCGCCTTCGACGTCTCCCGCAAGACCTGGCGCTCCGAGGAGTTCACCGAGTACAAGGCGAACCGCTCGAAGACCCCGGACGAGTTCAAGGGCCAGGTCGAGCTGATCGGCGAGCTGCTCGACGCGATGCACGTCGCGCGGTTCGCCGTCGACGGCTTCGAGGCCGACGACGTCATCGCCACCCTCGCCACCCAGGCCGAGGCCGAGGGCTTCGAGGTGCTGATCGTCACCGGCGACCGCGACTCCTTCCAGCTGGTCACCGAGCACACCACCGTGCTCTACCCGACGAAGGGCGTCTCCGAGCTGACCCGGTTCACCCCGGAGAAGGTCGTCGAGAAGTACGGCCTGACGCCCGCCCAGTACCCCGACTTCGCGGCGCTGCGCGGCGACCCGTCCGACAACCTCCCGGGCATCCCCGGCGTCGGCGAGAAGACCGCCGCGAAGTGGATCAACCAGTTCGGCTCGTTCGCGGACCTCGTCGAGCGCGTCGAGGAGGTCAAGGGCAAGGCCGGGCAGAACCTCCGCGACCACCTGGAGGCGGTCAAGCTCAACCGCCGCCTCACCGAGATGGTCCGCACCGTCGACCTGCCGAGGGCGGTCACCGACCTGGAACGCGCCCCGTACGACCGCACGGCCGTCGCCATGGTCCTGGACACCCTGGAGATCAGGAACCCCTCCCTGCGCGAGCGGCTCCTCGCCGTCGACCCGGGGGGCGCCGAGGCCGAGGCGACCCCCGTCGTCACCGCCGGCGTGGAACTCGACGGCACCGTGCTGGGCACCGGCGAACTGGCCGGCTGGCTCACCGGCCGCACCGGGCAGCCCCTCGGCGTCGCCACCGTCGACACCTGGGCCCTGGGCGCCGGCTCGGTCGCCGAGATCGCGCTGGCCGCCGCCGACGGCCCCGCCGCCTGGTTCGACCCCTCCCAGCTCGACGAGGCCGACGAGCGGGCCTGGGCGGCCTGGCTGGCCGACGCGGACCGCCCCAAGGTCCTGCACAACGCCAAGGGCGCCATGCGGGTGTTCGCCGAGCACGGCTGGTCCGTCGACGGCGTCCGCATGGACACCGCCCTCGCCGCCTACCTGGTCAAGCCGGGCCGCCGCTCCTTCGACCTGGACGCGCTCTCCCTGGAGTACCTCGGCCGTGAACTGGCCCCCGCCGCCACGGCCGACGGCCAGCTCGCCTTCGGCGCGGACGACGGCGCCGAGGCCGAGGCCCTGATGGTGCAGGCCCGCGCGATCCTCGACCTCGGCGAGGCCTTCCACGACAAGCTGGCGGAGGTCGGCGCGGCCGACCTGCTCCAGGACATGGAGCTGCCCACCTCCACCCTCCTCGCCCGCATGGAACGGCACGGCATCGCCGCCGACCGCGCCCACCTCGAGGCCATGGAGCAGATGTTCGCCGGCGCCGTCCAGCAGGCCGTGAAGGAGGCCCACGCGGCCGCGGGCCACGAGTTCAACCTGGGCTCGCCCAAGCAGCTCCAGGAGGTCCTCTTCGGCGAACTGGCCCTGCCCAAGACCAAGAAGACCAAGACCGGCTACACCACCGACGCCGACGCCCTGGCCTGGCTCGCCGGCCAGACGGACAACGAACTGCCGGTCATCATGCTCCGCCACCGTGAACAGGCGAAGCTCCGCGTCACCGTCGAGGGCCTGATCAAGACGATCGCCGCCGACGGCCGCATCCACACCACGTTCAACCAGACGGTCGCCGCGACCGGCCGGCTGTCCTCCACGGACCCCAACCTCCAGAACATCCCGGTCCGCACGGACGAGGGCCGCGCCATCCGCCGCGGCTTCGTCGTCGGCGAGGGCTTCGAGTCCCTGATGACCGCCGACTACAGCCAGATCGAACTGCGCGTGATGGCCCACCTCTCCGAGGACGAGGGCCTCATCCGGGCGTTCACCTCCGGCGAGGACCTGCACACCACGGCCGCCTCCCAGGTCTTCGCCGTCGAACCGGGCGCGGTGGACGCGGAGATGCGCCGCAAGATCAAGGCGATGTCGTACGGCCTCGCCTACGGCCTGTCCGCGTTCGGCCTGTCCCAGCAGCTCAACATCGAGGCGGGCGAGGCCCGCGCCCTCATGGACGCCTACTTCGAGCGCTTCGGCGGCGTCCGCGACTATCTGCGCCGCGCCGTCGACGAGGCCCGGGCGACCGGCTACACGGCGACCCTCTTCGGCCGCCGCCGCTACCTCCCCGACCTCAACAGCGACAACCGCCAGCGCCGCGAGGCGGCCGAGCGGATGGCCCTCAACGCGCCCATCCAGGGCACCGCGGCCGACATCGTCAAGATCGCCATGCTCAAGGTGGACGGCGCCCTGCGCGCCGCGGACCTCACCTCCCGCATGCTGCTCCAGGTCCACGACGAAATCGTCCTGGAGATCGCCCCCGGCGAGCGTGCGGCCGTGGAGGAGATCGTCCGCCGCGAGATGACGGGCGCGGTCCGGCTCAGGGCCCCGCTGGACGTCTCGGTCGGCGCGGGCTCCGACTGGGAGTCGGCGGCGCACTAAGCCTTTCCCGGCGGGGAGCGGGGACCTGCCTCCCCGCCTCCCGCGGCGCGGGTCGACGGGCCTGCCCGCGAGGACAGGCCCCTCTGCGGCGCCCGTCGCCGTCCGCCGCGGCGGCGGGCCGCCACCACGGCGCGCTCCCGGCGGTGCCCGCCCCCCGTCACCCCCGGTACATCCCCCGAAGGGCCCTCACCCACGTGGCCCCCGACAACACGCCCCGCGCCGTGTCCGCCCGACACGATGCCGCCATGGGTATACGCACGCACCACCGCCGGACGGCCCGTACCCGGGGCCCGGCGACCGCAGACACGCAGGGTGACCGCGACCCGGCCCCTCCCCGGCGCCGGCACCCCGCCCTGGCGCCCGGTGCCTCCACCGCCCGCGTCCCCGGCCACCGACGGGGCACCGGCGCCCCCGCCACCCCGCGCCTGTGGGCCGAGCAGACGCGTGCCTACCTCTCCCTCGCACTGGCCACCCTCGGCCGTGCGCACCGGCGCAAGCCCGCCCGCCGTATCAGCGTCTTCGTCGCGACGCCGCCGTCCCTCAGCGCACGCCCTGACGGCTCCGCCCCGCGCTGACCTCCGCCGGCCCGCCCGCCGCACCCCCGGCGACCGGACGCCACACCCGCACGCCGACGGCGTACAGCAGCAGACCCAGCACCAGACCGGCGCCCGCCCCGAAGCAGACCGTCGGGACCAGCTCCCACGGTCTCGCGCCGCGTGACTCCCACGACGTCCACCACCGCGACACCCGCTGCACGGCCCCGGCCAGGGCGAACCCGCCGATCACCGCCGCCGCCGTCCACCGGTCCCGCGCGGACAGCGACGGCACCCCGGCCGGCCGGTCCGCCGGCGCCCGGCGCAGCGCGTGCACCACGAACGCGGCGATCACCGCGGCGGCCACGGCCGAACCCCCGTACTGCAGGTACCAGTACAGCGGCGAACCGGCCACCGTCTCGCCCAGCACCGGGAACAGCCGCATGCCCCAGCGGTCGGGATGCGTGAACGCGTCCCACACCACGTGCGTCGATGCGCCGAGCACCGCGGAGACGTACCACCACGCCGCGGTGGCGGCCCGCACGCGCGCGCGGGGCGCACCGCACCGGGTCAGCGCGGCCGTCCGCGCCTGCCGCGCCGACGGCAGCAGCGCCACCAGCGGCTCACGCAGCAGCAGCCAGAGCCCCACCAGCGCCCAGGCGATGACCACGTCGACGGTGAACACACCGGGCAGCGAGTGCGTGACGCCGCCGAGCTCCATCGCCCCGGGCCGGACGCTCGCCGCGTAGTAGGTCATGTCGGGCGCGAACGAACCCGCGACGAGGACGGCCGGCGCCAGCCGTCCACGGCCGGTGCCGTCGGCGCGCACCCCGGGCAGCACCACCGCCGCATGACTCAGAGTGAACGGCAACGCGGCTCCCTGGGGCGGAGGGTGGGGGTGCGGACCGGCACGGTCGCGGAGGACGTCCAGTATGCGGCAGTGGTTCCCGGACGAACGGAACCCGGCCAGCCGGTGAAATGGAGGTGCGAACGGGTGCCGGTGCAAAAGAAGTTGTCGTAGGGTCGCTGGGGTTGCCGTGCCGCCGCGGGCAGTCGAACAAAAGAACAGACCCAGACGGACGCTCCGGGTGCAACCCTCGGGGCGGTCCGATCGTCACAACAGCCGCAGGGGTCGCCACAGCCCACACGGGCGTGGCGCAGTCACGGACACGGACGCCGGGCGTCCACGGGAGGGGTTCGCTTCATGTCGTCGGCGCATTTCGGCAGGAGGCTGCGCAAGGGAGCGGTCAACACCACCGTGGCCGCACTGGCGGTCGCGGCCCTGGCCGCGTCCCAGGCACCGGACGTCACGGTCGGCGGTGTGAGCGGGGGCGGCAGCGGCCAGACCGCCGCCGACAGCCCGGTGGCCGCGGACGCGAGCACCGACGGGAGCGCCACCGGCAACTCGCCGTACTACACGGACCTGCCGCCGCTGAACAGCCCGAACCCCGCGCCCAGCTCGAACGTCACCAGCCCGGTCGGCACCGGCAGCTCCGAGGCGGGCATTCCCGCGACCGTCCTGGACGCCTACAAGAAGGCCGAGGCGGAACTCGCGCAGTCCAAGCCCGGCTGCAACCTGCCGTGGCAACTCCTCGCCGCCATCGGCAAGGTCGAGTCCGGTCAGGCCCGCGGCGGCAACGTCACCGCCGACGGCACCACCGTCACCCCGATCCTCGGCCCCGTCCTCGACGGCAACGGCTTCGCCCACATCAGCGACACCGACAACGGCGCCTACGACGGCGACAGCACCTACGACCGCGCCGTCGGCCCCATGCAGTTCATCCCCTCCACCTGGGCCTGGGCGGGCCGCGACGGCAACGGCGACGGCAAGAAGGACCCCAACAACGTCTACGACGCCGCGCTCGCCGCCGGCCACTACCTGTGCCGCAACAACTGGGACATGTCCACCACCTCGGGCATGCGCAGCGCGATCCTCAGCTACAACAACTCGACGGAGTACTACAACACCGTCATCTCGTGGCTGGAGTACTACCGCAAGGGCACCCACTCCATCCCCGACGGCACCGGCTCCGTGCCCTCCGACCGCAGCGACGACGAGCCGAGCACGCCGTCCACCCCCTCGACGCCGAGCACGCCGTCCACCCCGTCGACGCCGAGCACGCCCGGCACCCCCTCGACGCCGGACACCCCGGCGCCCACCCCGACCGACACGGTCGACCACCTGGAGAACGCGGGCAGCACGACCAAGCTCACCGCTATGGCGGGCGACGCCTTCACCACCAAGGTCAGCACCCGCGCGGAGACCGCGGCCGGCAAGGCCGTCGCCAAGGTCAGGGTCCGCTTCACCATCGTCGGGGACACCGACCTCGCCTTCACCGGCGGCGAGAGCGTCGCCACGGTCGCCACCGACAGCAGGGGCGTCGCCGTCGCGCCCGCGCTCCAGGCAGGCGAGAAGACCGGCACGTTCACCGTCCGCGCCACCGTCGTGGGCCGCACCATCACCGCCTTCGACTACAAGGCCACCGTCACCGCGCGCGCCGCCGACGCCCTCGCCCGCACCACCGACACCGCGCTGACCTCCGTCACCGGCGGCGAGTTCGCCGACCAGGTCGCGGTGAAGGCCACCTACCAGGGCGCCGCCGCCGACAAGGTCGCCGCGACCGCCACCCTGATCACCTCGGCCGACGACCCGACCGCCAACGACAAGGGCCCCTACTTCAAGGACGCCTCCGGCAACCCCGTCCGCACCCTCACGGACCTGCGGACCGACGCGAACGGCGTGTTGCAGCTGCCGAAGCTGTACGCCGACGACACCGCCGGCACCTACCTGCTGCGCATCACCACCACCGGCGGAGCGACCCTCACGGTCGAACTGACCGTCACGGCCGCCGCGTCCGGCACCCCGGACCCGACGCCCAGCGAGTCGTCGAGCACGAGCCCGTCCCCGAGCGCCACCGCCACGTCGAGCGCGAGCGCCGACGCCTCGGCGAGCGCGTCGGCGTCGGCGTCGGAATCGACGTCGGCTTCGAAGCCGGCCGCCGGGTCGTAGCGCTCACGCACCCGCTCCCGTACGGCCACTGCGGCGCCCCTCCCGACGGAGGGGCGCCGCAGTGCTGTCCGACCTGTTCTCATCTCACCCGCCGGTTGCTACGGTGCCGCAGCTGACGCCCAGTCAGCTCCAGTGGTCGGCAGACCGTACACGCCGGGAGGTCCGCATGCGCGCCCTGATCGCCGCCGCGACCGGTCTCGCCGTCGCGCTCGCCCTCGTCCTCACCGTCTCCGCGATCGGCACACCCACCGGCAGGACCTCACCGAAACCCCTGCTGACGACCGTGCCCGCCCACCCGTGACCGCCCCGCAGGGAGGCCGAGATGCGCCGCAAGACAAGCCTGGTCCTGCTCGCCCTCGCCGTGTTCTGCGCGGCACTCGCCCCGCTCCTGCGCTGGTACGCCTTCCCGCGCCTGGCCAAGATCCCCGCGAACGAATACCAGACGATGGTCCTGGAGGCGAAGAACGCCACCCTCCTCGACTACGGCACCATGACCGCCCGCACGGTCCCCCGAGTGACGATCGTGCAGACCCTCAAAGGTGACGTGGCCGCCTCCGAGAAGATCGAGAGGACCGCCGGCCGGGACGTCGTCGTCTGGGACGGTCTCTCCTACATCCAGGGCCCCGACGGCAAGATGGTCTCCAAGGTCCCCGAGCGCTACATCTTCGACGCCCACACCCAGGAGCCCGTCCACGCCCCCGGCGAGACCGTCGACGGCGACCCGGTCCGCCGCGAGGGCATCGAGTTCAAGTGGCCCTTCCTGACCGAGAAACGCGACTACCAGTACTTCGACGCCCAGACCCGCACCAGCAACCCCATCCACTACCGGGGCACCCGGGACTTCCGCGGGGTGAAGGTCTACTACTTCGAGCAGACCATCCCCTGGACCAAGGTCTCCCTGCCGAAGACGATGCCCGTCGCAGGCATCACCCCCGAGACCGTCGCCAGGACCGGCACCACCCGCTGGTACACCACGGTCCGCAGGTTCTGGGTGGAACCGCTCACCGGCGCACCCGTCTACGGCGAGGAGATCCACAAGGAGGAACTGCGCGGCGGCACCCTCCTCGGCGGACGGGCCAAGGTCACCGCGTTCGCGGGGCACGTGAAGATGCGCGAGGACTACACCGAGCACACCGTCGCCCTCGTCAAGCACAACCGCACCCTGGTCCTGCTCATGACGTCCACCGTGCCCTGGAGCTGCCTCGTCCTCGGCGCGCTGCTGCTCGCCCTGGCCCTCTGGCTGGAGGCCCGGGACCGCCGCCCGGCGGGCCCGCCGGGCGCGCGGACGGACGAACGGGAGCCGGTGACCGCCTGAGCGGCACCGGCCCCGCTCACCGCCCGAGCCGCGCCTTGGTGTGCCGCGTCGGCTCGGCGGTGGCCGGATCCTCCGGCCACGGATGCTTCGGATACCGCCCCCGCAACTCCGCCCGCACCCCCCGGTACCCGTCCTTCCAGAAGGACGCGAGATCGGCGGTGACGGCGGCCGGCCGCCCGGCGGGCGAGAGCAGATGCAGCAGCAGCGGCACCCCGGCGACCCGGGGGGACTCCTGCAGCCCGAACATCTCCTGCACCTTCACCGAGAGCACCGGCCGCGCCGGATCGGCGTAGTCGATCCGGATCCCCGACCCGCTCGGCACGGTGATCCGCTGCGGCGCCAGCTCGTCCAGCCGCGCCGCCTCCCCGGACGCCCAGGGCAGCAGCCGCCCCAGCGCCTCCCCGGCGTCGATCCGCCCCAGGTCCGCCCGCCGCCGGGCCCGGCCCAGCTCGGGTTCCAGCCATGCGTCCACGCACGCGTGCAGCGCCTCGTCCGACACCTCGGGCCATGGCTCCCCCCGGTGCAGCCGCAGGAACGCCAGCCGCTGCCGCAGCGTCCGCGCCTCCGCGGACCACCGCAGCAGGCCCAGGCCCTCCTGCCGGATCCCCTCCAGCAGGGCCTCCCGTACGAGAGCGGGGTCCGCGTCCCGCAGCGGACGCACCGTCACCTCCACCGCCCCGAGCCGCTCGACCCGCCGCGCCACGACGTCCCCGTCCGCCCAGCGCACCTCGTCCCGCTCCTCCAGCAACGCACCGGCGGCCCCGCGCGCCATGTGCTCGTCCACCACCGCGGCGAGCTGCACGCGCGCGTGCCCCTTCCCCAGCGGCCGGTCGGCGACGGCGACGGCGAGCCAGGGAGCGGACCGCAGGGACGAGCCGTCACCGAGCCCGGCACGGGTCCCCGAGACCATGAGGTACGAGCCGCCGTCGGCCCTGGCGACACGCTCCGGGAAGGCCAGCGCGGCGACGAGCCCGGCGACCCGGTCGTCGGAGGCACCCGCCCCGGCCTCCCGCCCGCCTGCCGGCGAGGACCCATGAGCGGGCGGCCGGGACACGTCGGCCAGAACGCCCCGCAGCCGCCGGACCTCCGCACGCCACCTTCCGGCGTAGGCGTCACCCTCCCGCCGCACACGGCGCAGGGCGGCGCCCAGATCGTCCCCGTACTCCCGCGGAGCCTCCTCGCTCAGCAGGGCGACCACCTCCGCGGCGCGCTCCGCCCCCACCGACGAGGCGCCGTCCAGCAAGGCCCGCCCCAGCCGGGGGTGCAGCCCCAGCCGGGCCAGCCGCATCCCCTTGTCCGTGACCCGGCCGGCGGAGTCGACCGCCTGCACAGCCGTCAGCAGACCGCGCGCCGCCGCCATCGCCCCGCCCGGCGGCGGATCCAGCAACGCCAGCCCCGACGCCTCGGGATCGCCCCAGCACGCCGCCTGGAGGGCGAACGCGGTGAGGTCGGCCACCTTGATCTCCGGCGCCGGGAAACGCGGCAGACGAGCGTCCTCCGCCTCCGTCCAGCACCGGTACACCACCCCCGGCGCCTCCCGCCCGGCCCGGCCCGCCCGCTGCCGCGCCGCCGCCCGCGAGGCCCGTACCGTCGCCAGCGCGCTCAGCCCGCGCGCATGGTCCACCCGCGGCTCCCGCGCCAGCCCCGAGTCGACGACCACCCGCACCCCGGGAACCGTCAGCGAGGACTCCGCCACCGAGGTCGCCAGCACCACCCGGCGCCGCCCACCCGGGGCCAGCACCGCGTCCTGCACCGCGGCGGACGCCCGCCCGTGCACCTGGAGCACGTCCACCCCGGCCAGGCCCCCGAGCTGCCCGGCGACCCGCGCGATCTCCCCGACACCCGGCAGGAAGCACAGCACGTCCCCGGGCCGCTCGGCCAGCGCCCGCCGCACCACCGACGCCACGTGCGCCAGGAGCGCCGGATCCACCCGCATGCCGTGCGGCGGCCGTACCGGACGGGCCGGGGGAGCCCAGACCACCTCCACCTCGTGCGCGGACCCGTGCGCCTCCACCACCGGCGCCCCGCCCAGCAGCCGCGCCCACCCCTCGGTGTCGGTCGTCGCGGACGCGGCCACCAGCCGCAGCTCGGGCCGCAGCGTCTGCCGTACGTCCCACAGGAAGGCGGCCGAGGTGTCCGCGTCCAGATGCCGTTCGTGGCACTCGTCGAGCACGACGACGTCCACGCCGGCCAGCTCCTGGTCGCGCTGGAGCCGTTGCAACAGGACACCCGTCGTGACGACCTCCACGCGCGTGTGCCGCCCCACGACCCGCTCCCCGCGGACCGTGAACCCGACGTTCCCGCCGGGTTTCTCGCCCAGCAGCCACGCCATCCGCCGGGCCGCCGCCCGCGCGGCGATCCGCCGCGGCTCGGCCACCACCACCCGCCGCACCGGCCCCTCGCCCAGCAGCCCGGCCAGCGCCGGCGGGACGAGCGTCGTCTTGCCGGTACCGGGCGGCGCGGCCAGGACGGCCGTGCCGTGCCCGTCGAGGGCCTCGTTCAGGGCGGGCAGGGCGGCACGGACGGGCAGCGCGGCCAGGGCGTCGTCACGGAGGATCACGCCCCCAGTGTCGTATGGCGGCCGGTGCCGTACGACAGGCTCAGTCCCGCTCGCAGACGAAGATCGCCGTGCCCGGGATCAGGTTGCCGCGCAGCGGGGACCAGCCGCCCCACTCGGAGGTGTTCCACACCGGCCACTCCGGCTCCGCCACGTCGACCAGGCGGAAACCCGCCGCGGCGATGTCACGGACCCGGTCGCCGAGCGTGCGGTGGTGCTCGACGTAGACGGCGTGACCCCGCTCGTCCACCTCGACGTACGGAGTCCGGTCGAAGTACGAGGCCGAGACGGTCAGCCCCTCCGGGCCAGGCTCGTCCGGGAACGCCCAGCGGATCGGGTGGGTCACCGAGAACACGAACCGCCCGCCCGGCCGCAGCACCCGGCGGACCTCCCGCAGCACCAGCACCGGATCGGCCACGAAGGGCATTGCCCCGTAGGCCGAGCAGGCCAGGTCGAAGGAGCCGTCGGCGAAGGGCAGCGCCCCGGCGTCCGCGCACACCAGCGGGAACGCCCCGCCGATCCGCAGCGCGTGCTGGAGCTGGCGGTGGGAGAGGTCCAGGGCGACCGGGCGCGCCCCCTGGGCGGCCAGCCAGCGCGAGCACTGCGCCGCGCCGGCGCCGATCTCCAGGACGTCCCTGCCCTTGAGGTCCTCGGCCGGGCCGAGCAGCTCGGCCTCCACCTCGTCCAGGCCCTCGGGCCCCCAGACGAAGCGGTCGTCGCCGAGGAACGTGCCGTGCTCGACCTGGTACTCGTCCGCGTTGCGGTCCCACCAGCCGCGGTTGGCCCGGGAACTTTCCGTGACGTCTGCGTCGCGCCTGGTGGCCTCCGGCTCGGAGGCCGGCTCGGACAGGGGCGCGGACGATGCGGGCTCTTGGATGATCGGCTCCCTCGTCGTACTCTTCCGTGCAACCCGCCCGACGGTGCCACTCGACGTGTTCCGGAGTGTCACCGGAGGGGCTTCCTGCGGCCCGCGTGACCTCAGGAGAAAGGTTGTGTGCCGGTTATGCGGCGTTCTGCCCCGGGTGTGCGCCTTCGCGCATTGACCCTGCCCGGCTGCCCCCGTATGCTACAAGTTGCGCTGCGGGCCTGCGCACCTCAGACGGAGCAGGCTGCGCTCGCATCTGTTGTATGTCCCCTCGGTTGTCGAGGCGCATCACCGGTTCGGCCGGTGGGGCGCTTCTTGAGCTGTCCGGCTTCTTCAGAGCGATACGGGCTCCCGGCGTAGCAGTACCTACGACTTTCTGTCCGTAACCGGAGCCCTTTCCCACATGACGAGCAGCACCGAGACCACCGCCACCACCCCGCAGGTTGCGGTCAACGACATCGGTAACGAGGAAGCCTTCCTCGCCGCGATCGACGAGACGATCAAGTACTTCAACGACGGCGACATCGTCGACGGCGTCATCGTGAAGGTCGACCGGGACGAGGTCCTGCTCGACATCGGTTACAAGACCGAAGGTGTCATCCCGAGCCGCGAGCTCTCGATCAAGCACGACGTCGACCCGAACGAGGTCGTCGCCGTCGGCGACGAGATCGAGGCCCTGGTCCTCCAGAAGGAGGACAAGGAAGGCCGCCTGATCCTCTCGAAGAAGCGCGCCCAGTACGAGCGTGCCTGGGGCACCATCGAGAAGATCAAGGAAGAGGACGGCATCGTCACCGGTACCGTCATCGAGGTCGTCAAGGGTGGTCTCATCCTCGACATCGGCCTCCGCGGCTTCCTCCCGGCCTCCCTGGTCGAGATGCGCCGTGTCCGCGACCTCCAGCCCTACGTGGGCAAGGAGCTCGAGGCGAAGATCATCGAGCTGGACAAGAACCGCAACAACGTGGTCCTGTCCCGCCGTGCCTGGCTGGAGCAGACCCAGTCCGAGGTCCGCCAGACGTTCCTCACGACCCTGCAGAAGGGTCAGGTCCGCTCCGGTGTGGTCTCCTCGATCGTCAACTTCGGTGCCTTCGTGGACCTGGGTGGCGTCGACGGTCTGGTCCACGTCTCCGAGCTGTCCTGGAAGCACATCGACCACCCCTCCGAGGTCGTCGAGGTCGGCCAGGAGGTCACGGTCGAGGTCCTCGACGTCGACATGGACCGCGAGCGCGTCTCCCTGTCGCTGAAGGCGACCCAGGAAGACCCGTGGCAGCAGTTCGCCCGCACCCACCAGATCGGCCAGGTCGTGCCCGGCAAGGTCACGAAGCTGGTTCCGTTCGGTGCGTTCGTCCGCGTGGACGAGGGCATCGAGGGTCTGGTCCACATCTCCGAGCTGGCCGAGCGCCACGTGGAGATCCCGGAGCAGGTCGTCCAGGTCAACGACGAGATCTTCGTCAAGGTCATCGACATCGACCTCGAGCGTCGTCGCATCAGCCTCTCGCTGAAGCAGGCCAACGAGTCCTTCGGTGCCGACCCGGCCTCGGTCGAGTTCGACCCGACCCTGTACGGCATGGCCGCGTCCTACGACGACCAGGGCAACTACATCTACCCCGAGGGCTTCGACCCCGAGACCAACGACTGGCTCGAGGGCTACGAGACCCAGCGGGAGACGTGGGAGCAGCAGTACGCCGAGGCGCAGACCCGCTTCGAGCAGCACCAGAAGCAGGTCATCAAGTCCCGCGAGGCCGACGAGGCCGCCGCGGCCGAGGGCGGCGAGGCTGCGGCTCCGGCCGCGACCGGTGGCTCGTACTCCTCCGAGGGCGCGGACACCTCCGGTGCCCTGGCCTCGGACGAGGCGCTGGCCGCTCTGCGCGAGAAGCTGGCCGGCGGCCAGAGCTGATCGCCCACTGAGCAGTAGCTCCTGACTGAGGGGCCGCACCTTTCGAGGTGCGGCCCCTCGGCTTTTCCGCCTCCCCGCCGAGCAAGCACCCGCGCGGCGGGAATGCCCACGCCCGTACGCGCGTTGACATGGAGGAACACGAGGAGGAGCGGTCCAGGTGCTTGATCCGCAGGGTTTGTACGCATGGGAGCCGAAGGGGCTGGCCGTGGTCGACATGGCGCTCGCCCAGGAGTCGGCCGGACTTGTCATGCTCTACCACTTCGACGGATACATCGACGCGGGCGAGACCGGCGAGCAGATCGTCGACCGGGTCCTCGACTCGCTGCCCCACCAGCTCGTCGCCCGCTTCGACCACGACCGGCTGGTGGACTACCGCGCCCGCCGGCCGCTGCTGACCTTCAAGCGCGACCGCTGGACGGAGTACGAGGAACCCGCCATCGAGGTGCGGCTCGTCCAGGACACCACCGGCGCACCCTTCCTGCTCCTGTCCGGCCCCGAGCCGGACGTCGAGTGGGAGCGCTTCGCCGCCGCGGTGAAGCAGATCGTCGAGCGCCTCGGCGTCCGCCTGTCGGTGACCTTCCACGGCATCCCCATGGGCGTCCCGCACACCCGCCCGGTCGGACTGACCCCGCACGGCAGCCGCACGGACCTGGTCCCCGGCCACCGCAGCCCCTTCGACGAGGCCCAGGTCCCCGGCAGCGCCGAGGCGCTCGTCGAGTACCGCCTCATGGAGGCCGGTCACGACGTCCTGGGCGTCGCCGCGCACGTCCCGCACTACATCGCCCGCTCCGCCTACCCCGACGCGGCGCTCACCGTCCTCGAAGCGATCACCGCGGCGACCGGACTGGTCCTGCCGGGCATCGCCCACAGCCTCCGCACGGACGCCCACCGCACCCAGACCGAGATCGAGCGCCAGATCCGCGAGGGCGACGAGGAACTCACCTCCCTCGTCCAGGGCCTGGAGCACCAGTACGACGCCGCCGCCGGCGCGGAGACCCGGGGCAACATGCTCGCCGAACCCGCCGACATCCCCTCGGCGGACGAGATCGGCCTGGAGTTCGAACGCTTCCTGGCGGAACGCGAAGGCGACAACTGAGCCCCGGCGGCACGCGACCCTGCGGCATGCGACCCTGCGGCAGGGGGCCAGGCCCCACGGGGGCCCGGCCGCACGCCCTGCGACACGGGGTCCTGCCGCACGGGGCCCGAGGGCACGGCCGGCCCGGGGCCTGCCGGGACGGCGGTCCTCGGCAGGCCCTAAGCTTCGCCTCATGCTGAAGGTGGGCCTGACCGGCGGGATCGGCGCCGGCAAGAGCGAGGTGTCGCGGCTGCTCGTCGAGTGCGGTGCCGTCCTGATCGACGCCGACCGCATCGCACGCGAGGTCGTCGCGCCCGGAACACCCGGGCTGGCGGCGGTCGTCGACGCCTTCGGCGCGGACGTGCTGACCGCGGACGGCAGCCTGGACCGGCCCGGGCTCGGCTCGATCGTCTTCGCCGACCCCGAGAAGCTGGCCGTCCTGAACTCGATCGTGCACCCCCTGGTCGGCGCCCGCTCCCGCGCCCTGGAGAGCGCCGCCCCCGAGGACGCCGTCGTCGTCCACGACGTCCCCCTCCTCACCGAGAACGGCCTCGCCGCGCTCTACGACCTCGTGATCGTCGTCGACGCCGGCACCGACACCCAGCTCGACCGCCTGGTCCGGCTGCGCGGCATGACCGAGGAGGACGCACGCGCCCGGATGGCCGCCCAGGCCACCCGCGAGCAGCGCCGGAAGATCGCCGACATCGTCATCGACAACGACGTACCGCTGCCGGAGCTGGAGCGGCGCGTGAAGGACGTGTGGGCCGAGCTGACGCGCAGGTCGCGGCAGTCCACGGAATAGGGGCGCTCGTTCCGCGCGTTGAACCCTCCCAGCAAGGGAAGGATTTTTCCGTGCCCGATACCAGCGGTTCGACCGGACGTACTCCGGAGACGCACGTCATCGACTTCCGTGCCGCGGAGCAACTGCTCGCCGCACGGGACCCGCGGGGCGCGGTGAAACTGCTAGACAGTGTCATAGCCGCACACCCCGAGAACACGGCCGCCCGCCTGCTGCGTGCCCGTGCCTTCTTCGCCGCCGCCCAACTCAGGCCCGCCGAGCTGGAGTTCACCGTCGTACTGGAGCGGGAGCCGGACAACGCGTACGCGCACTTCGCGCTCGCCCGCACCTACGAGCGGCAGGGCCGCGGCGATCAGGCGAAACGCCATTTCCGCCTGGCGGCCGCGCTGGACCCCAACCCGCAGTACCTCAAGGCGGCCCGCTTCGAGACCTGACCGGGCCGGGCGCTCACGGATGACGCTGCTCCGGCGGCCGGTACGGCGGGATGTTGCGACCGGGCTGGTAGTGCGGGCCCTGCCGCAGGTGCCGGAGGATCATCGCCAGGTCCACGCCGACCACCACCGAGAGCACCCCGCAGGCGGCCGCCCAGCCGGGACGCCCCGTGAGGGAGAACGCGGTCGTCCCGAAGACGGCCCACACCAGTCCCCACACGCTCAGCCAGGCACGCATCCGCAGTGCACTGCGCGCTGTCGTCGGCTCACTGCCCGTACGCATCCGGTCACCACTCCTCCCTTGCAACGTACTCTTCCGGCCCTGCGTTCTCCAGGGAGACGGGGAGCGGAAGAGGGCGACCGGGAGCGAGGGAGAGCGGCGGGGAGCGGCCGGCTCCCCTGACACGAACGGGTGAACCTGTGCGAGAGGGGAACGGCTGAGCGGAAGCGGGCCGTTGGACGGGCATGCGACTTGAGATGCGACACGGATACGCGGGCACGGGCCCAGGAGCGATCACCCCCGACGGCTGCGCGGTCGAGTTCTACTCACGGCTGCCGGTGCGGGACGAGCCGGACGTCATCGCCGCGGCGGTCCCCGCCGGCGCGCACATCCTCGAACTCGGCAGCGGGGTCGGCCGGGTCACGCATGCCCTCGTGGACCGCGGGTTCACCGTCACCGCGGTGGACGAGTCCCCCGAGATGCTGGAGCGGGTCCGGGGCGCACGCACGTTATGCGCCTCCATCGAAGACCTCGACCTCGGCGAGACCTTCGACGTGGTGCTGCTCGCCTCCTTCCTCGTCCACAGCGGCGATCTGGAGGTCCGCCGGAGCATGCTCCGCGTCTGCGCACGGCACCTGGCCGACGGAGGGTGCGTCCTGATCCAGCGCGAGGGCGCCGACTACCACACCGACGTGCCCCGCGAGCGCGTCGACCCGGCCGGCTTCACCGTGCGCGTGGTCTCCTCGGAGCCGGTCGGCGACGGCGTCCGCTCCGTCCACGCGGAGTTCGAGTTCCCGGACGCGACCTGGACCCAGACCTTCCTCGCCCGTCCGCTCACCGAGAAACAGTTCGAGGAGGCGCTGGGGGAGGCGGGCCTGAAGGTCGACCGGTATCTGACGGAGGACGGGATCTGGGCGAGAGCGGTGCCCTCGGACCGATGACGTCCGGGGCCTCGCCCTCCCGGCGCGGCGGCGGCGCGTACGGTGGAGCCATGGGTGCGGCACACCGATCCGGTCCCACTGGTTCCACCGGTCTCGCCGATCTCGACCGGCGGCTCGTGGGATGCCGGGCGTGTCCTCGGCTGGTGGAGTGGCGGGAGGAGGTGGCCGCCGTCAGGCGGGCGGCGTTCGCGGACTGGACGTACTGGGGCCGCCCGGTGCCCGGTTTCGGTCCGCCGGACGCACGGCTGCTGATCGTGGGTCTCGCCCCGGCGGCGCACGGCGGCAACCGCACGGGCCGTATGTTCACCGGCGACCGCTCCGGAGACGTTCTGTACCGGGCGCTGTACGAGGTGGGGCTCGCCTCGCAGCCCACCTCCGTCTCCGCGGACGACGGGCTGCGGGTGCACGGGGTGCGGGTGACCGCGCCGGTGCACTGTGCGCCGCCCGCCAACAAGCCCACGCCCGAGGAGCGGGACACCTGCAGGCCCTGGCTCGTCCGGGAACTGCGGCTGCTGCGGCCGACGCTGCGCGCGGTCGTCGTCCTCGGCGCGTACGGCTGGCAGGCCGCACTGCCCGCGTTCGCCGAGGCGGGCTGGACGGTACCCCGTCCCCGGCCGGTGTTCGGGCACGGGGCACGGGTGACCCTGGCGGGGACGGAGGGACCGCTGGACCTGTTCGGCTGCTTCCACGTCAGCCAGCGCAACACCTTCACCGGCCGGCTCACCCCCGAGATGCTCAGGGACGTCCTGCGCACGGCGGCGGAGGCGGCGGGACTGCCCGGCTAGTGCCGTGACCGGAACTGGCGAGCGGCCCGGGTGGGGCGGCGGACGGCGGCGCGGACGGCGGCGCGGATGTCGGGCGGGGGCCGGCGGGGGCGTTCCGGGTACCGCCGGCCACGCCGGTCATCGCGTCCGTCCCTCGCGCCGGGTGTCCGGACCGGGGAGTTCCGGGGAGAGGTCCCCGAAGAGGTGCCGCACGCTGGAGCGGTGGTTGGCCTGGACGTGACGCAGGGCGTGGGCACGGGCCCGGTCGGGGTCGCCGGAGGCGATGGCGTCGTACAACTCGCGGTGTTCGGCGAGGAGCTGGGGCCACTCCTCGTTCTGCCGGGTGAGCCAGCGCATCCGGCCGTCGACGGGTTCCATGACCGAGATCAGCAGGCTGTTGCCGGCCATCGCGAGGATGCCGTCGTGGAAGCGGGTGTTGACGTCGGTGATCGTCTCGGCGTCCCCGGCGGCGGTGGCGGCGGCCGCCTGGTCGAGGAGAGCGCGCAGCTCGGCCAGGGCGTCCGGGGTGGCGCGGGCGGCGGCCAGTCCGGCCGCGTACACCTCCAGTGCCTCGCGCAGTTCGAAGAGTTCCTTGACGTCCTCGGGGGTGAGACGGCGGACGGCGGTGCGGCGCGCCGACTCGAAGAGGACGAAGCCCTCGGCGACCAGGGACCGGATGGCCTCCCGGACCGGCACCCGGGAGACGCCGAACCGGTCGGCGAGTTCGCGCTCGACGAGCCGGTCGCCGGGACGCAGGCGGCCCGCGATGATGTCCTGCCGCAGGGTGGCCAGGACGCGTTCGCGCACCGCTCCGAGGGGTTCGATCTTCGCCGAGGGGCTCATGAGGCCATCTTCGCCGACCCGGGGTGCTTTTACGGAGCCGTAACGGGACGGACATCGGTCGCAACGCTTGACGGGAGGACCATGGCCGCAGTTTGGTATACCAAACGAGGATTCCGCATCCGGCGATCCACCTCATGGAGGCCCCCGTGTCCCTCGCCGACAGCGCCGAAGCCACCGGCGCGCCCGCGTTCGTCCCCGACCCCCGGCTCACCAACGAAGACCTCGCCCCCGCCGAGAAGCGGAACTGGAAGGTCTTCGACCTCTTCGCCATGTGGATGTCCGACGTCCACAATCTCGGCAACTACACCTTCGCCGCCGGTCTGCTGGTCCTCGGCATGAACGTCTGGCAGGTCTTCACCTCCCTCCTCGTCGGCTTCGTGCTCATCTACATCGGCATGAACTGGATGGGCAGGATCGGCCAGCGCCACGGCGTGCCCTTCCCCGTCGTCAGCCGGATCAGCTTCGGAGTCTGGGGCGCCAACATCCCCGCCCTCATCCGGGCCGTGATCGCGATCATGTGGTATGGCATCCAGACCTATCTGGCGTCCGTCGCGGTCAACGTGATGCTGCTGGCGGCCTGGCCGGGACTTGAGTCCTGGACCCACCACTCCTTCCTCGGCCTCGACGCCCTCGGCTGGGTCTCCTTCGTCTCCCTCTGGCTGATCCAGGCGCTGATCATCAGTCAGGGCATGGAGTCGGTCCGCAAGTTCCAGGACTTCTGCGGCCCCGCGATCTGGCTCGTCATGATCGCGCTGGCGGTCTGGGTGCTCGCCAAGGCCGACTGGACCATCTCGCTCACCACCACCCCGCACCCCGTCTCCGTGGGCGAGCAGTGGCGGCAGTGGTTCGGCGCGATCGGCCTGATCCTCGCCACCTACGGCACGCTGATGCTCAACTTCTGCGACTTCTCGCGCTTCGCCCCCGACTACCGGACGGTCCGCCGCGGCAACTTCTGGGGTCTGCCCATCAACTCGACGGCGTTCGTGGTGGTGTCGGTCATCGTCACGGCCGGCTCGCTGGAGGTGTTCGGCGAAGCCATCACCGACCCGGCCGAACTGGTCGCCAAGGTCGGCAACACCTGGGTGCTCGTCCTGGCCGCGCTGACCTTCGCCATCGCCACCATGGGCGTCAACATCGTCGCCAACTTCGTCTCCCCGGCGTACGACCTCGCCAACGTCTGGCCCCAGAAGATCAGCTTCAAGGTCGGCGGCATGATCAGCACGGTCGCCGCGCTCGTCGTCACCCCCTGGAACCTCTTCTCCAACCCGACCGTCGTCAACTACTTCCTCGGCGGCCTCGGCGCCTTCCTCGGCCCGCTGTTCGGCGTGATCATGGTCGACTACTACCTGGTCAAGCGCGGCCGCGTCGACGTGAACGAACTGTTCGACGCCACCCCCGGCTCCCGCTACTACTACCGCAAGGGCGTCAACCCCAAGGCGCTGTGGGCGTTCCTGCCCTCCGCCGCGGTCGCCGCGGTCCTCGCCCTGGTGAAGACCTTCAGCGACGTCGCCCCCTACTCCTGGTTCATCGGCACGGCCCTCGCGGCCGGCCTCTACGTCCTGCTGACCCGCACCGAACGGGCGGCCGTCCCCGAACAGCCCACGGAGGTCTGAGAAGCGTGCGGAACGTACGGATCGTCGTCACCAACTGCAACACCACGCAGGAGATGACCGAGGAGATCGTGCGAGGTGCCCGGGCCGCGGCAGGCCCGGGCACCGCCGTGCTCGGCCTCACTCCCGCGTGGGGACCGGAGTCGGCGGAGGGCTGGCTGGACAGCTACCTCTCGGCGGCCGCCGTCATCGACCGCCTGCGCACCTACGACGGCCCGCCCTACGACGCCGTCGTCATGGCCGGCTTCGGCGAACACGGCCGCGAAGGCGTCAGGGAACTCGTCGACGTCCCCGTCGTCGACATCACCGAGGCCGCCGCCCACCTGGCCTGCCTCCTGGGCCGGCGCTACGGCGTCGTCACCACCCTGGAACGCTCCTGCGGCCAGATCGAGGACAGCCTGGAACTCGCCGGCGTCGGCCGCAACTGCGCCGCCGTCGTCGGCACCGGTCTCGGCGTCCTCGACCTCGGCGACCGGGAACGCACCGAGGCGGCGTTCCTCACGGCGGCCGAACGGGCCCGCGACGCGGGCGCGGAGGTCCTGGTCCTGGGCTGCGCCGGCATGACGGGCCTGCAGACGACGGTCGCCGAGAAACTGGGCCTGCCGGTCGTGGACGGCGTGGGAGCCGCGGTGAAGCTGGCGGAGTCCCTGGTGCACCTGGGCCTGACGACCAGCCGGGCGGGGAGCTTCGCACGGCCGGTGCCGAAGAGACGGGTGTGGGGGACGCCCTGAGCACGCGCCCGCGGCCCCGCTCCCGCATTCCCGCCCCTTCCTCACGAGGAGTGCCCATCCGGGCGTTGCGTTCATAAAGAAGCCGGGATCCGGCCCGGCCGTCACCTCGCCGCAACGCAACCGCCCCCTGATCCCCCGAACCACCCCCTACCGTGGACACCACAGCCCACAGCTGACCGCCCCGGCCGCCGTCGCCCGAAGGCACACCCGCCCTCGATACGACAGGAGCCCCGTGTCCCCGCGTTCCGCCGTCGCCGTCCGCACCGTCCTGCCGCCCTGGCTCGCCCACGCCCTGCGCACCCAGCGCGGACCCGTCCCCTGGAGCGCGGTCACCCGCGGCGCACTCGCCGCCGGGCCGCTGCTGCTGGCCGCCGTCCTCACCGACCGCGTGTCCCTCGGGGTCGTCGCCGCCATCGCCGCGATGCTCGCCGGGATCAACGACCGGCCCGGCAGCAGGCGCGCCGCCGTCAAGCGGCTCGGCGCGCCCGCCCTCGCGGGAGCGGCCGGCATGCTCGTCGGCACGTACGTCGGCGACCGGGTCGGCGCCTTCGCGCTGACGGCCGTACTGACCGGCCTGGGCCTGCTCGCCGGCGGGATGAGCGCCATGGGGCCCGTCGCCTCCGGCGCCGGGACACAACTGCTGGTGGCGGCGGCCATCGGCGCCGGGATGCCGGTCCCGGAAGCCGGCTGGGCGCGCGCCCTCGCCTTCCTCGCCGGCGCCGGCTGGCTGCTCGCGCTCCGGCTCGCGCTGCCCACCCCCGGCGCCCTGACCGGCGACTTCCGCTTCGACGGGGAGCGCGCCGCCGTCTCCGCGGTGTACGACGCCGTCGCCGACCTCCTCGACGCCACCGGCACCCCCCACGCCACCGCCCGCCGTGCCGCCCTCACCGCCGCCCTCGACCACGCCCAGGACGCCCTCACCGGCCCCCGCCTGCGCCGCTTCGCCAGCTCCGCCGCCGAACGGCGCCTGCACGCCCAGTACGCCGCCGCCCTGCCCCTCGCCGAGGCCGCGACCGCCCTCGCCTGGGCCGGGGACGCCGTCTCCGCCCGCGCCGCCGAAGGCCTCCGACGGCTCGCCGCCGCCGTACGCGACAACACCCCCACCGGGCCGCTGCCCGCCCCCTCCCGGTCCGCGCCCGCGCTGCGCGCCCTCGACGACGCGCTGCTGCACGCCGCCGAGGCCTTCGACCGGGGCGGCGGAGGCGACCTGCACACCCGCCGGCGCAGCCCCCGCGCCCTGCTGCGGGCCGCGTTCGGGGCGGGCGGGCGCGAGTACGGCCTGCGGGTCGCCCTCTGCTTCGGCGCCAGCGCGGCCATCGCCCAGGCCCTGCACCACTCCCACTGGTACGGCCAGCACACCCACTGGTACTGGCTGCCCGCCACCGCCGTCTTCCTCGTCAAGCCCGACCTCGGACCGCTGGTGTCCCGGGTGCTGTGCCGGGCCGCCGGGACCGTGCTCGGCGCCCTGCTGTTCGCCGCGTTCGCCGCCGTGCTGCCCCGGCCGGAGGGACTCGTCGCGCTGGTCGCCGTCTGCGGGGCGCTGATCCCCGTCTCCACCCGGCACTTCGCCGCGCAGACCGCCGTCGCCACCGTACTCGTGCTGTCCCTGGTGATGGTCGGCGGTGAGCCGCAGGCCTCCGTCAGCCGCATCGCCGAGACCCTGCTGGCCTGCGCGATCGTCATCGTCGTCGGACACGTGCCGATGCCGGGGGAGCGCGGCGGTCAGGTACGCGCCCGGCTCACCGCCGCCACCGGCGCCGCGCACGCCTACCTCAGCCACGTCCTCGACGGCCCCGACGACCGCGCCGTCCGCTGGACCCTGCGCCGCGAGGCCTACCGCACCCTCGCCGAGGCCCGCACCGCCATCGCCCACGCCGCCCATGAACTGCCCGCCCTCGCCCGGCACACCGAGGGCACCGACGAGGTCGCCGCCCTCCTCGAACGGCTCGTCGACACCACCACCGCCTGCGCCGTCCACCTGGACGACACCGGCCGGCTCGGCCCCGGGCAGCGGGCCCTGCTCGCGGAACTCCTCGGCGCGCTCGCCGTACGGAGGGAACGGGTGGGGCTGACCACTCCGGTACGGGTGCCCGTGCTGCCGCTCGCCGGCTGAACGCGACGCCGGCTGAACGCGACGCCGGAGACGCGGCGCCGGGGGAGGTGCCGCGAAGTGCCGTCGTCCGGTGCGGCGCCGTGGCCGGTCGCGCAGTCCTCCGCGCCCCATCAGGGCGCTGCCGAGCCGCCCGTCAGCCGATCCGCACCCCCACCGGGGCGTGGTCCGAATCCGACCCGCTGTGGTGTGCCGTCGGGTCCGCGCCCACCGACGGCAGCCGGAGTCCGGCCTCCGTCCCCGTGCCCGCGGGCTGTCCTCGCTGCCCGGCCTTCCTGGACCAGCTGGGCCCCCTCGCCCACCTCACGGCGCGCGGCGTCTCCTTCGCGGCCGTCTCCCGGGCGCCGTATCCGCGTCTGCTCCAGTTCAAGGCGGCATGGGGTGGACGCTGCCCTGGTACTCGTCGTACGCCAACGCCTTCAACCGTGACTTCGAGGTCACCCGGGAGCAGGACGGCGGCCTCGTCGAACGGCCCGGGCCGAGCTGCTTCCTGCGGGACGGCGACCGCGTCTTCCACACCTCCTCGGCGTACGGCGACGCCCTGCGCCATCACGACGCGTACGACTTCTGACACGCACGGTGCCGGAGATGTCCGGAACGTGACCGGATCCTCACCCTCCGCCCCGAAGCCGTGTCAACTACGTCTCAGTAACGCAACCGAGCGAGCTTCCCGGCCTCCGTCGGGCGTTAACTCCTACGAGTACGACGCTTTCTGGAGGTGCGAGATGGTGAACGGGCGAACCGTGCTCGAGTGCTTTCCCGCAGGTGGGCCGCGCGGATCGTGGCCTGCGGAGGAGTTCGCGCACGCCCGCCGCATGGAGGGACTGGCCGCCGAGGTCGTCATGGACCTCGCGACCGACACCTTCCTGGTGATCGTCCGGGGCGGCGACGCCACGGACTGACCATGCGGGGATCGTGCGGCCGCTCGGCGCCGCTCGGCCGGGCGCCGGGCCCCATCGCGCGTCGCCTGCGCCCGGACCTGGACGGTGGGCGTTGACCACCAGCCCTCCGACGAATTCCCGAATTCCCGAATTCCCGACCGGCGGGCTGGACGGTCGGGGCCGCGCTGCCCCATCTGCTCCGCTCCGCGCACGCCTCCGTCGTCAACACCTGCTCCATCGCGGCGACCGCCGGGCTCCCGCAACGCGCGCTGTACTCGGCGAGCAAAGGCGCCGTGCTCTCCCTGACCCTGGCGATGGCCGCGGACCACGTCCGTGAGGGCATCCGGTCCAACTGCGTCAACCCCGGCACCGCCGACACCCCTGGGGTGACCCGGCTGCTGGACACCGCCGACGCTCCCGAGGCCGAGCGCGCCGCGCTCAACGCCCGCCAGCCGTTGGGCCGTCTGCTGACCGCGGACGAGGTGGCGGCCGCCGTCGTCTACCTCGCGGGTCCCTCGGCGGCCAGTGCCACCGGCACCGCCCTCGCGGTGGACGGCGGCATGCAGGGACTGCGGCTGCGCCCCGGCGGGCCGCTCGTGAGGACCACCACGCCGGGCGGCAGCACGGTCGAGGTGACGTATGGGGAGACCTGCGTACGGAGGGGACTCAGGCGCTGATCGGGCGGGACCAGGTGGGTGTCGTGCCCGTGAGGCGGCACAGGGCCAGGTAGAGCGGGATCGGCGGGGTGTACGGAAGCGTGCCGTCCGGCCGGTGGATGAGGTCCGGGGCGGGCAGCGAATCCGGGACGATCGCACCGGGTGTGTAGCGCGCCGGGGCGGGCCACTCCAGGGCGTAGTCGGAGTCCGACGGGACGAGCCACCACCAGTGCGCCGCATCGGCGTAGACACAGCCCACGCGCGGCAGTCGGGGCATGAGCAGCGGGCCGATACCCACCGGTACCACCACGGCGTCACACCCCAGCGGGGCGATCATGTCGTCCGGCATGGTCAGCCGACGGGGCGGCTCCGGGACGGGGCCCAGATCGCGCCGCAGCCGGACGAGGGTGTCGAGGGAGCGCACCGACCTGCGGCCGGGCGCGCCGCTCATGCCCTCCCTCGCTCTCGGCTTCTCTCGGACCGGGCGAGCCCCGTGCCGCCCCCGGCACCGGGGAAGGCACGCGGGACGGAGACCTCGCCGACGGGGGTGACCGGGGCGGGGGAGTGGCCGGTGGCCGGGTGGGGCGTGGTGCGGGGGTCCGCGCCGCGCTCGTCCACGCGGTGCGCGTCGGCCGTGCGGTGATCCGGGGCGCGGTGGGCCGGTGCGCAGTGATCGAGCGCGCGGTGATCGGTTGCGCGGTGATCTGTCGCGCGGTGATCGGTTGCGCGGTGCTCAGGCGTGCGGTGTTCCGGCGCGCGGTGGTTCAGCGGGCTGTGGTTCAGCGGACTGTGACCGTGGCTGTGGCCCACGGCGGTGTGCTGCATGGCCGCGTGCCCGAAGACGGCCTGGTCCAGGGCGTGGTGACTCGGTCCCTGGTGCTCCAGGACGCAGAGGTCGGAGACCCGCTGTTCCGGGATGCGGAGCTCCGGACCGAAGGGGCCGGCCGCGCGCTGCTCCGGGACGTGGTGCTCCTTCGCCGGGGGCCTGCCCGAGGTTCCGCTGAGGGGCTTCGGCATGCCGGAGGGGGCCCGACGCATCAGCTCGGCCGCGTACGCCTCCGCCGCGCCGCGTGACGGCGTCCGCAGGGAATCGGTCGGCGTGGAATCGGCCCGCTGGGAGTCGGCCCGCTGGGAGTCGGTCGGCTCGGAATCGGTCCGGCCGGGGTGCGGTCGGCCGGGCTGTGTCCCACCGGGGCGAATCCGCTCGCCGTGGGTCCGCTCTCCATGGGGCGGCTCTCCGTTGATCCGGCCGCCCTGGGTCCGCTCGCCCTGGGTCCGAGGTGAGTCGCCCTGGATCCGGTTGCGGTGGATCTGCTCCACCGCCTCGTCCTCGTCCCCGGGGCCGTCGGCCGGGCCGGGCTTGGGAGGGACGCCCCAGCCGAGGTCGTCGCGCGGTTCGGCGTGCTCCTCGACGGAGACGTCGGCGCCGACCGGCGGCCGGTCGACCGCCTCCGGTCCGTCCGCGCCGCGCGGCAGGTCGGCCCAGACCAGCAGGCCGGAGCCGTGCTCCTGGGCTCCCCACGCATGACAGAGGGCCTCGACGAGGAGCAATCCCCTCCCGTGCTCCTCCTCGGGACGCTGCGGCGAGGGATGCGGATTTTCGGCGGTACAGCCCTGGTCGCGCACCGCTATGCGCAGCACGTCGTCACCGTCGAGCAGCTCGCACACGACGACATCGCTGGCCGTGTGCACGATCGCGTTGGTGACCAGCTCGGATATGACGAGAGCCGCGGTGTCGCAGGTGTCCTCACACACCGACCAGCCGGTCAGCCGGGCCCGTGCCAGGCGTCTGGCCTGGGCGGGGGAACCCGGATGGGCGGCCAGCTCGAATCGGAACCGGCGCTCGGCAGCGGCCTGGTCGGGGCCTGCTCCCGGGGCGGCACCGAGACCCTGGGGGCGGCCTGCGGCGGCGTCTGTTCCTAAAGGCGCGGACGGAATCACGCTTGCCACTATCGCCGCGCCGTGAACACTTGGCAAGTGTCACTCTGAAAAATGCAGAGTGCTGTGTGACGCTGTGGAGGGCCGTGGCACACTGCTCGCAACAGCATGTGAGCGGCGCCAGTTGAGATCACCGGAGATCCGTACGGAGACGTGCAGATCGTTCGAACAGGTCTTCGAATGGCGCCGTAAGGCTGTCAGGATTCGTTCCGTCAACCGGCCGGTCGGGGCTGCTCAGCAGGGCCGAGACGACCGGGCGGTCGGGGCTCTTCGTGGAGGTGGAGCGTGAGCGAACCGCGGTCCGCGCCGACCGTCGGACAGGTCGTCCTCGGCCGGCGCCTGCTGGACCTGCGGGAACGCGCGGGCCTCAAGCGCGAGGAGGCCGCCCGCATCCTGCGGGTCGCCCCCGCCACCGTCCGCCGGATGGAGATGGCCGAGGTCGGCCTCAAGATCCCGTACCTTCAGCTGCTGCTGAAGGCCTACGGCGTCACCGACGCGGAGGCCGACGGGTTCGTGCAGCTGGCCGAGGAGGCCAACAGGCCCGGCTGGTGGCAGCGCTTCCACGACGTCCTGCCCGGCTGGTTCTCGATGCACGTCAGCCTCGAGGGCGCGGCCGCCCTGATCCGCCAGTACGAACCGCACTTCGTCCCCGGTCTGCTCCAGACCGAGGACTACGCGCGCGGGGTCCTGAAGTCCGGAGCCATCGGCCAGACCCGGCCGGAGGACATCCAGCGTCTCGTCGACCTGCGCATGCAACGCCAGGAACTGCTCACTCGTGAGGACGCGCCCCGGTTGTGGGTCGTGATGGACGAGACGGTGCTGCGCCGCCCGGTGGGCGGTCCGGAGGTGATGCGCGCGCAGATCGACAAACTGCTCGAGGCGACGAAGCTGCCCCATGTGACGCTGCAGGTGGCCCCGTTCTCGAACGGGCCGCACCCCGGCACCTACGGGCCCTTCGTGCTCTTCCGATTCGCCATGCCGGAGCTTCCGGACATGGTCTACAGCGAGTACTTGACCGGCGCGGTCTATCTCGACGCGCGCACCGAGGTGGCGACCCATCTCGAGGTCATGGACCGCATGGCGGCGCAGGCCGCTACTGCACATCGCACGAAGGAGATCCTCAGGGATTTCCGCAAGGAGCTGTGAATGGATCGCATCAAGCCGCGCAAACGGGTCTACAACGGCATGCCCGCGCGGGACTTGGGCAGCGAAGGCTGGCACAAGCCCTGGAGCGGCGGGAACGGCGGCAACTGCCTGGAGGCGATGAAGCTCGCCGACGGCCGGATAGCCGTCCGCCAGTCGACCGACCCGGACGGTCCGGCGCTGATCTACACCACCGACGAGATGACGGCCTTCATCGAGGGGGCCAAGGCGGGGGATGCCGACTTCCTCCTGTCCTGACCTGATCGTGATCGCTCATATGCCGCCCCCGACCAACCCCTGCATTTCCGCTCACCCGCTCATCACGGTCAGTCACCGTTCGTTTTCTTCTCTCGCACTACTTCCTTGATTTGGCACTGACTTGATTATTCGTTGCGTCTTACGGAGCGTTTCATGACCGGGCAGGAACCCGCCCCCGCTGTCGAGATCGACACCAGCAAGCCCCATCCCGCACGGATGTACGACTGGTACCTCGGAGGCAAGGACAACTACCCCGTCGACGAAGCCATGGGTCGCCAGATGCTCGCGCTCGACCCACGCGTGCCGGTCATGGCACGAGTCAACCGCGCCTTCATGCACCGCGCCACGCGCTGGCTGGCCCGGAACGGCATCCGCCAGTTCCTGGACATCGGCACCGGCATCCCCACCGAGCCCAACCTGCACCAGGTCGCCCAGGAGATCGCACCGGACGCCCGCGTGGTCTACTGCGACAACGACCCCATCGTGCTGGCCCACGCCGCGGCACTGCTGCGCACCACGCCCGGCGGGGCCACCGAGTATCTCCAGGCGGACGTCCGCGACCCGGCCACCATCATCGAGGGGGCCGGGAAGACCCTCGACCTCACCCGGCCGGTGGCCCTGTCGCTCGTCGCGCTGCTGCACTTCGTCCCCGACGACGACGGCGCACACGAACTCGTCGCCCGGCTGCTCGCCGAACTCCCCTCGGGCAGCTACCTGATGATGACCCACGCCACCGCCGACTTCACCCCGGAGGAGTCCGCGGCGGCCACGGAGAAACTCAAGGCCGCGGGCGTCACCCTGGCCCTGCGCTCCCGCGAGGAGTTCGGCCGCTTCTTCGACGGCCTCGACCTCGTCGACCCGGGCGTGGCCGTCGTACCCGACTGGCACCCCGAACTCGGCGAACCGGTCCCGGGCCAGGAGGACGGCGTCATCCCGGGCTACGGGGCGGTGGCTCGCAAGCGGTGACGTGACCCGGCCCCCAGGACCCCTGGCGCGTCTCCCGGCAGGGGTCCTGTCGCATGTCTCCCGCGCGGCGCGGCGGCGCCGGTCTCCCGCGCGGCGCGGCGATGCCGGTCTCCCGTGCGGCGCGGCGATGCCGGTCTCCCGCGCAGCGCGTGCCGTCACACGCTCATGGGCCGGTCGTACGGCGATATGGGCGCCGGCAGCCGCGAGGCGCCCGAGAGCCGACGGTCCACCGCCGCCGCCACCGCACGCCCCTCCGCGATCGCCCACACGATCAGCGACTGGCCGCGTGCCGCGTCCCCGGCGGCGAACACACCGGGCACGTTCGTCGCGAAGTCACCGTCCCGCGCGATGGTGCCGCGCGGCTCCAGCGTCAGCCCCAACTGGTCCACCAGCCCGTCCGCACGGTCGGGCCCGGAGAACCCCAGCGCCAGCAGCACCAGGTCCACCGGCAGCTCCCGCTCACTGCCCGCCACCGGCCGACGCCCCGCGTCCACCTCGACCAGATGCAACGACCGCACCCGCCCGTCCTCGTCCCCGCCGAAGCGGAACGTGGACGCGGCGAACAGGCGCGCGTCCGCGTCGGCCGCCGGCGCACTGCGCAGATCGCGCGCCTCCTCGTGCGCGGCCGACAGCCGGTAGATCTTCGGGTACGTCGGCCAGGGGTCCGTGTCCTCGTCGCGGTCCGCGCCGGGCTGGGCATAGATGTCCAGCTGGGTCACCGAGGCCGCGCCCTCGCGGATCGCCGTCCCCAGGCAGTCCGCGCCGGTGTCCCCGCCACCGACGATCACCACATGACGTCCGGCCGCCGACATCGGCGAGACCTCGAGATCGCCCTCGCACACCCGGTTGGCCAGCGGCAGATACTCCATCGCCTGATGTATCCCGGCCAACCCCCGTCCCGGCACCGCAAGTTCCCGCCAGGCGGTCGCCCCGGTGGCGATCACCACGGCGTCGTAGCGCGCCCGCAACTCCGCCGCGCCCACGTCCCGGCCCACCGCCGTCCCCGTACGGAACCGCGTCCCCTCGGCGATCATCTGCTCGATGCGCCGGTCCAGATGGTGCTTCTCCATCTTGAACGCGGGGATGCCGTACCGCAGGAGACCGCCGATCCGGTCGTCCTTCTCGTACACCGCGACCGTGTGCCCGGCCCGGGTGAGCTGCTGCGCGGCGGCCAGCCCCGTCGGTCCGGAACCGATCACCGCCACCGTCTTCCCCGAGAGCCGGTCCGGCGGGCTCGGCGGCGCGAACCCCTCGGCCCAGGCCCGGTCGGCGATCGCCACCTCGACGTTCTTGATCGTCACGGCGGGCTGGTTGATGGCGAGGACGCACCCCGCCTCGCACGGCGCCGGACACAACCGTCCGGTGAACTCGGGGAAGTTGTTCGTCGCGTGCAGCCGGTCGCTCGCCGCCCGCCAGTCCTCCCGCGACACCAGGTCGTTCCACTCCGGGATCAGGTTGCCGAGCGGACACGCGTCGTGACAGAACGGCACCCCGCAGTCCATACAGCGGTCGGCCTGCTTGCTGACGATGGGCAGGAGCGCGCCCGGGACGTACACCTCGTCCCAGTCCCGGACCCGCTCCTCGACCGGCCGACGGGGCCAGTCCTGGCGGGGGGTGGTCATGAATCCCTTGGGATCGGCCATGGGCGTCTTCCTTGCGTACGCATGGACAGGCCGAGCGTCAACGGGCGGCACTCTCCGGCCACGATACGTCCGGTCCGTCCGCCCTGCAGAGAGGCGGACACAACCCCGTCGCAGAAAGGGCCCCGACCGGAGAGGGCCGGTTCAGACCAGGGATATCGCGTACACGATCGCCGCCGCCGCCGAGGTGGCCGCCCGTACATGGTTCCAGCGCGTCCACTGCCGCACATACGTCGGCCAGTACGCCGCCGCTTCCGGCGCTCCCGGCTCCAGCTTCCTCAGCGCCTCGTTGCGCGGCACGTTCGCCATGACGGTCACCCCGAAGGCACCGACCAGATACAGCCCGCTGCCCAGCAGCAACGGCAGCGTCCCCTCGTCCGGCCACAGCAGGAACGTCACCATGGCGATCCCCGCACACAGCCCCGCCGCCCCCAGGAACAGCACCAGGAACACCGGCGTCGTCGCCGAGGAGTTGATCGCGTTCATCGCGGCGACCCCCTGCGCGGCCGGCAGCTTGGCCAGCCCCCGCATCACCAGCACCGAGAACGCGCAGAACACCCCCGCCATCACGCCCGTGGTGACGGCGCCGAGCAGCGCGAGCATCGGATACGGCCCGTCGATCACTGTCACCGTGAACTCCCCCTGTCGATCGAAGATCCTGCCTGCCCCGGCACCGTCACCTCAAGTGAAATCCAGGGGGCTCCCCCCCGCCCCCCGCCCCCTCACCCCACCCCGCCCTCCCCCTCCCGCCATTCCCGCAGCCGAGCTTCCACCTGCCCGCCGATCCGCCGCCGCGCCTCGTTGCGCGGTACGCCGTTCATCAGCAATTCGTCGTACGGCGTCTCCAGATGCCGTACGGAGGCCGCGACCGCCGAGATCACCGCGCCCTCGGTCAACGCCCGCCCGGCGGCGCTACGGCCCACCCGCCCGCTGCCCCGTACCGAGGCGTGGGCGGCGATCTCCCCGGCTCGCGCCACCGGGCAGCCGGGCAGCAGGCGCAGGATCTCCGCCGCGAACGCCTCCGTGAACCGTGCGTCCGCCACCGCCCGCCGCCGCGCGTCCCGCAGCCGGCGCCGCCGGCGGGCCTCGGCGTCGGCCAGACAACGCTGCTCGGCCCGGGCGAGCCCCGCCTCCTCCACCAGGACCCCCTGCCGTTCGTAGCGCCCCTTGCGCCGGTTGAAGCGCACGACCACCGCCGACAGCCCGCTCTCCTCCCGAGACCTGCGCGTCAGCGCCGTGTCCCCACGCGGCAGGAACACCAGGTGCCCCAGGTCGGCGCAGTCCAGACAGCGGGACCCGCCCTCCTCCAGCACCAGCATCGGCTGCGGCCCCCGGCGACAGGCCGCGCAGTACTTCCGCCGAAGCGGCTGCACGACGAGAAGGCCGGTGCGGGAGGAGGGAGTTGCCGGTGCTGCCATGCAGGCTTCCTTCCCGCCGGTGGGCGCGGTAGCACCCGGCCGGCGCCCCGGCTCGGGGCCGCCCGCCGTGGTCTGCCGCGGTACGGCGACCACGACGCGTCGTGACCGGTGCCTGACGCATCATGGGCCGTGTGCGACTCGAAGCGATCACCTGGGAACGGCTCGGCGACCTCCTCGCCGAGCGGCTGCTCGACCTGAAACCGGCGGACGGCAGCCCCTGGCCCCGTGTCGCCTTCGACGGCGCCCCGGCGTCCCGCCCCGGAGACCTCGCCGCCCGCGTCGCCGAGGCGCTGCGGATACGCGGCCGCGCCTCCCGCATCGTGGACGCCCACGGCTTCCTGCGTCCAGCCTCCCTCCGCCTGGAGTACGGCCGGCACGACGTCGAGGCCTACTACGACGGCTGGTTCGACACCGGCACCCTCTGGCGCGAGGTGTTCGGCCCCCTGGAACCCGGTGGCGACGGACGGATCCTGCCCGACTTCTGGGATCCGGCCACGGACCGCGCCACCCGCAGTCCCTACGTCCACCTCCCGCCCGGCGGTTTCCTGCTGCTGCACGGCCCCCTCCTCCTGCGACACTGGTTCCCCTTCGACTTCACCGTCCATGTCCAGCTCTCCCCGGCCGCCCTGCGCCGGCGCACCCCGGACGCGGACCGGTGGACACTCCCCGCCTTCGAGACCTACGCCACCGAGACCGACCCCGCCGCCACGGCCGACGTCCTGGTCCGTGCGGACGATCCGCGCCATCCGGCGTGGGGCGGGTGAGCCGAGGCCCGGCCGCACGGCCGGGGAGATGCGGGCGTCCGCGGGCACGGCGAGAATGGAGGGGCGCCGGGACCAGCGGTGCCCCCGCGCCGCGCCGGCCTTCCGGTACCGGGAGGTACCCATGACCACAGCCGGAGACATCATGCACCGGGGCGCCCGCTGGATCCCCGCCCATGAAACCCTCGACCGCGCCGCACAGCTGATGCGCGAACTCAATGTCGGAGCCCTGCCCATAGGCGATGACGAAGACCGGCTCTGCGGCATCCTCACCGACCGCGACATCGTCGTCGGCTGCGTGGCCATGGGCCGCGACCCGGCGAGGGTCACTGCCGGAGAGATGGCCCGGGGCACCCCGCGCTGGATCGACGCGAACGCCGACATCGGTGACGTGCTCGGCGAGATGCAGGACCACCAGATCCGCAGGCTCCCCGTCATCGAGAACAAGCGACTGGTCGGCATGATCAGCGAGGCCGACCTCGCCCGTCATCTGAGCGAGGGCCAGATCGCCTCCTGGGCCGGGAGCGTCTATGCCAGGACCGGTCCCTGAACCGCACCGGGGCGGGTGCGCTCAGAGCCAGCCGTTGCGCCGGAAGCCCCGGTACAGCACCAGGCAGGCCACGGTTATCACGCCGATGACCAGCGGATAACCGAACCTCCAGTGCAGCTCCGGCATGTGGTCGAAGTTCATGCCGTACACCCCGCAGACCATCGTCGGCACCGCGATCACCGCGGCCCAGGCGGTGATCTTGCGCATGTCCTCGTTCTGCGCGACCGTGACCTGCGCCAGATGCGCCTGAAGGATCGAGTTCAGCAGTTCGTCGAACGCGGCGATCTGCTCCGTCGCCCGCAGCAGATGGTCGGAGACGTCCCGGAAGTACGCCTGTATCTCCGGGTCGACCACCCGCACCGGGCGGTCGGCGAGGTCCAGCAGCGGGCGCTTCAGCGGGACGACCGCCCGCTTCAGCTCCAGCAGTTCCCGCTTGAGCTGGTAGATGCGCCCCGGGTCGGCCCGTGCCCCGTTCTCCGCGAAGACGTCCGCCTCGACCTGGTCGATGTCCGCCTGCACGGCGTCCGTGACGTTCAGATAGTCGTCCACCACATGGTCCGCGATCGCGTGCAGCACCGCAGACGGGCCCTTGGTGAGCTGTCCCGGATCGGACTCCAGCTCCTCGCGCAGCGGACCCAGCGAGCCGTGCCGCCCGTGCCGGACCGTGACGACGAAGTCCTGGCCGACGAACACCATGATCTCGCCGGTGTTCACCACCTCGCTCGTCGCGGTGAGCTCCTCGTGCTCGACGTAGCAGACCGTCTTGAACACCGCGAACAGCGTCTCGCCGTACCGCTCGACCTTGGGGCGCTGATGGGCCTCGACGGCGTCCTCCACGGCCAGCGGATGCAGGTCGAAGAGCTCGGCGATGCCCGCGAACTCGGCGTTCGTCGGTTCGTGCAGCCCCAGCCAGACGAAGCCCTGGCCGCTCTTGCGGACCCGCTCGACCGTTTCGACCAGGTCCTCGCAGACAGGGGCGCGCACACCCTCCTGGTAGGTCACGCAGTTCACCACCGAGGAGCCCAGCGGGGAGCGCGCGTGGTGACTGAGATCGACCCGGGCGCGACGCCGGGCCAGCCGCGCCACCCCGCGCAGGCCGCCGACCCGGCCGAGGCCGGTGACCTTCCGCAGATTCCCTGCCATGGTCATCTGGATCTCCTTGCGTGGCTCTCCTCGCGCCGCACTCCCGCGCCCTGGTCGGCCAGTCTGCCAGGCGCGCGCAGGCCGTGGGTAAGCCTGTGGAAAGGGCTGGTTCCGGTTTGTTCCCGCCTGTGGACAACGGGACTGCGGGCCACGACCGATACGGATTCATGGCCGCGTCGACCGCCTCCGCGAAGCGGGAGAACTGGGATGATCGGCACATGACGCGAACCGACGGGTACCTTCTCGACAACCGGCAGTCCGAGGCGGCGGAGCGCTTCGACGCCTTCGCCACCCTTTTCGACCCCACGACGTTCCGCCACCTCGAAGGGCTGGGCGTCGGCCCCGGCTGGCGCTGCTGGGAGGTCGGGGCCGGCGGGACGTCGGTGGTGGCGTGGCTGGCGAAGAAGGTCGGGCCCACCGGCAAGGTCGTCGCTACCGACATCGACACCTCCCGGCTCGCCGCAGCCGCCCGCCCCCCGGTCGAGGTGCGCGTGCACGACGTCGGCGTCGAGGAACCCCCCGCCGAGGGGTTCGACCTGGTGCACGCCCGGCTCGTCCTGGTCCATGTCCCGGACCGGGAAAGGGCGTTGCGTTCCATGGTGAAGGCCCTGCGCCCCGGCGGACGCCTTCTCGTCGAGGACGGCGACCCCGCCCTCCAGCCCCTGCTCTGCCCCGACGAGCACGGCCCCGAACAGCAGCTCGCCAACCGGCTGCGCCACGGTTTCCGCACCCTCCTCGCCGACCGCGGGGCCGACCTCTCCTACGGCCGTAAGCTCCCGCGTCTGCTGCGCGAGGCCGGACTCCAGCGCGTCGAGGCCGACGCCTACTTCCCGGTCACCTCACCCGCCAGCGCCGCCCTGGAGTCGGCGACGGTCCGCCAGATCCGCGACAGACTCCTCGGCGCCGGTCTCGCGACCGCGGAGGAGATCGACCGCCACCTGGCCAACGTCGCCTCCGGCACCATGGACCTGGCCACGGCACCCATGATCTCCGCCTGGGGCCGCAAGGCGTAGAGCCGACGGGACCGCCCGACGGGGCCCGGGGCAGCGGCCAGCAGCAGCGAGGCGCGGGGGTCGGCAACACCCGGCACCAGGGGGCACCCCGGGCTCGGGATCCGGGCCATCCGGTCGCGGGTCGCCGACTCGGCCGCAGCCGACCGCGCACGGCCGGACCGCCGCCCCGGCCACAACCGACGCCGACCCGGCGCCCGCCGATCGCCGGCCCCGGCCGCCGTAGAACCGCCGCCCCGGCCGCAGCCGCCCCCGACGGCCGGACCGCCGCCGACCGCAGCCGATCACCGCCCCGGCCGCAGCCGCCCCCGGCCGCCAGGGAAACCGCCTCCCCAGCCACCAGAACACCACCGCCCTCAGCCGACGGCGACCGGCCGACCGGCCGACCTATCCGCCCCGCCGACACCGCCTCAGCCCGTGACGCGGGTCCCGTTCGTCAGCGCCGGTGTCGTCCCGTCTCCGGGCGTGGGCGGTCGGGCTCCCACCCGTTCCACCGCGCGGGCTCCCGCCCGGCACCCCTCGGCCGCCGCCGCCGAAGGCTCTTCGCGCCGCAGGAGGGCGGCGAGGAAGGCGCCCGTGAAGGCATCCCCCGCGCCCGTGGTGTCCCGGGGCGTCGCGGGGACGGCCGGGACGGCGGCGACGACCGCGCCGCCGCGCGCGAGCAGCGCGCCGTCGCCCCCCTGCTTGGCCACTACGAGCGGGACCCGGCGGCTCAGCTCGGCCGCCGCCTCCGCCCCGTCCGGCGACCCGGTCAGCAGACACGACTCGTCGCGGCTGGGCAGGAGTACGTCCACTCCCTCGACGAGCGCGAGGAATCGCTCGGCGCCCAGCTCCGCGAGGAAGCCCGAGGACGCCGGATCGAGGCTCGTCGGCACCCCGCGCGCCCGCGCCGACGCCAACGCCGTACGCACCAGGGCCCGCCCGGACGCCGAGAACAGCAGATAGCCCGACAGATGCAGGCGGCCCACACCGTCCAGCAGCGCGTCCGACCAGTCGCCGGGCTCCAGCCGCAGCGCGGCTCCGCTGTCGGTGAGGAAGGTCCGCTCGGCCGCGGCCTGCGCGTCCACCAGACAGATCACCGTGCCGGTCGGTGCGTCCGGATCGACGACGAGCCGGGGCCGTACTCCGCACGCGATCAGCTCCCGTTCGTGCCAGACCGCCGACTCCGCGCCCACCCGGCCGAGCAGCCGTACGTCCGCACACCCCAGGTGCGCCGCCCAGCACGCCACATTGGCGCCCGCGCCGCCCGGCAGGGTACGGATCACGGCGGCCGTGTCCGTACCCGACGCCAGCGGCCCCCGATGCCGTGCGACGACGTCCGTCACCACGTCCCCGACGACCAGCAGCGCCCCGCCCGGCGGGTTCGCGCCCCCGGAAGGGAAGGGAGCAGGGGGCGCCGCCGTGCCCGGCCCGCCGCGCGAGTGCTCCGGGCCGTCCCCGGCGTGGCGGCCTCGCGGGCGTCCGGTCATCCCTCGGCCCAGGCCGCCGCGATCCTGGCCGCCAGGCGGACGTTGCCGCGCACCGCCGCCAGGTTGGCGCTCAGCGAGGCCCCGTCGGTGTGCCGGACCAGGTGGTCGAGGAGGAACGGAGTGACGCCCTGGCCGGTGACGCCGGCCTCCTCGCACGCCTGCAGCGCGTCCGCGAGCACGCGTGCGTGCACCTCGGGATCCAGCTGCTCCTCCTCGGGCACCGGGTTGGCGACGATCAGAGCCGACTCCGGCCCGCCGACCGTGTCCTGGGCCCGCATCACGGCGGCCACCTGTGCGGGGGTCTCCAGCGTCCAGTCCACCGGATGCCCCGAGTCGGACAGGTAGAAGCCCGGGAAGCGGTCCGTGCCGTATCCGGCGACGGCCACGCCCAGGGTCTCCAGCCGCTGCAGGGTCGCCGGGACGTCCAGGATCGACTTCACACCCGCGCAGACCACCGTGATCCTGGTCCGCGCGAGGAGCCCCAGGTCGGCCGACTCGTCCTGGGTCACCGTCCACTCCCGGTGCACCCCGCCGAGCCCGCCCGTGGCGAACACCCGCACCCCCGCCAGCGCCGCCAGCAGCGCCGTCGCCGACACCGTGGTCGCCCCGCTCGCCCCCGAGGCCACCGCGAGCGGCAGGTCCCGGTGGCCCAGCTTGCGGATGCCGTCCTCGTTGGCGACCCGCTCCAGCTGCTCCTTGTCGAGGCCGACATGGGGCCGCCCGTCCAGCACGGCGATCGTCGCCGGAACGGCCCCCTCCGCGCGGACGACGGCCTCCAGTTCCCGCGCCACCTGCAGATTGCGCGGGCGCGGCAGCCCATGAGCGATGATCGTGGACTCCAGAGCCACCACGGGGCGACGCGCGTCGACCGCCTCCCGCACCTCTTCCGACACCACCAGCACCATGCGCCTGTCTCCTGTTCTCGGGCCTTGCCTCATCTCTGGCGGGTGGCACACCCGGCCAAACCCCGGCCGCCTGTGGGGGACGCCACCGGTCCGCGACGCATGGCGGACGGCCACCCGTCGCAGAGAAGCCCGTCGGCGAGGAGCCCGGAGCCCCGGAGGACCCTCAGAACAGCGGCTCGGGCAGGACCCCTTCCAGCGCGAGCAGCTTCCGCTTCGTCTCCAGACCGCCCCCGAACCCGCCGATGCCGCCGTCGCTCTCGACGACCCGATGACAGGGCACGACGACGGGCAGCGGATTGGCGCCCATCGCCGTCCCCACCGCCTGCGCCGCCCGCGGCTGCCCGACCCGCCGGGCCAGATCGCCGTAGCCGACGACCGCGCCGTACGGCACCTCGGAGGCGAGCTCGCGCAGGACCTGGCGGTTGAAGCCCGAGATCAGCGACCAGTCCAGGGGGAGCTCGAACGCGTGCCGCTCCCCTGCGAAATAGGCGTCCACCTGGCGTATCGCCTCGGCCAGCAGCGGAGAGTCCGGCGCCTCGACGGGCTCCGCGCCCAGCCGGCCCGCGAGCCTGGCGAGTGCCTGGTCCCGGACCGCGTCGGTGGCGTGGAACACCACGTTGACCAGGCCCGCACGGGTCGCCGCCAGCAGCAACGGACCGATGCCGGTGCCGACCACCGCCCAGACGACCTGCTGCCCGTCCCGCCCAAGACTGTCCATGCGCCCCACCGTACGGCCTGCCACTGACAAGGCCACTGACAAGGCCACTGGCGAGGGCACTCACCACGCCACCGACCAGGGTGCCGGCGAGCGCCGTCAGTACCGGTACAGGGCCCTGCGCACCACGTCGGGCTTGTTGGTGATCAGACCGTCGACCCCGTACCGGGCGACGGTCCGCGCCCGGGCGGCGTCGTCGACCGTCCAGACGAAGACCTTCATCGGCTTGCCGTGCGGTCCCTTCAGTGCGTGCACGGCGTCGACGTAACTCCGTGACAGACCGGTGTGCGAGGGGTTGATCAGGTCGGCGAAGACGGCGTACCGCGCCAGGTCCGCCTCGGCCGGCTTGCCCAGCAGACCGGTCCGCACCGCCGGCATCAGGTCGTGCACCGTGCGCAGACTGTCCGCGCTGAAGCTCTGCACGATCAGCCGTCCTGCCGCATGCCGCTCGTCGAGCCAGCCCTCGTTGCTCAGCAGCTTCAGCGTCTGCTGCTCGATGCCCGGGTACAGCTCGGGGTTCTTGATCTCCAGGAGCAGCTTCTGGTGGTTGTGCTCCACGCGCTGCATGTACTGCTTCAGTGTGGGCACGCGCGTGCCTGTGTACGTCGCGCCGAACCAGCTCCCCGCGTCCAGCCGGGCGATCTCGGCCGCCGTGAAGTCCTTCACCTTCCAGGGTGCACGGTCGGGAAAGACCTCCTCCACGTCCGTGGTACGGCGCAGGCTGTCGTCGTGGATCACCACGAGCTCGCCGTCCTTGGTGCGCTGGACGTCGTTCTCCACCCAGACGATGCCCAGGGCGGCGGCCTCGTCGACGGCGCCCAGGGTGTTCTCCGGGGCAAGCGCCGAGGCCCCCCGGTGGGCGACGACCACGGCGTGGGTGGGGATGCCCGCGCGGGCGTCGTGGACCGGGAGCATCAAGGCGGCGGTACCCAGGAGCGCGGTGGTCGTGACGGCTACGGTGCGCGCGTGCATGCGTACTCCTCGCTTCGGTGCTCACGTACAGCTCAACTCTGACAGCACGGAGTCGACGGTGGGGCGGGTGCGGGATGACCGGAGGATGAAAGGAGGGGGCGACAGAGGCCGCTCACCGCTGCTGCACAGGTGCGGCAAGGACGTGTTTCTTTGCCGGAAAATCGTTCGACCATTCCGGTGGGGGTCATACTCTCTCTCAGCCTTGGCCGCCCCCGCGCGGTCCTGGGAGGGGCGCGTAAAGGAAAAAAGCAAGCAACAGGGCGGAAGGGCAAACCGCGCATGCACGGCACGGTCGACGGATTCAGCTACGGAATCGTCACCCCGCTGGTGGCCTACCTGATGGCCTGCCTCGGCGGTGCACTCGGCCTGCGCTGCACCACCAGAGCCCTGCTCGTCGCCGACTCGTGGCGCCCCGGATGGCTGGCCCTCGGCTCCGCCGCGATCGGCTCGGGCATCTGGACCATGCACTTCATCGCGATGATGGGTTTCACGATCAGGGGCGCCCCGATCCACTACGACAAGGCGACCACCTACGCCAGTCTCGCCGTCGCCGTCCTCATGGTGGGCGTGGGGGTCTTCATCGTCGGTTACCGGGGCGCGAGCGGAACGGCCCTGTTCACCGGGGGCACCATCACCGGGCTGGGCATCGCGTCGATGCACTACCTCGGCATGGCCGGGATGCGGTTCAACGGCAAGCTCGAGTACAACACGGTCACCGTCGGCTTCTCCGTCGCGATAGCCATGGCCGCGGCCACCGCCGCGCTGTGGTCGGCCGGTCAGGTCAGGGGCTTCCTGTGGAGCGTGGGCGCCAGCCTCGTCATGGGGCTCGCCGTCACCGGCATGCACTACACGGGCATGGCCGCGCTGAGCGTCCAGCTGCACGCGACCGGCAGCCCGGCCGACGGCGACTCGCCCGCGACCCTCCTCGCGCCGATGCTGATCGGCCCCCTCGCCTTCCTGGTGCTCGCCGGTGTCGTCGTGATGTTCGACCCGCTGATGGTGGGCAAGCCCCGCTGGACCCCCGTCGAACACAAGCCCGGCGTCCCGGCGCACCCGAGTGTGCAGCACTCCGCCCGCCGTCCGGTGCTGCGGCCCCGCCGCAAGGTCCCCCACCGCGAGTCCCGCACACCGCAGAACCGCTGACCCCGCCCCAGGACCGGGGTCCACCCGCACGAAACCGCTGATCCGGCCCCGTTGTCAGTGGGGGGTCGTACGGTGGATGGCATGCGGCCCGTCTCTCACATCGAACGCACGGTGGCGCCCTTCGAGGTCGTCAGCCCCTACCAGCCCAGCGGCGACCAGCCGACGGCCATCGCCGAGCTCGCCCGGCGCGTCGAAGCCGGCGAGAAGGACGTCGTCCTGCTCGGCGCGACCGGCACCGGCAAGTCCGCCACCACCGCGTGGATGATCGAGAAGCTCCAGCGGCCCACTCTGGTGATGGCGCCGAACAAGACCCTGGCCGCCCAGCTGGCGAACGAATTCCGCGAACTCCTGCCGAACAACGCGGTCGAATACTTCGTCTCGTATTACGACTACTACCAGCCCGAGGCGTACGTACCGCAGTCGGACACCTACATCGAGAAGGACTCCTCGATCAACGAGGAGGTCGAGCGGCTGCGCCACTCCGCGACCAACTCGCTGCTCACCCGGCGGGACGTCGTCGTGGTCGCCTCGGTGTCCTGCATCTACGGCCTCGGCACCCCGCAGGAGTACGTGGACCGGATGGTCCCGCTGAAGGTCGGCGAGGAGATCGACCGCGACGAGCTGCTGCGCCGCTTCGTGGACATCCAGTACACGCGCAACGACCTGGCGTTCACCCGTGGCACCTTCCGGGTGCGCGGCGACACCGTCGAGATCTTCCCGGTCTACGAGGAGCTCGCCGTCCGCATCGAGATGTTCGGCGACGAGATCGAGGCCCTGTCCACGCTGCATCCCCTCACCGGCGAGATCATCAGCGACGACGAGCAGCTGTACGTCTTCCCCGCCTCCCACTACGTCGCCGGCCCCGAGCGGATGGAGCGGGCCGTCAACGACATCGAGAAGGAGCTGGGGGAGCGGCTGGCCGAGCTGGAGAAGCAGGGCAAGCTCCTGGAGGCCCAGCGGCTGCGGATGCGCACCACCTACGACATCGAGATGCTCCGCCAGATCGGCTCGTGCTCCGGCGTGGAGAACTACTCGATGCACTTCGACGGCCGTGAGCCCGGTTCCCCGCCGAACACCCTGCTCGACTACTTCCCCGACGACTTCCTGCTCGTCATCGACGAGTCGCACGTCACCGTGCCGCAGATCGGCGCGATGTACGAGGGCGACGCCTCCCGCAAGCGCACGCTCGTCGACCACGGCTTCCGGCTGCCCTCCGCCCTCGACAACCGTCCCCTGAAGTGGGAGGAGTTCCAGAAGCGCATCGGGCAGACGGTGTATCTGTCGGCCACACCCGGCAAGTACGAGCTCTCCCGCGGGGACGGCGTCGTCGAACAGATCATCCGTCCCACCGGCCTCGTCGACCCCGAGGTGGTCGTCAAGCCCACCGAGGGCCAGATCGACGACCTGGTGCACGAGATCCGCACCCGCGTGGAGAAGGACGAGCGTGTCCTGGTCACCACGCTCACCAAGAAGATGGCCGAGGACCTCACGGAGTACTTCCTGGAACTCGGCATCCAGGTGCGCTATCTGCACAGCGACGTCGACACCCTGCGCCGCATCGAGCTGCTGCGCGAGCTGCGCGCCGGCGAGTTCGACGTCCTGGTCGGCATCAACCTCCTGCGGGAGGGCCTCGACCTGCCCGAGGTCTCCCTGGTGGCCATCCTCGACGCCGACAAGGAGGGCTTCCTGCGCTCCGGCACCTCGCTGATCCAGACCATCGGCCGCGCGGCGCGCAACGTCTCCGGTCAGGTGCACATGTACGCCGACAAGATCACGCCCGGCATGGAGCGGGCCATCGACGAGACCAACCGCCGCCGCGAGAAGCAGATCGCCTACAACAAGGCGAAGGGCATCGACCCGCAGCCGCTCCGCAAGAAGATCAACGACATCGTCGCGCAGATCGCCCGCGAGGAGGTCGACACCGAGCAGCTGCTCGGTACGGGCTACCGGGCGAAGAAGGACGGACGCGGCACCAAGGCCCCCGTGCCCTCCCTCGGCGACAAGGCGGCCAAGGCGGCGGCCGCCCCGTCCAGGTCGGCCAGGGGCAAGGCCAAGGAGACGGTCCCCACCGACCGTCCGGCGGCCGAACTCGCCGAGCAGATCGAGGAGATGACGGCGCGTATGCGGGCCGCCGCCGCCGACCTGCAGTTCGAGGTGGCCGCCCGGATCCGTGACGAGGTCTCCGAGATGAAGAAGGAGCTGCGGCAGATGAGGGAGGCGGGTCTGGCCTGACGGACCCGTGGGGTCGCCGTGCCCGGGCCGCGACGCGCAGTGTTGCAAGACCGACACAAAGTGCGTTCCCGGGTGCGGCACTGTCAGTGCCTGTGCGTAGGGTTTTCGCAACCGCGGACGCCGCGGCAACAGGGGACAGTTCGAGAGGGGAATCAGCCCGTGACCGTCAACATGACCAAGGGCCAGGCCATCAGTCTGCAGAAGAACGACGGGGGCAGCCTGACCGCGGTCCGCATGGGTCTCGGTTGGCAGGCGGCCCCGCGGCGTGGCCTGTTCGGCTCCCGCACCCGGGAGATCGACCTGGACGCCTCCGCCGTGCTGTTCGCGGACAAGCAGCCGGTCGACGTCGTGTTCTTCCGTCACCTGGTGAGCGACGACGGCTCCGTCCGGCACACCGGTGACAACCTCGTCGGCGGTGTCGGCCAGGGCGGCGACGACGAGGCGATCCTCGTCGACCTCGCGCGCGTCCCGGTCCACGTCGACCAGATCGTCTTCACCGTGAACTCCTTCACCGGCCAGACCTTCCAGGAGGTGCAGAACGCCTTCTGCCGACTGGTCGACGAGACCAACGGCCAGGAGCTGGCGCGCTACACGCTCGCGGGCGGCGGCGCCTACACGGCCCAGATCATGGCCAAGGTGCACCGCTCGGGCGCGGGCTGGACGATGACGGCCCTCGGCACCCCGGCCAACGGCCGCACCTTCCAGGACCTGATGCCCGCCCTCGTGCCGCTCCTGTAACAGGGCCCGGCCGACCGACACGACAACACCACACGCGACACAGGGGGACAGGCGATGACGGCCGAGCTGGTGCGGGGGCAGAACCACCCGCTCTCCACGGTTCGCCTCGAGATCAGGATCTCGGCCGGCACACCGGTCGTGGCCGCGGCCACGCTCAGCGACGAGAACGGCAGGGCGCAGGGCGTCGAATGGGTGGCTCACCCGGGCTCCCCGACCCTGCCCGGCCTGGAGGTCTCCCGGCAGGCGGCCGCCGATCACCGCCTCGCCGTGGACCTGGACGCCATGCCGGCGAGCGTGCACCGGGTCAACGTCCTGCTCTCCCTGCCCACGGGCGACGGGTCGGGCCCGGTCAGCTTCGGCGCCGTGCCGCCGCCCGCCGTCCGGGTGACCGGCCTCGACGGCACCGAGGTCGCCGGGTACACCGTCAGCGGTCTGAGCGCCGAGTCGGCGGTCGTCGCCCTGGAGCTCTACCGGCGCCAGGACGCCTGGAAGGTGCGGGCCGTCGGCCAGGGGTACGCGGGCGGTCTCGCCGAACTCCTCACCGACCAGGGCCTGCCCCAGGCGCAGCAGCTCGCGGCCGGTATCGACGAGGCGGTGGCCCAGGGCCTGGCCCGCTCGGTCCCGGCCCCGCCCCCGCGCACCCCGGACGCCGACCGCTCCCGGCAGGCGGCCGCGTCCGCCCTCGGCCCGGACCAGAGCGGCTCCGGGTACGGCACGCAGGGAGGCACCGGCTATCCGGCCGACGCGCCGACGGGTTCCGTGCCCACGGGCACGCCGTCGGATTCCGTTCCCACGGGTGCGGCACCGGCGGGCCCCGCACCCGGCCAGCCGGTCCCCCCGACCCCGCCCGCCGTCGGCGGCCCCGTCGACTACGTCCACCCCGGTCGGCGGAACAGCGCCCCGCCGCCGCCCCCGCCCACCGCACCGCCGGCCCAGCCGGGGCAGCCCGCCCCGCCCGTCGCGGGCGACGCGACCGGCTGGTCGATGGAGGAGCGGCTCTACAACCAGGTCTGGGGCATGTTCGAGGACCTGGCGCGCACCACGTCCGCGTACCGCAGCGCCGTCGACTTCGCCGACACCCGTATGGAGACGGAGCTGGACCGGGTCCTGTCCGACCCGCGGAGCAGGCTCGGCGGCCAGGGGGACGCGGCCCGTGAGGCGGCCCAGGCCCGCCACGTCCAGCTCGTCGACCAGGCCCGGCAGGCCCTGGAGCGGGACCTCGTCCAGCTGGGCGCCGAGTCCGACGTCGTCGAACCGGCGCTGCCCCCGGCCTACGCCCGCTGGGACAGCCCGGCCTGGCACGCCTACAGAGTCCCGATGGAGATGCCGATGGCGCTGCGCCTGGGCGACCTCCATCTGCCCGAGAGCGACCCGCTGCGCATCCCGATGCTGGTGCGCCTCCCGCTGGAGCGCGGGCTGTGGATCGACAGCGGCGGCTCGGGATCGGCCGAAGGGCCGTTCGTCGACTCCCACGAGCTGCGGCATCTCGCCCTGGTGTCGGCCGTGGCGCACACCGCCCGGCTGCTGGCGGTGTATCCGGCGGCCGAGTTCACCGTGCACGTCATCGACCCGGCGGGCTCCGGGGCGCAGGCCCTCGCACCGCTCGTCGGGGCCGGGGTGCTCGCGGCTCCGCCGGCGGCCGGGGCGGCGGGGGTGGCGGATGTCCTGGGCCGGCTGACCCAGCGCGTCGACCTGGTGCAGATGGCGGTGCGCGGCGGTGCCGCCGACTCCCTCCCGCCCGGCTTCGACACCTCCCAGCAGTTCCTCGTCGTCAACGACTTCCCGCACGGCTTCGACGACCGGGCCGTCAACCAGCTCCGCTACCTCGCCGACGAGGGTCCCGCCGTGGGCGTCCATCTGATGCTGGTGGCCGACCGGGAGGACGCCTCCGGTTACGGTCCGTTGCTGGATCCGCTGTGGCGGGGGCTGCTCCGCCTGACCGCGGTGCCCGACGACCACCTCGCGGACCCCTGGGTGGGGCACGCCTGGACCTATGAGCCGGCGCTCGTGCCACCCGGCAGCGCGGTGCTCCAGCAGGTCTTGGCCCAGGTGGCGAGCGCGCGCACCAAGTACACGTAAAGCTGCTCTGAGCAGCCAACTTGGCCTTTCTTTTGCCAATCACTTTACCTTTCCTTGGTGATTGGGGTACTGTCTTCCGTACGGAGGGGAGTACTCCCTTGCTGCGGCGCACCCGTCAATACGGATCGAAGAGGATCCCGGGACGCCGGCCCGTCCCGCCGGGACCGGGTGGAAGAGACCTCCGGCAGCGCGACGACGCTGATTACCTGCCGTTACGTACTGCCGGAGGCGCAGTGGATGTTTCCCTGAACCTGTGGGTTCTCACCATCGTGGGTCTGGCCGCCCTGATCGCGGTCGACTTCTTCATCGGCCGCAAGCCGCACGACGTGTCGATCAAGGAAGCCGGCATCTGGACCGTCGTCTGGATCGCCCTGGCGGGCCTCTTCGGCCTCGGCCTCCTCGTCTTCGGCGGCGGCCGGCCCGCCGGAGAGTTCTTCGCGGGCTTCATCACCGAGAAGTCGCTCAGCGTCGACAACCTCTTCGTCTTCGTCCTGATCATGGCGAAGTTCGCCGTCCCGTCGCAGTACCAGCAGCGGGTCCTGCTGGTGGGCGTGCTCATAGCCCTGGCCCTGCGGGCCGTCTTCATCGCCGCGGGCGCCGCGATCCTCGCCAGCTTCGCCTGGGTGTTCTACCTCTTCGGTGCCTTCCTCATCTGGACCGCCTGGAAGCTCATCCAGGAGGCCCGGGCCGACGAGGAGGACGAGGAGTTCGAGGAGAACAAGCTGCTCAAGGCGGCCGAGCGCAGGTTCGGCGTCGCCGACCGCTACCACGGCACCAAGCTGTGGATCGAGCAGAACGGCAAGCGGGTCATGACCCCGATGCTCGTCGTGATGCTCGCGATCGGCACCACCGACGTCCTGTTCGCGCTCGACTCGATCCCCGCGATCTTCGGCCTCACGCAGGACCCGTACATCGTCTTCACGGCCAACGCCTTCGCGCTGATGGGTCTGCGGCAGCTGTACTTCCTCATCGGCGGCCTGCTGAGGAAGCTGGTCCACCTCAGCTACGGCCTGTCGATCATCCTGGGCTTCATCGGCGTCAAGCTGGTGCTGCACGCGCTGCACGAGTCCGGTGTCCACGTCCCCGAGATCAGCATCCCGGTCTCGCTCGGCGTCATCTGCGGCGTCCTGGTCGTCACCACGATCACCAGTCTGCGCGCCTCGAAGAAGCAGGCGGCGGCCGAGGCGGCGCGGACGGAGAGCGAAGGCGCTCCGAAGGACAGCATCGAGGCCTGACCACCGACGACGTAGGAACAACCAGCCCGGCCGGCGGTGCGCGGCGCATTGCCGCCCGCCGCTCCCGGTGCTTCCTTTGAACACGGGCGCCCCGCACCCGGGGCGCCCGTCACGGGCGGAGGCACCATGAGCGGTTCACAGAAGTTCGTCCAAATCATCGACTTCGAGACCGACCGGATCGACGAGATGCGCGCGCTCGCCGAGGAGGGGGACCGGGAACTCGGGGACGGCGTCGGCGGCCCCGTGCGGCGCCTCGTCCTCAAGGACAGGAGCCGGCCCGACCACTACCTGGTCGTGGTCGAGTTCGACTCCCACGAGGAGGCCATGCGCAACAGCGCATCCCCCGAGACGAGCAAGTTCGCGGAGCGGATGGCGGCGCTCTGCACCAAGCCCCCGTCCTTCACCGACTGCGACGTCGAGGACATCACCGTCTTCGGCTGACGCGCGGGCCGCACCGGCCGCCGGAGCCCGAATGCGAAGCCCCCACAGCTCTGCGACGATCGCTGCATGATCGCTCGGCTCAGGACGCCCATCGCCCGGTGGACGACCCTCGTGCCGGGGCTGGCCGTGGCGCTCCTGATCCTGACCTGGGGCCGCGACCTGCCTGTGGCGGTCGTCGTGCTGGTCACCGCGGTCCTCGCCGCATCCGTCCTGGCCGCCGTGCACCATGCCGAGGTCGTCGCCCACCGGGTCGGCGAACCCTTCGGCTCCCTGGTCCTCGCGATCGCCGTGACGGTCATCGAGGTCGCCCTGATCGTGACCCTCATGGTGGACGGCGGGGACAAGTCCGCGACCCTCGCACGGGACACGGTCTTCGCCGCCGTGATGATCACCTGCAACGGCGTGGTCGGCATCTGCCTCCTCGTCGCCTCGCTGCGGCACGGCACGGCCGTGTTCAACCCCGAGGGCACGGGCGCCGCCCTGGCCACCGTGGCGACGCTCGCCACCCTCAGCCTGGTGCTGCCGACCTTCACGACCAGCAAACCGGGACCGGAGTTCTCCTCTGTCCAGCTCACCTTCGCCGCGCTGTCCTCGCTGATCCTCTACGGCCTGTTCGTGGCGACCCAGACCGTCCGGCACCGCGACTACTTCCTGCCGGTCACCCGCCAGGGGGAGGCGATCACCGCCGACGACCACGTCGGCGTCCCTTCCTCACGGGCCGCGCTGAGCAGCCTCGGGCTCCTCGGTCTGGCCCTGGTCGGGGTGGTGGGCCTGGCGAAGGGCGTCTCGCCCACGATCGAGTCCGGGGTGGAGGCGGCCGGACTGCACCACGCGGTCGTCGGCGTGGTGATCGCCCTGCTCGTGCTGCTCCCCGAGACCATCGCCGCCCTGCGCTCCGCCCGCCGCGACCGGGTGCAGACCAGCCTCAACCTGGCGCTCGGCTCCGCCATGGCCAGCATCGGCCTGACGATCCCCGCGGTCGCCCTCGCCTCCGTCTGGCTCTCCGGCCCCCTCGTCCTGGGCCTGGGCGCCACCTACATGGTGCTGCTCGCGCTGACCGTCGTGGTCAGCTCCCTGACCGTGGTGCCGGGACGCGCCACCCCGCTGCAGGGCGGTGTCCATCTCGTCCTGTTCCTGGCCTACCTGGAACTGGCGGTCAACCCCTGACGGGCAGGGATCACTCCAGGACCGGCTGCACGGCCGTCCGCCGCACCGGCCGGGTCTCCGGCAGCAGCGCGAAACAGCCCAGACTGACCAGCGCGATCACCGTGAGATAGACGCCCACCCCCCACGGGATGCGCCCCGAGTGCTCCGCCAGCGCCGTCGCCACGATCGGCGTGAGCGCACCCCCGAGGACACCGCCGAGGTTGTAGCCGACCGCCGCGCCCGTGCAGCGCACCCTCGGCTCGTACAGCTCGGGCAGATACGCGGCGATCACCCCGAACATCGTGACGAACGCGAGGAGCGCCCCGAGGAACCCGACGAACATCGCCAGGGGAGCGCCGGTCGCCAGCAGCGCCACCATCGGCAGCATCCACAGCGCTGCCGCCGCACAGCCCGCGAGACACAGGGGCCGGCGTCCGAACCGGTCGCCCAGCATCGCCGCCACCGGCGTCAGCGCGCCCTTCACCACCACGGCGCCCATGATGCAGGTGAGCATCACGGTGCGGCTCACCCCGAGCCGCTCGGTGGCGTACGCGAGGGACCAGGTGGTCACGGCGTAGAAGATCGCGTACCCGACGGCCAGCCCGCCGGCGGTCAGCAGGACCAGCCGCCCGTGGTCGCGCACGACCTCCACGAGCGGCACGCGCGCGTGGTCGCCGAGCTCCAGGAAGCGCGGGCTCTCCGGGAGCGACGACCTCAGCCACAGCCCGAGCACGGCCGGCACCCCGGCCGCCCAGAACGGCACCCGCCACCCCCACGACGTGAACTGAGCCTCCGTCAGCGTCACCGACAGCGCCAGCACCACCCCGTTGGCCAGCAGGAACCCGATCGCGGGTCCGACCTGCGGGAAACTCGACCACAGCCCGCGCCGCTCGGCGGGCGCGTGCTCCGCCGTGAGCAGCACCGCGCCACCCCACTCCCCGCCGACCCCCAGCCCTTGGAGGAACCGCAGCACGACCAGCAGCACGGGCGCGGCCACCCCGATGCCGCCGTACGTCGGCAGGCAGCCCACCGCGACGGTGGACACCCCGGTCAGCAGCAGGGAGGCGACGAGGACCGGCCGGCGGCCCCGGCGGTCCCCGATGTGCCCGAAGAGCACCGAACCGAGCGGCCTCGCCACGAAGCCCACGCCGAACGTCGCGAACGCGGCCAGCGTCCCGGCCAGCGGCGAGAACGTCGGGAAGAACAGCGGCCCGAGGACCAGCGCGGCCGCGGTGCCGTAGACGAAGAAGTCGTAGAACTCGACGGCCGTCCCCGTGAGCGAGGCGGCGGCGAGCCGTGGCATGGAGGGCGCCCTTACGGTGCGTACATCGTGCATGCCGCGTCAACTACCCATGGTGACGACCGGTTACGGGGGCGCACGGGGGTGACCGGAGGGGCGGGGGAGGACCGAGGCGGCTCCCCGGTGCGCCGTTCCCCCGTGATAGACCGGGTCCGAGCGGCGGTTCCCGACGGACCGCCCCGAACGGACCGGAGGAACCGTGCCGCACACCCTGGCCACCGCCCCGATCATGATCCTGAACGGCCCCAACCTGAACCTCCTGGGTCAGCGCCAGCCGGAGATCTACGGGTCCGACACGCTTGCCGACGTGGAGGCGCTGTGCGTGAAGGCGGCGGCGGCCCACGGCGGCACGGTGGACTTCCGCCAGTCCAACCACGAGGGACAACTCGTCGACTGGATCCACGAGGCCCGCCTGCACCACGCCGGCATCGTGATCAACCCGGGCGCCTACTCGCACACGTCCGTGGCGATCCTGGACGCGCTCAACACCTGTGACGGCCTGCCGGTGCTGGAGGTCCACATCTCCAACATCCACCGGCGCGAGTCCTTCCGGCACCACTCGTACGTCTCGCTGCGCGCCGACGGGGTCATCGCGGGGTGCGGGGTGCAGGGATACGTGTTCGGGGTCGAGCGGGTCGCCGCTCTGGCGGGGACGGGGAAGGCCGACACGTAAGCACCGGCCTCCAGGAGTACGCCCCTTACCTGCCCCCGGTCACAGCCGGCCGGCCTCCACGATCCGCCGCAGGAAGCGCCGGGTGCGCTCCTGCTGCGGGTCGCCGAAGATCCGCTCGGCCGGGCCGCGCTCCAGCACGACCCCTCCGTCCAGGAAACAGACCTGGTCGGCGACCTCACGGGCGAAGCCCATCTCGTGCGTGGCCAGCACCATGGTCATGCCCTCCCCCTTCAGGTCACGGACGACGTTCAGGACCTCGCCGACCAGTTCCGGGTCGAGGGCGGCGGTGATCTCGTCGAGCAGCAGCAGCCGGGGACGTACCGCGAGGGCGCGTGCGATCGCCACACGCTGCTGCTGGCCGCCGCTGAGCCGGTCGGGGTACTCACCGGCCCTGGCGCCCAGTCCGAGCCGCTCCAGCAGCTCCCCGGCGCGTTCCTCGGCCTCCGCGCGCGCCACGCCGTGCACCCGGCGCGGGGCCAGCGTGATGTTCTCCAGCACGGTCATGTGCGGGAACAGGTTGTACGACTGGAAGACCACGCCGATACGGCGCCGTACCGCGTCCGGGTCGGTGCGCGGGTCGGTGATCTCCTCGCCGTCCAGCCAGATCGCGCCGTCGTCGATGTCCTCCAGGAGGTTGGCGCACCGCAGCAGGGTGGACTTGCCGGAGCCGGAGGCGCCGATCAGCGCGGTCACGGTGTGCGGGGCGACCTCCAGGTCGACGTCCCGCAGGACGACCGAGCCGCCGAAGGTCTTGCGGACGGACTCCATCCGCAGCACCGGGGCGTCGCTCATGTCGTTCCTCCCTGGGCCCGCCGGCCGTCCATCCGGGCCGTCACCCAGTCCGTGAAGCGGGTCATCGGAATGGTCAGCGCGACGAAGACCAGCCCCGCCACGATGTACGGCGTGTAGTTGAGGCTGCGGCCCACGATGATGTCCGCCGCGCGTACGGCGTCGATGGCGCCGCCGATCGACACCAGACCGGTGTCCTTCTGCAGGGACACCAGGTCGTTCAGCAGCGGCGGCACCTGGCGGCGCACCGCCTGGGGCAGCACGACGTACCGCAGGGCCTGACGGTTGGACAGGCCGAGGGAGCGGGCCGCCGCGCGCTGCGAGGGGTGCACCGACTCGATGCCGGCGCGGAACACCTCGGCGACGTACGCCGAGTACGTCAGGGTCAGCGCCGTGCCGCCGAGCAGCACCGGGTCGACCGTCACGCCCTGGAGCCGCAGCGCGGGGACGCCCAGGACCACGATCATCAGGTTGATGATCAGCGGCAGTCCGCGGAAGAAGTCCGTGTACGCGGCGGCCAGCACCCGCAGCGGGAAGAACACCGGACCGCGCAGGGTGCGGGCCACGGCGATGAGCATGCCGAGGACGAGGACGGCGGCACCGCAGACGAACAGCAGCCGGACGTTCAGCCAGAGCCCCTCCAGGACCTTGGGGAACGCCTCGCGCGCGTACTGCCCGCTGAAGAAGGTCTCCCTGGTGCGGGGCCAGCCGGGGGCGCCGACGACGATCAGATACAGGACGACGGCGGTGACCAGGGTCGACAGGGCGGCGACGGCCGTGGCGCGACGGGCCCGCGTGCGCCGGTAGCGCTCGCGGTCCAGCCGTCGCTGCGACGGGACGTAGGTGTCGCCGCCGCCGGACATGTCCCCCTGGTCGTCCGCCCCCTCCTGGCCGGACTCCTCCTTCGTGACCGTCACTTGAGCACCGGGGCGTCGACGGCGTCGGAGAGCCACTGCTGCTCGATCTTCGCCAGGGTGCCGTCCGCGCGGAGGGCGTCCACGGCGTCGGTCACGCACGCGGTGAGGGCGCTGCCCTTGTCGAGGACGAGCCCGAACTGCTCGGGCGTACCGCCCTGGTTCTCGAACTGGCCGACGATCTCCGCGTTCGTCACCTCGGCGGAGGTGATGTAGAACGCGGTGGGCAGGTCGACCACGATCGCGTCCACCTGGCCGTTCTTCAGGGCGGACTTGGCCTGGTCGTTCTTGGCGTAGACGGCGGCCTGGCGACTCGGCTTCACCACGTCGTCGATGTAGTCGAGGCTGGTGGTGCCGACCTGGGCGCCCAGCTTGAGGCCCTTCAGGTCCGCGATGCTCGTCGCCTTCGCGGCCTTGCTGCCCTTCAGCGCGATGACGGCCTGGCGGACGTCGTAGTAGCCGGAGGAGAAGTCCACGGCCTTCTTGCGCTCGGCGCTGACGGACACCTGGTTGATGTCGAAGTCGAAGGTCTTCTCACCCGGTGCGAAAGCCTTGTTGAACGGCACGCTCTGCCAGACGACGGCGCTCTTGTCGTACCCGAGCCGCTGCGCCACGGCGTACGCCACCGCCGACTCGAAGCCTTCGCCGTTGGCCGGCTTGTCGTCCTTGAACCAGGGCTCGTACGCCGGCTGGTCGGTGGCGACGGTCAGCTTTCCCGAGGTCTTGGTCGCCAACTCGCCCGTGGCGCAGGTCTTTCCGGCCGAGGCGGAGGAGGTGGCGGACGCGTCGGCCTCGGGCTGCGGGGCGCAGCCGACCGCGGTCGCGAGGAGGGCGACGGTGGCGCCGGCGGCGGCGCGGCGCAGAACACGAGGGGCGAGGTGCATGGCGGGAGAGTGGCAGCGAAATCCGCGTCTGTCCAGGTCACGCCCGTGTTTGTCCGCATGGTGGGAACGGTGTTGCATTCTCGTGAACAGGTGCGCCGGATGGGGCCTGGGCCGCCGGCCGAGGGCGGGGATCGAAGACCGGCGGCCCATTCCGCGCCGGAGCCGTCATCCCGCGCGGGGCTGAGACCAGTTGACCGCGCAACCAGGTGGGCGGGGAGCGCGCGCGAGGCACCGGCGTGTGCGCACGATTCACACGGGGCGCGTGAACGACTTCACGCGCCCCGCGTCAACTCCTCACCCCGTCTCACCACCCGCGCGCGTGCCACTCCGGCAGCTGCGGGCGTTCCGCGCCCAGCGTGGTGTCGTTGCCGTGGCCCGGGGAGACCCAGGTCTCGTCCGGCAGCACGGCGAAGATCTTCGTCTCGACGTCGTGGATCAGGCCGGCGAACGCCCGGGGATCCTTCCAGGTGTTGCCCACGCCGCCCGGGAAGTCCCAGGTTCTCTTGAATATTGGGATGTTCCCCGCGCCGTACCTCGTCTTCCTTCACACGTGGATCTTCGGGAATCCGCGCGTACCGTCGAAGAGGTTCAGTCGGCCAGTGAGCCGGCGAAGATCTGCCATGCCAGGAGTGACTTCGCCACGAGGCTGAGGACCAGGTAGGCCTTTTCGCCGTATGCGTAGTCGGACCACCGGCCGACTCCGCGGTACTGGAGCCACTGGTTGAGACCGAAGCTGAAGAAGAGGGCGGCCTGGACGAGAACGATTCCGTACACGAAGCCCGGGACGGTCTCGGCCGCGGCGGTGTTGTACGCGATCGAGACCCACGGCGTGACGCCGACCAGCGTCCCGAACCAGAACGGCAGCATCCTGGTCCTCGCCCGCCCCGGCGGGTTCATCTCCTCCTCGAGCCAGCCGAAGAGGATCATCCCGACGTTGGCGCCGACGACGGCGATGACGGCATTGAGGCCGGTGATGCCCGCGTAGAAGCCGATGAGGAGCACCATCAGGGTTGCGCTCAGTGCGTACTCCAGCCACCGGAAACGGTTGATGCCACGTCTGAGGTCGCGTTCGTATGTGTCGCGGCACACGGTCGCCGTCAGCAGGTGGTCCGCTGCCGCGAGGGCGAGGAAGACGGCGACGGCCCAGCCGATGGGCACGTCGAACAACGCTTCCGGGGCGGGCGCTGCCGTTCCCGGTGGCCCCTCGGGGACGGAGGAGGTCACGGTGATCGAGAAGCTTCCGGCGAGCAGGACGATGGCCACGGCCTGGATGAGGTGCAGCAGCGTGAGCGCCAGGTTCCACCTGCGGAGCCCAGTGAGACGTTCGGTGGTGACACCGGTGGCCACCGGTGTGCCGTCCTCTCGCTCCACAGGTTCTCCCCAGTGGCTGGTGCCGCGGTACGTCAGCATGGTCGTACCGGTCGGCCGGGAATCACGGCAGTCACGTCACAGCCTTGCCGGAAAGTCGCCCGAGTGGCGCCCGGGGATCCGCCGGAACCGTTGGTCTCCGGGGCGCCCCCCGAGATCTCTCCCCGGGTGTGGCTGGGGTTGCGGTGCCGGACGCGTCGTGGACTCTGGCGAAGTGCTGGCCGGGTGGGTGGAGGGGCACGGAGGTGATCACGGTTGTGGCGCCGATGCGGGCGGCGAACCGCGCCAGGGCACGGGCGGGTAGGCGGTGAAAGGGGTTGGTGCGGGCGGGGAGCAGGACGATGGCGTTGCGGTGATGACCGGCTACGGCGAAGGATTCGGTGTGGGGTGCGAGAACGGCTTCCGCCTGGTGGGTGAGGCGGCGGGGGCGGGCGATGTGGAGTAGGGCGTTGACGCTGAAGCCGTTGGAGCGGAAGGCGACCGCGGCGGTCACCGTGCGGCCGGTGCGGGCGGCGAGCTGGCCCGCGTGGGCGGCCACGTCCGCATCGGCGCGGGCGCCGGTCAGGACGGCCAGGACGCGACCGCCTTCCGGGCCGCCGGCGACGGTGTAGGCGTGGACGGGGGAGGTGTGGGGCGGTGCGGGGGTGCTGCGACGGTGGGGGCTGAGGGTGGTCATGACGGCCGTCCTTCCGGATGGTGCGGGCTGGCGGAGGGGGTCGAGGTGTGGGCGCCGGTGGCCGAGTGCGGCTGCATGTCGGACGTGCGGTCCGCCTGGGATGCGGTTTCGCTGCTGTCGCTGTCCTCGCCGCGGGTGGCAATAAGGGACGAGGCGATGGAGACGGTGATGGTGACGGCGATGACGCCGAGGGTCAGGGGGATGGGCAGCTTGCCGACGGGCGTCTCCGAGAGGATGAGCTTGACGCCGGCGAATGCGAGCAGCACCGCGAGTCCGTAGTGCAGATATTGGAAGCGGCGCAGCAGCCCGGCGAGGCAGAAGTACAGGCTGCGCAGGCCGAGGATGGCGAAGGCGTTGGCGGTCCAGACGATGAAGGTGTTGGTGGTGATGGCCAGGACGGCGGCGACGGAGTCGACCGCGAAGATGAGGTCGGTGGCCTCGATGGCGACCAAGACCACGAACAGCAGTGTGGCGAAGCGCTTGCCGCTGACGCGGATGAAGAACTTGTCGCCGTGGAAGCGAGGATCGGTGGGGATGATCTTCTTGACGAGTCGGACGACGGGGTTGCGGTCGGGGTGGACCTCCTCGTCCTTGGAGACGGCCATCTTGTAGCCGGTCCAGATCAGGAATGCCCCGAAGAGGTAGGCGGTCCAGAAGAAGACCTGCAGCAGTTCGGCGCCGATGAAGATGAACACCAGCCGGGCCGCGAGCGCGCCGATGACGCCCCAGAACAGGACCTTGTGCTGGTAGGCGTCGGGCACGGCGAAGAAGGAGAAGACCAGCGCGAAGACGAAGACGTTGTCAATCGACAGGGCCTTTTCGATCAGGTAGCCGGCGTAGTACGTCGACGATGCCTCGCCGCCCTGCCACGCCCACAGGATCAGGCCGAAGCCGAGGCCGATGGCGATCCACAGGCCGCTCCACAGCGCGGCCTCGCGGAAGCCGATCACGTGGTTGTCGCGGTGGGCGATCAGGTCGACGGCGAGCATCACGCCGATGCCGAGCGTGACCGCGGCCCATACCCACAGCGGGACGGCGAACGACAGTTCATTCATGGTGGATCGGCTTCCTCGTGCGGAGCGCAATGCAGGGGCGGACAGGAAGGCGGGGAGTGGTGCCCCGGGCCTGGCGGGCTTCGGAGGGCTGCCGGGCCCGGGCGCTGATGCAGTTCGTCCAGGCGTTCACCTCCCCGGTTCAGGCGGGCCGGCGGTCAGTGGTGTGGTGGCGGCGCGGGCGCAGGACGAGGACGAGGCACAGACCGCCGACGACCAGGTCCACGAGCGCAAGCAGCCACCAGGGGGCGAGCACGTGCAGGCCGTTCATCACGCCTCGATCCGTCTGGCCGTGGGCAGGCGGCGCTGGGCGAGCGTCCATACATTGCGCACCCCCGCGGGCGACAGGTCCGCCGGAGTCGGCCCCACGTCGGCGACAGGCACGGTCTCGCGGGTGGGTGCGACGGCGTAGACGAAGGGGCCGCCGCGCACGGCGGAGGCTTCGATCAGGCTGTGCGCGTCCAGACCGGCCGGCCCCCGGCTGGAGGCCACCACCAGCGGTGAATGGTGGCGGGCGGCCAAGGCCAGCACACCGCCCGCGGCCCGCAGCCTGGGCTGCCCTCCGCTCTCTGCCGGGACGCGGTGGGCGACCGGGATGTAGCCGACCCCGGCCGCGCGCAGCCGGGGCAGCACCTGGGCCAGGAACAGCCGCGCCGCCTGCGCGTCCACACGGGCGCGGTCCGGGACCTGTGACGGCGCGGGCAGGACGGCGACCAGCAGCACCGGAGCCTTGCGGGGAGCGGCCAGCCGCACGGCCGCGTCCACCACGGCCAGATCTTCGGGACGGTTGGTCACCAGTGCGGTGACCGGGTGCGGCAGGGACAGCGGCAGCACCGGAGAGCCGGTGTCTGCCGGGCGGGTCAGGGTCGGGATGGAGGTCTGGGGAGACATCGGGACCCCCTTTCAGCGGGGTCGAAGAGGGTGGTGAGGGTGCGTCCAGCGTCACCTGCCCCTCTGATTCCCGTCCTCGGTTACGCGAAAACTTTTTCGTCAATTATTTTTCGCGAAAGGTTGTTGGTAATGCGAAGTCGGCTTCGTATGATGAAGACCATGAGCCAGCCTTCCAGCGCGCGCGGCGACCAGTGGACCTTCCTGACCAACCACGCCCGGGTTCTGATCGCCCTCGCCCGTGACCCCGAGGCGCGCGGACGCGACGTCGCCGACGACATCGGCATCACCGAACGCGCCGTCCAGCTGATCGTCGCCGACCTCGAAGCGGCCGGATACCTCACTCGCGAGCGCGTCGGCCGCCGAAACCGCTACACCATCGATCCCACCGTCGCCCTGCGTCATCCCAGCGAGGCCGACCATCCCGTCGGCGACCTCCTGGCCACCTTCCTGCATCGCGAGGACACCCCCGTCGCCGATTCCGAGCGCACGGCCTCGTGACAGACGCCCAACCGGGCAGGCGGCACCAGGGTGTGCAGCAGCCGGTCCCGGCCGCCCTCTCCTCGTGGGGCGGCCGGGACCGATTCCTTTTGCCCGAGGCTCAGCGGGGCGGGCGGAAGGGGGCGCGTGATCCGGCTGCCACTGCACCGTACGAAAGGGGCGCGGTGTGCTCGGAACCAAAGGCCGGGGCCCGGCCGCGCCGTTCGACCGCTGGCTCGGCCCCGGGGGGCGAGGAGGCGGAAGAGCCCGACGAGGAAACATCCGGTCGGCAACCGGCGACCAGAACAACCGGCTACCGGGCCGAAATCAATCTCGGCGTCAACGGCTGTGCCGATGTCACCGAAACAGGTAGGCCTCCGGCCAAGATCAACGGGCGGTCGTCGTTGGACGGTTACCAGCCTCGTGCGCGCCACTCCGCGAGGTGGGGCCGCTCCGTGCCGATGGTGGTGTCGTTGCCGTGGCCGGGGTAGATCCACGTCTCGTCGGGCAGGACGTCGAACAGCTTGGTCTCCAGGCCGTCCATCAGGGAGTTGAACTCTTCCGGACGTGTTGTCCGACCAGGACCCCCCGGGAATGTCAGGGGTGGTGATCACACACCCCGGGGAGACCGGGACGGGCTGAAGAACCCAGCCAGTACCCGGCACGAAACGCCACAAGGACGTCATGAGCCACTCTCCAGTCGATCTGCATCCATCTGCCTGGACGGATGTCACGAGTAGGCGGAGGAATTCGCGGACCTCCGACGCGGCTCCGGGTGTCCGGAGTTCACGCATCTGTGTTTCCCTGACGATTCGGTGAGTTCAAGAACTCACAGGCGTGCGGTGGGGCGTCAGATCAGTGGCTGACACGCTCAGCGCCGAGACCAGAACGCCGGCGCCGCTCCTGGACGGCGGCGCTTTCCAGGGTCGTGGGGTTCATGCGCAAAGCAGCGGATTCCCTTCCTTCGTGTGCACGTGCCCGGCTTTCTCCGCCAAGGCCCCCGTGGGGAGCCGACAGTGGGTTGCACCGCCGGGTCCGGGATCCGGCGGCGTCCCGCCGAACAGCGCTACTGCAGAGGTGACACACCATGCCCACTACCAAGGCGAACGACCGCGTCGAGCTCGTCTTCTCCCTGTTCGACGCCGACGGCAACGGGGTTTTGGAGTCGGAGGACTTCGAGCTGATGGGCAAGCGGGTCATCGCAGCGGTGCCCGAGGCTGGCGACAACGCGAAGAGTAAGATGCTCGACGCCTTCCGCCGCTACGGGGAGACGCTCGTCCGCGAGCTGGACGCCAACGGCGACGGTCGGATCAGCCCCGAGGAGTTCACCGCGATCGTGCTCGACCCCCAGCGGTTCGACGCCACGGTCGACGAGTTCGCGGACGCCCTGGCCGCCATGGGCGATCCGGACGGCGACGGGTTCGTCGAGCGTCCCCACTTCACCGCCCTGATGACGGCCATCGGCTTCCAGCGCCTCAACATCGACGCCCTGTTCGACGCCTTCGAGCCAGTCGACGGCGACCGCGTCCCTGCGGTCACCTGGGCGGACGGCATCCGGGACTACTACCGCCCGGAGAAGGCCGGCATCCCCGGCGACCACCTCATCGTGGGCACGGCCCGATGACCCTTACCCAAGTTCCCGGACCGGGAGCCCAATTACATACCGCGAAGCCCGTCATCGGTCTGGCGGTCGGGCGGGGTACCGGGCCTGAGGTCGCGGACGTCTTCGAGCAAGTGCTCGGCGCGCTGACCGCAAGGCACCCGCACGGCGTGGCGATCGAGCGCTCCCCCCGCCTCTACCACTCATACGTCTCGCTCCGCGCCGAACGGGACGTGGCCAGGATTCGGGCGCTGACCGCCGAGGACGCGGACCACTACGAGCGGTTCTGCCGTACCCGGGCCGGGCAAGGCACCGAGGCGATCTTCCGCACCGCTATCAACGCTCAGTCTCTCTACCTCGTCCGGCAGCGGCTTCGCACCGTGAAGGTCGACCTCCTCACCGACGCCGGGCGCTCCCTGCTCCTGGTAAGGGATCAGGCCCAGGGCTTCTACACCGGGGACAACCGGCACAGGCCCGGCGAGGTCACCCGCACCATGACTTTCAGCCAGGAGATCACCGAGGCCGTGATCACCTATGGCCTGCGGCGAGCCCAGCACGAGTGGCCGGACGGGCACCTTGACCGCATCGTCATGGCCTACAAGTTCCATCTGCTGGACGGCGCCCTCGACGCCTGGGTGTCCGAACTCGCGGACCGGCTCGGCATACGCATCGATCTGTTCCAGCCGGACACGGTCAACCGTAACCTGATCACCCACGGCCTGCCCGACCGCACGCTGATCGTTGCCGGGAACGAGTGGGCCGACATCATGCACGTCATGCTGCTCGACCGGTTCGGCTCCGACCGGCAGGAGAACCGCTGCACCGAGAACGTGTGCCTCGACCCCGGGCTGGCCGGCCTGGTCGAGTACCAGACGGTGCACGGGTCCGCCGACGACCTCGCCGGGCAGGACCGGGTCAACCCGGTGGCGACGATCCGCGCGGCCGCGCTCGTCGCGGAACGCCACGCCGGATGCCCTGGAGCAGTACGCGCCACCGAGCAGGCTCTGCGAACTCTGGACGCGCGGGGCGTGCACACCCCGGACATAGGCGGGCGGCACTCCACCACCGCCGTGGTCGACGCCCTGCTCGACTTGCTCGACGTGCCCGAAGCCGACGGGACGCCGAAGGACGCTGCCCTGCTCGGCGGGTCATGACCAGCGGGGAACCGGACAGGACGGCCCTGGTCGTCGTGGACCTGCAGAACGACTTCTGCACCGGCCCGACGGCCCTGGCCCGCTTCGGCAATGATCCCACCGTTCTGGACACAGCTGTCGCCGGCTGTGTCCGCGCGGTGGCCGGGGCCCGCGAGCGCGGCGTGGAGGCGCTCTTCGTACGGTTCGTCGGCGACCCCGAGCACCAAGGGGCCGGCTGGCGGCTGCGGGACCGAACCCTCGGCAAGCAGTCCAAGTGCCTGGAGGGCTCATGGGGCGCAGAGTTCCACGCCATCGCCCCGGCCCCGGGCGAGCGGGTCTTCACCAAACGCGCCTGCTTCGACGCCTTCCTGGCCGAAGGCTTCGAGGCGCACCTCGCCGCGCGGGGCGTGGGCCACCTGGTCTTCGCCGGGCTGTACGCAGACGTGTGCGTGGACTCCACCGCCCGCTCGGCGTTCCAGAAGGGCTTCCACGTGACCCTCCTGACGGACTGCACCACCGCGCTGCATCTGCCGTACGACGCCGTGCTGCGGTTCATGCGCGCCGTCTACGGCGCCCGAACCACCACCGCGGACGACCCGCAGGCATGGACCGCACCCATGCTGCGCCCCGAGGAGGAGTAGTGCGTACTGCCGCGGGGCTGAACGCCGGTGTGGCCGAGGGCGTGGGCCGCACCGCCCTCCTGGTGGCCGCAGCCCGTGCCATCGAAAGTCATCGCCCCGACGCCCTGGCCCGGGACCCGTTCGCGGAGCACTTCGTGCGCGCGGCACCGTCCTCGGCCAGCTGGCCGGTCCGCCCGAAACAGGTGGCGGCCGATGAGGCCGACCCGCTGTGGGGCCGGCTCGGCCGGTACTTCGGTCTGCGCACCCGCGTCCTGGACGACCACCTGCTCCGCTCGGCGCACCGGGGCGTCCGGCAGGTGGTGCTGCTGGGGGCGGGCCTGGACTGCCGGGCGTTCCGGCTCGACTGGCCGCCGGGCTGCGTGGTCCACGAGGTGGACACCGCCGAGATGCTGGGGTTCAAACAGGTGGTGCTCGACCGGATCGGGGCCGCTCCTACGGCCAGGCGCCAGACCCTCACGGCCGACCTCCGGCTCGACTGGGCCCAGGCACTGCTGGCCGCGGGCTTCGACCCCGCAGCACCCACCGCATGGCTCGCCGAGGGCCTGCTGCTCTACCTTCCGGCGGCGGCCGAGCGCCACCTCATTGCCACGATCAACCGGCTGAGCCCGGCGGGCAGTTCCCTGGCGTACGAGATCAAGGACATCGCCGAGTCACCGCAGGTGCGAGCCAGCCCGGTCTACACCGCGGCGAGGCAGCGGATCGGCATCGACCTGCTCGCTCTGTTCGACAGCGAGCCACGCCCCGACTCGGCGGGCGAACTCGCCCAACAGGGCTGGACGGTGGCTGTCCACACCCCGTACGACTTCACCGCCGTGCACGGCCGTGGTCCCCGCCCGGAGCCGAACGACGCCTTGGCGGCCAACCGCTGGGTCTTCGCCTCGGCCCTCGGGTAGCGCTGCGCGGAGCAAAGGCGGGGCACATCGAGCGCCGGGGTTTCGACGGCCAGGACTTAGTGAGCAGGTGCCTACCGACTCGGCATCCTGACCGCAGGGAAGTGACGCGACCCGCAGGACTGAACACAAGAACATGACAGGGAACCACCACATTGCCCTCTCATAAAGTCTGCTTCGACTTGGCTTTTTCAGGTTCCCCGTTGATTAATCCGGCAAGTCAACAGCGGGACCCAACGGCACCGCTCCAACACGAAGGGGCCCGCCGCATCACCGCGGCGGGCCCTTCGTCGTGTCTGGGGGTGGCCGGCCTCTGCCCGTATACGGAGCAGGACCACCGTAGGCCTGCCGGGCGGGGACCGGTGGCGGCACACTAGCGCGGCTGGAGGGCCTTGCCGGACGTAGCGTGCGGGGATGCACTTCCGCTGGGACTGGATTGAGCGCGTGATGCCCGTGCCGTACGTGCCGACCCTCGGGCCGGTCCATCCGGGAAACTCGCTCCCTGACCTCTTCGATGCCGTGGTGTCGGTTGCCGGGACAGGCCGGTTCCTCCCTCACGACAAGGACCGTCGCTGGTCCAACCGGAAGGCGGAGCGCGTCCTCGGTCGCTACGGTCGCTGTGACCGCCTGGTCCCCTCGATCGGGGTCGGCGCACTGCTGTGGCCGGCGATGGGCGTGAGCGGCTGGGTCGCCAACCGCGGACGGAACTACCAGCCTCGCTCGCGCCACTCCGAGAGGTGGGGCCGTTCCGTGCCGATGGTCGTGTCGTTGCCGTGGCCGGGGTAGACCCAGGTCTCGTCGGGCAGGACGTCGAACAGCTTGGCCTCGAGGCCGTCCATCAGGGAGTTGAACTCTGCGGGCTGTGTTGTCCGACCAGGACCGCCCGGGAACAGGCAGTCGCCCGTGAAGACGTGGGGATGCCCGTGCGGGTCGTCGTAGACGAGCGCGATCGAGCCCGGTGTGTGCCCGACCAGGTGCCGCGCGGTGAGTTGGACGTTGCCCACCCGGACGGTGTCGCCGTCGTCGAGCAGGACGTCGGTGGGCACCGGGATGCCCTCGGCGTCCTCCCGGCCCGCGTACGTGCGCGCGCCCGTGGCCGCCACGACCTCGGCGAGCGCCTGCCAGTGGTCGCCGTGCCGGTGGGTGGTGACGACGGACGCGATGCCGTCGTCACCGATGGTCCCGAGCAGTGCCTGCGCGTCGTTCGCCGCGTCGATCAGCAACTGCTCGTCCGTGGCGCGGCAGCGCAGCAGATAGGCGTTGTTGTTCATCGGGCCGACGGCGACCTTGGTGATCATCAGGTCCTTGAGCTCGTGCACGTCCGCCGGACCGCCGACCGTCACCTCTCCGCTGTACGTCATGTCGGCCAGCCTATAGCGGCGGCAGGGCCGGGAGCGGACCGCCGGACACGTTCAGGCCGGATCCGTCGCGGCGTCCGGCGAGCCAGCCCAGGAGGTCGGCCGGGGCTCCCGTGACGGTCACCTCCGGCTCGTCGGCCTCCCGTCCCGTGCGCCACGCGCGCGTGCCGTCGGTCAGCCGGGTCGGCGGGACGTCGGGATGTCCGGCGAAGCGGTCCGCGAGGAAGTCGGTCTCGCGCTCGGTGAACTCCTGGGGCAGATCCTCCAGCGCGTAGCCGATGCCGAGGTCGACGTGGTGCAGCTCGACCTCCGCCCAGCGTCGGAAGGGCACCCGGGACGCCCGGTCCGTGACGCCGTTGCGCAGTTCCACCGTGCGCGACCAGTCGGCGGGCACGGCCGCGGCCGCCTGGAAGCGGGCCGCGCTCTCCCGCAGGTCGGCGAGCTGGACCTCCAGGGGGCGCGGGGCGTCCCGGTCGATGTCGGCGTCGCGGACGGTGGCGTCGGCGTACATGGGGCGGCCCTCGAAGACGTTCACCAGGGCGTCCGCGTTGCGCGCGAGGTGGGCGAGGACGTGCCCCCTGCTCCAGCCGGGCAGCAGCGAGGGCTCGGCCGTCGCCGCGTCGTCCAGTTTGCCGACCGCGGTCAGGAGCCGGTCGGTCGCTTCACGTACAGCCACCAGGTCATGAGCGTGATCATTCATGCCGCTGACCCTAGCCCCGCCACTCCTTCGGGTGAAGGTGGCGGACCACGGCCCAAAATCGAATGTGCGTGCTATAGGGTCGGTGGCGGCATCGGGCATGCTGGATGACCGGGGATTGTTGTGAACCGAAGCATCCGAACCGGCGCTGTCAGTGGCTCCCCCTAGTCTGAGAACGACGGGGGCCCCGCCCCTGTCACCCCTCTCCAGGAAGAAAGGTGCGGACCGGCGTGGCCGACCGTCTCATCGTCCGTGGCGCGCGCGAGCACAACCTCAAGAATGTCTCGCTCGACCTGCCGCGCGACTCGCTCATCGTCTTCACGGGCCTGTCGGGGTCGGGCAAGTCCTCGCTGGCCTTCGACACCATCTTCGCCGAGGGGCAGCGGCGCTACGTGGAGTCGCTCTCCTCGTACGCCCGCCAGTTCCTCGGCCAGATGGACAAGCCGGACGTCGACTTCATCGAAGGTCTCTCGCCGGCCGTCTCCATCGACCAGAAGTCGACCTCGCGCAACCCGCGCTCGACGGTCGGCACCATCACCGAGGTCTACGACTACCTGCGGCTGCTCTTCGCGCGCATCGGCAAGCCGCACTGTCCCGAGTGCGGCCGCCCGATCTCCCGCCAGTCGCCGCAGGCCATCGTCGACCGGGTCCTGGAGCTGCCCGAGGGCAGCCGCTTCCAGGTGCTCTCGCCGCTGGTGCGCGAGCGCAAGGGGGAGTTCGTCGACCTCTTCGCCGACCTCCAGACCAAGGGCTACTCCCGCGCGCGCGTGGACGGCGAGACGATCCAGCTCTCCAGCCCGCCCACGCTGAAGAAGCAGGAGAAGCACACCATCGAGGTGGTCATCGACCGCCTCACGGTCAAGGACTCCGCCAAGCGCCGCCTCACCGACTCCGTGGAGACCGCCCTCGGTCTCTCCGGCGGCATGGTCGTGCTCGACTTCGTCGACCTCCCCGAGGACGACCCCGAGCGCGAGCGCATGTTCTCGGAGCACCTCTACTGCCCGTACGACGACCTGTCCTTCGAGGAGCTGGAGCCCCGCTCCTTCTCCTTCAACTCGCCCTTCGGCGCCTGCCCCGAGTGCACCGGCATCGGCACGCGCATGGAGGTCGACCCCGAGCTGATCGTCCCGGACGAGGACAAGTCCCTCGACGAGGGTGCCATCCACCCCTGGTCGCACGGCCACACCAAGGACTACTTCGGCCGTCTGACCGGCGCCCTCGCGGACGCGCTGGGCTTCCGGACCGACATCCCCTTCGCGGGGCTGCCGCAGCGCGCCAAGAAGGCCCTGCTGTACGGCCACAAGACCCAGATCGAGGTCCGCTACCGCAACCGCTACGGCCGCGAGCGCGTGTACACCACGCCCTTCGAGGGCGCCGTCCCGTTCGTCAAGCGCCGGCACGGCGAGGCGGAGAGCGACGCCAGCCGCGAGCGCTTCGAGGGCTATATGCGCGAGGTGCCCTGCCCCACCTGCGAGGGCACGCGCCTGAAGCCGATCGTCCTCGCGGTCACCGTCATGGAGAAGTCGATCGCCGAGGTCTCCGCGATGTCCATCAGCGACTGCGCGGAGTTCCTGGGCGAGCTGAAGCTCAACGCCCGTGACAAGAAGATCGCCGAACGCGTCCTGAAGGAGGTCAACGAACGACTGCGCTTCCTGGTCGACGTCGGCCTCGACTACCTCTCCCTCAACCGCGCGGCCGGCACCCTCTCCGGCGGCGAGGCCCAGCGCATCCGCCTGGCCACCCAGATCGGCTCGGGACTCGTCGGCGTGCTCTACGTCCTCGACGAGCCCTCCATCGGCCTGCACCAGCGCGACAACCACCGGCTGATCGAGACCCTGGTCCGGCTGCGCGACATGGGCAACACGCTCATCGTCGTCGAGCACGACGAGGACACCATCAAGGTCGCCGACTGGGTCGTCGACATCGGCCCCGGCGCGGGCGAGCACGGCGGCAAGGTCGTGCACAGCGGTTCCCTGAAGGAGCTGCTCGCCAACGCCGAGTCGCAGACCGGTCAGTACCTGGCCGGCAAGAAGTCGATCCCGCTGCCGGACATCCGGCGCCCGCGCGACCCCTCCCGGCAGCTCACCGTGCACGGCGCCCGCGAGAACAACCTCCAGGACATCGACGTGTCCTTCCCGCTGGGCGTGTTCACGGCCGTCACCGGAGTCTCCGGCTCCGGCAAGTCCACCCTGGTCAACGACATCCTGTACACCCACCTGGCCCGCGAGCTGAACGGCGCGAGGAACGTCCCGGGACGGCACACCCGGGTGGACGGCGACGACCTCGTCGACAAGGTCGTGCACGTCGACCAGTCGCCCATCGGCCGTACCCCCCGCTCCAACCCGGCCACGTACACCGGTGTCTTCGACCACGTCCGCAAGCTGTTCGCCGAGACCACCGAGGCGAAGGTCCGCGGCTACCAGCCCGGCCGCTTCTCCTTCAACGTCAAGGGCGGCCGCTGCGAGAACTGCGCGGGCGACGGCACGATCAAGATCGAGATGAACTTCCTCCCGGACGTCTACGTCCCGTGCGAGGTCTGCCACGGCGCCCGGTACAACCGGGAGACCCTGGAGGTCCACTACAAGGGCAAGTCCATCGCGGACGTGCTGAACATGCCGATCGAGGAGGCCGCGGACTTCTTCGAGGCGGTCCCGGCGATCGCCCGCCACCTCAACACCCTGAAGGACGTCGGTCTCGGCTACGTCCGGCTCGGACAGTCCGCGACCACCCTCTCCGGCGGTGAGGCCCAGCGTGTCAAGCTCGCCAGCGAGCTCCAGCGCCGCTCCACCGGCCGCACGGTCTACGTCCTGGACGAGCCGACCACGGGCCTGCACTTCGAGGACATCAGCAAGCTCCTCAAGGTCCTCGCGGGTCTCGTCGACAAGGGCAACACGGTCATCGTCATCGAGCACAACCTCGACGTGATCAAGACCGCCGACTGGGTCGTCGACATGGGCCCCGAGGGCGGCGCGGGCGGTGGCCTGGTCGTCGCCGAGGGCACACCGGAGGAGGTCGCCGGAGTCCCGGCGAGCCACACCGGCAAGTTCCTGCGCGAGATCCTCGGCGCCGACCGCGTCAGCGACGCGGCGCCGGCGAAGGCCCCGCGCAGAACGGCGGCCAAGAAGACGGCCGCGGCAAGGACCGCCGACGGCCCGGCGGCGAAGACGGCCACCGCGGCGGCCAGGAAGGCCGCTCCCGCGAAGAGGACGACCCGGGCCCGCAAGGCCTGAGCCGCACGGCGGGCTCAACCCGCCACAAGCCCCTGCACGGCGCCCCCGGGAACCTCCCCGCGGGGCGCCGCGTGCCGCACCGGGCCCTGCCCTCAGCCCCGGACCGCCCACGGGGCGCCCAGTTCCGCGGCGTACGGCGGTTCCGCGCCCGCCCGGGAGCAGGTGATCGCCGCCGCGCGGGCGGCGAACCCCAGCAGTTCCTGCCAGCCCTCGGCGCCCAGCCCCGCGAGGCCGGCCGGGGACAGGGCGTCCCGCACCGACAGGCCGTGCAGCAGCGCCGCGTTCACGGTGTCCCCGGCCCCGATCGTGTCCACGACGTCGACCGGCTCACCCGGGACGGCGTACACGGCGTGGTCACCGGTGACGACGCTCAGCCCCGCGGCGCCGTGCGTGATCACGACGGCCGACGGACCGGCCGACAGCCACTCGTGCGGAGTGCCGCCCAGCCACCGGGCGTCCTCCTCCGAGAGCTTGAGCAGGTCCACCGAGGGCAGCCAGCCCTTGAAACGGGCCCGGTAGGCGTCGGCGTCGGGGATCAGCCCCGGACGGATGTTCGGATCGAGGACGGTGAACACGCCCTGCGCGGCCGCGGTCCGCAACAGCTCCTCGTACGCGCTCGCCCCCGGCTCCAGCACCAGCGAACAGGTGCCGAAGGACACCGCGCGCGTCCCCGCGGGGAGGGCGGCCGGGGCGGTGAACAGACGGTCGGCGGTGCCTTCGACGTAGAAGGAGTACGCCGCGGAGCCCCCGTCGCCGACCGTGGCGACCGCGAGAGTGGTCGGCTCCGGGCCCCGCTGCACGGCGGAGGCGTCCACCCCCGCCTCCCGCAGCCCGCCGAGCAGCGCCTCCCCGAACGCGTCGTAGGACACCCGGGAGCAGAAGGCGGTCGGCGCGCCCAGCCGGCCGAGGGCCACAGCCGTGTTGAACGGCCCGCCGCCGAGCGCCGGCCGCAGCGCCGCGAGGGCACCCGTACCCGCCGGGACCAGGTCGATGAGGGCCTCACCGGCGACGACGATCACGGGGCGGTTCCTTTCGCGGACACTGCGGGCTGCTCCCGCCGAGTCTGCCCGCTCCCCGAGCCGACGCGGGACGGAACGGGCGAGTCCGGACGTCGTCACCCCCGCGGAACGCCCCGGACGCCTCCCCCGCTCACTCCCAGTCCCAGCCGATGCCCACCATCCCCGACCGCACCCGGGGCTCGACGAGGTGGACCGAACAGTGACGGAAGCTGAGCGGCAGCTCCTGCCGGCCGCCGCGCGGCGCCGCCGCCGAGTGCTGGGTGAAGCGGTGGCAGCGCACGGGCAGCGCCTGCTCGGCGAACCGGATCTGGAGCGCGTACTGGCCGCCCGCCGCGCCGAAACCCCGGACGTACTCCCGGCAGACGTCGGCGGTGCCGTCCTCGACGGAATAGCGGAAGAGAAACGTCTCACCAGCCTGCAGCCGGGTGTCGAACAGCAGCTCGGCCACCAGGACGCCGGTGTCGTGGTGGCGGCGGACCCGTCCGGTGCGGCAGTTCTCCAGGGCGTGCACGGTCATCCGTTCGGGCGCGCAGCCCGGATCCCCCTGGTGGACGGCGAGGAAGCGGTCGACGCCGTCACGGTGGGCGCGCACGATGTGCTGGGACTCGCGGCCCAGCAGCTCACGGCGCGCCCCTATGCGGACGCGCTCGTGATGGCCCAGGGTGTGCAGCCCGCTGTCGAGTGGGTACTCCAGTTCGGCGTGCAGGCGTTCCAGGACGCCGGAGGCCTCCAGGACGGAGCGGTAGGACCGGCCCGTGGGCTGCCCGGCGGCGGCCGTGGCGCCGGTGCGCGCGCCCGAGTCCTCCAGCAGCCGGATCAGGGACTCGTCCGGGAGGCGGAGGATCTCCTCCAGCGCGCGGACCGCCCGCAGCGACTCCGGACGCTGGGGACGCCGGGCCCCCTGCTGCCAGTAACTCAGGCTCGTGACGCCGACCTTGACCCCGTGGCGCGACAGATGGTGCTGGACGCGCTGCAGAGGCAGTCCGCGGGCGGCGATCGCGGCACGCAGCGCGACATGGAACGGGCCGCCCCGCAGGACCGTGTCCAGTCCCGCGACGGCGACGTCCTCGACGGCGTCCGCGTGCTGTGTGGCGTGCGGCATGCAGGGGCCTTTCTGTGAAAGCTCGCGACGGCTGGTCGGACCGCGCGTGAGGGGTCGGGGCTTCCCCGCTGACGCCGGGGGCTCCTTCACATCCGTAAGGCGTCCTTCAGGGCCCCGAGTTCTCCCGCATTGAAGCGTGTTGACCAAGTCCCGACAACACCTGATGTCCGAGTGGCACATGCGTCTGGCTGAGGGACGAGCCTCGCCCGGGGGACGGGGACGCCGTGCGCGGGCGCCGCTCAGGGCCCGTCACGGCGGAGGCGACGACGGTCCGCCGTGCCGGCGGATCTCGACCGGCTGTCCGGAAACCGGGGTTTTCCACAGGCGGCCGACAGCGGCTCACGGTTGTCCACAGGGCCGTCGTAGTGTCACCCCGCGCCAGTAGGGTGTGAGACATGGCCGACCCCTCCAGCTACCGCCCCAAGCCGGGACAGATCCCGGACTCCCCCGGGGTGTACAGGTTCCGCGACGAGCACCGCCGGGTGATCTACGTCGGAAAGGCGAAAAGCCTGCGCCAGCGCCTGGCGAACTACTTCCAGGACCTCGCGGGCCTGCACCCGCGCACCCGCACGATGGTCACCACCGCCGCGTCGGTGGAGTGGACGGTCGTGTCCACGGAGGTCGAGGCGCTTCAGCTGGAGTACTCCTGGATCAAGGAGTACGACCCCCGGTTCAACGTGAAGTACCGCGACGACAAGAGCTACCCCTACCTCGCGGTGACGATGAACGAGGAGTTCCCGCGGGTACAGGTCATGCGCGGCCACAAGAAGAAGGGCGTCCGCTACTTCGGGCCCTACGCGCACGCGTGGGCGATCCGCGACACCGTCGACCTGCTGCTGCGCGTCTTCCCCGTGCGCACCTGCTCCGCCGGCGTCTTCAAGAACGCCTCCCGCACCGGCCGCCCCTGTCTGCTCGGCTACATCGGCAAGTGCTCCGCGCCCTGCGTCGGCCGGATCTCCGCCGACGACCACGGCGAACTCGCCGACGAGTTCTGCGACTTCATGGCCGGCCGCACCGGCAGTCACCTCCGCCGCCTGGAGAAGCAGATGACGGAGGCGGCCGAGGAGATGGAGTACGAGCGGGCCGCCCGCCTGCGCGACGACATCGAGGCCCTGAAGAAGGCCATGGAGAAGAACGCGGTCGTGCTCGCGGACGCGACCGACGCCGACCTGATCGCGGTCGCCGAGGACGAACTGGAGGCAGCGGTCCAGATCTTCCACGTCCGCGGCGGACGGGTACGCGGCCAGCGCGGCTGGGTCACCGACAAGGTCGAGGAGATCACCACCGGCGCCCTCGTCGAACACGCCCTCCAGCAGCTCTACGGCGAGGAGACCGGCGACGCCGTCCCCAAGGAGGTGCTCGTCCCCGCCCTGCCCGACCCGCTCGAACCCGTCCAGGAGTGGCTCACCGTCCGCCGCGGCTCGGGCGTCTCGCTGCGCATCCCGCAGCGCGGCGACAAAAGGGCCCTGATGGAGACCGTCGAGCGCAACGCCCAGCAGGCGCTCGTCCTGCACAAGACCAGACGCGCCTCCGACCTGACCACGCGCTCGCGTGCCCTGGAGGAGATCGCCGAGGCCCTGGACCTGGACAGCGCCCCGCTGCGGATCGAGTGCTACGACATCTCGCACCTCCAGGGGGACGACGTCGTGGCGTCGATGGTCGTCTTCGAGGACGGGCTGGCCCGCAAGAGCGAGTACCGCCGCTTCCAGATCAAGGGCTTCGAGGGGCAGGACGACGTCCGCTCCATGCACGAGGTGATCACCCGCCGCTTCCGCCGCTACCTCGCGGAGAAGGAGCGCACGGGGGAGTGGACCGACGCCGAGAGCGCCCTCCCCGACGGCGACCGCCCCGGCGCGGACCCCACCACCGAGGACACCGGGGGCACCGCCGCGGACGGCATCGCCACCGACGGCACCGTCCTGGCAGGCGCCAGGGAGGCCCCCCTCGCCGTCGGACTCAAGGACGACGACGGGCGCCCCAGGCGCTTCGCCTACCCGCCTCAGCTCGTCGTCGTCGACGGAGGGCGGCCCCAGGTCGCTGCCGCCCGCCGCGCCCTCGACGAGCTCGGCATCGACGACATCGCCGTCTGCGGCCTCGCCAAGCGCCTGGAGGAGGTCTGGCTGCCGCACGACGACGACCCGGTGGTCCTGCCCCGCACCAGCGAGGGCCTCTACCTCCTCCAGCGCGTCCGCGACGAGGCCCACCGCTTCGCCCTCACCTACCAGCGGGCCAAGCGGGCCAGGCGACTGCGCTCCGGCCCCCTGGACGACGTACCGGGCCTGGGCGAGACGCGCAAACAGGCACTCGTCAAGCACTTCGGCTCGGTGAAGAAGCTGCGCGCCGCGACCCTCGACCAGATCTGCGAGGTCCCGGGCATAGGCCGCAAGACGGCCGAGACGATCGCCGCGGCCCTCGCCCAGGCGGGCCCGCCCGCCCCCGCCGTGAACACGGCGACCGGAGAGATCATTGAAGACGAGGAACCCGGCACGACGGCGGGTTCCCCCGGAGATCCCGTGACCGCGGGCGCCCCGGAAGAACGACGGGGGCAGGAGACATGACCGAGCACGAGCACGACGCGCACCCCACGGACGAGCGAGACCAGGCGCTGACCGCGGCGCCCCATGAACACGACACAGGTCACGAAGACGGAGCACAGGTGAGTACGGACAGCACGCCGCCCGGTTTCCCCGAGGCGGCCATCCCCGAGCTGGTGATCATCTCCGGCATGTCCGGGGCGGGCCGCTCGACGGCAGCCAAGTGTCTGGAGGACCTCGGCTGGTTCGTCGTCGACAACCTCCCGCCCGCCCTGATCCCCACCATGGTGGAGCTGGGCGCCCGCTCCCAGGGCAACGTGGCGCGGATCGCGGTCGTCGTCGACGTCCGCGGCCGGCGCTTCTTCGACAACCTCCGCGAGTCCCTCGCCGACCTGGAGTCGAAGAACGTCACCCGGCGGATCGTCTTCCTGGAGTCCTCCGACGACGCCCTCGTGCGCCGCTTCGAGTCCGTGCGGCGCCCGCACCCCCTGCAGGGCGACGGCCGGATCGTCGACGGCATCGCCGCCGAGCGCGAACTGCTGCGCGAGCTGCGCGGCGACGCCGACCTGGTGATCGACACCTCCAGCCTCAACGTGCACGAGCTGCGCGCCAAGATGGACGCCCAGTTCGCGGGCGAGGAGGAGCCCGAGCTGCGGGCCACCGTGATGTCGTTCGGCTTCAAGTACGGCCTCCCGGTCGACGCCGACCTCGTCGTGGACATGCGCTTCCTGCCCAACCCGCACTGGGTCCCGGAGCTGCGCCCCTACACCGGCCTCAACGACGAGGTCGCCACCTATGTCCTCAACCAGCCCGGCGCGAAGGAGTTCCTCGACCGGTACGCGGAGCTCCTCCAGCTGATCGCCGCGGGCTACCGCCGGGAGGGCAAGCGCTATGTGACCATCGCGGTCGGCTGTACGGGCGGCAAGCACCGCTCGGTCGCGATGTCGGAGAAGCTCGCCGCGCGACTCGCGGCCGAGGGCGTGGAGACGGTGGTCGTGCACCGGGACATGGGACGGGAATGACAGGACGTACTCCGCGGCTGGGCCGACTGCGCAGGGTGCCCCCCGAGGGGCGCGCGAGCCGGCCGGTCGAGGCACGGGGCGCGCGGCCGCGCCGCCGTGGCACCCAGCCCAAGGTGGTCGCGCTGGGCGGTGGGATGGGCCTGTCCGCCTCGCTCGCCGCGCTGCGCCGGATCACCGGTGACCTCACCGCCGTGGTCACCGTCGCCGACGACGGCGGCTCCAGCGGGCGGCTCAGGGACGAGCTGGGCGTGCTGCCGCCCGGCGATCTGCGCAAGGCGCTGGCCGCGCTGTGCGGCGACGACGACTGGGGCCAGACCTGGTCCCGCGTCATCCAGCACCGCTTCCAGTCGCAGGGCGAGATCAACGGCCACGCGGTCGGCAATCTGCTGATCGTCGCCCTGTGGGAGCAGCTCGGCGATCATGTCCAGGCCCTGGACCTGGTCGGCAAGCTGCTGGGCGCGCACGGCCGGGTGCTGCCCATGTCCGCCGTGCCCCTGGAGCTCCAGGCCCTGGTCAAGGGGCACGATCCGCGCCGCCCGGAGGACGTCGACACGGTGCGCGGACAGGCGACCGTGGCCCTCACGCCCGGCGACGTGCAGTCCGTGCACCTCGTGCCGCACGACCCGCCGGCCGTGCCCGAGGCGGTGGCGGCGGTGCTGGACGCGGACTGGGTGGTCCTCGGCCCGGGCTCGTGGTTCTCCTCGGTCATCCCGCACCTCCTCGTGCCCGAACTGCTGGATGCCCTCATCGAGACGAAGGCCCGCCGGGTACTCTCGCTGAACCTCGCGCCGCAGCCCGGAGAAACCGACGGCTTCTCCCCGCAGCGTCATTTGGAGGTTTTGGGACGACACGCCCCTAAACTCGCCCTGGACGTGGTGCTGGCCGACGAGGCCGCCGTGCCCGACCGCGACTCCCTGACCGACGCCGCCACCCGGTTCGGGGCCGCTGTCGAGCTGGCGAAGGTGGCCCGGACCGACGGAACGCCCCGGCACGACCCGGAGCTCCTCGCCGCCGCGTACGACCGTATTTTTCGGATGCATGGAAGGATCGGCCCATGGCGATGACGGCAGCGGTGAAGGACGAGATCTCCCGGCTCCCCGTCACCCGTACCTGCTGCAGAAAGGCGGAGGTCTCCGCCGTGCTGCGGTTCGCCGGAGGCCTGCACCTGGTGAGCGGCCGCATCGTGATCGAGGCGGAGCTGGACACGGCGATGGCTGCCCGCCGGCTCAAGCGGGACATCCTGGAGATCTTCGGCCACAGCTCGGAACTGATCGTGATGGCCCCGGGCGGACTGCGCCGCGGCTCGCGCTATGTCGTGCGCGTGGTCGCCGGCGGGGACCAGCTGGCCCGCCAGACCGGCCTGGTCGACGGGCGCGGGCGGCCGATCCGCGGGCTTCCGCCGCAGGTGGTCTCCGGGGCGACCTGTGACGCCGAGGCGGCCTGGCGCGGGGCGTTCCTGGCGCACGGCTCGCTGACCGAGCCCGGCCGCTCCTCCTCCCTGGAGGTGACCTGCCCGGGTCCCGAGGCCGCGCTCGCGCTGGTCGGCGCCGCCCGCCGGCTGTCGATCGCGGCGAAGGCGCGCGAGGTGCGGGGCGTGGACCGGGTGGTCGTGCGGGACGGCGACGCGATCGGCGCGCTGCTGACCCGGCTCGGCGCGCACGAGTCGGTGCTGGCCTGGGAGGAGCGCCGGATGCGCCGTGAGGTGCGGGCCACGGCGAACCGGCTGGCCAACTTCGACGACGCGAACCTGCGCCGTTCCGCCCGCGCGGCCGTGGCCGCCGGGGCCCGGGTGCAGCGCGCCCTGGAGATCCTCGCCGACGAGGTGCCCGAGCATCTCGCGGCGGCCGGCCGGCTGCGGATGGAGCACAAGCAGGCCTCGCTGGAGGAGCTGGGCGCGCTCGCCGACCCGCCGCTGACCAAGGACGCGGTCGCCGGCCGGATCCGCCGTCTGCTGGCGATGGCCGACAAGCGCGCCTCCGACCTCGGCATTCCGGGCACGGAGGCCAACCTCAGTGAGGAGCTGGCCGACAACCTCGTGGGCTGACGGAGGCTCAGGACGCGTTGTCGCGTTCGCCGGACGCCGGTGATGTGACCCAATGGGGTGATGTCACCGGCGTTTTGCTGTCCTTGAGGCGCCCTTGACTGGATCATGAACTGTCATGAGCCTGGCAGAGTTCGCTGCTGTGGCGAACCTACGCAAGGGGGGTTCATGAGACGTAGAGCGAGATCCATCCTCGCTGTCGGCGCACTCCTGTTCGGCGGAGCGGCACTCGCGCCCATCGCCCAGGCGCAGCCCGCGTCCGCCGCGAAGCCCGACCCCGACGAGGTCAAGGTGTTCCGGGCCGAGGTCACCAAGAAGCAGGTACCCCTGCTGCTGGCGGCCGGCCAGGACGGCCACGAACTCAGTGAGCAGGCGCCCGAGAAGGGCACCGCCACCGTCGAGGTCTACCTCACCGAGAAGCAGGCGGCCAAGCTCCAGAAGCAGGGTGTCGCGCTCACCGAGCACACACTTTCGGCCAAAGCAGAGCGGCGCGTGGAGGCGGCCTCCGACGGAGTGTTCCGCCCCTACAGCGGCAGCGGCGGCCTGAAGGAGGAGATCCTCCGCACCGGGCAGCAGAACCCGGGCCTGACCAAGGTCGTCTCCATCGGCAAGACCATCAACGGCCAGGACATCCTCGCGCTCAAACTGACCAAGGACGCGAAGAAGGCCAAGGACGGCTCCAGGCCCTCGGTGCTGTACATGTCCAACCAGCACGCCCGTGAGTGGATCACGCCGGAGATGACCCGCCGGCTGATGCACTACTACCTGGACAACTACCGGACCGACCGACGCGTCAGGAAGCTCGTCGACTCCACCGAGCTGTGGTTCGTCCTGTCGGCCAACCCCGACGGCTACGACTACACCTTCAGGAGCACCGACAACCGCCTGTGGCGCAAGAACCTCCGGGACGTCAACGGCGACGGCGTGATCTCCGCCGGTGACGGCGTCGACCTCAACCGCAACTTCCCCTACAAGTGGGGCTACGACGACGAGGGTTCGTCCCCCAACCCGACCAGTCAGACCTACCGCGGCGCGAGTGCCGGCTCCGAGCCCGAGACGAAGGCGCTCGACGCCTTCGAGAAGCGCATCGGGTTCACGTACGGCATCAACTACCACTCCGCCGCCGAGCTGCTGCTCTACGGCGTCGGCTGGCAGGTCGCCACCGACACCCCGGACGACGTCCTCTACAAGACGCTCGCCGGCACCCCCGACAACTCCGCGATCCCGGGCTACCACCCGCAGGTGTCCTCGGAGCTGTACACCACCAACGGCGAGGCGGACGGCCACGCGGCGAACGTCAACGGCACGGCGATGTTCACCCCGGAGATGTCGACCTGCCAGACCGCGTCGAACCTCGACCCGAACGACCAGTGGAACGCCTCCGACTGCCAGTCGGTCTTCAACTTCCCCGACGACGAGAAGCTGATCCAGCAGGAGTTCACCAAGAACATCCCGTTCGCGCTCTCCGTCGCCGAGTCCGCCGCGCGCCCCGACCAGCCGAAGTCCTCGGTCGGCCTGAGCGCCGCCGACTTCACCCCGGCGTCGTTCACCACCTCGTACGCGCGCGGCGCGGACCAGCAGGTCTCCGTCGTCGTACGCAAGGCGCTGCACGACAAGAAGCTCAGGTACCGCGTCAACGGCGGCCGTACGCAGGACCGGGCGCTCAAGGCCTGGAAGGGCGGCGAGACCTACGGCGGGGACGACAACCTGTACTTCGACGAGTACCGGGCCAAGGTGCGCGGGGGCAAGCCGGGCGACAAGGTCGAGGTGTGGTTCAGCGGGGAGACCCAGGGCAAGAAGAAGGTCTCCAGCACCCACTTCACCTACACGGTCGCCGCACGGCCGCAGGCCGACACCCTGGTCGTCGCCGAGGAGGGCGCGCCCGCCGCACAGGCGCAGACCTACGTCGACGCGCTGAAGGCCAACGGCCGCAAGGCGCTCGTCTGGGACGTCGCCACCCAGGGCGTGCCCGACGCGCTCGGTGTGCTGAGCCACTTCAGGACCGTCGTCCACTACACGGGCGCGAGCGCCCCCGGCAACCCGACCCAGCTCGAACTGCGCGCCTTCCTCAACGAGGGCGGCAAGCTGATCGAGGCGGGCGAGCTGGCCGGCGGCACCGTCGACCTCGGCGACGGCACCCCCTCCGACGACTTCAGCCAGTACTACCTGGGCGCCTACTCCCGTACGTCGACCCCCGGGGCCACCGGCTTCACCGGCTCCGGCGCGCTCGCGGGCGGCGGCGGGACCCTCGGTGCCGCCCCCGGCAACCCGCTGGACAGGGCGGGCACCTACGGCGTCACCTCCGACGAGCTGCCGGCCGCCGCGTACCCGCAGTTCGCCAGCGCCGGCGCCGGGCAGTTCTCCGGGACGGTCAACCCGTACGGGCCGTACGCGGGCTCGTACATGGCCGCCGCGGTGCACACCGACGACGCCTACAAGCGCCTCACCCGCACCGTCGACCTCAGCGGTGTCACCGCGGCGAAGCAGCCCACCCTGCGCACCCGGCTGCTGTGGGACACCGAGCCCGGCTACGACAACGCGATCGTCGAGGTCCACACCGTCGGCGCCGACGACTGGACCACGCTCCCCGAGAAGGGCGGCGCCACCGGCACCGCGGTCCCGGCCGAGTGCGGCGCCGGCTTCTACGTCGCCGACCACCCGTGGCTCAAGCACTACCTGACCCTCGGGAACAACGACTGCACCGCGACCGGCACCACCGGCTCCTGGAACGCCCTCACCGGCACCTCCAACGGCTGGCAGCAGGTCTCCTTCGACCTGAGCGCCTACGCGGGCAAGAACATCGAGATCTCGATCAGCTATGTCACCGACCCGGGCAGCGGCGGTCACGGCGTCCTCGCCGACGACGCCTCGCTCGTGGTCGACGGCACGGCCACCGAGACCGAGGGCTTCGAGACCTCGCTCGGCGCCTGGCGGGCCGCGGGTCCGCCCGCGGGCAGCCCCGCCGTCCTGAAGGACTGGACCCGCACCGGAACGCTGTTCCGGACGTACGGCGCGGTCACCACCGACGACACCGTGCTGCTCGGCTTCGGCCTGGAGCACCTGACCTCCGCGACGGACCGTAAAGCGCTCATCGGAAAGGCCCTCGCATCACTTGATCGGTGACAGTCCGCTCGGCAGTGGTGAACACACCGTGACGAAATAAGGGCACAAAACGCCTCAGGTCTGGGCGGTCCGTACCCCTACTGGCGGGTACGGGCCGTCCTGCCGTGTATGGGCGGAGTCGATGTCACCGACGGGGCCTCGGAGAGGTAGGGTCGTAGGCGGTCGGGGACATCCCAAATACAGCTCGCCGGCACCGCATGGCCGGCGTACCAACGAGGAGATCGGTTCGTGACGATCCGCGTAGGCATCAACGGCTTTGGCCGCATCGGTCGTAACTACTTCCGCGCGCTGCTGGAGCAGGGTGCTGACATCGAGATCGTGGCTGTCAACGACCTGGGTGACACCGCGACCACCGCTCACCTGCTCAAGTACGACACCATCCTGGGCCGTCTGAAGGCCGAGGTGTCGCACACCGCCGACACGATCACCGTCGACGGTCACACCATCAAGGTGCTCTCCGAGCGCAACCCCGCCGACATCCCGTGGGGCGAGCTCGGCGTCGACATCGTCATCGAGTCGACCGGCATCTTCACCAAGAAGGCCGACGCCGCCAAGCACCTCGCCGGCGGCGCGAAGAAGGTCCTCATCTCGGCTCCGGCCAAGGACGAGGACATCACCATCGTCATGGGCGTCAACCAGGACAAGTACGACCCGGCGAACCACCACGTCATCTCCAACGCCTCCTGCACCACCAACTGTGTGGCGCCGATGGCCAAGGTCCTCGACGAGAACTTCGGCATCGTCAAGGGTCTGATGACGACGGTCCACGCGTACACCAACGACCAGCGCATCCTGGACTTCCCGCACTCGGACCTGCGTCGCGCCCGCGCCGCCGCCGAGAACATCATCCCGACCACGACGGGTGCCGCGAAGGCCACCGCCCTGGTCCTCCCGCAGCTCAAGGGCAAGCTGGACGGCATCGCCATGCGCGTCCCGGTCCCGACCGGCTCGGCCACCGACCTCGTGGTCACCCTCCAGCGCGAGGTCACCAAGGACGAGGTCAACGCCGCGTTCAAGAAGGCCTCCGAGGACGGCGACCTCAAGGGCTACCTGGCCTACACCGAGGACGAGATCGTCTCCTCGGACATCGTCAGCGACCCCGCCTCCTGCACCTTCGACTCCTCCCTGACCATGGTGCAGGAGGGCAACACGGTGAAGATCCTCGGCTGGTACGACAACGAGTGGGGCTACTCCAACCGCCTCGTCGACCTGACGGTCTTCGTCGGCGGCCAGCTCTGATCGTCGGATCAGGCACCACGGTGTGAACGCAGGGCCCGGGCGGCGCAGGGACGCGCCGCGCGGGCCCTGCGGCACGTGCAGAACCGCCCTGTCTACGATCACGGAGCATCAACAGCCCTCGGGAGCCCTTTTCATGAAGACGATCGACGAACTCCTCGCCGAAGGAGTGGCCGGCCGGCGGGTCTTCGTCCGCGCCGACCTCAACGTGCCGCTGGACGGCACCACCATCACCGACGACGGCCGTATCCGCGCCGTCCTGCCGACGGTCAAGGCCCTCGCCGAGGCGGGCGCCAGGGTCGTCGTCGCCTCCCACCTGGGCCGCCCCAAGGGCGCCCCGGACCCGGCGTTCTCGCTGGCCCCCGCGGCCGCCCGGCTCGGCGAACTCCTCGGCTCCGCCGTGGCCTTCGCGACCGACACCGTCGGCGACTCCGCCCGGACGACCGTCGCCGGTCTCGCCGACGGACAGGTCGCCGTCGTCGAGAACCTCCGCTTCAACGCGGGCGAGACCTCCAAGGACGACGTCGAGCGCGGTGCCTTCGCCGACGAGCTCGCCCGGCTCGCGGACGTCTACGTCGGCGACGGCTTCGGCGCCGTGCACCGCAAGCACGCCTCCGTCTACGACCTCCCGGCCCGGCTGCCGCACTACGCCGGGCACCTCATCGCCACCGAGGTCGGCGTCCTGAAGAAGCTCACCGAGGACGTCCGGCGCCCCTACGTCGTCGCCCTCGGCGGCGCCAAGGTCTCCGACAAGCTCGCCGTCATCGACGAGCTCCTCGGCAAGGCCGACCGGCTGCTCATCGGCGGCGGCATGGCGTACACCTTCCTCAAGGCCAAGGGCCACGAGATCGGCACGTCCCTGCTCCAGGAGGACCAGCTCCCGGCCGTCCGGGAGTACCTCGAGCGTGCGGAGAAGACCGGCGTCGAGCTGGTCCTCCCCGTCGACGTGGTGGTCGCCCCCGCGTTCCCGGACCTGGCGGCCAAGGCTCCGGCCGACGCCACCACCGTCACCGCGGACGGCATCCCCGCCGACCGCATGGGCCTGGACATCGGTCCGGAGTCCCGCAAGCTGTACGCCTCGAAGATCGCCGACGCCGCCACCGTCTTCTGGAACGGCCCCATGGGCGTCTTCGAGCACCCCGATTTCGCCGAGGGCACCAAGGCGGTCGCCCAGGCCCTCCTCGACTCCCCGGCCTTCACGGTCGTCGGCGGTGGCGACTCCGCCGCCGCCGTCCGCCTCCTGGGCTTCGACGAGAACGCATTCGGCCACATCTCGACCGGCGGCGGCGCCTCCCTCGAATACCTCGAGGGCAAGACGCTCCCCGGCCTCGCCGCACTGGAGGACTGACCGCACATGAGCACCCGTACGCCGCTGATGGCGGGCAACTGGAAGATGAACCTCAACCACCTCGAGGCCATCGCCCACACCCAGAAGCTCGCCTTCGCCCTGTCCGACAAGGACTACGAGGCCGTCGAGGTCGCCGTCCTGCCGCCCTTCACCGACCTGCGCTCCGTGCAGACCCTGGTCGAGGGCGACAAGCTCGCCATCAAGTACGGCGCCCAGGACATCTCGGCCCATGAGTCCGGCGCCTACACCGGCGAGATCTCCGGCCCCATGCTCGCCAAGCTGAAGTGCACCTACGTGGCGGTCGGCCACTCCGAGCGCCGCCAGTACCACGGCGAGAGCGACGAGCAGGTCAACGCCAAGGCCAAGGCCGCCTTCAGGCACGGCCTCACCCCGATCCTGTGCGTCGGCGAGGAGCTGGAGGTCCGCGAGGCGGGCAACCACGTCTCCCACACCCTCGCCCAGGTCGAGGGCGGCCTGAAGGACATCCCGGCCGAGCAGGCCGAGACCGTCGTGATCGCCTACGAGCCCGTCTGGGCCATCGGCACCGGCAAGGTCTGCGGCGCAGGGGACGCCCAGGAGGTCTGCGCCGCCATCCGCGGCAAGATCGCCGAGCTGTACGACCAGGAACTGGCCGACAAGGTCCGCATCCAGTACGGCGGCTCCGTCAAGGCCGGCAACGTCGCCGAGATCATGGCGCAGGCCGACATCGACGGCGCGCTGGTCGGCGGCGCCTCGCTGGACGCCGACGAGTTCGTCAAGATCGTGCGCTTCCGCGACCAGTGAGCCGACCTGTGAGTAGGCGGTAGCGGCGATCCGTCGTACCCTTGCGGGGGCATGGCCCCGGTGCCGTGCCCCCGTCATCATCCGAATCCGAGGAAGTTGGTCCAGCCGTGGTTTTGGGGTTCTCGATCGCCCTGATCGTCTTCAGCCTGCTGCTGATGCTGCTGGTGCTGATGCACAAGGGGAAGGGCGGCGGCCTCTCCGACATGTTCGGCGGCGGCATGCAGTCCTCCGTCGGCGGCTCCTCGGTCGCCGAGCGCAACCTGGACCGCATCACCGTCGTGATCGGTGTGCTCTGGTTCGCGTGCATCATCGTGCTGGGCATGCTGATGAAGACGAACAGCTGATCAGCCTCTCACAGGCACGCACAATCCGTACGTAAGGCCCCATGTTCGGTACGCGCAGCTGAGCGCGGCCTATCATGGGGCTTGCGTCTAGGTGCGGGAGCTGTAACTCCAAACACTGGACGCGCGTTGGGCCTTACGTAGACTGAGGCGCTCGCAGCGAAGCGAAAACGCCGACTCGCTTTGCGGCACCATCACGCAGGGAGTTACGACCGTGGCAAGTGGCAACGCGATCCGAGGAAGCCGGGTCGGGGCGGGGCCGATGGGCGAGGCCGAGCGGGGCGAGTCCGCGCCCCGTCTGCGCATCTCCTTCTGGTGCTCCAACGGGCACGAGACGCAGCCCAGCTTCGCCAGCGACGCGCAGGTCCCCGACACCTGGGACTGCCCGCGCTGCGGCTTCCCTGCCGGACAGGACCGGGACAACCCCCCGGACCCGCCGCGCACCGAGCCCTACAAGACGCACCTCGCCTATGTGCGGGAGCGGCGCAGCGACGCGGACGGCGAGGCGATCCTCGCCGAGGCGCTCGCCAAACTCCGGGGCGAGATCTAGGACTTGACACCGGCCGGGTGCCCGACAGGCGCCCGGCCGGCCCCATTGCCCGGCGGACCTTCCTCGTACGCCGCCACGAGCCTGCCGCTGCCCTCCCCGGCCCGCGCGCTCCCCGGTCGAGCCGTCCCGCGTTGATACCCGGCGCCCGTGCGGACGTACCTGTTGTTGCCCCGCGGGACGGTTCCGCGTCCGCTCGCGCGACGCGCTGATCAACTAGGTTGGAACCGGCGGGGCAAGACGTGCACAGCAGCACGGACAGGCAAGGAAGGGCTGAAGTCCGACATGAACGCAGACGGCCGTACGAGGCTCAACCAGACGCCCGAGTGGACGGCTCTGGCCAAGCACCGGGAGGAGCTCGGCGAGGTACAGCTGCGCGAGCTGTTCGCCGCCGACCCCGAGCGCGGCAGCCGATACACCGTGCAGGTCGGCGACCTGCACCTGGACTACTCCAAGCACCTCGTCACCGACGAGACGCTGCGGCTGCTCCGGGAGCTGGCCGTGGCGGCGGACGTGTTCGGGCTGCGGGACGCCATGTTCCGCGGCGAGAGGATCAACACCACCGAGGACCGTGCGGTCCTGCACACCGCGCTGCGCGCCCCGGCCGACGCGGTGATCGAGGTCGACGGGGAGAACGTCGTGCCCCAGGTGCACGCCGTGCTCGCAAGGATGGGCGACTTCGCCGACCGGGTCCGCTCCGGGGCGTGGACCGGCCACACCGGCCGGCGCATCCGCAACGTCGTCAACATCGGCATCGGCGGATCGGATCTGGGCCCGGCGATGGCGTTCGAGGCGCTGCGGGCCTACACCGACCGCGGCCTCACGGTCCGTTTCGTGTCGAACGTCGACGGCGCCGACCTGCACGAGGCCGTCCGTGACCTGGACCCGGCCGAGACACTGTTCGTCATCGCGTCCAAGACGTTCACCACGATCGAGACGATCACCAACGCCACCTCGGCCCGCGGCTGGCTCCTCGACGGCCTCGGCGGCGACGAGAAGGCGGTCGCCCGGCACTTCGTCGCCCTGTCGACGAACGCCGCGAAGGTCGCGGACTTCGGCATCGACACGGCCAACATGTTCGAGTTCTGGGACTGGGTCGGCGGCCGCTACTCCTACGACTCCGCCATCGGCCTCTCCCTGATGATCGCCATCGGCCCGGACCGCTTCCGCGAGATGCTCGACGGCTTCCGCCTCGTCGACGAGCACTTCCGCACCGCCCCCGCCGAGGCCAACGCCCCGCTCCTGCTGGGCCTGCTGGGCATCTGGTACGGCAACTTCCACGACGCCCAGTCCCACGCCGTCCTGCCCTACAGCCACTACCTGTCGAAGTTCGCCGCCTACCTCCAGCAGCTCGACATGGAGTCCAACGGCAAGTCCGTCGACCGCGCCGGACGGCCGGTCCACTGGCAGACCGGCCCTGTCGTCTGGGGCACCCCCGGCACCAACGGCCAGCACGCCTACTACCAGCTGATCCACCAGGGCACCCGGCTGATCCCCGCGGACTTCATCGGCTTCGCCCGCCCCGTCGACGAACTCGCTCCCGCCCTCAGGGCCCAGCACGACCTGCTCATGGCGAACTTCTTCGCCCAGACCCAGGCACTGGCCTTCGGCAGGACACCCGAGGAGGTACGGGCGGAGGGCGTGCCGGAAGAACTCGTGGCCCACAAGACGTTCCGCGGCAACCACCCCACGACCACGGTCCTCGCCACCGAACTGACCCCGTCCGTCCTCGGCCAGCTCGTCGCCCTCTACGAGCACAAGGTGTTCGTCCAGGGCGCCGTGTGGAACATCGACTCCTTCGACCAGTGGGGCGTCGAACTCGGTAAGGTCCTCGCCCAACGCGTCGAACCCGCCCTCACCGACGGCACCGACGTCCCCGGCCTCGACCCCTCCAGCCGGGCGCTGGTGGCCAGGTACCGCGAGCTGCGCGCCGCGGCGTCCGCCTGACGGTCCCCCGGTCTCACCCGGCCGCCCGGGCGGCGCCGACCACGGTGCCGCAGACCCGTAACGCACAGAACCCGTACGGCGGTTGACCGTACGGGTTCCGTGAGCGCGTCGTCTCAGGGAGACGCCGGCGGATACAGCGACTTCGGCAGCCGGGCGGCGGCCGCCTGGTCCAGCAGCCACAGGGTGCGGGCCCGGCCCCGGGCGCCCGCCGCCGGCGCCTGGATCTCTCCCGCGTCCGACAGGGCGATCGCCGCGGCGTTCGCCTTGTCCTCGCCCGCCGCGAGCAGCCACACCTCACGGGCCGCCCGGATGGCCGGCAGGGTCAGCGTGACCCGGATCGGCGGCGGCTTGGGCGCGCCGCGCACCCCGACCACCGTGCGCTCGGTCTCCCGTACGGCCGGCAGCTCGGGGAAGAGCGAGGCCACATGGGTGTCCGGGCCGACGCCCAGCATCAGGACGTCGAACGTCGGCACGGTGCCGTGGTTCTCGGGGCCGGCCGCCCGCGCCAGCTCCTCGGCGTACGCCTCCGCGGCCGCCTCGACGTCGGCGCCGTGGGGACCGTCGGACGCGGGCATGGCGTGCACGCGCTTCGGGTCCAGCGGTACGGCGTCCAGCAGGGCCTCGCGGGCCTGGGTGACGTTGCGCTCCGGGTCGCCCTCGGGCAGGAAGCGCTCGTCGCCCCACCACAGGTCGAGCCGGCCCCAGTCGATCGCGTCCCGGGCCGGCGCGGACGCCAGCGCGGCCAGCAGACCGTTGCCGTTGCGGCCGCCGGTGAGGACCACGGACGCGTAGCCCCGGGAGGCCTGCGCGTCCACGATCCGGGTGATGAGGCGGGCCGCGGCGGCCTGCGCCATCAGCTCCTTGTCGCGGTGCACGACCAGCTGCGGGGCGTTCACCGCGCGGCCTTCCCGGACAGACCGGAAGGGACCGGCGTCAGTGGTGCCGACGCCTCCCCTTCCGCCCCGGAAGCTTCCGCAGGGCCTTCGACGCCGTCCTCGCCGTCCCGTGCTCCTTTGGCCGGCTCGGCGGCGTCCCCCTCGGCCCGCTCCACGGCGGCCCCGGCCTCGACCGGCGCCACCTCCGCCTTCTCCGGAGCCGCCCCGGCCTTCTCGACCCGGGCCGGCACCGCCGCCGCCGACGCGTTCAGCCGCTCCACCCCGAACCGCAGGGCGGAGGCATAGGTGTCGTCCGGGTCCAGCCGGCGCAGCTCCTCCGCGATCAGTTCGGCCGTCTCCCGGCGCTTGAGCGCCACCGCGCGGTCGGGCTGGCCCTCGATGGAGAGCGTGGCCAGCGAACCGTCGGCCCGGTCCAGGGTGATCGGCCCGGAACTGGTGGCCATGCGCACCGCCGTCAGACCGGGCCCGCCGGACAGCGAGCGCCGGACGGGGACGTCCAGCCGGTCCGCGAGCCACATCGCCAGCAGCTCGCAGCTCGGATTGAACTCCTCGCCCTCCACCTCGACCGACTCCACCTCGCAGGTGACCTGGTCCAGCGCCGCGGCCAGCATCGAACGCCAGGGCGTGATGCGGGTCCACGACAGGTCCGTGTCGCCGGGGGTGTAGGTGCCGGCGCGGGCGCCCAGCTCGCGCACCGGCTGCTCGCAGGCGTAGGTGTCGGTGACCCGGCGCTGGGCCAGCGCGCCGAGCGGGTCGGCGGCCGGGTCCGGCGGGGCGTTCACCGGCCACCACACGACGACCGGGGCGTCCGGCAGCAGCAGCGGCAGGACGACCGACTGGGCGTGGTCGGACACCTCGCCGTGCAGTCGCAGCACGACCGTCTCACCGGTGCCCGCGTCCGCGCCCACCCGCACCTCGGCGTCCAGCCGGGACTGCGTGCGGTCGCGGGGCGTGCGCGAGACGCGCCGGATGACCACGAGCGTGCGGGAGGGGTGCTCGCGCGAGGCGTCGTTGGCGGCCTTGAGCGCGTCGTACGCGTTCTCCTCGTCGGTGACGATGACGAGTGTGAGCACCATGCCCACGGCCGGGGTGCCGATCGCCCGGCGGCCCTGCACCAGCGCCTTGTTGATCTTGCTGGCGGTGGTGTCCGTGAGGTCTATCTTCATGGCCGGCGCCAGCTCCGTCCGTCTCGTTCGAGCATCTGGTCGGCCTCGACGGGCCCCCAGGTGCCGGCCGGGTACTGCGCGGGCCGGCCGTTCTCGTCCCAGTACCGCTCGATCGGGTCGAGGATCTTCCACGACAGCTCCACCTCTTCCGTGCGGGGGAAGAGGTTCGAGTCGCCGAGCAGCACATCGAGGATGAGGCGCTCGTAGGCCTCGGGCGAGGACTCCGTGAACGACTCGCCGTAGGCGAAGTCCATCGACACGTCCCGGATCTCCATCGAGGTGCCGGGCACCTTGGAGCCGAAGCGGACGGTCACGCCCTCGTCGGGCTGGACGCGGATGACGATCGCGTTCTTGCCCAGCTCCTCCGTCGCCGTGTGGTCGAAGGGGGAGTGCGGGGCGCGCTGGAAGACGACCGCGATCTCGGTGACCCGGCGGCCGAGCCGCTTGCCGGTGCGCAGGTAGAAGGGGACGCCCGCCCAGCGGCGGTTGTCCACCTCGACCTTGATGGCCGCGTAGGTGTCGGTCTTCGACCTCGGGTCGATGCCGTCCTCCTCGAGATAGCCGATGGCCTTCTCGCCGCCCTGCCACCCGGCCGCGTACTGCGCCCGCACGGTGTCCCGGCCCAGGTCCTCGGGCAGCCGTACCGCCCCGAGCACCTTGGTCTTCTCCGCGGCCAGCGCGTCCGCGTCGAAGGAGGCGGGCTCCTCCATCGCGGTCAGCGCCATCAGCTGCAGCAGGTGGTTCTGGATGACGTCACGCGCGGCGCCGATGCCGTCGTAGTAGCCCGCCCGGCCGCCGATGCCGATGTCCTCGGCCATCGTGATCTGGACGTGGTCCACGAAGGACCGGTTCCAGATCGGCTCGAACATCGTGTTGGCGAACCGCAGCGCCAGGATGTTCTGGACGGTCTCCTTGCCGAGGTAGTGGTCGATGCGGAAGACCTGGTCCGGGGCGAAGACCTCGTGGACGACCTTGTTGAGCTCCTCCGCGGAGGCCAGGTCGTGCCCGAACGGCTTCTCGATGACGGCGCGCCGCCAGGAGTCCTTCGTCTGGTCGGCCAGCCCGTGCTTCTTCAGCTGCTGGATGACCACGGGGAAGGAGCGCGGCGGCACGGACAGGTAGAAGGCGAAGTTGCCGCCCGTGCCCTGGGCCTTGTCGAGCTCCTCGATCGTCGCGCGCAGCCGCTCGAAGGCGTCGTCGTCGTCGAAGGTGCCCTGCACGAAGCGCATGCCCTGGATGAGCTGCTGCCAGACCTCCTCACGGAAGGGCGTGCGGGAGTGCTCCTTGACGGCGTCGTGGACCTCCTGGGCGAAGTCCTCGTGCGCCCATTCGCGGCGGGCGAACCCGACCAGCGAGAAACCCGGCGGCAGCAGACCCCGGTTGGCGAGGTCGTACACGGCGGGCATCAGCTTCTTGCGGGACAGGTCGCCCGTCACGCCGAAGATGACCAGGCCCGACGGCCCCGCGATACGCGGGAGCCGTCGGTCGGCGGGGTCACGAAGCGGATTCGCCCCGGAACCGGAAAGGGGAGGCAAGGAATCAGCCCTCCGAAGGAGCGAGGCGCTCCAGCTCCGCCTCGGTCGACTTGAGCAGGTCGTTCCAGGAGGCCTCGAACTTCTCGACGCCCTCGTCCTCGAGCAGCTGCACGACCTCGTCGTACGAGATGCCGAGCCGCTCGACGGCCGCGATGTCGGCGCGGGCCTGCTCGTACGTCCCGGCGACGGTGTTGCCGGTGATCTCGCCGCGCTGCTCGGTCGCCTGGAGGGTGGCCTCCGGCATGGTGTTGACCGTGTTCGGCGCGACCAGGTCGTCGACGTACAGCGTGTCCTTGTAGGCCGGGTCCTTCACACCGGTCGAGGCCCACAGCGGACGCTGCTTGTTGGCGCCGGCGCTCTCCAGCTTGCTCCAGCGCTCGGTCGAGAACACCTCCTCGTACGCCTCGTAGGCGAGCCGGGCGTTGGCGACGGCTGCCTTGCCGCGCGCGGCCTTCGCCTCGTCGGTGCCCAGCGCGTCGAGACGCTTGTCGATCTCGGTGTCCACGCGGGACACGAAGAAGGACGCCACCGAGTGGATCAGCGAGAGGTCGAGACCCTTCTCCCTGGCCTTCTCCAGACCGGCCAGGTAGGCGTCCATCACCTCGCGGTAGCGCTCCAGCGAGAAGATCAGCGTGACGTTGACGCTGATGCCGTTGCCGATGACCTCGGTGATCGCCGGCAGACCCGCCCTGGTGGCCGGGATCTTGATCAGCGTGTTGGGGCGGTCCACCAGCCAGGCGAGCTGCTTGGCCTCGGCGACCGTCGCCCGGGTCTCGTGCGCCAGGCGCGGGTCGACCTCGATCGACACCCGGCCGTCCTGACCGCCGGTGGCGTCGAAGACCGGGCGCAGGATGTCGGCCGCGTCCCGGACGTCCGCCGTGGTGATCATGCGGATGGCCTCTTCGACGGTGACCTTGCGGGCCGCGAGGTCGGCGAGCTGCTGCTCGTAGCCGTCGCCGCCGCTGATCGCCTTCTGGAAGATCGACGGGTTGGTGGTGACGCCCACGACGTGCTGCTGGTCGATCAGCTCCGCCAGGTTGCCGGACGTGATCCGCTTGCGCGACAGGTCGTCCAGCCAGATCGCGACGCCCTCCTCGGAGAGGCGCTTGAGTGCGTCTGTCATGGAAAATGCATCTCCTACGTGTCGTATGTGAGCGTCAGCGCCGGGCGTCGGCGAGGGATTCCCGCGCCTTCGCCGCCACGTTCTCGGCAGTGAAGCCGTACTCCTGGAAGAGGACCTTGCCGTCGGCCGAAGCACCGAAGTGCTCCAGGGAAACGATGCGGCCGGCGTCCCCCACGTACTTGTGCCAGGTCAGACCGATACCCGCCTCGACCGCGACACGGGCCTTCACGGACGGCGGCAGCACGCTGTCCCGGTACCCCTGGTCCTGCTCCTCGAACCACTCCACGGACGGCATGGACACGACCCGCGTCGGGACGCCGTCGGCCTCCAGCGCCTCGCGCGCCTCGACCGCCACGTGCACCTCGGAACCGGTGGCGACGAGGATGACCTCCGGCGCGCCGTTCGACGCCTCGAAGAGGACGTAACCGCCACGAGCGGCATCCTCGTTGGGCTCGTACGTCGGCACGCCCTGACGGGTCAGCGCCAGACCGTGCGGGGCCCCCTTGCCGAACTCCTTGGTGTAGCGCTTGAGGATCTCGCGCCAGGCGATCGCGGTCTCGTTGGCGTCGGCCGGGCGGACCACGTTCAGGCCCGGGATGGCGCGCAGCGAGGCCAGGTGCTCGACCGGCTGGTGGGTCGGGCCGTCCTCGCCGAGACCGATGGAGTCGTGCGTCCACACGTACGTCACCGGCAGATGCATCAGCGCCGAGAGCCGGACGGCGTTGCGCATGTAGTCGGAGAACACGAGGAACGTGCCGCCGTAGACACGGGTGTTGCCGTGCAGCGCGATGCCGTTCATCTCCGCGGCCATGGAGTGCTCGCGGATGCCGAAGTGGATCGTGCGGCCGTACGGGTTCGCCTCCGGCAGCGGGTTGTCCGCCGGCAGGAACGACGACGTCTTGTCGATCGTCGTGTTGTTGGAGCCCGCGAGGTCGGCCGAGCCGCCCCACAGCTCCGGGATCACCGCGCCGAGCGCCTGGAGCACCTTGCCGGACGCGGCGCGCGTGGCGACGCCCTTGCCGGGCTCGAAGACCGGGACCTTCTCCTCCCAGCCGGCCGGCAGTTCGCCCGCCGCGATGCGGTCGAAGTCGGCGGCGCGCTCGGCGTTGTCGTCCCGCCACAGCTGGAAGGACTTCTCCCACTCGGCCCTGGCCTGCGCGCCGCGCTCCAGCGCCTTGCGGGTGTGGGCGATGACCTCGTCGGCGACCTCGAAGGTCTGCTCCGGGTCGAAGCCGAGGACGCGCTTGGTCGCGGCCACCTCGTCGTCGCCGAGCGCCGAGCCGTGCGCGGCCTCGGTGTTCTGCGCGTTGGGGGCCGGCCAGGCGATGATCGAGCGCATCGCGATGAAGGACGGCTTGTCCGTCACCTGCTTCGCGGCCTCGATCGCGTTGTAGAGGGCGTGCGGGTCGAGGTCGCCGTCCGGCTTCGGGGCGACGCGCTGCACGTGCCAGCCGTAGGCCTCGTACCGCTTGACGGTGTCCTCGGAGACGGCCGTCTCGGTGTCGCCCTCGATCGAGATGTGGTTGTCGTCCCACAACAGGACCAGGTTGCCCAGCTTCTGGTGGCCGGCCATCGAGGACGCCTCGGCGGAGATGCCCTCCTGGAGGCAGCCGTCACCCGCGATCACGTACACGAAGTGGTCGAAGGGGGACTCGCCCTCGGCGGCCTCGGGGTCGAACAGACCGCGCTCGTAGCGGGCGGCCATCGCCATGCCGACGGCGTTCGCGACACCCTGGCCCAGCGGGCCGGTGGTGGTCTCGACGCCCACCGTGTGGCCGTACTCGGGGTGACCCGGGGTCTTCGAACCCCATGTGCGGAAGCTCTTCAGATCGTCCAGCTCAAGGCCGAAACCGGCCAGGTAGAGCTGGGTGTAGAGGGTCAGGGACGAATGGCCCGCGGACAGGACGAAACGGTCGCGGCCCACCCAGTCGGCGTCCGCCGGGTCGTGCCGCATCACCTTCTGGAAGAGGGTGTAGGCGGCAGGCGCCAGGCTCATCGCCGTACCGGGATGGCCGTTGCCGACCTTCTGTACGGCGTCGGCGGCCAGGACACGCGCGGTGTCGACGGCCCGCTGGTCCAATTCGGTCCACTCGAGGTCTGTGGTGGTCGGCTTGGTGCTCACCCTGGGTCAGGGCTCCTCTCCACATGTCGAATACCGGCTGTTCCGGGCACACGCCCACCGGCTTCCGGGGGACTGGATGCCCACCGGCCGCTGTCGAGCCTACCCCTGAGGGGACGTGCGTTTTTTCGAGTCATTCCAGACTGCGGGGCCTTGCCGTGATCCGCCCGCCGGCTGGCCGGAACCGCACTTGGCACTTGAATACGGAGCCGCTCATCTGACTGCTCAATCGAGCCCCGGTACGACTCATCGGAACCCCCTTCCGTACCCGTTCCGCACCCCGGCCCGCCCCCTGTACCGCACCCCTCGCCGGGGCCCCCGCCAACACGACCCCACCCCCGCGAAGGCCGGGGTATGGGCAACGTCTACAGTGGCGTGGTACGCGCGAGCCTTTACCCCGCATTCACATGGGGAGGCTTGCTGGGAGTCTCTGTCAGGGGTGTGCGTGACGGCCGTTGAATCCCGTCCAGTGGGGATCGTCGGGACGAGCCAGAGCCCGAGCCGGCGGCCGCTGGGGGCCCGGGTCAAGGCGTTCGTGGCGCTGACCAAGCCGCGGATCATCGAGCTGCTGCTGATCACCACCGTTCCGGTGATGTTCCTGGCGCAGCGGGGTGTGCCGGACCTCGGACTGGTCCTGCTCACGTGCCTCGGCGGCTATCTGTCCGCGGGCGGCGCCAACGCGCTGAACATGTACATCGACCGCGACATCGACGCCCTGATGGACCGCACCTCGCAGCGCCCGCTGGTCACCGGCATGGTCTCGCCGCGCGAGTGCCTCGCCTTCGGCGTCACCCTCGCGGTGGTGTCGACCCTGCTGTTCGGGCTGACCGTCAACTGGCTGTCCGCCTGGCTGTCGCTCGGAGCGCTTCTCTTCTACGTCGTGGTGTACACGATGATCCTCAAGCGGCGCACGGCGCAGAACATCGTCTGGGGCGGCATCGCCGGCTGCATGCCGGTGCTGATCGGCTGGTCGGCCGTGACGAACTCGCTGTCCTGGGCGCCGCTGATCCTCTTCCTGGTCATCTTCTTCTGGACGCCGCCGCACTACTGGCCGTTGTCCATGAAGGTCCGTGAGGACTACGCGCGCGTGGGCGTCCCGATGCTGCCGGTCGTCGCCTCCAACAAGGTGGTCGCCCAGCAGATCGTGATCTACAGCTGGGTGATGGTCGCGGTGTCGCTGCTCCTCACGCCGCTCGGCTACACCGGCTGGTTCTACACGTCCGTCGCGCTGGTGGCGGGCGGCTGGTGGCTGTGGGAGGCGCACGCCCTCCAGAGCCGCGCGAAGAACGAGGTCACGGGCGCGAAGCTGAAGGAGATGCGGCTGTTCCACTGGTCCATCACCTACGTCTCGCTGCTGTTCGTGGCGATCGCGGTGGACCCGTTCCTGCGCTAGCCCCTTCCCTTCCCTTCAGGCTCCGCGGCCGGGGTGCGTGGTCAAGGCCACGCACCCCGGCCGTCGCCGTTTGATCTACCCGTCGGTAGCATCCTGGCCATGGCAGACACGGCAGACACACAGCAGGTGGACGCGAAGGACGGGCGTCGCATCGCCCGGCTCGCGCAGCGGATCAGCGCCTTCTCCAAGGAGCACGGCGGGGCCGAGGGCCAGGTCGCGTACATCGGGGAACGCGGGGCCCGGATCGTCCTCGTCGGCGAGGACGGCGGCTGGGGCGACCTGGTGGCGCCCTCCGTCGAGATCGCCGAGAAGGCCGTCGCGAAGGCCGGTATCACGGTCCACGAGTCCTTCGACGGCGAGTTCGCGGCCAAGGTGCGGACCGGGCCGTACGAATGGACCCGCATGGCCGGAATCCAGGTGGGCGGACCGGGTAACGGCTGACCGACCCAACACCTGACACCGGGTTCACCCGTTAGGACCTTCATCGGTACGAGGTCCAGTCGCGGGAGTCCCGATGATCGAAACGCCGTCCCTGGTGGACCAGTACTGCCACGGCGTGCTCAGAACCGAGCTGGGTCTCGGCACCTTCGAGGCCCGGCTGGCCCGTACCGAGGGCCCGCCCGCCCCCGGTACGACCCTGTTCGACACCCAGACCGGATTCGCGGTACGCCGCTGGTGCCCCCCGCTGCTCGGTCTGGAACCGCACTGCACACCCGCCCGCTATCTCGCCCGGCGGCGTGAACTCGGCGTACTGGAGTCGGGCCGCCGACTGCTGCGCGGCAGCGGCATCACGACCTACCTCGTCGACACCGGACTGCCCGGCGACCTCACCCGTCCGGGGGAGCTGGCCGCCGCGGGGGCCGCCGACGCGCATGAGATCGTCCGCCTCGAACTGCTGGCCGAACAGGTCGCCGACACCTCCGGCACCGTCGAGTCCTTTCTCGCCAATCTCGCCGAGGCCGTCCACTCGGCCGCGGCCGGCGCCGTCGCCTTCACCTCGGTCGCCGGGGTCCGGCACGGCCTGGCCCTGGCGCCCGAACCGCCCGGTCCCGGTGAGGTGCGGGGCGCCGCGGGCCGCTGGCTGGCCGCCCGTCGCGTCGGCGGCGAGCTGCGCGACCCCGTGCTGCTACGGCACCTGCTGTGGATCGCCGTCGCCTCGGGACTGCCCCTCCAACTGCACGCCGGAGTCGGCGGACCGGGCCTGCGCATCGACCGCGCCGACCCCGCGCTGCTGACCGACTTCGTCCGCGCGACCGCGGGCCTCGGCACCGACCTGATCCTGCTGCACGGCTACCCGTACCACCGCCAGGCCGCCCATCTCGCCGCGGTCTTCCCGCACGTCCACACCGACTCGGGCGCCGCGCTCCTGCGCACCGGCGCCCGTGCCGCGACGGTTCTCGCGGAGATCCTGGAGCTGGCGCCGTTCGGCAAGGTCCTGTTCTCCAGCGGGGCGCAGGCGCTGCCCGAGCTGCACGTGGTCGGCGCCCGGCTGTTCCGTGAGGCGCTCCGGCGGGTCCTGGGCGGCTGGGTCGCCGAGGGCGCGTGGTCCCCGACGGACGCCCAGCGGGTGGCGGGGATGGTCGCGGCCGGTAACGCCCGGCGGGTGTACGGCCTGGGCTGAACGCCCGGCGTTCGGGGCGACCGTGGTCCGGGCTGAACGTCAGGCGTTCGAGGCGACCGTGGCCTCGGCCGCCGGGTGCGGCAGCTCCGCCGTCGTCGCCGGGCGCTCGCGCAGGGCCAGCAGCACCAGCAGCACCCAGATCCACACCAGCGCCGACCCGAGCATGTGCAGACCCACCAGCACCTCGGGAAGGTTCGTGAAGTACTGGACGTACCCGATGACCCCCTGCGCGAGCAGCACCAGGAACAGCTCCCGGGTGCGGTTCAGCGGGCCGCGCGGGGCGTCGACCGCCTTGAGGATGAACCACAGGGCGAAGGTCAGCGTCACCACGATCCACGCGAGCACCGCGTGCAGCTTGGCCACCGTCTCCCAGTCCAGCGGCATCCGCTCGACCTCGCTGGAGTCACCCGCGTGCGGCCCCGCCCCGGTCACCACCGTGCCGACCGCGATCAGCAGCGACGAGGCGACGACGAGGAACCACACCAGCTGCTGCACCGGCTTGCCGACCAGCGGCCGGGGCTCTCCGTCGCCCTCGCGGGTGCGCTGCCACATCAGCGCGGCGACCGCGATCAGCGCCGAGGCCAGCAGGAAGTGCGCGGCGACCGTGTACGGGTTGAGGCCGACCAGCACGACGATGCCGCCGAGCACCGCGTTGCTCATCACCAGCCAGAACTGCGCCCAGCCCAGCCGGGTCAGCCCCGCACGCCGAGGCTTCTCCGCGCGCGCGGCGATGATCGCCCAGCCGACGGCGGCGCACAGGACGTACGTCAGCATGCGGTTGCCGAACTCGATGGCGCCGTGGAAGCCCATCGCGCTGGTCGCGGTGAGCGAGTCGGCCGTGCACTTGGGCCAGGTCGGGCAGCCGAGGCCGGAGCCGGTGAGGCGCACGGCACCTCCGGTGACCACGATGATCACCGACATCACCAGCGCGGACAGGGCCGCCCGCTGAACCGTCCGGGGTGCGGGGGTCCAGCGGTCGGCGATGAAGGCGAGCGGGTTGCGCAGCGCCGCTGCGGCGTCGGCACGGGTCACGTTTGGCACGCCCCCATCGTAGGCCGCCGCTTGTGCACGCTTTCACGAGGGTCGGGTCCGGGTGCCGGGCGCCGGGTCCGCGCGCCCCCGGTTCACTCCCAGCGGAAGAACCGTCCCGCGGCCGCGAGCCCGGCCACCGCCCACACCGCCAGGATCCCCAGGTCCGCCCAGGGCATGCCCGCGCCGTGCTGGAGGACGTCGCGCAGACCGTCGGAGAGAGCCGAGATGGGCAGGAGTCCCAGGACGTGCTGGGCGGCCGGCGGGAACTTGTCCAGCGGGACGACGACCCCGCCGCCCACGAGCAGCAGCAGGAAGACCAGGTTGGCGGCGGCCAGGGTCGCCTCCGCCCGGAGCGTGCCCGCCATCAGCAGCCCCAGCCCGGAGAAGGCCGCCGTACCGACGACGAGGAGGAGGAGTACGGCGAGCGGGTTTCCGTGCGGGTCCCAGCCAAGCGCGAAGGCGATCACCGTCAGTAGGACCACCTGGAGGACCTCGGTGACCAGCACGGACGCCGTCTTCGCCGCCATCAGCCCCCAGCGGGGGAGCGGGGAGGACGCGAGCCGCTTCAGGACGCCGTAGCGGCGCTCGAAGCCCGTCGCGATGGCCTGGCCGGTGAAGGCCGTGGACATCACCGCCAGGGCGAGGATGCCGGGGGTGAGGAAGTCCACCGCCGCGCCCGCACCGGTGTCCACGACGTCCACGCTGCTGAACAGCACCAGCAGCAGCGTCGGGATCACCACGGTGAGCAGCAGCTGCTCACCGTTGCGCAGGAGCATCTTCGTCTCCAGCGCCGCCTGCGCCGCGATCATGCGGGGGAGCGGGGCAGCGCCGGGCCGGGGGGTGTAGGTGCCGGTGGCGGTCACGAGCGCAGCTCCTTGCCGGTCAGTTCCAGGAAGACGTCCTCCAGGGTGTGGCGCTCGACCGAGATGCGGTCCGGCATCACCCCGTGCTGCGCGCACCACGAGGTGACGGTCGCCAGCAGCTGCGGGTCGATCTTGCCCACCACGCGGTACGAGCCCGGCGTCAGCTCGGCCGCGGAGGAGTCGGCGGGCAGCGCCTTGAGCAGGGAGGCGACGTCGAGGCCGGGACGGCCGGAGAAGCGCAGGGTGTTCTCGGCGCCGCCGCGGCACAGCTCCTCGGGGGAGCCGTGGGCGATGACCCGGCCCCCGTCGATGATCGCCACGTCGTCGGCGAGCTGCTCGGCCTCGTCCATGTGGTGGGTGGTCAGGACGACCGAGACGCCGTCGGCGCGCAGATCACGGACCAGGTCCCAGGTGGCGCGACGGGCCTGCGGGTCGAGACCGGCGGTCGGCTCGTCCAGGAAGACCAGTTCCGGCCGGCCGACGACCGCCATCGCCAGGGCGAGCCGCTGCTGCTGGCCGCCGGAGAGCCGGCGGTACGTCGTCCGGCCGCAGGAGCCGAGCCCGAGCCGCTCGATCAGCGCGTCCACGTCCAGCGGATGCGCGTGCAGCTTCGCCACGTGCCGCAGCATCTCGTCGGCCCGCGCCCCCGAGTACACGCCCCCGGACTGGAGCATCACCCCGATCCGGGGCCGCAGCTCGGACGCCTGTCCGACCGGGTCGAGCCCGAGCACGCGGACGGTGCCGGAGTCCGCCGCGCGGTACCCCTCGCAGATCTCGACGGTGGTCGTCTTGCCGGCGCCGTTGGGTCCGAGGACGGCGGTGACGCCCGCCCGGGCCGTCAGCTCCAGGCCGTCCACCGCGGTCTTCGTCCCGTACCGCTTCACCAGGGCCCGGACCCGGACGACAGGCTCACTTCGCATGGCCCCAGAGTCTAGGTTCGCCGCCGGCCGCTCCGACCCCCGGGTACGGGAACCGGTCACACCCGGCCGGAAGCGGCCGTCAGACCTCCTCCTCGCGCGAGCGGTGCACGGCCAGCCAGCGCTCCGCGTAGGCGACCGCGTCCGCGACCGGGAACAGCCGTACGCCGGCGCCGCCCACCGTCCCCCGGACGACGGGCCGGTCCCGTTCGAAGTCGTGCCCCAGCTCGTCGAACCGGTCGGAGTCGATCGACACCTCCGTCACGGTCTCCCACCCGTGCGGACCGGGCCGGCCGATCTCCACCAGCGGGGCGGGGATGCGGTACTCGGCGAGGTGGAAGCTGGTGCAGGTGTCGTAGCCGGTCCCGAGGAGCAGCACCCGCGCGCCCAGCCGCTCCAGCCGGGCCAGCGGGCTGCGCTCACCGAGCCGGCAGTCGGGGGCGTGGTCTTCGACGATCTCCGCGGCCCGCGCCCCGAGCGCCGCGAAGGAGGTCTGCGGGTGGGCGCTGCGGACGGCCCCGGGCCAGGTGCGCACGGTCTCCGGTATCACCCCGAGCCCCCGGCTGGGGGTGACGAGGGGATCGTAGGCGGGCATGGTGGCCCGGATCGTCTCCCACCACTCGGGCGGCACGGGCGGGCGGCCCCACTCCTGAGGGTCGGAGAGCTCGCCGGTCTGGGTCGGGACGACGAGCGTGCCGTGGGGGCCCAGGGCGTCCCGCAGTCCCTGGACGACCGCGACGGAGCCGCCGCACACCCAGCCGAGGGAGCTGAGGGAGGAGTGGACGAGGAGGATTTCTCCCGGTTCGACACCCAGGTCCCGCAGCTGCGCCGCCAGGGTCTGACGCGTGACAAGTGGGCCGGTCGGAGGGGGTGTGGCCATGGTCGAGCAGTGTCCCCGAAGCGGGCCGCCGGGGCCACCGGTTTCCTCGGCCTATGATCGATCAGTGATCGTTTCCGCAGGTCAGATTAGGTATGCCTAAGTGACGCAGGGCACCCCGGGCGGACCGGACGCGGCTTGCCTGTGTTCGAGGAATTACGCAACAATGGCGTTGTGAAAAACGTCGGCGAGGCTCGGGAGACCCCCACGGGGACCCCCCACGAGGAGCTCGCGGCCGGGGTGCGGTCGGACCGTTCGACGCGCAACCGGGTCGCGCGCTCCATCCTGGACCACGGGCCGTCGACCGTCGCCGAGCTGGCCGACCGGCTGGGGCTCACTCCCGCCGCCGTCCGCCGCCACCTCGACGCCCTGGTCGCCGACGACGTCGTGCAACCCCGCGAGCAGCGGGTCTACGGGGCGCGCACCCGCGGCCGGCCGGCGAAGGTCTTCGCCCTCACCGACTGCGGCCGGGACGCCTTCGACCAGTCCTACGACGCGCTCGCCGCCGACGCCCTGCGCTGGATCCAGCAGCGGTTCGGCGGGGACGAGGCCGTCGTCGCCTTCGCCCGCGCGCGGATCGCCGAGCAGGCCGACGCCTACCGCGAGGCCATCGAGGCGGCCGCCCCCGAGGAGCGCACCGAAGCCCTCGCCAGGGCCCTGAGCGCCGACGGGTACGCTGCTACGGCGCGCAGCGCACCGGTCGGCGAGCAGCTGTGCCAGCACCACTGCCCGGTCGCCCACGTGGCGGAGAAGTTCCCGCAGCTCTGCGAGGCCGAGACCGAGGTCTTCTCCCAGCTGCTCGGAACGCACGTCCAGCGACTGGCCACCATCGCCCACGGCGACGGCGTCTGCACGACGTTCATCCCCAAGATTTCCCACAACGCATCTGCAAGCACGGCCGGGAGGAACCCCGCATGACTCTCCCCACGGAGACTGCCCACCCCGAACTCGAGGGCCTGGGCACGTACGAATACGGCTGGGCCGACTCCGACACCGCCGGTGCCTCTGCGCGGCGCGGCATCAACGAGGAGGTCGTCACCGACATCTCCGCGAAGAAGTCCGAGCCGGAGTGGATGACCAGGCTCCGCCTCAAGGGCCTGAAGCTCTTCGAGAAGAAGCCCATGCCGAACTGGGGCTCCGACCTCTCGGGCATCGACTTCGACAACATCAAGTACTTCGTGCGCTCCACGGAGAAGCAGGCGGAGTCCTGGGAGGACCTGCCCGAGGACATCAAGAACACCTACGACAAGCTGGGCATCCCGGAGGCGGAGAAGCAGCGCCTGGTCGCCGGTGTCGCCGCCCAGTACGAGTCGGAGGTCGTCTACCACCAGATCCGCGAGGACCTGGAGGAGCAGGGCGTCATCTTCCTCGACACCGACACCGCCCTGAAGGAGCACCCGGAGCTCTTCAAGGAGTACTTCGGCACCGTCATCCCCGCCGGTGACAACAAGTTCGCCGCGCTGAACACCGCCGTGTGGTCCGGCGGCTCCTTCATCTACGTGCCGAAGGGCGTGCACGTCGAGATCCCGCTCCAGGCCTACTTCCGGATCAACACCGAGAACATGGGCCAGTTCGAGCGGACCCTGATCATCGTCGACGAGGGCGCCTACGTGCACTACGTCGAGGGCTGTACGGCCCCGATCTACAAGTCGGACTCCCTGCACAGCGCGGTCGTCGAGATCATCGTCAAGAAGAACGCCCGCTGCCGCTACACGACCATCCAGAACTGGTCGAACAACGTCTACAACCTGGTCACCAAGCGCGCCGTCGCCTACGAGGGCGCCACCATGGAGTGGATCGACGGCAACATCGGCTCCAAGGTGACGATGAAGTACCCCGCCGTCTATCTCATGGGCGAGCACGCCAAGGGCGAGACCCTCTCCATCGCCTTCGCGGGCGAGGGCCAGCACCAGGACGCCGGCTCCAAGATGGTCCACATGGCGCCGAACACCTCCTCCAACATCGTCTCCAAGTCGGTGGCGCGAGGCGGCGGCCGTACCTCCTACCGCGGTCTCGTCGAGATCGGGGAAGGCGCCCACGGCTCCAAGTCCAACGTGCTGTGCGACGCGCTGCTCGTCGACACCATCTCCCGCTCGGACACCTACCCCTACGTGGACGTCCGCGAGGACGACGTGTCCATGGGCCACGAGGCGACCGTCTCCAAGGTCTCCGAGGACCAGCTCTTCTACCTGATGAGCCGCGGTCTCTCCGAGTTCGAGGCGATGGCGATGATCGTGCGCGGCTTCGTCGAGCCCATCGCGAAGGAGCTGCCGATGGAGTACGCGCTGGAGCTCAACCGGCTGATCGAGCTGCAGATGGAAGGTGCGGTCGGTTAACCACCGGTCCGCAGCCCATCAAGCCCCTTACGCAACGGAAAGCGAGCATTACGACAGCCATGGCTGAGGCTCAGAATATCCCGGTGGGGTCCACCACCGCCGGCGCGATCGCGGTCGCCGCCGAGTCGACCGTCGCCACGCGCATGAGCGCGCCCCCGTCCTTCGACGTCGCGGACTTCCCGGTGCCGCACGGCCGCGAGGAGGAGTGGCGGTTCACCCCGCTGGAGCGTCTGCGCGGTCTGCACGACGGCACCGCCGTCGCGACCGGCGAGGGCGTCAAGGTCGCCGTCGAGGCGCCCGAGGGCGTCACCGTCGAGACCGTCGACCGCGACGACCCGCGCCTCGGCAAGGCGGGCACCCCCGTGGACCGGGTCGCCGCCCAGGCCTACTCGGCGTTCGAGAAGGCCGGCGTGATCACCGTCCCCAAGGAGACGGTCCTCACCGAGCCCATCCGCATCGCGGTGCACGGCGAGGGCGGCACCTCCTTCGGCCACCAGGTGATCCAGCTCGGAGCCTTCGCCGAGGCCGTCGTCGTCATCGACCACACCGGTGACGCGGTCCTCGCCGCCAACGTCGACTACGTCCTCGGCGACGGCGCCAAGCTCACCGTCGTCTCCGTCCAGGACTGGGACGACAAGGCCGTGCACGTGGCCCAGCACAACGCCCTCGTCGGCCGCGACGCCTCCTTCAAGTCGGTCGTCGTCACCTTCGGCGGCGACGTCGTCCGGCTGCACCCGCGCGTCGCCTACGCCGGCACCGGCGCCGAGGCCGAGCTCTTCGGGCTGTACTTCACCGACGCCGGCCAGCACCAGGAGCACCGCCTGCTGGTCGACCACAACGTCCCGCACTGCAAGTCCAACGTCGTCTACAAGGGCGCCCTCCAGGGCGACGACGCGCACGCGGTGTGGATCGGTGACGTGCTGATCGAGGCCGCGGCCGAGGGCACCGACACCTACGAGATGAACCGCAACCTGGTCCTCACGGACGGCGCGCGCGTCGACTCGGTGCCGAACCTGGAGATCGAGACCGGCGAGATCGTCGGCGCCGGCCACGCATCCGCCACCGGCCGCTTCGACGACGAGCAGCTCTTCTACCTGATGGCCCGCGGCATCCCCGCCGACGAGGCCCGCCGCCTGGTGGTCCGCGGCTTCTTCGCCGAGCTGGTCCAGCAGATCGGTGTCCCGGACATCGAGGAGCGCCTGCTCGCGAAGATCGAGACCGAGCTGGAGGCCACCGTCTGATGGCCTTCGTACGCGCCTGCGGACTGAGCGAGCTGGAGGACGACACCCCCAAGCGGGTGGAGCTCGACGGCACGCCGGTCTCGGTCGTCCGTACCGAGGGAGAGGTGTTCGCCATCCACGACATCTGCTCCCACGCGAACGTCTCGCTCTCCGAGGGCGAGGTGGAGGACTGCCAGATCGAGTGCTGGCTGCACGGCTCCGCGTTCGACCTCCGCACCGGCAAGCCGTCCGGCCTTCCCGCGACGCGCCCCGTCCCCGTATACCCCGTCAAGATCGAAGGGGACGACGTGCTCGTCTCCCTCACCCAGGAGTCCTGAGGCCACCATGGCAACGCTTGAAATCCGAGACCTGCACGTCACCGTCGAGGCCGACAACGCCACGAAGGAGATCCTCAAGGGCGTCGACCTCACCGTGAAGCAGGGCGAGACGCACGCCATCATGGGCCCCAACGGCTCCGGCAAGTCGACCCTCGCCTACTCCCTCGCGGGCCACCCCAAGTACACGATCACCGGCGGCACCGTGCTGCTCGACGGCGAGGACGTCCTGGAGATGTCCGTCGACGAGCGCGCCCGCGCGGGCCTGTTCCTGGCGATGCAGTACCCGGTCGAGGTCCCCGGTGTCTCGGTCTCCAACTTCCTGCGCACCTCCGCCACCGCCATCCGCGGCGAGGCCCCCAAGCTGCGTACCTGGGTGAAGGAGGTCAAGGAGGCCATGGAGCGCCTCAACATGGACCCCGCCTTCGCCGAGCGCAACGTCAACGAGGGCTTCTCCGGCGGTGAGAAGAAGCGCCACGAGATCCTCCAGCTCGAACTGCTCAAGCCCAAGGTCGCGATCCTCGACGAGACGGACTCCGGTCTGGACGTCGACGCCCTGCGCATCGTCTCCGAGGGCGTCAACCGCGTCCGGGAGTCCGGCGAGGTCGGCACCCTGCTGATCACGCACTACACGCGCATCCTGCGCTACATCAAGCCCGACCACGTGCACGTGTTCGCCGCCGGGAAGATCGTCGAGTCGGGTGGCCCCGAGCTCGCCGACAAGCTGGAGGCCGAGGGCTACGAGGCTTATGCAAAGCAGGACGTAGTCCACACGAAGGGTGGCGCATCCGAGTGACACAGCTGCCGGGCCTCCTCGACGCCGAGGCGATCCGTAAGGACTTCCCCGTCCTGGACCGGCTGGTCCACGACGACAAGAAGCTCGTGTACCTGGACAACGCAGCGACCTCGCAGAAGCCGCGCCAGGTGCTGGACGCCCTGAGCGAGTACTACGAGCGCTACAACGCCAACGTCCACCGCGGTGTGCATGTGCTCGCCGAGGAGGCCACGGCGCTGTACGAGGGCGCGCGCGACAAGGTCGCCGCGTTCATCAACGCGCCGAGCCGCGACGAGGTGATCTTCACCAAGAACGCCTCCGAATCGCTGAACCTCGTGGCGAACATGCTCGGCTGGGCCGACGAGCCCTACCGGGTGGACCGCGAGACCGAGATCGTCATCACCGAGATGGAGCACCACTCCAACATCGTGCCGTGGCAGCTGCTCGCGCAGCGCACGGGCGCGAAGCTGAAGTGGTTCGGCCTCACGGACGACGGCCGCCTCGACCTCTCCAACATCGAGGAGATCATCACGGAGAAGACGAAGATCGTCTCCTTCGTCCTGGTCTCGAACATCCTCGGCACGGTCAACCCGGTCGAGGCGATAGTGCGCCGCGCCCAGGAGGTCGGCGCGCTGGTCTGCATCGACGCCTCGCAGGCCGCGCCGCACATGCCCCTGGACGTGCAGGCCCTCCAGGCCGACTTCGTGGCCTTCACCGGCCACAAGATGTGCGCCCCGACCGGCATCGGTGTGCTCTGGGGCCGCCAGGAACTCCTGGAGGACCTGCCCCCGTTCCTCGGCGGCGGCGAGATGATCGAGACGGTGTCGATGCACTCGTCGACGTACGCTCCCGCCCCCCACAAGTTCGAGGCGGGCACCCCGCCGATCGCCCAGGCGGTCGGTCTCGGCGCGGCGATCGACTACCTGAACGCCATCGGCATGGACAGGATCCTCGCCCATGAGCACGCGCTGACGGAGTACGCCGTCCGCCGCCTGACGGAGGTGCCGGACCTGCGGATCATCGGTCCCACCACGGCCGAGGACCGGGGTGCGGCGATCTCCTTCACGCTCGGCGACATCCACCCGCACGACGTGGGCCAGGTGCTGGACGAGCAGGGCATAGCGGTCCGCGTCGGCCACCACTGCGCGCGCCCGGTCTGCCTGCGGTACGGAATTCCCGCGACCACGCGAGCGTCGTTCTATCTGTACTCCACGCCGGCCGAGATCGACGCGCTGGTCGACGGTCTGGAGCACGTACGGAACTTCTTCGGCTGAGGGGCGTGCTGAACCGTGAAGCTGGACTCGATGTACCAGGAAGTCATCCTGGACCACTACAAGCACCCGCACGGGCGTGGTCTGCGGGACGGCGACGCCGAGGTGCACCACGTCAACCCCACCTGCGGTGACGAGATCACCCTGCGGGTGAAGTACGACGGCACGAAGATCGAGGACGTCTCCTACGAGGGCCAGGGCTGCTCCATCAGCCAGGCCAGCGCGTCCGTCCTCAACGACCTCCTGGTCGGCAAGGACGTGTCCGAGGCGCAGAAGATCCAGGAGACCTTCCTGGAGCTGATGCAGTCCAAGGGCCGGATCGAGCCCGACGACGCGATGGAGGAGGTGCTGGAGGACGCGGTCGCGTTCGCCGGTGTCTCCAAGTACCCGGCCCGGGTCAAGTGCGCCCTCCTGAGCTGGATGGCGTGGAAGGACGCGACGGCCCAGGCTCTGGGCTCGGACGCCGAAAGGAAGACGGCATGACCGACACCGTGGAGATGAAGCCGGCCTCCGAGGACGAGGTCCGCGAGGCGCTGTACGACGTCGTGGACCCCGAGCTGGGCATCGACGTCGTCAACCTGGGGCTCATCTACGGCATCCACATCGACGACGCGAACATCGCGACGATCGACATGACCCTGACCTCCGCGGCCTGCCCGCTGACGGACGTCATCGAGGACCAGGCCAAGTCCGCCACGGACGGCCTCGTCAACGAACTGCGCATCAACTGGGTCTGGATGCCCCCGTGGGGCCCCGACAAGATCACGGACGACGGCCGCGAGCAGCTGCGCGCGCTCGGCTTCAACGTCTGAGATCACATCCGGAAACGAGCGAGTGGCGGCACCCCTTCCGGGGGGTGCCGCCACTCGCTCGTTCGTCCTCGAGGTCTCAGCCCAGTCCGGCCACGAACCGGAACGCCGAGTCGGCACGGTACAGCTCGCTGTTCTGGTACGTGTCGAGGCGGACCTGGAAGTCCTTGTGACGCAGGTAGCGGCCCGGGTAGTTGGCCGACTCCAGCATGACGGCGCCGGAGTAGGAGGAGGGGCGCGCACAGAAGGTGGCGTCCTGCTTGAACAGGGACGAGCCGTCGTAGCTGTCGGCGCGCAGCACGAAGTTGCGGTGCCGCAGGTACCGGCCGTCGTCCGTCTTGAAGGAGTAACAGGCGCTGTCCGTCAGCCCCTTGACCACGGTGAACGTGGAGTCCTGACGGGACTCCGAGCCGCGCAGCGGGTCGAGCTTCACCAGACCGCTGCTCAGATGCCAGTAGCGGTCCGGGTAGTTGACGGACCGCACCGACCGTTCGTAGCTGGTCGGCGTGGGCTCGGTGGTCTTCTGGGTCGGGGACGGCGAGGCCTTGCCCGAGGTGTGCGGCGAGGGGCTGGTGCCGTCATCCGTCCCGTCGGTGCCCGGGGAGGCCGCTCCGGCCGCCGAGGGCGAGGAGGAGACGGACGGGGAGGAGCTGTCGGCGCCCTGGTGGTTGCCCGCCGTCGAGGAGGCGGTGCCGTCGGCGGAGACCGAGGGCGTGGCGAACGAGATCAGGCCGTCCGAGTCGGGGTCGCCGGACAGCGCCCGCCCCTCACGTGCTTCCGAACCCCCGCCGGAGTCCCGGTCGTTGACGGCGATCGCGGTCACGCACGCGACGACGGTGGCCACGGCGAGGCCGCCGGCCAGCCAGAGCCGTCGGGTTCCGGGGGCCCGGGAGGTGTCCGGGGCCCAGCCGTTCTCCCACGGTTGCTCCTGGGGCGGCCGGGACTTGTTTTCTGGCATGCGCTAGTTCCTCCAGCGGCGCTGCTGACGGCTGCCGCGGCTGCGATGGCCCGGTGTGTGAACGGTGAAACAGTAGTGGACGCTGTGGCTCCCGTTCAGCCGTTTGGGTGAGCGCTTTCGATAACGCTTTCGCAGCTGTCCGCGGGTTGCATGCGTACGTCCGTACATATCACCCCGATTCGTTGTGTACGCTCGTACACATGGGATACCTGACGCTCTCCGGAGCCATCGCCGCCGAGGTGGCCGCGACGACCGCCATGAAGTACAGCGAGGGCTTCAGCAGGCTCTGGCCCACGCTGTTGACGGCGGTGGGGTACGCCGTCTCCTTCCTCCTCCTCTCCCAGACCCTGAAGTCGGTCGGGATCGGCACGGCGTACGCGATCTGGTCGGGGGCGGGCACCGCGACGATCGCCGTCCTCGGCCTCGCCCTCTTCGGTGAGTCCCTCACCCTCACGAAGATCGCCGGAGTCTTCCTGATCATCGGTGGAGTGGTGGTCCTGAACCTCGGCGGTGCGCACTGATGGCCCGCCGCTACGACCCCGAGCGCCGCCAGCGGATCATCGACGCGGCGATCCGCGTGGTCGGCCGCAAGGGCCTGGCCGGCCTCACTCACCGCTCGGTGGCGGCCGAGGCGGACGTCCCCCTGGGCTCCACCACGTACCACTTCCGCACCCTCGACGACCTGATGACGGCCGCCCTGCGCCAGGCCAACGAGGGCTTCGCCAAGGTGGTCGCGGCCCGCGGCGCGCTGTCGGACCCGCGGGCCGACCTGCCCGCCGAACTGGCGGCCTGGCTCGGTGCCTGGCTGGCCGGCGACCGCACCGGCGTGGAGCTGGAGTACGAGCTGTACCTGGCCGCCCTGCGCCGCCCCGCCCTGCGCCCGGTGGCGGCCGAGTGGGCCGACGCGATGGCCGCCCTCCTGGCCCCCCGCACCGACCCGCTGACGGCCCGTGCCCTGGTGGCCCTCATGGACGGCATCTGCCTCCAGGTGCTCCTCACCGACACCCCCTACGACGAGGAGTACGCCCGGCAGGCCCTCGCCCGCCTCATCCCCCCGTCCCCGTCTTCTCCGCCGCCCCCAGCCGCCGCACCGCGCTGAGCGCGGCGGCCACACTCCCCGCCACGTCGGTGACGGGATACTGCACTTCCCGCACCACCCGCTCCCGGTCCACGACCAACGTCAGCCGCTTCAGCCGGGTGGCACCGGCCGCCCGGAACGTCGGCAGCCGCAGGGCCCCGATGAACGACAGCTCCGCATCGGACAGCAACGGAAAGCCGAGCTTCTCCTTCTCGGAGAACTCCCGCTGCTCGTCGGCCCGTTGCGTCGACACCCCGCGCACGGCGGCGCCCGCCTCCCGGAACTCCCCTCTGCGGTCCCGGTAGGTGCACGACTCCAGGGTGCAGCCCGCGGTCCCCGGGATGTCGGCCCAGCCGGGCGGATAGGACGCCCCGCGGGCGAACGCCCCCGGAAAGCAGTACAGAACGGTGTACGGCAGCTCGTCGTCGACCGGATCCCGCACCTCCCCGCGGTCGTCGACCAGGCGCAGCTCCGGCACCCGGGTCCCCGCGAGGGCGTGCACCCGCCGCCCCTCGGCGGACGCCTCCTCGGCCGTGGCCGTGGTTCCGCCGTCGCCCAGCACCCAGGCGTCCCCCCAGTCCTGAAGGGCCACCAGCACCGGCAGCAGTGCGCGCCCCCTCGGGGTGAGCCGGTACTCGTACCGCACGGGCCGCTCCTGGTAGGGCACCCGCACCAGCACGTCGGCCTCCACCAGCAGCCGCAGCCGCTCGGTCAACACCTTCCGGGACAGCCCGAGTTCACGTTGCAGCGCGTCGAACCGGTGCACCCCGCGCGCCGCGTCCCGCACGATCAGCAGCGTCCACCAGTCGCCCACGACGTCCAGTGCCTGCGCGATCGCGCAGGTGGAGTCCTCGAGGCTCGTCCTGCGGGCCATGGCGGGCCTCCTTTCTCCATTGACCCGAGGCTGTCATGCTGACACAGTGAGTTCCCAAAAGGAACTTACTCGGGTGGGGCCCATGGGTGGGACTCGCCCGAGCAGGAACTCACTCGGGGGGAAGAGTGCGAGGACTGCGGCAACTACCGCGACCGGTGTGGCTCCTGGCGGCCGGCACGTTCACCAACATGACCGTCAGCGTCAGTTTCGTCTTCGTCTTCCTCTATCTGACCGGCCCCCGCGCCCTGAGCCCCGGCGCGGCGGGCCTCCTGGTGGGCATCGGCGGCGTCGGACTGCTGGCGGGCAACTTCACCGGCGGCTGGTACGGCGACCACCTCGGCCACCGCCGGGTCCTCCTCGCCGCGGCGACCGCCTCCGGCGCCCTGCTCGCGACCGTCCCCGCCCTCCCCACAGCCGCCCTGTACGCGGTCCTGCCCCTGGCGCAGTAAACCTCCGGCGTGCAGCGCGCGGCCAACTCGGCCCTCGTGGCGGTGATCGTGCCCGAGGGCGCCCGCCGCCAGGCCTTCGCCCTGATCCGGGCCTCGGCGAACGGCGGCTTCACCATCGGCCCCGTCCTGGGCGCCTTCGTGGCCACCCACCTCTCCTACGACTGGCTCTACGCGGCCGAAGGCATCGGCAGCCTGGCCCTGGCGGCCTGGACGGCCCGGGTGTTCCCCGCCGGAACCACCGCCCACCGCCGCCCGCCCCGGCGAGCCGCGGGCGGCCTCTGGCCGGAACTCCGCACCCGGCCGGCCGTCCTCACCCTCCTCGTGGCGATCGTGATCACCGACGTCGTCTACCGCCAGCAGTACTCCACGTTCCCCCTCTACCTGGCCGACCACCACATGGACACGGGCGTGTACGGCGCACTCCTGGCCGTCAACGGAGGGGTCCTGCTCTGCCTGGAACTCCCGGCGGCCCTCGCCCTGCGCCGCCACGCCCCCCTCCGTATCGTCGGTACGGGCCTCCTCCTGGTGGGCGCCGGCTACGCGACGCTCCTGCTGGGCGCGAGCGTCACCACGGCCGCCGCCATGATGACCCTCCTCACCCTCGGCGAACTCCTCTACAAGACCACGGCCACCGCCTACATGGCGGACGAGGCCCCACCCCACGTCCAGGGCCGCTTCCAGTCCCTCTACGCGGGCGCCTCGATCACCGGCGTGGTCCTGGCGGCTCCCCTGGGAGGCACCCTCTACGCGGCACACCCGACGATCCTGTGGCCCCTGTGCGCGGCACTCGCGGCGCTGGCGGGAGCGGCGGTGCTGGTCGCCCCGCACCGCACTCCGCGAGGCGGCGAGCGGGGGAACCCGGCGGAGGCGCCCCGGACCGGGACCCCCCAGCGGGCCGTCGGCTGAGAGCCGCCCCCGGCCTCCCCCTGTCCCCGTTTCTCTGCCCCGTTTCCCCGCCTCTCGGCCCGCCACCTGAGACGACGCCCCGCTGGTTGGCCTCCGCACTCTTCGTCCGGTTAGGTTTTTCCCATGACCGATACGACTGCTCTGAGCACCACCGGCGCGGTGGCCGCCGGCCTCGCCACCCTCGCCGCCGACGGCACGATCCTCGACACCTGGTTCCCGGCCCCCGAGCTCGTGACCGACCCCGGCCCCTCCGGCACCGAGCGCCTCACCGCAGAGCAGGCCGAGGAACTCCTCGGTGCGGGCGCGACCGCGGCCATCGGCCCGGACCCCCGCCGAGGTGTGGACGTCGTAGCGGTCCGCACGGTCATCGCCTCCCTCGACGCCAAGCCGCTCGACGCGCACGACGTCTACCTCCGCCTCCACCTCCTCTCGCACCGGCTGGTCCGCCCGCACGGCCAGAACCTGGACGGGATCTTCGCCCACCTCGCCAACGTCGCCTGGACCTCACTCGGCCCGGTCGCCGTCGACGACGTGGAGAAGGTCCGCCTGAACGCCCGCGCCGCGGGCCTCCACCTCCAGGTGACGTCCATCGACAAGTTCCCGCGCATGACGGACTACGTCGCGCCCAAGGGCGTCCGGATCGCCGACGCCGACCGTGTCCGCCTCGGCGCGCACCTCGCCGAGGGCACCACGGTCATGCACGAGGGCTTCGTCAACTTCAACGCCGGCACCCTCGGCACCTCGATGGTCGAGGGCCGCATCTCGGCCGGCGTCATCATCGGCGACGGCTCGGACATCGGCGGCGGCGCCTCCACGATGGGCACGCTCTCCGGCGGCGGCAACGTCATCATCTCCATCGGCGAGCGCTGCCTCATCGGCGCCGAGGCGGGCGTGGGCATCGCGCTCGGCGACGAGTGCGTGGTCGAGGCCGGCCTCTACGTCACCGCCGGCACCCGCATCACCATGCCCGACGGCCAGATCGTCAAGGCCCGCGAACTCTCCGGCGCCTCCAACATCCTCTTCCGCCGCAACTCGGTCACCGGCACGGTGGAGGCCCGCCCGAACAACGCGGTCTGGGGCGGTCTGAACGACATCCTCCACAGCCACAACTGACCTCACGCCCACCGGTCACCACCCGAGCGCCCTCCCGACCCAGGGGGGGCGCTCGCGTGCGAGATCAGGGGGCGCACTCCTGGACGCCCAGCCCTCGCGCGAACCCCCGCAACGTCTCGAAGTCCCCGTCCCCCAGGCCCACGCGCGGACTGACGTGGTGCAGCAGTGCCGGGGCCGGGTGGTGGGCGGTGACGAAAACGGTGTCGGCGGGGGAGAGTTCGTCGTCGACCCAGGCGAAGGGGCGGCCCCCGGCATGGGCGACGAGGGTCTCCGTCTTCCAGTGGACGCCGTCGGTCCGCTCGGCGAACAGGGCCGGGCCGAAGTCGACGTGAGGGAGAGCGGGCAGCCCCACCACCGGCGCGATCCAGCGATTGGCGAGGGACATCCAGGTCGTGGCCCAGACCAGCTCGTAGGGAAGCCGCAGCAGCGCCGCCCCGTGTCCCGGGTTCAGCCAGACGCGCAACGGCCGCCCCGGCCGCACGGACGCCCTGATCGTCGTATACCCCTCGGGGCGCCGATGGGCCTTGGCGGCGTACGGGTTCAGCGGCCTTATGCGGGCATGAGACATGTTCGCGCGGCCAGGTGAGACGAAGACGGAGGGCACGGATCGACCGAGCAGGCATGGATGCTCGACTGCCCGCGACGTCAGCCTCCCCGCCCACACGGTTCGAGCTCCAGGCGCGTGGCCGTCGTCGTTTCTCCGGCGAGCGGCGAGGTACTCGGCTGGTCAGTCCCAATCGGACGCCGGTTGGTCGACTCGGCCGCCTTTGTGTGGTGTGGGGATGTACTCGTGAGCACCGTCGGGCAGCGCGTCGACACATGCCGCTGAGCAGGCGTTGATGAGCAGGGGCAGTACGTCAGTGGCCACGGGCAGGGAGATCCACATCTGATGGAGTCCGCTCTGCTCCAGCGGGCGGTCGCAGACGCTGCAGCTGTGAATGGTGGTGGTGCCCCAGCGCTGGGGATTCAGGTTTCCCAGGTCGAGGTTCGTGACGGAGTTCAGGGAAGGCTGCAGCCGCGGGAACGGCGGTCGCATCTTGTAGTTGCCGAACAGTGCGCGCGTGCTCACCGTGCTGCGGGCCAGCTTCTGGCATCGGGTGATCTCGTAAGGGAACCAGTGCAGCCGGTAGGAGGTGTAGGGCGTGAGTTCCTCCAGGTTGGTCATGGCCCCGATCTCGGGTGGGATTCGGACCAGGTTGCTGCCGTAGAGCACCAGGTGCTTGACCGCAGTGAGCTGGGCGATGCTAGGCGGCAAGGTGATGATCTGCCGCCGCTCTTCCGGGGTGAGCTCAATCAGGGGGCGGAACTCTTCGCGCTTGTCGGCGGCCGCATCGTCGATCATCTCCAGCAGACGCTGCCAGCCTGGAGCGGATGTGTCCTGGTGCTCGGAGTGAAATCCGACTCGGGCTCGCGGATGAGGCCTGGACTGGTCGAAGCACGAGCAGATGTCCTGGCGGGCCCCGCGCCCGCCTGGGAACGGATCCGATGTGTCGCCCCAGCGGTTCACGTAGATCCGTGGCTCTCGCTCGTTCGTCATGGCGCCAAGATACGGAGGTCGCCGCAGGCCGCCTCAATGATTATTCGGGCGGGAGCAGTGTCGACTCCGTCTCTGTGTCAGACCTGGGTGCCATGCTGTGCGGCCATGGATCTCGAACAGTTCTGGAACCTGATCGAACAGGCCCGCGGCGGAGTCGCCGATGCAACGGACAGCGAGGACATCGCCGACCAGGCCACTGCGCTGCTAGCTGCCCACGAGCCCCGGCAGATCATCGATGCCCAGCAGATCCTGTGGGACCTGATGGCTGCCTCTTTTCAAGCTCCCGTTTGGGCTGCGGCCTACCTGATCAACGGTGGATGCTCTGACGATGGCTTCGACTACTTCCGTGGTTGGTTGATCTGCCAGGGGCGTACGGTCTTCGAGCAGGTCGTCGCAGATGCCGACCAGCTGGCCGACCTACCGGCTGTGCGGGCGGCGGCAGCCGAGGGGATCGATCTGGAAAGCGAGCAGACCCTGAGCATTGCCTGGGACGCCTACGAAGCAGCAACCGGTGAGGAACTTCCCGGTGACGCCTTCACAATCAACTATCCCGCTCTCGATCCCGCGTGGAACTTCGACTTCGAGGACAACTGCAAGATCGCCGCACGACTGCCGCGCATGGCGGCGCTCTACCTGGACTGAACGGCCCCCCGACACAGTTTGCGACCTTGGGCGATGCGGCTCATCGCGGAGGCACCATGCGCAACCGCCCGGCGGTGGCATCGCTGAGCTCTCGTCTAAGCGAGACGATCTCCTCGTGCTGAGCGGCTAGCCGGGACAGAGCCGTGGTTCGGAAGGCCTCTGCCTCGGTGAGCTCTTGCTTCATGCGTGCGATGCGACCCCGTAGCCGGGTGACTTCTTCCTTGAGGCGGTCGACTTGGGTGATCCGAGGGTCCGGCTCGCCCCCGGTCTCCCGTACTCGACCCAGGCGCTGCTCGAATTCCTGCTTGAGGTGCGGGTAGGTGCGGTACAGCGTTGCTCTGGGGACCCTTGACAGGGTGCTGAGGGATTTGATGTCGCACCTCAGCCCTTCAGGGATGTCCCCGCCCAGGAGCTGTTCCATCGCGGCCCGGATTCGGGCCTCTGCCTGGGCATGACGTTCACTGGCCACCGTCGGTCCCCTCGCTGTCCAAGCCCTCCGATGCGGCATCGATGGCGTCCACGATTCGCATCGCTCGGTCGTAGGTGTCCTGAGCCCGTCGCCGCTCCAGTGGGGCGAGCCTCGGGTTGCCGAGGAATACCGCCTGAGTGTTCTTTGCCTGGTCCACCCATGCCTGTCGGTGCTGAGGATGGTGGGTGGCCTGTGGGCAGCGTGCTGAGTCGCACATGCCGATCAGCGGTTCCGTCGCGTCCGGAGTGCCGGCCAGGGTCAGGCACAAAGCCTTCTTCGGGTCGGTGAACCAGCAGTAGTTCGCAGCCCCGACATGCAAGGTCTTCGCCCTGGACTTGAGCAACCGTTCCAGCCGCCGGTCGTCCGTCAGGACGGGGGGTTCCGTTTCATGCCCGGTCAACTGTTCATCCACCGCACGGAAGGCCGCGATGAGGTCGCGCGCTCCTCGGCCGGAGGGCAGCAGACCCTGCCGGTAGCTTTCGTAGGCCGCGACGGTCAGCCGGGTGTGCTCGGCTTCCTCTTCGGCTTGTACCTCGGCTAGGAACGCTGCTTGGTGTCCGCCTGGCCGAGCGGCGTAGCCCTCTGTCGTGGCCACGGATACGTGCTTGAGATGCCATTTCGCAGCCAGGAGGCCGTGCGGGCGCTGGGCGATGGACAGCGCGAGAGTGCGGCGGAGAGCTCGTGGGTGCACCGGCCCATTGGGGATGGGGGCAAGGCCGAGACGCTGTCCGCAAGATCCGTTGACCCAGTTCCGGAGAGCGGCATAGCGGTTGCCGGAGTTGCTCCCCGAAGGGAAGAGGGGTTCGCCGGGTTTGGTGCCCGTGACGGCCTCGGCTGCGCCCAGGGCCCGGTGAACCTCTTCGATCACCACCCAGGAGTCGGGTACCCCGCCGAATTCCTCTCCCTTGACACGGCGGGAGTCCGCCCAGAACCGGGGGCCTTGGGGGCGGTCTTCGCGTCGGCAGGCCCCGCCCGTGAGCTCGGCCAGTTCGGAGGCCCTCATACCGGAGAGGGCGGCGGTGAGGTAGAACGCGGTGCCGGCGATGACGTGGACCATGGTCTCCAGTCCGAAGTGGTCCACAGGGATGGCGAACGGAACGACGGACTGGTCGTCGGCCCGGGGAACAGCGGTGGCATTGCGACACCATGGCGGCTCGGTGCCGCAGTGCCTGATCCAGGCTTCCAGGTACGGCCGGAGACGTTCCAGATCGCGCCTCTTGGAGAGCGAGAGCGCGGTGTCCCTCACAAACGAATCGAAGGCGAACGGCAGTAGCGGGTCGTCTTGCTCCCAGCCCGTCGCGAGTCGCTTGCCGATGTAGCCGGGCGTGGTGCGTGGGGCGGGGACCCCCGCGTTCATCTGTCGCTGGATTTCACCAATGACCTGCGGATACTGGTCGATGCGCAGTGCGGACCTGATTCCCGCCCGTGAAGCGATAACTTGTCGGGCTCGGGCGGCTTCGGCTGCGAGGTGAGGCCCGACCACGTCGATGAGGTAGATCGAGTTGCAGAGCAGGGGCCGCAGGATGTCGTCGGGCACGGGCGCGGTCCGATTGACGTCGGCGCGTTCGTAGCCGGCGACTTCGGCGGCGCTGCGGTCACCCCAGGGGCGGAAGCCGGGTGCGTAGCAGTCTGGAAGCAACGGCGAGTACGCCGTGAGAGCTTGGGCTGTCAGGACGTACCCCGCGACGGTGCCGGGAGTGACGGACCGTTCCGGGGCCGTGCGGCTGCGGGAGATGACGCTCAGGTAGGTGTCGCAATGGGGGCGGCCTGACGAGCGAGAGGCTGTTGATTCCAGCCGCGGTGAGGTGGTTGAACCAGGCTGTCAGCCGATTGACCTCGTGACGAAGGGTGGGGAGTGCGAGGGGGGTTCGGTAGGCCTGTGGAAGAACGGCGACGTCCGGGTGGGTGGGCAGGATGCGAGCCATCAAATAAACACGGGCGATGGTTCGCCAGCGAGGGTTGGCGATGGTGGTGAAGTCCAGGATCTTCTCGCTGCGGGGCCAAGACGCAGGAGCGTCGGCCACCGCCGTCAGGTCCCAGATGTCTTGATCGAAGCAGGGGCCGCGCATACCGGGCTTGGTCCGGTACCCGGCGGTTCGGAGGACGTCCATCCCCAGGAAGGGGTGCCGGTTCGGGTTGGTTTGGGGTAGCGGGATGACGCTGGTCATGGAGCCTCCTCCGGGTGCAGGGGCGCGAACGCGGTGTTGGTGGCGGCTCGGATGGCCGCAAGGTTGAAGCGCGGCAGTACATCGGCATCAAGTCGATCGGCATAGGGGCCGAAGACCGCCAGGAACTGTGGCGTCGTCATGAACCTCGCCTGCGCCGAGAAGTAATTCTTGAGGCGGAGCAGGTTGGGAAGGTGGCGTGGAGCGAAGACTGCGAGCGGGCACAGCAGGCAGACCCAGGGGCGTGCAGGGCACAGCGTTCCGGCTGGGGCGTGGGGGCTGTTGTAGGGGTTGGTGCAGGAGGCCAGATATACGTCCTGTTCTCCGGCCAGCAGTCGCTTGATGGCGTCGGCGTCGAGCCCGCTCTGACTGGCGAGGTGAGGGAAGTCGGCTACAAAGCGGGCTGCGTCCTGGTGAGTGACGACGGCCGGTGGTTCGGCTTTGCGTCGGATGTCCCGCTGGGCGTCCTCGATGATGCCCTCGATGGCGTCCACCTGCGCAGGGGTGTTGTGGGCCAGGTAGTGGTCGCCTTCGACCGTGGGGGTGTGGTTGGGGTCGATTGTGGTACGACCGGTCCAGGCGGAGCGGTCGCGACGATGGTGGTAGGTGGCGCGGATCCGGCCGCTGTGTGGGACGAGTGGCTGCCCGTTGTCGTCGAGTAGACCAGTCTCCTGCGCCCAGCGTGCTCGCCACCACGGGGTGCGTGGGGACGGGGACAGGCCGTGTCTGCCCGAATAGTGGATCCACATGTCATCGGCGATGTCTGCGGCGTGCTCCCGCAGCAGCGCGGAGTGCTTGAGCCATTGGTCCAGGAGCCGGACCGCGGGCCCGTTGATGTTGAGGGATTCGCGGCCGGTGCGTCCCTTGAAGTAGGACAGCAGGGCGTTGGAAGGGCCTGTACGGGTGAGGTTGCTGCAGGTGAGGGCATCAATACCGTCCGGAACGATGCCGGTCAGCATCGCCAGACGCAGGTTGTAGGCGAGTGCGACCGGGGCCGTGGGATAGAAGGCGCTACGGATTTCGGCAATCGTCTTCTCGGCCGTTGTGGGAGCCGCCAGGATCATGGTGCGGATGGCCTTGGCTGTGAGGGGGCCGGTGCTGTGGACCATCCAGGCGAGGTTGGCGAAGGTGATGCCGTGCGTCGCTGGGTCGGCTCCTCGGTCGGCGGCTTCCAGGATGTTGCGGTGGTCCCGCCAGGCGGTGGTGATGGTGGCGTTGGTGGCCTCATCGAGGCGACGCCATTCGGCTTCGCTGTACGGCCGGTTGGGGGTGGAGTCGCGCATCCGGTTGACGGACCGCCCATCGAGATGGGCTTGGATGCCGGGGTGGAGTTGGCCGCCTTTCGTGCGGTATCCGGTCAGCATGATCCGGCTGTGCCGTTCGAAGGTGAACCCGGATGCAAGCCAGTACTGGGTGACCTGGGCGGGGGTGAGGTCGCTGAGACTGCCCCTGAAGCCGGCACCGCTCAAGTGCCGGGCGAAGTGGCGCGCGCAGCGGACGGCATGCCTGGCCTCGCGGTAAGTACGGATCGGCCCGACCGGGTGGGTCGCGGAGATGAGCCCCTGGGCGATATCGGTGGCGAGGACGGCATCGGGGAGCTCGTGGAGGGTGCCGAGGTACGGGTGCTGGCCAGGAAGAACGAAGTGGACGGCGAGAGGATGGCGGAGTTCAGCGGGCATCGCTGTCCTCGAATTCGGTGGCGGCCTCGATCTGTTCGCGTGGCGTGGGGGAGGTTTCCTCGTATGCCTCGCGGAAGATCCGTTGCGTGTCCAGCAAGTGGAGGTATGCCTGAGTGGTGGCGACGCTGGCGTGTCCCATCAGGTCCCGCAGAACCAGCAGTGGATCGGCCTTGGTGAGGTAGAGGGCCATGGCGTTGTCGCCGTCGGTGTCCACCACGAGCTGAGCGGCCCGCTGGTAGTAGCCCCGTACCAGCCGCTCCAGGGTGGCCATGGCAAAGGTGTGCCGGGTCATGTGGGGGAAGACGTGCGGGAACGCAGGATCGAACCGGTCGCGAACGCGGGCTGAGGTGCGTCGCAGCACAGTCGCCCAGTCCACGAAGGGGGAGCCGTCCGACTGCACGGCGAGCAAGGCGCTACCTCCGCCGGGGGCGACGAGACGGCGCCGTTCGTCTGGGGTGAGGACGTGCCACTGCCGGTACGTGCCATTCACGCGGGCACCTGCATATGTCGGTTCTTCGACGTACAGAGGCCCCCTGGGCAGCCAGCGGGAGCCGTCGACTGAAGCAGCCCGCTCCAGCGTCACGTAGTCATGGACACGGGCCAGAGCCTCGTAGTCGATCCACGTCTGTCGGCCCTTGCCGCCCTTCGCCGTGGGTGGGGCGAGCTGCAGCGGGACCGGCACGGTGGTCGGCAGACGCGGTAGCGGCGGAATCTCCCACACCGTGAGGTGCGACAGCTCTCGCAACCGTAGTCCCGTCGAGAGGGCAAGACCGACTCCAGCCGTGTTCCGGCCGGTTTCCCGGCCCCGGAAGCTGCGGTCGGGCTCACCATCAGGCTCGTTGCCGGCCAGGGCGTTCATCAACAGTTCGGCGAAGGGTCGCTCCAGGTACTTGCGGGTGGCGTGCGGCTTGGCGCCTCGCACAGTCGCGAGATTGCGGACCGACTGCATGCGTGCGCCGTCAGGCCGCAGGTATGAACCTTCGGTATAGCTGAACGGCACATCGGTGCAGTGCCCGTTACGCACGGACCACTCGTAGAAGGCGGCGATCGTCTTGACCGCCAAGTTCCAGCTCGTCCCCTCCAGCCGAGTTTCCAAAGGCCCCGACAGCCTGTGTTCGGCGTAGGCGGACAGCGCACCGCGGAGCCGGAACTGGTTGGCGAACACGCCGACGCTGTGCTCGGTCAGGAACTCGGACCAGGACTTGAGCTGCTGGGCATAGGCCCGCCAGGTGTTGGGGCTCGGGGCTCCGGTGATGGGTAACTCCTGGAGCCACCTGTTCATGGCAACGGTGGGGCGAGGGCCGTCCTCGTCTTCGAAGCGGAGGTCTTCATCGACGAGGACGGGCATTCCATGGCGGATGAGTGGCCGGGACGGAAGGTCCCAACTCTCCCAGCCCGCAGAGGAGAAGAAGTGCAGGATCACGCCCGGCACGTTATGTGAGGCATCGCCGAGAGCAGGGCGTAGAGACGGGTTTGGCACTCTTTCGAGTGAGACAAGGAGACACGCTCAAACTGCAAAGCTAAGCGGCCCGTCGACGTCGAGGAACAGCACTGGACGGCTCATACGGCCACCGTAGGGCAGCACCCTTTCCGAGCCGGCGGAATTATTTCCGGCCGACAGGCATAGCGGTGCCCGCCCGGAGGCGTCACCAGGGGTACAGGGGCCGGGCAGCGGGTCCGCTCCGGGGGAAGAGAAGGTGCCGATGGATGCCGAGGGGCTGGAGAGCTTCCGCGACTTCGTGGACAGCAGGTCGTCCGCGCTGCTGAGGACCGCCGTCCTGCTCAGCGGCGGCGATCGGCACGCCGGCGAGGACCTTCTCCAGAACGCCCTGGCCAAGGCCGCGGGCCGCTGGCACCGCATCGACGAACCCGAGGCCTACGTACGGCAGGTGCTGTACCGCCAGCAGATCAGCCGCTGGCGGCTGAAGTGGCGCCGACGCGAGATCAGCGTCGCCGAGCCGCCGGAACCCGGTGCCGACCCGGACGGCTCGTCCGCCGCCGACCTGCGCCTGGTGATGCGCGCCGCGCTGTCCCGGCTGACCGCCCGCCAGCGCACCGTCCTCGTCCTGCGCTACTTCGAGGATCTCCCGGAGGCCGACGTGGCCCGGCTCCTCGGCTGTTCGGTCGGCACCGTACGGTCCACCACCCACCGCTCCCTGGCCCGGCTGCGCTCCCTCGCGCCGGAACTCGCCGCCCTCGGCCCCGCGGACGTCGAGCAGCCGGCGTCCCGTGACTTCTCGCCCGTGGAGGTGCGTCCGTGAACGTCGACGAACTCGTGCGCGACTCCCTGCGCGACCAGGCCGAGGGACAGCCGTCGGCCGCACCCGGGCTCGCCGACCGGGTGCTGGGCCTGCGCCGGCGCCGCCGTACCCGCAGGCTGGTGTCGACGGCGGCGGCCGTCGCCGCCGTGGTGGCGGTCTCCGTGGCGGTGCCGATGCTGGACTCGGGCGGGACCCGGGACGTACGCCCCGCGGACGTCACGGAGCCGAACCGGACCGTCGCGCACCCCGACCAGTCCCCGCCGAGCGACCTGATCGCGGCGGGACGGACGGCGCTGGCCGCCTACTACGGGACGGTCCTGGCCGCGCAGTCCGCTCGGACGGCGGTGGCGACCCGTACCTACTGGCTGCTGAACCCGGTGACGAAGAAGTACGTGAAGACCACCAAGTGGTCGTGGGTCGCCGTCGCCCCGGGGCTGAGGACCGCCGCCGTCCTGGAGCAGCATCTGCCCGTGAGCCGGATCGGCCTGCTCGACCTGGCCAGTGGCGAGGTCGAGCGGTGGATCGAGGTCGACCACGCCGTCGGCGGGCTCGCGTTCTCCCGCGACGGACGCGAGCTGGTCGCGACGACGTACAGCGAGAACCCTGACCTCAGGCCCATCCCGAAGAAGCTGAAGGGGGGCGGCGAGGAGACCGTGGAGACGCGTTCGCACCGCACCGGCTTCTACGTGATCGACGTGGCCTCCGGGAAGGCGTCGCGATGGAGCCAGGTCGGCGCCGGCGGCGGCCCCGGATCCCCCGACATGATCAACACACGCCAGGACTTCGCCTTCAGCCGCGACGGCAGCCTCATCTGGTCCGGCATGCCCATGGAGCCGGGCTACCAGTACTACGACCGGGACGGCACCGCCGTGGATCCGCCCGCCGACGCGACGTACCTGCGCTGGTACGTCGAGGCGGGCCTCTCGCCCGACGGCAGCCTGCTCGCCGGGGACTTCGCGGGCAGGAAGTACAGGACGTCCTCCTGGATCCTCGACCCCAGGACCGGCAGGCGGATCACCGAGACGCACGGCCAGCAGCTGCTCGCCTGGGCCGGCGACGACTCGCTGGTCGCCTGGGACATCGGCAAGGACGGCAACGAATACCACCAGCGGCTCGTCCTGGTCACCCTCGACAGCGACAAGGTGGTCCCGCTCAGCGACTTCCGCTCGACGAAGGACGACACCCTGGGCCGCTGGTACCCGGTGTTCGCGGACCGGTGACGCTCCCGGGCGTCAGGCGACGCAGCGTTCGTAGGCGTCCCGCAGTGCGTCGAGTGTCTCGTGGTCCGCCGGGCGCAGGGGGGCGCGGACGGGGCCTGCGGGCAGGCCGAGTGCTCCGAGGAGTGCCTTGGCGGTGACGGTGCCGGGCAGGCCTGCCGCTGTCATGGAGGTGATGAGGGGGGTGGCGCGCTGTTGGAGGCGGGCGGACACGGGGGTGTCGCCCGCCTCGAACGCGTCCAGGACGGCGCGCAGTTGCGCCGGCACCACGTTCGCGGCGGTGCTGACGTACCCCGCCCCGCCGACCGCGTACAGCGCGAGATTGTGCTCGTCGCATCCGGCGTAGTACGCCAGCCCGGTCTGCCCGATGACCTGCTGGGCGCCGAGGAAGTCGTAGGAGCAGTCCTTGACGGCGACGATCCGCGGATGCCCGGCGAGTCGCAGCAGGGTCTCCGGCTCGATCCGGGTGCCGGTGCGGCCGGGGATGTCGTACAGCATCACCGGCAGCCCGGACGCGTCGGCGACCTCGCGGAAGTGCGCCTCCAGGGCGTCCTGCGGGGGGCGGCTGTAGTACGGGCTGACCACGAGCACCCCGTCGGCGCCCGCCTTCTCGGCGGACCGGGCGAGTTCGACCGTGTGCCGGGTGTCGAAGGTGCCGACGCCCGCGACGAGTGATGCCCGGTCGCCGACCGCCTCCCGCACGGCCGCGACCAGCTCCGCCTTCTCGGCGTCCGAGGTGGTCGGCGACTCGCCGGTCGTGCCGGACAGCACCAGCCCGTCGCAGCCGTGCGCCACCAGCCACTCGGCGAGTCGCTGGGCCCCGTCGAGGTCGAGCGCCCCCGACGCGGTGAAGGGCGTGACCATCGCGCAGAGGGCTCGGCCGAAGGGCGGGGTGAGGGAAGCCGCGTATGTCATGGCAGCAGTCTCGGGCTCACCATTGTGAAGCTCCACTTAAATTTACTACGAGATATTGGTAAGTGGTGCTGAGAGGTGGGGGAGGGCTGGCGATGACCGCGCCGCGACCCCGCACCGACAACTGATTCCGCCTGGACAAAAAAAGTTTTCGGTGAGACGCTGGACGCATGCTGGATGTGACCGTGATCGAGGACCCCGAGGCCGCCGCCGTCTCCCTGGACCCCATACGGGCCAGGCTGCTGGCCGAGCTGGCCGCGGGGCCCGCGTCGGCGGCGATGCTGGCCGGGAAGGTCGGCCTGCCGCGGCAGAAGGTGAACTACCACCTGAAGGCCCTGGAGCGGCACGGCCTGGTCGAACTGGCCGGCGAGCGCCGCAAGGGCAATGTCACCGAGCGGCTGATGCGGGCCACCGCCGCCTCGTACGTCATCTCGCCGCTCGCCCTCGCCGGGGTGCAGCCGGACCCCGACCGCTTCCGCGACCAGCTCTCCGCGCGCTGGCTGCTCGCGCTCGGCGCCCGCCTCGTGCGGGACGTCGGTTCGCTGATCACCGGCGCCGCGAAGGCCCGCCGGCGGCTGGCGACCTACGCGCTGGACGGCGAGGTCCGCTTCGCGACCGCCGCCGACCGCGCCGCGTTCATCGAGGAACTGACGGCGGGGGTCAGTGCCCTCGTCCGCAAGTACGACTCCCCGGACGCGGAGGGCGGCCGCGACCACCGCATCGTCGTCGCCGTCCACCCCACGCTGAAGGAGCAGCCCCCCGCACCCCCCGCGGTCGCCCCGCAGGGCCCCGCACTTCCCCACCCGTGAACCCGGTTCAGGAGCAGAGGATGTCCAAGGAATTCGAGATCGTCCGTGAGTTCGAGGTCGACGCCACGCCCGAGCAGGTGTGGGAGGCGATCACCCGCGGCACCGGGGCCTACCTGTGGCCGATGGAGGCACCGGAGCCCAAGGTCGGCGGCACGGCGGCCTTCGGGTCCACCGTCACCGCCTACGACCCCCCGCACCACCTCGCCGTCCGCAGTGACGACGTCGGCATCCCGACCCAGAGCCTGAACCAGCTCGAGCACGTCATCGAGGCGCGCGACGGCGGCCGGCGCGCCTGGGTCCGCTACGTGCACAGCGGGATCTTCACCGACGACTGGGACAACCAGTACGACGGGGCGAGCCGGCACACCGACTTCTATCTGCACACCCTGCGCGAGTACCTCACCCACTTCGCGCCCCGCCCCGTCACGTTCGCCCAGCTCAACGGGCCCGAGGCAGCCATGGCCCCCGGGGCGCTCACCGAGGTCGAGCGGGCGCTCGGCCTGCCCGAGGACGCCACGGAGGGCAGCCGGGTGACCGTGCGCGGTCCGCGGGAGTTCGACGCCGTGCTCGACTACCGCAACCCCTACTTCGTCGGACTGCGCACCGACGACGCCCTGATCCGCTTCTTCGGGCGCAACCACTGGGGCGCCCCGGTCGGCATCAGCGTCCACGACTTCGCGGCGGACGCCGACGCCGGGGCCACCGAGACCGCGTGGCGGACCTGGCTGGACGAGGTGTACGGCCAGGCCCGCTGACGGGTCACGGCTCGAAGCGCAGCACCTGCGGATCGTGGTCGCTGATCTGGTCGTGGAACTCCGAGTTGATGTGCACGCTGTCGTACGCGAAGTCGCAGGACCGCCGCACCGACGGGCTGACCAGGATCTGGTCCAGCACCTGCTGGTTGCCCTGGTAGTCGTAGCTGTACCGCTCGTTCCTGGGCAGCGACTTGATCGCCGACCACAGCTCGCCGTCACCCTCGAGGATCTTCGCGGTGTCGGAGAACTCGAAGTCGTTCATGTCGCCGAGCGCGATCACGTCCGCGTTCCGCTGCGCCTTCAGCAGATCCTTGACGAACGCGTTGACCAGCGTCGCCTGCTGGTGGCGCTGGACCTCCGAGCTGCGCACCACCGGCTGGTACTGCGCGTGCAGCGCCTGGTCGCCGCCCTTGGAGTTCAGGTGGTTGGCGATCACGAAGACCGTCTGCCCCCGGAAGACGAACTCGCCCACCAGCGGCTTGCGGCTGGCCTTCCAGGCCGTGTTCGCCGGGTCGATCCGGCCCGGGGACACCGTCAGCCGCGCCTTGCCGCGCACCTTCTCCACCCCGACGGCCGTGGTCGCGTCGCCGCCCGAGCGATCGGTGAACGACACCCGCTGCGGGTTGAACAGGAACACCTGGCGGATGTTGCCGCCCGGCTCGCCGCCGTCGGTGTCGTTCGTCGGGTCGATCGAACGCCACTCGTACGCCGGACCGCCCGCCGCGACGATCGCGTCGATCAGCTTGGTCACGGTGACGTCCGCGGCGGTCGTCCCGTCGTCCTTCGCGCCGGTGTTGTCCTGGATCTCCTCCAGGGACACGATGTCGGGCGAGCGCAGGTTGTTCACGATCGCGGAGGCGTGGGCCGCGAACGTGGTGTCGGACGGATCGAGGTTCTCGACGTTGTACGTCGCGACCGCGAGCTCGCCCTTCTTCTGCTTCTGGGTCGTCTCCCGCTCCAGGCCGCCGCTCTTCAGCGTGCCGAGTGCGTTCGCGACCAGGGTGTAACCGCCGAACTGGTTGTAGTCCAGCGGGCCCGCGGTCGTGCCGGTCAGGGTGTCGCCGACGTTCGCGGCCGGGAAGTCGGCCGTCGCGCCCAGCGACTGGATCTGGAGCCGGCCGGTGTTCTGCGAGGTGTAGGAGCCGTACACCGTGCCGCCGCGCCGGCTGGCGTTCTCGTGCGGCTTCACCGTGACCCACAGCTCGCTGTACGGGTCGGTGGCCGTGACCACGCGGGCGTCCGCGACCTGGACGTTCATGCCCTCCAGGGACTCGTAGTAGTCCAGGGCGTACTTCTTCGGCTCCAGGGTGAGCGCGTTGATCGAGTTGCTCGCGGCGCTGTCACCGGCCGGGGTGTACGCGGCCGGGACCGACCGCGCGTCGATCACCGTGGCGGCCGGCACGGCGTTGCCGCCGGAGACCACGGTCACCGCCGGCTTGACGATCTCGGTGACGGACTGGTTCCCGGACGACGTGCCGCCCGGGACGTACTCGGAGACCGTGCCGTTCACGCTGACCGAGTCGCCGACCGCGACCTTCGGGACGGAGCTGGTGAAGACGAAGACGCCCTCGCTGGTGGCCGGATCGGCGTCCGGGTTCGGGTCCTGGATCCAGAAGCCTCTGGAGGAGCCGTAGGTGCGTACGCCGGTGACGATTCCGGTCACGCCCGTGACGGCCTGGCCGGCGTACGGCGAGATCCGGGTCGTGCCCTGGATGTCATGTATCGCCACCGTGTCGGCGTGCGCGGGGGAGGTGAGGGCGACGGTGGACGCCGCGGAACAGACGGCGGCGACGGTGAGCGCGGCGAAGCGCGCGGACTTCTTGCTCGGCAACGGGATCCCTCCGGGGACATACGTGGGTGCCGGGACGAGGGTGGAGCGGAAGCGCGTGGAACGCGCGCAGAAATGAGTGAACAGTCGTTCCCCCGACTTCTACGCGCGTCAATCTCCTGCTTGATCAGGCCAGTTGTCAAGGATTGAGCCATGTATGACGCCCGGCGGGGAGATGAACCGGACGGGAAGGGTGGAAATCCCTCTAGGCTGAACGCCTGAGTGGTACCACGCCCTAGGAGACCCAGCCGATGTCAGACAGCTCCCCCCTGCCGCCCGTACGGCTGCACCCCGAAGCGGAGCTGGCGCGCGACGCGCTGTCCACGCCGTTGCTCTCCCGGGCCGCCCGGCTCGCCCGCTGGGCCGGCCCCGGCACCCGCGTCGACTCCGGGGGCCGGCTGGCCGAGGAACTGCTGCCGGCGGCCGCCGAGGACCTCGGGCTGACCGGCGACGACGCGGCCGCCGACGTGGCGGACGCCTGGCGCGTCGCCCTGGACATCGGCCTGCTGGAGCTCGCCGACGAGCAGGCCGGCACCGTCACGCCGGGCGAGGACCTCGCCCTGCTGACCGGCGGCTCCCCGCACGACGTGCTCGGCGTCTGGCTCGGCGCGCTGGAGTCGGTGATCGCCGACGCGGCCGTGCCCGACCTCGACGGTCTGATCGACGCCATGGACGAGGGCGGCGCCGTCGACTTCTCCAAGCTGGACTGGGACCCCGAGGGCGAGGCCGCCTTCCTCGACGGCGTACTCGGCAACCTCTATCTGCTCACCGCCAGCGAGGACGGCCCCGGCGACGGACCCGTCCCGCTGCCCGCGCTCGCCGCCTCCATGATCGTCCCCGGGGACATGGGCGAGCCCACCAACGACGTCCTGGAGCAGGTCTCCGACGCGATGATGCGCCTCGACGACCAGTTCCGGCTCCTGGAACCGATCGGTCTCGTCACCTACCGGCCGGTGGACGAGGCGCTCATGAGCGAGACGGACGAGGAGAGCGCCGGGACGCCCGTCGACGAGACGGACGTCTCCCGCTACGGCATGGTCCGCCTCACCCCCCTCGGCCTGTACGGGCTGCGCGCGCGTCTGCTGGAGTCCGGCTTCGCGGCGCCGTCCGTCGGCGACCTCTCCGACAAGGGCGCCGACGTCCTCCTCGACGGCAGCGCCGGGTACGGTCCGCGGGCCGCCCGCGCCGAGACGGAACAGTGGCTGGAGCGGCGCCAACCCCTCGACGCCGCACGCGAACTGCTCGCCGCCGCGCGGGGCACCGACCCCGGCGCGCCGCTGCGCCGGCTCCGCTGCCAGGAGGCGCTCTCCCTCGTCGGCGCCCACGCCGAACCGGCCGTGCGCGAGGTCCTCGACGACCCCGAACTGGGCGGACTCGCCCGGGTGTGGCTGAGCGAGCTGGGCGCGACCGACGTCCCCGTGCCCTCCGAGGACCTCGTCTTCTGGCTCACCATCGACACCGTCGCCGCGCAGCTCGCCGCCGAGGGCAACTCCGAGGAGCTCCAGGCCCTCGTCGAGGGCCTCGCCGCCCAGCACAGCGGCTTCTTCGCGGCGGCCTGGCGCGTCGACCACCCGGCGACGCCGGACGTCCTGGAGGCGATGGGCCGCCTGCACCCGGACAAGCGCATCGCGAAGGAGGCCCGCAAGGCGGCCTTCAAGGCGCGATCCCACATGAACGGCTGACTCCCTGGACGGGCGCCCGGGCACGACCGGCTCCGCGGGGGTCGCGGGGGAGACCGGCTCCGTGGTGGTCGCGGGGGTGAGGGGAGCTGCCCTGTCCGTCGGTGACCGGCGGGGCCGGTCCCGGTGCTCCTCGGTGCTCGTCGCGGGTATGGCCGGCCCTCGTGTCTTACGGCGGTCGGGGCCGGGTCGCGGGCGAGAATGGCCGGGTCCCCAGGCCTACGCCTCCGCCTTTCCGCCGCCCGCCTCTCCGCGCCCCGACTTCCTGCCCCCTGCCTTTCCGTCGCCGGCGTCTCCGCCCTCCGTGTCTTTGCCCTCCGCCCTTCCGCCGCCAGCGTCCCCGCGTCCCGTGTCCCCCGCGCCCCGCCTCCCCACCCCCCACTTCCCCGCGCCCCGCCTCCCCCCACCCCGCCTCCCCTTCTCCGGCCGGTCGCCGCCCCGCAGCGGTGCTCTTTTGGCTTCCCTGGCCGGATCCGTACGGATTCATGGAACCGGGTCCCCGTCCGCCGCGCGCCGTTCAACTCCCGTTCACGCATGGGCGAAACGGTGTCGCCCGAACGAGGTCCGCCACCCTCCACGGCACGTCCACCGTCACAGGAGACTTCATGTCGCTCACCCGCAGGGACTTCGCCAGAAACTCCGCGCTCACCGGTGCCGGGGTGGCACTGGCGGGCACCGTCGGCGCCCTCGCCACCGCGCCGAACGCCCTCGCCTCCACGGAGACCGAGAGCGCGACGGAGGAGTCCGCGGCCGCACACGGCGGCGTCGGCTACGGGGCCCTCGTCCCCGACCCCGCCGGCATCCTCGCGCTGCCCGCCGGGTTCAAGTACCGGATCATCACGTACAGCGGCAGGACCAAGCTGGAGTCCGGCGAGTTCACCCCCTCCAACCACGACGGCACCTCCACCTTCGACGGCCCGCGCGGCGCGACCCTGCTGGTCAACAACCACGAGCTCAAGGGCCCGCGCGCCAACTGGAAGTACCCCGTCCCGCTCACCGAGGGCCTGGTCTACGACCCCGCCGCCTCCGGTGGCTGCACGGTCGTCGAGGTCCGCCCCGGCGGCAAGGTCGCCGAGTGGGTCGGCATCGCCGGCACCTCCACCAACTGCGCGGGCGGCAACACCCCCTGGGGTACCTGGCTGACCTGCGAGGAGACCGAGGACAAGGCCGGCCAGAACGGCATGACCAAGGACCACGGCTATGTGTTCGAGGTCGACCCCGAGGACCGGCGCGCCAACCTGAACCCCAAGCCGATCAAGGCGCTGGGCCGTTACGCCCACGAGGCCGTCGTCGTCGACCCCAAGCGCGGCCACCTCTACCTCACCGAGGACGCGGCCGGCCCGAACGGTCTCCTGTACCGCTGGACGCCGCCGGAGCACTTCTGCCACGGCCGCGGCAAGCTGCGCACCCTCGCCGACGACGCCGGTGTCCTCGAAGCCTTCAAGTGCTTCGACTCCGGCGGCCAGTTCGTCGACGACCTGTCCCGCGCGACGAAGATCGGCACGGTCTACGGCGTCGACTGGGTCACCGTCCCCGACCGGGACGCCAGGTCCACGGCCGTCCGCAAGCAGTTCACCGACGGCCAGGTGACCCGCGCCCGGAAGCTGGAGGGCATGTGGTGGGGCGACGGCGGCACGTACATCGTCTCCTCGTACGCCCGCAGCGAGAGCCCGGTCCAGCACGACGGCGCCGTCTGGTTCTACGACCCCAAGCGCCGCACCCTCACCCTGAAGGTGCTGCTCGGCGTCAACCCGGACCCGGACGTGGACGGCAACTTCGACGGCCCGGACAACATCACGGTCTCGCCGTACGGCGGACTGGTCATCGCCGAGGACGGCGAGGGCGTCCAGCACCTCTTCGGCGCCACCGACAGCGGCCGCACCTACCCGATCGCCCGCAACGAACTCAACATCGGCACCGCGGAGGCGCCGGAGTACAGCGAGTTCACCGGTGTCACCTTCTCCCCGGACGGCAAGACCCTCTTCGCCAACATCCAGGACCCCGGCATCATGCTCGCGATCACCGGCCCGTGGAAGCGCCAGAAGCGCGGCTGAGCGACCCGCACCCCCGACCGGACCACGGCCCGCACCCCACCCGGGGTGCGGGCCGCCCCATGTCCGCCCCGGCTCATCTCATCTCTCCCTCTCCGCCCCCGCCCTTGCGTGCTCCCTTGCCCGCGCCCCGACTGACATCTAACATTTCAGTTCATGGAAGCCGTACCCCGCACCCTGCTCAGGGACCGCGCCTACGCCGCGATCCGGGACGCCATCGTGACCGGGGCCATCGAGCCCGGCGCCGTGGTGCGGGACGCCGATCTCGCGGAGCGGCTCGGGCTGTCCCGGGGGCCCGTGCGGGAGGCGTTCGCCCGGCTGGTGGACGAGGGCCTGCTGGAGAGCAAGCCGCAGAGCTACACCCGGGTGACACCGGTGGTCGCGTCCGACGTACGGGACGCGGCGGCCGTGGTCGGCGCCATGCACGAACTGGCGACCAGGACCGCGGTGCCGCGCCTGTTCGCCGCGGACGTCGAGGCGATGCGCGCGGCCAACGAGCGCTTCGCGGCCGCCGTACGCGACGGCGACGTGGACGCGGCCCTGCGCGCCGACGACGACCTGCACGACGTCCTGGTCCGGGCCGCCGGCAACCGCGCCGCCGCCGCGACCGTGGCCCGCTACACCCCCCTGATCCGCCGGCTGGAGCGACGGCGCTTCGGCGAGGGCGGCACCTGCCGCTCGGCCGGGCTGCACGGACGGCTGATCGGGGCCTGCGCCGACGGTGACGTGGACGAGGCGGTCCGGATCACGGCGGAGATCTGGCGCACCCTGGCCGACCTGGCCGACACCGAATGAGCCAAGGAGGCTCCATGCCCGAGAAGTCCCTCTCCTCGTACGAGCGTTACCCCCTCCTCTTCGGCCCCTCCCCCGTCCATCCGCTGGAGCGGCTCACCGCCCACCTCGGCGGCGCCGCCCTGTGGGCCAAGCGGGAGGACTGCAACTCCGGCATCGCCTACGGCGGCAACAAGACCCGCAAGCTGGAGTACCTCGTCGCCGACGCCCTCGCGCAGGGCTGCGACACCCTCGTCTCGATCGGCGGGGTGCAGTCCAATCACACCCGCCAGGTCGCCGCCGTCGCCGCCCGCGCCGGACTGAAGTGCGTGCTGGTGCAGGAGAGCTGGGTGGAGTGGCCGGACGCCGTGTACGACAAGGTCGGCAACATCCTGATCAGCCGGCTGGCCGGGGCCGACGTACGGCTGGTGCGGGCCGGGTTCGGGATCGGCTTCAAGGAGAGCTGGGAACTGGCGCTGCGCGAGGTCGAGGAGTCGGGCGGCAAGCCGTACGCCATCCCGGCCGGAGCTTCCGACCATCCGCTCGGCGGACTGGGCTTCGCCGGCTGGGCCTACGAGGTCGCCGAGCAGGAGCGGGAGTCGGGCGTCTTCTTCGACACCGTGATCGTCTGTTCGGTGACCGGCTCCACCCAGGCCGGCATGGTCGCCGGGTTCGCCGCCCTGGAGGAGGCCGGCGGCCGGCCCCGCCGGGTGATCGGCATCGACGCCTCGGCCAAGCCCGCCGAGACCCGCGAGCAGATCGCCCGCATCGCCCACCGCACCGGACAGCTCATCGGCGTGCGGAGCGAGTTGACGGTCGACGACATCGAACTCGACGAGCGGTACCACGCGGGCGTCTACGGCGTCCCCGACGACACCACCCTGGAGGCGATGCGCCTCGCCGCCCGCACCGAGGGCATGGTCACCGACCCCGTCTACGAGGGCAAGTCGATGGCCGGTCTGATCGACCTGGTCGGCCGTGGCGAGATCGGCGCCGACTCCACCGTGCTGTACGCGCACCTGGGCGGTCAGCCGGCGCTGAACGCCTACAGCGGGCTGTTCTGACCGGCGGCCGGGCCGCCCCCGCCGGAGGCGGTGCTGCCCGTCTGGTGCCCCCGCGGGAAGTGGTGGAGCATGCGGGCAGCACGACACGGCCCGCACAGAGTGCTCGATAAAGTGCGGAGAGGGCCCCCGGTTCGCAAGGAGTAACTGGATGACGCAGGTCAGACCCATGCGCGCGGACGCTCGCCGTAATTACGAGCGGTTGCTGAAGGCGGCCGCCGAGGCCTTCGCCGAGCATGGGGAGGGCGCGTCCCTGGACGACATCGCCAAGCGGGCCGGGGTCGGCTCCGGCACGCTGTACCGGCATTTCCCCACGCGGCAGGCGCTGCTGGAGGCGGCGTACGTCGACCGGATCGAGGCGCTCGCGGCGCGGGCCGACGAGCTGGCGGAGGCGCTGCCACCGGGGGAGGCCCTGGTGGAGTGGCTCAACGAGCTGTGCGTGGGCACGATCGAGGTGCGCGGGATGAAGGCGCTGCTGGGCTCCGCCGTCACCGACGGGAGCGTGGCCGCGGTGACGGCCTGCGGGACGAGCATGAAGGGGGCGGCGACCCGCCTGGTGTCGGCCGCGCAGGAGGCCGGGGCGCTGCGGGGCGACCTCGAACCGATCGACGTCCTGCGGCTGGCCCATGGCGTGGCCACCGCGTCGGAACTGGCGAAGGGCGAGCGGGCGGTGATCCGCCGGTACGTCGGACTGCTGGTGGAGGGGCTGGGGGCGTAGGGGGCCCTGGCCCCCGCCGGCGCGGCGAACCGCGCGGCCGGCCCCCGCCACCCGCACCCGACGACGGACCCCTAGAGCGCCTGCGCCGCCGGCTTGACCATGTTGCGGACGGTCCTGGCCTTGACGAAGTCGCCCATCGCCGTCATGTCCCACTCGCCCGAGAACTGGCGGATCAGCTTGGCCATCATCACACCGGTCTGGGGTTCGGCGTTGGTGAGGTCGAAGCGGACGAGTTCCTCGCCGGTGACGGCGTCCAGGAGCCGGCAGTAGGCCTTGGCCACCTCGGTGAACTTCTGGCCGGAGAACGAGTTGACGGTGAAGACCAGCCCGGTGACCTCCTGCGGGAGCCGGCCGAGGTCCACGGCGATCACCTCGTCGTCGCCCCCGCCCTCACCGGTGAGGTTGTCCCCGGAGTGTTTGATCGCGCCGTTGACGATGGACAGCTTGCCGAAGTAGCAGCTGTCGATGTGGTTGCGCTGGGGGCCGAACGCGATCACGGACGCGTCGAGGTCGATGTCCGCGCCCCGGAAGGCGGGCTCCCAGCCGAGCCCCATCTTGATCTGCGAGAGCAGCGGCCGGCCGGCCTTGACCAGGGACACGGTCTGGTTCTTCTGGAGGCTGACCCGGCCCTTGTCCAGATTGATCTTCCCGGCGCCGGGCGCGGGCGGGGCGGGCGGCGGCGGGGTCTGCGGCATCGGCGGGACGGCCGACGCCACCGCGGCGGGCGCGGGCGGGGCGGGCGCCACCTGGGCAGCGGCGGCGGGCGCCGGCGCGGTCGGCTCCTCCACCGTGACGCCGAAGTCGGTGGCGATGCCCGCCAGCCCGTCGGCGTAGCCCTGTCCCACGGCCCGGGCCTTCCAGGCGCCGTTGCGCAGGTAGATCTCCACGACCACCAGCGCCGTCTCGGTGCCGAGCTGCGGCGGGGTGAAGGTGGCGAGGACGCTGTTGTCGTCCGCGTTGCGGATGGTGGCGGTCGGTTCGATGCCCTGGAAGGTCTGACCCGCGGCGTCCGGGCTCGCCGTGACGACGATCTTCTCGATGCCCGGCGGCACCGCGGCCGTGTCGACCGTGATCGCGTCCGGTGCCGTACCGCCGCCGGAGCGGTACGTCACGCCGGGGCCGGAGGGCTGGTTGTAGAAGATGAAGTCGTCGTCGGAGCGCACCTTGCCGTCGCCGGTGAGCAGCAGGCCCGACACGTCGAGCCGCACGGGGGCGGCGACGTCCACCGCCACCCGGGAGGCGGGGAGAGGGATGTTCGAGCCAGGGGTCATAGCTGTCATGCCGGGTAGAACGAACGAACCCGCTTTACCGTTCCCTTACCGTCCCCGCGGGGATCGGCCGGCGAGCCCGGTACGGCGAGCTCAGTACGGCCAGATCGGCGGGTCGCTCACGAAGTGGCCGCCCAGGTAGGCGTGCGCGATGTTCTCCGGGTCCAGCTCGCCCTGTTCGGCGATCAGCTTCTCGGCGTACGGCTCGGAGTCGTCCTGCGGCTCGTAGCCGAGCGCCCGCGCGGAGCCGAGGTCCCACCACAGGCGGGTGTTGGCGGAGGAGCCGTAGACGATCGTGTGGCCGACGTTCTCGGCGGTGAGGGCCGCGTGGAAGAGGCGGGCGCAGTCGGCCGGGCTCATCCAGACCGACAGCATGCGCACGCTGGTGGGCTCGCCGAAGCAGGAACCGATGCGCACCGACACCGTCTCCAGGCCGTGCTTGTCCCAGTAGAGCTGGGCGAGGTCCTCGCCGAAGGACTTGGACAGGCCGTAGAAGGTGTCCGGGCGGCGCGGGGTGTCGACGGGGATCAGCGGGTCGTCGCCGCGGGGGCGGGGGGTGAAGCCGACGGCGTGGTTGGAGGAGGCGAAGACGATCCGGGCGACGCCCTCCTCGCGGGCGGCCTCGTAGAGGTTGTAGGTCCCCTCGATGTTGGCCTTGAGGATCTTCTCGAAGGGGGCCTCCAGGGAGATGCCCGCGAGGTGGATGATCGCGTCGACGCCCCGGACGGCCTCCCGCAGGGCCTGCCGGTCGGCGAGGTCGGCGACGATCGCGTCCGGCTCGCCCTCGATCGGGCGCAGGTCCAGCAGGCGCAGCGTGTAGCCGTGGGCGGGGAGCAGGTCCCGCATCAGGGTGCCGAGGCCGCCGGCGGCTCCGGTGAGCAGGACGGTGCGGGGCGCTGGCATCCTCGGTTCTCCTTGAGTCGCAGGCTGTGCACGGTATTCACATGCGTGGACAAGTTAAGGATCACCGTCTTGCCCGGTCAAGGGTGGCGCGACATGCGTTCATAAACATAAACTCCAATCAGCGGCCTGCGCAACTCGGTCCTATCCTCGGGGAGGGCCCGTGACGTCTGCCGCCGTCTGCTCGACGGCTTCTACCGCCCGTTCGTCGACCTGCGCGCGCGGGGCCGCGGATACGCCGTCTCCCTCGTCAGGGCCGGCGTCCGGCTCGGCGGTCTCGATGTCGGCGAAGTCCGCCCGCCGCTGAGCGAACCGGGCGATGATCATGTCAAGCAGCTCGCGCGGCTGATCGAGCGCGGCCACGCGCTCCTGGAGGAGGAGAAGCAGTGAAGGCGTCGACGTTCGTCTACCCCTGGGACGTCAACGGCGATCCCGCGGCCCCGGCCCGGATCGCCTCCCTCGGCGTGGAGCAGGTGACCCTGGCCGCCGCCTACCACTCCACCCGCGCCCTCACCCCCCGCCACCCGCGCCACCGCATCGTGACCGCCGAGCACGCGGCCGTCCTGTACCCGGCGGACGCCCGCTGGGAGGGCCGGGAGCTGCGCCCGTACCCGGCCGGCGACTGGGCACCCGGCGACGCCTACGGCCGGGCCGCCGAGGCCCTCGCGGACGCCGGCCTGGAGGTGCACAGCTGGGTGGTGCTCGCCCACAACTCCCGGCTGGGCGCCGACCGCCCGGACACCTCGGTCGTCAACGCCTACGGCGACCGCTACCCCTGGGCGCCGTGCATCGCCCAGCCCGCCACGCGCGCGTACCTCGTCGACCTCGCCGCCGAGGCCGCCGTCCGCCCCGGCGCGCGCGGCACCGAGCTGGAGTCCCTCGGCTGGTACGGCCTCCAGCACCTGCACGCCCACGACAAGACCGGCGGGGTCGGTCTCGGTGACGCCGGCCAGTACCTGATGGCCCTCTGCTTCTGCCCCGCCTGCCGGACCGGCTACGGCGCACAGGGCCTGGACGCCGACGCGCTGGCCGCCGCCGTGCGCGAGGCGCTGGAGCCGCTGTGGCGCGGGGCGCCGGACGACGGAGGCTGGGCGGGCGTCCAGAAGCTGCTGGGGGAGGAGACGGCGGCGGCCACGCGCGCGTGGCGCGACGGCACCGCCCGCACGCTCCAGGAGAGCGCGGTCGCCGCCGTCCGCGCGGCCGCCCCCGAGGGCTTCCAGGTGCTGCTGCACGCCGACCCCGTGACCCACCACGTGGGCGCCAATGCCGGTGTCGACCCGGGGCACGTCCTCTCCGTCGCGGACGGTGTCGTGGTGCCGTGCGCGGGCGGGCCGGGCCTGCTGACGCCCTTCGCCGAGCAGGGCCGCGCGGACGCCGTGATCGCCGCGAACCTCGGCATCGTCTCCGGCATGGGCGGCAGCCCCGGCACGCTCACCGAGGACACGGCACGCGCGCGTGAGCTGGGGGCGACGGAGATCCGGCTGTACCACGCGGGCCTGGCGTCGGACGCCGACCTGACCGCCGTACGGGAGGCGCTGTCGGCCCGCTGAGACGGGCGGGCCCGCACGCCCCGGACGCCGGGCGATGAGTTCGGGCGCCCCGGACGGTCACCCCTGTATGACCGATAGGACCGACACGACAACCCTCCTCGACCTCGGACCCCAGACCCGGATCGTGGCCCGCCTCGCGGCGGCCGTCCGGGACGAGCAGCTCACGGACGGCACGCCCTGCCCCGCGTACCCCGTGGGCACCCTGCTCGGGCATCTGGCCGGGCTCGCCGCCGCCTTCCGGGACGCCGCGCGCAAGGACCCGGGGGCCGCCACCGACACCCCGCCGACCGACTCCGTACCCCGGCTCGCGCCCGGCTGGCGCGCCGAGCTGCCCCGGGTCCTCGACGAACTGGCCGAGGCATGGCGGGACCCCGCAGCCTGGACCGGGACGACCCGCGCGGGCGGCATCGACCTGCCCGGCGCGGTCGCCGGAGCCGTCGCCGCGGACGAACTGGTGATCCACGGCTGGGACCTCGCCCGGGCCACCGGCCAGGAGTACACCCCCGACCCGGCCGCGCTGGAGGCGACGTACGCCTTCCTGCGCGCCGCCGCCGACGATCCGACCCGCGGCGGCGGGATCTTCGGGCCCGTGGTACCCGTACCGGAGGACGCCCCCCTGCTGGACCGCGCCGTCGGCCTGAGCGGACGGGACCCGGGCCGGCCGCGGGGGTGACCGCCGAGAGAAGACACGGGCGGGCCGCAGCGCCGTGGCGGGCCGTAGACGGTGGTGTACGGATGCCGTAGACCTACGCGTTCGGGGCCCGCCCGGCGGGGACGGACCGTACGCTCCCCACCATGCCCCTGAGTCTCACCGTCCTCGGCACCGCCTCCCCGCACCCCCGTCCGGGGCGCCCGTGCTCGGGCTATCTGCTGCGCGGCGGGAGCGCCGAGATCTGGGTGGACGCGGGCCCCGGAACCTTTGCCGAGTTGCAGCGGCACACTGATCCAGAACGGCTCACGGCGATCTGGATCTCGCACCTCCACGCCGACCACAGCGCCGACCTGCTCTCCGCCGCCTACGCGTTCGCCTACGGCGGCCTGACCCCGCCGGTGCCCGTCCTGGTGTACGCCCCCATGGACTGCGCCCGCCGCCTGGCCGGGTTCTTCGGGCGGCCGGACATCCGGTTCCTGAGCGAGGTCTTCGACTTCCGGCCCCTCTACGACGGCCACACCGTCCGGCACTGGAACGTACGCCTCACCTCCCGCGCGGTGGCGCACGACACCGAGGCGTACGCCCTGCGCGCCGAGAGCCAGGGGAGCGTCTTCGTGTACTCCGGGGACAGCGGCCCGTGCGACGCGCTCACCGAGACCGCCTCCGGTGCCGACCTGTTCCTCTGTGAGGCGGACGTCGACCGGCATGGCGAAAGCGAACAGGTGCACCTGACCCCGGAGGGCGCCGGTGAGGCCGCCCGCAAGGCGGGTGTGCGCGAACTGTTCATCACCCATGTCGGGCCCACGCTCACCCGCGAGGAGGCGACCGCACGGGCCGCGGCGGCCTTCGGCGGACCGACCCGCACCGCGCGCGAGGGCGAGACCATCCCCTTCTGAGCCGGGTGTCGCGGTCAGCTCGACTTCCTCTGTCGGAAGCATTGACGAAACACGGCGGGCCTCCCTACCTTCAACGCGTCGTACTTCGTACGTCATATATGAGACGCGATATGTGAGATCCGATCCGAGATCCGAGATCCGAGAGGCGCGCATGACCTCTGTGCCCACGCCGATCCCCTCCCGCACGCAGTACGTGCTGGAGGAGATCAAACGCCGCATCCTCACCGGTCGGCTGACGCCGGGGCAGGCCCTGGTCGAGACCGATCTCGCCGCACAGTTCGGGGTGTCCAAGACCCCGGTGCGCGAGGCGCTCAAGACCCTGGCCGGCACCGGACTGGTCGTCATGAGCCAGTACAAGGGCGTCACGGTGCGCATGGTGGACGCGGACATGGCGCGCGAGGTCTACGACGTCCGGCTGCTGCTGGAGCCCGAGGCGCTGAAGCGGGCCGTCCGGCGCGGGGCCTCGCTGGACGCCGCCCGGGACGCCCTCACCCGGGCCGACGGCGCCGCCGACACGGCCGAACGCTCGCTCGCCAACCGGGAGTTCCACCGGGCCCTCTACCTGCCCTGCGGCAACCCGCTGCTCGGCCGGATGCTCGACGAGGTCCGTGACCAGGCCGCCCTGGTCTCCGCCGTCGCCTGGGCCGCCTCCCCCTCCTGGGAGCGCGAGGCCGGCGAGCACCGGGAGATCCTGCGGCTCGCCCTCGACGGCGACGCCGACGGCGCGGCCCGCGCCCTGCACGCCCACATCGCGTCGTTCGTCGAACGAGCGTTCCCCGCGGCGGCGAACCAGGAAGGCCAGGAATGAGCAGCGTGGCGTTCGAGTCCCAGTGTGCGGCCCTGGCCGACGTCGTGGCGATCCCGGTGACCCCGTTCGCCGAGGACGGCACCGTCGACCGGGCCGCCCACCGGGCCCTCCTGCGCCGGCTGCTCGACGGCGGGATCACCACGCTCACGCCGAACGGCAACACCGGCGAGTTCTACGCGCTCACCCCCGAGGAGCGGCGGCTGGTCACGGAGCTGACGGTCGACGAGGCGGGGGACCGTTCGACGATCCTCGTCGGGGTCGGTCACGACGTGCCCACCGCCGTCGCCTCCGCCCGGCACGCCCAAGAGCTGGGTGCCGCGATGGTCATGGTGCACCAGCCCGTCCACCCGTACGTCTCCCAGCGCGGCTGGGTCGACTACCACCGGGCCATCGCCGAGGCCGTGCCCGAGCTGGGCGTCGTCCCCTACATCCGCAACGCGCAGCTGCACGGCGACCGCCTCGCGGAACTCGCCGACGCCTGCCCCAACGTGATCGGCGTGAAGTACGCCGTCCCGGACGCGGCCCGCTTCGCCGCCTTCGCCCGGGACGCGGGTCTGGAGCGCTTCGTCTGGGTGGCCGGGCTCGCCGAGCCCTACGCCCCCTCCTACTTCTCGGCGGGCGCCACCGGCTTCACCTCGGGGCTGGTGAACGTCGCCCCCGCCGTTTCGCTGAACATGATTGAAGCGCTTCGATCAGGGGACTACCCGGCGGCCATGAAGGTCTGGGAGCAGATCCGCCGCTTCGAGGAGCTGCGGGCCGCCAACGGCTCCGCCAACAACGTCACGGTGGTCAAGGAAGCCCTCGCGTCCCTGGGCCTGTGCCGCGCCGAGGTCCGCCCGCCGAGCCGCGGACTGCCCGAGAGCGAGCGTGCCGAGGTGGCCGCCATCGCCGCGGGGTGGTCCCTGTGAAGCGCTTCGACGATCTTCCCCGCAAGCGGCCCGAAGAGCTGCGGAGCCACCAGTGGTACGGCACCGACGGTCTGCGCTCCTTCAGCCATCGCGCCCGCACCCGCCAGCTCGGCTACCTCCCCGAGGAGCACCTCGGCAAGCCGGTCATCGCGATCCTCAACACCTGGTCGGACATCAATCCCTGTCATGTGCACCTCCGTGACCGCGCGCAGGCGGTGAAGCGGGGCGTCTGGCAGGCGGGCGGCTTCCCGCTGGAGTTCCCCGTCTCCACGCTCAGCGAGACCTTCCAGAAGCCGACGCCGATGCTCTACCGCAACCTGCTCGCCATGGAGACCGAGGAGCTGCTGCGCTCCTACCCCGTCGACGGGGCGGTCCTGATGGGCGGCTGCGACAAGACCACCCCCGCGCTGCTCATGGGCGCGGCCAGCGTCGACCTGCCCACCGTCTTCGTGCCCGCCGGGCCGATGCTGCCCGGGCACTGGCGCAACGAGGTCCTCGGCTCCGGCACGGACATGTGGAAGTACTGGGACGACAAGCGCGCCGGCCTCATCGGCGACTGCGAGCTGGCCGAGCTGGAGAACGGCCTCGCGCGCTCACCGGGCCACTGCATGACGATGGGCACGGCGTCCACGCTGACGGCGGCCGCGGAGGCGCTGGGCGTGACGGTCCCGGGGGCGTCGAGCATCCCGGCCGTGGACTCGGGACACGACCGGATGGCCGCACAGGCGGGACTGACGATCGTCGAACAGGTCCACCGGGGGCGCGTCCTCTCCGAGATCCTCACCGCCGAGGCCTTCGAGGACGCCGTCACCACCGTCCTCGGCCTCGGCGGCTCCACCAACGCCGTCATCCACCTCATCGCGATGGCCGGCCGGGCCGGGGTCCGCCTCACCCTCGACGACTTCGACCGCATCGCCCGCACGGTCCCCGTGCTCGCCAACGTCCGCCCCGGCGGCCGGACGTACCTCATGGAGGACTTCCACTTCGCCGGCGGCCTGCCCGGCTTCCTCTCCCGCATCCCGGACCTGCTCCACCTCGACCGGCCGACGGTCTCCCACGACACCCTGCGCGAGCAGCTCGCCGGCGCCCGGGTCCACCAGGACGACGTGATCCGGCCCCGCGACAACCCGGTCGCGAGCGAGGGCGGGGTCGCCGTACTGCGCGGCAACCTGTGCCCGGACGGCGCGGTCATCAAGCACATCGCCGCCGAGCCGCACCTGCTCGAGCACACCGGTCCCGCGGTCGTCTTCGACGACTACCGCACCCTGCAGCGCACCATCAACGACCCGGAGCTCGGCATCACCGCCGACAGCGTGCTGGTGCTGCGGGGCTCCGGTCCGAGGGGCGGCCCGGGCATGCCGGAGTACGGCATGCTGCCCATCCCCGACCACCTGCTCAAGCAGGGCGTGCGGGACATGGTCCGGATCTCCGACGCCCGGATGAGCGGCACGAGCTACGGCGCCTGTGTGCTGCACGTGGCGCCGGAGTCGCACGTCGGCGGACCGCTCGCCCTGGTCGAGAGCGGTGACCTGATCACCCTGGACGTCCAGGCGCGCACCCTCCGCCTGGAGGTCGACGACGAGGAGCTGGAGCGCAGAAGGGCGCGGTGGGTCCAGCCGCCCGCCCGCTCCGAGCGCGGCTACGGCGCGCTCTACGACGAACAGGTCACCCAGGCGGACACCGGCTGCGACTTCGCGTTCCTGGCCCGCCCGGGCAAGGTCGCCGACCCCTACGCGGGCTGACCCGCCGACCGGACGACAGCGCACACCCCTGCCCATGGAGAAAGCGCTTCCTGCACGACGCAACCGAGAACGGAGAACAGCCCATGGCCCAAGCCGCAGCCGTGGCGAAGCCGCCCGCGCCACCCCGGCGGCGCCGTGCCTCCGCGACGCCCCGCAGGCTCCCGTACCTGCTGATCGCGCCGGCGGCCCTGCTGATGCTGGGCTTCATCGCCTACCCGGTGATCAGCGTCTTCTACTACAGCCTGCAGAACTACAACCCCACCAAGCCCTGGCGGAACGGCTACGCGGGCTTCGGCAACTTCGTCCACGCCTTCACCGACGACCCGCAGTTCTGGGACACCCTGACCTTCAGCGCCCAGTGGGTCGTCGTCGAGGTCGGGCTGCAACTGCTGTTCGGCCTGGCGCTGGCGCTGATCGTCAACCAGACCTTCGTCGGCCGGGCGCTGGGCCGCGCCCTGGTCTTCTCCCCGTGGGCCGTCTCCGGCGTGCTGACCTCCGCGATCTGGGTGCTCCTCTACAACTCCCAGACCGGCATCACCCGTTACCTCGCCGACGCCGGCCTCGGCGCGTACGGCACCAGCTGGCTGTCGGACACCTCCACGGTCTTCCCGGCCGCGATCGTCGCCGACCTGTGGCGCGGGGTCCCCTTCTTCGCGATCCTCATCCTCGCCGACCTCCAGTCCGTCTCGAAGGACCTCTACGAGGCCGCCGAGGTCGACGGGGCGAGCCGCCTCCAGCAGTTCCGGCACATCACCCTGCCCCATCTGAAGGACGCCATCGTCCTGTCCACGCTGCTGCGCGCGGTGTGGGAGTTCAACAACGTCGACCTGCTGTACACGCTCACCGGCGGCGGCCCGGCGGGGGAGACCACCACCCTCCCGCTCTACATCGCCAACACCTCGGTGGACGCCCACAACTTCGGCTACGCGTCCGCCCTCACCACGGTGGCGTTCGTGATCCTGCTCTTCTGCTCGATGGTCTATCTGCGGCTCAGCAAGTTCGGAGGTGAAGGCAAGTGATCACCAAGGACGCCACCGAGGTCGCTCCCGCACCCGCGCCCGTGCCCCCCGCCGCCGACCGGCGGCCGCGCGGCAAGCACCGCGCCTGGGACGAGGTCCCCCGCTGGCAGATCTACGTCCCCCTGTCGGTCTACCTGCTCTTCACCCTGATCCCGTTCTACTGGATCCTGCTCTTCGCGTTCCGCCCGGCCGGCTCGACCTCGCTCGTGCCCTGGCCGGTGACCTTCGAACACTTCGAGAAGGTCTGGAACGAACGCGACTTCGCGATCTACTTCCAGAACAGCGTGCTCACCGGCGTCGCCACCCTGCTGCTCACCACCCTCGTCGCGCTGACCGGCGGCTACGCCCTGGCCCGCTTCGACTTCAAGATCAAGCGCGGGTTCATGCTGGCCCTGCTCTGCACCCAGTTCGTCCCGGGCGCCCTGCTGCTGGTCCCGCTCTTCCAGATCTTCGCCGAGCTGAAGATGATCAACTCACTGGGCAGCGTCATCATCGCCGAGACGGTCTTCCAGCTGCCCCTGTCGATGATCCTGATCAGCGGCTTCATCCGGAACGTGCCCTACTCCCTGGAGGAGGCCGCCTGGGTCGACGGCTGCGGCCGGCTCACCGCCTTCCGGATCGTCGTCCTCCCCCTGCTGCGGCCCGGGCTCATCGCCGTCGGCTCCTTCGCCTTCGTGCACGCCTGGAACCACTTCCTCTTCGCCCTGATGTTCCTCTCCGACCAGACCAAGCAGACCATCCCGGTCGGTCTGAACACCCTGATGAGCGCGGACAGCGTCGACCTCGGCGCACTCGCCGCGGGCGGCATCATCGCCGCCGTCCCCGTGGTGATCGTGTTCGCCTTCATCCAGAAGTGGCTGATCACCGGCTTCAGCGCGGGGGCGGTGAAGGGATGAGACTCCGGCAGATCGCCTCCATGGGGGTCCTGGTGGGCGCCTTCTGCGTCCCCGCGCACGCCGAGGCCCGGGGCCGCGACACCCTCGCCGCCGGCGACGGCTGGGCGGCGTACGGCGCCGGCACCACCGGGGGCGCCCAGGTGTACACCGTCACCGACCGCGCCGGACCCGTCCGCGCCCTGGACCACGGCAGCGACACCCCCAAGATCATCAAGGTCGCCGGGAACGGCACCGCCCTGCACCGGAGCGGCACCCTGTGGGGGTCCCCCCGGACGAAGTCTGGGGGAGGCCGGCCCCTCGACCTCCTCGCCGTCCACAACGCCCACCACAGCCGCAGCGAGCGTGATCTCACCGCGGACGCCGGCCCGACGCCTACCCTGCACGGAAAGATCGACAGCGCCGCGGTGGCCGACCGCGAGGTGGCACGCGGCGCGGGCGCAGGGAGGATCCCATGACCATCGACATCGTCCTGGCGGGCGCGCGCGGCCACGGCCACTGGCACCTGGAGAACATCCGGCGGCTCCAGGACAAGGGCATCGTCCGGCTGGCGGGCCTGTGCGAACTGACCCCGCTCACCCCGGACGAGATCCCCGACGGCCTCGGCGCCCCCGAGCAGTCCGCCGACTTCGGCGCGCTCCTCGACTCCACCGGCGCCAGGATCGCGGTGATCTGCACCCCGATCCCGACCCACACCGACCTGGCCCTCACGGCCGCCGCCCGAGGCGTGCACCTGCTCCTGGAGAAGCCGCCCGCCCCGTCCTACGCCGAGTTCCGCCGGATGGCCGACGGCGTCGCCGCGGCGGGCGTGGTCTGCCAGATCGGCTTCCAGTCGCTGGGCTCGCACGCCGTGCCCGCCGTCCGCCGGCTGCTCGCCGACGGGGCGATCGGCGGGGTCGGCGGGGTCGGCGGCGCCGGGGCGTGGGCCCGCGCCGAGGCCTACTTCCGACGGGCCCCCTGGGCCGGCCGGCGACGGCTGAACGGAGTCGACGTCATCGACGGCGCCCTCACCAACCCGCTCGCGCACGCCGTCGCCACCGCCCTCGCCCTGGCCGGCGCCACCCGCGCCGAGGACGTCGCCGGCATCGAGACGGAACTGGCGCACGCCAACGCCATCGAGTCCGACGACACCTCCTGCGTCCGTGTCACCACCACGGACGGACTGCCGATCGTGGTCGCCGCGACCCTGTGCGCCGAGGACCCCGACGACCCCTATGTCGTCGTCCACGGCGACCGGGGCCGGATCACCTACTGGTACAAGCAGGACCGCGTCCTGCTCCAGCGCGCCGGCCACGGCCCCGAGGAGTTCGAGTACGGCCGCACCGACCTGCTGGAGAACCTCGTCGAGCACCTCACCGACGGCACCGGCCTGCTGGTGCCGCCCGCCGCCACCGAGGCGTTCATGCGGGTCGTCGAGGCGATCCGGGTCGCCCCCGACCCCGTCCAGCTCGACCGGGACACCTGGCGGCTGCTGGAGGACGAGGACCGCAGGGTCGTCCCCGGCATCGACGGCCTGGTCGCCGCCGCCGCCGACACCCTCTCCCTCTACTCCGAACTGGGCGCCCCCTGGGCGCTCACGACCGCGCATCCGAAAGAGGTGAGCACCTGATGGCACAAGCCCCCGACGCACCGGTCGTGCTGCGTGCCGCGGGCCGCCCGGTCGGCCGCTACGTCACCCGGCCCGAGCTGCCCGCCCGGCTCTCCCCGCGCCCCTACCTGCACCCCGTCACCACCCTGGCCGGCACCCAGGTCACCGAACTGGCCCCCGCCGACCACCTCCACCACCTCGGCGTCGGTGTAGCCGTACCCGACGTCGAGGGGCACAACTTCTGGGGCGGACGCACCTACGTCCGCGACCGGGGCCCGACCGAGCTCGACAACCACGGCGTGCAGCGCCACCACTCCTTCCAGCTGCGCGACCCCGACGGCTTCGTGGAGGAACTGCGCTGGGTGGCCTCGGGAGCCGAGCTGCTGCGCGAGCGCCGTACCGTCGCCGCCACCGGACTCACCGACACCGCCTGGGCGCTGGACTTCACCTTCTCCCTGACCAACGTCACCGGCGCCCCGCTGTCCCTCGGCAGCCCGGCGACCAACGGACGCCCCGGCGCCGCCTACGGCGGCTTTTTCTGGCGGGCCCGCAAGGAGGACACCGCCCCGGACGTCTTCACCGCGCACACCGGGGGCGAGGACCGGGTGCACGGCAGCCGTGCCGACTGGCTGGCGCTGGCCGGCACCGACTGGACCCTGGTCCTCGCGGGCGCCACCGACACCACCCGCCGCGACCCCTGGTTCGTCCGCACCGCCGAGTACCCGGGCGTCGGCTCCTCGCTGGCCTCGGCCGCCCGCCTCCCGATCGCCCCCGGCGACACCGCCGTACGCCGGATCGTCACCGTCGTCGCCGACGGCCGCCTCGGCCGCGACGAGGCGGCGGCGCTGGTCAGGAAGGCGGTGAACCGGTGACCGCCGCCACCTGCACCAACCCGGTCCTGAACGCCGACTGGTCCGACCCCGACGTCGTCCGGGTCGGCGACGACTTCCACCTCACCGCCTCCAGCTTCGGCCGCGCCCCCGGACTGCCCCTGCTGCACTCCCGGGACCTGGTCAACCGGACGCCGGTCGGCCTCGCCGAACGCGAACGCGACGCCGCCCACCCGCTGCTCGCACCCGCGGGCCGGGCCCGGCGGATCGAGATCGGCGCGGGTGCCCGCTGCCGGTTCGCGCACGACACCGGCGAGGGGCTGCGCCCGTCCGGCCCGGTCTTCGCCGCCGCCCCCTGGCGCTGGGTCGGCGCCCTGCTCGGTCTCTTCGCGCTCGCCCCCTCGGGACCGGGGCACGCCGGAGCGGCCTCGTTCACGGAGTTCCGGATCAGACCGCTCTGACCCCTTCCCCCACGCCGTCGGGAGCCGCAATGACGCACTTCCACAGCAAGCGCTTACCAAGATCGGGGCCGCCCCCGCAGCCCCGGCAGCGTCCCCGGCCGAGAACGGCCGTGGTGCCGGCCACGGTCGCCGGTCTCGTCGCCGCCCTGGGCCCCGGCGCGACCGGCGGGGCGAGGGGCGCCGCCCCGGCGCCCTCCACCGAGGCCGCCCCGGCCGCCCCGGCCACCGCGCCCGCCGCCGACCGCTGGACCGACCGCGCCCACGGCTTGGCCTCCCTCGCCGGGGGCACCACGGGCGGGGCCGGCGGCAAGGTCGTCACCGTCACCGACCAGGCCGCCCTGGCGCGGTACGCGGCCGCCGAGGAGCCGTACGTCATCCGGGTCAAGGGCTCGGTGGCGGTTCAGCCGTTCGGCTCGGACATCGTGGTCGGCTCCGACAGGACGATCACCGGCGTCGGCGACACCGGGGAGATCGTCCACGGCGAGCTCCACCTCGGACCGGGCACCCACAACGTCGTCATCCGCAATCCGACGATCCGGGACTCCTACGTCGAGGGCGACTGGGACGGCAAGACCACCGACTTCGACGCACCCGGATCACCCTCGACCACAACTGGTTCACGGGCACCGAGCAGCGCAACCCCCCGGCGGACAACATGAGCGGCTTCTCCTGGCGCGACGCCCGGCTCGCCGAGTACCGCAACCACGGACCGGCCGCGGCGGTCTCGCCGGACCGGCCGCAGCTCGGCGACGAGGACGCCCGGGCGTACACGGTCGCCGCCCACCTCACCGGCACGGACGGCTGGGCGCCGTACGCCCGCGCGGCCCGCGCCCCCCACCGACCCCCCACAACTTCATATCTCCGCTGGATCCAGCAGAACCGGAAGAAGAGAGCCGACCACATGAAGAGCAGCATCCGCAGAAGCAGGCGCGTCGCACTGGCCGTCGCCCTGGGCTCCGTGCTCGCGCTGACCGCCACCGCCTGCGGTGACGACGGCAGCGGCAGCGCGGGTGACAAGGGAGGCGACGGCTCGGGCAAGGGCGAGATCACCTTCTGGGACAACAACGGCGGTGTCCGCACCGACGTCTGGAAGGAGATCATCGCCGACTTCGAGAAGGCGAACCCGGACATCAAGGTGAAGTACGTCGGGGTCCCGGCCGACAGCGTGCAGTCCAAGTACGACACCGCCATCCAGGGCGGCGGCCTGCCCGACGTCGGCGGGGTGGGCACCGCGATGCTCGCCGAGGTCGCGGCGCAGGGCGCCCTCGAACCGCTGGACGACCGCCTCGCCAAGAGCGACCTGAAGGACCAGCTCAACGCCAAGTTCCTGGACAGCGTCAAGGCGGCCGGGGTCGACGGCAAGACGTACAGCGTGCCGACCTCCGCCAACAACGGCACCCTGTGGTACCGCACCGACCTGTTCGAGCAGGCGGGCCTGGAGGCGCCGACGACCTGGACGAAGTTCTACACGGCCGCCGACAAGCTCACGAACAAGGGCAAGAACGCGTTCGGCTACACCATCCGCGGCGGTGCCGGGTCCATCGCCCAGGCCCTCGACGCCACCTACGGGCAGAGCGGCATCACCGAGTTCTGGAGCGGTGACAGGACCACGGTCAACGACCCCAAGAACGTGGCCGCGCTGGAGAAGTACACCGGCCTGTACAAGAAGGACACCCCGGCGGCCGACGTCAACAACGACTTCACCAAGATGGTCGCCCAGTGGGACAGCGGCACCATCGGCATGCTGAGCCACAACCTCGGCTCCTACGGCGACCACCAGAAGGCGCTGGCCGGCAAGTTCAAGGGCATCCCCGCGCCGACGCAGGACGACGGCACGCGGGTGCAGGTGTCCAACCCCGTCGACGGTTTGGGGCTGTTCAAGTCGAGCAGGAACAAGACCGCCGCCTGGAAGTTCATCGAGTTCGCCGCGGGCCACGAGGCGAACAGCAAGTGGAACGAGACGGCCGGTCAGGTGCCCGCGAACCTGGAGGCGGCGCAGGACAGCTGGGTGCAGTCCTCGGAGCCGACGAAGCTCGCCGCCGATGCGCTGTCGGGGGACGGCACGAAGATCGTGCAGCTGCCCTACTACCTGCCCGACTGGAACACGATCTCCAAGGCCGACAACGAACCGAACTTCCAGAAGGTGCTGCTCGGCAAGATGAGCGCGAAGGACTTCCTGGACACGCTGGCCGAGCAGCTGAACGCCGCTCAGGCCGACTGGAAGAAGAACCACGGATAACTCGGGTGGTCCGGGTCGCGGGGCGGCTGCGGGTCCGTTGTGGCCGGTCGCGCAGTTCCCCGCGCCCCCGAAGAAGACAGGTGAATGTTCGTGCCCCTTACCCGTAGGCAAGTCACCTCCGCGGCGCTCGCCGCCCTTCCCCTCGGTGCGGTGGCCGCCGCACCGGCGCGGGCCGGTACGCGTCGGTCCCGCACGCTCTACATCGCCGGTGACTCCACCGCCGCCCAGAAGTACTCCGACGCCGCGCCCGAGACCGGGTGGGGCATGGCGCTGCCCTTCTTCCTCCGTTCCGGGCTGCCCGTGGGCAATCACGCCGTCAACGGGCGCAGTTCCAAGAGCTTCGTCGACGAGGGGCGGCTGGACGCCGTTCTCGCCGCCATCAGGCCCGGTGACTTCCTGATCGTCCAGTTCGCGCACAACGACGAGAAGACCACCGATCCCACCCGCTTCACCGAGCCCTGGACGACGTACCAGGACTACCTGCGGATGTACCTCTCCGGTGCTCGGGCGAAGGGAGCGCGGCCGGTGCTCGCCACGCCCGTGGAGCGGCGGCGGTTCGACGCCGGGGGGAACGCGCTGCCGACGCACGGGGAGTACCCGGCGGCCATGCGGGCGCTCGCCGAGGAGGAGGGCGTGGCGCTGCTCGACCTCCAGGCGCTGTCGCTGGCGCTCTGGCAGGAGCTGGGCGTCGAGGCGACCAAGACCTACTTCAACTGGACCGGCACCGAGCAGGACAACACGCATTTCAATCCGCCGGGCGCGATCGCCGTGGCGCGGCTCGCCGTGCGGGAGCTGCTGCGGACCCGGGTGCTCGGACCGCGGGACGTGGTCCGGCTGCACGACGAGATCCCCACGAACTGGATCACCTGGCCCGACCCGGCGTGAGCGAGAGCCGTAGCAGGCGCCGTCAGCAAGAGCCGTGGCAAGAGCCGTGGCAAGAGCCGTGGCAAGAGCCCTGAGCAGGAGGAGAACCGCACAGTGTGTACACAGAAGTGTCATGGACGCGTCATTGGTGCGCTGGTGGGCTGCACCGCGCTGGTGCTGTCCGTCACCGGCACCGCGTCCGCCCACGCCGGCCCGCCCGACCTCGGCCGGCAGGTCCTCGCCGCGAACGACGGCTGGGCCTCGTACGGGACGGGCACCACGGGCGGATCGGCCGCCGACGCCGAGCACGTCTACACCGTGACCACCTGGGCCGGCTTCAAGGACGCCCTCGCGGCCGGCGGCTCCGCCCCGAAGATCATCAAGGTGAAGGGGGTCGTCGACGCCGTCGCCGAGGGCTGCGACGCCTTCGCCGCGCCCGGCTACGACTTCGACGCGTACCTGGCGAAGTACTCGCCGCAGGCCTGGGGGCTGGACACCGATCTCAGCGCCGAGCCCGACGACAGCCCCGAGGGACTGCGCCGCGTCTCGCAGGCCAACCAGGACAAGGCGATCAAGGCGAGCATCCCCGCCAACACCACCGTCGTCGGCATCGGCCGCAACGCCGGGTTCAAGGGCGTCAGCCTCCAGATCAAGGCCGTCGACAACGTGATCATCCGCAATCTGTCCTTCGAGTCGCCGATCGACTGCTTCCCGCAGTGGGACCCGACCGACGGCACCAACGGCAACTGGAACTCCGAGTACGACACCGCCGTGGTGTACGGGTCCACCCACGTCTGGCTGGACCACAACACCTTCACCGACGGCTCCCACCCCGACAGCGCCGCCCCCACCTACTTCGGGATGCTCTACCAGCAGCACGACGGCGAGCTGGACATCGTGCGCGGCGCCGACTACGTCACCGCCTCCTGGAACGTCTTCAGCGAGCACGACAAGACGATCCTCATCGGCAACAGCGACAGCGAGTCGACCGCGGCGGGCGACCGGGGCCACCTGAAGGTGACCTTCCACCACAACCTGTTCTCGAACCTGGTCGAGCGCGCCCCCCGGGTCCGCTTCGGCCAGGTCGACTCCTACAACAACCACTTCGTCGCGAACGGCGACTACTCCTACAGCTTCGGCATCGGCAAGGAGTCCCGGCTCGTCGCCGAGCACAACGCGTTCACCCTGCCCGAGGGGGTCAGCGCGGCCAAGGTGCTCAAGCGCTGGAACGTCTCACCGCTGACCGCCGCCGACAACTATGTCAACGGCACGGCCACCGACCTGATCGCCGTCCACAACGCCGAGATCCCCGGCGAGGTCCTCCAGTCCGGCGCGGGCTGGACCCCGGCCCTGCGCACCAAGGTCGACCCCACGAGGTCCGTGCCCCGGATCGTCGACTGCGGCGCTGGTGCGGGACGCCTCGGCTGAACCGACCGGTACCCCGCCGGGGCGGCGCCCGCCGCCCCGGTCCCCTCCGCAGAGCCGCACCGCCAAGGAGCACCCGCATGCCCTCCCTTTCCCGAAGGCGGTTCCTCGCCGCGACCGGCGGCACGGTGGCCGCCCTGGGGGCGGCCGCCACGCCCGCGCAGGCCGCCCGCGGCCGACGCCGCCCGTTCGGCCGCCACGGCAGCCCGGCCGCCCGGCTCACCCCTCAGACCCTCTACGTCGACCCGCTCGGCCGGGGCGACTTCGGCACCGTCCGCGACGCCGTCGCCGCCACCACCGGCAGCGGCTGGACCCTCGTCCTCGCCGCGGGCGTCTACCGCGAGACGGTCGTCCTCGACGCCACCCGTACCGAGGCCACCTGGATCGGCGCCGCCGAGGACCCGCGGGCCGTCGTCATCGTCTACGACAACGCGGCCGGCACCCCCAAGCCCGGCGGCGGCACCTACGGCACCACCGGCTCGGCCACCACCACCGTGCAGGCCGCCGGCTTCACCGCCCGCTGGATCACCTTCGCCAACGACTGGCTGCGCGCCGACCACCCCGACATCACCGGGACCCAGGCCGTCGCCATCAAGGTCCAGGGCGACCGCTCCGCCTTCCACCACTGCCGCTTCCTCGGCCACCAGGACACGCTCTACGCCGACTCGATCGCCCTGACCGCCTTCGCCCGGCAGTACTACGCCCACTGCTACGTCGAGGGCGACGTCGACTTCGTCTTCGGCCGGGCCACCGCCGTCTACGAGCACTGCCACTTCCGCACCCTGGACCGCACCGACCTGGCATCCGCCCCCTACGGGTTCGTCCTCGCCCCCTCCACGGCGGGCGCCAGCCCACGCGGCTACCTGGTGACCGGGAGCCGGATCAGCAGCGCGGCCCCGGACGCCTTCTACAAGCTGGCCCGCCCCTGGGTGCCCAGCTCCGACCCCACCGCCCGGCCCTCGCTGACCGTCCGGGACACCCACCTCGGCGCCGGCCTCGACGCGGTGGCCCCCTACACCAGCATGTCGGCCTCCTTCCCCTGGCAGGACCAGCGGTTCGCCGAGTACCGCAACACCGGCCCGGGAGCCGAGGTGACCGTCCCCGAGAACCGCCCGCAACTCACCGACGAACAGGCCGCGTCGGCGACCCGGCAGACCTACCTCGGGGACTGGGCGCCCTGGCGGGGGGAGTGCTGAGATGCCGCTGCGCAGACGCACCCTCCTGGCGGGCCTCACCGGCACCGCACTGCTCGGCACCACCCCCGCCCACGCCGGGTCCCGCCGCATCCTGCACGTCCGTCCCGGCGACTCCGTCCAGGCGGCGGTGGACACGGCCGACGGCCCCGGCTGGACGATCGTCGTGCACCCGGGGACGTACCGCGAAGTCGTCAACATCCCTGTGGACAAAGCTGAGTTGACCCTGTGCGGCGCGAGTCGTGACCCCCGTGCCGCCGTGATCGTCCACGACAACGCCAACGGGACGCCGAGGCCGGACGGTTCGGGCACCTACGGCACGGCGGGCTCCGCCACCTTCACCTCCGCCGCCCCCGGACTCACCGTCCACGGCCTCACCCTCGCCAACGACTGGCTGCGTGCCGACCACCCGGACATCACCGGCACCCAGGCCGTCGCCGCCCATGTCACCGGCGACCGCAGCCGCTTCGAGAACGTGCGCCTCCTCGCCCACCAGGACACCCTCTTCGCGGACACCACCGCGCTCGACGCCTTCGACCGGCAGTACTACCGCCACTGTCACATCGAGGGAGACGTCGACTTCGTCTTCGGGCGGGCCCGGGCCGTCTTCGAGGGCTGCCGCTTCCACACCCTGCAGCGCGACGTGCCCTTCACTCCCAAGGGCATGGTCTTCGCCCCCTCCACCGCCCGGGCCAACCCCTACGGCTTCCTCGCCCTCCGCTCCCGGATCACCTCCGGTGCCGAGGACGCGGCGTACAGGATGGCCCGGCCCTGGGTGCCGTCGTACGAGACGACCGCCTGGCCCTCCCTGGTCGTCCGGGACACCTGGATCGGCCCCGGCATCGACGCGACCGCCCCCTACACGAACATGCGGGACGCCTACCCCTGGCAGACCATGCGCTTCAGGGAGCACGCCAACTCCGGCCCCGGCGCGGAGATCTCCGTGCCCGAGATGCGGCCCCAGCTGACGGCGGAGGAGGCCGCCCTGCACACCCGGCGGACCTACCTCGGGGACTGGCTCGACCGCCTCCGCTGAACCACCGCACCACCCCTCTCCCCGCACGTCCCCACGAGAAAGGACCCGCACTCCATGTCTCGTCGCACCGCCTTCGCGCTCGGCGCGGCCCTCGCCCTCGGCGCAGGTCTCGCCGTCCTCCCGACCCAGGCGCAGGCCGCCACGGTGGTCGTCAGCAACACCACCGCCCTGTCCAACGCCATCAAGAACGCCACCGCGGGCACGGTCATCCAGGTCCGGGGCGGTACCTACTACCCGACGGCCACCCTCCAGTCCACCGCCAACGGCAGCTCCTCCGCGCCGATCACGCTCACCGCGTACGGCTCGGAGACCGTGAAGATCGACGGTTCCTCGCTCCCCGGCGGCGACTGGATCTTCAAGCTGACCGCCGACTACTGGAACGTCTCGAACATCACCTTCCAGAACTCCCCGGACAGCGCGGTGGTCTGCCAGTCCTGCACGGGCACGGTCTGGAACAACATCAAGACCATCGACGGCGGCGACTCGGGCTTCACCCTCAGCGGCGACGGCACGGTCAACAACACCGTCCGGAACATCGACTCCTACGGCAACTACGACGCCGCCAACCACGGCGAGAACGCCGACGGGGTCGCCGTGAAGTTCGGCTCCGGCTCCGGCAACCTGATCACCGGGGCCCGCCTCTACAACAACGCGGACGACGGGATCGACTTCTGGTCCTTCTCCTCGCCCGTCACCATCGAGCACACCTGGTCCTTCGGCAACGGCGTCAACCGCTGGTCGGACCCGGCGTTCGCGGGCGACGGCAACGGCTACAAGCTGGGCGGCGACGGCGAGGTCGTCGCGCACGTCGTCAACAACTCCGCCGCCTGGGGCAACGCGGGCAACGGCTTCACCGAGAACTCCAACACCGGGGCGATCGTCATCAACCGCACCACCGCCTACGCCAACAGCAAGTGGGGCTACTACTTCGCGACCGGCTCCGCCAGGCTCGGCAAGAACCTCGCGGTGGGCAACGGCGGCGGCGCGGTCAGCAAGGGCTCGTCGGTCACCTCGTCCGGCAACAACTGGGACAGCGGCGTCCCGACGCCCGCCTTCAGGTCGACGAACGCCTCCACGACGTACAACGCCCGCAGTTCCAGCGGCACTCTGCCCGCCACGACGTTCCTGACGACGGGGTCGACGACGATCGGGGCGACGATGGACTGACGCCCGGCCGGTTCGCCGCCGGCCCCCACCGATCCGCCACGGGGCCAACCGGGCGCTTGACCCGATTTTTGCCCGCCGATCGGGTATCGATCGGGCAACGGGTCTCGCGCCCGACCGCGTGACGCGCGTAGAAACCTGTCATGCATAAGTCACTGCGCATCGCGGCCTCCGTCGCCGCCTGTGCCCTCGCCGGTGCCGCCCTCTACGGCGCCGGCGCGGCCACGGCCGGCCAGTCCACGGCCAACTCCACGCACGAGCCCTACAACATCGGGCTCCTGGTGAAGGACATCGACACCTACTACGGCACCGCGGCGGACGCGAACGGCGTGTACCAGGCCTCGCCGACCAGCCCGTACGCCAAGGACCTCGCGGCGATCGACAAGTCCGCGCGGAAGTACATCGACCAGGCGGCCCGCAAGGCCCGCCACCACGGCGAGAAGCCTGCGGTCGTCTTCGACATCGACGACACCCTGCTGCTCAGCCTCGACTACGAGAAGAAGACCAACTACACCTACAACTCCGCCACCTGGGCCGAGTACGTGGCGAAGGCGGACCGTCCGGCGGTCTTCGGCAGCCCCGAGCTGGTGCAGTACGCCAAGTCCAAGGGCGTGGAGGTCTTCTACAACTCGGGCCTGAAGGAGTCGCAGCGCGTCTCCGCCGTCGAGAACCTGAAGAAGGTCGGCGCCGACGTCAACCTCGACGCCGCCCACATGTTCCTCAAGGACGCGGCCAACCCGCCGTCCTACCTGAGCGCCTGCGCCACCCCGAACAACTGGACCTGCACCACCGTCCAGTACAAGGCGGGCACCCGCAAGCACATCGAGAACGACCTCGGGTACGAGATCGTCGCCAACTTCGGCGACCAGTACTCCGACCTGGACGGCGGCTACGCGGACCGGCGGTACAAGCTGCCCAACCCGACGTACTTCGTCAGCTGAGACCGCCCGCCGGCCGGACCGACTCCAGCGTCGGCACGACCGGTTCGATCGTGCCGTCCGCGGCGAACCGCAGCCGGTCGATCGTGGTCTCCCGGTGCGTCCCGTCACCGCCCGGCCCGCCGGGGCGGTTCAGTGCGAACCGGTGGTAGACGATGTACCACTCGTCCGTGCCCGGCACGTTCACCACGGAGTGGTGGCCGGTGGCGAGGATGCCGTACTCGGGACGCTTGGACAGGATCGTCCCCCGCTCGGTCCACGGGCCCAGCGGGGACGGTCCCGTCGCGTACGCCACGTGGTAGTCCTCGCTGCGGGTGTCGTCCTCGGACCACATGAAGTAGTAGGTGCCGTTCCGCTTCACCACGAAGGACCCCTCGCGGAAGTTCCCCGGGGTGATCTCCCGCACCTTCGCCGGGTCGAAGGACACCATGCCGTCGTCGAGCGGCACCACGTAGGCGTGCCCGTTTCCCCAGTAGAGGTACGACGTCCCGTCGTCGTCCGTGAAGACCGCCGGGTCGATCATCTGACCGCTCCACGCGCCGTCCTTCGCGATCAGCGGCCCGCCCAGCGCGTCCGTGAACGGACCGGCGGGGGAGTCGGCGACCGCCACCCCGATCTGCTGCTCGGCGCAGAAGTAGAAGTAGTACGTCCCGTCGCGCTCGGCGACGGCCGGCGCCCAGGCGTATCGCTCCGCCCAGGTCACGTCGGACGCCAGGTCGAGGACGACCCCGTGCTCGCGCCAGTGGACCAGGTCCGTCGAGGAGTACGCCGTGAAGCGCGTTCCGCCCCAGTCCGCGAAGCCGTCGGTCGTCGGATAGATCCAGTACTGCCCGTCCAGCCGGTGCACGTCGGGGTCCGCGGTGAGGCCGGGCAGGACCGGGCTGCGGGTGGGTACGGCCTCCACGGTCCAGGTGCGGGACGTGCCGTCGGCCGCCGTCACCGTGTACGTCCGGGGCGTGCGGAAGTCCCGGCGGGTGCCGGAGCCCGGGCTCACCGTCGCCCCCTCGCTCACCCACACCTCCGGTGCGAGCGCGTGCAGTTCCGCGTCCGGCCGCATCGGCAGCACCACCTTGGCGGCGGACTCGGTGACGATCGCGTACCCCAGCTGCCCGTGCGCCGTCACCTCGGTCACCGACGCCGGTGTGCTCGGGTGCGCGCCGAGCAGCCGGTCGTACTCCGCCCGGGTGAGGGGCAGCACGGTGCCGTGGCGCGCGTCCGCCGGGAGCCGGAGGTCCGCCGGGGGCGTCCGGCAGCCCGGGGCCGGATCGATCACGAAAGGGTCGGGCAGGGCCGCTTCCCCGCTCGCGGCGGTGGGGAGGGGCCGCCCGCCGTACAGCTCCCGCCAGTGCAGGAGGTCGGCGCCCCGGCTCAGGGCGAAGCGGGTCCGCCCGCCGTCGGGGGTTCCCCCGCCGGTGACGTGGACGAGGAGGTGGCCGGCGGGCTCGGGGTGCGTCACGGACGGGGCTCCGGGGGTTCTGTGGGGCGGGGGCCTTCGGAGTGTCACCAGCGCCGGACGGTGCGTCAATCGGTGGAGGTGGGCGCGGGCGCAGCGAAAGTTTCGCCGGTCCACTCCGCCCGGTGCGGCAACCCTTTTCGGCCATGGCGGCGACTGGTGGGGGGAAGCGGGCCGGGGCGGCCCCCGGCCCGCTTCCCCCCGGCAGCCCCATGGTGAAAGGAACCCCCGTGCGTTTGAGCACCGGACGCCACCGCAGGACGCGCACCCTCTCGATCGCCGCCGCCGTGGCGCTCGCCTCGGGGGGCGGCGGGGTCTACCTCGGCCTGTCGGACGGCGGCGCCCGGGCCGCGACCGCCACCGTCACCGTCGCCACCACCGAGCAGCTGGAGTCGGCCGTGAAGAACGCGGTCGCCGGCACGGTCATCCAGGTCCGGGGCGGTACCTATCGTCCGACTGCCACCCTCACGTCCACGGCCAGCGGCACGAGCACGGCGCGCATCACGCTCCAGGCCTACGGCCGCGAGAAGGTGCGGATCGACGGCTCCGAGCTGCCCGACGGCTCCTGGCTCACCGGCATCCACGGCAGCTACTGGACCGTGCAGAACCTCACCTTCCAGAACTCCCCGGCCCAGGGCTTCGTCGTCACCTCCTCCACCGGCGGTGTCTTCAGGAACCTCGTCACCGCGGACAACGGCGACTCCGGATTCACCCTGCGCGGCGACGACACGGTCGGCAACCTCGTGCAGAACCTGGACAGTCACGGCAACTACGACGCGGCCGGGCACGGGCGGAACGCGGACGGCATCGCCATCAAGTTCGGCTCCGGCAGCGGCAACAAGGTCACCGGCGCCCGGCTGTACGACAATGCGGATGACGGGCTGGACCTCTGGCAGTTCTCCACGCCGGTCACCATCGAGCACAGCTGGGCCTTCGGCAACGGCAGGAACCGCTGGGGGGACCCGGCGTTCGAGGGCAACGGCAACGGGTTCGAGCTGGGCGGCGGGGGTGTCTCGGTCGCGCACGTCGTCCACCACGACGCGGCCTGGGACAACACGCTCAACGGATTCACCGAGAACTCCAACAGGGGCGCGCTCGTGCTCTACCGCAATACGGCGTACTCCAATGCGGGGGCGGGATTCTCCTTCGCCACCGGCACGGCGCGGCTCGCCCGGAATCTCGCGGTCGGCAACAAAGGCGGACCGTCGAAGCGGGGATCTTCGGCGATGTCCGCCGCGAACAGCTGGGACAGCGGCGTGACGGTTCCCAAGTTCCTTTCTACGAAAGGGACTTCCGCGAACGGCGCGCGGAAGTCGGACGGCGCGTTGCCGGCGACGGACTTTCTCACCACGAACTCCACGGCCATCGGGTCCACGATGGACTGAGGGTGCGGGAAAGCCCCCGTCGGATTCCAGCGGCGGGGGCTTTCCCGATTGCCGGCCGCAGAGGGGCTGCAGCCGGCACGTCCTTTTCAGGCGAGGAGATCGATGCAGTCGAAGGAGGTGCCCGGGCTCAGATACGCCGTGCCGGACGAGCCGCTGACGATGCTGATCCTGAGGACGTTGTCCTGTGAGACGTCCGTCTTCCAGGCGGTCGCCGGGACGTGGTACGTGAAGGTGTGGTTGTTGCCCCGGTACGACCCCGTCGTCAGGGAGCGGGTCGAGGGCTGGGCGACCGCCGCCGGGACCGCGGAGACCCAGTCGTTCACGGCGATGCGCGGGCGGCCGCCCGCGAACGCGTCGGTGACGCCGATGCGCAGGGTGTGGGCGGCCGCCGCCTGCTCCTTCGTCAGCCTGAAGTAGACCAGGACGCCGTCGTTGACGTCCTTCCACAGGTAGGCGGGGAAGGACGGGGCGGGGTCGGCGCCGCCGATCGTGACGTTGCCGGTCCACTTCGCCGCGCGGGCGTCGGAGGGGTGCGCGTAGGTCATGAGCCGGGCGTTCTTGAACTCCCCGGGCGTGCCGTCCCAGTCGCCGAGGCGCCAGACCGTCCTCGCCGTGGAGGGGTCGCCGGTGATCGTGAGGGTGTGCAGGCCGGTGGTGCTGCCCGCGGTCACCTGCACCTGCCGGGTCAGGACCGCCAGTTCGCCCTTGAAGACGGTCAGGGTGTACGTCCCCGGCAGCATGCCCTTGCAGGAGAACGCGCCGGTACCGGCCGCCGCCCTCGCCCAGTACTGGGCGTCCGCGTTGGCGAAGCCGACGGTGTACGGGTACCGCGGGTCCATGCCCTTCAGGCCGACGCCCGCCACCTTGCCGCGGCCGGCCCTGCCGACCCAGCCGGTGATGCCGAGGCCGTCCACCCAGGCGGTGTCCAGACCGGTGGCGGAGAGGGAGGGGGAGGGCGTGCCGCCGTCCGTGAAGGCGAGGACGTACGGGCCCTGGAGGCCGAACCGTTCCGGCTCGGTCTGGGCCTCGTTGTAGTGCAGGATCTCGTAGAGACCCGCGCCCTTGTCGTTGGAGTGGCGCAGCAGCGAGCGGTAGAAGGGGCCGCCGGAGGCCTTCTCGTGGTTCGAGCGGACCAGGTACAGGCCGACCGAGCCCGTCGTGAAGCCGACGTGGTCGTAGTCGATCGTCCGCTTGCCCGAGTAGTGCTTGGAGTGGGTGGTGCCGTCGGCGCGCCGCCAGACGTCCCCGGCCTCGATGACGGTGTCGGAGGCCTCGATCCAGGAGTCCGGGCCGGTGTTGGGGAACATGCCGGGCCGGAGGCGGACGATGTAGCGGGTGGCGGTGAAGGACGCGTCCGCCTTGTCCGTCCACAGGTAGACGTTGTTCTCGCCGTTGCGGGCCGCGTACCACTGGGTGATCGGGCCGTGCGCCACCTTGATCAGGATCGTGGACCCCGACTGCCTGATCGTCACCGTGGAGGCGCCGAGGCCGGACTCCACGTGCGAGTGCCTGCCGCCGTAGCCCTCGTACTCCTTGCCCCGGTAGACCAGGGAGGTGAGGTCGCCGGTGGTTCTGGAGACCTTGAAGACGAGCGAGGAACCGGTGTCCACGACGTAGTCGCGGCCGTCGTCCCGGTAGCCGAACGCGGCCGCCGAGGCGGACGGGAGCAGTCCGGCGCCGCCCGCGACGGCGGCGCCCGTGGCCGCCACCCCGATCGCGGAGGCCCCGAGCACGCGCCGCCGCGTGAGGGGTCGTCTTCTGTGCGTGCTCATGTGCCGGATCCTCGGGTGGTGGTGACTCCTGTGCTGTCAGGTCGCCACCGGTGGGGAAAGGGTTGCCGTCGTTCCGGAATTTTTTCCCGCGCGTCTCGCGCGCCCCGTGCGGGCGGGGCGCGCGGGTCCTACGAGGCGCCGCCGGAGGTGTCCTCGGCGGCGAAACCGCCACCGAGGGTGCGGGCCTTGCCGTCCGACCGGCCCGTGATGACATAGCTGTCGCGGCCGGCGTCCCGGCCGCCCCGGTCGTGGTTGTACTGCCCGGCGAACACCCACTCGCCCACGGGGACCGTACGGCCCTCCTTGAGCACCCAGGTGTAGACCAGGAAGCCGTCCTGCTCGGTGACCGTCAGGTCGAAGTCCTGCTCCGGCAGCGACCGCCAGGCCCCGGCGTCGGACACCGCGCCGGTCTGGGCGACCCTCAGCTGCACCGTGAGCTCGGTGGCGACCTCCTTCGCCCGGACGGTGACGTTGCTCTGGGCCCAGAACTCGTTGCTGTGGGGGTCCACCACGCCGTCCGACGACAGCGGCCCGTCCTCCCCGTTGTCGGTGCCCGGCAGGAGCACGACGGCCGGCCCGGTGGGGGACGAGGTCGCGGAGGGCGTCGGGGAACCGCTCGGCTTCTGCGGGGCCTTCGACCCGCCGCCGCCGGACCCGGAGCTCGGGGTGGCCTTCGGCGAGGCCGGCGGCCGGCTCGTGGCGTCGGGGGAACGCACCGGCGTCGGCGAGACGGAGACCGTCTGCTCCACGCGGGTGTCGTCCTTCACCGCGGACGCCACCGCGTAGCCGCCGACCGCGAGCATGCCCGCGACCGCGGCCGTGGCTCCCACGACCCGCGTCCAGCCCCAGACCAGCGGGCGCCTCGCGCGGTGCGCGCGCCGGTCCTGCACCTGGGGCTCACCTGCCATGCCGCGCTCGACCCGGGCCAGGATGCGGGCCCGGTCCGGCTCGTACGCCTCGGCCGCTTCGTGCAGCCGGGCGCGCAGCTCGTCGTGCACGTCCCGCTGCATCGTCATCGGTTCCTTCCCGAGGTCTCGCGGGTGCGCGCCATCGCGTGCACCGTGAGCGGAGCTCTCTGTGCGCCGAGCAGCTTCTGCAGCTCGGCCATTCCCTTGGAGGTCTGGCTCTTCACCGTACCCACCGAGACCCCCAGAGCGAGCGCGGTGTCCTTCTCCGAGAGGTCGAAGGCGTGCCGGAGCACCACGCAGGCCCGTTTGCGGAAGGGGAGTCTACGCAGCGCGGACTGTACGTCCACCACGCCGGCGACATCGGGGTTCTCGGTCTTCTCCTCGCGCTGCGACCAGAACAGGGCGATCCTGCGCCGCTCGCGGACCGCGCTGCGGATGCGGGTGCGGGCCAGATTGGCGACGACCCCGCGGGCGTACGCCACCGGGTGCTCGGCCGCCCGGACCCGGTCCCAGCGGTTCCACAGCGCGAGGAGCGCGTCCGCCGCCAGGTCGTCGGCGGCGTCCGCCTCACCCGTCAGAAGGTGGGCGAGCCGGGCCAGTTCGGCGTAGTGACGGTCGAAGAAGGCATGGAATTCCACGGAGGCGGCGTCGTCGACGACTGTGCCCACGGGTGACCTCTTCTCGGTGGCTGCTGTGCGTGCCATGTGAATGACATGGGGATGTCCCGAGAGGGTGTCGGGACGAGATCCGGAAGCGTAGCAGTGATCATCCATTCGGTTTGGTACTGGGGTTCGAACACCAAGTGGCCGCCGGGCGCCGAACGGGAGCCCGAATCCGTAACACGCAGAAAACCTGAGCGCGGTCCATCGACGCAACAATCCAGCCAGCATCCGCACATGTTCGAACAGGCAGCAGGGAGTCATCGGTGGACCGAGTCGACCAGTTCTTCAGGATCTCCGAACGGGGTTCCACGTTCGGCCGGGAGATACGCGGCGGCTTCGCCACGTTCTTCACCATGGCCTACATCCTCGTGCTGAACCCGATCATCCTCGGAAACGCGAAGGACAAGTTCGGTCACACGCTCGACAGCGTGCAACTCACCACCGCGACGGCCCTGGTGGCCGCCGTGATGACGATCGTCATGGGGGTCGGCGGCAACCTCCCGCTCGCGCTCGCCGCAGGCCTCGGCCTCAACGCGGTGGTCGCCTTCCAGATCGCGCCGCTGATGAGCTGGGACGACGCGATGGGCCTGATCGTCCTCGAAGGCCTGCTGATCTGCGTCCTGGTGCTGACCGGTCTGCGCGAGGCCGTCATGCACGCCATCCCGCAGCCGCTGAAGCAGGCCATCAGCGTGGGCATCGGCCTGTTCATCGCCTTCATCGGCTTCGTCGACGCCGGGTTCGTCAGCCGGATCCCCGACGCCGCGCACACCACGGTCCCGGTCCAGCTCGGCGGCACCGGCACCCTGACCGGCTGGCCGGTCCTGGTCTTCTGCCTCGGTGTGCTGCTGACCGTCGCGCTGCTCGCCCGCAAGGTCAAGGGCGCCATCCTGATCAGCATCGTCGCGATGACCGTGCTCGCGATCGTCGTCGACGCGCTCGCCGACGTGAAGAGCTGGGGCCTGACCACCCCGGCCTGGCCCGACCGGCTCGTCGACGCCCCCGACTTCGGGTTGATCGGTCACTTCAGCCTGTTCGGCGCGTTCGGCGAGACCGGTGCCGTCACCGTCGTCCTGCTGGTCTTCACGCTCATCCTGTCCGACTTCTTCGACACCATGGGCACGGTCGTCGGCATCAGCGCCGAGGCGGGACTGCTGAACGAGCAGGGCGAGGTGCCGAACCTCGGCCGGGTGCTGCTGATCGACGGCGCGGCGGCGGTCGCCGGCGGCGCGGCCTCCGCGTCCTCCGCGACCTCCTACATCGAGTCCGCGGCCGGTGTCGGCGAGGGCGCGCGCACGGGCTTCTCCAACCTCGTCACCGGCTCCCTGTTCGCGCTCGCGCTGTTCCTCACCCCGGTCCTCACGATCGTCCCCCTCCAGGCGGCGGCACCCGCGCTGATCGCGGTCGGGTTCCTGATGATGACCCAGGTCAAGTCCATCGACTGGGACAGCTACGAGATCGCCGTCCCGGCGTTCCTGACCATCGCCGTGATGCCGTTCACGTACTCCATCACCAACGGCATCGGGGCCGGGTTCCTGGCGTACGTCGTCATCAAGACGGTGCTGGGCAGGGCGCGGGACGTGCACTGGCTGCTGTGGGGGGCCTCGGCGCTGTTCGTGGTGTACTTCGCCATCGACCCGATCGAGCAGATCCTCGGCGTGAAGTGAGGCGACGGGTCAGGTGAGCGCCGCCTTCATCATGGCCCTGGCCACCGGTGCCGCCAGCCCGTTGCCGCTGACCTCGGAGCGCGCCGCGTCGGACTGTTCGACCACCACCGCCACGGCCACCTCCTTGCCGTCGGCCTTGCCGTAGGACGTGAACCAGGCGTACGGGGCCTTGCTGTTGTTCTCGCCGTTCTGGGCGGTGCCCGTCTTGCCGCCCACGGTGACGCCGTCGATGAGCGCGTTCGTGCCGGTGCCCTTCTCGACGACCGTCTGCATCGCCGACTGCAGCTGCTCGGCCGTGGACGCGCTGACGATCCGCTTCGAGGCGGCCTCGTCGTCGTAGTCCTTGAGCACGTCACCGCCGGCGTCGGTGATCTGCGCCACCATGTGGGGCGCGACCAGTTCACCGCCGTTGGCGATCGCGGCCGACACCATGGCCATCTGCAGCGGGGTCGCGGTCACGTCGAACTGGCCGATGCCGGTCAGGGCGGTGGACGACTCGTCCATGCCGGAGGGGTACACGCTGGTGTACGCCCGCACCGGCACGTCCAGCGCGTCGTCGTCGAAGCCGAACTTCTCGGCCGTCGCCCTGAGCCTGTCCTGCCCGAGCTGTACGGCCATGTGCGCGAAGACGTTGTTGCACGAGTACTGGAGCGCCACCCGGATCGGGGCGTTCTCGCAGGGTGCCGACGTGTTCTCGTTCCTCAGGACCGTCCGGGTGCCGGGGAGGGTGTAGGGGTCCGGGCTGTCGGTCTTCTCGTCCACCGACGCGTACAGGCCGTCCTCCAGCGCCGCCGCCGCGACGACCAGCTTGAAGGTCGAGCCCGGCGCCAGCGGTTGCCGCAGGGCGCGGTTGACCAGGGGCTTGTCCGGGTCCGCGGTCAGCTCCTTCCAGGCCGCGCCCGCGGTGTTGGCGTCGGTGAGCGAGGAGGGGTCGTACGACGGCGTCGACACGACCGCCAGGATCCTGCCGGTCTTCGGGTCGATCGCGACGGCCGCGCCCTTCTTGTCGCCGAGGGCGTCGTAGCCGGCCTTCTGCACGGCCGGATCGATGGTCGTGAGCACGTCGCCGGGGTCGGCCCGCCGGTCGGTGACCGTGTCCATCACGGTCTTCAGCCGGTTGTCCGTCCCGTTGAGCAGCTCGGCGTAGATGCCCTCCAGCTGGGTGGGGGCGTAGGCCTGCGAGGCGTAACCCGTCACCGCCGCGTACAGCCTGCCGTTCGTGTAGGTGCGCTTGTACGCGAGGTCGCCGCCCGTCGTCCGGGCCGAGCCGGTGACCGCCTTCCCGGCCACGATGATGTTCCCCAGCGGCCGCGAGTACGTCTCGATCGCGTTGCGCCGGTTGTCCGTGTCGTCCGCGAGAGCCCGGGCCTCGTAGAACTGCACCCAGGTCGCCCGGATGAGCAGGGCGAACACCAGCAGCAGCGAGAAGACCGAGGCACGCCTGATCGTCTTGTTCATTGCGCCCAGGAAGACGAACGGGCCGAAGCGGAACGTTCCCTGCGGCCTGATTTCTCATCGTACGTTCATGAGAAGACGTACCTTCCCCGGGCGTACGTCCATGAGCCGCGCCTTCACGCGTCCAGTCTGAGGACGACCTCCGCGATCTCCTCGCCGCGTGCGGGGGCGAACCCCGAGGCGTGCCCGGTGACGCGGAAGCCGCACTTCTCCAGCACCCTGAGGGACCCGGCGTTGTCGGCCGCCGCCCGGGCGTACAGCGGGCGCTCGGGCGCCTCGGCCAGCAGGGCCCGCAGGGCCGCGGTCGCGATGCCCCGGCCCCAGTACGCGCGGTCCACCCAGTACGTCACCTCGCGCTCACCCGGGTCGCCGTACACCGCCGTGTGACCGACGACGTCCCCGTCGGCCAGGACCGTACGGACCAGCGCGGTGGAGGCCCTGACCTTCTTCCAGTGGTCCTCGAAGGCGGACCGGTCGGCGGGGTCCTTCGGGGTGAAGGCCGCCGCCCACAGGGCTTCGGGGTCGTTCAACTGCCGGTAGAACACGGGCAGATCACTGTCGTGGACCGGGCGCAGGACGATTTCCATCAGCCGAGCCTACGCCGGTCGGGCTCGGCGCCCGTGTCACAGCCGGCGGGTGGCGAGGGTCAGCCGGTCCCGCGCGTCGAACAGGGCGTCCTTCACCAGCTGCTCGTGCGCGGGGGTGAGGCGGGCCACCGGCACCGAGCAGCTGATCGCGTCCCGGGCCGGGGTGCGGTACGGGATCGCCACGCCGAAGCAGCGCAGGCCGAGCGTGTTCTCCTCGCGGTCCACGGCGAAGCCCTGGTCGCGCACCTGGTGCAGCTCCTCGATGAGCTTCTCGCGGTCCGTGATGGTGTGCTCGGTGAGCGCCGGGAGCGTCTCCGGGAGCAGCTTGCGGACCTGCTCGTCGGAGTACGTGCTCAGCAGCGCCTTGCCCAGGGAGGTGGAGTGGGCGGGCAGCCGGCGGCCGACGCGGGTGAAGGGGCGCAGATAGTGCTGGGACTGGCGGGTGGCGAGGTAGACCACGTTGGTGCCGTCGAGCCGGGCCAGGTGGATGGTCTCGGTGGTGTCGTCCGAGAGCCGGTCCAGGGTCGGCCGGGCGGCGGCCACGACCTCGTCGCCGTCGATGTAGGAGGTGCCCACGAGCAGCGCCCGCACCCCGATGCCGTACCGGGTGCCCGTCGCGTCGGTCTCCACCCAGCCGAGCTCGACGAGCGTGCGCAGCAGCATGTAGAGACTGGACTTGGGGTAACCGACGGCCTCCTGGACCGCCGCGAGGGAGTGCATCCCGGGGCGGCCGGCGAAGTATTCCAGCAGCTCAACCGTCCGCACCGCGGACTTGACCTGGGCCCCGCCCCCCGTCTCGCCAGCCGACATCGCCCTTGACCCCTTCGTTCGACGGGAAATAGTCTCCGACAGCATATTCACCATGAGGAACGCTGTTCAGTATATCGAACATCCTTGGTGAATCAGCCAGTACCAAACGTGGCCAGGAGCAAGCGTGGAGGGACCCGCGGTGGCAGCAGCACCAGTCTGGAGTGTCGACCCCCGTACCGGGAAGCAGCGTGAACAGGTTGCGGTGGAGGCCACGGCCCAGGAGGTGGACACCGTCGTCCGCGCCGCGCACGCCACGCGCGGCTCCCTCGTCGACCGTGCCGTCCGCGCCGCCTTCCTGCGCACCGCCGCCGACAAGCTGGAGGCGGCCAGGGAGCAGCTGGTCGAGGTCGCCGACGCGGAGACCGCGCTCGGCCCGGTGCGGCTGAACGGCGAGCTGGCCCGCACCTGCTACCAGCTGCGCGCGTTCGCCGGGATCGTCGACGAGGGCGCCTTCCTCGACGTCGTGATCAACCACCCCGACGACACCGCCACCCCGCCGATCCCGGACCTGCGCCGCTACAAGGTGCCGCTCGGGGTGGTCGCCGTCTACTCGGCCTCCAACTTCCCCTTCGCCTTCTCCGTCGCCGGCGGGGACACCGCCAGCGCGCTGGCCGCGGGCAACCCGGTCGTCGTCAAGGCGCACCCGGACCACCCGGCGCTGTCCGAGCTGGTCGCCAAGGTCCTGCGCACGGCCGCCGCCGCGCACGGCATCTCCGAGGACGTCCTCGGTCTCGTGCACGGCTTCGAGGCCGGCGTCGAGCTGATCAAGCACCCGCTGGTCGCCGCGGCCGGCTTCACCGGGTCCATCCGGGGCGGGCGCGCGCTGTTCGACGCGGCGGCGGCCCGGCCGGTGCCGATCCCCTTCCACGGCGAGCTGGGCTCGCTGAACCCCGTGGTCGTCACCGAGGCCGCCGCCGCCGAGCGCGCGGAGGCCATCGGCGCGGGCCTCGCGGGCTCGATGACCCTGGGCGTCGGCCAGTTCTGCGTCAAGCCCGGACTGGTCCTCGTACCGTCCGGCGCGGCCGGTGACGGACTGGTCAAGTCGCTCACGGACGCGGTGAGCGCCACCGAGGCGGGCGTGCTGCTCGACCACCGGATGCGGGACAACTTCATCGCCGGGGTGGCCGAGCGGGCGGAGCTGCCCGGGGTCGAGTCGCCGGTGACGCCCGGCGCGGGCTCCGAGCACACCGTCAGCGCGGGCTTCCTCACGGTGCCGGCGGGCCGGCTGGCCACCGCCGGGGACCACGACCTGCTGCTGGAGGAGTGCTTCGGACCGGTCACCGTGGTCGCCCGCTACGAGGACGACGCCGAGGTCAGGGCGGTGCTGTCGCGGCTGCCGGGGAACCTCACGGCGACCGTGCAGCTGTCCGACGAGGAGGCCGCCGGGCAGGGGCGCGGCGGGGAGATCCTCGCCGAGCTGACGCCGCTGGCGGGACGCGTCCTGGTGAACGGATGGCCGACCGGGGTCGCCGTGGCCGCCGCCCAGCACCACGGCGGGCCCTACCCGGCCACCACGTCCACGTCGACCTCCGTGGGCGGGACCGCGATCGAGCGGTGGCTGCGTCCGGTCGTCTACCAGAACGCCCCCGTCGCACTGCTGCCGGTGGAGCTCCGGGACGAGAACGAGCTGGGGCTGCCGCGGCGGATCGACGGGCGGCTCGAGCGGTAGCGCACCGCGGGTGGGGCGTGGCTCGTCGTGCGGTTCCCCGCGCCCCTGAGGGACGTCACTCACCTGGATAATCAGATCATGGATGTCTCGCTTCCCGAACTGCCCTTCGCGCTTCGTACCTACGGTCCCGACGGGCACTGGGCCCACGAGGACGGGGTGCTCAGTGCCTGGGCCGGGCCCCGGCAGGACCGGTTCGTCACGCCCACCGGGGAGGCGCTGGAGCCCGCCGGGGACGCGCCGCGGCTGCTCGGGGCGCCCGAGGGGGACTTCCAGCTGATCGCGCGGGTCACCGTGGGGTTCAACTGGGCCTTCGACGCAGGGGTGTTGTACGTCCATGTGGGCGAACGCGCCTGGGCCAAGCTGTGCCTGGAGTACTCGCCGGATGTGGCGACCGTCTGCACGGTCGTCACCCGGGGACATTCCGATGACGCCAACGCCTTCACCGTGGAGGGGAGTTCGGTCTGGCTCCGGGTGAGCAGGACCGGGCGCGCCTTCGCCTTCCACGCCTCCCGCGACGGCAGGCGCTGGACCTTCGTCCGGCTGTTCACGCTGGGCGACGAGAAGGAGACCGGTGCCGCGCTGGTCGGCTTCATGACCCAGTCGCCGTTGGGCGAGGGCTGTGTGGTGACGTACGACCACATCGAGTTCCGGGACAGCTGGCCGGACGATCTGCGCGACGGCAGCTGAGCGGCGGGCGGAACCGGTCCGGCCGACGCCACGTCCTCCGGGGCATGATCGGAGAATCCCCCACCCCGGGCCGCGTCATCCGCACCGCTCTGCCCGCCGAGGCGGAGGCCGTCACCGCACTGCACGCCCGCGCCCGTGCCACCTACTATCCCGACGGAGTCCCCCAGGACGGCACCGACTGGCTCGGCGTCTGGCGCACCGCCCTCGCCCGGCCCGACGGGCAGGTGCTGTGCGTCGTGGAGCAGGGGCGGATCGTCGGACTGGCCTCCTTCCGGGTGCCGGAGGGCGCGGGCGCGGACACGGTCAAGCTGTTCCAGTTCCACGTCGACCCCGCCCACTGGCGGGCGGGCATCGGTACGGCCCTGCACGCCGCGTGCGTGGAGCAGTGGCGGGCGGACGGCCGCCGGACCGCCGTGCTGGACGTGCATGTCGACAACCGCCGCGCCCAGGCCTTCTACGCACGTCAGGGCTGGTGCCCGGACCCGCGGGACCCGCTCGCCGAGGACGCTCACCACCTCTCCCTGTGCTTCCCGGTGGACGGGGGAGCGGCCGGGGAATGAACCTCGCTGCTTGAACGTTCATGCACTCGGCGGAGGGAGTCTCCGTCCCCCGTACGAGCTGGAGAGCCGAGAAGATGCGCGTCGAGATCTGGTCGGACATCGCCTGTCCCTGGTGCTACGTCGGCAAGGCCCGTTTCGAGAAGGCCCTCGCCGCCTTCCCGCACCGCGAGCAGGTCGAGGTCGTGCACCGTTCCTTCGAGCTCGACCCGGGACGCGCCAAGGACGACGTCCAGCCCGTGATCAAGATGCTCACCAAGAAGTACGGCATGAGTGAGCAGCAGGCGCAGGCGGGCGAGGAGAACCTGGGCACCCAGGCCGCCGCCGAGGGTCTGGAGTACCGGACCCGGGGCCGCGATCACGGCAACACCTTCGACATGCACCGCCTGCTGCACTTCGCCAAGGAGCAGGGCCGCCAGGACGAGCTGGTCCAGCTCCTCTACCGGGCGAACTTCGCCGAGGAGCGGTCGCTGTTCACCGAGGGCGACGAGCGGCTCGTGGCCCTGGCCGTCGAGGCCGGCCTGGACGCCGACGCCGCCCGCACGGTCCTCGCCGACCCGGCCGCCTACGCCGACGACGTCCGCGCCGACGAGCGCGAGGCCGCCCAGCTCGGCGCCAACGGCGTCCCCTTCTTCGTCCTCGACCGCGCCTACGGCGTCTCCGGCGCCCAGCCCGCCGAGGTCTTCGCCCGGGCGCTCACCCAGGCCTGGGGCGACCGCTCCCCGCTGCAGCTGATCGACGACGGCGGCGCCGAGGCCTGTGGCCCGGACGGGTGCGCGGTCCCCCAGCACTGACGCACCGCGGAACAGCGGAGCCGCAGGTCAGGGCCAACGTATAAGCGTTCCTTAGGAGTTCCGCGCAGAAATCCGCAATGGACTTCGACTTCGCCCGGCCGCACAGTGGTGCCATGGAGACCTTCGAGAGCCTCGTCCGTTCCGAGTTCGCCCCGAAGAACACCTTCCTGAACACCGCGAGCAACGGACTGCTGCCGGCCCGCACCGTGACGGCCCTCCACGAGGCCGCCCTGATGCGGGCCGAGGGCAGGCCGCTGACCTCGCTCCACGCCGACGTCGAGGCGGCCCGCGCCGCCTACGCCAGGCTGGCCGGCGTCCCCGTCGAGCGGGTCGCGGCCGGAACGTCCGTCGCCGCCCACACCGGCGTGATCGCCGCCTCGCTGCCGGCCGGCGCCGAGGTGCTCACCGCCGAGGGCGACTTCACCTCCGTCCTCAACCCGTTCCACGTCCGCGGCGACCTCAAGGTGCGCGCCGTTCCCCTGGAACACATCGCCGAGTCGGTCCGCCCGGGCACCGCGCTCGTCGCCGTCAGCGCCGCCCAGTCCGCCGACGGCCGGATCGCCGACCTGCCCGCACTGCGCGAGGCGGCCCGCACGCACGGTGCCCGCACCTACGTCGACTTCTCCCAGGCCGCCGGCTGGCTCGCCCCGGACGCCGGCGCGTACGACTACAGCGCCGCCGTCTGCTACAAGTGGCTGCTCGGCCCGCACGGCGCGGCCTTCCTCGTCGTCCCCGAGGACTTCGGCGGGCTGACCCCGGTGCTGGCCGGCTGGGTCGCGGGCGAACGGCCCTGGGAGAGCTGCTACGGGCCCGTCACCGAACTCGCCCGCTCGGCACGACGGTTCGACCTCCCCCACGCCCTCTTCACCTACGCCGGCCTGCGCCGCTCCCTCGAACTCCTGGAGGAGCTGGGCGTGGACGCCGTACGCGCCCACGACCTCGCCCTCGCCGACCGCTTCCGTGCCGGACTCGCCTCCCTGGGCCACGAGCCCGTGCCCGCACCCGGCTCCGCGATCGTCTCCGTGCCCGGACTGGGCGGGCGCCAGCCGGAGTTGAGCGCCGCCGGCCTCGAGGTGTCCGACCGGGCGGGCCATCTGCGGGCCTCGTTCCACCTCTACAACACACCCGCCGACGTCGACCGGCTGCTGGACGTCCTGGCGGACTGACCGCGGTCGCCGGCATCGGTGCGCGGAGCGGCGCGTCCGGACCTCAGCGCACCGGCGTGAAGTCCCTCGCACCGATGAACTCCGGCCGCCGCACGGGGGCCGCGAACGGTTCGACCGCCGCGTTCTCCACACTGTTGAACACGATGAAGACGTTGCTGCGCGGGAACGGCGTGATGTTGTCGCCCGAGCCGTGCAGGGCGTTGCAGTCGAACCAGGTCGCCGAGCCCGCCCGGCCGGTGAACAGCCGGATGCCGTACTCGCCCGCCAGCGCGGTCAGCGCCTCGTCCGAGGGGGTGCCCGCGTCCTGCATCTGCAGCGACTTCTTGTAGTTGTCCTCGGGCGTGGCGCCCGCGCAGCCCAGGAACGTCCGGTGCGAACCCGGCATGATCATGAGGCCGCCGTTGGTGTCGAGGTTCTCGGTCAGCGCGATCGACACCGACACCGTCCGCATGGCCGGCAGCCCGTCCTCGGCGTGCCAGGTCTCGAAGTCGGAGTGCCAGTAGAAGCCGCCGGCCCCGAAGCCCGGCTTGACGTTGATCCGGGACTGGTGGACGTACACGTCCGAGCCGAGGATCTGCCGGGCGCGCCCGACAACCCGCTCGTCCCGCACCAGCGCCGCGAACACCGGGCTCAGCCGGTGCACCTCGAAGACCGAGCGGATCTCCTTGGAGCGCGGTTCCACGATCGACCGCTCGTCGGCCCGGATCTCCGGGTCGGCGACGAGACGCTCCAACTCCCGTCGGCAGACGGCCACCTCGTCGTCGCCGATGAGCTGTTCGACGGTGAGGAAGCCGTCGCGTTCGTACGCCTGGAGATCGGCCGCGGAAACCGGGCCCGGGGTGCTGGGTGAGCCCCAGACGACGGGGTCCTGGCGGGGGACGGACACCTCGGTGGTGCCGCGGGTGGGGTAGCGATCGGTGACGGTGGTCATGACGGTCACACCTCCTCGGGGCGGGTGAGCTCGGGTTCCGTGAGCTCGGGTTCGGTGAGCAGGGGATAGACGCCGTTCTCGTCGTGGTCCTCCCGTCCCGTCACGGGCGGGTTGAACACGCAGAGGCAGCGGAAGTCCTCCAGGACGCGCAGCGTGTGCCGCTCGTGGCCGTCCAGGAGGTACATGGTTCCGGGAGTGATCGCGTGGGTCGTCCCGGTCTCGTGGTCGGTGAGTTCGGCGGCGCCCTCCACACAGACCACGGCCTCGATGTGGTTGGCGTACCACATCGACGTCTCGGTATCGGCGTACAGAATCGTTTCGTGCAGGGAGAATCCGACGCGCTCCCGGGCCAGCACGATCCGCTTGCTCTCCCAGGTGCCGGACGCGGCCCGTACATGCCGGTCGGTGTTCTCGATGTCCTTGAACGAACGGACGATCATGGTGTCCCTCCTGTCGGCCGACTACCGGCCGACGGTCTCGCGGACGGCCCGGGCGAGGACGCTGAGCCCCTCGTCCAGTTCCTCCGGGGTGACGGTCAGGGCGGGCAGCAGCTTGACGACCTCGCTCTCCGGTCCGGAGGTCTCGATCAGCAGCCCCAGCTCGAAGGCGCGCCGCGCGACCCGCGAGGCCCGCTCCTTCTCGTGGAACTCCAGACCCCACACGAGACCCCGCCCCCGGTACTCCTTCACATCGGCGAGGTTCTCCTCGGTGATCGAGATCAGCCCCTGCTCCACCTGCTCGCCGCGCGCCCGGGTCTGCTTCTCCATCACGGACCCGTCGGCCCAGTACGCCTCCAGCGCGGCCGTCGCGGTGACGAACGCCGGGTTGTTGCCGCGGAAGGTGCCGTTGTGCTCGCCCGGCTCCCACACGTCCAGTTCCGGCCGGAACAGGCACAGTGACATCGGCAGCCCGTACCCGCTGATGGACTTGGAGACGGTGACGACGTCGGGCGTGATTCCGGCCTCCTCGAAGGAGAAGAACGCGCCGGTGCGCCCGCACCCCATCTGGATGTCGTCGACGATCAGCAGCATGTCCTGCCGCTCGCACAACTCCTTGAGGGCGCGCAGCCACGCGGGCCGGGCCACGTTGATCCCGCCCTCGCCCTGCACGGTCTCCACGATCACCGCGGCCGGCTTGTTGAGCCCGGAGCCCTGGTCCTCCAGGAGCCGCTCGAACCAGAGGAAGTCCGGGACGGTGCCGTCGAAGTAGTTGTCGAAGGGCATCGGCGTGCCGTGCACCAGCGGGATGCCGGCCCCGGCCCGCTTGAAGGCGTTCCCGGTGACGGCGAGCGACCCGAGCGACATGCCGTGGAAGGCGTTGGTGAACGACACGATCGCCTCGCGTCCCTTCACCTTCCGCGCCAGCTTCAGCGCGGACTCCACCGCGTTGGTGCCGGTCGGCCCGGGGAACATCACCTTGTACGGCAGGTCGCGAGGCCGCAGCACCGACTGCTGGAAGGTCTCCAGGAACGTCCGTTTGGCGACGGTCGACATGTCGAGCGCGTGGGTGATCCCGTCCCGCGAGAGGTAGTCGATCAACGCCCGTTTCAGTACGGGGTTGTTGTGGCCGTAGTTGAGGGATCCGGCACCGGCGAAGAAGTCCAGGTACCGGTGGCCGTCCTCGTCGTACAGGACGCTGCCCTGCGCACGGTCGAAGACGACGGGCCAGCCGCGGCAGTAGCTGCGCACCTCGGACTCGACGGTCTCGAACACGCTGAGGTCGGGCTGGGTGATGGTCACGGCGAATCGCTCCTCGGTGTGGGGGAGATGAGGGGGTCAGCGGGGGGCGGAGAGGGGGCCGATGCGGTACAGCACCTCGGGATCGTGCGGCCCGTCCGGGAACAGCCCGGCGTCGAACAGCACCTCACGGCGGACCTCGGCGCCGTGCCGGGCGGCGTACGAGGTGAACAACCGCTGGGAGGCGGTGTTGTCCGGGGTGATGGTGGTCTCGACGGCCGTGATCGCGCGCTCGGCCACGAGCCGTGCCGTCAGCCCGTCCAGCAGGGCCGCGGCGAGGCCACGCCCCCGGTGGGCGGCGTCCACGGCCACCTGCCAGACCAGCAGGGTGCGGGGGTCCGCCGGTCGTACGTACCCGGTGACGAACCCGACCGGTTCCCCGCCCTCGGCACGCACCACCGCCGAGGTGGCGGCGAAGTCGCGGCACCACAGCAGATAGCTGTACGACGAGTTCAGATCCAGGCTTCCCGATTCCCTGGCAATGCGCCAGAGTACGGCGCCGTCAGCCACGGACGGGCGGTCGATGAGGAGGTCTGCTGCTGCGGAAGTCATGCGGAAGGAACTTACCCAGGCGAATTAAAAAACGCATGGAGACGCCGTGGGGATTCCGTGATGCAGACGGGGCAGGGGGGCGGTATGCGGCTTTTGTGGTAGCAAAAAAGGTGCATATCGCTCCACCTGTGCAATGTGTCACGCCTGCCCGGGGCCCGGAAAATCTCCCGGGTTTGACGAGAGGGAATCCGGGCAGAAGAACCCGGGAATCCCGGGAATTCTCCGAATTCAGGCTCCGATAACTCCGTCGATTTCTTCCCGGAGAATGCCCGCGACCCGGCGGAGCCCGGCTATGCCCAGGCCTCCTCCACCGCCCGCAGCGCCCCGGTCAGGTCCACGTCCCGCCCCGCCTCGGCCAGCGCCCGGCCGAGGCCCGCCAGGCTCGCGCGCACGGCGCCCCGGGTCGCGTCCGCCCCGTAGTGGTTCACCCGGATCATCTCCTTGGCCAGCGCACCGCCGCCCGCCGCCAGCGGCAGCGCGGGATCCATGGCCAGCGCCCGTCCCACCAGCTCCGACGCCACCAGTTCGGCGGGGACCCGCAGGGTCGTGGCCACCGGCGCCGCGTCCGCCGCCCGGTGGACGTACGGCGCCAGGCCTCCGCCCAGCGCCACGGCCCCCGCCCGCGTCGCCGCCGCGGCCGTCGCGTGGCGGCGCATCACGGTCTCGAGGTCCTGCGCCTCGATCCGCTCCACGCACGCCTCCAGGGCCAGCATCTCCAGCTGCGCCGGGGCGTGCGGCAGCGCGGTGCGTCCGTCGTCGATCCAGCGGGCCTTCCAGTCCAGCAGCGAGAGGTACGACCGCCGCGGCGCCCGGGGGTTCGCCGCCATCCGTGCCCACGCCCGCTCGCTCACCGACACCGCGGACACGCCCGCCGGTCCGCCCATGGCCTTCTGGGCGCCGATCACGCACAGGTCCACGCCCCACGCGTCCGGCAGCACCGGCTCGGCGCCCACGGAGGCCACGGCGTCCAGGTAGAACAGCGCCCCCCGCTCCTTCACCACCTTGCCGATCTCCGCTACCGGGTTGGTGTTGCCGGTCGCCGCCTCCGCGTGCACCAGCGAGACGAAGTCGATCTCCGGGTGCTCGGCGAACGCCTCCCGGATCCGCGCGGCCGTCACCGCCGTGTGGAAGGGCACCGCCAGATCGATCACGGTGGCACCGCAGTCCCGCAGCCAGTCGCCGAAGGTCTGCCCGTACGGACCGGTGATTACGTTCAGGGCCACGGTGTCCGGCCCCGCGGTCCCCCGGATCGCTCCCTCCAGCGGCAGCAGGGCCTCGCCCTGCATGATCACGACGTCCTGCCGGGTGCCCAGCAGACGGGCCACCCGGTCCTCGACCGACGCGAAACGGGCGGCGCTCAGCGGGGCCAGGTCCAGGAACGGGTGCGTCACAGGGGTGCTCTCTTCTCACTCACGGGGTAGAGACTCACGAGAGTAACCGTCTCCCCGCCCCGCTCCCCGACCGCGACTTCTTAGGTCGTGCAGGCCAGTAACCATCGGTTTAATTTGAGAGACCCAAACATCTCCTTATAATCGGAACCCATGGTTCCCGCACAGGAGGTCCCCTTGAACACCGCCCCCGGCCGCCGGGCCCGCACCCTGCCCCGCGTCCTGGCCGCCCTCACCGCGACGGCCGGTCTGGTGCTCGTCTCCGCCTGCACCTCCAGCGACAGCGGCTCCGGCGGCACCAAGACCGCCGCCGGCGGGGTCGAGCTGGTCAAGGCCGGACAGCTCACCACCTGCACCCACCTGCCGTACCCGCCCTTCCAGTCGGAGATCGACGGCAAGGTGCAGGGCTTCGACGTCTCGCTGATCGACCTGGTCGCCAAGGACCTCGGAGTGAAGCAGCAGATCCTCGACACGCCGTTCGAGAACTTCAAGACGGGCGCCTTCCTGAACTCCGGCGAGTGCGACCTGGCCGCGGCCGGCATGACCATCACCGCCGAGCGCAAGAAGAACGTCGACTTCTCCGACCCCTACTTCGACGCCACCCAGGCCGTCCTGGTCGACAAGAACGCCGGCGTCACCTCCCTCGCGGACGTGAAGTCCAAGAACGTCAAGCTGGGCGCCCAGGCGCAGACCACCGGCGAGGACTACGCCAAGAAGCAGGGCTTCGACCCGGTCTCCTTCGAGTCCTCCGACGCCGTCCTCAACGGACTGCGCACCGGCCAGGTCAAGGCCGTCGTCATCGACTACCCGGTGGTCCAGGGCTGGCTGAAGGACAAGGCCAACGCCGACGCCTTCAAGGTCGTCGACAACCTCAACACCGGCGAGCAGTACGGCTTCACGGTGAAGAAGGGCAACACCGCGCTCCTCGCCGCCATCGACAAGGCGCTCGCCGACGCCAGGGCGGACGGCACGTACAAGAAGCTCTACGAGCAGTGGATCGGCCCCTACGACGCCTCGGCCGCCGCACCGTCCGCGTCGCCGTCCGCGTCATGACCGCCGGGGACGTACCGCTCCAGCCGAAGAAGAAGGGCCTGACCCGGCGACAGAAGCGCAGACTCTCCCGGGGCGCGCAGTACGTCGTCTTCGTCGCCGCCGTGATCGCCTTCGCGGTCTCGGCGGACTGGGGCCGGCTGAAGAACCAGTTCGCCCAGGGGGACATCGCGCGGCAGATGTTCCCGGACGTCATCACCCTAGCCCTGAAGAACACCGTGCTGTACACGGTGTCCGGCTTCGCGCTGGGAGTGCTGCTCGGTCTCGTCGTCGCGCTGATGCGCCTGTCCCCGGTCGGCCCGTACCGCTGGGTGGCCGGCGTGTACATCGAGATCTTCCGCGGCCTGCCCGCCCTGCTCATCTTCATCTTCATCGGGGTCGCGGTGCCGCTCGCCTTCCCCGGCACGGAGATCGTCGGCGGCACCTACGGCAAGGCCGCCCTGGGACTCGGCCTGATCGGAGCCGCCTACATCGCGGAGACCTTCCGGGCCGGCATCCAGGCGGTGCCCAAGGGCCAGACGGAGGCGGCGCGTTCCCTGGGCTTCTCACCCACCCGCGCCCTGTTCTCGATCGTCGTCCCGCAGGCGTTCCGGATCGTCCTCCCGCCGCTCACCAACGAGTTCATCATGCTGTTCAAGGACTCCTCGCTGGTGCTGCTGCTCGGCGTCACCCTCCAGGAGCGCGAACTGTCCAAGTACGGCCGCGACCTCGCCAGCACCACCGCCAACTCCACCCCCATCCTGGTCGCCGGCCTGTGCTACCTGCTGGTGACCGTCCCGCTCGGCTTCGTCGTGCGCCGGCTGGAGGCCAAGACCCAGGAGGCCGCCGGATGACCCGGCCCGAGATCGAAGTCCGCGGCCTGCACAAGTCCTTCGGCGGCAACGAGGTGCTGCGCGGCATCGACCTGGAGATCGGCCAGGGCGAGGTCGTCTGTGTCATCGGCCCCTCCGGCTCGGGCAAGTCGACCCTGCTCAGATGCGTGAACCTGCTGGAGGAGCCGACGAAGGGCCAGGTCTTCGTCGGCGGCACCGAGGTCACCGACCCGGACGTCGACATCGACGCCGTACGCCGCCGTATCGGCATGGTCTTCCAGCAGTTCAACCTCTTCCCGCACCTCACCGTGACCGAGAACCTCACGCTGCCGCAGCGCCGGGTGCTCCGGCGCGACAGGGCGAGCGCCGCCCGGACCGCCGCGGAGAACCTCGAACGCGTCGGGCTCTCGGAGAAGGCGGACGCCTACCCCTCCTCCCTCTCCGGCGGCCAGCAGCAGCGCGTCGCCATCGCCCGCGCCCTCGCCATGGGCCCCGAGGTCATGCTGTTCGACGAGCCGACCTCGGCGCTCGACCCGGAACTGGTCGGCGATGTCCTCGCGGTCATGCGCCGGCTCGCCCGCGAGGGCATGACCATGATGGTCGTCACCCATGAGATGACCTTCGCCCGCGAGGTCGCCGACCGGGTCGTGTTCATGGACGGCGGAGCGGTCGTCGAGGACGGCACCCCCGCCCAGGTCATCGGCAACCCGCGCAACGAGCGCACCCGGCACTTCCTCTCCCGGCTGCTCGACCCGGCGATGGCGGAGGTCGAGGAGGACACGTCCTGACGCGCGGCGGACTGTCGGTGCCGCGTGACAGGCTGAGGAGCATGACCGAGATCACCTCCCTCGCGTGGGACGAGACCGTCGCCGTGTTCGAGCGCCGGGGCCTGCCCGAGTCGTCGTACGAGAACCTCTACGACGAGACCTACGACCTGCGCCCCGGCCCGCTCGTGATCCGGGGCGCGCTCGACCTGGACGCCGAGGACTTCACGCAGGACACGGGCGTCGTCGTCGACGGCGATCTGACCGTCGAGGGCAGCCTCCTCAACGTCGACGACGGCTGCCCGGCGCTCATCGTCCTCGGCGACCTCAAGGCGGCCGACGTCTACCTCGAAGGGGACGTGAAGCTGCTGGTCCTGGGCTCGGTCACGGTGGAGGGCGCCTTCATCGGGAACATGACCGAGAAACTGGTCATGATCCACGGCGACCTGAAGGCCGCCGTGACCGTGCTGTCGAGCGAGTTCGCCCCCGACCTGATAGGCGGCACCCTGCACGGCCCGGTCCTCGCGCCCGCCTACCTCGACCTCGCCCAGGACGTCGACCCGGCCGCCCTCCTCGTCCCCGAGGTGCTCCGCGCCGACGGCGACGACGACTCCGACGAGCTGCGCTGCTTCGACGCCCCGCGGGTGCACGGAGGCCGGCTGCTGGCCCGTATCGAGGAGGGAGTGCCCGTCGTCCTAGGCTGACGCCCATGAGCGATCACGCGGTGCTGCACGTGAAGGGCAGGGTCCTCGCCGGACCCGACGACGTCCGCGACGAACTGTGGGTCGTCGCCGGCCGGATCTCCTACGACCGTCCGGCCGGCGCCCGCGACGTACGGACCGTCCAGGGCTGGGCCCTGCCCGGACTGGTCGACGCCCACTGCCATGTGGGCCTCGGACCCGAGGGCCCGGTCGGGCCCGACGTCGCCGAGAAGCAGGCGGTCACCGACCGCGAGGCCGGCACCCTGCTGATCCGGGACGCCGGCTCGCCCTCCGACACCCGCTGGGTCGACGACCGCGCCGACCTCCCGAAGATCATCAGAGCCGGCCGGCACATCGCCCGCACCCGTCGCTACATCCGGGGCTACGCCCACGAGATCGAGCCCGAGGACCTCGTCGCCCACGTCGCCCACGAGGCCCGGCGCGGCGACGGCTGGGTCAAGCTGGTCGGCGACTGGATCGACCGCGAGGCGGGCGACCTGGCCCCCAGCTGGCCGCGGGAGGCGGCCGAGGCGGCCATCGCGGAAGCCCACCGGCTGGGCGCCCGGGTCACCGCGCACTGCTTCGCCGAGAACTCCCTGCGCGACCTCGTCGAGTCGGGCATCGACTGCGTCGAGCACGCGACGGGTCTCACCGACGACCTGATCCCGCTCTTCGTCGAGCACGGCGTCGCGATCGTCCCCACGCTCGTCAACATCGCCACCTTCCCCCGGCTCGCCGCGGGCGGCGCGGCCAAGTTCCCGCGCTGGTCGGCCCATATGCGCCGGCTCCACGAGCGCCGCTACGACACCGTGCGCTCCGCCCACGACGCCGGCATCCCGGTCTTCGTCGGCACGGACGCCGGCGGCACCCTCCCGCACGGGCTGGTGGCGGCCGAGGTGGCGGAGCTGGTGACCGGGGCCGGACTGCCGCCCCTGACGGCGCTCGCCGCGACCACCTGGGAAGCACGCCGCTGGCTCGGCCGCCCCGGTCTCGACGAGGGCGCCCCGGCCGACCTCGTCGTCTACGACGCCGACCCGCGCGCCGACGTCCGGGTCCTCGCGGAACCCCGCCGGGTGGTGCTCGACGGCCGGGTCGTGGGCTGATCCTCGAAGGCGTGTGCGGCACTCTCACGTTGGAGTGAAGTCCCGTCAGCTCGCTGACCGTTCACCCTTCGTACGTAATTCTTGCGGGGTCCCGCAGCGCGTCTTCCCCGGGGGTCCCGCCCATGAGCACCCTGTCCTTCCGCATGCCCGCACGCCGGCTCGCCGCCGTCGCGGCGGCCGGCGCCCTGGCCGCCGGCCCCGCCGCCCTCGCCGGAGCCGGCCCGGCACACGCCACCGGCGCCGAGGGGAGCGCGAGCGCGGCCGTCCTGCGCACCGGCCTCGACGTGGCCCTGGTGAACAGAACCGCCGAGATGCCGCTCGCCGTCTCCCTCAACGAGGTGCGCGCCCCGCAGTCCGCACCGCAGGCCGCCCGGAAGCCCGCACGGAGGACGGCGCTGACGGCGCGGCTGGACGGTGTCGACGACGGCCGGACCTTCAGCGTCCTGCGCGCCGACGTCGCCGAGGCGAAGGCCGCCGTCGACGGCACCGGGGCCGAGGCCTCCACCCGGCTCACCCGCGCCCGGCTGCACCTGCCCGGTCTGCCGCTGCTCTCCCTGATCGAGGTCGACGCGGTCACCTCCACGGCGACCTGCGCGGCGGGGAAGGCCCCGGTCGCCACCTCCCGTCTCCCCGGCTCGGTGACGGTCCTCGGCAAGAAGGTCTCGGTGGGCGCCGGCGGCCCCACCGACGTGCGGGTGCCCGGCGTGGGAGAGGTCCGGCTCACCTGGTCCCGGCGCGAGACCACCTCCCGTACGGCCGCCGCGACCGCCCTGCGCCTCACCGTCTCCGTCAACCCGCTGAAACTGAACGTCGCCGAGGTCACCGGCACCCTGACCCTGGCCGAGGCGCGCTGCGCCGCACCGCCCGCCGCCGAGCGGGCCACCGGACCGGGCCCGGCCCCCGGGACCGACGTCCGACCGCAGAGCGCGCCCGCCGGGACGGACCTCGCCAGCACCGGCGGCGGCCCCCTCACGCCGTACCTCGCGGGCGGCGCGGCGGCGCTGCTGGCGGCGGGCGGGGGAGCGGTGGCACTGGCCCGCCGCCGCCCCTGAACACCCCGTCAGTTCTGGTGACCCACCGCTGACAGCGCCCGGTCCAGGGCCTGCAGGAACGAGTTGACCGTGGTCCGGTCCCGGACCGCGAGCCGCAGCCACTTCTCGTCGAGCCCCGGGAAGGTGTCCCCGCGCCGGACCGCGAATCCCAGGTCCCGCAGATGCCGGCGCACCGCCGCCGCCCCCGGCAGCCGGATCAGCACGAAGGGGCCCTCGGCCGGTCCGGCGACCCGCACCCCGTCGGAGGCGAACTCCTCCAGCCCGGCGACGAGATGGGCCCGGTCCGTGGCGACCCGGTGCGCGGCGTGCGCCGCCTCCGCCAGTGCCCGCGGGGAGACGCACGCCTCGGCCGCGGCCAGCGCCGGCGTGGACACCGGCCACAGCGGCTGGGCCCGCTCCAGCGCGGCGATCGTCTCCGGGCCGGCGAGGACGTACCCGATCCGCAGTCCCGCGAGCCCCCAGGTCTTGGTCAGGCTGCGCAGCACCACGAGACCGGGCACGTCCGTGCGCCCGGCGAGGGCCTCCCGTTCGCCGGGCACCGCGTCCATGAACGCCTCGTCGACCACCAGCGTCCGCCCCGTCCGGGCCAGCCGCGCGATCGTCTCCGCCGGGTGCAGCACCGAGGTGGGGTTCGTGGGGTTGCCGATCACCACCAGGTCGGCGTCCTCCGGGACCGCCGCCGGATCCAGCCGGAAACCGTCCCCGGCCCGCAGCACCACCCGGTCCACGCTGTGCCCGGCGTCCCGCAGCGCCGCCTCGGGCTCGGTGAACTGCGGATGCACCACGACCGGCCGGCGCACCTTCAGCGCCCGCGCCAGCAGCACGAACGCCTCCGCCGCGCCCGCCGTCAGCAGCACCCGCTCCACCGGCAGCCCGTGCCGCGCCGCCACCGCCGCCCGCGCGGCCCGCCCGTCCGGGTAGGCCGCGAGGCCGGTCAGCGAGGCGGCTATCCGCTCCCGCAGCCAGTGCGGGGGCGTGTCCGCGCGGACGTTCACCGCGAGGTCGACCAGCGCCGAGCCGTCGTCGCGCACCTCGGCGTCCCCGTGGTGCCGCAGATCGTGCCCGTCAGTGCGCATGGGCATGTCCGCCGTGATGGTGATGCCCGTGGCCGTGGTGCCCGTGGTGGTCGCCGTCGTCGTCCGGGTGGAAGTGCGGCTGTTGCGCCAGGCCCACCTTGTCCTCGAACCCGGGCAGCGCGATCCGGTACACGCACGAGTCGCAGTTCATCCGCAGGTCGCCCTTGAGCGCCTCCTCGTACCGCTCCATCACCAGGTCGAGCAGCTCCGGCTCGGGCCCGATGACCTCCGCCGAGCGCACCTCCACCTCCGGGTGCGCGCCCGCCCAGCCCTCGGTCTGCCGGCGCACCCGGTCCGGAAGGATGCCCGTGAACAGGAAGTACGGCAGGACGACGATCCGGCGGGCGCCCAGGCGGACGCACCGGTCCAGGCCGCTCGGCACGTCCGGCGCGGCCAGCGACACGAACGCCGTCTCCACCCCCGCGTACCCGCGTCCCTCCCACAGCAGCCGGGCCGCCTTGTGCACCTCGGCGTTGGCGTCCGGGTCCGTCGACCCGCGTCCCACCAGCAGCACCGTCACGTCGGAGCGGTCGTCCGGGGTGCGTCCGGCCGGGCTGCCCAGCGCCTCGTCGAGGCGCCGCTCCAGGACGTTCAGCAGCGCGGGGTGCGGGCCCAGCGGACGGCCGTAGGTGTACGAGATCCCCGGGTGCCGTTCCTTCTCGCGGGCCAGCGCGGCCGGGATGTCCCCCTTGGCGTGCCCGGCGGACACCAGCATCAGCGGGACGGCGGCGAACCGGCGCACCCCGCGCTCCACCAGTTCGGTCACGGCCTCGCCCAGCGGGGGAGGCGACAGCTCGATGAATCCGCCCGCGACGGGCAGGTCCGGACGGCGGCGCCCCAGCTCCCGTACGAAGTCACGGAACGCCTCGGCTCCGGCCTCGTCCCGGGTGCCGTGGCCGGCGATGAGCAGGGCGGGCGGCGGGGTGGTCACTGTGTCTCCTCGGCGGGAACGGGGTGGATCGAATGGGGTGAAAGCGGCGAAAGTGCTTGATCGTGCAGGGCGTCGGTCACGCGGGCTCCTCCTGCCAGCGGTAGCCGCGGGGCGTCACCATGCGCCCCGCGACGGTCCGGGTCGCGGTGTTGCCCACGGTCACGACGGTCATCATGTCGACCGTCGCCGGGTCGAGGCCGGCCAGGGTCGTCACCCGGGCGGTGCCGTCCGGACGGGAGGCGTTGCGCACGACCCCGACGGGCGTGCCCGGGCGCCGGTGCTCCGCGAGGATCGCGAGCGCCTTCGGCAGCTGCCAGTCACGGCCGCGGGAACGCGGGTTGTAGAAGGTGACGACGAGGTCCGCCTCGGCCGCCGCCCGCACCCGCCGCTCGATGACCTCCCACGGCGTGTGCAGATCGGACAGGCTGATGGAGACGTGGTCATGGCCGAGCGGCGCGCCGAGCAGCGCGGCCGCCGCCAGCGCCGCGGTCACCCCGGGCACCCCGACCACGTCGATGTCCGCGGAGGCCTCGGCGAGCGCCGGGGAGGCCATCGCGTACACGCCGGCGTCCCCGCTGCCGATCAGCGCGACCGCGTGCCCGCGCCGGGCCTCGGCGACCGCCGTGCGCGCCCGCTCCTCCTCGGCGCCGAGCCCCGACTCCAGGATTCTGGTGCCCGGCCGCAGCAGGTCCCGGATCTGGTCGACGTACTGGTCGAGCCCGACGAGCACGGAGGCCCGCCGCAGCTCGTCCTTGGCGCGCGGGGTGAGCAGGTCCCGGGCGCCCGGCCCGAGGCCGACCACTGCGAGCCGCCCGCGCCCCGGTCGCCGGACGACCGCGCAGGTCGCCATGGCGGGGGAGCCACCCGACTTCCGCTTGGGCACGAGGAGTTCGCCGCCCTCGCGCAGGGCGGCGGCCTCGGCGACGGAGGGGGTGCCGACGGCGGCGAGCGGCGCCTCGGAGGGGTTCGGCACCGCCACGGAGGCCAGCTCCCCGGCGGAGTACGTCACCACGGGCACCCCGAGCCGCGCGGCGGCCTCCAGGATGCCGGGCTCCTCGGCCTTGGCGTCGACGGTGGCGAGCGAGGCGACGCTACGGCGGGACAGCCCCGCCTCCCGCAGCGCGCCCTCGATCACCTCCAGGACCTCCTCGGCGGGGGCGCCCCGGGACGCGCCGACCCCGACGACCAGGGTCGGCGGCCGCAGCAGCACCTCCCGGGCGCCGGGCTCGACGGCACGGTCCGTGACCCGCACGGCGTACCCGCCCGCGGCGGACGACCCCGTGCACGGCAGCGGCGGCAGCGGCCACGCCACCTCCGTCTCCAGTGCCACCGGTTCACCGTCCAGCAGGGCCCGGGTCACCGCGGCGACCTCGCCCTCCACGGGCAGCCCGAGGGTGTCCAGGCCGGGCAGGCCGACGGCGTCCGTCGCCGTGGTCACCACCGGCTGGGCGCCGAGCAGCTCCGCCACTTCCCGCGCGAGCGCGTTGGCGCCGCCGGCGTGCCCGCCGAGCAGCGGCACGGCGAACCGTCCGCCCTCGTCGACACAGACCACCCCCGGATCGGCAACCTTGTCGCCGAGCAGCGGGGCGACGAGCCGCACCACGGCCCCCGTCGCGAGGAAACACACAAGCTGCTCGCACTCCGCGAACGCCCGCCGGACGGCGGCCCCCACGGGCCCGTCGTACACCCGCGTACGGTCCGGCCACGCCGCGGCCAGCCGGTCCCGCGCCGCCGCCCCCGCCGCGGTGGCGGAAATGAGGCCGATCACTGAGCTACTCCTTCACTGGACACCGGGGCACGCACACCCCACAGCAGAAAAACGGGATTGGCCGCCGCGAGCCGGGTCACGTCCCCCGGCAGCGGAGCGAGCCGCGCGGACTGGAGCAGGACGCCGTCCACGTCGTACCCGGCGTCCAGCAGCGCGGCCCGCGCCGCCGGCACCCGGTCCAGCGCGGCCAGGGCGACCACCACCGTCCGCCGGGCCCGCCGCGCGCACACCGCCACGATGTCGGCCAGCTCCGTGCCCCCGCCGCCCACGAACACGGCGTCGGGATCGTCGAGACCGGCCAGCGCCTGCGGTGCCCGGCCGTGCACGGCGTCGACGTGGACACCGTGCGCGAGGGCGTTGGCGCGGATCCGCTCCACCCCGTCCGCCGCCCGCTCCACCGCGTCGACGGCCGCCCCGAGCCGGGCACACTCCACGGCCACCGAACCCGACCCCGAGCCGACGTCCCACACCAGGTCGCCGGGGCGCGGCCCGAGCCGGGCCAGGGCCAGCGCCCGCACCTCGAACTTGGTGATCATCGAGTCGCGGTGCGCGAAGGCGTCCTCGGCCAGCGCCCACCCGGCCGGGCGGACGGCGGGTCCGGCGAGCGTCCGCACGGGGGACAGCACCCGGCTCTCGTCCAGGCAGAGGACGACACTCACCGCCGTACCCCACTCCCGTTCGGCGGCCTGCGCGGCGGTGACGCGCACCACCCGCTCCGCCTCCGGGTCGCCCAGCGCGGAGGCGACCACGAGCGTCCGCCCCGACCGGACGAGCGCGGCCCCCAGCTCCGCGGGCCCGGCGCCGGGCCCGGTCAGCACGGCGACCTTCGGAAACGCCCGGCAGATGTTGACCGCCGTCCGCGGATCGCGTCCGTGCGCGCTGACCACAACCGCGTCGTCCCAGGTCAGCCCCTGCCGGGCGAAGGCGGTCGCGACCGACGACACCCCGGGACGCACGTCGAGGCGCGCCGGCCCGAACCGCTCGGCGAGCGCCCGCACGATCCCGAAGAACCCGGGATCGCCCGAGGCCAGCACCACCACCGTCCGGTCCTCGGCGTCGTACCGCGCGATCGTGTCGAGGGCGGGCGCGAGCGGACCGAGCACGATCCGCTCGGCCCCGTCCGGCAGCCGTACGGCGTCCAGATGGCGCCGCCCGCCCACGACCAGCTCCCGCGCCGGCCAGCTCCGCGGGGCCGGGCGGGGTGCCCGTGCCCGTGCCGATCACCGTGATCATGTACTCGCCCCCCGCTCGCGCAGTGCCCGCCGCGCCTCGGGGTCGGCCTTGCGGAAGCCGTGGAAGTGGCCCGGGTGGTACAGGTGCGAACGGGTGCCGTGCGCGTCCAGGGCCGGGCCGACCAGGAAGAGGGTGTGCTTCCAGAGCTTGTGCTCCTTGACCGTCTCCTCCAGCGTGCCGATCGTGCACTTCACGACCAGCTCCTCCGGCCAGGTCGCCTGGTACGCCACCACGACCGGGGTGTCGGTCGGATAGCCGCCCTCCAGCAGCTCCCGCACCAGCTGCCCGCTGCGGGCGGCGGACAGGAACACCGCCATGGTGGTGCCGTGCCGGGCGAACTCCCGCACCTCCTCACCCGGCGGCATCGGCGTCTTGCCGCCCCCCAGCCGGGTGAGCACCACGGACTGCGCGACCTCGGGGATCGTCAGCTCACGCCGGGCGAGCGCGGCCACCGCGGAGAACGACGACACCCCCGGCACGATCTCGGTCTCGATCCCGAGCGCCTCGCACCGGTCGAGCTGCTCCTGGGTGCCGCCCCACAGGGCCGGGTCGCCGGAGTGGATCCTCGCCACCCGCAGTCCGTCGGCCAGCGCCCGCTCGTACACCGCCACGACGTCCTCCAGGGACATCGTGGCCGAGTCGAGGATCTCCGCACCCTCCCGCGCATGGTCCAGGACCTCCGCCTGCACCAGGCTGGCGGCCCAGATCACGACATCCGCCTCCGCGATGGCGCGCGCGGCGCGGAACGTCAGCAGATCGGCGGCGCCGGGGCCGGCACCGACGAAGGTCACCTTGCCGGCGGGGGCATCGGCCATGGTCTCGGGTCCTCTCATAACGGGTCACTACGGGGCACAAAGGGGCGTGTGGAGGGTCAGGGGCATGGCCGGATGTGCGCGGCCGGGGTCCGATCGGATACGAAGGGCCCATGGCGGTCTTCGTCGCGCTCGGCGCGTTCCTCATGACGCTGGCCGGCGGCTGGACGGCACAGCGTGTCACCGACCGCCGCCATCTCGTCCTCGGCCTGGCCGGCGGCCTCATGCTGGGCGTCGTCGGCCTGGACCTGCTGCCGGAGGCCCTGGACGCGGCCGGCACCGAGGTCTTCGGCGTCCCGGCGGCACTCCTGCTGTTCGTCGCGGGCTTCCTGCTGGCCCATCTGGTGGAACGCCTGCTCGCGGTGCGCCAGGCCGCGCACGGCGGCGACGAGCACGACGGCCGGGTCCCCGAGGTGGGCCTGACGGCCGCCGCGGCCATGGTCGGCCACAGCGCCATGGACGGCGTGGCGATCGGCGCGGCCTTCCAGGTCGGCGGCGGCATGGGCCTGGCGGTGGCCGTGGCGGTGATCGCCCACGACTTCGCCGACGGCTTCAACACGTACACGATCACGAGCCTGTACGGGAACGCCCGCCGGCGAGCGCAGCTCATGCTGGTCGCGGACGCGGCGGCCCCCGTGGCCGGCGCGGCGGCAGCGACCGTCGTCACCGTCCCGGAGCAGCTGCTCGGCGGGTATCTCGGCCTCTTCGGCGGCGCGCTGCTCTACCTCGCGGCCGCCGAGATCCTCCCCGAGGCCCACCACGAACACCCCGCCCGCTCGACCGTGCTGTGCACGATCGCGGGCGCGGCCTTCATCTGGCTGGTGGTGGGCCTGGCGGCCTGATCCGGCCGTTCTCACAGCTTGCCGCCCCGCCCGCCCTCGCGCCGCGCGGGCGCGATCAGCGTCGAGAGGTAGGGCAGCGGCTCGCCGTCCAGGTCACCGGCCGGCCGGATGGACTCCTCCGTGAGCCCCAGCGCCGATCCCCACACCGCGTCCTCGATCCGCCTGGTCTGCCGCAGCGCCTCGGCGACCTCGGCCGCCTGCCGCCCGAACTTGTACGCCACGACCGTCCCCGGCCCGGCCAGCGCGTCCTTCAGCACGGCCGACCCGGCGGTCACCGGCACCAGCGTCAACGGCTCGGTGCCCTCGGTGAGCACGGCGCCCGAGCGCGCGGCGAGGTCCTGCATGGCGGTGATCCCCGGGACGGTCCCGATCTCCGTCCCCGGCACCAGCGCGGCGATCGTCTGCGCCAGATAGGTGAAGGTCGAGTACACGTTCGGGTCCCCGATGGTCGCGAAGGCCACGCTGCCGTGCCGCCTCAGCAGCTCGGCGACCCGCTCCCCGGCCGCGTCCCAGGCGGCCTCCCGCCGCCCCCGGTCGGTCCGCTCGTTCAGCGCGAACACCACGCGGACGACCTTCTCGGGCGCCACGTAGTGCAGCACGGTCGCCTCGGCGCGCCCCCGCTCGCCGGTGTCCATCACGGGCACGACGACGACGTCGGCCGCCCGCAGCGCGTTGACGCCCTTCACCGTCACCAGCTCCGGATCCCCGGGACCCACCCCGACCCCGATCAGCCTGCTGCGCTCGCTCATGACGTCCGGCACCTCTCCACGAACCTACGGGCCACACCGGGTTCGGCCGCCCAGTGCGTGTGCAGATAACTCGCGTGCACACCTTGTTGTACGAAGCCTTCGACGCGCGGCTCGGGGGCACGCATCCCCCACGCCGGAGCCGCCCCGGCCCCCGGCTCGACGACGGTCCGGTGGAACTCGTGCCCCCGCAGACGGGTACCGGCCGGCGCCAGCACACTGTCGCTCACGGCGACCGCGTCCCGGTAGCCGAGGGTCAGCCGCTCCGACATCCGCGCGGCGGCGTCCAGCACCCCGCACATCGGCTGCCCGTCCAGCTCCCGGCACAGGTACAGCAGCCCCGCGCACTCGGCGGCGACGGGCGCGCCGGACGCCGCGAGCGCGGCGACCTCCTTGCGCAGGAGCTCGTTGGCGGACAGCTCGGCGGCGTAGACCTCGGGGAACCCGCCGCCGACGACCAGCCCGGCGGTGCCCTCCGGGAGGGAGCCGTCCCGCAGGGGGTCGAAGACGACGACGTCGGCTCCCGCGGCGGTGAGCAGCTCGACCTGCTCGGCGTAGGAGAAGGTGAAGGCGGTCCCACCGGCGACGGCGACGACGGGCCTGAGCGCTTTGCGGGCCGGCTCCTCTGCCGGCCGGGACGGGCGGTCGTGGCTGGGCAGACCGGGGGTCCAGGGGGCGGAGCCCCCTGGTACGGCACCCGCACCCCGGGCAAGAGCCTCCAGCGCGGCGAGATCACACCCGTCGGAGACCCACGCGGCCATGGAGGCGACCGCCTCCACCGCAGCCGACTGCCGTTCGGCGACGGGAACCAACCCGAGGTGCCGGGAAGGGGTCTCCAAGGGCGCGGCCCGCCGCAGGGCACCGAGCACCGGCACCCCGGCCGACTCCAACGCCTCCCGCAGCAACGCCTCGTGCCGGTCCGACGCGACCTTGTTCAGGATCACGCCCCCCACCCGCACCCCGGTATCCCAGGAGACGAACCCGTGCACCAGCGCCGCCACCGACCGCGACTGCGACGACGCGTCCACGACGAGCACGACGGGCGCCCCCAGCAACTTCGCGACCTGGGCGGTGGACGCCAGTTCCCCTTCGCCCGCCGCCCCGTCGTACATCCCCATCACGCCCTCGACGACGGCGAGGTCGCACCCGCGCGCCCCGTGCAGGAAGAGCGGGGCGATCAGCTCCGGCCCGCACAGGTACGCGTCGAGGTTGCGCCCCGGCCGCCCGGTCGCGAGGGCGTGGTACCCGGGGTCGATGTAGTCCGGTCCCACCTTGTGCGGGGACACGGTGAGCCCCCGCGCGGCGAACGCGGCCATCAGCCCCGTGGCGACGGTGGTCTTGCCGCTGCCGGACGACGGCGCGGCGACGACCAGCCGGGGTACCGCAGTCACCACTCGATGCCCTTCTGGCCCTTCTGGCCGGCGTCCATCGGGTGCTTGACCTTGGACATGTCGGTCACCAGATCGGCGCACTCCACCAGCTTCTGCGGGGCGTTGCGGCCGGTGATCACGACATGCTGGGTGCCGGGCCGGTCCCGCAGCACCTCGACCACCTCGTCGGTGTCCACCCACCCCCAGTGCAGGGGGTAGGCGAACTCGTCGAGCACGTACAGCCGGTACGTCTCGGCGGCCAGGTCCCGCTTGACCTGCTCCCACCCCTCCCGGGCCTTCTCCTCGTTGTCCAGCTGCGCGTCGCGCTGGACCCAGGACCAGCCCTCGCCCATCTTGTGCCAGTCGACGGTGCCGCCCTCGCCGGAGGCGCCCAGCACCCGCAGCGCGTTCTCCTCGCCGACCTTCCACTTCGCCGACTTGACGAACTGGAACACCCCGATGGGCCACCCCTGGTTCCAGGCCCGCAGCGCGAGCCCGAAGGCGGCGGTCGACTTGCCCTTCCCGATTCCCGTGTGCACGACCAGCAGCGGCCGGTTGCGGCGCTGACGCGTGGTCAGCCCGTCGTCGGGCACGACACTCGGCTGTCCCTGTGGCATTAAGCGGCCCTCCCGCGTACGTCGTTGACCAGTCCTGCGATCGAGTCCGCCCGCAGCTCGTCGAGCGTCACCGCCGTCCCGCCCAGTTCACCGGCGAGCTGTCCGGCGAGCCCGAGCCGCACCGGCCCCGACTCGCAGTCCACGACCACGGACGCCACGCCCTCGGCGGCGAACAGCCGGGCCGCCCGCCCCGCGAGCGCCACCGGCTCCGGTCCGCCGGTCGCGCGCCCGTCCGTGACGACCACGACCAGCGCCCGCCGCGCGGGATCGCGCAGCCCCTCCACCCGCAGCACGTCGTGCGCCTTGAGCAGTCCCGCGGCGAGCGGCGTACGGCCACCGGTGGGCAGCGACTCCAGCCGGGCCGCGGCGGCGTCCACCGACGACGTCGGAGGCAGCACGACCTCGGCCGCCGCCCCCCGGAACGTCACCAGCCCCACCTTGTCCCGTCGCTGATAGGCGTCGAGCAGCAGCGACAGCACGGCGCCCTTCACGGCGCTCATCCGCCGCCGCGCCGCCATCGACCCGGAGGCGTCCACGACGAACAGCACGAGGTTGCCCTCGCGCCCCTCCCGGGCCGCCTGCCGCAGATCGTCCCGGCGCAGGACCAGCCCCGGCCCCGACCGCCCGCGCGCCCGCTGGTGCGGCGCGGCGGCCTGCACGGTCGCCGCCAGGTGCAGCTTGGTCAGGGCGCCCCGGGGCCGCCGGGCCCCGGTGGTCCGCCCGTGCTCGGTCCGCGCCCGCGAGCGCCGCCCGGCGGCCCCCGCACCGATGCCGGGCACGCTCAGCACCTTCGTGCGGAACGGCTCGGCGGCCCGTACGGCCGACTGCTCGCCCGCGCCGGAGGCCTGCGGCTCACCGCCCTCGCCCTCCTCGGGCCGCGCGCCGGAGTCCCCGCCCTGCGGACCGGCGTCCGGCGTCGGCTGCCCGCCGCCCCCACCGGGACCGTCGGGGTCGGGATCCGTGTCGCCCTCGTCCTCCCCGGAGAACTCCTCCAGCGTCTGATCCAGCCTGTCCTCGTCGAGGCCCGGCGCGTCGAAGGGGTTGCGGCGACGGCGGTGCGGCAGCGCGAGCAGCGCCGCCTGCCGCACGTCCTCGGCGAGGACGTCCGTCCGCCCGGCCCATGCGGCCAGCGCGGTCGCCGTGCGTGCCATCACGATGTCGGCGCGCATGCCGTCCACCTCGAAGGCGGCGCAGGTCGCCGCGATCTGCCGCAGCGCCCCGTCGCCCAGCCGCACCGACGGCAACAGCTCCCGTGCCGCCGCGATCCGTGCCCGTACGGCGGACTCCTCGTCCGCCCACCGCGCGGCGAAGGCCGCGGGATCGTCGTCGTGGGCGAGCCGCCGCCGGACGACCTCCACCCGCTGGTCGGGCTCGCGCGAGGCGGTCACCTCCACGGTCAGCCCGAACCGGTCGAGCAACTGCGGCCGCAGTTCGCCCTCCTCCGGGTTCATGGTCCCGACCAGCAGGAACCGCGCGGCATGCCGTACGGAGACGCCCTCGCGCTCCACGTACGAGGCACCCATCGCCGCCGCGTCCAGCAGCAGGTCGACCAGGTGGTCGTGGAGGAGGTTGACCTCGTCGACGTACAGGATCCCGCGGTGCGCGCCGGCCAGCAGCCCCGGCTCGAAGGCCTTCACGCCCTCGGCGAGCGCCCGCTCGATGTCGAGCGCGCCCACGAGCCGGTCCTCCGAGGCACCCACGGGCAGCTCGACCAGCCGCGCCGGCCGGGTCTCGAACGCCCCCGGCTCGTGCGGCCCGTCCGGGCACCCCGGGTCGGGGGAGCCGGGGTCGCAGGAGAACCGGCAGCCGGAGACCACGTCCAGCGCCGGCAGCAGCGCCGACAGGGCCCGTACGGCCGTGGACTTGGCGGTGCCCTTCTCACCGCGCACCAGCACTCCGCCGACCGCCGGTGACACGGCGTTCAGCAGCAGCGCGAGCCGCAGGTCGTCCTGGCCGACGACGGCCGTGAACGGAAAGGGGGTGCTGCTCACTGGTCGCCCTCCAGGTCGCCTTCCAGCTCCAGATACGTGGCCCGCAGCCGCTCCAGGGTGTCGGCGTCCGGTTCCGCCCACAGCCCGCGCTCGGCGGCCTCCAGCAGGCGTTCGGTGATCCCGCGCAGGGCCCACGGGTTGGACTTCTTCATGAAGTCCCGGTTCTCCGGCTCGAAGACGTACTCGGCGCTGAGCTTCTCGTACATCCAGTCGTCGACCACCCCGGCCGTCGCGTCGTAGCCGAAGAGGTAGTCGACGGTCGCCGCCATCTCGAAGGCGCCCTTGTAGCCGTGCCGGCGCATCGCCGCCATCCAGCGCGGGTTGACCACCCGGGCGCGGAACACCCGGTGCGTCTCCTCGCCCAGCGTGCGCGTCCTCACCTGGTCCGGTACGGCGGAGTCGCCGACGTACGCCTCGGGGCTGGCGCCCGTCAGATGCCGCACCATGGCGACCATGCCGCCGTGGTACTGGAAGTAGTCGTCGGCGTCCACGAGGTCGTGCTCACGGGTGTCGACGTTCTTCGCGGCGACGGCGATCCGCCGGAACGCCGTCTCCATGTCCCCGCGCGCCGCCCGCCCGTCGAGCCCGCGCCCGTAGGCGTAGCCGCCCCAGACGGCGTACACCTCGGCGAGGTCGGCGTCGCTGCGCCAGTTGCGCGCGTCGATCAGCGGCAGCAGACCGGCCCCGTACGCCCCCGGCTTGGAGCCGAAGACCCGGGCCGTCGCGCGCCGCCGGTCGCCGTGCGCGGCGGTGTCCTCGTCGGCGTGCGCCTTCACGAAGTTGCTCTCGGCCGGCTCGTCCAGCTCGGCCACCGTCCGCACGGCGTCGTCGATCAGCCCCACCACGTGCGGGAACGCGTCCCGGAAGAACCCGGAGATCCGGACCGTGACATCGATGCGGGGCCGGCCCAGCTCGGCCGGGGGGATCACCTCGAAGCCGGTCACCCGGCGCGAGGCGTCGTCCCAGACCGGACGGCAGCCCAGCAGGGCGAGGATCTCGGCGATGTCGTCGCCCTGCGTGCGCATGGCGGACGTGCCCCACACCGTCAGACCGACGGACCTCGGGTACGCGCCGGTGTCCTGCAGGTACCGCTGCACGAGCGAGTCGGCGAGCGACTGCCCGACCTCCCAGCTCAACCGGGACGGGATCGCCTTGGGGTCGACGGAGTAGAAGTTCCGGCCGGTCGGCAGGACGTTGACCAGACCGCGGGTCGGCGAGCCCGACGGTCCGGCCGGGACGTAACCGCCGTCCAGCGCCTTGAGGATGTGCCCGATCTCGTCCGTGGTCCGCGCCAGCCGCGGCACCACCTCGGTGCACGCGAACTCCAGGACCGCGACGGCCTCGGGGAGTTCGGCGCCGAGGACGTCCCGCACCAGCGGCCGGGCGGCGGTGACGTCCCAGCCGCGCGCCTCCAGGCCCTCCGCGACCCGCCGGCACAGCTGCTCCAGCAGATCGATCGCGTCGGCCGCCGTCCGCGCCGGACCCGCCACCAGGTCCGACAGCTCCGCCGGCACCTTCACCGGCGCCCCCGGCTCGGCCAGCAACTCCTTCTCGACCAGCCCGAAATGGGCCGCGAAGGAGGCCCGCAGCCCCGGCAGCGCGTTCGCCTGGCCGCCCCACACCTGCGAGGCGCGCAGCACGGCGAGCACCAGGTTCACCCGCGCCTCGTCGACCGGGCCGCCGCCCAGGACGTGCAGACCGTCGCGGATCTGCACGTCCTTGATCTCGCACAGATAGCCGTCGATGTGCATGACGAACTCGTCGAAGTCGTCCTCGTCCGGCTGCTCGTCGACGTGCAGGTCGTGGTGGAGCTCGGCCGCCTTCACCAGGGTCCAGATCTGCGCCCGCACCGCCGGCGCCTTCACCGGGTCCAGGTCGGAGACGAGCGCGTACTCGTCGAGGAGCTGTTCCAGCTTCGCCAGGTCGCCGTAGGTGTCCGCGCGGGCCATCGGCGGCACCAGGTGGTCCACGACCGTGGCGTGCCCGCGCCGCTTGGCCTGGGTGCCCTCGCCCGGGTCGTTGACGATGAACGGGTAGACCAGCGGCAGATCGCCGAGGACCGCGTCCGGGGCGCAGCCACGGCCGAGGCCGAGACCCTTGCCGGGCAGCCACTCCATCGTGCCGTGCTTGCCCATGTGCACGATCGCGTCGGCCCCGAAGCTGTTCTCCAGCCATCGGTAGGCGGCCAGGTAGTGGTGCGACGGCGGCATGTCGGGGTCGTGGTAGATCGCGATCGGGTTCTCCCCGAAGCCGCGCGGCGGCTGGATCATCACGACGACGTTCCCGAACCGCAGCGACGCGAGCACGATGTCCTCGCCGTCGACGTAGAGCGAGCCCGGCGGCTCGCCCCACGCCTCCAGCATGGCGTCCCGCAGCTCCGGGTCGAGCCGGTCGAACCAGGTGCGGTAGTCCGCGAGCGGCACCCGCGCGGGCGCGGCGGCCAGCTGCTCCTCCGTCAGCCACTCCACGTCGTGCCCGCCGGCCTCGATCAGCCGGTGGATCAGCTCGTCGCCCTCGGACGGGTACGCGGTCAGGCCGTACCCGGCGTCCCGGAGCGCGTCCAGCACCCGGACCGCCGACGCGGGCGTGTCCAGCCCGACCGCGTTGCCGACCCGTGAGTGCTTCGTCGGATACGCGGTGAAGACCAGCGCGATCCTCTTCTCGGCGTTCGGCTTGTGCCGCAGCCGCGCGTGCCGCACCGCGATCCCGGCGACGCGCCCGGCCCGCTCGGGGTCGGCGACGTACACCGGGACGCCGTCCGGCCCCTGCTCCTTGAACGAGAACGGGACGGTGATCAGCCGGCCGTCGAACTCGGGGATCGCGACCTGCATCGCCGCGTCCATGGGGGACAGGGCGGCGTCGGACTCGTCCCACGCCTGCCGCGAGGAGGTCAGGCACAGCCCCTGCAGCACGGGGACGTTCAGCTCGGCGAGCGCCCCGATGTCCCACGCCTCCTCGTCCCCGCCGGCCGACGCCTGCGAGGCGTGCGTGCCGCCCGCCGCGAGCACGGTGGCGACCAGGGCGTCCGTCCCGCCGAGGAGCTCGTACAGCCCGGCGTCCGCCCCGCGCAGCGAACCGCAGTACACGGGCAGCGCGTTGGCCCCCTGCGCCTCGATCGCCTCGCACAGCGTGTCCACGAACGCGGTGTTGCCGCTCAGCTCGTGGGCCCGGTAGAAGAGCACGCCGACGGTCGGCCGGCCCGCCTCCCGGGCGCGCTCCCCGTGGACGCCGTAGTCGGGCATCTTCCGCGGCTCGACGAACCCCTCGCCGGTCAGCAGCACGGTGTCCGAGAGGAACCGGGCGAGTTCGGTGAGGTTGTCCGGGCCGCCCTCGACCAGGTACCGCAGCGCCTCGGCCACCACACCGGCCGGCACCGACGACTCGGCCATCAGCTCGGCGTCCGGCACGCTCTCGCCGCCCAGCAGCACGGTCGGGATGCCGGACGCCTTCAGCACGGCCAGTCCGTCCTCCCAGGCCCGCTTGCCGCCGAGCAGCCGTACGACGGCGAGGTCCGCGCCGTCCAGGAGACCGGGCAGCTCGTCCGTGACGTCGACGCGGGTCGGGTTGCCGATCCGGTAGCCGGCACCGGTGGCGGCCCGGGCCGCCAGCAGATCGGTGTCGGCGGTCGACAACAACAACACAGTGCTCATGCGGGCGCTCCCGGTGGAATGAAAGGCAGTCCTTGCGGCGCGCCCGACTCGATGAGCCGCATCAGCGCGTCCGTGTCCGCGTGCTGTTCGATCAGATCGCCGAGCCGGTCGAGCTGCTCCTCGCGCAGCGCGGCGAACGAGGTGTCCGGGGCCGGCACCAACCGGCGGCCCGCGGCGGCCGCCACCTCGCGCAGGAAGGCCCGCCGGAAGCCGTCGGACTCCAGCGAGCCGTGCCAGTGGGTGCCCCAGGTCTGCCCGACCCGGACGCCGTCCAGGAAGGGCTCGCCCTCGCCGACCTCGGCGACCCCGTGGTGGATCTCGTACCCCTCGACCGGCTCGCCGAGGGCCCGGCCGACCGGCCGGGTGAGGGTCTTCTCCCGGGCGAACCGCACCCGGACCGGCAGCACCCCGAGCCCGTCGACGTGCCCCCGCCGGCTCTCGACCTCGTCCTCGATGTGCTCGCCGAGGATCTGGAAGCCGCCGCAGATCCCGAGGACCGGCCGGCCCTCGGCGGCCCTGCGCCGCAGGGCCTCGGCGAGCCCCCGCTCCTGCAGCCACTCCAGCGCCCGTACGGTCCCGCGCGTCCCCGGGATCACCACCAGGTCGGCGTCCGCCAGCTCCTCCGGCCGGTCCACGAACCGCACCACGACCCCCGGTTCGGCGGCGAGGGCGTCCACGTCGGTGAAGTTGGACATCAGCGGGATCGCGCACACCGCGACCCGCAGCACGTCCTCGCCGACGGGCGGCGAGACGTTCGACTCCCGTACGGTCCCGCGCAGGGACACCCGCAGCCCGTCCTCCTCGTCGATCCCGAGCCCGTGCCGGAACGGCAGCACCCCGTACGTCCGCCGCCCGGTCAGCCCGTGCAGCATGGCGAGGCCCGGCTCCAGCAGCGAGACGTCCCCGCGGAACTTGTTGACGAGGAACCCGGCGACCAGCCCCTGGTCCTCGGGGGAGAGCAGCGCCACCGTCCCGAAGAACGAGGCGAAGACCCCGCCGCGGTCGATGTCGCCGACGACGAGGACCGGGAGCCCGGCGCCCCGGGCGATCCCCATGTTGACGATGTCGGTCCGCCGGAGATTGATCTCGGCGGGAGAACCGGCCCCCTCACAGATCACCGCGTCATACGTGCCCCGCAACTCGGCGAGACAGTCGAGCACGGTCCCGAGGAGTTTCTGCTGCCGCCCGCCGTGATAGCCGCGCGCGCTCATCTCGCCCACCGGTCTGCCGAGCAGCACCACTTGGCTGCTCTGCTCGCCACCGGGCTTGAGCAGCACGGGATTCATCAGCGCGGTCGGCTCGACGCGGCAGGCCTGCGCCTGCATGGCCTGCGCCCGCCCGATCTCGGCGCCCTCCCGCGTCACGAAGGAGTTCAGCGACATGTTCTGCGCCTTGAAGGGCGCGACCTTGACCCCCTGGCGGACCAGCCACCGGCAGATCCCGGCCGTGACGACACTCTTGCCGGCGTCGGAGGTGGTGCCGGCGACGAGGAGACCCCCGCTCATGACCTGTGCCCCCTTGCGATGAGGCGCCCGGCGACACAGACGCCGAGCGCGAGCAGACCGACGCGCCGGGAGAGCCGTACGGCCCGCTCGATGTCGCCCGTGGCGACGGCGCGTCCTTCCCCGTTGAGCACGGGCCGGTGCTCGACCCGGCCCCCGTACGACAGCGTCCCGCCGAGCCGCACCCCGAGGGCCCCCGCGAACGAGGCCTCGACGGGCCCGGCGTTGGGGCTGGGATGCCGGTCCGCGTCCTGCCGCCAGGCCCGTACGGCACCTCGCGGATCGTCCCCCGCCAGCGCGGCGAGCCCGGCGGTCAGCCGTGCCCCCGGCCACCCGGCGGCGTCGTCGAGCCGGGCCGCGGCCCACCCGAACCGCCGGTAGCGGGGGGACCGGTGACCCACCATCGCGTCGAGCGTGTTGACGGCCCGGAACCCGAGCAGCCCCGGCACCCCGCCCACCGCGCCCCACACCAGGGCCCCCACGACGGCGTCCGAGGTGTTCTCCGCGACGGACTCCACGACGGCTCGCGCGATCCCGTCGGCGTCGAGCGCCTGGGGGTCCCGCCCGCACAGATGCGGCAGCCGGGCCCGCGCCGCCCCGATGTCCCCCGCCTCCAGGGCCCGTCCCACGGTCCGGGCCTCACGGACCAGCGAGGTCCCGCCGACCACGGCCCAGGTGGCGGCGGCGGTCAGCGCGACGGAGGCGGCGGGGGAGCGGCGTACGGCCCGCTCGGCGAGGGACCCGAGGGCGACCGCCCCACCCGCGCAGACGGCGGTGTGCAGGGCGCCTCGTCCCCGGTGGTCCCGCCACAGCAGCCGCTCCACGGCACCGGCGGCCCGCCCGAACGCGGCGACCGGATGCGCCCGGCGGGGATCGCCGAGGAGCAGGTCACCGAGGAGGCCGGCGGCGGCGCCGTACGCGAAGACGCGATCGGCTCGCATCGGCTCAGCCGGCCGTGGGGGCGGGCAGCGGTCCTGGGCTGTACCCGAGAGCCCGTGGGCAGACCCTCGAACGGCAGGCGAGCATGGCGATATGTCCTCACTCAGGGTGTCCACGCCCTGGTTCGACGAGACCGGCGGCGAGAGTTCCTGGCTCCCGGGGCTACCTACCCCGGTGACAGTGGCGGGACCGCGCCGGATTCTCACCGGCTTCCTCTTCTGCCGCCGTACATGGCCCCGGCAGTCCACCACGCCCCCGGAAGGGCCGTCAACTTGCCGTTGACCTGCGCGGGGAGAGTGTGCAGAACCCCACACGGGGGTGGTTCCCGAGGTCACGAGGGGCGGGCACGCGGAAGGGGTGCGGGACGGCGATCCGTCCCGCACCCCTTCGGTGTCCGCGCGGTGGGTCAGGCGACGATCAGTGAGATCCCGTACGCCACCGCCGCCGCGCAGGCCGCGAAGCACACGTACGCGCCCGTCACCGCGAGGCCGGCCGAGCCGCCCTCCGCGGTGGCCCGCTCCTGGCGGGACAGGCCCATGACGCCGAGGGTGAACAGGGCCACCAGGGCCACCGTGACCACGAGGCTGACGCCGAAGACGGAGCCCAGGGCCGCCCAGTCGATGTCCATGCTGATTCTCTTCCTTCGTACCGGGTGGGCGGGCTCAGGCGGCCGGAGCCGTGGGCTCGGTGGTGGAGGTGGCCGTTGCGGCCGGGGAGGGAATGGTGGCTGTCAGGTCCTCGGTGACCGTGCCCGCCGGGGGCGGGGTGACGGCCGCGATCGCCGTGGTGACGACGCCGGGCGGCTCCTCGGTCGCGTTGACGTTCGAGGCGTCCACGACCTCGCGGCGGGAGATCTTCCAGATCGCGGCGCTGGAGGCGATCAGGAAGACCGCGACCACCGCGGTGCCCCAGTCGCCCAGGTCGGTGACCGACTCGGCCAGCGCGCCCACCAGGGCGGCCGCCGGGAGCGTCAGGCCCCAGGCCACGAACATCCGGGTCGCCGTCGACCAGCGGACCACACCGCCCTTGCGGCCCAGGCCCGCGCCCATCACCGAACCGGAGACGGAGTGCGTGGTCGACAGGGAGAAGCCGAGGTGGGAGGAGGCCAGGATGACCGTCGCCGCGCTGGTCTGGGCGGCGAAGCCCTGCTGCGGCTGAAGGTCGGTCAGGCCCTTGCCCATGGTGCGGATGATGCGCCAGCCGCCGAGGTAGGTGCCGAGCGCGATGGCCAGGCCGGCGGAGAGGATGACCCAGGTGGGCGGGTCCGAGTCGGGGGCGACGGCGCCGCCGGCGACCAGGGCCAGGGTGATGATGCCCATCGTCTTCTGCGCGTCGTTGGTGCCGTGGGCCAGGGAGACCAGGCCGGCCGAGGCGACCTGGCCGGCGCGGTAGCCCTTCGCCGCGGCCTTGCCGTCGGCCTTCCTGCCCAGGGTGTAGGACAGCCGGGTGGCGAGCATCGCGGCGACGCCCGCCACGATCGGGGCCGCGACGGCCGGGATCAGGACCTTGGTGACCAGCGCGTCGCCGTGCACCGCGCCCAGACCCGCCGAGGCGATGGTGGCGCCGATCAGGCCGCCCATGAGGGCGTGCGAGGAGCTGGAGGGCAGTCCCACCAGCCAGGTCAGCAGGTTCCAGAGGATCGCGCCGACCAGGGCGGCGAAGATGACCTCGGGACGGATGCCGGTCTCGTCGACGAGACCCTTGGAGATCGTGTTCGCGACCTCCACCGAGAGGAAGGCGCCCACAAGGTTCAGCACGGCGGACATGGCCACCGCGACCTTGGGCTTGAGTGCACCGGTCGAGATGGTCGTGGCCATCGCGTTGGCGGTGTCGTGGAAACCGTTCGTGAAATCGAACGCGAGTGCGGTGACCACCACAATCGCGAGGATCAGCGAGAAGTTTTCCATTTACCCAGGCAATCGTTCGAAGTCATTGGTTCGTTGAAGCTAAGTAACCTGAGTGAACGGAAGGTGAACTGGGATGGGCGTCAAGGTGTCCTTGTGGAGTGAGACACTCCTCACTCGGTAGCTCCCCGTGTCGAGTGCCTCGCGCACTGGCAGGATCGGGGCATGGGTGAACAGCTGAGCGACGAACGGCAGGCCTGGGCGGAGCTCGTGGCGACGGCCCGCCGCACCGTCACGGACGGCCTGGTCGTCGGCACCTCGGGCAATGTCTCCGTGCGGGTCGGCGACACCGTCCTCGTCACCCCGTCGGGCGTGCCGTACGACCGGCTCACGCCCCACGACGTCACGGGCGTCGACCTCACCGGCCGGCAGGTCCGCGGCACCCTCGTGCCGACCAGCGAGCTGCCCCTGCACCTGGCCGTGTACCGCCGTACCGACGCCCGGGCGATCGTCCACACCCACGCCGTGCACGCCACCGCCGTCTCGACCCTCGTGGCCGAGCTCCCCACCGTCCACTACATGGCCGGCGCCCTCGGCGGCCCCGTCCGGGTCGCCCCCTACGCGACCTACGGCACCGAGGAGTTGGCCGAGCACGCCCTGCGCGCCCTGGCCGACCGCACCGGCTGCCTCCTCCAGAACCACGGCACGCTCACCTACGGCGCCACCCTCGACCAGGCCTTCGACCGAACGGCCCAGCTGGAGTGGATGTGCCACCTCTGGCTCACCGCGTCCTCGGTCCCCGGCCACACCCCGACCCTCCTGACGCACGCCCAGATAGCCGAGGCGGCCGCCCGCCTGCACACCTACGGCCAACGCTGACCCACTCCAGACGGACCGCCCTGCTCTCCACCCGGTCATGTCTCCCCGCCGTGACGGCGCCCAGCCCCGACGGCGCCCACCGGCGGTGCCCTCACACCCCCCGTCGCCCCCACTGGCCGTAGAGAGGGATGGCCAGGACACTGGACGGGTGCGCACTGTCACCGCGACGGCCGCCGCCGTCACCGCAGCCCTGGCCGCCGGCGCCGTCAGTGTCGCCGCCGGCCGGCTCGCCAGCGACGCCGCACTCAAGGCGCCGCCCGGCCGACCCCTGCCCACCGAACCCCGGCTCACCGTGCACGGCACCGCCGCCGGCCAGGTGACCCTCACCCGGCACCTCGCCAGCCTGCGCCCCGGCACCTACGGGCTCGCCGGCGACGGCTCCCACGCGGTCGTCGGCCCCGTCGTCGCCGGCGTCGCCCACTCCGCGGACACCGTCGTGCGCCGCCTCGAGCGGGTGACGCACGGCACCCTCGACCCCGGCGACGCGGTCTGGCTCACCCCCAACCTCCACGTCGGCACCCCGAGCGGCACCCTGGGCCTCGACCACGCCGACATCGACGTACCCGGCGAACTCGGCAACCTGCCCGCCTGGTTCGTGCCCGGCGCCCGCCGCACCTGGGTCATCGCGGTGCACGGCCTCGGCACCACCCGTGAACAGGCCCTGAACCTCCTGGGCTTCCTGCACCGGCGCCGCTTCCCCGTGCTCGCCCTGTCCTACCGCGGCGACCTCGGCGCCCCCCGCCCCACCGACGGCCTCAACCACCTCGGCCAGACCGAGTGGCGCGACCTGGACGCGGCCATGCGGTACGCCGTCCGCTACGGCGCCGAGCGCCTCGTCCTGCTCGGCTGGTCCACCGGCGCCACCATGGCCCTGCGCGCCGCCGCCCGCTCCGGACTGCGCGACCTCGTCTCCGGACTCGTCCTGGACTCCCCGGTGCTGGACTGGCCGTCCACCCTGCGCGCCCTGGCCGCCGCCCGGCACACCCCCGGCGTGCTGCTGCCGCTCGCCGTCCGTGCCGCCCAGGGCCGCACCGGTCTGCACGCCACCCCCGACGGAGCCGGCGAGGACATCGCCGACCCGGCCGCGCTGGCCGTGCCGACCCTGATCTTCCACGGCCCCGACGACACCGTGGCCCCCTGGCACGTCTCCCGGCGCCTCGCCGCCCGCCGCCCCGACCTGGTCGCCCTCCACACCGTCGCCCAGGCCCCGCACGGCGCCATGTGGAACGCCGACCCCACGGCCTACGAAGAGGCCCTCCGCCGCTTCCTCACCCCCCTCAGCTGAACCGCGCGGCCCCTCCCCGCCGTACCGGTCCCGAAGGTTCCGTTTAAGCCCGTACCACTGGCCTGAACCCGTCTCCTCGGCGCTTCTCGGGCCCCGTGCGTTGGCCAGTCCCGTCGCCCGCGGTGACATTCCGTTTGGGTTTTCGGACCGTCAACCGGAAGACTGCACCCGTGACGTCCCGTATCCCGCGCGACTCCAGGCTTCGACTCGTCCGCCCGCGACCCCTGGCCGCCGCCCCCACAGCTGTGAACCAGCGGCGCCCGCGCCGCCCCGCGCCCCGCCCCCCGGAGGGCACTCCGGCCCCGGCGGAGCTGGCCAGAATGGCACGCTCAGGTCTGGCCGCCGCGGCCCGTGTCGCGCGCTGGGCCGACGGCGTCCTCGGCCCCGGCGGTGACGCCGCGACCGCGGACGGCAAGGCCACGCTCTCCGACGCGACCGCCGAACGGGCGGCCCGCGATCTGGCCCTGACCGCCGATCAGGTCCGCCACGACTGGGACACCGCCCGGCTGGCGGGCCTCGTCGAGGTGCACGGCGACAGCGCCCGCCCCGGCTGGCGGCTGCGTGCCTGGGACCGCGACGACACCGCCGTCCTGCGCGGCTGGGTCGCCCTGTTCGACGCCTGGTCCCTCGCCACCCCGGAACCCGCCGACGAGGAGCCCGCGGCCGTCGCCGAGGTGGTCTCGGCCATGCCCCAGGTTCTCTCCTTCCTCCAGCTGTCCGCCGGACCCGTCCCGGTGGACCAGCTGCTGGACCTGCTGCGCCAGCGGGTCACCGAGCTGCGCACCGAGCGCTGCGAGGTCCCCTACGCCGCCGACGCCGCCGGTCCGCCGGCCCCCGCCGCCCCCGGCCCCGCCGCCGACGCCGACCCCGCGGAGCCCGCCCGGGACGCCGAGCTGGCCCCCCTGCTCGACTGGGCCCTGCACGCGCTCGCCTCCGTGGGCGCCCTCACCTGCGGCGACGGCCAGGCCACCCTCACCCCGCTGGGCAACTGGGCGGTGTGGGTCAAGCTGGAGCAGATCTGCGTCGCCGCGCAGAGCCCGGCCGGCAACATCGAGCAGTCCGCCGAGGACATGCTGCGCGGCTGCGCCCAGCTCCGCCCCAACGCGGCCCGCGCCGAGTACCGCGCCTGGCTCGCCGCCCGCCCCGTCGGCAGCGCCGTCACCGAGCTGCTCGTCGCCGCCCGCGGCGAGGACGCCCTGCTGCGCGGCCTGGCCTTCGAGGCGCTGCGCGTCGTGGGCGCCCCCGCCGAGCCCGACGTACGGGCCGTCGTGGACGTGGCGGCCCTCAGACCGTACGCGCTGCTCTGGCTCGCCGAGCACGACGGCGTCGATCCCGAGGACGCCCACGAGGTGCTCACCCGTGAGGAGGCCACCTGGCTGTGGGTCGACACCGCCGCCGCCGTCGCCGACCACGGCGAGGCCCCGATGCTGGTCCGGCACCTGGAGTCCGCGCTCCAGCCGACCGTGCCCGCGCTGCTCGCCGAGGTCCGCGCCGTGGGACACCCCCGCACCGTGCAGGTCCTGGTGGCGCTCGCCGCCGCGCACCCCGACCCGGCGCTGGCCAAGGCCGTCCGCCGGGCCGCCTTCCAGGTGCACACGGGCGGCTGAGCACCCGGTGGCCGGGACGGCCCGGCCGGGGCCTCGCGGGGCCCCGGGCCGTCAGGTCCGGATGTCCTCAGGTCCGGATGTCCTCAGGTCTGGATGTCCGGCGCGTAGGTGCCGAAGCTCCAGAGGTTGCCCTCCAGATCACGGGCCAGGTAGTCCCGTGATCCGTAGTCCTGGTCCGTCGGGGGCATCAGGACCTCGGCGCCCTGCTCCACGGCCCGGCGGTGGTGCGCGTCCACGTCGTCCACGACGACGTACACCCCGGTCGGGCCCGCGTCCTTCATCGCCGTGTCGAAGACCCCGCCGCGGCCCTTCGAGCCGAGCATCACCGCGCCGTTGCCCTGCACCAGCTCGGCGTGCATCACGGCCCCGTCCTCGCCCTCGTACACCGACAGCTCGGTGAACCCGAAGGCCTCGGTGAGCTGCCGTATCGCCGCCTTCGCGTCGGCGTACAGCAGCGTGGGGTAGACGCTCGGACGGCCGCTCGCGCCTGTCATGCAGATCACTCCCTCGTCAAGATCGAACACCTGAACCCAGAAAAAGTGCTTGCACGGGGCCGTTAGACTGGCCTCATGGCCATTCTCCTCGCGCATTAGACGGCGGGAACGTCCTCAGCCGCCCAACCCGCCACCGACCCCGCACAGGAGTCTGACCGTGATCTCCGCCTCCGGCATCGAGCTGCGCGCCGGTGCCCGCATCCTCATCGAGAGCGCCTCCTTCCGTGTCGCCAAGGGCGACCGCATCGGCCTGGTCGGGCGCAACGGCGCGGGCAAGACGACGCTGACCAAGGTCCTGGCCGGTGAGGGCATCCCCGCCGCGGGCCAGGTGACCCGCTCCGGCGAGGTCGGCTACCTCCCGCAGGACCCGCGCACCGGCGACCTCGACGTCCTCGCCCGCGACCGCATCCTGTCCGCGCGCGGCCTCGACGTCCTCATCCGCAAGATGCGGGAGAACGAACAGCGCATCGCCAACGGCACGGGCGCCACCCGGGACAAGGCCATGCGCCAGTACGAGCGCCAGGAGACGGAGTTCCTCACCAAGGGCGGATACGCCGCCGAGGCCGAGGCCGCCACCATCGCGGCCGCCCTCAACCTGCCCGACCGGGTGCTGGGCCAGCCCCTGCACACCCTCTCGGGCGGTCAGCGCCGGCGTGTGGAGCTCGCCCGCATCCTGTTCTCCGACGCGGACACGCTCCTGCTCGACGAGCCGACGAACCACCTCGACGCCGACTCGATCGTCTGGCTGCGCGACTACCTCAAGACCTACCGCGGCGGCTTCATCGTCATCTCCCACGACGTCGACCTGGTCGAGACGGTCGTCAACAAGGTGTTCTACCTGGACGCCAACCGCTCCCAGATCGACGTCTACAACATGGGCTGGAAGCTCTACCAGCAGCAGCGCGAGGCCGACGAGAAGCGCCGCAAGCGCGAGCGGCAGAACGCCGAGAAGAAGGCCGCCGCCCTGCACTCGCAGGCCGACAAGATGCGCGCCAAGGCCACCAAGACCGTCGCCGCGCAGAACATGGCCAAGCGCGCCGACCGGCTGCTCGCCGGTCTGGAGGCGGTGCGGGTCTCCGACAAGGTGGCCAAGCTCCGCTTCCCCGAGCCCGCGCCCTGCGGCAAGACCCCGCTGATGGCCGAGGGCCTCTCGAAGTCGTACGGCTCGCTGGAGATCTTCACCGACGTCGACCTCGCCATCGACAAGGGCTCGCGGGTCGTCATCCTCGGCCTCAACGGCGCCGGCAAGACCACCCTGCTGCGGCTGCTGGGCGGCGTGGAGCGGCCCGACACCGGCGAGGTCCGCCCCGGTCACGGCCTCAAGCTCGGCTACTACGCGCAGGAGCACGAGACCCTCGACCCGGACCGCACGGTCCTGGAGAACATGCGCTCCGCCGCCCCCGACATGGACCTCGTCGAGGTCCGCAAGGTGCTCGGCTCCTTCCTGTTCTCCGGTGACGACGTCGACAAGCCCGCCGGGGTCCTCTCCGGCGGCGAGAAGACCCGCCTCGCCCTCGCGACCCTCGTGGTCTCCTCGGCGAACGTCCTGCTGCTCGACGAGCCCACCAACAACCTCGACCCCGCCAGCCGTGAGGAGATCCTCGGCGCGCTGCGTACGTACAAGGGCGCGGTCGTCCTCGTCACCCACGACGAGGGCGCGGTGGAGGCGCTCCAGCCCGAGCGGATCATCCTGCTGCCCGACGGCGTCGAGGACCTGTGGGGTTCCGACTACGCCGATCTGGTCGCCCTGGCCTGATCGGGGAAGCTGATCCACGGCGTATGGATCATTCGGCCTAGCGGTGATCCATCATCTGTGTGAGATCTCCTCGTATCGAGGTGTGTCCTACATCCATGTCACGGCCGATTCCCGCGATGACCGGGGGTCGGCCGTCGTACTGCTCTGACCTGCTGCTTCGTGGAACAACCCGTTCGGCCGTACGAACATCACCGGGTGGAATCACAGGTTCCAGTTGTGGGGACGCGCTCCTGTCGTCACAACCCTCTCGCACGGACCTTGCCGAATGGGTGGCCATCGGGCCCCGGAGGGGTGATCATGAGGGGACCAGAGCGCACTTCCCATGAGGAGGCACGGGTGGCCGAGACTCTGAAGAAGGGCAGCCGGGTGACCGGCGCCGCGCGCGACAAGCTCGCGGCAGACCTGAAGAAGAAGTACGACTCCGGTGCGAGCATCCGGGCGCTGGCCGAGGAGACCGGCCGCTCGTATGGCTTCGTGCACCGGATGCTCAGCGAGTCGGGCGTCACGCTCCGTGGGCGTGGCGGTGCGACGCGAGGCAAGAAGGCCGCCTCGTCCTGACCCGGGCGGCCCGCAGGCTTCGATGGTGCCACCCGGTCGGTTCTCCGATCGGCCGGGTGGTTACTGTGCAGTCACTTAGCTGTTCACCAGCTGACCGCTGACTGACCGCACGCATCGGAGGCGCCCCATGGCCACGCCCGACCAGGAACTCGTTCCCCTGCTCGACCAGGACGGCGTACGGCTCACCGTCGACGACGCGCTCGCCACGGTGACGCTGACCAACCCGGCCAAGCGCAATGCGCAGAGCCCCGCGATGTGGCGGGCGCTCGCCGAGGCCGGGCGGCTGCTGCCGGGCTCCGTCCGGGTGGTCGTGCTGCGCGGCGAGGGCAAGTCCTTCTCCGCCGGCCTCGACCGGCAGATGTTCACGCCCGAGGGGATCGAGGGCGAACCCTCCTTCATCGACCTCGCACGCAGTGGCGACGCCGAACTCGACGCCGCCATCGCCGGGTTCCAGGAGGGCTTCACCTGGTGGCGGCGCAACGACATCGTGACCGTCGCCGCCGTCCAGGGCCACGCCATCGGCGCGGGCTTCCAGCTCGCGCTCGCCTGTGACCTGCGCGTCGTCGCCGACGACGTGCAGTTCGCCATGCGCGAGACCAGCCTCGGCCTGGTGCCGGACCTGACGGGCACGCACCCCCTCGTCTCCCTCGTCGGCTACGGCCGCGCGGCCGAGATCTGCCTGACCGGACGGTTCGTCGGCGCCCAGGAGGCGGTGAACTCCGGGCTCGCGAACGCCGCCGTGCCCGCGGCGGAACTCGACGCGGCCGCACGGGAACTGGCCACGGCGCTGCTGGCCGCCCCGCGCGAGGCCGTGATCGAGACGAAGGCGCTGCTGCGCGGCGCCGCGGAACGCACCTACGACGAGCAGCGCGCCGCCGAACGGGCCGCGCAGACGCGGCGGCTGCGCGATCTGGCCGGCCTCGGCGAATGAGGGACGGGCGCAGCCCGTCAGCCCACCCCGGTCACCAGCACCGTGACCGTCGGGTGATCCGGTAGCGCCTGGCCGACCGCCGCGCGGACCTGCCGTGCCACGTCCACGGCCCGGTGGTCCGCGCGGACCGTGATCTCCACGCGGGCGTGCCGGTGCGGCAGCGCGACGGCGCCCGGGGACGCGACGCTCTCGAGGCGCACCGCCCTGCCCAGCGTCCCGGTCAGGCCCGTCACCCCGGGCACGGACAGCGCCGCCTCCGCCGCGAGCGCTTCCTCGCCGGTGAGCGGCGGCCCGGTGGGCGCCGCGGCCGGGGGCGCCGCCGGCCGCGGCTCCGCCTCGTCCCCGTCGAGCAGGTCCGTCACCCGCAGGTCGACCTCCGTGACCATCAGGCCGAGCCGCCGGACCGCCGCCGTCGCCAGCGCCTCACGCACCCGGCCCGCCGTCGCCGGGAGCGGCCACGCGGGGGACGCCGCGAAGTCCGCCGTCACCCGAAGGGCCCCCGGCGGCAGCCCGCTCGGCGGAGGCGGTACGACGGGTTCCACCGCGTCGTCCGGGTCGGCGGGCGCCAGCCGCAGCACCCCGAGCCGCACCCCCGGCACCTCCCGGACCGCCGCCCGCAGCACGCCGTTCGCCGCCTCCTGGGCGATCCACGCCCCGTCGCGCGGACCGCCCAGGGGCAACAGCCTGCCCAGGCCCAGCCGCTGCCGCACCGCACTCGTCGCACTCGTCGACCCGTCCATTCCTCCAGCCTGCCGCATCCCCGGGGCGCAGCGGGGCAACCGCGCTTACCGTGGTCGAAGGGACGACGACCGAAAAGGACGTACGGCCATGACTGAGGCAACGGAGCAGGCCCGGACGCAGGGCACGGACGGCGGCACGGAGACCGTCGCCACCCGCAAGCCGACCCGGCGCGGCGGCGGTGACCCCTCGACCCGGGGGCGGACCACCATCGCCGACGGGGTCGTGGAGAAGATCGCGGGCCTCGCGACCCGGGACGTCGTCGGCGTCCATGCGATGGGCAGCGGTCTGAGCCGTACCTTCGGCGCGGTGCGCGACCGGGTGCCCGGCGGGGCCAAGTCAGTGACACGCGGCGTCAAGGCCGAGGTCGGCGAGGTGCAGACCGCACTCGACCTGGAGATCGTCGTCGACTACGGAGTGTCGATCACCGAGGTCTCCCGCGACGTCCGGGAGAACGTGATCGCGGCCGTGGAGCGGATGACCGGGCTGGAGGTCGTCGAGGTCAACATCGCGGTGAGCGACGTGAAGCTCCCCGAGGAGGAGGACGAGGAGCCCGAGCCCCGCATCCAGTGACGTACCGGCCGACGAGCGGAGGAACACAGCATGAGCAGGGCCGTGATCGGAATGATCGCCGGCATGGCGCTGGGCTTCGCCGGATACTTCGGCGGATTCGGTGCCTTCCTCCTGGTGGCCGCCCTCGGCGCCGTCGGGTTCGTCGTCGGCAGGCTCCTCGAAGGGGACTTGGAGGTCGGGGACTTCTTCCGCGCACGTGACGACCGGCGCAGGTGACGGCCGTGACCGAGGGGACGGGCGCCGCCCCCCGACGGCCGGCCGACGTCCCGCCCGGGGAGCGCGGCGCCACCCGTATCGCCGACCGGGTCGTGGCGAAGATCGCCGCCCAGGCCGCACTGGAGGCGATCCGCCCGCTGCCCCCCGGAGCGGCCCGCCCCCACGCCACCGTGGTGATCCACCACGACGCCGCGCACCTCCACGTCCACCTGGAACTCGACTACCCCACCGACCTCGGCCCCCGCTGCCACGCGGTGCGTCGACATGTCACCGAGCGGGTAGGCGCGTTGGTGGGAATGCAGGTTCCGGAGGTCGCCGTCCAGGTGGAGAAGCTCCACCTGGCCGCGGCCCTCGGCGCGCCACACGGGAGGACGCGATGAGCGAGCCCACGGGCTCGGAGGCCACCACCCCCCTGCCCGTCCTGGAGAAACCCCCGCGCGAGGGCGACCCGCCCGAGGCCTCCGGCACCGGCGAGGTGCACCGCTTCTGGTCCTCCCGCCGTGTCCCGGCGGCGATCGTGGCGGCCGTGCTGTGCGTCGTCACGGGCACCTTCCTCTACGACGTGTGCGCGGTCCGGGCCGGCCGGCCCGCTCTCGCCTGGCGCCGCGAACTCGCCACCCAGCTCGCCGAACGCCCCCTCGACGACACCTGGGTGCTCGTCGGCGCGGGGGTCGCGGCGGCCCTCGGCCTGTGGCTGGTCCTGCTCGCCGTCACCCCGGGCCTGCGGTCCGTCCTGCCGATGCGCCGCATCCACCCCGACGTACGGGCCGGCCTGCACCGGGACGCGGTGGGGCTGGTGCTGCGCGACCGGGCCATGGAGGTCGCCGGCGTCCAGTCGGTACGGGTCCGCGCCCACCGGCGCCGGGCCGACGTCCGCGCGCTCTCCCACTTCCGCGACCTGGACGCCGTGTACGCCGACCTCGACACCGTGCTGACCCAGGCGATCCGGGGACTGGGCCTCGTACGGCCGCCGCGTCTGGCGGTACAGGTGCGGCGGCCCGGGAAGAAGGGGTGAGGACCGTGCTCAGGACCGTCAACCGGGTGCTGCTCGGTCTCGTCGGGCTGGTGCTCCTCGCCGTCGGCGGCGCGGTGCTCGCCGTGGGCCTCGGGGTCCCGCCGCCCTCCTGGTGGATCCACGACGGCCCCCACGACGTCCTGCTCAGCACCGCCGAACGCACGAAGTGGAGCGACGAGAGCTGGTGGTGGCCGACGGTCATCGCCGTGCTCGCGGTCCTCGTCCTGCTCGCGCTGTGGTGGCTCACGTCGGTGCTGCGCCGCCACCGGCTCGCCGAGGTCCTGGTGGACACCGGCGACGGCGCGGGCGCACTGCTGCGCGGCCGCGCCCTGCAGTCGGTGCTGGAGGCCGACGCGGCCGCCCAGGAAGGGGTGTCCGACGCCCAGGTCCGGCTGACGGGCCGCAGGGACGCCCCCGGGACCCGGGTACGGCTGCGCCTCGAACCCCATGTGGACCCGGGAACGGCCCTGCGCGACCTGGCCGACCGCTCCCTGGCGCACGCACGGGACTCGGCGGCCCTGAAGAGGCTTCCGGCGGACGTACGGCTGGGCGCGGCGAAGCACAAGGCGACGAGGGTGACGTGACGCCTCAGAACCCGTGCCGCATCCCGCCGTCCACCGGCACCATGATCCCGGTGAGGTAGGACGCGGCCGGGGACAGCAGGAACGCCGCCGTCCTGCCGAACTCCTCCGGCGTGCCGTACCGCCGCAGCGCGATCCGGGACTCGTTCGCCGCCCTTGTCGCCTCGGGGTCGGCCGACAGCCCGTCCAGCTCCCGCACCCGGTCCGTGTCGATCCGCGACGGCAGCAGCCCCACGACCCGGATGCCGCGCGGCCCCAGCTCGTCGGAGAGCGACTTGGCGAAGCCCGCGAGACCCGGCCGCAGCCCGTTGGAGATCGTCAGCCCCGGTATCGGCTCGTGCACCGACCCGGACAGCACGAACCCGATCACCCCGCCCGCCTCCAGCTCGGCCGCCGCCGCCCGCGCCAGCCGCACCGCCCCGAGGAACACCGACTCGAACGCCGCCTGCCACTGCTCGTCGGTGTTGTCCGCGACGAACCCCGGCGGCGGCCCGCCCACGCTCACCAGCACCCCGTCCAGCGCGCCGAAGGTCTCCCGGGCCGTGGCGATCAGCCGCTCCGCCGCCTGCGGGTCGGCGTTGTCGACGGCCACCCCGGCCGCGTTCGGCCCCAGCTCGGCCGCCGCCCGCGCGACGCGCTCCTCGTCCCGCCCCGTCACGACCACCTTCGCGCCGTCCGCGACGAGCTCGCGCGCCGCCGCGTTGCCGAGTCCGCGCGTGGCCCCGGTGACGACGTACACCCGGTCCTTCAGTCCAAGATCCATGGCCCCTATCCTGCCTTCTCGCCCCCGTACAGGGCGAGGGCGGTGGTGACCAGGCCGAGGTGGCTGAAGGCCTGCGGGAAGTTGCCGAGATGCCGGCCGGCGACGGGGTCGTACTCCTCGGCCAGCAGGCCCACGTCGTTGGTGAGGCCCACCAGCCGCTCGAACAGCTCCTGCCCCTCCTCGCGGCGGCCCGTCTCCTGGAGCGCGTGCGCCAGCCAGAACGAGCAGGCCAGGAAGGTCCCCTCGTCCCCGGGCAGACCGTCCACGGTCGTCCCGTCGGTGCTGTAGCGGCGCACCAGACCGCCGTGCCCCAGCTCCGCGCGGACCGCGTCGACCGTGCCGACCACCCTCGGGTCCTCCGGCGGCAGGAAGCCGAGACGCGGGATGAGCAGCAGGGCGGCGTCCAGGTCCCGGGAGCCGTAGGACTGGGTGAAGGTGTTGCGTTCCGCGTCGTAGCCCTTCTCGCACACCTCCCGGTGCACCTCCTCGCGCATCGCCCGCCAGCCCTCCAGGTCCCCGCTCAGCTCGGGGTTCTCCTCCAGGGCGCGGACCGCGCGGTCGGCGGCCACCCACACCATCACCTTCGAGTGCACGAACTGGCGGCGCCCCCCGCGCACCTCCCACAGCCCCTCGTCGGGCTGCCGCCAGTGCTCGCTGAGCCAGCTCATCAGCGCGCACTGGATCGACCACACGTGCGGCTTCGTCGGCAGGCCCGCGGCGCGGGCCAGCGCCAGGGAGTCGATGACCTCGCCGTAGACGTCCAGCTGGAGCTGGTTCACGGCCTCGTTGCCGGCGCGCACCGGGCTGGAGCGGGCGTAGCCGGACAGCCACGGCAGCTCGATCTCGGGCAGCCGGCGCTCACCCGCGAGCCCGTACATGATCTGCAGGTCGGCGGGGTCCCCGGCGACGGCCCGCAGCAGCCAGTCCCGCCACGCCTCGGCCTCGTCGTGGTAGCCGGCCTCCAGCAGCGCGCCCAGGGTGAGGGTGGAGTCGCGCAGCCAGCAGTAGCGGTAGTCCCAGTTGCGCACCCCGCCGAGCTGTTCGGGCAGGGAGGTCGTCGGGGCGGCGACGATGCCCCCGGTGGGCCGGTAGGTGAGCGCCTTCAGGGTGATCAGGGAGCGGACCACGGTGTCCCGGTGCGGGCCGTCGTAGCGGCAGCGCGCGGCCCACGCCCGCCAGTCCTCCTCGGTGGAGCGCAGTGCCTCGCGCGGGTCGATCAGCGGGGGACGCCGTTCGTGCGAGGGGTGCCAGGTCAGTACGAAGGCCACCGACTCGCCCTCGCCGACGGTGAACTCGGAGTGCGTGGCGAAGTTCTCGCCCCAGGTGCGCACGGGTGGTTCGCTGCGCAGCCAGACCGAGTCCGGCCCGGCGATCGCCACCCGGTGGCCGTCCGCCCGGCGCATCCACGGCACGATCGAGCCGTGGTCGAAGCGCAGCCGCACATCGCTGCGGACCGTGACCCGGCCGCGCAGCCCCTCCACGATCCGGACCAGATCGGGATGGCGGTCGCGCTGCGGCATCAGGTCGGTGACCCGGATCGCGCCCCCGTCGGTCTCCCACTCGGTGTCGAGGACGAGGGTGTCGGGGCGGTAGGCGCGCCGGGTGCAGGCCCCGTCGACGCCCTTGGGGGCGATACGCCAGTGGCCGTTCTCACGGTTGCCCAGCAGGCGGGCGAAGCAGGCGGCGGAGTCGAAGCGGGGCAGACAGAGCCAGTCGACCGAGCCGTCGAGGCCGACCAGGGCCGCGGTCTGTTCGTCGCCGATGAGGGCGTAGTCCTCGATACGGGGGTGCACGTCCATGCGGGTTCCCGGTGGGCCGGGCGGGCAATCAGGGGTGCGGCCGGGGGAGTGACGCCCCGCTCACCGCGTCCGCGGTCCCCGAGAAGATCACCCCCGGGTGGGCGGGCGCCTGGTTCAGCACCCACAGACCGATCAGCGTGGCCAGGGTGAAGACGACGGCGACCAGCACGGCCAGTACGAGCCGGCGCCGCCGTTCCCGCCGCAGCCACTCACCGCGCGCGGTCCGGTAGGCGTCGGGCAGGGGGCGGGCGGGCCGCACCCCCCGGGCGAGCGCCTCCAGCGCGTCCTGGAGCTCTTGCTCGGTCCCGGTCGGGCCGGGGCCGGTGGCGTCCGTCGCCTCGGGTCCGGTGTCCTTCATCGCCGGGCCTCCATCGTCTGGGTGAGTGCGGCGAGGCCGCGTGAGGTGTGGGTCTTGACCGACCCGCAGGAGATGCCCATCGCGGCGGCGATCTCACTCTCCTTCAGGCCCAGCCAGTGGCGCAGCACGAGGGCCTCGCGCTGCCGGGCGGGAAGTCGTTGCAGGGCGTCGATCAGCACGCGCTGGTCGTCGCGCAGCAGCGCGGCGCTCTCCGCGGAGGCGACCGTCTCGTCGGGCAGCTCCGGCGGGCTCTCGACATGCCGGCGGGCGACCTGGAGGTGCCGTATCCGCATGCGGGTCAGATTGCAGACGGTGGAGCGCAGATAGGCCTCGGCGGCCTGGGCGTCCCGCAGCCGCCGCCACTTGCGGTAGATCTGGTAGTAGGCCTCGGCGACCACGTTCTCCGGGTCGTCGGCGCCGAGCAGCACGGCGAGCCGCAGCATCGACGCGTAGTGCAGCTCGAACAGCCGGGCGAGCCCGGCCTCGCGTTCCCGCTCCGCCGGGTCGGTCACGGCGAGCGCGAGCGGCTCGGCGTACGTCCGCGCCACGGCGGCCGGGATCGGTTGTCTGCGTCTCACGGGTGATTCGCTCCCGTCGTACGGGGCCGCCTGACGGTGAGGCGGGAGGGCAGGTCGGTGGTGTCGGCGCCGCGCGGGACACCGAGGCGTTCGAGGGCGGCGGTGCCGGTCACCGCGACGGTCAGATTGAGCAGCAGGGCGGCGAGCCCGGCGTAGACCTCCAGCGGTCCGAACCCGAGGGTCACGATGGAGGAGAAGCCCCCACGGACGACCAGGACGGTCCCGGCCGCCATGCCGGCCGCCCAGCCGGCGAGCAGTGCGCGTGGATGCAGCCGCCCGGTGAACAGCCCCACGGCCACGGCCGGGAAGATCTGCAGGATCCACACCCCGCCGAGCAGCTGCAGGTTGACGGCGTCCTGGTCGCGCAGGCCGAACACGAACGCCACCGCCCCGGCCTTCGCGGTCAGCGACACCGCCTTGGCGATCCGCACCTGCCGCTTGGGCGTGGCGGTGGGCTGCACGTACTCGACGTAGACGTTGCGGACGAAGCTCGTGGCGGCCGCGATCGACATCACGGCGGCCGGCACCAGCGCCCCCACGGTGATCGCGGCGAACACCAGCCCGGCCAGCGGCCCCGGCATCAGCCGGTCCACCAGCATCGGTACGGCGGCTTCGGCGCCGCCCGCCGGGGCGCGCACCCCCGCCGCGAGCGCCGCGACGCCGAGGAAGCCGAACAGGGCGAGCAGCGCCGTCCACGCGGGCAGCGCCACCGCGACCTTGCGCAGGGTGCGGGGCCCGTCGGCGGCGAACCCGGCGGTCAGGACGTGCGGGTACATCAGCAGGGCGAGCGCGGAGCCGAGAGCCAGCGTGGCGTACGCGGGCTGCTGGGCGGCGGTCAGGACCAACGGCGAATGGGCCACGTCCGTGCCGCCCAGCCGCCGGGCCGCGCCCTCGAACACCGGGCCGGGTCCGCCGAGCCGCCGCAGCACCAGCCAGCACACGGCGGTCAGCGACACGAACACCGCCACCGCCTTCAGCGCCGAGATGACCGCGGGCGCCCGCAGGCCGTGCCGGTAGGTGGCCACCGCGAGCCCCGCGAACAGCGCCACCATCACCAGGTCCCCGGCCGCGCCCCGCGGGTACACGCCCCCGGCGGTGAGCACCGCCCGTATCCCGAGCAGTTGCAGCGCCAGGTACGGCATGGTCGCGAGGATGCCGGTCAGTGCCACGACGAGCGCGAGCGGCGGCGAGCCGTAGCGGCCCCGCACGAAGTCGGCGGCGGTGACGTAGCCGTGCCGCCGGGCCACCTCCCCCAGCCGGCTCAGCAGGACGAAGGCCAGCGGGCAGACGATCACCGTGTACGGCACCGCGAAGAACGCGGGCGCCCCGTTGCCGTAGGCGAGACCCGGTACGGCGGTGAAGGTGTACGCGGTGAAGATCGTGCCGCCGAGCAGCAGCCAGGTCCACACGGGGCCGAGGGAGCGGTCGGCCAGCGCCCAGCCCTCCAGGGCGGGCAGCCGGTCGCTGGGGCGCAGCCGGCGCGCGGTCACGGCGAGCAGCGACGCCCCGCCGATCACGGCGAGGAACGTCGTCGTCATGGCGCCGTCGGCCATGGGTCACCGCCTTTGGTGTGCCTGAGCCCTCACCGGTCCAGTTGCGCGAGCAGCCCGTTCGGTTGACGGGAACGGCGGGAAATTCTGCGGGAAATCCTCTGGACATTGCTCGGGGATTCGCTGTCAACCGGTGCCGGGGGGTGGGCAACTCTTGCACAGACCGCCGGCGGACGGGAGAGCCGTCACCGCCGGCACCGGTCGTCGATCTCGCCCGCCTCGGGTCCCGAGGCGTACCGCACCGCCCAGGTGAGGAGCCGCCATGCCTGTGTCAGCCCTGCCCGAAACCGGCCGTCCCGCGCCGGAAAAATCACGTATGTCACTGAAGTCCTTCGTGTTGTGGACCGGTGTCGCCCTGCTCGGCGCCGTCGCCTGGGGCGTCCTCGCGCTCTCCCGCGGCGAGGAGATCTCCGCGGTCTGGCTGGTGGTGGCCGCGCTCGGGTCGTACGCCATCGCCTACCGCTTCTACTCCCGGTTCATCGCCTGCCGGGTCCTCGAGGTCGACGACGGCCGGGCCACCCCGGCCGAGCGACTGGAGGACGGGGTCGACTACCACCCCACCGACCGCCGGGTGCTGTTCGGCCACCACTTCGCCGCCATCGCGGGGGCCGGCCCGCTGGTCGGCCCGGTGCTGGCGGCGCAGATGGGGTATCTGCCGGGCACGATCTGGATCATCAGCGGGGTGATCTTCGCCGGTGCCGTCCAGGACATGATCGTGCTGTTCCTCTCCCTGCGCCGGGACGGCAGGAGCCTCGGCCAGATGGCCCGGGACGAGATCGGCAGGGTGGGCGGCGCCGCGGCCCTGATCGGCGTCTTCGCCATCATGATCATCCTGCTCGCGGTGCTGGCGATGGTCGTCGTCAACGCCCTCGCGGAGTCCCCCTGGGGCACCTTCTCGGTCGCCATGACCATCCCGATCGCCCTCTTCATGGGCTTCTACCTGCGCTACCTGCGGCCCGGCCGGGTCGTGGAGACCAGCGTCATCGGCGTGGCGCTGCTCCTGCTCGCCCTCCTCGGCGGCGGCTGGGTCCAGAACTCCTCGCTGGCCCACCTCTTCGTGTGGAGCCCGCAGACCCTCGTCCTCTGCCTCGTCGGCTACGGCTTCGTCGCCTCCGTGCTCCCGGTGTGGATGCTGCTGGCGCCCCGTGACTACCTCTCGACGTTCATGAAGGTCGGCACCATCGCCCTGATGGCCGTGGGGGTGGTGGTCGCGGCGCCGACCCTGAAGGCGGGCGCGGTGACCGAGTTCGCCTCCACCGGCGCCGGACCCGTCTTCGCCGGGTCCCTCTTCCCCTTCCTCTTCATCACCATCGCCTGCGGCGCCCTCTCCGGCTTCCACGCCCTGGTCTCCTCCGGCACCACCCCCAAGCTCATCCAGAAGGAGTCCCAGGTCCGGCTCATCGGCTACGGCTCGATGCTCACCGAGTCCTTCGTCGCCGTGATGGCGCTGATCGCCGCCTGCGTCCTCGAACCCGGCCTCTACTACGCCATGAACTCCCCGGCCGCGCTGCTCGGCCCGACCGCGCAGAGCGCCGCCGAGGCGGTCAGGGGCCTCGGCTTCGCGATCACGCCCGACCAGCTGACCGCCGCCGCCCGGGCCGTCGAGGAGCAGACCCTCGTCGGCCGCTCCGGTGGCGCCCCCACCCTCGCGGTGGGCATGTCGGAGATCTTCTCCGGCGTGTTCGGCAGCGGACTCAAGGCCTTCTGGTACCACTTCGCGATCATGTTCGAGGCGCTGTTCATCCTCACCACCGTGGACGCGGGCACCCGCGTGGGCCGCTTCATGCTCCAGGACATGCTCGGCAACGTCTGGAAGCCGATCGGCCGCGTCACCTGGAAGCCCGGCATCTGGATCACCAGCGCCCTCGTCGTCGGGGCCTGGGGCTACTTCCTCTACGCCGGCGTCACCGACCCGCTCGGCGGGATCAAGCAGCTCTTCCCCCTCTTCGGCATCGCCAACCAGCTGCTCGCCGCGGTCGCGCTCGCCGTCACCACGACCCTGCTCGTCAAGGCCGGCAAGGCACGCTGGGCCTGGGTGACCGGCGCCCCGCTCGCCTGGGTGGTGGCCGTCACCTTCACCGCCGGCTGGCAGAAGGTCTTCTCCGGCAACCCGAAGATCGGCTTCTTCGCCCAGCGCGACGTCTACGCCGACGCCGCCGACGCGGGCAGGCTCCTGCCCGGCGCCGCCGACCTGGACGACATGCACACCATCGTCCTGAACAACACCGTCGACGGCGTCCTCATGGCGGTCTTCCTGGTGCTGGTCACGATCGTCCTGGTCAACTGCGCGGTGGTGTGCGGGCGCGCCCTGCGGGCGGCCGGGCCGCTGCCGACGACGGAGACGCCGTACGTCGCCTCCCGGATCGGGGGACCGGAATCCCGCGACAGCGAGCCGCTGGTGGGGGCGGGCTCATGACCGTCGTCCGCGAGGTGGTGGGCGTCCTGCGCCGGTACGTGCGCGAACTGACCGGCGAGGCCGCGTACGACCGCTACTGCGCCCGGCACCGCCGCCGTCACCCGCAGGCCCCGGTACCGACCCGCCGGGAGTACCAGCGGATGCGCGAGCTGAGGAGCGAGGGCGCCTCGCCGGGCCGCTGCTGCTGACGCTTCCGGGCGAGGACGGGCGTGGGCGGCGCCGGCGCTACACCGGAGCCGGTGCCGCTTCCTCCTCCTGCGCCGAGGCGGCCGCCGTGTCACGCTCCCGGCGCTCCCGGCGGACCAGGACCACCCAGCCGACCGGGACGCCCGCGGCGAACAGCCACCACTGGATGGCGTAGGCGTAGTTCAGCGCCGCGTCCTCGCTGCCGGGCTTCCCGACCAGCTCCGGGGTGTCGCCCTTCGGCTCGGGCGCCGTCTGGGCGATGTACCCGCCGAGCACCGGCTCGCCGAGCCGCCGGGCCTGCTCCTCGCTGTTGATCAGCATGATCTGCCGGTCCGGCAGCCCCTTGAGGTCCTTGATGCCGCTCGCCGCCGTCGTCTCGTCGGGCATCAGCCGCCCGGTGACGGTGACCTCGCCGGCGGGCGGCGCGGGGATCTTCGGGAAGGCGGTCTGGCTCGGGCCGTTCGCCGGGATCCACCCCCGGTTGACGAGCAGCACCTTGCCGTCCGTCAGCACGAACGGGGTGAGGACGTGGAAGCCGACCGTCTCGTCGGCGTTGACCCGGCGCCGTACGACGACCTCGTGCGCGGTGTCGAAGGTGCCCGTCGCGGTCACCGCGCGGTAGCGCTGGTCACGGGTGACGGTGTGTCCCGGCGACGTCATCCGCTCCACCGGGACCGGCTCGGCGGACAGCGCGTCGGTGACGAGCTGGTTGCGCGCGGCGCGCTCGTCGTGGCGGTGCATCTGCCAGAAGCCCAGCCGGATCATCGTGGGGATGAGCAGCAGGGCGACCAGCGTGAGGATCACCCACTGCCGGGACAACAGGAAGCGGTACACCCCACGACCGTACCTCTCGGGCCGTGGGGTGCTGTCGCAGGGGTGCCGAAGCGGGGGCGTCAGACGCGGTCGATGATGCCCGCCTTCCCCTCGGCCCGCGCGCAGTGGGCGCCGCAGTACCAGTGGCCCTCGACCTCGACGCCCTGGCCGATGATCTGGACCCGGCAGTGCTCGCAGATCGGGGCCATGCGATGAATCGCACAGGAGAAGCAGTCGAAGACGTGCACGGCGCCCTGCGCGTGCACTTCGAAGGTCATTCCGTAGTCATTGCCGCAAACTTCGCATCTCGCCATGCGCCACAGGGTGAGCGCTCACCCGCGCGCGGGCGAGCGGGCGGCGGGCGAGTCGCCCGGCAATCACCCGTACGTACGGCTCACCCGTCGGCGGCCTCGACATCGCGCAGCAGCTGCCCGAACGCCGCCTCGTCCAGCACCGGGGTCCCGAACTGACGGGCCTTCACCACCTTCGACGTGCCCGAGTCGGGATCGTTGGTGACCAGCAGACTGGTCAGCCGGGACACGCTGGTCGCCACATGCAGCCCCGCCTCGGTGGCGCGGTCCTCCAGCAGCTCACGGTCCACGGACGTGTCGCCCGAGAACGCCACCCGCATGCCCTGCTTGAGCCTTTTGCCGTCTTCGTACCGCCCGGGGTTCGGGTACGGACAGACGGGCCGCTTGCGCGAGGGCCGCCAGCTGCTCGGCCGGCCGCCGTAGCCACCGCCGTAACCGCCGCCGCCCTGGCGGCCGATGCGGGCCGAGGGTCCGTCGGTCCACTCCGTCAGCGGCCGGCACTCCAGCAGCGGCAGCCGCACCCCGCCCGCCGCCGCGGCCCGCAGGCTCGGCCGGAACGCCTCCGCGAGGACGCGCGCGTCGTCGAGGGCGTGGTGCGCCTGCCGCTGGACCACACCGAAGTGCGCCGCGAGCGACTCCAGTTTGTGGTTGGGCAGCGGCAGCCGCAGCTCCTTGGAGAGCGCGATCGTGCACAGCCGCTGCCGCACCGGCGCCTCACGCTCCGCGCGCGCGTACTCCCGGGCGATCATCTGCCAGTCGAAGACCGCGTTGTGCGCGACGAGCACGCGCCCCGCGAGCCGCTCCGCGAACTCCTCTGCCACGTCCTGGAAGAGCGGGGCGCCCTCCAGTGCCTCGCTCGTCAGACCGTGTATCCACACCGGCCCCGGGTCGCGCTCCGGGTTGACCAGCGTGTACCAGTGGTCCTCGACCTCACCGCGCGCGTCCAGCCGGTACACGGCGGCGGAGATGATCCGGTCGTCCCGGGCCAGTCCGGTGGTCTCCACGTCGACGACCGCGTACCCCTGGGGATACGCGGCCGGCCACTCCGTGGGGGAGGACGCTGCGGTCGTCTGGTCTGCGAGCATGGTCATTGAGGATACGGGGCGCCGCCGACACCGGTGACGCACCGGATGTCATCCTCCCTCCGTGACGGATCGTGAGACGCGACCAGAGGCGGAACCACCCCACCGCGAGACCCACGAGGGCACCCTCGGCTCCCGGTTGAACTGGCTGCGCGCCGCCGTGCTCGGCGCCAACGACGGCATCGTCTCCACCGCGGGCCTGGTCGTCGGCGTGGCCGGCGCCACCGAGGCCCGCTCGGCGCTGCTGACGGCGGGTCTGGCCGGTCTGCTGGCCGGCTCCCTGTCGATGGCGGCGGGGGAGTACGTGTCGGTGTCCACGCAGCGCGACTCCGAGAAGGCGGCCCTCGCGCAGGAGCGGCGCGAGCTGCGCGAACAGCCGGAAGCCGAACTGGAGGAACTCACCGGGCTGCTGGAGGAGCGCGGCCTCACCCGCGAGGTGGCCCGCGAGGCCGCCGTCCAGCTGACGGAACGTGATGCCCTGCGGGCTCACGCGCGCGTGGAGCTGGGCATCGACCCCGACGACCTGACCAACCCCTGGCACGCGGCCTGGGCGAGCTTCCTCGCCTTCACGGCCGGCGCCCTCCTGCCCCTCCTCGCGATCGTCCTGCCCCCTGTCGGCTGGCGCCTGCCGGTGACGGTGGTCTCGGTCCTGATCGCCCTGTTCTGCACCGGCTGGAGCAGCGCCCGGCTGGGGGCCGCCGCACCCCGGCGGGCCGTCCTGCGGAACGTGTGCGGGGGAGCGCTGGCGATGGGGGTGACGTACGGGGTGGGGGTGTTGCTGGGGGCGGCGGGGGTGTGATCTCCGGCTGTCCACGGTGCCGCCGGGCTCTTGGCGGAGATCGCCAGAAAGCAAGCGCGTACCCCCGGAAATACTTGTCGGTAACACCGTCTAGCCGCGGCCGACCTGCGGATCTACGGTGCCTCCATGCCGAACCTGCCCGATGTCGTGCTGTGGTCGATACCCGCCTTCGTGCTGCTCACCGTGGTCGAGATGATCAGCGTCCGCCTCCACCCGGACGAGGAGGCCGCCGGGTACGAGGCGAAGGACGCCGTGACGAGCGTCGGCATGGGGCTCGGGAGCCTGGTCTTCGACTTCTTCTGGAAGATCCCCATCGTCGCCCTCTACACGGCGATCTACGCACTCACCCCCCTGCGCGTGCCCGTCCTGTGGTGGACGGTCCCGCTCATGCTGCTCGGGCAGGACTTCTTCTACTACTGGTCCCACCGCGGCCACCACGTCGTCCGCATCCTGTGGGCCTGTCACGTCGTCCACCACTCCAGCGAGAAGTTCAACTTCACCACCGCGCTGCGCCAGCCCTGGACGACCCTCACCGTCTGGCCGTTCTACGTCCCGCTCGTCGCCCTCGGCGTCCACCCGGCCGCGCTCGCGTTCTGCTCCTCCGCCAACCTCGTCTACCAGTTCTGGATCCACACCGAACGCATCGACAAGCTGCCCCGCTGGTTTGAGTTCGTGTTCAACACGCCCTCCCACCACCGCGTGCACCACGCCTCCCAGGGCGGCTACCTCGACCGCAACTTCGGCGGCATCCTCATCGTGTGGGACCGGCTCTTCGGCTCGTTCGTCCCGGAGGTGGAGCGGCCCGTCTACGGGTTGACGAAGAACATCAACACGTTCAACCCGATCAAGGTCGCCACCCATGAGTACGTGGCGATCGTCAAGGACATCAGGACGGCGAGCGGTTGGCGCGAGCGCGCGGGACGGGTGTTCGGGGGACCGGGATGGCAACCGGCCCGGCCTTCCCCCGACGCCCCGGCGCCGGTCGGGGAGAGCAGCGCGGCGTGACCCTTCGACCCGGAGCCCTTCGACCCGGAGCCCTTCGACCCGGAGCCCTTCGACCCGGAGTCCTCCAGCCCGGAACCCTCCTACCCCGAGCCCTCCTCACCGCCTTCGTCCTCGCGACCGCCGTCGACCTCGGTTCCCTCGCGGCCGGCTGGCCCCCGGGGCACACCGTCGCCAAGCCGCTCCTCATGCCCCTCCTCACCGCCTGGGCGGCCACCGGCGGCGCACCGCCGCTGCTCCTCGCCGCCGTGCTCTTCGGCTGGGGCGGCGACGTGCTCCTCCTGTCGGACGCCGGCCCCGCCTTCCTCGCCGGCATGGCGAGCTTCGCGGCCGGACACATCTGCTACCTCGTGCTCTTCACGCGGTACGGCCGCCCCCGCGCGCGGGCCGGCCTCCTCGCCCCGGCCTACGCCGCCGTCCTCGTCGCCACCCTCGTCCTCCTGTGGCCCGGGCTCCCGCCGGACCTGCGCGTCCCGGTCGCCGCCTACAGCACCCTCCTCACCGCGATGGCCCACACGGCCGCCACCCGCCTCGGCCCCCTCGCCGGCGCCGGCGGTGTGCTCTTCCTGCTCTCCGACACCCTCATCGCCACCGGCGTCGCCGACTGGCCGCAGCCCCCGCGCCCCGACCTGTGGATCATGCTGACGTACGCCGCCGCGCAGTTCCTGCTGGTCCGGGGCGCCCTCCGGGAACGCGCGACGCCGCGGACGGCGTACCGTGAAGCGCGCTCGACCACCCCCTGAGCGCACCCACGCACCCGCACGAGAAGGACCCTCGCCATACGCGCCACCACGATCCACGCCCGCTACGACATGAGGGTGGAGGACGTGCCCGACCCGGTGGTGCAGCTGCCCACGGACGCCGTCGTGCGCGTGCTGCGCGCCGGCCTGTGCGCGGTCCTCGCCGCCAAGCGGCTCGGCGCCGAGCGGATCATCGCCCTCGGACGCCACCGGGTCCGTACGGACATCGCGCGCCGTTTCGGTGCCACGGACGTCGTCGCCGCGCGCGGGGTCGAGGCCGTCGCGGCCGTCCGCGAACTCACCGGCGGCCAGGGCGCGCACGCCGTCGTGGAGGCCGTCGGCACCGAGCAGTCCATGCGGACCGCGGTCGGCATCACCCGCGACGGCGGCGCCGTCGGCTACGTCGGCGTCCCGCACGGCAGCGGCACCGGACTCGACCTGGGCGTCATGTTCGACCGCAACCTCACCCTGCGCGGCGGCGTCGCCCCGGTCCGCGCCTACATCCCCGAGCTGCTGCCCGACGTCCTCGACGGCACGATCGACCCGTCCCCCGTCTTCGACCTCACGGTGGGCATCGAGTCGGTACCCGACGGCTACCGGGCGATGGACGACCGCACGGCGTTGAAGGTCCTGGTCACCAACTGAGCAGAGGGGTGGTGAACAGAGGGGCCGGTGCAGGGGCGCGCGAAGCAGCGCGACCGGCCACCAGTGCGCGGCACGCGCACGACGGCAGGTCACGCGCCCCGGAGGCGCTCATCCCCACGCCGCCGGATCGACCCCCCAGGGACCCGGCGGCCGTCGCCAGTGCGCCGGACCCCCCTCGAAGAACACCGGCGACTTCGCATACCGCAGCCGCCCCACCGCGCTGTCCGTCTCCCCGAGCCACTTCTCGGCCCCAGCCCCGGCCTCCTCGGCCTCCCCAACCTCCCCGGCCTCACCGTCACTCCCGGCGCCGCCCATGAGCAGCGCGGCCGTCCGCGCCAGCGCCACCCGCACGAGCCGGCTCCCGCCGTCGTACGCCTGCTCGGTCAGCGCCCGCAGCACGCCCGCCGCCAGCAGATATCCGCTGCCGTGGTCGAGGGCCTGCGCCGGCAGCGCACCCGGCCGCCCGTCCGCGCCCTCGACGGCCGCGATGCCGGTGGCCACCTGGACGAGGCTGTCGAAGCCCCGCCGGTCCCGCCACGGCCCGTACGCGCCCCACGCCGACACCTGCGCCACCACCAGCCCCGGCCGCCGCTCGGCCAGCGCCTCGGGGGAGAGGCCGAACCGGTCGAGGGCGCCCGGCCGGTAGCCCGTGACGACGACGTCCGCGTCCGCGAGCAGCTCCTCGAGGCGCCGCCGGTCCGCGACCAGGTCGAGCAGGGCCGAGCGCTTCCCGAAACCGGTGTCGACGTGCTGGTCGGGAAGCTCCGGCAGCCGGGGCGGGTCGACCCGCAGGACGTCCGCGCCGAGCAGGGCGAGCGTGCGGGTGGCGACCGGCCCGGCCAGCACCCGGGTGAGGTCCAGGACGCGCAGCCCGGCGGCGGGCAGCAGGGGAGCCCCGGCAAGCTCGGGGAACGTCCGCGCGCGTGCGCCGTCCAGCCGGCCGCGTTCGACGAGCGGCCGCGCGGCGACCTCGGCCGCCTGCGGGTGCGCCGCCCACTCCTCGGGCGTGCGCAGCGCGACGGCGAGACCCCCGGCCTCGTACACCGCGTCCTCGACGTCCCGCGCGGACCGCCCGGCCATCGCGTCCGCCACGGCGGCCGGGTCGTCCGGCACGCCCAGCGTCCTCAGCAGCCGTTCGCGGTGGTGCGGATAGTTGGCGTGCGTACGCACCCAGCCGTCCGCCGTCCGCCAGAACCGCGACAGCGGCGCGAACGGCACCGGCCCCCGCCCGTCGATCAGCAGGTGCCGCTCACTGGTGAAGGCGGTCGCCACCGCCCCGTCGTCCACCCGCACCCCGGGCACCCGCGCGAGCCCCGCGCGCAGCGCCCCCAGCTCGGCCCCGGCCAGCGCGCACGCGCCCACGCAGGCCCGCGCCAGCTCCCGCACGGGCAGCCGGGCGGGCAGCGCGTCCGCGCGGACGACGGCCGACACGCGGGCGAGCCGGGCGGGGTCCCCGCCCAGCTCCGACCACACATCATTGATTGATGTCATGACTACAGTGTGCAGTATTGACTCAATCAATATACGGGCCGCCGGGGCCGCGTCTCAGGGACGCCGTGCAGGCGCTACTTGACGGCCCGCAGCGCGTTCACCACCCCGTACCCGAAGAACCCGTTGACGCGCTTGCCGCCGACGCAGGTCGCGTCCACCACGCCGTCGCCGTTGCCGTCGTACGGCTCGGCCGGGCAGCCCGGGTTGTCCGCCTGCGCCTTGAGCAGGGCCTGCAGCTGGGCCGGCGACGCGAACGGGTGCGTCGACTTCAGCAGCGCGGCCACGCCGGCCACGTGCGGGGACGCCATCGACGTGCCCTGGAGGAAGCCGTACGTGTTGTTCGGCAGCGTCGACAGGATGCGGCCGTTGGCCGACGGCGTCTCCGGGATCTGGTACTTGTCGCCTCCCGGGGCGGCCACGTCGACCGCGCCCAGACCGTAGCTGGAGTAGTACGACTTGGTGCCCTTGACGCCCGTGGCACTGACCGTGACCACACCCGGCAGCTGGGTCGGCACGTCGAAGCACTCGTGCGGGTCGACCGTCCGTGTCACCGGCGTGGAGTCGTCCGGGCTGGACGAGTCCTCCAGCGCGTCGGCGTCCAGGTCGTGGTTGCTGTTGCCCGCCGAGGCCACGTTGAGCGTGCCCTTCCTCTGGGCGTACAGCTGGGCCCTGTTGACCGCGTCCACAATGGCTCGCTGGTCGGGGTCGTCCATGCAGTTGTACAGCCACGGATCAACGTAGTAGCTGTTGTTCGTGATCTCCACGCCGTGGTCGGCGGCGAACACGAACGCGCAGACGACGTTCTCCGGGTAGAAGAGGCCGTCCTTCGGGTCGCTCACCTTGATGCCGGCGACCTTCACCCCGGGGGCGACGCCCGCCACACCTATGCCGTTGCGGGCCGCGGCTATCTCACCGGCGACATGCGTGCCGTGGTAGTCGTCCGCGGTGTACGGCCGCCAGGCGCCCTCGCTGGTGTCCGCGACACCGCCGACGCAGTTGGCCGACTGGGACGCCGAGAAGTTCGGCGCGAGGTCCGGGTGGGTGTCGTCCACACCGGTGTCGATCACGGCGACCGTGACCCTCTTGCTGCCCGGGTTGATCCCGGCGGCCCTGTCCGCGCCGATGGCCCGCAGGTCCCACTGGTCGGCCTCGAGCGGCTCGCTCTGGCCGGCTGCGTCGGAGGCCTTCTCGATCTTGGCGGCCTCCGCCTTCGACAGGACCTGCACGGCCCCCTCGTCGGTGGTCCCCGCCGCGCTGAGCGGCGCGGTGCGCGTCGCACCCGCCGACTGCACCCCGCGCACCGCGCGGATGCGCGGACCGAAGTCGGGGTTCGCGGAGTGCACGACGAGCACGCCGATCCTGTCGTACGACGCCACCAGGGTGCCGCCGGCCGCGGCGACCGCCTTCTTCACCGACGCGATCGTGCGGTGGTCCACCTTCGTGTTGACGACATACGCCAGCGTCCCGGCCTCGGCGGCCTCGGCGGTCGACACCGCGGCCGACACCGAGGGCGAGGCCGGAGTCGCGGTGGCGGCCGTCGGCAGGAAGCCGACGGCGGCGGTCAGCGACAGCACGACGGGCACCGCGAGAGCGAGGCGGCGTCTGGAAGGCAGATGAGCCATGGGGTCTCCACATCATCCGGAAGCGAGACCGGCCCGGACGCGGGTCGCGCCTGGGCAGGTACATGACGGGTGGTGCTGCGTCGAAGCTATCTCCCCGACTCGCCGCCCAGCAACGGCCATCGCGGCGATCAAGGCGGCGACTTACGAAAGAAACCGATCGGGTTGAACCCGCTCTAGCGTGCCGCCGTGCCCTTGGACAGGGAGCCGTGCACCATCGAGCCCCCGCCCGACCCGCCGTCCGCAAGCGAGGAGACTCCGTGGCCACCGAGACACCGCCCCCCTCGAAGACCCAAGCCCAACTCCCCTCCACCGAGGAGTTCGTCGCGGTGCAGGAGAGCGCGGAGTTCGGTGAACTGCGCGGCTCCTACCGCGGGTTCGCGTTCCCGCTGACCGTCGGCTTCATCGCCTGGTACCTCCTCTACGTCCTGCTCTCCAACTACGCGGGCGACTTCATGGGCACCAAGCTCTTCGGCAACGTCAACATGGCCCTCATGCTCGGACTCGCCCAGTTCCTCACCACGTTCCTCATCGCCTGGTGGTACGCGCGCACCGCCGCCGCCAAGTTCGACCCCAAGGCCGACGCCATCAAGTCCCGGATGGAGGGCGGCGCATGAGCCCCGTGCAGCACACCACCCTGCTCGCCGCCGGCGAGGCGAGCGAGCACCGGCCGCTGATCATCACCCTGTTCGCGGTCTTCGTCGCGGCGACCCTCGTCATCACGGTCTGGGCGGGCCGGCAGACCAAGGACGCGGCCGACTTCTACGCGGGCGGACGCCAGTTCACCGGATTCCAGAACGGACTCGCGGTCTCCGGCGACTACATGTCCGCCGCGTCCTTCCTCGGCATCGCCGGCGCCATCGCCCTCTTCGGCTACGACGGCTTCCTCTACTCCATCGGCTTCCTCGTCGCCTGGCTCGTCGCCCTCCTCCTGGTCGCCGAGCCGCTGCGCAACTCCGGCCGCTACACCATGGGCGACGTCCTCGCCTACCGCATGCGCCAGCGCCCGGTCCGCACCGCCGCCGGCACCTCCACGATCGTCGTCTCGATCTTCTACCTCCTCGCCCAGATGGCCGGCGCCGGCGTCCTGGTCTCGCTGCTCCTCGGCATCACCAGCGACGGCGGCAAGATCGGCATCGTCGCCCTGGTCGGCGTACTGATGATCGTCTACGTCACCATCGGCGGCATGAAGGGCACCACCTGGGTCCAGATGGTCAAGGCGGTCCTGCTGATCGCCGGCGCCCTGCTCCTGACCTTCCTGGTCCTGCTGAAGTTCGACTTCAACGTCTCCGACCTGCTCGGCTCGGCCGCCGACAACAGCGGCAAGGGCGCCGCCTTCCTGGAGCCCGGCCTGAAGTACGGCGCCACCGGCACCACCAAGCTGGACTTCATCTCCCTCGGCATCGCCCTGGTCCTCGGCACCGCCGGCCTGCCGCACATCCTGATCCGCTTCTACACCGTCCCCACCGCCAAGGCCGCCCGGAAGTCGGTCATCTGGGCCATCGGCCTCATCGGCTCCTTCTACCTGATGACCCTCGCCCTCGGCTTCGGCGCCGCCGCGCTGATCAAGCCGGACGAGATCATCGCGTCGAACAAGGCCGGCAACACCGCCGCACCGCTCCTCGCCCTCCACCTCGGCGGCGTCGACTCCAACTGGGGCGCGATCCTGCTCGCCACCATCTCGGCCGTCGCCTTCGCCACGATCCTCGCGGTCGTCGCCGGTCTGACCCTGGCCTCGTCCTCCTCCTTCGCGCACGACATCTACGCGAACGTGATCAAGAAGGGGCAGGCCGACGAGAAGCAGGAGATCAACGCGGCCCGCTGGGCCACCGTCGGCATCGGCGCCGTCTCGATTCTCCTGGGCGCCCTCGCACGCGACCTGAACGTGGCCGGCCTGGTCGCCCTCGCCTTCGCGGTCGCCGCCTCCGCCAACCTCCCCACCATCCTCTACAGCCTCTTCTGGAAGCGGTTCACCACCTCCGGAGCCCTCTGGTCGATCTACGGCGGCCTGGTCACCGCGGTAGGGCTGGTGCTGTTCTCCCCGGTCGTCTCCGGCAAGCCCACCTCGATGTTCCCGGACGTCGACTTCCACTGGTTCCCGCTGGAGAACCCCGGCATCATCTCCATCCCGGTCGGCTTCCTCCTCGGCATCCTCGGCACCCTCCTGTCGAAGGAGGAGCCCGACCAGGGCAAGTACGCCGAGCTGGAGGTCCGCTCCCTGACGGGCACCGGAGCCCACTGATCCCCTCCGGGAGCGCGGCCGCGTCGTGGATCCCCACGACGCGGCCGCGTCTTGCGTCGTGGGATCGGCCTCTCATGTTGTCAGTGGCGTCGCGTAGGCTCGCAGATGACGACAGGAACACGCGATCCACCATGGGGAGGGGGCCCACGTGCTCATCGACACCTACGGTCGAGTGGCCACCGACCTGAGAGTCTCGCTCACCGACCGCTGCAACCTGCGCTGCACGTACTGCATGCCGGAGGAGGGCCTGCAGTGGCTGGCCAAGCCCGACCTCCTCACGGACGACGAGATCACCCGGCTGATCGACATCGCGGTCTCCCTGCTCGGCATCGAGGAGGTCCGCTTCACCGGCGGTGAGCCCCTGCTGCGCCCCGGCCTGGTCGGCATCGTCGAACGCGTCGCGGCCCTGACCCCACGCCCCCGGATGTCCCTGACGACGAACGGCATCGGCCTGGGGCGCACCGCGAGCGCGCTCCAGGCGGCCGGTCTGGACCGGGTCAACGTCTCCCTCGACACGCTCCGCCCGGACGTCTTCAAGACCCTCACCCGCCGCGACCGTCACCACGACGTCCTCGACGGCCTCCGCGCCGCCCGCGACGCCGGCCTCACCCCGGTCAAGGTCAACACCGTCCTCATGCCCGGCCTCAACGACGACGAGGCCCCCGACCTGCTGGCCTGGGCACTGGAGCACGACTACGAACTGCGCTTCATCGAGCAGATGCCGCTGGACGCCCAGCACGGCTGGAAGCGCGAGGACATGGTCACCGCCGGAGACATCCTCGCCTCGCTCCGCACCCGCTTCGACCTCACCCCCGAGGGCCAGGACGAGCGCGGCTCCGCCCCCGCCGAACGCTGGCTGGTCGACGGCGGGCCGCACCGGGTCGGCGTCATCGCGTCCGTCACCCGCCCGTTCTGCGCGGCCTGCGACCGCACCCGCCTCACCGCCGACGGCCAGGTCCGCACCTGCCTCTTCGCCCGCGAGGAGACCGACCTGCGCGCGGCCCTGCGCTCCGGCGCCCCCGACGAGGAGATAGCCCGCCGCTGGCGCCTGGCGATGTGGGGCAAGAAGGCGGGAGCGGGTCTGGACGACCCGACGTTCGTCCAGCCGGACCGCCCGATGTCGGCGATCGGCGGGTGACGGGATTCAGCCGTCCTGAGCGTCCCACTCGCTCAGCAGGACCTGATCCTTCAGGAACCCCCGGACACCGAGGAACTGCGACAGATGCTCCCGGTGCTCCTCGCACGCCAGCCACGTCTTCCGCCGCTCCGGCGTATGGATCTTCGGGTTGTTCCACGCCAGCACCCACACCGCGGCGACCCGGCACCCCTTGGCGGAACAGATAGGAGTCTCGTCAGTCACAGTTGCGTCGTTCCGTCCCACAGGTACCCATACAAAAGGCGACGCCGAGCAGCCACGGGGGGAGCTGCCCGGCGTCGGTCCGTCGCTCCGACGGGGGATGCGGAGCGCGTACGAAGTATGTCACGGCCGACCCGTCGCACGGCACTGGAACAGCATGATTGATCTGAGCTTTTCCTGAGCTTCGCGCACAGGTCCGTCATGGCCGACGCTCGGCCCGCTCCTCCGGAACCGATTCCGTCCCGGAGCCGTCCGCCCCGGGCGGCGCGATCATGGGCCGCACATGGGCGGTGACGAACGTGGAGGGCAGACCCGGCGCGTTCTCCCGCCCCGCATTGGCGATCACCACCGCGATGTACGGCAGGACCGCGCCCAACACCAGCGCCACGAGGGCGACATGACGCTCCACGTTCCACAGGGTCGCCGCGAGGATCACCGCGACCGTACGGACCGTCATCGAGATCACGTACCGCCGCTGCCGGCCGCGCACGTCCTCCTGGAGACCCTGCCGGGCCCCGGTGATCCGGAACACCTGGGCTTTTCCGCCACCACCCTGCTTCCGCATCGCATTCCACCGTCCACCCACGTCGAACACTCCCCGGCACTCCACGTTACGCCGGGGCTGGGCCGCCTTCGAGACCGGGTCGCCCTGTACCCGGGCGAACCTCCTGCGCCGTAGCGCGTACGGCCGCACCCGACATGCGCCGTACGGGGTACGGAACAAGACTGTGGGCAATGCTCACGTCGAGCCGTACGAGGAGGCAGCCATGGGCTGGTTGTGGGCGATCATCGTGGGATTCGTACTCGGTCTGATCGCCAAGGCGATCCTCCCGGGCAAGCAGCACAGCCCGCTCTGGCTGACCACCATCTTCGGCATCATCGGCGCCGTGATCGGCAACGCGATCGCCCGCGGCTTCGGCGTCGAGGAGACCGCGGGCATCGACTGGTGGCGCCACCTCTTCCAGCTGGTGGCCGCGGTCGTGGTGGTGGCCCTGGGGGACAGGGCGTACATGGCGACCCTGGGCAAGAGGAAACAGCGGGCATGAGGCAACGGGCATGAGACAGCGGGCATGAAGAAGGAGGCGCCCCCGCAAGGGCGCCTCCCCGAGGCCTGCGCTCCCGTCACCGGGGCGGGGCTTACGCGCCCGTCACCTCGACGGCGGCAAGATTCTTCTTCCCCCGCCGCAGCACCAGCCACCGCCCGTGCAGGAGATCCTCCTTCACGGGCACCGCGTCCTCGGCCGTGACCTTCACGTTGTTCACGTAGGCCCCGCCCTCCTTCACGGTCCGCCGTGCTGCAGACTTGCTGGCGACCAGTCCGACCTGCGCGAACAGGTCCACCACCGGGCCCGGCTCGGCGACCTGGATGTGCGGCACCTCGGACAGCGCGGCCGCCAGCGTCCGCTCGTCGAGGTCGCCCAGCTCGCCCTGTCCGAACAGCGCCCGGCTCGCGGCGATCACCGCGGCAGTCTGGTCGGCGCCGTGCACCAACGTGGTCAGCTCCTCCGCCAGCGCCCGCTGGGCGGCCCGCGCCTGCGGCCGCTCCGCGGTCTCCCGCTCCAGCTCCTCCAGCTCCGCACGCGACTTGAAGGACAGGATCCGCAGGTAGCCGGAGATGTCCCGGTCGTCCACGTTCAGCCAGAACTGGTAGAACGCGTACGGCGTCGTCATCTCCGGGTCCAGCCAGACCGCGCCGCCCTCGGTCTTGCCGAACTTGGTGCCGTCCGCCTTGGTCATCAGCGGCGTCGCCAGCGCGTGCACGTCGGCCTGCGGCTCCAGCCGGTGGATCAGGTCCAGACCGGCCGTGAGGTTGCCCCACTGGTCGCTGCCGCCCTGCTGGAGCGTGCAGCCGTGGCGCCGGTAGAGCTGGAGGAAGTCCATGCCCTGGAGGATCTGGTAACTGAACTCGGTGTAGCTGATGCCCTGGTCGGACTCCAGGCGCCGGGCCACGGAGTCCTTCGTCAGCATCTTGTTGACGCGGAAGTGCTTGCCGATGTCGCGCAGGAACTCGATCGCGGACAGACCCGCGGTCCAGTCGAGGTTGTTGACCATCACGGCCGCGTTCTCGCCCTCGAAGGACAGGAACGGCTCGATCTGCGCACGCAGCTTGCCGACCCAGCCGGCGACCGTCTCCGGGTCGTTCAGCGTGCGCTCCGCCGTGGGGCGCGGGTCGCCGATCAGTCCCGTGGCCCCGCCGACCAGCGCCAGCGGCCGGTGACCGGCCTGCTGGAGCCGGCGCACGGTGAGCACCTGCACCAGGTGCCCCACGTGCAACGAGGGCGCGGTCGGGTCGAAGCCGCAATAGAACGTGACGGGGCCGTCCGCGAGCGCCTTGCGCAAGGCGTCCTCGTCGGTGGACAGGGCGAACAGGCCCCGCCACTTCAGCTCGTCGACGATGTCCGTCACGGTTCTCGTATCTCCTTGGGGTGGGCTCGTGGTCAGTACGAGGTTATACGCCCTGACTGACAGAGCTCATATTGAAGTCCGGCACCCGCAGCGCGGGCATCGCAGCCCTAGTGAACCAGTCGCTCCACTCCCGGGGCAGCGTCTTTTCCGTGCGCCCGGCCTCCACCGCCCGGCCCAGCAGACCGACCGGCGACTCGTTGAACCGGAAGTTGTTCACCTCGCCGACGACCTCGCCGTTCTCGACGAGGTACACCCCGTCCCGGGTCAGACCGGTCAGCAGCAGGGTCGCCGGGTCCACCTCGCGGATGTACCACAGACAGGTCAGCAGCAGCCCGCGCGTGGTGCTCGCGACCATCTCCTCCAGGGAGCGGTCCGCACCGCCGTCGAGGATCAGGTTGTCGATCGCGGGCGCCACCGGCAGCCCGGTCAGACCGGCGCTGTGCCGGCTGGTGACGAGGTTCTTCAGCACCCCCTCGCCGACCCACTCGGTGGCGGCCAGCGGCAGCCCGTTGTCGAACACCGACGAGTCGCCCCCGGAGGAGTGGGCGAGGACGAAGGGCGCCGACTCCAGGCCGGGCTCGTGCGGGTCGCTGCGCAGGGTCAGCGGCAGCTCGGACAGCCGCTCGCCGAGCCGGGTGCCGCCGCCGGGCTTGGAGAACACCGTCCGCCCCTCGGCCGCGTCCCGGCCCGACGCCGACCACATCTGGTAGATCAGCAGGTCCGCGACGGCGGTCGGCGGCAGCAGCGTCTCGTACCGCCCCGCCGGCAGCGCGATCCGCCGCTCGGCCCAGCCGAGACGTACGGCGAGCTCGGCGTCGAGCGCCGCCGGGTCCACGTCCTTGAAGTCCCGCGTGGAGCGCCCGGCCCAGGCCGACCGCGTACGGTCCGGGGACTTGGCGTTGAGCTCCAGCGTGCCGTTCGGCTGGTCGTGCCGCAGCCGCAGGCCCGTGGAGGTGCCCAGGTACGTCGACACCAGCTCGTGGTTGGCGAAGCCGTACAGCTCCCGGCCGCCCGCACGCGCGCGTGCGAAGGCCTCGCCCAGCGCGGGCGCGAAGTCGGCGAACACCGCGGACGAGGTCTCCGCGGGTGCCTCGGTGAACTCCGGAACCACCACCTCACCGGTGACCAGCGGCTGCGCGTCCTCGGCGGCCCCGGCGCCGCGCGCGGCGGCCTCGGCGGCCCGCACCAGCGGCTCCAGCTCGTCCGCGGTCACCGCCGTCCGCGAGACGACCCCGGAGGCGGCGCCCTCCTTGCCGTCGACCGTGGCGATCACGGTGAGCGTGCGCGAGCGGGTGACGCCGTTCGTCGTCAGCGCGTTGCCGGCCCAGCGCAGGTTCGCCGTCGACTGCTCGTCGGCGATCACCACGCACCCGTCGGCCCGCGACAGCGCGAGGGCGCGCTCGACGACCTCGTGCGGCTTGTTCGTACGGGCGCTCATCGGCCGGCCTCCTGCGTGGTGTTCAGAATGTTGACGCCCTTGAACAGGGCCGACGGGCAGCCGTGCGACACCGCCGCGACCTGCCCCGGCTGGGCCTTGCCGCAGTTGAACGCGCCGCCGAGCACATAGGTCTGCGGGCCGCCCACCGCGGCCATGGACCCCCAGAAGTCGGTGGTCGTCGCCTGGTAGGCCACGTCCCGCAGCTGCCCGGTGATCCGCCCGTTCTCGATCTTGAAGAACCGCTGGCCGGTGAACTGGAAGTTGTAGCGCTGCATGTCGATGGACCACGACCGGTCCCCGACGACGTAGATCCCGCGGTCGACGCTCCCGATCAGGTCCTCGGTCGACATCCCCGCCGGATCGGGCCGCAGCGACACGTTCGCCATCCGCTGCACCGGCACGTGCCCGGGGGAGTCGGCGAAGGCGCACCCGTTGGAGCGGCCCAGGCCGGTCAGCTTCGCGATCCGCCGGTCCAGCTGGTAGCCGACGAGCGTGCCGTCCTTCACCAGGTCCCAGGACTGGCCCTCGACGCCCTCGTCGTCGTAGCCGACCGTCGCCAGGCCGTGCTCGGCGGTGCGGTCACCGGTGACGTTCATCAGGTCGGAGCCGTAGCGCAGCTTGCCGAGCCGGTCGAAGGTGGCGAAGGAGGTGCCGGCGTAGGCGGCCTCGTAGCCGAGCGCCCGGTCCAGCTCGGTGGCGTGCCCGATGGACTCGTGGATGGTCAGCCACAGGTTGGACGGGTCGACGACCAGGTCGTACAGTCCGGCCTCCACGCTGGGCGCCCGCATCTTCTCGGCGAGCAGTTCCGGCATCCGCTCCAGCTCGTCGTCCCAGTCCCAGCCGGTCCCGGTGAGGTACTCCCAGCCGCGTCCCACCGGCGGCGCGAGCGTCCGCATCGAGTCGAACTCACCGCTGGACTCGTCGACCGAGACCGCCGTCAGCGAGGGGTGCAGCCGCACCCGCTGCTGGGTGGTCACCGTCCCCGCCGTGTCCGCGTAGAACTTGTTCTCGTGCACGGTGAGCAGCGAGGCGTCGACGTGGTTGACGCCGTCGGCCGCCAGCAGCCGGTGGCTCCAGTCGGCGAGCAGCGCGGTCTTCTGCTCGTCCGGCACGGTGAACGGATCGATCTCGTACGCCGAGATCCACGTCCGGTCCGTGTGCACCGGCTCGTCGGCCAGCTCCACCCGCTCGTCGGACCCGGCGGCCCTGATGACCTGCGCGGACAGCTTGGCCATCGCCACGGCCTGCGAGGCCACCCGGGCGGCCGCGTCCATCGTCAGGTCCACGCCGGACGCGAAGCCCCACGTACCGCCGTGCACCACCCGCACCGCGTACCCCAGGTCGGTCGTGTCCGAGGACCCGGACGGCTTGGCGTCCCGCAGCCGCCACGACGCGCTGCGCACCCGCTCGAACCGGAAGTCCGCGTGCTCGGCCCCGAGCGCACGCGCACGTGCGAGGGCGGCGTCGGCGAGGGCGCGCAGAGGTAGGGCCGTGAAACTTTCGTCGATGGTATGAGGCACCTACGTATCTCCCTGGTGTCGTCGCGTGTGTGTCCCCGATCATGTCGCGCCGGGCGGCCGTCGGACCACACCTTTCGGAGCGCCTGCCGCAAAGTTTCTGTAGGGACCCCACAGTGAGTCCCGTGCCCCACTGTCGGTGCCCGAATGTCCGCGCGCACGGCCGGACCGATAGGTTTCGAGGGAAGCCGCCTGCCGTCCAGGTCCCGGGCAGGTGTGTCAGACCCCTATCGAAAGGGTGATCCGTTGAGCCGCTCGGTTCTCGTCACCGGAGGAAACCGGGGCATCGGCCTCGCCATCGCCCGCGCGTTCGCCGACGCCGGCGACAAGGTCGCGATCACATACCGCTCGGGCGAACCGCCGCAGGCCCTCACCGACTTGGGCTGCCTGGCCGTCAAGTGCGACATCACCGACGCCGAGCAGGTGGAGCAGGCCTACAAGGAGATCGAGGCCGAGCACGGCCCCGTCGAGGTCCTGATCGCCAACGCCGGCGTCACCAAGGACCAGCTCCTGATGCGCATGTCCGAGGAGGACTTCACCTCGGTCGTCGACACCAACCTCACCGGCACCTTCCGCGTCGTCAAGCGGGCCAACCGCGGCATGCTGCGCGCCAAGAAGGGCCGGGTCGTCCTCATCTCGTCGGTCGTGGGGCTCTACGGCTCGCCCGGTCAGGCCAACTACGCCGCGTCCAAGGCCGGCCTCGTCGGCTTCGCGCGCTCCCTCGCCCGTGAGCTGGGGTCGCGCAACATCACGTTCAACGTCGTCGCGCCCGGTTTCGTCGACACCGACATGACCAAGGTGCTCACCGACGAGCAGCGCGCGGGCATCGTCTCGCAGGTCCCGCTCGGCCGGTACGCGCAGCCGGAGGAGATCGCCGCGACGGTGCGGTTCCTCGCCTCGGACGACGCCTCGTACATCACTGGAGCCGTCATCCCCGTTGACGGCGGACTGGGAATGGGTCACTGATCACCATGAGCGGAATTCTCGAGGGCAAGCGCGTCCTGATCTCCGGTGTGCTGATGGAGTCCTCCATCGCGTTCCACGCCGCCAAGCTGGCCCAGGAGCAGGGTGCCGAGATCATCCTGACCGCGTTCCCGCGGCCGACGCTGACCGAGCGCATCGCCAAGAAGCTGCCGAAGCCCACCAAGGTCATCGAGCTCGACGTGACGAACGACGAGCACCTGGGCCGCCTGGCCGACGTCGTCGGCGAGGAGCTCGGCGGTCTCGACGGCGTCGTGCACTCCATCGGCTTCGCGCCGCAGGACGCGCTCGGCGGCAACTTCCTCAACACGCCGTTCGAGTCGGTCGCCACGGCCATGCACGTCTCGGCGTACTCCCTGAAGTCGCTGACCATGGCCTGCCTGCCGCTGATGCAGAACGGCGGCTCGGTCGTCGGTCTCACCTTCGACGCGCAGTACGCCTGGCCGCAGTACGACTGGATGGGCCCGGCCAAGGCCGCCCTGGAGGCCACCAGCCGCTACATCGCCCGCGACCTGGGCAAGCAGAACATCCGGTGCAACCTGATCTCCGCGGGCCCGCTCGGCTCCATGGCCGCCAAGTCCATCCCGGGCTTCAGCGACCTGGCCGCGGTGTGGGACACCCGCTCCCCGCTGGAGTGGGACCTGAAGGACCCGGAGCCGGCCGGCAAGGGCATCGTCGCCCTGCTCAGCGACTGGTTCCCGAAGACCACCGGCGAGATCATCCACGTCGACGGCGGTCTGCACGCCATCGGCGCCTGACGCCACCCCTCTTCCGTGTCACCCGTCCGGCCTATCAGGCCGGGCGGGGCACCCTCGCGACCAGGCACGATGAAGTGCGCGTTCACCTCCGCGCAGCCCTCCCCAGCCCTGCCGAGGAGGTTCGCCTGTGCGTCTGTTCCGTGCTCTCGCCCCCCTGACCTCCGCCGTCGCGCTCGTGCTCTGCGCGCCCCATCAGGCGCTGCCCCATGAGCGTCCCGACCCCTTCGGCGCGGAGTGCCGCATCGCCGTCGACGGCTCCCATGTCGTCGCCCACTGCCACAACCCCTACGTCGACACCGACCGCGTGACGCTGCACATCGAGTGCGCGCGCTGGTGGGACCTCGACACCGACGGCACCCCCGTCGACGCCGGCCCCGCCCTGACCGTACGGCTCACCGGGCGCTGCTGGAAGGAGGTCGACCGGGCCTGGGTCACCCACGAGAGGGTCTGAGCCGGCCGCCGCTGAGCCGGCCTCGGCCGGCCTCCTCCGGGCCGACGGCCGCCGGGCCGGGTCTCGGCGTCCGCCGCTCAGCCCGCGCCGGCCTCCGTGACCCGGCCCGGACGGCAGGACAGCGGATAGCCGGCCGCCTGTGCCGCGGCCGTCTCCGCGTCACCCGCGCGGATCGCGTCCATCAGCCGGGTGTGGTCCATGTACGTCTCCGGCGTCAGCCGGTCGCCGACGTCCTCGCGCAGCCAGTCCCGCAGCACCTCGCCCAGGTCGGCGTGGAGCGCGGTCATGACGTCGTTGTGCGAGGCGGCCACCACCGCCAGGTGGAAGGTCGCGTCGGCGGCCACGAAGGCCTCCGCGTCCCCCGACTCCCAGGCCTCCTCGCGCCGCCGCAGCAGCGCGTCCAGCTGCTTGAGGTCCTTCTCCGTGCGCCGCTCGGCCGCGAGCCGCGCCGCCCCCGACTCCAGGTTGGAGCGCAGCTCGGCGATGTGCCGGGGGTCGGCGTCCGCGAACCGCCGGTGCATGACACCGGCCAGCTCGCTGGTAGCCACGACATACGTCCCCGAGCCCTGCCGGATGGCCAGCAGCCCGTTGTGCGCGAGGGCGCGGACGGCCTCACGGACCGTGTTGCGCGCGACGCCCAGCTGCTCGACCAGCTCGGGCTCGGTGGGGATCCGCGAGCCGACCGGCCACTCGCCCGAGGTGATCTGGTGGCGCAGCTCGGCGATGACCTGCTCGGAGAGGGCCGAGCGACGGGGATGGCTCAGGGGCATGGCACACCTTCTCACAGGGCTCACAGGGCGTCACAAGGCTGGACAGGTATTCATCCCATGATTCTATGATGGGCGGCATGGCCAGCGAGGACACCAGGACGACCAGCACGACGACACCCCTGCCCACCCGTACGCCGGTGGCCGTCTCCGGCCCGCGCTCGGGCACGCGCGCGTGGCGTCCCCGACTGCTCATGGCCGGCATCGTGCTGGCCGCGCTCAACCTCCGGCCCGCGATCACCAGCCTCGGCGCGCTCCTGGAGGAGGTCCGCGACGGGCTCGGCATGAGCGGCACCATGGCCGGGCTCCTCACCTCCGTGCCCCCGCTGTGCTTCGCCGTGTTCGGCGTCACGGCCCCGCGCCTCGCCCGCCGCTTCGGCCCGGGCGCGGTGGTCTGCGCGGGCATGGCGGCGATCACCGCAGGCCTGCTGATACGGCCGTACACGGGCGGTACGGCCGGGTTCCTGGCCGCCAGTGCCCTCGCCCTGATGGGCATCGCCGTCAGCAACGTCCTGATGCCGGTCGTCGTCAAGCGGCACTTCCCCGACCGGGTCGGCTCCATGACCGGGCTCTACTCGATGGCCCTCGCCCTCGGCACCTCGGCCGCCGCCGCGGTCACCGTGCCGCTGACGGAGGCCCTGGGCGGCGGCTGGCGGCCCGGCCTCGCCCTGTGGGCGGGCCCGGCCGCTGCTGCCGTACTGCCGTGGCTGCTCTTCGCCCGGGACGCCCGGCAGCGGCCCGAAACGCCCGCCCGGGCCGGGCAGCGGTCCGAATCGCCCGCCCGGGCCGGGCAGCGGTCCGAATCGCCCGCCCCGGCCCAGCCCGCGCCCGACGCACCGGCCGCCCCGCACGCACGCGTGGAGCGACCGGACGGACTGCGCATCACGCGCAGCCGCACCGCCTGGGCGCTCGCCGTCTTCTTCGGCCTCCAGGCCACCGCCGCCTACATCACCATGGGCTGGATGGCCCAGATCTTCCGGGACGCGGGCGTGTCCGCGGGCGAGGCCGGCCTGCTGCTCGCGGTCACCATGGCGATGGGCGTGCCCCTGGCCTACGTCATCCCGCGCGTCGCCTCCCGGCTGCCGCGGCAGGGCCCGATCGTCGTCGTGCTCGGCGTCTGCGGCCTCGCCGGTTACACGGGTCTCTACCTCGCGCCCGCCGAGGGGGCCTGGGCCTGGGCCGTGCTGCTCGGTGTCGCGAACTGCGCCTTCCCGCTGGCCCTCACCATGGTCGGCATGCGCGCCAGGACCGGCGCGGGCGTGGCCCAGCTGTCCGCGTTCGCGCAGAGCACGGGCTATCTGATCTCGATCCCGGGCCCCCTCCTGGTCGGCGTGCTCTACCAGCACAGCGGCGGCTGGGCGCTGCCCCTGGGGCTCATGGCGGCGCTCATGCTCCCGCAGATGGCCGTGGGCGTCCTGGCGGGCCGCCCCGGCACGGTGGAGGACGAGGCGGCCGCCCGCTGACCCCGGCAGCCGTGCGGCGGACCACGGGTGCGACACTGGGCGCATGGTGCTCGACCCGAACCCCCAGAACGGCCAGAAGAAGATGCTGATGGTCTTCGGCTCGTTCCTCGCCATCTTCGTGATCATCGCCGTCATCGCCACGATCGCCGCACCCTGAGGGTGGGGTTAACCCCCCTGTCCCCTAGGGGGTGAGGGTCAGGGTCAAGTGGGTGGATCACCGGATGGGCTGCGGGCCGCCGATTCCGTAGCTTCGAGATGTGGCCGTACGACGCGGACCACGGACCGCTCGAAGACGACCGGAGGCATCCATGTCGGCCCCAGTGCTCACCCGGCCCCGCCCGACCGCCGCCCGGGCCCGGATCGACGCCCGGCTGCCCTGGTGGGCCCTCGCCCTGCCGACCCTCGCCTTCATCACCCTGCTCGTCCTGATACTGAACCCCTCGGACGCCCACGCCACCGGCGGCGACCCGGCGATCACCCACCTCGTCGAGCGCGTGCAGCTCCTCCTCGCGCGCCAGCCGTGACGAGCACGCCCCGACCGCACTCCGCGCCCCCGGGGAGAGCGGCAAAGCCCCATGTCAACTCCCTGCGCCCCATGGCCTGTTTCATGCGAAGCTGGGACGCATGAGCGTCGCAGAACCCCGCAGGATCGTCCTCTTCCGGCATGCGAAAGCCGACTGGCCACAGGTGAACGACCACGAGCGCCCGCTCGCCGAGCGGGGCCGGAAGGACGCCGCCGTCGCCGGACGCAGACTGGCTGACAGCGGCATTCCCCTCGACCTGGCGCTGTGCTCCACCGCGGTCCGCACCAGGGAGACATGGAAGCTCGCCGTCCACGAACTCCCGCACCGGCCGAAAACGGTCTACGAGGAGCGGATCTACGAGGCCTCCCCGGGCGAGCTGATCGCCCTGCTCAACGAGACCCCGGACGACGTGCGCAGCGTCATCCTGATCGGCCACAACCCCGGCGTCCACGCCCTCACCGACATCCTGACCGACTCGGCCGGGAGCGAGGCCCACGAGCGCATGACCCGCCGTGGCTTCCCGGCCTCCTCCTTCGCCGTCCTCACCTTCGACGGCTCCTGGAAGTCCCTGGAGCCGGCCGTCGCCACGCTCACCGACTACTGGGCGCCCGAGGAGTGACCCGCCCGGCACGGGCGGACACGCGAGGGCCCGGCGCCTTTCGGTACCGGGCCCTGCCTGTCCCTCCGAGGCCTCCTCGACGTCGAGGTGCCGCTCGGCGCCGCCCTACTCGGTGTGGGTCTCCGCCGCCTCGACCTCTTCACGGGTGATGCCCAGCAGATACAGGACCGTGTCGAGGAAGGGCACGTTCACCGCCGTGTGCGCCGCCTCGCGCACCACCGGCTTGGCGTTGAAGGCCACCCCGAGACCGGCCGCGTTCAGCATGTCCAGGTCGTTGGCGCCGTCACCGATCGCCACGGTCTGCGAGAGCGGTACGCCCGCCTCCGCGGCGAACCGGCGCAGCAGCCGCGCCTTGCCCGCCCGGTCCACGATCTCGCCGGTGACCCGGCCGGTCAGCCGGCCGTCGACGATCTCCAGCGTGTTGGCCTGGGCGAAGTCCAGCCCCAGCCGCTCCTTCAGATCGTCGGTGACCTGGGTGAAGCCGCCGGAAACGACCCCCACCTGGTAGCCGAGCCGCTTCAGGGTGCGGATCAGGGTGCGCGCCCCCGGCGTCAGCCGGACCTCGGCGCGCACCTTGTCCACCACCGAGGCGTCCAGCCCCTCCAGCAACGCCACCCGCGCGTGCAGCGACTGCTCGAAGTCCAGCTCACCGCGCATCGCCGCCGCCGTCACCTCGGCGACCTTGTCCTCGCAGCCGGCGTGCGCCGCGAAGAGCTCGATCACCTCGTCCTGGATCAGGGTCGAGTCGACGTCCATGACGACGAGCCGCTGGGCCCGCCGGTGCAGACCGGCGTCCACCACGGCGACGTCCACCCCGAGCGCCCGCGCGTCCGTGACCAGCGCGGTGCGCAGCGGCCCGGTCTCCACCCCCGAGATCGCGAACTCGACGGCGGTGACGGGGTACTTGGCGAGGCGGAAGATACGGTCGATGTTGCCGCCGGCCGTGGCGATCTTGGCGGCGACCTTGGCCGTGGCCTCCGCGGTCAGGGGATGACCGAGGACGGTCACCAGGGAGCGACCGAGCCCGCGCGGACGGTTGTCACCGACGCCCGAGATGATCTCTGCCTGCATCTTGATCGACTCGGCCCAGCTGTGGACCGTGCGGCGGAGGTCACCCTCCAGCGACCGCGGTGGCGCGGTCACGAGCGCGCACAGCACCATCCGGCCACGGGTGACCACCTGCTCGATGTCGACGACGTCGACGGAGTAGGCCGCGAGGGTGTCGAAGAGACCGGCCGTGATGCCGGGCCTGTCCTTGCCGAAGATCTTGACAAGGAGCGTGGGGGCATCAGAGGACGAGGTCGGCGAAGTCTGCGAAGCTCTCATGATGTATCCCACCGTATCCGGCACCCAGTGCCTTTCGCCGCAGAGGTCCGTCTAGCGGACACGGAACAGTGGGCGAACCGGTGATGTCGGCTTCATGAAGTCCGCCGATCGGTCCGGTGGGGCCGGTCGCTCCCGCTCGGCGCGGCCGGGCGCTCCTGCTCACGGGAACCGGGCGATCCCGCTCACCGGGGCCGATCGGGCCGCTTCGGCGGCGGCGCGGGAGGAGACGGCGGCGCGGGAGGCGGCCCGTCCTCCCCGGCGGAGCCCCCGGGCCTCGGAGAAGCCGTCCCGAGCGGCCCGTACGGGCCGCTGCGCCCGCCCGGCCCCGCCACGGTCGGCGCACCGGACACGTCCCCCGGCCGCCGCCCCCCGGCCGAAGGCCCCGCCCGCCCGTCGTCACCGGGCGGCACCGGCCCGCCCGCACCCCGCCCACCGTCCGGACCTGACCGCCCCGGCCGCTGGCCCCGCCGCTCCTCGGGCCGCGCGTCCTCCGGCTCCGGTGGTCCGCCCGGCTCCCGCATCCCTCGCGGCACCCGGAGATACGGATTGGTCGCCGGATTCGGCACCCGGTAGGAGGCGCTCGGGGCATACGGCCCCGCCTCCGCCCCGGCCTGCCGCACGGCTCCGCCCCCCCTCCCGTGGGCCCCACTCCCGTACGCGCCGCGCCCGTGCGCTTCGCCGCCGGACGAGTCACCGCCGTACGCGCCACCCTCGTACGCGTCATCTGCGTACCCCGCACCCCCCGCCCGCACGTCACCGAGTGCCAACGGCGCGGCACGCCGTCCCGCCGCGCCCGTGGCGCACGCCAGCAGCGCCCCCGCGGCCCCCGCTCCGGCCCCCCACGCCGCCCCGAGGAGCAGCGCCGTGCCGAGATGCCCGTGCAGCTCGATCCCGGCCCCGAAGGCGTCGAACCCCAGCACGGACAGCGAAGCATCCGCGGACACCCCCGTCAGCAGCCCGAGGGACGGCAGCGCCACCGCCGTCACGGCACCCAGCCGTACGGCGCACCCCCCGACGAACCCCCCCACCCCGGCCCCGCCCGGCCCGGCACCCGCCGCCGCTCCCCGTAACGGCGTCCGCACCGCCACCAGCACCCCCGCGAACAGCATCATCACGGCCGTGGCCACCACGAGCAGCCATACCCGGCCGTCCAGGCCGGCCAGGCGGCCGACGGTGACCGGCTGGTCGGTGCCGACCGTGAGGAGCCGGTCGAGGGGGGCCGGCAGGACGTGCGTGAGGGCTCCCGTGGCGCGGCCCTCCCAGGGGACGAACAGGCCGATCGAGACGCCCAGCCACACCCCGTTCGGCGCGCCGAGCAGCGCCGCTCCCGCGATCCGTCGGGGATGGGCGTCGCCGATCGCCGCGTACGCCGCCGCCGCGAAGCCGGCCGCCACGGCGACCAGCAGCACGCAGACCACGGCGGACACCGCGGGCCGCACCACCCGGTGCACCGCCTCCCACCCGCGCGGCAGCGGGGTGCGGCGCGAGGCCAGCAGCGCGATCAGCAGGATGCCCGTCGACCACAGGAGCCCGCCCAGCACCGTGGGTGCCGTATCGACGGTGAAGCCGACCGCCGCCTTCGCGTCGATCAGATCCCCGATCCGGTCGGGCAGCAGCCCGCCGAGATCCCCGAGCCCGGGGATCTGCAGGCCGCCCCCGGTGCCGCCCCCGCCGGGCGGGGCGTCCAGCCCCAGCGCACCGCCGTCGAACGTGATCACGTCGTGCCCCGCCCAGGCCAGCCCGCCCAGCATCGCCACGAACAGCGCGACCACCGCGCCCGCCCGGGCGAGGAGTTCGCCCGGTGCGACGACGACCCCGGCCGCGCGCAGGGACCGCAGGAACAGCCACGACAGCAGCAGCGCGCCGACCAGGCCCACGCCCAGTGGCGTGATCTCGACGGCGGTGTTTGCTTCGGCCCCCGTGAGGCCGAAGGCCGACACATCGCCCGACGGCGTGACGGATCCGCCCGCCCCGAGAGCCACCACGGCCGCCGTCATCGGGCCCAACGAGCCCGCCGCGTCCGCGCCGAGCAGATGCAGACCGAGCGCCGCCGTCCCCGCCATCCCGATCAACGCCCAGCTCACGCAGGCGATCGCGGCCAGTGCCACGTCCGGCCACGGCACACCGCCGCCGTGCCGCGCGCGCCCGTAGCTCTCCACCCCAGTGCCGGCACTCATGCAGACCCCCCGATCCGCGGCGCGGTTCGGCGAAGATCGCCGTATCCGTCCCCCTCGCGTGCGTTTACCACTCTCCGGGGCGATTTCAACCCCGTCAACGGGAACGGCCGATGTGCTCGTGCAAGCTCCTGGCGAGGCCCGACTTTCGGTCAGGGGGCCGGTACTGAAATAGTTCCCGACGATGTTCGACATCCCTAGACTCCCTGTGACGGGGGTAACTCGGGGGACTACTCATGGGGCATGGAGTGCCGGAACTCGTACTGGAATTGAACGGACGTACCTGGACGCTCGATCCGTCCAGGTCATACACCCTCGGACGTGATCCGCAGGGGGACATCGTGTTCGAGGACGCCAGGGTCTCCTGGCGCCACGCCACCGTCAGCTTCGACGGCCGCAGTTGGGTCGTCGAGGACCACGGCAGCACGAACGGCACCTTTGCGCAGGGACAGCGGATCAGCCGGCTGGAGGTCGGGCCCGGCTCGGCGCTGCACCTGGGCAACGCCAACGACGGCCCGCGCGTGACGCTGTCGGGGGCGCAGGCGCCGGCCGCGCAGCCCCGGCAGCAGCCCTACGCCGCGCAGACCGCGAACTCCGGCTGGGCCGCGCCGCCGCAGTCCGCGCAGGCCGGCTGGCAGCCGCCGCAGCAGTCCGCGCCGCAGGTCCCGCAGCAGCAGGGCCCGAACGAGCCGTACGCGCAGCATGTGTCCGGCGGGGGCGCGGGGGCGCCGCCGGTCCACGGAGACCGCAGCCCGACCACGTTCCACCAGTTCTCCCTCGGCCGCGTCATGCGCATCGGCCGGGCCCTGGAGAACGAGCTGGTCGTCTCCGACCTCCAGGTCTCGCGCAACCACGCCGAGTTCCGCTCCATGCCCGACGGCAGCATGGAGATCCGCGACCTCGGCTCGCACAACGGCACCTACGTCAACGGTCAGCCGATCCCCAAGGGCGGCACCCAGCTCCTGGGCCCGGCGGACATCGTCGGTGTCGGCCACTCGACGTTCCGGATCGTCGGCGACCGGCTCGAGGAGTTCGTCGACACCGGTGAGGTCTCCTTCTCCGCGCGCCACCTCACCGTCACGGTCGACGGCGGCAAGCAGATCCTCAAGGACGTCTCCTTCGGCGTCCCGGAGAAGTCCCTGATCGCGGTGATCGGACCGTCCGGTTCCGGCAAGTCGACGCTGCTCAAGGCGCTGACCGGCTACCGCCCGGCCAACCAGGGCGACGTCCTCTACGACAACCGGAACCTGTACAAGCAGTTCGCCGAGCTGCGCCAGCGCATCGGTCTCGTCCCGCAGGACGACATCCTGCACAAGGAACTGACCGTCAAGAAGGCCCTCAAGTACGCGGCCAAGCTCCGCTTCCCGGCCGACACCACGGCCGCCGAGCGCGAGGCCCGGATCGACGAGGTGCTGCGCGAGCTGAAGCTGGACATCCACAAGGAGAAGAAGGTCACCTCCCTCTCCGGCGGCCAGCGCAAGCGGGTCTCGGTGGCCCTGGAGCTGCTCACCAAGCCGTCGCTGATCTTCCTGGACGAGCCCACCTCGGGTCTCGACCCGGGTATGGACCGCGATGTCATGCAGCTGCTGCGCGGCCTCGCCGACGACGGCCGCACGGTCCTCGTGGTGACCCACTCGGTGGCCGAGCTGGCGCTGTGCGACAAGCTGCTGGTGATGGCGCCGGGCGGTGCGGTCGCCTACTTCGGGCCGCCGGAGGAGGCGCTGAACTTCTTCGGCTACGACACCTGGGCCGATGTCTTCTCCGCCTTCGAGAACTACCGCGACTACGACTGGGCGGGCCGCTGGAAGGGCTCGCAGCACTACCAGATGTACGCCGCGGACATCGACGCCGTCGCGCCGCAGTCCGTACAGATGCCGCCCATGCAGGCCATGAGGCCGCCGAAGCCGCAGGGCTGGATGTCGCAGTTCATGACGCTGGTGCGCCGCTACACCTCGGTGATCGTGTCGGACAAGGGCTTCCTCGCCCTCTCGGTGATCCTGCCGGTCGTCCTCGGCTCGGTGAGCCTGCTGATCGACTCGGGCAACAGCCTGCTGCCCAACCCGGTCAACCCCAAGAGCGGCCGGATCATCCCCAACGGCACGGCCACCACGGTGCTGCTGATCCTCGCGGTCGGTGCCTGCTTCGCGGGCGCGGCGAACTCCGTCCGTGAGCTGATCAAGGAACGGGTCATCTACGAGCGTGAGCGCGCCACCGGCCTGTCGCGCTCGGCGTACCTGATGTCCAAGGTGTTCGTGCTCGGTGTGGTCACCGTGATCCAGGGGCTGCTGGTCGGTGTCATCGGCTTCTCCAGCCGGGAGATCCCGCAGGAGGGCCTGATCCTCAAGAACGCGCCGCTGGTCGAGCTGTGCCTGCCGATCATGGCGCTGGGCTTCACCTCGATGATGTTCGGCCTGATCATCTCCTCCCTGGTGAAGACGGCCGAGAAGACCATGCCGCTGCTGGTCATGTTCGCGATCATCCAGGTGGTCTTCACCGGCTGTCTGTTCGCCCTGAGCGGCTCGATCGGCGTCAACGAGTTCTCGTACCTGATGCCCTCGCGCTGGGCGGTCGGCGCGGCCGGTGCCACGCTGGACTTCAACAGGATCAGCCCGCCCAAGGACGGCGGCGACAACGACCCGCTGTGGGAGCACACGGTCGGCGCCTGGAGCCTGGACATGATCGCGCTGATCGCGCTCGGGGTGATCTGCGCCTTCTTCGTGGCCCGCTTCCTGCGCCGGCACGAGCCCGAGGTCATGCGCAAGTAGTCCGTCCCGTACGACGCCGAAGGGCGGCACCCCGCGAGAGGGGTGCCGCCCTTCGGCGCGTGCCGGCGGTGTCAGTACGCGCTGTTGACGTTGTCCATGGAGCCGTACTTGTCGGCCGCGTAGTTGCAGGCGGCAGTGATGTTGGCGACCGGGTCGTAGATGTTCCAGGAGGTGCCGGCCACGTGGTACGCGCTGAAGGTCGGCGGGATGACCTGGAGCAGGCCCTTGGACGGGACGCCGTTGACGGCGTTGACGTCCCAGTCGTTGATGGCGTTCGGGTTGCCGGAGGACTCCCGCATGACGTTGCGCTTGATGCCCTCGTAGGAGCCCGGGATGCCGTGCTTCTTCATGATGTCGAGCGACTCGCGGATCCAGCCGTCGAGGTTGTTGGCGTAGCTCTTGGCGGAGACCGGCTTCACCGCGGCGCGGTGCGTGGAGCGGCTCGCGGCGTGCTTCGCCTTGTGCGCAGCGGCGGCCTTCGCGGCGGCGGCCTTGCGGGCGGCGTCGGCGGCGGCCCGCTTCTTCGTGGCGACGGCCTTGCGCACGGCCTCGGCGGCGGCCTTCTTCTGCGCCGCGGCGTCCGCGACGGCCTTCTTCTTCGCCTCGACGGCCTCGATCTTCAGGTTCGCACCGGCGAGCTGGTCGGTCACCGTGCCCTTGACGCCCTGCACCGGCTCCGTGCTGTAGGCGACCCGGGCCGAGGAGACGGCGTCCGTCGTGGTCGTGTGCGCGTCGGCCGGCACCACGGAGAAGGCGAGGGCGGCCGCACCGAGGGTGGCGGCACCGACGATCGCGATCTTGTGGGTGTTCTTGGGCATGGCGAATGACCTCTTCGAAATAGCGCGGAGGTCGCTCGTCCGACGGTGGACACGGTGCGCTTGGCACGAACGAACGCTGCGGCGGAAACCCGCGGCGCTGAGCGACGAGAGCAATTCTTAGCGGCCGCAAAATGCCCAGGCAAAGGTGTGACCTACGATGCCCGGTAGTGGATCAGGGAAGGGCAAAACGGGACAGACTGGCATGTCTGCCCCGTTCGCGAGGGACCGTTCTCTCTCCTATGCCCCTTCGTACGTGATGTGCGCCCTATGCGGGGCCTCACACCACCCCGCCCTCGTTCTCACGGGCAGTTGCTGGAGCAATGCTCTGCGTGAGGAGCTTTCGCCGAACCCTCCCGCGGCAGAAGGAGATGGACGTCCCCGAACTCGTGCCACAGATAGCGCCCGCGCAGCGCCTCCTCGTATCCCCGGTCGACCGCGGCCCGCCCCGCCACCGCCTCCAGCATCAGCAGATGCGACGCCTCCGGCTCGTGCAGCCCGGTCAGCAGCCCGTCCACCACCCGCACCCCGCGCTGCGGCGTCACCACGAGGTCCGTCCACCCCTCACGCGCGCGTACGACCCCGTCCGGCCCCGCCGCCGACTCCACCGCCCGCACGGCCGTCGTCCCCACGGCGATCACCCGCCCGCCACCGGCCCGCACGGCCTCGATCAGCCGCGCCGAGGCCGCCGGCACCGAGAACCACTCCGGATACGGCGGCTCGTGCACCTCCGCCGAAGCCACCCCCGTGTGCAGCGCCACCGGCGCGAACTGCACCCCCCGGCTCAGCCAGCTCCGCCACCAGCCCCGCCGTGAAGGGCCGCGCCGCACTGGGCATCTCCGCACTCCCCGCCCCGTCGGCCGACGGCAGCGCGAACACCGTCTGATACACCGACAACGGCTGGTCGCGCTCCGTATACGCATAACGGACGGGACGCCCGTGCTCCCGCAACAGCCCCGGCACATCGGGCCCGCCCCGGCCGGCGGCCCCCGCCCCACCGGCCGCCCGCGCCCACCAGAGCCGCCCGCTCCCGGGACTCAGCGGCTCCTCCAACGTCAGCCGCACACCGCCGGGCAGCCGCACCTCCGTACCGGCGGGCCCTCCCGCACGCGCCCGGGTCGTTCCCCCTCCCGTCCGGCTCCCGCAGCTCGACCGCCCACCGCCCCGCACCGCCGTGCGCCGCGTCCCCGCGCGTCGAGAAGTGCACCACCACGCGCGCGTGCGCGATCCGCCCGTTCACGGCCGCCGCCAGCGTCGGCGAGGTGTTCACCACCAGCAGGTCCCCGGCCCGCAGCAGACACGGCAGCTCCCGGAACGCGTGATGCGCCGGCTCCGCCCCCCGCGACACCAGCAGCCGTACGTCGTCCCGCGCCCGCCCCGGCCCGCGCTGCTCGGCCGGCACCCGCGCCGACAACTCCTCCGGCACCCGCACCGCCAGCGTCATCGGCCTCCCCCCAGCAGCGCCGGAGCCCCGTACCGCCCGCTCGCCGGACGCTCGTCCAGCAACCGCAGGAACGCGGGCACCACACTCGCCGGCTCCGGACGCGGATCGTCGTCGTCCGGCACGGCCGCCGCGTACAGGTCCGTCCCCATGTCCCCCGGATCCACCGCCCACACCCGCAGCCCCGGCTCCTCCTCACCGAGCACCGCCGCGAGGTGGTCCAGGGCCGCCTTCGACGCCCCGTAGCCGCCCCACGTCTCATAGGCCTCGGCCGCCGCGTCCGAGCTCACGGTGATCACCGCGCCCTCCCGCGCCGCCCGCACCAGCGGCAGCGCCTCCTGGACCAGCCCCAGCGCCGCCACGACGTTCACCTCCAGAGCCCGCCGCAGCCCCTCCAGCGGCAGCCCCTCCAGCCGCACCAGCGGCTCGGCACCCAGCGCACTGGCGTTGCTCACCACCAGATCGCACCCGCCCAGCCGCCACGCCTCCGCCACCAGCGCCGACCGGTGCGCGGCGTCCGTGACGTCACCCGCCAGCGCCCGCACCCGCGTCCCGTGCCCCGACACCCAGGCCGCCGTCTCCTCCAGCACCCCCTCGTTCCTGGCGTCCAGCACCAGATCCCAGCCCCGCGCGGCCAGCGCCTCGGCCAGCGCCCGCCCCAGCCCCTTCGAGGCCCCCGTGATGATCGCTACCGGCATGACAACCGTCCCCTCGTCAGCCCGCCTCCGCTCGGCGGTCACCCCAACCTAGGAACGGCCCCCGCGCCCCGCCTCCGGCGCGGGACCGGGTCCACCGGGGCCCTTCGACGTACGCCCGCACACCCCCTCCGCGCGCCCTACGCCGCCGTACCGAGGACCTGCGGCCTAGGACCCCCGCCCGACCCGCGGCCGTCACAGGTCGGATCCGGGCTGTCACCCCCCGCCGGTACCGTGAGGACATGAGCCAAGGTCCCCGGTCCGGCCTCGCCGCGGTGAGCTCCGCGCTGCTGGCCATGAGCAGGCATCTCGAGGTGCGCGACGTCCTCAAGACGATCGTCGCCTCCGCCCGCGAGCTGCTCGACGCCCAGTACGCCGCACTGGGCGTCCCGGACGACCACGGAGGCTTCGCCCAGTTCGTCGTCGACGGCGTCACCGACGAGCAGTGGAAGGCCATCGGCCCCCTGCCCCGCCAGCACGGCATCCTCGCCTCGATGCTCCAGGAGGCCCGCCCCGAGCGCCTCGCCGACGTCCGCGAGGACCCCCGCTTCGAGGGCTGGCCCTCCGCCCACCCCGACATGTCCGACTTCCTCGGCCTGCCCGTCCGCGACGGCGACGAGGTCATCGGCGCCCTGTTCCTCGCCAACAAGAACTGCGCCAAGCCGGAGGGAGGCTGCGGCTTCACCGAGGAGGACGAGGACCTGCTCGCCATCCTCGCCCAGCACGCGGCCATCGCCCTCACCAACGCCCGCCTGTACGAACGCAGCCGCGAACTCACCATCGCGGAGGAGCGCTCCCGGCTGGCCCACGAACTGCACGACGCGGTCGCCCAGAAACTGTTCTCCCTGCGCCTGACCGCCCAGGCCGCCGCCGCCCTCGTCGACCGGGACCCCTCCCGCGCCAAGGGCGAGCTCCAGCAGGTCGCCGCCCTCGCCGCCGAAGCCGCCGACGAACTGCGCGCCGCCGTCGTCGAACTGCGCCCCGCCGCCCTCGACGAGGACGGTCTCGTCGCCACCCTGCGCACCCAGGTCCAGGTCCTCGACCGCGCCCACACCGCGCGCGTCACCTTCACCAGCCACGGTGTGCGCGCCCTGCCCGCGGCCCAGGAGGAGGCCCTCCTGCGGGTCGCCCAGGAAGCCCTGCACAACGCCCTGCGCCACTCCGGCGCCCGGCACGTCGACGTGACCCTGCGCAAACGCGGCCCCGACACGGTCCTGCGCGTCACGGACGACGGCACCGGCTTCGACCCCTCGGCGATCCGCAGGGCCGGCCGCCACCTCGGCCTCGTCTCCATGCGGGACCGGGCGAGCGGGATCGGCGGCGGCCTGACGGTGCAATCGGCGCCCGGCAAGGGCACCACGATCGAGATGGAGGCCCCCGGTGGCTGACGCAATCAAGGTGCTGCTCGTCGACGACCACCAGGTCGTCCGCCGCGGACTGCGCACCTTCCTCGAGGTCCAGGACGACATCGAGGTCGTCGGCGAGGCCGCCGACGGCGCCGAGGGAGTCCAGCGCGCCGAGGAACTCCGGCCCGACGTCGTCCTCATGGACGTCAAGATGCCCGGCACCGACGGCATCGAGGCCCTGCGCCGCCTGCGCGAACTCGACAACCCCGCGCGCGTGCTGATCGTCACCAGCTTCACCGAACAGCGCACGGTGGTCCCCGCCCTGCGCGCCGGCGCCGCCGGATACGTCTACAAGGACGTGGACCCCGACGCCCTCGCCGGCGCCATCCGCTCGGTCCACGCCGGCCACATCCTGCTCCAGCCGGAGGTCGCCGGCGCCCTGCTCTCCCAGGAGGAGAGCAACTCCGGCCAGGGCAGAGGCGGTTCCCTCACGGAACGGGAGCGCGAGGTGCTCGGCCTGATAGCGGACGGCCGCTCCAACCGCGAGATCGCCCGCGCCCTGGTCCTCTCCGAGAAGACCGTCAAGACCCACGTCTCGAACATCCTGATGAAACTCGACCTCGCCGACCGCACCCAGGCCGCGCTGTGGGCCGTACGGCACGGGATGGCCGGCTGAGACCGCCGGCCCGGGGGCAGCGCCCCCGAGACACGAGCACCGACACCGCTCAGTCAGTCGTCCCCGACGCTCACCCCCGCTCCCGCTCCTCCACATACGCGTTGTACGCCGCGACCTGAGCCCGCCGCCCCGTCCGCTCCACCGGCCGCAGGGCCTCCGCCCGCGCCGCCATCTCGGAGGAACTCACCGCACCCCCGTGCCCCCGGTCCACCGCCAGCGACACCAGCAACCCCACCCGCCGCGCCAGCTCCAGCACCCGCACCGCCCGCGGCGGATACCCCGGCGCCAACACCTCCCGCCCCCTCCCGCCCGTCGCCCGACCACCACCCCTCAACGAGGCGCTTCGCGCCGCCCCGTCGACTCGCGCCCGGTACGCGTCGATCGCCGCCTCCGCCGCCGGCCCCGACGCCGCCACGTCCAGCTTCGACAGCACCTCCGTGGCCTCCCGCAACGCCTCCGCCAGCTCCCGCTCGGCCTCACCCAGCGACGGCACATCCGCCGGCGGGGCCTCCCGCACCGGCAGACAGCGCCACACCACCTCGACATGGACGTCGCCCGCGGGCCCGGCCTCGGACACCTCCGGTACCAGGCCCAGCGCCACCCCGTGACAGATCACGGCCTCCTCGGCCTCCAGCGCCCGCGCGTTGAACTCCGGCGGCCCGCTCAGCCCCAGCGGATGCCCCGGCGCGGGCAGCGCCACCCGCAGCCCGCGCACCCCCAGCGCCCGCAGCCTGCCCAGCGCCAGCGTCAGCCCCACCGGCGCCGACTCACCGGGCAGCCCCTCCACCCGGTGCACGGCGTCCTCCCCGACGACGGCGAGGACGGCGTCGTCCGGTGAGACAAGTCCGGCCAACAGGGCATTTCCCCAAGCGGCAAGGCGACCAGAGCGCGGTTCCGAGAACATCCCCCCACCCTAAGGACCGGACCGATGGAACGGCCCACCCGGCCGGTGGCGTAGATTTTCCCGAGGGGCCGCGCCCACCCGCGCGCGGCGGTCCACCACAGGCACCCGCGACAACCGAGACCGGCCACACTGCAAGGGGAGACAACGCGCTCATGAGCGATGTTCTGGAGCTTCAGGACGTATCGGTGGTCCGCGAGGGCAGGGCTCTGGTCGACCAGGTCTCGTGGTCCGTCAAGGAAGGCGAGCGCTGGGTCATCCTCGGTCCCAACGGAGCGGGCAAGACCACCCTCCTGAACATCGCCTCCACCTACCTCTTCCCCAGCTCGGGCACCGTCTCCGTACTCGACGAGACCCTCGGCGCCCCCGGCACCGACGTCTTCGAACTGCGCCCCCGCATCGGCATGGCCGGCATCGCCCTCGCCGAGAAGCTCCCCAAGCGCCAGACCGTCCTGCAGACCGTCCTCACCGCCGCCTACGGCATGACGGCCGCCTGGCAGGAGGAGTACGAGGCCGTCGACGAGCAGCGCGCCCGCGCCTTCCTCGACCGCCTCGGCATGAGCGAGTACCTCGACCGGACGTTCGGCTCCCTCTCCGAGGGCGAGCGCAAGCGCACCCTCATCGCCCGCGCCCTGATGACCGACCCCGAACTGCTCCTCCTGGACGAGCCCGCCGCCGGTCTCGACCTCGGTGGTCGCGAGGACCTCGTACGCCGTCTCGGCCGCCTCGCCCGCGACCCGATCGCCCCCTCGATGATCATGGTCACCCACCATGTCGAGGAGATCGCCCCCGGCTTCACCCACGTCCTCATGATCCGCCAGGGCAAGGTCCTCGCCGCGGGCCCGGTCGAACTCGAACTCACCTCGCGCAACCTCTCCCTCTGCTTCGGGCTCCCGCTCGTCGTGGAACAGGTCGGCGACCGCTGGACCGCGCAGGGCCTCCCGCTGTCCTGACCGCCGCCCGAAGGGCACCCCCGGCGGCCCTGCCCCGTCCCTGACCCCGTGCGCCCTGTCCGCGACGGGACATACGGTCCTACCATGACCTCGTGAACGACATCGACGCGTGGGTCTGGTGGCTCGTCGGCGCAGCAGCGCTCGGAATCCCGCTCGTGGTCACCGCGATGCCGGAGTTCGGCATGCTCGCCGTGGGCGCGGTCGCCGCCGCGATCGGCGCCGGCCTCGGCCTCGGCGCGGTCGCCCAGGTCCTCTTGTTCATCGTCGTCTCGGTCGCCCTCATCGCCGTGGTCCGCCCGATCGCGGCCCGGCACAGCGCACAGCGCCCCCAACTCGCCACCGGAGTGGACGCGTTGAAGGGAAAGCAGGCCGTCGTCCTGGAGCGCGTCGACGGTTCCGGGAACGGCCGGATCAAACTCGCCGGAGAGATCTGGTCGGCCCGCTCCCTCGACACGGACCGCGTGTACGAGGCCGGTGAGCAAGTCGACGTCGTGGACATCGAGGGGGCCACGGCGATCGTCATCTGACCTTGCACAACTCCCGCACTACGCAAGTGAGGCGAAGGCCTCCCGAGGTACGCGACGGTCTGTCAGACTCGATCAGCAAGATCTTCACAAACGTAGGATCTTCCGAAAGCGCTCGAGGCGGAGAAGCGGAGAAGGGGACGGGGACGCACGATGGAACCGGTCATCATCGTCTTGATCATTCTGGTGGTGTTGGTCTTCATCGCCTTGATCAAGACCATCCAGGTCATCCCACAGGCGAGCGCCGCCATCGTCGAGCGCTTCGGCCGTTACACACGCACCCTCAACGCGGGCCTCAACATCGTGGTCCCGTTCATCGACACCATCCGCAATCGCATCGACCTGCGTGAACAGGTCGTCCCCTTCCCGCCGCAGCCGGTGATCACCCAGGACAACCTGGTCGTCAACATCGACACGGTCATCTACTACCAGGTCACCGACGCCCGCGCCGCGACCTACGAGGTCGCCAGCTACATCCAGGCGATCGAGCAGCTCACCGTCACCACCCTCCGCAACATCATCGGCGGCATGGACCTGGAGCGCACCCTGACCTCCCGCGAGGAGATCAACGCGGCCCTGCGCGGCGTCCTCGACGAGGCCACCGGCAAGTGGGGCATCCGCGTCAACCGCGTGGAACTGAAGGCGATCGAGCCCCCGACCTCCATCCAGGACTCGATGGAGAAGCAGATGCGCGCCGACCGTGACAAGCGCGCCGCGATCCTCACCGCCGAAGGTACGCGCCAGGCCGCGATCCTCACCGCGGAGGGCGAGAAGCAGTCCCAGATCCTGCGCGCCGAGGGTGAGGCCAAGGCCGCCGCCCTGCGCGCCGAGGGCGAGGCCCAGGCCGTCCGCACGGTCTTCGAGGCCATCCACGCCGGCGACCCGGACCAGAAGCTCCTCAGCTACCAGTACCTCCAGATGCTCCCGAAGATCGCCGAGGGCGACGCCAACAAGCTCTGGATCGTCCCCAGCGAGATCGGCGACGCCCTCAAGGGCCTCTCCGGCGCGATGGGCAACTTCGGCGCCATGGGCGGTAGTTCCGGCAACGGCGGCACCGAGAAGAAGATCCCGGAACGCCGCGAGAAGCCGTCGATCGACTGAGGACCCCGGACAACAGAGCTCCCCGCACCCCACCTGCTTCTCGGGGCGCGGGGAACTGCGCGTTCGGCCGCAGCGGACCCGCAGCCGACGCGGCGCACCGCTAAGCCGCGTCCAGGGACAGCCACTCCGGCAGCGCGGCCAGGTCGTCCTGCCCCAGGGCCAACAGCATCGCGTCCTGGGGAGTCGGCTCGAACGGCTCCCGCAGCAACGGCATCCCCGCCTGGTCGGGAGTCCGGTCCGCCTTGCGGTGGTTGTCCTCGGAGCAGGACGCCACCGTGTTCAGCCAGGTGTCCTGACCGCCCTGCGCGCGCGGCACGACATGGTCCACGGTGGTCGCCCGGCGACCGCAGTACGCGCACCGGTGCCGGTCCCTGACCAGCACCCCCCTCCGCGACCACGGCGCTTGTCTTCGGAACGGCACCCGTACGTACCTGCACAGCCTGATCACCCGGGGCGCCGGTATGTCCACATCCGCGCCCCGCATACGCAGTTCGGGGTGGGCCTGCTCGACGACGGCCTTGTCCTGGAGCACCAGGACGACAGCGCGGTTCAACGTCACCGTAGACAGCGGCTCGAAGCTCGCGTTCAGGACCAGCGTGTCACGCATCCAGCCCACCTCCCCATTGCATCTGCCCGCCCTCCGGCGGGCTCGGATCAACTCTGGACGGGCACGCCGAGATGGACAACGCAATAAAAAATGCCCGCCTCTGATCACTTCCAAGACCAGAGGCGGGCAAACGTTCAATGAACGATGAGCTGATTGTCCCTACGCGGGGTTCTCGTACTCACCGATCAGCTGGGCGCGCGCGATCGCGTGGAACCGCAGGTTGAACCCGACGACGGCGGGCGAGGCGTCGGCGTCCGGACCGAGCTTCTCCTGATCCACCGCGTACACCGTGAAGACGTACCGGTGCGGCCCGTCCCCGGGCGGCGGCGCGGCACCGCCGAAGTCCTTGCTGCCGTAGTCGTTGCGCGCCTGCACGGCGCCCTCCGGCAGCCCCTCGAACGCGCCGCTGCCCGCTCCCGCCGGCAGCTCCGTCACCGTGGCGGGGATGTCGAAGAGGACCCAGTGCCAGAACCCGCTGCCCGTCGGGGCGTCCGGGTCGTAGCAGGTCACGGCGAAGCTCTTGGTCTCGGCCGGGAAACCCTCCCAGCGCAGCTGCGGCGAGGTGTTCCCCTCCGCGTGGACCTGCGCGGCCTTGAGCGTCGCCCCCTCCTGGACGTCCTCGCTCGTCACCGTGAACGACGGCACGGGCGGGTGGAAGTCATGGGGGAGCGGCCGGCGCTTGAGCTCGGTCACCTCGGTACCTCCTGAACGATGCTGATGGACTCGGTGACGCCGAGCCTAGAACCAGTTGCGCTTGCTGCCGACCTCGGACAGCCACTGGTTGAGGTATGCCGCCCAGTCGGTCCCGTGATAGTCGTTCAGACCCACCTGGAAGGACCGGAAGGTGTCGCTGCCCTCGCTGAACAGCCCCGGCTTCTTGTCCATCTCCAGCACGACGTCCATCGCGTGCTCGTCGGCGACGAAGCTCAGCTCGACCTGGTTCAGCCCCCGGTACTGCGACGGCGGGAAGAACTCGATCTCCTGGTAGAACGGCAGCTTCTGCCGCGTGCCGCGGATGTGCCCGCGCTCCATGTCCGCGTTCTTGAAGCGGAAGCCCAGCTGGAGGAACGCGTCCAGGATCGCCTTCTGCGCCGGCAGCGGGTGCACGTTGATGGGGTCCAGGTCACCGGAGTCCACCGCGCGGGCGATCGCCAGCTCGGTCGTGACACCGATGTGCATCCCGCGCAGCGCCTGCCCGTCGATCATCGTGACCGGGGTCTCCCAGGGGATCTCCAGTCCGAACGGCACCGCGTGCACGGCACCGGCCTGGAGCTCGAAGGCACCGCCCAGCTGGAGCTTGGTGAACTCGATGTCCTGCTTGTACTCCTGGTCGCCGCTCTCGACCTCGACCTTGGCCTGCAGCCCGACGGACAGTCCCTCGATGTTCTGGTTGACGGAACCGCCCTGGATCCGGACCTCGCCCTGGACCACACCGCCGGGGACGACGTTGACCTCCGTCAGCACCGTCTCGACCGAAGCCCCGCCGGCCCCGAGACTCGCGAGCAGCTTCTTGAACGCCATGACTCTCCCTCTACGACTACTTCTGACGGGATCCGTTGATCCCTAGAAACGCGATCCGGACGTGGCCGGTTCCGCGTCCCACACCCTGGCAAGCCGAGTGCCCGCTGACCACCCCGGCGCACCCGTGGTTCTCCACTACGCTCGGAGGGCATGATCGCGACCCCCGACCGTACGCCTGTCTCCCGGGCCTTCTTCAACCGCCCCGTCCTGGAGGTAGCCCCCGACCTCCTCGGCCGCCTCCTCGTCCGTACGACGCCCGACGGTCCGATCACTGTCCGCCTCACGGAGGTCGAGGCCTACGACGGCCCGAACGACCCCGGCTCCCACGCCTACCGCGGCCGCACACCCCGCAACGAGGTGATGTTCGGTCCGCCCGGACATGTGTACGTCTACTTCACCTACGGCATGTGGCACTGCATGAACCTCGTCTGCGGCCCCGACGGCAGGGCGAGCGCGGTCCTGCTCCGCGCCGGAGAGGTGATCGAGGGCGTGGACCTCGCCCGTAAACGCCGACTCTCGGCCCGCGACGACAAAGAACTCGCCAAAGGCCCCGCCCGCCTGGCCACGGCCCTGGGCGTGGACCGCACCCTCGACGGCACGGACGCGTGCGCCCCCGAGGGCAGCCCTCTCAGCCTGCTGACCGGCACCCCGATCCCGTCCCACCAGGTGAGCAACGGTCCCCGCACCGGGGTCGCCGGTGAGGGCGGCAACGGGGATGTCCACCCCTGGCGCTTCTGGGCGGCCGGCGACCCGACGGTGAGCCCGTACCGGGCGCACGTCCCCAGGCACCGCCGAAGTTGACTCGCTTGTGGCAGGGGCGTAACGTGGCCCGAGCCGCTTGAACCGGGTACGGCATTCGCCAGCAGCCGGAAGCGGCCAACCCACTACCTACGACATCCCTCAGCGGGATCGATTTCGGCGTGCCCGCATGCCTGAATTCGAACTCGCAGGAACTCGATTATGAGTTGCGGAGGGAATCGGCTAACGTAGTGAATGTCGAAAGGCCGACGGGCGAAAGCCGGAAGCCCAAGACAATCCCACCGACAGGGAATCGGACACCGAAAAGGTCTGATAGAGTCGGAAACACCGAAGGGAAGCCCGGAGGAAAGCCCGAGAGGGTGAGTACAAAGGAAGCTTTCGTTCCTTGAGAACTCAACAGCGTGCCAAAAATCAACGCCAGATTAGTTGATACCCCGTCCCCGGCAGTGATAGCCGAGGATGAGGTTCCTTTGAAAAACACAGCGAGGACGCTGTGAGCCGGGGGGACTATTCCTCCTCCTGGCTCCGCTCCCGTGAGAAGCATTCACGGAGAGTTTGATCCTGGCTCAGGACGAACGCTGGCGGCGTGCTTAACACATGCAAGTCGAACGATGAAGCCCTTCGGGGTGGATTAGTGGCGAACGGGTGAGTAACACGTGGGCAATCTGCCCTTCACTCTGGGACAAGCCCTGGAAACGGGGTCTAATACCGGATATCACTCTCGCAGGCATCTGTGAGGGTCGAAAGCTCCGGCGGTGAAGGATGAGCCCGCGGCCTATCAGCTTGTTGGTGAGGTAACGGCTCACCAAGGCGACGACGGGTAGCCGGCCTGAGAGGGCGACCGGCCACACTGGGACTGAGACACGGCCCAGACTCCTACGGGAGGCAGCAGTGGGGAATATTGCACAATGGGCGAAAGCCTGATGCAGCGACGCCGCGTGAGGGATGACGGCCTTCGGGTTGTAAACCTCTTTCAGCAGGGAAGAAGCGAAAGTGACGGTACCTGCAGAAGAAGCGCCGGCTAACTACGTGCCAGCAGCCGCGGTAATACGTAGGGCGCAAGCGTTGTCCGGAATTATTGGGCGTAAAGAGCTCGTAGGCGGCTTGTCACGTCGGGTGTGAAAGCCCGGGGCTTAACCCCGGGTCTGCATTCGATACGGGCTAGCTAGAGTGTGGTAGGGGAGATCGGAATTCCTGGTGTAGCGGTGAAATGCGCAGATATCAGGAGGAACACCGGTGGCGAAGGCGGATCTCTGGGCCATTACTGACGCTGAGGAGCGAAAGCGTGGGGAGCGAACAGGATTAGATACCCTGGTAGTCCACGCCGTAAACGGTGGGAACTAGGTGTTGGCGACATTCCACGTCGTCGGTGCCGCAGCTAACGCATTAAGTTCCCCGCCTGGGGAGTACGGCCGCAAGGCTAAAACTCAAAGGAATTGACGGGGGCCCGCACAAGCAGCGGAGCATGTGGCTTAATTCGACGCAACGCGAAGAACCTTACCAAGGCTTGACATACACCGGAAAGCATTAGAGATAGTGCCCCCCTTGTGGTCGGTGTACAGGTGGTGCATGGCTGTCGTCAGCTCGTGTCGTGAGATGTTGGGTTAAGTCCCGCAACGAGCGCAACCCTTGTCCTGTGTTGCCAGCATGCCCTTCGGGGTGATGGGGACTCACAGGAGACCGCCGGGGTCAACTCGGAGGAAGGTGGGGACGACGTCAAGTCATCATGCCCCTTATGTCTTGGGCTGCACACGTGCTACAATGGCAGGTACAAAGAGCTGCGAAACCGTGAGGTGGAGCGAATCTCAAAAAGCCTGTCTCAGTTCGGATTGGGGTCTGCAACTCGACCCCATGAAGTCGGAGTTGCTAGTAATCGCAGATCAGCATTGCTGCGGTGAATACGTTCCCGGGCCTTGTACACACCGCCCGTCACGTCACGAAAGTCGGTAACACCCGAAGCCGGTGGCCCAACCCCTTGTGGGAGGGAGCTGTCGAAGGTGGGACTGGCGATTGGGACGAAGTCGTAACAAGGTAGCCGTACCGGAAGGTGCGGCTGGATCACCTCCTTTCTAAGGAGCACTTCTAGGCCGCTCTGCGGTCCAGAGGCCAGTACACCGGCGAACGTCCGGTGCTGGTTGCTCATGGGTGGAACGTTGATTATTCGGCACGGTCTGGATGTCTCCTGCTAGTACTGCTTCGGCGTGGAACGTGGAGAGGACGGACAGATCGGGTCGGGCACGCTGTTGGGTGTCTGAGGGAATGAACCCTCGGATGCCGGCCCCGGTGAAGCATCAGAGTTCTGGTGTGTGACGGGTGGCTGGTCGTTGTTTGAGAACTGCACAGTGGACGCGAGCATCTGTGGCCAAGTTTTTAAGGGCGCACGGTGGATGCCTTGGCACCAGGAACCGATGAAGGACGTGGGAGGCCACGATAGTCCCCGGGGAGTCGTCAACCAGGCTTTGATCCGGGGGTTTCCGAATGGGGAAACCCGGCAGTCGTCATGGGCTGTCACCCGCTGCTGAACACATAGGCAGTGTGGAGGGAACGCGGGGAAGTGAAACATCTCAGTACCCGCAGGAAGAGAAAACAACAGTGATTCCGGGAGTAGTGGCGAGCGAAACCGGATGAGGCCAAACCGTATGCGTGTGAGACCCGGCAGGGGTTGCGCATGCGGGGTTGTGGGATCTCTCTTCCACGGTCTGCCGGCCGTGGGACGAGTCAGAAACCGTTGATGTAGGCGAAGGACATGCGAAAGGTCCGGCGTAGAGGGTAAGACCCCCGTAGTCGAAACGTCAGCGGCTCGTTTGAGAGACACCCAAGTAGCACGGGGCCCGAGAAATCCCGTGTGAATCTGGCGGGACCACCCGCTAAGCCTAAATATTCCCTGGTGACCGATAGCGGATAGTACCGTGAGGGAATGGTGAAAAGTACCGCGGGAGCGGAGTGAAATAGTACCTGAAACCGTGTGCCTACAAGCCGTGGGAGCGTCGGAACAAGGCTTGCCTTGTTCTCGTGACTGCGTGCCTTTTGAAGAATGAGCCTGCGAGTTTGCGGTGTGTTGCGAGGTTAACCCGGGTGGGGTAGCCGTAGCGAAAGCGAGTCCGAACAGGGCGTTTCAGTAGCACGCTCAAGACCCGAAGCGGAGTGATCTAGCCATGGGCAGGTTGAAGCGGAGGTAAGACTTCGTGGAGGACCGAACCCACCAGGGTTGAAAACCTGGGGGATGACCTGTGGTTAGGGGTGAAAGGCCAATCAAACTCCGTGATAGCTGGTTCTCCCCGAAATGCATTTAGGTGCAGCGTCGTGTGTTTCTTGCCGGAGGTAGAGCACTGGATAGGCGATGGGCCCTACCGGGTTACTGACCTTAGCCAAACTCCGAATGCCGGTAAGTGAGAGCGCGGCAGTGAGACTGTGGGGGATAAGCTCCATGGTCGAGAGGGAAACAGCCCAGAGCATCGACTAAGGCCCCTAAGCGTACGCTAAGTGGGAAAGGATGTGGAGTCGCAGAGACAACCAGGAGGTTGGCTTAGAAGCAGCCACCCTTGAAAGAGTGCGTAATAGCTCACTGGTCTAGTGATTCCGCGCCGACAATGTAGCGGGGCTCAAGCGTACCGCCGAAGTCGTGTCATTGCAGTATATAGCCCCAACGGGTGCTGTGATGGGTAGGGGAGCGTCGTGTGCCGGGTGAAGCAGCACCGGAAGGTAGTTGTGGACGGTTCACGAGTGAGAATGCAGGCATGAGTAGCGATTCACACGTGAGAAACGTGTGCGCCGATTGACTAAGGGTTCCTGGGTCAAGCTGATCTGCCCAGGGTAAGTCGGGACCTAAGGCGAGGCCGACAGGCGTAGTCGATGGATAACCGGTTGATATTCCGGTACCCGCTGTGAAGCGTCAAACATCGAACCAGGCGATGCTAAGTCCGTGAAGCCGCCCCGGAGCCTTCGGGCAAAGGGGAGTGGTGGAGCCGACGGACCAGACTTGTAGTAGGTGAGTGATGGGGTGACGCAGGAAGGTAGTCCAGCCCGGGCGGTGGTTGTCCCGGGGTAAGGGTGTAGGCCGTGCGATAGGCAAATCCGTCGTACATGTGGCTGAGACCTGATGCCGAGCCGATTGTGGTGAAGTGGATGATCCTATGCTGTCGAGAAAAGCCTCTAGCGAGTTTCATGGCGGCCCGTACCCTAAACCGACTCAGGTGGTCAGGTAGAGAATACCGAGGCGTTCGGGTGAACTATGGTTAAGGAACTCGGCAAAATGCCCCCGTAACTTCGGGAGAAGGGGGGCCACGTCTGGTGAGGGGACTTGCTCTCCGAGCTGGGGGTGGCCGCAGAGACCAGCGAGAAGCGACTGTTTACTAAAAACACAGGTCCGTGCGAAGCCGTAAGGCGATGTATACGGACTGACGCCTGCCCGGTGCTGGAACGTTAAGGGGACCGGTTAGTCGAGATTCGTCTCGGCGAAGCTGAGAACTTAAGCGCCAGTAAACGGCGGTGGTAACTATAACCATCCTAAGGTAGCGAAATTCCTTGTCGGGTAAGTTCCGACCTGCACGAATGGCGTAACGACTTCTCGACTGTCTCAACCATAGGCCCGGTGAAATTGCACTACGAGTAAAGATGCTCGTTTCGCGCAGCAGGACGGAAAGACCCCGGGACCTTTACTACAGTTTGATATTGGTGTTCGGTTCGGCTTGTGTAGGATAGGTGGGAGACTGTGAAGCTTGGACGCCAGTTCAGGTGGAGTCGTCGTTGAAATACCACTCTGGTCGTGCTGGATGTCTAACCTGGGTCCGTGATCCGGATCAGGGACAGTGTCTGATGGGTAGTTTAACTGGGGCGGTTGCCTCCTAAAGAGTAACGGAGGCGCCCAAAGGTTCCCTCAGCCTGGTTGGCAATCAGGTGTTGAGTGTAAGTGCACAAGGGAGCTTGACTGTGAGACCGACGGGTCGAGCAGGGACGAAAGTCGGGACTAGTGATCCGGCGGTGGCTTGTGGAAGCGCCGTCGCTCAACGGATAAAAGGTACCCCGGGGATAACAGGCTGATCTTCCCCAAGAGTCCATATCGACGGGATGGTTTGGCACCTCGATGTCGGCTCGTCGCATCCTGGGGCTGGAGTCGGTCCCAAGGGTTGGGCTGTTCGCCCATTAAAGCGGTACGCGAGCTGGGTTTAGAACGTCGTGAGACAGTTCGGTCCCTATCCGCTGTGCGCGTAGGAGTCTTGAGAAGGGCTGTCCCTAGTACGAGAGGACCGGGACGGACGAACCTCTGGTGTGCCAGTTGTTCTGCCAAGGGCATGGCTGGTTGGCTACGTTCGGGAGGGATAACCGCTGAAAGCATCTAAGCGGGAAGCCTGCTTCGAGATGAGGACTCCCACCCACTTGATGGGGTAAGGCTCCCAGTAGACGACTGGGTTGATAGGCCGGATCTGGAAGCACAGTAATGTGTGGAGGTGACCGGTACTAATAGGCCGAGGGCTTGTCCTCAGTTGCTCGCGTCCACTGTGTTAGTTCTGAGGCAACGACCGTTGCCGGTTTGAGCAGAACGCATAATTACAAAGTGTGCTTGTTCGCTCGAAACCATTAGGGTTTCGGTGGTCATAGCGTGAGGGAAACGCCCGGTTACATTCCGAACCCGGAAGCTAAGCCTCACAGCGCCGATGGTACTGCAGGGGGGACCCTGTGGGAGAGTAGGACACCGCCGAACAATCTTTGGGAAGGACCCCTGGTCCCCAGCGTTCAGCTGGGACCAGGGGTCCTTTCGTTTTTAGAATGACTGCGGTACCGAAGACAGGAGTCACCGATGTCCACCAACTCTCCCGACGACCGACCGGAGCGCGACGAGCGGCGACGGGACGGTGGGGATCGCGGCGATCGTGGCGGCTACCGCGGAGACCGTGACCGTGGCGATCGCGGGGGCTTCCGCCGCGACGACCGTGGTGACCGCGGTGGTTACGGCCGGCGTGACGACAACCGCGGTGGTGGGTACGGCCGTCGGGACGACCGCGGTGACCGCGGTGACCGTGGCGGGTTCCGCCGCGACGACCGGCGTGACGACAACCGCGGTGGTGGGTACGGCCGTCGGGACGACCGGCGTGACGACCGCCGCGAGGGTGACCGCGGTCCCCGTCCCGCGTTCCAGCGCGACGACCGCGACCGTGGACCGCGTCGTGACGAGCGGGACCGCGGGTTCCGGCGGGACGACCGTGGTGACCGTCCGGCCCTCCGCCGCGACGACAACCGCGGCGGGTTCGGCGACCGTGACCGTGACCGCGGTGGCTACGGACGCCGGGACGACCGGCGCGACGACCGGCGCGACGACCGGCGCGGTGATGACCGTGGCGAGCGCGGTGGCTTCCGGCGCGACGACCGTCGGGACGACCGTGGTGACCGTCCGGCCTTCCGCCGCGACGACAACCGTGGTGGCTTCCGTCGGGACGACCGTCGGGACGACCGGCGTGACGACCGCCGTGATGACAGGCGCGACGACCGTGGTGGCGAGCGCGGAGGCTACCGAGGTGACCGCCCCGCCTTCCGCCGTGACGACCGTCGGGACGACCGCGGAGACCGCCCCGCCTTCCGCCGCGACGACCGTCGGGACGACCGCGGAGACCGCCCCGCCTTCCGCCGCGACGACCGGCGTGATGATCGCCGTGACGACCGCCGCGATGACCGTCGCGGCGACGACCGGGGTGGCTTCCGCCGCGACGACCGTGGTGACCGGCCGGCCTTCCGCCGTGACGACCGTCGGGACGACCGTGGTGGCTACCGTGGCGACCGGGGCGACCGGCCGGCCTTCCGGCGGGACGACCGAGGTGGGCGGCCCGGTGGCTTCCGGGGCCGTGACGACCGTCGGGACGACCGGCGCGGTGACGACCGGCGCGGTGGCGGCCGCTTCCGTGACGAGCGGGACCGCGACCGTGAGCCGATCAAGCGGCTGCCGATCCCGGCGGACGTCACCGGCGAGGAGATCGACAAGGACGTACGGCAGGAACTCCAGAGCCTGCCCAAGACGCTCGCCGACGACGTCGCCCGCAACCTGGTGATGGTCGCGCGGCTGATCGACGAGGACCCCGAGGGTGCCTACGGGTACAGCAAGGTGGCGCTGCGGCTCGCGTCCCGGGTCGCAGCCGTGCGGGAGGCGGCCGGGTTCGCGGCCTACGCGAACCAGAAGTACAGCGAGGCACTCGCCGAGTTCCGGGCGGCGCGGCGGATGACCGGGTCGGTGGAGCTGTGGCCCGTCATGGCCGACTGCGAGCGTGGGCTCGGGCGGCCGGAGAAGGCGCTGGACATGGCCGGTGCCCCCGAGGTGCACAAGCTCGACAAGGCCGGCCAGGTGGAGATGCGGCTCGTCGCGGCCGGTGCCCGGCGTGACATGGGACAGCTGGACGCGGCCATCGTGACGCTCCAGAGCCCCGAGCTCGCCTCCAGCTCCGTACAGCCGTGGACCGCTCGGCTGCGGTACGCGTACGCCGACGCGCTGCTGGCCGCCGGTCGTGAGAGCGAGGCGCGGGAGTGGTTCGCCAAGGCGGTCGAGGCGGACCGGGACGGCAGCACGGACGCCTCCGACCGGCTCGCCGAGCTGGACGGGGTGGACTTCGTGGACGCCCTCGACGAGGGCGAGGACGACGGTGAGTCCGAGGAGACGGAGACCGGGACCGGGATCGAGACCGAGGCTCCGGGCGCTGACGGCGGCGAAGCCGACGACAAGGACTGAGTGAGCAAGGGGCAGGTTCCGGACGGAACCTGCCCCTTTTGCGTTTCTGGCCCGTGACGGAGGCCGGTGCTGTCGGTCAGTGGGTCCGGCGGGTGTTGAGCCGGGCGGCCTGGCGCGTCAGGTGGTCGCGTTCGGCGAGGTTGGGCGCCTTGTGGGCCGCCTCGGCGTACAGGCGGGCCGCCGTCGTCAGGTCGCCGTCGCGTTCGTGGAGGTGGGCCGCGACGGCGGTGTGGCGGGGCAGGGAGTCGTCCAGCGCCGCGAGGGCCGCAAGGCCGGCGCGGGGGCCGTCTGCCTCGCCCACGGCGACCGCGCGGTTGAGGCGGACGACCGGGCTGTCGGTCAGCCGGGTGAGTTCGTCGTACCACTCGACGATCTGCACCCAGTCGGTCTCCTCGGCGGTGGGCGCGTCGGCGTGGAGGGCCGCAATGGCGGCCTGGGCCTGGAACTCGCCCAGCCGGTCGAGGGAGAGCGCCGTCTGGAGGATCCGGACGCCCTCGGCGATCGACCGGGTGTCCCAGCGGGCGCGGTCCTGCTCGGCGAGCGGTACGAGGCTGCCGTCGGGTGCCGTCCGGGCGGCGCTCCGGGAGTGGTGGAGCAGCATGAGGGCGAGCAGCCCGGACACCTCGGGGTGGTCGATCACGGCGGCGAGCTGCCGGGTGAGGCGGATGGCCTCGGCGGCGAGGTCGACATCGCCGGAGTAGCCCTCGTTGAAGACCAGGTAGAGGACGCGCAGCACGGTGGAGACATCGCCGGGCCGGTCGAGGCGGACGCCGGAGACGGTGCGCTTGGCGCGGCTGATCCGCTGGGCCATGGTCGCCTCGGGCACCAGGTAGGCCTGGGCGATCTGGCGGGTGGTGAGTCCGCCGACGGCGCGCAGGGTGAGGGCGACCGCCGAGGAGGGGGTGAGGGAGGGGTGGGCGCAGAGGAAGTAGAGCTGGAGGGTGTCGTCGGCGGCGGGGGCGGGGCCGGGGGGCGGCTCCTCCTCGGCACGGTCCTCGCGCCGGCGGCGGGCCGCGTCCGACCGCCTCGCGTCGAGGAACTTGCGCCAGGCCACGGTGACCAGCCAGCCCTTCGCGTCCCGCGGCGGGTCGTCGGGCCAGCTGCGGACCGCCTCGACGAGCGCCTCCTGCACGGCGTCCTCGGCCGCCGCGAAGTCTGCTCCGCGGCGGACGAGGACGGTGAGCACGCTGGGCGTGAGGCTCCTGAGCAGGGCCTCATCCATGGGCGAGGCACTCCGGGACGGTGGGCGGCGCGGCCAGGAACGGGCGCACCTCGAGCCACTCGTGGATCGGCCGGCCGCCCGCGCCGGGTGCCGCCGAGAGTTCCCCGGCCAGTTCGACGGCGCGTTCGTGGCTGTCGACGTCGATGATCATCCAGCCGGCGATGAGGTCCTTGGTCTCGGCGAACGGGCCGTCGGTGACCGGCGGGCGGCCCTCGCCGTCGTAGCGGACCCACTGCCCTTCCGGGGCGAGTGCCTGGCCGTCGATGAACTCGCCGGTCTCCTCGAGCCGGGCGGCGAAGTCGTTCATGTACTGGATGTGCGCCGAGATCTCCTCCGGGGTCCACTTGTCCATCGGCACGTTGTTGACCGGTTCCGGAGCGCCGCGGTAGTGCTTCAGCAGCAGGTACTTGGCCATGGTGTGTCTCCTCGGTGCTGTGCGACCCATTCTGGTCGCGTTCACAGCGGGGACGGAGCCCGACGCGGGTTCTCGACATCGTCGGCGAAAGTTCCCGTGATTTTTTGTGGTCCGTTCGCGGGGGCCTCAGACGGCGCCTCAGACGGCCCTCAGACGTCCAGGGCCCGCAGGACGAGACCGGAGGCCGGTTTGGGGCCGAACGACGTCGATTTGCGGGGCATGGTGACGCCCTGGCGGGCGAGGTCGCGGACGACCTCCTCGCGTACCGGGTGGAGGAGGACCGCCGTGGTGCCGGCGCGTTCCGCCTTGCGGACGGTGGCGGCGGTGTCGTGGATGTAGGCGATGCGGGTCGGGTCGTCCTCGGGGACGTGCCAGACGTGGGCGAGGAGCGCGGCGTGCAGGACGGTCGCGTCCAGGGTGCGCCAGGCCTGCGGGCGGTCCTGGGGGACCGTACGGGCGAGGAGGGCGGGGTCCGGGCGGTCGAGGAGGTGGAAGGCGCCGTCGCCGGCGAGCAGGAAGGCGTTCCCGGCGCAGGCCGCGTCCGCCAGGGCTTCGAGTGCCTCGGGGAGCGGCACCCGCAGGTGCCGGACGCGGAAGAGGTCGCGTACGGCGGTGAGGGCGTCGGCGACCGGCAGGCCGTGCAGGAGGCGGTGGATGGCGCGGACGCGCAGGGGGTAGCGGGCGGTGTCGACGAGGAGGACGAGGCCGTGGTCCCAGGGGCTGGGGGAGGGGTGGGCGGCGCGCAGCCGGCGGTAGGTGGCCCAGCGGTGGTGGCCGTCGGCGATCAGGGCCTGGTGGTGGGCGAGGTCCGCCTGGACGAGGGCCTGCTCGGCGGGGTCGGTGATCGCCCACAGGCGGTGGTGGTAGCCGTCCGCGGTGGTGGTGGCGAAGAGTGGGGGGCGCTCGGCGGTGCGGTCCACGATCCCGGCCGCCGTGCCGTTGCCGTGGTAGGTGAGGAGGAGGGGCTCCAGGTTGGCGTAGGTGGCGCGCATCAGGGCCGCGCGCTCCGCGACGACCGGCTCTATGACGTCCTCGTGCGGGAGGACGATGCCCTCCGCGGGGTCGGAGACGCGCAGGGTGCCGATGAGGCCGCGCTGGAGCATGCCGTCGGCGTGCCGCTGCTCGTAGACGTACAGGGCGGGCTCGGGGTCGGCGGTCAGGACGCCCTCGGCGAGCCAGCGGCGCAGGGCGTCGGCGGCCTGTCCGTTGCGGGCGCTGGGCGTGGTCGCCTGGGGGAGGATCAGCCGGACGATGTTGTAGGGGTCCGCGTCCTGGAGTCGGTGCAGGCCGTCGGGGCGGACGACGACGTCGTACGGCGGGGAGGTGACGGCGGCGAGGCTGCCGACCCGGTCGGGGTCGTAGCGCAGGCCTCGGAACGGGGTGAGTTCCAGGCCTCGGGGCGCCGTTGCTTCCGAGTGACCTGCAGTGTTCATCCCGGCATCGTACGTGTGTCGGTGGCGTGCGGGATGATCGGGGGAAAGCGGATCGAGCGAGGAGCGATGTGGAATGAGCCGGAGCGTCAGGACGAGGCCCGAGGGCAGTGGGCAGGCCCTGAGCGAGGCGTACGACACGGCGCTGCTCGATCTGGACGGGGTGGTGTACGCGGGCGGGGCCGCGATCGTGCACGCCGTCGAGTCGTTGGCGACCGCCCGTGCGGGCGGGATGCACCTGGCGTACGTCACCAACAACGCGCTGCGGACGCCCGACACGGTGGCGGGGCATCTCACCGAGCTGGGCATTCCGACGGGTGCCGAGGACGTCATCACCTCGGCACAGGCGGTGGCGCGGCTGATCGCTGAGCAGGTGCCGGCGGGGGCGCGGGTGCTGGTGATCGGCGGGGAGGGGCTGCGGGTGGCGCTGCGGGAGCGGGGGCTGGTCCCGGTGGAGTCCGCGGACGACGATCCGGCGGCCGTGGTGCAGGGGTTCGGCGGTCCTGATCTGCCGTGGGGGCGGTTCGCGGAGGCGTCGTACGCCGTGGCGCGCGGGGTGCCGTGGTTCGCGTCGAACACCGATCTGACGATTCCGAGCGGGCGGGGGATCGCGCCGGGGAACGGGGCGGCGGTGGAGGTGGTGCGGATAGCGACCGGTGCCGAGCCGCAGGTCGCGGGCAAGCCGCTGCCTCCGATGCACCGGGAGACGATTCTGCGGACGGGCGCCGAGCGGCCGTTGGTGGTCGGGGACCGGCTGGACACCGACATCGAGGGGGCGTTCAACGGGGAGGTGGACTCGCTGCTCGTCCTGACCGGGGTCACCGACGGGGCGCAGCTGCTGGCGGCGCCGCCGCAGCACCGTCCGACGTTCGTGGACGCCGATCTGCGCGGGCTGCTCACCGGGCAGCCGGAGGTCACCCCGGCCGGGGACGGGTTCCGGTGCGGTGGGTGGACGGTGACCGCGGGGGAGGAGCGTATGGAGCTGGACGGGGACGGCGAGGCGCTGGACGGGCTGCGGGCGCTGTGCGCGGCGGCCTGGACGGCTGCCGGGGAGGGCAGTTGCGCGCTGGACGGGGGCAAGGCGCTGGCACGGCTGGGGTTGTGAGCCGACACCAGGGACCCGACTTATTTGGGTAGGCTAACCTAACTGCGTGTTGGTCGACAGTGTTCCCGAACAGCGCGCGGAGACCGCCCCCGCGCCTCCCGCCCGCAAGGCGGTCCGTTCCGTCGGGCTGCTTCTCGCGGTGGCGGTCCTCGCCCTGGTGGCGGTGGCGAGCATCGCCGTCGGGGCCAAGGAGCTGTCCGTGGCCCAGGTGTGGCACGGACTGTTCGCCGACTCGGGGACGTACGCGGACGTCGTCGTCGACGAGCGGTTGTCGCGGACCGTGCTCGGGCTGCTGGTCGGGGCCGCGCTGGGGCTCTCCGGAGCGGTGCTCCAGGCCCTGACGCGCAATCCGCTGGCCGACCCGGGCCTGCTCGGGATCAACGCGGGTGCCTCGGCCGCCGTCGTCACCGCGATCACCTTCCTCGGGGTGACGAGCCTGAGCGGGTACGTGTGGTTCGCGTTCCTCGGGGCGGCCGCGGTCGGGGCGCTGGTCTGGTTCCTCGGCGGGAGCCGGGGGGCCACGCCCGTGCGGCTCGCGCTCGCGGGCACCGCGATCAGCGCCGCGCTGTACGGCTATCTCCAGGCCGTGATGATCATGGATGACGCGGCGCTGGCCAGGATGCGGTTCTGGACGGTCGGTTCGCTGTCCTCGGCGACCGACGGGACGATCCGGCAGGTGCTGCCCTTCCTGGCGGCCGGCACGGTCCTCGCGCTCGCCCTCGCCCGGCCGCTGAACGCGGTGGAGATGGGCGACGACACCGCCAGGGCGCTCGGCGCGAACCTCGACCGCACCCGGGCGCTGGCCATGCTCGCCGCGACCGTGCTGTGCGGGGCCGCGACCGCCGCCTGCGGGCCGATCGTGTTCGTCGGGCTGATGGTCCCGCACATCGTCCGCTCCTTCACCGGCCCCGACCTGCGCTGGATCATGCCGTACGCGGCGCTCCTGTCCCCGGTGCTGCTGCTGGGCTCCGATGTGCTCGGCCGGGTCGTGGCCCGCCCCTCGGAGGTCCAGGTCGGCATCGTCACCGCGATCATCGGCGGGCCGGTCTTCATCTTTCTCGTACGACGGCGGAGGACGGCCCAGCTGTGAGGACCGCGGAGACGACCGGGACGACGACCGCGACGACGGCCGGGAGGGCGAACGGGAAGGCGAGAGGGAAGGTGGCGGGGGCGCGTGCGCTGCGCGCGCCGGGCGGGCTGTCGGTGCGGCTGGACGCGCGGTCCCTGGTGGTCGTCGCGCTGCTGCTGGCCGCCGCGTTCGCCGCGAGCGTGGTGCTGATCGGCACCGGCGACTTCCCGATCTCGTTCGCGGACGTCGTCAGGACCTTGTTCGGCAAGGGCGATCCCGGCCAGGAGCTCATCGTCAACGATCTGCGGCTGCCCCGGGTGCTGGTCGGCCTGCTGGTCGGGGCTTCGCTGGGGCTGGGCGGGGCACTGTTCCAGGCCGTGTCGCGCAATCCGCTCGGCAGCCCCGATGTGCTCGGCCTCGGCCAGGGGGCGACCGCCGGCGCGCTCGTGATGATCGTGCTGTTCTCCGGGACCACCGCCCAGGTCACCGCCGGCGCGCTGGTCGGCGGGCTGGTGACCGGGGCCGCGATCTATCTGCTGGCGTGGAAGCGGGGCGTGCACGGCTACCGGCTGGTGCTCGTCGGCATCGGCGTGTCGGCGGTGGCGACCGCGGTCAACGGCTATCTGATCACCAAGGCCGACTTCGTGGACGCGGCGCGGGCCGTCGTCTGGATGACCGGGACCCTCGACGGGCGGGACTGGAAGCAGGTCTGGCCGCTGCTCGCCCTGGCCGGGGTGCTCGTCCCGCTCGTCCTCGCCCACGCGCGCGGGCTGCGGATGATGGAGATGGGCGACGACGTCTCGCACGCGCTCGGCGTGCGCGTGGAGCGCGTCCGGCTGGTGCTGATGGTGTCGGCCGTGCTGCTCACCGCCGCCGCCACCGCCGCGGCGGGACCGGTCGGCTTCGTGGCGCTCACCGCGCCCCAGCTCGCCCGCCGCCTCACCCGCTCGCCCGGCCCCAACCTCGTGGCCTCGCTGTGCATGGGCGCCGCCCTGCTGGTCACCGCCGACTGGGCCTCGCAGCGGCTGTTCGGCGACGGACAGCTGCCCGTGGGCGTGGTCACCGGGGTCCTCGGCGGGGTCTATCTGCTGTGGCTCCTCGTCACCGAGCGCAGGGCGGGCCGGATATGAACCACAACAACCCAGGGAGCACCGTGAACCGCCTGTCCGCCGAGAACGTCACCCTCGCCTACGACCAGCGGGTGATCGCCGAGCAGCTGTCGGTGGACATTCCCGACCACTCCTTCACGGTGATCGTCGGCCCCAACGCGTGCGGCAAGTCCACGCTCCTGCGGGCGCTGTCGCGGATGCTGAAGCCGTCCCGGGGGCGGGTGCTGCTCGACGGACAGGTCATCCAGTCGATGCCGGCGAAGAAGGTCGCGCGCACGCTGGGCCTGCTGCCGCAGTCGTCGGTCGCGCCCGACGGGATCACCGTCGCCGACCTCGTCGGCCGCGGCCGCTATCCGCACCAGGGCATCCTGCGGCAGTGGTCGGCGGAGGACGAGCGGGTCGTCCGGGAGTCCATGAGGCAGACCGGCGTCGCCGAGCTCGCCGAGCGGTACGTCGACGAGCTGTCCGGCGGTCAGCGCCAGCGGGTGTGGATCGCCATGGCCCTCGCCCAGCAGACCCCCCTGCTGCTGCTCGACGAGCCGACCACCTACCTCGACATCCAGCACCAGATCGACGTCCTCGACCTGTGCGCCGAGCTCCACGAGGACCAGGGCCGCACGCTCGTCGCCGTGCTGCACGACCTCAACCACGCGGCCCGGTACGCCACCCATCTGATCGCGCTGAAGGGCGGCGAGGTCATCGCGCAGGGCGCGCCGAACGACATCGTCACGGCCGCTCTGGTCGAGGAGGTCTTCGGACTGCGCTGCCAGGTCATCGAGGACCCGGAGACGGGCACGCCGCTCGTGGTGCCGGCGGCGCGCAGGGCGCGGGCCGGGGCGCGGCGGGCGGTCGCTACAGAAGTTTCCTGAGCTGGAACAGGTCCCGCAGGCCCGCCTCCAGCTTCACCCGCCCCGCACCCCAGGCCTTCGCGAAGTTCAGCTCGCCGTTCACGAGGGCGACCAGGTCCTCGCCCGTCATGGTCAGCCTGATCTGGGCCTTCTCCCGCGGAGGGCCCTGAAGGGTGTCCTGGACGACGATCCGGCCGCCCGTCATCCGGCCGACGAAGGTGACGTCCAGGTCCGTGATCCGGCAGCTCACCGAACGGTCCAGGGAGGTGGCCTCCCGCACGTCCCCGTCGGCGCTGCGCATGTTCTCCGAGAGCTTCTCGAGTGCCGCACGGCACTCCTCGATCGTGGCCATCGCGATCGACGGTACCCCAGGGGTTCGGGGTAGCGTCTGGGCATGAGCGACACAGCGCCGGAGAACGAGGCCGCACCGGACCCGGCCGCCGAGGCCGAGGCCGACCCCGCCGCGCCCGCCCCGCTGGCCGTACCCCGCGCTCCCACCGGAAACGCCGAGGTCGACGCCCAGCTGGACCGGCTGGCCGACGCCGACCACCTCGCCACCGACGGACACCTCGAGGTGTACGAGGATGTACACCGGGGGCTGCGCGACGCGCTGACCGCGCTCGACGCCCGCCCGGGACCCCCGGCGCCCTCACCCTTCGTACGGCATTAGGAGCTGAACCGAACGTGGCAGGAGTCGCACGTCGCCGTCTGGACGCGGAGCTGGTCCGCCGCAAGCTCGCGCGCTCGCGGGAGCACGCCGGGCAGCTGATCGCCGCGGGGCGGGTCACCGTCGGCAAGACCGTCGCGACCAAGTCCGCCACCCAGGTGGAGACGGCCGCCGCGATCGTGGTGGCCGTGGCCGACGACGACCCCGACTACGTCTCCCGGGGCGGCCACAAGCTCGCCGGGGCGCTGAAGGCCTTCGTACCGCAGGGGCTCGTCGTCCAGGGGCGGCGGGCGCTGGACGCCGGGGCGTCCACCGGCGGCTTCACCGATGTGCTGCTGCGGGCCGGTGCCGCGCACGTCGTCGCCGTCGACGTCGGATACGGACAACTCGCCTGGTCTCTGCGCAGCGATGAACGCGTCACCGTCAAGGACCGTACGAACGTACGCGAGTTGACGCTTGAAGCGATCGATGGGAAGCCAGTGGATCTTGTCGTGGGGGACTTGTCCTTCATCCCGCTCGGGCTGGTGCTGCCGGCCCTCGAGCGGTGCACCGGGCCGGACGCGGACCTGGTGATGATGGTCAAGCCGCAGTTCGAGGTGGGGAAGGAACGGCTCGGCAGCGGAGGCGTCGTGCGCAGCCCCGAGCTGCGCGCCGAAGCGGTGCGCGGCGTCGCCGGCAGGGCGTGGGACCTCGGGCTCGGGGTGAAGGGGGTCACCGCCAGTCCGCTGCCCGGGCCGTCGGGCAATGTCGAGTACTTTCTCTGGCTCCGGGCCGGGGCACCTGCCCTGGACCCGGCCGACGTTGACCGTGCAGTTGCGGAGGGGCCGCGTTGACCGAGAACCGAACCCGTACCGTCTTCCTCCTCGCCCACACGGGCCGGCCCGCCGCCATCCGCAGCGCGGAACTGGTGGTGAAGGGGCTGCTGCGGGAGGGCATCGTGGTGCGCGTCCTGGAGTACGAGGCCTCCGACCTGCATGTGCCGGACGAGGTGGAACTGGTCGCCGAGGCCACCCCGGACTGCCTGGAGGGGTGCGAGCTGCTCATCGTCCTCGGCGGTGACGGGACGCTGCTGCGGGGCGCCGAGTTCGCGCGGGCGTCCGGGGTGCCGATGCTCGGCGTCAACCTCGGCAGCGTCGGGTTCCTCGCCGAGGCCGAGCGGGACGATCTCGACAAGGTCGTCGACCGGGTGGTCAGCAAGGCGTACGAGGTCGAGGAGCGGATGACCGTCGATGTCGTCGTGCACCGCAACGGGGACATCGTGCACACGGACTGGGCGCTGAACGAGGCGGCGGTGCAGAAGGCGGGCGCCGAGAAGCTGCTGGAAGTGGTGCTGGAGATCGACGGGCGGCCGGTGACCGGGTTCGGGTGTGACGGCATCGTGCTGTCCACGCCGACCGGGTCGACCGCCTATGCCTTCTCCGCGGGCGGCCCTGTGGTGTGGCCCGAGGTCGAGGCCCTGCTGATGGTGCCGATCAGCGCGCACGCGCTGTTCGCGAAGCCGCTGGTGACCTCGCCGAACTCCGTGCTGGCCGTGGAGCTGCTGCCGCACATTCCGCCGGGTGTGCTGTGGTGCGACGGGCGGCGGACGTTCGAGCTGCCGCCCGGCGCCCGTGTGGAGGTGCGGCGGGGGGCGGTGCCGGTGCGGCTCGCTCGACTGCATCACGCGTCGTTCACCGATCGGCTGGTGGCGAAGTTCGCGTTGCCCGTCTCCGGGTGGCGGGGGGCTCGGCACTAGCGGTCGGTAGGGGGTGACGGGGACCGGTGGCGGCCGCGGCGCCGTCGTGGTGGTCCGCGCGGTTCCCCGTGCCCCGAACGGACAACCTCCACTCGCCCGGGTGACAGGGTGCCTCGCACTCTTCGGGTCGGACCTCGTAAGGTCTTCTCCGTGTTGGAGGAGATGCGGATACGGTCGCTCGGAGTCATCGACGACGCGGTCGTCGAGCTGTCGCCCGGGTTCACCGCCGTCACCGGTGAGACGGGTGCGGGCAAGACCATGGTGGTCACCAGCCTCGGGCTGCTGCTGGGCGGGCGCGCCGATGCCGCGCTCGTGCGGATCGGCGCCGAGCGGGCGGTGGTCGAGGGGCGCATCGCCGTGCCCTCGGGCGCCCCGGTGGCCGTACGGGCCGAGGAGGCCGGGGCCGAGCTCGACGACGGCGCGCTGCTGATCAGCCGTACCGTTTCAGCGGAGGGGCGGTCCCGGGCGCACGTCGGCGGGCGCAGTGTGCCGGTGGGCGTGCTGGCCGAGCTGGCCGACGAGCTGGTGGCCGTGCACGGGCAGACCGACCAGCAGGGGCTGCTGAAGCTGTCCCGGCAGCGGCAGGCGCTCGACCGGTACGCCGGGGACGCCGTCGCCGTGCCGCTCGCCAAGTACACCGAGGCCTACCGGCGGCTGCGGGCCGTCGCCGCCGAACTGGACGAGATCGTCACCCGTGCGCGCGAGCGGGCCCAGGAGGCCGACCTGCTGCGCTACGGCCTCGACGAGGTGTCCGGCGTCGAACCGCGCGCCGGGGAGGACGTGGAGCTCGCCGAGGAGGCCGAGCGGCTCGGGCACGCCGAGGCGCTGTCCTCGGCCGCCACGGCCGCGCACGCCGCTCTCGCGGGCAATCCGGAGGACCCCGAGGGCATCGACGCCGCGACCCTGGTCGCGGGCGCCCAGCGGGCCCTGGAGGCCGTGCGGTCCTACGACCCGAGGCTCGCCGCGCTCGCCGACCGGATCGGGGAGATCGGGATCCTGCTGGGCGACGTGGCCGGAGAACTCGCCGGGTACGCCGACGACCTCGACGCCGACCCGCTGCGCCTCGCCGCCGTCGAGGAACGGCGCGCCGCGCTCACCGGGCTGACCCGCAAGTACGGGCCGGACGTGAACGCGGTGCTGACGTGGGCCGAGCAGAGCGCCGCCCGGCTGACCGAGCTGGACGGCGACGACGAGCGGATCGGCGAACTGACCGCCGAGCGGGACGCGCTGCGGACCGAACTGGGCGGGCTGGCGCAGGCGCTCACGGACGCGCGGACGGCGGCCGCCGAGAAGTTCGCGGCGGCGGTGACGGCGGAGCTGGCGTCGCTCGCGATGCCGCACGCGCGCGTGTCGTTCGCGATCCGGCAGACCGACGACCCGGAGGGCGTCGAGGTGGGCGGACGGGCGGTCGCCTACGGTCCGTCCGGCGCCGACGAGGTCGAGCTGCTGCTCGCCCCCCATCCGGGTGCCCCGCCCCGGCCCATCGCCAAGGGCGCCTCGGGCGGTGAGCTGTCGCGCGTGATGCTCGCCGTGGAGGTCGTGTTCGCGGGGACCGACCCCGTGCCGACGTACCTCTTCGACGAGGTCGACGCGGGCGTCGGCGGCAAGGCGGCGGTCGAGATCGGGCGACGGCTCGCCAAGCTCGCGAAGTCCGCCCAGGTGGTCGTGGTGACCCACCTTCCGCAGGTCGCCGCGTTCGCCGACCGGCAGCTGCTGGTCGAGAAGACCAACGACGGGTCGGTCACCCGGTCCGGTGTGAAGGTCCTGGAGGGCGAGGAGCGCATCCGGGAGCTGTCCCGGATGCTGGCCGGGCAGGAGGACTCCGAGACGGCCCGGGCCCACGCGGAGGAACTGCTCGCGACGGCCCGCGCGGACGCGTAGGGACGGACGCGTCGGCACGGACGCGGGGCGGACGCGGGGCGGACGCGTCGGCACGGTTCCCGGGCCCGGGAACCGGGGGCGGGACCCAGGGGACGTAATCGAACGGATCCCTGAGTTTCTTCGCTCGTGTGGGTGACTTGTGCGGCCGTGTCGCCGGTGGTCCGGCGGCTGGGCGACACGGAACACCCGTGCGTGCTGGCATCCTTGGGCTCGGTACGTGGAGGAAGCCGTTCCTTCGTGACCGTCCTACGCCGAACCAGGAGCCCCGGCCACGTGAGCAGCCACTCACCGCACGGCCAGTCGCCGCTGCGCACCGTGCAGGTGCTGGGCGGCGGCAACGTCGGCAGCAGCGCACATGTGCGCTCCCTGGCCGCGGGGCTCGTCGCGCGGGGCGTGCGGGTGACGGTGTGCGCCCCGTCCGAGGCCGAGCACCTCCACGACTTCACGGGCGCCGGCGCCGCACACGTGCACGTGCCGCGCAGCAGCGACCCCGGCTCCGTGGCGGCGCTGCGGGCGGCCTGCGCGGAGGCCGACGTGGTCCACGCGCACGGGCTGCACGCCTCCTTCCGGGCCGTGCTGGCCCTGGGCGGGCGCCCCACCCCGCTCGTCGTCACCTGGCACGGCCGGGCCCGCGCCGAGGGAGCCCGCGCGCATCTGCTGCGGCTGCTGGAGCGGCGGGTGGCGAGAGCGGCCGCCGTGGTCCTGGGCACCACCTCCGACCTGGTCGACCGGGCCCGGCGCAGCGGCGCCAGGGACGCCCGGCTCGCCGCCGTGGCGCTGCCCGGGCGAGGCGTGCCCGACGACGGCTCCGAGGACGACGAGGAGCCGCACTGCAAGGTGCGGGCCGAACTCGGTGCGATCGGCCGCCCGCTGTTGATGGCCGTGGGTTCGCTGGACCGGCACCGGGGCTACGACCTGCTGCTGGACGCCGTGCACGCGTGGTGCCGGCTGGACCCCGTGCCGCTGGTCGTCATCGCCGGGGAGGGCCCGCTGCGCGCGGCGCTGCAGCAGCGCATCGAGACCGAGGAGCTGCCGGTCCGGCTGCTCGGGCGGCGGGAGGACGCCGGCGCGCTGCTCGCCGCCGCCGACCTCGCGCTGCTGCCGGGCACCGAGGAGGCCCGCTCGGTCCTCGCGCAGGAGGCACTCCACGCGCGTGTGCCGCTCGTCGCCGCCCGGGCCGGCGGGATCCGCGAACTCGTCGGCGAGGCCGCCGAGCTCGTCCCGCCCGACGACGCACCGGCCTTCGCCGAGGCCGTCGTCCGGCTGCTCGGCGATCCGGACCGGTCCGAGCGGCTGCGGGACCTGGGGACCCGCCAGGCGGCCACCTGGCCCACCGAGGACGAGACCGTCGCCCAGGTCCTGAGCGTCTACGACGAGCTGACCCAGCCGGTGCCGATGATCTGACCCCGCGGTGCGCTGCGGCATCTGGACATCAAGGCGTCGGGGCGTCGGGGCGTCAGGGCGTCAGGGCGTCGGGGCGTCGGGGCGTCAAGGGGTCAGGGCAGATGCCGGCGGGCGCGCAGGGCCAGGCTGAGGGCCAGGACCGTCTGCGGGTCGTCCAGGTCGGAGCCCAGCAGTTCGCCGATGCGGGCGAGGCGGTTGTAGAGCGTCTGGCGGTTGAGGTGCAGCTCGCGGGCGGTCTCCGCCTTGCGGCCCGCGTGGGCCAGATACGTCTCCAGGGTGGGCAGCAGCGGCGGCTTGGACCGGTCGTCGTGCTCGCGGACCGGGCCGATCGCGCGGTCCACGAACGCCGCCAGGTCCGGGTGGTCGCGCAGCCGCCACAGCAGCAGGTCGATGTCGAGGCGGCGGGCGTCGTACCAGGGGCGGTCCGACAGGCCGTGGGCGGCGGTCGCCGTCTCCGCCGCGTGCCGCAGGCCCGCCGAGGCCGCCGTCCAGCCGCCCGCGACCCCGACGACCACGACTGGCGGCGGGGCGCCCGGCCGCCGCATCCCGGCCCGTTCCACCCCGGCCCGCAGTGCCGCCGCGACCCGGTCCGCGACCGCGGAACGCTCCGGCTCCGAGCGCAGCCCCACCAGCAGCGGCACCCGGCCCTCCACCGGCCGCACGCCCAGCAGCACCGGCACGCCCACCGACGCCAGTTCCTCGGCGACCGCCCGGGCCAGCACCGCCCACCCCCCGCCGGGGGAGAGCGCGTCGCCCAGCCGCATCACCACCGGCAGCAGCGGGCCCGCGCCGGGCTTGAAACCCAGCACCCGGGCCTGCGCGGGAGCGTCCTCCGCCGTGATCCGGCCCTCGGCGAGATCGGTCAGGAAGTCGCCCCGGCCGCGCGCCGCCAGCTCCTCCTCCTGACGGGCCTGCATCAGCACCACGGCCAGGATGCCCGCCGCACGCTCCGCGGCCATCCGGTGCACCGGAGCGAGCGGGCCGCGCACGGGCAGCAGCACGAGCCGGGCGCGGACCGCACCCGCCCCCGGTCCGCCCCCGGGCACGTCCACCAGCACCGACCCGGCGGGCGGCGGAGCGTCCTTGCGGGGGCCGCGCAGCCCCTCCCACACCTGGAGCGGATCCGCTCCCTCCGGTCCCTCCCCGGCGGCGTACAGCAGCTGCCCGTCCGTCGTCTCCAGGAACACCGGGTTGCCGCCGAAGCCGGCCAGGATGCCCAGCACCTGAGGGATGCCGCCGCCGCCCAGCAGCGCCTCGGTGCAGCGGCGGTGCACCTCCTCCGCGCGCTGGAGCAGGGCGTAGTGGCCGTTGACGATCTCGGTGTGGATCTCCTCCGTGACCGTCACGAACGGCACCTCGCGGTGCAGCTGCACCAGGGGCAGGCCGTTGGCCCGCGCCGTCTCCACCAGGGTCGCGGGCAGCCGGGTGAAGCGCGGGCCCAGCTCGATCACCAGGGCCGCGATGCCCCGGTCGGCCAGGGTGCGCACGAACGCCCGCTGCTCGGCCGGCCGGGTGCCGAGGCCGTACCCCGTGGTCAGCAGCAGCTCGCCGCCCTTGAGCAGGGAGGCGATGTGCGGGACCTCGCCGGCGTGCACCCAGCGCACGGTCCGCCCCAGCCGGTCCGCGCCCGCGAGGACCTCGGGCAGCCCGCTGCGCAGGCCGGGCAGTTCCAGCGCCCGGCGCACGGTGATGCCGGCGTCCTGGCTGTCGGGTCGGTGGTGCTCCGTACGGCTGTCCATGCAGCGGACGCTACCTGCGCGCACGCACCGGCAGACAGCCGAGCGGCCGGTCAGGCGGGCTTGATGTTGTGGTTGAAGCGGAAGACGTTGTCGGGGTCGTAGAGCCGTTTGACGTCCGCGAGCCGCCGCGCGTTCTCCGTGCCGAGGCCGGCCACGACCCGGTCGGTCCCCTCGTCGCCGATGAAGTTGAGGTAGACGTCCCCGGTGCTCCACGGCCGGACGTCGGCCCGTACGTCCCGTACCCACGCCACACAGCGCTCGTCGTCGGCCGGGTCCTCCCAGAGCCCGAAGGGGTGCACGCCCCACGGCGCGTCGCGGAACGGCACCGGGTAGTCGTGCGGGCCCGCGGCGATCGCGCCGCCCTGCGGGAACAGCGCGTGCATGGTGCCCGTCGGCACCGGCACGGACTCGCCGCGGGCGCAGAAGACCTCCACGAACGCGTCCGGTACGCCGGTCAGGTACTCCGCCGACCAGTAGTTCCGCATGCCGGGCGGGTCGTCCAGCATGCACTGCACCTCGGCGTACGGCATCGCGCCGACGACCGCCGCCTCGTGGGGCAGCGCCAGCATCGGCTCGGCCAGCTTGCGCAGATCGGCCTCGGACCCGGCGAACGTCACCAGGGCGCCGACCAGCAGGGTGCCGACCAGGTGCGGCGGGACGAACTCCGCCGGCGGCCCGGTGAAGTAGACGGTCATGCCGCTCGCCTCGTCGGGACCGGACGCGATCAGCTCGCGGTAGGTGCGGGTGACCTCGCGGCCGAACTCGGGCCGGTACAGCAGCAGCGCGATCGAGAAGTCGGGCAGGTCGTGCAGACCGAGGGTGAGCGCGGTGGCGACGCCGAAGTTCCCGCCGCCGCCGTGCAGGGCCCAGAACAGCTCCGGGTTGTCGTCGGCGTCGGCGTGCGTCCGGGTGCCGTCGGCGGTGACGAGGTCCACGCCGAGCAGGTTGTCCACCGCCAGGCCGAAGGCGCGGTCCAGCCAGCCGGAGCCGCCGCCGAGGACGAACCCGCCGACACCGGTGGTGGAGGCCCGGCCGCCGGTCGTGGCGAGGGCGAAGGGGGAGCAGGCGCGGTCCAGGTCGCTCATGGTCGCGCCGCCCGCGATCCGCACCGTGCGGGCCTCGGGATCGACCGTGACGGCCCGCATGTGCCGCAGGTCGGCCACCACCGCGCCGTCGCCCAGGGCGCTGCCCGCCACGCTGTGCCCGCCCCCGCGCACCGCGACGGGCAGGTCCAGATCACGGGCGAAACGCACCGTCCGGACGACGTCCGCCTCGTCCACACACTGCGCGATCACCGCCGGACGACGGTCGACCATCGCGTTGAAGACCGTGCGGGCCTCGTCGTAGCCCGGGTCGTCCGGGGCGAACACGTCGCCCGACAGTTCTTCGCGCAACGCGGCCAGCGCCGCGCCCGCCTTCGAGGGGGAGGCCATGGGGCGCCCCCTTCCGTGCAGGGGCAGTATGACCTTCCCAGACTAGGCGCGCACGGCGCGGGCTTCCTGTTCGGCGCCTGCGCCTCAGCCCCCGTAGGCGCCCGACGCCGTCAGCCTGAGGGCCGTGTCGATCAGCGGGACGTGGCTGAAGGCCTGGGGGAAGTTGCCGACCTGGCGCTTGAGACGGGGGTCCCATTCCTCGGCGAGCAGACCGAGGTCGTTGCGCAGGGAGAGCAGCTTCTCGAAGAGCTTGCGGGCCTCGTCGACGCGCCCGATCATCGCCAGGTCGTCTGCCATCCAGAACGAGCAGGCGAGGAAGGCGCCCTCGTCGCCGGGGAGGCCGTCGACGCCTTCGTTGTCGCCGGAGGTCGGGTAGCGCAGGATGAAGCCGTCCGGGGTGGACAGCTCCCGCTGGATCGCCTCGATGGTGCCGATGACCCGCTTGTCGTCGGGCGGCAGGAAGCCCATCTGGGGGATCAGCAGCAGCGACGCGTCGAGCTCCTTGGAGCCGTACGACTGGGTGAACGTGTTGCGTTCCTTGTCGTAGCCCTTCTCGCACACGTCCCGGTGGATGTCGTCGCGCAGCTCGCGCCACCGCTCCAGCGGGCCGTCGGCGTCGCCGGACTCGATGAGCTTGATGGTGCGGTCCACGGCGACCCAGGCCATGACCTTGGAGTGCACGAAGTGGCGGCGCGGGCCGCGCACCTCCCAGATGCCCTCGTCGGGGGCGTCCCAGTGCTTCTCCAGGTAGCGGATCAGCTTGAGCTGGAGCAGGGAGGCGTAGTCGTTGCGGGCGAGGCCCGTCATGTGGCCGAGGTGCAGGGCCTCGGTGACCTCGCCGTAGACGTCCAGCTGGAGCTGGTGCGCCGCGCCGTTGCCGACCCGGACCGGGGCGGAGTTCTCGTAGCCCGGCAGCCAGTCCAGCTCGGCCTCGCCCAGCTCGCGCTCGCCCGCGATGCCGTACATGATCTGCAGGTTCTCGGGGTCGCCGGCGACCGCGCGCAGCAGCCACTCGCGCCAGGCGCGGGCCTCCTCGCGGTAGCCGGTGCGCAGCAGCGAGGAGAGGGTGATCGCCGCGTCGCGCAGCCAGGTGTAGCGGTAGTCCCAGTTGCGGACGCCGCCGATGTCCTCGGGCAGGGAGGTGGTGGGGGCCGCGACGATGCCGCCGGTGGGGGCGTAGGTGAGGGCCTTGAGGGTGATCAGGGAGCGGATCACCGCCTCGCGGTAGGGGCCGTGGTACGTGCAGTGCTCCACCCACTCGCGCCAGAACTCCTCCGTCGCCTCCAGCGACTGCTCCGGCTCCGGCAGCGCCGGCGGCTGCTTGTGCGAGGGCTCCCAGGAGATCGTGAACGCGATGCGGTCACCGGGGGCGACGGTGAAGTCCGCGTACGTGGTCAGCGACTTCCCGTAGGTCTCGGCGGTCGTGTCGAACCACACCGAGTCCGGGCCCGCGACGGCGACCGTGCGGCCCTCGTGCTTGTGCACCCACGGGACGACCCGGCCGTAGGAGAAGCGCATACGCAGGGTGGAGCGCATCGGGACGCGGCCCGTGACGCCCTCGACGATGCGGATCAGCTGGGGCGCGCCGTCGCGCGGGGGCATGAAGTCGGTGATCCGGACCGTGCCGCGCGGGGTGTCCCACTCGGACTCCAGGATCAGCGAGTCGCCGCGGTAGGTGCGCCGGGCCGCCGTGGGCGGCTGGGTGTCGGAGGCGTGGGCCGGGCCCAGGCGCCAGAATCCGTGTTCCTCTGTGCCGAGCAGACCGGCGAAGATCGCGTGCGAGTCGAAGCGGGGCAGGCACAGCCAGTCCACTGTCCCGTCACGGCAGACCAGGGCAGCGGTCTGCATGTCTCCGATGAGTGCGTAGTCTTCGATGCGCCCGGCCACGTGCAACTCCAGTCGAACGGCCACGTCACCCCCACGCGAACGGGGGCTGTCGCTTATTTGCGGTCAAGGGGTCGTTGTAATGCGTCGTTGAGCGATGAAGCAAAGCAGTCGCTCCGCCGTATGGGCAAAACGCCAATTGTTGCTCAACGAACTGACGAGCTCTCGTTGTTCCGGTGGTCACGGGCTGGGGTGTGCCGTCTTGCCGGCCGGGCTCGGCAGCGAGTGTCCGAGCAGGATACGACGCACGTAGATGATCTGTGTGTCGCTCCCGGCAACGTGCGTACGCCGAACGGGTGAGCCCCCGGTGGGAAGCCCGTAAGAAGTAGTCTGCCCGGCCCGCGCGAACGGCGCGCCCGGTGGCGGCGCGTACCCGGAGCGTGGCCGGAAGCCATCCCGTCGAGGCGCTGATACCCTGGTAGCCCGTGGACCGGTGGGCTCGAAACCCCCGAACCGCAGCGACCCCAGACCGCGACCACGGGAGCCCCCTCTTGGCCATGCCGCCGAAATCTACGACGACCAAGCACATCTTCGTCACCGGGGGTGTCGCCTCCTCTCTCGGCAAGGGCCTGACCGCCTCCAGCCTGGGCATGCTGCTCAAGGCGCGCGGTCTGCGCGTCGTGATGCAGAAGCTCGACCCGTACCTGAACGTCGACCCGGGCACGATGAACCCCTTCCAGCACGGCGAGGTGTTCGTCACCAACGACGGCGCCGAGACCGACCTGGACATCGGCCACTACGAGCGTTTCCTCGACCGCGACCTCGACGGCTCGGCGAACGTCACCACCGGCCAGGTGTACTCCACCGTGATCGCCAAGGAGCGCCGCGGCGAGTACCTCGGTGACACCGTGCAGGTCATCCCGCACATCACCAACGAGATCAAGCACCGGATCCGCCGCATGGCGACGGACGAGGTCGACGTCGTGATCACCGAGGTCGGCGGCACGGTCGGCGACATCGAGTCGCTGCCGTTCCTGGAGACCGTCCGCCAGGTGCGGCACGAGGTCGGCCGGGACAACGTGTTCGTGGTGCACATCTCGCTCCTGCCGTACATCGGCCCGTCCGGCGAGCTGAAGACCAAGCCCACCCAGCACTCCGTGGCCGCCCTGCGCAACATCGGCATCCAGCCCGACGCGATCGTGCTGCGCTGCGACCGTGAGGTGCCCACCGCGATCAAGCGCAAGATCTCGCTGATGTGCGACGTCGACGAGGCCGCCGTGGTGGCCTGCCCGGACGCGCGGTCCATCTACGACATCCCGAAGACCGTGCACGGCGAGGGCCTGGACGCCTATGTCGTCCGCAAGCTGGACCTGCCGTTCCGCGACGTGGACTGGACGACCTGGGACGACCTGCTCGACCGCGTCCACAACCCCGACCACGAGATCACCCTCGCCCTGGTCGGCAAGTACATCGACCTGCCCGACGCCTACCTCTCGGTCACCGAGGCGCTGCGCGCCGGCGGCTTCGCCAACAAGGCCCGCGTGAAGATCAAGTGGGTCACCTCCGACGACTGCAAGACCCCGGCCGGTGCCAAGGCGCAGCTCGCCGACGTCGACGGCATCTGCATCCCGGGCGGCTTCGGCGACCGCGGGGTGCTCGGCAAGGTCGGCGCGATCCGCTACGCCCGCGAGAACAGGATCCCGCTGCTCGGTCTCTGCCTGGGCCTGCAGTGCATCGTGATCGAGGCGGCCCGCAACCTCGCCGACATCGGCGACGCGAACTCCACCGAGTTCGACGCGGCCACCGCGCACCCGGTGATCTCCACCATGGCCGAGCAGCTCGACATCGTGGCGGGCGAGGGCGACATGGGCGGAACGATGCGCCTGGGCATGTACCCGGCCAAGCTGGCCGAGGGCTCCATCGTCCGTGAGGTCTACGACGGCAAGGAGTACGTCGAGGAGCGGCACCGCCACCGCTACGAGGTCAACAACGCCTACCGCGCCGAGCTGGAGAAGAAGGCGGGCATCCTGTTCTCCGGCACCTCGCCGGACGGCAAGCTCGTCGAGTACGTCGAGTACCCGCGCGACGTCCACCCCTACCTGGTCGCGACCCAGGCCCACCCGGAGCTGCGCTCGCGGCCCACGCGCCCGCACCCGCTGTTCGCGGGCCTGGTGAAGGCTTCCGTCGAGCGGAAGAATTCCAAGTAACACACCAGCTTGTACGGTGGCCGGGGTGCTTCCCTTCAACGGGGAGCACCCCGGTTTTCGTTCGTGCACGTCGAAGGAGTACAGGGCATGACGATCAAGGACACCCCCGAGGCGTGGGAGATCCGCTCGACGGAGACCCCCTTCGTGGGCAACAAGACCTCCGTCCGCACGGACGAGGTGGTCATGCCGGACGGCGGTGTCGTCCGCCGCGACTACCAGGTCCACCCGGGTTCCGTGGCCGTCCTCGCCCTCGACGACGAGGACCGGGTGCTGCTGATCAAGCAGTACCGCCACCCCGTGCGGCACAAGCTCTGGGAGATCCCGGCCGGCCTGCTCGACGTGCCCGGCGAGAACCCGCTGCACGCGGCGCAGCGCGAGCTGTACGAGGAGGCGCACGTCAAGGCCGAGGAATGGCGGGTGCTGACGGACGTGTACACGACCCCCGGCGGCTGCGACGAGTCCGTACGGATCTTCCTCGCCCGGGGGCTGTCCGAGGCCGACGGGCGGCGCTTCGAGGTGGAGGACGAGGAGGCGGACATGGAGCACGCACGCGTGCCGGTCGACGACCTCGTCCGCGCGGTGCTCGCGGGCGACGTGCACAACAACTGTCTCGTGGTGGGCGTGCTCTCCTTCGTGGCCGCGCGCGCCGGGGACGGCCTCGACGCGCTGCGCCCCGCGGACGCACCTTGGCCGGCCCGCCCGTTCACAGCCTGAACGCTCGCGCTCGGGGGCGCGAGGCGGTGCCGTAGGCGGCTGTGGGGCGTCCGTCGTGCCTGGCGCCGCGAGGCGCGTCGCACGCGGCTGTGGCGGTCGCGCTTGGGGCCGCGAGGCGGTGTCGTGCACGGCGGTGGGCCGTTGCGCTCGGGGTGGCGAGGCACGGTGCACGGCTGGGCTGTCGTGCTTGGGGGCGCAGGGGCGTCGCACGCGGCAGTGGGCTGTGGCGCTCAGGGCTGTGAGGTGCGCGTTGTGCACGGCTGTGGGCCGTGGTGCTTGGGGCGTCGGGCGCGTCGCACGCGGTTGTGGGTGTCGTGCCTGGGGCCGCGAGGCGGTGTCCTGCACGGTGTGGCCGCCGCCCGCCCGGCTGGCGGTCGTCTCCCATCCGGTTGTGGCCGCCGCGCACCCGGCTGCCGGTCGTCGTCCCGTCCGGCCGTGGCCCTCGCGCACGCGGCCGCCGGTCGTCGTCCAGCCCGGCTGCCGGTCGTCGTCCCACGCCGCCGTGGGTCGTCGTCCCACCCGGCTGTCGGCCGTCGGCCCGTGTGGGTGCGGTGTGACGATCGCCTGATCCGATCGGGGGACCTGGGGGCCCTGCCCGCACTCCTGCGCCCGGAACGTCGCAGAGCGTGAACTAGGCTCTGGAATCGTCCGATCCGGAGTCCCGGCGGGCAGGCGTGTGCGTGGGACGGGAGTGTGGCCCGTGACGGATCAGGCAGTGGACACAGGCGGCGTGCAGCTGTCCGGACACGCTGCGACACGGGGTCAATTCCTGGGAAGAACCCGGGAGTTGAAAGAACTGCGCGCCGACATCGAACGCACGGGGCTGGACACCCTCACCGGGCGGAAGGCTCCCCGCGCGCGCGTGCTCCTCATCGCGGGCCGCCCCGGCTCCGGCCGCACCGCGCTCGCCGAGGAACTCGTCCGGCAGGTCGCCCGTCGCTACCCCGACGGCGTCCTGCGCACCCGGCTCGCCGAACCCGACGGCACCCCCGTCCCCGTCGAGCGCGCCGCCCGCGACCTGCTCGCCGCCCTGGACCTGCCGGCCCCGGCCGGCGCCGACGAGGACGAGCTCGCGGCCACCCTCCGCGCGGCCCTCGCCGACCGGCGCGCGCTGATCCTGCTGGACGACGCGACCGGCGCGGACCAGGTCGACGCGCTGCTGCCGGACACCCCGGAATGCCTGCTCGTCGCCGTGTCCGCGGGCCCGCTCACCGGTATCGCGGACGTCCGCCCCTGCACCCTGGGCGGCCTGGACACCAAGTCCGCCCTCGACCTGCTCACCCGCTACACCGGCTCGGTCCGCATCACCGTCGACCCGCGCGCGGCCGAGGGGCTCGTCGAGATCTGCCAGGGCCACCCCGCCGCGCTCATCCTGGCCGGCGGCTGGCTCGCCGCGCGCCCGCAGGCGGCCGTCTCCGACCTCGCCAAGCAACTGCACGCCGAGGGTGACGAGGGAACCCCGCTGAGCCGGGTCTTCGGCCTCGTCCACGCCACCCTGCCCGTCCCCGCCGCCCGCATCCTGCGCCTGCTCTCGCTGGCCCCGGCCGGACTGGCCGACCCGCACACCGCCGCAGCCCTCGCAGGCTGCTCGTTGAGCGCCGCCCGGACCGCCCTGGACGACCTCACCGCCCTCGGCCTGCTGCGGGCCCTGGATTCCCCGCTGCCGCAGTACGAGGTCCCGGCCGCCCTGCACCCCCTGCTGCGGGCCGCCGCCGAGGCCCAGGAACGCCCCGCAGAGCTCCAGCTGGCCCGCGCCCGTATGTTCGAGCGGACGGTACGGCTGCTGCAGTCCTGCCGGGCCGTCACCGAGCCGGACAACCCCCAGGCCCGCGAGAAGCTCCAGGGCACCCCGCGCGGCCTGCGCTTCCCCACCCCGGCCGCCGCCGCCGAGTGGCTGACCGCGCGCCGTCCCGCCCTGCTCGCCGCGGCCCGCGCGGCCGTCGCGGACGGCGAGCTGGACACCCTGGCCCGCCGGCTGATGTCCCAGCTGGTGCGCGCGATGGTCGCGCACTTCGGCACCCAGGAGGCCGCACCCGACCTGTACGGCGTCCACCGGCTCGTGCTCGACGTGGCCGAGCGCCGCGACCTGCCCCGGGAGAAGGCCGCCGCCCTGCTGAACCTGGCCGACGTCGACGCCCGGACCGGCCGCACGGCCGAGGCCCTGGCACGTTACCGGGCGGCGCTGGACGCCGGACGGGCGGCGCACGACCCGTACGCGACCGGCCGCGCGATGGAATCCGTGGGCGGCGCGCACCTGGAGCTCGGGGACTACGAACGGGCCGCCGACTGGTACGGCCGGGCCCTCGCCCAGCGCCTGGCCCGCGACGAGCGCACGGACGCCGCCCGCCTGTACGGCCGGATCGCCACCGCGCACACCTACGCGGGCCGCTACGGCGAGGCGCAACGGGCCTGGCGGGCCGCCGCGGCCGGACACCGCAAGAACGGCGATGTGGCCGCCCACGCACGGGCGTTGAGCGAACTGGCACGGGTCCAGGAGTACGCCGGCCGGCCCGAGGAGTCGCTGCGCACCTGCGAGGAGGCGCTGGAGTGGGCCCGGCACGCCGAGGACACCCGACTCCAGGCGGCCGTACGGCTGCGCCTCGCCGACACCCTGGACCGTCTCGGCGACCCGACGGCCGCGCGGCTGCACCGCGGTGAGGCGGGCCGGCTCCTGGAGGAGGCCGCCCAGGACGACGCCCCAACCGGCGGGCCTGACCCGCAATCGACTGGAACACAGCCCTAACGCCTGCGAAATCCGTAGTGCATCTCCTAAAGATTGATGCATTGAAAGGCTAGACAGCGGGAACACCTTCATTAGACTGGCTCTGCCGCACCTTCTCCTGCGGTGTATCCCGGTGTACCCCTTGCATCCGGGTATGTATCTCTATGCCCTCACCCTCTGAGCCAAGGACCGTGATCGACGTGAAGGTCGGCATCCCCCGCGAGGTCAAGAACAACGAGTTCCGGGTGGCCATCACCCCCGCCGGTGTGCACGAGCTGGTGCGCCACGGTCACCAGGTGGTCATCGAGCGCAACGCCGGCGTCGGCTCCTCGATCACCGACGAGGAGTACGTGGCCGCCGGCGCCGCGATCCTGGAGACGGCCGACGAGGTGTGGGCCGCCGCCGACCTGCTGCTGAAGGTCAAGGAGCCCGTCGCCGAGGAGTACCACCGCCTCCGCAAGGACCAGACGCTCTTCACCTACCTGCACCTGGCCGCGTCCAAGGAGTGCACGGACGCCCTGCTGGAGTCCGGCACCACGGCCATCGCCTACGAGACCGTCGAGCTCCCCAACCGCGCCCTGCCGCTGCTCGCGCCCATGTCCGAGGTGGCCGGGCGCCTCGCCCCGCAGGTCGGCGCCTACCACCTGATGCGGGCCGGCGGCGGCCGCGGTGTGCTGCCCGGCGGCGTCCCCGGCGTCCCGGCCGGCAAGGCCGTCGTCATCGGCGGTGGCGTCTCCGGCTGGAACGCGGCGCAGATCGCCATCGGCATGGGCTTCCACGTCACCCTGCTCGACAAGGACATCAACAAGCTCAAGGAAGCCGACAAGATCTTCGGCACGAAGATCCAGACCGTCGTCTCCAACGCCTTCGAGCTGGAGAAGGCCTGCCTGGAGGCCGACCTCGTCATCGGCGCGGTCCTCATCCCCGGCGCCAAGGCCCCCAAGCTCGTCACCAACGAGCTGGTGTCCCGGATGAAGCCCGGGAGTGTCCTTGTCGACATCGCGATCGACCAGGGCGGCTGCTTCGAGGACTCCCGCCCCACCACCCACGCCGAGCCGACCTTCCAGGTCCACAACTCGGTCTTCTACTGCGTCGCCAACATGCCCGGCGCCGTCCCCAACACCTCCACCTACGCGCTCACCAACGCCACGCTGCCCTACATCGTCGAGCTCGCGAACCGGGGCTGGGCGGAGGCGCTGCGCCGCGACGCCGCGCTGGCCCGGGGCCTCAACACCCATGAGGGCAAGGTCGTTTACCGCGAGGTGGCGGAGGCGCACGGCCTGGAGCACGTGGAGCTCGACCAGCTCCTCGGCTGAGTCCCCGCGGCGGACCCCGCCGCGAGCGCCGCGATGAAGTCACCTTTTCGCAAAGGAGATACGTCAACAAGGCGTGTCAACGGCACCCGCCCGGCCGGACCTTGCCCCACAAGGTCCGGCCGGTTGTGTGTATGGTCACTTTGCGGCTCTCGGTCAACTCGCCTCGAACGCAACCCTTCGACCGATTCGCGCACCGGTCGAACCTGCCGTGCGACGGCCGTACGCCCTTGACAGCGACATGTTTCATTGCCGACACATCGGGCCGGGTCCGGCGGATTGTGTTGCTGCGGACGCCCGACACGCCATAGAGTCGCCAACCGTCGGCATGGTGCCACGCTGACCTTGTCTAGAAGTTTCCTGGTCACCAAGGAGGTAAGACGACTTGTGAATGAGTCGACATTTGCTCCCGGGGGTGGTCAACCAGGAATGCCTACGCGGGACCAGGATTCCGCGGGGCCCGAGGCTGTCGGCTCCGTCGCTGTCCGAACCTTCGCAGCCCACCAGAGCCGGCTCGGCCCCCGCACGGCTCTGTCAGCACACCAGAGCATGGACGGTCATCACGTGAACGCCATGGCCGGCGACGGAAGTGGCGCGCCCCACAACCACTTCGCCGACTACGACGAACTGCCCGACGGGCACTTCTACGACCCCGACGCCGAGTACGAGCCGGACCCGGAGTACGCGGCCACCCTCGCGCCCGACGCGGCACGGCAGCGCCGTGAGCGCATCGGCCCGACCGGGCGCCCGCTGCCGTACTTCCCGATCCCGGGCCCGCTGACCCAGCACGGCCCCGCGACGATCATCGCGATGTGCAACCAGAAGGGCGGCGTCGGCAAGACGACGTCGACCATCAACCTGGGTGCCGCGCTCGCGGAATACGGACGCCGGGTGCTGCTCGTCGACTTCGACCCGCAGGGCGCGCTGTCGGTCGGCCTCGGCGTCAATCCGATGGAGCTCGACCTCACGGTCTACAACCTGCTCATGGAGCGGGGCATGGCGGCCGACGAGGTGCTCCTGAAGACCGCGGTCCCCAACATGGACCTGCTGCCCAGCAACATCGACCTGTCGGCCGCCGAGGTCCAGCTGGTCTCCGAGGTCGCGCGCGAGTCGACCCTGCAGCGGGCGCTCAAGCCGCTGATGGACGACTACGACTACATCGTCATCGACTGCCAGCCCTCGCTCGGCCTGCTGACGGTCAACGCGCTGACGGCCGCGCACAAGGTGATCGTGCCGCTGGAGTGCGAGTTCTTCGCGCTGCGCGGTGTGGCCCTGCTGACCGAGACCATCGAGAAGGTCCAGGAGCGGCTCAACCCGGAGCTGGAGCTCGACGGCATCCTCGCCACGATGTACGACTCGCGCACGGTCCACAGCCGTGAGGTCCTGGCCCGCGTGGTCGAGGCCTTCGACGACCACGTCTACCACACGGTCATCGGGCGCACGGTCCGCTTCCCGGAGACCACGGTCGCCGGCGAGCCGATCACCACGTACGCCTCCAACTCCGTCGGTGCCGCCGCCTATCGCCAGCTCGCCAGGGAGGTGCTCGCCCGGTGTCACGCCGAGTGAGTCTGCCGGGGGCCGACGAACTCTTCCGTACGACAGGGGGAATGGCGCTTCAGCCGTCCGCACCCCGACGCCAGGCCGGTGGCGAGGCCCGGGTGCCCGCCCCGGCCGGCGAGAGCGACGGGGTCGCCGCGGGTGAGGACGCGCCGCAGGCCGTCCCCGCCCAGGGCGGGGACGGCGAGGGCGCCGAGCACGTGGCGGCCGACGCCGACCAGACCCTCACCGGGGAGCGCCCGGCACGGCGGCCCGCGGCACCGGCGCAGGAAGGTTCTGCCTCCGCCGACGCCCAGTCCCGCAAGCGGGGCCGGCAGGCCGCCCGGCGGCCCAGCGGGCGGGAGCGGCACGACGAGAAGATCACCGTGTACGTGTCCGCCGAGGAACTCATGGACCTGGAGCACGCCCGGCTGGTGCTCCGCGGCGAGCACGGGCTGGCCGTGGACCGGGGGCGGATCGTGCGCGAGGCGGTCGCGGTGGTGCTGGCCGACCTGGAGACCCGTGGCGACGCCAGCATCCTCGTACGACGGCTGCGAGGGCGGTAGGGGTAGCCTGCGGAGGCCATGACCTCCGCGAACCCCTCGAACGAGCAGCCCCGGCCCGGCAGAGCCGTCGGACGCCGACGCGCGCTGGGCCGGGGACCGGGGGCGCCCCCACCCGCACCGGACCGGGCTGCCGAGCCCGGCATGGTCGGGCCGGAGCCCGAGGCCGTCGCGTCCGGGGCCGAGACGGCCGGGCTGCCGCCCGGAGCCGCCGACCCGGAGCCTGGAACGGTCGGGCCGAATCCCGGGGCCCTCCCTCCGGACCCCGAAGCGGTCCAGTTGGCGTCCGAGGCGGTCGAGCCCGAGCCCAGGGTTGGCGAGGCGGGGCCCGGCCTGGTCGGGGCGGAGGCCGGGGTCGTCGCGGCTGAGGCCGAGGCGGGCGAGCTGCCGTCCGCCGTTGTCGAGCCCGGGTCCGGAGCGGCCGGGTTGGCGTCTGGGCCCGTCCCGCCTGGGCCCGAGGCGCTTGAGCCCGAGCCCGGGGTTGTCGAGCAGGGGTCCGGCATGGTCGGGGCGGAGTCCGAGGCCGTCGCGTCCGGGGCCGAGGTGGTCGGGCCGCCGCCCGGCGTTGCCGAGCCGGGGCCCGGAGCGGTCGGGACGGAGTTCGGGGCCGTGCTGTCCAAGGCCGAGGCTGTCGAAGCTGAGACCAGAGCGGTCGAGCCGACGGGGTCCGGAGTGGTCGGGTCGGGGGCCGTGGGTGGAGGGGGTGCGGTCGACGCCGGGCGGGAGGTGCCCGAAGGGGTTTTCACGGTGCGGCTCGCCAACTTCGAGGGGCCGTTCGATCTGCTGCTGCAGCTGATCTCCAAGCACAAGCTGGACGTCACCGAGGTCGCGCTGTCGAAGGTGACCGACGAGTTCATGGCGCACATCCGGGCGATGGGGCCGGACTGGGACCTGGACCAGACGACCGAGTTCCTCGTCGTCGCCGCGACCCTGCTCGACCTCAAGGCCGCCCGGCTGCTGCCCGCCGCCGAGGTCGAGGACGAGGCCGACCTCGCGCTGCTGGAGGCCCGCGACCTGCTGTTCGCCCGGCTGCTCCAGTACCGTGCGTACAAACAGGTCGCCGACGTCTTCACGTACCGGCTCGACGTCGAGGCCCGCCGCTACCCCCGTACCGTGGGCCTGGAACCGCACCACGCCGAGCTGCTGCCCGAGGTGGTCATCAGCATCGGGGCGGAGGGGTTCGCCCGGCTCGCGGTCAAGGCGATGCAGCCCAGGCCGAAGCCCCAGGTGTACGTCGACCACATCCACGCCCCGCTGGTGAGCGTGCAGGAGCAGGCCGGGATCGTCGTCGCACGGCTGCGGGAGCTGGGCGAGGCCAGCTTCCGCACCCTCGTCGAGGACACCGACGACACCCTGACCGTCGTGGCCCGGTTCCTGGCGCTGCTGGAGCTGTACCGGGAGAAGGCGGTCGCGCTCGACCAGGAGACCGCGCTCGGCGAGCTGCTGGTGCGCTGGACCGGCGGGGACGACGGCGCCCGGCCGCTGGTCACCGACGAGTTCGACCGGCCGCCGGAGCCGCCCGAGGAGCCCGGGAAGGAGAAGGAGCAGTGACCGAGAGCACCGGGAGCACCGTCGCCGCGCTCGATCTCAAGGGCGCCCTGGAGGCCGTCCTGATGGTCGTCGACGAGCCCGCCACCGAGGAACACCTCGCGAAGATCGTGGAGCGCCCCCGGCGCCAGGTCGCCGACGCGCTGCGGGAACTGGCCGACGAGTACACCGTGCAGGGCCGCGGCTTCGAGCTGCGGTTCGTCGCGGGCGGCTGGCGGTTCTACACGCGCGCGCAGTACGCGCCCGCGGTCGAACGGTTCGTCCTGGACGGGCAGCAGGCCCGGCTCACCCAGGCCGCGCTTGAGACGCTCGCCGTGGTCGCCTACCGGCAGCCGGTCAGCCGCAGCCGGGTCTCCGCGGTGCGCGGAGTCAACTGCGACGGTGTGATGCGCACCCTGTTGCAGCGCGGTCTGGTCGAGGAGGCGGGCACGGAACCCGAAACAGGTGCGATCCTGTATGCGACGACGAACTACTTCCTGGAGCGGATGGGCCTGCGCGGTCTGGACGAGCTCCCGGAGCTCGCGCCCTTCCTCCCGGAGGCGGAGGCGATCGAGGCCGAGACCCAGGAAGCCGTGCCGTCGTTCGACCCGGACGCCCCGGACACGGACGACGGGCTCACGACGAAGACGACTGACACGACGACGACGGAACTTTGATGCGAAGCAGCGGTAGCGGTAGCGGCAAGAGCGGCGGGCGCGGTAACTACCGCGGGGCCGGCAACGGCAGGGACCAGAAGCGGGGTGGCCAGGGCGGCGGCCAGGGCGGACAGAGCGGCCAGGGCCGCCCCCGCAGGCCCCGCCCGGAGGAGCGCCGCTACGACGTCGGCCCCTCCGCCTCCCCGGACGGCCCGAAGTCCGGGCGCGGCGGCTCCGCGCGCGGCGGCGCCAAGGGCGGTCCCAGGAAGCCCCAGGCCCAGCGCGGGCGCACGGCCCCGGGCACCTCGCGCGAGTACGAGGCACGCGCCGAGGAGCGCAACCGCGAGCGGTACGCGGACAAGAAGGACATCAAGCCGCCCAAGACCTTCCCGGGCGCCGAGCAGGAGGGCGAGCGGCTGCAGAAGGTCCTCGCGCGCGCGGGCTACGGCTCCCGCCGGGCCTGCGAGGAGCTGATCGAGCAGGCGCGGGTCGAGGTCAACGGCGAGGTCGTGCTCGAACAGGGCAAGCGGGTCGACCCGGAGAAGGACGAGGTCAAGGTCGACGGCCTGACGGTCGCGACGCAGTCGTACCAGTTCTTCTCGCTGAACAAGCCCGCCGGTGTCGTCTCCACGATGGAGGACCCGGAGGGGCGGCAGTGCCTCGGGGACTACGTCACCAACCGCGAGACGCGGCTCTTCCACGTGGGCCGGCTAGACACCGAGACCGAGGGTGTCATCCTGCTCACCAACCACGGTGAGCTGGCGCACCGGCTGACCCACCCGAAGTACGGGGTGAAGAAGACCTATCTGGCCGCCATCGTGGGGCCGATCCCGCGTGACCTGGGCAAGAAGCTCAAGGACGGCATCCAGCTGGAGGACGGGTACGCGCGCGCCGACCACTTCCGGGTCGTCGAGCAGACCGGCAAGAACTACCTCGTCGAGGTCACCCTGCACGAGGGCCGCAAGCACATCGTGCGCCGCATGCTGGCCGAGGCGGGCTTCCCGGTCGAGAAGCTGGTGCGCACGTCCTTCGGGCCGATCACCCTGGGCGACCAGAAGTCGGGCTGGCTGCGACGGCTGTCCAACACGGAGGTCGGCATGCTGATGAACGAGGTCGACCTCTAGAGGCGCTCCGCACGGCTGTGCGGCGGCCGGTACCGGTTCTCCGGTACCGGCCGCTTCCGTCGGTGCGGGAGGCGGTCGGAGCGGCGCTGAGGGGTTGTGGCCCGGCGGCTCATTCTTTATAGTCGTCATGACTATTAGTCATGGTGACCATAAATGGTGCCCATAAAGGGTGACCGTAAAGGGTGACCGTAAAGGGTGAGGCGCGGGACCGCGACAAGGGGGCGACGAGCGTGCAGGGCTACGACAAGTACGCGCACGAGCCCTTCGCCGTCACCGTCGACCTCGCCGTCCTCACCCTCCGCGAGGGCGCCCTGCACGTGCTGCTCGTCGAGCGCGGACAGGAGCCGTACGCCGGGAAATGGGCGCTGCCCGGCGGATTCGTGCGGCCGGACGAGTCCGCCGAGACGGCCGCCCGGCGTGAACTGGCCGAGGAGACCGGCCTGGACGACGTCCGCGCCGCCTCCGGACTCCACCTGGAGCAGCTGCGCACCTACAGCGAGCCCGGCCGCGACCCCCGGATGCGGGTCGTGTCCGTCGCCTTCGCCGCGCTGCTGCCCGACGCCCCCGAACCGCGCGGCGGCGGCGACGCGGCCGAGGCCCGCTGGCTGCCGTACGACGACACCGGGCCGCTCGCCTTCGACCACGACCGGATCCTGGCCGACGCCCACGACCGGGTCGGCGCCAAGCTCGAGTACACCTGTCTCGCCACCTCCTTCTGCCCGCCCGAGTTCACCCTCGGCGAGCTCCAACAGGTCTACGAGACGGTCTGGGGGACGGGGCTCGACCGTCCCAACTTCCGCCGCAAGGTGCTGGCCACACCGGGGTTCGTCGAACCGGTGCCCGGCGCCGCGCGGCTGACCGGAGGCCGTGGCAAACCGGCCGCCCTCTACCGCGCGGGCACCGCCACCGCGCTCCACCCGCCCCTGCTGCGACCGCCCCGGGAAGGACGTTCCGCATGACCACGACCACCGTGAGGAAGCGCGCCGCGACCGGCGCCCTGGTGGGCCTCGCCCTCGGGGACGCGCTCGGCTTCCCCACCGAGTTCCACGACGTCCCCTCGATCCTCGCCAAGTGCGGGCCCTGGCGGGGGATGGAACTGCCCGGGCGCCCCTTCGTCTCCGACGACACCCAGATGACCCTCGCCGTGGCCCGTGCCCTGCGCACCGCGATGGACCGGGGACTGCTGGTGCCGACGCGGCTGGAGCGGCCCCTGCGCGAGGAGTTCGTGGACTGGTACCAGTCGCCCGAGAACAACCGCGCCCCCGGCCGGACCTGCCTCACCGCCTGCGAGCTGCTCAAGGACGAGCGGCGGCTGTGGCAGGACGCCAGCCAGATCGGCTCCAAGGGCTGCGGCGCCAACATGCGCGTCGCCCCCGTCGGCCTGGTCCCCGGTCTCAGCGAGGAACAGCGCGCCGGGGCCGCCCAGTTCCAGTCGGCGCTCACCCACGGGCATCCCACCGCGCTCGCCGCGTCCGACCTCACCGCCCACGCCGTACGCCTTCTCGCCCAGGGCGCCCCGCCGGCCGGACTGGTCACGCAGCTCAGGTCGTACGCCGTCGCGAACCGCACCCGCTACCACCACCGCTGGCTCGGCGACCTGTGGACCCGCAGCCAGGACCCCTCCGCCGAGCACTTCGTCGCGCGCGGCTGGGACGAGTGCCTGGGCGTCCTGGACCGCCTGGCCGAGGCCCTGCGCGACCCGGCCCCCGAGGCCGACCCGTGCCTGGCCACGGGGGCGGGCTGGATCGCCGAGGAGGCCCTGGCCACCGGGCTGCTCTGCTTCCTGCTCTTCCCCGACGAGCCGGTCACCGCGCTGCGCCGGGCCGCCTGCTCCTCCGGCGACTCCGACTCCATCGCCTGCCTGACCGGCGCCTTCGCCGGTGCGTACCACGGCGCGGACGCCTGGCCCACGCTCTGGGCGGACCGGATCGAGTACCGGGGGGAGCTGGTGACGCTCGGCGCGCTGTGGGACCTGTGATCAGGCCAGCGTGATGGTGTCGCCCCGCACCGTGATCTGCTTCTCGGGCAGCGGCTGCGTCGCAGGACCGGAGGCCACCGAGCCGTCGGCGATGCGGAACTCGCTCTGGTGACAGGGGCAGTTGATCGTGCCGTTCGCGACCGAGCCGACCGTGCAGCCCTGGTGGGTGCAGACCGCCGAGAAGGCCTTGAAGTCGCCCTTCGTCGGCTGGGTGACGACGACCTTCTCGGCCGAGAAGACCTTGCCGCCGCCTTCCGGGATGTCGGTGGTCCTCGCGAGCGCGCCGCCGGCGCCGGAATGCGTCGAGTCGGCCGCGTCCGACGACGCACCGTCGCCGCCGTTGCCGCAGCCCGTGGCGAGGGCGGCGGCCGCGCCGCCCGTCACGACGAGCACCGTGCGCCGGGTGGGGGAGGGGGTCATGTCGTCACTCCGGGGATGCGGAAGCACGTACAGGGGCCAGCCAAGCGTGTACCGGCGCCGCACCGCAACCGGACGCGCCGCGTCTCAGCGTGCGGGCGCGCCGCACCCGGCCCGGCCCGCCCTGACTAGGCTTGGAGGCCTCACCAGCCGTACATCAGCAAGGAGCAGCGCCGTGGCGGTACGAGCGGTCCGGGGAGCCGTCCAACTGGAACGCGACGAGGCCGGGCACATGGACGAGCAGGTTGGGGCCCTGCTCACCGCCGTCCTGGAGCGGAACTCCCTCAGCGCGGACGACCTGATCAGCATCTGGTTCACGGCCACGCCCGATCTGCACAGCGACTTCCCGGCCGCCGCCGCCCGCAAGCTGGGCATCGTCGACGTACCGCTGATCTGTGCCCAGGAACTGGCCGTCGAGGGCGCCATGCCTCGGGTCGTACGGCTGCTCGCGCACGTCGAGTCCGACCGGCCGCGGGCCGAGATCAGCCATGTCTACCTCGGCGCCGCCGCCGCCCTGCGCAAGGACATCGCCCAGTGAGGACCGCGCTCGTCATCGGAACCGGGCTGATCGGCACCTCCGCCGCCCTCGCCCTCGCCCAGCGGGGCGTCCTCGTGCACCTGGAGGACCACGACCCCGGACAGGCCCGTACCGCCGCCGCGCTCGGCGCCGGCACCGACGAGGCGCCCGAGGGGCCCGTCGACCTCGCCGTGGTCGCCGCACCGCCCGCCCATGTGGCCGCCGTGCTCGCCGACGCGATGCGCCGGGGCGTGGCCCGCGGCTACCTGGACGTGGCCAGCGTCAAGGGCGGGCCGCGCCGGGAGCTGGAGGCGCTCGGGCTGGACCTGTCGGCGTACATCGGCACCCACCCCATGTCCGGCCGCGAGAAGTCCGGCCCGCTCGCCGCCACCGGCGACCTCTTCGAGGGCCGGCCCTGGGTGCTGACCCCGACCCGGGACACCGACACCGAGGTCCTCAACCTCGCCCTGGAACTCGTCTCGCACTGCCGGGCCCTCCCCGTGGTGATGGACGCCGACGCGCACGACCGCGCCGTCGCCCTCGTCTCCCACATGCCCCACCTGGTCTCCAGCCTGGTCGCCGCCCGGCTGGAGAACGCCGAGGAGGCCGCCGTACGGCTGTGCGGACAGGGCATCCGGGACGTCACCCGGATCGCCGCCTCCGATCCCCGGATGTGGATCGACATCCTCTCCGCGAACCCGGGGCCGGTCGCCGACCTGCTCACCGACGTCTCCGCCGACCTCGAGGAGACGGTGCGGGCCCTGCGCGCGCTGCAGTCCTCCGACGAGGCGAAGCGACGCGACGGCGTCGACGGCATCGAGGACGTCCTGCGCCGCGGCAACGCCGGACAGGTCCGTGTCCCCGGCAAGCACGGCGCGGCCCCGCGCGTGTACGAGGTCGTCGCGGTGTTCATCGACGACCAGCCGGGACAGCTGGCCCGGATCTTCGCGGACGCCGGGCGGGCGGGCGTCAACATCGAGGACGTACGGATCGAACACGCGACCGGTCAGCAGGCGGGCCTGGTGCAGCTCATGGTCGAACCGAAGTCGGCGGCCGTCCTCTCGGCGGCGCTGAAGGAGCGGGGCTGGGCGATCCGGCAGTAGGCGGTGCGGACCGGGGACCGGCCCCGTACCGGCCCGGCACAGGCCTCGGCCTCGGCCTCGGTCTTGGCCTCGGCCAGAAGGGTGAGCCGTGCCCGGTAACCTTGTGCGGGGCACAGTCGCGCCCCGCACACCCGCCACCTCGCACCAGGAAGGTGTCCCCCCGTGGAAAACGGCGCCGCCCAGCCCGTGATTGTCGCCATCGACGGTCCCTCCGGCACGGGCAAGTCGAGCACGTCCAAGGCCGTGGCCGCCCAGCTCGGGCTGAGCTACCTGGACACCGGCGCCCAGTACCGGGCGATCACCTGGTGGATGGTGACCAACGGGATCGACATCGAGGACCCCACGGCCGTCGCCGCCGTCGCGGGCAAGGCGGAGATCGTCTCCGGCACCGACCCGGCCGACCCGACGATCACCGTCGACGGTGTGGACGTCGCGGGGCCGATCCGCACCCAGGAGGTCACCTCCCGGGTCAGCGCGGTCAGCGCGGTGCCCGAGGTGCGGGCCCGGATCACCGAGCTCCAGCGGTCGCTGGCCGCCGGTGCCGAGCGCGGGATCGTCGTCGAGGGGCGGGACATCGGGACGACCGTGCTGCCGGACGCCGACCTGAAGATCTTCCTCACCGCCTCGGCGGAGGCACGGGCCGCCCGCCGCAGCGGGGAGCTCAAGGGCGTCGACGTGGCCAGCACCCGCGAGGCGCTGATCAAGCGGGACGCGGCCGACTCCTCCCGCAAGACCTCCCCGCTCGCCAAGGCGGACGACGCCGTCGAGGTGGACACCACCGAGCTGACCCTCGCCCAGGTCATCGAGTGTGTCGTCACCCTCGTCGAGGAGAAGCGGGCCGGAAAGTGAGCGAGCCGAGCCAGCTGCCCTCGGAGCGGGGCGCCGAGATCGGACGGCGCATCGGCGTCGGCCTGATGTACGGCCTGTGGCGGCCGCGGGTGCTCGGTGCCTGGAAGGTGCCCGCCAGCGGTCCGGTGATCTTCGCGCCCAACCACTCCCACAACCTCGACGGCCCGATGGTCATCGGCGTGGCGCCCCGGGCGTCGCACTTCCTGGTGAAGAAGGAGGCGTTCGTCGGCCCGGTCGGCACCTTCATGGTCCGCACCGGCCAGATCGCGGTCGACCGTGCGAGCACCGACCGTACGGCGATCGCCCGCGCCCTCGGCGTCCTGGAGAACGGCGGGGTCCTCGGCATCTTCCCGGAGGGCACCCGGGGCGAGGGCGACTTCGCCTCCCTGCGCGCGGGGCTCGCCTACTTCGCGGTGCGCAGCGGGGCGCCGATCGTGCCCGTCGCCGTGCTGGGAAGTGCCGAGCGGCGCGGACGGTTGATCAAGGGGCTGCCCCCGCTGCGCTCCCGCGTCGACGTGGTCTTCGGTGACCCCTTCGAGGCGGGCGACGGCAGCGGACGGCGTACGCGCAAGGCGCTGGACGAGGCGACCGAGCGCATCCAGAAGAACCTGGCCGCGCACCTGGACCACGCACGGCGGCTCACCGGCCGTCCGCCCACGGGCGCATAAAACGCAGGGCGCCCGAGCGGGTGCCGGGCGACACTGAGTAGTGGATCAACCCGGAACAAACGGGGTGGTCCACCGACCACCACGACGGAACGACGAGGTACGCACTTCATGAACGACCACATCCAGCCCGGCGGCCCCGACGGCGTCGAGCACGATCACGGGGCGCTCGGCGACGCCGAGTACGCGGAGTTCATGGAGCTCGCCGCGGAGGAGGGCTTCGACCTCGAGGACGTCGAGGGCGCCATCGAGGAGGCCGGACACGGCCCGCTCCCGGTGCTCGCGGTCGTCGGCCGGCCGAACGTGGGCAAGTCGACCCTCGTCAACCGGATCATCGGGCGCCGTGAGGCCGTCGTCGAGGACAAGCCCGGCGTCACCCGCGACCGCGTGACCTACGAGGCCGAGTGGGCGGGCCGCCGCTTCAAGGTCGTCGACACCGGCGGCTGGGAGCAGGACGTCCTCGGCATCGACGCCTCCGTGGCCGCCCAGGCCGAGTACGCGATCGAGGCCGCCGACGCGGTCGTCTTCGTGGTGGACGCCAAGGTTGGCGCCACCGACACCGACGAGGCCGTCGTACGGCTGCTGCGCAAGGCCGGCAAGCCGGTCGTGCTGTGCGCCAACAAGGTCGACGGACCGAGCGGTGAGGCGGATGCCGCGTACCTGTGGTCCCTCGGGCTCGGCGAGCCGCACCCCGTCTCCGCGCTGCACGGCCGCGGCACCGGCGACATGCTGGACGCCGTCCTCGACGTGCTGCCGGACGCCCCCGAGCAGAGCTTCGGCGGCGCCGGGATCGGCGGCCCCCGCCGGATCGCCCTCATCGGCCGCCCCAACGTCGGCAAGTCCTCCCTGCTGAACAAGGTGGCGGGCGAGGAGCGCGTCGTCGTCAACGAGGTCGCCGGCACCACCCGTGACCCGGTCGACGAGCTGATCGACCTCGGCGGCGTGACCTGGAAGTTCGTCGACACCGCCGGTATCCGCAAGCGGGTCCACCTCCAGCAGGGCGCCGACTACTACGCCTCCCTGCGCACCGCCGCGGCGGTCGAGAAGGCGGAGGTGGCGGTCATCCTGATCGACGCCGCCGAGTCCATCTCGGTCCAGGACCAGCGGATCGTGACGATGGCCGTCGAGGCCGGCCGCGCGATGGTCATCGCCTACAACAAGTGGGACACCCTCGACGAGGAGCGCCGCTACTACCTGGAGCGGGAGATCGAGACCGAGTTCGGCCAGGTCGCCTGGGCGCCCCGGGTCAACGTCTCGGCGCGCACCGGACGGCACATGGAGAAGGTGGTCCCGGCGATCGAGACCGCCCTGGCCGGCTGGGAGACCCGTGTCCCCACGGGCCGCCTCAACGCCTTCCTCGGCGAGCTGGTCGCCGCCCACCCCCACCCGATCCGGGGCGGCAAGCAGCCGCGCATCCTCTTCGGCACCCAGGCGGGCACCAAGCCGCCGCGGTTCGTCCTCTTCGCCTCCGGCTTCATCGAGGCGGGCTACCGCCGCTTCATCGAGCGCCGGCTGCGCGAGGAGTTCGGTTTCGAGGGCACCCCGATCCATATCTCGGTAAGGGTGCGCGAAAAGCGCGGCAAGAAGAAGTAGACAGCGGCGAGGGGGGTCCGTGGCACGGTCACGGACCCCCCTCGCTCAGTAACCCCGCCGGGACATCGGCGGCAGCGACACCGGCACGGGCACCATCGCCGTCTGCTGCCGCTCCGGCTGCTGGCCGATCTGCCCGACCCGCTGCCACTGCGACTGCTGCCGGGCGCTCTGCACGCCCGCGCTGTAGGCGCTGTAGCTGTGGCTGAACGAGCCGGGCCGGTACGCCGTCGGCGCGTCGGTGCTGTGCGGGATGTTCCCGAAGGCGGTGAACCCCAGATCGTCCTCGCCGCTGCGGTCACCCGGCAGCGAGCGGAACGTCTTGACGTACTCGGCGTAGAGCGCGTCGTAGATCGGCGTGGCCGACGGGCCGCCCTGGGAGTCCTGGGCCGGTCGCGCGGAGGGGACCGAGGGATACACGGGGCGGCGGGGTACCTCGTAGCTGTGCACGTAAGGGAAAACGACCCGTGCCGCAAAGAGATGCGGTAGGGGTCAGGGGCGCGAGGGCTCCCTCCCGGTGGGTGCTCAGGTACCGGCCAGCGGCATCGCGGCCCCGACCAGCTTCCCGTTCGCCGCCGCCTTGTCCAGCGCGTCCCGCAGCAGATCCTCCCGCGGCTGCCGTCCGATCGACCCCACCGGTGCCGCGAACATCAGCACCTGCTGGTGCTTGTTGGCGGCGGCCCGCCAGCCCTCCGTCACCTGGAGCGGCTGGTGCGCCTGCCACCAGGCGACCGGCTGCCCGCCGGTGGCCGAGGGCTGGAGCACGGCGTGCAGCTGCCCCATCGCCAGCAGGACCGACCAGCCGTGCTGCACCGGCGGCACCTCGGACAGCTCGGACAGCGGCATGAAGCCCTGCTCGATCAGGAGCGGCAGGAAGTCGTCGCCGGCGCCGGTGGTGCCCGGGCGCACGATGGGCGCGGTGGGCTCGACGACCAGCGCGGGGTGCAGTTCCCCGGCGAGCAGGACGAGCCCGCTGGTCACCCCGAGCACGGCCTGCTCCGGGACGACCTTCTGCGCGTCCAGGTCGGCGCTGTCGCCGCTGATGGAGCGGACGGCGCCCTGGAGCTGCTCCTCGGTGACCTGGACGACCTGCGAGGGGAGACAGGTCGCGTGGGCGAAGGCGAGGACGGCGGTCTCGTCGCCGATGAACAGGACGGTGCTGGTGCGCTCGTGCGCGGAGTCGCCCGGGGTGCGGCAGGAGGTGCAGTCGTAACTGCCCGGGGCGTTGTCTCCGGCGAGCAGCCGGTCGGCTTCTTCGTCGCCGATCTCGGCGCGTACCTCGTCGCTGACGTCGAGCATGCGCGGCACGGGTGACTCCCTCGGAAGGCGGTGCGTCGGTGGGCCGGGTGGGTTCCCGGCTCATGAGATGACAACGGGGGAGCTGTGGTGGGGGTCACGCTGGCCGACTGAGTCGTTCAGATCGCCGAACACGGATGGTCACGTTCCGTGGGGAATCCGACACTCCTTGTCAAGTAACGGGAAGGTCACGGGCGTTGGTTCCGTGAACTGACTCACAGCATGCGTCGACAGCTGTCCGGCAAGACCTGACATAAGTGGATTCAGTGGGTGGCCGAAATTGGCTGCTACTTACGGTAACCCGCAACTGGCCTGCGGGAACAGGGACGTGGTTGATAACGGCTCGTCAGGCTCCCTAGATTGCTCCGCCGTGTGCAGCGAGCACCGCTCGGGTACGTCCACCGGCCGCGCAGAGCAGGACCAGGCGCAGCGACACCGCCGGCGGACAGGGCGGAGCGTGACTCCCGCGTCGACACGTGGGAAGCGCCCCGCCCGGGGGAGACCCGGGTTTGCAGAGAGGGAACTTCATGTCCGAGTGTGCCGATCACTACACCCGCAAGACGCGCAAGACGGCGGTCCTCGCCGGGGCGGCACTGCTCGCCCCCCTGGGACTGCTGGCCGCGACCGGCAACGCCGCGGCGGCCGACGGCGGGGTGTGGGACCGCATCGCCCAGTGCGAGAGCGGCGGCAACTGGCACATCAACACCGGCAACGGCTACTACGGCGGACTCCAGTTCTCCGCCTCCACCTGGCGCGCCTACGGTGGCTCGGCCTACGCGGCCACCGCCGACGGGGCCAGCCGGGAGCAGCAGATCGCCGTCGCCACCAAGGTCCAGAAGTCCCAGGGCTGGGGCGCCTGGCCGGTCTGCTCGGCCCGCGCCGGAGCCACCGGCAGCGCCCCGTCGACCTCCGGCACCTCCGCCAAGTCGAGCTCGGCGAAGTCGAGTTCCACCAAGTCGCACTCCACCGCGTCGGGTTCGGGCAAGTCGGGTTCGGGCAAGTCGGGTTCGGGCAGGTCGAGCTCCGGCACGAAGTCCGGCTCGTCGCACACCGGTGCGTCGAAGGCGCCCGAGCGCACCACGACCAGCACCTCGCGCGGCAGCGGCCGCGGCGACTACACCGTCCGCGTCGGTGACACGCTCAGCACCATCGCCGCCGCGCACAACACCACCTGGCAGCGGCTCTACGCCGCCAACAGGACCGTCATAGGCAACGACCCGGACCTGATCCTGCCGGGCCAGCGCCTCGCGTACTGAGCCGCGCGGGGCCTCGTGCTCACCGGGTGCGCCGCGTCCTCTCGCCCGCCTCCCCGGCGAACACGACGGCCCCGCGCCGCAGTTCGTACACGAAGGCCCGCCGGCCACGCAGCGCGGGCGGCAGCCGCTGCTCGGCGAGCACCACGCACGCGTCGAGCGAGGCGAGCAGGGCGTACGTCCGGCCGGCGACCGCCGGTGACATCCCCTGGGCCGGCTCGTCGACGAGGACCACGCGCGCGTGCGCGGACAGGGCGCGGCACAGGGCCACCATCCGCTGCTCACCCCCCGACAGGGTCCCGGCGCGGCGGGCGAGCAGCGGCACCAGCTGCGGGTAGAGGGCGGGGTCGGCCCCGGTCAGCTCCAGGTTCTCCCGGACCGTCAGCGAGGCGAACACCGTCCGCCGTTCGGGCACCAGGCACAGCCCCCGCCGCGCCCGCTCGAACGCGGGCACGCGGGTCACGTCCGCGCCGTCCCACACCACCGCCCCGTCAGTCAGCGGTACGACCCCGGCCAGCGCCCGCAGCACCGTCGTACGGCCGGAGCCGTTACGGCCCAGCAGGACGGTGAGGCCCGGAGCGGGGGCCGTGAGGGTGACGCCGTGCAGGGCCTCCAGCGGGCCGTACCGCACGCGCGCGTGCCGCAGCGAGATCACCAGGCCGCCTCCTCCGGGGAGTCGAGGACCCGGCCGGGCGGGCCCGAGGCGACGATCCGGCCGGCCGCCATGACGTGCACGACGTCGGCGAGTCCGGCGACCAGATCGAGGTCGTGCTCGACGACGAGCAGGGCGGTGCCCTCGGCCGCCAGGGCGCGCAGGACCGTGGCCAGCGCGCTCACCTCGGCCGTGTCGAGGCCGGCGGCCGGCTCGTCCAGCAGCAGCACGCGCGGGCCTCCCGCGTACGCCCGGGCCAGCTCGACCCGGCGCAGGGTGCCGGTGGGCAGCCCGGCGGCGGGCCGTGCGCGGACCGGCCCGTCCAGCCCGAACAGCGCCAGCGCCCGCTCCACCGCCCGCGGGCCGCCGTGCCGCCCCTGCTCGGCGCCCACCCGCACGTTCTCCGCCACGGTCAGCGACGGGAACACCGCGAGCTGCTGGAAGGTCCGCGCGACACCGAGCCGGGTCCGGGCGTGCGCGGGCAGCCGTGTGATGTCCCGTCCGTCGAACCGCACCTGACCGCGGACCGGGCGCAGGGTGCCGGCCAGACAGTGGAACAGCGTGCTCTTCCCGGCGCCGTTGGGTCCGACGACGGCGGTGACCCGCCCGCCGGGCACCTCCAGCCCGACCCCGTCGAGAGCGGTGAACCCGCCGTAGCGGGCCCGCAGACCGCGGGCGGTGAGGAGCGGCGGCCGCACCGCGCGGGCCGGCCCACGGGTCCGCGACGCGGCGGCGGACGGTCGGGCCGATGCCGGGGTGGGGCGCGGGGCGGCGGCCGGTGAGGGCGGCGCGGCGGCGGGGTGCGGTGCGCGTCGGTCGGCGGGGTGCGGTGCGAGTCGGCTTCGCACCCGGCTGCCCAGCGGTGTCAGCACCGCCCTCCGCGGGACACGTGCGCGGGTCCACGCCGACCGCAGCGCCTCGTACGGCCCGTCCGGGAAGCGTCCCGTCAGGGCCGCCAGGACGCCCACCAGGGCCGCCGCCACCCCGCCGCGGGCGCCCGCGTCCAGGCCCACCAGCAGGGCCGCCGCCGCGAGCGCGCCCAGGGCGTCGTCGGCGCCGAGGACCGCCACCGCCGCGAACCAGAGCAGGCTGCGGACGGGATCGTAGGCCGTGGCGTCGAAGGCGCGCAGGCCCATGCCGAGCAGGGCCCCGCCGAGCGCGGCCAGCGCCGCCCCGGCGACGAAGGCGAGCAGTTTCCACGACGGCACGCGCACGCCCGCCGCCGAGGCGCCCGGCTCGTGGTCCCGCATCGCCGCCAGGGCCCGCCCGGCGCGGCCCCGGCGCAGTGCCCGCGTCGCCAGCAGGGCCAGGGCCAGCAGGGCCAGCTCCAGGACGTAGTAGGCGCGATCCCCCTCGAAGCCCGCGGGGCGGCCCAGCGACAGGTCCGCGGTGGCGTAGGGCTGGGCGAAGACGAACCGGCTCACGCCGACGCCGACCGCGAAGGTCGCGAGAGCCAGGGCGAGGCCGTGGCGGCGGATCGCCGGCCGGCCGGTGAGCAGGCCGAGCGGGGCCACCAGGAGGACCGCCACGGCCAGGGCCGCCGACTCGGGAAGGCGGGGGAGCCCGGGGAAGCGGCCCGCCGCCAGCAGCGCGGTGAACAGGGCGCCCAGCCCCGCGTACGCCGCCTGCCCGAGGGAGATCTGACCGCCGCGGCCCGTGACCACCACCAGGGACAGCAGGATCACCGCGAGGGCGGGCACCTGGACCGCGGTGTGCAGATCGGAGCCCGCGAAGCCGAGCGGCAGCAGGAACAGCACCGCCGCCACCCCCCACGCGCCCGGCGGGGTCCGCACCCGTGGGCCCACCGGGGCCGCCGACGCGTCCCGCGTGCCCACACCGGGCAGGACCAGCGCGGCGACCAGCAGGGCGACCACGAACAGGTTCGCGCCGACCGCCTGCACCAGCGGCGCCGCCCAGCCCGACGGGTGCCACCGGGTCAGCTGGCTCTGCGCGATCCCGATGCCCAGCGCCACCGCCACCGCGACCGACAGGCTGCGCATCCGGGCCACCACCGCCACCGCGAGCACCTCCAGCACCAGCAGCGGCAGGCCGTACGGGTCGAGCCGGACGGAGGGTGCCAGCAGCACGCCCGTCACCCCGGCCGTGAACGAGCCGAACGCCCAGCCCGCGGCCGCCACCCGGTCCGCGTCGACCCCGCCGAGCACGGCCAGCTCGCGGTCGTCGACCACCGCCCGCAGCTCCCGCCCGAAGCGCGTCCACCGGATCACCGCGCCGACCCCGGCGGCCAGCACCAGCACGACGGCGAGCTGCCCCCAGGGACCGGCCGGCACCAGCTCGGGCGCGTCGGCGCGCGCTCCCTGTCCCCACACCAGGGCCGCCCCGCCCACCAGCAGCACGAACACACCGATCGACGCCACCAGGGTGCGCGCCGGATCGTTGCCCAGGACGGCGAGCGGACGGAAGACGAACCGTTCCAGCAGTACCCCGGTCGCGGGCGCGAGGAACAGCAGGGTCACCACGGCTCCCAGCCAGAGCGGCCACCCCCACTCGACCACGCACTGCCGCAGCGCGTACGCGCAGACCATCGCGATCGCCCCGTGCGCGAAGTTGAGGACCCCCGTCGCCCGGTGGGTGACGACCAGGCCGATGCCCGTGAGGGCGGCCGCGCTGCCGACCGTGAGGCCGGCGAGCGTGAGGTCGTAGGTGAGGGACGACATCAGGAGTCCGCCGCGTCCGGCTCGCAGATCGGGCACGGGTCGAGGTCGCCGCCGGCCAGCAGCCTGCCGTCCACCGGCACCGCCTCCGGCTTCCCGGCGACCAGCGGACAGTCCGCCCGGTGCCACAGCGTGCCCCCGGGCACCATCCGTAGCTCACCGCTGACCGCGACGGGCGCGGACACCGCCGGCTCGGGCGCCGCGGACTCCTCGCCGACGGCGACCAGCAGGTCGTACAGCTCCTCCACGCGCGCGGTGGCGGCCGGGGCCCGGCCGGACGCCAGCAGGACGGCCCCGGCGACGATCAGCGCCGCGCCCGGGACCGTGCAGGAGGCGAGGTAGGGGAGCTGCCGTGCGGTGAAGCGCTCGCCGGAGACGCCGTACCAGCCCGCGACGCACAGCCCCGCACCGGCGGCCAGCGCGACCCAGCCGGCCCACAGGACGGGGGGCACGGTCCGCAGTCGTCCTGTCCGCATCCCACGCTCCCGCCGCAGTCCGCCGATGGCTTGCACTATGCCTTCTGCAAGCTGACCCTGAAAGGACCGGGCGCGCACGCCCGGACCGACACCCGGTGGTGAGCGTGATGCTTCTCGGGAGCGACCTCGGACGGACACGGGGGAGACGGGGGAGACAGGGGACACGCGGGACGCGGGAGGTGCGGGGGACGAGAGGGAGCCGGGGGCCCGCGCTGGCGGTGGCGCTCCTCCTCACGCTCGCCCCGGTCCTCGCGGCGTGCGACGACGGAGGGGGCGGGGGCAGGGCGACCGTGACGGCCACCGCGACGGTCGGCGGTACGGCCTCCGCGCCCGCCGACGCGGCGGCGGCCGCACAGCAGGTCCGGCAGAACTGGCGGAAGTTCTTCGACCCGGCCACCTCCACCGCCGACAAGCAGGCCCTGCTGGAGAACGGCCGGATGATGGGCCCGATGCTCCGCGCCTTCGACCGCGACCGGCGCGGCGGACAGGTGGCGGCCGAGGTCCACCAGGTCGAGTTCACCTCCCCGACCGCGGCGACCGTGACGTACTCCCTCACCCTCGACGGCGCTACGGCGCTGCCGGACGCCACGGGGAAGGCCGTCTACGAGGACGGCACCTGGAAGGTCTCCGTCACCACCCTGTGCGCCCTGGTCGGGCTGAGCGGTGATGCGTCGGCGTCGGCGGTCCCGGGCTGCTGAGTGCGCTGCCGTCACGCTGCTGCTCCTGCTGAGCGCGGCCTGCGGCAGCAGGCTCCCGGAGAGCGACTTCGAGCACGCCACCACGGCCGCGCGGACCGCGCCGGTCCGCGTCGGCGTGATCAGCAGCACCACCAGCCCGGTCGGCGGCGCCGCCTTCACCGGGCCGCGCGACGGGGCCATGGCCTACTTCGACCGGATCAACGCGCGCGGCGGCATCGACGGCCACCGCGTCGAGGTGCGGCTGTGCGACGACGGCGGCAGCGGCGTCGGCAACAACACCTGTGTGCACCGGCTGCTCGACGAGGACAAGGTCGTCGCCCTCGTCGCCACCACCTCCCTCGACTACGCGGGCGCCCCGCGCGTCTCCCACGCCCGCGTGCCCGACATCGGCGGTCAGCCCATCGGCCCCGCCTACGACACCTGGCCGCACCTCTACGGCATCTACGGCAGTCTCGCGCCCCGCGACGGCACCCCGGGCTGGGACGGCGAGCTGTACGGCGGCACCGAGGTCTACCGCTACTTCAGGCGGGAGCACGGGGCTCGTACCGCCGCCGTCGTCTCCTACAACCAGCCGGCGTCCGCGTCCTACGCCCGGCTCGTCGAGCGGGGCCTGAAGGCCGAGGGCTACCGGGTGGTTCCGGAGCAGGTCGACTTCGCGCTGCCCGACTTCCGCGCCGCCGCCGCCGACCTCAAGGCGCAGGGCGCCGACCTCGTCCTCGACGCCCTCGACACCCACGGCAACGCGCGGCTGTGCGAGGCGATGGACCAGGTCGGGGCCCGGGTCACCGCCAAGGTCACCAACGTGCAGAACTGGACGTCGACCGTCCCCGAGGACTACGGGAACTCCCCGGCCTGCCGCAACGCCCTGTGGGTGACCGGGTCCAGCCGGAACTTCGACGACACCTCCGACCCGGCCGTACGGGAGTTCCGGGACGCGACGAAGGGCCTGCCGACGCACTCCCAGTGGCAGCTGGAGGGATGGGCGGCGGCCCGCTGGTTCACCGAGGCGGCGCGGTCGTGTGCGGCCCGCGGGATCACACGCGCGTGCGTCGACGCCTTCATGGACCGCAGCGAGCGCTTCGACGCGGGCGGCCTGCTGCTCCCGGTCGTCTTCGAACGGCTCGCCGCGCCGCCGAAGACCCGGCGGACCTGTCTGTCGGTCGCCCGCTGGCGGGACGGGAAGGGCTGGATCACCCAGGGGGACATGGAACGCACCTGCTTCGACGTCCCACAGCTCGCCTACCGGCCCTGACCGGCCGCCTCCGGCACCGGCGGGTCCGTGTCCCCGCCGCCCGCCGCTGCGGAGGTTGTGTGGCGAGGTGGTGCATTTCCTACGAGGTGTCAGCTGCCGCGAACCCGTGCGAAAAGGCCGGAGAAAGGGGCTCGGGGGAGGTTTCTCCGGGAACATTCCGCCGGTTTTTCCGAGGGGTGCCGACGACGTGCGGGAATTACGTTCGAATGCGTACGGAAGGCGCGGGGAAGCGCTCGCACGGGTGACCGAGTTCGACCGGAACGGCCGTCGTGATCCTGTGACAGAAGCGTGACCGGAGTGATCCACGTCCCGGTCGCGGGGTTTCCCCGGCGGCCCCGCGCGGCCTAGCGTGGGCCGTATGGCAGCGAACGAGCCCCAGGACAATCCGGACGGATACGTCGGCCTCGACGCCGCTCACGCCGAGCGGCTGGCCCGGGAACGGGGGTGGTCGACCGTCCGCGCACTGGCCCCCGGGGCGATCATCACCATGGAGTACCGCTTCGGGCGGCTGAACTTCGAGGTGCGCGACGGGCGGGTGGCGCGGGCCTGGAAGGGCTGAGCGCCCACGGCAGGCGCGCGGTGCGACACGGCGAAGGCCCCGGTTCCCGTCAGGAGGGAACCGGGGCCTTCGGTCGCGGGACCGGTTGTGCGTACCGGTGGTCCCGCTGCTCATGGGATCGGCCGTCGGTCAGCCGTCCGTCAGCCGCCGGTCAGCCGCCGGTCAGCCGCCGGTCAGCGGCCGGGCCGCGGAGGCGGTCGCCCCGCGCGGCAGACGCTCGGTGTGCGGGGGTCTTCGGCTGCCGGCGGGGGTGACCGGGGTGCGCTCGGAGCGGGGTGTGTGCGGTCCCGGGGTCAGGTAGACCGGCGCCCGGGGCGGACGGGCGGCCGCGACCGTCTCGCGGGCCGCCGCGGTCTCCTCCTGGGCCGTGGGCCGCGGCGTGAACGGCACGGGTACGGCGACGGGGGCGGCCGGTGCCGGGAGGGTGCCGGCGCGGCGCTCGCGCCAGCGGTCGCGCAGGTCGAGGATCGCGACCTCGGCGCGGGCGATCAGCGGCTCGCACCAGGGCAGGGCCAGCAGGATCAGCAGCCCCGCGGCCCAGCCGAGCACGACGTCGCTCAGCCAGTGCGTACCGAGGTAGACGGTGGTCAGTCCGACGCCCAGCGAGACCACGGCGGAGACCGCGGACAGCCAGCGGCGGGCTCGTGGAGTGGAGGCCAGATAGGCCAGGATGCCCCAGGTCACGACCGCGTTGGCGGTGTGGCCGCTGGGAAATATGTCCCCGCCCAGACCCATCTCGTTGGAGCCGATGGTCGTCGCGTAGTGCGGTCCGAGCCGGCCCATGCCGAGCTTGGCGGCGCCGACGGTGATGTTCAGCAGCAGCAGCGAGGCGCCCAGCGTGAGGAGTGGGCGCAGGGTGTGCTGCCGCCAGGATCTCCAGCCGAGCCAGGCCGCGACCATGACGGCGGTCGGGCCGCGCTGGCCGAGGACGACGTAGTAGTCCAGGAACGCGTGGATCTCGGGCCACTGCTGGTACGGCCGGAAGAACATGACCTGCCAGTCGAGGCGGACCAGCCACGAGGTGATCACCACGAGCCACACGATCGCCAGGTAGAAGGCCAGGGTCGCGGCGAACAGCGCGATCCGGTGCCTGCTCATCCTCGGCACGTCGATGTGGGCCGGTCGTTCCGGCTCACGGTCGAGCCTGGCGAACACCCGGTCCAGACGGGTGAGGTTTCGTTCGGTACGCACCTAAACGACGTTACAGCGAGTGAGCTCGGCACCCGGCCGAATCCCCTGGTTTGTGATGACCATGTGATGTGGGATTGCTCTCAGGAGGGACTTAATTCCTGCGGATTCGCTAATCGTCGAACGCTGGTTCCTTCAATTCCATTGATCATTGTGGGAGGCAGTTTTAAGGAACTTATGAATGAGTTCATCGGAAACTCACGGAGGGCCGGAGCCGTTCAGCCACCACGCCCCGTACACGGCCGACGCCACCGCGACACCGCCCACGACCAGCGCCGCCCTCGGGGCGCGTGAGCGGGCCAGTGCCAGGGCGAGGGGGAACAGCAGCGGGAAGGCGGGCAGCAGCAGGCGCGGCTTCGAGCCGAAGTAGCTCGACGCGCACAGGGCGAGCGCGAGGACCGCACCGCCGTAGACCAGCAGCGCGAGCGGCTGGCGCTGCCGTACGCAGACCACGTACAGCCGGATCAGCGCGGCCACGCCGACGACCAGGCCCAGACCGGCGAGGGCGGACGGGAACGACGTGAACTTGCCGGCGACGAAACGGGCGAAGGCGTAACCGCCGTCGAAGCCGTTGCGCCACCCCGCCTGGACGTCGAGATAGCCGAGCGGGCCGTGGCCGGTGCGGTGGCCGACCCACAGCACATAGCCCGCGGTGCCCAGCGGCGCGAGGAGCATGCCGAGGGCGCGTACGGCGGGTCGGGCGCCCTCCGGTGCCGGTGCGTGCCGGAGGAAGGTGTCTGCGCGCGTACCGGGGGCGTGATCCGTCCGGCGCGCGCCGGGCTCGGGCGCCGCGCTGCCGCTCCGCCCGGACGGGGACCCCGCGGACGCGCCCCTCTCCCGCCGGAAGGACACCAGGCCGGCCGCCCAGACCGCCGCGACCACGGCGAGCCCCACCGGGCGGGTCAGGCCCGACAGGGCCGCGAGCACCCCCGCGGTCACCCACCGGCCGGTCAGCACCGCGTACAGCGACCAGGCGGCGAGCGCGGTGAACAGCGACTCGCTGTACGCCATCGACTGCACGATCCCGACCGGCAGCAGGGCCCACACGAGCACCGCGCACACGCCCGCACGACGGCCGTGCACCAGGTCGGCGACCGCGAAGATCCCCCAGGCCGCGGCGAGCGAGGCGAGCAGCGCGACCGCGAACCCGGCGTCGGCGTGGGACAGCGGGCTCACCGCGTGCAGCAGCCTCTCCAGCCACGGCAGCAACGGGAAGAAGGCGAGGTTGGAGTGGACGTCCCCGTTGGGCAGCCGGACCTCGTAGCCGTACCCCAGCTCGGCCACCCTCACGTACCAGAGGGCGTCCCAGCGGGCCGTCAGCAGGGTGTGCGCGCTCTTGCCGCGGGCGGCGCTCCACAGGGCCAGGACGAGCAGCCCCAGGCCCCGTACGGCCACATAGCCCAGCAGGGCGGGGGCCGCCCGGCGCAGGGCCCCAGCGCCCCTCGGCGCCGCGCGCGTTCCAAGATCCGTCACGGCCCCGATTATCGACCGGACGGTACGGCGACCGGGAAAACGGCTGCTCGGGAAGTGGCGTACACCACAGGGTTCGCCGTGGCGTGTGAGAGTTCCGCCACGTGGCCCCGGCGCGAACTCGCGTACGCTGCGAGTCACTCGTGTTCGTTTGCGCGGGCCGGAGACCACCGCTCCTCTCCGGCCGAGTCGCGGGAAGTCCCCGTCCCGCGAGCCCGCCGGACCGAGGGGATCACCTGGGAGGTACGTACATGTCCGGGACGACCACGGCCGCCGTCGGGCTGCGCCGTCGGGCGGCCGGGGCCGGTGCCAACCGCTGGGTCGTGCTCGTGGTGCTCTGCGTCAGCCTGCTCCTGGTCGCCGTCGACGCGACCGTGCTGCACGTCGCGGTGCCCGCGGTCACGGAGGACCTCAGGCCCGGCGCGATGGAGCTGCTCTGGATCGTCGACACCTATCCACTGGTCTGCGCCTCGCTGCTGATCCTGTTCGGCACGCTCGGCGACAAGGTCGGCCGCCGCCGGATCCTGCTGCTCGGGTACGCCCTGTTCGGCGTCGCCTCCGCGCTGGCGGCCTTCGCCGGAAGCGCCGAGGTGCTGATCCTGGCGCGGGCCCTGCTCGGCGTCGGCGGCGCGATGATCATGCCGGCCACGCTGTCGATCCTGCGGCAGGTCTTCCCCGACCGCCGGGAACGGGCGCTCGCCATCGGCATCTGGAGCGCGGTGGCCGCGGTCGGCGCGGCCGTCGGACCGCTGCTCGGCGGCTTCCTGCTGGAGCACTTCTGGTGGGGCTCGGTCTTCCTCGTCAACATTCCGCTGATGCTGGTCAGCCTTCCGGTGGGTCGGCTGCTGCTGCCGGAGTCGCGGGGCACCGGCGAGGGGCCCTGGGACGTGGTCGGCGCGCTGATGGCGGCGGCCGGGCTGTTCGCCCTGGTCCTCGGCGTCAAGCGGCTGGGCAACGCGGAGTTCGGCCCGTTCACCGTGGTGCCGCTGCTGGTCGGCGCGGTGCTGACGGTCCTGTTCGTACGGCGTCAGCGGCGCCGGGAGCATCCACTGGTGGACCTGCGGATGTTCTCCCGGCCGGCGTTCAGCACCTCCGTCGGGTGCATCGTGCTGGCCATGCTGGCGCTGGTGGGTCTGGAGCTGATCGCGGCCCAGTACCTGCAGCTGGTCCTCGGTCTCTCCCCGCTGGAGACGGGGCTGCGGCTCCTGCCGCTGACCTTCGCCGCGATGGGGGCGGGGCTGGCCGGGGCGCGGCTGCTGCGCGGCTTCGGGCCCCGGCGGATGGTGTGCGGGGGGTTCCTGCTGACCGCGTTCGCCGTGCTGCTGCTCACCGCGATGGGCACGGCGGACGACGCGGGGCTGCTGCTGGCCGGGTTCGTGCTGCTCGGGTTCGGACTGGAGACGACGCTGTTCGCGGCGTACGAGTCGATGCTGAGCGAGGCTCCGCCGGAACGGGCGGGTGGCGCGGCGGCGATCGGCGAGACCTCCTACCAGCTCGGGGCGGGCATCGGGATCGCGCTGCTGGGCAGCGTGATGAACGCGGCGTACGCGCCGGGGCTGTCCTCGGTGCCCGGGGTGCCGGCGTCCGCGTCGGCGGCCGCGGGGCACTCGCTGGGCGAGGCCTACGAGGTGGCCGGGCAGCTCGGCGGGCCGGCCGGGACGGCGCTGCGGCGGGTCGCCAAGGAGAGCTTCGTGCACGGACTGCATGTCACGCTGCTGGTCAGCGCGGGGTTGCTGCTGCTGGGGGCGGTGATGGCGCTGAGGCTGCCCCGGGTGATGCAGTGCGAGGCCGCCACGGTGGACTTGCCGGCTCCCCGGGAGGTCTCGCCCGAGCTGCCGGCTCCCCGGGAGGTCTCTCCCGCCCCGGGGGCACCCGTGGCGGTGCGCCGCGAGGGTGACCTCTCCCGCGGGGCCGCGTCGCCGACGCCGTCCTCCTCCGGTGCCTTGAGTGGTACCTTCGGACCGACATCGTAACTAGCGCTGCTAGTTTTAGGCCCGCTCGGAGGATCTCGTCATGGTCGCGTCCTCGAAGTTGCCCCCCTTCGACCCCGCCGATCCGCTCGGGATCGACGATCTGCTCGAGCCGGAGGACCTGGCGATCCGCGACACCGTGCGGAGCTGGGCGGCGGACCGGGTGGAGCCCTTCGTCGCCGAGTGGTACGAGAGCGGGGAGCTGCCGGTGATCCGGGAGCTCGCCCGGGAGCTCGGGGCGATCGGGGCGCTCGGGATGTCGCTCGACGGCTACGGGTGCGCCGGGGCGAGCGCCGTGCAGTACGGGCTCGCCTGTCTGGAGCTGGAGGCCGCCGACTCGGGAATCCGGTCCCTGGTCTCCGTGCAGGGCTCCCTCGCCATGTACGCGATCCACCGCTTCGGCTCCGAGGAGCAGAAGCGGGCGTGGCTGCCCCGGATGGCCTCCGGCGAGGTCATCGGCTGCTTCGGGCTCACCGAGCCCGACCACGGCTCCGATCCGGCCGGCATGCGGACGTACGCCAAGCGCGACGGCTCGGACTGGGTGCTGAGCGGGCGCAAGATGTGGATCACCAACGGGTCGGTGGCCGGGGTCGCCGTCGTCTGGGCGCAGACCGACGGAGGCGTCCGCGGATTCGTCGTGCCCACCGACAGTCCCGGCTTCTCCGCTCCCGAGATCAAGCACAAGTGGTCGCTGCGCGCCAGCGTGACCAGTGAGCTGGTGCTGGACGAGGTGCGGCTGCCCGAGGACGCCGTGCTGCCGGACGTCGTCGGACTGCGGGGGGCGCTCAGCTGTCTGTCGCACGCCCGCTACGGGATCGTCTGGGGCGCGATGGGTGCGGCCCGCACCTGTTTCGAGGCCGCCGTCGGTTACGCCCGCACCCGCGAGCAGTTCGGGCGGCCCATCGGAGGGTTCCAGCTGACCCAGGCCAAGCTCGCCGACATGGCGGTCGAGCTGCACAAGGGGATTCTGCTCGCCCACCATCTGGGGCGACGCATGGACGCCGGCCGCCTGCGTCCCGAGCAGGTCAGCTTCGGCAAGCTCAACAACGTGCGGGAGGCCATCGAGATCTGCCGTACCGCGCGGACGATCCTCGGGGCCAACGGGATCTCGCTGGAGTATCCCGTCATGCGGCACGCGACGAATCTGGAGTCGGTGCTCACCTATGAGGGCACCGTCGAGATGCACCAGCTCGTGCTGGGCAAGGCGCTCACCGGACTCGACGCCTTCCGCTGACCGGGCCCGAGGGCCGGGGCAGGGCCGGCGAGCGGCCCTGCCTCAGCTCTGGTTGAAGAAACCGTCCGTGCGGTGCCCGGCCGGGTCGCCGTTCACGATCTCCGTGTTGGACGGGGTCAGCAGGAACACCCGGGTCGAGACCCGCTCGATCGAACCGCGCAGTCCGAAGATCAGCCCGGCCGCGAAGTCGACGACGCGCTTGGCGTCCCCGGCCTCCATGGCCGTCAGGTTCACGATGACCGGCACGCCCTCGCGGAACAGCTCACCGATCAGCCGCGCGTCCCGGAAGCTGTCCGGGGTGACCGTGCCGATCCGGCGGCCCTTCTCCTCGGCCGTGTCCGAGGCGACCTTGACGCGCGGGTCGGTGACCCAGGCTTCTTGCGAGTCGGTTCCCTCGGAGTAGTCGTCGTCGTAGTAACGCTCGTCATCGTTGTCGTCGACGAGGCCAAGCCAGGCACTCGCCTTGCGCACCGATCCCATGGACGCCTCCTCTCACAGCGGTCTTTCTTCCTTTCCGCAACCCATGGTCGTCCATGATGCGGATGTCGCGCCAAGTGGATAGACGCCGCGCGGGGGGTTTGTGACGGTACTGGTGCACAGAGAATCCGTCGAGAGCCCGCGCCCCCCAAGGGTCCTGCTGTGTACGGCTGCTGACTGTGAGTGAAATATGACTGTTCGCGGCGTACGGGTGATACGTGGTGCGTACGGGTGAACAGGGCGGAGCGTTCAAAGGCGATTATCGGCCGATAGCATGCGGCAGCTCAATGTCCTGAGAGCGGGGGTTCTCCATGTTCGGAATCGTCAGACCGTGCGGTCACCGGCTCGGCGAGCGACTCAAGAGTCAGTGGATGGCACACCTGTGCGGACTGTGTCTCGCGTTGCGCGGCGACCACGGACAGTTCGCACGGGTCGTCACCAACTACGACGGGCTGCTCATCTCGGTCCTGACGGAGGCTCAGGCCGCGCCGGGGGGAACGGGGCGGCGCACGGCGGGGCCGTGCCCGTTGCGCGGGATGCGCACCGCCTCCGTCGCCCAGGGCGAGGGGGCGCGGCTCGCGGCGGCCGTCTCGCTGGTGCTGGCCTCGGCCAAGGTGCGCGACCATGTCGCCGACGGGGACGGGCTGCTGGCCCGGCGTCCGGTCGCCGCCGCCGCCCGCAGGGTGGCCAGGAGCTGGGGGCGGGCCGGGGAGCGCGGCGGGGCCGCGGTCGGCTTCGACACGGCGGTCCTGGTGGACGCGGTGGACCGCCAGCTCGGGCTGGAGACGCTGGCCGGCCCCGGTACCTCGCTGCTGGCCGTCACCGAGCCGACCGAGACCGCCACGGCCGCCGCCTTCGCGCACACCGCGGTCCTCGCGGGCCGTCCGGGCAACGCCGTCCCGCTGGCCGAGGCCGGCCGGCTCTTCGGACGGCTCGCGCATCTTCTGGACGCCGTCGAGGACCAGGCCGCCGATGCCGAGGCGGGCGCCTGGAACCCGCTCACGGCGACCGGCACCCCGCTCACCGAGGCCCGGCGGCTCGCGGACGACGCCCTGCACGGCATACGGCTCGCGCTGCGGGACGTCGAGTTCGTGGAGGGGCGGCTGGCGCACCTGCTGCTCGCGCACGAGCTGGAGCGGTCGGTGGACCGGGCGTTCGGGACCTCCTCGTGCGGGCACCCGCACCCGGGGGCCGCGCGGCAGGGCAGGGCCGCGTTCGGGCCGCCGCCGCAGATGCCCGCGCCGCCCCGGCAGCCTCGGGGGCTGCTCGCCGGGTGTGCCGTCGCGCTCGGGCTGTTCTGCACCTGCCAGGTGTGCTGTGCCGACGAGTTCGAGGGTCCCTGGTCGCGGAAGAAGCGCGAGGGCTGCTGCTCCACCTGTGACTGCGGGAACTGCGACTGCGGGTGCGGTGACTGCTGCAACTGCGACTGCTGCGACGGGTGCGACTGCTGCGGCTGCGACTGTTCCTGCTGACACACCGTCACCCGCCGTGCACCCGGGGCGTTGTGGGGAGCGCCGGTGAGCGTCGAGCGTCCGCGGGACGTATCTCCTGTCGAGACACGGAAGCTCGAAAGGATCACGGATCATGCCCGGGCGCTCAGAGAAAACCGTGCCGCTTGCCGTGAAGATCGTGGTGAGCGGGGGGCTCGGGGTCGGTAAGACGACCTTCATCGGGGCCGTTTCCGAGATAGAGCCCCTCGACACCGAGGCGGCGATCACCCAGGTGTCGGTGGGAGTCGACTCCCTGGAAGGGGTGGAGGCCAAGACCAGGACCACCGTCGCGCTCGACTTCGGGCGCATCACCCTCGATCCGGCCATCGCGCTGTACCTGTTCGGGACGCCCGGGCAGGCACGGTTCTCGTTCCTGTGGGACGACCTGGTGGAGGGCGCGCTCGGGACGGTCGTCCTGGCGGACACCCGGCGGATCGAGGAGTGCTTCCCCGCCGTGGACTACTTCGAGGCGCACGGGGCGCCGTTCGTGCTGGCCGTGAATCGCTTCGACGGGGCCGAGCCGTACGCGTTGGAGGAGGTCCGCGGGGCGTTGGGGCTGGCTCCCGAGGTGCCGGTGCTGGAGTGTGACGCGCGCAAGCGGGGGTCGGTGCGGGATGTGCTGGGGGTGTTGATGGATCGGGTCATCGGGGTGCGGGCCTCTTCGGGGGCACGGGCCGTGGGGGCGCGCTGACTCGCCGTACGGCGAGGGCGGGACGAGGGGAGGGGGGTGCGTGTGAAGGCGAAGGGGGTGAACGCGTGAGCGTCCCCGGCGGTCAACGGGCCGGGGCGCGCAGGGGGTCAGCTCAACAGGAAGAGGACCACACTCGACCGAAGTCGATGTGGGAGCGGGTGACCAGCCACTGCTGCGGATGCATGGGCCAAGTGGAACAGGTCTCCGGTGGGGCGTCAACCGACCTGAGACGTACGGCTCACAGTGCGGACAGCCTTGACAGTGAGGGCAAACACCGCCGTACTCTCGCTGTACGGCCCTGCTGAGGGGCTCGGCCGTGCTTCCTGCCGTGTGAAGGCACTCCACCGTGTTCGACCGATGCGTCACGGAGCCTTCGCATGTCTTCCCACACCCTTGCCCGCGTCCCCGCCTCCCCGGACACGAGACAGTCGCTCGTCATCGTCGGGGCCGGCCCGCGGGGTACCGGTCTGATCGAACGCATCGCCGCCGGCGCGCCCGAGCTGTACGCCGGTCAGGGCCTCGACATCCATCTCGTCGACCCGCACCCGCCGGGCGCCGGCCGGATCTGGCGGGCCGCGCAGTCACCGTTGCTGTGGATGAACTCGCACGCCGAGGACGTCACCATGTTCACCGACGACACCGTGCTGATGGACGGTCCGGTGCGGCCGGGGCCCACCCTGCACGAGTGGGCCGGCGTCGACGGGCGGCTCTTCGCCGACCGGCAGCTCCAGGGCGCCTATCTGCGGTGGGTGCACGAACAGGCCGTCGCCGCGCTGCCGGAGGGCATCACCGTCCACCACCATCCCCGGCGCGCCCTGCGGGTGAGCGGTCCGCGCGAGGGACGCCAGCAGGTGTGGCTCGAAGGACGGTCCCGGCCGCTCCACGCCGACCTCGTCGTCCTCACCCTCGGCCACCTCGACGCCGAACTCGACGACGACCAGCGGGAACTGGCCGCGTACGCCCGCGACCACGGGCTCGTCCACCTGCCGCCCGACTTCACCGCCGACAGCGACCTGTCCGCCCTCCGGCCCGGTGAAGCCGTCCTCGTGCGCGGCTTCGGACTGGCCTTCGTCGATCTGATGGTGCTGCTCACCGAGGGGCGCGGCGGACGCTACGAGGGGGACACCTACGTGCCCTCGGGGCGGGAACCGGTGCTGTACGTGGGGTCGCGGCGCGGAGTGCCGTACCACGCGAAGATCGGCTACGACTGGACCGGCGGGCGGCCCCCGCTGCCCCGGTTCCTCGGACCCGCCCAGACCGACGAACTGCTCGCCCGGCCGGGCGGGTTCGACTTCCGGCGGGACGTGTGGCCGCTGGTGGAGAAGGAGCTGGGCTTCGCCCACTACCACCGGCTGTTCGCCGCCCACCCCGAGCGGACCGCGATCGCCTGGACGGACTTCGAGGAGAAGTACGCGGCCGCCACCGGGGCGGCCGACCGGGAGGCCCTCGTCGCCTCCGCCGTGCCGGACCCGGCCGACCGGCTCGACCTGACCGCGCTGGACCGGCCGCTCGACGGGCTGCGGTACGCCTCGCACGAGGAGTTCCAGGACGGCCTGCGGCGGTACGTCGAGGACGATCTGAGCCGCCGTCACGATCCCGCGCACAGCCCCGATCTGTCCGTGTTCCTCGGGCTGCTGTCGGTCTACGGGCAGCTCGTGCGGCTCGGGGACATCGGGTCCTGGTGGCACGGGTTCTTCAGCTACCTCGCCTCCGGGCCGCCCGGACCCCGGCTGCGGCAGCTGCTCGCGCTGTCCCGGGCCGGAGTGCTCCGGTTCGTCGGCGCCGACATGGCCGTCCGCGCCGAGGACGGGGTGTTCCGGGCGTCGAGCCCGACCGTGCCGGGGTTCTCCGTCGAGGCACGGGCGCTGGTGGAGGCCCGGCTGCCCGAGCCGACCCTGCGGCGCGCCCTCGATCCGCTGCTGCGCGCCCTGCACGCCGAGGGCGCCGGGGAGACGGCCGACGGACTGCTGCGGGTGGACCGCGCCGACGGGCGGGTCCTGGACGGCGGCGGGCGACCGCACCCGCGGCGCTTCGCGCTCGGCCCGCACACCGACGCACGCACCCCCGGCGCGTTCACCCGCCCCCGCACCGGCGGTCCCGCGTTCCGGCAGAACGACGCCACCGCCCGCGCCGTCCTGGTGTTCCTGCGGGACCTCGGCGCCCACACCGCCGCCCCGGCCGACCCCGGCCCGCCGAAGGAGTTCTCCCGATGACCGTCCTGGTCGCCGTCAGGTGCCCCCACCGAGGGTGGGGCCCGAGGCCGCTGCCGTCGAAGGCGCTGTGAGCCATGGGACTGCTGCATCTGGCCGCCGCCCTCGCCCTGCCCGGTGCGGACGCGGCCGGCCCCTACGTCGAGCTGGCGCGGCTCGCCGAGCGCGGCGGGCTCGACTTCGTCACGCTGGACGCCACCCCCACCCTCGACGTCTCCGCCGTGCTCGGCCGGATGGCGGATGCCACGGATCACGTCGGGCTCGTGGGCCCGCTCACCGGGCCGCCGACCGGCGCCGAGCCGGGTGCCGAGGCCGTCGCGCCCGGTCGCGTCGGCCGGTGGACCGACGTCTCCCCGGACGGGGGCGCGGCGGAGGAGCCGTGCGGGTCCCCGTCGGTGCCGGGGCATCCCGTGCGGGTCGCCGACGCCACCGAGGCGGCCGTGCGGCCCGCCGCCGCCCGGTACGCCGATGTGGCGCTGGTCCGGGTGACCGGTTCCGCCGAGGGCCGGGCCGTCCGGGGACACCTGCGCGCTGAGGCCGCCGCGGCCGGGCGTGACCCGGACTCCCTGCGGGTGCTGGCGAGTCTGCTCGTCGACCTCGGGGACGGCGAGCACGCGGCCGAACCGGGCCACGGCGGGGGCGGCCCCCGGCAGACCGGCCGGGGCCCGCTCTACCGCGGCGGCCCCGTCGACCTCGCGGAGCTGATCGCCACCTGGCACCGGGAGGCCGCGGCCGACGGCTTCCACCTGGTCCCCGTCGAACCCCACCGCGATCTGGAACGCCTGGTCAACGGAACGGTCGCGCTGCTCCAGCACCGCGGTCTGTTCCGCACCTTCTACCCGGGCGGCACCCTGCGCGAGCACCTCGGCCTGGCCCGGCCCGCCCACCAGTACGCGGGCGGCCCCTCACTCCTCGGGTCGCCCGACCCGGTACCGAAAGGCTGACCACACATGACGACGGACGCGACGGACGCGACCGGCACCGACACGGCGGACGCGGCGGACGAGTGGAAGCGCTGGCACGAACACCGGCTGGAGACGCTCGCGGCGCCCTACGGCCCCCTCGCGCTCACCGGAACCTTCTGGCTGGAGGACTTTCCGGACGGTCGACTTCCGGACACCCCCGGGGTCTGGTCGGCGGAAGAGGACGGGGTGGTGCTCACGGCGGCCGAGAGCGACGGGCTGACCCTGGACGGACGGCCGTTCGGCGGAACGGTACGGCTCGGCGCCGACCCCGGGGCGGTGGACGCGTCCCAGGTCGCGCACGGGGAGCGGCGGCTGGTCGTGCTCGTGCGGGAGGGGGTCTGGGGGGTGCGCGGCTTCGACCCCGCGGCCGAGGCCCGGCGCCTGTTCCGCGGCGTGGCGGCCGGCCCGTACGAGGCGCGCTGGTCGGTGCCGGGGCGCTTCACGCCGTACGCCGAGGACCGGACCGTCCGGGTCCCGAACGCCGACGGACGCGAGCGCGGTCTCGGGCTCGGCGGCGAACTCGCATTCGCCCTCGACGGGCGCGCGCACACACTCCAGGTGGCCGTGCAGGGCGACGGCTCGCTGTGGGCGGTGTTCGCCGACGCCACCAGCGGGGTGAGCAGCCACCGGTTCCGGTTCCTCCATCCGGGTGCCCCCGACGACGAGGGGCGCACGACCGTGGACTTCAACCGTGCCGTACTGCCTCCGTGTGCATTCGCCCACGCTTTCATCTGCCCCTTCCCGCCACCGGGGAACACTCTCGACGTGGAGATCGAGGCAGGGGAGCGCAACCTGGTCTGAGCTGGGGCAAGAGGCCTCGAAGAGGGCTCAACTCACGTGATTCGCTCATGGTCTGACGGCCGAAAGGCGACCTTGCGCCGACCGGCCGTTCGGCCGAATACTCCCCCTCAGCGCTTGTCAGGGTCGCGGCGTGTCCGAAAACCGGACGAATGTCTGATCCTGGCTGCGCCTCACGGGCCCCGACCCCACACGACGGGCCCCCGACTTCCCCTGGGAGGGAACGAAACGTGAGGATCAAGCGCACTACCCCCACCACCCCCACGCGCGGTATCTCGAGACGGAGCCGGCTGATCGCCGTCACCACCGGACTCGTGGCCGCAGCCGCCTTCGCGACCCCCCACGCGAGCGCGGCGGACACCGCCACCTTCAGCCCCGCCCAGCTGAAGAGCGCGGGCGCCTCCGTCCTCCGGGCGGACGTCCCGGGCACCGCCTGGGCCGTCGACAGCGAGGCCGACCGCCTCCTCGTCACCGTCGACAGCACGGTCTCCGACGCCGAGATCGCGAAGATCAAGGAGGCCGCGGGCAGCAACGCCGGCGCCCTCACGGTCAAGCACACCCCCGGCAAGTTCAACAAGCTCATCGCGGGCGGCGACGCCATCTACGGCGGCGGCTACCGCTGTTCGCTCGGCTTCAACGTGGTCAGCGGCAGCACCTACTACTTCCTGACCGCCGGTCACTGCGGCGAGGTCGCCTCGACCTGGTACTCCAACTCCGGGCAGTCGACGGTGCTGGGCACGAACGTCAACTACAGCTTCCCGACCAACGACTACGCCCTGGTCCGCTACACCAACAGCTCGGTCGCCAAGTCCGGCACCGCGGGCAACACGGACATCACCAGCGCGGGCACGCCCGGCGTCGGTGCCACGGTCTACCGTGACGGCTCGACCACCGGCATCCACAGCGGCCGGGTCACCGCGCTGAACGCCACGGTGAACTACGGCGGCGGAGACATCGTCTACGGCATGATCCAGACCAACGTCTGTGCCGAGGGCGGCGACTCCGGTGGCCCGCTGTACTCCACCAGCGGCATCGCCTACGGTCTGACCTCCGGCGGCAGCGGCAACTGCACCTCCGGCGGCACGACCTTCTTCCAGCCGGTGACGGAGGCCCTGAGCGCGTACGGCGTGAGCGTCTTCTAGCACGTCCCGTACCTCCGCTTCCAGTACGTCCCGTACCTCCGCGGCGGCGCCGCGCAGGCACTGCTCGACGGCCCCCGCGCGTGAACCGCCGTGCGGGGGCTCTCTTCTGTCCGGGGGCTCCCTCTCGTGCGGGGGCGGGGTTACCGTCGTAGGACGGGCAGTGGACGGGTGGCGCTTCGGACCCCTGGGGGCCGGCATGGTCGAGGAGTTGGTGGCGGCGGGAGCCGGGCTCGTGTCCGCCGCGGTGGTGTACGTGGCGGCGGCGGCGCGGGTCGTCAAGCAGTACGAGCGGGGTGTGGTCTTCCGGCTCGGGAAGCTCCGGCCCGCGGTGCGCGGACCCGGGCTGACCCTGATCGTGCCGGGCATCGACCGGCTCCGGAAGGTCAACATGCAGATCGTCACGATGCCGGTGCCCGGTCAGGAGGGCATCACCCGGGACAATGTGACGGTCCGGGTCGACGCCGTCGTGTACTTCAGGGTGACCTCGCCGGCCGAGGCGGTGGTCCGGGTGGAGGACTACCGGTTCGCCGTCTCGCAGATGGCGCAGACCTCGCTGAGGTCCATCATCGGCAAGAGTGAGCTGGACGATCTGCTCTCCGACCGCGAAAAGCTCAACCAGGGGCTGGAGTTGATGATCGACAGCCCGGCCGTGGAGTGGGGCGTGACCATCGACCGGGTCGAGATCAAGGACGTCTCGCTGCCCGAGACGATGAAGCGGTCCATGGCCCGGCAGGCCGAGGCCGACCGGGAGCGGCGGGCGAGGGTCATCAACGCCGACGCCGAGCTCCAGGCCTCCAAGAAGCTCGCGGAGGCGGCCCGCGAGATGTCCGAGCAGCCCGCCGCGCTCCAGTTGCGCCTGTTGCAGACGGTGGTGGCGGTCGCCGCGGAGAAGAACTCCACGCTGGTGCTGCCGTTCCCGGTGGAACTCCTGAGGTTCCTGGAGAAGGCGCAACAGCAACTGCCCGCACCGGCACCGGCACCGGCACCCGCACCTGCGGCAGCACCCGCACCGTCTCCCGCGCCCGAGCAGGGAGGCGGCCAGTCGTAGCGCCCGGGGCGTTTGCAGTGCGAACGGCGTGGTGAAGGCGCGAGGGGCGTGCAGTGCCCACCCTGTGCGCGGCGACCCGATCGGCGGCGGGGGCGGCCGCTGTTCGCTCGGCTTCGACGTGGTCAAGGGCGGCGAGCCGTAACTTCCTGACCGCCGGGCACTGCACCGAGGCCGTCTCCACCTGGTCGGACTCCGCCGGCACCGTGATCGGCACCGACGCGGTCTCCCGCTTCCCCGGCGACGACTACGGCCTGGTCAGGTGCACCGCGTTCTTCCAGCCGGTGACGGAGGTGCTGTCGGCGACGGGCACCCGGATCGGCTGACCGCCTGGTTCCTGTGTTTACGCAGGTGAGGGGCGTCCGGAGAGCAGTCGTAGGGGAGCCGGAGGGTAGTCGTACAGATGTTCGGGAATTGGTCTATGGTGGAGGTGAGGGATTAGGGAACTGATGTTCGAAGCGTGAGCGTGGGAGGTGCGTGTGCCAGGCTTCACGCATCTGCACACCGTCTCCGGGTTCTCCCTGCGCCACGGGGCCTCGCACCCGGACCGGCTGGCCGAGCGCGCCGCCGAGCGGGGCATGGACGCCCTCGCCCTCACCGACCGCGACACCCTGGCCGGCACGGTCCGCTTCACCAAGGCCTGTGCGCAGGCGGGCGTGCGCCCGCTGTTCGGCGTGGACCTGGCGGTCGCCGGGCCCGTACGGCAGGACAGTGACGTACGGCGGGAGAGGCGCCGCACGCCCGTGCGCGGCGGTGCCTTCATCGACGAGTCGACCCCCCGCGTCACCTTCCTCGCCCGCGACGGCGCCCGGGGCTGGGCCGACCTGTGCCGGATCGTCACCGCCGCCCATGCCGAGGGCGACGTCCCGGTGCTGCCCTGGACCGGCAACCACGGCGACGGCCTCACCGTCCTGCTCGGCCCCGCCTCCGACGTCGGCCGGGCCCTCGCCGCCGGGCGCCCGGACCGCGCCGCGAAGCTCCTCGCCCCCTGGCGCGAGGTGTACGGCGACGCCCTGCGCCTGGAGGCCGTCTGGCACGGCCGCGAGGGCACCGGCCCCGGCTCCCTGCGGCTGGCCGCCCGCACCGTCGGCTTCGCCGCCGAACAGCGGATCCGCCCGGTCCTCAGCAACGCCGTCCGCTACGCCGACCCCGGCCAGGGCCCGGTCGCCGACATCCTGGACGCGGCCCGCCGGCTCGTCCCCGTCGACCCGTCCAGAGAACTCGACTCGGGCGAGGCCTGGCTGAAGGGCGCGGACGCCATGGCCGCGGCGGCCGAGCGGATCGTGGAGGCCGCGGGCTTCCGGAAGGACACCGCCGGCCGGCTGCTGGAGCGCACCCGGGACACGGCCGCCGAGTGCCTGGTGGACCCCGAGGACGACCTCGGCATGGGCGCCGTCCACTTCCCCGAACCGCACCTCGTCGGCGCGGGCCGGCGCACCGCCCAGCGGGCGCTGGCCTCCCGGGCGGTGGCGGGCATGGTGCGGTACGGCTACACCGGCCGGCGCGCCTACTGGGAACGGATGCACCACGAGCTGGACATCATCGCCCACCACGGCTTCGCCTCCTACTTCCTCACCGTCGCCCAGGTCGTCGACGACGTACGGCACCTGGGCATCCGGGTCGCCGCGCGCGGCTCCGGCGCGGGCTCCCTCGTCAACCACCTCCTCGGCATCGCGCACGCCGACCCGGTCGAGCACGGGCTGCTGATGGAGCGGTTCCTGTCGAAGGAGCGGGTCGTGCTGCCCGACATCGACATCGACGTGGAGTCCGCGCGCCGGATCGAGGTCTACCGGGCGATCATCGGCCGGTTCGGCGCCGAACGGGTCGCGACGGTCGCGATGCCGGAGACCTACCGGATCCGGCACGCCGTCCGGGACGTGGGCGCGGCCCTGTCCATGGACCCCGCAGACATCGACCGCATCGCCAAGTCCTTCCCGCACATCCGGGCCCGGGACGCCCGGGCGGCGCTGGAGGAACTGCCCGAACTGAAGGCGCTGGCGGCGGAGAAGGAGCGGTACGGAAAGCTCTGGGAGCTGGTCGAGGCGCTCGACGCCCTGCCGCGCGGGATCGCCATGCACCCGTGCGGGGTCCTCCTCTCCGACGCCTCCCTGCTCTCCCGGACGCCGGTCGTGCCGACCAGCGGCGAGGGGCTGCCCATGGCGCAGTTCGACAAGGACGACGTGGAGGACCTCGGGCTGCTCAAGCTGGATGTGCTGGGGGTGCGGATGCAGTCGGCGATGGCGCACGCGGTGGCCGAGGTGGAGCGGGCGACGGGGGAGCGGATCGACCTGGACGCGGTGGCGCCGGGGGACCCGTCGACGTACCGGCTCATCCGGTCGACCGAGACGCTGGGCTGCTTCCAGATCGAGTCGCCGGGCCAGCGCGACCTGGTCGGGCGGCTCCAGCCGGCCACCTTCCACGACCTGGTCGTCGACATCTCCCTCTTCCGGCCCGGACCGGTCGCCGCCGACATGGTGCGGCCGTTCATCGAGGCACGGCACGGGCGGGCGCCGGTCCGCTACCCGCACCCCGATCTGGAGGAGCCGCTGAAGGGGACGTACGGGGTCGTCGTCTTCCACGAGCAGATCATCGACATCGTCGCGATCATGACCCGCTGCGGGCGCGGCGAGGCGGACCGGGTGCGGCGCGGGCTGTCCGATCCGGAGTCGCAGGGGCGGATCAAGGTGTGGTTCGCCCAGCATGCGACGGCGAACGGCTATGACGCGGAGACGATTCGGCGGACCTGGGAGATCGTCGAGGCCTTCGGGTCGTACGGCTTCTGCAAGGCGCACGCGGTCGCCTTCGCCGTCCCGACGTACCAGTCGGCGTGGCTGAAGGCGCACCACCCGGCCGCCTTCTACGCCGGGCTGCTCACCCACGACCCCGGGATGTACCCGAAGCGGCTGCTGCTGGCGGACGCGCGGCGGCGCGGGGTGCCGATCCTGCCGCTGGACGTGAACCGGTCGGGAGTCACCCATCGTATCGAACTGGTGTCCGAGTCCCCTTCGGTGTGGGGGCTGCGGCTCGCCCTCTCCGACGTGCACGGCATCAGCGAGGCGGAGGCGGCACGGGTCGCGGACGGACAGCCGTACGCCTCGCTCCTCGACTTCTGGGAACGGGCCCGCCCGAGCCGCCCGCTCGCCGGACGGCTCGCACAGGTCGGCGCCCTGGACGAGTTCGGCGCCAACCGCCGGGACCTGCAACTGCACCTGACCGAACTGCACCGGGGTGCCCGGGGCGCGGGCGGCGGCCAACTCCCCCTGGCGGGCGGGCGGAAGACGGCCCCCGCCGGGCTGCCGGACCTGTCCTTCGCCGAGCGGCTCAGCGCCGAGCTGGGCGTGCTGTCCATGGACGCCTCACAGCATCTGATGGACGACCACCGGGCCTTCCTCGACGAACTGGGCGTGGTCCCGGCGCGGCGGCTGCGGGAGGCGCGGCACGGGGAGACCGTGCTGGTCGCGGGCGCCAAGGCGGCCACCCAGACCCCGCCGATCCGGTCCGGGAAGCGGGTCATCTTCACCACCCTGGACGACGGCACGGGCCTGGTCGACCTCGCCTTCTTCGACGACTCCCACGACGCCTGCGCGCACACCGTCTTCCACTCCTGGCTGCTGCTGGTGCGCGGAGTGGTGCAGCGGCGCGGGCCGCGCAGCCTGAGCGTGGTGGGCTCCACCGCCTGGAACCTCGCCGAACTGGTCGAACTGCGCGCCGCGGGCGGGCTGGACGAGGTCGCGGCCCGGCTCGCGGAACCGGGGCCGCAGGCGGGCACGGGGACGGGACAGGAGGCGGAGGAGCCGGCCGGGTCCGGCGATTCCACGGGGGGCAGGCGAATCCGTCTGCCCACCGGATACGAACTCCACCCATGGGCCGATCTGCGGCCCGCGGGACAAGAGGCCTCTCAAGGGCCTTCGACGGTACGGAAGTTGTGGCACCAGAGTCCGGGGAGTGCGGGATGACCATCCTCTGCGTACGTTTCCAGCCGCCTGCGCGGAACGAGGCCGAGACGGCCCTGCCGGGGCTGCTCGGGCTGCTCGAGGAGTTCACACCGGTCGTCGAGGCGCTGCCGCCGGACGGGGCGCTGGCCGATCTGCGGGGCGCCGAACGGTACTTCGGGCGCAGCGCGGTGGAACTGGCCGCGGTGATCCGGGTCCGCGCCCTCGCGCTGTACGGCGTCGACTGCGCCATCGGGGCCGGTCCCGGCCCGATGCTGGCCCGGATCGCACTGCGGGACGCCCGGCCGGGGCTGACCTGTACGGTCCCGCAGGACGCGGACCGGGTACGGGAGTTCCTCGCCGGGAAGCCGGTCGCCGCGCTGCCCGGCGTCGGGGCGGCCACCGCCCGCACCCTGGGCGAGTACGGCCTCGACACCCTCGGCCGGGTCGCCGCCGCGCCCCTGTCCACCCTGCAGCGTCTGGTCGGCGCGAAGGCGGGCCGGGAGCTGCGGGAGAAGGCGAGCGGGATCGACCGCGGCCGGGTCGTCCCGAACGCCGTCTCCCGATCACTGGCGGCCGAACGCCCCTTCGGCCGCGACGAGTTGGACCCCGACCGGCACCGCCGGGCCCTGCTGTCCGCCGCCGGGGAACTGGGCGCCCGGCTGCGCGCGCTGGAGAAGGTCTGCCGCACCCTGACCCTCACCGTGCGCTACGCCGACCGGTCCTCCACCACCCGCAGCCGCACCCTCGGGGAGCCGACCGCGCACTCGGCGGCCCTGACGAGGACGGCGTACTCCCTGTACGAGGCGCTCGGGCTGCAGCGTGCCCGGGTCCGGGCGGTCGTCCTGCGCGCGGAGGCGCTCGGCCCCGCCGACCAGGCCTCCTACCAGCTCACCTTCGATGCCGCCGACGAGAAGGTCCGCCGGATCGAGGAGGTCGCCGACCGGGTGCGGGCGAAGTTCGGGCCGGGGGCGCTGATCCCGGGGACGCTGGCCGCGTGAATAACCGGGACCGCGCGCCACGAGATCACCCAGTGCCGTGACCGGGAAGGTCTGCCGGGAAGCGCGCGGCGTCCGGTGCGGTGCATCGCAAGGCGGAGCGTCGCCCGAAGGTGCCGTGCCGGGCGTCGACGGGGACGGGCCGGTGGCGAGGCCGGCCCCTCGCCGCTTACTACCACTGGAAGTTTTTACTGACGCGTAACTTCACACATCAGCTACTCGTTCGTAACTTGATGAGTGAACAGCATCCTGGTGATCCGGATCACAGGGCGTACGGCCATCGCACCTCCCCTTGAGCCGCAAGGAGATCCACCGATGCTGCCCTGGAAGCGCCTGCTCAGACCCCTCACCGCACTACTGCTGGCAGCCGCGGCCGCCACGGTCCCCGCCTCCGCCGCCCACGCCTCCCCCACCGCCACGACCTCGTCGAGCGGCTGGAACGACTACAGCTGCAAGCCCTCCGCCGCCCACCCCCGCCCCGTCGTCCTGGTCCACGGAACCCTCGGGAACTCGGTCGACAACTGGCTGTCCCTCGCCCCCTACCTGCAGGTCCGGGGCTACTGCGTCTACTCCCTCGACTACGGCCAGCTGCCGGGCGTCCCCCTCTTCCACGGCCTCGGCCCCATCGACAAGTCGGCCGAACAGCTCTCCGCCTTCGTCGACAGGGTGCTCTCCGCGACCGGTGCCGCCAAGGCCGACCTCGTCGGCCACTCCCAGGGCGGCATGATGCCCCGTTACTACCTGAAGTTCCTCGGCGGGGCGGCCAAGGTGAACGCCCTCGTCGGCCTCGCCCCCGACAACCACGGCGCCGGCCTCAGCGGCCTCACCAACCTGCTGCCCTACTTCCCCGGCGCCGAGGACCTCATCTCCGCCGCCACCCCCGGCCTCGCCGACCAGATCCCCGGCTCGGCCTTCCTCGCCAAGCTCAACGCCGGCGGCGACACCGTCCCCGGCGTCCACTACACGGTCGTCTCCACCCAGTACGACGAGGTCGCGACCCCCTGGCGCAGCCAGTACCTCAGCGGACCCGACGTGCACAACGTCCTGCTGCAGGACCTGTGCCCGCTCGACCTCTCCGAGCACGTGGCGATCGGCCTGTTCGACCGGATCGCCTTCCACGAGGTGGCCAACGCGCTCGACCCGGCCCGCGCCACCCCCACCACCTGCGCGTCCGCGCTGAGCTGACCCGAAAGGTCCCCCGGCGGGGTCTGTCCGGCCTGAGCCGCCGGTCAGGCCCCGCCGGTTCGATCAGCCGGAGGGGAAACCGGTGCCGAGGGGTGCCGGAACCACGTAACCGTAGAAAACGCCTGCCGAGCGAGGCCTGCAGCGATCTTTAGGGCTGCCTTAAGGAAGCGCTGAGCCGCAGCTCAGGTAGCTACCGTGAACGCATGACGAGCGAGGACATCCGGCCCGCCACGGCGGCCGACGTGACGGCCGTGAAGGCGGTCACCGACGCGGCGTACACGCCCTACATCGAGCGCATCGGCGTCGTGCCGCTGCCCATGCGGGCGGACCACGCGGCGGAGGTCGCCGCAGGAAAGGTGTTCGTGACCGGGGACCCCGTGGTGGGCCTGGTGGTCGTCGAGGCGTTCCCCGACCATCTGTTCCTCGACAGCATCGCCGTCCGCCCCGACGCCCACGGCAGGGGCGTCGGGCGGCGGCTGCTGCACTTCGTGGACACCCACGCGCGTGCGCTCGGCCTGGCCGAGGTCAGGCTCTACACGAACGCGCTGATGTGGGAGAACCAGAAGATCTATCCGAGATACGGCTACGAGCTGGTGGGGCGGCGTGTCGACGGCGGTTACGACCGGCTCCACTACCGCAAGCGGCTCGGCTGAGGGGCGCAGGGCCGGCTCACCCGTCCGGCCACCAGGTGCGCGCGATGTCCTTTCGCACCTCGGGGCGCCCGGCGGGGCGCTCGTCCGCCTCTTCCCGGATCCGGCGGGAGTCCGTCTTCTTCAGGGGCTTCTGCACAGTAGTGCGGCGCATGGCTGCCTCCTTCAGAGCTACCGGGTTCCGTGATCCCACGGAGGTAGACCCTTTCCGGGAGGGTTCCTCATCGAACCTCGCTCTGTCAGTGGCGGGTGTCACGATTCGAGTGTCAGTGGCAGGTGTCACTTCGGGGCAGACGGGTGGAAAGGTGACGAAATGGCTGAGGCGCGTGTCGACTGGGACGCGGAGGCGGCGAACTTCGACGAGGAACCTGACCACGGACTGCGGGACCCCGAGGTCCGGGCCGCCTGGGCGGAGCGGCTGCGCGGCTGGCTCCCGGGCCGCGCCTGTGACGTCCTCGACCTCGGCTGCGGCACCGGGAGCCTCGCGCTCCTCGCCGCCGAACAGGGGCACCGCGTCACCGGTGTCGATCTGTCCGCGCCGATGATCGAGCGGGCCCGCGCCAAACTCGCCGGACGTGACGCGGTGTTCCTCCTCGGTGACGCTGCGGCGCCCCCGGTCGGCGACCGGCGCTTCGACACCGTGCTCGTCCGGCATGTGCTGTGGGCGCTGCCCGACACCGCCCGTGCCCTGCGGCACTGGCGGGGACTGCTGCGGCCCGGCGGGCGGCTCGTCCTCGTGGAGGGCGTCTGGGGGACGCTCACCCCGGCCGGCATACCGGCGGACCGCCTCACCGCCCTCCTCTCCCCGCTGGCCGGCCACACCCGCCTGGAACGGCTCTCGGACGACCCGCGCCTGTGGGGCGGACCGGTGGAGGACGAGCGGTACGCGGTGGTGGCGACGGTCTGAGGCGCCGGGCCTCAGTGCCGCAATGCCGTGAAGAAGCCGCCCTCGCGGGCCAGCGACTCCAGTTCGTCGAGGGCGGCCACGGCGGCCGCGGCCGCCTCGGGATCGGTCCGGGACAGACCGCTCCGCGCGAACTCGTCCTCGTCCAGCCGCCGTACGTCGGTGCCGTCGGCGGAGCGCCACAGGTCCAGGTCGAGATCCTCCACGACCAGCTCGCCCCGCTCCCCGCCGGAGAACACGGCGGGGCGCGTGACATCGCAGTACCAGCCCTTCAGGGCGCCGGACGCGGCCCGCACCTCCTTCACCGCGTACCACCGGTCCCGCCAGTAGTACTCGGTGAAGACGTCACCCGCCTCGAACCGGACGAAGCCGAAGTCCCGCACCCCGTCCCCGGCCCAGGGGGCGCGGACGGCGACGCGCGTGCCGTCGTCCGACAGCAGCTCCGCCGCGTAACGGATCTTCGTACGGCCGCCCTTGACCAGGACGACCTCCACCGGACGGGCCGGGTCAGCCGACCGTGCGGACATGACGCACCTCCGTCGCGCACCTCTCGTATCCGAACCACTCGTTGATCGCCAGCATCGGCCCGTTGTCCGCGTCGTTGCCGGTGTACGCCTCCGTGTACCCCGCGGCGCGGGCGCGGTGCAGGGAGTGGTTCTTGACCAGCTTCGCCAGGCCCCGGCCGCGCTGGTCGCGGACGGTGCCGGTCATGCCCGTGCCGTAGCGGCCGGCGCCGTCGGTGTGGGCCACGCTGAAGGCGACGGGCCGCCCGTCGGCGACGGCGACCGAGGTCAGCTCCCGGTCGAGGTGGGGATGGTTCCAGTTCTCCGCGACCCAGGCCTCGTAGTCCGTGAACTCGACCTCGATGTCGCCCGGTTCGTCGGCCGTGACGGCCGCGTCGAGCGCGAACAGCGGACGCGGGTCGTCCGCGAAGTCGGCCGCCGTGCGCAGCTCGACGCCCGTCGGAGGGTCATGGAGCGGCGGCAGCGAGGCATTCGCCAGGTCCAGGCGCAGGAAGTGCGCCGAGCGGCTGGGCCGGTAGCCGTGGCGCTCGGCGAAGGCCCGGTTGCCGGGCTCGTCCAGGACCCAGGCGTACAGGTCCGTCGCCCCGTGCGCCGCCAGATGCTCCTCGGCGGTCCGCACCAGCAGGGCGCCCGCGCCCCGGCCGGTGCGCGCCGGGTCCACGTACACATTGAGGAAGCCCTGGCCGGGCACCGGGCTCTCATGGGCGAGGCCCACCTGGGCGGTGCCGATGATCTCGCCGTCCTCCTCGGCGACCAGCTTGCGGGCGTGGGCGCGGGGGTGCGCGAGGGACAGGGCGTGCCGCAGGGACTGCGGACTGAAGAACACATAGGGCAGGGCCGCGTGCCGGACCCGGACGAAGCCTTCGATCTCGGCAGGTGCGTCGGGGCGCAGATCGCGCACGATGACGGTCATGTGAGCGCACGCTACGGGCGGCGGAAAGGCTCGCGCCTCCCATTTTCCGCCCGGTCTGAGGGAGAATCGGGCCGTGACCTTGAAGATCCACATCGATGAGAGCGCCGCGCCGTACGCGCAGGTGCGGGCACAGATCGCCGAGCAGGCCCGGTCCGGAGCGCTCCCGGTGGGGTACCGGCTGCCCACCGTGCGGGGGCTCGCCGAGTCGCTGGGGCTCGCGGCGAACACCGTGGCCAAGGCGTACCGGGCGCTGGAGACGGACGGGGTGATCGAGACCCGGGGGCGCAACGGGACCTTCGTGGCCGCGGCGGGCTCGGCGGCGGAGCGTGAGGCCGCGCTCGCCGCGCAGGCGTACGCCGAGCGGGTGGTGCGGCTCGGGCTGACCGAGGAGCAGGCGTCGGCCGCGGTGCGGGACGCCCTGCGCGCGGCCTATCAGGGGTGACGGACGGGTCACCGTGAGCGGGTGGCCAGTGCCCGGGGGGTGCGGGTCACCGTCAGGCCCGCCCGCAGCGCCGTCCTGCCGAACAGGGCCGCGTCGCCGACCGCCGCGCCGCCCGGGTCGTTGTTGAAGTAGGCGTACACGTCGTCGTGGTCGGACCACGTCGTCGCGATGCGGTCGATCCAGCTCTCCAGGGCGTGCTGGCCGTAGCGGGGCCAGGGGCTGGCGCGGCCCTCGTGGAAGCGGACGTAGCCCCACCCGGCGGTCCGCCACAGCGGGGTGGCCGGCCGGGACTGCACGTCGGCCCAGCACAGGGCCGCGCCGCGGGCCCGCAGGACCTCGCGGACCGGCGGGATCCACCAGGACGGGTGCCGCGGCTCGACCGCCACCCGGGTGCCGGCGGGGAAGCGGGACAGACAGGCGTCCAGCAGCTCGGGATCGGCGCGCAGGGTCGGCGGCAGCTGGAGCAGCACGGGACCCAGCCGTGCGCCGAGGCCGGCCGCGTGGTCCATCAGCCGGTGCACCGGCTCGGCCGGGTCGCGCAGCCGCTTGATGTGGGTCAGAAAGCGGCTTGCCTTGACCGCGACCACGAAGTCCGGCGGGACACGGTCGGCCCAGGACCGGAAGGTGTCCCGGGACGGCAGCCGGTAGAAGGCGTTGTTGATCTCGACGGTGGCGAAATGCTCGGCGTACTCCTCCAGCCACCGGCGCACGGGCACGTCGGCCGGGTACAGGACCTCGCGCCAGTCCTTGTACTGCCAGCCGGACGTGCCGACATACAGGGTCATACCTCCATCAAAGCACCTCTACAGGTAGAGCCCCGCGTCCGAGCGGCCCCTGGGCTCCGGCACCGCGGTCGGGGACGTGCCCCGCCGCAGCGCGTACAGCTCCGCCAGGGTCGCCCCCTCGCGGCCGATCCCCTCCTCGGTGCCCAGCCAGCCGACCGCCTCCGGGTGGGTCAGCGGGCCGACCTCGATCCGGGCGAGACATCGGCCCGGGCGGACCACGGCCGGGTGGAGACGCTCCAGGTCCTCGTTGGTGGTGACGCCGACCAGCACGTTGCGGCCCTGGCCGAGCAGGCCGTCGGTGAGGTTGAGCAGCCGGGACAGCGCCTGGCCGGCCGTGTGCTTGGCCTCGCCGCGGATCAGTTCGTCGCAGTCCTCCAGCAGGAGCAGGCGCCAGCGGCCCTTGCCCGCCGCGTCCTCCTCGCCGATCGCGATGTCCATCAGGTAGCCCACGTCGGAGAAGAGCCGCTCGGGGTCCAGGACGCAGTCCACCTGGCACCAGTCCCGCCAGGACCGGGCCAGCGTGCGCAGCGCCGAGGTCTTGCCGGTGCCGGGCGGGCCGTGCAGCAGGAGCAGCCGGCCGGCGATGTCGTCCGGGGTGGTCGCCATCAGCCGGTCCATGGCCTCGGCGACGGGGGCCGTGTAGTTGGGGCGGATCTCCTCCCAGGTGCCGGCGGCGATCTGACGGGTGGTGCGGTGCGGGCCGCGCCGTGGGGAGACGTACCAGAAGCCCATCGTCACGTTCTCCGGCTGGGGTTCGGGCTCGTCCGCCGCCCCGTCGGTGGCCTCGTCGAGGACCGTGGAGGCGAGTTCGGCGCTGGTCGCGGTGACCGTGACGTCGGCGCCGCGGTTCCAGCGGGAGACCAGCAGCGTCCAGCCCTCGCCCTCGGCGAGGGTTGCGCTGCGGTCGTCGTCGCGGGCCACGCGCAGCACACGGGCCTGCGGCGGCAGCAGGGTCGCGCCGGAGCGCACGCGGTCGATGTTCACCGCGTGCGAGTACGGCTGCTCGCCCGTCGCGAAGCGCCCGAGGAACAGCGCGTCGACGACATCGGACGGGGAGTCGGAGTCGTCGACGGTGAGCCGGATCGGCAGAGCGTCGTGCGGGTGCGCGGACATGCTCGCCATGATCCGGCACGGGGCCGCCTCGTGCACCCGGTTTCCGGTGTGCGCGCGGCGTGTCGGCGATGCACGGCAGCCGGGGAACGCGCCCGCGCGCCGACGGTGACGAGGCGCCCGAAAAGTCTTGGCATGGACACTTCCCGTCAACACGCGTAGTTGGTACGAACGTTGTGGCAGAGATCCTGCTAAGGGAGGTTCCATGAGACGTTCCCGACTTGTCGTACTCCTGAGCTCATTCCTCCTCGCCGGCACCGCCGCCCTCACCGGGGCGAGCGCCGCCCACGCGTCCCAACTCGCCGCGAGCGGGGGCTATGTGGCGCTCGGCGACTCCTACTCCTCCGGAGTCGGCGCGGGCAGCTACATCAGCTCCAGCGGCAGCTGCAAGCGCAGCACCAAGGCGTACCCGTACCTCTGGAACGCCGCCCACGCACCGTCGTCGTTCACCTTCGCCGCCTGCTCGGGCGCCCGAACGGATGAAGTTCTGGCCCAGCAGCTCGGCGGCCTGAGCTCCTCGACCGGCCTCGTCTCGATCAGCGTCGGCGGCAACGACGCCGGCTTCGCCGACGTCATGACGACCTGTGTCACCAGCTCCGACAGCACCTGCGTCAGCCGCATCAACACCGCCCGGGCGTACGTCGACTCGACCCTGCCCGGCAAACTCGACGCCGTCTACTCGGCCATCCGCTCCAAGGCCCCGGCCGCCGAGGTCGTCGTCCTCGGCTACCCCCGCTTCTACCGGCTCGGCACGGTCTGCCTCGGCCTGTCCGAGACCAAGCGCTCCGCCATCAACAACGCGGCCGACTACCTCGACGCCGCCGTCGCCCGCCGCGCCGCCGCGCACGGCTTCACCTTCGGCGACGTCCGTACGACGTTCAGCGGCCACGAGATCTGTTCCGGCAGCTCCTGGCTGCACAGCCTCAACCTGCTCGACATCGGCGAGTCCTACCACCCGACCGCCTCCGGGCAGTCGGGCGGCTACCTGCCGGTACTGAACAGCGCGGCCTGATCACTCACTGGGCGAGGGAGAGGGCGGGGGCGAGGCCCCGCCCGTCGGGGTCTCCGTCTCACAGGTGACCGAGAACGGCACGTACGCGGACGTCTGCTTCACCGGATCGCTCACCTCGACCCGGATCGCGTTCTCGTACGTCCCGCTCTCCGCGTACGTCGACAGCACCACCTTGTCCTGCTTCGACTTCCCGCCCCCCGACGGGAAGTCGAGCGTCTTCCAGGTCTGGCCGGACAGGTCGCCGTCCTTCGCCACCCACCGGTAGGTCACCGTGGCGGGCAGCCGCCCCACGGTGATCGTGGCCGTGAAGGCCGGCGCGGAGTCGTTCGGCGGCGGACAGGAACCGCGGTAGTCCGTGTTCGCACCGGTGACCGAGACCGAGACCGTCTGCTGCGGCGCGGCGGACGAGGCGCTCGGACTCGGGCTCGCCGCATCGCTCGACGCCGCGCTGCTCCTGCCCGGGGACGGCGTGGAACTCAGCCCCTGCGTCCGGCCGCCGGTGGCCGCCCCGCTGCCGCCCTTGTCGTCGTCTCCCCGGTTCAGCAGTCCGTACGTCAGCCCGGCGACCGCGAGCGCCAGCACCAGCACGCCGACGACGAACACCGTGCGGTTGCGCCCCCGTTCCTCCCGGTCCGCCCCGGTGTCCGCCCACGACGGGGCGGGCGGCGGCGCCTCCTGGCGGTAGGGCTCGACCGGGGTCGGCGGCGTCGAGACGGTCGGCGCGTAGGGCGCGTACGGCGCGGAGCGGAGCGTGCCGGGGCGCGGGCTGCCCCCGGCCGCGACGAGCCGCAGATCCTGTTCGGCCTGCTCGGCCGGCAGCCGCTCCGCCGGGTCCTTGCGCAGCAGCCCCTCGATCACGGGCGCCAGCGGACCGGCCCGCCGCGGCGGCGGCAGCTCCTCGTCCACGATCGCGCGCAGGGTGCTCAGCGGGGTGTCGTGCCGGAACGGCGAGTTCCCCTCGACCGCCGCGTACAGCAGCACGCCCAGCGACCACAGATCCGACTCCGGACCCGGTGTGCGCCCCAGCGCGCGCTCCGGCGCGAGGAACTCGGGGGAGCCGATGACCTCGCCGGTCATGGTCAGCGCGGAGGTGCCCTCGACGGTCGCGATACCGAAGTCGGTGAGCACCACCCGGCCGTCGTTCGACATCAGCACATTGGCCGGTTTCACATCGCGGTGCAGCACCCCGGCCTCGTGCGCGGCCCGCAGCGCGGACAGCACCTCCGCGCCGATGTGCGCCGCGCGTGCCGGCTCCAGCGGCCCCTCGGCGTCCAGCAGCTCGGCCAGGGAGATCCCGCGCACGATCTCCATGACGATCCACGGGCGCCCGTCCTGCACGGCCACGTCGTACACCGTGACGACGTTCCGGTTGGCGACCCGGGCCGCGGCCCAGGCCTCCCGCTCCAGGCGGGCGTACATCCGCTCGACGTCCGAGGCCGCCAGCCCCGCCGGGGCGCGCACCTCCTTGACGGCGACCTCACGGTGCAGCACCTCGTCATGGGCCCGCCACACCGTCCCCATGCCGCCCTCGCCGAGCGGGGTCAGCAGACGGTAGCGGCCCGCGATCAGACGTTCACTGCCCGGTTCTTCGGACACGGCGTCCCCCATTCGCACATCGCATCCGGGCGAAATCCTCCGCAACCCCACAAACGTAGCTCAGCCGAGTACGGATGCGGCCCCCTTGAGCACCAGTCCGGCCCCGAGCGCCATGACGAGCAGCGCGGACCAGACGGGCAGGTTGCGGCGGACCAGCGTCAGCACCGGGTGGGTCGTCCAGCTCGGCCGGCGGTCCAGCAGGCGGGTCGCCCCGGCCCCCAGCCTCACCACGGCGAAGCCGGCGGCCGTCAGCGTCAGTGCGAGGCCGACGCCGTACGCGACGACGAGCAGCAGCCCGAACCACGCGTGCCCCAGCGCCGCGGCGCCGACCAGCACCACCACGGCGGAGGGGCTGGGGACCATGCCGCCGGCGAAACCGAGCAGGATCGTGCCGCGCAGGGTGGGGGCGACCTCATGGGTGTGGGTGTGGCCGCCGTGGGTGTGCGTGTGACCGCCGTGCGCGTGGCTGTGGCCGTGCGCGTGTTCGTGCTGGTGGTCGTGGTCGTGGTCGTGCGTGTGCTCCGCGTGGTGGTCGTGGTCGTGGTCGTGGTGCGCGGGGGCCTTCTCCGTGAGGCTGTGCGCGCGGGCGGCGGGGGCTCCGGCGAGGACGAGCTCGCGGTCGGGGGCGGGGGAGTGGTCGTGCGGACCACCGTGGTCGTGGTCGTGGTCGTGGTCGTGGTCGTGGTCATGGCCGTGGTCGTGCCCGTGCGTGTGGCCGCCGTCGGGGCCGTGGCTGTGGGTGTGCCCGCCGTGGCTGTGCCCGTGCCCCGGTCCCCGGTTGCGCCAGGCGCGGCGGGCGAGGGTGACGCCCGCGCAGAGCACCAGGGCGCCGCTCGCCAGGCCCAGCCAGGCGATCACCGACGGGGCCGCCGCCGAGCCGGCGGTGACGAGCAGGCCGAGGGCGACGACGCCGAGGGTGTGGGTGATGGTGACCGACGCGGCCAGCGGCAGGACGTCCTTCATCCGGGCCTTGCCGCCGCGGGCGGCCGCCGTCGCGGCCATGATGGTCTTGCCGTGGCCCGGCGCGACCGCGTGCATCGCGCCGAGGACGACGGCGATCACCAGTGCCAGCGCGCCGAAGCCGACGGTGAGGTCCTGGCGGGCGACGAGGTTGTCGAGGGCCCGGGTCCAGCGGTCGGCGCCCCGGGGGAGGACCGACGCGGCGGGCGCGTCCCGGTCGTCGTCCGCGGCCAGCGCCGGGCCGCCGGGGCGGACCGTCAGCGCGGCGGTCGCGGTGTCGGCGGGCGAGGAGAGCAGTTCCTTGGGGTAGGTGGTCAGCTCGTCCGACACCGACTTCCGCGGTACGTCGGACCCGGTCAGCGTCATCCGGTCCCCGCGCGCGGTGATCTCGCGCCAGCCGGGGCCGGTCGAGGCGCCCTCGCTGTGGAAGGAGAGGGAGAACGTCCGCTTCTCGGGCAGTTCCGCGGTCAGCCGGCACTCCACCCGCAGGGTGTTGAGCCCGGCCTGGCCCGGCCGCAGCACCGCTTTGCTGCGGCCGGCCGTGAGGGGGACGGCCTCGCCGTCGACGGTGAGCCTGCTGCCGCTCGCGGCGCTCGCGCACCGCTGCCGGGCCCACTCGGTGGTGCCGAGCCGCTTCAGATCCGGCTTGGCCTGGGTCGCCGGGATCTCGGCGAGGTCCTCGACATGGTCGACGCGCAGCTGTCCGGGCGCGGCGACGAGACCGTCGTAGCGGTTGACGGTGAAGTTGCCGAGGGGGTGCGCGCTCGCGCTGGTGGAAGGAGCCAGCGCGAGCGCGACGCCGGCCGTGAACACGGCCGCGCAGGAGGCGAACAGACGACGGGTCCTCACTTGTCCGCCTCCAGCGTCTTGAGCGCCGTACGGGCCTCGCGGGCGCCCAGCGGGGAGAAGCCGGGGTTCAGCTTCAGCGCGGCGGCGAGATGGGTACGGGCGTCGTCGGGGTTCCCGGTGGCCTTCTCGATCACCCCGCGGTGGTAGAGGAAGCTCGCGTTGCGGTAACCGGTGGCCGTGGCCTGCCGGGCGAAGGCGAGGGCTTCGGCGTCCTTGCCGTTGACGTGCAGGGCCCAGGCGAGGGCGTCCGCCGTGTGCACGGTGTGCCGGCGGGACCAGTCGTCCCGGGCCGCGCGCAGGGCGGTCGCCCGGTCCCCGTGGTCGGCGGCGGCGAGCGCGGTGTCGAGGTCGACGTTGACGCCGTTGGCGCGGGCGATCGCCGTCCAGGCGTCGACCAGGGCGTACTGGTTCTGCGCCTTCTCCTCGTCGCCCTGCGCGCCGCGGGCCTCGTACAGCTCGCCGAGGGCGACGAGCGGGCCGGGCAGCGGGTAACGGGCGACGACGGTCTCCAGCCCCTTGATCGCCTCGGCGCGCTGTCCGGTCGCGGCCTGGGCACGGGCCCGGCCCTCCAGCGCGGGGAGGTAGGTGTCGTCGGCGGCGAGGGCGCGGGCGTAGTAGGTGAGGGCCTCCTCGTAGCGGCCCTGGTTCCAGGCGAGCTGGCCGAGCTGGGCGGCCACGTAGGAGATGTCGCCGGGGGTGGTGGACGCGGAGAGCGCCCGTTCGAGGACGCGGCGGGCGGTGGTGACGTCGCCGCGGAGTTCATGGACGTACGCGTAGCGGGTGAACACCGGTACGCCGGGGCGCCGTTGGTCCGCGAGGTTCGCGGCCTGCCCGGCGTCGTCGTAGCGGCCGAGCTCCACGAGGGCGTCGATACGGGAGCACAGCGCGCGTTCGCTGTAGGGGTTCTCCTTCAGCGCCTTGTCGGCGTACGTCAGCGCGCCCGCGAAGTCGTGGCGGGCGGCGGCCAGCGCGGCGCGGCCGGCCAGCGCCGCGTCGTTGTCCTTCTTCAGGGACAGCGAGCGCTTCAGGGCCTGTTCGGCCTGGGGGTAGCGGGAGGGGTCGCCCTTGGTGCGGGCCTGCTCGACGTAGGCGAGTCCGAGGGTGGCCCAGCTGCCGTAGTCCTTGGGCTGGGCGCGCAGATGGGTCTGGAGCGCGGCGATGGCTGTGTCGAGGTTCCCGCTCGCGAGGAGGCCGGGGGACACGGCGGCGGCGGTGGCCACGTGGGGAGCCCGGCCGTCCCGCACGGCACCGACCGCGACGGCGCCCGCCGTCAGGCCCACCGCCATCATGGCGGCGCAGGCGCCGAGTTGGACCCGTCGCCAGCGCCGGCCGGCGGCACCGACCCGCCGCACGGCGGCCACCCGCTCATCGACCACGTCGGCTCCGGCTCCGGTGCCGTCGGCCGGCCCGGCACCGGACGCGGTGCGGCCATCGGTTCCGGCGGCGGGGGTCGCGGCACTGGAGGGGACGTCGGCGGCGGTCGCGCCCCGGTCGATGTCGACCTCGGCGGCGTCCTCGGACATGGGTCCGGATTCCGGCCGCCCGTGCTCCGGTTCGCCGTCGTTCGTACGCGGGGACATGCCCTCTCCTAGATCGCCTGGGGTGGATCGGCCTGCGGGTGTGGGGGGAAGTGGGGGGGGGAGGGGGTGGCGCGGCCCGCGCCGTGGGGGATGAGTACGCGGGCCGCGCCAGTTCGTGGGGGGAGTGGGGCGGGCCGGGGAGCGCAGGATTCTCCGCGGCCCGCCGGGCGTGGGGTCCGGCCGGTGCCTCAGTGGCGGCGGTAGGACGGACGCTGCATCCGGCGCCACCACATCAGCGCACCGCCGATGAGGAGGATGCCCGCGGCGCCGGCGCCCGCGGACGCGGCGATCAGCGGGGTGTTCTGCGAGGTGGTGGTGAGACCGTCACCGAGGGCGCTCTTGGTGTCGGCGCCGCTCTTCGCGGTCTTGCCGCGCGAACCGGCGGTCGGCAGGGCGATGTAGGGGAAGTAGTTCTCGAACCGCTTGTCGTTCTTGTCGACCGCGTCACCGAGGTCGTTCTTGGAACCGACCAGCTCACCCTCAACGACCTGGAGCGAGGCGTCGATCACGTCGTCGGTGAGGCGGCGTCCGTTCGGGAAGCCCGCGTTGTCACCGTCGAGCACACCGAGCCGCTTGGGGTTCTTCGCCGGCTGGATGGAGGTGTTGAGGCGCAGCTCCTCCGACGGCGTCACGTACGGCGGCTGGTTGAGCCCCTTGACGCCCTTGAGGAACACGTCGACCAGGTCGTTGCGCGGCTCGGCCGGAGCCTTGATCTTGAAGATCGCCTCGATGAGCTTCGGCAGCTCGGGGTTGGTGACGTTCTTCAGGAACTGGCCGTCGTCCTTGGGCTTGGACGCGTTGAACTTGTCCTTGTCCTTGATGGGGTTGACGACCTCGTTGACCAGCGGGCTGCCGAGGCGCGAGACCTGCTCGTAGTAGCCCTGCGCGTTCTCGCGCTGGATCGTCGACCACATGCCGACGATCGGCTGGTTCTTCGACTCGGTGATCAGGTCGTTGGGCACCTGGAGGGCGATGGTGTTGACGTTGTAGCCCTTGAGGGTGTCCCGGCCGACCTCGGAGAGGTCACCGCCGTACAGCAGGTCGAACACGCGCAGGTCGGCGAAGAACGGGTCGTCGGCCTGTCCGGCGAACGTCTTGGCGCCGTTGGACAGCTTGTAGATCGCCTGGTCGCGCAGCTTGGAGTACTTCGGCATCGAGGCCTTGCCCACGTTGGACGGTGCCACCGGCACGTCGTCCGCGAGCTTGGTCTCGTGCTCGACCTTGCCGTTCTTCTCCTTGATCAGGGTCAGGTCGTACGTCTGGGTGACGTTCAGGTCGGGGTCGTACAGGCTGTCGACCACACCCGTGTTGTAGAGGAAGGACTTCCGGTTCTTCACGTTCGTCTTGAACGTGTAGCGGAAGACCAGGTCCTCCTTCGCGTCGCCGTTGTTGTCGATGCGCAGGTCGTACTGCGCGTCCTCGGCGAACTGGTAGAAGTTCGGGCCGCCACCGGGCTCCTCGAACGGGATGACGTTCGCGATGATCGTCGTGGTGTTCGGGTGGTCCGGGCTGACGAACGCGTAGAAGTCCGTGTTGTCGTACTGCGGGGTCCCCGAGATGAGGGGAGCCTCGCGGTGGCTGGAGGCGTTCGCCGTTCCGGGAGCCAGAACGGCCACGCCGGCGGCGGTGAGCCCCCCGGCGGCGAGCGCCCCACAAATGAGAGTCGCGACGCCCTTGCGTCCCGAGCCGCTGTTGGAGATACCTGCAGTCATGCCGTCCTGCCGTCCGTCCTCTGTGCCAACTTGCCTGACGGACAGTGATACGGACCGGACGGCCGATCGGATTGGTCGAAAACAAAAAACTTTTTTTTCTCTGCTCGACCCGCGTTTCGGGCGCTCGGATCCGTATCCCAGACGGAGGTGTGTCCGTTGCGAATGCCTGGTGTGACGGGACGGCCCGGGTGCGGCCGCGGAGAGGGGGACCGGATGGAGGCGGACGAGCTGATGGTGCTCGTCGCTGGCGGGGATCACCGGGCATTCGAGCAGCTGTACGGTCTGGTGTCCGGGCCGGTGTTCGGTCTGGTGCGCCGGGTCGTGCGTGACCCCGCCCAGTCCGAGGAGGTCGCGCAGGAGGTGCTCCTGGAGGCCTGGCGCTCCGCCGCCCGCTACGACCCCGGCCGGGGCAGCGCCCTGTCCTGGATCCTCACGCTCGCCCACCGGCGCGCCGTCGACCGGGTGCGCAGCGCCCGCGCCGCCTCCGACCGCGAGCAGCGGGAGGGCCGGCGCTACCACGACCCGGCCTTCGACCAGGTGGCGGAGGAGGTCGAGGCGGGCCTGGAGCGCCAGTTGGTGCGGCGCTGTCTGGGCCGGCTGACCAATCTCCAGCGGCAGTCGGTCACCCTCGCCTACTACGACGGCTACACGTACCGTGAGGTCGCCGACCGGCTGAAGCTGCCGCTCGGCACGGTGAAGACCCGGATGCGCGACGGACTCACGCGGCTGAGGGACTGTCTGGGAGGCGCCGCGTGAGTGTGTTCGGAAAACTGTTCGGGCGGGGTGACCTGCACTCGCTGGCCGCGCCCTATGCCCTGGACGCCCTGGAGCCGGACGAGCGCCGCCGCTTCGAGAAGCATCTCGACAAGTGCGACCGCTGCGCCGCCGAGGTGCGGGCGCTGGCCGAGGACGCCGTCCGGCTCGCCTGGTCCCAGTCGGCGCCGCCGCCGGCCGCGATGCGCGACCGGGTGCTGGCCGCCGCGCGCGCCACCCCGCAGGAGCCCGGGCGTACGCCGGTGCGGGCGTACGAGCCCCAACTGCCCCCACACGTCTGGGGCACGCGGCCGGCACCCGGACGCTCCCGTGCGCCTCGCACGCGCCGACCGGTGTTCGTGCCGTTCGCCACGGCCACCGCCGCCGCGGCGCTCGTCGTCGCCTCGCTCTTCGGGGTCCAGGCGAACCGCACCCAGGACCAGCTGAACGCCGAGCGCGCCCAGGCACGTGAGATCGCCCACGTTCTCGCAGCTCCGGACGCGCGGGCGAACACGGGCACGGATGCCGAGGGCCGCAGTATCGGAGTAATCGCTTCCGCATCCGAGGGGGAGGCGATCATCACCTTGAGCGGATACGGCCGGCCGGCCGGCGGGCGGGTGCACCAGCTCTGGCTCATGCGCCCCCGTGTGCAACCGCGCTCCCTGGGGCTCTTCGAGGGCGACACGCCCTTGGTCGCGACCGGTCTCGACAGGACCGCGACATCACTCGCTGTGACGGTGGAACCCGACGGGGGCTCAGCTCAGCCCACCAGCCAGCCCATTGTCCAACTCACCCTGAAATCGGTCGGATTCGGAGAGTGATCGAAAAGGGTACGTCAACCCCCTTACGGGGAAGGTGATTCCTGAGAGCTCGATACACGCGTGCCCGGACGGAGCGATAGGGTTACCCTGCCCGGGCCGGGTGGACTCGTACGGGTGGGGAGTGACATGGAACAGATAACGATGCGCAGCAGGGCGAGGGTCCCTGCGATCACCTGCGGGAGCAGCGCGACCAAAGCGCGGCTCGACCGCCATCTCTCGGTACTGGCGGGTCCCGCCATACCGCAACGGGAGACGGTCGAGGCGACCTCGCTCATGCTCGAACTGACCGCACGCGAACCCGCTCACGCACGCAACAGGACGGCCCGCGTCTCGCTGTTCGCACCCCTGCGACGGCTGCGCCGCTCCCTGTTCGGCGGACACAGGCACTGAGACCCGCGCTCAGCGGACCACACCGTCCCGGCGCAGCGCTGCGATCTCCTCGTCCGTCATCCCCGCGGCACGCAGCAGCGTTTCGGTGTGCTCCCCGAGCGCGGGCACGTCCCCCTTCCCCGCCTCCGACCCGCCCGGCAGTGTGATCGGAGGCAGTGGCACGGCACCCCCCGACGGCCCGCCCGGCGATCCCTCCCCGCCGCCGATCCCGGGCCGGTCAGGCGTGGGGGTGTGCGTAGCGCCGTACGGCCGACGGTGCGAACACCGCGAGCAGCACCGCGCACCAGAGCAGCGACCCGGCGACCGGATGCGCCACCGGCCAGGCGGCGCCCTCGGGCACGGGCGCGTTCCCGAACAGCTCCCGCAGGGCCGTGGTCACCGCGCTGAGCGGGTTCCACTCGGCGAGCGTGCGCAGCCAGCCCGGCAGGTTGTCCGTGGGGATGTAGGCGTTGGACAGCAGCGGCAGCATGAAGGTCGCGCTGCCGAGCTGACCGGCCGCCTCCTCGCTGCGCGAGAGCAGTCCGAGGAAGATCCCGGCCCAGGTGCACGCGAACCGGAACAGCAGCAGCAGCCCCACCGCGCCGGCGGCCTCCGCCGCCGACCCCTCCACGCGCCAGCCGACCGCGAGTCCCACCAGCAGGAACGGCACCGTTCCCGCCGCCGTGACCAGCACATCGGCCGCAGCCTGCCCCAGAGGCACCGCCGCCCGGCTGATCGGCAGGGTGCGCAGCCGGTCCGTCACGCCCCGGTGGACGTCCTGCGCCGCCTGGAACATCCCGGTCATGATGCCGTTGGCGGCGGTCGCCACCAGCAGGCCCGGCACCAGGAAGGAGCGGTACGCGGCGCCCGGCATCGCCAGCGCGCTGCCGAAGACGTACCCGAAGAACAGCAGCATCGTGATCGGCATGGTCTGGGTCAGGATCACCAGCGCCGGGTTGTTGCGCACCCGCAGCAGCTGTCGTCCCAGCATGGCCGTGCCGTCGTGGGCCAGCGCGCTCATGCGGCCTCCTCGCCGCCGCGGTCGCCGGTCAGGCGCAGGAACACGTCGTCGAGGGTGGGCGGTTTCAGACGGGCGTCCAGCAACGGCACGCCGGCCGCGTCGAGTTCGCGGACCAGCCGGGGCAGGGTCAGCGTGCTGTCGCGGGAGACCGCGCCGACGGAGCCCCGGTCGTGGTCGAAGGACGGTTCGGCACCGGTGAGCCGGTCGAGGACGGCGGCGGCCCGCGCCAGCTCCCCCCGGTCGGCGACGACCACCTCGGCGTAGGAGCCGAGGAGCGCCTTCAGCTGGGCGGGCGAGCCGGTCTCGGCGACCCGGCCCCGCTCCATCAGGACGATGTCGTCGGCGAGCCGGTCCGCCTCCTCCAGGTACTGGGTGGTCAGCAGGACCGTGGTGCCGTCCCGCTTCAGTTCGCGCACGGCGTCCCAGATGCCGTTGCGGGAGGCCGGGTCGAGGCCGGTGGTCGGCTCGTCCAGGAACAGCACCTCGGGACGGCGGATCAGGCTCGCGGCCAGGTCGAGCCGGCGGCGCATTCCGCCGGAACAGGCCGAGGCGGCGCGGTCGGCGGCCTCGGTGAGGCCGAAGCGGGCGAGGAGGTCGTCCGCGCGTGCGGCCGGGCCGCGCACCCGGTGCAGCCGGGCGAAGAGCCGGAGGTTCTGCCGACAGGTCAGGTCCCCGTCGACCGACGCGTACTGACCGGTGACGCCGATCGCGCGGCGGACGGCCGCCGCCTCCCGCACCAGGTCGTGGCCGGCGACCCGGGCCGACCCCGCGTCCGGACGCAGCAGCGTGGTCAGCACCCGTACCGCGGTCGTCTTCCCTGCCCCGTTCGGCCCGAGGATCCCGCAGACCGTCCCTCGCGGCACGGCCAGATCCAGGCCGCGCAGGGCCTGCACCTCGCCGAACCGCTTCTCCAGACCTTCACTAAGTACACCGTACGTAGTTGTCATGAGGCGACCATAGCGCACTACGTACGGTGTACGTAACTACGATGGTGGGCGAGGTGATGACCGATGGCGGGCCGAGCGGCCGTACCCGAAGTGATCTGGGCCCGTCCCGAGCGGACGGGCCGGGGGCCGAGGCCCGCGTACAGCCGTGCCGACATCGCCGCGGCGGCGGTGCGGATCGCCGACGAGGGCGGGCTCGACACGGTCTCCATGCGGCATGTCGCCGCCGCACTGGGCTGCGGGACCATGTCGTTGTACAACTACGTCCCCCGCAAGGAGGACCTGTACGAGCTGATGGTGGACGCGGTCAGCGGCGAGCACGAGGAGTGGGAGCCGAGCGGGGACTGGCGGGCGGACATGCGCCGGGTCGCCGACGACACCCGCGCCCTCATGCACCGGCACCCCTGGCTGCCGAGGCTCATGTCCCCGGTGTACGGATTCAGCCCGCATGCGCTGCGGTACCTGGAGCACTGCCTGGCCTGTCTCGATCCGCTGGAGACGACGTACGGCGTGAAGATGCAGCTCGTCGGCATGATCAACGGTGTGGTGACGATGTACGTCGTCAATGAGCTGGCCACCGCCGAGCGCGCCCGGTCCCTGCCGTGGTCGGAGGAGCAGGAGCACGCGGTGCGGATGGGCTACCTGGGGAGCCAGGTGGCGAGCGGGGCGTATCCGCGGATGGCCGCTGCGTTCCTGGAGGACCCGGGGCCGATCGATCTCGAGGCGGTCTTCGGGTTCGCGGTGGACAGGGTGCTGGACGCGTTCGCTCCGCCGGGCTGAGGGTTCGTCCGCGGATGCTGAGGGTGCGGGTGCGGGTGCCTGAGGGTTCGGGCGTGTGGGGTCGTCCCCGGTGTCACAGCAGTGCGAACTGCCCCTCGGGGCCTTCCTCCTGGTGGTCCAGCACGGAGGCGGGGCGCCGGGCGGAGTCCGGCACCGGCAGCACGCCGGCCGCTCGCAGCTCCCCGGTCGTGACCTGATCCGGCACGGTCATCTCCCGCCGTTCCGCGTGTACTTCGGCGAGCAGCGCCAACACCGTGATCAGTTCCAGGAGTTCGGACGTCCACGTCTGCTGCCAGACCGCCGGACGGATCGCCGCCAGCGTGCCCGGCGCGGCGCTCTCGCCCGTCCGGGCCGTGAACCACCGCTCCAGCACCCGGACCCCCGCGCCGGTCTCGAAGTCCCAGGCCTCCGGCGGGACCGGCGAGATCCGGCCTTCGTCGAGATGGAGGGCCTCCTCGTCACGGTCGTAGAGGAGGGTCAGCGGCCGGGCCGGGAGCGGGGCGCGGACGTAGGGGCGGCGGCCGCCGGGCAGCCTGGGGCGCTCGCCGTCCCGGCGCAGCAGCCACAGCGCCCGCCGGCCCGCCTCGACACCCCGGGCCCACACGTCGGGGTCCCGGGGCAGCGGGACGGTGAGATCGGGGCGGACCGCAGTCAGGGTCCAGGCCAGGAAGTCCACCGGATCGGGGGAGTGGCCCAGGTGGTCGAGGAGCCGGGGCGTCAGATTCGGCTCCCTGCCGCCCGGGCGCCGGTACAGCGGACGGACCCGGCCCGGCCGGAGCAGGGGCAGCAGGGAGGTGGCGAGGAGCGGGGCCGTCGGAAGGTCGGGGGTCTCCACCACGAACACCTGCCGTTCGTCCGCCACCCGCCACAGTTCGGGGCGGGCCGCGTCGATCAGCCGGTGGTCGGGGATCAGCCACTGCTCGTCGAACGGGGCGGCCAGCACCCGTACCGGCTCCGCGCAGGGGCCGGACGCCCGGACGAGGCGTTCGGTGCCGCCGCCACCGCCGGGGAGCCGGCCGACCGCGGTGTGCAGGGTGCGCGCGCGGGTCGGCTCGAACAGGGCCTCGCGCTCCGGACCCCGGGCCGTCATCAGGGTCTCCCAGCGGGCCTTCAGGGAAGCCGGGTCGGCGGCCGTCGGCCACCCCCGGCCGAGCCGCGGCGGTGCGACGGACCACGGCATGAGGTCCGCCAGCCGCGGAGCGTCGTCGTGCGTCACGCTGGGCATGGTACGGGGTGCTCAGGCCGTGTCGAGCGTCGCGTCGAGGGTGACCGTGAAGGAGAAACGGTCCCCCCGGTAGTGGATGACGGCCGTGTCGAGGACCCGCCCGTCGCCGTCGTAGGTGACGCCCGTGTAGTGCAGGATCGGGCTCAACAGCGGTACCTGGAGCAGCCGGGCGGTCTCCGGGTCCGCGAGCCGGGCCTCGACGGTGTCGGTGATACGGGCGATGTCCGCGCCCACGACGTTCCTGAGCACCTTGGTCATCGGCCAGCGCACCAGGTCCTCCGGGTCGATCCGGGCGGCGATCTCGGGACGGACGTAGTTGCGGGCGTGGTTGGTGGGTTCGCCCGTCGTCTCGTCGCCGCGCAGGCGGTGGTACGTCGCCACCTCGGCCAGGTCCGGGAAGTGCTCGGCGAGTTCGGCCGGCACCGGGCCGCGTCCGTGCGCGAGGAGCCGGGTCGCCATGCCGGACTGCTGGGCCACGATCGCGTCGACCGAACCCAGCAGCCGCACCGGCGCGCCCCGCCGCACGTCCGGCTCGATGAACGTGCCGCGCCGCCGGTGCCGGGTGATCAGCCCCTCGTCCTCCAGCTCCTTCAGTGCCTGCCGCATGGTCAGCACGCTCACCCCGTAGTGCTCGGCCAGCCGTTCCTCGGTGGGCAGCCGCAGCGGGTCGCGGGGCGAGCGGCCGAGTATCGAGGCGCGCAGCGACTGCGACACCTGGTACCAGAGCGGCAGTTTGCGGTTGAGGACGATCGAGTCCGGGGCGAAGGAGGTCACGGGCCATCCGTACCGGTCGGCTCGGGCCGGTGCAAGGGGCGGAAGTGACGTTCGAGGCCGTGCCACACGTCGTCGTAGCGCCGCTGCCGATGGTCCGCGCCGGCCGCGTGCGGGGTGAGGGTGAGCGGCCACCGTGTCTCGAACATGAACGCGAGGCCGTCGTCGACCCGCTGCGGGCGCAGCTCGGCGGCGCTCGCCCGGTCGAAGGTCTCCCGGTCCGGGCCGTGCGCCGACATCATGTTGTGCAGCGAGCCGCCGCCCGGCACGAAGCCGCCTTTTCCGGCCGTCTTCGCGTCGTACGCGCCCTCGATCAGTCCCATGTACTCGCTCATCACGTTCCGGTGGAAGTACGGCGGCCGGAAGGTGTCCTCGCCCACCAGCCAGCGCGGCGCGAACACCACGAAGTCGACCCCGGCCAGCCCCGGGGTGTCCGACGGGGACGTGAGCACCGTGAAGATCGACGGGTCCGGGTGGTCGTACGAGATGGTGCCGATGACGTTGAAACGGCGCAGGTCGTAGACGTACGGGACATGGTTGCCGTGCCAGGCGACCACGTCGAGCGGCGAGTGGTCGTACGTCGCGCGCCACAGGTTGCCGCAGAACTTGTTCACCACCTCCACCGGGCCCTCGACGTCCTCGTACGCGGCGACGGGCGCGCGGAAGTCGCGCGGGTTGGCCAGTCCGTTGGCGCCGATCGGGCCGAGGTCGGGGAGGTGGAAGGGGGCGCCGTAGTTCTCGCAGACGTATCCCCGGGCGGAGGCGTCGAGGAGTTCCACGCGAAAGCGCACCCCGCGCGGGATCAGCGCCACGTCGCCCGGCTCGGCGTGCAGCAGCCCGAACTCGGTGCGCAGCAGCAGCCCGCCCCGCTCGGGCACGATCAGCAGCTCCCCGTCGGAGTCGCCGAAGACGCGGTCCATGGAGGCGTTCGCGTGGTAGAGGTGCACGGCCATGCCGGTGCGCTGGGCCGCGTCGCCGTTGCCCCCGAGGGTCCACAGCCCGGCGAGGAAGTCGGTGCCGTCGGCCGGTGCGGGCAGCGGGTCCCAGCGCAGCCGGTTGGGGTCGGGGACCGTCTCGGTGAACGGCCCGGTCCGCAGATCACCGTGGTCGGAGCGGGTGAAGCTCGGGTGCGCGGCCGAGGGGCGGATCCGGTAGAGCCAGGAGCGGCGGTTGCGGGCGCGCGGCTCGGTGAAGGCCGTACCGCTGAGCTGTTCGGCGTACAGGCCGAGCGGGGCGCGCTGCGGTGCGTTCCGGCCCTCGGGGAGAGCGCCCGGCACCGCCTCGGAGGCGTGCTCGTTGCCGAACCCCGAGAGGTAGGACAGTCCCTCGGCGATCTTGCGTGCGTCCCCGCTGCTCATCGTCGCTCCCTTGCGTGGCGGTGCCCTTGCGTGGCGGTTCCTGGCGTGGCGGTTCCTTGCCCGGCCGATTCCTCTGCATCACCGTAGGATTGCGTTTTCGGGGACGCAAGAGGTCCGCCGCTCCTCCTCACTGAGGACGATCACGCCCGGCCAGAACCAGACCCCAGGGGGATCCGCGTGTCGGACAGGTGCTCTAATCTCCCGGGCATGTCGGGGAAGCGCGCAGCCGTCGTCGCGCTCACGGTCTGTGTCCTGCCGCTGGCCGGAGCCGTGGGCTGCGGGTCCGGTGATGTCCGGGAACGGGGGACCGTGGTGTCGCCCTCGCCCGTCGGCAAGGTCCTGGACGACACGGACGCCGACGGGCGTCACTACCGCGAGGTGGACAAGAAGGGGGCGCCCCGGGTGGGCGTCGAGGTCCAGCCCGACAGTGACGGCAGCTGGGACGTCCGGCTGCGGCTGACCGGCTTCCGCCTCTCGCCGTCCGGCGCGCGGGCCGGGGCGGTCACCGGGCGCGGCACCGCCCGGCTCTTCGTCGACGGCCAGCCCGTGGCCGATCTGCGCACCCCGGCCTACCGCATCCCGGCCGGTTACCTCCCGCACGGCACCCACCAGGTGACCGCGCGGCTGTACGCCGACGACGGGACGGTCTGGGCCGTCGACGCCAAGCCCGTGGAGAGCACGGCCGACATCACGGTCTCGGAGCCCTCGCCGTCCCCGTCCGGGGCGCCGTGAACGCGGGGTGAGCGCAGGCCGAGCCACGCCGACCGCACGGTGTGCGCACCTCGACCGACCGGCCACCTTTCTCCGTACCGAGGGGGTGAGGTTCCACCAGGCCCCGACGGAAAGGCATCATGAAGTCCGTGCCCCAAGCGACATCGCTCCGTCGTGCGCCGGTCCAGCGGCGCAGTGCCGAACGGCTGACCAGGATCCTGGACGCGTGCGCCGACCTGCTGGACGAGGTCGGCTACGACGACCTGAGCACGCGTGCCGTCGCCCAGCGCGCCGGCGTGCCCATCGGCTCCGTCTACCGCTTCTTCGGCAACAAGCGGCAGATGGCCGACGCCCTGGCCCAGCGCAACCTGGAGCGCTGGTCCGAGCGGGTCACCGAGCGGCTGCAGGGGGCCCGGCACGGTGACTGGCGGGCCGCCATGGACGCCGTGCTCGACGAGTACCTGGCCATGAAGCGCACCGCGCCCGGCTTCTCCCTCGTCGACTTCGGCAACCAGATCCCGGTCGGCGTCCGGCACGCCGAACCCAACCACCGTGTCGCCGACCGCCTCACCGACCTCCTCTCCGCCTACCTCGACCGCACCCCCGACGACGACCTGCGCCGCACCTTCCTCATCGCCGTCGAAACCGCCGACACCCTGGTCCAGCTGGCCTTCCGTGTGGACCCGGAGGGCGACGCGAAGGTGATCGCGGAGATGCGCGAGCTGCTACGGGCGTATCTGGGCCGCGTACTGGACTAAACCACTGAGTCGTGGCGTGCCGAGCTCGGCCGGGTGGGGCTGCGCCGTCGCCAAGCCGGGCCGCGCTGGGCCTCCGCCTGCCGACCGGGACCGGGTCGGCCGCACTGCCCCGGGTTCGAGCCGCGCCGCGCCGGACCGCGCCGCGCCAGCCCTCGCCGCGCCGGGCCTGTGCCGCGTGGCGCCAGGCCGAGCCCGTGCCGAGTCGGCCGTGCCGAGTCGGCCAAGCCGGGCCGAGCCCGCCCAGCGCCACGCCGCCCCACCGGGGCCGAGCCCGGTTGTCGGGCCGCGTCGGGCCCAGCCCGCGCCGAGCCGTGTCGGCCGGGCAGCCCCCGGTTCGAGCCGCGCCGCGCCGGACCGCGCCGCGCCGGGCCTGTGCCGCGTGGCGCCAGGCCGAGCCCGTGCCGAGTCGGCCGTGCCGCGCCGGCCAAGCCGGGCCGGGCCCGCCCAGCGCCATGCCGCCCCAACGGGGCCGAGCCCGGGTGTCGGGCCGCGTCGGGCCCAGCCCGCGCCGAGCCGTGTCGGCCGGGCAGCCCCCGGTTCGAGCCGCGCCGCGCCGGACCGCGCCGCGCCGGGCCTGTGCCGCGTGGCGCCAGGCCGAGCCCGTGCCGAGTCGGCCGTGCCGAGTCGGCCAAGCCGGGCCGAGCCCGCCCAGCGCCACGCCGCCCCACCGGGGCCGAGCCCGGTTGTCGGGCCGCGTCGGGCCCAGCCCGCGCCGAGCCGTGTCGGCCGGGCAGCCCCCGGATCGAGCCGCGCCGCGCCGGACCGCGCTGTGCCGGCGCCGGCCGGGGGCGAGCTGGGGCGCGCCCCCGCCGTGCCGTGCCGCCGCGCATGGCTCAGCCCCACCGCGCGGGGCCGGGCGCGGACCGTCCCGCGCCTGGCCCGGTCGTCACCGTGCCGGGCCGGTCCTGGCCCAGACCGGCCCGCGCCGCAGGCCAGCCCCGACCGGGCCGGGCTCAGCCCGTGCCCCGTCCGGCCCCACCGCGTCGCATCCGGCGGCCCCCCTCGTCCCCCTGCCTCACCTCTCCGTGGGGCGGGCTCTCGCCGTTGCGCATACCGGTCGGTATGCTCGCCCGGGAGAAGGCACCGTCGCCCCCTGGAGGACCCGTGTCCCGCACCACCCTGCGAATCTGCCCCCTGTGCGAGGCCACCTGCGGGCTCACGCTCACCGTCGAGGGGAGCTCCGTCACCGGGGCCCGCGGTGACCGGGAGGACGTGTTCAGCAAGGGGTTCATCTGCCCGAAGGGCGCCAGCTTCGGTGCCGTGGACGGGGATCCCGACCGGCTGCGCACCCCGCTCGTCCGCCGGGACGGCGAGCTGCGCGAGGCCGGCTGGGCGGAGGCCTTCGACGCCGTCGCCGCCGGGATCCGCCGGGTCGTCGAGCAGTACGGGCCGCACTCCGTCGGGGTCGTCCTCGGCAACCCCAACGTCCACACCGTGGCGGGCGCCCTCTACCCGCCCGTGCTGCTCGCCGGACTCGGCACCCGCAGCGTCTTCACCGCCTCCACGGTGGACCAGATGCCCAAGCACGTCTCCAGCGGACTGCTCTACGGCGACGCCCTCGCGCTCCCCGTCCCCGACCTGGACCGCACCGACCATCTCCTCGTGATCGGCGCCAACCCCCTGGAGTCCAACGGGAGTCTGTGCACCGCCCCCGACTTCCCCGGCAAGCTCAAGGCGCTCAAGGCCCGCGGCGGCACCCTCACCGTCATCGACCCGCGCCGCACCCGCACCGCCAAACTCGCCGACCGGCACATCGAGATCAGGCCCGGTACCGACGCCCTGCTCCTCGCGGCGATGACGTACACGCTCTTCGAGGAAGACCTCGTACACCTGGGGGAGTTGGCGCCGCACGTCGAAGGGGTCGACGAAGTGCGGGACGCCGTAAGGGAGTTCACCCCCGAGGCGGTCGCCCTCGCCTGTGACGTGGAGGCCCCGGTCATCCGGACCCTCGCCCGGGAACTGGCCGCCGCCCCCACCGCCTCCGTGTACGGCCGCATCGGCAGCTGCACGGTCCCCTTCGGCACCCTCGGCAGCTGGCTCGTCGACGTCCTCAACATCCTCACCGGCAACCTGGACCGGCCCGGCGGCGCCCTCTTCCCGCTGGCCGCGACGGACCGGACACCCCGCCCGGCCGGCCCCGGCCGCGGCTTCCAGCTCGGCCGCTGGCACTCCCGCGTCAGCCGCCACCCCGAGGCGAAGGGCGAACTCCCGCTCTCCGCGCTCGCCGAGGAGATCGACACCGCCACCGAGGAGGGCGAGCCGATCCGCGCGCTCATCGCGGTGGCCGCCAACCCGGTGCTGTCCGCCCCGGACGGGAACCGCCTCGACAAGGCGCTCGGCGCGCTCGACTTCATGGTCAGCGTCGACCCGTACCTCAACGAGACCTCGTGCCACGCCGACGTCGTCCTGCCGCCGCCCCCGCCCGCCCAGAGCCCGCACCACGACTTCACGTTCAACGCCCTCGCCGTGCGCAACCAGGTCCGCTACTCGCCCCCGGCCGTCCCCCTGGAGCCCGGCCGCATGGCCGAGAGCGAGATCCTCGCCCGGCTGGTCCTCGCCGCCACCGGCATGCACGGCGCCGACCCGTCCGCCGTGGACGACCTGGTCATCGGCCAGACCCTCGGCAAGGCCGTCGCGGAGGCCCACTCGCCCGTGCACGGCCGCGACCCCCGGGAACTCGCCGGGCAGCTCACCGGCGAGACCGGCCCCGAACGCCGGCTCGACCTGATGCTCCGCCTCGGCCCCTACGGCGACGGCTTCGGCGCCGACCCCGACGGACTGACCCTCGCCCGCCTCCTGGAGCACCCGCACGGCATCGACCTCGGCCCGCTCCGCCCGCGCCTGCCGCAGGGCCTGCGGACCAGGAGCGGCCGGATCGAGCTGCTGCCCCGGCCGATCGCCGACGATCTCCCCCGGCTCGCCGCCGCCCTGCGCGAACGGCCCGACGGACTCCTCCTCGTCGGCCGCCGGCATCTGCGCTCCAACAACAGCTGGATGCACAACGTCCCCGCCCTCACCGGCGGCACCAACCGCTGCACCCTGCACATCCACCCCGAGGACGCCGACCGGCTGGGCGTCCGGGACGGGGCCCAGGTCCGGGTGAAGGGCGCCGGGGGAGAGGTCACCGCCCCGGCCGAGGTCACCGAGGGCGTGCGCCGGGGCGTGGTGAGCCTGCCGCACGGCTGGGGCCACGACCGGCCCGGCACCCGGCTCAGCCACGCCGCGACGGACCCCGGCGTCAACGTCAACCAGCTCCTCGACGGCAGCCTGCTGGACCCGCTGTCGGGCAACGCGGTCCTCAACGGCGTGCCCGTCGAGGTCGCCGCGCTCGTCACAACGCCGTGACCTGGAATATTGCGCTTATTGCTCGCACGTCAACGTCTTGTTAACGCCAATTGAACGGACCTAACGTCAACGCACCGCCGACCCCCAGGTGGGATGTTCAAGGGCGAACGTGAGGTATCCATTCATGCTGACCATCCTCGGCTTCGTCATGATCGCGACCTTCCTGGTCCTGATCATGATGAAGAAGATGTCGCCGATCGCGGCGCTCGTACTGATCCCGGCGTTGTTCTGCGTCTTCGTCGGAAAGGGCGCCAAGCTCGGTGACTACGTCATCGACGGCGTCGGCAGCCTCGCCCCGACGGCGGCGATGCTCATGTTCGCGATCGTCTACTTCGGCGTGATGATCGATGTCGGCCTCTTCGACCCGATCGTCCGGGGCATCCTGAAGTTCTGCAAGGCCGACCCGCTGCGCGTCGTCGTCGGCACGGCGCTGCTCGCCGCGATCGTCTCCCTCGACGGCGACGGCTCCACCACCTTCATGATCACCGTCTCGGCGATGTACCCGCTGTACAAGCGCCTGAAGATGAGCCTGGTCGTGATGACCGGAGTGGCCGCCATGGCCAACGGCGTGATGAACACGCTGCCCTGGGGCGGCCCGACCGCCCGCGCCGCGACCGCGCTGAAGCTCGACGCGAGCGACATCTTCGTGCCGATGATCCCGGCGCTGGCCGTGGGCCTCCTCTTCGTCTTCGTCCTCGCGTACGTGCTCGGCCGCCGCGAGCGCAAGCGGCTCGGTGTGCTGACGCTGGACGAGGTGCTGGAGCCCCAGGAGGCCGAGACCGTCCTGGTGGGCGCCGCCGCCGGCACCGGCGGCGAGGCGAAGGCCACCGGGGGAACCGGCGGCGCGTCCCTCCCCGAAGAGCCGCAGGACGAGGGCTTCCAGGGCCTCGACCCGAACCGGGCCACCCTGCGCCCCAAGCTGTACTGGTTCAACGCGCTGCTCACCGTCACCCTGTTGACCGCCATGATCATGGAGTGGCTGCCGATCCCGGTGCTGTTCCTGCTCGGCGCCGCGGCCGCGCTCACCGTCAACTTCCCGCACATCCCCGACCAGAAGGCCCGGCTCGCCGCCCACGCCGACAACGTCCTCAACGTCTCCGGCATGGTCTTCGCCGCCGCCGTCTTCACCGGCGTCCTCCAGGGCACCGGCATGGTCGACCACATGGCGAAGTGGATGGTCGACGTCATCCCCGCGGGCATGGGCCCGCACATGGCCCTCGTCACCGGCCTGCTGAGCCTCCCGCTCACCTACTTCATGTCCAACGACGGCTTCTACTTCGGCGTCCTGCCGGTCCTCGCCGAGGCCGGTGCCGCGCACGGGGTGACGCCGCTGGAGATGGCCCGTGCCTCGCTCGTCGGCCAGCCCCTGCACATGTCGAGCCCGCTCGTCCCGGCCGTCTACGTCCTGGTCGGCATGGCGAAGGTCGAGTTCGGCGACCACACCCGCTTCGTGGTCAAGTGGGCCGCCCTCACCTGTCTGGTGATCCTCGGGGCGGGCCTGCTGTTCGGCATCATCTGAGCTGCCCCATGGAGGACTTCGTGAGGCCCGGCAGGAACCGCGGCTGGCTGCTCCGACTCGTCATCGCCTTCACCTTCGCGCAGGGGGCGGTGTCGATGGCCCGGCCCGCCGTCTCCTACCGGGCCCTCGCGCTGGGCGCCGACGAACGGGCCGTCGGTGTCATCGCGGGCGTCTACGCCCTGTTGCCGCTCTTCGCCGCCGTACCGCTCGGCCGCCGCACGGACCACGGCCGGTGCGCCCCGCTGCTGCCGGTGGGCGTGGTCCTCATCTCCGGCGGCTGCGCGCTGAGCGGCCTGGCGGGCTCGCCGGCGACGATGGCCCTGTGGAGCGGGGTGATGGGCCTCGGCCACCTGTGCTTCGTCATCGGCTCCCAGTCGCTCGTCGCCCGCCAGTCCGCCCCGCACGAACAGGACCGCAACTTCGGCCACTTCACGATCGGCGCCTCACTCGGCCAGCTCGTCGGCCCGGTCGCGGCGGGTGCCCTGATCGCCCGCGACGACATGGTGCGCACCAGCGCGCTCGCCCTGCTCGTCGCGGGTGCGGGCGGCGCGGTCGCGTTCACCTCCCTGTGGCGCCTCGAACACCGCGATACGGCGGCCACGTCCCGTACGGCACCAGGTGACCGCGTCGCCGTCGGCCGCATCCTGCGCACCCGCGGCGTCCCGGCCGGCATCCTGGTCAGCCTCGCCGTGCTCTCCGCGACCGACATCCTCACCGCCTACCTCCCGGTGGTCGGCGAGCACCGGGGCATCGCGCCCTCCGTGATCGGCGTCCTGCTCAGCGTCCGCGCGGCGGCCACCATCGCCTGCCGGCTCGTCCTCACCCCGCTGCTGCGGCTGCTCGGCCGGGCGCTGCTGCTCGCCGTGACCTGTCTGCTGGCGGCGCTGCTGTGCGCGGGGATCGCGCTGCCGGTGCCGGTCTGGGCGCTCGGCGTGATCCTCGCCGTCCTCGGCTTCTGTCTCGGGGTCGGGCAGCCGTTGTCCATGACGACGGTCGTGCAGGCCGCGCCCGACGGGGCCCGCTCCACGGCCCTCGCGCTGCGGCTCACCGGCAACCGCCTCGGCCAGGTCGCCGCGCCCGCCACGGCGGGGCTCGTCGCCGGGGTCGCGGGGGTGGCGGCGCCCTTCGTGATGCTGGGCGCGCTGTTGCTGCTGTCGTCGGCGGTGGCCCTGCGCTCCCCGGAGAAGCCGGCCGAGCCGCGCGGCTCCGGCCCTGACTCCCGCCCGGACTCCGGCTCCGGCTCCGCGGTGGGCCGTAAGAGGGAAGTAAGAGGGAAGGTGGACGGGACGTAGGGCGAGGCTTTTGGCGTTCGGGGCGCGGATGTGACAAAGAGTCAGAAGACGAGTGATTTGTATGAAAATCATCTGACTCAGAGGAGCCTGCATGCACGTCACGCCCCGCCCCCGCCGCGCCGGCGCCCGGATCGCCGCCCTCGCGGCCCTCACCGTCGCGGGGAGCGCCCTGGCCGGGGGGCACGCGTTCGCCGCCACCGACGGAGACGTCAAGATCCACGCGGTCGGAACGCCCGCCACAGGGCCGGAGAACGACCCCCACGTCTGCCTGTTCTACATCGACGCCTTCAACTTCGACGCGGGTGAGACCGCCACCTGGGTCATCGAGACCCAGCCGCCGTCCTCGGGACCGGCCGGTGCCACCGGCCAGATCGTGATCAACACCGACGGTACGGGGCAGAGCGAGGAGATCAACCTTCCCGACGGGCACTACAAGCTCACCTTCACGACGCCCGACGGCGACGGCGGCCCGGACAAGCAGAAGACCTTCTGGGTCGACTGCGCCTCCGGCTCGCCCAGCCCCAGCGGCAGCCCGAGCACCAGCCCCAGCGGCAGCCCGAGCGCCAGTCCCAGCACCAGCCCGAGCGAGACACGCACCGGCTACCCCACCGGCTACCCCACCGGTGATCCGGGCGGCCAGCACGGCTACCCCGGCGGCCCCCACGGCGGTCCCCCCGCCGGCGCCGGCGGGCTCGCGCGGGACGCCGCGTTCGGGCCGGTGGCCGGTGCGGCGGCCGTGGGCGTGGCCGCGGTCGGCGGAGTGATCTGGTTCCGGCTCCGTCGCCGTCCGCATGGCGCCGCGTAGACGGCGGCGCAGGCGCAGGCCCTGGTACCGGACGCGCGCCTACCGCCTGACCCGGACGGTCGTCCTGACCGCCGCGCTGGTCACGGGGTGCGTGCACTGGACCCAGGACGAGGAACCCCCGGGCCCGGCGGTGGCCGGCCCCGGGGGCTCCGGCCGGGTCGCGGGAACGGTGCCCGGCGACCCCGCCGGCGGCGCGGGCCCGCTCGCCGCGCCCCGTCGCCAGGACGGCGACTCCCGCCCCCGGAGCGCCCCGTCCCCCGGCGAAGCCCGCGCGACCCCTTCGGCGGCCGTCCCCCCGCCCCTGCCGTACGCGCGGGCCGTCCGCCTCCTCATCCCCTACCTCAGCGTGGACGCCCCCGTCATGGACCTCCGGCTCGACGACCGCCGTCGGCTGCCCGCGCCCGCCGAGAACGACGCCCACCGGGTCGGCTGGTACGCGGACGGTCCGGGGCCGGGCGGGCGGGGGACCGCCGTCGCCGTCGGGCACCTCGACACCGACAACGGTCCGGCCGTCTTCGCGGGCCTGTCGGAGCTGAGGCGGGGCAAGCTGATCGAGGTCCGCAGGGCCGACGGCCGTACCGCCGTCTACGCCGTCGACGCGCTGCGCAAGTACGAGAAGGCGCACTTCCCCAACGGGGAGGTGTACGGCGACCGCGGCCGTCCCGAGCTGCGGCTGATCACCTGTGGCGGCACCTTCCACCGCAGGACGGGCTACGACGGCAACCTGGTCGTCTTCGCCCACTTCACCCGTGTCCTCGGCCCGGACCCCCGCCCCTCGCCGACCTGAACCCCTGCACGCCGTACATCACCGAGGGCGAGCTGCTGCCCGACGGCGCGTACGCCCACGACATCGGCTTCGAGGCGCCGGGCCCGGCCGCGCGCGCCCACCGGCGCCGCCCCGGGACGGCGGGTGCTCGGGCGGCTGCGGGGACGCGCGGGCGGTGTGCGGGCCGGACCGGTCGTCGTCCTGGACGAGCCGGCCGTGCCGGACCCGCCGTCCGGGACCCCGCAGGTGCGCGTCCCCGGCGACCTCGTGGTCCGCACCACCCCCGACGTCGACCTCCGATACGGCATGACCGGCACGGCGAGCGCATCTGCCCGACCCCGGCGCGGCTGCCCTACCTGGAGGAGTGAGCAGACACACCCCGTACGGTGACGTGGTCCCCCCCGGCGGCCCCTGGTGCCGGAAAACTAACGACGCTAGTTTAGGTCGCTGATGACCACCACCGCCGGGAGGAACGCGATGAAGGCACACGACGGCATCTATCTCGACGGCGCCTGGCGCCCCGCCGCGGGCCGGGACGTGATCGAGGTCGTCGACCCGGCCGACGAGCAGGTGATCGCCCGGGTCCCGGCCGGTGACGCCGAGGACGTCGACGCCGCCGTACGGGCCGCGCGCGCCGCGCTCCCCGGCTGGGCGGCCACCCCGCCCGCCGAACGCGCCGCCCGGCTGACCGCGCTCCGGGACGCCCTGGCGAGCCGCAAGGCCGAGATCGCCGAGACCGTCACCGCCGAGCTGGGCTCCCCGCCGGCGTTCTCCCACGCGGTCCACGCCGGCCTGCCGATCGCGGTCGCCGGCTCCTACGCCGAACTCGCCGCCACCCACTCCTTCGAGGAGAAGGTCGGCAACTCCACCGTCCTGCACGAGCCGATCGGCGTGGTCGCCGCCATCACGCCCTGGAACTACCCGCTGCACCAGATCGTCGCCAAGGTCGCCCCGGCCCTGGCCGCCGGCTGCACGGTGGTCCTCAAGCCCGCCGAGGACACCCCGCTCACCGCCCAGCTCTTCGCCGAGGCCGTCCACGAGGCCGGTGTCCCGGCCGGGGTGTTCAACCTCGTCACCGGCCTCGGCCCGGTCACGGGCCGGGCCCTCGCCGAGCACCCCGGCGTCGACCTGGTCTCCTTCACCGGCTCCACGGCCGTCGGACGGCAGATCGCCGCCACCGCCGGCGCCGCGATCAAGAAGGTGGCCCTGGAACTCGGCGGCAAGTCCGCCAACGTCATCCTGCCGAGCGCCGATCTCGCCAAGGCGGTCAACACAGGCGTGGCCAACGTCATGTCCAACTCCGGCCAGACGTGCAGCGCCTGGACCCGCATGCTGGTCCACCGCGACCGCTACGACGAGGCCGTCGACCTGGCCGCGACGGCCGCCGCCAAGTACGCCGACCGCATCGGCCCGCTGGTCAACGCCCGGCAGCAGGCACGGGTGCGGGGGTACATCGAGAAGGGCCTCGCCGAGGGCGCCCGGCTGGTCACGGGCGGCCCCGAATCGCCGCGCGAGCGCGGCTACTTCGTCGCGCCGACCGTCTTCGCCGACGTCACCCCCGAGATGACGATCGCCCAGGAGGAGATCTTCGGCCCGGTCCTGTCGATCCTGCGCTACGAGGACGAGGAGGACGCCCTGCGGATCGCCAACGGGACGGTCTACGGCCTGGCCGGCGCGGTCTGGGCGGGGGAGGAGGCCGAGGCGGTCGCCTTCGCCCGGCGCATGGACACCGGCCAGGTCGACATCAACGGCGGCCGCTTCAACCCCCGCGCCCCGTTCGGGGGCTACAAGCAGTCGGGCGTCGGCCGGGAGCTCGGCGCGCACGGTCTCGCCGAGTACCTCCAGACCAAGTCCCTTCAGTTCTGAGGAGGTTGCCGCCATGGTCCGCGCCGCCGTGCTCCCCGCCGTGGGTGCCCCCCTGGAGATCACCGACATCGACCTGCCGGACCCCGGCCCCGGCCAGGTCCGGGTGCGGCTCGCCGCCGCCGGGGTCTGCCACTCCGATCTGTCCCTGTCCGACGGCACCATGCGGGTGCCCGTCCCCGCGGTCCTCGGCCATGAGGGCGCGGGCACGGTCGTGTCCGTGGGCGACGGTGTCGCCCGGGTGGCGCCCGGCGACCGGGTCGTCCTCAACTGGGCCCCGTCCTGCGGGCGCTGTCACGCCTGCGGACTCGGCGAGGTCTGGCTGTGCGCCAACGCCCTGGCCGGCTCCGCCGACGTGTACGCCCGCACCGCCGACGGCACCGACCTCCACCCCGGTCTGAACGTCGCCGCGTTCGCCGAGGAGACCGTCGTCGACGCCTCCTGCGTCCTGCCGCTGCCCGACGGCGTCCCGCTCGTGGACGCGGCCCTCCTCGGCTGCGCGGTCCTCACCGGATACGGCGCCGTCCACCACAGCGCACGCGTCCGCCCCGGCGAGACCGTCGCCGTCCTCGGCGTGGGCGGGGTGGGCCTGGCCACCCTCCAGGCCGCCCGGATCGCCGGCGCCTCCACCGTCGTCGCCGTGGACGTCTCCCCGGAGAAGGAGGAACTGGCGCGGGCGGCCGGCGCCACCGAGTACCTGGTCGCCTCCGAGCGGACGGCCCGCGAGATCCGCGGCCTCACCGGCAAGCAGGGCGTCGACGTGGCGGTGGAGTGCGTGGGCCGTGCCGTCACCATCCGGACGGCGTGGGAGTCCACCCGGCGCGGCGGCCGCACCACGGTCGTCGGCATCGGCGGCAAGGACCAGCAGGTCACCTTCAACGCCCTGGAGCTGTTCCACTGGGGCAGGACCCTGTCCGGCTGTGTCTACGGCAACGCCAACCCGGCCGAGGACCTGCCCGTCCTCGCCGACCACGTCCGCGCGGGGCGCCTCGACCTCTCCGCGATGGTCACCGAGCACATCGCCCTCGACGGCATCCCCGGCGCCTTCGAGAACATGCTCGCGGGCAAGGGAGGCCGGGCCCTGGTGGTTTTCTAGGGCCGCGTTCCCCGGCCGGGCTCAGGGCAGGTGGCGGTGCTGGGCGGCGAGCCCGTCCAGCAGGGCCGTCAGGCCGGTCTCGAACGCCCGCTCGTCGATCTTCTCCTGCTGCTCGGCCAGGAGGTGGGCCTGGCCGAGGTGCGGGTAGTCGGCGGGGTCGTAGGCCTCGGCGTCGTCCACGAAGCCGCCGGCGAAGGAGCCCAGCGCCGAGCCCATGATGAAGTAGCGCATCAGGGCGCCGATGGAGGTGGCCTGGGCGGGGGGCCAGCCGGCCGCGACCATCGCGCCGTAGACGGCGTCGGCGACCCGGAGCCCGGCCGGGCGGCGGCCGGGGCCCTGGGCGAGGACCGGGACGATGTTCGGGTGGTCGCGCAGGGCGGCGCGGTAGGAGACCGCCCAGTCGTGCAGCGCGGTCCGCCAGTCGCGGCCGTCGTCGAACATCGACAGGTCGATCTGGGCGCTCACCGAGTCGGCCACGGCCTCCAGGATCTCGTCCTTGGTGCGGAAGTGGTTGTAGAGCGAGGGCCCGCTGACCCCGAGTTCGGCGGCGAGCCGGCGCGTGGAGACGGCCGCCAGGCCCTCCTCGTCCACCAGCGTCCGTGCGGTCTCGACGATCCGGTCGGTGCTGAGCAGGGGCTTGCGCGGTCGGGCCATGGCGCACATAGTAGGGCTGCCCAAAGAAACTAGCACTGCTAATTTAAAGATGAGGTGATCTCGTGGTGCACCTGGGGCTCGACGACGAGCAGGAGGCCGTACGGCAGCTGGCCCGGGACTTCGTCGAGCGCGAGATCACCCCGCACGTCGTCGCCTGGGACCGCGCCGAGGAGGTGGACCGGGGCCTCGTGAAGAAGCTCGGCGAGGTCGGCTTCCTGGGGCTGACGATCGACGAGGAGTACGGCGGATCCGGCGGCGACCATCTCGCGTACTGCCTGGTCACGGAGGAGCTGGGGCGCGGCGACTCGTCGGTGCGCGGGATCGTCTCCGTGTCGCTCGGGCTGGTCGCGAAGACCGTCGCCGCCTTCGGCGACGAGGAGCAGAAGCGGCGCTGGCTGCCCGGACTGACCTCCGGCGCGCTCGTCGGCTGCTTCGGCCTCACCGAGCCCGGCACCGGCTCGGACGCCGGCAGCCTCGCCACCCGGGCCGTGCGGGACGGCGACTCGTATGTGATCAACGGCAGCAAGATGTTCATCACCAACGGCACCTGGGCCGACGTCGTCCTGCTGTTCGCCCGTTCCACGGACGCCCCCGGACACAAGGGCGTCTCCGCCTTCCTGGTCCCCGCCGACACCCCCGGCCTCACCCGCCGTACCGTCCACGGCAAGCTCGGCCTGCGCGGCCAGGCCACCGCCGAGCTGGTCCTGGAGGACGTCCGGGTGCCCGCCTCCGCCCTGCTCGGCAGGGAGGGCAAGGGCTTCTCGGTCGCCATGGCGGCGCTCGCCAAGGGCCGGATGTCGGTCGCGGCGGGCTGTGTCGGCATCGCCCAGGCCGCCCTGGACGCGGCCGTGCGGTACGCGGGCGAGCGCGAGCAGTTCGGCCGGAGCATCGCCCACCACCAGCTGATCCAGGAGCTGATCAGCGACATCGCCGTGGACGTCGACGCGGCCCGGCTGCTGACCTGGCGGGTCGCCGATCTGGTCGACCGCGGACTGCCGTTCGCCGTCGAGTCCTCCAAGGCCAAGCTCTTCGCGTCCGAGGCCGCCGTGCGCGCCGCCAACAACGCCCTCCAGGTCTTCGGGGGCTACGGCTACATCGACGAGTACCCGGCGGGCAAGCTGCTGCGCGACGCCCGGGTGATGACCCTGTACGAGGGCACCAGCCAGATCCAGAAGCTGCTCATCGGGCGGGCGCTGACGGGCGTGTCGGCGTTCTGAGTACCCTCTGAGTACCCGTACGGATGTGGTACGCGCCACATCGGCGGAATGCTGTCGCCCATGAGTGACACACCGGTCAAACAGCAGAACACGGCCGCGTTCTACGGGCAGGCCGTCGCCTCCTTCGCCGTCGCCACGGCGGCCACGGCGATCGGGATCTACCGGATGAACGCCGACGCCTGGGTGCGCGCGTTCCTGGCCGTCGCGGTCCTGTACCTGGTGACCTCCTCCTTCACCCTGGCGAAGGTGATCCGTGACCGGCAGGAGGCGGGGACGATCGTCAGCCGGGTCGACCAGGCCCGGCTGGAGAAGCTGCTCGCCGAGCACGACCCCTTCGAGAAGATCTGAAAGCGCGCCCGGTGCGCCCCGCGGGATCCCCGCGGCCCGTGGGTTCCGAGGGTTTCCCCTACGCTGAGCGGCCACTCTAAGCGGCCGCTCACCTTCGGCGGTATGGTGGAGCGACTGTACCGAGAGGGGCGAGCGAGGGATGAGTACGGCTCAGGAGACGGCCGGCGGCGAGACCGAGCCGTGGGACGAGGTCACCCCTGACGCGGCCAGGCGACTGCTCGTCGCCGCCGTGGAGGCCTTCGCCGAACGCGGCTACCACGCGACGACGACCCGCGACATCGCCGGACGCGCGGGCATGAGCCCGGCCGCCCTGTACATCCACTACAAGACCAAGGAAGAGCTGCTGCACCGCATCAGCCGGATCGGCCACGACCGCGCGCTGGCCATCCTGCGCACCGCGGCGGCCGGTGAGGGCAGCGCGACCCAGCGGCTCGCGGAGGCCGTGAGCTCCTTCGTCCGCTGGCACGCGGGGCGGCGCACCACGGCCCGGGTCGTGCAGTACGAACTGGACGCCCTCGGTCCCGACGCCCGCGCCGAGATCCTCGGCCTGCGCCGGCAGGTCGACGCCGAGGTCCGCGGGATCATCCAGGACGGTGTGACGGCGGGGGAGTTCCAGGTCATCGACGTGCACGGCACCACGCTCGCCGTGCTCTCCCTCTGCATCGACGTGGCCCGCTGGTTCAACGTCGACGGTCCCCGCACGCCGGACGAGGTCGGCGCGCTGTACGCCGACCTCGTGCTGCGGATGGTGGGTGCGGCGACGTAGCGGCCGCGCCCGGGGTCCGGGCGGTCAGAGGTAGTAGCGGGAGACCGACTCCGCGACACACACCGGCTTGTCCCCGCCCTCGCGCTCCACGCTGAAGGCGATGGCGACCTGGACCCCGCCGGTGACGTCCTCCACGCCGGTGATCGTCGCGGTGGCGCGCAGTCGCGAGCCGACCGGGACGGGCGAGGGGAAGCGCACCTTGTTCGTGCCGTAGTTGACGCCCATCTTCACGTTCTCGACGGTGATCAGCTGCGGCCCGAACAGCGGCAGCAGGGACAGCGTCAGATAGCCGTGGGCGATGGTCGTCCTGAACGGGCCCGTCGCGGCCTTCTCCGGGTCGACGTGGATCCACTGGTGGTCACCGGTGGCCTCGGCGAACAGGTCGATCCGCTTCTGGTCGATCTCCAGCCAGTCGGTGTACCCCAGCTGCTCGCCCACCGCCGCCCTCAGTTCCTCGGCGGACGTGAAGATCCTCGGCTCTGCCATGTCGTCTCGGGCCCTCTCGCGCGGTCTCATCTGCTAAGCGACTGCTTAGCATGGTAGCCGAAGGGGCCGGTAGGGTTCGAGGGGTGCCCCAGATTCCCGAGAAGGTCCACGAGCTCACGGTCGGCCAGCTCGCCGCGCGCAGCGGCGCCGCCGTCTCCGCCCTGCACTTCTACGAGTCCAAGGGGCTGATCACCAGCCGCCGCACCGCCGGCAACCAGCGCCGCTACCACCGCGACACGCTCCGCAGGGTCGCCTTCGTGCGGGCCGCGCAGCGGGTCGGGATCCCGCTCGCCACGATCCGCGAGGCGCTCCTCGAACTTCCCGAGGAGCGCACGCCCACCCGGGAGGACTGGGCGCGGCTCTCCGAGCGGTGGCGGGCGGAACTGGACCGGCGCATCCAGCAGCTCAACCGTCTCCGCGACCACCTCACCGACTGCATCGGCTGCGGGTGCCTCTCCCTCGACACCTGCGTGCTGTCCAACCCCGACGACGTGTTCGGCGAGCGGCTGACCGGGTCACGGCTGTTGGCGGAGCGGAGGACGTAGGGGCGGTCCCGTCCGCGTCCTACTCGTACTCCGTCCCGCCCTTCCGTGTCAGATAGGCCCCGCTGACCGCCTTGGCGATCGCCCGGCCCCCGGTCACCGGGCTGTACCGCTCGACAGCGGGCCGGATCACCACGCCCTCGCGCAGATGCAGCCCCCGCCCGGACACGGTCTCCCGCCCCGTCGCGATCCCCAGGACGACCTCGCTGTCGTACGGCCCCTCGAACAGCCGGGGAACCAGCGGCAGTTCGCCCTCCAGCAGCCCCGTCACCTCCGCCGTGTCCAGCCAGCGCACGACGCCCCCGACGTCCACCGACACGTCGAACACCGCGTACCCGAGCGACTCGCGCCGCCCGTCCGCGCCGTACGTCAGATCCTGCACGCCCGCGCCGTACACCTCGCCGAAGACACCGACCCGCCGCGCCCCGAGCCGCTCGGCGACACGGGCCGCCGCCTCGGCGACACCGTGCCCGTGCACCGCCCGCCAGTACAGGTTGCGCGGATCCTCCGCCAGCGCCAGCGACTTGGCGCCGAACCCCTTGGAGGAGACGTACACCCGTTCCTCGCCCGCGACATACGTCATCAGGCACGCCGAGCCGTGCAGCTTCTCGGTGAGGACCACGGGCTCACCGGGCTCGAAGATGCCGGGGTAGCGCTGGATGTTCTCGATGTCGACCCACGGCAGCAGATCCGCCGCAGTCTCGACCTCCCCGCTCATGGTGGGCGGGATCGGCGGCACCCACTTCACGATGCCGAGCAGCTCCGCGAAGTCGGTGCCGTCCGCGGCCGCCCGCACCAGATCGACGTCCGCCAGCGCCTTCGGCCGGCACACGATCCCCTGGGACAGCTCGCCCCGCAGCCGCACCGCCTTCACCCGGTCCGACCTGCTGCCCGCAAGCCGTCCGGTCAGCCCCAGCTCCTCGACCAGCGCGAGCGGCAGCACCGCCTGCTCGGGAATGTAGAGGGCGGCCTCACCGGTGCGGTACGCGCCCTTGGCGACCACGGCCCGGTACAGGCCGACCTGGGCCAGTTCGAGGGCGTCGGCGTTGGGGTGTTCGTGCACGGTCAGGACTTCGGCGGTGACGCGCAGCGTCGACATCGAGGGGCTCCTTCGGTTGCTCAGCTCGGTTTCATCACCCCCAACTGTCCTTGCGGGAAAGGGCTGGAGCGACCGATTAACGGCTGGTAGCGTCACGCTCTTCGGCCGGCGGCGACACCGTCGCGCGCGGAGTCCCGACGGGACGAACTCCTTTGCCCTCACCCGCCCTCGCCGCCGCGCTCGCGGACATCGACACACTCTTCAACGGTTTCGCCAGTCCGCACGAGACCGGCTGCCCCCTCTGTCACCTGCCCGAGGAGACCGCCCACCTGCGCACCCCGTACACGCGGATCCCCCCGGACGTCCTGCGCCGGTACGCCTTCGAGGGCCCCGGCCACTTCGACGACCACGCCGCGTCCATGCGCCGCCTGCTGCCCCAGACCGCCCACGCCCTCGCCGACGGCACCCTGGACGGCATCGGCTGGGGCTGCCCGGGGCTCGCCCGCGTCGCCTGGCGCACCTGGCCGGCCGGACAGGCGGCGGCGATCGAGGGGTTCGTGCTCGCCTGGTGGCAGGACGTCCTGGCGACGGCCGCCCCGCCGTACCCGGCCGCGGACGTGTTCGAGACCTGCGCCATGATCCTCGGCGTCCAGACCCCGCTCCTCGACCGGTGGCTGCCCGGACCGGCCGCCGACGCGCACCTGGTGAGCTGCGTCGCCCGGTGGGAGCACCAACTCGTCTTCGACGAGTCGCCGTTCTCCTGGTGGGCCCCGGACGACGAGCCCGCCGTCGTCGCCGCGCTCCGGGCCTGGCTCGCCGAGAACGCCCCCGCCCGGCTGCGCGTGGCGGGTGAGCCCGACCTCGCGCTGCGCACCGGACTCCTCGCCCTGCCCCACGACGACCGCTGGGCGCACCCGTACTGGTACAGCTCCTCGCCCGGCGACTGAGCGTCGGCTCCATGGGGGGTGCGGCATCCCCGACGCACCCCCGGTGTGCTCTCGTGCTCGCGCGCCCTCAGGGGGCTCAGGCCGACACCGACACCAGCAGCCGTCCGCGCCGGGCGTACGCCAGCGCCTCGGGGGTGAGGACGGGGCGCGGCACGAGGATGCCGCAGTCGGTGCAGACCGGACCCGACGACGGTTCGTGGTCCAGGTCGTACTTCCACTGCAGGCGTTCACCCCCGCAGACGGGGCAGGAGTGGCCCGGTTCGCGCTCCAGCGCGCTGATCAGCCGGCGCAGCACCTCCGCCAGCGGCGCACGGGGGTGGACCCGCGGGTCGTCGCACCACGCCACCCCGAAGCCGCCCCAGGTGAGCCGGTGCCAGTCGTCGACGCTGCCCGGCCTGCGCAGCCCGTCGTGCTTCTCCTTCTTGCGGCGCTCGGCGAACTCGACCTCGTAGGCCAGCCAGACCGCCCGCGCCTCCTCCAGCTCGTCCAACGCGGCCACGAGCCGCGCCGGGTCGGGGGAGCGGTCCTCGGGGCCGAACCCGGCCCGGGAGCACAGATGGTCCCAGGTCGCCCTGTGCCCGTAGGGAGCGAACCGCTCAAGGCACTTGCGGAGTGAGTAACGCCGCAGTGCCAGATCGCACCGAGCGTCTCGCGCCTGTCTCGCCAGACTCCGGAAACCCGCCATCGCCTTGCACCTCCGTCACATCTGCACCTGCACTTCGGTCACTTCGGCGTCGTCGTACGGACGTCGTCGAATAGACGTATCGACATGCGATTCGGCTCCCTCCGATCTCCATCGCCCTCCAGATGCCGAAAACTTGACGCATGTTCATCTTCAATCCCGGGGATACCGCCGGTAACCTTCCGCCGACCCCCCCAGTCGCTAGGAGCAGCCGATGCCACGGCGCACCCCACGCTTCACTCTCGACAGACTGAGAACTCCCGGCAGATTCCCCGGGTTCCTGAAGACCGCATCCGTATGCGCCCTCATTGCCGGTCTTTTGTCGCCCCTTGCCCAGACGACCGCTGCCGCGGCCGACGTCACCACGGCGAACGACTACTGCGGCGGACAGTGTTCCGACATCCTGCCGCCCGGCGAGAACGGCAACGCCACCCTCGCCCAGGTCCTCCTCAACCAGGCCTTCGGCACCCAGCCCGACCACGCCGAGGACCAGCTCGGCCCCTACGCCAACCTGGCCAAGGGCTACTCCGGCCTCACCAACGCCACGATCAACACCTTCTTCAACGACGCGTCGTTCGGTGTCGCTTCCGATCAAGTCGCCTCCACCCTGAGTCCCGCCGGCCGCAGCGACGTGACGATCGTCCGCGACAAGAAGACGGGCGTTCCGCACATCACCGGTACCACCCGATACGGCACGGAGTTCGGCGCCGGGTATGCCGCCGCCCAGGACCGGCTGTGGCTGATGGACGTCTTCCGCCACGTCGGCCGCGGCCAGCTCACCACCTTCGCCGGCGGCGCCCCCTCCAACCAGGGTCTCGAGCAGCAGTTCTGGCGCAACGCTCCGTACACCGAGGCAGACCTCCAGGCCCAGATCGACAACGCCGTCGCGACCAACGGCACCCGCGGCCAGCAGGCCCTCGCGGACGCGAAGGCCTACCTCGACGGCATCAACGCCTACATCGACGCCTCCGACAGCGGTCGCTACTTCCCCGGTGAGTACGTCCTGACCGGCCACAAGGACTCAATCACCAACGCGGGCACCATCGACCACTTCAAGATCACCGACTTGGTGGCGCTCGCCTCGGTGATCGGCGCGCTGTTCGGCTCCGGCGGCGGTGGCGAGGTCAACAACGCCATCTCGCTGCTCGAGGCGCAGGAGAAGTACGGCGTCACCGAGGGCACCAAGGTCTGGGAGGCGTTCCGCGAGCGCAACGACCCCGAGGCCGTCCTCACCGTCCACAACGGCGAGAGCTTCCCGTACGGCGCCAAGCCCGACACCGCGCAGGGCCAGGCGCTGCCGGACGCCGGATCGGTCAGCACCCAGCCGCTGGTCTACGACGCCTCCGGCACCGGCGCCGACCAGAGCGCCTCCGCCACCGCCGCGGCGGCCACCGCGACCGCCCTCAGCTCGGCCCGGCGCGGGATGTCCAACGCCCTCGTCGTGAGCGGCAAGTACACCGCGAGCGGCCACCCGATCGCCGTCTTCGGCCCGCAGACCGGCTACTTCGCCCCGCAGCTGCTCATGCTCCAGGAGATCCAGGGCCCGGGCATCAGCGCCCGCGGCGCGTCCTTCGCCGGACTGAGCATGTACGTCGAGCTGGGCCGCGGCCAGGACTACGCGTGGTCCGCCACGACCTCCGGCCAGGACATCATCGACACCTACGCGGTCGAGCTCTGCCAGGACGACTACCACTACCTGTACCACGGCACCTGCACGGCCATGGACGTCGTCGAGCAGAAGAACTCCTGGAAGCCGACCACCGCCGACAGCACCGCGACGGGCTCGTACACGATGCGGGTGTACCGCACCAAGTACGGCCCCGTGGAGTACCGGGCGACCGTCGGCGGCAAGAAGGTCGCCTACACCACCCTGCGCTCGTCGTTCATGCACGAGGCCGACTCCATCATCGGCTTCCAGATGCTGAACGACCCGGACTACGTCAAGAGCCCGCAGACGTTCCAGAGCGCGGTGCAGCACATCAACTACACCTTCAACTGGTTCTACGCCGACTCCACGCACACCGCGTACTACAACAGCGGTGACAACCCGGTGCGCGCGAGCGGCGTCGACTCCGAGTTCCCGGTGTGGGCGCAGGCGGCGTACGAGTGGAAGAACTGGGTGCCGGCCACCAACACGGCCGACTACACCCCGGCCTCGGCGCACCCCAACTCCGTCGACCAGGACTACTACGTCTCCTGGAACAACAAACAGGCCCTCGACTACACCACGGCCTCCTGGGGCGACGGCTCCGTGCACCGCGGCAACCTCCTGGAGAGCCGGGTCAAGGCCCTGGTCGCGGCCGGCGGCGTCACCCGGGCCTCCCTGGTGAAGGCGATGGCCGACGCCGCCCTCGCCGACCTGCGCGCCGAGGACGTCCTGCCCAACCTGCTGAAGGTGATCAACAGCTCCACGGTCACCGACTCCGCGGTCGCGGCGGCGGTCACCAAGCTCCAGACCTGGCTGACCGCGGGAGGCAAACGCACCGAGACCTCGGCCGGCTCGAAGACCTACGCCAACGCCGACGCGATCCGGATCCTGGACGCCTGGTGGCCGCTGCTGGTCCAGGGCGAGTTCCAGCCCGGACTCGGCACCGACCTGTACACCGCGTTCACCGCCAACCTGCCCATCGACGAGTCCCCGTCGGCGGCCCACGGACCGACCGGGGCGCACGCCGGCAGCTCCTTCCAGTACGGCTGGTGGAGCTATGTCGACAAGGACGTCCGGGCCGTGCTCGGTCAGACGGTGCAGGGCGGGCTGACGCAGAAGTACTGCGGCGGCGGCACGCTCAGCGGCTGCCGTGACGTCCTGATGAGCACCCTGAAGACGGCGGCCGGCAAGACCGCGGCCCAGGTCTACCCGGGTGACACCCTGTGCGCGGCGGGCAACCAGTGGTGCGCCGACTCGATCGTCCAGCGCACCCTGGGCGGCATCAAGCACTCCAACATCAGCTGGCAGAACCGGCCCACCTTCCAGCAGGTGGTCGAGTTCACGTCCCACCGCTAGGCGCTACGACGGCGGGCCGCGTCCTAGGTGATGCGGCCCGCCGCCAGCACCACCCGCGCCAGCTCGGGGTGCACGATGTCACTGTGCGCCCCGGCCGGCGCCCCGCCCCGCCGGACCACCTCGGCCGCGTCGACGTTCACGCACCCCGAGGCCGGCAGCCGCCCGGGGGCCAGCACCTCGGCGAGCCGGTACGCGCGCGTGTCCGGCACCGACTGCACCCCGTCGTGGCCCATGGCGCCCCACTTGGCGCCCAGCACCTCCCCGACCAGCCCCCGGTCGTCCCCGGCCATCCGGGAGGCCAGCGGGTACATCGTGCCCAGCGCCTGGTCGAACCGCGAGTAGCAGCACACCAGAGGGCCGTCGATCCGGTTCTGGTGCCCCTGGAGCACCCCGTGCGCGGCGAACGCGTAGTGCGAGAAGGCGCCCTGGAGCAGCGTCACCGACTTCACGGTACGCACCCCCTCGGGCAGCCCGCGCAGCGCGAACGCCACCAGCCGTCCGCCGAAGCTGTGCCCCACCAGATGCACCCGCACCCCGGGCGCCGCCTCGGCCAGCCGCCCGACGAGCGGCCCGAGCCCCCGTTCGCCGACCGTCCCCGCGCGCCGCTTCATCGCGTAGTACGTCGCCTGCCGCAGCAGCTCCTTCGCCCCGTCCCAGGGGTGGGGCAGCGCGAGGCCGCGCACCCCGGCGTCGCCGTCGAGCCCGGCCAGGGCCGTCGCGAACGCGGCGCAGGTTGTCCCCGTCGACCCGGTGAACATCTCCGGTTCGTCCTGCGGGACGCCCTCGGCGAGCGTGTCGGCGGCGAACGGCGCCTGCGGGCCGGGCGGGACCGCGTCCACCAGCTCCCGCACCAGCCGGCCGAACTCCTCCAGCTCGCTCGCCTCCCGCGGCCGTTGCTCCAGCAGCCGGGCGATGCTCTCGACCACCGTGGCCCGGCCGGGGAAGGTCTCGAGCAGCGCGTGCCGGGTGCCGTCGTCCAGCCCCCGGGTCGGGACCGCCGTCGCCGTGTGCGGGAGGTCGGGGATCGGCTCGTCGCAGAACCGCATCGACGGCCACACCAGTCCCGCGTAGCCGATCCTCGCGGCCGGCGGCGCGAGGGCGGGGATCGGGGCGAAGAAGCCGCTGTAGAGACGGGTGGCGCCGGCCCGGTCGTTGTTCCAGCCGTGCGAGAAGAGGATCAGGTCGTGGATCCCGCTCGTGCGCACCCCGGCCAGCAGGCGGTCGCGCTCCCGGGGATCGACGTCCCCGTCCGCGTCGAAGGTCAGTTCCCAGTACGGGCTCACGCTCATCGTCGGTGGTGCCATGTGGCTTCGCTCCCGTCCCCCGGGCCTGTGCGATGTGCGGCGTATCGTCCTGCTAACTGATGAACTTGGCCATACGTCATGGGTTGCGTTTCGGCTGCGGGTGGGTCGTGCGTCTCTTTCCTCCTACATACCGACCGGTTAGTCTGGCCCTGCTGAGCCGTGTCGCGTCGTGTCGGAGGAGACCGATGGTGGGAGCCGTGCAGGGTGCTGGGGTCGTCGTCACCGGGGCCGGGGGCGGGATCGGGGCCGCGCTGGCCCGGCGGTTCGCCGCCGAGGGGGCGAGGGTCGTCGTCAACGACCTGGACGCGGGACGGGCCCGGGCCGTCGCCGACGAGATCGGCGGGACCGCCCTGCCCGGGGACGCCTCGGCGGTCGTCGGCCCCGCCCGGGAGGCGCTCGGCGGCACCGTCGACGTCTACTGCGCCAACGCCGGGGTCGCCTCCGGCGGTTCCGAGGCGGCCGGCGAGGCCGTGTGGGCCCAGGCCTGGGACGTCAACGTCATGGCCCATGTGCGGGCCGCCCATGCCCTGCTGCCCGACTGGCTGGAGCGGGGCGGCGGGCGGTTCGTCTCGACCGTCTCCGCCGCGGGACTGCTCACGATGATCGGCGCCGCCCCGTACAGCGTCACCAAGCACGGCGCCTACGCCTTCGCCGAGTGGCTCTCGCTCACCTACCGCCACCGCGGGATCAAGGTCCACGCGATCTGTCCGCAGGGCGTGCGCACCGACATGCTGGACGCCACCGGCAGCGCGGGCGACCTGGTGCTCAAGCCCACCGCGATCGAGCCGGAGGACGTGGCGGACGCCCTGTTCAAGGGCATCGAGGAGGACCGGTTCCTGATCCTGCCGCACCCCGAGGTGGCCGGCTTCTACCGGGCGCGCGCCGCCGACCCCGACCACTGGCTGGGCAGCATGAACCACCTCCAGCAGAAGTGGGAGGCCACCGGATGACCGCCTCGCGCTACGCGGCCGAGCCCTGGGTGGCCCTGCCGGACGTCGTCCAGCGGGCCCCGACGGTGGAGCGGTTCCGGGCGGGCTTCGGGGCGTACCTGCGCAACGGCTACGGACTCACCGAGTGCACCGCGCCCTGCGCCTCCGTCCCGCCCCAGCACGAGGCGCCCGTCGACCCGGTCTCCGGCTCCCTCGCCGTGGGCCTGCCGGGACCCGACACCGTCGTACGCATCCTCGACGACCGCGGCGAGGAGGTGCCCGTCGGGGAACACGGCGAGATCGCCGTACGGGGGCGGCAGGTCGTCCCCGGCTCCTGGCGGCGGCCCGAGGCGACCGCCGAGGCCTTCCCCGGCGGCGAACTGCGCACCGGCGCGCCGTACACCCACCCCGCCGTGCGCGAGGCCGCCGTCGTCGGCGCGCCGGACGCCTACCGGGGCGAGACCGTCAAGGCCTACGTCAGCCTGCGTCCCGGCGCCGACACGGATGCCGATACGCTCGCCGCTTACCGCAAGGACAGACTGGCGGCCTGCACCTACCCCCGCCACGTGGAGGTCCTGCCCGACCTGCCCACGACGGCAAGTGGGAAGATCCTCCGTCGGGAACTGCGTTCCCGCACGCACGACCGGTAGAACGAGAAGGAAGGCAGGTGGCGGCAGTGCCCAGGACGACGGACGGCTCGGAGGCCCCTGTTCCGCAACGGCTCCTCGCCGCCGCCACCCGGCTCTTCGCCGAGCAGGGCTACGACCGCACCTCGGTGCAGGAGATCGTCGAGGCGGCCGGCGTCACCAAGGGGGCGCTGTACCACTACTTCGGCTCCAAGGACGATCTGCTGCACGAGGTGTACGCGCGCGTGCTGCGTGTCCAGCAGGAGCGCCTGGACGCCTTCGCGGACGCCGACGAACCGATCGAGAAGCGGCTGCGCGGCGCCGCGGCCGACGTCGTCGTCACGACGATCGAGAACCTCGACGACGCGATGATCTTCTTCCGCTCGATGCACCACCTGAGCCCCGAGAAGAACAAGCAGGTCCGCGCCGAGCGCCGGCGCTACCACGAACGCTTCCGCGCCCTCGTCGAGGAGGGCCAGGAGGCCGGCGTCTTCTCCACCGCGACCCCGGCCGACCTGGTGGTGGACTACCACTTCGGCTCCGTCCACCACCTGTCCACCTGGTACCGCCCGGACGGCCCGATGGGGGCCCAGGAGGTCGCCGACCACCTCGCGGACCTGCTGCTGCGCGCCCTGCGGCCCTAGTGCCGTGACCGGAAAGGTTCACCGGCTCGCGGCGCCCGGCACGGCACCTCGCCGCGTTGTCGCATCACCCGAGTACATCCGGTACGCGGGCGACGCTCCGCCTTGCGATGCACCGCACCGGACGCCGCGAGCTTCCCGGCAAACCTTTCCGGTCACGGCACTAGGCACGGGGAAACCGGTAACAGGGGCAAGGGGCGGCAACAGGGGTAAGGGGCGGTCGTCCCTGGCGACCGCCCCTTACCGCGTCCTACCGGGCGCTACCGCGCGCCCTACAGGTACTTCTTCAGCTCACGCCGTGCCAGTGACCGCTGGTGCACCTCGTCCGGGCCGTCCGCGATCATCAGCGTGCGCGCCCCGGCGTACAGCTCGGCCAGCGGGAAGTCCTGGCTGACCCCGCCCGCGCCGTGCAGCTGGATCGCCCGGTCGATGATGTCGACGACCGCACGGGGCGTCGCGATCTTGATGGCCTGGATCTCCGTGTGGGCGCCCCGGTTGCCGACCGTGTCCATCATCCAGGCGGTCTTCAGCACCAGCAGCCGCAGCTGCTCGACCGTCACGCGCGCGTCCGCGATCCAGTTGTGCACCACACCCTGCTGACCGAGGGCCTTGCCGAACGCGGTCCGGGACACCGCCCGCCGGCACATCAGCTCGATCGCCCGCTCCGCCATGCCGATCAGCCGCATGCAGTGGTGGATCCGGCCCGGACCGAGCCGCGCCTGGGCGATGGCGAAGCCGCCGCCCTCCTCGCCGATCAGGTTCGTCACCGGCACGCGCGCGTCCTCGAAGACCACCTCGGCGTGACCGCCGTGGTAGTGGTCCTCGTAGCCGAACACCTGCATGGCCCGCCTGACGGTGACGCCCGGGGTGTCGCGCGGCACGAGCACCATGGACTGCTGGCGGCGGATGTCCGCGCCCTCGGGGTCCGTCTTGCCCATCACGATGAGAATCTTGCAGTCGGGGTTCATCGCGCCGGAGATGTACCACTTGCGTCCCGTGATGACGTACTCGTCACCCTCGCGCCGGATGAGCGTGGTGATGTTGGTGGCGTCGGAGGAGGCCACCTCCGGCTCGGTCATCGCGAACGCCGAGCGGATCTCGCCCGCCAGCAGCGGCTCCAGCCACTGCTTGCGCTGCTGCTCGTCCCCGAACTGCGTGAGCACCTCCATGTTCCCGGTGTCGGGAGCGGCGCAGTTCAGCGCGGTGGGCGCGAGCTGCGGGGAGCGCCCGGTGATCTCGGCGAGCGGCGCGTACTGCAGGTTGGTGAGCCCCGCGCCGTACGCGGCGTCGGGCAGGAAGAGGTTCCACAGGCCCTGCCTGCGCGCCTCCGCCTTCAGCTCCTCGACCACGGCCGGCGTGTCCCAGGGTGACGCCAGCGCGGCCCGCTGCTCCTCCGCGAGGGCCTCCGCCGGGTAGACGTACTCGTCCATGAAGGCGAGCAGCTTCCCGCGCAGTTCCTCGGTGCGCGCGTCGAACGCGAAGTCCATGGCGGTCAGCCTTCCTGCAGAGTGGTCAGTCCGTGCTCGATGAAGACGGGGACGAGCTCCCCGATCCGGTCGAAGCCGCGCCCGACCGTCTGGCCCAGCGTGTACCGGTAGTGGATGCCCTCCAGGATCACGGCGAGCTTGAACCAGGCGAACGCCGTGTACCAGGAGACGGCCGAGACGTCGCGCCCCGAGCGCGCCGCGTACCGCTCGATCAGCTCGGCGGGCGCGGGATGACCGGCGGCCGCGGCGGTCGTGGAGATGGGGGAGTCCGGCAGCCGCAGCGGCACGCTGTACATCACCAGCAGGCCCAGGTCGGTCAGCGGATCGCCGAGCGTGGACATCTCCCAGTCGAGGATCGCCCTGATCCGGTCGTCGTCGCCGATCAGGACGTTGTCGAGCCGGTAGTCGCCGTGCACCACGGCCGGCGCGGGGGAGGAGGGCAGGGCACGGCCGAGCGCCGCGTGCAGCTCGTCGATCCCGGCCAGGTCGCGGCTGCGGGAGGCGTCCAGCTGCTTGCCCCAGCGGCGCAGCTGGCGGTCCAGGAACCCCTCGGGGCGCCCGAAGTCGGCCAGCCCCACCTCGGCCGGGTCGACCGCGTGCAGCTCCACCAGGGTGTCCACCAGCGACAGCACCGCGTCCCGGGTGCGCTCCGCGCCGATCGGGGCCAGCTCGGCGGCCGTGCGGTACGGGGTGCCCTCGACGAAGTCCATGACGTAGAAAGGCGCGCCGAGCACCCCTTCGTCCTCGCACAGCAGCACCGGCCGCGGCACCGGCACGCTCGTCGGATGCAGGGCGCTGATCACCCGGTGCTCGCGCCTCATGTCGTGCGCGGTGGCGAGCACATGGCCGAGCGGGGGCCGCCGCACGACCCACCTGTCCGTGCCGTCGCCGACCTCGTAGGTGAGGTTCGACCGTCCGCCCTCGATCAGCCGGCCGGTCAGGGGGCCGGCGACCAGACCGGGGCGCTCGCGCTCCAGCAGGGCGCGCAGCCGGTCGAGGTCGAGACCTGGCGGGTGGTCGGGGCTCATGACATCGCTCCTACGGACGGGTGAAGGCTACCCGCCCATCATGCCGACCGGTCGGTATGTAGTCCAGTGGTGGCGCGCGACGTGATCGGGCCCACCCTAGGCCGACGGCCGCCCGGGCAGAAGCGGGACGGGCCGTGGCGGGTGATTTCCGGTCGGCCCCGCCCCGGCACCCGGGTTGCGCCGCACTCGATCACCACGGAGGGTCGGTGACATGAAGGGCATCAGCTACAGCCGCTACGGCGGTCCCGAGGTCCTGGAGTACGGAGAGCTCCGCGACCCCAAGGTCGGTCCCGACTCGGTGCTGGTCAGGGTCAGGGCGGCAGCCGTCAACCCCGTCGACTGGAAGTGCCGCGAGGGGTACGTGGACCCCGTGCTCGACGCCGTCTTCCCGGTGGTGCCCGGCTGGGACGTCTCCGGAGTGGTCGTCCGGCCGGGGGCGGCCGTCTCCGAGTACACGGCCGGCGACGAGGTCGTCGGGTACGTCCGCGAGGACTTCCTCTCCCGCGGCACCTTCGCCGAGTACGTCGCGGCCCCCGTGCGCACCCTCGCCCGCAAGCCCCGCAACCTCACCTGGGAGGAGGCGGCCGGACTGCCCCTGGCCGGCCTCACCGCCCACCAGGTGCTGAACCGGGTGCTGCGGGTCCGGCGCGGCGAGACGGTCCTCGTCCACGCGGCCGCGGGCGGCGTCGGCTCGATCGCCGTCCAGCTCGCCCGGCACGTCGGCGCCCGGGTGATCGGCACGGCGAGCGAGGCCAACCACGACTTCGTGCGCGCCCTCGGCGGCGAACCGGTCACCTACGGCCAGGGGCTCGCCGAACGGGTGCGCGGGCTGGCCCCCGAGGGGGTCGACGCGGTGTTCGACACCGTCGGCGGTGACACCTTGAAGGTCTCCGCCCAACTGCTGGCCCCGGACGGCCGTCTGGCGTCGATCGCCGACGGCGAGGTCGTCGGCTACGGGGGCGTCTACTACTTCGTACGGCCCGACGCCGAGGACCTCACCCGGCTGGCCGAACTGGTCGAACAGGGCGTGGTCTCCGTGCACGTCTCCGCGACGTTCCCACTGGAACGCACGGCGGACGCGCACCGGCTGAGCCGGCAGGGACGCACCCGGGGCAAGATCGTGGTGACGGTGCCGTGGGACGACGCCCCCGACGACCGGGACACCGGCTGAACCACCCGCCGCCCGCCGCGTGCCGCCGGTGCTGTGCGGGACTCTCGCAACACGCTTTAGACCACCAGCGCCGCCGCGCACACCGCCGTCGCCACCGCGCACAGCACCGCCAGAGCGGCCTGCCGTGCGGGAAGTGCGGTCGGTTCCGGGGCCGCGGCCAGGGCGCGGATCCGGCGGTGGGCGAGCAGCAGGAACGCCAGCCACAGCCCGCAGACCAGGGCACAGGCGATGATTCCGGTCGCCGAGGCGCCGCCGTGCAGCGCGGTCTTCACGGCGAGCACGGCGGCGACCGTACCGGACAGGGTCGTCCGCCGCCATGCCAGCCGCGTCCGCTCCGGCTGGAGCCCCGGATCCCGGTCCGGCGCCCCGCTCCGCCCGCTCATCCGGCCCAGCCGAGCAGCACCACGACCACCATCGCCACCGCCACCAGCGCGACGACCACGCTCAGCAGTGCCGGGAAACGGGACGCCGGCAGATCCTCGCCCCGCCGCATCGCCCGCTCGCAGCGCATCCAGTGGTTCACCGCGCGCAGCGCGCACAGCACACCCGCCGCCAGCAGCGCCAGCGCCAGACCGACCCGCCAGCCCCAGCGCAGGTCCGGCAGGAACTGGTCCACCGCGAAGCCCCCGCCGATCAGCGCGAGGGCGGTCCGCAGCCACGCCAGGAAGGTGCGCTCGTTGGCCAGCGAGAACCGGTAGTCCGGGGTGCTGCCCTCCTCCCGCACCTGTGCGGGCGCGAACCACAACCGGACGTTCCGAACGAAGTCGATCACGCCCAGGACCCTACCGGGCGGCTCGGACGGGGGCGTTGTCAGTGCCTCCCGTTACGGTTTCGGACATGGACCTCCTGGACCACCCCACGGCACTGGCCGGGTACGCGACGCCCGGGCACGGCATCGCCCCCGCCGAGCACCTCCTCGGCCTGCCCGGGTTCTGGCCCGCGTACTACGGCCCGGTCTGGGACGCCTTCGCGGACGATCCGGAGCCCTTCGGCGCGGACCACGCCGACGTGGACGCGGCGGCGGAGGCGCTGTACGAGCGGACGGACGTGTGGCCGGCGTACCGGATACCGCTGCCGCAGGGCCGGACGGTATGGGTGGTGCACCGCAACGCCCCCGACGACTCCGGCACCGACTACCTCCTCACCGGCCCCGACCTGCCCCGCGAGCGGGAGCTGGCCGCCATCGAGGGACACTTCCGGGGCCCGGGGCTGTCCTGGCCCGACCTGCTCGCCCTGGCCCACGCGGCACCGGCGGACACCGAGGGGGTCCGCGACCCCGACCGGCGGCTGCTCCTGCTGCTGCCCGCCTACGGCGACGCCGACACCCCCGTCGAGGAGGCGCGGGAGCGGATCGCGGCCGCGCTGGTCGCCGTCGGCGTGGCCGAGGAGGCGGCGCCCGCCGCGGCCGGGCGCTTCCTCGACCACCCCTTCTGGGAGAGCCCGACCTGGCCGGAACCGGGCGGCAGCCCGCTGAGCGGCGGCAGCGCCGCCCATCCGCCGATACGGCAGACGCTGCTCAGCGCGCCGCCCGGTACTCCTTGAGCCGTGCGTACGCCGCGAGCCCGTCCGGCACCCACTCCCACTCGGGCAGACGCCGCTCCACCTCCTCCTCGGACAGGAAGGCGTGCCAGGCGACCTCCTCCACCTGAGGGCTGACCGGCAGCTCGCAGCGCACCTCGTACACCGCCGACCACCAGCTCCCACGGGCGCCGCCGTCGTAGAGGAACTTGAAGAGGAACTCCGGACGGGGGAGCCCGCTCACGCCGAGTTCCTCCTCGGCCTCACGCAGCGCGGCCTCGTCGTAGGCCTCGCCCGCCCCGACCACCCCGCCGACGAACATGTCGTACAGGGAGGGGAAGACCAGCTTGGTCGGAGTGCGCCGGTGCACGAACAGACGGCCCTCGGCGTCCCGGGCCTGGATGAACACACACCGGTGCCGCAACCCCTCGGCGTACGCCCGCCCCCGCGGGAACCGTCCGACGACCCGGTCGTTCTCGTCGACGATGTCGAGGATTTCGTCAGCAGCGCTCATCCGCCCATCCAAGCAGCCGCCCGCCGACGACGGGAACCGGCCGCCGCCCCGGACCTACTGCGTCTGCAGGCTGTTGACCCGCTCGCGCGGCACGACCCCCGAGGGCATCGCCGGGTGCATGCCGAGCAGCACGATGCCCGCGACCACCGCGGCCAGCCCCGCCGCCTCCCAGGCCAGCGCGCCGGTGTCGGTGTGCAGCCGGTCGCCGAGGAAACCCACCCCGCAGACGATGCCGGCGAGCGGCTGGGCCGCGGTCAGCGCGGGCAGCGACATCCGCAGCGGTGCCGTCTCGAAGGCGCTCTGCACCAGCACCAGACCGGTCACACCGAGCGCGAGCACCGCGTACGGCTGCCAGCCGGTGAGCAGCTCGCCGAGGCCGCCCGCCGAGAAGCGCTGGCCGCTCACCCGGGTCAGCGCGTCCTGGACGCCGTAGAGCAGCCCGGCCGCGAGGGACAGCAGGACCGGGCCCGAGCTGAGCCGGGAGCGTTTGGCGTACGCGGTGAGCAGCAGCGCCAGCCCCACCATCACACCGATGATCAGCCAGTGCCGCAGCGGATCGGTGACCGCGGTGCCGCCGCGCGGCTGGCCCGCCACGATGAACGCCGTCACCCCGCCCGCGAGCAGCGCGAGACCCGCCCAGCCCTGGCGGCCCAGCGGCTGCCGGGTCTGGTGACGGGAGAGGGCGAGCGCGAAGAGCAGATTCGTCGCGAGCAGCGGTTCGACCAGGGACACCTCGCCCTGCCCGAGGGCGATCGCGCCCAGCACCATGCCCGCCACCATCAGCCCGATACCGCCCAGCCAGCGCGGTACCTTGATCAGGTCGAGCAGCAGCCGGGGGGACAGGAAGTCGCCGAGCGGTGCCTTCTGGGCGGCGTTCTGCTGGAGCACGAACCCGAAGCCCAGGCAACAGGCGGCGCTCACGGCGAGAACAAGAACCAGAACCGACACGCTGCGTACCTCGATCATCCGGTCGGGCCACGGACGGGGTGCGTAGTGGCCGACTGTAGCCTCCCAGCGCCCTGCATGCCCCCGGGAGGCCGTAAAGCCATGGTGTGCGCTCCCGCCGGGCAGCGCCATGGCGTACGCCACATCGGTCCGCCGACCGCCCCCGCACCGCACGGCCCAACAGCGCAAGCGCGTTCTCAAGTGGCGTCGTCCGTCAGGGTAGTTGGCACCTGTCACAGGTTCCCGAGTATTGACGCGGGCGGTGACGGGGGGTTTGCTGTGCGTGATCGGCCGATCGCGGGCCGATGCCAGAGCCGTCACCGAGGAGGATGAGGAAGTCCCGCGGTGCCCCCACCCCCACCCCCACCCTCACCCCCGCCGGCCCGTCGCGGCCACCGGCGCGCCGCCGCCCGCACGCCCGACCCGGCCCTCGACGACATCGAACTCGGTGCCGCCCGAGCCGCGTTGTCCCAGGGCCGCTGGCAGCCCGCCCGCTCCCTGCTCGCCCACACGGGCGACGACTGGGACCGCCGCGCCCACCGCGTCACCGTCCTCGCCCGGGAACCGTACGCCGCGGCCTGGGCCCACGACTGGCTCCTCGCCCACCCCGGCTGCCCGAACGGACGCGTCCTGCACGCCCACGCCCAGGTCCGCCGCGCCCTGCGCGGCCGCGAGGACCCGGCCGTCGCCCGCGCGGCCTGCCGCGCCGCCGCCGAGTACCTGCCCGCCGACCCCACGCCCTGGCTGGGCCTGCTCCTGCTGGAGCGCGACGGCGGCCCGGAGGCCGTACGGATCTTCGAGGAGATCCGCGCCCGCCACCGCGACCACCACCACGCGCACCACCTGATGATCGCCCGGTTCGCCGAGCGCCGCGCCGCGAACGGCCCCGACCCCCTGCACGAGGTGTACGACTTCGCCGCCTGGGCCGCCGAACAGGCCCCCGCGGACTCCCCGCTCGCCATCCTGCCGGTCGTCGCCCACGCCGAGCGCTACCGCGCCCTGGCCGGCCACGGCTTCGTCCCCGCCGACCCGGCCGCCTCCGGGCACTGGCGCGACGCCCGCGCCCGGGACGCGATGAAGGCCGCCTTCGACTGGTGGCTGGAATGGGAGCACGACGGCCACCCGCGCCGGCTGGTCGACCTCAACTATCTCGCCCACGCCAAGGTCTGCGAGGGCCGGGGAGCCGAGGCGGCCGCCCTCTTCCAGCACATCGGCGACCACCTCACCCCCGAGCCCTGGTCCTACCCGGACCGCGCCCCCGGTCCGGCGTTCCGCTCGGCGCGGGCGGCGGCGCTCGGGCCGAGCGCGGGATGAGAAGTGATGACGGAAGTCTGACGGCTCCGGGGAAACCTGGCCCCGTGCCACCGCCGGGTGTTCGAATGGAGGAGTGAACCCCGAACCGCCCGAGGAACGCGGCACCCCCGTCGGCCGCCGCGTCTTCCTCGGCACCCTCGCCCTCGGCGCCCTGGGGGTCGTCGCCGCGCCCCCGCTCCAACGCGGCCTGGAGGCCTTCCTGGGCAGCGCCGCCGGAAAGGACCCCACCGGCCTGACCGGACTGCTCCCCAACGGCGGCGGCTTCCGCTACTACTCGGTGGCCGCCTCCGTCCCGCACAAGAACGCCACGGACTACCGCCTCACCGTCGACGGTCTCGTCGACCGCCCCGCCACCTACACCCTGGACCAGCTCCGGGCCCTGCCGCAGACCCGCATGGTCAAGGACGTCCAGTGCGTCACCGGCTGGCGGGTCCCCGACACCGCCTTCGAGGGCGTACGGCTCTCCGACCTCCTCGACGCCGCCGGGGTCCGGGCCGGGGCCGGCGCCCTGCGCTTCACCTGCTTCGACGGCACCTACACCGAGAGCCTCACCCTCGACCAGGCCCGCCGCGCCGACGTCCTGGTCGCCCTGCGCATGCAGGACAAGGACCTCGGCCACGACCACGGCGGCCCGGTCCGCCTCTACGTGGCCCCGATGTACTTCTACAAGTCCGCCAAATGGCTCTCCGGCATCACCGTCACCAAGGCTGTGCAGCCCGGATACTGGGAGGACCGGGGCTACGACGTGGACGCCTGGGTCTGGCCGTTCGAACGGGCGGGACGATGAGCCTACGAGCTGAGGCGCCGCCCATGACCCGGATCCCCCGCTTCACCCGCGCCGTGCGGTGGGTCCACCGCACCACCGCGCTCCTCATGGGCGTGTGCGTCCTGACGGCCGCCTTCCTGTACGTCCCCGAGCTCGCGGAACTCGTCGGCCGCCGCGAGCTGGTGGTCCGCGTCCACGAGATCGCGGGCGTCCTGCTGCCGCTGCCGGTGCTCGCGGGCCTCGCCTCCCGCGCGTTCCGCGCCGACCTCGGTCACCTCAACCGCTTCGGCCCGCACGACCGCCGCTGGCTGCGTGCCGCCCTGCGCCGGGACCGACGGCCCGCATCGCGGCCGGCGGCCAAGTTCAACGCCGGGCAGAAGATCTACGCCGCCTGGATCGCCGGGGCGACGCTGGTGATGCTCGGCACCGGTCTCATGATGTGGTTCACCCATCTCACCCCGATCATGTGGCGCACCAGCGCGACCTTCGTCCACGACTGGCTCGCCCTCACCATCGGCGTGGTCCTCGCCGGCCACATCGGCATGGCCCTGGCCGACCCGGAGGCCCGCCACGGCATGCGCACCGGCTCGGTGACCCGCGAGTGGGCGGAACGCGAACACCCCCTCTGGCGGCCGTAGGGGGGTGGGGGCACCGGTCCGGGGCTTTCCTTCGGGACTCGACCGCGAGGAAAGCCCCGCACAGGCGCTTGCCGGGAGGTTCAGGGGTGCGGCCGGGGCGGGGAGACCGGCGGTGACTGGGTGGAGGAGCGGAGGCCGTCGGCGGGGCTGGTGCCTGTGGCCGGTTCGGCGGGCTCTCCTCGGGAACCGGAACCGGAACCCGAACCGGCGGGCTCGGCTCCCGGGTCGGATCGCCCGACGGGGGCGGCGTAACGGGGGGAGCGGGAGTCGGGCAGGGCAGGGAGGCCGGCGGTGTCCGGGCCGGGCGCGCCGCGCAGCCCGGTGGGGCCGGGGTCGGCACCCGGGGGACCGACGAGCCCCGTGCCGCCGGAGCCGGATACGCCCGCCGCGCCGGACCCGTCCGGCCCAGTGCCCGGCCCGCCCCCGGATCCGCTCGGCCCCGGCGGCGGGCCGCTCACCTCCGGTGCCGGTACGCGGAACGCGTTCACCCTCACCGCCTCCGTCGTCGCGTACCGCACGCTCACGGTCACTCCGACGGACCCCTGCGCGGGTCCGAGGCCGAGGTCCGGGACCTCCGTGGCCAGCACCAGCCTGTCCCCCGACCGGGTGACGGCGCGCAGTGGCCCGGCCGCCGGCCGGCCCGCGACGAGCACCGTGCCCGCCCGCAGCAGCTCCGCCCGGTCGAAGTAGGTGCCACGCAGCTCGATCCGGATCGGATCGCCGGGCCGGGCCTCGCCGTCGCCGCCCACGTCGACCGAGGCGACGCCGTAGGCGCAGGCCGGCGCGGCGGTGGCCGGTGCGGCCGCGGGCCGCGCGACGGCCGAGGGGCGGGAGCGGTGGAAGGCGAGGAGCGCGTCGAGCACCCGCTGGCCGGCCCGCCCCTTGCAGGTGTCCGGTGCCCCCGTGAGTGCGGCGCGGTCCCGTTCGGCCGCCGCCCAGCCCCCGCTCTCGCGCCCCTGGACGGCGAGACACGCGTGGGCGAGCCCCCGCAGGACCTTCCAGTCGTCACCGACGGAGGCGCGGGGGATCTGTGCGAGGGCCGCCCGGCAGCGGTCCGGCGACCGGAGCAGGTCGTACACGCTGTCCGGGTCGGGCCGGTGATCGGTGTCGGGGGAGACAGGACCGGGCGGCAACCAGGCGGGCGCGGCGGCCGCCGCGGTCGTCGTCCCGCTCGGTGACGGCGTACGGGAGACTCCGGGCGTGCGCGGGGCCCTCGTGTCCGCCTCCGCGCCGCCGGACCCCAGTGCGCTGGGCCCCGGCGACGGCGACAGGGGAGGAGTCTCCGCGACGGGCCCGTCGGAGAACGCCCCGTCCGGTCCGCCGTCCGGGCCCCCGGCCGTCCCGCCGGACACGTTCGTCCGCGGCCCGACCCGCGGCGCGGGGCCGCCCGGGTCCGTCACGGCGGCGGCGGCCACGGCGATCGCCCCCACGAAGAGCAGCGCCGACACACGTGTCCCCAGCGATACGGCCATGACGTCCCCCCAGTCGTCGCCCCGAGGTCATCATGGGCCGCCCGCACCGCCCCGCGGAACCCCCTGCAGGACGAGTGAGAGCAGCAGCACCAGCCCGCCCGCGACCACCGAGATCAGGGTCTCCGTGACCGACCGGGTTCTGAGGTTCCGGCCGACCCCTTGCAGTGCTGAGGGAGGGAGAGGGAAGGGTGCTGACTACCGGTGGTCGTCGGACAGCCCGGCGAGAGCGCGTACGGCCCGGTCGCTGATCTCCTCGGGCGAGCCGGAGACGTCGACGACGACCCCCGCCTCGTCCGGCTGGAGCGGCTGGAGCGTGGCGAACTGCGAGTCCAGCAGCGCGGTCGGCATGAAGTGGCCCCGCCGGTGCCCCATCCGGTCCTCGATCAGCGTCCGGTCGCCCGCGAGGTGCACGAACACCAGCCCCGGCGCCGTGGCGCGGAGCCGGTCCCGGTACGACCGCTTCAGCGCCGAGCAGCTGACCACGCCGCCCCGCCCGGCCCGCCCGTGCGCCCAGGCGCCGATGGCGTCCAGCCACGGCCACCGGTCCGCGTCCTCCAGCGGGACGCCGGCCGACATCTTGGCGATGTTGGCCGGCGGGTGGAAGTCGTCGCCCTCGGCGTAGGGAACGCCGAGCCGGGCGGCCAGCAGGGGACCGATCGTGGTCTTGCCCGTGCCGGCGACGCCCATCACCGCGACGACGTGGGGGGTACGCATCTCTGCCTCGCTGTCTTCCGACGACACCTGATGTCGACGGACACTGAAACCGGTTAGGTACGATGAATCAAGACTCTGTGACGAATAAGTCTGACTTTTTGGCGCCGTGATCCGCCCCGTACGCTGAGTGCATGACCACTCCCGGCCGGGGTCTGCACGGCCATGTACTGGACACCCTGGGCCCCGCCATCACCGCCGGCGAGTACCCTCCGGGCAGCGTGTTGCGGACCGACGAGCTGGCCCAGCGCTTCGACGTCTCACGCTCCGTGATGCGTGAGGCCGTCCGGGTCCTGGAATCCATGCACCTGGTCGAGTCCCGCCGCCGCGTGGGCGTGACCGTCCGTCCCAAGGCCGAGTGGAACGTCTACGACCCGCAGGTCATCCGCTGGCGGCTGGCCGGCGCCGACCGCCCGCACCAGCTGCGCTCGCTCACCGTCCTGCGCTCGGCGATCGAACCCGTCGCCGCGGGCCTGGCGGCGCGCCACGCCACGGCCGAGCAGTGCGCGGAACTCACCGCGTGCGCGCTCGGCATGGTGGCCCACTCACGGGGCCACCGACTGGAGGGCTACCTCCTGCACGACATCGCCTTCCACCGCGTGATCCTCATCGCGTCCGGCAACGAGATGTTCGCCCGCCTCGGCGACGTCGTGGCCGAGGTCCTCACCGGCCGCACCCGTCACCGGGTCATGTTCGAGGACCCGGACCCGGCGGCCGTCACCCTGCACGTCCGGCTGGCCGAGGTGATCCGCGCGGGCGACAGCCCCGGCGCCGAGCAGCTCACCCGCGAGATCATGGCCGGCGCCCTCCAGGAACTGGACGTCCTGGCCCCCTGACCCGGCCGTCGACGGCGGGCTACGCCTCGGGGAAGTCCCCGTCCACGTACACCCACGCCCCGTCCACCCGCTCGAACCGGCTCACCTCGTGCAGCGAGCCGCCCCGGAAGGACGCCCGGAACTCCACCGTCCCGCTCCGGTGGAACGCGGAACCGTCCCCCGTCGCGAGGATCTCCAGCCCCCTCCACCGCATCCCGGGATCCAGGTCCAGCCGCGCCGGCCGGGTCCGTGGATGCCAGGTCCGCGTCAGATACGCCACGTCACCGACGACGAAGGCGGTGTACCGCGAGCGCATCAACGCCTCCGCGGTCGGCGCGGCGACGGGACCGCGGTGGTAGCGGCCGCAGCAGTCGTCGTAGGACTGCGGCAGCCCGCACGGGCAGGAACGCGTGGTCATGGACGCCATTGTGCGGCACTAGGCCGTCGCCCGGGTCTCGGCCAGCGGCAGCGGCGGCAGCGCCGGCCGGTACAGCCAGGCCTCGAACAGCTCGTCCAGCGGCTCCGGGGTGAACCGCGCCGCGTGCGCCGTGAACATCGCCGTCGTGACCGCCCCGCCCCGGTGCAGCCCGAGCCAGCCGCGCAGCATCCGGAAGAACGCCTCGTCGCCGAGCGCGCACCGCAACGCGTGCACGGCGAGCCCGCCCCGCTGGTACAGCCGGTCGTCGAACATCGTCTTGCGGCCCGGGTCCGCCAGCTTCAGGTCCTGCGGCCGCGAGGACAGCAACCGATGCGCCGCGGCCGCCAGTTGCTGGGCGCTACGGCCGCCCGACCGCTCCGACCACAGCCACTCCGCGTACTTCGCGAAGCCCTCGTTGAGCCAGATGTGCCGCCAGTCGGCGATCGACACGCTGTTGCCGAACCACTGGTGAGCCAGCTCGTGCGCCACCAGGCGCTCCGAACCCCGGGCCCCGTCCACATGGTTGACGCCGAACAGCGACAACCCCTGCGCCTCCACCGGCACATCGAGTTCCTCGTCGGCCACCACCACCGCGTACTCGTCGAACGGGTAGGGCCCGAAGAGCCGTTGGAACAGGTCCATCATCCCCGGCTGTCGGGCGAAGTCCCGAGAGAACCGCGCGAGGAGATGCGCCGGTATGTGCCCGTGCATCGGCACCCCGCCCAGCCCGGGATCGCCCAGCAGCACCGTCTGGTACTTGCCGATCGCCAGCCCGACCAGATAGCTCGACGTCGGCGCCGACTGCTCGTACACCCAGGTCGTCGTGGACGCCTTCGTGGTCCGGGTCAGCAGCCGGCCGCCCGCCACCACCGAGTACGCCGACGGCGTCGTGACCGAGATCAGATACGACGCCTTGTCCGCGGGACGGTCGTTGCACGGGTACCACGAAGGCGAACCCACCGGCTGGCTCGCCACCAGCGCACCGTCCGTCAGCTCCTCCCAGCCGATCCCGCCCCACGGGCTCGACACCGGCTTGGGATTGCCCGACCAGTGCACCTCGACGGTGAAGGCGGCCCCCGCGCGCAGCGACTTGGCGGGGCGGATCCGCAGCTTCCCGCCCCGGTGCGTGTAGTGCGGCTGCCGGCCGTCCACCCGGACCCGCCCGATCCTGAAGTCGGCCAGGTTCAGCTGGAATTCGGCCAGCGGCGCCCGGCCCGCGATCGCGTTGATCCGGGCCGTCCCCGACAGCCGGTTCGGGCCGGGACGGTAGTCCAGCGTGAGTTCGTAGCGATGCACCCGGTAACGGGGATCGCCGTTGTCCGGGAAATACGGGTCCGAACCCACCGACTGCTGCACTGCCACTTCCGCGTCCGCTCCCTGCGCCGTACTCGAACCGCTTCTCGGTGCACCGCCCGCGGCCACCGAGTGGCCCGCGTTCAGGGACGCCATGCCTCGATCGGATTGCCCAGCCAGCGGGTGTCGTCCGGGACGGACTCCGCGGCCATGACGAGCGACGCGGGACCCAGGGTCGTACGGGCCCCGACCGTGCTGCCGGGCAGCACGATCCCGCCAGGGCCCAAGGTGGCGCCCTCACGGAGGACCACAGTATCCGTCCGCAAGATCCGGTCGTGGAAGAGGTGAGTCTGCAGCACGCACCCGCGTCCCACCGTGGCCCCGTCCTCCAGTGTCACCAGATCCGCCTCCGGGAGCCAGTAGCTCTCCACCCACACGCCCCGGCCGATCCGCGCCCCGAGCCCGCGCAGCCACGCCGTCATCACCGGTGTACCCGGCACCGCGCCCGCCAGCCACTGCACGGCGACCACCTCGACGAACGTGTCCGCCAGCTCGTTGCGCCACACGAACGAGCTCCACAGCGGATGCTCACCGGTGCGGTGCCGCCCCACCAGCAGCCACTTCGCGGCCACCGACAGCACACAGGCCGCCACCCCCGTGCCGAACAGCGCCAGCCCGCCCAGCAGCGGCGCCCACACCCCGAGGGCGCACAGCGCGGCCACCGTCAGCACCGCCAGGGCGGCCGAGCAGAACACCGGCACGATCCTGCAGAGCTCCACCAGCCCGCGCGCCCACAACAGCCGCGCGGGCGGGTCGTACGTCCGGCTCTGGTCGCCGCCGGCCGTGCTGCGCGGCAGCTTCACCGGCGGCAGCCCCAGGTACGAGCTGCCCTTCTTCGCCTTCTTCGGCGTCGCCGACAGCACCCCGACCAGCCCGCCGTCCGGCACGCTCCGGCCCGGCGCGGTCATCCCCGAGTTCCCGAGGAACGCCCGCCGCCCGATCTCCGCGCGCCCGATCCGCACCCAGCCCCCGCCCAGCTCGTACGGCGCGGTCAGCGTGTCGTCGGCCAGGAACGCGCCCTCGCCGACCGTCGTCAGGCTCGGCAGCGCGAGCACCGTCGACACCTCCGCCCCCCGCCCGATCCGCATCCCCAGCAGCCGCAGCCACAGCGGTGTCACCAGCCCCGCGTACAGCGGGAACAACGTCTCGCGCGAGCGGTCCATCAGCTGGGTCACCGTCCACGCCTGCCAGCCCACCCGGCTGTGCGTCGGATGCGTGCCCTCGCGCAGCCCCAGGCTCAGCAGCCGTACGGCGACCAGCAGCAGCAGCGCGTACGCCAGCCCGTAGGCGAGCGTCGCCGGGACCAGCGCCAGCACCGCCCCGCGCAGCGCACCGCCCAGCCCGGCGCCCGGCGTCACGAACACCCGGGCCACCACGAGCGCGGCCACCGCCGCCGCCACCGGCAGCAGATTCAACGCCAGACCGGTCACGCCGTACATGATCCGCCAGTACGTGCCCCGCTGCGGCCGCTCCTCGGGCCAGTTCCGCTTGGCCTTGCCCAGCTTCACCGCGGGCGCGCCCGCCCAGCGCTGACCGGTCGGGACCTGCCCGGTGACCGCCGAACCCGGCGCCACCTCGGCGCGCTTGCCGACCCGGGCCCCCGGGAAGAGCATGCTGCGCGTGCCGACGACGGCGTGCGCGCCCACCTTGACCGTGCCGATTTCCAGCCGGTCGCCGTCCAGCCAGTACCCGGACAGATCCACCTCGGACTCCACGGCCGCGCCGCGCCCCAGCTTGAGCAGACCGGTCACCGGCGGCAGCGAGTGCAGATCGACCTCCGGGCCGATCTTGGCGCCCAGCGCCCGGGCGTACCGCTCCAGCCAGGACCCGGTGAGCGTGGTCGCCCCGCTGAACTCGGCCAGTCGCTCCGCCGCCCACAGCCGCACATGCACCGCGCCGCCGCGCGGATACCGGCCCGGCGTCACCCCCCGCAGCAGCAGCCGCGCCCCGCCCGCCGCCACGGCGATCCGCCCCGGCGGGGTGAAGAAGAGCACTGCTCCGGCGGCCACCAGCCACCAGGACGCGGTCGGCAGCCAGCCGTACCCCGGCAGCACATTGCCCAGCGCCGCCAGCACGACCGTCCAGCGCAGCCCGAGCAGGGTGAACAGCGGAAGCAGCAGCAGGAGCTGCACGGCCTGCGTCTTCCTCGGCACCGGCGCGACCGTACGGCTGCCGCCCTCGTCGTGCGCCGACTCCTCCAGCCGGCGGGCCAGCTTGCGCAGCACCGGCTGCTGGTAGATGTCCAGGACGGCCGCGCTCGGGTAGCGGGTGCGCAGCCGGGTGGTGAGCTGGGCGGCGGCCAGGCTGCCGCCGCCGATCGCGAAGAAGTCGTCGGAGTGGCTCGTCACCGGCATCCCGAGGACCGCGGCCCACTGCTCGGCCAGCCAGGCCTCGGTGCCGTACAGATGCTCGCCCGCCGGCATCTCGACATCGTCGAGCGGCCACGGCAGCGCGTTGCGGTCGACCTTGCCGGACGTCCGGGTCGGCAGATCGTCCACCTGCGCCAGCAGCGGCACCAGCGCGGCCGGCAGCGCGGCGCGCAGCCGCTCCACCGCCTCCGCCCGGTCCCAGCCGTCCTGGGTGACGACATACCCGACGAGCAGCTGGTTGCCGCTGCGCGCGGTCCGCACCGCCGCCGCCGCCGCGCCCGCGACACCCGGCAGCGCCTGCAGTGCCGCGTCCACCTCGCCCAGCTCGATGCGCCGCCCGCCGAGCTTGATCTGCTCGTCGGCCCGTCCGAGGAAGACCAGCCCCTCGGGCTCCGCCTTGACCAGGTCACCGCTGCGGTACGCCCGCTCCCAGCCCAGCGACTCCAGCGGCGCGTACTTCTCGGCGTCCTTCTCGGCGTCGAGGTAGCGTGCGAGGCCGGCCCCGCCGATCACCAGCTGGCCGCTCTCGCCCATCGGCACCGGCTCGCCGGCCTCGTCCACGACGGCCAGCTCCCAGCCGCGCAGCGGCAGCCCGATCCGGACCGGCTCCTCGCCCGACATCAGCGACGCGCAGGCCACCACGGTCGCCTCGGTCGGCCCGTACGTGTTCCAGACCTCCCGGCCCTCGGTCACCAGCCGCTGCACCAGCTCGGGCGGGCAGGCCTCACCGCCGAAGATCAGCAGCCGGACGTCGTTGAGGGTCTCCGGCTCCCAGAGCGCGGCCAGCGTCGGCACGGTGGAGACCACGGTGATCTCCTGCTCGACCAGCCAGGGCCCGAGATCGGCCCCGCTCCTGACCTGCGACCGGGGCACCGGCACCAGACAGGCGCCGTAGCGCCACGCGAGCCACATCTCCTCGCAGGAGGCGTCGAAGGCCACCGAGAGACCCGCCATCACCCGGTCACCGGGCCCGAGGGGCTCCTCGGTGAGGAACAGCGCGGCCTCGGCGTCCACGAAGGCGGCGGCGCTGCGGTGACTGACGGCCACGCCCTTGGGCCTGCCGGTGGAGCCGGAGGTGAAGATGATCCAGGCGTCGTGCTCGACGGTCGGCCGGGCGGCGCGCGTGCGGGAGGCCCCGTGAGCGGCGCTTCGGTGAGCGGTGCTTCCATGAGCGGTGCTTCCGTGAGCGGTCATCTCGCGAGCGGTGCTCCCATGAGCGGTTGTCTCGCGAGCGGTGCTCCCCTGGGCAGTGCTCCCCATGGCAGTGCTTCCGTGGGCGGGGCTTCCGTGGGCGGTGATCTCGTGCCGGGCGCCGATCACGGCCCGCACCTCCGCCTCCCCGAACACCAGCTCGGCCCGCTCGTCTGGGTCCTCGGCGTCCACGGGCACATAGGCGGCGCCCGCCGCGAGCACGGCGAGGATCGCCACGTAGAGGTCATTGGTGCCGGACGGCACCCGCACCCCCACCCGGTCCCCGAGCCCCACCCCGGCGGCGGCGAGCCGGCGCCGCAGCCGCTCCACCTCCACGGCGAGCGCCCGGTAGGTCAGGGGGGCGTTGCCGTCGTCCAGGGCGAGCTCGTCCGGGTAGGACCGCACCGACCCCTCGAAGACGTCGACAAGCGTGCGGGGGGAGGCGGCGGGCCCGCCGGAGAAGCGTGCCCTGTCACCGAGCTGTACGCGGATTTCTTCGTCGAGCAGGCCGAGAGCGCTGCTCTCGTCAATCGCTGCCATCGGTCCTCGCGTCTCGATCCCGGAAGCCTCCGGGGCGCCGGCGGGCCCGCAGGTCTGCCTGGGGTTGTCCGGACCGGCTCCGTAACAAGCCGGATATTTTAGTACGACGCTATGCTCGCCCCCCTTCGAGTGGCCACCCGAAGACGCCCGTTCGGGGGCGCCCGACCCCTCTGACCTGGCGTTCGGCGGGGGATGCGAGACGCGCCACATGCCCGCCGCACAGCGCCCGGGGACAAAGCCGCAGTTCAGGGCGCCTGCCCCCTGACGTACCGTCATGCACACCTGCGCATCCAGTAATCTCACTGCACTTCACTCTTCCGGCGGGCCTGTCCGGCCGGGGCGCGAGGGGGCCCGCATGGCGCTGACGGACCGTACACAACCGTTTCTGCACGCGCTCGCCCCGCCGCTGCGCGCGGACCTGCTGAGCCTGGGCGCCGAACGCTCGTTCGCGCCGGGCGAGCACCTGATGCGGGAGAGTGAGCCCGGCCGGACCGTCGTCGTCCTGCTGGACGGCTGGTCGGCCGTCTCGATCAGCACCGGCCGCAGCTCCTACCGGCTGCTGCTGGCGCTCCGCGGACCGGGCGAACTGGTGGGTGAGATGGCCATGGCCGACGGCTCACCGCGCAGTGCCACCGTCACCGCGCTCGGGGCGGTGCGCGCGGTGGTCGTGGGCATCGGCTCGTTCCGGCGCTTCGTCTCCGTGCACCCCGAGGCCGGCGGTCTGGTCATGGCCCAGCTCGCGTCCCGGCTGCGGGGTGCCGACGAGGAGCGCCGCTCGCTCGTCTCGCTGACCGTGCTGCAGCGCCTGGCGGCCCGGCTGCTGGAGTTCGCCGAACTGTCACTGCCGGAGGGGCGCGGCCGGGAGGCGGGGGACGCGCTGCCGGTCGACCTCGCGCAGCACGACCTCGCGGACGCCGTGGGGGCGACCCGAGAGGCCGTGGCGAAGGCGCTCAGGCCGCTGCGGGACGCCGGTGCGGTACGGACCCGGCCGCGTCGCATCGAGATTCTCGACCGGACCGTGCTGGAGGTCCTGGCGGCGGGCGCGAGCCTCGATTTCTGAGCCTTGGCCGCCCCTTTGCGGTGTGTGTGCACCTGTGTGCGGAGTGTGCCGCGTTGTCACCCATTCGGGGGGCGTGCGGTAGTGAAATGGGGGTGCGTGGTGTGCGCCCCGGGCGTGCGCCCTCGGCGATGCTCCCGGTCGAGCCTCGCAATGTGTAAACGGCTACATCCAGCCCAACCGGATTCCGGAATGCTGAACCCCGTTCATGCGAGCGGGGGGCGATGCGGGTGCCGAACGGCGCTGTCTACAAGTTCTTGATGAGTGTCGACGTACGGGGATCGGGGGGCCTGTCCCATGGCGCGAAACTGCGCATGCGCCGGGATGTGTACGAGCTGACCGACCGGTCCTTCCGGGCCGTCGGCGTCGGTTCGGCGCAGATGCACCGGGAGGACCGGGGTGACGGCTTCATAGCCGCGCTCGACGCACGGGTGCCGCCCGCTCATCTGATCGGGCCGTGGCTGGCCGAGGTCCACCAGGGGCTCCGTCCCCTCAACGAGGAGCGCAGCCGGCCGCTCGGGCTGCGGGTCGCCCTGCACGTCGGTCCGGTGGAGGAGGACGACAACGGACTGGCCGGCGAGGCGATGGACCTGGTCTGCCGACTGGCCGACGCCGCCGTCACCCGGGCGGTGCTGGAGCGCTCCGGGCGGGACCTGGTGTGCGTGGCGTCCGAGCGGCTGTACCAGGACGTCATCCGGCACGGCGGGCGCTTCATCGAGCCATCCGCCTACCGCTCGGCCTCCTTGACGCTCAAGGAGGGTCCGGCCCTCGCCTGGTACCACGTGCCCGGCGAGCCCCGTCCGATGGTGCCGGGGGACGAGGGATTCGCGCCTGACCGGACGGCCGGGACGCACGGGACTGCCGGGACCGCCGGGACTGCCGGGACCGCCGGGACCGCCGGGACCGCCGGGGTGGACGGGGCGGACGAGCCGCGGGCGCCGGGCGAGCCGGACCCGGCGTACTCGGGTGACCCGGCGGACCCGGCGGACCCGGCGGACCCGGGGGACTCGGCGGGCGTCCCGGGGCGCGCTGCCCCGGAGACCCGGGAGCGGCCGGCGGCCGTCGGCACCGGCGCGGACGGTACGCCCTCGCGGGCGGGCCGGAAGGAAGCCGTCCGGGTCCCTCACCGGGGAGGGGACCCGGACGGCGAACCGGGCGCAAACTTCGACATCGACGTGGCGGAGGGCGACAACTTCGTGATCACCGACTCCGTCGTGCGCGGGGGCCACTTCGGCAGACGGGTGTCCCGCGGTCCCCGCGACGGCGACGGAGGCGCCCGATGAGCGCGGACGGCGTCGGCGGGGCGGCGGCCATGGGCCCCGTCCAGGCTCCGCAGCCGTGGGCGGCCGAGCGGGACGGGGCACGGGCGCCGGGCGGCGAACGGTACGGCGACCGCGCGTACGGCGGTGACAGGGGCGCGGAGCATTACGGCGACCGTGACCACCGGTCGGACCGGGACGACCGCGACAGGGACCGGGACCGCGACAGGGACCGGGACCGGGACAGGGACCGCGACGGCCGTGGCGAGCGGGACGACGGGGGCGTCGGCGAGGACGGCGGGCGGGGCGGCCGGGACGAGCGGTCCGACGACACCGGCGGCGAGGACGAGGCCGACCGGCGGGCGCGGGCGGCATGGGAGGAACGGCAGCAGCGGGAGGGCGAGCGCTTCCGGGAGGCCATGCAGGACCCGCTCGCCGCGGACGGCGCCGCCGGGAGCACCCGGGCCGCCAACCGCGCCCGCTCCGAGGGGCGGGCCCGGTTCAGCATCCGTGGCAACAGCAGCGTGTTCGACCGGACCCGCTTCGGCCACGCCCACTTCGGCAACGTCTACATGGGCGGCGACGACAGCGGCTCGGCCGTCCTGGGCGAGGTCCCGGAGGCGGAACTGCGCCGTCTGAGCCTGACCTACCGCGCCCCCGACGGCTACCAGCTCCTGAAGGACGCGCTGCGTGAGCGCCGGGTACTGGTCCTCGTCGGGCCGCCCGGCACCGGACGCCGTACCACCGCGCTGTGCCTGCTGGAGGAACTGACCGGCGCCGGCGACGACGTCAAGGACCCGGACCCGGACGCAGACGCAGACGCCGACGGCGAGGGCGACGGCGAGGGCGACGACGGCGATTTCGCTCCCGGCCGGGTGACCCGGCTGGACGTGTCCTCGCTGGGCCGCATCCTCCGCGACCCGGCCAGGGTCGCCCGGCGGGTCGCGCGCGGTGGCGGTTTCGTCCTCCACCTGCCGGACCTGCCCGGTGACTGGTCCCCGCCCGGCGAGGCCCACCTGGGTGCCCTCGCCGCGGCCCTGGCCCGACGGGACGCCTACGCGGTCCTGGTCGCCTCCCCGTCCACCCCGGCCGGCGCCCTGCTCACCGGACGGCATGCCCTGCGCTGTCCCGCGCCCCCCGCCGGGGAACTGCTGTCCTGGCATCTGACCCGGCGGCTCGCGGACGCCGACGACGCGGGCCCGGACGCGCTGGACCGGGGAGAACGCATCCTGCGCCATCCGGCCCTGCGGCAGGCGCTGGGCATCCCGACGGCCCGGCTCCGCCCGGCCGAGACCGACGCGCTGGCGGCGCTGCTCGTACGTCACCTGCGGGGCGACCTGAGCCGGCCCGAACTCCTCGACCGGTGCGGCGACCTGGTGCGAGGTCAGGTCCGGGTCTGGTTCGCCGACGCCCGTCACCGGCCCGTCGTCACGGACACCGGCGAGCCGGGCCGGCCCGGCCGGGAGACGGCCGACGACGCGACCCGCGTCCTGCTGCGGCACCTGGCCTTCCGGGTCGCGCTGGCCGTCCTGGACGGCGAGGCCTTCAGCGCGGTGGCCGACGCGGCCGACCGGCTGACCCGGGAACTGCTGTCCGCCCGGATGCCCGGACGGGACCACGGACGCCCGGTGTTCGCCGAGGACTGGGACGGCGTGCTCGCGGCGAGCCGCGCCGAGTTCGGGGAGGCCGAGGACGAGAGCCTGGCCGGGGTGCCGCTGCCGGTCCGCACGGTGCACTACCAGGGACCGGCGTTCGCGGGCGCCGTGCTCGCCGAGGTCTGGCAGAGCCACCACGCGGCCCGAGCACCCGTCGTGCGCTGGCTGCGCGCCCTCGCGGACGACCCCCGGCCGCAGGTCTGGGTCCGCGCCGCCCTCGCCGCCGGCGAACTGTGCAGCGCGGACCCGGGGTACGGCTTCGCCGAACTGGTCGCCCCGCTCGCCTCCGCGCGCTCCCCGCGCCGGCGCTACGCGGCCGCCACGGCACTGGACCAGGCCGGGCGGCGCGAGCCGTACCGTACGGCCGTCCGGGGCGTCGTGGACGAGTGGGCGCACGGGGACGCGGCCGGCCCGCGCTGGACCGCCGCCCTGGTCCTGGGGCACGGCCGGGCCGAACCGGACACCCGCGCGGCGGTGGAACTGCTCGGCCGGCTCGGCACCCGGGACGACGGCGCCCACCTCCAGGTCGCCTCGTACGCCCTGACCCGGCTGGCCGCCGGCAGCAGGGCCGCCGAGGCGCTGACGCTGCTGGGAGAGTGGGCGGGCGAGATCACCGGGGACCGCCGTGACCTCGCGCTGCTGACGGGCGTACGGCTGTGCACGGCCCGCTGCGACGACTACTGGGAACCCGAGACCTCCGACGACGACACCCCGGACGACCGGGGCGGTCACCGGGGCGAGGGGGGCGCGGGCGGCACGGGGGAGCCGGCCGGCCGGACCCCGGCGCGGGCGGCCCGGCGCCCCGGCCGGGTGGGCGCGGAGACGGTGGCCGGTCCCGCTTCGGCGGTGCGCATGCCGGGGCTGTGGCAGCCGGTCCCGACCCGGCCCGCCGTGCCCCGCGCCGACACCGCGGCCGTCGACGAGGGGATGGGCCTGCGCCGCGACTGGCCGTTGGCGCTCGCGCTCGCGGTCACCGTCCCGGAGGCCGCCGGGCCGTTGGCCGGGCTGCTCTGGCGGGTCTTCGACGGTCATCTCTCCGGCGAGCGCGCCCTGGACGGACTGTGCGCATGGCTGCGCGCGGCGGAACAGGACGCGGCGGTGACCGCCGACGGCCGCCGGACCTATGTGTTCGACCGGGACCGGCCACCGCCGGGCGAGCGGCCGGACGAGGCGGCGGGCGAACTGCTGCGGGCGCTGGTGTGGTTCCTCCCGGTGCTCGTACGCGAGGAACGGGACTGGCAGCGGCTCGGCTGGGCCCTGGAGGCGATGGCCGCCGACCCGGGGGAACCGATGGACGAACGCTTCGTGGGCCATGTGCTCGACACGGTGGGGGCAGGCCTGCGGGCCGCAGGAAGGGAGCAGCGGTGATCGAGAACGGGCAGCCGGAGAGGGGCGGCCTTCCCGAGAACATCACGGGACCGTATCTGCGCGAACGGGTGCTGCAGGGGGCGAGGTTCCGGCACACCAGCGCCGAGATCGCCTCGGTCGTCTACTACGAGGGGGGCGGCTGCAGCCTGGTGACCTCGAAGGGCACCGAGCAGCTCGTGCCCCGGCGCTTCTACGCCCGGCCCGTCAGCGTCTGCGAGATAGCGCGGGGACGCCACACGACCGTCTTCAGCCTCGACCTGCCGGCGGCGGACGCCGCCTCCTGCTTCCGCACGAAGGTCACGCTGCGGTGGGAGGTGACGGACTTCCAACTCGTCGCGGAGAAACGCCTGTCCAGCATCGAGCGGGACCTCGGGCCGGAGATCGTCTCCCGGCTGCGGCAGGTCTCCGGACGGTTCGCGGTGGAGGACGCGCAGCGCGCCAACCAGGCCATCCTCGCGGAGACCGAGGCCGGGCGCTGGGCCGACCTCGGGGCCGACGCGGGCCTGCTCACGCAGATGTTCGTGGAGGTGAGCACCGACCAGATCCGGCTCGACCAGGTGGCGGAGGCCCGTAAGCAGACCGCGCAACAGGAGGAAGTGGCGCGCAGGTTCGCGGCCTGCTCCCGGCTGACGACCGGTTCGGCGGAGGACCGGCTCACCTACCTGATGGCCGTGGGCGGCAAGGAGGACGTGGCCGACGTGATCGCCATGATGCGCGAGGACGAGGCCCAGGGCCGCCGCGAGACGCAGGAGTTCTTCCTGCGGATGCTGCAGCAGGGCCGGATCACCAGCCCCGAGCTGGAAGGGTTCCTGCGCACCAGGGTGCTCGCCTCGATGGCCCCCGGCGGCTTCACCCCGCCCGTCGTTCCCCCGCCCGCCGTTCCCGCCCCCTTCGTCCCGGCGCCGCGGGAACTCCCGATGCGGGAGCCCGAACCGCGGCACGGTCCGGAGGATCGGGACGCCGAGCCACCACGCGCACGCGTACCGGACGCACGGAACACGGCGGACACACCGAACACACCGGACACACCGAACACCGCGTATCCGCCGGAGGCGTACGAGCCCGAGGTGTACGAGCCCGCGCCGTACGAACCACCGGTCTACCACCCGGAGCCGTACCGTCCGGACCCCGAGCCGTATCGTCCGGCGCCGTACGACCGGCCCTCGTACGGCGACCGGCCCTCGTACGACGACTGGCCCTCCTACGACGACCGGGGCGCCGCCGACCGCGGTGCCCGTCGACGCAGGCGGGACGACGACTACTGGGACACCGCTCCGGAGCCGCCGGACGGCGGGGGACAGAGCGCCCGGTGACCGGGGGGCCGGACTCGGCCGGTGAGCCGGACGCGCAGTTCGTGGCCGCGCGGCTGCTGGCGGTGATCAGGGAGGACGCCGGACGGGCCGACGCCAAGGCGTCGTTCCTGCTGACACTCGTGATCGCGCTGCCCACCGTGCTGCTGGGCATCACCGGCCTGCCGCACGGGCGGGCGCCGGCCGCCCCGGTGCTGTTCGTCCTCGGGCTCGCCGGATGGCTGGCGGGGGCCGGCGCGCTGGTCCGCGTGGTCCTGCCGCGCAGCCGCACCCGGCGCAGCGGACCGGGCCTCACCTACTACGTCGACGTCCTGGCCCTGCACGAGGACGGCGGCATGGAGGGGATCAGGGCGGCGGCGGTGCGGGCGGGGCGCGATCCGGCGGTCTGGCTGCTGACGCAGGCGGTCGACATCAGCGTCATCCTCGCCGAGAAGTACCGCTGGATCAGGTGGGGGGTCCTCTGGGTCCTCGGGGGCCTGGCCTGCGCCACGGCGGGACTCCTGACCGGCTGACCGGCTGACCGGCGCACGGCAGCGCACGGCAGCGCACAGAACAGGGCACTTTCAGAAGGCGAAGTGGGGACCGTGGGGAAACTATTCATCAGTCATGTCCGTAATGTGAAGAAATGCGCAAGACGTCAGGTCGGCCGAGGCGCCACCGCGCTGCTCGCGGCGATGCTGCTGGCCGGTACCGCCGCCGTGGGGCAGGCGCCGGGGGCGGCCCGCGCGGCCGCCCCCGACACACCGGACCCGATCAGCCTGGCCGTGGCGGTCGACGAGTCCAGCAGCCTGAGCGGCCCCGACGTGGAACGCGAGCGGGACGCCGCCCAGCGCATCGCGCTGAGCGAGATATCCCCCGCCTCGCGGCTGACCGTGTTCGGCTTCGCCAGCGCGGACGACGACGCGCAGCAGGCCGTCGACGAGGTGTGCCCGACGACGGCTCTGAGCGAGGTCGCCCGTGAGAAGCTCGGCGCCTGCGTCGGCAGACTCGACCGGCGACGCCCGGGGCAGGGCACCGGCACCGACTTCCCGGCCGCCATCCGGCAGGGCATCGTCCGTCTCTCCGAGGGGGACGGCTCCGCGCCGCGCATCCTCTTCCTGCTCACCGACGGCGTCCTGGACGTCAGCAGCAGCAAGGCCTACGGCGACGACAAGCGCAGCAGGCAGGCCAACGGCAGGCGTGAGCTGACGCGGGCCCTCGCCGAGGCCCGGGCGGCCCAGGTGCAGATCTGGCCGCTCGGCTTCGGTGACGTCGACGCGGCCGGCCTGCGCGAGATGGCGGCCGGCGGCTACCAGGGCGCCTGCGTCGACCTGCCCCGGGCCAAGCCCGCCTCCCGGACCGTCGAGGACTCCGCGGCCCTGGGCGACGCGGTCCACAAGGCGTTCGCCAGCGCCCGCTGCCTCATCTCCGACCCCACCCACCAGGACACCCCGCCCGCCACGTTCCGGCTGCGGATCTCCCCGCTGGCCACCCTGGCCACCATCGTGGTCTCCAAGGGCGACCCGGAGGTCAGGGTGCGCATCCGCGCCCCGGGCGGCAAGGAGATCGACGGCAGCGGCGACGACGGCCTCTCGTCCTACGAACTCACCGGCACCGACCAGGAGGTGGAGTCGCTGCGCATCGTGGCGCCCCGCCCCGGCACCTGGACCGTGAACCTGACCGCACCTGAGGGCCACCGGGGAAAGCTCGCCAGCGTGGGCGTGCAGTGGCGCGGCGCGCTGCGGTCGTCGATCGTCATGACTCCCGCGTCCCCGCGGGCCGGTGAGCGGGCCACCGTGGGCCTCCAGCTCCAGACCTGGAACAACCGGCCGGTCGCCGACCCCGCCGACCTCGAGGTGCTCAAGGTGTCGGCGTCGCTGGAGGGCGACGGCTTCACCCGGCAGGCCGTCCGGCTCTCCGACGACGGGCAGGACGAGGACACGCGGGCGGGCGACGGCCGGTTCACCGGCACCGTCACCATCCCGTCGACGGCGAAGGGCTCGCTCAAGGTGACCGGCGTGCTCACCGCCCTCGGACTCACCGCCGACCACCGGCCCTTCGTGACCGGTGTGACGCCCGTCAACCCGGACGTACAGGCCCACCTGGGTGTCTCCGACGCGACCGTGCATCCGGGCGGCCGGGTATCCGTCACCCTCAAGGCGTCCGACGACTCCACCACCGCGCGCACGCTGCGCCTGGCCCTGGAGGACACCACCCACGGCGACCTGACGGTGACTCCGGCGCGGGTGCGCCTCACCCCCGGGCAGACCCGGACCGTGCGGGCCGAGGTGCGCGTCGGACCCGAGGTGTCCCCCGGCCGGCTCTCCGCCAAGATCGTGGTCTACGACACGGCGCGCTCCGCGCGGGTGCTGGACGCCCGCCTGGTGAGCGTACGGGTCACGCCCGAGCCGACCTGGCCGCAGAAGCACTGGGTCCTGCTGCTCGCCCTCGGTCTGCTGCTGGCGGCCGGCGCCGCGTTCGCCGGCTGGCGGGTGCTGGAGTCGCGGCGCGTCCACGACGTGCGCGGGCTGGTCCTCACCCTCCTCGTCCCGGGCGGGGAGGGCCGGCAGGACCGCTCCGTCAGCACCATCACGGTGAAGACGAGCGGTCCGGAGTACTGCTTCGCCGTACTCCCCGGCCAGGGCGGCGACCCCCGGCTGGTGCCGGACCGGCGGGGTCCGTACGCGGTACGGCGGGACGCCCAGCGCATGGCGCTGCTGCGCACGCCCGGGAAGAGCTCCGGCACCCGCGTCGACCACGGCAGGAGCGCACCGCTCTCCGACGGCCTGCTCCTGAGGATCGACTCGGCCGGCAGCCGGACGGCTCGCACCGGGGGGACCGGCCGCACCGGGGCGACGGGCGGGACCCCGCGACGGCCGGCCGGCACCGGCGGCCGCTGGCCGTTCGCCCGGCAGGCCGGGTCCGGCCCGTCGGCATCCCGGCCGCCCCGCCGGGGCGAGGACACCCCGGCGTCCCACCGCACCGACCGCGTACCCGCGTCCGGAGCGGAGCGCCCCTACGACCCCGACCTGTGACCGGCGCGGCGGGGCCCGGCCACCGCGCCGGTCACCGGCCGGCCACCACGGCCCCGCCGCCCTCACCCGGCGTCACACCACTCACGCCCCGTCCCAGCACTCACGCTCCGTCACACCACCCACGCTCGATCGCACCACTCACCCCCACCACACCCCGGCCCCCAGCAGGGACCGGGCCACGCAGACACGCTGCCGGGCAGGCGACCGCCCGGGCAGAGGGGATCGCACGATGAAGATATTCCAGCCGATGCTGTTCGTCGGCCTGGGCGGCACGGGAGGCCTGGTAGGGGCCGAACTCGAGCGTCGCCTGCGCGCCGAACTCTGCGGGCCCGACGGCACCGCCCTCACCGGCGACGGCCGCCGGCTCCCGCACCAGCTGCCGGACTGCGTCCAGTTCGTGTACGCCGACTACAGCGAGGCGGAACTCGCCAAACTGCCGCACCTCAGCGCCGACCCGGCGCTGCGGCCGGCGTACTCCCGCACCGCGCGCGCCACCCACGACCTGCTGCCCGCCGAGTTCGACAGCTCTCCCGAGGTCACCCAGATGCTCCGGGCCGAGCTGCGCACGGAGGTCAGCGGCTGGCTGCCGCCGGTGGACGACGAACCCAAGGTCACCCCGCTGCGCAGCGGCGCCGGGCAACTGCCCACCGTCGGCCGGGCCGCGCTGTTCGCCACCCTGCGCGAGGGACCGGCGCCCGTGCTGGAACCGCTGCGCCGCGCCATCGACGCGATCGGCCTGTCCGGCGGTGAACTCAGCGAACTGGGCGGCGGACCGCTCAGCGGCTGCGACGTGTTCGTCGCCTTCTCCGTGGCGGGCGGCACCGGCGCCGGGATCTTCCTGGACTACCTGTACCTGATCGGGCACGTCTTCCGGGAGAAGGGCCTGCCCGCCCGGATCTACCCGCTGGTGGTCATGCCCAAGGCCTTCCCACCGGGCAAGGGCGGCGGCCGCCGGGCCGAACTCAACGCCGCCCGCGCCGTGGTGGACCTGTCCCGCCTGGTGGACGAGCAGAACGTCCCCGACGCCAAGGCCAACCTGGGCGACACCGGCCGCCCCGACCCGACGGCCATGCGCTATCCCCAGATGCACCCGGTCCGGCTGCGCACCGGCACCGTACCGACGGCCTTCCTCTTCAGTCCCACCGCCGGCATCCGCCCCGACGACCTGCGCCGGTCCATGGTCTCGCTGGTCCTGTCCCTGATCGGCACCGACCTCGGCGACACCGGCAAGGGCACCGACCACGACGACCAGACGTTCGCCTCGAACTTCATCAACGGGGAGGTGGACCGCCGGACCCGCTCCGCCACCGGCATCGGCCACCGGGGCATCTCCACCAGCCTGGTCGCCGCCATGACCTCCCCGCTCGACGAACTCGCCGAACTGGTCGCGGCCCGGATGCTCGCCCTGGCGGTCCGTCGGCTCTCCGACCCGCAGGCGCACGCCTCGCTGGACATCCGCCCCCTGATGCAGGAGATGTTCACCGCGGCCGGGATCGCCCCGGTCTGGCGCCGGGAGGCGCTGCCCGCACCCGAACCCGACCCCGTGCCCAAGGGCACCTCGGAGATCCAGCAGGCGCTGCGCATCCGGCTGGAGGAGATGCAGCGGCTGCTCGACGAACTGGAGACCCGCCTCCAGCGGCAGATGCCCGCGCTGGCGGACGCCTTCGTGCCCCGGGTGGCCGCGGAGCAGATGCTGCGCAAGGTCGACCTGCTGAGCCTGGAGGCCGTCGTCAAGGGCGTGCCCGGCCAGCCCGGCGCCGTCGGCCTCGGCTTCCTGGGGATGCTGGAGAACCGCCGCCAGGAACCGTCCCGCCCGGACGGCGTCGAGATCCAGCCGCCCTCCGTGCCCCGCATCCACCGACGGGCCGGCGGCCTGTCCCGGGCCCGCTGGGGCGACGAGGAGGTGCTCGCCGCCCTCGCCGAACAGGACCGCTGGTACGAGTGGCGGGCCAAGGACATCTGGAACCGTGCCTGGGACCGCCAGGAGCCGCGCTGGCGCCGGGCGGCGGAGGAGCTCCGGCACGAGATCGGTCAGCTCGTCGAGGCCTTCGACAAGCACCTGGAGGAGGAACCGCGGGCCTGGGCCGCCGGTCTGAAGGAGCTGTACGACGACCGGGCCGGCGTCTCCTACCTGCTCCCGCCGCAGAGCAGCCTGCGCGACTTCTACGAGGACCTGATCGACCGCCTCGTGGAGAGCGCCCAGCTCGGGCGCACCGGCGACGAGGCGGACCTGCTGACCCACCTGGTCTCGGCCGACCACTGGGAGGCCGCCTTCACCACCGGGCGCCGCAACCCGGCTGCCGCCGTCGCCGAGGTCAAGACCGTCCTGCAGAAGCGGGTCGAGCAGCTGTTCGCCGAGCCGGGCACCCAGCAGCGCGCCCAGCCGCTGCTGCCCGCCATGGGGACGCTGCTGTCCGCGGCCGTCGGAGACGGCCAGGCCGTCCGGCAGGTCAGCAAGCCCGCGCTGGAGCAGTTCACCTACAAGCTCGCCGGACTGCTCCCGGCCGGTTTCACCCCCGAGGGCAACGGCCCGCTGAAGGTCCTCATCACCTACCCCAGCACGCATGGCCGCCGCACCGTGGTGGAGGACTACCTGGAGAAGCGGCTGCACCTGCCCAAGGGCCGCCGCAGCATCGTCTTCCGCCCCGTCGACACGGCGTCGATCACCGTCGTGCTGTTCCGCAGCGAGATGAGCCTGACCGAGGTGCCCGGCGCCCGGGAGGTCATGCGCCAGTGGGCCCGTGCGCAGGAGAGCCGCCGGGACGACGACGCCCTGCGCTGGCGGCAGCGGCTCGGCTACCAGGACCCCTGGCTGGCCAGCACCGCCGACGACCGCAGACACATCCTGCAGCGGCTGCTCTGCGTCATCTGGAACGGCCGGGTCGACGTCCAGGGCGACCCGGCGTCCCCGCGGCGCGTGACGCTGCGGCTGCACGACGAGATGGGCCCCGAGGTCCCCGGTCTGACCCTCCGGCTGGACGACTACCGCGACGGGGTGTCGAGCTGGGCGAGCCTGCTGCGCGCCTACGAGCGCTGGGCGCTGCTGGAGGAGGACGCGGTCGTCGGATCGTACTGCCGGGTCCTCATGGACACCCTGCCCGCCGGTCTCGGCACCTCCGGCAGCCGCCCCTCGCCGCTCTACCTGAAACTGGTCCACGAGGTGGCGCCGCACCAGCTGTCCCTGCTGGCCGAGCGGGAGCGGATGTACGGCGGCCGTATCGCCGAATGGCTGCGCCCCCTGCGGGAGTTCTGGTCCGTGGCCCTGCCCGGCGCCCTCGACCTCGCGTTCCCCAACGAGCAGCGCGCGGTGCAGTCGACGCTGCGGGGGCTGGAGGAGTGGACCCGTATCGGCCCGGTGCCCTCGCCCCGGCGCGAGGACCCGCCCGCAACCCGTCCGTCCCACGGCGCCCCGCCGCGCGGCGCCGGCCCGGCCCCCTCGCCGTGGCACGGCCCGGCGACCGCCGAGACGGTCGCCAACGGCACCCTTCACTGGCCCGGAGCCACATCCGGCGGACCGGGCACCCCGCCCGCCGGCCCCGCTCCCTCGCGTACGGCCGCCCACGGCCCGGCCGGGTGGTCGGGCGCAGGCGGACCCGGTTCGCCGGGCACGGCCGCCCACGGTGCGGCCGGGTGGTCGGGCGCAGGCGGACCGGGTTCGTCCGGTACGGCGGCCGACGGCGCTCCCGGATGGTCCGGCGCCGGTGCCGGACACCCCACGCCGGCGGCGAACGGCGTCGATCACTCCGCCCCGGGGGCGAACGGCGCGCACCGCACGGCCGAGGGCTCCGCGTACCCGGGCCCCGGCTCCGCCCCCGGCGCCCCGGCCGACGGGGCACCGCCCCCCTGGCCCGGCGGGGGAGCGGCCCACGTGCCCACCGCCGGCCGCACCGTCCCCGTCACCGAGCAGCCCACCGGCTACCCGCCCTACCCGGACCGCGCGCCCGCGGACGCCCCCTGGCCCGGCGGCGACGCCTCGGTGCCGTGGGGGATCGCCGACGGCGACGGCCAGGACGAATGGGACGACGCGGGCGAGCACGACCCCTGGAAGGGAGACCCCCGGTGAACGACGCGAGGCCCGAGGACGGCGTGGCCGTCCTCGATCTGCGGCCGCCGCCGGGCCGTCCCGCCGACCCCGCCGCCACCGACCGCGCCCTGCGCGAACAGCTCGGCCGTGCCCGCCCGGGCGGCCACGGCCCCCGCCGCCTCCTCCTCCTGGACACGGCGGAGGGCCTGACCGCCCACACCGAGCTGTACGAACGCGTCATGGCGTATCCGGCCCGGACCGCGCCGCGCGTGCTGTGCGTGGTCGTCGGGGACCCCGCCCCCACCCCCGTCCCCGGCCGCCGGCTGCGGGTGCCGACCGTGCTGCGCACCGCCGGCGCCGGGGTGCTGTGGGTCTCCGACCCGCAGTGCGGCGCGGAGGAGGGGCACGACCGCCCCCTGGGCGACGAGGCCGCCGTAACGCTGCTCGTCGAACTGCTGGGCCCGCCGGAGCTCTTCGACGAGGTGCTGGAAGCCGTCCTGGGCTGTCCGTCCGCGACCGCCGCACTGTCCGCCCGGGTCCTCGCCTACGACCTTCCGGCCGACGCCCGCGACCGGGCCTGGCACGCGGCACTCGCCCGGTTCGCCGGCGACCCCGCCGCCCGGCCCCCGGCCGACGGGGCCGACCTGGCGCCCGCCGAGCTGCCCAGGCCCCTGGCCGAACTGCTGTCGGCCGCCCCGGGCGGGTCCGCCGACCGGCTGCTGCGCCCCGGCGGGCCCGCCGCGGCCGAACGCGACGCCTGCGCCGACGCCCTGGCCGCCGCCGACGCGGCATGGTCGGACCTGGCCCGGCCGGTCGCGCTGCTGACCGGCGGTGCCACCGCGCAGGCCCTGCCCCGTGCGCTGGAGGACGCCTCGCACGCCCTGCGCCGCTACCGCGAGGTCGTCGCGCGCGTCCTCCGCGAGGGAGGGGCGCCCGGCGTGCCGCCCGCCGAGTCCGCCGCCGTCCTCGACCGGCTGGGCATCACACCGCCGGCCGCCGCGCGCTCCACGGCACCGTCGGCCCAGAGCACCGAGGAGGAACTCGGCACCTTCACCCTCGGTCTGCTCTCCCGGGGCCTGGCCCTGCACACGGTCGCGGGCCGGCTCACCTCGCTGTCCGAACGGGTCGCCCCCGTACCGGCCGCGGGCCTCGCCGCCCGGCTGGACCGGCGCCCGCCCGACGACCCCGCCGGGGCCGTCGGGGGCATCGCGGTCATCGGGGCCGCCGGGGCCGCCGGGGCCGTCGGGGTCGACCATCCGTTCCACGCCTCCTCCGCCGGCCCCGGCCGGCTCGCCGGCGTCGCGGCGCTCGTCGCCCTGGCCGGGGCGGTGCGCTGGCCGGGCACCCTGCTGGCGCTGCTGCCCGTGCTGGTGCTGCTGGCGGGTGGTGCCCTGGCCGCCGCCCGGCGGCCGAAAGCGGCCGTACGCGGCCCGATCAGGCAGTACGCCGTCCCCCGGGCGGTGTCCGCCGCGGTGGGCGCCGTCGGCGGGTTCTTGCTGGGGCGGGCACTGGACCCGCCCCTGTGGGCGGGCGTCGTCGGGGCGGCGGTGGCGGCACTGGTCTGCGCCGTACTGTGCTGCGTCGACTGGGTGCGGGGCGTCGACGACTGGTGCGAGCGCTCCGGACTCGCCGTCCTGCGCGAAGAGCTGGACCGGGTGGACTCGGTGCTGGCCGAGGCGATGCGGCAGCAGTGGTGGGCCGCCGACGAACGCACCCGGTGCGCCGACTCCGCCCGCGCCCTGGCCGTGGTGCTGCGCCGCAGCGCCGCCGACGCCCACGACGGCCGTACCGCCCCCGGCGCCCGCGTCCCCGGCCTCGCCGGGCCGCCGGACGCCCCGGAGACCGCCGTACGGCACGACGACGGCTGGACCGGCGAGGCATGGCCGGACGACGACTGGTCCGAGGGTCCGTGGCACGAGGACACGGCGGGCGCGGGAGACGCCGACCCCTGGCCGGCGGACGGTCCCCGGGAGGAGCCGGTATCGGACTCCCCGCACGGCACCTGGGAACCCGCCCCCGGCGACGACCGGCCCGCGGTCCCCGGGACACCGCCCTGGCTGGTGCACACCAGCGCCGACGGCGGCCCGGAGCTGCTGCCCACGCTGGTCGCCGACCTCGCGGACGCCACCGTCGACGCCCTCCGCCGGTTCTGGGGCGTCGCGGCACCGGCTCCGGCCGGGCACCGGCACGCCGACACCCTCACGCACGCCGTCCGTGACGGTTTCGGCACCGCCCGCCGTCATCTGGAGCTCTGCGGGGTGATGGCGGCGCCGCCCTTCACCCGGCCCGGCCGGGGACGCGGCGACGCCATGGCCCTGCTGGGCAGCGGCATCATGCCCGTGCGGGAGGCACTGGCCCCCGAGGCCGCCGACCGGCTGCGGTCGTTGTGCTCGCCCGCCCAGCTGCCGCTGCTCAGCCGCGATCCGGCGGCCATGCGGGTCATCCGCTTCGCGCCGCGCGCGGTGCGCACCGCGCTGGGGACGGCCCCCGTGGCCGAGTCCGACGACGCCGTGTGGATGTCGTCCGGCCGTCTCGTCGGCGCGATCAGAGTGACCGCCCTGCGCCCGGGCGCGGTCGAGACGGTACGAGTCCGGGTCCGCCCCCCGGACGAGGCGGTGGACGACGCGGTGGACGACGTGGGGGACAGGGCCGACAGCGGCCTGTCGCACGGTGACAGTGGGGGAGCCTCATGGTGAACGACCGACACCCTGGACCGCAGGGCAGCAGCCCCGGCACACCGGCCGACGCCGACCGGTCGCCGGCCGCCGGTGAGTTCGGCGAACTGACCATGGTCTCGGCCCAGGGCGCCCCGATGCGGGTCAAGGCCCGCTTCGGCGCCGACCTGCCGCGCATGGTCCGCCCGCCCGCCGTGGGCCGGCGGGTGCAGCTCACGGACGACCGGTCCGGCCTGCAGGTCCGGCTGCCCGAGACCGAGCTGGGCAACGACGCGGCACAGACCGGGATGGAGGCCGAGATCGCCGCCGCCCTCACCCTGCACCGCGCCTACTCCGGAACCCGCTACAGCGGCCTGTTCCCGGTGCCGGTCGGCCACGACGTCAACGCCGCGGAGCCCTTCATCGTCTACGCCGCCCCCCGGGGCTCCTCCGTCGCCGCCCTCGCCCAGGGCGTGTCCACCAGCCAGCAGCGCGTCATCGAACGCGATCTCGTGCTCGCCGTACGGCTCATGGAGGCCGTGGGCCTGGTCCACCAGGGGATCGTCCCGGCCGCCGTGCGCTGGGACGAGCACGGCATCCAGCTCTGGGACCTCGGTTCCGTCACCCGACTCGGCCTCCCCCGCAGACCCTGCGGCATCCCGCCCTACGCCTCCCCCGAACAGCGGGCCGGCGAGGGCCTCACGGACGCCCGCGACGCGCTGTGGAGCGTGGGGCAGGTGATGCACCAGCTGGTCACCGGCCGCCCCGGGCATCCCGACGGACCCTCCGCGGACCTCACGGCCCACCCCTCGCTCGCCCAGACGCTCGCACCGGTCTTCGCCCCCCGGGCCGCCGACCGGCCGCTGCCCGGCCAGCTGCTGCACGTCCTCATGCCCGGCGCCGGAGCCGACGTCCCCGCCGCGGGCAAGCCGGATCCCCTCGACCCCTACCGGCGCGACTTCGACACGGCGTTGCGCCGCAAACGCGCCTCCCTGCGCCGTACGCCGCCGCCACCCGTCGTCCCGCCCCCGCAGGAGCCCCCGTGGCACGCGTCGGCACCGGAGACCGCCGACGACCGCTCGACAGGCCCGACCGGCTCGTCGGGCCCCGACGGCCCGCTCGGCCCGCTCGGTCCGCTCGGTCCGGCCGATCCCTCCGCTTCGGCCGCTTCGGCCGCGGACGACAGCACCTGGTTCTACGGCGGCAGCACGACCGCACAGGATCCCGAAACCGCAGGTACCGAAAGGGGTGGCTACCGGTGAGCCCCTTCATGTCCGACTCCTCGGCACGCGACATGCTCTGCCCCTACTGCCTGGAGATCGTCTCCTACGACGAACGCCACCTGTTCGTGCGGGACGACCGCCAGCAGTACCAGAGCCTGGACCTGAGCGGCCAGACCAGCCCGCTGCGCCGGGCCGACACCCTGCGCTCGGCCTACCAGCGCTGCCGCAACACCGACGGGGTGACCCCCCACTACATCCCCGTCCCCTACCTCACCAACGGCAGCCCGCTCACGGTGGCGATGGTCGGCGACTCCGCGACCGGCAAGACCCATCTGCTCACCCAGATGATCGGTGAGATCACCGACGGCGGCCTGGAGCAGTACGGGATCACCTGGCAGTCCGTGAACCCCCAGGACCACCGGGAGTTCATGGAGGAGCAGGTCGACGTACTGCGCTCCGGCATCATGCTGGAGCACACCCCGCAGCTGGAGACCTCCGCGACCTTCGAGGAGGCGCTGCTGCTCACCGGGGTGGACGGCAGGACCCGCCCGCTCGCCTTCTTCGACCTCAGCGGGGAAGACCTGCGGCGCACGGACGCGCTGCTGCGCTTCATGCTGGGCGTGGACGCGCTGATCTTCGTCGTCGACCCGCTGCGCGCGCTGCCCCACGCCCAGCTCGATCCCCTGCGCGGCGCGTTCCGCTACACGCGCGGCGGCGACCCGGCCTTCCAGACCGTCCTCGACCGGCTGCCGCGCACCGGCACGTACCTCGGGGTGGCCGCCGCCGTGGTGATCAACAAGTGCGACCTGCTGCGCTTCGAACCCCCCGTGGACCGCTGGCTGTCCCAACCGGCGATGCCCCAGGTCTCCGCCGCCCGGCTGCGCGCGGAGAGCCGCGACGCCTACTCCTTCCTGCGGCACTACGCCGGACCCGCCTGGGTACGGCCGTTCGACAGCGTGCTCCGCTGCACCCTGCACTTCGCCTCCGCGACCGGCAGCCAGTACCGCGACGACCGTTTCGTGCACGGCGTCCGGCCCCGCCGGGTCCTCGAACCGCTGGTCTCGGTGCTGTCCATGTGCGGCATGCTCGGCGACACGGGTGCCGACGGCCCCGCCGAGGTGGGGATGTGAGCGACGGCAACGGCGTGGTCCACCAGATGGTGTTCCGGTGGGCGGGCAGCCGGGGTGCCGCCCGGGGCGCGGGCATCACCGCGGTGGCGTACTCGTGCGACGAGCGGGTCGCCCGCGACCTCGCGGAGCAGCGCGGCTCCGTACTGCGGGTGAAGGGGGGCGGAGAGCGCGTCAGCCTGGTCCGGCTGATCCACGGCGGCCGGGCGGTCCTGCTGCGCAGGATGCCGGAGAAGGACGGCAACAACCGCGAGAGCAACATCTGCCACGCCCTGATGGCACCGGCCGGGGCGCTGACCGCCCGCCGCTGTCTGGCCCTGGGCGCCGGCCCGTGGAAGGAGGACAAGTGGTTCGACTCGGCGCGGGGCGCCATCCCGGGTTTCGCGCTGAAGGACCTCCAGAAGCTGGCGGACCGTCGGCAGGGGCCGCTGCGGGACGGTGTGATCCTGGTCCGCGAGCCGTTGGTGCGCATGGTCGCCGAGCTGCTGCGGGAGCCGGGCGGCCGGGTGTCGGCCCGGATCGGTGAACTGGAGGCGGTGGCCGAGGCCGTCCGCCGGGAGCTGCCCTTCGGTGGTGCCGGTGGTGCCGGTGACGCCGACGGATGGCCGCCGGACCCGGCGTTGTCGGCCCTGTGGGCCCTGTGCGACATCTTCGGCGGCTGGCTCGGCCACGACGGCTGGACCTACGCCACCTACGACACCTCGGACCGGCATCCGCACCGGGTGGTCTTCGTGCCGGACTGGCGCCGCTCCCACGTCCAGGACGCGGATCTGCGCCGGATCAGGCTGACCGACGTCCAGCAGGACCACGCGGCGTTCCTCGCCCGGATGCTGGTGACCCACTACTGCGACTGGCTGGCCACCGGTTCGCTGGACAACTACCCCCGCCCGCTCGACCGCGCGGCCGACGCGGCGGCCCTGCCGGAGGAGGAGCGCTACGACCGCGTCGAAGCGGCGCTGACCGGCCGCCCCCGCCGCCCGCACCGCGCGCGGGACGACGAACGGCCGGCCCCGAACCGCGCCGCCCCGTCGGACGCGTGGGGGCCGGACGCCGAAGCGGAGGGCGAGATCTGGACGCACCGGGAGGCCTGGCAGGCGCCCCCACGGGCCCGCGACAGCCCCTACGCAGGCCCGGGAAACTTGTCCCCGTCCCCGTCCCCGTCCTTGCCCCTGCCGACCGGCTGGCACGGACGGGGAGAGCCGGCCCCGGACGCCAACGCTTCCCCACCGGGGCGGGGACCGGGCGTCGCTGGACCGTCCGGCCGCCCGGATCTCGGTGTTTCCGCAGCGGAGTCCGGTTCCGCGGAACGGGCTCCGGGACCGCCGCCGCAGATCGTCGGCTCGGTGTCCGAGGGCCTGGGACACGGGGCGGCCCCGGCGCCTGGTGCCCCTGCCGGGCTTCCCGGCGGGGCAGCGCGCGCTCCGGGCCCACCCCGAGCAGACCCACGCCGGGGCGGCCCGGCCGCCGTCGGGTTCGGCGTCGGACGTCTCTGGTCCGGTCGGGCAGGCATCTGGCGGGATCGACGGGGGACGGGGGCCTGGGGGGAGGGCCCCTGGCGGGTCTGGCTCGGAGTCGTACGTGTCCGGCCCGGTTGGTCGGGCGTCTGGCGGGACTGACGGGGGTCGGGGGCCCGGGGGGAGGCCCCCTGGCGCGTCGGGCTCGGCGTCGTACGTCCCTGGCCCGGCCGGGCATGCATCTGGCGGGGATGGCTGGGATCCCGCTTCCGCGGCGCGGGCCCCCGGCACGGTGCCGGAGATCCGCGGTACCACCCCAGCTGCTCTGGGGTCGGCCGGATCGGGCGGGACGGGCCCGACCGGGCCCGCCGTCGGCACGGCCGGGCCGGCCGTGTCCGGTGTGGGGTCCGGGGGCCGGGCCGAGAGGGGCGACGGAGGCGCGGGCCCCGGCCCGGCCCGGTCTGCCGGTGGTGGCGTGGGCCCCGGCCTGTCCGGTGTCGGTCCGGCAGCCCCCGCCGTGCCTTTCGACGGTGGCCTGCGTCCCGGTCCGTCGGGTGTTGGTCCTGCGGGCCCGGCCCCGTCTGTCGCCGGTGGCGTGCGTCCCGGTCCGTCGGGTGTTGGTCCTGCGGGCCCGGCCCCGTCTGTCGCCGGTGGCGTGCGTCCCGGTCCGTCGGGTGTTGGTCCTGCGGGCCCGGCCCCGTCTGTCGCCGGTGGCGTGCGTCCCGGTCCGTCGGGTGTTGGTCCTGCGGGCCCGGCCCCGTCTGTCGCCGGTGGCGTGCGTCCCGGCCTGTCCGGTGTCGGTCCGGCAGCCCCCGCCGTGCCTGTCGACGGTGGCCTGCGTCCCGGTCCGTCGGGTGTTGGTCCTGCGGGCCCGGCCCCGTCGGTCGATGGGGACGTGCGCCTCGGCTCGTCGGGTGCCGGTTCTGCGGGCCAGGCCGCGCCTTTCGATGGAAGCCTGCGTCCCGGCCCGTCGGGTGTGGGTCCTGCGGGCCCGGCCCGGTCTGTCGGTGAGGGCGTGGGTGCCGGCCTGTCGGGTGTCGCTCCGGCAGCCCCTGCCGTGCCCGTCGACGGTGGCCTGCGTCCCGGCCCGTCGGGTGCCGGTCCCGCGGGCCCGGCCCCGTCCGTCGAGGGCGGCCTGCGCCTCGGCCCGTCCGCCGTCGGTCCCGCGCGCCCGGCCCCGGCGTCCGGTGGGGGCGCGGGGCCCGGTCCGTCCGGTGTTGTCGGGTCTGCCGGGCCCGGCCCGGCCGTCGAGAGGGGCGCGCGCCCCGGTGGGCCCCTCGGCGAGGGTGCGGTCCTTTCCTATCCGCCCAGGCCCAGCAGCCCTCCCACCCCCGGTGGCCGGGGTGTGCGGCGGTCGCGGGAGGAGCGGGAGCGCGTCGGCCGGGAGGCGCTCGACACGCCCTTCCTCAGCAGCCTCCCGCACCCCAGGACGAGGAGGCGCCGCAAAAGCGGGGAGGGCATGACGAGGCAGGCGCGCGAGGAGCTGATCAGGCAGTTGTGCGAACCGTTCGGTCCTCGTGCCGACGACCTGCGGGGCACGTACCGCCGGAGGATCCTGCAGGAAGCGTCGGTGCCCGACCTCCTCCACATCCTCACCGTGCGGCTGAACTGCCAGGCGCAGAACGTCGTGCTCGGCTGTCTGGGCGACCGCGACTACTCCGAGGGCGAGATCGGCGACCTCTGCAGCGGACTCCTGCACGCTCGGCTGCTCCTCCCGGTCCGGCCCGTGGACGACGACCCCGAGCTGGACGGCGAGCTGCGGCGCCGGGCCGTCGAGGTGGCCGTCTGGCTGTTCCAGTGGCTGGTGGTCCCCCGGGCCGAGCAGTACCTGCAGCAGGTGACGGGCTTCCTCGGTGATCTCGTGTCGTCGAGCGCTCCCCTCGACCGCCAGCTCCTGGAGCAGATCCTCATCCCGGAGTGGCCCCTGGGCCAGCCCGAGCTGCCGAGCGCCGCGTTGCGGGCGGTGGTGCGCGGCCTGTACCACCACTACGCCCTGTGGACCCCCGGCCCAGAACGGCACTAGCGACGGATCCCGCACACCAGCGAGGGGCGGCCCCGGCGTAAGCCGGAACCGCCCCTCACAGGAAGTGGTGTCCGAGGGGGGACTTGAACCCCCACGCCCGATAAAGGGCACTAGCACCTCAAGCTAGCGCGTCTGCCATTCCGCCACCCGGACAAGGTGTCTGTCGCGGCGGGTTTCCCTCGCGGCGACGTCGTAAACACTACCAGGCTTTCGAGGGTGCCCGATCACGCCTGGTCGGACGGGAGGCGTCGGCCCACGTGAACGGAGTGTGACGGGCCGGGACCGGTCTTGGGCGGGGGCGGCGCCGAGAGGGAGGATGTGGGGGAACCGGCCAGGACAGCGGGAGGAAGCAGCGTGAGCGACACGGCCAGGAACGTCACCGGCGAGGACGAGGTCGTGGACCTCTGCCGCGACCTCATCCGGATCGACACCAGCAACTACGGCGACCACTCGGGCCCGGGTGAGCGCAAGGCGGCCGAGTGGGTCGCCGAGAAACTCGCCGAGGTCGGCCTCGAGCCGCAGATCTTCGAGTCGCACCCGGGACGCGCCTCCACCGTGGCCCGGATCGAGGGCGAGGACCCGTCCCGGCCCGCACTGCTCATCCACGGCCACCTCGACGTCGTCCCGGCCAACGCGGTCGACTGGACCCACCACCCCTTCTCCGGGGAGGTCACGGACGGCTGTGTGTGGGGCCGCGGCGCGGTCGACATGAAGGACATGGACGCGATGACCCTGGCGGTCGTACGCGACCGGATGCGCTCCGGGCGCAAGCCGCCCCGGGACGTCGTCCTCGCGTTCCTCGCCGACGAGGAGGCCGGGGGTCTCTACGGCGCCCGCCACCTCGTCGACCGGCACCGGGGGCTGTTCGACGGCGTCACCGAGGCGATCAGCGAGGTCGGCGGCTTCTCGTTCACCGTGAACGAGGAGCGGCGGCTGTATCTGATCCAGACGGCCGAGAAGGGCATGCACTGGATGAAGCTGACCGTCGCCGGCACCGCCGGGCACGGCTCGATGATCCACAAGGACAACGCGATCACCGAGCTGTCCGAGGCGGTCGCCCGGCTCGGCCGGCACACCTTCCCGGTCCGGGTCACCAAGACCACCCGGGCCTTCCTCGACGAGCTCGGCGACGCCCTCGGCACGGAGCTGGACCCCGAGGACATGCAGTCCACCCTCGCCCGGCTCGGCGGCATCGCCAAGCTGATCGGCGCGACCCTCAGCAACACCGCCAACCCCACCCAGCTCGGCGCCGGCTACAAGGTCAACGTGATCCCGGGCGAGGCGACCGCGCACGTCGACGGCCGCTTCCTGCCCGGGTACGAGGAGGAGTTCCTCGCCGACCTCGACCGCCTGATCGGCCCGAACGTACGGCGGGAGGACGTCCACTCCGACAAGGCGCTGGAGACCTCCTTCGACGGCGCGCTCGTCGAGGCCATGCAGTCGGCGCTGCTCGCCGAGGACCCGACCGCGAAGGCGGTCCCCTACATGCTCTCCGGCGGCACCGACGCCAAGTCCTTCGACGACCTCGGCATCCGCGGCTTCGGCTTCGCCCCGCTGAAGCTGCCCCCGGAGCTGGACTTCGCGGGCATGTTCCACGGCGTCGACGAGCGGGTGCCGGTGGACGGGCTGAAGTTCGGCGTGCGGGTGCTCGACCGGTTCATCGACGCGTCCTGAAAATCGCGCGCGCGTGCGGGAGCTGCTGAGAAGAGTGAATGCGCCGATAAGCGCGTAGCCTCATTAATTCCCCCTCGTTCTTGGTGATGCGGTCCGCTGCTGAGGATCGCTTTTGCCAACAAGGAGGAATAATGATCAAGAAGGTCGTCGCTGCTGCGGCTGCCACTGGTGGGCTGGTTCTCGCGGGCGCGGGCCTGGCCGTCGCCGATGCCGGTGCCCAGGGGGCCGCGGTGCACTCCCCGGGTGTCGCTTCCGGCAACGTGATCCAGGTTCCGGTGCACGTCCCGGTGAACGTCTGCGGCAACACGATCTCGGCGATCGGGCTGCTGAACCCTGCCTTCGGCAACGTCTGCATCAACAAGTGACGTCGACCCGCTGAGGGGTCGTCCACACCGTCGGCTCCGGAGCGCACCCTGCGCTCCGGGGCCTTCCGGTCTTTTCCGAAGGAATGGCCGAAGAATTCGAACGGCCCGAATGTCCCCACGAGATTTCCCGGGTACTGGAATGATGCGGGAATTCAGGCCGAGGACGAGATCGAAAGCAGGGAAACAGCAATGCGACAGGTCACCCGCAAGAGCCTCATGACCGTGGCGGCGGCCACGGGGGTGATCGCCGCCGCCGGCGGCTACGCGCACGCCGACACGGGCGCGAACGGATTCGCCACCGACTCGCCCGGCGTCGCGTCCGGCAACACGGTGCAGGTGCCGGTGAACGTCCCCATCAACGTGTGCGGCAACACCATCGACCTCGTCGGGCTCCTCAACCCGGCGTTCGGCAACTCCTGCACCACCCAGGGCGGCCGTCACCGCGCCCCGGGCGGCTACGGCGACAGCGACCACGCGTACGGCGGCGGTCACAGCGGCAACGGAAGCAACGGGGGCACCGGGGGCACCGGGGGAGGCCACTGGGGCGGTCACGGCGGTCACGGCGGCTACGGCGCGTACCCGGGCTCCGGGGGCGCACAGGCGGACGGTCACACCGGTGGCTCTCCCGGCATCGGATCCGGCAACCACGTCCAGGCCCCGATCGACGTACCGGTGAACGTGTGCGGCAACAGCGTCGACGCCGTCGGGATCCTCAACCCGTCCTACGGCAACGACTGCGACACCGGCGGCGGCCCCGGATACGGCACCCCGCCGGACCGCGGCCACGAGACGCCGGGCCACCCGGGGCACCACACCCCCGGCAAGCCGGTCGGCCACGGGTCCACCCCCTCCGGGCCCGAGGCCGTGCCGTCCACCCCGGGCCGCGGCACCCCGCCCCACTCGGTGACCGACCACCGGCCCACCGGAACCACCGGTAGCGCCACCAGCGGCGCCCAGCTCGCCGAGACCGGAAGCGAGCTGCCGCTCGGCCTCGCCCTGCCGGCCGGCGCGGGCGCGCTCCTCGCCGGAGCACTGCTCTACCGCAAGGCGCGCACCTTCGGGTGACCTCCCCGCAGGCCGGACAACGGAGCGGGCCCCGCCTCGGCGGGGCCCGCTCCGTCTGTGTCGCTCACTTCACCATGTGGCACGTACCTGGCGGATGATCCGTCGGCGCAGCCGCACTCGGCGACTGCCGTCACGCATCAGGCTCAGGCGGTCCAACTCCCAGTGTCCGTACTCGGCATGGTCGGTCAGCAGACGCGTCGCCTCCTTGCGGGAGACCCCGCGCGGTACGTACACGTCGACAAATTCGTATTCCGGCATCGCATCTATTGTGCGGGCTGGGGCCTCGTACGGATAGCGTCTGCACTATGTCTGATGCTGCGCAGCCCACCGCTGCCGAGGTACGCGCCGCCGCCGAGGCGGTCAAGACCGCGCTCGACCGCCATCTGGCCGCGGTCGAACGCAGGTCGGGAGAGGACGACCCGGCCGTCTACGAGGCGTTCAACGAGCTGGCCGCGGCCGCCGAGGTCTACGACGAACTGCTCTACGACCGCTACGACGAGGTCACCCCCTTCGAGATCCCCGGCGCGGACGACTCCCTGCCCCCGTACACCGGGCCCGAGGAGCCGAACGCGGTCAGCGTGCTGATCCGCCGGGACTACGCCGTCGCGGAGCCGCAGCGGTTGCTCGCCCAGGCCCAGCGGATCGAGGCGGCGGACGACGAGGGCACGGAGGGCGCGGGCACCGTGCACGGGGCCCTGGGCATCCTGTTCGGCGAGTTCGAACCGGACGAGATCGCCTCCCGGCACAAGGAGTTCGGCCTGGAGGAGGGCGACTCCACGCTGTGGGTGCTCGCCGCCGACGAACCGGCCGAACCGGGCGAGTGGCTGGAGGCCCCGTTCGACCAGGCCGATCCGCAGCGGGTGGTCTGCCGGTTCGACGTGAGCGCGGTCTTCGACGAGGACGACGAGGACGACGAGGACGACGAGGACGACGAGGAGGATCTCGCGGCCGAGCTGGACGAACTCGACGACCAGGAGGACGTCGAGGACGCCGAGGACGTGGACGACGTCGACGACCTGGAGCCGCTGGACGCCGACCGGCGCTAGGCGGTCGCCGCCCGCGGGCGGCGTGACGGGACACGGCGGCGGCCGGGCCGGGGGAGACCTCGTCCCGGCCGCCGCTCGCGTGCGCGTGCCGGTGCGGTTCAGCCGGCCGGTGGCACCTGGGTGCGCAGCAGGACCGGCAGCCGGGTCGTCCGCGGCCTGGCCGGGACCTCGGCGACCGCCCGCGCCAGCGCCTGCTCGACACCGTGCACCACGGACAGGTGCCGCTCCGCCCGCCCGAACGCCGTGTACACCCACGGCCGGGAGAGGGCCTGTGCGGCGTCGCCGGGCAGCACCACGACGGCCGCCGGCCACCGGCCGCCCACCGCCTGGTGCGCGGTCAGCGCCCAGCCGTGCCGCACGGACTGCTCCACCCGCTCCTTCGGTACGACGAGGGGGGCGCCCGCGCAGGACAGGTGCAGCCCGTCCGCGTCTGCCTTCTCCACCCGCCCCAGCAGGGTCCGCCCCGGCGCGGGGGAGTGGGCGACCACGTCCCCGGGGTCGAAGCCGCCGAAGCGGCCGGGGCCGGGGTTGAGGCGCTCCTTGAGCGCGGCGTTGAGCGCGCGGGTGCCGGCCGCGCCGCCATGGCCCGGGGTGATCACCACCGTCCGGCCCGGCTCGACGCCGAAGGCCCTCGGCACGGACTCCAGCACGAGTTGCAGGGTGCGGTGCACGGCCTCGGCCGCGTCCCGAACGGGGACGATCACCAGCTCCTTGCCGGGCGCCTCGACCTGGTTGAGCTCGCCGACGCCGATCCCGGAGAGCAGTTCGCCGAGCGGACCGGGGTCGGGGGTGCGTGAGGCGATCTGCGGGCACACCCGGGCGGCGAGCAGATCCGCGAAGACCCGCCCCGGCCCGGCCGACCACAGCTCCGCCGGGTCACCGCTGAGCACCAGCCGGGCGCCGTCCGGCAGCGACTCCACCACCATCGCGGCGCTCTCCACGTCGAGCCGGGGCGCGTCCGTCACGATCAGCAGGTCCAGGGCGAGCGCCCCGTCGGTGTCCCGGCCGGGGCCCTCGGCGCCCGCGAGCAGTCCGTGGACGGTGACGGCGAGGTCCGCCCCGCCGGCCCGTGCCGCGAGGCGGTCCCGGCCGTCCGGGGTGTGGCAGGCCACGACCGCGCGCAGGCCCAGCGAGCGGGCGGCGGTGAGCAGCGCGGCCGGTTCGGTGCGGGCGGCCTCGCCGCCGGTGTGCAGCACCAGGCCGTGCCCGGCGACGGCCCGGATCAGCTCGGCGGCGCTGCCGGACGCCGAGGCGGCGGCCGACTCCCACCCCGCCTCCGAGGCGGCCTCCTTGGCGAGGGAGTTCACGAGCCGGGCCAGGCCGTCGGCGAGGCTCTCCTCCGCGAGCGCGTACCGCTCCAGGCCGACCAGAACACGGACCGGACGGTCGCCCCCGGCCTCGTCGTCGTCGCTCTCGGCGTCCCCGGCGGGCGCGGCGTTCGCCGAGGCCTCGGCTTCGGGGTCCTGGAAGGCGAGCGCGTCGCCCTCCGCCAGCGCGCTCTGCACGGCCTCGTCGGCGTCCGGCACGGACCGCTGGGCGAGAGCCGCGGTGAGCGCCGGGAGCTCCAGCGCGGTGTGACCGGCGAGGGCCGCCTGTTCCAGGAGCCAGACCGTCAGCGCGCGGCCCCGCCGCTCGTCGTCGGGGGCGCACTCCGCGCCGAGCAGGGCCCGGGCGAACCCGTCGGCCTGCTCGGGCCGTACGCCGACGACCCGCAGCAGGTGCCAGGGGTCGGCGCGCAGCAGGTCCTCGGCGCCCTCGCCGAGTGCCCCCGCGACCTGCGGGGCGAGCGCCTCGGGGGCACCGCCGTCGGTCAGCACGCGCCGCACGGCCGCGACGGTCTCCTGGGCGGGGGCCGGGGGAGCGGCCGGGGCCCCGAGGGCCGACGCCGGCTGCGGGCGCGGTACGGGTTCCGGCGTGGCGGGGCGGCGCGGGGGTTCCGGTTCGTCGAAGACGGTGGCGGTGGGTCCGGCCCCGCCCTCCACGGCCCGGACCGCCGCGAGCAGGTCGGCGGCCCGGCCGCTGAGCTTGGCCCCGCTGTCGATGGGCCCCGCCTTCTCGGCCTTGCGCCGCTCGATCCGCTCCCGCTCCCGCTTCTGCGCGGCGAGCTCGGCCTGCGCCTCACTGACCTGCGCGGCGGCCCCGCCCTCGGCGGCCGGGCCCGCGGTGGTCTCCCCGGTCTCGGTCTCGGTAGCGGTCTCGCCCCCGGTCGCGGCCCGGGCGCTGTCGTCACCGTCCGGTGTCCCCGGCCCGGTGTTCTCGGTGCCGTCCGAGGAATCCGGTTCCGTGCTCACAGCGTGCTCCAGTCGTGATCGGGATAGCGGTGCACGGGCGCCGACACGTCGTCGAGGGCCCGGCAGATCTCGTCAGGAAGCGTAAGGGCCTCCACTGACAACGCCGCCGTGAGCTGCTGCGCGTTGCGCGCGCCGACCACGGGGGCGGCCACGCCGGGCCGGTCGCGGACCCAGGCCAGGGCGACCTGGAGCGGGGTCACGGCGAGCCCGTCCGCCGCGGTGGTCACGGCGTCGACGATGCGGCTCGCGGTGTCGTCCAGGTAGGGCTCGACGAAGGGCGCGAAGTGCTCGGAGGCGGCGCGCGAGTCGGGTGGCAGGGCGTCGCCCCGGTACTTGCCGGTGAGGACGCCCCGGCCGAGCGGCGAGGACGGCAGCAGCCCGATGCCCAGGTCCAGCGCGGCCGGCAGCACCTCGCGCTCCACGCCGCGCTGGAGCAGCGAGTACTCCATCTGCGTACTGGCGAGCCGGGTGCGGACGCCGGGTGCGGCGAGCTGCCAGGTGGCGGCCTTGGCGAGCTGCCAGCCGCAGAAGTTGGACACCCCGGCGTAGCGGGCGCGGCCGCTGGCGACGGCGATGTCGAGGGCCTGGAGCGTCTCCTCCAGCGGGGTGTCCGGGTCGAAGGCGTGCACGTGCCAGATGTCGACGTGATCCGTGCCCAGCCGGGCGAGGGAGGCGTCCAGGGCGGCGAGGAGGTGGCCCCGCGAACCGTCGAAGCGCCGGTCGGGGTCCGGCACGCTGCCCGCCTTGGTGGAGATGATCAGGTCCCGGCGGGCCACCAGGCCGTCCATGAGCCGTCCCAGGAGGTACTCGGCCTCTCCGTCGCCGTACACGTCCGCCGTGTCGACGAGGGTCCCGCCCGCCTCCCAGAACGTCTTCAAGAGGTCCGCGGCGTCGTGCTCGTCGGTGTCACGCCCCCAGGTCAGGGTGCCGAGCCCGATGCGGGACACACGCAGGCCGGTGCGGCCGAGATGCCTCTGCTCCATGAACGCCGAGATTACTGGCCAGAACTGGGCCGTGGGTTGCCTGTGGACAACGGAATCTCCGCAAGTCATCCCGCCGGCTCCCCGCCACCGCGCACCCGCCCCGCCCCCTCGTCCCGCACGGCCACGCGACGCTCGCCACACCGGACTCCCCGCCCCCGGTCCTCCGCGCTAAGGTCGGCACGACAGCGTCGTTACTGATCAGTAAGGGGAATCGGCCATGCAGCTCGGGATCAACCTCGGCTACTGGGGTGCCGGAATGGACGCGGACAACCTGGCCGTCGCCCAGGAGGCCGACCGCCTCGGGTACGCCGTCTGCTGGGCGGCGGAGGCCTACGGCTCGGACGCCGCCACCGTCCTGAGCTGGGTGGCCGCCAAGACCGAGCGGATCGACGTCGGCTCCGCCATCTTCCAGATCCCGGCGCGCCAGCCCGCGATGACCGCGATGACCGCCGCCACCCTCGACTCCCTCTCCGGCGGCCGGTTCCGCCTCGGCCTCGGCGTCTCCGGCCCGCAGGTCTCCGAGGGCTGGTACGGCGTCAAGTTCGACAAGCCGCTCTCCCGCACCCGCGAGTACGTCGAGATCGTCCGCAAGGCGATGACGCGCGAGCGGCTGTCGTACGAGGGCGAGCACTGGACGCTGCCGCTGCCCGGCGGTCCCGGCAAGCCGATCAAGCTGACCGTGCACCCCGAGCGCGAGCACATCCCGCTGTACATCGCCGCCATCGGCCCGAAGAACCTGGAGCAGACCGGCGAGATCGCCGACGGCGCGCTGCTGATCTTCCCCTCCGCCGACCACATCGAGGACACCGCGCTCCGGCACATCCGGGCCGGGCGCGAGAAGGCCGGCAAGACCCTGGAGGGCTTCGACGTCTGTCCGACGCTGCCGCTCGCCGTCGGCGAGGACAAGGACGTCGAGAAGCTCGCCGACACCTTCCGCCCCTACACCGCCCTGTACGTCGGCGGCATGGGCAGCCGCAAGCAGAACTTCTACAACCAGCTCGCCCGGCGCATGGGCTACGAGGCGGCGGCCGCCGAGGTCCAGGACAAGTACCTGGCCGGCGACAAGCAGGGCGCCGCCGCCGCGATCCCGCACGACCTGATCGACAGCACCACGCTGCTCGGCTCGGTGGAGCGGATCGCCGACCGGATGAAGGCCTACGCCGCGGCCGGCGTCACCACCCTCACCCTCGCCCCCGCCGGCTTCACCCTGGACGAGCGCCTCGCCTCGCTGCGCGCGGGTGCGCGGGCGCTGGAGCTGGCCGGTCTGGCGTAAGGGTTCCCGGGCCGCTCCCGCGCCGTGTCCGCGCGCTTCCCGCGCCGGGACGCCCGGAGGTTACCGCGGCCGTGGTGGGGGCTCGGGGGTCTTCCCCGCCACGGCCGTCACGGAGAACAACGCGCCGCGGCGCGCGCGGTTACGCCTCGCGGCGCGCCGTGGCCCTCATCCTTTCGGCCGAGTCCCCGCCCCCATCTGTTGCGGCCCGGTCCGTCCCGCATTTGACTCGTTTGCATGCTTTCGGCAAAGAGTCTGTTCCAGGAGATCCTCGACAACGACGAGTCGTTCGCCCTGTTCTGCTCCATCGCCGCGGGCGGGGAGTCGCAGGGCGGCTGGGAGAACGCCCGGATCGCCGCGCTCGTCCCGCCCGACCAGCGAGGCCTCGCCCCCAAGATCGCCCGCCACGGCGCCGACGAGGACAAGCACGGCCGCATCTTCAACGCGCTGATGAAGAAGCGCGGCGTCCACCCCGTCCCGGTGCCGCCGGAGACGGACTACACGATGCTCCTGGAGCGGGACGGCATCGGCCTCGCCCATGAACGGCTGCGCGCCGACCGGCCGCTGACCGTGGAGGACATCGTCACCTACCTCGCCCACAGCCGGGTCACCGAGCAGCGCGCCTCCGAGCAGATGAACCTGCTGCGCCGGTACTTCGCCGACCACCCCGACATCGGCCGCGCGGTGCGGATGATCTCCCACGACGAGGACAACCACCTCGCCTACTGCCACGAGGAACTGCTGCGCCTCGCCCACGCCGGACACGGCCGCGCCATCCAGCGCACCCTGCGCGCGTGCGCGCTCGCCGAGATCCGGGTCCACCGGGACGTCAGCCTCGCCGTCATGGCGCACATGGGCCGCATCCTCGGCTGGCCGAAGGCCAAGTCCGCGGTCCTCGCGGCCGGTGTCCACGGCCTGTACGCCTGGGAGCGGTTCGCGGGCTGGCGGCGGATGGTGTCGCTGGAGATGCCCGCGCACCGCGACGCCCTCGGCGGACCCGCCACCCCCGCCCCGGAGTACGCCTGAGCCCGCAGGGCCCGGGCCCTGCGGGGGAGGGGTTACAGCCAGCCCCGCCGCTTGAACAGCCGGTACAGCACCGCCTCCAGTGCGGCCATCAGCGCGATCACCGCCGGGTACGACCACAGCCAGTGCAGCTCCGGCATGTGGTCGAAGTTCATCCCGTAGATCCCGGCGATCATCGTGGGCACGGCCGCCATCGCCGCCCACGCGGAGATCTTCCGCATGTCGTCGTTCTGGCGGACGCTCATCTGCGCCAGATGCGCGCTGAGGATGTCGGTGACCAGCCGGTCCAGGCCCTCCACGGACTCGTTCACGCGCGTGAGGTGGTCGCTGACGTCCCGGAAGAACGGCCGGGCCTTCGCGTTGACGAAGGGCAGCCCGGAACCGAGCCCGCCGGTGTCCGCCAGGCGGGTCATCGGCGGCACCAGGGGGACGCAGGCGCGGCGGAACTCCAGCAGCTGCCGCTTGAAGCCGTAGATCCGCGACGCGGTGTGCCGCGAGCCGTCGCCCGTCGGGGAGAACACCTCCGCCTCCAGCTCCTCCAGGTCGGTGCCGAGCTCGGTCACCACCTCCAGGTAGTGGTCGACGACCGCGTCCGCGATCGCGTACAGCACCGCCGTGGGCCCCTTGGCGAGGATCTCCGGCTCGTCCTCCAGCCGCCTCCGCACTGCGCCCAGCGGTGAGCCCTCGCCGTGCCGGACCGTCACCACGAAGGCGTCGCCGAGGAAGACCATGATCTCGCCGGAGGAGACGGTGTCGCCCTCGGGCTCGTACACGACCGGCTTGAACACCTGGAACAGCGAGTCGTGGTAGACCTCCAGCTTGGGCCGCTGATGCGCGTTGAGGGCGTCCTCCACGGCCAGCGGATGCAGCCCGAACTCCGCCGTGACGTGCTCGAACTCGTCCTCGGTCGGCTCGTACAGCCCGATCCACACGAAACCGCCGGAGTCTCGCGCCTCGGCCAGGGCGTCGGAGAGATCCTCCGGCCCCTCGGCCCGGCGCCCGTCGCGGTAGATCCCGCAGTCGACGATCACGGAGCGTATTCTCCCTTCGTCCGCCGCCCGGCGCACGCGTGCGTGTGCCTACGCTGGGCCGCATGCCCACGTTGATCCTTGTCCGGCACGGACGTTCGACCGCCAACACCTCCGGAGTGCTCGCGGGCTGGACGCCCGGTGTCGCGCTCGACGAGCGCGGGACCGCGCAGGCCGCCGCACTGCCCGGCAGGCTGGAGGGGCTGCCGCTCGCCGAGGTCGTCGCGAGCCCCCTGCAACGCTGCCAGGAGACGATCCGGCCCCTCCTCGACGCCCGCCCCGGCCTGCCCGTCCACACCGACGAGCGGATCGGGGAGGCCCACTACGGCGACTGGTCCGGGCGCAAGCTCGCCGAGCTGAAGGACGAGCCCCTGATGGAGGTCGTCCAGGCGCACCCGTCCGCGGCCGCCTTCCCCGGCGGTGAGTCCATGCGCGCCATGCAGACCCGCGCCGCCGAGGCCGTCCGCGAGTGGAACGCGCGCGTGGAGCGCGACCACGGCGCCGACGCCGTCTACCTGATGTGCTCGCACGGCGACATCATCAAGTCGCTCGTGGCGGACGCCCTCGGACTCCATCTCGACCTCTTCCAGCGGATCTCCGTCGAACCGTGTTCCATCACCGCGATCCGTTACACCCGGCTGCGGCCCTTTCTCGTACGCCTCGGCGACACCGGCGACTTCGCCTCCCTCGCGCCGCGCGAGGAACCCCCGGGCGGCGACGCGACGGTCGGGGGCGGCGCGGGCGCACCGTGATCGTCGGCCGCAGTAGGGTGAAGCGGTCCACACACGCGTACACGCATGGACGTTCCCGAACCCACGACTCCCATGGAGACAGGACGTGTCCCGTCAGGTGTTCCTCTACGACCCACCGGACCGCTTCGTGGCCGGTACGGTCGGACTGCCCGGGCGCCGTACCTTCTTCCTCCAGGCCACCTCCGGTGCCCGGGTGACCAGCGTGGCCCTGGAGAAGACCCAGGTCGCCGCGCTCGCCGAGCGCATGGACGAGCTGCTGGACGAGGTCGTACGCCGTAGCGGCGGTAGCGCCTCGGTGCCCGCCGTGGCGCCCGCCGAGAACGCCGACACCGCCCCCCTCGACGCCCCCGTCGAGGAGGAGTTCCGGGTCGGCACCATGGCCCTCGCCTGGGACGGCGAGGAACAGCGCATGATCGTCGAGGCGCAGGCGCTCGTGGAGCTCGAGGCCGACTCCGAGGAGGATCTCGCCGAGGCCGAGGAACGGCTCCTCCAGGACGAGGAGAACGGGCCCCCGATGCTGCGGGTCCGGCTCACCGGCGCGCAGGCGCGGGCCTTCGCCAAGCGCGCCCTCGACGTCGTCAACGCCGGCCGGCCGCCGTGCCCGCTGTGCAGCCTGCCGCTCGACCCGGAAGGACACGTATGTCCGCGCCAGAACGGATACCGCCGCGGGGCGTGACGACCACCGACCCGGCCTTCGCCGGTCTCCTCGCCCGGGGCGAGCTGACCGTACGGGGCCGCATCCGCGACGCGTCCAACGCCGCCCTGTACTGCACCGTCGCCCACGAGGGCCGCGAGGCCCTCTGCGTCTACAAGCCCGTGGCCGGCGAACGGCCCCTGTGGGACTTCCCCGACGGCAACCTCGCCCGGCGCGAGGTCGCCGCCTACGAGGTCTCAGAGGCGACCGGCTGGGGCCTCGTACCGCCCACCGTGCTGCGCGAGGGGCCGTACGGCGAGGGCATGTGCCAGCTGTGGATCGAGGTGGCGCCCGAGGCCGAGCTGCTCGCCCTGGTCGACGCCGAGGAACCCGAGCCGGGCTGGAAGGCGATCGGCTTCGCCGAGGTCGGCGAGGGCCGCACCGCACTGCTGGTGCACGCCGACGACGAGCGGCTGCGGCGCCTCGCCGTCCTCGACGCGGTGATCAACAACGCCGACCGCAAGGGCGGCCACCTCCTGCCCACCGCCGACGGCCGGCTCTACGGCATCGACCACGGAGTGACCTTCAACACCGAGAACAAGCTGCGCACCCTCCTGTGGGGCTGGGCGGGGGAGCCCCTGACCGCGGAGGCGGTGGACGTCCTCAAGGGCCTCAGGGCCGCTCTGGAGCCCTCCGGGGCGCTCACCGGCACCCTGACCCCGCTCATCACCCCGGCGGAGCTGGACGCCACCCGCGCGCGGGTCGACGGGCTCCTGGAGAGCGGCAGACACCCCGAGCCCGGGGGCGAGTGGCCCGCCATCCCCTGGCCACCGGTGTGACGGTCCGGACGCGTGCCGTCTGCACACGGGGCGGAAACGCGCAAGGGCGCCTTCCCGGTCGTCCGGCCCGCTCCGGCGCGTATGCACAACATCCTTCCGGGTTACGCTCATGACATGCATGCCTGGCCCGCTTCCGAGGTCCCCGCCCTGCCCGGTCAGGGCCGCGACCTGAGGATCCACGACACCGCGACCGGTGGTCTCGTCACCCTTGACCCCGGTCCCGTCGCCCGTATCTACGTCTGCGGCATCACGCCGTACGACGCCACCCACATGGGACACGCGGCGACCTACAACGCGTTCGACCTCGTCCAGCGCGTGTGGCTCGACACCAAGCGGCAGGTTCAGTACGTCCAGAACGTCACCGACGTCGACGACCCGCTCCTCGAGCGCGCCGAGCGCGACGGCGTCGACTGGGTCGCCCTCGCCGAGAAGGAGACCGCCCTCTTCCGCGAGGACATGACCGCCCTGCGGATGCTCCCCCCGCAGCACTACATAGGCGCCGTCGAGGCGATACCCGGCATCGTCCCGCTCGTCGAACGGCTCCGCGACGCGGGCGCCGCCTACGAGCTGGACGGCGACATCTACTTCTCCGTCGAGTCCGACCCGCACTTCGGCGGGGTCTCGAACCTCGACGCCGCCGCCATGCGGATGCTGTCCGCCGAGCGCGGCGGCGACCCGGACCGCCCGGGCAAGAAGAACCCCCTCGACCCGATGCTCTGGATGGCCGCCCGCGAGGGCGAGCCCAGCTGGGACGGCGGCTCCCTCGGCCGCGGCCGACCCGGCTGGCACATCGAGTGCGTCGCCATCGCGCTGGACCACCTGGGCATGACCTTCGACGTCCAGGGCGGCGGCTCCGACCTCGCCTTCCCGCACCACGAGATGGGCGCCTCGCACGCCCAGGTGCTCACCGGCGAGTTCCCCATGGCCAAGGCATACGTCCACGCCGGCATGGTCGCCCTGCACGGCGAGAAGATGTCCAAGTCCAAGGGCAACCTCGTCTTCGTCTCCCAGCTCCGCCGGGACGGCGTCGACCCCGCCGCGATCCGCCTCTCCCTCCTCGCCCACCACTACCGGGCCGACTGGGAGTGGACGGACCAGGTCCTCGAGGACGCCGTCGCCCGCCTCGGCCGCTGGCGCGCCGCCGTGTCCCGCCCCGACGGACCGCCCGCCGAGGCGCTGGTGGACGAGATCCGCGAGGCCCTCGCGAACGACCTCGACGCCCCGGCCGCGCTGGCCGCCGTCGACCGCTGGGCCGCCCTCCAGGAGGAGCGGGGCGGCACGGACATCAGCGCCCCCGGAGTCGTCTCCCGGGCCGTCGACGCCCTGCTCGGCGTCGCGCTGTAGGCGGCGCCGCCGATCGCCCGCCAGGGGCCCTTCACCGGTTCGCCCGGCGAAGGGCCCCGATGTGGCGGTTGCTGTCGACATGCTGTGAACCGGCCACGACCGGCTGTGGCCGCGGGGGTCCCTGTGATGAGGTGGGGCGGTAGTTGACCGCTGGACCGGCCAACTGCCGGTCCCCTTCGCGGAAGGACGCTCCGTGGCACCCACGCACGGTTCCTTCGCACATCCCCTCACCCGGCGCAGGCTGCTCGCCCTCTCCACCACCGTCCTGGGCGCCTCCCTCGGCACGCCCGCCCACGCCGAGGCCGCCTGGCCGCACGTCATCCCGCTGCCCGACGGCTTCCGCCCCGAGGGCATCGCCATCGGCCGCGGCCCCTACGCCTACCTCGGCTCCCTCGGCGACGGCTCCCTCTACCGCGCCGACCTGCGCACCGGCGGGGGCACCCTCATCTCCACGGGCCCCGGCACCCCCTCCGTCGGCCTCAAACTCGACGACCGGGGGCGGCTGTTCGTCGCCGGCCGCGACACGGGCGCCCGGGTCGTGGACGCGCGCAGCGGCGAGATCCTCGCCTCCTACCCGCTCGCCACCACCACCCCCACCTTCACCAACGACGTGTACCTGACGCCGCGCGCGGCCTGGTTCACCGACTCCTACCAGCCGGTCCTGTACGCCCTGCCGCTCGGCCGGCGCGGTGAACTCCCGGACGCCGCCGACGTCTTACGCCTCCCGCTGAGCGGCGACTGGACGCAGGTCACCGACGGGTCGGTGAACGCCAACGGCATCACCCGCACCCCCGACGGCTCGGCGCTCCTCGTCGTGCAGAGCGGTGTCGGCGCACTGCACCGCGTCGATCCGCGCTCCGGCGTGACCACCCGGGTCGACCTCGGGGACGCGGCGCCCCTCACCAACGGCGACGGACTCCTGCGCACCGGGCGCACGCTGTACGTCGTACAGAACCGGCAGAACGCGGTCGACGTGTTCACCCTGGCCGCCGACGGCCGCACCGGTGTCTTCCGGCGCCGGATCACGGACGGCGCGTTCGACGTGCCGACCACGGTCGCCGCCCTCGGGAGCCGGCTCTACCTGCCCAACGCCCGCTTCACGACGACGCCGACGCCCGAGACGACGTACGCGATCGTCGCCGTCCCGGCATGACGAAGGGGCGGTGCGTTCCTGGAACGCACCGCCCCGATCCGCACCGCCCCGATCCGCACCGCCCCGGTCCGCACCGCCCCGGTCCGCACCGCCCCGGTCCGCACCGCCCCGGTCCGCACCGCCCCGGTCCGCGCCGCCCCGGTCCGCACCGCCCCGGTCCGCGCCGCCCCGATCAGTCCTCCGACGAATCCTCGTCGCCCGACTCGGCGGACTCACCCGCCTCGCCCGACACACCCGACTCACCGGACCCACCTGAAGCGCCAGACTCCGTGGACTCACCCGACTCGCCGGTCTCCCCGGTCTCCCCGCTCGGCCGGGGCGGCTTCGGAGGGCGGGTCCGCTCCCCGGGATCCGGCGGGCCCCCGCCGTCCCGGCGCCGCAGATAGCGCTCGAACTCACGGGCGATCGCCTCGCCCGACGCCTCCGGCAGCTCCGCCGTGTCGCGGGCCTCCTCCAGCGTCTGGACGTACTCCGCGACCTCGCTGTCCTCCGCCGCCAGCTGGTCCACGCCCACCTGCCACGCCCGCGTGTCCTCGGGCAGCTCGCCCAGCGGGATCCGCACGTCGATCAGATCCTCGAGCCGGTTGAGCAGGGCCAGCGTCGCCTTCGGGTTCGGCGGCTGGGAGACGTAGTGCGGCACGGCCGCCCAGAGCGAGACCGCCGGCACGCCCGCGTGCGTGCACGCCTCCTGGAGCACGCCGACGATGCCCGTCGGGCCCTCGTACTTGGTCTCCTCCAGGTCCATCCGCCGCGCCAGATCGGCGTCGGACGTCGTCCCGCTGATCGGGACCGGACGGGTGTGCGGAGTGTCCCCGAGCAGGGCGCCCAGGATGACCACCAACTCCACGCCCAGCTCGTGCGCGAAGCCGAGCAGCTCGTTGCAGAACGAGCGCCAGCGCATGGACGGTTCGATACCCCGCACCAGCACCAGGTCCCGCGGCTTCTCGCCGCCGACCCGCACCACGGACAACCTTGTCGTGGGCCACGTGATCTTGCGCACGCCGCCGTCCATGAACACCGTGGGGCGGTTCACCTGGAAGTCGTAGTAATCCTCGGCGTCCAGCGCCGCGAACACCTCGCCCTTCCACTCCCGCTCCAGGTGCGCGACCGCGGTGGAGGCGGCGTCGCCGGCATCGTTCCAGCCCTCGAACGCGGCCACCATGACCGGGTCGATCAGCTCGGGAACCCCCTCGAGCTCGATCACCCAGCGCCTCCTTCCGACGTGCCCTCGCCTGACCACCCAACCTTACGGCGTTCCGCGGGGGCGCCCGCAGCCCCCTTGCACGGGGGAGTGAACGGATCACTGCCCCGTTCACCACGCTCGAACACCCCGGCACCTGCGGGCGGTGGCCCTCAGAGGCTGGACCGCAGCCACTGCTCCACGCTGGCGATGTGCACGGTCGCCCAGGACCGCGCCGCCTCCGCGTCCCGGTCCCGGAGCGCCGCCAGGATCGCGCGGTGCTCGCGCAGGGTCCCGGTGACCGCGTCCTCCTGGGTCAGCCCGCGCCAGATCCGGGCCCGGGTGGTCGGCCCCGAGAGTCCTTCGAGCAGGGAGCACAGCACCGAGTTCCCCGCGCTCTGCACGATGCCCCGGTGGAACTCCAGGTCGCCGGCGACGAGTTCCTCCACCGACGGCGCGTCCCCCAGTCTGTCCAACTGGGCTTCCAGCGCATCCAGTTGCTGCTCGCTGACGCGCAGCGCGGCCATCGCGGTCGCGGCCGGTTCCAGGATGCGGCGCACCGCGAGGAACTCCAGGACCGTGTCGTCGCGGTGGAAGTCGACGACGAACGACAGCGCCTCCAGCAGTAGTTGGGGATCGAGACTGGTCACATAGGTGCCGTCGCCCTGGCGCACGTCCAGGATCCGGATCAGCGACAGGGCGCGCACCGCCTCCCGCAGGGAGTTGCGCGACAGCCCCAGCTCGGCGGCCAGCTCGCTCTCCTTCGGGAGCCGGTCGCCCGGGCGCAGCGCACCCGAGACGATCATGCCCTTGATCTTCTCGATCGCCTCGTCGGTGACTGCCACGACCAACCTCCCTCTCGTCCCCGATCTCTCGTTCCCCGACCGGCTCGGACGCCGACCGGTACCAGACATCGGATCTCTCAGGCCATTATGAGCCCGGCGCCGCGTCACCGGGAGACGGCCGGACGGGGACCTCCAGGTCGGCGACCGCTCTCGAACGGTGGTTCTCCCAGGTCATGTACGGTGGCGGGCATCACCGGATCATCAGGAGTGTCCCGCTATGCCCCAGGAACTGCGCGCGGTCGCCTGGACCGGAAACAGCCTCACGCTCATCGACCAGACGCTGCTGCCGCACCGCAACGAGACCGTGGACGTCCGCGACGTGGACACCCTGGTGGACGCGGTCCGGCGGCTCGTCGTGCGCGGCGCCCCCGCCATCGGCGCGGCCGGCGCCTACGGCGTCGCCCTCGCGCTCCTCCAGGGGGAGCGGGAGGGCTGGACCGGGGCCGAGGTGCGCGCGGCCGTCGCACGGGTGCGCGCGGCACGGCCCACCGCCGTGAACCTCATGGTGTGCGTCGACCGTGTCATGACCCGCTTCGACGAGGGCCTCGACGCGGTCCTCGCGGAGGCGGCCGCCGTCCAGCGCGAGGACGTCGAGGCCAACCGCGCGATGGGTGCGTTCGGCGCGGACTGGCTGCTGAAGAGGGTCGGCGAGGACCGGCCGCTGCGGCTCCTCACCCACTGCAACACCGGCGCCCTCGCCACCGCAGGCTGGGGCACCGCCCTCGGCGTCATCCGCGAACTCCACGCCCGCGGCCGCGTCGAGGTCGTCTACGCCGACGAGACCCGCCCCCTCCTCCAGGGCTCCCGTCTCACCGCCTGGGAACTGGTCCAGGAGGGCATCCCGCACTACGTCCAGGCCGACGGGGCCGCCGCCGGCACCATCCTGCGCGGCGAGGTCGACGCGGCGATCGTCGGCGCCGACCGCATCGCCGCCAACGGCGACACCGCCAACAAGGTCGGCACCGTGGGCATCGCCCTCGCCTGCGCCGACGCGGGCATCCCGTTCCTGGTGGCGGCACCGACGACCACGGTGGACCTCGCCACCCCGGACGGCGACGCCATCCGCATCGAACTGCGCGGCGAGGACGAGGTGCTGGAGTGGGCGGGGGTCCGCACGGCCCCGGCCGCCTCGCGGGGCCACAACCCCGCCTTCGACGTGACACCGGGCCGGTTGGTGACGGGCCTGGTCACCGAGCGGGGCGTGCTGGACGTGGCGTCGGGCGAACTGCCCGGCGACCACCTGAAGTAGACGCGGCGGAGGGTCCCCGGCCCTGGGGGTCCCTCCGCCGCGCGCACTTGCCTCAGCGCTGCGACAGCTCCAACTCCAGCAGCCATTCGACGACTTCGGTGTGATGCCGGGCCTGTCGGGGATCGGCCCCCCACACGTACAGGCCGTGCCCCGCGACCACCACCGCCGGCATCCGGGGGTTGCGCGCCTCCTCCAGGCGGTCCCCGAGCACCGTCATGTCCTGGCTGTTGGCGATGACGGGCAGCGTCACCTCCACGTCGTGAGCCGGCTGCCCGATCCCCTTGAGCATCTCGACGTCCCGGAAGACGATCCCGCCCGGCTCGCGCCGCCCCATGGCCACCGAGGCGACGGTGTGCACGTGCACCACGGCACCGGCCCCCGTCAGCGCGGCGACCCGCGCGTGCAGCTCGGCCTCCGCGGACGGCCGGCCGCCCCGCACCGCCGCGCCCCGGCCGTCCACCAGCACCACGTCCGCGGGCGTCAGTTCCCCCTTGTCGTGGCCGCTCGCGGTGACCGCGAGCCGCAGCGGGTCGCGGGAGAGCACCACGGACAGGTTCCCCGACGTGCCCCGCATCCAGCCGAAGGAGGCGAACCGGGCGGACTCGGCGGCCAGGACCGCGCCCGCCTCTTCCAGGTCGAGTGCGGAGATGTCGGTGCTCACGTGGTGCTCCTCGCAACGGTGATCTCGTCGAACGTCCCCGCCTGCGCGTGGTCGCCGACGCCCTGCTCGTAGTACGGCTCCCCGGGCCGCCGGATCCCGACGGTGTGCCAGCCGGCCTCGCGGGCCGCGTCCAGCTCGCCCGGCCGGTCGGAGAGGAACAGCAGACGGTCCGGGGCGGTCCCGGTCGCCTCCGCGATCCGGCGGTACGACGCCGGCTCCTGCTTGGGCCCCGCGTTCTCGGTGTCGTACAGCCCCGACACGAGCGGTGTGAGGTCGCCCTGCGGGCTGTGGGTGAACCACGCCCGCTGCGCCGCCACCGAGCCGGAGGAGTAGACGTACAGCCGCAGCCCCGCCGTGTGCCAGGCGCGCAGCACCGGGACGACGTCGTCGTAGAAGTGCGAGACGAGGTCGCCGCGGGCGAACCCCTCGGACCAGACGATGCCCTGAAGGGTCTTCAGCGGGGTCGCCTTGCGGTCGTCGTCCAGCCAGGAGTTCAGCGTGTCGACGACCGCGGCCGCGTCGGCGTCCGGCTCCCCGGTCAGCTCCCGCACCTGGGCGATCGCCCGCGCCACCGCGGGCTCGGCGGAACGCTCCGTGAGCAGCTCGGTGAACCGGGCGCGCGAGTACGGGTACAGCACGTCGACGACGAAGCCCGTGGCGCTCGTCGTGCCCTCGATGTCGAGCACCACGCCGGCCACGTCGAAGCGCGGGTCGGGCAGGCTCACGCGGCACCCTTGTCGGCCGCGTAGCCGGCGGCGATCGTGTCGTAGTCCGGGAAGCGCGCGGAGATCGGGGAGCCGGTGAAGTTGCCGATCCAGCCGTCCTCCTCGTGGAAGAAGCGGATGGCGGTGAAGGACGGCCTCGTGCCCATGTCGAACCAGTGGGTGGTGCCGCGCGGCACGCCGAGCAGGTCGCCCTTCTCGCAGTAGACCGCGTGCACCTCGCCGTTCACGTGCAGATAGAAGATGCCGGAGCCGGAGACGAAGAAGCGGACCTCGTCATCGTCGTCGTGCGTGTGCTCCTGGAGGAACTTCTCCCGGGCGGCCTTCGCCTTCGCCGGGTACTCGGGGTCGTCGCCCGGGTGCAGACCGAGGACGTCGACGGTGGTGAAGCCCTCCTGCGCGTTCAGTTTCTCGATCTCCGGGCCGTACGCGGCGAACACGGTCTCGCTGTCGGCGTCGAAGGGGACGTCCTCGCGGATCGGCCACTGTTCGTAGCGCACGCCCAGCGGCTCGAGGGCCTCGGCGATCTCGGCGGGGTCGGAGGTGCGGCGGATCAGGGTCTCCGGGCCGGACTCGGCCCAGCTCGTCAGCAGGGTCATGGGGGCAACTCCAGGATTCTGGAAGGGATGTCCGGATACCGAGACGGATACGGACGCGTTTTTCGGACGGAGGCGAGAGGAGGGCGGCGGTGGTGGAGCGTCACTCAGCCGCGACACGCCGCGCCGGGACAGCGCCGCATGCCGGGCATGCGCAGCGCGTTCGCGCAGGGTGTCGTCATCGGGGCCTCACGTGCCGGGAGGGGTGCCGGTTCGCCGATGGTAACGCCCGACCGGGGACGAACCGCCTGTGACGTAATCGTTGTCCCGAATGGTGAGATTAGATGTCCATCTCTTTGACGGGTGGCTGAAAACGTTCTCATGATCTCCCTATGAAGACGCTGCTGCTCGTGCGGCGGCTGTACGTGGACCTGCTCCGGTCGACCACGGCCAGCTGTCGCTGACCTCTCCCGGAGCCTCGACGCGCCCGTGTTCCGCCGGGTGTTCCCCGCCGTCCGTGCGACGGCCCCTTCCCGTCCCCCGCGCTCCGGGTCCACGCATCCCCTTCACCTTCCTTCGCGCACCTCCCTTCGCGTTCCCCTCTGCGCCACCCCGCCCTGGAGCCCCCTCATGTCCCGCACCCGTCTGCCCCTCGCCGCGCTCTCGCTGGCCTCCGTCTCCGCCCTCGTCCTGTCCGGCTGCTCCCAGTCCTCGGACGCCTCCAAGGGCTCCGGCGACACCGCGGCCTCCGCCTCCGCCGCCACCGGCAAGAAGCCCGCCCCCTTCAGCAAGGGCGCGGTCAAGGTGGCCCTGGTCCGCCAGAGCGGCGCCGGCGACTACTTCGAGCAGTGGGGCAACGGCGCCAAGGCCCAGGCCAAGGCCCTCGGCATCGACCTCACCGTCTACGACGCCCAGGCCGACAACGCCAAGCAGGCCACCGACCTGTCCTCGGCGATCAACTCCGGCGCCCGGGCGATCATCATCGACCACGGCTTCCCGGCGACCATCCAGCCCGAGATCGACCAGGCCGTGAAGAAGGGCATCAAGGTCGTCGTCTACGACGTCGAGACCGACACCGAGGGCGTCGTCTCCACCAAGCAGGACGACGCCAGCATGGCCAGGGCCGTCCTCGACGTGATGGCCAAGGAGGTCGGCAAGGGCGCCCAGGTCGGCTATGTGAACGTCGCCGGTTACGCCGCCCTCGACAAGCGCGACACCGTCTGGAAGTCCACCGTGACCGCAGAGGGCTGGAAGCAGCAGTTCAAGGTCGGCAAGGTCACCGACTCCACCGCCACCGACAACGTTCCCCTGGTCTCCGCCGCGCTCACCCAGCACGCCGACGTGGCCGGTGTCTTCGCCCCCTACGACGAGCTCGCCAAGGGCACCGTCCTCGCCGTGCAGAACAAGAAGCTCCAGGACAGGGTGAAGGTCTTCGGCGCGGACGTCTCCAACGCCGACATCCAGCAGATGACCGCCGCCGACAGCCCCTGGGTCGCGACCGCCGGCACCGACCCCTCCGCCGTCGGCGCCGCCGTCGTCCGCACCACCGCGCTGGAGCTGGCCGGTCAACTGGACAAGACCTCCGTCGAGTTCCCGGCCGTCGCCATCACGCAGGACTTCCTGCGCGAGAAGAAGATCGCCAACATGGACGAACTCCGCACGGCGCTGCCCGCGCTGAACCTGTCGCAGGTCTCGACCGCGGACTGGATCGCGAATGTCGCCCACTGAGACGCCGGCGGTCGCCCTCACCGACGTCAGCATGGCGTTCGGCGGAAAGACCGTCCTCGCCTCCGTCTCGCTGGACATCGCCCCGGGCAGCGTGGTCGCGCTGCTCGGCGCGAACGGCGCCGGCAAGTCGACCCTGATCAAGATCCTGTCGGGCGTGCACACGGACCACGGGGGCGAGGTGCGGGTCGCCGGGGAACCCGCGGCTCTGCACTCGCCGCTCGCCGCCCGCAGGCTGGGCATCCAGACCGTCCACCAGCGCATCGGCGAGGGCATCGTGCCCGGCCTCAGCGTCGCCGAGAACCTGGTCTTCGAGGAACTCGCCCAGCGGCGCGGCAACCCGTTCCTCGGCGGCCGAGCCACCCTGGCCCGCGCCCGCGAGATCCAGGCCGGCCTCGGCCTGGACTGGAGCGACGCCCTGCTGAAGCAGGACGTCACCGAACTCGGCATCTCCGACCGGCAGTTGCTGATCCTCGCCCGCGCCCTGGCCACCCGGCCCCGGCTGCTCGTCCTCGACGAGCCGACCTCCGCGCTCTCCGCCGCCGAGGCGGAGCGCCTCTTCGGGCTCATCCGCAGGATGCGCGAGGACGGCATCGCCGTGCTCTACGTCTCCCACCGCCTCGGTGAGATCGACGCCCTCGCCGACCGGCTGGTCGTCCTGCGCGACGGACTCCTCACCGAGGACCAGGCCCGGCCGTTCGACTGGGACGCCGCCCTGCGCGCGATGCTCGCCCGGGCCCAGGAGGCGACCACCACCCGCCCGGTCCGCGCGGGCGAGCGGGGCGAGAGCGTCCTCTCCCTGCGCGGAGTGCGCCTCCTCGACGGCCGCGCGCCCCTGGACCTCGATCTGCGCACCGGGGAAGTGACCGGAGTCGTCGGCCTGCTGGGCGCCGGCAAGACCGAACTGGCCCGCGGCCTCTTCGGCGCCGAGCCCTTCACCACCGGCACGGTCGAACTGGCCGGCACGGCCTACGCCCCGCGCCGCCCCGCCGACGCCATCCGGGCCGGCGTCCACCTCGTTCCCGAGGACCGGCACGCCGATGCCCTCGTGCCCGGCTGGTCGATCGCGCAGAACGTCTCCCTGCCGTTCCTGAAGTCGCTCTCCCGCGCGGGCCTGGTCCAGCGGTCCCGGGAGGACGCCCTCGGCCGGGCCACCGTCGAGGCCCTCGGGGTCGTCACCCGCGACGAGCACAGCACCGTCGAGGAACTGTCCGGCGGCAACCAGCAGAAGGTCGTCGTCGGCCGCTGGCTCGCCGAGACCCCGCGCGTCCTCATCCTGGACGAACCGTTCCGGGGAGTGGACATCGGGGCCCGCCGCGACATCGGCCGCCGGGCCCGGACGCTCGCCGCCGAGGGCGCCGCCGTCCTCGTCCTGTCCGCCGACGTCGACGAGGTCCTCGAGATCGCCGACCGGGTCGTCGTCCTCGCCGCCGGTGAGATCCACCTCGACGCCCACGGCGAGGACGCCGAGCGCGACCGCGTCATCCAGACCATCTCGGCGTCCGTCTGACGCCGGCCCGCCCCACGAAGTCCGGGAAAGCACCCCATGACCACCACCCAGAGCACCGAGGCCCCGGCGCAGGCGGCGACCCCGCCCGCCCCCGGCACCGCCCCGCGCGTCCAGAACGCCGTCATCAAGTACGGGTTCATCTTCGTCACGGTCGCGCTCTTCCTGTACTTCGCGCTGACCGAGGGCTCCTTCCGCGAGTCGGCGACCCTCCTCGACACCCTGCGGTACGTCTCCGTCGCCGCGATCCTCGGCCTCGGCGTCACCCTCACCATGGCCGTCGGCGGAATGGACATGTCCGTCGGCGCCGTCGCCGGTCTCGGAGTCTCCGTCGCCGCCCAGACCATGGTCGTCCTCAACCAGGTCGGCACCGTCGCGATCCTCGCCGTCCTGGTCGCAGGCGCCCTCGCCGGACTCCTCAACGCGCTGCTCATCGTCGTCCTGAAGATCCCCGACATGCTCGCCACCCTCGGCACCATGTTCGTCATCCAGGGCAGCAAACTGATCCTCGTCGACGGCCAGTCGATCACCCCCGGCATGACCCTGGACGACGGCTCCACCGCCCCCGGCACGTTCACCGACGGCTTCCTGAAGATCGACCGCGGCACGGTCCTCGGCGTCCCGGTCTCCGTGCTGATCTTCGGCGTGCTCACCGTGGCCGCCTGGGTCTTCCTCGCCCGCACCCGCTGGGGCCGGATCCTCTACGCCATCGGCGCCAACCCCGAGGCCTCCCGGCTGGCCGGCATCCGCGTCGGCGCCCACCGCGCTCTGGCGTACGTCGTCTCCGGTGTCCTCGCCTCCGTCGGCGGACTCATCCTCGCCTCCCGCATCGGCCAGGGCGACGTCTCCGCGGGCACCTCCCAGCTGCTCGAAGCGGTGGCCGTGGCGCTGGTCGGCACCTCCGTGCTCGGCCGGGGCCGCCCCAACGTCTGGGGCACCGCGCTCGGCGCCGTCCTGATCGGCATCATCACCACCGGCCTCACCATCAAGGGCCTGCCGTACTACACCCAGGACGTCGTCGAGGGCGCGGTCCTCATCCTCGCCCTCGTCTTCAGCTTCACCCTGTCCAAGCGCCGCACCGCATAAGGGAGTTCACCGACCATGGGCTACCGCGTCCTGGAGACCGACGACATCCCGGCGTACCTGCGCGAGCGGGGACACTGGCCGGACGGCGAGGAGATCACCGTCCGGGAGGTGTCCGACGGCAACATCAACCGCGTCTTCCTCGCCTCCAACGCCGACGGCACCCGCAGCCTCGCCCTCAAGCAGGCCCTGCCCTACGTCCGGGTCGCCGGCCCCTCCTGGCCGCTCAGCCCCGACCGCGCCGACGCCGAGGCCCGCGCCTACGAGCAGGTCGCCAGGGTCGCCCCCGACAAGATCCCCGCCGTCCAGGGATACGACCCCGAGCACTTCGCCCTCGTCATGGAGGACCTCTCCGACCTGGAGGTCCTGCGCACCGCCCTCAACGACGGCGCCCCCTACGGCCCGCACACCTCCGCCCGCATCGGTGAGTTCGTCGCCCAGCTCACCTTCGCCACCAGCGACTTCGGCATGTCCTCCGCCGACCGCAAGGCGCTGCTCGCCGTCTCCGTGAACCCCGAGCTCTGCAAGATCACCGAGGACGTCGTCCTCTCCGAGCCCTACGTCGAACACGAGCACAACCACTGGCACCCGGGCCTCGACGACCTGGCCACCGCCGTCCGCGCCGACACCCGGCTGCGCACCGAGGTCGCCGACCTCCGCCACCTCTTCATGACCGGCGCCCAGGCCCTCCTCCACGGCGACCTGCACACCGGCAGCATCATGGTGGGCGAGCGCCAAGGCGCCCCCGTGGTGCGGGTGTTCGACCCCGAGTTCTCCTTCGTCGGACCGATCGGCTACGACCTCGGCCTGTACTGGGCGGGCGCCCTGGTCGCCGAGGAACGCGCGCGGGCCCTCGGCACGCTGTCCGACCACGCCGCCCAGCTCCGGCTGTCCTGGGAGGCGTTCGAGACGGAGTTCCGCCGGCGGTGGCCGTCCCGCGTCGACACCTTCTTCGACGACGCCTACCTCGACCGCTTCCTGCGCCGCGTGTGGACGGACGCGGTCGGCTTCGCCGGCACCGAGATCGTCCGCCGCGTCATCGGCTTCGCCCACCTCACCGACCTCACGACCCTCCCGGACCCGGTCCCGGCCTCCCGGCGCGCCCTGCTCCTGGGCCGTGAACTGATCGTGCGGCGCGGGGAACTGAGGAACCCCGACGAGGTGAGGGCGCTGGTGGAGACCGCCTGACCTCACTCGGCGCGCAGGTCGCACGAAAGGGGCGGCTCCCCGGGGGAGCCGCCCCTGTCACACCCGTACCGGCCCCGGTCAGGGGAGTGGACCGGCGCGGACGGTCTACTTCTCGTCGAGCAGGTCCTGCACCTTGCCGCGCACCTCGTCCGTGGCCAGGCCGCGGATCGTCAGCGTGGTGCGGCGGCGCAGCACGTCGTCCGCCGTCTCCGCCCACTCGTGGTCACGGGCGTAGACGACCTGCGCCCAGATCTCGGGGGCGTCGGGGTGGACGCGCTGTCCCAGCTCGGGGTTGTCGTTCGCCAGCCGGGCGATGTCGAAGGCCAGCGAGCCGTAGTGGGTGGCCAGGTGCTTGGCGGTGTCGGCCGCCATGCGCGGGCCGGGTGCCGGGTTGTCCACCAGCAGCCGGTGCGCGACCGCGCGCGGGTTGGAGACACCGGGCAGCGGCAGCTTCTTCGGCAGCGAGGAGATCGGCTCGAAGTCGTCGCCGAGCGGGTGGCCGGGCAGCGCCTCCAGCTTCTGCATCACCGTACGGCCGATGTGGCGGAAGGTGGTCCACTTGCCGCCCGCGACGGACAGCATCCCGCCCCTGCCCTCGGTCACCACCGTCTCGCGCTTGGCCTTGGCGGTGTCGCCGGGCCCGCCCGGCAGCACCCGCAGGCCCGCGAACGCGTACGTGATGTTGTCCCGGGAGAGCTGCTGGTCGCGGACGGAGAACGCGGCCTCGTCGAGGATCTGCGCGATGTCCTTGTCGTTGACCGCGACGTCCGCCGGGTCGCCCTCGAACTCCTCGTCGGTGGTGCCCAGCAGGAGCATGTCCTCCCAGGGGAGGGCGAAGGTGATCCGGTACTTGTCGATGGGGGTCGCGAGCGCGGCCTTCCACGGGGAGGTCCGCTTCAGCACCAGGTGCGCGCCCTTGGAGAGCCGGATGGAGGGGGCCGCGTTCGGGTCCTCCATCTTCCGCAGGTGGTCGACCCAGGGGCCGGTCGCGTTGAGCACCAGCCGGGCGTTCACCCCGAACTCGTCACCGGAGACGCGGTCCTTCAGGTCCGCGCCGGTGACCCGGCCGCGGGTGAAACGCAGCCCGGTGACCTCGGCGTGGTTGAGGACGACCGCGCCCGCCTCGACGGCCGCGCGGACCGTCATCAGCGCCATGCGCGCGTCGTTCATCTGGTCGTCGCCGTACACGGCCACGGCCTTGAGGTTCTCGGTGCGCAGCTCGGGCACGTCCTGCGCGGCCTTGGCGGGGGAGAGCAGGTGCCCGACCCCGTCGCCGAACGCCGACAGGGCGGAGTAGGCGAACACGCCCGCCCCGAGCTTCGCCGCGCCGTGCGGCCCGCCCTTGTACACGGGGAGGTAGAACGTGAGCGGGTTCGCCAGGTGGGGGGCCACCTGGCGGGAGACCGCACGGCGCTCGAAGTGGTTCTCCGCCACCAGCTTCACCGCGCCGGTCTGCAGATAGCGCAGACCGCCGTGGAGCAGCTTGGAGGAGGCGGAGGAGGTGGCGCCGGCGAAGTCGCCGGCGTCGACCAGGGCCACCCTGAGGCCGGACTGCGCGGCGTGCCAGGCGGTGGAGATGCCCAGGATGCCGCCGCCGATCACGAGAAGGTCGTACGACGCCTTGGAGAGCTGCTCCCGGGTCTCGGCGCGGCTCGGGTTCGAGCCGGAGGCCGGGTGCGTCCCCAGGGCAGGCACGGAACTCAGGGTGGACTGACTGGTCATGTCGGGTTCTTACTCCTCATCAGAGCTGGGCGCGTGGGGCGGGGGTCAGCTCTCGTCCTCGATCCAGCCCATGGTCCGCTCGACGGCCTTGAGCCAGGTCTTGTACTCACGGTCGCGGGTCTCCGCGTCCATGCGGGGGGTCCACTCGGCGGCCCGCCGCCAGTTGGCGCGCAGGTCGTCTGTGCTGGTCCAGAAGCCGACGGCGAGGCCGGCGGCGTAGGCGGCGCCGAGGCAGGTGGTCTCGGCGACCATCGGGCGCACCACGGGGGCGTCCAGGAAGTCCGAGAGCGTCTGCATCAGCAGGTTGTTGGAGGTCATGCCGCCGTCGACCTTGAGGGCCGCGAGCTCGACGCCCGAGTCCTTGGTCATGGCGTCCGTGATCTCACGGGTCTGCCAGGCGGTGGCCTCCAGGACGGCGCGCGCGAGGTGCGCCTTGGTGACGTACCGGGTGAGACCGGCGATCACACCACGGGCGTCGGAGCGCCAGTGCGGGGCGAACAGACCGGAGAAGGCCGGCACGAAGTAGGCGCCGCCGTTGTCCTCGACGGAGAGCGCGAGCGTCTCGATCTCGGCGGCGGTGGAGATCAGGCCCATCTGGTCGCGCATCCACTGCACCAGCGAACCGGTGACGGCGATCGAGCCCTCGAGGGCGTAGACCGGCGCCTGGTCGCCGATGCGGTAGCCGACGGTGGTCAGCAGACCCGAGTACGAGTTGATGATCTTCTCACCGGTGTTCATGAGCATGAACGTGCCGGTGCCGTACGTCGACTTGGCCTCGCCCTCGGAGAAGCAGGTCTGGCCGAACAGGGCCGCCTGCTGGTCGCCGAGCGCGGAGGCGACCGGGATGCCGCCGAGCAGGTCGCCGAGCCTGCCGCCGGTGACCTCGCCGTAGACCTCGGCGGAGGAGCGGATCTCGGGGAGCATCGCCAGCGGGACGCCGATGGACTCGGCGATCTTGTCGTCCCACTCCACGGTGTGGAGGTTCATCAGCATGGTGCGGGAGGCGTTGGTGACGTCGGTGTAGTGCTTGCCGCCGTCGACACCGCCGGTCAGGTTCCAGATGACCCAGGTGTCCATGGTGCCGAAGAGGATGTCGCCCGCCTCGGCGCGCTCGCGCAGACCCTCGACGTTGTCGAGCAGCCAGCGGGCCTTGGGGCCGGCGAAGTACGAGGCCAGCGGCAGGCCGGTCTCGCGGCGGAAGCGGTCCTGGCCGACGTTGCGGCCCAGCTCCTTGCACAGGGCGTCGGTGCGGGTGTCCTGCCAGACGATGGCGTTGTGGACGGGCTCACCGGTGTTCCTGTCCCACAGCACGGTGGTCTCGCGCTGGTTGGTGATGCCGATGGCCTTGATGTCGTCGCGGGTGATGCCGGCCTTCTGGATGGCTCCGGCGACGACCTCCTGGACGTTGGTCCAGATCTCGTTGGCGTTGTGCTCGACCCAGCCCGGCTTGGGGAAGATCTGCTCGTGCTCCTTCTGGTCGACCGAGACGATACGGCCGTCCTTGTCGAAGACGATGCAGCGGCTGGAGGTGGTGCCCTGGTCGATCGCGGCGATGAAGGGGCCGGCGGTGTGGGCGTCGGTCACTGAGTGCTCCCGGGGTTCCGTGGGTAAGGGGCTGTCTGTACGGCGCGGTGCTGTTCAAGTGCGGTGAAGGCCGAGGTGAAGCTCTTCGTGCTCTTCAAGCCCTTCGAGTGCTTCAAACGCTTCGAACTCTTCGTGCTCTTAAGCAAAGGCGACGTTGTAGATGCCTGCAGCGATGGCGCCGCCGATCAGCGGACCGACCACCGGGATCCAGGCGTAGCCCCAGTCGGAGCCGCCCTTGTTGGGCAGGGGCAGGAGGGCGTGGACGATGCGCGGACCGAGGTCACGGGCCGGGTTGATGGCGTAGCCGGTCGGGCCGCCGAGGGACAGACCGATCGAGACGACCACCAGCGCGGTGACGAGGGCACCGAGGGTGCCGAGGCCGTTGCCCTTGTCGTTCAGGCCCTGGGTGAGGACCGCGAGGACCAGCACCACGGTGCCGACGATCTCCGTGGCGAGGTTCTGCCAGGGGACCCGGATCTCCGGGCCGGTGGAGAAGACGCCGAGGACCGGACCCGCGCCCTTCTCCTGGGCCTCGACCGCCTTGGCCGTCGTGGCCTGGGCGCCGGGGCCGCCGACGATCTCCTTGTCGGTGAGGTGCGCGTGGAACTGGCCGTAGTAGGCGACCCACACCAGGGTCGCGCCGATCGCGGCGCCCAGCAGCTGGCCCGCCCAGTAGACCGGAACGTTGCTCCAGTCGCCGTCCTTGATCGCGAGCGCGAGCGTCACGGCCGGGTTCAGGTGGGCGCCGGACAGCGGCGCCGAGGTGTAGACGGCCGTGAGCACGGCGAAGCCCCACCCGAAGGTGATGGCGAGCCAGCCGGCGTTGCGGGCCTTGGAGGCCTTCAGCGTGACGGCGGCGCAGACGCCTCCGCCGAGCAGGATGAGTATGGCGGTACCGATGGTCTCGCCGATGAAGATGTCGGAGCTGGACACCCGCGACTCCTTTGTCCTTCGTCCAGGGAAGCCGTTCTCCCCGGGTCCCTCCGGGGGTCTGGCGCCCTCGGGGGTGAGAGCGATGCCGGTCCTTGGCGTTGTCACACTCTAGCGCGTATTGCCGGTAGGTGTTCGACAATGCCGACCGATGGACGGGAGTCTTTCCCCGGCGTCACGTGTGCGTCAAGGGTTCGGTTCTCGAAAACGCGATCGTTACTGATCCCTGGTCTCCCCGTGGCGCTCCGCGGCCCGCGCGAGGGCATCACGAAGGCCGGGACGCCCCCTGGCGTCCCGGCCCGAATTCCCTGCTCAGAAGCGCCCGGCGCCCAGGTCCCGCGACACCGCGCGGGCGCAGTCCCGCACCGCCGCGATCAGCTCCGGGCGCAGCTCGCCGTCCCGGCGCAGCCGCTCCACGGCACCCGTGATGCCCACCGCCCCGACCGGCATGCGGCGCCGGTCGTGGATGGGCGCCGCGAGGGAGGCCACGCCCTCCCAGGTCTCCTCCACGTCGGCCGCGTAGCCCCGCGCGCGCGTGACGTCGAGGATGTGCTCGAAGTCGTCCGAGTCGCACACCGTGCGGTCCGTGAAGGGCTTGCGGTCGGCCTCCAGGGCCTCGCTGTGCGCCACCGGGTCGTACGCCGACAGCACCTTGCCCAGAGCCGTGGAGTGCAACGGCTGCATGGCCCCGATCTCCAGCACCTGCCGGCTGTCGTCCGGCCGGAAGACGTGGTGCACGATCAGCACGCCCTGCTGGTGCAGCACGCCCAGATGGACGCTCTCACCGCTGGACCGCGCCAGGTCGTCCGTCCACACCAGGGCCCGCGCGCGCAGCTCGTGCACGTCCAGGTAGGTGGTGCCCAGCCGCAGCAGCTCCGCGCCCAGCTGGTAGCGCCCGGAGGTGTCGTCCTGTTCGACGAACCCCTCCTGCTGGAGCGTGCGCAGGATGCCGTGGGCGGTGCCCTTGGCCAGGCCGAGCGCGGAGGCGATGTCGGACAGGCCCAGCCGCCGCTCCCCGCCCGCGAGCAGCCGCAGCATCGCCGCCGCCCGTTCGACCGACTGGATGTTCCGTGCCATCCGCCCTCCTGCCTCCGTCCCCTTCGCCGTCCACGCGCGGCACGCAAGTACCGTCGTTCGGCAATGTCGAACACTACCGGTCCATGTCGACCTCCCGCTAATGGTCGGTCAACACCTGTTACGCCACCCGACGCCCTGGGGTGACGTGGCGGCAGTGTGGCGGTGACCGGCCCCGTGCGCGAGCACCGGCACGTCCGTCCTCCCCGTCCGTCCCGTGGACGCCCTGACCATAAGGCCCCCGACCCGGCTACCCTGACGGCGTGCGCACTCCCCGGGAAGCGACCACGCTCTCCCGAGGTCACGCAAAGCCGACAGCCGTCGCATCCGAGGGAGCCCTTCCATGGCCTCTGTGCCGCCGACCCCTTCCGCCGACAGCCGGACCCGTGTGTCCGCGCTCCGCCAGGCCCTGGCCACCCGCGTGGTGGTGGCCGACGGGGCCATGGGCACCATGCTCCAGGCCCAGGAGCCCACCCTCGAGGACTTCGAGAACCTCGAGGGCTGCAACGAGATCCTCAACCTCACCCGGCCCGACATCGTCCGTTCGGTCCACGAGGCCTACTTCGACGCGGGCGTCGACTGCGTCGAGACCAACACGTTCGGCGCAAACCACTCCGCCATGGCCGAGTACGACATCGCCGACCGCGTGTTCGAACTGTCCGAGGCCGGCGCCCGCATCGCCCGCGAGACCGCCGACGCCTTCGGCGCCCGCGACGGCCGGCAGCGCTGGGTCCTCGGCTCGATCGGCCCCGGCACCAAGCTGCCCACCCTCGGCCACATCGGCTACGACGTCCTGCGCGACGGCTTCCAGGCCAATGCCGAGGGCCTCCTCGCCGGCGGCGCCGACGCCCTGATCGTCGAGACCACCCAGGACCTCCTCCAGACGAAGTCCTCCGTCCTGGGCGCCAAGCGCGCCATGGCCGCCACCGGAGCCGACGTCCCCCTGCTGGTCTCCATGGCCTTCGAGACCACCGGCACCATGCTGCTGGGCTCCGAGATCGGCGCCGCGCTCACCGCGCTGGAACCCCTCGGCATCGACATGATCGGCCTGAACTGCTCCACCGGGCCCGCCGAGATGAGCGAGCACCTGCGCTACCTCGCCCGGCACTCCCGCACCCCCCTGCTCTGCATGCCCAACGCCGGTCTGCCGATCCTCACCAAGGACGGCGCCCACTTCCCGCTCGACGCCAAGGGCCTGGCCGACGCCCAGGAGAACTTCGTCCGCGACTACGGCCTCAACCTCATCGGCGGCTGCTGCGGCACCACCCCCGAGCACCTCAGGCAGCTCGTGGACCGCCTCAGGGGCGCCACGCCCGTAGAGCGCACCCCCCGCCCCGAGCCCGGCGCCGCCTCCCTCTACCAGACGGTCCCCTTCCGCCAGGACACCTCGTACCTGGCGATCGGGGAGCGCACCAACGCCAACGGCTCCAAGAAGTTCCGCGAGGCGATGCTGGAGGCCCGCTGGGACGACTGCGTCGAGATGGCCCGCGAACAGATCCGCGAGGGCGCGCACATGCTCGACCTGTGCGTCGACTACGTCGGCCGCGACGGCGTCGCCGACATGGCGGAACTCGCCGGCCGCTTCGCCACCGCCTCCACCCTGCCGATCGTCCTGGACTCCACCGAGGTGCCCGTCATCCAGGCCGGCCTGGAGAAGCTCGGCGGCCGCGCGGTCATCAACTCCGTCAACTACGAGGACGGCGACGGACCCGAGTCCCGCTTCGCCAAGGTCACCCGGCTGGCCCAGGAGCACGGCGCCGCGCTGATCGCCCTCACCATCGACGAGGAGGGCCAGGCCCGCACCCCCGAGAAGAAGGTCGAGATCGCCGAACGGCTCATCGACGACCTCACCGGGAACTGGGGCATCCAGGAGTCCGACATCCTCATCGACACCCTGACCTTCACCATCTGCACCGGTCAGGAGGAGTCCCGCAAGGACGGCGTCGCCACCATCGAGGCGATCCGCGAACTCAAGCGCCGCCACCCCGACGTCCAGACCACCCTGGGCCTGTCGAACATCTCCTTCGGCCTCAACCCGGCCGCACGCATCCTGCTGAACTCCGTCTTCCTCGACGAGTGCGTCAAGGCGGGCCTCGACTCCGCCATCGTCCACGCCTCCAAGATCCTCCCGATCGCCCGCTTCAGCGAGGAGGAGGTCAACACCGCCCTCGACCTCATCCACGACCGCCGCGCCGAGGGCTACGACCCCCTCCAGAAGCTCATGCAGCTCTTCGAGGGCGCCACCGCCAAGTCCCTCAAGGCGGGCAAGGCCGAGGAACTCGCCGCCCTGCCGCTGGAGGAGCGCCTCAAGCGCCGGATCATCGACGGCGAGAAGAACGGCCTGGAGGCCGACCTCGACGAGGCGCTGCGGACCCGCCCGGCCCTCGACATCGTCAACGAGACGCTGCTGGACGGCATGAAGGTCGTCGGCGAGCTGTTCGGCTCCGGCCAGATGCAGCTGCCGTTCGTCCTGCAGTCCGCCGAGGTCATGAAGGCGGCCGTCGCCCACCTCGAACCGCACATGGAGAAGTCCGACGCCGACGGCAAGGGCACCATCGTGCTCGCCACCGTGCGCGGCGACGTCCACGACATCGGCAAGAACCTCGTCGACATCATCCTGTCCAACAACGGCTACAACGTCGTCAACCTCGGCATCAAGCAGCCCGTCTCCGCGATCCTCGACGCCGCCCAGGAGCACGACGCCGACGTCATCGGCATGTCCGGCCTCCTCGTCAAGTCCACGGTGATCATGAAGGAGAACCTGGAGGAGCTGAACCAGCGCGGCCTGGCCGCCGACTACCCGGTCATCCTCGGCGGTGCCGCCCTCACCCGCGCCTACGTCGAACAGGACCTCCACGAGATCTACCAGGGCGAGGTCCGCTACGCCCGCGACGCCTTCGAGGGCCTGCACCTCATGGACGCCCTCATCGGCGTCAAGCGCGGCGTCCCCGGCGCCAAGCTGCCCGAGCTCAAGCAGCGCCGCGTGCGCGCCGCAGCGGGCGCCGTGGCCGTCGAGGAACGCCCCGAGGAGGGCCACGTCCGCTCCGACGTCGCCACCGACAACCCCGTCCCGGCGCCCCCGTTCTGGGGGACCCGCGTCATCAAGGGCATCCAGCTCAAGGAGTACGCCACCTGGCTGGACGAGGGCGCCCTCTTCAAGGGCCAGTGGGGCCTCAAGCAGGCCCGCACCGGCGACGGACCGACCTACGAGGAACTCGTCGAGACCGAGGGCCGCCCGCGGCTGCGCGGCCTGCTGGACCGCCTCCAGACCGAGAACCTCCTCGAGGCCGCCGTCGTCCACGGCTACTTCCCCTGCGTGTCCAAGGACGACGACCTGATCATCCTGGACGAGCACGGCAACGAGACCACCCGCTTCACCTTCCCCCGCCAGCGCCGCGGCCGCCGGCTGTGCCTCGCGGACTTCTTCCGCCCCCAGGAATCGGGAGAGACCGACGTCGTCGGCCTCCAGGTCGTCACCGTCGGCTCCCGCATCGGCGAGGAGACCGCCAAGCTCTTCGCGTCCAACTCCTACCGCGACTACCTCGAACTGCACGGCCTGTCCGTCCAGCTCGCCGAGGCCCTCGCCGAGTACTGGCACGCCCGCGTGCGCTCCGAACTCGGCTTCGCCGGAGAGGACCCCGCCGACATCGAGGACATGTTCTCCCTGAAGTACCGCGGCGCCCGCTTCTCCCTCGGCTACGGCGCCTGCCCCGACCTGGAGGACCGCGCCAAGATCGCCGCGCTGCTCCGGCCCGAGCGGATCGGCGTCCACCTGTCCGAGGAGTTCCAGCTCCACCCCGAGCAGTCCACGGACGCCATCGTCATCCACCACCCCGAGGCCAAGTACTTCAACGCACGGTGACACCCGTGTCACTGAGCACACTGATCCGATAAGTCGTACACTGGTCGGTCCACTGCAGGCCGGTTCCCCCCGCGGGAACCGGCCTGCTCGTCCCTCAAAGGAGGTACGTGGATGACCAGCACGGTACCCGCGCCCCTGACCCGTACGGCCGAGGGCTCGGCCCTCCAGGCGGTGCTCCTCGACATGGACGGCACCCTGGTGGACACCGAGGGCTTCTGGTGGGACGTCGAGGTCGAGATCTTCGCCGGTCTCGGCCACACCCTCGACGACTCCTGGCGCCATGTCGTGGTCGGCGGCCCGATGAGCCGCAGCGCCGGGTTCCTGATCGAGGCGACCGGCGCCGACATCACCCTGCCCGACCTCTCCGTCCTGCTCAACGACGGCTTCGAGGACCGCATCACCCGCGCCCTGCCCCTGATGCCGGGAGCCGCCCGGCTGCTCGCCGAGCTGGCCGAGCACGAGATCCCCACGGCCCTCGTCTCCGCCTCCCACCGCCGCATCATCGACCGCGTCCTGACCTCGCTCGGCCCCCAGCACTTCACCCTGACCGTCGCCGGCGACGAGGTCGCCCGCACCAAGCCCTACCCCGACCCCTACCTCTTCGCGGCCGCCGGCCTCGGCGTGGACCCGGCCCGCTGCGCCGTCGTCGAGGACACCGCGACCGGGGTCGCCTCGGCCGAGGCGGCGGGCTGCCATGTGGTCGCGGTGCCCTCCGTGGCCCCGATCACCGCCGCCCTGCGGCGCACCGTGGTGCCCTCGCTGGAACAGGTCGACGTTCCTTTCCTGCGCGGTCTGATGCCCCTGTGACTCCGCTCCGATGATCACCCCCGCGATCATTGGTGATCCTCTCGATGACGGAATTCGCCGTACGCGTTCACCGAGCGTGCACCGCCGATAGGAAGGTAATTCGGCGGGTGTACGCGCGGCGGAATTCCGATCTTTCGGTAACGGTTGCGTTGCGGACGGAAGCAGGCCATTGACGGTGTGACCTTCCCCACGCCGGGCGCGGTCGACGGAGGGTTCAGCCTGTGTGCAGACAGCGCGTTCCGGGCTTTTGGTCACACCCTTGTGTCCCGATTCATGGACAGCTGCGCGGATCGTTCCGCTCATGATTCTTCAATGCGTTCGCATACGGTTTCGCTCCGTGATGGCCTTTCAACTCCGGTCGCGGCGAACCCTCGTGCCGGTCCGGACTAATCTCTTCGCGGAACATCACCCCTATCCCCGTGATCCGCCGCGACAACCTTGCATGCCGGGTACACGGACCGACAGCTCTGGAGAAACTCGAGCATGAACCGCAAGACTTTGGTGCTGCCGGCCGTGGTCGGTCTGCTCGCGCCCGTACTCGCCGCCTGCGGCGGGGCCGACAGCGGGAGCGGCGGCGGCGATGCCATCGTCGTCGGCACCACCGACCGGTTCACCGCCACGAAGGCCGCTCCGGCGCCGCTCGATCCCGCCTACGCCTACGACGTCGGCACCTGGAACATCCTGCGCCAGACCGTCCAGACCCTGATGATCGTGCCCAAGGGCGACGGCGACCCCGTACCCGAGGCGGCGCAGTCCTGCGGATTCACCGACAGCGGCAACGAGCGCTACGCCTGCAAGCTCCGGGACGGCCTGAAGTTCTCCAACGGCGACCCCATCACCGCCGCGGACGTCAAGTTCTCCATCGACCGCGCCCGCGCCATCAAGGCCGACTCCGGCGTCTTCGCCCTGCTGTCCACCATCGACACCGTCGAGACGCAGGGTGACAACGAAGTCATCTTCCACCTCAAGACCGCCGACGCCACCTTCCCGTCCAAGCTGTCGACCCCCGTCGCGGGCATCGTCAACCCCGACGACTACGACAAGGACAAGCTCCGCGACGGCTTCGACGTCGACGGCTCCGGCCCGTACACCCTCAAGGCCGAGACCGACGGCGACACCGTCACCAAGGCCGTGTTCACCAAGAACCCCAACTACAAGGGGACCTTGAAGGTGAACAACGACGAGGTCGACATGGTGTCCTTCGACGACGCCGACGCCATGGGCACCGCCCTCGAAAAGGGCGACATCGACCTGATGACGCGCACCATGTCCCCGGAGCAGATCAAGAAGCTCTCCGACGCCGCCGCCGACAGCGACATCGACCTCGTCGAGCTGGCCGGCCTCGAGATCCGCTACCTGGCCTTCAACACCGACGCCCCCACCGTGAAGACCAAGGCCGTGCGCCAGGCCATGGCCCAGGTCATCAACCGCAACGAGCTGGTCTCCCAGGTCTACGGCTCCCAGGCCGAAGCCCTCTACTCGCTCGTCCCGGCCTCCGTCACCGGCCACTCCAACGCCTTCTTCAACAAGTACAGCGACCCCAGCGCCAGCAAGGCCAAGGCCCTGCTCACCGCGGCGAACATCACCACCCCGGTGAAGCTCACGCTGAACTACACGACCGACCACTACGGTCCCGCCACCAAGCAGGAGTTCGAGCTGCTGAAGAAGCAGCTCGACGCCAGCGGCCTGTTCGACGTCACCATCAAGGGCACCGCCTGGGACAACTTCATCCCCGCCGAGCGCAAGGGCGAGTACGCCGTCTACGGCATGGGCTGGTTCCCCGACTTCCCCGACGCCGACAACTTCCTCGCGCCGTTCCTCGACAAGGACAACACCCTCAAGTCGCCGTACACCAACAGCGCCATCATCAACAAGCTGATCCCGCAGTCCCGTCGCGAGGCCGACCGCATCAGCGCCGGCAAGAGCCTCACCGAGATCCAGGACATCGTCGCCGACGACGTCCCGATCCTCCCGCTGTGGCAGGGCAAGCAGTACGTCGCCGCCAACACCGACATCACCGGCACCGCGTACGTCCTCAACTCCTCCGCCACCCTCCAGCTGTGGGAACTCGGCCGGGGCGTGAGCAACTGAGGGACCCCTTCCGGTCGGGTGATACCTTCTTCGCGGCCGGGGCCCGGGACGGCGCCCCGGCGTGACGGGACCCGACGACAAAGGTATTTCGTGAATATCCGTAACCAGTGGCCGGTCCTGCCCATCGTGGCGGGACTGGCCTCCGGCATGTTGACCGGCTGCGGCGCCCAGACCGGGGGCTCGGACGGCGACGGCTCCACCGTGGTGCTCGGGATGTCCGACGACGTCCTCGCCACGGATCCGGCCTCCGGCTACGACCCCGGATCCTGGATGCTGTTCAACAACGTCTTCCAGTCGTTGCTGAGCTTCCCCAAGGGCGCCACCGAACCCGAGCCCGACGCGGCACGGGAATGCTCCTTCACCGACCAGCAGACCAAGGTCTACCGCTGCACCCTCAAGGACGGCCTGAAGTTCTCCAACGGTGACGACCTCACCTCCAAGGACGTCAAGTTCTCCTTCGACCGCATGCTGAAGATCAACGACGACAACGGCCCGGCCGTCATGTTCCCCATGCTCGCCAAGGTCGCGACACCCGACGCCAAGACCGTCGTCTTCACCCTGAAGGTCCCCGACGCCACCTTCCCCAGCAAGCTCGCCTCCGGCGCCGGCTCCATCGTGGACCACCGCACCTATGACGCCGACGGCCTCCGCAAGGACGGCGGCGCCGTCGGCTCCGGCCCCTACACCCTCGACTCCTTCGACGAGGACCAGGCCGTCTTCTCCGTCAACGAGCACTACCGCGGCACCGCCGGCGACCCCCAGAACAAGGGCGTCACCCTCAAGTTCTTCGGCGGCGACCAGAAGGCCCTCAAGAAGGCCCTCCTCGACGGCGACATCGACATCGCCTACCGAGGCCTCACCGCCGCCGACATCGCCGACATCGACGCCGGCACCGGCAGCGAGGGCGCCGAGGTCGTCGAAGGCAGCAGCGCCGAGGTCCAGCACCTCGTCTTCAACACCGCCGACCCCGTCACCGGGAAGCTCGGCGTCCGACGGGCCATCGCCTACCTCATCGACCGCGAAGCCCTCATCCGCGACGTCTACGAAGGCACCGCCGACCCGCTGTACTCGATCATCCCGGCCGGGATAGCGGGCCACAACACCGCCTTCTTCGACCGCTACGGCGCCCGCCCCTCCCAGGCCAAGGCCGCCGCCGCACTCCAGGAGGAGGGCATCACCGGCAAGGTGAAACTCACCCTCTGGTCCACCCCGTCGCGCTACGGCCCCGCCACCGACCAGGAACTCAGGACCGTCGCCACCCAGCTCAACGCCAGCGGCCTGTTCGACGCCGACGTCAAGTCCGTCCCCTTCGACCAGTACGAGAAGGACATCGCCGACGGCAAGTACGGCGTCTACGTCAAGGGCTGGATTCCCGACTTCCCCGACGCCGACAACTTCACCGCGCCCTTCTTCGGCGACGGCAACGTCCTCGCCAACAACTACGCCAACAAGACCATCACCGGCACGCTCATCCCGCGCACCGCCGCCCAGAGCGACCGCACCGCCACCGACGACGACTACGCCACCCTCCAGGACATCGTCGCCGAGGAACTCCCCGTCCTCCCGATCTGGCAGGCCAAGCAGTACGCCGTCGTCGGCGAGCACGTCTACGGCCTCGAGAACTGCCTCGACGCCTCCACCGTGTTCCGCTTCTGGGAACTCAGCAAGAGCTGACCCCCGGCACACCACGACGAAGGGCGCCCCCGCTCGGCGGGGGCGCCCTTCGCGTCGTACACCTACGCCCTACTGCTGCGCGCCCGGCCGCACCAGACCGCTCTCGTACGCGTACACCGCGGCCTGCACCCGGTCACGCAGCCCCAGCTTCGTCAGCACATGCCCCACGTGCGTCTTCACCGTCGTCTCGCTGACGAACAGGTCCGCCGCGATCTCCGCATTCGACAACCCCCGCGCCACGAGCTTCAGCACCTCGACCTCACGGTCCGTCAGCGTGTGCAGCGCGTCCGGCACCGGCTCGTCGCCCGACGGCAGATGCGTGGCGTACTTGTCCAGCAGCCGACGCGTGATGCTCGGCGCCAGCATCGCCTCGCCCGCCGCCACCACCCGGATCGCCTGCACCAGCTCATGGGCCGGCGCGTCCTTCAGCAGGAACCCACTGGCCCCCGCCCGCAACGCCTCCACCACGTACTCGTCGAGGTCGAACGTCGTCAGCACCAGCACCTTCGCCGGCCCGTCCCGCCCCGGCCCGGTGATCTGACGGGTCGCCTCCACCCCGTCCATCCGCGGCATCCGGATGTCCATGAGCACCACATCGGGCTGCAGCGCCCGCACCTGGTCCAGGGCCTGAAGACCGTCTCCGGCCTCACCGACGACCGCGAGGTCCTGCTCCGCCTCCAGGATCATCCGGAAGCCGGTACGCAGCAGCGGCTGGTCGTCGACGAGTAGGACGCGGATGGCCACGTGAGTCTCCTTCGCTAGTCCGGCCCCATTCTGCCCTGCTCGACGTCCCCCGACGCCGCCGCCCTCACCGGCAGCGGATACGGCGGGGGAGTACCGCCGAACTCCGGACAGTGCGCCTGGTGATCGCACCACCCGCACAGCTTCGTCGGCCGCGGCCGCCACTCACCCGTCTCCGTCGCCAGCCGGATCGCCTCCCACAGCGCCAGCAGCCTGCGCTCCACCCGCTCCAGATCGGCGAGGTCCGGGTCGTACGTCAGCACGTCCCCACTGCCCAGGTACACCAGCTGCAGCCGCCGCGGCAGCACGTTCTTCAGCCGCCACACGACCAGCGCGTAGAACTTCATCTGGAACAACGCCCCGTCCGCGTACTCCGCGCGCGGCGCCTTGCCCGTCTTGTAGTCCACGATCCGCACCTCACCGGTGGGCGCCACGTCGACCCGGTCGATGATCCCGCGCAGTCTGAGCCCCGACTCCAGCTCCGCCTCCACGAACAGCTCCCGCTCCGCGGGCTCCAGACGCGTCGGATCCTCCAGCGTGAACCAGCGCTCGACCAGCGCCTCCGCCTCCGCCAGCCAGCCCGCCATCCGCACACCGTCCGGATCGTCGGCGAACAGCTCCGCCACCTCCGGCCGCGTCTGGCGCAACCGGTCCCACTGCCCCGGGATCAACGCCTTCGCCCGGGGCGCCGTCCGCTCCGCCGCCGGCGCGTCGAACAGCCGCTCCAGCACCGCGTGCACCAGCGTCCCCCTGGTGGCCGCCGCACTCGGCTTCTCCGGCAGCCGGTCGATCACCCGGAAGCGGTACAGCAACGGACACTGCATGAAGTCCCCCGCCCGGGAGGGCGACAAGGAGGCGGGCGCCGCGGCGACCGGCTTGGCGGGCGCAGGCACGAGACCCGACGCCCCCGCGTCCCCTGATGTCCCCGCATCCGAGGGCACGACCCCGGCAACGGCTCGAGCCACACCACCCGCCGCGCTCGCCTCGACCTCAACCCCACCAGGCTCGACCGCCGCGTCGCCGCCGGTATCACCGGCCGCGACCGCCGCATCGCCTCTGCCGGCCACGCCCGCCTCGGCAGCTCCCTCGGGCGCGCCCGCCCCGGCCTCATCGGGCCTGCCCGCCGCGTCGTTCCTGCCGGACGGGCCGGCCCCGGCACCGCCCTCGGTCGCGTCGGCCCCGGCACCACCGAGCCTGCTCGCCGCGTCACTCCCGCCGGACGCACCGACCTCGGCAGCTCCCTCGGGCCCGTCGGATCCGGTCCGCACGGACCCGTCCCGCTCCGCAGCGACCATCCCCGCCTCCCCCTCCGGGCCGGTCCCGGCTCCCGCTTCCGTCCGGGCCGACTCCTCCGCGTCCCCGCCCGCGCCGCCGGCGCCCTCACTGCTGCTGTCCATGCCTCAGACCATACGGCCCACCACTGACAGTGACCCAGCCCCGGCCCGCACACCCGGCGACGAGCGGGGAAACACAGGGGGTGCCGGGGCGGAACGCGTCACCACGGACGCATACCATCGGTCACAGACCTTCCGCCCGGCAGGAGCGGGAGACGTTTCGAACGAGGGGACATCGTGGTGGAAAGCGGCGGGAGCGGGCGGCCGCGGCCGGACAGCGAAGAGTCGGCCGAGCACCCCGTCACACCGGCCCCCCAGCCCACCGCCCCGGCGCAACCCGAGGGCCCGTCCCCCGCCCCGCCCGCCACGGAACGCGAGACGACCCCGACCGACGGCCGGCAGAGCGGACGCGAGCACTCCGACGGGCGCGACGCGCCCGCCGGCCCGGAGGAGGCGCCAGGCACCGGCACCCCCACCGGCGACACCCCCACCGGCCACACCCCACCCGCAGACCTCCCTGCCGAGCACCCCGCCCAGCCGCAGTCCGAGCAGCCGCACCCCGAGAAGCCGCACCCCGCTCCCGAACCCGCCCCCCACGCCGACCGGGGCCGGGCGCACGCGCACGCCCAGGACGGCGGCACCGCCCAAGGACCCGCCCCCACCGGCATCAAGGGCCCCCCGCCCCAGCGCCCCCCGGAGCAGCCCCGCGGCGGACTGCTCATGGGACGGCCCTTCGGCGTGCCCGTCTACGTCGCACCCAGCTGGTTCCTCGTCGCCGCCCTCATCACCTGGGTCTTCGGCGGCCAGCTCGACCGCGTCCTGCCCGAACTCGGCGCCGCCCGCTACCTGGTCTCCCTCTTCTTCGCGGTCGCCTTCTACGCCTCCGTCCTCATCCACGAACTCGCCCACACCCTCGCCGCCCTCCGCTTCAAACTCCCCGTCCGCCGCATCCAGCTCCAGTTCTTCGGTGGCGTCTCCGAGATCGAGAAGGAAGCCGAGACCCCCGGCCGCGAATTCTGGCTCGCCTTCGTCGGCCCCCTGCTCTCCCTCGTCCTCGCCGGCGTCTTCTACGCCGCCATGCAGCCTGTCGAGCCCGGCACCGTCCCCGGCGTCCTCCTGGCCGGCCTGATGATCTCCAACCTCATCGTGGCGATCTTCAACCTCCTGCCCGGCCTCCCCCTCGACGGCGGCCGTATGCTCCGCGCCGTCGTCTGGAAGATCACCGGCAAACCCATGAGCGGCACCATCGCCGCCGCCTGGGTCGGCCGCGCCCTCGCCGTCTCCGTCCTCATCGGCCTCCCCCTCCTCACCCAGTCCGGCGCCCTGGGCTCCAGCGCCGAGGACAGCGTCGGCATGGACACCGTCACCGACGCCCTGCTCGCCGCCATCCTCGCCGCGATCATCTGGACCGGCGCCGGCAACAGCCTGCGCATGGCCCGGCTCAGGGAACACCTCCCGGAACTGCGCGCCCGCACCCTCACCCGCCGCGCCGTCCCCGTCGAGACCGACACGCCCCTCTCCGAGGCCCTCCGCCGCGCCAACGCCGCCGGCGCCCGCGCCCTCGTCGTCGTCGACGCCCACGGCGAACCCCTCTCCCTCGTCCGCGAGGCCGCCATCGTCGGCGTCCCCGAACACCGCCGCCCCTGGGTCGCCGTCAGCGGCCTCGCCCAGGACCTCACCGACGGCATGCGCGTCTCCGCCGAACTCGCGGGGGAGGACCTCCTCGACGTCCTGCGCGCCACCCCCGCCACCGAATACCTCGTCGTCGAGGAGACCGGCGAGATCTACGGCGTCCTGTCCGCCGCCGACGTCGAACGCGCCTTCGTCAAAGCCATGGCCCGCCCCTCCTAGCGCATCCACGCATCCCGCCCCCACCCGTGGTCGGCGGCCCCGCCAAACGCCGGTAGGCTGTTCACATGTCCGAACCGACCGGTGCCGCCCGCAGGCGCGGGCCCTTCAAGGTCGGGGACCAGGTTCAGCTGACCGACCCCAAGGGCCGCCACTACACGTTCACGCTCGAGGACGGGAAGAACTTCCACACCCACAAGGGTTCCTTCCCCCACGACGAGCTGATCGGCGCTCCCGAGGGCAGCGTTGTCCGCACCACCGGTAACGTCGCCTACCTCGCGCTGCGCCCCCTGCTCCCCGACTACGTCCTGTCCATGCCCCGCGGGGCAGCCGTCGTCTACCCGAAGGACGCGGGGCAGATCCTCGCCTTCGCCGACATCTTCCCCGGCGCCCGCGTCGTCGAAGCCGGCGTCGGCTCCGGCTCGCTCAGCAGCTTCCTGCTGCGCGCCATCGGCGACCAGGGCATGCTGCACTCCTACGAGCGCCGCGAGGACTTCGCCGACATCGCCCGGCAGAACGTCGAGCGCTACTTCGGCGGCCCCCACCCCGCCTGGCAGCTCACCGTCGGCGATCTCCAGGACAACCTGAGCGACACCGACGTCGACCGCGTCATCCTCGACATGCTCGCCCCCTGGGAGTGCCTGGAGGCCGTCTCCAAGGCCCTCGTCCCCGGCGGCATCCTCTGCTGCTACGTCGCCACCACCACCCAGCTCGCCCGGACCGTCGAGTCCATCCGCGAGATCGGCTGCTTCAACGAGCCGACCGCCTGGGAGACGATGATCCGCAACTGGCACATCGAGGGCCTCGCCGTCCGCCCCGACCACCGCATGATCGGCCACACCGGCTTCCTGCTCACCGCCCGTCGCCTCGCCGACGGCGTCGAGCCGCCCATGCGCCGCCGCCGCCCCGCCAAGGGCGCCTACGGCGAGGACTACGCCGGCCCCAACGCCGACGGAGGCAACGGCCGCTGACCCGGCCCACGCCACACGGACAACGACAGGGCGCCGTGGCCGAGTTCCCCGGGGGTTCGGGGAACTCGGCCACGGCGCCCTCACCTTGACCCCGCACGACCCCGCCGTTCCCCCACCGTGTGACGTGTGGCACGATGCTGGCCACCCCCCATCTCCACCGGCACAGCCACCCCAGGAGACGCTCCTAGTGCAGCAATCCGCCGTCCCGGAACTGGCACACACCCACACCCGGCCCGTCCACTGGGTCGCCACCGCCACCGCGGTGGCCGGCGTCGTGGCGCTCTCCTCGCTCCTCCAGCCCGGACCCGCGACGGCCGCCCAGGCCTCCCCGCCGCACAGCACCACCACACCCGCCGCCTCGGCCACCGCCCCCGCCACCACCGGCGTCGACTTCCCCCTCGACTGCGGTCCCACCGTCAAACCGCTCGTCATGCGCAAGGCCAGCGGAGACCTCGACGGCGACGGCAGACCCGAGACCGTCGCCGCCGTCCACTGCGACGCCCCCATGGGCACCCCGCCCGACGGCGTCTACGTCCTGACCCAGGCCGCCGGCAGCGCCCACGCGCACGTGGTCGCCACCCTCGTCGACCCCAAGGACCGCACCAACGTCACCACCCTCACCGTCACCGACGGTGCCGTCCTCGCCACGCTCCTCGGCTACTCCTCGGCGGACGTGCCCAGTTGCTGCCCCGACCTCAAGGACAGCGTCAAGTGGCAGTGGAAGGACGACAGATTCATCCGCTCGACACCCGCCGGCGCCCACACGGTCTGAATCAGGCCATCACGCCCTGTGAGAAATCAGACAACCCTCACGGCCCGTACCTGAACGCTCACTCCGCGTCCGGGCCGTACACCTCGACCCTGTCCGAAACGCGACGTACATGGATGCACTCGCCGGGACACTCCCGCACCGAGTCCACCACGTCCGTCAACAGCGGCAACGGCACCGGCACCGTCGCCCCCTTGGCCTGCAGAAGCTCGTCCTGCGCACTCTTCACATACGCCAGCCCGTCGATGTCCAGCTCGAACACCTCCGGCGCGTACTGCGCGCAGATGCCGTCACCGGTACAGAGATCCTGGTCGATCCAGACCTCCAGCGTCTCCCCACCGGCACCGGCCTCCTGCTGCACGCTCATCTCTCCTGCCGTTTAGCGCCGAGCCGCAAGGGAACGATGCAGGCTCTGACGGGTGTTGAACACTTCGACCCTACCCCCGCCCGCTTCCCAATCATGTTCGGTGGGTATTCCCCTGGCGTGAGGGAGAGCGCAAGGGTGAAGATCGGACACACCCCGACAGTCTTTGTGATCTAGGGGTTTCAATCGACACCCGCCCAGGTAGGGTCTGGAAGCGTCCAGCTCCCCTTGGAGGAGGTGAGGACCGTGGCAGCCCACGACGACGACATGAACCGCGGCATCCGCCCGGGACGAGGGTCCGACGACCCGTCCGGGCAGATTGCCTACCTCGAGCAGGAGATCGCCGTCCTGCGCCGCAAGCTCGCCGACTCTCCGCGACACACGAGGATTCTCGAAGAGCGGATCGTCGAGCTGCAGACCAACCTGGCCGGCGTGTCCGCCCAGAACGAGAGACTCGCCAACACGCTCCGTGAGGCCCGCGACCAGATCGTGGCCCTCAAGGAGGAGGTCGACCGGCTCGCACAGCCCCCGGCCGGCTTCGGCGTCTTCCTCGCGGCGAACGAGGACGGCACCGCCGACATCTTCACCGGAGGCCGCAAACTCCGCGTGAACGTCAGCCCCAGCGTCGAGCTCGACGAGCTCCGGCGCGGCCAGGAACTGATGCTCAACGAAGCGCTCAACGTGGTCGAGGCCATGGAATTCGAGCGGGTCGGGGACATCGTCACCCTCAAGGAAATCCTCGAGGACGGCGAGCGCGCCCTGGTCATCGGGCACACCGACGAGGAACGGGTGGTCAGGCTCGCCGAGCCGCTGCTGGACGTCACCATCCGCCCCGGCGACGCCCTCCTGCTCGAACCCCGCTCCGGCTACGTCTACGAGATCGTCCCCAAGAGCGAGGTCGAGGAACTCGTCCTCGAAGAGGTCCCCGACATCGGGTACGAGCAGATCGGCGGCCTCGGCGGCCAGATCGAGGCCATCCGCGACGCCGTCGAGCTCCCGTACCTCTACCCCGACCTGTTCAAGGAGCACGAACTGCGCCCGCCCAAGGGTGTGCTCCTCTACGGGCCCCCCGGATGCGGCAAGACGCTCATCGCCAAGGCCGTCGCCAACTCGCTGGCCAAGAAGGTCGCCGAGGTCACCGGCCAGGCCGCCGGCAAGAGCTTCTTCCTCAACATCAAGGGCCCCGAGCTCCTGAACAAGTACGTCGGCGAGACCGAGCGCCAGATCCGCCTCGTCTTCCAGCGAGCCCGTGAGAAGGCCAGCGAGGGCACCCCCGTCATCGTCTTCTTCGACGAGATGGAGTCCCTCTTCCGCACCCGCGGCTCCGGCGTCAGCTCGGACGTGGAGAACACCATCGTCCCCCAGCTCCTCGCCGAGATCGACGGCGTCGAGGGCCTGCAGAACGTGGTCGTCATCGGCGCCTCCAACCGCGAGGACATGATCGACCCCGCCATCCTGCGCCCCGGCCGCCTCGACGTGAAGATCAAGATCGAGCGCCCGGACGCCGAAGCGGCCAAGGACATCTTCGGCAAGTACCTCACCGAGCGCCTCCCCCTGCACGCCGACGACCTCGGCGAGCACGGCGGCGACAAGTCCATGACCGCCCAGAGCATGATCCAGACGGCCGTGGAACACATGTACGCCGAATCCGAGGAAAACCGCTTCCTGGAAGTCACGTATGCCAATGGCGACAAGGAAGTCCTCTACTTCAAGGACTTCAACTCCGGCGCCATGATCGAGAACATCGTGGGCCGCGCCAAGAAGATGGCGATCAAGGACTTCCTGGAAAAGAACCAGAAGGGCCTCCGCGTCTCCCACCTCCTCCAGGCCTGCGTGGACGAGTTCAAGGAGAACGAGGACCTGCCCAACACCACCAACCCCGACGACTGGGCCCGGATCTCCGGAAAGAAGGGCGAACGGATCGTCTACATCCGTACCCTCATCACCGGAAAGCAGGGCGCGGACACAGGACGCTCCATCGACACGGTGGCGAACACCGGACAGTACCTGTAAAAAACAGGGCGGCTGCGGGTGCCCACCACGGGTACCCGCAGCCGCCCTGTTTTTCAGGCCACGGCTGGAGCAAGGCAATGACGCAAATGATCTCCCCACCGGCACAGAGGCGTTCTAGGCTCTTTCCTACCGCCGGGTTGCGCAGTGCGGAGAGGACGGGCACCGCACCCGCACCGGATGAGCACCACCGGTATCTGAGCGGCGCCCACGACCGAGGGTGCCGCCGGGCAAGGAGGGCCGCATGACCGTACGGCGAGTAATGGGCATCGAGACGGAGTACGGCATCTCCGTCCCCGGCCACCCCAACGCCAATGCCATGCTCACCTCGTCCCAGATCGTCAACGCCTACGCCGCGGCGATGCATCGGGCCCGCCGGGCCCGCTGGGACTTCGAGGAGGAGAATCCGCTGCGGGACGCGCGAGGCTTCGACCTCGCCCGCGAGGCCGCCGACTCCAGCCAGCTCACCGACGAGGACATCGGCCTCGCCAACGTGATCCTCACCAACGGCGCCCGCCTCTACGTCGACCACGCCCACCCCGAATACAGCGCCCCCGAGGTCACCAACCCCCGAGACGCCGTGCTCTGGGACAAGGCCGGCGAACGGATCATGGCCGAAGCCGCCGAACGCGCGGCCCAGCTCCCCGGCGCCCAGCCCATCCACCTCTACAAGAACAACACCGACAACAAGGGCGCCTCCTACGGCACGCACGAGAACTACCTGATGAAGCGGGAAACCGCCTTCTCCGACATCGTGCGCCACCTCACGCCCTTCTTCGTCTCCCGCCAGGTCGTCACCGGCGCCGGCCGCGTCGGCATCGGCCAGGACGGCCACGAACACGGCTTCCAGCTCAGTCAGCGCGCGGACTACTTCGAGGTCGAGGTCGGCCTGGAGACCACCCTCAAGCGCCCCATCATCAACACCCGCGACGAGCCCCACGCCGACGCCGAGAAGTACCGCCGACTGCACGTGATCATCGGCGACGCGAACCTCTCGGAGATCTCCACCTACCTCAAGCTGGGCACGACCGCCCTGGTCCTGTCCATGATCGAGGACGGCTTCATCGCCGTCGACCTGGCCGTCGACCAGCCCGTACGGACGTTGCACCAGGTCTCCCACGACCCCACGCTGAAGAGGCTGGTCACCCTCCGCAGCGGCCGCACACTCACCGCCGTGCAGCTCCAGATGGAGTACTACGAGCTGTCGCGCAAGTACGTGGAGGAGCGGTTCGGGTCGGACGCCGACGACCAGACCAAGGACGTCCTCGCCCGCTGGGAGGACACCCTCACCCGCCTGGAGAACGACCCGATGAGCCTGGCCGGCGAGCTGGACTGGGTCGCCAAGCGGGAACTCATGGAGGGCTACCGCCGCCGTGACGGCCTCGACTGGGACGCGGCGAAGCTGCACCTCCTGGACCTCCAGTACGCCGACGTGAGGGCCGACAAGGGCCTCTACAACCGCCTGGCGGCCCGCGGACGCATGAAGCGGCTCCTCGACGAGCCGCAGGTCGAGCGGGCCAAGGGCAAGCCCCCGGAGGACACCCGGGCCTACTTCCGCGGCCGCTGCCTCGAGCAGTACGCCGACGACGTCGCCGCGGCCTCCTGGGACTCGGTCATCTTCGACCTCCCGGGCCGGGACTCGCTCCAGCGCGTCCCAACCCTGGAACCGCTTCGCGGAACGCGAAATCACGTCAAGGAGCTCCTGGACCGCTGCCGCACGGCAGAAGACCTGGTCAAGGTCCTGTCGGGCGGCTGAGCGGGCCCCAGGAAGCTCGGCCGCGGCGGGGTGGAAACCCCGCCGCGAGGGAATCATCGAGAAGGGCCTCGTACGTTGGAACAACTACGGGGCCGATGTCGGACCCTCCTTGTAGGGTCTGATCATCACCGATCGGCAGGAAGCCGACCTGCCGAACATGTCGGGCGAACTGAGCGGGGTGAGGGTTATGGCGACCAAGGACACCGGCGGCGGCCAGCAGAAGGCGACGCGCTCCACGGAGGAGGTCGAGGAGCAGACGGAAGAGCCACAGGCTTCCGCAGACCTCAAGGAGCGCCAGGAGAAGCTGAGCGACGACGTGGACTCGGTTCTTGACGAAATTGACGATGTACTCGAGGAGAACGCAGAGGACTTCGTGAGGTCCTTCGTGCAAAAAGGTGGACAATAAAGGCTGCGTGGCAGCTTGCGCCTTCGAATTGAAGGTGACGGGGGATGAGGGTGGCTGGCAAACCGACCGCAAGGCAATGCAGGAAATGTAAGCGGGACCTGCCTCTCGCCTCATTCGCGCGGGACAAGAACCGTCGTGACGGCCTCCAGGTGCACTGCCGGGGGTGCGTGGCGCAGTACAGCGCCGCGCACTACCGGCGTCGCCGGGAGGGCATGGGCAAGCCGGTCCGGGAGAAGGCGGATGTCCCGGATGGTCACAAGCTGTGCAGGACGTGCGGCGAGGTCAAGCCGCACAGTGAATGGCATCGCAACGCGACCGCTTCGGATGGTCTGTCGACGCGCTGTCGGTCATGCCGGGCCGAGCGCGGGCGGCAAGACCACCTGAAGCGCAGCTACGGCCTCACCATGGCCGAGCGTGACGCCATGGTCGCCTCGCACATGGGGCTCTGCGTGATCTGCCTGAAAGCTCCCGCCATACATGTGGATCATTGCCACCAGACGGGTAGGGTCCGTGGCGTACTGTGCTTCAACTGCAATTCGGCCATCGGCAAGTTGGGAGACGATCCCGACGCAGTTCGTCGGGCAGCCGCCTACCTGGAAGGAACTCCGTGGAAGCCAACACTCGTAGCACCGGGCGTCTACCAGCTGCCTTCCTGACGCCTGGGTCCTCGTCCTTCATGGACTTCCTCTCCGACCACCAGCCGGAGATGCTCCCGGGCAACCGGCAGCTGCCGCCCACGCAGGGTGTGATCGAGGCGCCGCACGGGACGACGATCGTGGCCGTGACGTTCCCGGGGGGCGTGGTGCTCGCCGGTGACCGCCGGGCCACCATGGGCAACGTCATCGCCCAGCGGGACATCGAGAAGGTGTTCCCGGCCGACGAGTACTCCGCCGTCGGCATCGCCGGCACCGCGGGCCTGGCCGTGGAGATGGTGAAGCTGTTCCAGCTGGAGCTGGAGCACTTCGAGAAGGTCGAGGGGGCCCAGCTCTCGCTGGAGGGCAAGGCGAACCGGCTGTCGACCATGATCCGCTCCAACCTCGGCATGGCCATGCAGGGCCTCGCCGTCGTGCCGCTCTTCGCCGGGTACGACGTGGACCGCGGCAAGGGGCGCATCTTCTCGTACGACGTCACCGGCGGCCGTTCCGAGGAGCACAACTTCGCGTCCACGGGCTCCGGCTCGATCTTCGCCCGCGGTGCGATGAAGAAGCTGTTCCGTGACGACCTGTCGGAGGAGCAGGCCACCACGCTGGTGGTGCAGGCTCTGTACGACGCGGCCGACGACGACTCGGCGACCGGTGGTCCCGACGTCGCGCGCCGGATCTATCCGATCGTCACCGTGATCACGGAGGACGGTTTCCGCAGGCTCTCCGACGACGAGTCCTCGGAGATCGCCCGCTCGATCCTCGAGCGCCGCCTCCAGCAGCCGGACGGCCCGCGGGCCGCCCTGCTGTAGCGGCCGGTCCGGTTCTTGTGGCGAGTGATCCAGTGACTTCGACAGAAAGGGACGGATAACCGGTGTCGACGCCGTTCTATGTCTCACCCCAGCAGGCGATGGCGGACCGCGCGGAGTACGCCCGCAAGGGCATCGCGCGCGGCCGCAGCCTGGTCGTGCTGCAGTATGCCGACGGCATCGTGTTCGTCGGCGAGAACCCGTCCCGCGCGCTGCACAAGTTCAGCGAGATCTACGACCGGATCGGCTTCGCGGCGGCCGGCAAGTACAACGAGTACGAGAACCTGCGGATCGGCGGCGTGCGGTACGCCGATCTCCGCGGGTACACCTACGACCGTGACGACGTGACCGCGCGCGGTCTGGCGAACGTGTACGCCCAGACGCTGGGCACGATCTTCTCCTCGGCGGGTGAGAAGCCGTACGAGGTGGAGCTGGTGGTCGCGGAGGTCGGTGAGACCCCGGACGGTGACCAGATCTACCGGCTGCCGCACGACGGGTCGATCGTGGACGAGCACGGTTCGGTCGCGGTGGGCGGCAATGCCGAGCTGATCAGCAACTATCTCGACCAGCGGCACCAGGACGGGATGACGCTGGCGGAGGCCCTGAAGCTGGCCGTGCAGGCCCTGTCCCGCGAGTCGAACGGCACGCAGCGGGAGATCCCGGCGGAGCGGCTGGAGGTGGCCGTGCTCGACCGTACGCGTCCGCAGCAGCGCAAGTTCAAGCGGGTCGTGGGCCGTCAGCTGGCCCGGCTGCTGGAGGCGGACGGTGCGACGACGGAGGCGGAGAGCTCCGAGGAGGAGGACTCCGGGGAGGAGTAGTCCGACCGCGGAGTCGTGTGCTCACCCGCATTTGTGCCCCGGCCGGGTCGACCGCCGGGGCACAGGGCGTTTCAGGGGGCGCCGGGTGGCGCTGTGGAGCCCCGTGGGACGAGGTGGACGGGGATGTCGCCGGCGTCGGGTGCACGGCCGTCCAGGACGGCGAGGAGGGCGTGCATGCCGCGTTCGCCGAAGAGCTCGGCGTCGAGGCGGACGGTGGTGAGTTCGGGGTCGAGGGCGGTGGCGAGGGCGAGGTCGTCGAGGCCGGTGACGGAGAGGTCGTCGGGGATGCGCAGGCCGAGGCGCCGGGCGGCCTTGTAGGCGCCGGCGGCGAGTTTGTCGTCGTCGCAGACGACGGCGGTGGGGCGCTGCGGGCCGGGTGTGCCCAGGGCGGCCTCGGTGGCCGTCAGGGCGCCCTCGATGGAGATGGGTGCCGGAGCGGTCCGCAGGGTGGTTCCGGGGGCGTCTGCGAGGCGTGCGGCGAGTTCCCGCGCGCGTACGTCGAAGGTCCAGGAGGGTACGTCGGCCGCGAGGTGCAGGAAGTGGCGGTGGCCGAGGCCGAGCAGGTGGTCGGTGATCTGGCGGACGCCGTCGGCGATGTCGAGGTTGACGGTGGCGGCGCCGAGGCTGCCGGCGGGGTCGCTGTCGAGCATGACGAGGGGGAGCTGGTCGCCGCGGATGGCGGTGAGGGCCTCGGCTGCCATGGAGGAGGCGATGACGCCGTCGAGGGCGGCCTGGGCGGAGGCGAAGGGGTCGCGGGCGGGGCCGACGCCTTCGGGGGAGGGGTAGAGGACGACGCCGAAGCCGTGGGCGGCGGCGACGCGGGCGGCGCCGGTGTAGACGCCGGCGAAGAACTCGGTGGTGAGGGCCGGGACGACGAGGAGAACGGTGCGGGTGCGGCCGAGGCGGAGGTTGCGGGCGGCGAGGTTGGGCCGGTAGCCGAGGTCGCGGGCGGCCTGCCGTACGCGTTCGGCGGTGGTCTCGGCGACGCGGCCGCGCCATTTGTCGCCGAGGACCAGGGAGACGGCGGCCTGGGAGACCCCGGCGGCCTGGGCGACGTCGCGGCTCGTGGGGCGGGTGCTGTGGTGTGCCACCGTCCGCCTGCTCCTTCGTCTGGACTCGTGAACAGCGCACATGGTACGTATGACGAAGGACGTTATACGTAAAACCTCAGACGGGCGGTGGGCGATGGCCACGGGGTACGGGGAGATCCTCCGGGCGCGGCACGCGGCCCGGCTGCTGGTGGGCACGCTGGTCGGCCGGCTGCCGAACGCCACGTCCGCGATCGCCGTCGTGCTGTTCGTGCGGGCGGAGGGGGGCACGTACAGCCTGGCGGGGGCGCTGGTCTCGGTGTACGGCGTGGCGAGTGCCGTGGGGCAGCCCGTGCTGGGCCGGCTGGTGGATCTCTTCGGGCAGCCGCGCGTCCAGCTGCCCGCCGCGCTGGTCTCGGCCCTGGCGATGGCCCTGTTCGCGTTCTCCGGTACCGATCCGCTGCTGCTCGCCTGTGCGGCCATGGTGGTCGGCGGGCTCTTCACCCCGCCGCTGGAGGGCGGGCTGCGGGCCCTGTGGCCGTCGGTGCTGCGCCGTCCGGAGCAGGTGCCGGCGGCGTACGCGCTGGACGCGGTGGCGCAGGAGGTGATGTTCACCGTCGGGCCGCTGCTGGTGACGTTGTGCGCCTCGCTGTGGTCGGAGCGGGCGGCGCTGCTGGTGGTGAACGGCGTCGGGGTGCTCGGGGCGCTGTCGGTGGTGGTGTCGCCGCCCTCGCGCGCGTGGCGCTCCGCTCCGCGCGAGGCGCACTGGCTCGGGGCGCTGCGTTCGCCGGCGCTGCTGGTGCTGCTCGGCGCGCTGCTGTTCGTGGGGATCGCGATGGGGTCGATCACGGTGGCCTCGGTGCCGTACGCGGACGCGCACGGGGGTGACGCGGTGTACGGCCGGCTGATGGCGGCGCTGGGGCTGGGGGCGCTGATCGGGGGTCTGGCGTACGGGGCGCGGGAGTGGCCGGGGGTGCCGGAGCGGCGACTGCGGGTGCTGGTGGTGTTCCTGGCGGTGTGTTACGCGCCGTTGATGCTGATGCCGGGCGCGGTGGCCATGGTGGGGCTGGCGACGCTGGCGGGGGTGTTCCTGGCGCCGGTGCTGGCCTGCGCGTTCGTGATCGTGGACCGGCACGCGCCGCGGGGCACGGTGACCGAGGCGTTCTCCTGGCTGGTGACGACGTTCACGGTGGGCGCGTCCGTCGGTACGGGTGTCGCGGGTCCCGTCGTGGAGGCCGGTGGCGCCGTTCGGGGGTTTGCGGTGCCGGTGGTCGCGGGCGGTGTGTCGCTGCTGGTTTTGCTGGTCACGGGGAGGGTATTGGCAGCTCCGGCCGTAAGTGCGGTGGTTGCGTCTTCATCGGAAAATGATCCGAACCGTGCTGCCGAACCCCGTTTCAGTTCAGGGGATCGGGCGTAATGTTCAGTCATGGACCGCCGCATTTTCGGGCTGGAGAACGAGTACGGCGTCACGTGCACGTTCAGGGGACAGCGCCGCCTGTCGCCTGACGAGGTGGCGCGGTACCTCTTCCGCCGTGTCGTGTCATGGGGCCGTAGCAGCAATGTCTTTCTGCGGAACGGCGCCCGCCTGTATCTCGACGTGGGTTCGCATCCGGAATACGCCACACCGGAATGTGACAACGTGACCGAGTTGGTCACCCACGACAAGGCCGGCGAGCGCATTCTCGAAGGACTCCTGGTGGACGCGGAACGACGCCTGCACGAGGAAGGAATCGCGGGCGACGTCTACCTCTTCAAGAACAACACGGACTCGGCGGGCAACTCCTATGGTTGTCACGAGAACTATCTGGTGGCCCGGCACGGGGAGTTCTCCCGGCTCGCGGACATCCTCATTCCGTTCCTGGTGACCCGCCAGCTGCTGTGCGGCGCGGGCAAGGTGCTGCAGACGCCCCGCGGGGCCGTGTACTGCGTCAGCCAGCGGGCGGAGCACATCTGGGAGGGCGTCTCCTCGGCGACGACCCGGTCCCGGCCGATCATCAACACGCGCGACGAGCCGCACGCGGACGCGGAGCGTTACCGTCGGCTGCACGTCATCGTGGGTGACTCGAACATGTCCGAGACGACGATGCTGCTGAAGGTCGGCGCGACGGATCTGGTGCTGCGCATGATCGAGGCGGGCACGGTGATGCGGGATCTGACCCTGGAGAACCCGATCCGGGCGATCCGTGAGGTCAGCCATGACATCACGGGCCGGCGCAAGGTGCGGCTGGCGAGCGGGCGTGAGGCCTCGGCGCTGGAGGTGCAGCGCGAGTACTACGAGAAGGCCGTCGACTTCTGCGAGCGCCGCGGGATCCGGACGGGCACGGTCGAGCAGGTGCTGGAGCTGTGGGGCCGGACGCTCGACGCGATCGAGGCCGAGGACCTGGACCGGATCGGCACCGAGATCGACTGGGTGATGAAGTACAAGCTCATCGAGCGGTACCGGGCCAAGCACAACATGACGATGTCGCATCCGCGGGTGGCGCAGATAGACCTCGCCTACCACGACATCCACCGTCGTCGCGGTCTGTACTACCTGCTGGAGCGCAAGGGGCAGGCGACGCGGATCTGCAACGACCTGAAGATCTTCGAGGGGAAGTCGGTGCCGCCGCAGACCACTCGGGCGCGGTTGCGCGGTGACTTCATCCGGCGGGCGCAGGAGCAGCGCCGGGACTTCACGGTGGACTGGGTGCATCTCAAGCTCAACGACCAGGCACAGCGGACCGTGTTGTGCAAGGACCCGTTCCGTTCGGTGGACGACCGGGTGGAGAAGCTGATCGCCGGCATGTGAGTGCCGGAACGCAACACGGGCGCCGTACGTTTCCCGTACGGCGCCCTTCTCACGCCGTAGAGTTGCGCGCACGCCCTTTTCAAGATCGACCGATTACGAGGCTCTATCGTGCGCCGACGCTCACTGCTCCTTGCCGCCGTTCCCGCGGGGCTGGTCACGCTCTCCGCCTGTGGGGACGACAAGTCCGACTCGAGCAAGGCGAGTGAGGACGCGTCGCCCTCGGCCCCGGAGACGTCCGCGGCGCCTGCCCCGAAGATCGTGGACGGGCCGCTGCCGGCCATCACGGCGGGGACGAAGTTCGGTGAGAAGCCGACGGTGGCCAAGGGCACGGGTGAGCCGTCGGACCAGCTGGCGGTGAAGACGGTGATCGCGGGCGGTGGCCGGACGGTCGCGGAGAAGGACTTCATCTGGGCCAACTACCTGGGTCAGATCTGGGACACCGCAAAGGTGTTCGACAACTCCTACGACCGCAAGACCCCGCTGTTCATCCAGCTCGCCCCGGGCTCCATCATCGACGGATGGCGCTATGCCCTGACCGGCAAGAAGGTGGGCAGCCGGGTGGAGTTCTCGGTGCCGCCGACCTGGGGTTACGGCAAGGAGGGCCAGTCGCAGGCCGGCATCAAGGGCACCGACACGCTGGTGTTCGTGGTGGACCTGGAGGACACCTTCAACGCCAAGAGCTCGGCCAAGGGCACGGACGTCCCGCAGGACGACGCCAAGCTGCCGAAGGTCGGGACGAACACCGACGGCACGGCGCCCTCGGTCGACATCCCGAAGACGGACGCGCCGACGAAGCTGGTGGCGACCTATGTGATCGAGGGCGACGGCGAGAAGGTCGCGGCCGACAGCACGGTGGTCGTGCAGTACCAGGGCTTCGTCTGGGACTCGGGCAAGAAGTTCGACTCGTCGTACGACCGCAGCGCTCCCACCTCCTTCTCGCTCCAGCAGGTCGTCAAGGGCTGGGCGCAGGGCCTGACCGGCAAGAAGGTGGGCAGCCGGGTCCTGATCGTGATTCCGCCGTCGCTGGGCTACGGGGACAACCCGCCGAGTGGCAGTGGCATCGAGAAGGACTCCACGATGGTGTTCGTGGTGGACATCCTGGCGGCGTCCTGACGTCGTCCGGGATGAAAGACTGTCCGTGGTGCCTTTCCGTAGAGAAGCAGTAGACAAGCAGGAGCAGTGACGTGAGCAACGAGAAGCCCGAGATCGACTTCCCCGAAGGCGAGCCGCCGGCGGACCTCGAGATCAAGGACATCTGGGAGGGCGACGGCGAGGTTGCGCAGGCCGGTCGGACCGTCACCGTCCACTACGTGGGTGTCTCCTTCAGCACGGGCGAGGAGTTCGACGCCAGCTGGAACCGTGGCGCGCCGTTCAGCTTCCCGCTGGGTGGCGGCCGGGTCATCCAGGGCTGGGACCAGGGTGTGCAGGGCATGAAGGTCGGCGGCCGCCGCCGGCTGACCATCCCGCCGCACCTGGCCTACGGCGACCGCAGCCCCACGCCGGCGATCAAGCCCGGTGAGACGCTGATCTTCGTCGTGGACCTGATCTCCGTCTGACCGCCGTCCGACCGCCGTCCGGCGGACGATCGTCGTCCTGCGGTCGTCCGACCGGTGGTGACCAGCCGGGGCCCATGCCTGCGCGGGCATGGGTCCTCGGCTTTTGCCGGGGGACCGCGGGGCGGTACGGTCGACGATCGTAAGCATCGAAGGGGAGGCGAAGGGCGTCGATGGCCATTGCCAAGGCCGAGCGGCTGATGAACCTCGCGCTGTGTCTGCTGGGCACGCGCAGGCCGTTGAGCAAGCGTGAGCTGCGTGACTCCATCGAGGCCTATGTCGAGGCGTCCCGCTCGGGCGGGGGCGCCTCGCGGGCGGATGCCGGGGCCGCCAGTGACGACTCCTTCAACCGGATGTTCGAGCGGGACAAGGACGATCTGCGCGAGCTGGGCCTGGTCATCGAGACCGTGGAGAGCCTGGACGGCGAGATCGGCTATCTGGCGCGCCGGGACAGCAACCGGCTGCCGCCGATCACCCTGGACGCCGAGGAGGCCGCCGCCCTCGGTCTGGCCGCGAAGGTGTGGCAGCAGGCCCGGCTCGCGGGCGCGGCGAGCGGCGCGCTGCAGAAGCTGCGCGCGGCCGGTCTGCCCGAGGACGTCGATCCGTACGAGGCGCACGGCGCGCTGGAGCCGAGGATCCCCGTGCACGAGGCGGCGTTCGAGCCGCTGATGCTGGCCTGCCGGGACCGCCGGCCGGTGGTGTTCGACTACCGCAAGGCCACCGCCGCCCGTCCCGAGCCCCGCCATGTGGAGCCGTGGGCGCTGGAGTGCTGGCGCGGTCACTGGTATCTGGCGGGTTTCGACCGGGAACGGGGCGCCGAGCGGGTGTTCCGGCTGTCGCGGATCACCGGCCGGGTCCGCTCGCGCGGGGCGGGTTTCACCGCGCCCGTCCCCGATGTCGTGACGGTCCGGGAGACCGTGGCGAGCTGGGCGGGGGAGACCGCGGACCGCAGCGCGCTGATCCGGCTGCGCGGCGGCGCAGGGTACCCCTTGCGGGCGAAGGCCACGGCCGTCCGGGAACTCGGTGACGGCTGGGACGAGTTGGAGATTCCGTACGGGCACGGGCTGGATGCCTGGCTGGTGGAGTTCGGGCCGGACGTGGTCGTGCTGGAGCCCGCTGAGCTGCGGGCGGACGTCGTGGACCGGCTGCGGGCCGTGGCCAAGGGCTGAGGGGGAGCGGAGCAAGACGTGGCAGGCAAACCGGTCAGGCCGGCGAACGCGATCGACCAGACCCGTCGGATGCTCTCCCTGGTGACCTATCTCAGGGAGCGCCCGGGGGCGCGGATCGAGGACGTGGCGCGCGCCTTCGGCATCACGGAGGACGAGTTGGTTCTCGGACCTCGATGTGCTGCCCATGTGCGGTACCAGCTTCCGCGGTGGCGATCTGCTCGACATCGACACCGACGGTGAGCGCATCTGGTGGCACAATCCGGCGGCGCTGGGCGCGGATGCCGCGGAGCCGCTGCGGCTGGCGGCCGACGAGGCGACCGCGCTGCTGGTGGCGGCGCGCGCGGTGGCGACGCTGCCCGGTCTGCGGGAGGGCGACCGGCAGGCGCTGCTGCGGGCGACGGCGAAGGTGGAGGCGGCGGCCGGTGAGGCGGCGGGCGCGAGTGCGCGGCTGTCGGTGACGTTCGAGTCCGAGGGCGGGGTCTTCGCGGACGTCGACCGGGCGATCTCCGAGCGCCGCCGGCTGTGGATCCGCTACTACTCTCCGGCGCGCGACGAGCTCAGCGAGCGGGAGATCGACCCCATCCGGCTGGTCAGCGTCGGGCACACGTACGTGGAGGCCTGGTGCCGCCGCTCCGAGGCGCGGCGCACGTTCCGGCTGGACCGGGTGGCCGAGATCAGGATCCTGGACGAGCCGTCGGCGCCGCCGGAGATCGAGCTGCGTGATCTGTCGGAGGCGCTGGTGCAGCCGGCCGCCGAGGATCCGGAGGTCGTGGTCGAGGTGGGTCCGGGCGGTCGCTGGGTCGCCGAGTACTACCCGCACGACAGCGCCGATGAGCTTCCCGACGGTGGGCTGCGTATCACTCTGCGCACGCCCGACCCGGCCTCGCTCAGGCGGCTGGCCCTGCGGCTCGGTCGCGACGGCCGGATCGTCTCGCCGCCGGACCTGGCGGGCAGCGCCCGTCGTGCCGCCCGCGAGGCGCTGGCCGCGTACGACGGCATCGAGGCGCTGGAGGCGGCCGAGGTGCCGCCGGCCCGCGGTGACGAGCAGCGCGGCGGTCCGGCCGAGGTGCCGGCCGGCGTGCGGTACGACGGGCGGGCCGAGGGTCGGTCCGAGGCGAGGTCGGAGGGGTGGGAGCAGCGGTGAGCGAGTCGGTGGCGTCCGGTGCGCGGGGCATCTCGGTGGCTTCGGCGTTCGCGGGCATGCGCAGTGTGGGCCCGGTGACGTTCCGGGCGGGCTGCCCGGACTGCCGTGGCTGTTTCGAGCTGGCGGCGGGCGCTCTGCGGCTGGCCATCGGTGCCACCAGCCGCACCACGTTCTACTCGTTCACCTGCCCCGACTGCGGGGTGGCGGTGCGCAAGCCGGCCGGTGAGCGGATCGTGGAGCTGCTGCTGGGCGGCGGGGTGCGCACCCTGCGGCTCCAGGCGCCGTAGCAGGGTCTAGGCTCGCCTCATGTTCTGGCCGATGTTCGCGGTAGCCGTGGGTTTCGTGGGTCTCGCCGTGCTCGCGGTGTTCGCCGTCCGGGTCTTCGTGGAGGCGCGGCGGCTGGGCCGGCAGGTCACGGAGTCCGCCCGGCGGATCAGCCGGGCCGCCGAGGAGCTGGAGCGGGCGTCGGTGAGCGTGGCCGGGGCTGTGGACGCGCTGTGAGGGGTGCTGTGCCGGACGTGGCGCAGGGCTGTGGTGGTTCTGTGAGTCCGCCGTCGAATGCGTTTTGGGCCACTTCGCCCTCCCGCCGTGGTGGCGTCGGCGGGTAGTGTGCAGATCGCGGCCCGGAGAACGAGGCCCGGACCGCGGACCGGGAGTACGCACGGGGATTGCCTCACGTTTACCCCTGAGCGTTACGATCGCTGCCAGCACGATCGTTCGGACACCTGTCCGACCGGTCGCACAGCACCCCCACCCAGCCGCCTCGGTGAGAAGGTAAAGACTTATGTTCGGAAGGCTCGGCGCCCCCCGAGATCATTCTCATCCTCGTCGTCATCATCCTGCTGTTCGGCGCGAAGAAGCTTCCGGACATGGCCCGCTCGCTCGGCAAGTCCGCGCGCATCCTCAAGAGCGAGGCCAAGGCGATGAAGGAAGAGGGCAACAGCACCGCCACCCCGGCGGGCCCCCCGAACCCCGGCGAGCAGCCGCCCGCGCAGCGCACCATTCAGGCCGCCCCCGGCGATGTGACCAGCTCCCGCCCGGTCACCGAGCCGACGGACACGACCAAGCGCTGACGCAGGGCCGGTGACCTCCGGCCCGCCGCACGAGATGGGAACGTGGGTTGCTGAAGTCTGCCCGCAAGGAGGAGAAGGACCCCGAGGGGCGGATGCCCCTCGCGGATCACCTTCGTGAGCTGCGCAACCGGCTCGCGAAGGCGATGCTGGCCATCGTGCTCGTGACGGTCGTGGCCGCCTTCTTCTACAACGACATCATCAACTTCCTCACCAAGCCGATCCTCGACTCGGTCGGCTGTGGGAAGACATTCGAGCAGATCGCGACCGCGCTCAAGGACGGCGACAACGTCAACAAGTGCGCGAGCATCACGATCAACGGTCTGCTCGCGCCGTTCACGCTCGCCCTTCAGGTCTCCCTGATGGCGGGCATCGTGTTCGCCTCGCCGGTCTGGCTCTACCAGCTGTGGGCCTTCATCGCGCCGGGCCTGCACCAGCACGAGCGCAAGTACGCCTACGGCTTCGTCGGCACCGGCGTCCCGCTGTTCCTGGGTGGCGGCTACTTCGCGTACCGGGTGCTGCCGACCACCGCGAAGGTCCTGATCGACTTCACTCCGGGCGGCGTCAACAACCTGCTGCCGCTGGACGACCTGTTGCAGCTGGTCACGCGCATGGTCGTGGTCTTCGGCCTCTCCTTCGAGCTGCCGCTGCTGCTCGTCATGCTCAACATGACCGGCATGGTCACCGGCAAGCGCATGCTCGGCTGGTGGCGCGGAATGATCATCGGCATCACGGTCTTCGCGGCCGTGGCCACCCCCAGCACGGACCCCATCTCGATGCTGGCCCTCGCCGGCCCGATCTGGATCCTGTACTTCGGCGCGACCGCCTTCTCGCTGCTGAACGACCGTCGCAGGAGCAGGCGCGACGCCCTGGGTCCCGCCGACGACGAGGCCTCCGAGCTGGATCTCACCCCCGAGGCGATCGGCGAGGTCGAGTCCGTCTCCGCGAGCCGTGCCCTGCCCGAGCAGGCGGGCCCGGAGCGCGTCAACGGATACGACGACGTCACCTGATCCCCGGACGCCCGAGCGGCCGGCTGCGCACACCCTGCGCGGCCGGCCGCTTTCGCGTCCCGGCGCGCGCCGTGGCCGGGGCAGCACGCACCGTAGGCCCCTGAACTGCGTGATCACAGGTTTCGCCGGCACCGATCGGGATATTGATCGTCCTGTTGTCACAGGCTCCCGGTACGCTCGAAAGCACGATGACAGACGACCTCTCCCCGGCCGAGCGGTACGCGGCGGCGCGCAGTCGTGCCGCCGAGCAGGCCACCGCGCTCGCGTCCTTCCGCGAGATGTACGACTTCGGTCTCGACCCCTTCCAGATCGAGGCATGTCAGGCACTCGAGGCGGGCAAGGGCGTCCTGGTGGCCGCCCCCACCGGCTCCGGCAAGACGATCGTGGGCGAGTTCGCCGTCCACCTCGCCCTGCTACAGGGCAAGAAGTGCTTCTACACGACTCCCATCAAGGCCCTGTCGAACCAGAAGTACTCCGATCTGTGCCGCCGTTACGGCGCCGACAAGGTCGGCCTGCTCACCGGTGACAACAGCGTCAACTCCGACGCCCCGGTGGTCGTGATGACCACCGAGGTCCTGCGGAACATGCTGTACGCCGGCTCGCAGACGCTCCTCGGCCTCGGGTACGTGGTGATGGACGAGGTGCACTACCTCTCCGACCGCTTCCGGGGCGCCGTCTGGGAGGAGGTGATCATCCACCTCCCCGAGTCGGTCACCCTGGTCTCGCTCTCCGCGACCGTGTCCAACGCCGAGGAGTTCGGCGACTGGCTGGACACCGTCCGCGGCGACACCGAGGTGATCGTCTCCGAGCACCGGCCCGTGCCGCTGTTCCAGCACGTGCTGGCCGGACGCCGGATGTACGACCTGTTCGAGGAGGGCGAGGGCCACCGCAGGGCGGTCAACCCCGATCTCACCCGGCTGGCCAGGATGGAGGCCAGCCGGCCCTCCTACCAGGACCGCAGACGGGGCCGAACCATGCGTGAGGCCGACCGGGAGCGGGAGCGGCGCCAGCGGTCGCGGGTGTGGACCCCGGGCCGGCCGGAGGTCATCGAGCGCCTCGACGCCGAGGGCCTGCTGCCCGCCATCACCTTCATCTTCAGCCGTGCCGCCTGCGAGGCCGCCGTCCAGCAGTGCCTGTACGCCGGGCTGCGGCTCAACGACGAGGACGCGCGGGCCGAAGTGCGCACGCTGGTCGAGGAGCGCACCGCCGCGATCCCCCGCGAGGACCTGCACGTCCTCGGCTACTACGAGTGGCTGGAGGGCCTCGAGCGCGGTATCGCCGCCCACCACGCGGGCATGCTGCCGACGTTCAAGGAGGTCGTCGAGGAACTGTTCGTCCGCGGGCTGGTCAAGGCCGTGTTCGCGACGGAGACCCTCGCGCTCGGCATCAACATGCCCGCCCGGTCGGTGGTCCTGGAGAAGCTCGTCAAGTGGAACGGCGAGCAGCACGCCGACATCACTCCCGGCGAGTACACCCAGTTGACGGGGCGTGCGGGGCGCCGCGGGATCGATGTCGAGGGTCATGCCGTGGTGCTGTGGCAGCGCGCCATGAACCCCGACCACCTCGCGGGACTGGCCGGCACCCGCACGTATCCGCTGCGCTCCAGCTTCAAGCCGTCGTACAACATGGCGGTCAACCTGGTGGAGCAGTTCGGGCGGCACCGGTCGAGGGAGCTGCTGGAGACCTCCTTCGCCCAGTTCCAGGCGGACCGTTCGGTCGTGGGGATCTCCCGGCAGGTGCAGCGCAACGAGGAGGGACTGGAGGGCTACAAGGCCTCCATGACCTGCCACCTCGGCGACTTCGAGGAGTACGCCCGGCTGCGGCGTGAACTGAAGGACCGCGAGACCGAGTTGGCCCGGCAGGGCGCGGTCGAGCGGCGGGCCGAGGCGGCCGTCGCCCTGGAGAAGCTCAAGCCGGGCGACGTCATCCACGTGCCGACGGGCAAGTACGCCGGTCTGGCGCTGGTCCTGGACCCCGGGCTGCCGGCCGGGCGGTCCAACGGGCACCGCGGCTTCGACCAGCACGACGGACCGCGCCCCCTGGTGCTGACGGCCGAACGGCAGGTCAAGCGGCTGGCGTCGATGGACTTCCCGGTGCCGGTCGAGGCGTTGGAGCGGATGCGGATCCCCAAGTCCTTCAACCCGCGGTCACCGCAGTCCCGTCGGGACCTGGCGTCCGCGCTGCGTACCAAGGCCGGGCACATCCCGCCGGAGCGGGCCCGCAAGAGGCGGTCGCAGGCCGCCGACGACCGCGAGATCGCGCGGCTGCGCACGGCGATCCGGGCGCACGCCTGCCACGGGTGCGCCGAGCGCGAGGACCACGCCCGGTGGGCCGAGCGCTACCACCGGCTGCTGCGGGACACCTCGCAGCTGGAGCGGCGGATCGAGGGGCGGACCAACACCATCGCCCGGACCTTCGACCGGATCGTCGCGCTGCTGACCGAACTCGACTATCTGCGGGGCGACGAGGTCACCGACGACGGCAAGCGGCTGGCCCGGCTCTACGGCGAGCTGGATCTGCTGGCCAGCGAGTGCCTGCGGGCCGGCGTGTGGGAGGGGCTCGCCCCCGCCGAACTCGCCGCCTGCGTCTCCGCGCTGGTGTACGAGGCGCGCGTCGGGGACGACGCGATGGCCCCGAAGCTGCCGTCCGGCAAGGCCAAGGCCGCCCTGGGCGAGATGGTCCGGATCTGGGGGCGGCTGGACGCCCTGGAGGAGGACTTCCGGATCAATCAGACCGAAGGGGTCGGGCAGCGTGAGCCCGATCTCGGGTTCGCCTGGGCCGCGTACATGTGGGCGTCCGGGAAGGGCCTCGACGAGGTGCTGCGGGAGGCGGAGATGCCGGCCGGCGACTTCGTGCGCTGGTGCAAGCAGGTCATCGACGTGCTCGGACAGATCTCCGCGGCGGCTCCGACGGAGGGGTCCACCGTGGCCAAGGCGGCGCGCAAGGCGGTCGAGCAGGTGCTGCGCGGGGTGGTCGCCTACTCCTCGGTGGGCTGACACCGGGAGCGGGTGGGGGAGCACCGCGCAAGGTTCGCGCAAGGTGCTCCCCGGACCATCGGGTTCATCACCGCCGGGCGGACGGCTCGGCGGTCGGCGAACACCCGAGGGAGACCATGCCCATGCCTGTGTCCTTGCCCAAGTCCCCGCGTCTGCGCGGAGCGTTCGTCCGGGGCGCGGCCGTCACCGCCGCCGTCGCGGGCGGTCTGGCCCTGTCCGCCCCCACCGCGAGCGCCGCCGTGGGGGACACCGCCCCCTCCTGCGTCAGCCGCACGGTGTACTCCACGCCGGCCGGCTTCGACGTGCTGCTGCAGAACAAGTGCGCCAGCCAGATGAGCGTCAAGGTCATCGTGGACTACGGCGGCGACAGCAGCTGCTACGTCATGTCCAAGGGCACGGTCCAGGTCTTCGTGTACGAGGGCGTCTTCGGGAGTTATCACAAGACCGTGCTGTGCTGATCGAGCCGGTACGCCCGCCAGCCCCCGTACCGCGTGATGTCCTCGGCGTCCGTCAGGGCGCCCGGTTCGCACAGGAAGCCGGGGACGGCGGTGCCGTCCGCCAGTTCCACCCTGCCCAGGGTCATGGGGCGGGGCAGGGACGCCAGTAGGCGGCCCAGCCCTTCGGCGGGGAGGCGCCAGATCTCCACCTCGATCTGTGCGCCTCCCTCCTGCCGGTGTACCAGCCCCGGCTTCGGCGGGGTCGTGTCGAGGGCGTGCAGGCGGTAGACGGGGGCCGTGGTCGTCGTGCGCTCCAGCCGGGCGCCCAGGGCGAGGAGCTGGGGGTTCAGGGGCTGGCCCGTCAGGTGGGCGCCGACCACCGCGAGACGGGGCTGCGGCGAAAGCCGGCCGGCGATCCGTGCCAGGCGCTCGTCCGTGTGGGCGGGGCCGATCAGCATCACGCCGAAGGGCAGGCCGTTCACCTCGCCGGCCGGGACGGCCACCGCCGCCAGGCCGAAGAGGTTGGTGGAGTTGGTGAAGCGGCCCAGCCGGGCGTTGGTGCCCAGGGGGTCGGCGGCGACCTCGGCGAGGGTGGGGTGGCCGGGGGCGGTGGGCAGCAGGAGGGCGTCCGCGTCGGCCAGTTCGGCCAGCGCGCGGGTGCGCAGGGCGGCCAGCCGGTCCTGGTCCGCGAAGAGCCGGTGGGCCGGGATGTCCCGGGCGCGGACGATGATGCCGGCGACGGTCGGGTCGAGACCTTCGGCGCCCTCCTCGACCAGCTTCTCCACGAACGCACCCACGGCGGTGTAGCGCTCGGCGACGAAGGCGCCCTCGTAGAGCATCGCGGCCGCCTCGGTGAACGGGGTGAGGTCGAGGGGGCGGATCTCGGCCCCGGACGCCGCGAGGTCGGCCACCGCGGCCTCGTAGGCCTCCGCCCAGCCCTCGTCCAGTGCGCCGAGCTGGGCGAGCGGGGGGACGGCGACCCGCCAGGGGCCGGGGGCGCGGGTGGGGACGGTCGGGGGGACCGCGCCGGTCGCCATGTGCGCCAGGGCCTCCTCCGCCTCCCGCAGGGTGCGGGCGAACACCGTCACGCAGTCGAGCGAGGCGCAGGCCGGGACCACGCCCTCGGTGGGGACCAGGCCACGGGTGGGTTTGAGACCGACGATGCCGTTGAAGGCGGCGGGCACCCGGCCCGAGCCCGCCGTGTCGGTACCGAGGGCGAGGTCCACCAGGCCGAGGGCCACCGCGACGGCCGAACCGGAACTGGAGCCGCCGCTGATGCGCAGGGGGTCGACGGCGTTGCGCACCGCCCCGTGCGGGGAGCGGGTGCCCACCAGGCCGGTCGCGAACTGGTCCAGGTTCGTCGTGCCCAGCAGCAGGGCGCCCGCGGCGCGCAGGGAGGCCACCACGGGGGCGTCGTCGGCGGGCCGGTAGGCGTACGCGGGGCAGCCCGCCGTGGTGGGCAGGCCCGCCACGTCGATGTTGCCCTTGGCCGCGAAGAGACGGCCCGCGAGGGGAAGGCGCTCGCCCCGCGCGACGCGGTCGTCGAGGGCGCGGGCCTCCGTCTCGACCTCGTCGCGCGGGCGCAGGTCGATCCAGATCTCCGGCCGGTCGACCGCCTCGATACGGGCGTAGGCGGCACGGACCCGGGACAGGGTGCTGGACATCTCCTGCCGGGTCGCCTGATGCGGGCCCTGATACGGGGTCTGGTGCGCAGCCTGGTTCATCGCCTGGTACCTCTTTCAGTTCGCGGCCGGGGCCAGGACGAGCAGTGCCGTCCCCGCCTCCACCTGGTCGCCGGGGCGGGCCAGGATCTCCGCCACCACGCCGGCCGTCGGAGCGTGCACCCTGGACTCCATCTTCATCGCCTCCAGCGCCAGCAGCGGCTGCCCCGCCGCCACCGCGTCGCCGGGCGACACGTTCACCTGCCAGACCGACGCGGCGAACTCGGCCTCGATCAGCCGCCCGCCCGCCGGGACGGCGACCTCGGCGGGGGGAGCGGGCGGCGCGGACGCGGCATCGGCGCGGGCGAACTCGCCGGCCGCCTCCCACGCGTCGCGCTCCGCCGTGAACGCCGTCTGCTGCCGCCGCCGGAACCGGGCGACGGAGTCGGCGTTCTCGGTGAGGAAGGCCTGGTGCTCCGCCAGCGAGAAGGTGCCCTCCTCGATCCGCGGCACGAACCGGCCGGAGACCAGGTCGGCGCGCAGGTCGAGCAGTTCGTCGGCGCCGACGGGGTACCAGCGGATCCGGTCGAAGAAGCGCAGCAGCCAGGGCGAGCCCGGCTCGAACGCGCCGCGCTGCTGCCACGCCGACCACACCTGGGTCGTACGGCCCACGAACTGGTAGCCGCCGGGACCCTCCATGCCGTACACGCAGAGGTAGGCGCCGCCGATGCCGACCGAGTTCTCGGCCGTCCAGGTCCGGGCGGGGTTGTACTTCGTCGTCACCAGGCGGTGCCGGGGGTCGAGGGGGGTGGCGACGGGGGCGCCGAGGTAGACGTCCCCGAGGCCCAGGACCAGGTACTCCGCCTCGAAGACCGTGTCGTAGACGTCCGCGACCGAGGCGAGGCCGTTGACGCGGCGGATGAACTCGATGTTCCACGGGCACCAGGGCGCGTCCTCGCGGACCCCGGCCATGTAGCGGGCGATGGCCTCGCGGGTCGCCGGGTCGTCCCAGGACAGGGGGAGGTGGACGGTGCGGGAGGGCACCACCAGTTCGTCCGTGGGCGGCAGGGCGCGCGCCATCCGCCGTACGGCGGTGAGGAGTTCGTGCTGGGGCAGCAGGGCCGGGTCGGTCCGGATCTGGAGGGAGCGGATGCCGGGGGTGAGGTCGCCGACGCCCGGCAGGGCGGCCGCGTCCACCGCCTCCATCAGGGCGTGGACCCGCATCCGCAGGGCCAGGTCCAGCTGCATCGGGCCGAACTCGACCAACAGGTTGTCGTCGCCGCTGCGGCGGAAGGTGACGTCGCCGTCCCGGGCGAGGATCCCGCCGTCGACGATCGCGGGGCGGTCCGCGCCGTGCACGTCGACGGGGGTGAAGCGGACCGTGTCGCCCGGGCGGAGCTGGCCCAGTTTCCAGCGTTCGGAGCTCAGGACGGTCGCCGGGCACACGAACCCGCCGAGCGAGGGGCCGTCGGGGCCGAGCAGCACCGGCATGTCGCCGGTGTAGTCGACGGCGCCGACGGAGTACGGGGTGTCGTGGATGTTGGACGGGTGCAGCCCGGCCTCGCCGCCGTCCGTGCGGGCCCAGCGGGGCTTGGGGCCGACCAGCCGCACCCCGGTGCGGGCCGAGTTGAAGTGGACCTTCCAGTCGGCCGCGTAGAAGTCGTGGATGTCGTCCTCGGTGAAGAACTCCGGTGCGGCGTGCGGGCCTTCGACGGCGCCGAGGTGCCAGACGGAGCCGAAGGCCGGGCGGTCGGTGACCGGGGTGCCCTCGGTGACCGCGCCGCCGTGCAGGACGTCCCCGGTGCGCAGGGCCCGTCCGCCGTGCCCGCCGAACCGGCCCAGGGTGAAGGTGCTCGCGCTGCCGAGGAAGGAGGGCACGTCGAGGCCGCCGGCGAACAGGACGTAGGTGCGCAGTCCGTGCCCGTCGGGCGCGCCGACCTCCAGCACGGCCCCGGCCGGGACCGTCACCGGCTCCCACTGGGGCACCGGCGTGCCGTCGACCGTCACCGGGGCCGGGGCGCCGGTCACGCAGACGGTCGTGGGGTGGGTGAACCGCAACGAGGGTCCCCGGAGGGTGCACTCGAGACCCGGGGCGCCCTCGGGGTTGCCGAGCGCCCCGTTGCCGAGCCGGAAGGAGCGGTCGTCCATCGGGCCGGACGGCGGGACCCCGACCTGCCAGTGCCCCGTGCGGCCGGGCCAGTCCTGCACGGTGGTGAGGGTGCCGCCGGCGACGACCTCGATCCGCGGGGTCGGGTCGTGCACCTCGGCGAGGGTGGCCGTGGAGTGGGTCGCCGCGGCGAACCGCGGGTCCGCGAGCGCGGCCCGCACCAGCCCGAGATTGGTCTCGATGCCGTCGACACGGGTGTGCTCCAGCGCCTCGTCCAGCCGGCGCAGCGCCTCGGCGCGGTCCGCGCCGTGGGCGATCACCTTCGCGAGCATCGGGTCGTACGACGTCGTCACCTCGGTGCCGGTCTCCACCCAGCCGTCCACACGGACGCCGACCGGGAACTCGACCCGGGTCAGCAGGCCCGCGCCGGGCCGGTGGTCGCGGCTCGGGTCCTCGGCGTAGAGACGGGCCTCGACGGCGTGCCCGCGCGGGGGTCCGGGGTCGCGCACGACGTCCCGTTCGCCGCGGGCCAGGCGCAGCATCCAGGCGACGAGGTCGACGCCGTAGATCTCCTCGGTGACCGGATGCTCCACCTGGAGGCGGGTGTTGACCTCGAGGAACCAGGCCTCCTCGCGGGCCGCGTCGTAGACGAACTCGACGGTGCCGGCGGAGCGGTAGCCGACCGAGGCGCACAGGTCGCGTGCGGCGGCGGCCAGGCGCCGTCGCACGCGGTCGGGCAGGCCGGGGGCCGGGGCCTCCTCCAGGACCTTCTGGTTGCGGCGCTGCAGGGAGCAGTCCCGGTCGCCGAGGGTGACGACCCCGCCCTCGCCGTCGCCGAAGACCTGCACCTCGACATGGCGGGCGTGTTCCACGAGCCGTTCCAGGAAGACGCCGGCCGAGGAGAAGGAGGCGGCGGCGACGCGCTGGACGCGTTCCCAGGCGTCGGTGAGTTCCTCGGGGGAGCGGCAGGCGGACATGCCGATGCCTCCGCCGCCGCCGGTGGCCTTGAGCATGACCGGATAGCCGACGGTCTCGGCCCGGGCGAGGGCCTCGGGGAGGTCCGGCAGGAGTCCGGTGCCGGGTGCCAGGGGCACCCCGGCCGCCTCGGCCGCCGCGCGGGCGGTGTGCTTGGCGCCGAACAGCTCCAGGTGCTCGGGTGTCGGTCCGACGAAGACGATCCCGGCGTCGGCGCAGCGACGGGCGAAGGACGCGTCCTCGGAGAGGAAGCCGTAACCGGGGTGGATCGCGCCCGCCCCGGTGTCCTTGGCGGCCTTCAGCACGAGGTCGGCGTCGAGGTACGACTCCTTCGCGGGCGCCGGGCCGAGCCGTACCGCCTCGTCGGCGAGCCGGACGTGGGGGGCGCTGCGGTCGGGGTCGGAGTACACGGCGACGGTGGCGAGGCCGAGTTCGCGGGCGGTGCGCAGGATGCGGACGGCTATCTCGCCGCGGTTGGCGACGAGGAGCTTGGTGAAGGTCATGCGGGGCTCCCCGTGATCGTCATCTCCACCGCGGTCGGCTCGAAGCCGTTGCAGGGGTTGTTGATCTGGGGGCAGTTGGAGACCAGGACGAGGACGTCCCGTTCGGCGCGCAGGGCGAGGGAGAGGCCGGGGGCGGAGAGTCCGTCGACGATGCCGAGGGTGCCGTCCTTCTCCACGGGCACGTTCATGTACCAGTTGATGTTGGAGACCAGGTCCCGCTTGCCGAGGCCGTACCGGGCGCCCTCGGCGAGGAAGTTGTCCACGCACGCGTGCTGGGCGTACGTGTGGTGGCCGTAGCGCAGGGTGTTGGACTCCTTGGAGCAGGCGCCGCCGACGGTGTCGTGGCGGCCCACCGCGTCGGCGGTCACCGTCATCAGGGGGGTGTGCTCGTTGGACATCAGCACGCTGCCCGTGGTGAGGAAGATGCCGCCCTGGGCGTGGATCGTGTCGGGGGCGCTGTAGCGCACGGACGTGTCGTGGGCGTCGTACACGAGGAAGTCGACGGCCTGGTTGCCGTGCAGGTCGGTGACGGTCAGCGTCTCGCCCTCGCGGACGACGGCTGACCAGGCGGCGCGGGCCGGGACGACGGTGGTGCGGGCCGGGACGGCGGTCTTCATGCGAGCCCCCTCGCGGTGAGGAATTCGGCGGTGTTGAGGAAGGCGCGGCGGCCTTCGGGGGTGGCGTCCCACAGGGGGTCGCCGGGCCGGGTGGGTGCCGCGCGCCAGGCGAGGACCTCCAGCGGGGTGCAGGTGTAGTCGGGGCGGGGGTCGCACGGGTGCGGGACGTTGGCGATCAGGACGGTGAGGTCCTGTTCGGCGCGCAGGGTGACGCTGCCGCCGGGGCCGGACGAGCCGGTGAAGTCGAGGGTGCCGTCCTCGCGTACGGCGACGCCCTGGAAGAAGGAGAGGGAGGGCGGCAGGTCGCGGGGTTCCAGGCCGTTCTTGGCGGCGGCCAGTTTGAACAGCTCGCGGCCGGCCGGGGCGGGGCCCTGCGGGGTGCCGTCGCCGTAGCGGGCGGTGTTGCGGGCCAGGGTGGAGGTGCCGGCGAGGGCGTCGTGCCGGCCGGAGGTGTCGGCGATCAGGGAGGCGAGGACGCGGCCCTGGTCGGAGAGGAGGAGCACGCCCTCGCCGAGGTAGGCGTTCCACTGGACCTTGACCGTGTCGGCGACGTTCAGCCGCTCCCAGGGGCGGCCGTCCACATGGAGCAGCAGATGGGCGCAGGCGTCGCCGTGCAGGTCGGTCAGGCGCAGTTCGGTGCCGCGGGCGAGGACCCGGTGGGTGTAGTTGCCGCCCGCCACGGTCTCGGCCCACACCAGGTGGCCCGCCTCGCAGGGCGGGGCCGGCCAGTCGGCCGCCGGGACGACGGGCATGGCCTCGGCCCGGGTGCCCTCCTGGGCGCGGGCGTGGGCGCGTGCTCCGTGCGTGGTCGCTGTCGCCGCCATCGTGGACCTCCGGCTGCCGGGAAGAGGTAATTTCTGTCGCTCGACAGAAATTAGGGGCGGGTCGGGTCGCGGGCATTGCCCGGGTGTTGCCGCTCGGTTACCGGGCCCTCACGAAGATCGCCGTCCGGCGCGGTGTGCGAGGATCGAACGCATGGGGACGAGCAAGGGGACCGGCGGGCGCCGGGTCGGCAGGCCGCGGGCCGCGCAGCGACCGGACAGCGGTCTGGAACCGCGCGCCGAACTGCTCGCCGCCGCCGCGGAGTTGTTCACCGTGAACGGCTACGCGGCCACCACCACCCGCGCCGTCGCCGAGCGGGCCGGGATGCGTCAGGCCTCCATGTACCACTACGTCTCCGGCAAGGAGGAACTCCTCGCCGCCCTGCTGGAGTCCACCGTCACGCCGTCGCTGGCGTACGCCCGCGCGCTGCTCGCCGAGGACGGGCGGGCGGCCGAGGAGCGGCTGTGGGAGCTGTGCCGCACCGACGTGGAGCTGCTGTGCGGAGGGTCGCACAACCTCGGCGGGCTGTACCTGCTGCCCGAGGTGCGTACCGAGCGGTTCGCAGGATTCCATGCGGTGCGCGCCGAACTCAAGGACGCCTACCGGCAGTTGATCGCCGCGACACCGGCGGGCGGTGCTCTCGCCAAGGGTGAGCTGGACCTGCGGACCGATCTCGTGTTCGGTCTCATCGAAGGTGTCATCCTGGTCCACCGCTCGGATCCGGAGCGGCCCGTCTCCGACTTCGCCCGGGCCACCGCCGACGCGGCCCTGCGCATCACAGGGGTCTGAACACCGGCGTGGAGTGACGGTTCACCCGTCCGGGTGGGCCGGTTGTCGCACGCCTGTCCTTGGTCACTGTGTGCGTTCGACCGGTGCCCGAGTGTGCAAATGGGGCCGAGGTTACTCCACTCGCACGGCCGGTTTCAGAGGGTTGCCGAATATGACACGGCGATGATCCGGTCGGACTAAGCTCGCCCGCGGCGCACCGAGTTGCGGTGTATTCGTGCGCCTGTTCCCTTTTGCTCCGAAGATACCGACAGATCCCTACAGAGGGTGCCCACATGGTGAGCGTTCAGTCCCCACCCGGTCGCCGAGAACTTTCCTTCGCCCGCCTGCTGTTGCTGCCGGCGATAGTGATGGCCGCGGTGACCGGAGCCGCCGTCGCCCTGGTGGCGGGGCAGGCGCGGCTCGCCGTCGGCGTCTGCGGAGCAGTGGCCACCCTGCTCATCACCGCGGTGGGGGCCGACGCCCGGGCCCGCTGTCGCCGGCTCTGGGAACTGCGCACCGCCTCGGAGCAGCGCGTCGCCCACCTGGAGCGGCGCCTCGCCGCCCAGCAGGACGAGAACAGGTTCATCGCCAAGGAACTGGTGCCCCTCGCCGTGGAGTGGCTGCGCGGCGGGAATTCCCCCGAGGAGGTGATGCACCACCTGGGGGAACGCGAGCCGTTCTTCCACGAGATCGACGACGGACAGCGCGTCCTCGTCAAACGGTTCCTCGACGCCCTCGACTACGAGAACGCCCTGCGCGACTCCGTCCAGCGCGCCTTCGCCCACGTCGCCCGCCGTGTCCAGGCGATCGTCCATCAGCAGTGCGCGGAACTGCGGGAGATGGAGGAGGACCACGGCCGCAACCCCGAGGTCTTCGACGACCTCCTCCGCATCGACCACGGCACCTCCATGATCGGCCGCCTCGCCGACTCCATGGGCGTTCTCGGCGGCGGCCGCCCCGGCCGCAGCTGGCCCGCGCCCGTCCCGCTCTACAGCGTGCTGCGCGGCGGCATGTCCCGCATCCTGGAGTACCCCCGCATCAAGCTGAACTCCATCGCCAAGGTCAACATCCGCGGCATCTCCGTCGAACCGCTCATCCACGCGATCGCCGAACTCCTCGACAACGCCACCCGGTTCTCACCCCCGAGCGCCAAGGTGCAGGTCAACGCCATCGAGGTGCAGACCGGCATCGCCATCGAGATCGAGGACGCCGGCGTCAGCCTCAGCGAGGAGTCCCGCGCCAAGACCGAGAAGATGCTCGACGACGCCATGCGCGGCGTCACCATGCAGGACCTCGGCGGTGCCCCGCGCCTCGGCCTCGCCGTCGTCGGCCGGCTGTGCACCTCCTTCAACCTCCAGGTGTCGCTGCGCACATCGGCGTACGGCGGGGTCCGCGCCGTCCTCGTCGTGCCCCGCGAGATGATGACCTCCGAGCCGGCACCCGGCTACGCCCACGGCATCGGCGCCGCCGCCGCGCAGATCGACCTGAACAACCTCGAGGGGCCCAAGCGCCCGCCCAAGCGGCGCCGGCCCACCAACCCGAAGATCCCGGCCCACGTCTCCCTCGAGGACGACGTGCCGGTCATCACCGAGTGGACCGACAAGGGCCTGCCGCAGCGCCGCTCCAAGGCGATCATCCCGATCAGCCAGCGCTACGCCGAGGCGTACGCCGCGCAGGAGGCCGCCGAACGCGCCGAACGCGAGGGCAGGCCCGACCCGTTCGCGCAGGCGCAGCCCGAACCGCCGAAGCCCAAGAAGAAGAAGCAGGAACCCGGAGTGGCCTTCGAGGCCTTCTGGGAGGGCCTGAAGAAGATCGCCCCGCCGGGTGTCCACCCCACCGACTTCACCCGCAACCCCACCGCATACCTGCACCTGATCCAGGACAAGCCCAAGCCGCCCGAGGCCGACGACGAAGGGGACCTCACGTGATCCAGCAGCGCCAGAACTTCGACTGGGTGCTCAAGGAGCTCTACGACGGCGTCCCCGGCATCGAGATGATCGTCGTGCTCTCCTCCGACGGCCTGCGCATCGCCCGCTACGCCGGTGAACCCGACGCCGCCGACCGCGTCTCGGCCGCCTGCGCGGGCATGCAGAGCCTCGCCACCGCCATCGCCCAGGAGATGGAGTGCGTCGAGGGCGACATGAACCTCATCATGATCGAGATGGACGGCGGCTACTTCTACATGATGTCCGCCGGCGCCAACGCCTATCTCGCCGTGCTGTCCGACGTGTGCTGCGAACCCGGCCGGATGAGCGCTTCGATGCGCGACCTCGTCGTCCGTATCGGGGCCCATCTGACCAGTCCGCCCCGCCGCAACGGCCTGACCGTATGACGCCTCCGCAACGCCGGCGGCGCCAGCCCCTGGCGCTCCCGCCCCCCGCACCGGCCCCGCCCGCCGCGTCCCCTGCGGACCGGGAGAAGAAGCCCGACCGGCTCTACACGATCACGGGACCCGACGGCGAGCGGGCGCCGCTCGACCTGGTGACGTTGATCGTGGCGTGTGCCGACCCCCCGTCGTCCGCCACCCCGGAACAGGCCGTGCTGCTGCGGATGTGCTCCGCCCCCCTGTCGGTGGCCGAGGTGTCCGCCTACCTCGGCCTGCCGTTCACGGTGGTGACCGTCCTGCTCACCGAGATGCTGGCGGCCGAACTGGTACAGGCGCGCGCCCCGATCGTCCGCCAGAAGCTCCCCGACCGATCCCTGCTCGAAGCGGTGATGCATGGACTTCAAAGGCTCTGACCTGGTCCCCGGCCCACGGGTCGAGGACCAGCTTCCCGCAGACCACCACGGCCGCGGCGAAGATCGTCATCGTGGGTGGCTTCGGCGTCGGGAAGACGACCATGGTCGGCTCCGTCAGCGAGATCAAACCGCTGACCACCGAGGAGACCATGACGCAGGCCGGTATCGGGGTCGACGACGACTTCGGCTCCGCCACCAAGACCGCCACCACCGTGGCGATGGACTTCGGGCGCATCCGCATCACCGACCAGGTGGTGCTCTACCTCTTCGGCACCCCCGGCCAGGAACGCTTCTGGTTCCTGTGGAACGGGCTCTTCGAAGGCGCCCTCGGCGCGGTCGTCCTGGTCGACACCCGCCGCCTGGAGGTCAGTTACGAGGTCATGGGCCGACTGGAGGAGGGCGGAGTGCCCTTCGTCGTCGCCGTCAACACCTTCCCCGACGGCCCCCGTTACTCCCTGGCGGACCTCCGGGCCGCCCTCGACCTCGCCCCGGACGTGCCGATCGTGGAGTGCGACGCCCGCCGCCGCGCCTCCAGCCGCGACGTCCTGATGACCCTGATGCGGTTCCTGCACGCCCTCTCGCTCAGAGGCGGCCTCACCTAGGGCCCCCTCCCCTGCCCACCCCCCGACGACGAATCCCCCAGTTGCGGAGCGACCCCTGTGACCCCTGAACACCCCACGACGACCGGACCCCACGACCTCGCCCTGGACCCCCCGCCAGGCTGCCCCGCCCATGCCACCGGCACCGGCGGACTGGCCCGGCTGTACGGCCCCGGCGCGGAGGACCTCGGTGAGCTGTACGAGCAACTGCGCGAGCAGTACGGCCCCGTGGCCCCGGTCCTGCTCCACGACGACCTGCCGATGTGGATGGTGCTCGGCCACGCCGAGAACCTCCAGATGCTGCGGACGCCCTCGACGTTCACCAAGGACACCCGTATCTGGACGCCGCAGCGCGAGGGCCGCGTCCGGCCCGACCACCCGTACATGCCGCACATCGCCTGGCAGCCGATCTGCGCCCACGCCGAGGGCGAGGAGCACAAGCGGCTGCGCGGCGCGGTCACCGCGGCCATGGAGACCCTCGACGAGCGCAGTGTGCGCCGGTACATCTACCGGGCCACGCAGACCCTGGTCAACCGCTTCTGCGAGGAGGGCCGGGCCGACCTCGTCGGCCAGTTCGCCGAGCACCTCCCCATGGCGGTGATGTGCCAGCTCCTCGGCATGCCCGACGAGTACGACGACAAGATGGTCGCCTGCGCCCGGGACGCGCTCAAGGGCAGCGAGACCGCCGTCGAGAGCCACGCGTACGTCGTCGAGGCGCTGAGCCGGCTCACCGTGCGCCGCCGCGCCGCACCCGCCGAGGACTTCACCAGCCATCTCATCGCCCACCCGGCCGGGCTGAGCGACGACGAGGTCCGAGAGCACCTGCGGCTGGTGCTCTTCGCCGCCTACGAGGCCACGGTCAACCTGCTCTCCAACGTCCTGCGCATGGTCCTCACCGACCCGCGCTTCGTCGCCCGCCTCAACGGCGGCGAGATGACCGTGCCGGAGGCGGTCGAGCAGTCCCTGTGGGACGAGCCGCCGTTCAGCACGATCTTCGGCTACATGGCCAAACAGGACACCGAGCTGGGCGGCCAGCGCATCCGCGCCGGTGACGGGCTCTTCTTCGCGCCGGCCCCCGCCAATGTCGACCCCCGGGTGCGCCCCGACCTCTCCGCCCACATGCGGGGCAACCGCTCCCACCTCGCCTTCGGCCGTGGCCCCCACGAGTGCCCCGGCCAGGACATCGGGCGCGCCATCGCCGACGTCGGGGTCGACGCGCTGCTGTCCCGGCTGCCGGACATCCAGCTCGCCTGCGACGAGGACGAACTGCGCTGGACGACGTCGATCGCCTCCCGGCAACTGGTGGCGCTGCCGGCGCACTTCGAGCCCAAGCCCCAGCAGGACGTCAAGCTGAAGCCGACCCACGCGGCGTCGGTCCCGCCGCAGCGCGCCTTCCGTCCGCTGACCATCGACCCCCGGCCGGCGCCCCCCGCGCCCGAGCCGACGGCCGCCCCGCAGCCCGCACCGGCCGTCCCCGAGCAGCCGGTCCGCCGCCCCGGCGCCTGGCAGCGGTTCCTGATCTGGTGGCGGGGCTACTGAGCCGCCGCCCCGGCGGCTAACCGGCCCAACGGGCGTACGCCACCCAGGACTCCAGCTCCCTGCCACTACGCAGCCGGTGGTGCGCCCCGGTGACCGGATCGGTGAACTCCAGCTCCCGCGCCAGGAGTTGCAGCGGGCGCCGGAAGTCACCGGCCGGCCCGGGCGGGGCCACCTCCGGGTAGAGCGGGTCGCCCAGGATCGGCACGCCCAACGCGCTCATGTGGACGCGCAGCTGATGGGTCTGACCGGTGTGCGGGACCAGCCGGTAGCGGGCCAGCCCGTCCGGCCGGTGCTGGACCGGCTCGATGTCGCTGACCGCGTTCGGCTCCCCCGGCACCTCGAACGCGGCCGGCGTGCCGCGCTCCTTCACGATCCGGCTGCGCACGGTCACCGGCCAGGCCCGCGCCGGATCGTAGGGGGCGACGGCCTCGTACACCTTGCGCACCCGCCGGTCGCGGAACAGCGTCTGGTAGGCGCCGCGCTCCTCGGGCCGCACCGTGAACAGCAGGAGTCCTGCGGTGAGCCGGTCCAGGCGGTGTGCCGCGCCCAGGGCGGGGATGCCGAGCTCCCGCCGGAGCCGGGCCAGCGCGGTCTCGGTGACATGGCTGCCGCGCGGGGTGGTGGCCAGGAAGTGCGGCTTGTCCACGACGACGATGTGCTCGTCGCGGTGCACGACCTCCAGGGGGAACGGCACCGGCACCTCGGCGGGCAGCTCCCGGTGGAACCACACGAACATGCCCGGCACGAACGGGGCGTCCGGCGGCACCGCCGCCCCGTCGGCGCCGACCACCAGCCCGGCCCGCAGCATCCCGTCGACGACTCCGGCGCCCGCCCCGCTGAGCCGCTCCACCAAGTGGTCCCGCACGGTGGCCCACCGCCCCTCGCCCGGCAACCGCACCCGCACCGGATCGATCCCGTCGCGCTGGGGCAGAGGGGAGGGCGGGGGAGGGGTGCGGCGTCTCATCGGGGTCCAGGGTACGAGGGCATCGGAAAACCCGTTGGCCGGGACGGGTGCCGTTGGCAGGATGCGCCCCATGCCGTACACCGCCGCCACGGTGCTGCCCGCCGGAACGCTGTCCGCCGCCCCGCAGCCCGTCCTGCCCACCGGGGACGGACTCGTTCTGCGTCCGTGGCGGGCGGAGGACGCCCCCGCCGTGCACGCCGTCTTCCAGGATCCGCTGATCCACCAGTGGCACCTCAGGGCCGCCGAGTCCCTGGCGGAGGTCGCCGGGTGGATCGAGGAGTGGCAGCGGGCCTGGAGCGGTGAGCGCGACGCCCAGTGGGCCGTCGCCGACGCGAACACCGACCGCATCCGGGGGCGGGTGGCGCTGCGCGAGATCGCGTTGGGCGAGGGGACGGCCGAGGTGGCGTACTGGACCGCTCCGGAGGCCCGCGGCCACGGCACGGCGGCCCGCGCCACGGTGGCGCTCGCCCACTGGGCCCTCGACGAGATCGGCTTCCACCGCCTGGAGCTGTCGCACGCCACCGCCAACGAGGCGTCCTGCCGCGTCGCGACGAAGGCCGGCTTCGTCCTGGAGGGCACGAGGCGCAGCGCCGCCCTGCACCGGGACGGCTGGCACGACATGCATCTCCACGCGCGCGTGCAGGGCGACTGAGGGCCATCACCCGATCGTGGTCATCACCCGGGCGCACACCCCCATCAGGGGCATGCACGGCGCATGATGCGACCTCGGCCACGCTCGCCCGGGGGACCCATGCGCCAGACCGCCACCGCTGTCCTGCTCGCCGTCGTGTTCGCTCTCGCGGGCTGCTCCGGGGGGAGCGGTGACACGGACGCCGAGCCCGGTACCGGCCCTGCGGCGCGGACACCTTCGGCGACACCGGGGATGCTGCTGCGCCCTGTCTGGGGGCCCAGGCTCGAAGCCGCCACCGGCAAGCGGGGCGAGGGCACGTCGGCCTGCCGGACGCCGTCGAGCGACGCCTGCGCCGGTTACGCGCGCGCCGTCATGAAGGTCGTCGCGGGCCTGGAGGCGGCGATCGAGCGGTCGGGCGGCGCGTACCCGAAGGCGCGGGCCCAGATCGCCAGGATGAAGGCCGCGCAGGCGGCGTACGTGGCCGGCGGGTGCCACGGGGACGTCACGGCGGACGATCCGAACTCGCGGTGCCACGGGGTGGTGGCCGTCACCATCGGGGCGTCCACCCTGGACGTGACGCTGCTGACCGACGAGGTCGGCATGCGGGCGCACGGGCGGGAGACGGAGGGCGCTGTCAGTGGGGGCGCATAGTCTGCTCGTATCACCGTTCACGCATGCTGCTGGCTGCGCACGCTGAACGCACCGATGCCCCGCCCGATGGACAGCGCCAACGGCGGGGCATCGCTGTGCCGCGGTCGCTCTCGCGCTCACTCCACGCGGAGGCCGCGACGGCCGAGGGTCCGGTAGAGGAGGCCGGCCACCACCGTGACCAGCAGGAACAGCACGGTGAACCACTGGAAGTACCAGTGGCCGCCCGCCGGGTCGTACACCGCCGCGCGGGGCCAGGCCAGGTTGACGGTCATCAGCAGGCCGTAGAGCAGGGCGAGGGCGTTGACGGGGATGCCCCAGCGGCCCAGCGAGAACAGCGGGGCGCCCCGCTCGTCGGTGCCGGCCGAGGAGAACCCGCCGCGCAGCCGGCGCACCAGCAGCGGGCCGGTGACCATCGCGTAGGCGAGGTACAGCATCACGATGCAGGTGGTGCCGATGGCCAGGAAGGCGTCCGGCGAGGCGAAGTTCAGCAGGAGCAGGGCCGCCGCGAGGACGCCGACGACGAGGGCGGGGGCGCTCGGCATGCCGGTGCGCGGGTTCACCCGGGCCAGGCGCGCGGAGAACGGGAGCTGACCGTCGCGGGCCATGGAGAACAGCATCCGGCAGGCCGCCGTCTGGATGGCGAGCGTGGCCACGGCGATCGCCACCACCACGTCCGCGAGGAGCACCTTGCCGACGCCGTCGCCGAGGCTGCTGGTCAGGACGTAGGACAGTCCGTCGACGCCGAGGTGCCCGTCGGTGAGGCTGGGCGCGGCGAGCAGTCCGCCGAGCACGATCAGCCCGCCGAGCAGCCCGGCGGCGCCGAGCGCGGTGAGGATCGTGCGGGGCGCCGTACGGCGGGGGTGGTGGGTCTCCTCGCTCATCTCGCCCGCGCTGTCGAAGCCGATCATCACGTACGCGGCGGTGAACGAGCCCACCGCGAGTGCCCCGAACAGGCCCGACTGGGCGGCGCCCGTGGTGTGGAAGGTGATGCCGGGCGTGCGCTCGGAGTGGGTGAGCAGCAGGACGACGATGAGGACCGCGCCGATGATCTCGGCGGTCACCCCGACCCGGTTGATCACCGACATCACCCGGTTGTCGACGACGTTGACGAGGGTGGTCAGGACCAGCAGGACCACGCCGAGCAGGGCCGCGTTGGCCGCGCCGTCGGGGGAGACGGGCGAGGGGTCGGTGCCGATCAGCTGGAAGCCGGACCAGATCGCCGGCAGCACCATCTGCAGGGCGAGCGCGGCGGCCGCGACGACGACGATCTGCCCGATGACCATGATCCAGCCGGCGAACCAGCCGAACGACGGCGTCGACAGCCGCGACGACCACTGGTAGATCGCGCCGGAGATCGGATAGCGGGCCGCCAGTTCCGCGAAGCAGGCGGCCACCAGCAGCTGCCCGATCAGCACCACCGGCCAGGCCCAGAAGAAGACGGGGCCGCCGAACGCGTACCCGAAGGCGAAGAACTGGAAGACCGTCGTCAGGACGGAGATGAAGGAGAAGCCGGCGGCGAACGAGGCGTAGCGGCCCAGACTGCGGTGGAGTTCCTGGCGGTAGCCGAACTCGGCGAGGGAGCGGTCGTCCGGGGCGGGGGCGTGGGCGGGGGAGTGCGGCGGGTCGGGGCGTACGTCGGCGGGGGAGCTGGTGGTCACGGCGGCACCTGCCTTGGGCGCGAATTCCTGTCGGGCGACAGAAATTAGGGACGCCCTGTTTCGCAGGTGTCACGCCGCCGTGTCCGGGGCGGGCCCAAGTCCTCACGCTCCCCCGGAGCGGGCTACGCGGCCGGTGCCGCGCCCTCCTGCTCGGCCTCCACGCGCGCGTTCCAGTCCCGCTTCGAGGCCTGCCAGCCGTCCTCGTTGTGGCCGAGCCGCCAGTAGCCGGAGATCGACAGATCCTCGCGCGGCACGGCCAGCTCGACGCGGAGCAGCCGGCGCAGCTCCTTCACGGCCGCCGCCTCGCCGTGCACGAAGGCGTGCACGCGGCCCTCGGGGAACTCCAGCGCGGTCACGGCCTCGACCAGCCGCTCACCGACGGGCCGGCCGTCGCGGTGCAGCCAGACGACCTGCACGTCGGAGTCGATCTTCTGCTCCTCCTCGGGGCCGTCGACCTCGATGAAGGCGTGCGCCACCGCACCGGAGGGCAGTGACTCCAGCGCGGCCGCGATCGCCGGCAGGGCGCTCTCGTCACCGGCGAACAGATGCCAGTCGGCGGCGGTGTCGGGGGCGTAGGCACCGCCGGGGCCCATGAAGCGGACGGTCTCGCCCGGCTGGACGCGCGCCGCCCACGGCCCGGCCAGGCCCTCGTCGCCGTGGATCACGAAGTCCAGGGTCAGTTCGCGGTGTTCGGGGTTCCATGCCCGCACGGTGTACGTCCGGGTCACGGGCCACTGCTCGCGCGGGAACTCGGCGCGGATCCGCTCCAGGTCGAAGGGCTCGGGGTAGGTCACACCCTCGGGGCCGAAGAGGAGCTTCACGTAGTGGTCCGTGCAGGCGCCCGCCGAGAACTCGGCCAGGCCCTCGCCGCCGAGCACCACGCGCTGCATGTGCGGGGTCAGCCGTTCGGTGCGGACGACCTGCGCGGCGTGGGGCGTGCGCGGCGTGCGTGCCGGACGTTCTGCCATGACGGCCTCCCGTGGTCTATGGTTAGGTTTACCTAAGTTAGCATCTCTTCCCCCGGTGGCGCCTCTCCCGTACGAGGTGCGGCGAGAGCGCGGCTCACGCGCCGTCCGCCCCGGTGGCGCCCAGGGTCAGCAGCAGGCGCTGCAGTGACCCGCCCAGCCCCCAGCGCTCCGCGAGCGCCTCCAGTGTCGCCCCGTCCCGTGGCGCGTGGGGCAAAGAAACGTTCACGTCGGGCAGCGGCACGTCGCCGGCGACCCTGACCACATCGGGGGCGACCGCGACGTACGGTCGCGCCTCGTCCAGCCGCCTGCGCTGCGCGGGGGTGAGCTTCGCCTTCGGGTCGTCGACCGCCGCCATGATCCCGGCGAGGTCGCCGAACTCGGCCAGCAGCTTGGCCGCCGTCTTCTCCCCGATGCCCGGCACCCCCGGCAGTCCGTCGCTCGGGTCGCCGCGCAGCAGCGCCAGATCGGCGTAACCGCGCCCGTCGACGCCGTACTTCTCGCGCAGCCACGCCTCGTCGGTCGTCTGGAGCGTGCCGACCCCCTTGAGCGGGTAGAGCACCCGCACCCCGCGCGCGTCGTCCACCAGCTGATACAGGTCGCGGTCGCCGGTGACGATGTCGACCGGGCCCGTCGCCCGCGCGGTGAACGTGCCGATCACGTCGTCCGCCTCGTAGCCGGCCACCCCCACCCGTGCGATGCCCAGCGCGTCCAGCACCGCCTCGATCACCGGCACCTGCGGCGAGAGCGTGTCCGGCACCTCCTCCTCGTCCGGTCCCACCGGGCGCTCCTCCGCGACCCGGTGCGCCTTGTAGGAGGGGATCAGGTCGACCCGCCACTTCGGGCGCCAGTCGGCGTCCATGCAGGCCACCAACTCGTCCGGCCGGTGGTCCTTGACCAGGCGGTCGATGAAGTCGAGCAGTCCGCGCACGGCGTTCACCGGCGTGCCGTCCGGGGCCTTCACGGAGTCCGGGACGCCGAAGTAGGCGCGGAAGTAGAGCGAGGCGGTGTCGAGGAGCATCAGTCGTCCGGTCACGCCTCGCATCATGCCCCACGGTGCCCCGTGGACCCGGCCGGTATTCGCTCCCGTGGCGGGAGCGAACCTCGCCCAAGAGGTCCGTCAGCGGGTCGCGCAGGTCACCGTTTGCACCAGCCAGGAGGCCGGCAAGGGCAAGGAGCAGGACGCGGCCCGCGGCCGGCTGGAGGACCACCCCGGTCTCGTCGACCGCCGGGCGCCGGTCGCCGGCACCCTCCCCTCGTGCATGTCCGCAGCGTGGACGCCCCGTCACCACGGCAAGGATCCGGCCAACCACGTACAGCCACCCCAAGGCCTCGGGTGTGGACCTTGCGAAGCCGGGGACGAGCGGGAACACTCACGCCCGTTCGCGCATTGAACCGGAAAAGCAGAGGGCGGCCGACCGCCCGGCGACCTGCGCGGCCCGCACCGCTGGCGCGATCTGGAGGGTCGTGTCTCCCGTGGTGTGTCCTCGATGTGACGGGCACATGAAACGGTTTGCCGAACATGCGTAGGGTGCAGAGAACTCTTCAGGACATCGACGGTTCCGACGAGCGAAGGAGGGAGCCGGAGCGATGGGCGACCACAAAGAACAGCCTCTGCGGGTCGGCGCGGCCGTACGGCGGCGACGCCGGGCCCTGGACCTCACCCTCGCCGTCGTGGCCGAGCGCAGCGGCCTGTCGGTCCCGTTCCTGAGCCAGATCGAGAACGACCGCGCCCGCCCCAGCACCGGCTCCCTGGAGAGACTCGCCGACGCCCTGCGCACCACGGCCGTCGAACTCCTCGCCGCCGCCGACCCGGCGTGCAGCGTGGACGTCGTCCGCGCGGAGGCCGCCGAGACCCCGGGCCCCGTGCCGCGTTCCCGCTCGCTGGTCCGCGGCCATCACCAGATGCACGCCACGGAGTTCACCGGCGACCACGAGGCCGGCCGGGAGATCCAGTACCGCAACGACCAGTTGATGTACGTCGCCGACGGCGCCGTGGAGATCGAGGCGGAGGGCCGCGCCTACCGCCTGGGCCGGGGCGACACCCTGTACCTGACCGGCGGGGTCCGCCACCGCTGGCGGGCGACCGTCCCGGACACCCGGGTGGTCGTCGTGGCCGTCGCCGAGCACATCGAGGCGGTCCGGGACCGGAAGCGCTGACGCCCGTGCGGATCGTCTCCCTGGTGCCCTCCCTGACGGAGGCGGTGGCCGTCTCCGTGCCCGGCGCGCTGGTCGGTGCCACCGACTGGTGCAGCCATCCGGCCGACCTGGGCGTCACCCGGATCGGCGGCACCAAGAACCCGGACGTCGAACGGATCGTCGCCCTCGCGCCCGACCTGGTGATCGCCAACGAGGAGGAGAACCGCGCGCCCGACCTCGCCGCCCTGCGCTCGGCGGGCGTCGAGGTGCTGGTCACGGAGGTGCGGAACGTCCCGCAGGCCTTCGGCGAGCTGGCCCGCGTCCTCACGGCGTGCGGCGCGCGCTCCCGGCCGCGCTGGCTGGACGAGGCCGAGGAGGAGTGGGCCGGGCTGAAGGAGCCCGGGACCCGCCTCTCGGCCGTCGTGCCGATCTGGCGCCGCCCCTGGATGGTGCTGGGCCGCGACACCTTCGCCGGTGACGTGCTGGCCCGCCTCGGCGTCGACCACCTCCACACGCACCACGAGGACCGCTACCCCAGGATCGCCCTGGACGACCTGCGGGCGGCCGCCCCCGACGTCGTCGTCCTCCCCGACGAGCCCTACCGCTTCACCGCCGAGGACGGCCCGGAGGCCTTCCCCGGGCTGCCCTGCGCGCTCGTCAGCGGACGGCATCTGACCTGGTACGGCCCCTCGCTCGCCGAGGCTCCCCGGGCGCTGGCCGAGGCCCTGCGCGCGGCGCTCGGCTGACCCGCCCCCGCCGGTGTGCCCCTCCGGCCCGCCTCACGGGGTGCCGGGGTCGTCGTGGTCGGTGAGCAGGGGGCTGTGGCGCTCGGTGAGGGGGCCCACGCCGAGATCGTCACGCATGAGCTTGCGCATCCTGGCGGCTGCTTGCCGCGTGCTTCCCAGCGGGCGGGGTCCTCCGCACTGCTGACGGCGGTGCCCTCGACGTAGCCGTCGCAGATGCGTCGCAGGCAGTGGAACACGCTGTTGGAGGCCTTGACCACGGGCTGGGGCGCGACGAGCCACATCCGTTCCGACGCGATGGCTGTGCCGGAGTCCCCAAAGGCCTCGCGCAGCGCGCGTGCCCGCTCGGCGTCGGAAGGGTGTTCCCGCCCGGCCACGGCCCGCAGGGTCTCACCGAGGACCTTCACGGTGGTGGTGTACTGCGTGCAGATGTCGAGCCGCAGTCGATGAACCTCCCTGGCGTTCTCGTGCTTCCACCGGTTCCGGTCGGCGACGGAAGTGGCGACGATGCCGATCGCGGCCCCGGCCAGGGTGGAGAGCAGTGGCAACCAGTCCATGCGGGCCAGCTTGTGCCATCCCGGGACGGCGGTACCAGGACATAAACTGGGCTTATGAGCAGCGGAACGTCGGAGGAACAGCCCCCGGTCACCGGCTCCCTCGCGCATCGCGTGCCGGAGCTCGGAGCGCTGGAACTGCTGCTGGCCGTGGCCCGGCTGGGCAGCCTCGGGGCGGCGGCCCGCGAGCTGGGCATCACCCAGCCCGCCGCGAGCAGCCGGATCCGCTCCATGGAACGGCAGCTCGGGGTGGCCCTCGTCGACCGTTCGCCGCGCGGGTCCCGCCTCACCGACGCGGGCGCGCTGGTGACGGACTGGGCCCGGCGGATCGTGGAGGCGGCGCAGGCCTTCGACGCGGGGGCGCAGGCGCTGCGGGACCGGCGGGACTCACGGCTGCGGGTGGCGGCGAGCATGACGATCGCGGAGTACCTGCTCCCGGGGTGGCTGGTCGCACTGCGCGAGGGCCGCCCCGACACGGCGGTCTCCCTCCACGCCGGGAACTCGGCGGCCGTGGCGGAACGGCTGCTGTCCGGGGAGGCGGACCTCGGCTTCGTGGAGGGGCTGACGGTCCCCGCCGGCCTCGACTCCGCCGTCATCGCCCACGACCGGCTGATCGTCGTGGTGGCCCCCGGACACGTCTGGGCGCGGCGCCGGCGGGCGCTGGCCGCCGCCGAACTGGCCGGCACCCCGCTGATCCTGCGGGAGAAGGGTTCCGGCACCCGCCAGGTCCTCGACAGCGCGCTCGGCGGGCTGGCGCGTCCCCTGATCGAGCTCTCCTCGACGACGGCCGTGAAGGCGGCGGCGGTGAGCGGTGCCGGGCCCGCGGTCCTCAGCGAACTGGCGGTCGGGGAGGAACTGTCCCTGCGGCGTCTGGTGGGCGTCCCGGTCGAGGGCGTCTCGCTCGCCCGGGACCTGCGCGCGGTCTGGCCGACCGGCCACCGCCCGACGGGCCCGGCGCGGGACCTGCTGTCCCTGACCCGAGGCTGAGGGCGCCACACGAAGGCGCCGCACCGAGGCGCCGGGCTCCGCATCTCAGGCCCTGGGCTCCGCATCTCGGGCCCGGCGCCGGGGCGCCTTGCCCACGCCGTACTCAGGCCCCGCACCGGTGCGCCGTACCCAGGCCCCGCACCGGGGCCTGGCTGCGGGGCCCCGCAGCCAGGCGCGCACAAGGCGCCGTGCCAAGGGAGACGCCGGTGCCCGCGCAGAGTCGCAGAGTGCGAGTCGGGCCCGCCTACGACGCGCCGGCGACGGACCGTGCGGCGTCGGCCGCCTCGATCAGGGCCCGCATAACCCGCAGGTCCTCCCCCATCTCCGGATGCCACTGCACCCCGAGCACCCAGCCGTCGGGGGCCGACGGCTCCACCGCCTCCACGGTCCCGTCCGCCGCGTACGCGCTCGCGACCAGACCGCTGCCCAGGCGGTCGACGGCCTGGTGGTGGAAGGTGGGCACGGCGCTCTCCTCCGGGACGGCGGCTGCGTACCGCGTGCCCGGCACCGGCTTGACCGGGTGACTGCCGAACACCCCGACCACCTCGGCGTGCCCCTCGATGTGCTGGGTCAGCGTGCCGCCGAGCGCCACGTTCAGCAGCTGCATGCCCCGGCAGATGCCCAGCAGCGGTACGCCCGCCGCCAGCGCCGCGTCGATCAGGGCGAGTTCCCACGCGTCCCGCTCCCGGGCCGGCGGGCCGGTACGGGGCTCGCGCTCGGCGCCGTAACGGACCGGTTCCACGTCCGGGCCGCCCGCGATCACCAGGCCGTCCAGCCGGGCGACCGTCGCCGCCGCGTGATCGGGCGCGTCCGGCGGCAGCAGCGCGGCCAGACCACCCGCCCGCTGCACCAGCCGGGGATACCCGGCGGGCAGCAGCGCGGCGTCCAGCTCCCACACGCCCCAGCGCGCCCCGGCCTCCAAATACGTGCTGACCCCGATCAGCGGGCGGCCGCCGTCCGTCATCCGTCCTCCCGACCCGTTCCGTACCCCGTCCGTCCAATGGACTGTACGCGCACCTTTTGACGGCCGGAAGATCGTGCCACGACGATCCTCGTGACTCAGGTCAAGAAGCCCCTCAGCAGCGCCGCCGTCCCCGAGCAGTGCTCACGCATCATCTCCCGCGCCCCGTCCGCGTCCCCGTCCAGCACCGCCTCGACCAGGGCGATGTGCTGGCGCTGCGAGTGCTCCAGGTTGCGCACCAGGAGCGGGATGCAGTCGAGCAGGTCGTTCACCGTCGCCCGCACGGCCGCGTACTGCGCCGTCAGCGAGGGGGAGCCGCACAGCTCGGCCAGGGTGAGATGGAGCAGGGTGTCCAGCCGCCGGTAGTCGGCCAGCGGGGCGTCCGCCGTCCGCGCGAGGGCGTCCCGCAGCCGGTCCGCCTGCTCGCCGGTCAGCCCGTGCGCCGCGCACAGCCCGGCCGCGCCGACCTCCAGCACCTCGCGGAACCGCAGCACGTCCTCGACGTCGACCTCGGCGATCCGGCGCCGCAGCTCGTCCTCGCCGCCGGCGTCCGCGCGCGGCAGCACGAACGTTCCGCCGTAGCGGCCCCGCCGGGACTCCACGAGCCCCTGGTCCTGGAGCACCTTCAGCACCTCGCGCAGGGTCACCCGGCTGATCCCCAGCCGCTCCGCCAGGATGCGCTCGGCCGGCAGCCGCTCACCGCCGGGCACCAGGCCCAGCCGGACGACCTGGAGAATCTGCTCCAGCGCCTCCTCGAAGCCGTTCCCCGCGCGCACCGGCCGCAGCACCGGGGTCAACCGGTCCTCCGAGCCGTCGTCCGCGTCCACCGGCATATGGCCGTGCCCCCCTTCCCAAGCAAAGGTTCTCGGCAATACCTTATGGCTCCCGGCCGTCCGAGTCATAGAGGCGAACACCAGCCGAGGAAGCCTGAGGAGGTCCTCCCGTGGCAGACCGCACACCCCCGCTCGGCGTCGAGGAACTGCACGCCCTCGTCGCGAGCGGTGACATCGACACCGTCGTCCTGGCCTTCCCCGACATGCAGGGGCGGCTCCAGGGCAAGCGGTTCGCCGCCCGCTTCTTCCTCGACGAGGTCCTCCACCACGGTACCGAGGGCTGCAACTACCTCCTCGCCGTCGACACCGAGATGAACACCGTCGACGGCTACGCCATGTCCTCCTGGGAGCGCGGCTACGGCGACTTCGCCATGCACCCCGACCTGTCCACCCTGCGCCGCGTGCCCTGGAACGCCGGTACCGCGATGCTCGTCGCCGACCTCGCCTGGAACGACGGCTCGCCGGTCGTCGCCGCCCCGCGCCAGATCCTGCGCCGCCAGCTGGAACGCCTCGCCGAGCACGGCCTCACCGCACAGGTCGGCACCGAGCTGGAGTTCATCGTCTTCAAGGACAGCTACGAACAGGCCTGGGACGCCAACTACCGGGGTCTGACCCCGGCCAACCAGTACAACATCGACTACTCGGTCCTCGGGACCGGACGCATCGAGCCGCTGCTGCGCCGCATCCGCAACGACATGGCCGGTGCCGGTCTCACCGTCGAGTCCGCCAAGGGCGAGTGCAACCCCGGCCAGCACGAGATCGCCTTCCGCTACGACGAGGCCCTCGTCACCTGCGACCAGCACGCGATCTACAAGACCGGTGCCAAGGAGATCGCCGCCCAGGAGGGCTGTTCCCTCACCTTCATGGCCAAGTTCAACGAGCGCGAGGGCAATTCCTGCCACATCCACCTCTCACTCACCGACGCCGACGGCCGCAACGCCTTCGCCGCCGAGGACGGCGGGATGACCGACACCATGCGGCACTTCCTCGCCGGGCAGCTCGCCGCCCTGCGCGACTTCTCGCTCCTCTACGCCCCCAACATCAACAGCTACAAGCGGTTCCAGCAGGGCTCGTTCGCCCCGACCGCCGTCGCCTGGGGCCACGACAACCGCACCTGCGCCCTGCGGGTCGTGGGACACGGCCGCTCGCTCAGGTTCGAGAACCGGCTGCCCGGCGGGGACGTCAACCCGCACCTCGCGGTCGCCGGGCTGGTCGCGGCGGGCCTGTACGGCGTCGAGCAGCGGCTGGAGCTGCCCGAGGCCTGCCCCGGCAACGCCTACACCGCCGACTACGCCCACGTACCCGGCACCCTCCGCGAGGCCGCCGAGCTGTGGGAGACCAGCCCGGTCGCCAAGGTGGCCTTCGGGGACGAGGTCGTCGCCCACTACCGCAACATGGCCCGCGTCGAGCTGGAGGCCTTCGACGCCGCCGTCACCGACTGGGAACTGCGCCGCTCCTTCGAACGCCTGTGACGCCCGGCCCGTGACGCGCCGCCCGTGACGTCCGAGCCCTGACGCCCCGCCCGTGACGCCCGGTTGCCGGCGCCTCGCCCCTGACGCCTCCCCCCGACGCCCCACCCGTGAAAGGCCACCCCTTGTCCGACCCGCACGAGCTCGTCGTCCTGAACCCGGCCACCGAGGAGGTCGTCGCCACCGTCCCCGCCGCCGACGCGGCCGACGCGGACGCGGCCGTCCGGCGCGCCACGGCGGCCCAGCCGCGCTGGGCCGCGCTCGCGCCCGCCGACCGGGCCCGGCTGCTGCGCCGGTTCGCCGACACCGTGGACGCCCACCTCGAAGAGCTGGCGCTGCTGGAGGTCCGCGAGGCCGGCCACCTCCTCGGCAACGCCCGCTGGGAGGCCGGCAACGCCCGCGACCTGCTGCTCTACGCGGCCGGCGGCATCGAACGCCTCACCGGCCGGCAGATCCCGGTCCCCGGCGGCTGGGACGTCACCTTCCACGAACCGCTCGGCGTGGTCGGGGTGATCGCCCCCTGGAACTTCCCGATGCCGATCGCCGCCTGGGGCTCCTTCCCGGCCCTCGCGGCCGGCAACGCGGTCGTCCTCAAGCCCGCCGAGACCACCCCGCTCACCGCCCTGCGCCTCGCCGAGCTCGCGCTCGACGCCGGCCTGCCCGAAGGGCTGTTCCAGGTCCTGCCCGGATACGGCGCCGTCGCGGGACGCGCGCTCGTCGACCACCCCGGCGTCGCGAAGATCGTGTTCACCGGCTCCACCCGCACCGGCCGCGAGGTCATGGAGCGCTGCGCGAGCCAGGTCAAGCCCGTCACCCTCGAACTCGGCGGCAAGAGCCCCAACGTCGTCTTCGCCGACGCCGACCTGAAGGCGGCCGTCGACCCCTTCTCCTTCCTCGACAACTCCGGCCAGGACTGCTGCGCCCGCACCCGGATCCTCGTCCAGGAGTCGGTGTACGACGAGGTGGCCGACCTCCTCGCCCGGGAGCTGTCCGCCGTCGTGGTCGGCGACCCGGCCGAAGAGGCCACCCAGATGGGCCCGCTGATCTCCCGTCAGCAGGTGGAGCGCGTACGGTCGTTCGTCCCCGACGACGCGCCCGGGCTGCGCGGCAGCGCCCCCGGGGGACCGGGCTTCTGGTTCCCGCCGACCGTCCTCACCGGCGCCGCACCCGACTCCGACGCCGCCCGCGAGGAGATCTTCGGCCCCGTCGCCGTCCTGCTGCCCTTCACCGACGAGGCGGACGCGATCCGGCTCGCCAACGACACGCCCTACGGCCTCTCCGGCTCCATCTGGACCCGGGACGTCGGCCGGGCCCTGCGCGTCTCGCAGGCGGTGCGCGCCGGCAACCTGTCGGTGAACTCGCACTCCAGCGTCCGCTACTGGACCCCGTTCGGCGGCTTCAAGCAGTCCGGCGTCGGCCGTGAGCTGGGCCCGGACGCCCTGACCGCCTTCACCGAGACCAAGAACGTGTTCATCTCCACGGAAACCAGCACGGAGGGCCCCGCACAGTGACCGCATCCACCGAAGAGATCGTCTGCCGTCGCCTCGTCGGCCGTACGGCCGTCATCACCGGAGCCGGCAGCGGCATCGGCCTCGCCACCGCCCGCCGGCTCGCCTCCGAGGGCGCCCACGTCGTCTGCGCCGACGTCGACGAGGCCCGCGGCAAGGCGGCCGCCGAGGAGGTCGGCGGGATCTTCGTGAAGGTCGACGTCACCGACGCCGAGCAGGTCGAGGCGCTGTTCAGAACGGCGGTACGACACCTACGGCAGCGTCGACGTCGCCTTCAACAACGCGGGCATCTCGCCGCCCGACGACGACTCCATCCTGGAGACCGGCCTGGAGGCCTGGAAGCGCGTCCAGGAGGTCAACCTGACCTCCGTCTACCTGTGCTGCAAGGCCGCCATCCCCTACATGCGCCGCCAGGGCAAGGGCTCGATCATCAACACGGCGTCGTTCGTGGCCAGGATGGGCGCGGCCACGTCGCAGATCTCGTACACCGCCTCCAAGGGCGGCGTCCTCGCGATGTCCCGTGAACTGGGCGTCCAGTTCGCCCGGGAGGGCATCCGGGTCAACGCCCTGTGCCCCGGCCCCGTCAACACCCCGCTGCTGCAGGAGCTGTTCGCGAAGGACCCGGAGCGGGCCGCACGGCGGCTGGTGCACATCCCCGTGGGCCGGTTCGCCGAGGCCGAGGAGATCGCCGCGGCCGTGGCCTTCCTGGCCAGCGACGACTCCTCGTTCGTCAACGCCGCCGACTTCCTGGTGGACGGCGGTATCGCCGGGGCGTACGTCACCCCGCTGTAGGGCTCACAGGAACGTGTGTCCCTCACCCCGGTAGGTGGGCACGGTCGCCGTGACCGTGTCCCCCTCCACCAGGTGCAGCACGTCGAACCGCTCGCACAGCTCACCGGCCTTCGCGTGCCGGAACCACACCTTGTCGCCGACCAGCAGATCGTCGGCGGGGGAGCCGAGGAGCGGGGTCTGCACCTCGCCGGGGCCCTCCTGGGGGTCGTACCGCAGTCCCTCGGGGAGGTAGGGCACGGGGAGCCGGTCCGGTCCGGCGGCACCGGAGGCCGGGTATCCGCCGCCCAGGACGGTCACGACGCCGACGCCGGGCCGCCGTACGACCGGCTGGGCGAACAGGGCGGCCGGACGCCCGGTGAACGACGTGTAGTTGTCGAACAGCCGCGGCACGTACAGCCCCGACCCGGCGCCGATCTCCGTCACCGCGTCCTCGGCGGCCGTGTGCTGCACACTGCCGGTCCCGCCGCCGTTGACGAACTCCAGGTCCGGGGCGACCGCCCGCACCGCCCGCACCACCGCGGCGCGCCGCTCGGCGAGTTCACGGCGGGCCGTGGCCTGCATCAGCCGGATCGCCCGGGACCGGAAGGGCCGCCCGGCCACGTCGTCCCCGACACCGGCGATATGACCCTCGTACGCCATGATCCCCACGAGCTTGAACCCCGGCCGCCGGGCCACCGCCCGTGCCACCTCGGCGACCTGCGCGGGGGAGTGCAGCGGGGAGCGCAGGGCGCCGACCCGCACCCGGCCGCCGAGCAGCTTCAGCGAGGTGTCCAACTCCAGGCAGACCCTGATGACTTCGGTGCCGCCGGCCCGCGCCGCGTCGATCAGGTCGAGCTGAGTCACGTCGTCGACCATGACCGCGACGGCGGCCGCGAGCTTGGGGTCGGCGGCGAGTTCGGCGAAGGCGGTGCGGTCGGCGGAGGGATAGGCGAGCAGGATGTCGTCGAAGCCGGAACGGGCGAGCCAGAGGGATTCGGCCAGGGTGAACGACATGATGCCCGCGAAGCCGTCCTTGGCCAGGACCCGCTCCAGCAGGGTCCGGCAGCGCACGGACTTGCTGGCCACGCGGATCGGCTTGCCGCCGGCCCGGCGGCGGAGGTCCTCGGCGTTGGCGTCGAAAGCGTCCAGGTCGACGATCGCGAGGGGGGCGTCGAGATGCTCGGTGGCCCGGTCGTAACGGGCCCGGTCGGCGGCGCGCGCAGTCATGAACGAAGCCTGCCAGACTCGATTACCGCAGGGTAGGGGGATGTTCCGGGCAGATGCCCCGTCGGTCACCTACTGGTTCCCGTTCGCTCGGCAACAAGCCGTAGAGTGACGCGCACGCACGGAGGACGGCTCCGGCCGGAGATCCGCGCCGGGATGCCGCTTCCTCCGCGCGGGTATGCGTGCCTGGACGGACCGCCGCGTCCGCACCGGGCCGCCGGGCACACGCAGCACGGCCCGCGTACGAGAACGACGGCCCGGGCCAGAGGAAACGGGGGGTGCATGAGTACGGAAGCACGCCGCGCCTCGGTTCCCCCGCGCCCTGACGGGCCGCCCCGCCCGGCCCAGCCGCCCACGGCGGGCGCGGGCCACGAGGAACAGCCGACCGCCGCACCCGGGGAGAAACCCGCGAACGACACAGCGCAGCCGTCCGGAGCCGGCGAGAACGGCACGCACGGCGTCGCGGGACCGCGCGACGGCGCTGCCCGTCCCGGGCCGCCGAGGGTCCCGTCCTCCTGGGTCCGGCCGTACGCCCCGTCCGTCGATGAGGAGCCCAGCGGCCCGGCGTCCGCTCCCGGCGGGACAGCGCCCTCGGACCGCACCCTCCGCTTCTCCGCCCCCTTCGGCCCGGGGCCCGCGGACACCCCGCCCCCGCCGCCCGCGTCGGCCCGCTTCCCCGACGCCCCGCCACGCCGTCCGGGCACCCCCCGCAACGGCTCCGCCCCGTACCGACCGCCCGGCACGGAAGCACCCCGCACGGCCCACCCCGACCACCCGCGCGGCACCACGACCCCGCCCGCCGCCCCGGGCCCCGCGCCACGCCCTGCCCCGGCGGCCGGCCCGGGTGCCGGCCCGCGGCCCGCAGCTACACCGGCCGGCCGTCCCGGCGGCGCGCCGACCGACGACCGTGCGGACCGCACCACCGAGCTGCGCTTCGGCGGTCCCGCTGCCACCCGTGCCCCGGAACCCACCGAAGCGGGCGGCGCCCCCACCCCGGCCCCGCCGACTCCCCGGTCCTCCGACTTCTTCGGCCCGCGTCCGGGGACGACGGCCCCCCGTTCCGCCGAGCCCGCCGACCGCAGCGGCTCGCGTCCCACCGCTCCCGCCTCCGGGAGTGCCTGGAGCCCGCTGCCCCGCAGCTGGGTCCCCAGCCCGAGTGCCGCCGTGGACCAGGAGACGGGGCAGGGCCCGGGTTCCGCCCGGCGTGCCGCCGCCGCGCAGCCGCCGGCGGGCGAACCGGACGACCAGCCGGCCTGGACGCCCACCTCCGCGATACCGCCCCCCGACTTCACCCTCCCGCCGCGGGCCCCCCGGCAGCCCACCACCCGCCCGGCGGCGGCCACCCCGGCCCCACCCACTCGCCCGACACCCGCCCCCGGTGCCGCGCCGCGCCCCACCACGGCCACGGGCGACCCCGCCGCCCCCGCGTCCGACCTGTCCGGCTCGGGTGCCGCTCCCCGTCCGGCGTCCGGCCCGGAAGCCTCCGGCGGCCGCCCTGCTTCCGCTCCGGGGACCTCCGGCCGTGCTGCTTCCGCTCCGGGGACCTCCGGCCGTGCTGCTTCCGCTCCGGGGACCTCCGGCCGTGCTGCTTCCGCTCCGGGAGTCCCCGGCCGCCCGGCCTCCCCTCCGGGAGCCTCCGGGCGCCCCGCCTCCGCTCCGGGCGTTCCCGGGCGGCCCCCGACCGACCCCGTCGACAGCTCGGCCCGCCCCGTCCCGGCCGCGGGAGCCCCCGGCCGTCCCGTTTCCGAGTCGGGTGCCTCCGGCCGTCCGGCGGGCGGATCCAGCGTCCCCGGTCGTTCCTCGGCCGAGTCGGACGCCTCCGCCCGCACCTCCCTGCTCGGTGAGTTCGACGATGCCGAGCCGGGCCCCTCCACCCGCCGCACGCCCACGCCCGCGCCCCCGCCGGACACCCCACCTCGCCCCACCGCCGCGCCCCCGCGGCCCGCCGCCGCACCGAACACACCCCCGCGCCCCACGGTCGCCCCGGACCCGTTCGCCGCGCACTCCGCCAAGGCGGGCGCCGCCACCCCCCGCCCCTCCGAGCCGCCCCTGCCCGGTGGTGTGTCGCCGGATCCCGCTCTCTCCTGGAGTGCTCCCATGGCTCCCGGCAAGGCGCCCGGTGCCACGCGGCCCGTGGTGACCTTCGCGCGGCCCGAAGGGTTCGGCGACGCCGGACGGGGAGCCGGGCGGCGCGGGCGGACCCTCGTGGCCGCCGCCTGTGTCGTGCTCGGCCTCGGGCTCATCGGCGGCGCCGTCACCGGGAGTTGGCTCATCGGGGACGCGGAGGGAAGCGGCGCGCGGGACACGTACGCCGCCGCCGGCGGACTCTGGCACAACGTCCCGGTCGACGACCTGTTCCCGGTCACCGTCGACGGCCAGGGCGCCGGGCCCGGCGGCGCCGACCGCACCTGGACCCGGATCGCCGTCGCCCCGGACAGCGGCTGCGCCGACGCCTTCGACCCGCTGCTGCGCCAGGCACTCACCCCGGTCGGCTGCCAGCGGCTCCTGCGCGCCACCTACACCGACGCCACCCAGAGCTACGTCACCACCGTCGGCCTGCTCTTCACCACCGCCGACGCGGCCGGCATGCGCGCCCTCGACACCCGGTTCGACAAGGAGGGCCTGGCCCGCCGGACCGACCTGATGCCGAAGCCGTACGCCGCGAAGGGCACCGCCGCAGCCTCCTTCGGCGACCGGCAGCGCGCCGCGTGGACGGTCTCCGTCCTCACCGACGCCCCGGTCGTCGTCTACGCCGTCTCCGGCTGGGCCGACGGCCGTACCGTCGACAGCCCCGAGCCCGCCGCGCAGGCCACCGCCTCCGGCTCCACCGCGGCCCCCGCCCAGGCCGGCCTCGGCAACGAGGCCCAGGGCCTCGCCGACCGCATCGAACGGAGCCTGCGCAAGACCGCCGTCACGCCGCCCTCGGAGCAGCCCTCATGAGCCGCCGCAGCCCGCGCAGCCCGCACCGTCCTCGCAGCCTCGGCGGCCGCCGTCTCCGCGGGGCCGGGCTGCTCTGCAGTCTGCTCGCCGGTTCCGTCGCCCTGCTGCCGTCCGCCCCCGCGTACGCCGACGGCATCCGCGCCCAGCAGTGGGCCCTCGACGCCATGCACACCCAGGAGGCCTGGCAGACCACCAAGGGCAAGGGCATCACGGTCGCCGTCCTGGACACCGGTGTGGAGGCCGACCACCCCGACCTGGAGGGCAACGTCCTCGAAGGCAGGGACATGGTCGGCTTCGGCGCGAAGGAGGGCGAACGGCCCTGGGCCCGGCACGGCACCGCGATGGCCGGCATCATCGCCGGTCACGGGCACGGGTACGGCGACGAGGACGGCGTCATGGGCATCGCGCCAGAGGCCAGGATCCTTCCCGTCCGCGTGATCCTGGAGGACGACGATCCCCAGCGCACCAAGGCCCGCAACAGCCGCGGCAACGCCCTCGCCGAGGGCATCCGCTGGGCCGCCGACCAGGGCGCCGACGTCATCAACCTCTCCCTCGGCGACGACTCCGCCTCCGCCCATCCCGAGCCGGCCGAGGACGAGGCCGTGCAGTACGCCCTGAAGAAGGGGGTGGTCGTCGTCGCCTCGGCCGGCAACGGCGGGGACAAGGGCGACCACATCTCGTACCCGGCGGCCTACCCCGGTGTGATCGTCGCGACCGCCGTCGACCGCTACGGCACCCGCGCCGACTTCTCCACCCGCCGCTGGTACGCCACGGTCGCCGCCCCCGGCCAGAAGGTCGTCATCGCCGACCCCGACCACAAGTACTACGAGGGCTGGGGGACCAGCGCGGCCTCCGCGTTCGTCTCGGGCGCGGTCGCGCTCGTCAAGGCCGCCCACCCCGGGCTCACCCCGGCGCAGATCAAGAAGCTCCTGGAGGACACCGCCCGCAACCCTCCCGCCGGCGGCCGTGACGACTCCCGGGGCTTCGGCTTCATCGACCCCGCCGCCGCGATCCGCGCCGCCGCCGACCTCCGGCCGGAGGGCCTGAAGGCCGCGTCCTACGGCAAGGAGTACTTCGGCGCGGGCCCCGACGCCGCCCGCGCCGAGGACGACACCTCCGACTGGGCCGCCCCGCTCGCGGGCGGTGCCGGAGTGGTGCTCCTGCTCGGCGCGGTCGTCCTGTGGCGCGGCCGCCGCGAGCCGGACGGCTTCGAGACCTATGAGACGTACGAGGCCTACGACGTGTGACGCGTGACGTGCGATGCGTGACGTGCCTTGCGCGTGGCGCCGGCGGCCCGGCCGGCTAGTCCGCGGCCGGTGTCGTCGCTGACGCCGTCGCCGACGCCGTGCCGTCCGCGAACGCCGACACCGCCGCCTTCGCCGCCGCCTCCACCAGGGAGATGCCCTCCGCCTGCGTCGCGTTGCCGTTCGACAGCACCGCCACCAGGTACGTGCGCCCACTGGACGTCACCCGTCCGATGCTGTTGATGTCCCACAGCCCGGTGGTGCTCCTGGCCAGCCAGCCGTTCTTCAGCGCCCAGGACGAGCCGTCGGCCGCCGCCGAGACACCCCAGTGCTGGTCGGTCGCGATCTGCCGCATCAGACCTTGCAGGTACGCGCGCGACGCCTCGCTCAGCTCCGAGTCGTCCCCGAAGACCTGCCCGAGCAGCGTGAGCTGGTCGGCGGCCGTGGTCTGGGTGAGCCCCCACAGCATGTCGTCGCCGCCCTCGGTGCCCGTGAGCCCGAACCGCGCGTTCGCCGCGTCCAGCCCCTCCGCCTTCCCGATGATCCGCCACAGCTCCGACGCCGAGGTGTTGTCGCTGTTCTCGATCATCGCGGTGGCGTACGTCTTCTCGGCCGCCGTGAGATGCCGGCCCGCGTCCTGCGCCTGGAGCAGCAGGGCCGCGAGGATGTCCACCTTCACGATGCTCGCCGTGTCGAACGCGTCCGAGCCGTAGACCGCGCCGTCCGCGGACTCCACGTCCAGCACCGCCACGGACACCTTCGCGTCGGCCGGCACGGTCACCGACCCCATCGCCTCGGCGAGCAGGGCGTCGTGGTCCACCTCGGGTGCCGCCACCGACTCCACCGTCACGCCTCCGTCCGCCGACCCCGACGCGGACGCCGACGGCTCCGCGGAGGACGACGATACGGCCCCCGCACCGCTGTGCGCCCGTGCCTTCACATAGGCGGTGCCGCCGGCGGTGGCGCCGAGCACGGCCACGAGGGCGAGCGCGCTGTAAAGGAGGGGACGGCGCCGGGACGGGCGGGCGCGGCGGCCGTTGCGGCCTCTGCGAGACTCCATGCCCGAGATGGTGGTGGCGCCGACTGTGCGGGCCGTTAGACGGACGTAAGAGGTACGTCAGCGAAGGCTGAGAATCCTGTGAAAGCTGTCTCGGTCGCGTTTCGGGCCCCGCACAAGCCCAGCAGCATCCCCCCGATAAGGTCGGTGACCGTGGCGAACAAGAACATTCCCGACCCCGGCTACTCCGACGACGACGGCTCCGCCGACCCCCGGCTGAGCGCGGCGCTCGCCGCCTGGGCCGAGGACCGCACCGCCGTCGGCCCCGTCCTGGAGGCGCTCAGGGACACCCGGCTGCTCGTCCCGGTGGTGGCCGTGCTCGGTGAGGCCGAGGAGGACGAGAACGGGCTGCGCCGCGAGAAGACCAGCGACATGGCCGTCCCCACCCTGAAGGCCGGCGGCCGCACCGCGCTGCCCGCCTTCACCTCCACCGACTCCCTGGCCCGCTGGGACCCGGCGGCGCGTCCCGTCGCCGTACCCCTGCACCAGGCGCTGCGGGCCGCCGCGCACGAGAGGGCGGACACCGTGGTGCTCGACCTGGCCGGGCCGGTGGCGTTCGAGCTGACGGGACCGGCGCTGCGGGCGCTCGCCGAGGGCCGTACGACGACCGATCCGCTCGCCGATCCGGCCGTGCGGGAAGCGGTGCGGGCCGCGGTGGCCGCCGAGCCGGACGTCGTCCGCGCGCACCTCGGGCCGGGGCAGGCGGACGGCACCCTCGCCCTGGTCCTCGACCCGGCCGCCGCGCCCGCCGAGGCAGCCCGCGCGGTGGCCGGCCGGCTCGCAGCCGACGAGACGCTGAGGGCCCGCCTGGTGCGGGGTCTCGACCTGGCACTCCTGCCGGCCGGGACCACCCCTCCGGGCGAGCCCCTGTACGTACGCGGTTGATCCTCAGCGGTCGAGCGGTCGAGCGGTCGAGTGGTCCTCAGCGGTCGAGCCGCGGCCCGGTGCCCTAGCCGTAGACGGGGCCGGTGTACTTCTCGCCCGGTCCCTGACCCGGCTCGTCCGGGACGAGCGAGGCCTCGCGGAAGGCCAGCTGGAGCGACTTCAGGCCGTCGCGCAGCGGCGCCGCGTGGAAGGAGCTGATCTCGGTCGCGCTCGCGTCCAGCAGGCCGGCGAGGGCCGTGACCAGCTTGCGGGCCTCGTCGAGGTCCTTGTACGTGTCGCCCTCCTCGGTCAGACCGAGCTTCACGGCGGCCGCGCTCATCAGGTTGACGGCGACCGTCACGATCACCTCGACGGCCGGGACCTCGGCGATGTCACGGGTCATCGCGTCGAAGTCGGCGGAGGCGGGGTCCGGGGAGCCGGCGGGGGAGGTCTCACTCATGCCCCACACGATAGGCGCAGGGTCGTCCGGCCCCGTACCGAGGCTCGATTCGCCGTTCCCGGCGCGGGCTGGTAATCTCGATGAACGACCGGTCGGACACGCGTGCCACCCAGCAGGCGGACCCGGCCCACAAGTGGAGGCTCCGAACTCCCACCCGACCGCCCCCCGAGGACGGCGGGTCACCCCGGTCAGGCGGCCGCCATCGTTCCGTACGGACGATGGAGTCGCCCGGTAGTGCGCCCCGCGATCCCGCGAGGGTGCTCCGGTAGTGCTTGGAGCCCCCGCATGTGATCGTTCGGGGCATTTTTTGTGCTTCGGCGTGGTTATAGGTCTAACAACACAGACGTTACGCGGCCGTCCGCCAGACCGCCGCGTGGTGCTACCGAGGAGGATCCATCAGCGCCGAGCCCCGCATCAACGACCGGATTCGCGTTCCCGAGGTGCGACTTGTCGGTCCCAGTGGCGAGCAGGTGGGCATCGTCCCCCTGGCCAAGGCACTGGAGCTTGCGCAGGAGTACGACCTGGACCTGGTCGAGGTCGCGGCGAACGCCCGCCCGCCGGTCTGCAAGCTCATGGACTACGGGAAGTTCAAGTACGAGTCGGCCATGAAGGCCCGTGAGGCGCGCAAGAACCAGGCGCACACGGTCATCAAGGAGATGAAGCTCCGGCCGAAGATCGACCCGCACGACTACGACACCAAGAAGGGTCACGTCGTCCGGTTCCTCAAGCAGGGCGACAAGGTCAAGATCACGATCATGTTCCGTGGTCGCGAGCAGTCCCGGCCCGAGCTGGGCTACCGACTGCTGCAGCGTCTCGCGGAGGACGTCCAGGAGCTCGGGTTCGTCGAGTCGAACCCCAAGCAGGACGGCCGCAACATGATCATGGTCCTCGGTCCGCACAAGAAGAAGACCGAGGCGATGGCCGAGGCCCGTCAGGCGCAGGAGGCCCGCAAGGCCGAAGCGAAGGCCAACCCCGGCCGCTCGCAGAACCCCGCGGACGCCGAGTTCACCGACGCCGAGGCTTCCGCCGAGGCGTGATTCCGGGGGACGCACGTCCCCTGGACGCAACCCATACAGCAGCGACGCTCCATCCAGTGCCCGGTTTCACGACCGGGCACCGGAGCGCCACCGACGAGGAGAGAACGGCGCTATGCCGAAGAACAAGTCGCACAGCGGTGCCAGCAAGCGCTTCAAGGTCACCGGCTCCGGCAAGGTGCTCCGTGAGCGCGCCGGCAAGCGCCACCTGCTCGAGCACAAGTCGTCCCGAGTGACGCGTCGCCTCACCGGCAACGCCGAGATGGCCCCGGGCGACGCCGCGAAGATCAAGAAGCTTCTCGGCAAGTGAGGCCGGGCGCCCAGCGCCTGACCCTCGCACACCGGGACCCAATCGATTCCGGGCCGTGTGACGACACCCACGGCCCCGCTACAAGGAGTTAACAAGTGGCACGCGTCAAGCGGGCAGTCAACGCCCACAAGAAGCGCCGGGCGATCCTCGAGGCGGCCTCCGGCTACCGCGGTCAGCGTTCGCGCCTGTACCGCAAGGCCAAGGAGCAGGTCACCCACTCGCTGGTCTACAACTACAACGACCGCAAGAAGCGCAAGGGCGACTTCCGTCAGCTGTGGATCCAGCGCATCAACGCCGCTGCCCGCGCCAACGGCATCACCTACAACCGCTTCATCCAGGGTCTGAAGGCCGCGAACGTCGAGGTCGACCGCAAGATCCTGGCCGAGCTCGCCGTGAACGACGCCAACGCGTTCGCCGCGCTCGTCGAGGTCGCGCAGAAGGCGCTGCCGTCGGACGTCAACGCGCCGAAGGCCGCGTGACGCTGCGCTGGCTCTGAGCCGACGTCAGTGAAGGACCCGCAGGTTCCATCCTGCGGGTCCTTTGCTGCTGACGCTCGCCGGGGCCGCCGTTCGGGTGCCGGCCCGTCCGTGGCCGGTCGCGCCCACGCGGCAGCCGCACATCGGTAGAGCCCCCGCGCCCCCAGGGGGTCGCGGTCGTCCCCAGACTTCGAAGGTGAACCAGAACATGCCCCCCGCCAGCCCCGAGCTGATCTCCCCCCGTTCCCCCCGTGTGGCCGCAGCCCGGCGGCTCGCCCGGCGGAACTTCCGGGGGAAGGAGCGGCTGTTCCTCGCCGAGGGGCCGCAGGCCGTGCGGGAGGCGGCGGGGTACGGCAAGGAGACGCTGGTCGAGCTGTTCGCCACCGTCGAGGCCGCCGAGCGGTACGCCGACATCGTAGGAGAGGCCAGGACGGCCGGCGCCCGCGTCCACCTCGCCGACGAGCAGGTCATCGCGGACATCTCCACCACCGTCACGCCGCAGGGGCTCGTGGGCGTCTGCCGGTTCGTCGACACGCCCTTCGAGGAGATCCTCGCCGCCCGGCCCCGGCTCGTCGCCGTCCTGGCGCATGTGCGCGACCCCGGCAACGCGGGCACCGTCCTGCGCTGCGCCGACGCCGCCGGCGCCGACGCCGTCGTCCTCACCGACGCGTCCGTCGACCTGTACAACCCCAAGGCCGTCCGGGCCTCCGTCGGGTCGCTGTTCCATCTGCCCGTCGCCGTCGGCGTCCCCGTGGAGCGGGCCGTGGCCGGGCTGCGGGCGGCCGGGGTGCGGATCCTCGCCGCCGACGGCGCGGGCCGGGACGACCTCGACGACGAACTGGACCGGGGCACCATGGGCGGGCCCACCGCCTGGGTGTTCGGCAACGAGGCATGGGGCCTGCCCGAGGAGACCCGCGCCCTCGCCGACGCCGTCGTCCGCGTCCCGATCCACGGAAAGGCCGAGAGCCTGAACCTGGCGACCGCCGCGGCCGTATGTCTCTACGCATCGGCCCGTGCACAGCGCGCCCGCGGAGGGTGCCGCTCCGTCACCGAGAGCTAGTAGGGTGGCGGGCTCGGGGAGCCTCTTCCGGAGGGATGGGAGACGAGGTACGGGGATGAGTGTCGGCACGAGCAGCGCACCGGGAGCGGCCCGCCCTGCCGGTGACCTGGCCGAACTCGGCATCGACCCGGACGACCTGCCCGACGGTCTGGTCGTCGCCGACGAGCACGGTCGGGTGGTCTGCTTCAACGCCGCCGCCGCCCGCATCACCGCCGTACCGCCCGAGCAGGCCCTCGGGCAGCGGCTGGAGAAGGCCCTGCCGTTAGAGGACCTCGAAGGCCGCCGCTGGTGGCAGCTCACCGACCCCTACGGGGGGCTCGCCATCCGCACCGGCCAGCCCGAGCGCAACCTGCTGCTGCCCGGGGGCCGCGAGGTGCTCGTCACCGCGCGCTACGTCCGCACCCGCCCCACCGGACCCGTCCGCCGGGTCGTCGTCTCCCTGCGGGACACCGAGGCCCGCCGCCGTACCGAACGCAGTCACGCCGAGCTGATCGCCACCGTCGCCCACGAGCTGCGCTCCCCCCTGACCTCCGTCAAGGGCTTCACCGCCACCCTCCTCGCCAAATGGGCCCGCTTCACCGACGACCAGAAGCGGCTGATGCTGGAGACGGTGGACGCCGACGCCGACCGTGTCACGCGGCTCATCGCCGAGCTCCTCGACATCTCGCGGATCGACTCCGGACGGCTGGAGGTGCGGCGCCAGCCCGTCGACATAGGCGCCGCCGTCGGACGGCACATCCAGGCCTACGTCGCCGCAGGGCAGCCCGCCGACCGCTTCCTGCTCCGCATCGAGCAGCCGCTGCCCGCCCTGTGGGCCGACCCCGACAAGGTGGACCAGGTCCTCAGCAACCTCATCGAAAATGCCGTGCGCCACGGCGAGGGGACCGTCACGATAGACATCACGCCCGCCGCGTCCCCCCGGGAAGGGGAGGACACCGGCACGTCGGTCACCGTGAGCGACGAGGGCGCCGGCATTCCGGAGGAGTCCATGAACCGCGTCTTCACCCGCTTCTGGCGGGGCAGCAAGCGCGGCGGCACAGGCCTCGGGCTGTACATCGTCAAGGGCATCGTCGAAGCCCACGGCGGCACCATCACGGTCGACCGCGCCCCCGGCGGCGGCGCCGAGTTCCGATTTACGTTGCCCGTGGGCGCCCCGGCGTATCTCGCCTGACGGCCCGCGGGCTCTTCGATCACCTCCACCCCGTTAGACTCGGCCTTTGGCACCTTTGTGTCCCGGAAACCATGACGCACTGGCCAAGAGCACTGTCCATGAGCCGGTGACGGGGACCATCCGCCAGCAATCGGAAGCACGGGAAGAGATGTCGGCACCGAATAAGTCGTACGACCCTGTCGAGGTCGAGGCGTTGAAACCGGAAGAGATCGAGCGCATGCGGGACGAGGCGCTCGCCGCCTTCGCCGCCGCGGACTCCCTCGACGCGCTCCAGGAGGCCAAGGTCGCCCACACCGGCGGCACCTCCCCGCTGGCGCTCGCCAACCGCGAGATCGGCGCGCTGCCCCCGCACGCCAAGGCAGCCGCCGGCAAGCTGGTCGGCCAGGCCCGCGGCGCGGTGAACAAGGCACTCGCGGGCCGTCAGGAGGAGCTGGAGGCCGAGCGTGACGCCCGGGTGCTGGTCGAGGAGGCGGTGGACGTCACCCTGCCGTACGACCGCGTACCGGCCGGCGCCCGCCACCCGCTCACCACGCTCTCCGAGCGCATCGAGGACGTCTTCGTGGCCATGGGCTACGAGGTCGCCGAGGGCCCGCAGGCCGAGGCCGAGTGGTTCAACTTCGACGCCCTCAACATCGGCCCCGACCACCCGGCGCGCGGCGAGGCCGACACGTTCTTCGTGCAGGGCCCCGACGGCGGCACCGAGTCCGGCGTCGTCCTGCGCACCCACACCTCGCCCGTGCAGATCCGCTCCCTGATGGAGCGCGAGCTGCCGGTCTACGTGATCTGCCCCGGCGTCGTCTACCGCACCGACGAGCTGGACGCCACGCACACCCCGGTGTTCCGCCAGGTCGAGCTGCTCGCCGTGGACGAGGGCCTGACCATGGCCGACCTCAAGGGCACCATGGACCACATGGTCCAGTCGCTGTTCGGCGAGGGCATCAAGACCCGGCTGCGGCCCAACTTCTTCCCGTTCACCGAGCCGTCCGCCGAGATGGACATGGTGTGCTACGTCTGCCGCGGCGAGTCCGTCGGCAACCCCGACCGCCCCTGCCGCACCTGCTCCTCCGAGGGCTGGATCGAACTCGGCGGCTGCGGCATGGTCAACCCCAAGGTGCTCACCGCCTGCGGCGTCGACCCCGAGAAGTACAGCGGCTTCGCCTTCGGGTTCGGCATCGAACGGCTGCTGATGTTCCGCCACAACGTCGAAGACATGCGAGACATGGTCGAGGGTGACATCCGGTTCACCCGGCCGTTCGGGATGGAGATCTGATGCGGGTCCCGCTTTCCTGGCTGCGGGAGTACGTCGACCTCCCGGCCACCGAGACCGGCCGTGACGTGCAGGCCAAGCTGGTGTCCGCCGGCCTCGAGGTCGAGACCGTCGAGCAGCTCGGCGCCGACCTCAAGGGCCCCCTCGTCGTCGGTCAGGTGCTGACCATCGAGGAGCTGGAGGGCTTCAAGAAGCCGATCCGCTTCTGCACCGTCGACGTCGGGACCGCCAATGGCACCGGCGAGCCGCAGGAGATCGTCTGCGGCGCCCGCAACTTCGCCGTCGGCGACAAGGTCGTCGTGGTCCTCCCGGGCGCCGTCCTGCCCGGCGGCTTCGCCATTGCCGCCCGCAAGACGTACGGCAAGACCTCGCACGGCATGATCTGCTCCAGCGACGAGCTGGGCATGGGCGACGACGGCACCAAGGGCATCATCGTGCTGCCCCCGGAGACCGAGGTCGGCAAGGACGCCATCGAGCTGCTGGAGCTGGTCGACGAGGTCCTGGACATCGCCGTCACCGCCAACCGCGGCGACTGCCTGTCGATCCGCGGCGTGGCCCGCGAGGCCGCCATCGCCTACGGTCTGCCGCTGCGCGACCCGGCCCTGATCGACGTACCGGCCCCGAATGCCTTCGGCTACCCGGTGCGGGTCTCCGAGCCGCTCGCCTGCGACCGCTTCACCGCCCGCACCGTCACCGGCCTGAGCCCCGAGGCGCGCTCCCCGATCTGGCTGAAGCGCCGGCTGCAGAAGGTCGGCATGCGTCCGATCTCGCTCGCCGTCGACGTCACCAACTACGTGATGATGGAGCTGGGCCAGCCGCTGCACGCCTACGACCGCTCGCTGGTCCAGGGCACCATCGGCGTCCGCCGGGCCGGGGAGGGCGAGCAGATCGTCACCCTCGACGGCGTCACCCGCACGCTGCACGCCGAGGACCTGGTCATCACCGACGACCGCGGCCCGATCGGCCTCGCCGGCGTTATGGGCGGCGCCGACACCGAGATCGCCGACCACGACCACCCGGAGAACTCCACGGGCGACGTGGTGATCGAGGCCGCCCACTTCGACGCGGTGTCCATCGCGCGCACGGCCCGCCGCCACAAGCTGTCCTCCGAGGCCTCCCGCCGCTTCGAGCGCGGTGTCGACCCGGCCGCCGCCGCGGCGGCGGCCCAGCGCACGGTCGACCTGCTGGTGCTGCTCGCGGGCGGTACGGCCGACGCGGGGGTCACCGAGGTGGTCACCCCCTCCGGCCCGCACACCATCACGGTCGCGGCGCACCACCCCGACCGGGTCGCGGGTGTCCGCTACGGCCGCGAGACGGTCGTGCGCCGCCTCCAGGAGATCGGCTGCGACGTGTACGGGCAGGACGAGCTGATCGTCACCGTCCCGTCCTGGCGGCCGGACCTCACCGAGATCAACGACCTGGCGGAGGAGGTCATCCGCCTGGAGGGCTACGAGAACCTGCCCTCCACGCTGCCCAAGCCCCCGTCGGGCCGCGGTCTCACGCACCGCCAGCGGCTGCACCGCCGCGTCGGACGCGCCCTGGCCGGCGCCGGCTACGTCGAGGCCCCGAACTACCCGTTCATCGGCGAGGGCGTCTTCGACCAGCTCGGTCTGGCCGCCGACGACCCGGCCCGCCGTGTCGTCAGGCTCACCAACCCGCTCAACGACGAGGAGCCCGCGCTCCGTACGTCGCTGCTGCCGGGCCTGCTGGGCGCCCTGCGCCGCAACGCCGGCCGGGGCAGCCACGACCTCGCGCTGTTCGAGACCGGCCTGGTCTTCCACCCGCGCGAGGGGGCCGGCGTCGCCGGTCACCTCCCGGTCGACCGTCGTCCGACCGACGAGGAACTCGCGGCGCTCGACGCCGTCCTCCCCGAGCAGCCGCGCCATGTCGCCGCCGTCCTCACGGGCGCCCGCGAGCAGGCCGGCTGGTGGGGCGAGGGCCGTACGGCCGACTGGGCCGACGCGGTCGAGGCCGCTCGCACCGTCGCCCGCGAGGCCGGTGCCGAGCTCGTCGTGCGGAGCGGTCAGTACGGCCCGTGGCACCCCGGCCGCTGCGCCGAGTTCACGGTCGTCGCCGACGGCACCGAGCGGGTCGTCGGGCACGCGGGCGAGCTGCACCCCCGGGTGCTGAAGGCGCTGGGCCTGCCCGCCCGCACCTGCGCGATGGAACTGAACCTCGACGTCCTGGAGGCGGTCGGCGACGACACCCCTCAGGCGCCGGGCATCTCCACGTTCCCCGTGGCCACGCAGGACGTCGCCCTCGTCGTCGACTCCTTCGTCCCGCACGCGGACGTCGAGGCGGCGCTGCGCGAGGGGGCGGGTGAACTGCTGGAGGGCATCCGGCTGTTCGACGTGTACGTCAACGACGAGCAGCTGGGTGACGGCAAGAAGTCGCTGGCCTACGCGCTGCGCTTCCGCGCGGGGGACCGGACGCTGACCGTGGACGAGGCTTCGGCCGCGCGGGACGCGGCGGTTGCTCTCGCCGGTGAGCGGACGGGGGCGGTCCTTCGGGGCTGACGTCGTACGCCGGGTGCGGGTGGACTGCGGCTGGTCGCGCGGTTCCCCGCACCCCCGGGTGGGCCGCGCTCCACCGCTTTTCACCCTGATCACGGCGCATCGCCGGGCCGTCGCGTAGTGAGGGGGAGCCGACGACCCGGCGAACCTCTTTCGAGGCGTCTCAGTCAACCGGCCGGGAACTCTCCGCGACAGCGCGCACACAGCACGGATACGCGCACTCCGTTCACACCCCGTGTGAAGACGCACCCACTAGTCTGGGCCGCACCGAGGCACCGGGGGGCACCCATGCAGCCCAACACTCTGCTCGACGCGATCCTGGACGAGGCGGGCATCTCCCACGCGGGCCTCGCCGCCCACGTGAACCAGGCCGGCCGGGCACGCGGACTCGCCCTGCGCTACGAGCACACGGCGGTCGCCCGATGGCTGAAGGGACAGCGCCCGCGCGGTCAGGTGCCCGACCTGATCTGCGAGGTCCTCGCGGGCCGGCTGCACCGGCCGGTCACCCTGGACGACATCGGCCTCGGCGTACCGGGCGAGCCGTCCACCCCGCACACCACCTCGCTGTCCGGCTTCGTCGAGCGGGCCACCGCCCTGTGGCGCTCCGACGAACAGCAGCGCCCCCACCTCCTCGGCGCCCCCGCGATGACCGGGACGCCGGCCGTGATGCCCGTGTGGGAGTGGGAGAACCCGCCCGAGGACGTCGACGTCTCCCGGGGCGGCCGGCACCGCGTCACCTGCGCCGACCTCGAGATGCTGCGGGCGGCCCGCACCCACTACGAGCAGATGTACCGCAAGGCGGGCGGCATCGCCACCCGCAGCCGTATCGTCGGCTTCCTCAACGCCGAGGCCGCGCCGCTGCTGCGCGGCAGCTACACCGACGAGACGGGGCGTCAACTGCACCGGGCGACCGGTGCCTTGGTGGCCGTCGCCGGGATCTGCGCCTACGACTCCGACGCGCACGGCCTCGCCCAGCGCTACTTCCACCAGGCTCTCAGACTCGCCAAGGCCAGCGGGGACCGGGGACTTGGGGCGTACGTCATCGCCCTCCTCGTCAACCAGTCCCTGTTCATGCGGGAGTACCGGCAGGCCGTCGCCTTCGCGGAGGCCGCACTGCGCGCCGCGGGCAGGCACATCACCCCCGCGCTGTCCTCCGACCTCTACGCGATGCAGGCCAAGGCGTACGCCCACCTCGGCGACGGTACGAGCGCGCTGTCGTGCATCCGGCGGGCGGAGACGGCCGCCGATCGCATCCGGCGGGGCGTCGAACCCGACGAGACCGGCTATGTCCAGCCCGGTCTGGTCAATGTGCAGGTGGCGGAGGCGCTGCTCAGCCTCGGGGAGATCGCCGCGGCCGCCGAACACGCCCGGGCCGCCGTCGGCACGCCCGCGCACGACCGGGGCCGGGTGCACCGGCTCGCCATGCTCAGCACGATCGAGCTGCGCCAGGGGCACGCCGACCAGGCCGTGGTCACGGCCGTCCAGATGGCCGAGCAGGCCCGGGGCATGGAGTCCCAGCGGCTGCGCGACCGACTCCGCGCGGTGCGCGAACATCTGGTGCGCAGCGGCTGCTCGGGCACCGCCGAGGCCGCCGAACTCATCGACGGAGCACTGCGCGTACCGCTCTAGACCTCCGGGGCGCTCCACAGTCCCTGCTGCGATATTGCCACTCACTCGACGGAAGGTGGCAGAACCGTGCAGTGGACGAAACAGCACGAACAAACCGTGTATGAAAACCGCTGGTTCAGCGTCAACCTGGCCGATGTGGAGCTGCCGGACGGCCGGCACCTGGACCACTTCCTGATCCGGCTGCGGCCCGTCGCCGTGGCCACGGTGGTCAATGCGGCGAACGAGGTCCTGCTCCTGTGGCGCCACCGCTTCATCACCGACAGCTGGGGCTGGGAACTCGCGGCGGGCGTCGTCGAGGACGGCGAGGACATCGCCCGCGCGGCCGCCAGGGAACTCGAGGAGGAGACCGGCTGGCGGCCGGGGCCCCTGCACCACCTCATGAGCGTGGAACCGTCCAACGGCCTCACCGACGCCGTCCACCACATCTACTGGTCGGACCGGGGCGAGTACGTGGGACACCCCGTGGACGACTTCGAGTCGGACCGGCGGGAGTGGGTCCCCCTGAAGGTCGTACCCGACCTGGTCGCCCGGGGGGAGGTCCCGGCCGCCAACATGGCGGCCGCGTTGATGCTGCTGCACCACCTCAGACTGTCGGGAGAGTAGGGGGCGAAAAGCGGCCGGCGCCTAGCGGGCCAGGGCCTGCCAGAGGGTCACGACGAGCGCGCCCAGCGCGGTGAGCACCGCGAGCGAGGGCAGCGGCCAGCGCGCGTGTTCCAGCGAGACCATACGGGTGTTCAGCTCGTCCAGCTCCTTGGCGGTCTCCTCGGCGCGATGGGTGATCAGGGCCAGCCCGCCCTCGACGCGGGCGTAGGCCACGTCCAGCCGGCGACGTAACTCTGCGAGTTCTCCATGGACGACGGGATGCTCGGGATCGGCGGTCACGTGTCCGCTCCTTTCCGTGGTCGGCTCACATCCCTGCATGTGCATGGTGAGTCAACCCGCCTGGTGGGCCGGTGGGGAGCGTGTGCGCGCGGCATATGCGGGCCCGTCGCGCACACGGTGTGTGAAACACGCGGGCCCGGCACTCCGAGGAGTACCGGGCCCGCGTCGACCACGGTCAGTCATCAGGCTGGTCCGGGTAGGTCAGTACGTGTAGAACCCCGAACCGGTCTTGCGGCCCAGCCGGCCCGCGTCCACCATGCGCGCCAGCAGCGGGGGAGCGGCGTACAGCGGCTCCTTGTACTCGTCGTACATCGACTGCGCGACCGAGGCGACCGTGTCCAGGCCGATCAGGTCGGACAGCTTCAGCGGGCCCATCGGGTGGGCGCAGCCCATCTCCATGCCGTTGTCGATGTCCTCGCGGCTGGCGATGCCCGTCTCGAACATCCGGATCGCGGACAGCAGGTACGGGATCAGCAGGGCGTTGACGACGAAGCCGGAGCGGTCCTGGGCGCGGATCGCGTGCTTGCCCAGCAGCTTCTCGGCGAACAGCTGCGCCCGGCTCAGCGTGCCCTCGGAGGTGGTCAGGGCCGGGATCAGCTCGACCAGCTTCTGCACGGGGGCCGGGTTGAAGAAGTGGATGCCGACGACCTGGTCGGGCCGCGAGGTGGCGACCGCCAGCTTCACCAGCGGGATGGAGGAGGTGTTGGAGGCCAGGATGGCGTCCGGGCGGCTCACCACCTGGTCGAGGACCTGGAAGATCTCCGTCTTGACCTGCTCGTTCTCCACGACGGCCTCGATCACGAGGTCCCGGTCGGCGAACTCGCCGAGGTCCGTGGTGAAGCTCAGCCGCGCCTGCGTCGCGTCCCGCTCCGCCTCGGAGATCTTGCCGCGCTCCGCGGCCTTGGCCAGGGAGCCGAACAGCCGGGTCCGGCCGAACTCCAGGGCCTCGCCGGTGGTCTCGGCGACCTTGACGTCGAGTCCGGCGCGCGCGCAGACCTCGGCGATGCCCGCGCCCATCTGGCCGCAGCCCACGACTCCGACGCGTTCGATGTCCGTCACATCGTCCCCTTCGCTGACTCTCACTGCGGCACCGGCGGTGGCGCCGGCCCCGGGTCGGTTGTCCGTGACAGGTCAGCCGGGTCCCGGTCGGCCTGCTCCGATCGTGCACGTTACTAGCAAGTATCGATGATCGATCACCGGGGGCGGTGCATGCTGTGCGCGGAGACGATCCGTGACCGAGCGGATCCATGGCGTGACAGGGATGGGTGCGATGGGGCGACTGACCCGGAGGGCGTTCGCGCTCGCGGCGCTGTCGGCGTTCACCACGACGGGAGCGGCGGGCTCGGCGGCCCCCGCTCCCGCACCGGGCGGAGCGGGCCGGAGCCGTGCGACGGCCGAGATGCGGGGCATGTGGCTGGCCACGGTGGCGGGCCGCGACTGGCCGTCCAAGCCGGGGCTGACCGCCGCGCAGCAACGCAAGGAGCTGACCGACTGGCTGGACCTGGCGGTGCGCGACCGGCTCAACACGGTGGTCTTCCAGGTCCGGCCCACGGCCGACGCGCTGTGGCCCTCCCCGTACGAGCCCTGGTCGCAGGTCCTCACCGGCACCCAGGGGAAGTCCCCGGGCTGGGACCCGCTCGGCACCGCCGTCACCGAGGCCCACGCCCGCGGCCTCGAACTGCACGCCTGGTTCAACCCGTACCGGGTCGCCACCCACGCCGACCGCTCCCGGCTGGTCGCCTCCCACCCGGTCCGCAAGCACCCGGAGTGGGCGGTGGAGTACGGCGGCAAGCTGTACTACAACCCGGGCCTGCCGGCGGTCCGTGCCTTCGTCCAGGAGGCGATGCTGGACGCGGTGAAGAAGTACCCCGTCGACGCCGTCCACTTCGACGACTACTTCTACCCGTACCCGGTCGCGGGCCAGTCCTTCGACGACGACGAGGCGTACGACGCCTACGGCGGCGCGTTCACCACCCGGGCCGCGTGGCGACGGGACAACGTCAACAAGCTGGTGCAGGAGATGGCCGCCCGGATCAAGGCCGCCCGCCCGGGCACCCAGTTCGGTATCAGCCCGTTCGGGGTGTGGCGCAACGCCTCCACCGACTCACGCGGCTCGGACACCCGCGCCTTCCAGTCGTACGACGAGATCTACGCCGACAGCCGCAAGTGGGTGAAGGAGGGCTGGCTCGACTACGTCGTGCCGCAGCTCTACTGGGAGATCGGCAACTCCGCCGCCGACTACGCCAAGCTGGTGCCCTGGTGGGCGGAGACGGTCAGGGGCAGCCGGACCCGGCTCTACCTCGGCGAGGGCCTGTACAAGGCGGGCGCCTCGGGGCAGCCCGCCGCCTGGTCAGCCAAGGCCGAGCTGAGCAGGCACCTCACGCTGGCGAAGAAGTACCCGCAGGCGCGCGGGCATGTCTTCTTCGCCGCCAAGGACGTACGTACGGACCGGATCGGAGCGATGGCGCGGGTGGTCGCCGACCACTACGGGCAGTCGGCGAACCCCCCGCACTGACGGCCTACCGGCGTTCCTCGGACGTGGTCCGGTGCCTGATCTCGGTGTCCGGGCCGGGTGAGCACACGCCCACGTGCCCGTCGGTGAAGCGGACGCGGAACGGCGGGTTGCCGTCCTGGCCCAGTACTTCGACGATCTCGCCGACCTTGTCGTGTTGGCCGACCACCCTGCCGTGCTGGACAAACTGGTCGCCCGCGGTTGCACGCATCTGCGGGGCCTCCTCGCCGTGTGGAAGGGAGCGGTGGTCCGTGGTGTCGCTTCCCGTGCCTGCCTCCCGGCTCGCCGCCGGGACGGAGCGGACCCGGCCCGGTGCTGTGACCGGAAAGGTTCACCGGCTCGCCGAACCTTTCCGCGCACGGCACTAGCTCCGCGCCCGCTGGGTGACGGCGATGCAGACCAGCACCGCAGCCGCGGTCAGCGGTGCGGCGGGCGTCAGGTGTTCGCCCAGCAGCAGCACCGACCACACCAGTGTGAGCAGCGGCTGCGCCAACTGCAACTGGCTGGCCTTCGGGATGCCGATGGCCGCCATGCCCCGGTACCAGACGACCAGGCCGAGGAACTGCGAGCCGGCCGCCACCCACACCAGCCCGGCCACGCTGTGCGCGGTCAGCGCGACCGGCTCGTGGGCCAGGGCGACGGCGGCGGCGGGCACCCCGAGCGGCAGGCAGAGGACCAGCGCCCAGCCGATCACCTGCCAGCCCGGCATCACCCGGGCCAGCCGGCCGCCCTCCGTGTAGCCGGCCGCGCACACCAGCAGCGCACCGAACAGGTAGAGATCGGCGCCGGACAGCGCCCCGCCGCTCTGCTGCACGGTGAACGCCGCCACCGCGGCGGCCCCCGCGAGCGCCGCCGTCCAGAAGGTGCGCGAGGGCCGGGTTCCCATGCGCAGGGCGGACAGCAGCGCGGTGGTCAGCGGCAGCAGACCGACGACGACGGCGGCATGGGCGGTGGTGGAGGTCCGTAGCGCGAGGGTGGTCAGCAGCGGGAAACCGACCACCACCCCGCCGGCCACCACCGCGAGTCCCGCCCAGTGCCGCCGCTCGGGCACCGGGACGCGCAGCGCCAGCAGACACCCGCCCGCGATCACCGCGGCCAGCACACTGCGCACGGCCACCAGCGACCAGGGGCCGAAGCCCTCCAGTCCCCAGGCCGTCGCGGGGAAGGTGAGGGAGAAGGCGACGACCCCGAGGGCCGCCTGGAGGGTGCCGAGGCCCCGGGTGGGCGAGGTGCTGACCGCTATCGAAGGAGATGCGGTAGCGCTACTCTGTGTCTTCATGCAAGAGCGTAGCAGTGTGGCTGAACTGGCAGATCGCCTCCGAACCGAGTTGGACCGCTACTCTCCCGGCGGAAAGCTCCCCTCCAGCCGGGCGCTGGTCGAACGGTTCCGGGTGAGCCCCGTGACCGTCTCGCGGGCGCTCGCCCAACTGGCCGCCGAGGGACTGGTGGTGACCCGGCCCGGCGCCGGCGCGTTCCGGGCCCGGCCCCGCCCCGCGGCCACCCCGGCCGGGGACACCTCCTGGCAGGAGGTCGCCCTGAGCGCGGACGGCGCCGCCGACCGCGTGCCGCGCTCGGTCGACGCCACGGGCGTCACCGTCTCCCTGGCGGTCCCGCCGCCGGGTGTCGTCGAGTTCAACGGCGGCTATCTGCACCCCTCGCTGCAGCCCGAGCGTGCCCTGTCCGACGCCCTGGCCCGCGCCGGACGCCGGCCCGGCGCCTGGGGGCGGCCCCCGATGGAGGGTCTGCCGGAACTGCGGGAGTGGTTCGCCCGCACCATCGGCGGGGGCGTCGGCGCGGCCGAGGTGCTGGTCAGCGCCGGCGGCCAGGCGGCGCTCACCACCGCTCTGCGCGCCCTCGCCCCGCCCGGCGCGCCGGTCCTCGTCGAGTCCCCGACCTACCCGGGCATGCTCGCCATCGCCCGCTCGGCGGGTCTGCGCCCGGTTCCGGTGCCCGTCGACGCCGACGGCGTGCGACCTGAGCTGCTCGCCGACGCCTTCCGGGCCACCGGCGCCCGGGTGTTCGTCTGCCAGCCGCTGTTCCAGAACCCGACCGGCGCCGTCCTCGCCCCCGCCCGGCGCGGCGAGGTCCTCCGCATCGCACGGGAGGCGGGCGCCTTCGTCGTCGAGGACGACTTCGTGCGCCGGCTCGCCCACGAGGACGCGGGCCCCCTGCCGCGCCCGCTCGCCGCCGACGACCCCGACGGAGTCGTCGTCCACGTCGGCTCGCTCACCAAGGCGACCTCGCCCAGCTTCCGGGTGTGCGCCCTCGCCGCGCGCGGACCGGTGCTGGAACGACTGCGCGCGATCCAGGTCGTCGACACCTTCTTCGTGCCCCGGCCGCTCCAGGAGGCGGCCCTGGAACTCGTCGGCTCGCCCGCCTGGCCGCGCCATCTGCGGACCGTCGCCGCCGAACTCCGCGCCCGCCGGGACGCGATGACCTCGGCACTCCGGCTGCGCCTGCCCGAACTCGCCCTCCCGCACATCCCGTCCGGCGGCTACCACCTGTGGCTGCGGCTGCCCGACGGCGCGGAGGAGAGCGTGTTCACGGCCGCGGCCCTGCGCGCCGGTGTCGCCCTGACCCCCGGCCGCCCGTACTTCAGCGCCGAACCCCCGGCCGCCCACGTCCGGCTGAGCTTCGCGGCCGTCGCGGGCACCCAGGAGATCGCGGAAGGGGTACGACGGCTGCGCGCGGCCTGCGACGAGACGCTTCCGGCAAATCGTTCGACATGAGGCGCGGCGCGCTGTGAGGATCCGGCCATGAACGCCGCCCCACCCCTCGCCGAGGGCTACGAGATCTCCGCCGACCCCGCCCGCATCGACGCCGGGCGCGTCCACCGCTGGCTGTCCACCGACGCGTACTGGGCGCTCGGGCGCGAGCGGGAGCGACAGGACCGGGCGATCGCCGCCTCGCTGAACTTCGGGGTCTACGACCGGGCCACGGGCGAGCAGGTCGCCTACGCGCGCGTGGTCACCGACCTCGCGACCTTCGCCTGGCTGTGCGACGTCTACGTGGACCCGGTGGCGCGCGGCAGGGGCATCGGGACCGCGCTCGTCGCCGCCGTACGCGACCACCTGCTGCCGCACGGACTGCGCCGCATCCTGCTCGCCACGCAGGACGCCCACGGGGTGTACGAGAAGGTCGGCTTCGAGGCGCTGGAGGAGCCGGACCGGTGGATGGCGCTGATCTACGCGAAGCTCGGCCTGGCGTGAGGCCCGCGCGGGGCCTGCGCGGCCGCACCCCGTGCGGGGTCTGCGCCAAGTGCGGCAGGCCTGCGCGAGACTCGTTTTCTCAGGACTTGTCCGGCACCGCCCGACCCGTCGGCAAGAATTCCGGTGCCGGTCGCCCGGCCCCCTTGACCTGCGCAGGTGCTCGGCTCACCATCACCGCATGCCACTACGGGTGACGTTCGTCGCAGCCGCGCGCAGCTCGCCCCTGCTCGCGGAGCGCTTCGAGGACGACCGGCCGCTGGACCAGGCGGGCTGGGACGAGGTGCAGCGGGTGGTCCCCGACCTCCTGCCCCTCGCCGCCGCCGAGCTGCGCTACTGCTCGCCCACGCCCAGCAGCCGGACCACCGGTGACGCCCTCGGCTACGCCCCGCTGGTGCAACTCGCCCTGCGCGACTGTGCCATGGGCCGCTGGCGGGGCCTGACCCTGGGCGAGGCGATGGCCCGTGAGCCGGCCGCCGTCGACGCCTGGCTGGCGGACCCGCTGGCCACTCCGCACGGGGGCGAGTCCCTGCTGGACTTCATCACCCGCGTGGGCGACTGGCTCGACACCCGCCCGCTCGGGGACGGCGACCGGATCGTGGCGGTCGCCGAGCCCGGTGTGATCCGCGCGGCGGTGGTCTACGCGCTCAAGGCGCCGCCGTCGACGTACTGGAACATCGATGTGCGCCCGCTGTCGACGACCACCGTCACCGGCCGGGGCGGGCGCTGGAACCTGCGTCTGGAAGGGGCGTCGGCTCAGCCCACGCGCGCGTAGTCCGCGCTGAGCGGCGGCTCCTCCGCGCGCGGCCCGGCCGGTGGCGCGGAAGGCCCTCCTCGACGGCGTCCGTGCGGCGACGACGAGGGCGTCCGTGCGGCGACGACACACGCGGACGCCCCATTGACGCGCTCATGCCCCATCTCTATGTTGCCGTTCGAAGTGTTGATCAGTGTTCGTTATTTCGAACCGTGCGACTCGGGTGGCGCCCCTCTGATCCGCCACCCCCGCACCCCGACCTCCAGAGCCGCGGAGCGTACATGCCACGCACCACCCGCAACCGTCTGAGACTCGCCCTCGGGGCAAGCGCTTTCCTCCTGGCCGCCGGCGGAGTCCCCGCCCTCCCCGCCCACGCCGCCGACACCACCGACTACACCCTCACCGTCGACCCCGCCGCCAAGGGCGCGAAGATCGACGACACCATGTACGGCGTCTTCTTCGAGGACATCAACCGGGCCGCCGACGGCGGTCTGTACGCCGAACTGGTGCAGAACCGGTCCTTCGAGTACACGACCGTCGACAACCGCTCGTACACCCCGCTGACCTCCTGGACGGTCTCCGGCTCGGCGAACGTCGTGAACGACGACGGCCGGCTCAACGACCGCAACCGCTCCTACCTCTCCCTGGGCGCCGGTTCCTCCGTCACCAACGCCGGCTACAACACCGGGGTGCGCGTCCAGGAGGGCGAGAGGTACGACTTCTCGGTGTGGGCCCGCGCCGCGGCCGGTACGGCGCTCACCGTCTCCCTCCAGGACGCCGACGGCGCCCTCGCCACCGCCCGCCGGGTCGCCGTGCGCACGGGCGGCTGGGCGAAGTACCGGGCCACCTTCACCGCCACCCGCACCAGCAGTACCGGCCGGCTGACCGTGGCGTCCTCGGAGGCGGCCGCGCTCGACATGGTGTCGCTGTTCCCGCGTGACACCTACCGGCACGAGCCCAACGGCCTGCGCAAGGACCTCGCCGAGAAGATCGCCGCCCTGCACCCGGGCTTCGTCCGCTTCCCCGGCGGCTGCCTGGTCAACACCGGCTCCATGCAGGACTACAGCGAGGCCTCGGGCTGGCAGCGCGCCCGCTCCTACCAGTGGAAGGACACCGTCGGCCCGGTCGAGGAACGGGCCACGAACTCCAACTTCTGGGGCTACAACCAGAGTTACGGACTCGGTTACTACGAGTACTTCCGCCTCGCCGAGGACATCGGCGCGATGCCGCTGCCCGTCGTCCCGGCCCTGGTCACCGGCTGCGGCCAGGACAGGGCCGTCGTCGACGACGCGCTGCTCAAGCGGCACGTCCAGGACACCCTCGACCTCATCGAGTTCGCCAACGGCCCGGTGACCTCCACCTGGGGCGGGCTGCGCGCGAGGATGGGCCACCCGAAGCCCTTCCACCTCACCCACATCGAGGTCGGCAACGAGGAGAACCTGCCCAACGAGTTCTTCGCCCGCTTCAAGGAGTTCCGCGCCGCGATCGAGGCCAGGTACCCCGGCATCACGGTGATCTCCAACTCCGGCCCGGACGACGCCGGTTCCACCTTCGACAAGGCCTGGCAGCTGAACCGGGACGCCAAGGTCGCCATGGTCGACGAGCACTACTACAACAGCCCGCAGTGGTTCCTGCAGAACAACGACCGCTACGACTCCTACGACCGCGGCGGCTCGAAGGTCTTCCTCGGCGAGTACGCCTCCTGGGGCAACGCCTTCAAGAACGGCCTCGCCGAAGCCGCGTTCATGACCGGCCTGGAACGCAACGCCGACGTCGTGAAACTCGCCTCCTACGCCCCGCTGTTCGCCAACGAGGACTACGTCCAGTGGAGCCCGGACATGGTGTGGTTCAACAACCACGCCTCCTGGAACTCGGCCAACTACGAGGTCCAGAAGCTGTTCATGACCAACGTCGGCGACCGGGTCGTCCCCTCCACGGCCACCGGCACGCCCTCCCTCCAGGGCCCGATCAGCGGCGCGGTGGGCCTGTCGACGTGGGCGACGACGGCCGCCTACGACGAGGTGAAGGTCACGGACGCGGACGGCGCCACGCTCCTCACCGACGACTTCTCGGGCGACGCCTCGCAGTGGACCCACACCGGCGGCGGCAAGTGGTCCCTCCAGGACGGGCAGTACGTCCAGACCGACGTGGCCGCCGAGAACACCATGGTCTCCGCCGGTGACGTGCGCTGGCACGACTACGACCTGCACGTGAAGGCCACCAAGAAGGCCGGGAAGGACACGCTTTCCTAGGGGTGGCTACTCCGGCCATACTGGCCGGGTGATACGGAACATCGACGGCGCGCAGGTCAGCGCGCGCGAGTACCGGCGTCTGTCGGACGCCAAGGGCGGCACGAGCCTGGACCGGCAGGGCGACAACAACAGCGTCGCCGCGGATACGAACGGCTGGACGCTCGGCGAGCCCTACATCGACGACGGCCTGTCCGCGAGCCGCTACGCGCGCAAGAGGCGCGACGACTTCGAGCGCCTGGTGGGCGATCTCAGTAGCGGTCCCACGGGCCGCGCGAGCGCCTTCGGCGCGGACGTGCTCATGCTGTGGGAGTCCTCCCGAGGATCCCGCAAGGTCGGCGAGTGGGTGTCCTTCATCGAGCTGTGCGAGGAGAAGCAGGTCCTGATCTGGGTCACCACCCATGAGCGGCTCTACGACCCGCGCAACGGCCGGGACCGCAAGTCCCTGCTCGAAGACGCCGTCGACTCGGAGTACGAGTCGTACAAGACCCACACCCGCGTCTCCGGCACCACGGCGTTCGAGGCCCGCAGAGGCCGGCCCCACGGCAAGGCGCCGTACGGGCTGAAGCCGGTCTACGATCCGGCCACCGGTGACCTCGACACCTGGGTCGAAGACCCGCAGACGTCGGGGCCGGTGAAGGAGCTGTTCCGCCTCCTGGAGGAGGGCAACAGCCTCGCAGAGGTCGAGCGGCTGTTCCTCAAGGCCGGATACGCCAACCGTTCCGGCCGCCCGTTCAGCCGGGAGTACCTGAGGATCATGGCCCTCAGGCACGCCTACGCCGGTCTGCGCTACCACAAAGGGCAGGTCCACAACGGGGCATGGGACGGCATCGTGTCCCCAGACCGGTTCTGGACCGTCCGCCGCACGCTGACCGCCGCCTCCCGCAAGACCACACGCGGCGGCCGCGCCCTGCACGAACTCACCGGGAACCTGTGGTGCCCTGAGTGCCAGAGCCCCTGCTGGAACGGCCTCACCCGCCGGCAGCGCGGCCGCGGTCCCACCTACCGGTGCAAGAACGGATGCGTCAGCGTCCAGAAGCAGCCCGTCGACGACTACATCATCGGCACCCGCGACGAGCCCGGAGCCATGATGGAGTACCTGGCACGCCCCGACATCTACCAGCTGCTGGTGGCGCCCGACGTGGACGAGGCCGAGGTGCGCGAGGTCCAGGCCCGGCTGGCCCAGGAGCGGGCCGAACTCGACGAGATGGAGCAGGCGACGGCCAGCACGCTGGCTCAGGTCGAGGTCCTGAGCCGCTCGATCGCCGCCAAGCGCGCCACCGTAAGCGAGCTCGAGGAACGTGAGCGGGAGCTGACGCTGCCCTCCATCGTCCTCAGGTTCATCGGGGCCGGCCGCAACGTGTGGGACGTCTGGGACAAGGCGCCCGTCAGCGCCCGCCGGGAACTGGTACGTACCGTCCTCAGCGAGCGCGGCCTGGGCAAGGTCTACATCCGCCGGGCGCTGAGGAACGGCCCCAACCAGCCCGTCATCGAGCGGCTCGACTTCCGCAACAGCCCGAATCCGGCCACCGAGGCCGCGCCCGAGGACCAGCGCGGTCAGTCGCGGCTGGCCGACTGAGGAAGCCACCGCAGCACTCCGGAGTGGCCCGCCGCGCAGCCCGGCGGACACTGCGTGTGAGATGAACGTTTCTTCGGTGCCGGGACGCCTGCCGTGTGCTGGGGAGCGCGGGCGGCCGGGATGAGCGTCAGGTGCACTTCGGGGTGAGGCTCCGCGGGCTCCTCGTCCTCGCCGAGGAGTTCGAACTGCGCTGCGGCGAGCTGGGCGAGGACCTCGTCAGCACTGCCCTGCGCGTCATCATCGACCACGCGGCCCGGATCCGTCGGTGCCGCTCTGGGACTGCCGGCCTTGGCGCTCCGCCACGGCCGGCGCAGATCGGCCGGCCCAAGAACTGTTACCGAAAGTAGCGCCCCCAGCGCCATCGCTGCGACCACCTGAGCAAGGCTGATCACCCTGAAGACCCCCCAGTCTCATATCGATGACATATGCACTGAGTGATCAGCTTGTTACGGATATGGCTTGAATTGGATAGTGCAATAACGTTTCGTGACTGAAACGTGACTAACCGGCGCGACTGCGGGGCGGCGCGTTCGACCCGTCGGCCGCTGGGGGCCTGCCTCGGCGGCGCTCCTGGATGATCTCCTGCGCCCGCCTGAGTGTCGCGGCCATGTCCGCGGGCGACATCTCGCGCCCCTCGGCGAGCGACGCCAGGATGCCGGCCAGCATCTCCAGCTCGCGCGGCGACATGCCTTCGGGTTCGCCGCTGTAGGCGTCGGGCTGGGTGCGGAGGATCTCCCGAAGGATCTCTGCAGCTTCCGGCCTGCCGGCTTCCTCGAGCCTCTCGGGGGTCACCCCGACTGCGTGCGCCATGTGGGCAAGCGTCTTGTCCGGCGCGCGGACGGGCTTGGGTGGGTTCCTGCGTTCGTATCCGTTCTCGATCTGGCGCCATCGCGCGCCGCTCAATCTGATCGGCAGGAGCGCCGCAGCTTCCTCCGGGCTCAGTCCCCGAGCTTGCCGCGCAACCCGGATCAGGACCGCCTCGGCTGGCGGCTGTAGCTCCTGGCCTGCTGAGCTCACGGTGGCTCCCATTCGGTTAGGTCAACTCCAGCAAACTTCAGTGAACTTTACTGAACTTGCGCAGGTGGCGCGCCAGCGCCGCGAATCGCTCGGGGAAGCTTGCCATCACTTCAAGAAGCCAATCCAAGAGACTTGAAGTTTTCTAAAGTCTTCTAGTAGCTTCTGGCCATGAGTACACGGCTGAACCAAGACCCGGCTCGCCTGCGCCGTAAGCGGGTCGAGGCTGGGCTGACCCAGAAGGACCTGGCGCAGCGCGTGGGGGTCACCAAGGGCCATATGTCGCTGGTCGAGAGTGGTCGTCGGGGTGCCTCCCCGGACCTCCTGAAGCGGCTGGCGGCTGTCCTCGACTGCGCCGTAGCCGACCTGATGCCGCCGGTCCTGAGTCTTTCCGGGAGCGCGGCGTGACGCGGGAGGAGCGGCGGGAGTCGATCCGCCGCCTGGTCTACGCGGCACCGGTGCTGCCGGCCGAGGACATCGACCACGTGCGTCGGCTCCTCCCCGGCCTGCGTCGCCCCGCACCGGCCGCGCCGACGGCCGGTCTGCCCGCGCCGAGCACGGGTACGGCGGCCGCCTGACCACACAGTTCGGGGCCGCGCCCGGCTGGACCCCGGAACGCGACCCCTCGGCGCACCACACCCCAAAGACCAACCCCAGGAGTGGAGAACCGTGACCACAGCATCCCAGAAGAACCCTGGTGCTTTGTCCTCGCAGCCCCCGCACGCCGGGCCGGGGCCCGTCGTGAAGGCCGTGGCCGCGCTGCTCGACGCGGAACTCGACAGGGCCGTCGCTACCGGCAGCGCCGTGACCGGCGAGCGTCTCGCGCAGGTCGAGGCCGACGCCGGAGTCCTGGTCGACCCGCAGTACGCGCAGGACATCGCGGCGGCCGCGCACGCCGAGGACGCCGCGGAGATCGCCGAGCGCGGCCGCCAGGTCGCCCTCCTCGCCGACGAGCAGCGCAAGCTCAACGCGGTACTGCGTCTCCTCGAGGGCCGCCCGGGCACCTACATGCTCCCCGTGGCCGAGATCGCCGCGGCCGCCGAGTACGGCACCACCCCGCTCGACCACTTCCCGATGCCGCTCACCTGGCGCCCCGAGGACGGGGTGGACACCCCGGGCCCGGGCGACACCGGGAGGCGGGCGATCATCCGGGCCCGGTCCGCACACGGGCAGCTCGCCCACCTGGTAGTCGAGGGCGACGACCGCGCCCGCCTCGCCAGCCTGGTCGGCGCCGAGACCGCGCAGGCACAGGCCGCCTGCCCCACCAACGGGTGCGGCACCGACGCCGACTACGACCCCGTCGACATGCACGGCTGGGCGCGCCTCGAAGTCGCCGGCATCGAGGACGACCGCCCCCGCTGGTACTGCTCGCCGACGTGCGTCTCGGACGCGCTCACCCGCGCCGGCGAGGAGCTCGCCGCCGCCGACCGGGTGGCCGCCGGCGACCCCGACGAGCAGGGCTGGGCCACCGCCGTCGACGCGGGCACGGCGCAGGCCCTCGAGGCAGAAGCGCGGACGTACCCGGAGGCGGTCATCGACCACCGCTACGGGGACCCTCTGGCGTACGGGCCGTCCGGCATCCCCTGCGGCTGCGGCAAGCCCGCGCACTCCAGCCTCGTCCCCTGCCAGCCCGACGACGAGACGGCCGACGCCGCAGCCCGATCGGCGGTGTCCGGTGAGTGACAACGCCGTACACACCCCGCTGGAGGCCATCGAGGCCCTGGAGTCGGCCACGTTCCGCATGGGCCAGGCCCTGCGCCAGGTCCTGGCCGAGCACCCCGGCCTGCCGATACGCACCTTCCACCCCTCCGTACGCGTCGACGGCTACCTCGACGAGCAGGCGAGGGCGCGCGCCTCGGTGGAGATCAGCGCCCGCGACGTCAACGGCGTGGAGGCCTGGGCCAAAGCACTCGGCGGTGAGCCCGAGTACCGCACCCACACGGTCCCGAACCGGCCGTTCCTGCACGCCGACCTGACGGTGACGCTCGGCGGGACCGCGGTGCGGATCTACGGCACCCGGCCCCTGACCGACGCAGAGACGGCGGCTCTGCCCGCCGAGCAGCAGGCCGATGCCGACGCAGAAGCGGGCGGTGAGGCGCGGTGACCGCCGTCGAGGGGATGGCCGGTACGGCAGGGAAGAGCACCTGGGGCAGCAGTCTGCTGCCGGTGGGCGATGCCACCCTCGCCGCGCGGCCGCGCGACCACTACGCCGCCGCCGTGCTCGCCGAGCTCGACGAGATCGACTTCACGCCGGACAGGATGGAGACCGGCACCGGCCACGAGCCCGAGGGCGGGCGGGAGCTGTTCTTACGGCTGGAGTGGCTGCCCGGGCACGACGGCCTGGCCGTGCCCGCGGTGCGGGCCGAGGGACTGACGCTGGAGTGGTCGCACATCGCGGGCTGGCTGGTCCGCTCCGGTCCGGACGTGAACGCGCCCAAGGTCGCGCGGATCGCGGACCCGCCGGTCGTCGCGCACCTGGCGGTGCACGCCTCGGTGTGCGGGATCCGCTGCGGCTGCGACAAGCCCGACGGCACCGCCCGCTGGACGGGCGCCGACCGTCTCACCGCAGCCCTGGACGCCTACGACGAGGACGCGGGGGTGACGCTCCGATGATCTGGCTCCTCGCTCTCGTGGCCGTGCTCCTGGCCGTCCTTGTGTTCCTCGGCGTCGACGACACCCGACGGGCACGGCGCCGCGTGCCCGTCGTCCGGCAGCGCCCGCCCCGGGTGCCGTACCTGCCCGAGACCGCCGGCGGCTCGTGGCAGCCGGAGTTCCACCTCAACCGCGGCCGCCGCGTCCGTGCCGCACGTGCCTACGGCCGCTACCGCGTCCAGAGCCCCACCCCGCCGCCCGGCTCGCCGGGCCCTGTCCCCCCGCCGGAGGAGATGCGATGCCGACCCGTCCCGGACTCGTCGCCGACGCCACGACCGCCGTCCTCGCTGCCGTCCTCGCCGACGAACTCCGCCTGGAGGAAGGCGAGCTGAAGAGGATCGCCGCCCGACAGGCCGAGGCCCTGCGCAAGGCCGGCTTCCACGTCACGGTGCCCGCTACCACGCTCGCCGCCGCCCGCCGTACCGCCTGACCGCACCTCACCGAGCCCCGGGTGGGCGGGACGTGCCTGAACCCGTCCCGCCCGCCCGGCCACCAACCACCTGAAGGACCGCAATGCACCGCCCTGCCGTACACCGCCGCGACCCGCGGCTGGAGATCCTCACCGAAGGCATCGAGGACGTCATCCCCGGGGCCACACCGGCGTATCTGACCGTCACGGTCACCGAGACCTTCCCCGGCGCTCCGGGCCCCGACGGCGGGCCCCGGACGAACACCTGGACCGGCACCCCGGAGGGCCTGGCCCAGCGCCAGTTCACCCGCCTGTACGGTCGCCCCCGTACCGGGGAGCCGCGCTCCCCGCTCGCCCAGGCCGAGGACGCCAAGCGCGCCCGGGACATCCTCGGCGAGGTCGGCGCGCTCATGTCGGCCGGTGCCGCGCTGGAGTCCGCGCCCTGGTACCCGTGCCGTCCCGGCGACATCGTCCACCTCCACTACGAGGCCGTGGGTGACGTGCCCCTCATCCCGGCCCGCGGTGAGACGTACATCGTCGGCGACGCCGGCGACGGCCTGATGAGCCTGCGCCTGCTCGCCTCCAGCGCGCCGCCCACCGGCGAGACCGGTGACGGGGAGGCCGGCTGTTTCGCCTCCGAGGCCGCCGACTGCCCCGTCTACGAGATGTGGTTCGAGGCGGGCCCGCACCGGCTGACGATCGTCCGTGACGGCCGCCCCGTCCACATCGGGGGTGCCCGATGAGGTACAACCTCGCGCCGGTGAACGCGCCGTGGTTCGAGCACCTCGCCGACAGCGTCGACGCCCTCGGCGAGGCCGCCCGGGAATGGAAGCTCGCCCACCAGGCGGCCGGGCTCGCGCACGAGCAGACGGACCCGATGCGCCGCATCCTGCACGACGGCAAGGTGACCGGCCAGCCCGGCCCGGAAGCGGTCGGCTTCAACGCCAAGCCGTTCACCCGCACCCCGCACTGTGCCGCTGTGTTCGAGCTGCAGCGCATCTACATGGAAGCCAAGCACCACACGCGCGCCGAGTACGGGCATGCCGCCCTCCTCTACGCGTCGGGCGCGGCCTGGGCGATCCGCGCGGTGCGCGCCGGCGAGCAGCCCGCACGCGTCGTCTTCGGCGTCGAGACCGAGGGCGACAACGGTCAGCGTGAGCTCGTCCCGGACGATCTCCGCCTCGACGCCGGGCTCGACGCCTTCGACGCCGACCGCTACAGCAAGGCGGACAAGCTGAGAGCCGCGTGCGCGCGGCTCACGGAATGCCTCGGCGCGGGCGAGATGGCCGCGGCGATCGGCGACCAGGAGTACGTCAGCGAACGCGACGACGCCGACGCCGCCGAGGCCTGGGCGATCGCCGAGGGCGGCCCAGATGCCGCCTACGCGTACGGCCATCTCCTGCGCGAGGCCCTCGGCTTCGTTCTCCTCGGCCCCCGCGACGCCCACCGCAGGCAGCTCGCCGAGCAGCGCGCCGCCCAGGAGCAGAAAGAGGACCAGGGATGAGCGCCGTCGACCAGGACGCCGCCGGCCGCCCGCGTTTCCCCTACGCCGAGGGTGACGACCCGTACGCCGACTCACCGGACGCCGGGAACGACAGCGCGTGCGACTGCCACGGCGCCTGGCACGCGATGTTCCAGCACTGCGTGGACTGGCCCTGCCCTGGCTGCGAAGACCTCTGCCCGCTCCAGGCGCCGGAGGTGGCGCAGTGACGCGCGCGGACCGGCGCACGCTGGTGCGCCAGCTGCGCGCGGAGGGCCTGAGCCAGCGCGCCATCGCGAAGCGACTGGACATCGGGAAGGACACCGTGCGCCGCGACCTGGAGGCCGACAGCCGCGAGAGCGGGCCGGATGATGCGCCGCAGGATGCGCCGCCGTCGCCGGATGCGCCGCAGGTCAGCGCGGCCGACCCGGCCGGGCCCGCGCCGCAGGATGCGCCGTCCGTTGAGCCGGTCGGCGCCGGTGCGCCGGACAGTCCTGCGCCGGGTGCGCCACTGGCGCAGTTGCCGCGCCGGGTGTCGGCCGAGCGGATCGAGATCGACCCGCGCCGACGGCCGGGACTGAGCCGGGACCTGGCCGTTCTGGCCGCCGCCGGGTTCGACCACGAGGAGGCCATCGACTTCGCGGTGCGCGCGCTGGCCATGGGCTACAAGCAGGGCATCGAGGACGGGGAGATCCGGCCCGGCCGGTTCCTGGTCCTGGGCATGAGAGTCGCCCCGGAGCGCCGGGGCCCGGCCGTCCCGCGTAGGCCCCAGGCCGCCCCGGCCGCCTCCGTAGAGGGGGCCTGAAAGCCGGTCCGGCCGCCGGGCCGCTCACCCCCTACGCCGCTGGCGGCCGGACCACCCCATCCGATCGAACGTCTGTACGGAGGCTCGTCGTGTATCGCATCTGGCTCCTGATCTCCGCCGCCGTCCTGGCCACGGTCCTCGGCTGCGGCCCGACCGCCACGGCGGCCGGACCCGGTCAGGCCGCCGTGGCCACGCCCGCCAAGGGCTGACCGGCCGTGGCCGAGCGGTGGCGGCCGGCCGCCGAGCTCTTCGGCCTCCACGTCGACAGCGGCCGCTACAGGTACGACCGCCTGCACGACCGCCTGCACTGGACCCGGCTGCCGGTGGCGACGTTCACCTGCCGCTGCGGCTACGAGCACAAAGCCGTCGGCGCCGCCGACGTCGCATACCTGACCTCACACCTCGACGAGTTCCACGCCCGGAGCTGTCCCGGGCCCAACCGGAAGGACCCCACCGCATGAAGCCCATACACACCCCCGCCCCGGCCGCACCGGCTCCGGGCGGACCCCGCCCGGCCCGCGCGGCCTCGCCGGTGCCGGTGGTGCGTGAACCGTTCGACCGGCACGCGTGGGAGGCCGAGGTCATCGCCTCGAGCCTGCACCGCGCGACCCGGCACATCGCGTTCGTCCTGGCCCACTTCGCCGGTGACACCGGCTACCTGCCGCCGGGCGGCCCGCAGCACCTGGAGCTGCTGACCGCGGCGACCGGCCACAACGAGCGCAACTGCCGCCTGTCGCTGCAGCAGCTGGAGAACGCCCGGTTCATCTCCCGCCCGCCGGTCGGCTCCTGGAAGGAGCACCGGGTGCGGCCGGTAACGCTGACGATGCCCCCGGACGGCTTCCGCTACCGGCCGCACGGCCAGGACGCCAGCCAGGACCGGCTGGATGGCGCCGGCGCGCGGCGTACGGAGCCCGCCCATCCGGGCCGGGCCGCCTCATGAGCGGCCCCCAGGCGCCCGGGCAGGTCCCGGGGCAGTTACCGCTGCTCCCGGCCGACCCGCCCCGCTGGGGCGGCCCCGCCGCCGTCCCCGCCGGACCCATCAAGACCCGCAACCGCATCGAGTTCGCCGTCCGCTGCGACGGCGAGAGCGGCTGCGGCATGGTCCACCGCCACATCAGCCCCGGTGTACGCACCGCCCCCTGCGGCGCCACCTACACCGTGCGCGACCCCGACGAGCCCGCCGCCGACACGAGTTAGGACCCCGTGACCCACCTGCCCGAGGCCTCCGCCGAGCCCCGCCGCACCCGCGGCGGGGCCGGTGGTGCTGCCCGCGGACAGTGGGTCACCTACCCCCTGCGCCTGGTCCTCGACGCCGACGCCTACGCCGACGCCGACACGAAGGTGTACGGCAAGGTGGCTGCCCTGTCGCGGCGCCGCCTGTGCGAGGCCGGCGTCGACAAGCTCGCGCAGTACACCGGCCTGAGCCCGTCGACCGTGGAGAAGTCGTTGGGCCGCCTGTCGAGGCCCGCGCCGAGCGACGGTGTCACCGAGCTGACCCGCCGCCAGCGCAGCTACGAGGGCACCGGCAAGGGGCGGACGACCGCGCGCACCTGCCGCGCCCTCGACGCCGGCGAGCGGTACGTGTCCGCCCCGGTCCTGGCCGCCGACACCCTGCGCGGCACCCTGCACCGCCTGTACCTCCTCCTGCGCTACACCGAGATCGTCGAGCACCGGCAGCTGACCCTCGCCGAGATGGCGTGGGTGCTGCGCCACCGCACCGGCAAGCGCGCCGGCACCCCGCTCGCCGAGGCCGTCGTCTCCCGGCTCCTCGACGAGCTCGCGGGGCTCGGCTGGATCGCCGTCGACCGGCGCGCCGGGTACCGCGGCCGCCACCTGGTCCAGGTCCTTGACCACCCGGTCCACCCCGTCGAGGAGCCGCAGGCCACTCCCGATGATGAGGGCGGGGCGGCTCCCGATCTTGAGGGCGGGGCGCTCGCGTATAAGGAAGACCAGGCACTGACTGACCTGGAGAACAGTCCGCCCACCGCCGTCTTGGGTATCCGCCGTAGGCGACCTACCCCAGCCAGCGCGCGTGAGCACGACCTGGTCGTGGACACGTTCGGGCGCCGGACCGGCCTCGACCTCACCCCGGCCGCATGGCGCGCCGTGTGGCAGGTCCTCGACCCCGTCCGCGAGGAGCTGACCCGGCTGACCGGCTGGGAGTGGGACCGCGTCGTCGCCGACGTCCTCGCCCAGCTCGCCGACGGACAGCGACCCGAGCGACTCGCCGACCGACTTCAGCGCCGCTGCACCCCCATGCGGGCCCTCGGCCCCGGCTACGAACAGTGGCTCGCCAGCCAGGGCGTACGGCCCGAGGAGCGGTTCCGGTCGTTCTCCCGCTGGCTGCTCGGCGCAGGCCTCATCCGCCGCGGCTGCCAGGACCCCGACTGCGAGAGCGGCACCGTCTGGTCGACCGGCACCGACTGCCCGGTGTGCGTGCTGCGCCGCGAGCAGGACGGCGCCCGGGCCCGCCTCGACGCCGAGCTCGACGAGCGGGAACGTCAGATCGCCGCACACCGCGCCCAGACGCCCGCACAGCGGCCCGGGCCACCGCCACCGGCCACGCGCCCCTCACGCCCCAGGGAAGCGCCCCCGAGCGCCCCCCTGGGCCATGTGGGCGGCCCCGCAGCAGCGGGCGGCTGGAGAGCACTCGTCGCCCGCGAGCGCCCCGAGGCCGCAGCCCGCGCCTACAAGGACCGCTGGACCGGCGACCACGCCCACCACCTCCACCCCGACACCGCCTGAAGGAACCCCGCCCATGTACGACAGCACCAGAGCACGCCGGACCAAGACCGGGTACGGCACCTGCGACGACTGCGGCAGACGCGTCCTGTACGCCCTCACCACCAAGCACCGCAAGATCATCGCCGTCGACCCGCCCGAGGACCTCGGCGGCAACCAGGCGGTCAGCGTCAAGGACACCGTGTACTGGACGCGCCAGCTCACCATGGACCGCCCCCGCGCCGAGGAGCGCGAGGTACTGCGCAAGCCGCACATCGCCAGCTGCCCCGTCGCCCAGGCCCGGGCCCGCGCGGCCGCCGCAGCCCGCCGCCGCACCACCGGCCGCACCACCACCGGTGTCCGCCCCAACCCCACCTGGTGGCGTCGATAACCCACCCGTCCCAGGCCACCCAGGAGCAGATCATCGCCCTCCTGCGCGCCGGCAAGACCCAGCGGCAGATCAAGGCGCAGCTGCACGTCGGCTCGTCCCGCGTCGCGTCCGCCCGCCAGGCCGCCGGCATCACGCCCGCCCCGGCCAGGGCCCGCAAGATCAGCAGCGAGGAGCGCCGGGCCGCCATCGAGGCCCGCTACCCGCGCGTCGCCGCCATGCTCCGGGCGGGCATCAGCCACCGGAAGATCACCGCTGCCACCGGCGCCACCGCGCCCACGATCACCAGCGTCCGGCGCGCCCTGCAGATCCCCGTGCCCCAGTCCTCCAACCCCGCCCGGACCATCCCCGAAGGCCTCGCCCTCCACACCGAGGCGTACGGCGACGGACACGCCCGCTGGAACGGCCCGCACACCCGCGGACAGCCTCAGCTCTGGGCCGAGGGCAGAGTCTTCAGCGCCCGCCGCGAGATCTTCCGCGCCCACCACGGCCGCGCCCCCGAAGGCTACGTACGCGCCACCTGCGAGCAGCCCGGATGCATCGGCGCCGAGCACCTCGCCGACGACCGCCTCCTCGCCGAGGAGCAGCTGGACGCCCAGTTCGAAGCGATCTTCGGGACCGATGCCCCATGACGCCCTACCAGGTCTTCATCGTCTCCGCCGTCGGAGGCCTCGCCGGTGTCCTCGGCGCCGCAGCCCTGGCCGCCGCCTGCTACGGCATCGGCATCGTCACCGTCCGCGCGTTCGATCACCTGTACGAAAAGCGGCAGCAGTGGCGAGACCGCCGCGCCGGCCGCACCGCCCGCCGCGAGTTCGACCGCATCACCGCCCTCTACGACACCGAGGACCCCAGATGATCACTGCCACGGCAACGGCATGCGAGCCCGGCCGCTTCTGCCCCGACCACGCCACCGACCCCGCACTGCTCGCCCTCATGGCGGCCGCCGTCATCGGGATCACCCTGTTCGCGATCGCCGCCGTGCTCCTGGTCTGCGTCTTCGACCAGGCCGGCCGCCGCATCCACCGCCACCTCACCCGCCACCGGCGCGCCGCCCGGCACTACGCCGCCGCCATCAGCCGCGTCCGCACCGGACACACCCGCCTCCCCAACGGCCTGTGCGGCTACTGCTACGTGCACTGGCCGTGCCCCCTGCTGTGCAGACTCGCCGGCCCGCCCTGCGGCCCCGACTGCTCGGACTGGCACGCCCCGCTCCCCGAGCCCATACCGGCCCGCCCGCACCGGGACGTCATGGCGAGCGCCGTCGAGGACTGGTGGCGCGACACCGACCCCACCGAGGACCGGGCCACCGGGCCCGACATCGCCGCGCACGTCGAGATGTACCTCACCAGCAGCGGCTACCACATCACCCCCAACCCCTGACCCCGCCGGAGACGAACGATCATGAGCAACCCCCCGGCGGTGGACGCCCTCCTCGACGCCTACACCGAGCAGCGCCAGGCCCTGCGCCGCGTCCTCGCCCTCATCGCCTGCCACCCCGACCACATCGCCACAGACCCCGCCTTCGCCCTGCGGGCCCTCGACACCCACCCCACCTGCATCGCCGTCTGCCCACCCGGCTGCACCGGCCTGTGCACCGAGACCGCACACCCCGCCCTCATGGCTCGCTACCACGCCCTCGACATCCGCCGCCCCCACTGACCCCGCCTCGCGCGCGCGTACGCGCCTGCGATCGTGCGCGCGCAATCGCAGGCACGCATGCGCGCGCGAGACCCGACCCCTACCCGCCAGTACGAATGGCCGAACCGCCCCGGCCGGAAAGAACGATCATGGCCCCCTGCTGCGCCCGCACCGACGACCACACCCACGACATCCGGATCCGCTCCACCCTCGACCCCCGCACCCGCACCCCCGCCTGCCTCCTCGACTGGGGCCTCGCCGTGCAGACACTCCTCACTCCCGACGTTGTCGTCACCACAGCCCGCGACCTCATGAACGCGGCCACCCACGCCGAGACCGACATCGCCTTCCTCGACTGGTGCCGCACCACCCTCAAGGTCGACGCACAGACCGCCGGCCACATGCTCCTCGACATCCGCACCGCACGCCCCACGCCCACCGGCAAGACCGCCCTGCGCATCGAAGCCGTCGCGGGCATCCGCACCGGCAACCCCCTCGTACATGTCGGCCGTGGCTCCATGAAGGCCGAACTCACCCCCGACGAAGCCCGCACCATGGCCGTCGACTGGACCAAGGTCGCCGTCGCCGCCCAGATCGACGCCCGCCTGCGCTACGCCCTCGGCGAGTGGGACCGTCTCACCGCCGCCGACATCGAACACCTCTTCACCATCCTGCAGAGCGTCGACCGATGACCGCCTGCGGAATCTGCCCGCGCACCGCGCCCGACGGACACCACCTGTGCCCGCTGTGCGCCGACGACATCCGCGGCTGGCTCGCCGAACTCCCCGGCCAGGCCCGCCTCCTCGCCGAGGAACTCACCCCGGCGGCCGCCCCGGGCCAGGGCCGGATCGGCGGCACCGGCCGCGCGCACTCACCCGTCCCCGTCGACCTCCGCGTCCTGGTCCTCCTCGGCCCCGGCCACCCCGGCCCGGTCGGCGCACCCGACGACGACACCGACCGCACCGTCCCGATCGTTCCGTTCCTCGCCGGATGGGCCGGCCACATCGCCTACACCTACCCCGCCGTCCACCGCGACCGCCACGGCACCGAACACACCGGCCCCTGCGAGCAGGCCCAGGCCACCGGCGGCAACAGCATCACCGCCTGGTGCGCCTGGCTCACCGCCTACCTCCCGTACACCCTCACCGTCCCCGCGGCCGCCGAGCTCCACCAGCAGCTCGACGACCTCATCCACCGCGTCCGCCGCCTCACCCACACCGAACCCCGCAGCCACCCCCGCGCCGCACCCTGCCCCGTCTGCGACGACTTCGCCCTCGCCCGCACCGACGGACGATGGGAGATCCACTGCACCGGCTGCGGCCACAACATGACGCCCGACGACTACCAGCAGCACGCCACCCGGTTCCTCAAAGCCGCCCAGGCCACACACCAGGAAACGGCCGCCTGACACCCCTTCGGCGTGTTCCCGCTGGACAAGATCGCCACTTAGCGTCAACCTGGTGCCAACAGCACACGTGTGCCCACGGGTGTGCTGGACAACTGAATAGCGGCAGCCCCCGGACCACACACGTGCCCGCCGGGGGCTGCGTCGCACCCGGGAGGAGGCGACCATGCCCGACCTCTACACCGGCACCCAGGCCGCCGAGCTCGCCACCCGATGGCGGCGCAGCATCAGCGCAGACGCCGCCGCAGTCAGCGTCTCCGCCATCTGCCAATGGGTACGGCGCGGCCACCTCACACCCGCCGGCCTCGACGACCAGGGCCGCCGCCTCTACGCCCTCCCCGACCTCGCCCGCGCCGAGAAGAAGACCCGCAACCGCGCCCTGCGCCTCGTCGGCATCGGCGCCCACTAGCCCCCGCTGCCCGGGACGTACGACCACGGTTCGGTGCGGCCCCCGTCGTACGGACAGCGCCCGGGCAGCGGGCCACAACCCCGTCACAGCACCGTCACAACCCCACCACGGCACTCAACCCCGCCCCATGATGGCCCCTCAGCCTCAACACCCCCGGGGGGACACCGTGAGCCAACAGCCGCACCCAGAGCCGCCCAGACCCGCCGCGCCCGAGCCGCCGAAGAACAACCCCAAGCAAGTCGCCATCGGCTGCGTCATCATCCTCGCCCTCATCGCCGGCGTCATCGGTATCGCCGTAGCGATGATGGACAGCAGCAACGGCGGAGACGGCAAACCCGGCGACCACGCTGCGGCCATCATCTGCGAGGACTTCGTCAAGCAGCGCCTGAAGTCACCCTCCACCGCAGACTTCCCCGGCGTCACCGACGCCGACTACGCCAAGACCACCACCCTCAGCGACACCAAGCCGTGGAAGTACAAGGTCACCGGAGTGGTCGACAGCCAGAACGGCTTCGGCGCCATCGTGCGCTCCGCCTACGTGTGCACCGTGTCCACCAAGGACAACGACACCTGGACCCTCAACGACCTCGACATGACCCAGCGCTGATCCCGCAGCTACCCATTTGAGGCGCCCCGGCGCCGACCGCCAGCGGCCCCGTACCACCCAGGTGCGGGGCCGCACCCATCCCGTACCTCGGAGGACCCCATGGCCCGTACCGCCACAGTCGGCGACGTCGTCCTGGTCGCCGTCGACCCGCTCAAGAACAACGGCGCCCAGACAGCGCCCGCCCTGGTCACCCGTACCTGGTCCGGCACCAGCATCAACGTCCGTGTCATGTACGACCAGGACGTCCCCCGGAGTGGCGCTGCTCCCTGGTCCATGCCGATGTCCTGCCCGACGCCGACCCCGACCACCCCGACCAGGCATGGCGATACCGCTGGACCTGGCCCACCGAGGACACCGACAGCAAGGACGCCTCCGCGTGAGCAGCGAGCCCCCCGGCGAGATCTACATCACCCGCGAGCTCGGCCACGGTGTCACCGTCCGCCACGCCCCGCCCTGTGCCCTCCTCAGCCTCCGCGCGCTCCTGGAGCGGGGCTTCATCAGCCTGCACGCCCCGGACACCGTCAACATCGCCGACCAGGTCCTCTACCGGATCACCGGCTACAGCATCGAGCACCAGGCCCTCACCCTCGAACTCCTGGAGGACTGGCGGGCCACGCCCACCGCGCCCCTGAGCGAGGCCGAGGTCGAGGCCATCAAGACCCGCTGGCGCGAGACGTACGGCAGAGCAGACGCCGCGCACCACGTCGACGTCATCACCCCGGCGGTCCCGGCCGACGAATGGGCCACCGACCACATGCTGCACCTGTTCAACCAGATCGAGCGTCGGCCGACCCCCGCAGCAGATGACGAGGGCCGTCACTGGATGGAAGCACGCAAGACCGGCCTGGCCATCGCTGTGTGCAACTGCGGCTACTCCTCCGGGTGGATCCCCCGCAGCACACTGCCCGGGCGCATGCGCCTGCTCGCAGACCACGGCACACCCGTCCGCACCGAGCCCTGACCGCCCCAGGAGCCCCCATGGCACGCCTACAGATCATCGAGTTCCCCGCTGCCTGCCCCGAGGTCGCCACGCTCGACAGCACCCCGGCCAGCCCGCCGTTCGCGCTGATCCTCGACGACCTGGACGAGCAGACCGCGAACGCCTTGCGGTCCCGCCCCGAGGCCCTCAACGCGTTCGCCAAGCAGTGCGGCGCCCGGGCTGTCGGAGTGTTCCACTTCCCCGTCGACCTCGGCTGACCATGCCTACGCGAGCACCTCGCCCGTGCACGACGACAGGGTGCCCGGGCACGCCCGTACGGGGCTCGGCCAAGTGCGCTGACTGCCTGGGCCGCTCACGCCGTGACCGCCCCTCGGCCACGGCCCAGGGCTATGGGCGCGAGCACCGCGACCGCTTCCGCGCCGGCGTCCTGGCCAAGCACCCGAGCTGTGTGTGCACCGAGGAGGAGCACGGGCACGGCTCGCCCTGCGGTGCGCCCACCGAGCATGCCGACCACCACCCGCTGTCCAAGCGCGAGCTGCAGGCGCGCGGCCTGGACGAGCACAACCCGAACTACGGGCGAGGCCTGTGCCACCCCTGCCACTCCAAGGAGACCGGCCGCAACCAGCCGGCCGGGTGGAACGACGCGCCGCCGTTCTGACGGAGCGTGACGGGGGAGGGGGCCTCAAATTCCTGGGGAGGGGGACGGGGGAACGCGGGGGGGAGCCCGGTGTCGCGCTGACAGGTTTCCGGATCCGCCGTACCGGGACCGCCCGCCGTAACAGATTGTGACTGCCGTGAAGGCTGGAGGTGATCATGGGCAAGCGGGGACCAGCGCCCAAGCCCACGCAGCTGCGCGTGCTGCACGGCGACCGCAAGGACCGGATCAACGCCGACGAGCCGCAGCCGTCCGCCGGCGAGATCGCCGCGCCCGACTGGCTCGGCGACCGCGCCCTGGAGGTCTGGGACGCCTACGCCCCCGACCTCGAGGCGAAGCGGGTGCTGACCGCCTGGGACGTGGAGGCGTTCGCCGCCTGGTGCGACGCGGTCGCCCGCCGGCGCGACGCCGCCGAGCACGTCGACGAGGAGGGCGCCGTCGTCGAGATGCCGGTCTTCAACAAGAACGGCGAGGAGACCGGGACACGCCGCGGGAAGAACCCGTGGCTGCTCGCCCTCGACGCTGCCGATGCCCAGGTCCGCACCTACGGCGCCCGCTTCGGCCTGACCCCGTCCGACCGCGCAGGCCTGAAGATCCCGAACGAGGGCGATGGGCTGGGGGCCGAGCGGCTGCTGTCCTGACCCACCCGTGGAGGCGCCATGTCCCCGGCAGCACCGACACGGCGCCCGGCCCGAGCCAAGACCGCCACCCGCCCGGGCCGCACGACCAGGCGGCGCGTGCTGCGCGTCGACCACAACAAGCGCTGGCGGCCGAACAGCCGGCGCGGTGGGGTGTGCGGGTACACCCTCGACGGCAAGACCTGCAGCAGGCGCGGGGCGCACTACTGCGAGCCGCGCGCCGACAAGGTCGTGAAGTTCTTCGCCGAGCTGCTCATCCACCCCGCCGGCGCGCTCGCCAACACCCGCTTCGAGCTCGCGCCGTGGCAGGAGCACGAGATCATCCGGCCGCTGTTCGGCGAGGTCCACTGGTCGGAGCAGTGGGGCCGCTACGTCCGCCGCTACACCCGCGCGACGATCGTCATGGCCCGCAAGAACGGCAAGTCCGCGCTGCTGTCGGGCATCGCGCTGTACATGCTGTGCGGGGACAGCGAGGAGTCCGCGGAGGTCTACTGCGCGGCCGCCAACACCCGCCAGGCGGGGAAGGTGTTCGAGCCCGCGGTCAAGATGATGCGCAAGTCGCCGATCCTGGCCAAGCGGCTGACGCACATCAAGAACATCCGCCGCCTGGTCGACGAGAAGACGTCCAGCCACTACGAGGCGATCCCGTCCGACGCCGACAACGAGCTCGGCCACTCGCCGCACTGTTTCATCCTCGACGAGGTCCTCAGCCAGCCGGACGCGACGCTGTGGGACGCGATGGTGACTGGGGCCGGCGCGCGGCACCAGCCGCTGATGCTGGCGATCACGACCGAGACGAAGGACGGCACCAGCTTCGGCGCCGACATGATCGACGAGGCCGACCGGGTCATGGAGGACCCGGCCCGGGCTGCGCATCACTTCGCGTTCGTGCGGAAGATGCCGCGGACCGTCGACGACCTTGAGCGGCTGTGGCGGCTGTTCCCCGCGCGGCCCGAGCTGCCCGTGTCGACCGACCCGTGGGACGAGGCGAACTGGGCGTGGCCCAACCCCGCGCTGGGGACGTTCCTGGCGGTCGCGGCCCTGCGGCAGGACGCCGCCGAGGCCCGCAACGATCTGTCCAAAGAGAACGCGTTCCGCCAGTTCCGGCTGAACCAGCGCGTGAGCCAGGTGACGCGCTGGCTGGCCATGGACCTGTGGGACGCGCGGATCGGTGAGGTCGCGCCGACCCCGGACTGGATCCGCGGCCGCCTGAAGGGACAGCGCTGCTGGGGCGGCCTGGACCTCTCCAGCAAGCTCGACCTGACCGCGTTCGCACTCACCTTCCCCGACGGGTCGGTGCTGTGGCGGTTCTGGCTGCCCGAGACCGTCGTCGAGCAGCTCGACGAGCACACCAACGGCCGCGTCTCACAGTGGGTGGCCGAGGGGTGGATCACCGCCACCGAGGGCGACACGATCGACTACGACCGGATCTACGACGACGTCGCCGCCGACCACAAGGCCTTCCGGATCGTCGACATCACCTACGACAAGTGGAGCGGTGAGCCGGTACGGCAGGCGATCGTCAAGCGGACCCGGCTGAAGATGATCGAGTCCGACACCACCTACCTGCGCATGACCGGCCCCATGGGCGAGCTCATGCGCCGGCTGAAGGCCGACGAGCTGCGCCACTTCGGCAACCCCGTCGCCCGGTGGATGGCCGATGTCGTCGAGAAGAAGAGCCCGCGCGACGACCCCGACCGGCAGCGCCCGGTCAAGCCCGACCGCGACAAGACCGGCAAGCGGATCGACGGCATCCCCGCCCTGCTGTTCGCCCTGGACGGCGCCATGCGCGGCATGCCCAAGCCGTCCGTCTACGAATCCCAGGGCATGGCCCTGAACTCCTAGGAGGTGACGGGTGGACCGCTTCGACGTCCTGGTGCTGCTCGGTGTGCTGCTGGTCTGCGCCGGGCTGTGCCTGCTCGCACCGTGGCTCGGCCTGACCGTGGCCGGCGCCCTCGTGCTGGGCGTCGGCCTGGTCGGCGCCGTCGCCCGGGAGAAGGCCGACGTCACGCGCGAGCTCATCAAGACGCAGGGGGGTGAGCGGTAGTGGGGATCGTCCGCTCGGCGCTGCGGGCCGTGGCCCGGGCCACGGCCGGCCCGCTGTCCGGCGTCGCCACCCCGGAGAAGTGGGTGGTCGACTGGTTCTCCGGCGGCACCGCCAACTCCTCCGGGGTGCGCGTCGACCACGAGACCGCCCTGACCTACGCGCCGTTCTTCGCCGGCGTGCGCGTCATCGCCGAGGACCTCGGCCTGCTGCCGTTCTTCCTCTACGAGCGCCTGGCCCGGGGCAAGCAGCGCGCCACCGGGCACCCGCTGTTCCCGCTGCTGCACGACGCCCCCAACGACATGATGACCGCGATGGCCTTCAAGGAGGCCCTGCAAGGCCACGCGCTCACCTGGGGCGGTGGCGCCGCGTACGTCGTCACGCACCCGCGCACGGGCGTGATCGAGGAGCTCTGGCCGCTGCGGCCGGACCGGCTCCACCCGCGCGTGCGGTACATGGGCAACGGGCGCGCGGAGCGCTGGTTCCAGTACCTCGACGACGCCAACGGCATCTACCGCAACCTCGCCCCGGGCGAGGTGTTCTACGTCAACGGCCTGGGCTACGACGGCCTGCGCGGCTACTCCGTCGTCGAGTACGCCGCGAACTCCATCGGGCTGGGCCTGGCCACCGAGCACTACGGCGCGAAGATTTTCAGCAACGGCGCGGCCCCGGCCGGTGTCCTGTCCCACCCCGACAACCTGTCTCCCGAGGCCCGTAAGCGCATGGCCGACGACTGGGACAACATCCACCGCGGCATCGACCGGGCGCACCGTGTGGCGATCCTGGAGGAGGGCGTCACCTGGCAGGCCGTCGGTCTGCCCAACGACGCCAACCAGTTCCTGGAAACCCGCAAGCTCCAGGTCACCGACATCGCCCGCTACCTGCGGCTGCCCCCGCACAAGATCGGCGACCTCGACCGGGCGACTTTCAGCAACATCGAAGAGCAGCAGCTCGACTACGTGTCGTCCGCGCTGGCCGCATGGCTGACCCGGTGGGAGCAGGCCGTGCTCACCCAGCTCCTCCTCCCCGAGGAGCGCGCCCGGTACTTCCCCGAGCACCTGGTCGACGCGCTGCTGCGCGGCAACACCATGGCCCGCTACCAGGCCTACGCCATCGGCCGTCAATGGGGCTGGCTGTCGGCGAACGACGTCCGGGAGAAGGAGAACCTCAACCCGGTCGACGGCGGCGACGCCTACCTGATCCCGCTCAACATGATCCCCGCGGGCGGGCGCGCCGCGCTGCCGGAGCCGGAGCGGGCCGCGCTGCAGCGGGCCCGGCTCATCTCCGGCCGGCGGGGCGCGCGCGTGCGCGCGAACCTCGCCGACGCCTGGGCGCCGAAGATCGCCGAGGCCGACCAGGAGGTGGCCGACCTCGAACGGGAGAAGGTGGGCGAGCTCCTCGACGAGCACCTGCCCGAGGACGGCGGCCGCGGCCACCGCTCGGTGTGGACGTTCGTCAACGCCCTGCGCTCCCTGTACGCCGAGGACGGGCCGATCGGCGAGCGGATGACCGCGCTGTGGCTGCCGCTGTTCACCGCTTTCGCCGCGGACGTCGCCGTCGACGCCGCCGAGGAGGTCGGTCACGAGGACGACGTCGACCTGTCGACGTGGGCGCACGGGTACGTCCTGGGGCACGTCGCCTACCGGCTGGCCACGTCGTTCGGGCAGCTGCGGAAGATCGCCGAGGACGGCGACGGCGACCGCGACCAGGTCGCCGAGGACGTCGCCGCCCGGCTCATCAAGTGGCAGACCGAGCGGCCCGAGCAGACCGCCCGGTGGGAGTCGAGCCAGCTGCCGAACGCGGCCGCGCGCGAGACGTGGAAAGACGCCGGCGTCACCACGCTGAAGTGGGTGACGCAGGGCTCGGCGCACTGCCCGTACTGCACGAAGCTCGACGGCCGCGAGACGGACATCGAAGTCCCGTTCATCGCCAAGGGCGACGAGCTCGACGGCGACGAGGACAACGAGAAGTACGTGGCCAAGCGCAACACCTTCCACCCGCCCATCCACGCCGGCTGTCAGTGCCAGCTGGTGCCGGTCGTATGAGGCCGCTGATCGAGCCGGGCCGCTGCTCGGCCTGCCAGCAGCGCGCCGAGCGCGGCCGCTCGGGCGCCTGGTGGCACGAGCGCGGCGCGTCATGCGGCAGGAACACCGCCCGCTTCGAACCGCTCGACGAGCCGGGCCAGCGGCAGCAGACGCCGCCGCGCGACCGCCAGATCCGAACCCCAGGGAGGGACCGATGAAGGGCCAGCGGCACTACATGCGCGGCTACGTGCTGCGCGCCGACGACAACGGCGGCGACGACACAGCGGGCAAGCCGCTGACGATCGTCGCCGCGACCGAGGGCCGCAAGGGCGACGGCATCAACCTCACGATGAAGGGCGCCGAGCTCGGCCGCTTCGAGGCGAACCCCGTGCTCGGCTACGGGCATTCGTACTGGGGCCGCGACGGCCTGCCGATCGGCCGCTCGGACAAGACGTGGATCGATGGCGAATCGCTGAAGATGAACCTCCTGTTCGACCAGGAGGACGAGTTCGCGCGCAAGGTCGAACGCAAGTACCGCGGCGGGTACATGAACGCCTTCAGCATCGGGTTCGACGTCTGGAACATCGACGACGCCGGCACCCCCGAGGGCTGGGAGCTGTTCGAAGTCTCGGCGGTCCCGCTGCCGATGGACCCCAACGCGGTTGTCGAGTCCGGCCGCGCCGACGAACTCGCCCTGGCCCGCGCCCTGGCCGCGGGCGGCCCGGGCGGCGAGGCCTTCGCCCAGGCCGTCATGGCCCAGCTGATGGGCCCGCACCGTGCGGGTGCCGTCCTGTCCAAGGCGAACAAGTCCCTCGTCCAGAACGCCGTGACCGCGCTCAACGCCCTGCTCGACGCCGCCGGCGGCACGGACGACGAGGCCGACGACGAGGCCCGCGCAGCCGCGGCCGCGCACGAGGCGCGGCTGCTGCGGCTGGCCGGCATCACCCACTGACCCCGCCCCCGCGACCGGGCGGCACACCCACACCCAGGAGGGGACGGAGCACATGACCACCCTGAAGATCCGTGAGCTGAAGGCCAAGCGCACGAAGCTCGGCGCCGACGCCAAGGCGATCATGACGGCGGCGACCGACGCCGGCCGCGCGATGACCGCCGAAGAGAACCAGTCCTTCGACGCTCTGATGGACGAGCGCGACCAGCTTGACGCGACGATCGAGCGGGCCGAGAAGCTGCTGGACGACGACCGCGACCAGCTCGACGACCTGCCCGACGACGCCCAGCGCGGCGACGCGCAGCTGAAGGCGTTCCGCACCTACCTCCTCAACGGGCGCCACGCGCTCAGCGAGCAGCAGGTGCGTGTCCTCAACGCCGGCAGCGACCCTGAGGGCGGGTTCCTGATGGCGCCGCAGCAGTTCGTGCAGCAGCTGCTGCAGAACGTCGACGACATGGTGGCCCTGCGCCGCCTGGGCACGGTGCAGCAGATCACGACCGCCGAGTCCCTGGGCGTGCCGACGCTGGACACCGACCTCACCGATGCGGACTGGACGTCGGAGCTCGCGACCGGCAGCCAGGACGACAGCCTGCGGTTCGGCAAGCGGGAGCTGCGCCCGAACCCGCTCGCGAAGCGGGTGAAGATCTCCCGCACGCTCCTGCGGCGCGCGGCGATGAACCCCGAGACCATCGTGCGGGCGCGGCTGGAGTACAAGTTCGCCATCACGCAGGAGAAGGCGTTCATGACGGGCGACGGCAACAAGAAGCCGCTCGGCCTGTTCACCGCCTCCAACGACGGCATCCCGACGTCGCGGGACGTCGTCACCGGCCTGGCGACCGGCTTCACCGCGGACGGCCTGATCGACGCCAAGTACACGCTCAAGAGCCAGTACTGGAACAAGGCCCGCTGGCTGTTCCACCGCGACGCGATCCGGCTGATCCGCAAGCTCAAGGACGACAACGGCCAGTACGTGTGGCAGCCCGGGCTCGCCGCCGACCGGCCGGACGTCATCCTCGAAGTGCCGTACGAGGTGAACGAGTACGTCCCGAACACCTTCACCAACGGCAACTACGTCGGCATGATCGGCGACTTCTCGTTCTACTGGATCGTCGACGCGCTCTCCATGGACATCCAGCGCCTGGTGGAGCTCTACGCCGAGGCCAACCAGGTCGGGTTCATCGGCCGGCTGGAGACCGACGCCATGCCCGTCATGTCCGAGCCGTTCGTCCGGCTCAAGGCCTCGACCTGATCGGGCACCGCCCCGGAACCCCTGTCGGCACCACCTGATCCGGAAGGAATCTCATGAGCAGGACCGATCTGAAGAGCCACATCAGCGTGGCTCAGTCGCTCGCCCCGGCGAGCCGTACCACCACCGTCAACGGGACCGGCGTCGACCTCACCGGGTTCGACGCCGCGACCGTCGTCCTCGATCTCGGCGCGATCGGCGGCACCACGCCGTCGTTCACCTTCGAGGTCCAGGAGTCCAGCGACAACAGCAGCTTCACCGCCGTGGCGGCCGCCGACCTCGACAGCGGCCAGCCCGCCGCCGTCACGGCCGGCGGCGCCGTCGTCGAGGTCGGCTACCGCGGCATCAAGCGCTACCTGCGCGCCGCGATCACCGCGGCGACCGGCACCACCCCGACCCTGCTGTGCTCGGCCACCGTCGTCCGCGGCAAGCCGCGCAAGCTGCCCGCCTAGGAGCCACTGATGCGCATCACGATGAAGTCGCTGTCCGCCCACCCGGACGGCACGCTGGAGAACGGCAAGACCTACGAGGTCCCCGGCCAGTGCAGCCGCGCCCGCGCGCGGGAACTCCTCGAGGGCGGCTACGCCGTCCGCGCCGACGAGGACCTGGCGGCCGCCGACCCCGACCCCGTGCCGGACGGCGACGGCGACAAGCCGCTGGAGAAGCGGACCGTCGAGCAGCTGCGCGTGTACGCGGCCGACCACGGGATCGACCTCGGCGACGCCGCGAAGAAGGCCGAGATCCTCGACGCGATCACGACCGAGCTCGCACGCCGCGAGGCCGACGCAGACGACGACGGCGACGGCGACGGCGACGGCGACGGCGACGGCGGGGCGTGAGCCCAGGGAAGGGGTGGAGCCGTGGCATACGCCGTTGCTGAGGAACTGCGGCTGCTGCTGCGGCTCCCGCCCTTCACCGCCGACCAGGAGGCCACCGCAGTGCTGCTCCTGGACCTCGCCGAGGGCGTGATCGACGACGAGACCGGCCAGGCCCTGGAGCAGTCCACCGACACCGTCGTCCTCGACAGCCCGACCCGGCAGGACCCGTGGCCGGACGTGCCGGGCACCGGCTCACACAAGCTGGTCCTGCCGCGCTGGCCCGTCACGGCCGTCACCTCGGTGACGATCCTGAACGACAGCGGCACCGACGAGGACCTGGTCCAGGGCGCCGACCACGATTACACGTGGTCGGCGGCCGGCATCCTCACCCGCGTCAACGGGTGGTGGCCCACCCACGACCGGTCCGTCCAGGTCCTCTACACCGCAGGCTTCGACCCCCTGCCCAAGGTGCTGAAGGGCATCGCGCTGCGGCTGGCGGCTGGCGCCTGGGCCAACCCGCTGCTCGCCAGCAGCGAGAGCCTGGGCGACCACTCCATCGCGTTCTCCGCCGACGCCCTCGGCATGGTCCTCTCCGGGGCCGACAGGAAGGCCCTGGGCCGCTACAAGGCGCGCACGTGATCGGCCACTGGCTGAACCGCCAGCTTGAGGTGTGGCGGCCCCAGACGGCCGACGACGGGCACGGCGGCGAGACCACCGCCCTGGCCCTGCAGCCCGGCCCGGTCGCCGCCAAGGTCGACCAGCCCGGCGCCTCCGAGGGCGGCACCGGCGCGGCCACCGCCGGCGAGAACACCCACGACATCTACCTGATGCCCGGCGCCGACGTCCGCCGCCTCGACGAGCTGCGCGACCCGGCCACCGGCGAGGCCTGGACGGTGCGGCACGTCGTCGCCCCGTCCTCCACCCGCTACCGCAAGGCGCAGTCCCTGCTCATCCAGACCGAAGGGGAGCCCGATGGCTGACCTCACCACCACCAAGATCTCCGTGGCCACCGGGCTCGTCGACGTCGCCGCGGCGGCGACGGCCGCGAACGCCGGCGGCGACACCGCCCTCGTCGGACCGAACCGCTTCCTCTACGTCAACAACGGCAGCGGCTCGTCCGTCACGGTCACGCTCACCACCCCGGGCACGGTGTCCGGGCTGGCGATCGCCGACCCCACCTACGCCGTGGCAGCGGGCAAGCACGCGATCATCCCCCTGACCAACGTCTTCCGCGGGGCGCTCGGCCGGGTGGCGGTCGCCTACAGCGCCGCCACCTCCGTCACGGTCCGCCCGTTCGAACTGGCCACCAGCTGATGGCGGCCGACCCGGTCGAGCCGCAGCGCCCGTACGTGGGCGCCGAGGCGCACGAGTGCAAGCAGCGCGCCGAGGACGCACGGCTACCCCTCAACGAGCGCCAGGTGTGGGCGATGCTCGCCGTCGCCGCCGAGCTGCGCATCATCCGCAAGCACCTACGACGCGGGGGGTGACACCGTGGCCCGCAGGGGACGAGCGCACGTCACGATCACCGGGATCGCCCGGCTGCGCGAGCGGCTGCAGGACCTGCCCGACGAGATCAAGCAGGCCCTCGCCAAGGGCGTGAAGGAGTCCGCGGAGGCCGTACGCGACGACGTCCAGCGCCTGGTCCCGGTCGACCAGAGCGGCCGCGACAGCCACCACCTGAAGGACACCGTTGACATCCGCTACCGGGAGGAGGGCCTGGTCGCGGACGTCGGGTGGTTCAACCCCGACGACTACTACGCGGTCTTCCTGGAGTACGGCACCCGCAGCCGGCCGGCGCAACCGTCGCTGCACCCGGCCCTGGAAGCCGAGCGCCCGCGTTACCGGGCGCGCCTGAGCGACGAGGTGCGGAAGGTCCTGCGATGACAGCACCCGTGCCGGGCCTGGCCGCCCTGCCCGTACGTGACGCGGTCCTGGCCGCGCTGACTGCGGACGAGACCCTGATGGGCCTCGTCCAAGGGGTGAAGGACTTCGTGCGCGAGGACGAGCCGTATCCCTACATCCACCTCGGCGAGTCGGTTGAGACGCCGGCGAACGCCCACGACCGCTTCGGCAGCGAGGTCCTGCAGACGCTGCACATCTGGTCGAAGTACCGCGGCTACGCCGAGGCCCTGACGATCGCCGCCCGGGTGCTGCAGGTCCTCGACCACCATCCGTTGACCGTCGACGGCTACGTGTGGACGTGGACGCGGTTCGTGTCGCAGCAGACCCTCACCGACCCCGAGCCCCCGGGCGACATCCGGCATGTGCCGATGTCGTTCCGTATCGGCACCGAGGTCGCTCCCACCTGACCACCCATCCCGGCCCCGGGCCGGAGAAGCCAAGGAGGACGCCATGGCCGGGCTCGACGCATTCGGCACGCAGTTCAAGAGGGACTCCACGGGCAGCGGCTCGTTCCTGACCATCGCCAACGTCGAAGACATCTCCGGGCCGTCGAGGTCGCGCGAGGCCATCGAGGTCACCGCCCACGACTCCCCCGACAAGTACCGGGAGTTCACCAAGGGCCTCAAGGACGGCGGCGAGGTCGAGATCACCATCAACTACGACCCGTCCGCGACAAGCCACCAGGCCCTGGACGACGACTTCGAGGAAGACGGCCTGCGCGACTACCAGGTGGTGGTGCTGCCCGGCACCACCAACGAGTGGACGTGGCAGTTCACGGGGCTCATCACCGACGTCGGGGACGAGTTCCCCCACGACGACAAGATGGAACGCAAGGTCACCTTCAAGATCAGCGGCAAGCCGACGCTGACCGCGACCGGCGCCTGACGGGGAGGGACAGGGCGATGGCACTTCTGGGCAAGCAGCAGATCAACGCGGCCGTGGACCGCAAGTGGGAGGACCTCGACGTTCCCGAGTGGGGCGGCGAGGTCCGGCTCATGGCACTGTCGGCGGCCGACCGGGGCTACATCGAGGCAGGTTCGGTCGTTGCCAACGGCCAGACGCCGCAGCTCAAGGTCGAGTCCCTCAAGGCGTACCGCGAGAAGCTCGTCGGCATGTCCATGGTCGATGAGAACTTCGAGCGCCTCTACACCAACAAGGAGATCGCGGCGGGCGAGCTGGGCAAGAAGGACGGGGCCGTCATCGAGCGGCTTGCGGCCAAGGTGCAGGAGCTTTCGGGCATGGGCCGGTTCGCGGTGAAGGACGCCGAGGGAAACTCCGGCGCCGCCCAGAGCGGCTCTTCCGCTTCCGGCTAGCGGAGCATCTCGGGATGACGGTGGCCGACCTGGAGTCGCGGCTGGATTCGGCCGAGCTGACCGAGTGGATGGCGTTCGAGAGGATCACCGGCCCGCTCGGCCGACGCCGGGGCGACATCCAGGCGGCGACCATCGCGGCCACCATCGCCAACGCCAACCGGGGCAAGGGCGGCCGGAGATTCACCGTGTCGGACTTCCTGGTGCCCTACGGCGTCGAGAAGAAGAGCCCGGAACAGATGCTGGCGGCGATCCGCGGCATCAACCGTTCGATGGGAGGTGAGGAGCGTGGCGGACGAGGTGAGGATTGAGATCGCCGCGGACATGGGCAACACGTCCGCGACGATCGACGACGCGGCCGGCAGCCTGGGCACGCTGGAGGACGCGGCGTCCTCCGCCGACGGCGCCCTCGGCGACGCGGACAGCCAGGCCGGCGGTCTGACCGGCAGTATGGAAAAGGTCGGCATCGGGGCGCTCGGGGCGTCCGCCGCGTTCGCCAGCATGGGCGACATCGTTGACGGCGCTGTCGACCTGTGGAACACGGGAGAGCGCCGGGCCGACGACCTGGCGCGGGCCCAGAACGACGTCGCCCAGGCAGCCCTCGACGTCAAGCAGGCCAACGAGGACATGAAGCAGTCCCAGATCGACGCCAACCAGGCACAGCTGGACGGGGTCCAGTCCGGGATCGATCTCAAGCAGGCCCTGCTCGACCAGAAGAGTGCGCAGCAGGACTACAACGATGCGGTCAAGGAGTTCGGGCCGAACTCGCTGGAGGCCCAGCAGGCCGCTATCGACCTGGAGCAGGCGGACGCCGACGCGACGCAGGCCAAGATCGATGGCAAGCAGGCCACCGAGGACTACAACCAGGCCCAGATCGACGGCAAGCAGGCGACGATCGACGCCAGTAACGCGCAGCTGGACCTCAACGAGGCCCAGCGTAACGTCGTCGGCGCCGGCGTGATGGGTTCCTGGCTCGGCGTCATCTCGCAGGTCGGCAGTGCTCTGTTCGGTCTGGTCGGGACCTTCGCCCTGTTCGGTGCCGAGACCCTCGCCACCGCCGCGACCGCCGTCGCGTCGGCCGTCGCCACCGCCGCGGCGTGGGTGGGCAGCTGGATCGCCATGGCCGCCTCCGCCACCATCAGCGCCATCACCATGGCGGCCGCGTGGCTGATCTCCATCTGGCCCATCGCCCTGATCGTCGCCGCCGTCATCGCCCTGGCCGCGGTCATCATCGCCAACTGGGACACCATCAAGGCGTGGACCATCAAGATCTTCAACGCGGTCTGGTCCTGGCTGAAGGGCCTGTGGGACACCGTCGTCTCCGGGATCAGGACGGCCATCGGCTTCATTGCCGACATCTTCTTCCGCTTCGCGCCGCTCGGGATCATCATCGCGAACTGGGGCGGCATCACCGGCTGGATCAGCCGGACATGGAACACGGCCGTCGACCACGTGTCCGGCGCCGTACGCCGCATCGGAGGCTTCCTCAGTGGCATGTGGGGCGGCATCACCACCGGCCTGCGCTCAGCCCTCAACGGAGCCATCGGGCTGATCAACAGCGCCATCGGCGGAATCAACAGCCTGATCTCGGGCGCCAACCGGGTACCGGGCGTGAACATCCCGCACGTCCCCTACATCCCCTACCTCGCCTCCGGCGGCATCACCACCGGCCCGACCCTGGCCATGATCGGCGAGGGCTCCGAGCAGGAGGCCGTGCTGCCGCTGTCCAAGCTGCAGGGGCTGCTCGACCGGACGGCCGGCGGCGGCCGCCTGCAGATCGGGTTCGACGACCCCGGCGGCGACGACTTCCTGACCTGGCTGCAGGAGAAGATCCGCGTACGCCTGGGCGGCGACGTCACCCGTCTCGGAACGGAGGGATGACCCATGGCCGACTGGCCGCTGCAGCTGACCGGCGAGATCCTCGTGGACGGCCTCTGGCAGCCCGTCTCCCTCCGCCAGGATCCCATCATCACCATCACCCGCGGCATGACCTCCGAGGGCGCCCAGGCCCGCCCGTCCAGCGCCACGGTGGTCCTCGACAACCGCAGCAAGGCGTACAGCCCCCGCAACCCCCGCAGCGAGCTCTACGGCAAGCTGGGCGGGTACACCCCGTTCCGGCTGCGCGTCGACGACGTCCCCACCGCCCCGGCCGCCGAGCTCACCGACACGTTCACCCGTACGGTCAGCAACGGCTGGGGGACGTCCGACTCAGGGGACGACTGGGTCATCTACGACCCCAACGCCGTGTCGCCGCCGTCCTCGGACTACTCCGTCGGCTCGGGCGCCGGCCTGATCAACCTGAACGTCCTCAACTCCTCGCGCTACATCCGCAACGAGGACGTCTCGATGGCGGACTTCGACGCCACGTTCGCCGTGACGACGGACCAGCGGGCGCAGAGCAGCAACACCGAGCTGGCGGTGTTCGCCTCCTTCGTCGGGCGCCTGGACCCCGTCGCCCACACCTACTACCTGTACAACGTGGGTTTCCGCACGGACACCGGCCTGCCCGGCAACCAGGGCCTGCGGATCGCCGTCAACATCGTCAAGGTCGTCAACGCCACCTCGGTGTTCCTCCAGGTCCAGAAGAGCGTGCCGGGCCTGACCTACACCCCCGGCACCCCCGTACGCGTGCGCGTGCAGGCGGTCGGCTCGGACCTGCGGATGCGGGTCTGGGCCGACGGCAAGAGCGAGCCCGCCGGCTGGCACGCCCAGGCCTGGGACGACGGCATCACCACCGGCCAGGTCGGGGTCCGCGCGCAGAACACCGCGACCAGCACCACCATGCCCTTCAACGTCCGCTTCGACGACCTGACCGTGGCCGCACCGGTCACCGACACCGGCGCGGTGCGCCTGGCCGGGGAGATCGCCGCGTGGAAGCCGCAGCGCGACCGGTCCGGGGCGAACGTGTTCACCGCGATCGAGCCGGCCGGGCTGCTGCGCCGCCTGGGCACCGGGCAGCCCGCCCTGAGGTCGCTGATGCGCCGGCACATCCCGCCGCTCTACCCCTTGTCGTACTACCCGTTCGAGGAGGGGGCGCAGGGCGACACCCGGGTGGCCGACGCCACCCTGGGCGCCGGCGTGGGCGCGCTGGCAGTGCGGGGCATGACGTTCGGCCAGGAGTCCACGCTGCTGGGCAGTGGCCCGCTGCCCGTCCTCACGGAGACCGCGGGCATGTCCACCCCCGGCACCGCGATCCCCGCGGAGTCGACCGGGTCATGGGCCATCGACATGATGGTCCGGCTGACCACCTCCGGGTACCCCACCGATGCGGCCGAGCACACCATCCTGCGCTGGCTCACCGCCGGGTCGACCGCGCAGATCTACGTGCTGTCGGTGCTCCTGGACGCCGGGGCCCACCGGATGCGGCTGCGGGTCTACGACGCCACCGACACTCAGCTGACCTCCGCGTCGGTCACCAGTGAGACCGCCGTCGCGGCCGGAGCCCCCGGGTTCCTCGACGGCTGGCGCCGACTCGAGGTTCAGGCCGTCCAGAACGGCACCGCCACCGACATTCAGTTCCGGTGGGAGGACACCACCGGGGCCGGCTACTTCACCACCGTCAGCCTCGCCGCGACCAGCACGGGCCGTATCTCGCGCGTCGTGACCAGCTTCGGATCCGGGGTCAAGGGGATGGCCATCGGCCACCTGACCACGTGGGGCGTGGTCACCGAGACCGCCTACTTCCACACCGGCCTCGACGGCCTCGGGCTGGGCAGCGGCTCGGCCATGGACGGCTGGCGCGGTGAGACCGCCCGCAACTTCCTCGACCGCCTCGCCGCCCAGCAAGGCGTCCCGCTGGAGATCACCGGCCGTGGCGGTGAGCGCCTCGGCCCGTACCCGCCGGGCACCTTCCTCAGCATCCTGCAAGCCGCGGCCACCACCGAGATGGGCCTGCTCACCGACCGGCGCGACGCGCTCGCCCTGAAGTACCAGACCCGCGAGAGCCTCTACAACAAGCCGGCCGCCCTCGTCCTCGACTTCGCCAGCGGGCAGATCTTCGACCCGTTCGACCCCGAGGACGACGACCAGGCCGTCCGCAACCAGATCACCGCCCGACGCCGGCAGGGATCCGAGGCCACCGCCACCCTCGACACAGGCAAGCTGTCTGTCCAGCCACCGCCCGATGGACTCGGCGTGGTCGACACCGCGCCCGAGGTCATCGTCGACAGCGACGACCAGCTGCCCAGCCAGGCCGGATGGCGCCTGCACGTCGCGACCGTCGACGAGATGCGCGTCACCAAGCTGACGCTGAAGATGGGCAACCCGCGCATGCGGGCCCTCGTGAACAGCGTGCTGCTCCTCGATGTCGGATCCCGCGTCCAGATCATCAACACGCCCGACGAGTACGGCCCGGACGGTTTCGATCTGCTGGTCCTCGGCTACACCGAGACCTTCGCCACCGGCCGCTGGGACATCACCCTCAACTGCACGCCCTACCAGCCCTACAAGGTGGCCGGCCGCGCGTACTACGAGGACTTCGAGGACACCACCTTCGTGCTGCCGTACGCCAGCGGCGGCACCGCGGCCTGGACCAGGTCCACCGCGCACTTCAACAGCGGCACCACCTCGCTGCGGTCCGGGACGATCACCAACAACCAGACGTCAGACGCGATCTTCACGCTCCCGCCCGGGGCCCGGGAGCTGCGCTTTTGGTACTGGACGTCCAGCGAGGCCTCCGGCGTCGGGTTCGAGGGGGACCGCCTCCTGGTCCTCGTCGACGGCACGCAGGTGCTCCGGGCGCAGGGCACCACCGGGTGGACCCAGGCGATCGTCGACGTCACCGGCAAGAGTCAGCTGATCTTCCGGTACATCAAGGACAACAGCGCGAGCTCGGGCGAGGACGCGGTCCACGTCGACGACATCAGCGTCACCGGCCTGGCACCACCGCGCCGGGGCAGCGCCGGGTCACGGCTCGCCGCCGGCGTCACCGCCACGGCGACCGCCCTGAGCGTCGAAACCACCCTCGGCCCCCTGTGGACCACCGACCCGGTCCACTTTCCCTTCGACGCGAGCCTCGGCGGCGAGGTCGTACGCGTCACTGCGATCACCGGGGCCACCTCCCCGCAGGCCTTCACCGTCGTACGGGCCGTCAATGGCGTCAGCAAGGCGCAGACGGCCCTCACCGCGGTCAGCCTGAACGAGCCCGCCGTCCGCGCCCTCTGAAACGGAGGCCCTTGTGCCCGATCTCCTGGCCGGATCACCCATCACCGCCCTGGACACGCCCCCCTCCGTCACGTCGGTACAGGGCACGACCGTCACCACCACCTCCGCCACGTTCACCACCAGCGGCGCGGACTGCGCCGTCGTGTTCACCGCCCCCACCACCGGCCGCGTGAAGATCTTCACCACCGCACGCATGATCAACTCCGCTGCCAGCGGCACCCTGATCGCCCCCGAGACCCGCACCGGCTCCACCATCGGCTCCGGAACCGTCGTCGAGGCCGCCTCCGCCGGCAACGGCCCCTCCCACTACGGCGCATCCTTCGCCCGCGGCACCGTCATGCACCTCCTCACCGGCCTCACCCCCGGCGCCGTCTACAACACCCGGCTGCTCATGAGCACATCGAGTGCCTCCGACACCGCGTCCTTCGCCAACCGCGAGCTCAGCATCGAGCCCGCCACCTGACCCCGGGAGCAGCGCATGCCCTATGTCGTCGAGCGACGTCAGTCCATCCAGTACGACGGCACCAACGGCGCCCACATCTGCGGCCCGTGGAGTGACAGCGGCCTGACCCTGATATCCGACGACGGCGAAACCCTCGTCGTCGCCGCCACCGAGCAGCTCGAATACCAGGCCACCGTCCATGTCGGCGGCTGGATCATCGCCAGCCCGCCCGGCTGGGTCACCTCCACCGCCGCCGAGCGGTACGCCGAACGCTGGCTCGAACTGCCCTGACCCTTCGCCCCGACCAGCCCCGAGCCGCCCCGGCCCGGGGCTTTCTGCTGCCCAGGGAGGGCCCATGGCACAGCACACGATCCCGCCCGACCTCGGGCAACGCACCTACGCCGCCTACAGCGAGGCGATCACCACCCGCACCGACGGGCGATCCCCGATGACCGCGTGGGAGGACCTCGGCGACGAGATCCAAGCCGGCTGGACGGCCGCCGGCCGGGCCGCCTTCACCGCAGCACTGACCGGAGGTACCCGATGAGCAACCCGCTCTCCGCCGACGCCCTCGTGGCCGCGCTCAAGGCCGAGGGCGTCACCGTCGTCGAGCACGCCGGATGGCGCACCCACAACCGCAACCACAAGGGCCCCTGGGGACCGGTCAACGGCGTGATCATCCACCACACCGTCACCTCCGGCACGCAGGCCTCCGTGGACATCTGCTTCAACGGCTACACCGCCCTGCCCGGGCCGCTGTGCCACGGCGTGATCACCAAGGACGGCAAGGTCTACCTGGTCGGCAACGGCCGCGCCAACCACGCCGGCAGCGGCGACGGCGACGTCCTCAAGGCCGTCGTGGCCGAGCGGGCGACGCTGCCCGCGCCGAACGAGCAGAACACCGACGGCAACGTCCACTTCTACGGCTTCGAGTGCGTCAACCTCGGCGACGGCAAGGACCCCTGGCCCGACGTCCAGCTGGACGCCATGGTCCGCGCGGCCGCCGCGCTGTGCAGGGCGCACGGCTGGACCGCCCAGTCGGTCATCGGCCACAAGGAGTGGACCGCCACCAAGGTCGACCCCAAGGGATTCGCCATGAGCGACTTCCGCGCCCGGGTCGCGGCCCGTCTCGGCGAGAAGCCTGACGGCTCGGTCCCGTCGGTCCCGTCGGCGCCGGCGTATCAGCCGTTCCCCGGCGCCGACTGGTTCAAGAAGCAGCCGCGCTCGGCGATCGTCACTGCGATGGGCCGGCGGCTGGTCGCGGTGGGCTGCTCGGCGTACGCCAGCGGCCCTGGCCCGCAGTGGACCGAGGCCGACCGGACGTCCTACGCCAGGTGGCAGCGCAAGCTCGGGTACTCCGGCTCCGCCGCCGACGGCTGGCCCGGGCCCGCGTCCTGGGCCGCGCTCAAGGTCCCGTACGTCAAGGAGGTCTGACTGTGGCAAGCAGCCTGTTCGTGTCCTCCATGCGCACGCTGGTGCCGCTGGGTGCCGCGCTGCTGGTGTCCTGGTCCGGGCGGCTGGGGATCCCGGTCGACAGCGAGGCCGCGGCGGCCGCCGTCGCGCTGGGCTTCGCCGGCGCCTACTACCTGACGTTCCGCGGGCTCGAGGCCCTCGCGGAGCACATGGCGTGGCGTCCCCTGCGGGTGGCCGCCGGGATGCTGCTGGGGTGGGCGCGGCCGCCGGCGTACGCGAAGGAACTCGTCGTGCCGCTGCGGCTCCAGGTCGACCGGGAGCATCTCGATGCCGAGACCCGCGCGGCGTGGGAGACGTACCAGCGGGTACTGAAGGGCGGCTCGGGGTGACGCCCCAGGAGTCCACTGCGGTGGCCGTGGAGTTGGAGCGGCTGCGGGGCACGATGGAGGCCGGGTTCGCGCGGGTCGACGGCTCGCTCGCGCTCCTCGTCCAGCGCAGTGACCAGACCGACCGGCGGCTGACCGATCATGAGGAGCGGCTCGACGCGATCGAACGGAACCGGTGGCCCGCCGCCTCCGTGGGCGTGCTGACCGGCGTCGTCGGCGCCGCTACCGGCCTGCTCGCCCTACTCACACGCTGAACCACACGCGCCCCCTGTACGGCCCCTCACGGGCCGTACAGGGGGGCGCTTCGTCGTTCCCCGGCGTGGCTGTCCGCGCGCGCCGTTATGCTGCCCGTATCGCCCCCGAGGCCCGACACCCGGGGGCGTCTTACTGTCGGGAGTAGAGGGGCGTTGCCGTGGCCACCCGTTACCTGGTGAAGTACCGAGTCCTGCCGCCCGGTGTGGGCCCGGACGACTACGAGCCCGGCGACCTGCCGCTGCGCGAGGAGCAGTTCGAGCTGTCCGACCCGGAGCCCGCGGGCGAGGCCGCCGGGCAGGCGCTGCACTACGGCCCGCATCACCACGAGGTCGAGGCTGCTGTGTGCGAGCGCCTGGCCGAGGGCGAGAGGCCGCTCATCCTGCGCTACGACAAGGTCTAGGCGCGCCGCTCGGCGTCCTCGAGCCGTGCCCGGTAGTAGGCGTGGTCGCGTGGGTATCCGGCGAGGGCGGGGAGCGCCTGGCGGAAGCCGTCGGCCGCGTCCTGCCACCGCTGGCAGGCGTAGGCGGCATCGGCGACCTGCAGCTGGGAGCGGGTGGCGTCGAGCCAGTACAGCCAGCCTGGCCGCTCCTCCTCGCCGGGGGCCCGCAGGGCGAGGGTGTGTGCCTCCTCGGCGAGCCGTACCGCACGGTCTCGCTCGCCGAGCTGCGCGGCCGCCATGGCCTCCTGGTGGACAGCCACCGCCTCCGCCGCGGGCGAGAGCGCGCGTGGCCCGGCGTAGCGGGCGGCTTCGGCGGTGCGCAGGGCGCGTACCGGGTCGCCGTGGGTGAGGCTGTAGTAGGCGCGGACGCGCTGCGCCCAGGACGCCATGTCTGCGTGGCCGCCGTCGACGGCCCAGCCGTGCGCCAGATCGATCCACGCGAGGGCAGGGCCGCGGCGCTGTTCCTGCCAGGCCACCCAGGACAGCCAGTGTGCGTGCTCGGCGGCGAGCAGCATGAGCCGGTCGGCGGCCGCGCCGGCGGCGTGGGGGATGAGTTCGGTGACGCTGCCGAGCTGGGAGCGGACGATGGGCCACAGGTCGCGGCCGCCGATCGCGTCTTCCGCGCGCCGGTGCTTGGCGAGGACCAGGCCGATCCAGTCGGCTGTGCGCAGGTCCGTGCGGCCGGTGTGGTGGGCGTGGGCGATCCGGTCGCGCAGCTCTGCGGACGGGGACCATTCCGGCTCCCTGCCCTGGCTGCGCACACCTCCCAGTTCGATGGGCACCTCGAGTCCTCTCACGACCCGGGCGACGACGTCTTCACTGACCACCCGCAGCCGGCCTCTTTCGAGGCGGGACACGTAGCCCTGTGTCATCCCGACGAGTTCGCCGAAGCGCTGCTGAGAGATGCCCGCCAGGGCCCGGTACCGGCGGATGAGCGTGGGCCAGTCACGGGCCGCCCACGCTGCGCGGAGGCGGCCGTCGGCCCAGAGTTCCCGACCACTCATGCCGTGACCATACGACCACGGTATGTCAGGTTGGTATGGGATCGGTGATTCTTCCTCCCGACGATGGGCGCTCAGCCGTACCGAGTCGGGTCGGAAGGAAAGCGCATGTCGTATCCCCGGGGCCTGTCCCCCGTCCAGACGGAACCCGGTGTGCTGGTGCACCCGGGCGCCGACCGTCAGCTGGCCACCGAGCACTGGCTGCTGTCCACGCTCACCGACAGGAAGCGGGCCGCCGCCCGCATGGAGTGGCGGGAGAAGGGGGCGACGCTGCTGCCCATGGGCACGCTGATGTCCGCCGTACGGCTGCCCGCGCGCCTGGTCCTCGCCGCGACCGGCGGGATGTTCCCCTCCGGCGAGGTCGACCGGATCCTCGCCGCGGCCCTGGACGGCGGGCCGGTCATCTGCGACCCGGGCAACACCAGCTTCTACGCCCTGGTACCTGCCAGCGTCCCCCGCACGTGGACCGACGCCCTCGAGGACTGGCGTCCCCTGGACGTCGACTGCCTCGGCCGGGGCAGCGGCCTGGTGGTGCCGCGCCTGAACCTGACCCGCTACCAGGGCAACCGGTTCATGTACTGGTCGGTGCCCATGTCGTCGGCGGCCACACTGTGCCCGCCGCTCAGGGTGGCCCGGCTGATCGCCGCCGGCGTCCACGAGCTCGGCGAGGAGGCCACCGGTGTCCAGGGTTAACTGGCGGGCCGTCGTCTACCTGACCGTGCTGCTGGCGACGGCCGGGACGCTCGCCTGGTTCATCGCGACCTGCGGCTGCCAGCGCACGTAGGCGCCCGCTGCCCGTACGGGCCCCATGACGGCCCTGTCCGTCCGCAACGGAGTAGCGGACGGGCAGGGCCTTCCCATGCCCCCAGTCGCGCCCCTTAAGGAAACGTCAGGAAGGAGGGCTTCCTCGTCGCCTTCGGCGTCCAGGACACCGGCAACTACTACTGGTGGAACCTGGGCGGCTGGAACAACACCACGACCGCCGTCGAGCAGGCCGTGGACGGCGGCAAGTCCACCCTGATCTCCAAGGCGGGGACCATCGAGACCGGCCGCGCCTACGACATCGACGTCAAGGTACGCGGCCGCCGGGTCACCCTCTACCTCGACGGCCAGGAGTGGGGCAGCTTCACCGACGACAAGCCGGCCGAGCCGTTCCGCCAGGTCGTCACCAAGGACCGCAAGACCGGTGACCTGATCGTCAAGGTCGTCAACGCCCAGTCCGCCGACGCCCGCACGGCGATCGACCTCGGCGGCGCGAAGGTCCGCGCCACGGCCCGGGTGACGACCCTGACCGCCGCCCCGAACGCGGTCAACACGGAGACGGCGACCCCGGTCGCCCCGGTGACGGCCACCTTCACCGGCGTCGCCGACCGGTTCACGTACACCTTCCCGGCGAACTCGATCACCTTCCTGAGGATCAGGCAGAGGTAGCCGGTCGGAGCGGGCGTGGACGGCCGCCGTCCACGCCCGTCAGGCGCCCTTGCGCCGGAACCATCCCCGCTTCGGCGGCTGCGGCGGAGTCTGCGGGGCCGGCTGCGGGACCGGCTGCGGAGGCACCGGCCCACCGAACGGCGGCAGAGCCCTGAAGCCGTCGTCGAGCGTCACCGTCGGCGCGATCCGCCGCAGTGTCGCCCGCACCAGGGTGAGCGGATGGCCGGGGAACCGCGCGTCCCACTCCTCGTCGTCCGCCACATGGGACGGCAGGCCGCCGACCTCGCCGTCCACGTAGGGGTGCGCCCGGAAATAGGCGTCCAAGCCCACCTCGGCCATGATCATCGACTCCCGCAGCCCCGTCGTCCCCTCTTCGGCGGCCTGCACCTTCACCACGGCGCTGCAGGCCGCCCTGGGGACGGTGAGGCTGCCGACGAAGGCCTGCCCCGACCGGCCGCCCAGCGGGACCTTCACCAGCTGGCACACGGCCGGCAGGCCGCCCACCGTGGCGGGCACCGCCTCGACCAGGCCGCCACCCGCGCCCGCCGCGACCTGTGCCAGTCCGGCTCGGAGGCGCGCGAGTTCGTGCAGGGGGGCCGGGAGGTCGGGAACCACCGGGAAGAAATGGACGGAAACGGCCACCCCCGAGTCGTCCTCCCACGCCCCCGGCCCGTACTCGGTGAAGCCGGTGAGATCCAGACCGGTTATCGGCGTCATGGCCATCACTGTGTGTCCCCTCCTGGGCGAGTCCCTCTGCCGCACCTGCGGACGCACGAACGGCGGACGCCGGTTCCGTCGGTGACCGAGAACTCCGTCCCCGTGCGGCATTTACCCCCAGGGGGTATATAGTCAGCGTTCGACGGCTTCGGGTGACGGGAGGCGGAGCAGGTGGGGGAACGGGTCGGGCGACGCCGCACACCGGCATTCCCCCGAAGCGCACTCCGCGCGGCGCTCGGCGTGCTGACGGCCCTGTGCGCCGCGCTCGCCGTCCTCGTCCACCATGACGTGACCGCGATGACCGCGATGACCTCCCAACGGGCTGCGGCGCCCCTGTCCATGCCCGGGATGGTGACGGCGGCGACGGCCGGCCACGAAGGCCACCCCTTCACCTCGTCGCCGGACACCTCCCCCTCCCGTTCCGACAGGCCGTCGGCGGCGCCGGCCACCCCGGCCGTATCCGCGGACCACTCCCTGTGCTGCTCGGGCGGCGCCCAGCACTGCGGGGCCGCAAGCGTCGAGACGGTCACACTCTCCCCGCCGGCGGAGACGTCCCCAGGGAGCGCCGCGATGCGTCCGTTTCCCTCTTGCGGCCCCATGACCACCCGATCCACCGAACGGGCCCCGCCCGACCTCTCCGTCCTCTCCCGGCTGCGCATCTAGGCCGCGGTTCCCGGCATGCCCGGGACCCGCCCGCACCCATGGCGTCACGCCCGTACGCGACGCCGCGCACTCGGAGAAGAGGAACCCGACCGTGAACAGCATCAACCGCCGCTCCCTCCTGCTCGCAGGTCTCGGCACCGCGGGCGCCGGCGCGCTCGCCGCCTGCAGCAGCGCCTCGCCGAACGCTCCTGCCCTGGTCAGCCCGACGGGCTCGGCCGTCACCCGCGCCGAGAAGAGGCGCCGCGGCACCGGGACCGAGCGCAAGGTCACCCTGACCGCAGCCCCCGTCACGCTCGACCTCGGCGGCGTCAAGGCCAGGACCTGGGCCTACGACGGCCGGGCTCCCGGCAAGGAGATCCGCATCCCGGCCGGGGACACCCTCGTCGCCGAACTCTCCAACCAGCTCCCGAACGGCACCCCCACGTCCGTCCACTGGCACGGCCTGGCCCTGCGCGACGACATGGACGGCGTGCCCATGGTCACCCAGGGCGACGTGCGCGCGGGCCGCACCTTCACCTACCGCTTCGTCGCGGCGGACCCCGGCACGTACTGGTTCCACCCGCACTCCGGAGTCCAGCTCGACCGTGGCCTCTACGCACCGCTGATCGTCGAGGACCCCAGGGAGCCGCTCTCCTACGACGACGAGTGGGTGATCGTCCTCGACGACTGGCTCGACGGTGTCACCGGCACCCCTGACGAGGCACTCTCCGAACTCCGCCAGGGCATGGGCGGCATGGACATGGGCGGCATGGACATGGGCGGCATGAGCATGAGTGACATGCGCATGGGCGCCAGCGCCTCACCCTCCGCGTCCGCCCCCGGCATGTCGATGGGGAGGTTCATGCTCATGGGCGCCACCAGCGACCTCCTCGGCGGCGACGCGGGTGACGTGAGGTACCCGTTTCACCTCATCAACGGCAGGGTCGCGGCCGACCCGGACGTGTACACCGGCAAGCCGGGCCGGCGCGTGCGGCTGCGTTTCGTCAACGCCGCCGGCGACACCGCGTACCGGGTGGCGCTCGGCGGACACACGATGACCGTCACCCACACCGACGGCTGGCCCGTCGCACACCGGCAGACCGACGCCCTGCTCATCGGCATGGGGGAGCGCTACGACGTTCTCGTCGCCCTCGGCGACGGCGTCTTCCCGCTCGTCGCGCTCGCGGAGGGCAAGAACGCGACCGCCATGGCCCTGGTGCGTACGGGAACCGGCAGGACGCCGTCCACGACCGTCCGCCCGAAGGAACTGGACGGCCCGGTCCTCACCGCGTCCGCTCTGAAGGCCGCCGACGGGGTGCGGCTGTCCGCCCGGACAGCGGACGTCGTTCACCGCGTCGAGCTGACCGGCGGCATGGACAGGTACGACTGGGCCATCAACGGTCGCCGGTTCGCCATGGAGAACCCGGACGCCGACCCGTTCCTGGTCGAGACGGGGCAGCGGGTCCGGCTGGACTTCGTCAACACGACGCAGATGTGGCACCCGATGCACCTGCACGGCCACACCTTCCAGCTCGGCAGCGGCGGCGCCCGCAAGGACACCACGATCGTGCTGCCGAAGAAGACGGTTTCTGTCGTGTTCGACGCCGACAACCCCGGGCAGTGGATGCTGCACTGCCACAACGTCTACCACGGTGAGGTGGGGATGATGGCCCTCGTCGCGTACCGGGCCTGACGGCCCACCGCGGCGTAGCCGAAGCAAACAGGCCAATCGTATGGCTCATTGACTCGACGACTCGGGGAGTCGGTGGATCGACGTCGTCGAGCCGTTAGGATCACGGCATGATCACGGCTCGGTCGCCCCGGCGCACAGCGCGCAACCGCGTGTCCGCCGGGCTGCCGCGTGTCCTGGCCCTCGCCGTCATGCTCTTCGGTGTCCTTCTCGCCCACGGCGTGCACGTCGAGGGCTCCGGAGGACACCTGCCGACCGGCGCCGCAGCCGCCCCGGGCCTGCCCGGGGCGGAACGCGGAGTCCAGGGGGAGATAGCCCTCTTCGCTGTCGTGGCGACGGACGGCGACGACGACGGTCATGCTTCGCCGAACCCTGCCGAGCACTGCGCTTCCGGGCAGACCCAGCAGGGAACGACAGCGGTGTCTCCCTGCTTTGCCGTGTCGGTTCGCGAACCGGTCACTGCCGTCCGTTCCGGTGTGAAGCCGGGTCGTGCCGGTGCGGAACTCCACGGGGCGTCGGCGCAGGCCATCAGAGCTGCCGTGGTCCAGCAGGTCTAGGAACCGCGGCACCCTCCACTCGGCCGTTCCGCCACCGCACCCGTCCATGCCGGTCGGGAAGCCGGGTGCCTCGGCCGGTGTCCTGCGCAACGAGATCCTGCACGACGAGATCCTGCGCGCCGAGACAGCCCGTCCGCCCGAGGCGAGACCCGCATCACGGTCAGGTTCGTCGAGGCGCCCTTCCCCCACCACCCATGCCCGCCGCATCCCTCCCCCCGGATGGAGGGCGGCGGACGCACGGAGGACCTGTGCCACCCCGTTCCCCTGCGGTCGCGCGTGCCCGGAGCGCTCCGAGCGGCTCGTCAAGGCCGCGCCGAATCGTCACCGTGATCCAAGGTGTCCTGCTCCTGGCGATCATTCTGTGCGCCGTGGGGCACGGCGGGACCGCCGAACCGCAGCACCGACGGATGCCCAAGGCCGTCGCGGCTTCGGCGGTGACGTCGGGCGGGGCACAGCCGCACGCGCCGCACCGTGCTCACCCGTGCCCGTCGGATGCGGTCGTCCGCACGACGGCCCCGGCGCTGGACCAGCCGGTTGCCGTTGCCGATGCCCCGTCGGCCATGGCTGCCGGTGTGGCTGCCCTGAGGCGTCCGCTCGTCCTTGACGCGGCGCGCAGACGCCGACGACCACGCAGCGGCCGGGCGGCGCTTGTGCGTACGTCCCGGTGGCGCATCTAGATCTCCCGCACCGCGGTCGGCACGGCCGACCGCCGCGTCCTGACGGCGCCGAGCGCGGACCCGGGTCCGGGCTCGGCGCCGCGACGCGTGATGAATCACCCCCACCGTGCGTTCATCGAGCGAGAGCGAAGCATGCAGTCACTCACATCACTGACGAAGAACCCCCTCACCTCCGGCCGGTCCGCACTGTCGGCGCTGGTCGGGAACACGCCGCTGCTGCGCGTGTCGGAGCCGCTGGCTCCGGCAGGGCGCGGTTTCTGGGCCAAGCTGGAGGGCTTCAACCCCGGCGGCATCAAGGACCGTCCAGGGCTCCACATGGTCGAGCGGGCCCGGGCGCGGGGCGATCTGCGGCCCGGCGGACGGATCATCGAGTCGACCAGCGGAACGCTGGGTCTGGGGCTCGCGCTGGCCGGCATGGTCCACGGCCATCCGGTCACCCTGGTCACCGACCCGGGGCTGGAGTCGTCCATGACCCGGTTGCTGACCGCGTACGGCGCCCAGGTCAACGTCGTCTCCGAGCCCCATCCCACGGGCGGCTGGCAGCAGGCCCGCCGCGAGCGCGTGCAGCAACTGATGCAGCAGCACACCGATTCCTGGTGCCCGGACCAGTACAACAACCCGGACAACGTCGCCGCCTACACCCCGCTCGCCCTGGAACTCGCCTCAGAAATGGGCCACATCGACGTGCTGGTGTGCAGCGTCGGCACCGGCGGCCACTCCGCGGGCGTCTCCCGGGTACTGCGGCAGCTCTACCCGGAACTGGCCGTCGTCGGCGTGGACACGATCGGCTCGACGATCTTCGGCCAGCCCGCGCGGACCCGCCTGATGCGTGGCCTGGGCTCCAGCATCTACCCGCGCAACGTCGCCTACGAGAACTTCTCCGAGGTGCACTGGGTGGCCCCGCACGAGGCGGTGTCGACGTGCCGCCAACTCGCCGCCTCCCACTACGCCACCGGCGGCTGGAGCGTGGGCGCGGTCGCCCTGGTGGCCGGCTGGTTCGCTCGCACGATGCCCGCGGACGCCCGCATCGCGGCCGTCTTTCCCGACGGTCCCCAGCGCTACCTGGGCACCGTGTACGACGACGACTACTGCGCCGCGCACGGTCTGCTGGACACGCCCCCTGCCGCCGAACCGGACGTGATCGGCCGCCTGGACGAGAAGGAGGTCACGCGGTGGACCCGGTGCACCGCGGTGGCCGATCCCCTCACCCTGCGGGACACGCGGCAGGACGTCACCGCGGACGACGACACCGACGCCGCGTCCGACTCCGTGGAGGCGGGCCGGTGAAGGGGCTGCTCGCGCAGGTCCGCTCGTACGAGCGCAGCGTCCAGTTGCTGATGGTCAATCAGTTCACCATCAACCTGGGCTTCTACATGCTGATGCCCTATCTGGCGGCCCACCTCTCCGGCACCCTCGGACTGTCCGGCTGGGTCGTCGGACTCGTCCTCGGCGTACGCAACTTCAGCCAGCAGGGCATGTTCCTGGTCGGCGGGACGCTCGCCGACCGGCTCGGCTACAAGCCGATGATCGTGGCCGGGTGCGTGCTGCGCACGGTCGGGTTCGCCGCCCTCGGGCTGGTGGACTCGCTGGCCGCGCTGCTCGCCGCCTCGGCGGCGACGGGCCTGGCCGGGGCGCTGTTCAACCCGGCGGTGCGGGCCTACCTCGCGGTGGACGCGGGGGAGCGAAGGGTCGAGGCGTTCGCTCTGTTCAACGTCTTCTACCAGGCCGGGATCCTGCTCGGCCCCTTGGCGGGCATGGTGCTCACCGGAGTGGACTTCCGTGTCACCTGCCTGGTGGCAGCCGCGATCTTCGCCCTGCTCAGCATCGTCCAGATCCGCGCACTGCCGGCCCGGCGCAAGGACGTGGAGCAGGAGCGGGGCGGAGCGCGCGAGAGCGTGCTCGCCCAGTGGCGGGGCATCCTCGCCAACCGGCCGTTCCTGCTCTTCTCCGCCGCCATGATCGGCTCGTACGTCCTCACCTTCCAGGTCTACCTGTCCCTGCCGCTGGAAGTGCGACGGCTGGGCGGCGACGGAGAGTTCGGGACCGCTGCCGTGGCGGTGCTCTTCGCGGTGTCCGGGCTGAGCACCATCCTCGGCCAGACGCGGGTCACCGCCTGGTGCAAGGCCCGTTACGAGCCCGGCCAGGCGCTCGTGAGGGGGCTCGTGGTGATGGCCCTGGCGTTCGTGCCCCTGCTGCTCGCCACCGCCGTGCCCGTACCCGGGTCCGGCGCGGGGCGGTGGCTGCTCGCGGCACTGCCGCCGTCGCTCGCCGCCCTGCTGCTGGCCGTGGGCACGATGATCGCCTATCCCTTCGAGATGGACACCATCGTCCGACTCTCCGGGGACCGGCTCGTCGCCACCCACTACGGGCTCTACAACACCGTCTGCGGCATCGGCATCACGCTCGGGAACCTGCTCACCGGCGCCGCGCTCGACACGGCACGCTCTGCCGGGATGCCGGCGCTGCCGTGGATCTCCCTGACCGCGCTCGGCCTCGCCTGCGCGGCCGCGCTGTACGGCCTGCACGCCGCGGGCCGTCTGAGGGCTCTCCCCGAGCAGCAGCCCGCCACGGTGTGACACCGGCCCATGAAGGACGCCGGGGCGGACACTCCGTGCCCGCCCCGGCTGGGCCCCATCCGGCGTCCGGCGCGACCGGTGTGACCGAGAACTCTAGTTGGCAAATCATGGACTGAGACGCGCAGGTCGGGGGTGAGTGGAGAATCCTTGTTGGCAAATCATGAGAGGGATAGTTGGCAAATCATGAATACACTCGGTAACTCTCTGTCACTGGAGGTCGCTCTATCAGCGACGATGCCGGCGAGCGGTTGAGTGTGCCGCACAAGGCTTGCGAGATGATGGACTTTAGTAGCTAAGCCATCACTCGGCCGCGCTGGTCGTGGGTAGGCTGGGGCACCGGCCGCTGTGACTTTGATCGGTCGTTGGCGGATTTGATTTCCAGTTGACGGCTGTTCGGTTTGGTGGCTGTGGGTTGTGGTCAAGTCCGGAGAACGTGCCGAGCGCGTGCGCCGAGCTGTTGTGCTGGTCGGGTGGAGGCGACAAGGGCCCGGATCCGTTCTGATCTGCGTGGGCTTGACCAACTGGTCGTGTCGCACGGCGTTGGTGACGCTGTACGGGGTCGGTTGCGGCTGATGGATGGGTGGCCTTATCGGTGGTCGACGGCTTGCCGGTTCGACGGAGACGAGGTGTTCTGGCCGGTCCGGGACCTGGCCGTGGCGCCGGTACTGTCGTCCGAGCCTGTTCGCCGGTTCACATGGCGGGCCCGTCAACGTCACCGTCCGGGGCTGCAGTTCATGGTGTCCACCGGGCGTCATCACGGGTTCTAGTGCTGGAGGAGGCCTGACCGGTGAACGAGCACGCCCCGCTGCCCCGCAGCCTTCTCCCACTGCCCGGCGAGAGCCTTCCGGGACTGCTGCTGAGGCTGGCTCATCGGCTCGACCAGAGGCCCGCCGACATCGCGCTCCGCGCCGGCCTGGCCATCCGGATCACCGCACAACCGGTGAACCACGTCCTTATGCTGGCGCCCCAGTTCCGGCCGGTGTTCACCCACGTCACCTGGATTCCCGAACGCCGGATTGACGACCTCACGCTGCGTTCCTTCGTTGCCCACTACCCGCCCGTCGCCGAAGCGCTGACCCGGCCAGGAGGAAGCCCGCAACTTCGTCCACGCTCATACTTTCCGCCCTGGCTCCTGGGGGCGAGCACCCGTTACTGCCCCCTCTGCCTGATTGGCCACGGCAGCGAGATCCAGCGGCGGCACGGAGGAGCCTGGAAGACACAGTGGAGGCTGGGCGCGATGTTCGTCTGCCTCGAACACCGGCTCTTCCTCCAGGACATCTGCCCGGCCTGTGGTGTTCCCGCCCTCGGCGGAACCCGGAAGAGACTCGTCCTGTTGCCCGCCCCCACCACCGGCGGCCTGCACCCCGCCCAGTGCCGGAGCATCCGCGCCGACGGAACTGCCTGCGGCCACCGCATGGACAACCCCGACCACCTCAGCGAGATGTCCAGCCCCAGCCCTCGCGTGATCGCACTCCAACAGCACATCCAGGACCTGCTGTCGCCCGCCCACGACCCGGCCGACGCCTTCGCCGTCTTCAGCGACCTGCAAGTCATGTCCGCGATTATTCAGGCAACCTGGCCCGCGACTGCCACCGTCACACCCGAACGCCACCTCGCACAGGCCCTGGACGCCCACATCACCGAGCAGCGGCAGCTGCAATTCGAGACCTTGCCCGGCGTCCGGCGCAGCAACTTCTGGGTGACCCCACCTCTGTCCGCATCCGCTACGGCCTGCCTCTTGGACATTGCCACACGCCTCCTCAACCTGAGGCCTCGCACCGCCCGGCGTCTCGCCATCACAGCCCTGGCCGACCGCATGCCCCTCCCCACCTCCACCGGCTGGGGCAAGACCTGGACCATTCTGCGAAGGGACTGTTCCTCTGCCTTTCGCACACAGATGATCGAAGCGCTGCCCCGCCCCTTCCACCCCCATGGGGCCTCCCCGCTCACTGCCTGGCGACGAGCCCGACAGCCGCTTCTTCCGGCCCGCAGGCGCGGCTACCTGCCCGAGCACATCCCGCAGTGGCTGCCCGACGACTGGTTGACCGCTGCAGGACTCAACCCCTCCGAGCGGTTCCTGGGGCGCAGCGTGGTCTTCCGCCGCTTCGCCGCAGTCCAACTCGTCCAGATGGTCACCGGCATGCTGTTCGAGAAAGCCGCGTACTTCCTCGGCATCCCTGATTCCTGGCACCAGAGCCCCGACCAGCTGCAAAGGCTCACTCCACGCGACAGCTTCACCCATCACACCGACCGACTCCCCGCTGTCATCGAGCAGTTGGGCCGGTACGCCGCCCAACTCACCACGCCCGTGGACCACCGCTCACGACGACTGCGGTTCGCCGACTGGACACTCAGCTCTGAGGACTGGACAACCCTCAACGCATCGCTCGGACGTTCCGCATGCACCCGGCCGCGGGCACCCGACATGCTCAACCACACCTGCGCATCGAGCATGATCTGGACCCGGCTCACCGGCAGCGAGTGGCGCCTCGCCCCCAGCGTCCTGGTCCACTATCTGGACAGCGACCCTGCCGAAATCGACTCCGATCAGGCCACCAAGATCCGCTGGCTTCTCAGCCGTCCAGACACAGCCCACAGCTACTACCAGCGGCTCCGCCAGCTCCTCATCCGACACAGCGATGATCTCATCGAAAACGCTCACACTGTGTGACACAGCGGGCTCCACGGCTCGCCAACTACGGGTCAACGAAGTCGCCAACCAGAAATCAAAGAACCCCAGCGGCCAGCAGATCTAGACCGGGCGCGCCGCCATCTATCGAGCAAAGTCACAGCCGAGGTCCGTGGCGTCATCCGCTTTGGGTCTCTTGGGCGGTGGTGTTCCATGCGAGACCGCCGAGGTCGAGTCGGTGACGGGCACGAGTGACGGCGACGTAGGCGAGACGGGCGTCGGCGTCGCTTACCTCCGGGGCCTGGGCAGCCGTGCTTGTGCCGGGGTCGGTGTCCTGCGGCTGGGGAAAGTCGTTGCCGATCCTGACGGCCGGCCATTCGCGGCCTTTGGCTTTGTGAGCGGTGGAGACGGTGACGTCGGCGTGTGCTTCCTCGGAGAGTTCGGACACGGCGGCGAGGATGGCGTTGGGGCCGTGGGTGTCGATGAGGTCGACGAAGGGCTGCAGGTCGTGGCCGGCCGGATCGTAGGCGGCGTAGTCCTGAAGATCGCCCCAGGAGGCGAACAGCACCAGTTCGGGGTGATGGGTGCGGCGTCCTTCCTTCAAGTTTCTTGCAGCAGAGGCTAGTTGGGCCAGTTGCTGGCCTCCCCGAGTGAGGGCGACGCGGTGTCCTTCGCCGAGCAGGCGCATGACCTCTGTCATGGCGCCGATGTTGGTGCGGCACAGCACGGCGTCGGGGTGGTCGATGCTGCTGACCTCCGCGGGGACACTGGTGGTTCCCGTCAGGCGGATGGGAGCGTCGGCGAGCGCGAGCCACCGGTTGGCCTCGTCGGCGATCCGCGGTCCGAACCGGAAGGAGCGGGTGAGGGTCAGCTGTTCGGCGTCGAAGCCGGTCATCACGTCGGTTGCGCCCCGCCAGCTGTAGATGGCCTGCGCGGAGTCGCCGACCATGACGAGCTGTGCGTGGTCACGCTGTGCGGTGAACACCTGTTCCAGGACCGGGTTGGTGTCCTGGGGCTCGTCGAGGAAGAGGAAGTCGGCCTCGATCTTCGGGCCGGTCAGCGCCCACATCTTGAGGTAGTGGTCGTGCTCGAAGCGGACGACGCCGTGGTCGGGGCGCTGCAGGTCTGCCCAGGCCTTGGCGGCGAAGGGGAGCACGAGTTCGGCGAACTGCCGGTGGTCGGCGGGAGCGTCGAGGCCGCGCAGGCGCGGTACGTGGTGGCGGGCCAAAGCGGTGTCGGCGGAGTGGCAGAAGCGGGTGACCGTGCGCAGCACGTTGTGGGACAGGGTTCTTGGGCTGACCTCGTGGTCGGTGATCCGCGCTGGTCGCAGGATGCCGAGGGCCTGGCCGGTCTTCCAGGCCGGCTGGCGGGGGCTGTTGAGGCGACTGGTGTAGCGGTGGCCGAGTGCGGCGAAGGCGGTGGCGTGGGCGGTGCGGCACTGCACGCTGGAGGGGAAGCGGGCGGCGGCGTCCCGTGCGATGTCCTTGTTGAAGGCCATGTAGCGGCCGCGGCGTTTGGTGTCGGCGGCGAGCAGGCACAGGGTGCTGGTCTTCCCGGTTCCGGCTCCGGCCTGCAGCGCGAGGTGGCGGCCGGAGCGGAAGGTGTCCGCAGCGTGGACCTGTTCGGGGGTGGGGGTGTGCAACTGGGGCTCCGTGGGATGGGGAGGGCCGGTACGAGGCGCAGCGTGTGCCTCCGTCGGCTTGGGGATGCGACGGTGGGTTCAGCGCGGTAGACGCACCTGCAGGAGGAGGCCTGCCGCGCAGGCCAGGACTTCTTCCGAGGTGTGATGGGTGAGCAACTGCTGCAGCTGCGACTCGAGGCGGTGGTGCCGCTGGCGTTGGCTTCGCGTGAGGCCGGCCGTGATCCGCTCGGCCAGGACGTCACCGGGACGCCGGCCAAGCTCGGCTGCCTCCCGGCGGATTCGCGTGTCGGCGCGGCGGCTGAGGACGACATTGAGCAGGACGTGGCCATGGCGGTCGGGGTAGTGAGTGGTCAGCACGTCGATCGGCAGGACCGTGTCCAGCCGGCGCCGCAGGCGCTGCAGGGCACGGCCCGGGCTTTTGCCGCTCTGCACCGTCATCAGCCGGGTGCGTTCGGCGTTCGGGGCGAGCGTCACGCGGTGGCGGGCCCGGTGAATCTCCCGGGCGGTGGCGGGCCGGGTCAGGATGATCTCGACGGCGTACTGATGCGTCACGACCAAACCCGCCGGGTGCGTGGCCGCCGGGGCGGCGCCTGTGCGCGGGCAGGCGGGTACGGATGTGTTCGTGGTGGCGGAGCGGGTCGAAGGGTTCCCAGTCCGCGACGGCGAGGTCACCCGCGGTGGATGCGGCGGCATGGTCCCGACACCGTTGGGTGCGCCAGCGCAGCTGTTCCTGGTACGGCAGCGCGGACAGGCTGTAGACGGCCATGACATCCGACGGCAGCGTGAGCTGACCGTGGCGCACGGTCACGGGTACCAGGGTCCACACCCCCTGCAGCGCACCGGGGCCGAGGATCTCTGCGGTGCAGCGGGTCCGGCGCCGGGTCTGGGCGACGCACTGGATCTCATCGACGGGGCGGGAGGCCAGATAGCGGACGAACAGCATTTGCACGACGGGCCGGGCCGGACGGCAGACGGCCTCGCCCGACGGCCCCTTGGCCGGTGTGGCTGGAGGAACGAGGACTCCCGTGTCGAGCAGACGGCGGCTGCGCAGGGCGAGAGCCCTGCGCAGCCCGGACAACTGCGGCATGGCCATCGGCGCCGGGAGGGCAGGGCACAGCAGGTCATGGGCCAGCCGGCACCAGCTGCTCCCGTCACCTGCGGGATGGGCAATGCCGCGGCTGACGTGCCAGCGGCAGGACTCCGGCACCCCGGTCACCGGCAGTTCGATCGGATGCAGCTGCACCAGTCGGTAGTCGGCGCGCAAGTAGGACTCGACTGTATTGCCGCATGCGCGGCAGGAGGTGGTCTGGCCGCAGCGCAGCAACCGGCTGGCGCTATCGGGGGCGATACGCAGGGACCGCCGCTGAGGCGCGCTCGCGCGGCTGCCGGCCCAGCGACGTGCTGAAGGAGAAGAAGAGGAGCACATGCGGGCGAACCTGCCAGCCGACACGCCGTATCGGCGACGCCCGGCCCTGATGATCCCCCGGGCAGAGCAGAGTTGGGCAACAGCAGTGCGAACCACTGCTCGCACATTCGATATGGCATTGCCGGATCGGGTGAATTGCCGCCGGTGCCGGACGGGCCCGGATCAGCTGTCGGGGCTGCCGTCGGCTCCGGGCAGGTCGTGCTCGCGGCAGAGGGTGGCGAAGAGCTCGTCGAGCGGTGTGTCCAGGGCATGTGCGAGGGCGTGCCATGTCTTGAGGGTGCCGACGGTGCGGCCCTGCTCGATCTCGATCACAGTGCGCCTGCTCAGGCCGCTGCGGGAGGCGAGCTCGTCGTAGCTCCACCCGCGCTCAGCCCGCAGACGCCCGAGCTCCAGTCGGAGGGCGTCGAGGTCCGGATCGGGTGGCAAGATCGTCACCAGACCATCCGACGGTGCAGACCCCTGCCCTGTCAGTGCAGACATCTGCCCTGTTTCTCCCGATGGCTCCACCGGCGGGAGGGCAGGGGTCTGCACTACGGTGTCGGCCGTCCCGCCGTACCGCGCGGTGGGGCTGGCGCCGGACCGGGAAGGGAGGGATACACGCCCATGAGGCTGCGCACCCTGTGTCCTCAGGCGGCGCGGAACTGGACGGTGGAACTGCGATGCCAGACCGGCGGGCTCGTTCTCGTTTGCCAGCACTGTCCCCAGGACGGCCGGCGGGTCACCGCGCAGTCCGCGCGCTCGGCGGCCCTCGCTCACCTCGCCCGGCATGCCCGCGGTGACCTGAGGGCGCCTCACCTGCGGATCTGTCAGTGTCATGAACGCGGCTGCCGTTGGCACCGCCGTCACCGCGGGTGCGCGGGGCCCATCCGCCTGCTCCTGGCTTGCGAACGCGGTGGCCGTGTCTGGCGCCTCGCCGACGCCTGCGGCGCCTGCGCCGCGGCAACCGCCCAGGCCGCCATCGTGCCCGACACCGTGCTGGCCGCACCCTTCCGCCTGCCTTCCGCGCGGCCGCGCGGTCCCCGGCCCAGCCGGGGGCCGGGGGAGCATGTCCGCGTGAGCGAGATCCTCAGCTATTTGGCCGCGGCCCTGCCCGCGGACGTGTCCGCCGGGGCGAGGCTCCTCGCCCTGCAGTGCGCCCTGCGCATGAACGCGTACCTGCACGTCGAACTCCGTGCGGGCCTGCTGCGCAGCCTTCGTATCGATCCGGTGCAGGCCTGCCGTGAGTTGGAACAGGCGCGGTGGGCAAGCATGGTGAACGGTCCCGGAGCGGCCGGGGTGGCTGCGGAGCTTCGCGACGCCACGCTGCTCGCCCAGTCACCGGCCCGCCCCGACCGGCGGCGCGCGGCCGACTGGGCGTTGCGCACTGGGTCCCCTGCCCGGATCGGTGGGGCAGAGCCGCAGCTGCGGCTGTCGGGCGTCTATCTCGTGGCGCGCAGCGATCCGTCCTCGGGAGAGGGGCTGAGTGAATGCGACCGGATCATTCGTGACTGTGGCCTCCGCGACCAAGGGTTCCACGGTGTGCTCAGCCGTCTGACGGCGAACGGCGTTCTGGAAGGGTGGCGGATCTGCCCGGATTCAGGCGACGTGCACTGGACGCTTGCACTGGGGCGATGACCGGCAACCCCTTTGCGAACCGTCAATCGTCGGCCGCGGCGGTCACCGCCGGTTCAGCAAGAGCATCCTCCGGTCCTTGTCCGGTGGAACCCCCAGGTATCGTCGTTTCTGTCTGCTATCCATGCGGCATATCCCGTCAGTCACAAGGGCATCAATGGGGACGCCGTGCTCTGCACTGCCCGCATGCGCCGAGAAGAAGTGTCACGTCGGCAGGCCGACGAGCCACCTTCTGCTCCTGCGGTAGGTCAGTGACGTCCATGAGGGCGCCTCGGCGGGTCGTATCCCCACAGGTGGCCGCACGATGCCGTAGCGTGCCGCGCCCGCTGGTCCTGGGGAACCGACGGAATGCGCTGGTCAAGAGATATGCCGCGCTGGCGAAGATCGTCTCCCGCGATCACCAAGATCTGCTCCCACGTGGCAGGTGAGTGGCCTGCTCGTCGGCCGACGCCGCCTGCGGGCAAGCCCGGTCACCAGTACCTGCTCAGCAGGTCGTCGATACCCTGGCGGAAGCGAAGTGGCCAGCGGTGTACAGCAGCCGAGCGGGCAGCGCACGCTCGGTCGGCGGCTTCGTGCCGCCCGGTGACAATCACAGGGGTGTGATCGCCGAGAGCGCGGAGCTGTCCGTCATAGAGGCACCCTGCGTCGCAGCCCTCCAGGTGTTGGTCGATGGTCCCGGTGGTCAGGTGGTAGAGGTGGGCACCGGTGTCAGCGATGCCGCTCGGCGCCGTGACCATGGTGAGGAACTGGTTCAGCTGTGCGGCGGCCGCGCTCGCGGAGAAGACGAAGACGTTCTCTTTCCGACGCAGCGGATGATTCCCCGAGAGGCCCTTGATGTAGGCGGGGGCGTCGAGCAGTCCGTCGCGTTCCACGGAAACGTGGGCCGGGTCGTACTGACCCAGGCATTCCATGCACGCGCGGCCCGGTGCGGCAACGTGGGCACGCCAGTCGGTGCCCTTCAGACGCCCACCGCGCGCATCGACCGAGATTCCACCGTCCACGACAGGGATGAGGTGGGCGTAGGCGAGGAGGTTGAGGGCGGCGCGTGGCCAGGGCCGGTCGACGCAGGAAAAGAGCAGGTCACAGTCTGGCAGCGGCGAAGCCGTCCGGTTCCACGACGCTCAGCTCGTACGGCGTGACTCGGATGTTCGCGCCGGTGGCCGATTGCCGTGCAGCGCGCGTGGCGATGTCCACTTTGTAGGTCAGATCGCGCTGGAGTTCGCCTGCGGCGAGGATTCGCACCAGGAACTTCACCGTGGACAGCAGTTCTCCGCGGCGCGGGTGGCGGGCGGTGAGGTCCATTGCGGAGAACGCTCCGCAATGGATGCGCAGGGCGAGACGGTGGCGGTGGAAGCCTGGAGATGCCCTCCTTTCCTGCGCTGATGCGTGTCGTGAGAACAGCAGTCATCGCAGGAAAGGAGGGCATCTCCAGGGTGGATCCAGGCTCAGTGGGCCATCACGGGCTCGCCCTCGGACGGCTCCAGGGCCCGGTTCGGGATCAGGAGCGCGGCGATCACCGCACCGACCACGAAGAATCCGGAGCCCCAGGCCAGGGTGGCCGTGTAGCCCTCGACCCCGGCCTGTGCCGCGGCCAGCGCGCTGGGCTTGTGCGACGTCAGGTAGTCGGTCGCGGCCGACGAGGCAACGGTGGTCAGCAGCGCCGTACTGATCGAGCCGCCCACCTGCTGACCGGTGTTGATCAGCGCCGAGGCGACACCCGAGTCCTCGTGGTGCAGGCCTGAGGTCGCCCCCTGGAACGCGGTGGTCATCACCGCGCCGATGCCGAGACCCATCAGGATCATGCCGGGCATGATGTGGGCGGCGTAGGTGCTGTCCAACTCGATCTGGGTCAGCATGGCCATACCGACTGCGGCGACCAGGAAGCCGGCGGTGATCACGATCTTAGGGCCGACCCTGGGCAGCACCAGCACAGGCATGGTGGTCGACGAGGCGACGACGGCCGCGACCATCGGCAGGTACACCAGACCGGTCTTGATCGGCGAGTAGCCGAGGCTGGCCGCGAAGTAGTAGGTCAGGAACAGGAAGATCGAGAACATCCCCATGCCGATGACGAACACCGCCATGAACGAACCACCGCGGGTCCGGTCCAGCACGACGCGCAGCGGCAGCAGCGGATGCGCGACCCTGGTCTCCAGCCAGACGAACACCGCGAGCAGCACCGCGCCGGTGATCATGGAGCCGAGCGCTACCGGGTCGGTCCAGCTGGTGGACTCGACGTGCGCGAACCCGTAGACGACGGCGAACAGCGCGGCACTCACCACCAGGATGCCAGGAATGTCGAGTTTGGGCTTCTTGGTGATCGCGGGCTTGGCCAGCAGCAGCAAGGCACCGATCAGGGCGGGGACCGCGAAGACGACGTTCACGTACATCACCCAGCGCCACGACGCCCATTCGGTGAGCATGCCGCCGACCAGCAGCCCGACCGCGCCGCCCGCCCCGCCCAAGGCACTGAAGATACCGAAGGCCTTCGCCCTTTCGGACGGTTCGGTGAAGGTCACGCTGAGCAGGGAGAGCGCCGCGGGCGCGAGCAGTGCGGCGAAGAGACCCTGGGCCACACGTGCCGCGACGAGGATCTCGAAGCTGCCGGCCGAGCCGCCGACGACGGACGCGGCCCCGAAACCTGCCAGGCCGATCACGAAGAGGGTACGTCGGCCCAACAGGTCACCCAGTCGGCCGCCGAGGAGCAGCAGGCTGCCGAACGCCAGCGCGTAACCCGTGATGACCCACTGCCTGCTGCCGTCGCTGAAGCCAAGATCCTGCTGCGCCTCGGGCAGCGCGATGTTCACGACGGTCGCGTCGAGCATGACCATGAGCTGTGCCATGCCTATGACGGCCAGCACCCACCAGCGCACGGCATGTGAGCCGCGAAGGCCCGAGTCTTTCTTCCCGGAGGCGGGCGCCTCGTGGTCAATGCTGGTACTCATTTTCTTCCCTTGCTTGGTGGGCATGACTGAAAGCCGTCTGGAATCTGATGGGTTTCCTCGCCGGTGAAGGTGAGGGTGGTGGCTGGGGATTTCAGCCCTGGAGGGCCGCGTCGGTGTCCGCGATGGCCAGCTTCTTGTTGATGTCGATGCCTGCCAGTGCTCCGGCCGCTGCGGAGGCACCGACCTGGGCGACCGGATCGGTGACGTTGCCGGCCACCCACACACCCGGCACCTCGGTGGTGCCGTCCGGGCCGGAGGCGAAAGCGCGGCCCACATTCGGCAGGTCCCGCACCGGCAGGCCCAGTCCTTCCAGGCCCTGGGTTCGGGCCTGCATCTGCGGGACGACCGCGAGGACGCGGCGGGCCACGACCTGGCCGTCGGCCAGGCGCACCCCGGCGAGGGCGCCGTCCGCGTCGTCGACGATCTCGGTGACCGGGGTGTCGATGACGCGGATGCCGCGGGCGGCGAAGCGGGCGCGGGTGTCCTCGTCCAGGTCGGTGCCGTGGGTGAAGTAGGTGAGGTCCTCAGTCAGCTGCCGGAACAACAACGCGGGGCCGATGGAGGCCGGGCTGGTGGCGAGGATGCCGATGGGCTCGTCGCGCACTTCCCAGCCGTGGCAGTAGGGGCAGTGCAGCACACTGTGTCCCCAGTGCTTGGCGAGCCCGGGCACCTCAGGGAGCACATCCTTCAGGCCGGTGGCCACCAGGACGCGGCGGGCGGTGATGCGGCGGCCGTCGGCCAGGGTGACGGTGAACCGCAGGTCCCCGTCTGCCGCCGGGGCGGCAGGCTCGGCCGAGACCACCTTGCCGTGGACGACGCGTCCCCCGTACTGGCGCACCTGCTCCCGGCCCCGTCGAAGGATCTCGGACGGTGGGGTGCCGTCGAGGGCGATGAGGCCGTGCACGGCATCGGCGGGCGCGTTGCGAGGGGAGCCACTGTCGATCACGACGACCGAGCGGCGGGAGCGGGCCAGGATCAGTGCACCGTTCAGCCCCGCGGCGCCCCCGCCGATCACCACCGCGTCGACGGTCCCCTCGGCCAGGGCGTCGCTCGCGTACGCAGAAGTCGTCATAGCTGTCGCCTCCTGCTTTTCCTTTTCGGTCATGGTTCGCTCAACCCTTCGAGTTCCGGGTGGTTTGCAGGGGCCAGCTGTTCAGGAAGTCCAGGAAACAGGCGGGCACGCAGCCCATTCGGTGAGCTCAGGACCGTTGTGTACTGGACTGTCAGAAACCTAAGCGGTTCTGTACTGAGATGTCAAGTAAGGCAGGTCGCCCCTCGTTCGCCACGATGATGCCCGGAATGTCGAGTTTGGACCTCTGAGTGATCGCGGGCTTGGCCAACAGCGGTAAGGCGCCGATCGGGGCGCTCGATGGCTACGGGCCCGTAGATGCCGGCGGAGTCTTCGCCGGGGCGAACAGCAGAAGACCGCAGGGCCACGCTCTGATCGAGACTCAGCTGGTGCTGGAGCGCCGTGCCGAGTACCCGATCAAGTGCCGCGGCGGTGCCGACTGAATCCAAGCTGCGCGGAGCAGGCGGTGCAGCATGGCCCGGGGGGGCGACGGTCGGCCTCCCCAACTCACGCTCCAGTACGGCCCCGCCCATCCGGGCCAGCCAGCCGCCTTCGGGTCCTGGACGCCTTCGTGCGGAAGCTCATCTACAAGTGGGCAACCCGCACACACCCACAAGCCGAAGCCCCGGTCACCGCCCGCCACCTCGGCATGTTCAGCAGGGCCAGGCGAGGCCATGGGGGGCTTCGGCGGCCGCGACAACCGCCGCTACCTCGCCAAGTTCTCCTGGACCAAGATCGTCTGGGGCTCGTCGAGGGGCCAGGGACGGATGAACGTCGGCGGTGAGAACCTCGCAGTGAGCGCCGCCCACCCCGCCCGCTGTAGCGGGCGGGGTGGGCGCTGAGGTGAGAGGCGAAGCCGGGTCAAGGGACGAGGCGGCGACGGCGGTGAGCCGTGGGCCTCACAGTTCGTCCTTGATGTTGGAAGTAACGGGTCGGATGGCGAGCGCGACCATCAGGACGGCGGCAGCGGCCGAGCGGTCGCGGATGTCGCCCCAGCCGACCGTGTGCACCCAGTTCAAGGCGCCGCCGGGGTTGGTGAAGACCCGGCTGATGCCGCGCCAGTTGCGGATCAGCTCGATGTAGCGGGCCATGCGGGTCTGGCCGCCGGTGGTGAGCTGATGGCCGAGGTCGGCGGCGATCGGGCGGAAGCGGGTGCCCTCAGAGATGGCCATGATCAGGCGGAGGATGCCGGCCGACTTGTTCCTCACGTAGTTCGCCGGCGCATGCGACGGGTTCTGATGCAGGTCGAAGACGGCCTGCCGGAGGTTCTGGTGGCTCAGGCTGAGGTCCTCCAGCGACGTGTTGGCCGATCTGGCGAGGTCGTTGTAGTTCTCGTGGCCGTTCATGTCGCCGTACTGCGTAAATCCGTTCTGCGTGGGGCTCAGGACGGCCGCGGGTATGTCCTCGGGGTGGTCGCGGCTGAGCGGGATGTACACATTGCCGGCCTGGGGCGAATAGAAGTGCCACCCGACGACGTACATGTCGCTGACTCTGATGATCAGGTGGATGGTCGCACCGGCTGTCGTCACCGTGAGGTCGATGTACGCGTGGTCAGCGCCGGCGCCCGGGGTGACGTCGACGGCGAGGTTACGGCCGCCCCGCTGGACGTTCTCCCGGTGACCGCCGTGCGCGTCGATGATGGACCGCAGGTGGCTGATCGTGTGGGCGTAGCCCTCCCCGCTGGCGTCGACGTCCCAGTGGGCGAGGTACCAGGTCGAGGCCGAGAGTTCGGTGTCCTTGGTGCTCAGGTTGAGAGTGCTGGACGCCTTCGAGGACGTCGAGTGCGTATGCGAGGGGTCGGCCAGCGCGAACGCGCCGACCACGAGAGCGGGCACGGCGAGCGACGTGCCCACGCGCTGCAACAGACGAGAGGCCATGGGAGGTCTCCGTTACGTGAGAGAGGGACGGGTTCCGGAATTCCGGATTCCTGTCGATCGTCAGGGCCGGAATGTTGTCCGGCGAGCCCCTTCCATCACCCAGAACAATCCGGGGGCACAGCGAAGTGCCCGCCGGCGTCGGGCCGGCGGGCACTTCGGATCTCAGGGGTGCCGCCACGGGTCAGTGGCAGTCGCTGTACTTGTTGGCACGCCCGTGGAGGATGAAGCGGAACTGCGGCTGCTTGCTGCTGTTGAGGACGTTCGCCGTGCCGTCGTAGTAGTAGTCGTGGTCCACGAGGGCCCGGTAACCGTAGCCGCCCCACACCTGGGAGGTGTGGTAGCCGTTGCCGTCCTTGACGGTGTTCCATGTGAAGCTGTCCAGCCAGAAGTGCGGGTTGACCCGCACCACGCGCATGATGGGCCTCGCGCCGAACCATTCCGTCCTGCCGGCCGGGACGCTCATGCCGACAGTGCGCGACCAGCCGACGGACTTGCCGTAGGACCACGAGTACGAGAACTCGGCGCCGGCGCCGACATCGAACAGCTTGCCGATGGAGCGCTCGCCAACGATGGAGCCGCCCACCGTCTTGGTGGTGATCGTCGTGGTGGTGTAGCTCTGGGAGACGTTGTAGTTGAGGGGGCCGCCGTTGTCGCAGTTGCTTGCCGTCTCGGACCAGGCTGTTTCGTCCCCCTCTTTCGTCCAGGAGGACGACTGGGGGTAGTAGCAGTGGCCCTTGAGAATCTTCCAGTTCGGGTTCAGGTAGTACTTGATCGATCGAGCCGGGCCGACCTGGTCGTAGACCGGGGACCTGTATTGGTAGCTCTTGTCGTAGAGCTCGTGCGTGGCGGTGTTGTAGAACCAGACGCTCTGGCCGCCCCGGTTGGAGCCGTCCTGGCAGATGCTCGGGAGCAGGTTGTCCCATTTCCCGTTGAGGTCCGTCTCGTTGGCCGCGCTCGCGGGCGTGGCGGAGGCCAGGCCCAGGCCACTGAACGCCAGGCCGCAGGCTGCGACGGTGAGCAACCACTTCTTGACAGGGGTGCGGATCATTTTCGAATTCCTTAGCTCGGTGACCAACCGTGCGTGAGATCGAGAGGTGATGATCAGTGCGGGTGAGAGTGATCTTTAGCGGCCGTGAATTGTCCGGCAACCCGGTTCATGGGCGTAAACAAACAGGTCAGCGACGCGTTCCCTGGAATCCGGCCCGTCGTGTCACGCGCGCGATCGCGGGAGCTGGAACGGCATACGTGTCACGCCACGCCACGGTCAGGGAACGCCAGCCGTCAGGGAATGCAGTGGTCACTGTGGACGGGGTGTGTCGCAGACGGGGTGGTAGGGCGCGTCGGGGATGTACAGGTGCCATTGGGCCGCGGTGAAAGTGGTGCCGGTGCGTGCGCAGGCCTGGGTGATGGCGTGGGAGGGGGTGATGGGGTACCGCTGAAGCGGGGTGTGGTCGCTGGTGGCGTAGAGGGTGGCGCTGTCGGGGCTAAAGGCGAGGGAGCGGATCGGCTCGCCGGGGGTGGGCAGGTTGCCGCCGAGGGGTTGTTGGGTGGCGGTGTCCCAGAGCTGGAGGGTGCCGGAGTCGCCGGCGACAGCGAGGGTCCTGCCATCGGGGCTGAAGGCAAGGGCGTTGACCGCTTCAGGGGTGTCACCGAGCGCCGCCGGGAAGAGGTTCGGCAGGACGCCCGTGCGGTGGTGGAGGGTTCCGTCCCACAGCGCCACGCGGCCGGTCATGTCACCCGCCGCCATGCGGGAGCCGTCCGGGCTGAAGGCCACGGCGTTGATCTGCTCGCCCTGGCTGAGGGTGCGCCGGGTGACCGGGCCGGACGGCAGCTCGGTGAAGTCCACGTCTCCCGCGAGCAGCCGGCCGTCGGGGCGAACGGCCAGGTGGACACTGCCGAGGTCGTTGAGCATGGCCGCTCTGCTGCGGCGTGCGGTGTTCCACACCTCGCCGCTCACACGACCGATGCCGCGCGTCCTGGAGGCCGGCAGTGTCCGGCCGCCGGGACCGAGCACGACCATAAGGACCGCTTCGGTGGATGACTGGTGCGCCAGGTCCAGCGTGGTCCGTTCGCGGTTGCGGGTCAGGTCCCAGATGACAAACCGTTGAGGGGAGGTTTCGCGGCCCGGGGCGGAGACGCTGTAGGTGAAGGCCGTGCTGTCGGGGCTGAAGGCCATCAGCGACATGGTGTCCTGTGTGTCCAGCTCCACGGCCGGCTCGGCGGGATCGAGCGACGCGGGCAACGGGGGCGAGGGCAGCGTACGGATCAGGTGCCCGTCACGGGTGTCGCGCAACTGGAACCGGTAGCCGCTCCCGGACGGCTCGGCGGTCGCGAGCGTGCCGCCGTCCGGGCTGAGCAGCGCGTTGTCCAGGGGGTAGCTGCTCCACGGGGCGGTGAGGGCCGCCCCGAGGTCGAGGGAGTGGACGGTGCTGCCTTCGAGGTAGCGCAGAATCGGCCGACCGGGATCCCAGGCGAGACCGCCGCGGAGCAGCTGGCCGTTCAGAGGATGGCGGAACACCGGGGCATTGGGGGCGGACAGCCGCCACGCCATGATCTCGTCATGTCCTGAGACCGCCAGGAATGCCCCGTCGTGGCTGAAGGCGATGTTCTGGATGTCCGGTTCGGCGATATCGGCGAATTGCCGTCCGGAGGCGGTGTCCCAGACGCGCACGCCCACGGACGAGACGGCGGCGAGCCGGGCGCTGCCGTCATCGAACGCGAGCCACGAGTTGTCGTCGTCACAGTGGTTCGCTCCGGGACTTTGCCAGCCGCCGGGGAGGCTGCGGTGGCGGGCGATGTCCCGGACCGTCATCGGACCGCCTCGGGGGCAGACGGCCACCAGCCGACCGTCCGAGCTGAGGGCCACGTTCGTCGGGTCGGCCGCCGCCGTCCGGAACAGCACCCGGCCGTCCGCGACGGAACGCATCTGCACCTGATCGTCTTCGAGGTGGCTCACCAGGTAACTGCGGTTGCTGGAACCGAAGCTGGGAATGTCCGACGACGGCAGACGCTGCCCGGTACCGGTCCACTTCCCGGCCGACACGTCCCACAGGCCCGCGCCGCTGTCCGCATCGACGGCCAGCACCCGGCCATCCGGACTGGCCCCTGTCACCTGGCCGTCCGGCAGTAGCCCCGAGGCGATACGGCGGTGCGTGACCACGTCCCAGGTCCGCCACTCCCGGCCGTTCGAACTGAGCAGCGTACGGCCGGAATCGACGAGCAGGCGCACGGCTCCGCTGCCGAACCCGGAGTCGGTGAAGGCGTCCAGTTCGGTCTGGGCGGCGGCGCCGAGCAGAGCCGAACGGGTTTCGGGGAGAGGGGCGATCCGCCAGGCGGCGACGCTGAGCAGCATGGCGGTCCTGGGGTCGGTCGTCCGCGTCGCGTCGGCCACCGCGGCGACCCGGCGGGCCGCCGTGTCGGTCGCTTCCTGCCGGCTGGTCCCGTGCTGCTGCCAGGCGACCAGGCCGGCGATCAGCGCCACAGCCAGGGTGGCGGAGAGCGCGGCACGAGGCGACGTGCCCTACGGGTGGTCTGGGTGGCGGCCCGGCGTTCGGCTTCGCGGGCATCGAGCGCGGCGGTGAGGAACGCCCGCTCGGAGGAGGTCAGCTCGCCGTGCTGCCCGGGCCCCCCGAAGAACTCCTCAGCGCGTACCAGGTGGGTGCCCCGGTACAGGGTTCCGGGGTCGCGGCCGAGTTCCTGCCAGGTGCGGGCGGCCTCGGTGAGGCGCCGGTGGTGGCGCAGCCGCTCGCGGTCCTCGTCGATCCAGCCGCGCAGCCGCGGCCAGCAGCTGATCAGGGCCTCATGGGCGAGTTCCACGCCGTCCGCGTCCGCGGTCACCAGCCGGGCGCGGGCCAGTTCCTCGACGACCGCGGGCACCTCGGGGTCCGCCCACTCCTCCAGTTCGGCACGCTTGACCGGGCGGCGTGTGTCCGCGGCGTCCTGTCCGGGTTCGATGAGCCGGAGCAGCACCTGCCGGGCCGTCCTTGCCTGGGCGGGCGACAGCTGTCCGTAGACCTGCTCGGCGGTGGCGGCGATCGCGCCGAGCACGCCGCCGACCGCTTCGTAGGCGGCCATCGTCAAGGTCCGGCCCCGGCGCCGCCGCCAGGTCTCCAGCAGGGCGTGCGAGAGCATCGGCAGCCCGCCGGGCTGATCGGCGACCTCTTCGACGAGCCTGGCGGTCAGCGCCCGCTCCACCAGCAGCCCGGCGGCCGCGGCCGGCTTGACGACCGCCTCCCGCAGCTCCGCCGGTGTCATTGGCCCGACCAGCAGTTGGGCGTCTCGCAGCGCGTCCACGAGCCCCCGGTGTTCGGCGCACCGCCCGTAGAAGTCCGCCCGCACCGCGATGACCACCCGCAACCGGCTGCCCGGCTCCCGGGCGGCCAGGAGCAGATCGAGAAACCGGGCCCGCTCGGCCCGGTCCCGGCACAGCGTGAATATCTCCTCGAACTGGTCGACGACGACCCAGCTGTCCGGCTCGCCCTCCTGCGGGGTCAGCAGCCGGCCATGCGTCGTCGCCGGAGTGGCCCCCGGTGTGAGCACCCGGAGTACGGCCGTGCCGCCCAGCTCCCGCACGGTCCGCTGAAGCAGCGGTATCAACCCGGCCCGCAACAGCGAGGACTTCCCGCTGCCGGACGCACCGAACACCACCGCGAACCGGTGCTCATGCACCAGATCCGACAACTGCGCCACAAGCCGGTCGCGGCCGAAGAACAGCCCGTGGTCACCGGGCTCGAACCGCACCAGCCCCCGGTAGGGCGCCTGCTGCTCCTTCTCCTCCTCGCGTGCTGCCGCCTCCTCGTCCGCTGCTTCCTCGGCCGCGGCCTTCCACCGCAGCTCCCACTCGGCCGAGTCCGCCCCGCACGCCTGCGCGTACGCCAGCACCACCGCCAGCGACGGCAGCCGCTCACCCGACGCCGCCTGCGCCAGCACGCTCACCGAGAAGTCCGTCCGCCCGGCCATCACCCGGTACGTCGGCTTCCCGGCCGCCTCGCGCAGCACCCGCAACTCATGAGCGAGACGCTGCAGAGCACCGGCCCGAGGATCCACCGGTCGCTCAGGGCGTCCCATAACCGCTCCGTTCACTCGCCTCGCACATGGCGCTTCCTCATGTCCTGACGGGAATGGGCGCGGGTGCCGGTCGTTTTGGGGTCAGGCGGCGTCGAGCAGGATGCGTGCCATCTCGTCGGGGCGCTCCAAGGCGGAGAAGTGGCCGGTGCGGGGCACGGTGATGCGGTGGACGTCCGTCAGCGCGTCGGCCACGCGGTCTCGTTCGGCGGGCTTGGACCAGTCGTTCTCGCTGTAGACGAGGGTGACGGGTGCCGACACGCGCGGATAACGCTCGCGGGCCCGGTCGAATCCCTTGAGGCTGCGGAAGATCCCTCGGCCCACCTTGTCGTAGCCCTGGCGGCGGCCGCTCCTCAGCAGCTCGGTGATGAAGTCCTCGGGCAGCTTGGACTTGTCGACGTAGCCGCCCTGCAGAATGGCCCGGAAGATCGGCCGCGGCTCCTGGGTGGCGAAGAAGGGGCCCAGCACGGGCATCCGCACGCTGGAGATGATGAGGCGGGCGATCAAGTTTCCGCGTTCGCCTCCTTGGGGGTAGTCGTAGCTGTTGAAGGCCACGACCCGGCTGACCCGGTCCTTCAGGTCGATCGATGCCTGCAGGGACAGGGCGCCGCCGAGCGATTCGCCCGACAGGGTGACGTCGTGCAGGTCCAGTCCGCGGACGAATTCGACGACCGCGGCCCGCAGCTGCGGCTCCTCGTACTGGGCGCCGGGGACGATGTCGGACCATCCCATCCCGGGCAGGTCCAGCGCGTAGACGGTGTAGTGGTCCCACAGCAGCGGGATCACGCGCTGGAAGTAGTCGAGCTGACCGCGCACAGTGTGCATCAGCACGAGGGCGGGGCCGGTGCCCACCGTGTAGTAGCGCAGCCGCGAACCGTCGGCCCGGGTGAAGAACCGCATCTCGCCGCGGCCGTCGCTCCAGGTTCTCGCGTACGTCGCGTCGGGAGACTCGTTGCGCTCCATGGTTCTGTCCTTTCAGGCGAGGAGAATGCCGCAACACGGGCAATCCGCTCATTTCTTTGATCTGTGAAGTTGATCAGGGCGCAAAGAGGTACGGTCGCCCGAAGTGTCCTGTCTCAGCGGCCCGCGAGGGCCGTGCCGGTGATCCGGTGAAGCGTCGGCCGGTAGCACTGCTCGGCCATGACCCGCAGCCCGGCGCGGATGTTCTGCAAGAGGCCCTGGTCGGCCAGGCTCAGCGCAGCGTGTCCGCCCAGTTCGCCGGCACACGCCCCGCCGGGCCCGGCGCGGGCTGGTCGGCAGGGTGGGCGTCCGGGGGAGCCAGGTCCGGACCGGACTCGTACAGCTCGGACGTCTCGAAGTTCCAGAACCAGGTCTCCCCCGGCTCGTAACTGCGGATCACCGGATGGCCGGTGTCCCGGAAGTGGCCGGTGGCGTGCTTGGCGGGTGAGTCGTCGCAGCAGCCGATGTGACCGCACTGGGCACAGCGCCGCAGATGGAACCACCAGCCGCCGTCGGCGTCGCACTCGACGCAGCCGGCACCGCTGGGCGGGACGCTGGGGTCGATACCGGTGTCCTTGGTCATGAGGGCTCCTGGGCCGGGTCGGGAGAGGTGTCGGGCTCGGTGGCGGTGAGGGGGAGCAGCACCTGGAAGCGGGTGTCGCCGGGTACGGACTCGACTTTCAGGTCACCGTGGTGCTTGTTGACGACGATCCGCCAGGAGATGTCCAGCCCCAGCCCCGTGCCCTCACCCACCGGCTTGGTGGTGAAGAAGGGATCGAAGATCCGTCCCCTGACGTCCGGCGGCACTCCGGGTCCGGTGTCCCGGAACTCCACGAGCAGCCGGTCGTGTTCGAGGGCGGTCCGGACGGTCAGCGTCCCTTCTCCGCCGGCGCTCTTGATGGCGAAGACCGCGTTGTCGATCAGGTTGGTCCACACCTGGTTCAGTTCGGCCGGGTAGGCCGGAATCCGCGGCACCGAGCGGTCGTACTCCTTCACGACCTTGACCTGTGGACCGATCTTGCCCGACAGCATCAGCAGCGTGCTGTCGAGGAGTTCGTGGACATCGGCGACCTGGTAGGGGGCGCGGTCCAGCTGCGAGTACTGCTTGGCGGCGTCGACGAGGTGCGAGATACGGCTGGTGGAGTCCTCGATCTCGGACATCAACAGCTCGGCCTCGACCGTGTAGGTGAGCCACCCGATGGCACTCTGCAGGATCTCTTCCTGGTCGCATGCCGCCGCGATCTGCTCCAGCCACTCGACGTCGAGACCGCCCTGCACGAAGGTCGGCGCGATCTGCCAGCCGTTCGGGACACCGTGGTCGTCCAGCCAGTCGGCGAGTGCGTCCTCCCGGTCGGACGCTTCGAGCGGGCCGAGTGCCGGCGCCTTGGAGACCCGCTCGGCCGTACGCTCCTGGAGGTCGACCAGGGCCTTCAGGGCGTCGCCGTGGTAGGGGCCCGAGGCGATGACGCCGAGCTTGGTGCGCATGTGCGCGACCCGGTCCCTGAGCGATGCGGTGGCCCGTACGGCGGCCGCGGCCGGGTTGTTGAGCTCGTGGGTGAGACCTGCGGACAGCGAGCCCAGCGCGAGCAGCCGTTCGCGCTGCCCGACGGCCCGCTGAAAGGTCTGCGAACCGAGAAAGAGCCCCTCCAGGAGATGGATCGCCATCGGGAACCACTCGTGCATGAAGTGCGCGAACGCTTCGGCGGGCAGGACGAAGAACCGCGTCGGCTCGGTCACCCGCAGCGAGTTCATGTACCGCTGCGGCTTCCCGTCCCCGACGTACGCCATCACGGCCCCCGCGTACACCCCTGGCTGGGACGTGCGGCTCACCTCGATGTCGTCGCTGCCTACCCGGCGCGACATGACGACCGCGCCCTCGATCATCACGTAGAAGCAGGCCGCCGGGTCACCTTCGGTGAACACCGGCCCGGGCTCGAACAGTTCGACCCGTCCCTCGCTGCACAGCCTGTCGATCTGCTCGGCGCTGAGCTTCTCGAAGAGGAACAGTGAGCTGATCTCCGCCGCATTGCACGGCATCAACTGCCCGCTCATGACTGTTCCCGATACCGGTGGACGAGCATCACGGCCATGGCTCCCTCTCCGACGGCGGACGCGACCCGCTTGGCGGACTCCGCGCGCGCGTCCCCGGCGACGAACACGCCGGGGATGTTGGTTTCCAGGTGGTACGGCGGCCGGTCCAGCTCCCAGTTGGCCGGTGGCCGCCCGTCGGGGGTGAGGTCGGGCCCGGCCAGGATGAACCCGCGCTCGTCCCGCAACACGGTGCCCTCCAGCCAGTCGGTCAGCGGGGCCGCGCCGATGAACACGAACAGCCACTGGGCGTCGACCCGCTCGGTCTGACCGCTCGTCGTGTCGCGCAACGTCAGCTGTTCCAGTTGGTTTTCGCCGTGCGCGGCCTCGACGACCGTGTGGGCCCGTACCGAGATGTTCGGTGCCTCGGCGATCTGCTGGATGAGGTAGTGCGACATGGACGCGGTGAGGTCCGCGCCGCGCACCAGCAGCGTGACCGACTTGGCGCCCCTGGCCAGGTACATCGCCGCCTGCCCTGCTGAGTTGGCGCCGCCGACGATGTACACGTCGTGCCCCTGGCAGGCGGCAGCCTCGGTGAGCGCGGAGCCGTAGAACACCCCGCGGCCCGACAGCTCGTCGGCACCCGGCGCCTGAAGCTTCCGGTAGGACACACCGGTTGCCAGGATCACGCTGTGCGCCGCGATCTGCGACCCGTCTGCGAACCGTACGAGCCGCGCCGCCCCGCTGCTCTCCAGACCGGTCACCTCCCGCGCGGAGAGGATCTCGGCGCCGAACTTTGTGGCCTGGCGTCGCGCCCGGTCGGTGAGCTGGCCACCGGACACCCCGTCCGGGAAGCCCAGATAGTTCTCGATCCGCGAACTCTGTCCGGCCTGTCCGCCGGTCGCCGACCGCTCCACCAGCACCGTACGCAGCCCCTCCGAGGCCCCGTACACGGCCGCGCCCAGCCCGGCCGGACCGCCGCCGATGACGACCAGGTCGTAGAAGTCGGCCGTGGGTGTCGTCGCCAGCCCCACGTGCGCGGCCAGTTCGGGCACCTCCGGCTCGACGAGCGCCGTACCGTCCGCCGTGATCACCACCGGCAGCCGCTCCCCGTCCGCTCCGGCCGCCGCGAGCAGCCGCTGCCCCTCGGGCTCCTCCGTGGAGTACCAGCGGTAGGGCACCTGGTTGCGGGCGAGGAACTCCCGGACGTCCGAGGAGCGCGCCGACCAGCGGTGGCCGATCACCTTGGTGGCCGGGACGGGCCGGTAGTCGCTGGACCGCCACGCCTCCAGCAGATCGTCGATCACCGGGTAGAGCTTCTCCTCGGGCGGATCCCAGGGCTTGAGGAGGTAGTGGTCGAGGTCCACGACGTTGATCGCGTCGATCGCCGCGTTCGAGTCCGCGTACGCCGTCAGCAACACGCGGCGGGCCCCCGGATACACGTCCAGGCCCTGTTCGAGGAACTCGATGCCGTTCATCTGCGGCATCCGGTAGTCGGCCAGGATCACCGCGACGAGATCACCGCGCAGCTTCAGCTCCCGCAGCGCCTCCAGCGCGGACTCACCGGACTCCGCCCGCACGATCCGGTACGACGCGCCGTAGCGCCGCCGCAGGTCACGGGCGACGGCCCGGGACACCCCGGGATCGTCGTCCACGGTCATGATGACGGTCCGCGCAGCGTCCAAGGGCGGTCGAACGAGAGGTGGCGATGCCGGCTTCGGTGTCTCTGGGTTGGACATGTGCGTCTCCTCGGGCGCCGCCCCGTACTGCGGGGTCAGCCGGCCAGTCGGTTGAGCTTGCGGATTTGTCCGTCGAAGGCGCGCGAGGGCACGATCCGGCGCAGGAGGCTGACGCGTTTGGCCATCGGGCCGGCGGTGTACCGGAGCTTGGGCCTGGAATCGGTGGCGGCCGCGACGATCTCCTTCGCGACAACGTCCGGGCCGTCGGCGTTGCGCACGGCCGTGGCCAGCACGTCTCGGGAGATCTCCCGCTGTGCGGCGTAGACCGGCAAGGGCGAGTCAGGTGCCATGCTGCTCGCCTCGAAACTCGTGCTGGTGTAGGCGGGCTCGACCAGCAGCACCCGGACGCCGTGCTCGCGCAGTTCGTGGTCGACGGACTCGGAGTAGCCCTCGACCGCATGCTTGGTGGCGGCGTAGACGGCCATGAAGGGGGCCGGGATCAGACCGAGGACCGAGGAGACGTTGAGTACGCGGCCACTGCCCTGGGCGCGCATGTGGGGCAGTACTGCGTTGGTCATCCGCATCAGGCCGAAGACGTTGATGTCGAAGACCTCCTTGGCCTGGCTGATCGAGCTCTCCTCGCCGGCGCCGACCGCGCCCACGCCTGCGTTGTTGACCAGGACGTCGATCCGGCCGAACCGATCGATCACCTCCCCGACCAGGGAGCGGACCGACTCGTCGCTGGCCACGTCGAGATCGAGGAACGTCACCCCGGCGAGCGGCTCCGCTTTCGCTGCGTTGCGGCTCGTGCCGACCACCGTGAAGCCGGCGCCCACCAGGGCGAGCGCCGCCGCCCGCCCGATCCCGGAGGAGGCGCCCGTCACGAGGGCCACTCGGTGAGCTGTCTGCATGGTGGTTCCTCGGGTTATGGGCATGGCCCTGTCGGGCACTGTCCGGCGAGCTCAGGACGGTTGTTTACTGAACAGTCCGGAACCTATGCAGTTCTGTACTGGCTTGTCAAGAAGTGTAGGTCGGCTTTACCTTCTTTGTATGGCCAGACCACGCAGCTTCGACCGCGACCACGTCCTGCATGCCGCCGAGCGGCAGTTCCGCACCGCCGGCTACAACGGCACGAGCGTCGACGACATCAGCGCAGCCACCGGCCTGGGCCGGGGCAGCCTCTACGGTGCGTTCGACGGCAAGCACGGCGTGCTGATGGAAGCGATGACCGGCTACTTCGGCCGGCTGGCGCAGGGTCCGCGCAAGATGCTCGACGGACCGGACGAGGGCGCCCTGGAACGACTGCACCAGTACTTGCTCCGCGCCGTCCACGGGGTGCCACTCGCCGCGGACGTACCCCCCGCCTCCGACCGGGCGGGGGCGGCCTGCTTCGCCGCCAAGATGGCCCTGGAGGTCGGCGCCTCCGACCCCGAGGTGAAACGCCTGGCCAACGAGTGCTTCTCCGTCGTCCGGGCGGCGGTGGCCGATTGTGTGCGAGCGGCGCAGCGCAACGGCGACCTCGACCCCGACGCGGATCCCGACGACCTCGCGTACCTTCTGCTGACCGTCATCCGCGGCAGCGATGTCGTGGGAGCGTACGGCCACAGCCCCGAGCGCCTGACCTCGATAGCGGAGAGCGCGTTCGCCCTGCTGCCTCGCCCGCAGCACCACTGACAAGGGCACGGCGCCGTCCGCGCCGTAGCGACGGCGTCAGCCCGTGTCCCGTACGCGGTGCAGCAGGCCCATCAACTCCCCGTACCGCAGGACGTGCGTGCGAGACCCAACCGTGCCGCAAGAAGGAAGCTGTGGAAAAGCACCGAGACACCGAGGCCATGCTGGCCCTGCTCGACGCGATGGACCAGATGCCGAGCGCAAGCCTGCTGCGGGCCCGCTCCTATGAACTGCTGTCTCTTGTCCCGGGCTCGTCTGTCGTGGACGTCGGCTGCGGTGCCGGGCGGGCCGTCGGCGAGCTGGTAGAGCGTGGCGTCCACGCGGTGGGCGTGGATCCCGATCCGTGGATTCTGGCCGCGGCCCGGGAGCGGTGGCCGGGGGCCGAGTTCTGGGAGGCGGGGGCGGAGGATCTGCCGTTCGCCGACGGAAGTGTGCGCGGCTACCGTGCCGACAAGGTCTTCCAATTTCTTCAGGAGCCGTGGCGCGCGGTGGCGGAAGCGCGGCGCGTCCTCTGCCCGGGCGGCAGGATCGTCCTGGTCGGGCAGGACTGGGACGCCATCATGGTCGACTCTGATGACGCGGCACTCACCCGCACGATCGTGCACGGCCGTGCCGACCTCCTGGGCACGCCCCGCGCCGGGCGCCAGTACCGCAACCTGCTCCTGGACGGCAGCTTCGACGACGTCACCGTCGAGGTGCACACGAGCGTGTTCACCGATCCCGCGATGCTGTCGTTGGCCACCATGCTCTCCGAGGGGGCCTGCACGAGCGGTGCGGTCGGCCGTGACCAGGCCGATGAGTGGGTCGCCGAACAGCGCCGACGCGCCGAGGCCGGCCGCTTCCTCATCGCCATTCCGTTCTTCGTGGCTGCCGCCTCCGCCTAGAGAGCAGATGGAGCACGGGCTGCGGGAATCCGCCCGTGCGAGACGCCTGGGCATGAGGGTGATGACGGCCCCGGTGTTCAGTGCCTCAGTACCGGATGAGCGGTTCTTGGTCCCAGGCATGGCGGCGTGCGTGCATCAGCCACGCGACGGCCTGTCGACGCCTCGGCGGCGGGACAGCATGACGAAGCCAGAAGCGTCCTTGGGGCGACTGACAGGGCCGGGACGAGCAGTCGCCCGAGGAGAACGCGGCGATCGTCACCGGCCCCGTCGAACGGCCGGTCAGCTCGGCGAGTTCACGGCGGGCCTCCGCGTCGGTCACCGACGACAAGTACCGCGTGGTCATCCCCGCCGACCAGTCACCGTCGCCCGCGCAGTGAAGGACGAAGGCGTCCCCGAGATCGCGAAGAAGCTGATCCTCAAGACCGGTGAGAACGCCGGACAGCACCCCTCGGTCGCCTCCGTCTGCCGCGCGCTCGCCGAAACCGAGGAGGCCGGCACCCGGCCGAGCCGGAGATCATCGCCCCGGACCGACCGACCCGCCTGGAGCTCACCGAGCCCGGCAGCAGGGCTATCGACGCGATGGACACGGTCGTTGAACAGACCGAGGACCAGGCGAACGACGTCCTGGCCGCGCTGCTCGCGCATGCACGACACCCAGGGGAGCACGCATGGTCCCCTGGGTGTCGCACCGCGCGAAGGGCCCGGGGCACACGGAGCCGAACGCCCTGGCCAGGTCGGCCCGTTCGGCCGCTGGAGGGGGTACTTGTCACCTGGTTCGCCGCTCGTCAACAGCGCCCCTTGTTCGCCCGCCCCGACGCCTGAGAGCCGCCCCTCAGGCTGAGGACTCCGGTGTGGCGTCATGCTCTGCTCCGGAGCTCTCACTGGCTCGGGGCGCCCACCAGTTCGCGCAGGCGAGTGTTGTTCTGCAGCACCCACCGCAGGGTCCGCGGTGCGCGCCCGAGCAGGGTTTCCAGCTGGTCGGAGACTTCGTCGTACCGCCCGCTGGCGATCAGACTGGTCTGGATCCTCAGGTGCGCCGCCACGTGCCGGGCCGTACCCGGGTCGCCCAGGTCCTTCTGCAGTGCGGTCTCGTCGAGGAAGGCATCTTGCCAGGTCTCCAATTCCTCAGGGATGTAGACGACCTGGCGTCCCAGCACGGCTGCGTAGTCCTCAGCGAACCCGTACATGTCCTTCAGCTCCGGGCCGGTGAGCGCGTAGGACTTCGAGATGTGCGGTGCGGGGTCGACCAGCGCCTTCACGCACACCTCTGCCACGTCGTGCACGGCGATGGGCGCGAGCCGCTGGTTGCCGAAGGGCAGGCGCAGTTCACCGTTGCTCAGCGGGCCCGCTAGCATCCAGGTCAGATGGGGGTTCTCGGCGAACAGGGTCGCACGCACGTTGACGGTCGGGAGGCCGGACCACTCCAGCACCCGCTCGCAGACCCAGTGCGCCCGCTGCTGCGGTGACCAGTCCGTGACCAGTCCGCCGAGCCAGGAACGCCGCTCCTCATCCGGTGCGGTCATCTTCTCGAACGTCATGTACGACTGCTCGTGGTTGGACATGTGCACGAAGGCCTCGATGTCGCCCTGGGCTCGCGCCGCCGTGGCCATCAAGGTGAGGGCATCGACGTAGTACGGCTGCGGGGTCATGCTGAAGTAGATGCGCTTGACACCCTTCAGCGCGGCGGCCACGTCCGCGAGTTTGAACAGGTCACCGACGAAGACCTCGGCCCCGGCCTCGCGCAGCGACTGCGCGCGTTCGTCGTCCCGCCGCACGAACGCGCGCACCGGGTGGCCCTGTTCGAGCAGCATGTTGATCATCACTCTGCTCACGCCACCGACGTGACCGCCGGCGCCGGTGATCAGAATGGGATTGCGCTCCGACATTGTTGTGTCCTCCATCTGGTTGGGGTGGGTCGGCCGTTCAGGAAGCCGAAGATGTGAAGTCGTCCAGGCGGGCGAGGAAGTCGAGGAGTGCGGCATTGGCCGAGTGGGTGGCGGGCTGGGAGCTCAGGGCTTCGAGATGATCGTGTGGCCGCTTCGGGGCTTGCTTCGGCGGTCTTCTGGAGGGCCGCGTCGGTGTCCGCGAGGACCAGCATCTTGTTGATGTCGGCGCCGGCCAGTGCGCCGCCCGCTGCGGAGGCCTCGACCTGGGCGGTCAAAGGAGGGTCAGCTGTTCAGGAAGCCCAGGATGCGATCGGCGACCGTCTTGGGCTGTTCGACGTGCGGGAAGTGCCCCGCGCCGGGTATGACGATGCGTTCGAAGCCGTTCGTGAACAGGTCGTCCATACCGTCGCTCAACTCCACGGCAAAGCAGTTGTCGTCGGCGCCGTGGAGGTAGAGCGACGGGACGGTGATGGCGCCGAAGGCCCGGGCTTGCAGGGACTGGGGCGCTTCGTCCGCGGGGGGCGTGAACAACTGGCGGTAGTAGCCCAGGACCTCGGTCAGGACTCCTGGAGCACCCAGGGTTTCCTTGAGCGCGGCACGCTCCGCGTGCGGCAGCTCGTAGCCGGGTGACCATTCCCGCCAGAGCCGGTCGATGAAGGCGAAGTCGTCGTGCGCGACGGCCGCCTCCGCCAGGGCTGTCTGGAAGAAGAACATGTACCAGCTGCGTCGCTGCTGGTCACCGTCGGTGACCAATGCGTTCATCAGTTGACGGCCATGGGGAGCCGCCATGGTGACAAGCTTGCGGACACGCCTCGCGTCGAGGCTCGCTGCCCCGTACGCCGCCGCGGCTCCGAAGTCGTGGCCGATTAGATCCGCTTGCTCGCGCCCGAGCGCTTCGATCAGGGTCAGGACGTCCTGGCCGGTCGAGGCAACGCGGTAGGAGCCGTCGGGTGCCGCGCCGCCGGGCCAGTATCCGCGCTGTGCGGGCGCGACCGCCCAGTACCCTTCCTGCGCAAGGCGGTCGAGGATCCCTGCCCAGCTGGCGGCATGGTCGGGAAACCCGTGGAGGCACACAACGAGCGGCCCGCTGCCGGCCTCGAGGATCGGCACCTCCAGTCCGCCTGCCTGAACCGTCCGATGCCGGACGCGGTCGCTCGCCTGGGACCCCCTGGCCGGGGAGTCCTCGCCAAAGGGCGGTCGCTGGGTCATCTGTGTCATGAGTTCAACCCCCAAGCCGCCTTCGCGGCGTCGCGGTCCGGCAAGCCCGGACCAAGTAGCAAGTAAGCGGCGAGTAGCGGGCCCGGACGACCTCGTTCTCCCGCTCGTATTCGAGGAACTCCACTCACGCCGCAGCGGCGGCGATATCCAGACTCTTCATCCGCGCACTGTTGGTCCTCGTCTTGGCGAGCAGCCGGCCGGCGATCGGCAGCCGGGCGATGCGGATCATCACGGACCGAAGCAGCAACTCGGCGCGGTTGCCCGGGGTGAAGAAACCGCGCTGGCTCACAGCGCTGCCGCGGTGGTGGTCGATGAACGGGCGCAGGTGGTCCTCCCAGTCCCGCAGCGCTCGTGGCACGTCGTGCGGGTGGCGTTCCAGCACGGTGCCGAGCAGGTCCGCCCCGGCCAGGCCGGTGGACGCCCCCATGGCGGAGTAAACGGTCAGGCACCACGCGGCGTCGCCGACGAGCACGACTCGACCGCGGTGCCAGTGGTCGAGGTGCACCTGCTCGGCGGAGTCGAACAGGTGGTCCGGGGCCTTCTCGAACTGGTCGAGCAGCCAACCGAGCGTGGAGCCGGTGGGCTCGGGGCCGTAGGCGGCGCGCAGCGAGTCGATGGCCGGCCGGGTGAACTCGGCGTCCACGTCGTCGGTGCGGTAGGAGAACATCACCGTCGGCAGACGGTCGGCGAACGGGAACACCCACACCGATCGGCCCGCCTCGGCCATGGTCAGCCCGTCCCTGGGACGGTAGCCGGGTATCGGCTCGGGCAGGCTGTACACGGCGATCATGTAGTTCAGCCGACGGATCGGGCTCTGCTCGGGCTCGAACGCAAGCCGGCGCACCGTCGAGCGCAGTCCGTCTGCCCCGACCACCAGGTCGAAACGTTCGACGGTCGTCGTCTGCGTCGTCAGGTCGCGGATCTCGACGTCCACCCCGCCGGGGTCCTGGTCCAGCGCGATCGGCACGGTCGAGTACCGGATCTCGACCTCGTCGGGCAGGGCGGTGAAGGCCGCGTCTTCGATGTCGCCCCGCACCACCAGTCGAGACCCGCCGAACACGTCGGCGTAGCTCAATCCGCGGCGGCGCCGACCCGTGCGGTCGACGTCGTAGCTCACGCTTTCCGGAGCGACGCGATTCGGCACCGCATCGGCGAAGCCCAGTCGTTCGGCGGCGGCGAGCCCGGTCCCGAACAGGGCGATGAAGTATCCGCCGCGGCGCCGCTCGGGGGCCTTCTCCAGCACCACTACGTCCCAGCCCGCGCGATGCAGTCGCAGCGCGGAGGCGATCCCGCTGATCCCGAGGCCGACCACCAGGGCCCGCTGTGGCGATGTCGTGTTCCTGCCCATGGGATTGCGCTCCGACATTGTCGTGTTCTCCATCTGGTGGGGGGTGGGGGCGGCCGTTCAGGAAGCCGAGGATGTGGAGTCGTCGAGACGGGCGAGGACGTCGAGGAGCGGGGCATTGCCTCAGCGGGACGCTCCTGCTGCTTGCTTGCTGGGCATGACTGAAACAGGGTGAAAACTGATCGGTTTTCAGACAGGAAGACAGGTCGGCTTCCTCGCGACGAAGGTGAGGCGAGCGGTGACGGGCCGAGATCTCAGGTCTTCAAGATCACCCTGTGGCCCCTCGTGGGCTTGCCTCGGTGATCCCCTGGAGGGCCGCGTCGGTGTCCGCGGTGGCCGGCATCCTGTTGATGTCAGCGCCGGCCGCCGCGAGGCCCCGACCTGGGGGACCAGATCGGCGGCGTTGCCGGCCACCCACACGCCCTCGGAGCCGGCCGTTCGGCCTTCAGGTGCGCGCGGACGTCTGCAGGAACAGCTCAAGGAGTGCCAGCAGCGTCTCGGGAGCGTACTCGGTCGGGAAGTGGCCGGCGCCCGGAATCTCGACCACAGGTGCGTCGGGGTAGCTGAGCCTGAACGACGGGATGACGTACTGGGGCAGCAGTGCGGTGTCCCGCATCCCGACCGCCAGCATGGCCGGCACGGCGCGCAGCGCGGCGACGGCTTCCATGGGCGGCGGCCCGGGCGGGGGACCCTGGGGGCCCTCAAGGACCTGCCGGGGGAAGGCGATGACACCGCGGCACTCCGCCGGGGTCGGGAAGGGGCTGGAGTAGGCGCGGATCCAGGTCGGCGTGGCGATCTCGGGCCGGGCGACATGCTGCAGGTCGATCATCAGGTGGGCGATGGTGTGACCCGCGTTGCCGAGGATCTGCTCGAACGAGCCGTCCGGGAGCGCCGAGTGGGCCCACTGGAACCACCGGCTCTCGACGCCGTTGGCCTTCATGAGAGGGGCGATGTCGTCTGCGAGCGGCAGCACGGTGTTCGTGGCGAAGATCCGGGAGATCCGGTCGGGGTGGCGCAGCGCGAACCCGGTGCCGATGGGGCCGCCCCAGTCACGGAGCACCAGGGTGATGTCCGTGAGGTCGAGCGTGTCGACGAGCAACGATTCGAGATTCAGGATGTGTTCGCTCGCGTCGTACGTGCGATCCTGCGGTGTCTCGCTCTTGCCGAAGCCCATGTGGTCGGGGACGACCACGCGATGGTGACGCGACAGCGGCCCGATCAGGTGGCGCCACTCGTAGCCCCACGTGGGCTCGCCATGCAGCATGACGATCGTCTGATCGGGGCGTGAGGGGCCCTCGTCGACATAGTGCTGGCGGAAGCCGGCAGCCTCGTTGAAGCGGGCGGGATACGGCCACGTGCCGTCGAACGTCTCGTCAGCAGCAATCACGGGATATCGCGCCTTCCGGTGCGGTGTTGTCCGCACTGACCGCGGTCATGAGGTCCTCCGAAGTATTGGTTCTGAAGCAGCCTTCACCGGCTGGCTCGTTCTTGCGCCGAGCTGCGCGCCACGCCCCGAACCTCATGAGTTCAACCTCCAAGCCGCCTTCGCGGCGTCACGGTCCTGCGCGCCCGGACCAAGCCGGTCCGGTGAGCTCAGCACGGTTGTTTACTGAACAGTCCGAAACCTAGATAGTTCTGTACTGGGTTGTCAAATACGGTGGGTCGGCTTTACGTTCGGCGCATGGCGAGACCACGAAGCTTCGACCGCGACCACGTCCTGCATGCCGCCGAACGGCAGTTCCGCGCCTCGGGCTACAACGGCACGAGCGTCGACGACATCAGCGCCGCCACCGGCCTGGGCCGCGGCAGCCTCTACGGAGCGTTCGACGGCAAGCACGGCGTGCTGCTGGAAGCGATGTCCGGGTACTTCGCCCGGCTGGGGCAGTTTGCGCCGAAGGCGCTCGCCGGACCGGACGAGGGCGCCCTGGAACGACTGCACGCATACTTGCTCCGCGCCGTCCACGGGGTGCCACTCGCCCCCGACCTACCCCCCGCCCCTGACCGGGCGGGGGCGGCCTGCTTCGCCGCCAAGATGGCCCTGGAGATCGGCGCCTCCGACCCCGAGGTGAAACGCCTGGCCAACGACTGCTTCTCCGTGGTCGCCACGGCGGTGGCCGAGTGCGTGCGAGTGGCGCAGCGCAACGGCGACATCGACCCCGACGCGGACCCCGACGACCTCGCGTACCTACTGCTGACCATCATCCGCGGGAGCGATGTCGTAGGCGCGTACGGCCACAGCCCCGACCGCCTGACCTCGATTGCCGAGAGCGCGTTCGCCTTGCTGCCTCGCCCGCGCCACACCTGAGAAGGGCACGGACGGCCTCGTTGCACAGGCAGCTGATGCGGTCGGCTTACTTCGACGCCGCGGAGACACGGCCCGCAGGTTCACGCGCCACCGGGCGCTCGCCTGGGCGGTCGGCGAAGAACTGCGCTCGATTCCAGCAGCGTCACCCGGCGCTCGCGGCACACGACAACTGCCACCACAACCGCCACGGTCCCCGGCGATACCACTCAGGGTGGATGCCAGTGCCTAGGTCGGCAATCGAAAATATTTGCCACATACCGGAATGAGTAATTATCAATCAGGCTAATCGCGCCAGCTCGGAACTGGATCAAGGGGTGTCGTGTCTGACGAAGCCCCGGAACTACCAGGCTGGAGGGTGGTTGGCGATTCGGCTACGGCGCAACTTGGCCAGAGCGCGACTTTGGGTAATTGTCCGGCATTGTGAACCGGTGAGAGAGACGCGGGTCGGGTAGACGTCTGTCAACGGGATGACGGTGGTTGAATCCCGCCCGCGAGTGCGGCGGCCTCACGGGTGATCATCCTGGTTCCCCCTCCTCAGTCGTCGTTGCTCCGGCTGATTCGGCGGCTTCTCAGCAAGCCGGTGCGTTCGGTGCGGTAACCGACGGCTGTCAGTGCCCTGATGCCGCGATCTTCGAGGCCGCGCCACTTCTTGCCGCTGGCTTCGACGGTCTCGCGCACGGCCTTGCCCATCCCCTTGGGGACGGACCCCATCAGTTGCGACAGGTACTGGATGGCAAGTTCGGCGGATCCTTGGTTGGCTTCGAGCATGGGCAGGAGGATCATTTGGATCAGGTCGCGGCGGGCGGCTGGATTCGTGACGTTCGCGGCCCTCCACAGGTCGAGAACGGCGCGGCGGTCGGGATTCTTGGATGCACGGGAGTACCGCTCGATCAGCAACTCGGCCGTCAGGGCATCCGGGAGCCTCCCCCACCCGGCCGAGGTCAGCATCTGCACAGGCAGACGGGTACCCGGACCTGCCAGCAGGCCCTGCCAGAAACTGACCTGGTCCTGGGCGGACAATGCAGCCAGCTGTGACGCGACTGCCTGAAGCAACGCGGCGTTGGTCTGCATCGGTGACGGTTGCCGCAGGCCAGCCGAGACCGCTTTGAGCAGCTCCGATGCCGAAGGCTGTTCAAGCGCGATCCACTCGGCCAGTGTTTCGCCGGCGTAGTCGGGACAGCGTCGGGCGTAGTCGGCCATGGCGGCCGCTGTCGGCAGCGGCTGAAGACTGTCCCTGTCCATGCCACCGGTCACCAGGAGATGGCGCGCGCGGACCTGCAGGCGAGTGTGCTCGTTCCCGGGCATCCAGCCGCCCTCGTCAAGTGCAGCCACCAGAGCGCGGGCTTCCTCGGAGTCCAACGAAGCGGGACCCGGAGATCCCAGGTCACGCAGGCAGTCGTTCAGGAGGGAGGCGATATAGGTCAGGATCGCACTGTCGTGTTCGACCAGGAGGTCATCGCCGTCGGTGAGCAACTCGGTGACAGCTGCGGCCTGGTGGCGTACGAAGGTCGCACGCTTCAGTAGCCCGCTCTCCTCCAGTGGTCGCAGCACGTCGAGCAGCCGGAGCTGCTCCGTGGCCTCCGCGTCGGTCGAAGGACGGGACAGCGAGGGAAGGACGAAAGGCGTGATATGTGCATGTTGGCCCGGGGGCTGGTCGTCGAAGAGCCGCATGAAGCTGCCCGCGGCGCGGCCGACCTCCTCGGGCTTCAGCGTGTTGCCGGACTTGCTGGCCAGCGCCCACAGCTTCTTCAGCGAAGTGTTGAACTCGTCGGGCATTTCGGTGATGGGTGATCGCGGATCGATCAGCCCAAGCCACGTCGGCCAGCAACTGATCGAACGTCGGTGAGCGCTCGCCAGTACCGCCCGAGTCAAGGCAGTCTCCCGTACGGCGGGGATGTCGTCAGCGTGCCGTTCCACGATGTCCCGGCCCGGTTTGCTGTCCAGTGCCAGCAATAGTCCTACTACAGCGTGCGCCGCATCGGGGCATTCCTCGCACCAGTGCTCCAGAAGCTCCTCCAGCCGCCGCATCGCCTCGTCGGGCGACCGCGGCTCCGTAGAGGGAGCCGCGGGGACGGATTCCGACTGGTCTTGCGCTTTCGTCCATTCCTCGTGTTTCTCGATCAGTGCCCGCAGTTCCTTGGCGAGGTAGGGCCCGACCTGCTCCATGAGGATCGCGGCTTGAGACGAGGAGAGTTCGGCGAGCATGTCGGCCATGTCTTCCTCCTCGCCCAGCAGATGCTGCGACACCAGCTGTTGCACGAGGCCGGGATCTGCTGCCAGGGCTGGCTCGACGTGACGCATCACCATGCTGGCTGTGGCGGAACTGTCTCGGACGGCAGAGTGCCGCAGAACGATCGTGCGCATCTCGACTGCCGCCGGACGGTCACTGGACAGCGCCAGCCGCCAGCATCCGGGTAGTACCCCGTCCGGTAGTGCGTGCGGGGAGTTCGTGAGGATCGGGGTGAGTGTCTCGACTGCGGTGTCCGCGGTGCCGTCCAGGGAGACGGCTGCGTCACCGCAAACGGCCAGGACAGCGTGGGCGACGTTCTCCTCCTCCAGGCCGATCGCGTCCCGGGCCTGCTGCAGGAGCAGGGCCAGCGCGGCAGAGCGGTCTTCGACCGGAAGCTCACCGACAGAGGAAAGGACGCCGTCAAGTTCGGCGTTCTGGGCCTGCCGCTCCAGTGTCTCGGCCACAGAGGCGGAAAGTCCGAACACGCTACCGCTGGTCTCCATGAAGATCAGGTCCCTGCCCGGGCCCGCCACGTTGCGTGTCTTCTTGAGGTAGGCCACGAGCTGCTGGCCGTGGTGTCTCCGGACGTCAGCGGCCTTCTTCTCGTCGTTGTCGTCTTCGTTCTCGTCAAGGTCCTCAGAGTCACTGAGATGCTGGTCGACGGCTGCGGCGAGGTTCGCGTAGCGGCGGGCGGCTTCCTTGACCTGCTCACTCACGAGGAAGCCCAGATCGGTCTCGGGGTTGGCATCCAGCGCCAGTACGAATGCGCACAACCGATGGTCCAACAGGAGGTCCCTGGCGAACAGCGGAAACTCCACCCGGAGGCAGACCAGTTTGGCGATCTCCTCGACCCGCTTGGCGGGGTCGATCTCCAACAGCCCGTCCGCGGCCCGTCGCTGAGCCAGTCGGTACGTAAGGACGAAGGTGTTCAGCAGCGCCTTGACCCGGCGGGGACTGCGCACATGCGAGGGCACGAGAACGCTCACCACCAAATTGACGTCCACCGTCGCCCATACGCCGCCCCGCCCTCGAACCAGGTCGGCGGCGAAACTTGTCACCTTGGGCACCAGCAGAGGAGGCAAACTGAGCTGGTACTGGAACACCTTGTCCAGGTAGCCAGTTCCGCTGCTGTAGTACGGGTTGACGGTGTCTGCAGGAGTGGCCTGTTCCAGAGCACGCGTGAGTGCCTCTTCCAAGACCTGCTGGTCAGCGGCGACGACGAATACGCAGCGGTCAGCCCCCAGGAACGTGCGCAGGGCGTCCAGCGTCGCTACGACGTCGGAGGGCTTACAGCGGTCCAGCTCGTCGACGAACACGACAAGCCGATCTACGCGGGAGCGCGTGACGAGGTCGGCGAAGAGTCTCTCGAACTGCTCGTCACTGTCAGCCGCTTCCGTCTTGTGCTCGCGTGTCAGGGTTCGCGAGACCAGCACCATCAGAGACGTCAACAGTGCTGCCGGCGCGATGCCTGCCTTCAGCGCTCCAGCCAACATGTTTGCGAACGTCGGCCGGAAAGCCCCGCCGTGCAACCAGGCAAAGAGCGCCATGGCGACGGCGAAGAACGCGACAACGGCACCGAACATCCAGCCGAACATCTTCAGGAGGCGCCACACGGCACCGCGCTCGAACTGAAGCCGCACGGCGACCCGTCCGCCGTAGAGCTCCTCGTGGAACTTCTTGTCCTTGATCCCCAGGGCGGTGGCGACCGCGATGATGAAGTTCCGGCGCAGCGGGTTCTCCGCGTACTTGAAAGCGTCAAACCGCACAAAGCGTACGTCCGACTGCTTCTCAAGGAGTCCCTTGAGGAGATTGGCCACCCCCGACTTTCCGCTACCCCACGGCCCCCATACAGCAATGTTGGTCGGTGTGGGAACGGACAGCACCACGTCGTACAGCTGCTCGGCGATGTGACCGTGAGCTAGCCGGTCCCCTTGGGCGTTGTCGACTTCGCGGTCCCGGATCAGGTCGTCCGGCTCTATGCGGTTGCTGTCCCTCGGCGTCACTGGTGCCCCGTTCTCGGGCTCTGTGCCCACGTCCTCCTGAAGTGCACGGTCTGTACCGGTACTTCATTCCGGCCACACAATAAACGGCACCACTGACAACAGGTCGCTCCCGCAGCGTGATCGGCTGTCCGGCACTTCCCTAGTCGGCATTGCTGGAGCCGTTGTCGGATTGGACTGCTGGCCCGGCCTGCCGTGCCACAGCCAACTCATGGACCCACACGTTCCCCGTCCGATCGCCGAGCTCAAGCTCCGTCACTGGTACGCCATCGGGGGAACTCCGACGTGCGGTCGCACCCGTCCGTCGCGCTGATGGTCGCCGGGGCCAACGGGCAGGCTCGCCGCATCGCCCCCGGCCTGTTTGGTGCGGACACGACCGACGCCCAGAGGTCCGAAGCTCGCCTGACGCTGCTGGGGGCGATCACCCGATGGACGCAGCACGGTGCCGATGCCGTCCAGCAGCAGACCGCCGGCCCGTTCTCGCTCGGTGTGGATGCCCGGCTGTCGTCGGGCTACCGGCTGTGGCCGAGCGAGGTGCAGCAGCTCCGCGAGATCGTCAGCGGACCACAACTACGACGCGCGTTCGTAGTCGACCGGGTGCCGGTGCAGCGCACCGACCGTGAGCACCACCCCGGCTGCGACTTTTTCTTCTCTCGCGGCAACGGCATCGACTGCTCGTGCGGGTTGAGCTGAGTGTCAGGCAGCGGGAAGCGCGGCGGCAGCAGCAGCGATCTTGGCGGCGACGGCGTCGAGCGACGATTCCTTTGTGCTCAGCCCGGAATGGGATGCGAGCATGGGGCTGACGTCGTAGAGCTCGTCGAAGGTCACCCCGTGCGTCACGGGCACGACGCGATTGGTGTTGAGCAGGACGGCGAGTTCCTTTTCGGCGATGCCCTCGTTCTTGATGCTCTCGAGTAGGGATGGCGTGACCAGCACGATGCCGATGCGGGAGTTACGAAGCCCCTTGTCGATCTCGCGCATCTGCAGCGAACCGAGCGGGATGTCTTCCTCGCTGAACCACACCGTCGCGCCACTGGTCTTCAGGTGGCCGTAGAGCTCCTTCGCGCTGCCCTCACGGTCGTTCCAGGCGTGGCACAGGAAGAGGTCTCGCTTGTCCGGGTACGTCTGGGCCTGTGCCGCAGCCTTCTCGGCGTAGGGCTCGACCGCCTGCCACTCGGTCGGGGTGTACGACACCGTCCTGCCGGACCTGGTGCGACGCGAGGTCCCACCTCCGGATGAGCCGTACGACGAAGACCGGCCTCCGCCGCCGCTGCTGTACGAGGAGCCCGACGGGTATGACGACCGGGAGTATGACCTTCCCCAGTTGCTGCACGCTGGGCAGTTCGCGGCTCCACTCGCGGTGCGGTGGCCTCGGGAGGGTGCTGTGCATTGCGCCATGGCCCCATGGTAGGGGGAACCACCGACACAGTGTCATAGTTACTGCACAGCCTTCCCGCCTGACGCCTATCCGTGACGGAACTCCACCACGTCGTCGGACAGGTATCGAGTCCTGCAACTGCGTCAAGTAAGCGTGCCCTGGCTGCCGCGATCGAGAACAGAGCAGGCGTCTCCTAACCTCGCGCTTTCATGAAGCCCGGTGTCCGACGGGTGGTCGGGTAAACGAAAAGTGCCTCTGACCAGCAAGAATGAGGATTGTCGAGGTCCTTGTTCCTGCCACCGTCGGAGGCACTTCCCAGGTGAAGAAGCGTATCGGTTCCTACCCTCGTGTCCGCGTTGGGGGCGGTGGCCGGACCAGTGGTCTCCCAGGCGGGAGGCATCCTGCTGGTGGAGACGGTCCGCAAGCCCGGGCTGGATCAGGCGATATGGGCGGCCCTGACACCGTGGCGCAGGCCGCGTGTCGGCGTACACAGTGACGTGGCCTTGGCAGGATTTTCGTAGACGGAGATCATCTGGGTGCTGAGGTCGGCCGGTCCGTATACCGGCGGCGGAGGTGGGCGATCAGGACGACTCGATGGCGGAGGAGCGGGACGCCGGCGCGTCCTGCCATCAGGCGTTTCTGGAGTTTGACGTCGGTGATGCGGCCCTCGTTGACGCCGGAGTTGTAGGTGGTGGCAATCCCCTGGGCGACGACATGCTGGTCTTCGCGTAGGGCTCCGGCGATACCGGCGAGCGGGCGCAGTCCGCTGTGGGAGAGCCCGTCGAGCCAGGACGGCAGTGAGAGATGACTGCTGTTCCCGCGCATGCCGATTGCGTCGAGTTGTGCGCGCTGCTCGGGCTGAGCTTGTCGGCGCGGGGCCGTGGCGTGGTGGAGCGTGGTCCTCGATCGTGGGCGTTGACCCCATGGGGCTGGATGAGTGTGGTGTGGGCGGCGACGTCGCCGGAGTCGGGACTGTTCGATCCGGTTGAAAGGTCCCTGTGTGTCGCGCGGCCGCCCGCAGTGCGGGTATTCGGCTTCCAGATGGATCCGACACGCGGTGCAGGCGAAGACGATGGGCAGGTGCTAGATGTATTGACCCGCAGCGTTGTTCACACGGCTGATCGGTGGCTGGCCGCCGAGTGCGGTGTGGCAGCGGTGGTGGTTGTAGGTGTGCAGGAAGTCTGCCAGGAATGGATGCATCACGGCACCATCCATCAGGCGCCCGCGCGAGCAGCCGGGCCAGGGTCATCGAAAACCTTGTTCCGGGGCCGTTTCGCCCGTGTGGTCTTCTTGTCGGCCGTCTGCGGAGCGGCCGGGATGACGGGCTCGTCCGGCGGCTGCTCGGGCCAATCCCGCCGGAGCACGATCTCGTCCAGCAGGCTCTCGTCGATCATTTCCTTCCCGGACTCCATGGCTTCCTGGGCACCGTCTTCGAGCAGGCGTCCCAGCAGGCCGATGACACCGCCGGTGCGACGCATCAAGTACTCCGGCATACCGCTGCCGGTGAGCATGCCGTGCGTCGCGTTCATCAGTCGCAGGTGCTGCTCGATTCCCTCCAGGTGATCGACGAAGGCCTGAATCTGCTTCGGGGTGGTGTAGCGGAACCGGTCGATCTCGATGAGCTCGAAGCGGTGTTCCGTCTGGGTGACCTCCAAACCGTGGATGCGAGTCGACTCCAGCTGCGGCATCTCCCACTGCAGGGTCTTCTTGTTCCACGTGGCCTCACGCAGCAGCCCGATGCCGGAGATGTTGACGCCGGTCAGGATCAGAGTGACGTCCAGGCTCATAAAGGCCCGCATCAAGTCGAGGACGTCCTGGTCATCGGCTCTGTGCATCCGCAGCCGGCTGATGTCGTCCAGAATCAGAGCTTTGACGCCATGGTCATAAAGGGAGTCGGCGACCTGCCGTACCAGTTCCGGCAGCGTGGCCGACTTGCGGGTCGGGGCGCGGAAGAAGCCTAAGATCGACGTGCAAAGGCTTTTCGGGGTTGCTGTCACCGGGGTCGAGACATAGACGATCGGTGCGTGGAGATCACGTGTGCCCGGCAGAGCCTGGGGGTTAAGGTGGCCGTGGAGTTCCAGCCACTGCTTTTCGAAGACGGCCCCGGCTGAGCAGACAGACGCGGTCTTGCCGTAGTTGCCCCAGCCGCTGATCATGACGCCGGCGCGGGTCGGGTCGTTCTTCTTCCTCGTGTTGCCGCTCAACCGGCGCCGGATCAGCTTGCCGACCTTGTCGTGCATGGGGGTGTCCTGCAGCGGGAGGTTCGCGTTCGTCAGCTCCCGGTAGAGGTCGTAGTCGTACTGGCGGCTCTCAGGGAGCATCGACCACTGCTGCGGGGAGATCGTCGGAGCGGGGACGAGTACGTCGTAGTGGGTGCGGTAGTGCTGCCAGCCGGCGTAGGTGTCGAGGGGCGGGCGGCTGCCCAGGATCAGCTCGGCGATCCTGGCTCGTGAAGGCAGACCGTCCAGCGGATCATCGTGAGAGAGGGCTCGGGTCACGTGTCGTCCTCCTGGACAGGTGTATCGGCTTCCGAGTCGTCGGGGGGCGGAGCCGGAACATGGGACGCCGGTTCAGGGCCTCGTGCAGCGTTGCCGGGGCCACGGGCTTGACGTCGGCGAGGGCTTCTTCGCGTCGTCGACGGCGGTCGGCGTCGACCGCGTGGTCGATCGTGCGGGCGTGCTCGGCCCAAGCCGCGGGCATCTCAGGGGGAGCTAGCTCATCCGCGATGGCGGGTGCGGCGGGGCGGTCAGCGGCCGCAGCCTGTGCGCGGGTGATCTCGCGGGCTTGGGCGACGCGCTGCTTCTTTCCGGCCTTCCTCTTGGCCTGGCTGGGCCATTGGTCGACTGGGGTGACCGAGCCGAGGATCCCGAGCAGATGTTCCAGGAGCTCGCTCTCGGAATGGATCCTGATCTTGTTCGCCCTCACGCGTGTCAGCAGGGCGTCGGCAGTCTTGTCCGAGAAAGCAGGGATCTCACCTTCGGGCGGCAGTCCTCTCCAGCGCAGAATGTGCCAGGTCTCGTGGGCGGCAGGGTCCTGGAAGAACACCTGCCGGCGGTCCCTCCGGTCACTGCGGACAACCCACTTGCCCGCGTGTTTGCCGCCCCGGGCGGAGGGCTGCTGGAAGCGCGGCTCGTCGAAGACCGGGTGGTGATACCAGAGCCCGAGGATCTTCACCCCGCGACGAGGATGGATCTTCACGTGGTGTTTGCGCAGGACCTTGTAGTAGAAGCTCGGTTCGGGGAAGTCCAGGTCGAAGCCGCCCTGTTCCATCGCGGCAGCGAACAGGGTGTTGGGGCTGTGGTCTTCACCCGGCGCCCAACTCGGGGCGTATTCGCCTAGTTTACGGTTCTGCCAGATCTGGACGATCCAGGTCGCGATGATGTGCTCGGCTTGCGCGAGCGTGAGGCTCGCATCGCGTTCCGGGTCGGCCCCGCGGTCCGCGACGTCACCGCCGGTGAATCCCAGCAGGTGCTCGAAGAGCATGGTCTGGATGGTGAGGAACTGGCGCTCGACCGCGAACTTGTCGGTCTGCCGCAGGACGCGAGCAGGCAGGATCCGGCAGCCGATCTCCGTTTCGGCTTCCACCAGGTCGTGATTCTTGTAGGGGCCGCCGTGGTCGGTGGTGACCGTCTCCGGGGCGAAGAACGGCAGAGCGGCGACACGGTGACCGGTGAACTCGGCGATCACCTCGGCCGGCACCCCTGCGTAGGGCCATTCCATGTCCTCGCCCCAGCCGTCCCGCATCGGAAGCGGCAGCATCACGTCCCGCAGCAGCATCGCGATGTCGACCGAGGTGTCGGACTGGAGCGTAAGCCGGAAGGCCGGCAGCCCGTGCGTGTAGAGATCGAGTGCGAGCGTCAGCGTCGCGGTGATCGCGTCGCCGAACACGGTCTCGCGCAGCTTCACCGGCATCGGGGTCGAGTCCAGCACCAGAACCTGGCCCGGCCTGTGGACCACCACCCGGCCGGAGACCCCGGCCTCCGCGGCCGCCTCCGCCGTCCGCCCGTAACGCGGCCGAGCTCCGCCGGGCCCGAACCACTCCTTCCAGACGGCCGCGAGCGTCCAGCGTGAAGGGATCTTCTCAGTGGGAAACGTCGGGAACCGCTCACGCATGTACTGGTGCATCAACCGGTGCTTGGCACCCTGGCTCAGGCGGGCGCGTGGGCCGCACTCGGCCTTTACTGCGAAGATCGCCTCCCGGATCTCCTTCGTGATGGTGCGGTGCCCGCTGCGTCGCCGCGTCCAGCGCCCGTCCGCGCAGGCCAGCAGGAGACTGTCGCCCGCCAGTCCCGACAGACGTACCAGCGTCCGGTAGCTGAGGTGCTGCAGACCGCACCGGACCGCCTCCGGACGGGGCATCGCCTCTATCTCCGCAGCCTTCGCGTACCGACGCTGAGTCAACGTCGTGCGGTCCGGGTCGTAGGCCGGCCGGGGCTCACCCGGCAGGGCCCGAGCCGGGTGGCCCTCCCGGAACCCCGTCTCGGCCTCCAGCACGTGCGCCGCCCGCAGCCGGGCCCGCTCCAACTGGTCCTTGGTCAAGTCGGCCAGTGTCCTCGGCTGCCGGGCGACCGGCGGCGGGCGCCCGGACTCGACTGCCGGAAGACGCCGCAGGTCAGCATGGTTGATGAGCCAACGGAACGAGCGGGTCTCCGTGCGGCCGTCGTCATCCACGAGGACGAGCCGGCCGAGTTGACCGTGGACGTCGTCGACCGTCCACTCGACGCCATTGAGCGCGACCCGCCTACCCGGCGCGATCTGCAAGAATCCCCTCGCTGCCATCACACCGCCCAGATCAGTGAGCTGTGGCGCAAGGGACTGCCCAGGTCAACGCCGAGCTCGCGGTGCCAGAGCAGCCGGACGATGTTCGCCCGGCCAACGGAAGGCACGCTGGTCGCCTCCGCCAGGTCGGAGAACGTCATCGCCTGCTCCTTCTGCCCGCTGATAGCGGTGAGCAGCTGCTCGCGCATGCCGAGAAGGTCCCTCGCCGGCCGCCGGCGCGAGGACAGGTGGTCAAGGACGCTCCAGACATGTGGTCGCCAGCCCGCGACCACCGAGTAGCGCCAGCCGCAGGCAGCCGCCACTTCCCTGGCCGCCGCGAACTTCAGCGCGTCCTCTTCCTTGATCAGCTCCATCGGGCGGACGTCCAGCAACCACATCCCACCGCCGATCACGGCCAGGAAGTCCGGGATGTGCCAGGCGCGCCCGCCCGCATGCTCGAAATCAAGCCGGAACGGCTGCGACAGCACTTCCGATGCCCTCAAGAAGTCCAGCGCGACCAGCAGGCTCACTTCCTTCAGCGACTCGAAGCCATGCTTCCCGCCCGCTGACGCCATCGCCTCCAGGCCGGGGCGGTGCCGCTGCTTCGCCCGCCACGTGAACCCCCGCATCGGCCGGGACGACATCACCGGTACGTGAGCCATGTCCCGGACCGGCCAGCAGACCTCGTCGGTGCCCACCTGCCACGTCGAACTCCACCGACGCGGCCAGTCGTCCCCGAGCCGCAGCTGATCCCGCAGTCCGGCGTCCCCGTCGTACGCCGTGACAAGGTGGTCCAGCTGACTTGAATCCGACGGGATCTTCGCTCTCGCTGCCTCGCCCACTCATCCAGAGAAGCACCACTCGACCGGCGACGGGGGCGTTTCGCTGGTACTGCCCGCAACACAGCGTGACGGGACCAAGATTTGCCAACCAGCGTTCTCCATGTGCCAACTAAAAATCTCCGTCGCAACCGGCACCCGGGACGCCCCTCCGGAGATTGCATAAAAGTGCAGCGAAACGTATAGTCATGCCATCCAGGAGGAGGAGTCCATGGCGGTACGTGCGGCAGTGGCCGGAGCGAGCGGGTATGCGGGCGGCGAAGTGCTGCGCCTCCTCCTCGCGCACCCCGAGGTCGAGATCGGCGCCCTGACCGGCAATTCCAACGCGGGCCAGAAACTGGGCGCGCTCCAGCCGCATCTGCTCCCGCTGGCCGACCGGGTCCTCGAGGAGACCACGGCCGAGGTCCTCGCCGGACACGACGTCGTCTTCCTCGCCCTCCCGCACGGACAGTCCGCGGCCGTCGCCGAACAGCTCGGCCCGGACGTCCTCGTCGTCGACATGGGCGCCGACTTCCGGCTCGCCGAGGCGGCCGACTGGGAGCGGTTCTACGGCTCCCCGCACGCCGGGACCTGGCCCTACGGCCTCCCCGAACTGCCGGGCGGCCGCGCCGCGCTGGAGGGGTCCAAGCGCATCGCGGTCCCCGGCTGCTACCCGACGGCCGTCTCGCTGGCCCTCTTCCCGGCCTACGCCGCCGGCATCGCCGAGAACGAGGCCGTGATCGTCGCCGCCTCCGGCACCTCCGGCGCGGGCAAGGCGCCCAAGCCCCATCTGCTCGGCTCCGAGGTGATGGGCTCCATGTCGCCGTACGGCGTCGGCGGCGGCCACCGGCACACCCCCGAGATCGTGCAGAACCTCAGCGCGGCGGCGGGGGAGCCGGTCTCCGTCTCCTTCACACCCACCCTCGCGCCGATGTCCCGCGGCATCCTCGCCACGTGCAGCGCCAAGGCCAGGCCCGGCGTCACCGCCGAGTCCGTCCGCGCCGCCTACGAGAAGGCCCTCGCCGACGAGCCCTTCGTGCACCTGCTGCCCGAGGGCCGGTGGCCCGCCACGGCGTCCGTCCACGGTTCCAACGCCGTTCAGATCCAGGTCGCCTACGACGAGAGCACCGGTCGCATCATCGCGATCAGCGCCATCGACAACCTCACCAAGGGCACGGCCGGCGGCGCCGTCCAGAGCATGAACATCGCCCTCGGGTTCCACGAGAACACCGGGCTTTCCACGATCGGAGTCGCACCGTGAGTGTCACGGCAGCCAAGGGATTCACGGCGGCCGGCATCGCCGCCGGAATCAAGGAGAACGGCAACCCGGACCTGGCCCTCGTGGTCAACACCGGGCCGCGCCGCGCCGCCGCGGGCGTCTTCACCTCCAACCGTGTGAAGGCCGCGCCGGTCCTGTGGTCCGAGCAGGTGCTCAAGAGCGGGCAGCTCTCCGCCGTGGTCCTCAACTCCGGCGGCGCCAACGCCTGTACGGGCCCCAAGGGCTTCCAGGACACCCACGCCACCGCCGAGAAGGCCGCGGACGTGCTGGGCGTCGGCGCGGGCGAGGTCGCCGTCTGCTCGACCGGCCTCATCGGGGTCCTGCTCCCCATGGACAAGCTGCTCCCGGGCGTCGAGACGGCCGCGGCCCAGCTGTCCGGACACGGCGGCGAGAAGGCCGCCATCGCCATCAAGACCACCGACACCGTCCACAAGACCTCCGTCGCCCAGGGCGCCGGCTGGACCGTCGGCGGCATGGCCAAGGGCGCGGGCATGCTCGCCCCCGGCCTCGCCACCATGCTCGTCGTGCTCACCACCGACGCCGACGTCGACGCCGGGACCCTGGACCGGGCGCTGCGCGCCGCCACCCGGGTCACCTTCGACCGCGTCGACTCCGACGGCTGCATGTCCACCAACGACACCGTGCTGCTGCTCGCCTCCGGCGCCTCCGACGTCACCCCGGAGTACGAGGAGTTCGCCGCCGCCGTACGCACCGTCTGCGACGACCTCGGCCAGCAGCTCATCCGGGACGCCGAGGGCGCCAGCAAGGACATCCGGATCGAGGTGGTCAACGCGGCCTCGGAGGACGACGCCGTCGAGGTGGGCCGCGCCATCGCCCGCAACAACCTCCTCAAGTGCGCCATCCACGGCGAGGACCCCAACTGGGGCCGGGTGCTCTCCGCCATCGGCACCACGCGGGCCGCCTTCGAGGCCGACCGTCTCAACGTCGCCATCAACGGCGTCTGGGTCTGCAAGAACGGCGGCGTCGGCGAGGACCGCGACCAGGTCGACATGCGCTACCGGGAGGTCCACATCGTCGCCGACCTGGCCGCGGGCTCCGAGACCGCCACCATCTGGACCAACGACCTGACCGCGGACTACGTCCACGAGAACAGCGCCTACTCCTCATGAGCAGCCCGACGCGCAAGCACACCGCGCTCCCCAAGGCCCAGATCCTCATCGAGGCCCTGCCCTGGCTCACCCGGCACAACGGCAGGACGGTCGTCATCAAGTTCGGCGGCAACGCCATGGTGAACGAGGAGCTGAAGGCCGCCTTCGCCCAGGACGTCGTCTTCCTGCGCCACGCCGGCCTCAACGTCGTCGTCGTGCACGGCGGCGGCCCGCAGATCAGCGCCGCCCTCGACCGGCACGGCATCGTCAGCGAGTTCAAGGCGGGCCTGCGCGTCACCACCGAGGACGCCATGGACGTCGTACGGATGGTGCTCGCCGGACAGGTCCAGCGCGAGCTGGTCGGACTCCTCAACCAGCACGGACCCCTCGCCGTCGGTCTGACCGGCGAGGACGCGCACACCATCACCGCCACCAAGCACCGGCCCGAGATCGACGGCGAGCTCGTCGACATCGGGCGGGTGGGCGAGATCACCGCGATCGACACGGGCGCGATCGAGGCCCTGCTCGCCGACGGCCGGATCCCGGTCGTCTCCTCCATCGCCCGCTCCCAGGACGACGGACATGTCTACAACGTCAATGCTGATACGGCGGCTGCGGCACTCGCTGCGGCGCTGGACGCCGAGACCCTCGTGGTCCTCACGGACGTGGAGGGCCTCTACGAGAACTGGCCCGAGTCCGACGAGGTGATCAGCCGTCTGACCGCCTCCCAGCTGGAGAAGCTGCTGCCCGACCTCAGCGCCGGCATGGTCCCGAAGATGGAGGGCTGTCTGCACGCCGTCCGCAACGGTGTGCGGACCGCCCGGGTCATCGACGGGCGGGTGCAGCACTCGATCCTGCTGGAGATCTTCACCGACGAAGGAATCGGCACGATGGTCGTGCCCGACGAGCAGCAGGGGGAGTCCGCGTGAGCAACCAGGAACTGACCACCCGGTGGCAGGGCTCGCTCATGAACAACTACGGCACCCCGCGGCTGCCGCTGGTGCGCGGCGCGGGCGCCCGGCTGTGGGACGCCGACGGCAAGGAGTACGTCGACTTCGTCGGCGGCATCGCGGTCAACGCGCTCGGTCACGCCCACCCGGCCGTCGTCGAGGCGGTCAGCAGGCAGATCGCCTCCCTCGGCCATGTCTCGAACCTGTTCATCGCCGAACCCCCCGTCGCCCTCGCCGAACGGCTCCTGCACCACTTCGGCCGGGACGGCAAGGTGTTCTTCTGCAACTCCGGCGCCGAGGCCAACGAGGGTGCCTTCAAGATCGGCCGGCTCACCGGGCGGCCCCACATGGTCGCCACCCACGGCGGCTTCCACGGCCGCACCATGGGCGCCCTCGCGCTCACCGGCCAGCCCGGCAAGCAGGAACCGTTCCTGCCGCTGCCCGGCGAGGTCACCCACGTCCCGTACGGCGACGCGCAGGCGCTGGCCGCCGCGGTCACCGAGGACACGGCACTCGTCATCATCGAGCCCGTCCAGGGCGAGAACGGCGTGGTCGTGCCCCCGGCCGGCTATCTGAAGGCGGCCCGGGCGATCACCGCGGCCACCGGCTCGCTCCTCGTCCTCGACGAGGTGCAGACCGGCATCGGCCGGACCGGGCAGTGGTTCGAGTACCAGGCCCACGAGGGCGTCCTGCCCGACGTCGTGACGCTGGCCAAGGGGCTCGGCGGCGGGCTGCCGCTCGGTGCGACCGTCGCCTTCGGGCGGGCCGCGGACCTGCTGCGGCCCGGCCACCACGGCACGACCTTCGGCGGCAACCCCGTCGCCTGCGCGGCCGGCCTCGCCGTCCTCGACACCATCGAGAACGAGGGGTTGCTGGAGAACGTCAAGCGGCAGGGCGAGAAGGTGCGGGGCGGGATCGAGTCTCTCGGCCACCCATTGATCGATTATGTCCGGGGTGCGGGTCTGCTCCTGGGTATCGTGCTCTCCGAGCCGCTCGCGCCCCAGGTGCAGCAGGCGGCTCAGGAGGCCGGATTCCTCGTGAACGCGCCCGCCCCCGACGTCGTCCGGCTGATGCCGCCGCTGAATCTCGGCGACGACGCGGTGGAGGCGTTCCTCGGGGCGCTGCCCGGCATCCTCGACACAGCCAGCGGGGACGGATCCGGAGAATGAGACGACGATGAGCCAGGCCCAGGACCACGAGCAGGGTGGGGCGGGCGGGCCCGCCGTGCCGCAGACCCGCACCGCCCGCCACCGCCGGATCGTGGACATCCTCAACCGGCAACCCGTGCGCTCGCAGAGCCAGTTGGCGAAGCTGCTCGCCGACGACGGGCTGAGCGTGACGCAGGCGACGCTGTCGCGGGACCTGGACGAGCTGAACGCGGTGAAGATCCGCAACACCGACGGCGACCTCATCTACGCGGTGCCCAGCGAAGGGGGTTTCCGGACCCCGCGGGCGCCGCTCGGGGGGTCGGCGAAGGAGGAGCGGATGCGTCGGCTCTCCCAGGAGCTGCTGATCTCCGCGGAGGCCTCGGCGAACCTCGTGGTCCTGCGCACCCCGCCGGGTGCGGCGCAGTTCCTCGCCTCGGCGATCGACCAGGCGGAGCTGCACGACATCCTGGGCACCATCGCCGGCGACGACACACTGCTGCTGATCAGCAGGGAGCCGACGGGTGGCCAGGCGCTGGCGGAGCACTTGCTGAGGCTGGCTCAGAACGGTCATTGAGCCTGGTGGTCGCGGGGATCGGCCGACCGCGGCGCAGCGGGGGCCGTTCGCGCCGTTCCCCGCGCCCCCTGGGGGGAGCGAGGGTGCCGGAGCCGATCTCCCAGAAACTGACCCCGCCGCTCCAGTGCCCGGCCGCCAGGGTGCGTCCGGCCGGGGCGGTGGCGAGGCAGGTGAACGATCCATCCTCGGGGACGAGAGCAGTTCCGTCGGCGCGCGCAGGATCTCCGGCGGTCCTGATCCGTCCAGATCGTGAATCTGGACGGTCCCGTCGGCTTTCGTCGAGGCGAGCATGGCTTGGCCGAACGCAGGGACGGAGACACTGACGCTGGGGTGGGGGAGGCCGCTGCCCTGGGCGTCGTTGCGGACAGCGGCGTCGAACGAAGCCGCCGGGCAACCGTCCGCGTCCCAGACCCGGATACGCCCGTCGTTGCACCCCGCCGTCACGTATCCAGCGGCCGAGACGGTCAGCGAGAAGACGCGGTATGGGCCCCGGGAGCGGTCGCGGAACTCCGACAGCAGGCGCCCTTCGCCGTCTCAGCGCCGGACCGTGCCGTCCCAGTCGCCGGTTGCGACCCAGGAAGTCCACCGACCTCGCCGCGCGCGTGGCCGCCGCCCGCTTGACCCGGGACGAGTGATCTCGGCGAATCCGGGTCGGACGGAGCCGCCCTCATCGGTCCGTTTGCGCTCCCGTCGGTCTGCGCGGCTACTACCGGAGCCACTGGCGGATCATGAAGGAGCAGTGGCCTCACGTCCTCGCCGACAAGTGCGTCGTACCTGCCGAGCAGGGGCTTCGGGCGGGCGAAGCGACCGGGGTCGCCAACCGACTGCCTCGCCGGCCGTCGGCCCGCCCGCTCACTCCGGTGGGCCGACGGCCGGATCGTGGTGGCGCGCGATCAGGGCCCGCTCTTCCGCCGATATGAGGGCGTGCACCAAGGGGCGGTGGGATGCCAGCGCATGGGACAGTGCATCGAAGACGGTCACCGGCAATGGTTGTGCCCTCTCGCTGTCACCGAACATGAGCTGGATGAGCTGTGCCAGAAACTGCAGGATGTCGTCGTGTGCGTCGCCGGGGACTCGTCCCCTGTCCTGGGCGAAGGCCGTGAGAAGGGCGTGCACGGCCGACACCAGGTGAGGGTGGCGCATGTCCATCAGCAGCCGCGTTCCCTGGAGCGCCCGGTCGTAGAGATCGCCGAGTTCCCTGTCGCTCATGGCCGTGCGATTGGCCAGCAGCAGTTCGAGCAGGTCGTGGGCGAGCGATGAGGCCGGAGCACCGTCGACCGGACTGAACATGGTCACGGCCTGGCCGAGCCACCGGAATACCGGGTCCAGGGCATGCCGCATCACCGAGTCATTGGTTCCGCCGGACACGGCCGTTTTGTGCCACAGCTCGTCCCAGTACGACCGAGACCAGCCTGGGCCTGCGCTGCCTCGCGGGTAGCGGAAGTGCCAGTTCATGTCGAGGGGCTGCGGTGGGGTGCCTGGCTCTGAGCGAAGCGCTATCTCCAGGGCCCGGCCCTCGTCGTCCCACGTGTGATGGACGTCGAGGGACAGAGCGAAGTCCGTCCATTGGCTCTCGTTCATCGCCGAGCGCCACAGCAGGCAGTGCCGGTGCCAGGCACCCGGCGGGTCCGCGGAGCCCGGGAACAGCTCGACGGCGGAGCAGCGCTCGGCGAGCAGCACCGTCAGAAGCACGAGGTTGGAACCGTACAGGCCGTGGCGTGTCGTCGTGCGCAGCAGGGCGGGCCGGTAGGCCGGGTGCTGGTCACCGGTGCGCGTCGTGTGCTGGGTCAGAACCTGGATGAGGGTCCGAGTCAGCCGGCGCCGTTCCGCCCCGGGCAGCCTGCCGGTCAGCGACCGCGCGAAGCGCAGCATCTGCCGGGACGCCAGGGAGGTGTAGGAAAGCAGTGCGTAGGCGAGGTCGTCGTCGATACGGGTGTCCCCGAGAGAGAGCGCGGGACGGGGTGCGAGCAGGTCGGTGAGCAGGTGCAGGGTGAGGCGTACGGCCAGATACTCGCCGAAGGTCGCGTGCAGGAACTCGTAGGTGGCGAGTACCTGGCCGTCCCGCACCGACTGGGCTCGCTGGACGAAGAAGAAGCGGCCGAGCGCCGTTTCGGCGGCGGTGAGCGGGGTGCGGAATCCCGGTGGCCGCACCGGCTGCCTGCCCAGTACGGCGGTGAGGTCCTGCTCGAGTTCGTCCGCCGACACCCACTGGCGACCCCGGTTCAGCTGGGCGAAGGCCACGAGCGACAGGCGCTGCAGTTCCTGCTCGACGAGGGCGGCCGTCTCCTCGTCGGAGACGGCGTGGAGTGTCGTCTTGCCGACCTCGCGCCGGGCGAAGGAGGACAGCAGTTGCTCGTACAACTCGGTGACGTCGAAGTCGTCGTCGGCGCGCCGCAGAGCACCCTCGGCAGCGTCGTACAGCGCGAGCATCGTCAACAGCAGGGGCTGAGAGGCGAGTTCGGCGTGCCGTTCGAGGTGGTGCCAAGTGAGCGGGCCGCGGCCGTGCGCCGAGAGTCCGGCCGTATTGGCCTCGTTCCACACAGCCAGCCAGGTCGCGATCTGCTCGACGCGGAAGGGCTCCAGGCGCAGGACGACCATGCCGGTGGGGTATCGGGCGCGGTCGGCCACGGAGGTCCGGCTCGTCACCAAGGCCAGCACGGGCCGCCCTTGATCCGCCTCACGCCGCTGGAACTGGGCCACGCGCTCCAGGAAGTTGGTTTGGTGGACGCCGGTCGTCTGCAGCAACTCGTCGAAGCCGTCCAGGAGCAGAACAGGAGTACTGCCACCTGCCGCGCGCACCAGTTCCGGCCAGCTGACCCGTTCGCCGGTGGAGGCGCGGATCGCCTGTTCGATCTGGTCCTGCAGTTCGTCCTCCACCCGGACGTCCCGCAGCGGCACGCGCACGGGGAGAAAACCGACGGAGGGGAGCCTTGCGGCGAGCACCCGGGTGAGGACGGATTTGCCGGCACCGGGCTGGCCCAGGATCAGCAGGGGAGCCTCGGCGAGCTGAGGAGAGGTGAGGGCCCCGGCCAGGTAGCGGGTGAGGTCTCGGCGGAGGGGCAGTCGCCCCCACCACTCGTGGTCGGCCGGTGCGGCCTGCCCGGAAACGGCACTGACGCGGAAGTCCGGGTCGAGGTAGAGGTCCTGAAGGGTGGGAATCCTGATGCCGTCCGGCGCCGACGCGGCGTCCAGCACAGGGTGAGCGAGCGCTGCCCGGTGAGCGCGCGCCAGCGCGGAGGCCACGTCGACCGGCGGGCGCAGCGCCTCGGTGGTGCGGGTGAGGAGAGTCTCGATCCCGGACAGGGCACGGCCGACGTCCGTGTGGATCGCCTGCTGCGCCACATGTGTGACCCAGAAACCGAATTCGGGTGCCTCTTTGGCGAGCTCGACGTACAGGCTCTGGTATCGGTCATGCGCCGCGTGCGGCAGGTCATCCATGAGAGCCGCATGGGCCCGGAGGCGCCGCAACGCGTCCATGTGCTCCCAAAAGGCAAGGCCTTCGAGGAAGGCGTAGAACCTGCGGGCGTAGTCCGCGTAACTCGTGAGCAGCATCGCGGTGAGCGCCGAGGCCGGTATGTGCGGTGCCGGGCAGGGCAGGTCCGTGGCGAGCAGCAGCGACACAAGGTCCGGCGTCTGCGGGGTCGAGCCCGATTCGGTCCGGGCGAGGGCGAGTTGCTCGTCCCGGGTCAACCGCACCTCGGCGAGGGTGAACGGAAGCTCCAACTCCTCCATCGCCTCGAAGAAGGCCACCACGACGATGACGGTGTGCGCCGCGCGCAGCACATCGGTCCGCTCCGCACGCCCCTGGGTACGGCCCAGACGGGCGCCGACGCCGCGAATCGCGTCGCGTCCGAGGCCGAGGAGTCGTCCGTTGGCGTCGGCCATGCCGATCACCGTGCCGCTGACCCCGGCGGTCGCCAGATTCAACGCCCCACCGAGCGCCCGATCCAACGCCGCCAGCCGCGGCGGCTCGGCACCGAGAAGCACCAGAGCGTCGGCGAACGCCAGGAGTCTGCGTGCCACCATGTCCCTCACTCCCGCATCTCTACAGGCCCGGCCGATGCCGACGCTACCGCGCGCAATCCCCTGGGGTGCACCGCCGATCATCTCGTGCTGCACAGGGGCCGCATCCTGCATCCATCGGGGCTGTTACCGTCCGAAGGCGTCCGGGCCATCACCACAGAGCGGACTGACCCGACCGGCTCGCGACCGTGTGGCGCAGGTTGGAGATCAAGGCGAGGCGCAGCGGGTCAGCGACCGCGGATGACACCCGCGCAGCCTGGGAAAGCCCAGGTCGGTCCAGAGCCTCGTTGTTCTCGTCCAGCTCGGGCGCATCCGGGTCGCGCAGCGGGCGCAGGTCCCGGCCGGGGCTGCTGGCCCTGATGTTGAACAGGTAGCGGCCCAGGAAGTCGATGTGCCGGTCCTTGAGCGGGGAGAGGCGGGCGACATCCTCGTCCTTGATGTCGTGGCCCTCTGCGCGGAGTCGGGCGACGGCGGCATCCGGGTCGCGGGTGTTCCACAGGACGACGGCGTTGAGGATCAGGCCGAGCGCGGCGAGCTTGTCCTCCTGGCCCTCGTGGTACGCCTGGCGGATCTGGCCCCGGCCGCCGTGGCAGATAGCACGGGCCAGGCGGTGGCGGGACTCCTGCACGGTGAGCTGCCGGTTCATCAGCCGCCGGTAGGTGTCGTCGACCGGGTCGACCACGGCGAGCAGGTGCATGGTCTTGTCAATCCGGCCGTACTCGCGAACGCGGAATCGTCGTCACGTGCCTCGCCCGGCCACCGCTCGTGAGCCGCGGAGCGTGCCACCCGGTCAGGTTCGTAAGCTGCGGGCATGCGTGCCGCCCGGGGCGGCACGGGTGGGCGCGGCGGCACCCCGTCAGCGCCGGGCTGCGCGGCCCGCCCCGGCTCAGCCCAGACGCCGGGCCAGTCCCCCCGTGCACCGCACCTCGTCGCCCGCCGTGATCAGCAGGGCCTCGACGTCCGGCAGGGACTCCAGCCAGGCCAGCGCCTCCCGGGAACCCATCGCGAACGCCGCCGTGGCCCAGCAGTCCGCCCAGGTGAGGCGAGGCGCGACCACCGTGACGGCGACGAGGTCGGTCACCGCGGACCGCCCCGTGCGCGGGTCGACGATGTGCGCACCCCGCTCGGCGGTGCCCGAGGTGGCGACGGCCAGCTCGTCGGCCCCCGCCGCCGACACGACCGCAGCGAGACCACCCGGCCGCAGCGGGTCGGACACCCCGACCCGCCAGGGCCGCTCCGCCCCGGGCACGCCCAGCAACTGCACGTCCCCGCCGCCGTTGACGCTGACGCCGCTCACCCCCGGCACCCCGGAGATCAGCCGCGCCGCCCGCTCCGTGGCCCAGCCCTTGACGATCCCCGTCGGGTCGAGCCGGCCCTCGTACCGCATGCTGAACCAGCCGTCGCTGGCCCGCTCCGCCTCGGCGCCCAGCTCCAGCACCTCGGCCACCTCGGGATCGCACTCCCCGACGGTCAGCTCGCCCCGCGCCATCCGGGAGACCTGGCTGTCCTCGCGGTAGGTGCTGAACACCTCGTTCACCCGGTGCAGCGAGCCCACCGCCGCGTCGAGCGCCGCGCGCACCGCCTGTGGTTCCCCGCCGCGGATGTCGAAGGAGAAGACCGTCCCCATGACCTCCTCCGCGTGACGCACCGCGGCGGGAGCTGCTGCCGACTCGGCCACGGTGTCAGTCACCGGCCTGGTCCAGCGCCGACTGCAGGGACTGCTTGTAGCCCTCGCTGGTGTAGGTGGCCCCGGACACGGTGTCGATGTCGGCGCTGCCGGCCTTCACCGCGGCCTGGTTCAGCTTGGGGACGGAGAGTTCGGTCTTCTGCGTGCTGGTCCCGCCCGAGGGCGCCTGGACCGCCTCCGCCTTGGTGATCTTGCCGCCCGCGACGGTGATCCGGACCTGCACCGGGCCGTACTGCGTCTGCGCCACCGCGCCGGTGAAGGTACCGGAGGCCTGCGCCGCACCCGAGCCGGCGCCCGCGCCGGAGCCGGACCCCGAGCCCGAGCCCGAGCCCGAACCCGACCCCGACCCGGAGGCCGACCCCGAACCCCCGCTCGCCTTCGCCTTGTCCAGCGCCGACTGGAGCGACTTCTTGTAGCCCTCGCTGGTGTAGGTCGCGCCCGAGACGGTGTCGATGTCGGCGCTGCCGGCCTTCACCGCCGCCTGGTTGAGCTTCGGGACGGCGAGTTCCGTCTTCTGCGTGCTGGTCCCGCCGGACGGCGCCTTGACCGCGTCCGCCTTGGTGATCTTGCCGTCGGCGAGCGTGATCCGGACCTGGACGTCGCCGTACTGCGTCGTCGCCGCGTCCCCGGTGAAGGTGCCCGAGGCCTGCACGGCGCCCGAACCGGAGCCCTGGGAGGAGCCCGCGCTCGCGTTCGCCTTGTCGATCGCCGACTGGAGCGACTTCTTGTAGCCCTCGCTGGTGTAGGTCGCGCCCGAGACGGTGTCGATCTGCACGCTCTGCTTGGCGACGACGGCCGCGTTCAGCTTCGGGATCGCCAGCTCGGACTTCTGGGTGCTGGTGCCGCCCGACGGTGCCTTGACGGCCTCCGCCTTGGTGATCTTGTTGTTGACGACGGTGATCCGGACCTGGACGTCGCCGTACTGCGTCTTGACGGCGTCACCGGTCATCGTGCCCGTCACGGGCGCCCCGGCTCCGCCCTGGGCCGCCTCCTGCGCCGCCGTTCCGCCGGCCGCCCCCGCCGCCTGCGTGGACGTCGGGTCGGTCGTCGGCTTCAGCGACAGCAGCAGCACGATCCCCGACACGGTGGCGGCACTGGCCAGCACGACCCGCCGAAGAGGGTGGCTCTTCCTCATCTGCTCCTGAGCTCCTGATTCCTGTAGAAGGCCACGTCACGGGCCGGGAGTCGTGCCGGTCACATCTCGAACGACTCGTGATGGATACGGCGGGCCGGGACCCCGGCGCCGCGCAGTGCCTCGTACACGCCCTGGGCGAAGCCGTTCGGCCCGCACATGAACACGTCGTGGTCGTCGATGTCGGGGATCTTGCGCTGGAGGGACTCCGCCGAGATGTCGGGGCGTTCCCCGTCGGGGCTGTTGACCGCGTACATCAGCCGCGCCCCGCGCTCGTCGGCGATCTTCGCCAGCTCGTCCCACAGGGCCAGGTCCTGGGTGCTGTTGGCCCGGTAGAGGAGCGTGATGTCACCGGGCGCGCCCGGCAGCGTCTCGAACAGCGTCCGCATCGGCGTGATGCCCACACCGCCCGCGACCAGCAGCACCTTGCCGCGGCTGCGCCGGGAGGCGGTCATCGCGCCGTACGGGCCCTCGGCCCACACCTTGGTACCGGGCCGCAGTTCGCGCAGCGCCGCGGTGTGGTCGCCGATCGCCTTGACCGTGATCCGCAGCAGCTCGGGGCGCGGGTTCGCCGACAGCGAGTACGGGTGGGAGCTGAACCGCATCCCCGGCGCGAGGAACCGCCACCGGAAGAACTGCCCCGCCTCCGCGCCGATCCGGTGCAGCTTGCGGCCGCCGATCAGGACGGACACGATGCCCGGCGTCTCCTCGATGACCGCCTCGACGTACATACGGTGCCGCAGGTTCAGCCGGAGCGGGGTGAGGATGCGGTACCAGATCACCAGCGCGGTGACCGAGCCGTACAGCCCGTACCAGACGGTCTTGGCGGTGGGCTCGACGGCGAACTCGTTGCCCGTGGTGAGCTGGTGCCAGAAGGTCAGGAACACCGCGGCGTACGTCAGCAGGTGGATGTGGTACCAGGTGTCGTACGGCATCTTCCGCCGGACCGGGCCGATCGACACCAGGCCGATGACCAGCAGCAGACCGGTGCCGATCGCCGCCTTGCCCATGTCGGGAAGCTGGTTGATGGAGTCGATCGTCTGCTGGACGATGTCACCGAGCGACTTGCCGGCCTGGAGCGCGTACCCCCACATGATGAGGAACACGTGCGCGAACGTCAGACACAGCGTGTACCGGCCGCTCATCGCGTGCCAGCGCGCCACCCGGTCCGAGCCCACCCGGCGCTCCAGCGCCGGCACCCGGGCCATCTGGAGCACGACGAGCGCCATCAGATAGCCGGCGAGCAGACCGGTGATCCGCCCCGCGTTGAGAATCTTGCTGTCGTTGTCCGCGATGTTCGGCGTATTGCTCCACCACAGCCACAGCACGCCCGCCGCGCCCGCCCATACGGCGAGCAGCAACGGAACGGCGGGGGATCGGCGCGGGCGGATGCGGCGCATCGTCTGGCGGCGGGCGGCGCGTCCGCCTGCGATCGTGGTGGTCACGGTTCCTCCGTGGGGACTTGACCCTGGCGCCCAGAGATACGTGCCTCGACCGCTTTGTGTTCAGAGCCCCGCCGAGTCCAGTGCGGACTGGAGTGACTGGCGGTAACCGTCACTCGTGTACGTCGCCCCGGAGACGGTGTCGATGTGCGCGCTCTGCGCCTTCAGCGCCTCGCTGCGCAGCTGGGGGAGGGCGTACGAGTTGATCTGCTGGTCGCGCGGATTGTCCTGGGGGTAGGTCACCGCGGTCACGTCCGTGATCTTCCCGTTCTGTACGGTGATCCGGACCTGGACCGGCCCCCAGCGGGTCTGCACCGCGTCGCCGGTGACGGTCGCGCTTCCCTTGCCCGGGGAGACCGAGCTGCCGGCGGAGGGCACCGGGGACGCCACGGCCGGCTCGGGCGCCGTGTGCGGCTTGAGCGCCAGCAGCATCACCACCGCGGAGACGGTGGTCGCGCTCGCCAGCATGATCCGGCGCAGGGGGCGGTTCTTCTTCAGCGGGTGCACGGCCACGACCTCACCACTCTCACGACTCCTACGGCTCTCACAGCACTCACGGCTCTCACAGCTCGAACGACTCGTGGTGGATGCGCCGGTCCGGCACCCCGGCGGCGCGCAGGGCCTCGTACACGTCCCGGGCGAAGCCGTGCGGCCCGCACAGGTAGACGTCGTGCCCGGCCAGGTCCGGCACCGCCGCGCGCAGCGACCCGGCGCCCAGGTCCGGGCGCTGTCCCCCGGGCCCGTTGAGCGCGTACAGCACCCTCGCCCCGCGCCAGCGGCCGATCGCCTCCAGTTCCGATCCCAGCGCGAGGTCCTCCGCCGAACGCGCCCGGTACAGCACGGTGACCTCGCCGGGCAGCGTCTCGAACAGCGCCCGCAGCGGGGTGATGCCCACCCCCGCCCCGATCAGCAGCGCCTTCGGCGCCCCCCGCCGGTCGGCGGTCATCGCGCCGTACGGCCCCTCGGCCCACACGCGCGTGCCCGGCCGCAGCAGCGCCACGCGCGCGCTGTGCCCGCCGAGCGCCTTGACCGTGATCCGCATCCGCCCGGCCCGGGGCGGCGCCGACAGCGAGTACGGCGTCGAGGTCCACGCCAGCCCCGCCCCGAGGAACCGCCACCGGAAGAACTGCCCGGCCACCGCGCCGAGTGCGTCCAGCCGCCGCCCCCGTACGACGACGGAGTACACGCCGGGAGCCTCACGCTGCACGGACTCCACCCGCAGCCGGTGCCGCAGGTTCAGCCGTACGGGGACCAGGACCCGGAACCACAGCACCAGCCCCGCCGCCCCGAGGTAGAGCGCGTACCAGGCGGCCGTGGCCACCGGCCTGCCGTTGAGGTCGTTGCCGAGGGCCAGCTGATGACCGAAGGCGAGGAAGACGGCCGCGTAGGTGAGCAGGTGGACGTAGTACCAGAACTCGTAGCCCGTGCGGCGGCGCACGGCCCGCGCCGAGGTCACCCCGACCGCGAGGAGGAGCACCGTGCCGGCGGTCGCCTTCAGCATCTCGGGGTAGTCCAGGACCACCGTCAGTGTCTCGTGGACGATCGACCGGCCGTCCTGGGCCGCGTACCCGGCGAGGATCAGCGCGATGTGCGCCACCAGCAGACAGATCGTGTAGCGGCCCGCCATCGCGTGCCAGCGCGCCACCCGGTCGGAGCCGATCCGGCGCTCCAGCAGCGGCACCCGCGCCATCAGGGCGACGACCACCGCGCAGGCGTACCCGCACAGCAGCCCGGCGATCCGCCCGGCCCCGGTCAGCCAGCCCGCCGCCCCGACGACCGAGCCGGTGCCGGACCACCACAGGGCGAGCACGGCGGCGGCCCCCGCCCACAGCACGGCGAGCACCGGGCCCGCGGGGGAGCGCGGGGGAACCGGCGCCACCGGGGGTGCCGCCCGCCGCTCGTACATGGTGGTCATGAGGAGGTCCTTTCGCCGGTCGGGCAGCCCACTGTGCGGGGCGAACCTCTCAGACCGCTCTGAGCGGCCGCCCCGGCCGGCCGACTCAGAGGAAACTCAGAGCGGTCGCAGAGCCCGTTCCGCCCGGCCGGGAGCGATCCTGGAAGCAGCCATGAACACCACCCGCTCCGGCCGCCCCGCCCTCACCCGCCCCGACGGCACCCCGCTGCGCGTCCTCGTCGTCGACGACGACCCCGACCTCGCCGAGGTCCTCTCCGGCGCCCTGCGCTACGAGGGCTGGCAGATCCGCACGGCCGGCGACGGCGCCTCGGCCCTCACGGCGGCCCGGGAGCTGCTGCCCGACGCGGTCGTGCTCGACGTCATGCTCCCCGACACCGACGGCTTCGCCGTGCTGCGGTCCCTGCACGCGGTGAAGCCGGACGTCTGCGTGCTGTTCCTCACCGCCCGGGACGCGGTGGAGGACCGGATCGCCGGCATCACGGCGGGCGGCGACGACTACGTCACCAAGCCCTTCAGCCTGGAGGAGGTCGTCGCCCGGCTGCGCGGACTGCTGCGCCGCGCCGGCATGGCCCGCCAGCAGGAGGAGGGCCCGAGGCTGGTCGTCGGCGACCTGGTCATGGACGAGGAGGCCCGCGAGGTGACCCGTGCGGGCGAGCTGATCGAGCTCTCCCCGACCGAGTTCGAACTCCTGCGGTTCCTGATGCGCAACCCGCGCCGGGTGCTCAGCAAGACCCAGATCCTCGACCGGGTCTGGTCCTACGACTTCGGCGGCCGCGCCCATGTCGTCGAGCTGTACATCTCCTACCTGCGCAAGAAGGTCGACGCCGGCCGCGAGCCGATGATCCACACCGTGCGCGGGGCCGGGTACGTGCTGAAGCCGGCCGCGTCATGAGCCGTCTGCTGCCGCGCACCCTGCGCGCCCGCCTCACCGCCGGTCTCGTGGTCCTGCTGGCGCTCGGCTGCGCGGCGGTCGGCGTGGCCGCGGTCGTGGGCCTGAACGGCTTCCTCACCGGCCGCCTCGACGAACAGCTCGCCGAGGTCGGCAACCGCTTCCCGGCCAGCCTGGAACACGGCGGCGTACCGCCCGTGGGCCACGACGACCACGACGGCGACGAGCACGGTGACACCCGCCGCCAGTCGGCGGGCACCCTCGGCGTCCGGCTGCTGGACGGCAAGGTGACCAACGCGGCCGTGGTGCCCTCCTCCGGTGCCGCGACCGCGGACCTCACGGTCGCCCTGACCGCCGCCGACCGGCGCGCCCTCGCCGCAGTCCCGGTCGACGGCCACTCCCACACCGTCCACCTGTCCACGCTCGACGAGTACCGGGTCCGGGCCACCGGGGGCCTGGACGGGGACGTCCTGATCACCGGTCTTCCGATGGAACCGGTGGAGTCGACGGTCCACCGCCTGGCACTGGTCGCGGGGATCGTCTTCGGCGTGACCCTGGTCATCGCCGGTGTGGCCGGAGCCCTGTGGGTCCGCTGGTCGCTCCGCCCGCTGAGCCGGGTCGCGGCGACGGCCACCAGGGTCAGCGAACTGCCCCTGGCCTCGGGCGAGGTGGCCCTGCCGCCCCGGGCGCCCGAGCCGGATCCCCGCAGCGAGGTCGGACGGATGGCCGGGGCCTTCAACCGCATGCTGGGCCATGTCGAGGACGCCCTCACCAAACGTCACGCCAGCGAGGAGAGGCTGCGCAGCTTCGCCGCCGACGCCAGCCACGAACTGCGCACCCCGGTCGCCTCGGTGCGCGGTCACGCCGAACTGGCCCTGCTCCACCCCGGCCCGGTCCCGCCGGACGTGACCCGGGCGCTGGAACGCATCGCGGCGGAGTCCTCCCGGATGGGCGAGATGGTCGACGACCTGCTCCTGCTGGCCCGTCTGGACGCGGGCCGCCCGCTGGAGCGCCGCCCCGTGGACCTCACCCGGCTCGTCCTGGACGCGGTGACCGACGCGAGGGCGGCGGGCCCCGGCCACCGCTGGACCCTGGAGCTGCCCGAGGAGCCGGTCACCGTCACCGGCGACGCGCACCGCCTCCACCAGGTCCTCGCCAACCTCCTGGCCAACGCCCGCCTGCACACCCCCGAGGGCACCCAGGTCACGGTCACCCTGGAGACGGACCCCGCGGCGACCCGCCTCAGCGTCCACGACGACGGCCCCGGCATCCCCGAGGACCTCCAGCCGAGGATCTTCGACCGCTTCACCCGAGCCGACCACCGCCGCACCAAGACGGGCACCGGCCTCGGCCTGTCGATCGTGTCAGCGGTGGCGGAGGCCCACGGGGGACGGGTGACGTTGACGAGCAGCCCCGGCTCGACGACCTTCACCGTCGAACTCGGGGCGATGACCTAGGCTCACGGGGTGGGCGGCAGGGGCAGTGGCAGTCCGGGCAGGCCGTCGATGCTGCTGGCGATGTGCTCCTTCTTGCCGAAATAGGCGTCCAGCGAGGCGTCGTCCTCCCGCGCGAACCGCTTGCCGTGCAGATCCCGGTCCTGTTCGTACGTCATGAAGGGCACCGCGTATCCGCAGGTGTCCCGGACCAGTTCGGCGTGGACGACGATGATCGCCCGCAGTCCGTGCGGGGTCGGGTCGATGCCGGGGAAGTGGCGCAGGAGTTCCTTGAAACGGGGGTCGTCCCGGAACACCGGCTCCCCGCGGCCGTGCACCCGCACGATGTTCGGCGGCCCCTGGAACGCGCACCACATCAGGGTGATCCGTCCGTTCTCCCGCAGGTGGGCGACGGTCTCCGCGTTGGATCCGGCGAAGTCGAGGTAGGCCACGGTGCGTTCGTCGATCACCGCGAACGAGCCCTTGAGGCCCTTGGGGGAGAGGTTGACCGTGCCGTCGCCGGACAGCGGAGCGGTCGCGGTGAAGAAGAGCGGCTGCTCCTCGATGAAGGTGCGGAGCCTGCCGTCGATGCGCTCGTAGGTCTTTCCCATGGCTGACGATTATTCGGGAACGTGTTCACCCGCGAAAGCGCGCACCCGGGGCATCGGTCCGGGAAGGTGTTCGTCCGGGCGGAGTGCCCGGACACACCGCGGCGGCCGCCCCGGCCGGCGCTTCCTCGGGGCGGCCACCACGCCTGTCACGTCGTCACTTGTTCAACGTGCAGGCGGCCAGCGAGTTCAGCCCGGTGGGCTTGGCGGCGGTACGGCCGATGGAGATGGCGATACGGTCGATCGTCGACGAGCGCTTGTCCTTCAGCGGGCCGAGGATCGCGTTCTGGACGAAGTTCGGGCCGCCCTGGCCGACCGTGTTCTTCAGGCGGGTGTTGGCTTCCTGGATCTGGGTCTGCAGCAGCGCGAGGTTGCGGTCGACCTCGGCCTTCGCGGTGGCGGGGATCGCCGGCAGCTTCGAGGCGACGTCCGGGCAGGTGATCGTGCCGACCGCGCCCGCGTTGCCCGCGTTGCCGTTGTTGGCGCCCGCGTTCGCGTTGTTGCCCGCGTTGCCCTTGTTGCCGTTGCCCGCGTTCGCGTTGTTGCCGGCGTTCGCGTTGCCGGCGGCCGCGCCGCCGCCCGCGTTCAGGGCGCAGGGCGCGAGGGCGTCCAGACCGGTCGGCTTGGCAGCGGTGCGGCCGATCGCCGTGGCGATGCGGTTGACGGTCGCCACGCGCTTGTCCTTGAGGGGGCCGAGGATCGCGTTCTGGACGAAGTTCGGGCCGCCCTGGCCGACCGTGTTCTTCAGGCGGGTGTTGGCTTCCTGGATCTGGGTCTGCAGCAGCACGAGGTTGCGGTCGACCTCGGCCTTCGCGGTGGCGGGGATCGCCGGCAGCTTCGAGGCGACGTCGGGGCACACGATCGTGCCGGGGCCGGCGGCCAGCGTCTGGGCGTTGGTGCTGCTGCTCTTGGACGACTCTCCGGCGAGGGCCTGGTTCACGACCACCGCACCGGTCAGGGCCAGAGCGGCGGCGCCGCCGATGATCGCCACACGACGCTTGTTGTACTTGGGAAGAGCCCTGGACATGCGGATGCCTCACTTGGGTCAGGAGTGGTTTACAAACGCGGCGCCAGCGTTCAGGCGTGAGTACGGGCAAGCGGTTGCCGTTGTTCAAGGTGACTTCAAAAGTCTTGAGAACCCTCCAAAATTGACGAATCATGCAATGCACTGCATACTCATGCATGACCTTGAGTGCAGCGGTGAGGAGCAACGCAGTGAGCAGCAACAGCGGTGACGTCCGGCTCTGGGGCGGCCGGTTCGCCGACGGTCCCGCCGAGGCCCTGGCCAAGCTGTCCGCGTCCGTCCACTTCGACTGGCGGCTCGCGCCCTACGACATCGCCGGTTCGCGGGCCCACGCGCGCGTGCTGCACAAGGCGAACCTGCTCACCGAGGACGAGCTGACCCGCATGATCGCGGGCCTCGACCAGCTGGAGGCCGACGTCGCCGCCGGCACCTTCGTCGGCACCATCGCCGACGAGGACGTGCACACCGCGCTGGAGCGGGGTCTCCTGGAGCGTCTCGGCCCCGACCTCGGCGGCAAGCTGCGCGCCGGCCGCTCCCGCAACGACCAGGTCGCCACCCTCTTCCGCATGTACCTGCGTGACCACGCCCGGATCATCGGCGGCCTGGTCGCCGACCTGCAGGACGCCCTCGTCGGCCTGGCGGAGGCCCACCCGGACGTGGCGATGCCCGGCCGCACCCACCTCCAGCACGCCCAGCCGGTCCTCTTCGCCCACCACGTCCTGGCCCACGTCCAGTCCCTCTCCCGGGACGCCGAACGGCTGCGCCAGTGGGACGCGCGCACGGCCGTGTCGCCGTACGGCTCGGGCGCCCTCGCCGGCTCCTCCCTCGGCCTGGACCCGGAGGCGGTCGCGGCGGACCTCGGCTTCGAGCACGGCAGCGTCGGCAACTCCATCGACGGCACGGCCTCCCGTGACTTCGTGGCGGAGTTCGCCTTCATCACGGCGATGATCGGGGTGAACCTCTCGCGGATCGCCGAGGAGGTCATCATCTGGAACACGAAGGAGTTCTCCTTCGTGACCCTGCACGACGCCTTCTCCACCGGCTCCTCGATCATGCCGCAGAAGAAGAACCCGGACATCGCCGAGCTGGCGCGCGGCAAGTCCGGCCGTCTGATCGGCAACCTCACCGGCCTCCTGGCCACCCTCAAGGCGCTGCCCCTCGCCTACAACCGGGATCTCCAGGAGGACAAGGAGCCGGTCTTCGACTCCTGCGACCAGCTCGAGGTCCTGCTCCCCGCCTTCACCGGCATGATGGCCACCCTCACCGTCCATCGCGAGCGCATGGAGGAACTGGCCCCGGCCGGCTTCTCCCTCGCCACCGACATCGCCGAGTGGCTGGTCAAGCAGGGTGTCCCCTTCCGGGTCGCCCACGAGGTCGCCGGCGAGTGCGTCAAGGCGGCCGAGGCCGAGAACAAGGAACTGGACGAACTGACGGACGACCAGTTCGCGAAGATCTCCGCCCACCTGACCCCCGAGGTCCGCACGGTCCTGAACGTCCCCGGCGCGCTGGCCTCCCGCAACGGCCGGGGCGGCACCGCCCCGAGCGCGGTCGCCGTCCAGCTGGCCGAGGTGAAGGCGGACGTCGCGGCCCAGCACGCCTGGGCGACCGCCAAGCAGGTGTGACGGCAACCCCGTAAGGGCGCGGGGGACTGTGCGAACAACCACGACGCACCCGCACCCGCCACCCCACCGCACCACCCGAGCCCGGAGGCGCGGGGCGTCGCGGGTTACGTTGGTCAGCAGCCGTACCGGAGCCGACCCGACGGAGCCCGCGATGCCCTTCGCACGACTGGCGACAGCGACCACCCCCACCTGCCACATCGGCCTCGGCCTCGCCGCGGTCGGCCGCCCCGGCTACATCAACCTCGGCCGGGACGAGGACCTGGGGGAGGACCGCAGCGTGGAGACGCTGCGCGCCCGCACCCACGACCTCCTCGACGCCGCCTACGCCCAAGGCGTCCGCTACGTAGACGCCGCCCGCTCCTACGGCCGCAGCGAGGAGTTCCTCGCCGACTGGCTCAAGGCGAGGCCGGACGTCGACGATGTCGTCGTGGGCAGCAAATGGGGCTACACCTACACGGCCGGCTGGTCGACCGACGCCGAGACGCACGAGGTGAAGGACCACAGCGTGCGGACCTACGACCGGCAGCGCGCCGAGACCGCCGGCCTCCTCGGCGACCGCCTCGACCTGTACCAGATCCACTCGGTGACCCCGGACAGTCCCGCGCTCACCGACAAGGAACTCCACGCCAGGCTCGCGGAAGCCGCCGCCCAGGGTGTCACCGTGGGCTTCTCCACCAGCGGCCCCGCCCAGGCGGACGCGATCCGTGCCGCCCTCGCCGTCACGGTCGACGGCGAGCCCCTCTTCCGTACCGTCCAGTCGACGTACAACGCCCTGGAGACCTCGGCCGGACCCGCCCTCGCCGAGGCCCATGACGCGGGTCTCACGGTGATCGTCAAGGAGGGCATGGCCAACGGCCGCCTCGCCGGCCCCCACGCCCCGGACCTGCTGAGGACCGTGGCCGCCGAGACGGGCCTCGGCTGCGACGCGGTCGCCCTGGCGCTGGTGCTGCGCACCCCGTGGGCAGGCGTGGTCCTCTCCGGTGCGGCCACCGCGGCCCAGCTCGCCTCCAACCTGCACGCGGCGGTCGTGGACCTGGACGAGGACCAGCTCGCCCGGCTCGCCGCGCTGACCGAGGACCCGCAGACGTACTGGAACCGCCGGGCCGCCCTGCCCTGGCACTGACCCCGGCGCCCCCCGCCGACGGCACCGAACCGCACCTGACTCACGCCCCCACGTGAGTCAGCCATGCCTCCAGTGAGACAATGATGTCTCAAATGGTCTAGGGTTGTCTCATGGCCGTCGACCGTGACCACGTACTCCGCAGCGCCGCCGCCCTGCTGACCCGCAAGTCCACCGCCACCATGGACGAGGTCGCCAAGGCCGCCGGGATCAGCCGCGCCACCCTGCACCGGCACTTCGCCGGCCGCGACGCGCTCGTCCGCGCCCTGGAGTCGCTCGGCATCGAGGAGTGCGAGACCGCGCTGGACGCGGCCCGCTTGGACGAGGGCCCGGCGAGCGACGCCGTGGAGCGACTGGTGCGCGAGATCGAGCCCGCCGCCGGACTCCTCGCCTTCCTCTACACCGAGAACCAGCTGTTCGAGGGCGAGGAGGTGCACCAGGGCTGGACCCGCATCGACGACCGCATCTCCGCGCTGTTCCGGCGCGGACAGCTCACCGGTGAGTTCCGTATCGACCTCACGCCCGCCTGGCTCACCGAGGCGCTCTACGGCCTGCTGGCCTCCGGCGCCTGGCTGGTGCAGTCCGGCAAGGGCGCCCCCAGGGACTTCCGTCCCATGGTCGTGGGCCTGCTGCTCGGCGGCGCGCTACGACAACCCGCACAACCGAGAGAGGAATCATGACCAGCACCCTGCAGCCGGCGGCCACGACCGAGGCGGTGAAGCGTCCGGACCGTTGGCTCGCGCTCTCCGTCCTCGTCCTCGCCGTGCTGCTGGTGGCCGTCGACGCGACCGTCCTCGGCCTCGCGACCCCGTACATCAGCGAGGACCTCCACCCCACCGGCACCCAGCTCCTGTGGATCGGCGACGTCTACTCCTTCGTCATCGCCGGCCTGCTGGTCTCCATGGGCAGCCTCGGCGACCGCGTCGGCCGCAAGCGGATCCTGCTCGGCGGCGCCACGGCCTTCGGACTGATCTCCGTCCTCAACGCCTACGCGACGACCCCGGAGCTGATGATCGCCGCCCGCGCCCTGCTCGGCGTGGCCGGCGCGACCCTCATGCCCGCCACCCTCGCCCTCATCCGCAACCTCTTCCACGACCCCCGCGAACGCAGCCTCGCCGTCGGCATCTGGGGCGCCACCGCCTCGGCGGGCACCGCCGTCGGCCCCATCGTGGGCGGGTTTCTCCTCGAACACTTCTGGTGGGGCTCGGCCTTCCTGATCAACGTGCCGGTGATGCTGGTCCTGGTCCTGGTCGGCCTCAAGACGCTCCCGGAGTCCAGGAACCCCGACCCGGGCCCCTGGGACCTGATGAGCGTGGCGCTGTCCCTGATCGGCATGATCGCCGTCGTGTACGCGGTGAAGGAGGCCGCGAGCCACGGCCTGACCTGGGAACCCCTGGCGGCGGCCGCGCTCGGCCTCACCGCGCTGTACGGCTTCGTACGCCGTCAGCTCACGCTGCCCGAGCCGCTGCTCGACATGCGCCTGTTCCGCAGGCGGGGCTTCAGCGGCGCGGTCCTGGCCGACATGCTGACCGTGCTCGGCATGTCCGGGCTGGTCTTCTTCCTCTCCCAGTACCTGCAACTGGTGCAGGGCCGACGCCCCCTGGAGGCGGGCCTGGCCGAACTCCCCGCCGCGGTGGGCGCGGTGGTGGCCGGTCTGCTGGCCGGCCGCGCGGCGCGGCGCCTCTCGGTGCGCACGGTCGTCTCCGGCGGCCTGGCGGCCATCGGTCTGGCGCTCGCGGCCCTGACCCTGATCGACACCACGACCGGCTACCCGGTCCTCGGCGCGGCCCTCCTCGTGGTCGGCGCCGGCGCCGGCTTCTCCTTCACGGTGACCGCCGACGTCATCCTGTCCTCGGTCCCCAAGGAACAGGCGGGAGCGGCCTCCGCGGTCTCCGAGACGGCGTACGAACTCGGCGCGGCCCTCGGCATCGCCGTGCTCGGTTCGATCGTGACGGGCGTGTACCGGGGTTTCCCCGCTCCGCCGGGCACACCGCAAGGGGCCCACGAGAGCCTGGGCGGCGCGGTCGAGGCGGCGTCGGGGATGCCCACGGCCGACGCGCAGGCCATGCTCACCTCGGCCAGGGAGGCCTTCGTGAACGGCCTGAGCATCGCATCGGGCGCAGGCGCGGCGGTCCTGCTGGCGACGGCGGCGGCAGCTTGGTACCTACTGCGCGGGCAGCGTCTCTAGGGGCGCGGGGAACTGGGCGACCGGCCCCCACCCGCAAGACGGCCGACCGCCGGAGGCGTTACGCCGCCTTCGCCTTCGTCGCATACATGTCCACGTACTCCTGCCCCGACAGCCGCATGACCTCGGTCATCACGGAATCGGTCACGGCCCGCAGCACATACCGGTCCCGGTCCATCCCGTCATAGCGGGAGAACTCCATCGCCTCACCGAAGCGGACCGTCACCCGCCCGGGCCGAGGCATCCCTGCCCCGCCCGGCTGCAGCTTGTCCGTGCCGATCATCGCGAACGGGACGACGGGCGCCCCGGTCATCAGCGTCAGCCGCGCGATACCGGTGCGCCCCCGGTACAGCCTGCCGTCGGGGGAGCGGGTCCCCTCGGGGTAGATCCCGAAGACCTTCCCCTCCTCCAGCACCCGACGCCCGGTCATCAGCGCGGCCACACCCCCGCGGCCGCCGTCCCGGTCCACCGGGATCATGCCGACGCCGGTGAAGAACCACGCCATCAGCCTGCCCTTGAGGCTCTTGCCGGTGACGTACTCGTCCTTGCCGATGAAGAAGACCTGCCGGTCGCAGACGAGCGGCAGGATCATCGAGTCGATGAAGGTCAGGTGGTTGCCGGCCAGGATGACCGGACCGTCGCCCGGGATGTGCTCCACGCCCTCGACCCGGGGGCGGAACATCAGGCGCATGACCGGTCCGAGCACTGCCTTGATGAGCGCGAAGCGGGACAACGGGCCCTCCGATGCCAAGGAAAAACGGTATGAGTCTGTGCAGGTGAGGACGATACTCGCGGCCCCCCGGGTGATGCACATCGGGTTCACCGAGGCCTTACGCACTGTTGACGTACGTTTACCTGGATGGCGGCACCGTCACCCGCCCGTCACCTGCGCGGAACGGGCGGGGTGACCGCGCGAAACGTGCCCCTGCGGACCGCCTTCCCCCTCCCCCGCGCGGGCATTCCGACGTCCCGTCACCTCCGGGTCCGCAGCTGCCATCCACCGTCACCCGCGTGTTGGGGCCGACGTCTCCCGACCGTCATGTCCACGCCCCTACGATCGGGCGCACGAAGGACCGACGGCAGGAGGGCCGCAATGGGATCGCAGGACGCGTGGGAGCCGAACGAGCGGATGACGACGGGCGGGACGACCGGACGCCGGGCGCTGCTCGGCGCGGCCGTGCTCGGTGCCACGGGAAGCGTCTTGGGCCTGGCCGGCACCGCCCGCGCCGCCGGGGCGGGCCGCTCCGCCAGGGGCGGGCTCCACAGCCTCCCGGTGCCGACCATCATCGGCCACCGGGGCGCCAGCGGCTACCGCCCCGAGCACACCTTCGGCTCCTACGAGCTGGCCCTCGACCTCGGCGCCGACATCGTCGAGGCCGGCGACCTGGTCCCCACCAGGGACGGCCATCTGGTCTGCCGCCACGAGCCCGAGATCGGCGGCACCACGGACGTCGCCGACCGCAAGGAGTTCGCCGACCGCAGGACCACCAAGGTCCTCGACGGTGTCTCCACCACCGGCTGGTTCACCGAGGACTTCACGCTCGCCGAGCTGAAGACCCTGCGCGCGATCGAGCGCATCCCGGCCAACCGCCCGCACAACACGCTCTACAACGGCCGCTGGGAGATCCCCACCTTCGAGGAAGTCCTGAAGTGGCAGGACGAGCAGACCCGCAGGCGCGGCAGGCAGGTCTGGATCTACCCCGAGACCAAGCACCCCACCTACTTCCGCAAGCTGGGCCTGGGCCTGGAGGAGCGGGTGGCCAAGCTGCTGCACAAGCACGGCAAGGACCGGAAGAACTCGCCGGTCATCGTCCAGTCCTTCGAGCCGAGCAGCATCCAGCGCCTGAACAAGCTCGTCGACAACCCGCTGGTGGTTCTGCTGTCCGCCGCGAACACCCGCCCCTGGGACTTCGTCGAGGCGGGCGACCCGCGCACGGTCGCCGACCTGATCACCCGGACCGGGCTGCGCGAGATCGCCGGCTACGCCCAGGGCATCGGCCCCACCCTCGACCTGGTCATCCCGAAGGACGCGAGCGGCAACCTCACCACCCCCACCACCCTGGTGAAGGACGCCCACGCCGTCGGCCTGATCCTGCACCCGTACACCATGCGCAACGAGAACCCGTTCCTCCCGGCGAACTTCCGCAAGGGCACGGACGCGGACGCGTACGGCGATGTCTTCGGCGCCTTCCGCACCTACTTCGCGACCGGCATCGACGGGGTCTTCACCGACAACGCCGACACGGGCGTCCTGGCCCGTGAGGACTTCGTCAACGGCTGAGTCCCCGTTGGAGTGACATCCGGCCGTGCGGGCAACCAGCCGCCCGCGCGGCCGCATCGTCCGGCACATGACGCACGACCCGCTCACCGGCCTGCTCACCGACCTGCGCCCCCTGCTCACCGCCGAGACCGCCGCCGAGGCCCACGCCACCGGCACCGAACCGGGAGACCTGGAACAGGCGGTCTGGCTCCGCCTCCTGGAGCGCCTCGCCACCGACGGCCCCCCGCTCGACCCGCCGGGCTGGCTGCGCCGGGCGGTGCGCGCGGAGGCCCGCCGCACCCGCCGCTCCGCCCGCTTCGAGCAGCCGTACGGGACCGAACCGGCCGACGACCGCGACCGCGGCCCCGAGCAGCTCGCCCTCGCCGCCGCCCGCCGCCGCGCCCTGCGCGAGGCGGTGCGCCGCCTCCCCGGCCGCTGCGCCCCTCTCCTCGAGGCGCTCCTGTCCCCGGAGGACCCCACCTACCGCCAGATCGCCGGTGAGTTGGGTATCTCACAGGGCAGTATCGGCCCGGAACGTTCCAGATGTCTGGCATGTCTGAGGCGTTTGCTCGCACCGGAGGTTGCGGCCCGGCAACTGCGGGGATAGGAGTGAAGGACCCAAGGCGATCAGGTGAGCGGGAGGCGTGCGCACATGGGCATGAGCGTGACCATCTCGGTGGCGACCGAGCAGGATGCCGAGCAGATCTTCGTGCTGCAGTACCTGTGTTTCCAGAGCGAAGCCGCGCTGTACGGCAACTACCGCATCGCCCCGCTCGTCCAGACCCTGGACTCGGTCAAGGAGGAACTCGCCTCCGACTGCGTCTACGTGGCACGGCTCGGCGACGAGGTGGTCGGCTCGGTCCGCGGTCACATCACCGAGGACGGCGCCGCCTCCATCGGCCGTCTCTGCGTCCACCCCCGCCTCCAGGGGCACGGCATCGGCGCCCGTCTCCTGCGCGCCGCCGAAGCGGCCCTCTCCGAGGAGCGCGGCGCCAAGAAGTTCCGCCTCCACACCGGCCACCGCAGCGAGGGCAACCTCCGCCTCTACCGCAGGGTCGGCTACGAGACGGTGGGCACGGCCGAGGGCACGGACGGCGTCCCGATGATCGTCCTGGAGAAGGTGGCCGGCGAGTACGCGGCTACGGCTTAGCCGTACGGGCCCGGCGCAGCCAGTACAGCGCGGAGAGCGGCAGCAGCACCGGAATGAACACGTAGCCCATTCCGTAGTCGGACCAGACCGTCGCGTCCGGGAAGGCCGACGGCTCGATCAGGGTCCAGGTGCCGACCACCAGCACGCCCGCGAGTTCGGCGGCACAGCACAGCTGCGCCGCCCTGCGCGCCGTCTCCCCGCCCCGCACCAGCGAGTACGTGATGAACCCGTACACCAGGCCCGCGACCGCCGACAGCGAGTAGGCGAGCGGCGCCCGGTCGAACTCCGTGGCGATCTGGTACGCCGAGCGCGACACCGCCCCGACCACCATCACGCCGTAGAACCACACCAGCACCAGGCCGGGCCCGCCGATCAGGCGGGCCGGCTTCTCCTGAACGGCCGTCATCTCAGCCTCCCCAGATGTCGTAGAGCCGCACTTCCAGGACCGCGAGCACGACCGCCGACGCGGCGACCGTCACCGAGCCCCACCGGGTCCGCTCGGACAGCGACATCAGACCCGCCGCCGGCACGCACGCGAAGGCGCCCAGCAGATACGCCACGAAGATCGTCGTGCCCTGTACCGGCTTCTGGCCCCAGGCCAGCAGCACGACGCCGATCACCAGCTGCATCAGCGCCAGCACCGAGACCACGGCCATCCCCATGAAGTGCCAGTCCTTCGTCGGCTGGTCACGATGGGCCGCCCAGCCGCACCAGGCGGCGAGCAGCAGCGCGGCGACGCCGGTCACCAGCGTCAGGACATCAAGCATGCAGCGACCTTATTACGCCGTAATCGACACCCCGCGCCGGGCCCCGGGCCGTCCGGGCCGTCCGGGCCGTCCACGGCAGGGTGTCCACGCATGTCCAGCATGCGGACAGGCGTTTCTTTGTCAGTACCGTACGTCTGCTTTACTGATGCACATGACCACGACGAGCAGCCGCACCCCTGCGACCGAGGCGAACCTGACGCCCGGCGTGCGCTGTATGTGTCGTATGTGTCGCATGTGCGCCTGCTAGCCGGCCCCCGCACCACCCCGAGCCTCCGCTCCGCGCACCCGTCCTCCCCGGGAGTCCCCGGCCAAGGACGTGCCGCGTCCTGAACGAACGCATCCGTGCGCCCGGGCACACCCACGCCCCGCGCACTCGACAGTGACGGAAAACCCACGTGATCACCACCACGGCCTTGACCAAGGTCTACCGCTCACGCGGCCGTGAAGTCACCGCCCTCGACGGTGTCGACCTGCACGTCCGCGAAGGCGAGGTGTACGGCGTCATCGGCCAGTCCGGCGCCGGCAAGTCCTCGCTGATCCGCTGCGTCAACCTCCTGGAGCGCCCCACCGCCGGCACGGTCACCGTCGCCGGCCAGGACCTCACCGCCCTCGCCGGCCGCGGACCGCGGGCCGGCCGGGAACTGAGGCAGGCCCGCAGCCGGATCGGCATGGTGTTCCAGCACTTCAACCTGCTGTCCTCGCGGACCGTCCAGGACAACGTCGAACTCCCGCTGGAGATCCTCGGCGTCTCGGGCAAGGAGCGCTCCCGCAAGGCGCTGGACCTGCTCGACCTCGTCGGACTCGCCGACAAGGCACGCTCCTACCCGGCCCAGCTCTCCGGCGGCCAGAAGCAGCGCGTCGGCATCGCCCGCGCCCTCGCCGGCGACCCCAAGGTGCTGCTGTCCGACGAGGCGACCAGCGCCCTCGACCCGGAGACCACCCGCTCCATCCTGCAGCTGCTGCGCGACCTGAACCGGCAGCTCGGCCTCACCGTGCTGCTCATCACCCACGAGATGGACGTGGTCAAGTCGGTCTGCGACTCCGCCGCCCTCATGGAGCGCGGCCGGATCGTGGAGTCCGGCACGGTCGGCGAACTGCTCGCCACCCCCGGCTCCGAACTGGCCGCCGCCCTCTTCCCGGTCGGCGGCGAGGCCACCGGCGAGGACCGCACCGTGGTCGACGTCACCTTCCACGGCGAGAGCGCCACCCAGCCGGTCATCTCCCAGCTCTCGCGCACCTACAACATCGACATCTCCATCCTCGGTGCCGCCATCGACACCGTCGGCGGACTGCAGGTCGGCCGGATGCGCATCGAACTGCCGGGCCGCTACGAGGACAACGTCGTACCGATCGGCTTCCTGCGCGAACGGGGCCTGCAGATCGACGTACTGCTCGCGGAGGGCGCCAAGTGACCTGGTCGGAGACGCAGCCCCTGCTGGCGCAGGCCTGCTGGGACACCCTCTACATGGTCGGCTGGTCGACCCTCATAGCCGTCGCGGGCGGACTCCCGCTCGGCCTTCTTCTCGTCCTCACCGACAAGGGCGAACTCCTGCAGAACGTCGTCGCCAACAAGGTCATCGGGCAGATCGTGAACATCGCCCGCTCGATGCCGTTCATCATCCTGATGGTGGCGCTGATGGGCTTCACCCGCACCGTCACCGGCACGACCATCGGCCGCGAGGCCGCCATCGTCCCGCTCGCCATCGGCGCCGTACCGTTCTTCGCCCGCCTGGTCGAGACGGCCGTCCGCGAAGTGGACGGCGGACTCGTCGAGGCCGTGCAGTCGATGGGCGGCAACACCTGGACCGTCGTCCGCAAGGTCCTCGTCCCCGAGTCGCTGCCCTCGCTCATCTCCTCCACGACCACCACGGTCGTCGCCCTCATCGGCTACTCCGCCATGGCCGGCACGGTCGGCGCCGGCGGCCTCGGCGACATCGCCATCCGCTACGGCTACCAGCGCTTCGAGACCGACCTGATGTGGATCACCGTCGCGATCCTCGCCGTCGTCATCTCCCTCATCCAGTTCGCCGGCGACTGGGCCGCCCGCTCCCTGCACCGCCGCGGCGGCCGCTCCGGCCCCGCCCCGAAGCTGCGGCTGCTCAGGACCGGGGAGCCGGCCGCCACCGACGTCGGCAAGGTCGCCTGAGCGCCCCTCCCCCTGAACTCCCCGCACACCCACCGCGGGGCCGCACCACCCCTAGGAAAGGCACTTTTCGTGCGTAACACCGCCAAGATCACCACCGCCGTGCTCGCCGCCGGAGCCCTCACCCTCGGGCTCACCGCCTGCGGCTCGGACAAGGACTCGGCCGGCGCCGGCGCCCGGCTGACCGTCGCGGCCACCCCCACCCCGCAGGGCGAGATCCTCACCTACATCAAGGACAACCTCGCCAAGAAGGCCGGCCTCGACCTCGAGGTCAAGGAGTTCACCGACTACGTGACCCCCAACACGGCCGTCCAGCAGGGCGAGGTCGACGCCAACTACTTCCAGCACCAGCCGTACCTCACCGACTTCAACAAGAAGAACGGCACCGACATCGTCGCCGTGCCCGGTGCCACCGTGCACCTGGAGCCGCTCGGCCTGTACTCCCAGGGCGTCAAGAAGCTCGACGACCTGAAGAAGGGCGCCACCGTCGCCCTGCCGAACGACACCACCAACGAGGCCCGCGCGCTGAAGCTGCTGGAGGCCAACGGCCTGATCGAGCTGAAGTCCGGAGTCGGCTACGACGCCACCCCCAAGGACGTCACCGCCAACCCCCGGAAGCTCGTGTTCAAGGAGCTGGAGGCGGCCCAGCTGCCCCGCTCCCTGGCCGACGTCGACGCCGCGGTGATCAACGGCAACTACGCACTGGAGGCCGACCTCAGCCCCGCCGAGGACGCCCTCGCCGCCGAGTCCGCCAAGGACAACCCGTACGCCAACTTCCTCGCCGTGAAGAAGGGCGACGAGGGCGACCCGCGGATCCGGAAGCTGGCCGAGCTGCTCACCTCGCCCGAGGTGAAGAAGTTCATCGAGGACAAGTACGACGGCGCCGTCGTCGCCGCGTTCTGACCGTCCGCGCCGCACACCACCGCAACCCACGGGGTCCGCTCCCTCACGAAGGGTGGGGACCCCGTGGTGCCGCTGGGCCCCCTCATGCTGCATGCTGGGCAGTTCAGCGGGTCCTGACGGTCCGGTAGGTACAGGACCGTCCGGGCACCGAGGTTTCGAAGGCTACGGAGCGGCTTCATGACGAGCACCTTCCCCACCATCTCCATCAGCACGGAGCGGTTGGTGCTGCGGCCCTTCGACGAGGACGACGTGCCCGCCCTGGCCGAGATGATGAACGACGAGCAGATCGGCGCCTGGACAGACGCCCCGCAGCCCTACAGCCAACAGGCGGCCCACCGCTGGATCACCGAGGACGCACCCGACGAACGCACGGCCGGACGCGGCCTCTCCCTCGCCGTCACCGAGTTCCTCACCCAGCGGCTCGTCGGTGTCATCCAGCTCGCCAGGACCGACTGGCACGTCCGGTCCACCGAACTGTCGTACATCGTCGCCTCCTGGGCCCGCGGCGAGGGCTACGCCTCCGAGGCCGCGCTCGCCACCGCCCAGTGGCTGTTCACCGACCAGAAGTTCGAACGCATCGAGCTGCGCACGGCCGCCGACAACACCGCCTCCCAGCAGGTCGCGCAGAAGATCGGCTGTATCAGCGAGGGCGTCCTGCGCGGCGCCTGCATAGCCCGGGCCCGCGCCGAGGACGAGACCTGGACCGAGGTGCGCACCGACTACATCGTGTGGAGCCTGCTGCCCGAGGACATCGAGGGCGCGGGCGACCAGCTCGCCGAGGGCGGCGGCTTCACCTCGTACACCGACTGGAACTGACCCCGGCCCGACGATCGGGCGGCAGCCCGCCCCGTCCGACCGGGTACCCTCACGGAGCCCGCTGCCTGCGCGAACCCCCGGGAGACTGAGGACGATGGCCGACCGCGTCACCGTGATCGGCTGGGACGGCTCGCCGCTGACCGCAGCGGCCCGCTCGGCACTCGGCGCCGCCACGCTCGTGGCCGGCGCCGCCCACCACCTGGCGCTGCCCGAGGTCCCGCCCGCCGCCGAGCGCATCCGTCTGGGCAGCGTCTCCCTCGCCGCGCGCCGGATCGCCGGCCACCGCGGCACCGCGGTCGTCCTCGCCGACGGGGACCCGGGCTTCTTCGGCGTCGTACGCACCCTGCGCGCACCCGAGTTCGGCCTGGAGGTCGAGGTCGTCCCGGCCGTCTCCTCCGTCGCCACCGCCTTCGCCCGCGCCGGCATGCCCTGGGACGACGCCGAGGTCGTCGTCGCCCACCGGCGCACCCTGCGCCGCGCCGTCAACGTCTGCCGCGCCCACCCCAAGGTCGCCGTCCTCACCTCGCCCGGCGCCGGCCCCGCCGAGCTCGGTCTGCTCCTGGAGGGCGTGCACCGCACCTTCGTGGTCTGCGAGGAACTCGGCACCGACCGCGAGCGGGTCAGCGTCCTCACCTCCGACAAGGCCGTCGACCACACCTGGCGCGACCCCAACGTCGTCATCGTCATCGGCGGCCCGGTGACCGTCGGCGACGGCGGCGGCTGGCTCGCCGGACGCGACCCGGCCGCCGGACCGCGCGGCTGGGCCCTGCCCGCCGAGGCCTACGGCGGCGACCTCGGCGAGGGCGAGTCGGACCTGCTGCGCGTGGCCCAACTCGCCCGGCTCGGCCCCCGCGTCGGCGACCTCGTCTGGGACATCGGCTGCGGCAGCGGTGCCTTCGCCACCGAGGCCGCGCGGGCCGGCGCGGCCGTCCTCGCCGTCGACCACGACCTGCACGCCTGCGCCCGCACCGACGCCGCCGCCCGCCGCCACGGCGTCCAGCTCCAGATCGTCCGCGGCACCGCCCCGCACGTCCTGGAGAACCTGCCCGAGCCGGACGTCGTCCGGGTCGGCGGCGGGGGAGCGGCCGTGGTCTCCGCCGTCGCCGACCGCCGCCCGCAGCGCATCGTGACCCACGCGGCGACCCGCGACACCGCCGAACGCGTCGGCCGCGACCTCACCGAGCACGGCTACCTCGTCGAGTGCGCGCTCGTGCAGTCCGTCCAACTCGACACGCGGCGCTGGACGGAGACCGAACGGAGCGTCGCGTTCCTGCTCAGCGGGGTTCTTCCGGACCGCCGGACGTGACCCGATTCGCGCTCCCCGTGATCCTGTTGTCGTACCGCTCGCGGTAGGCTGAACGATCGTCGTACCGCTTCCGTTCGCCCGGCTGTTCGTCGGCCAATGTCCGGAAAACGCATCCCTTTTGGGGTGAGCCGTGGTACGGCAGAACCGGAGGGCGCGCAACGTGGCGCAGTCCACAGCGGAGCGACGGAGATCGACCTGTCGCGAGGCGGCGACGGCCGGGACAATGCCACTGAATGGCTTTGTCGCTTTTTCGGGCGGTCGTTCGTGCCGCTGGGCACGGACGCTCGTTCTTCACTACGGGGCGATCGGTGCGCCGTTCCGGGTGAGCTGGTCGTAGGAGCACTAAACCGATGGGCGAGGGGTACGCATGACCGACACCGGCCAGGTCCCGGGCGAGGGGCTGCCGGAGAACGCAGGCACGGTGGAACAGCCGGGCGCCTCCGCGCACGGCGCGTACACCTACCTCTCCGAGACCACCGCCGAGGACGAAGACCTGTTGCTGCTGCCGGGCGCCCAGAGCGCCTGGGGCAACGAGGTGGCGCCACCCGCGCCCGAGCCGGTCGTCGAGACGGTCCACGAGCCCGGCCCGCACGAGCTCTCCGGCCGCGACAGCGGCTCGGTCGACCTCAGCGGCGTACGGCTGCCCGGCCCCGCCGCGCCTCCGCAGCCGGCCCCGCGCCGGCCCCTCCACCTGGGCCCGCCCATCCCCGACGCCTCCGCCAGCCCCGTCCGCTCCCTCGCCGACCGCGGCCCGGCCGGCGCCCCCGTGCGCCAACCGGCCCAGCCCGTGACCGGCCCCGAGTACCTGGACGTCCCGCCCCTGCGCGAGACGCCCCCGCAGGGGGCCGCGCCCTGGGGAGCCGCGGCCCAGGCTCCTTCTCCCGTTCATGCCGCCGCTCCCGTCGAGGCCCAGGAACCCGCGGTGCTCGGAGTCGCCGACGCCGTCGTGGCGCGCGTGGCGACCGAGGCGATCGCCACGCAGGGGGCACTCCAGGCCGAGGCCGCGTACGGCGGAAGCGGCGGCGGTGCCGGCGACGTCACGCCCGCCCCGGCGGCACCGGCCGAGCCCGGCCCGTTCTCCCCGACCGCGACCGGGGTCGTCGACCCCGGCCAGCTGCTCGGCGCCGCGCTGATCGCCGAGGGCGAGCAGGATGTCGCCGACGAGGTGCTGGAGACGGGGCCTGCCGAGCCGGTGGCCGCGCCGCCCGTCGAGGCGACGCCCGCCCCCGAGCCGCCCGCGGCCGTCGTCGCGGAAGCGGTACCGGCGGACGTGCCTGCGGCGAGCGGGCCGACGGTCGCGGCGGAGGTCGCGGAGGCGGTGGTCAAGGCCGCGCAGGAGCCGCAGGCACCCGAGGTGAGCGTGTCCGAGGCGGCCCCGGCTGCCGAGGCGGAGCAGTCCGCGGCGGTGACCGAGGTTGTTGCCGAGTCAGTGACCGAGTCCGTGACCGAGGCCGTACAGGCTCCGGAAGAGGCCGTATCCGACGTCGCGGCGGTTGCCGAGGCCGTCGAGGCCACCGACGCCGCAGTTGCCGAGGTCGCGGAGACGCCCGCGCCCGAGCTGGACGAGACTCCCGCGGCGCCCGAGCCCGGGCCCCAGCCCGAGGTGGCGCAGGCGGAGGAGGCGAGCCACGTCGGGACGCCCCAGGCGGCCGAAGCACCCGCATCCGCACCCGAGGCCGAGACCGTCGAGCCGGTGTCCGAGGTGCCGGTCACGGACGCGCCTGCGGTGCCGGAGGAGGTACCCGCCCCGGTCGAGGCACAGGTCGCCGATGCTGCCGGGGCCGCCGAGACCGTGGTGGAGTCTCCTGCGCCCGAGGTTCCGTCTCCCGAGACCGAGGTCCCGTCTCCCGAGACCGAGGTCCCGTCTCCCGAGACCGAGATCCCGTCTCCCGAACCGGTCGAGGCCCCTGTTCCTGCGGTCGAGGCCCCGGTCGCGGTCGCGGCCCCCGTGTCCGTCGAGCCGGTGCAGGAAGAAGCCGTGGTGGTGGAGCAGGACTCCCCGGTCACCGAGGAGCCCGCCGAGGCGGCGCAGCCCGCCGAAGCCGGTGAGACGCCCGCCGCCTCCCAGCCCGTCGAGGCGCCCGCCGCCCCCACCGCCCCCGCCGAGGCCGAAGCGGCGCAGCCCGCGGAGCCGGTCGAGTCCGCCGTGACCCCGCCCGCCGCACCCGAGGAACCGCAGCCGCAGCCCGAGCCCGTCGCAGAGGTCCAGCCCGCCGCCGGGCAGGTGGACACGGCCCCCGAGCAGGCGGAGGCCACCGAGCCGGCCCCGAACGCGCAGCCGGAACCGCAGCCGGAACCGCAGGAAGCCGCACAGCCGGAACCGCAGGAAGCCCCGCAGCCGGAACCGCAACCGGCCGCCCACCCGGAACCGCAGGAAGCGACCACGGAGCAGACGGCAGCCCCCGAGCTGCGGCTCGCCCCCGCCGCCGCCCATCAGCCGGACACGGTGTCTCAGGGCTCGGACGCTCCGGCCCCTGCCCCCGCACCGGCTTCCGAACAGGAGACCCCGACCGCCGTGGCCGTGGCGGCGACCCCGGCGGAGACCCCCGCGGAGCCCCAGGCGGTCCCCGTGCCCCCCGCGCCGCAGCCGGACCAGTCCGTGGGCCCGTCCGCACCGGTCGAGGGGACCGCGCCGACGGCTCCGCTCCTCGCCCCGGTGCCGTCGCAGGCCGCGCCCCTCCCCACGGAGGACCGGCAGCCCGCCGCGGCACCGGCGGAGGTGCCCCCCGTCGCCGTGACTCCCGAGCAGCCCGCCGCTCCCGCTCCCACCGTCCCCGCCCCCCGCGCGGCCGACCCCGCTCCCGCCCCGGCGACCCCGGACCCGGAGCCCCCGGCCGACGCGCAGGCCGACCCCGACCCCGAGGTCGCGCAGAGCCCGGAGGACCTGGAAACCAGGGCCGCCGACCAGGAAGAGAGCCCGGCCACCGTGGAAGAAGCCAGAAAATCCACCGGCCCCGCCGCGCCCGGGTACGACGACGCCGAGCGCGAGGCCGTCCTGAAGGTCATGCGCGAGCGCCGTGACATCCGCAACGGCTTCCGCGGCGACCCCATCCCGCACGAGGTGCTGCTGCGCGTCCTGGAGGCCGCCCACACCGCTCCCTCCGTCGGCCACTCGCAGCCCTGGGACTTCGTCGTCATCCGCTCCGCCGAAACGCGGCGCGCGATGCACGAACTGGCGACGCGTCAGCGCGACGCCTACGCCAAGTCCCTCCCCAAGGGCCGGGCGAAGCAGTTCAAGGAACTGAAGATCGAGGCCATCCTCGAGACCCCGGTGAACATCGTGGTCACCGCCGACCCGACGCGCGGCGGCCGGCACACCCTGGGCCGGCACACCCAGCCCCAGATGGCGCCGTACTCCTCGGCGCTCGCGGTGGAGAACCTCTGGCTCGCGGCGCGCGCCGAGGGCCTCGGCGTCGGCTGGGTCAGCTTCTTCGACGAGCGCGAGATGGTCCGCGCCCTCGGTCTGCCCGAGCACCTCGAAGTGGTCGCCTACCTCTGCGTCGGCTACGTCGACGAGTTCCCGTCGGAGCCCGAGCTGATGCAGGCCGGCTGGGCCAAGCGCCGCCCGCTCTCCTGGGTCGTCCACGAGGAGACGTACGGCCGTCGCGCGCTGCCCGGCGAGGAGCCGCACGATCTGCTCGGCGAGACCGTCGCCAGCGTCCGCCCGCTGGACGCCAAGGCGCTCGGCGAGGCCTGGGAGCGGCAGAAGCGGATGACGAAGCCCGCCGGGGCGCTCGGCATGCTGGAGATCATCTCCGCCCAGCTGTCCGGACTGTCCCGGCAGTGCCCGCCCCCGATCCCGGAGCCCGCGGCCGTCGCGATCTTCGCGGGCGACCACGGTGTCCACGCCCAGGGCGTCACCCCCTGGCCGCAGGAGGTGACGGCCCAGATGGTCGCCAACTTCCTCGGCGGGGGAGCGGTCTGCAACGCCTTCGCGAGCCAGGTGGGCGCGGAGGTCTGCGTCGTGGACGTCGGTGTGGCCACCGACCTCCCGGCGACCCCCGGCCTCCTGCCCCGCAAGGTGCGGGCCGGCACGTCCGACATGACCACGGGTCCCGCGATGACCCGCGAGGAGGCCAAGCAGGCCATCGAGGTGGGCATCGAGACCGCCCGCGACCTGGTGGCGGCCGGCAACAAGGCTCTGCTGACAGGTGAGATGGGCATCGCCAACACGACCGCCTCGGCGGCGCTGATCTCCGTCTTCACCGGCGCGGACCCCTCCGAGGTCACCGGCCGGGGCACCGGCATCAACGACGAGACCCTCGCCCGCAAGACCGAGGTGGTCCGCCGCGCCCTCGAACTCCACCAGCCGGACCCGGCCGACCCGATCGGCGTCCTCGCCGCGATCGGCGGTTTCGAGCACGCGGCGATGGTCGGCCTCCTGCTGGGCGGCGCGTCCCTGCGGACACCGGTGATCCTGGACGGCGTCAGCGCCGGCGCGGCCGCCCTGGTCGCCCGGGCGATCGCCCCCGAGGTCCTCGCCGCCTGCATCGCGGGCCACCGCAGCGCGGAGCCGGGCCACGTTGCCGCCCTGAACAAGCTGGGCCTGCGCCCGCTGGTCGACCTGGACCTCCGCCTCGGCGAGGGCACGGGCGCCCTCCTGGCCCTTCCCCTGGTCCAGAGCACGGCCCGGGCCATGCACGAGGTCGCGACCTTCGACTCGGCGGGAGTCACCGAGAAGTAGCAGAGGGGGGCCGGCCGTCCCGCGGCAGCCGGGTCGCGAAGCGGCGGACGGTCCCCCCGGCACCACGGCCGTGCGGTTCCGGACGGCCCCTCGCCGGCCGACCGTGGTGGTGGGCAGCCTTCCGCCGGGGCGGAACGGGCCGGCACCACCACCCACGACCCGCGCCCGGCGATGACGCCCAGCCACCGGACACCCGACCCACCACAGCCCGTCGCAGCATAAAATCCGCACGTCAGGGCCACCCACGCCGCAAAGGGAGCCGCACCCTCATGGCCGAACACCCCGCCTACCCCGTAGGCCTCCGCCTCACCGGCCGCAGGGTCGTCGTCCTCGGCGCCGGGCAGGTCGCCCAGCGCCGCCTCCCCGCTCTCATCGCGGCGGGCGCGGACATCCACCTCGTGTCCCCCGAGGCGACCCCCTCCGTAGAGGCGATGGCGGACGCCGGTGAACTCACCTGGCACAGGCGCCCCTACGCCGAAGGCGACCTCGCGGACGCCTGGTACGCCCTGATCGCCACCGACGACCCCGAGGCCAACACCCACGCCTCGGCCGAGGCGGAGCGCCACCGCGTATGGTGCGTCCGCTCCGACGACGCCGACCGCGCGACCGCCTGGACCCCGGCCACCGGCACCAGCGAGGGTGTCACCGTCGCCGTCCTCACGACGGACGCCAGGGGCCGCGACCCCCGCCACACCGCCGCCATCCGGGACGCCGTCGTGGCGGGCCTGCGCGACGGCACGCTCGTCGCCCCCCACCACCGCACCCGCACCCCCGGCGTCGCCCTCGTCGGCGGCGGCCCCGGCGACCCCGACCTGATCACGGTCCGCGGCCGCCGCCTCCTCGCCGAGGCCGACGTCGTCATCGCCGACCGCCTCGGCCCGCGCGACCTCCTCGCCGAACTCCCCCCGCACGTCGAGGTGATCGACGCGGCGAAGATCCCGTACGGCCGTTACATGGCCCAGGAGGCCATCAACAACGCGCTGATCGAGCACGCGAAGCAGGGCAAGTCGGTGGTCCGCCTCAAGGGCGGGGACCCTTATGTGTTCGGCCGCGGCATGGAGGAGCTCCAGGCGCTCGCCGAGGCGGGCATCCCCTGCACCGTCGTGCCCGGCATCTCCAGCTCCATCTCCGTCCCGGGCGCGGCCGGCATCCCGGTCACCCACCGCGGCGTGGCCCACGAGTTCACCGTCGTCAGCGGTCATGTGGCCCCCGACGACGAGCGCTCCCTCGTCGACTGGGCGTCCCTGGCCAAGCTCACCGGCACGCTCGTCGTCCTCATGGGCATCGACAAGATCGGGAAGATCGCCGAGACCCTGGTCGCGCACGGCAAGCCCGCCGGCACGCCCGTGGCCCTCGTCCAGGAGGGCACGACCGCCGCCCAGCGCCGCGTCGACGCGACCCTGGCGACGGTGGCCGAGACAGTGCGGACCGAGGAGGTCAAGCCGCCCGCGGTCGTCGTGATCGGCGAGGTGGTCGCCGTGGGCCCGCGCGCCTAGGGCCTGCCGTTGGATCATGCCGCGCGTCGCGGAACCGGGGCGCCCCCGACCGAGCTTGGCGTAACCCCGGGTAACACAACCCGTTCACAGCCGTTGGCACGACACCCAGGACAAGGCAGTATCACCCTGTGGCCGATCTCATCACCGTTGACGACCCCGACGACCCGCGCCTGCGCGACTACACCGGTCTGACCGACGTGGAGCTGCGGCGCAAGCGCGAGCCCGCCGAGGGCCTGTTCATCGCGGAGGGCGAGAAGGTCATCAGACGGGCCAAGGACGCCGGGTACGAGATGCGCTCGATGCTGCTCTCCGCCAAGTGGGTGGACGTCATGCGCGATGTCATCGACGAGCTCCCGGCCCCGGTCTACGCCGTCAGCCCGGAGCTCGCCGAACGCGTCACCGGTTATCACGTGCACCGGGGCGCCCTCGCCTCCATGCAGCGCAAGCCGCTCCCGACGGCCGCCGAACTCCTGCAGACCGCACGCCGGGTCGTGATCATGGAGTCGGTCAACGACCACACGAACATCGGCGCGATCTTCCGCTCCGCCGCGGCCCTGGGCATGGACGCGGTCCTGCTCTCCCCGGACTGCGCCGACCCCCTCTACCGCCGCAGTGTGAAGGTCTCGATGGGGGCGGTCTTCTCCGTCCCGTACGCCCGGCTCGACACCTGGCCCAAGGGCCTGGAGTCGGTCCGCGAGGCCGGCTTCACCCTCCTCGCCCTCACCCCGGACGAAAAGGCGCGCTCCCTCGACGAGGCCGCCCCGCACCGCATGGACAGGGTGGCCCTGATGCTGGGAGCGGAGGGGGACGGCCTGTCCACCCAGGCCCTGGTCGCCGCCGACGAATGGGTCCGCATCCCCATGTCCCACGGCGTCGACTCCCTCAACGTGGGCGCGGCGGCGGCGGTCGCCTTCTACGCCGTGGCGACGGGCCGCCCGCGCGGCTGAGGGCCCCTCAAGCGTGTTGCAGAAGGCTGGGAGTTTGCAGGTCGGAGCTGCTCTGGGAGCGGTCTGATCACGCTGCGAGTGTGCATGCGGGCGACGGCTTGCACTGCGTGGTGGAGTCCGTTGCCGCGCTGGCGGCAGTCGCGGAGGACCTTGCAGTGCTTCATGCGAGCGAAGGCGTGCTCAACGCGGGCTCGGACTTTGCGGTGCTCTGCGTTGTCCTCCTCCTCGCCGGGCAGCAGGGTCCGTCCGGGGCGTTTGCGGTGCGGGACGACGAGCCCGGTGTTGATGTACGCGCCGTCGCCGAGGACGGTCACCCCTTCGCAGTGCGCGGCCAAGCCGGAGTCGCGCCATGCCTTCGCGTCCGCGGTGTTGCCGGGGACCGGGCGGGCCGCGGCGACGACCAGCTTGGTGTCGGCATCGATGATGACCTGCACGTTCGCCGAGAACCGGGAGTTACGGCTCGAGGCGCCGACCTTGCGGTCTCGGACCGGGATCAGCGTGCCGTCGACGATCCACAGCCGTTCGGCCACGTCTGCCGGAGCCGGAGCCGGCTCGATGGCCAGCAGCGGCCGCAGCCGTTGGATGACCCGGCACACCGTCGCCGGCGAGCATCCGAACAACGGGGCGAGCTGCCGCATAGTGAGGTTCGTGCGGTAGTACACGGCGACCAGCAGCACACGATCGGCCAGTGGCAGGCACCACGGACGGCCGCCACCGGGCCCGTCCCCGCCCCGTTCCCGGACCACCTTCAGCAGCCGCTCGAACTGCCGCATCCGCAGTCCCGTGAACGTCTCCACCCACCACGGCTGAGCCCTCAACACCCCACGCATGCAGGGGAAATGCCCGCTACCCAGCCTTCTGCAACACGCTTTGGTCCGCGTCGCCGCGGGGAGCGGGAACGTACCCCTGCGCGTGCGGAGTCTGCTGCCGTACGACGCCGTCCTGGCCGCCGAGGCCACGGGCGGGCCCCTCGCAGCCCTGGACGACGGCGATGCCCAGCGCGACCAGCAGCGTCACGACCACGAAGACGAACAGCCGTTGGCGCAGCAGCCGCGGATTGGCGGGCCGGCGCCCGGTTCCCGTGTTCCTCGGCCCGGGCCGTCCGGCCCCGCTGCGCGGCGCGGGCCGGCTGCCGCTGCCTGCGGGACGGCCGCCGCGCGAGGCGGGTACGGGACGGCTCCCGGAGCGTGACGAGGAAGCGCCGCCACCGCGAGAGGCGCTGCCGCCGCGTGAGGGGGCTCCACCCCGAGAGGGAGCCGATCCCCGGGAGGGTGCTCCACCCCGAGGCGGAGGAGTACCGCCCCCGGTCCCGGATCCCGGTCCGTGCCCCGGCCCTTGTCCGGCGCCCGTCCCGGTGCCGGACGGGCCCGGCTGGCGCAGGGTGCGCTCCGGGTAGCTGGAGTGGCTGAGCCGGCCGGTGGGCCGGTCCGCCTCCGCCGCTCTCGGCACGGGCGGCCGGGCGTCGCCCGTGCCCTGGGCCTCGCGGGCGGCGATCTCCTTCAGCCGCAGCGAGAGATCGAGGGTGCTGGGCCGTTCCTCGGGGTCCTTGGCCAGACAGGCCCGGATCAGCGGGGCCAGCGCGTCGGCCACGCCGTGCAGCTGGGGCTCCTCGTGCACCACGCGGTAGAGCATCACCTCGGAACTGCCGTGTCCGAAGGGGGAGTCGGCCGTGGAGGCGTAGGCGAGGGTGGCACCGAGCGAGAAGACGTCGGTGGCCGGGGTGACGGCGGCCCCCCGCACCTGCTCGGGCGCGAGGAAGCCGGGCGAGCCGACGGCCGTACCGACATGGGTGAGGGTCGAGGCCCCGGTCGCCCAGGCGATACCGAAGTCGATGATGCGGGGGCCCTTGGGGGACAGCAGGATGTTGGACGGCTTGAGGTCCCGGTGGACGACCCCGGCCTCGTGGACGGCGACGAGCCCCTCGGACAGCGCGGCCCCGATCGCCGCCAGCTCGGCCGCCGCGACCGGCCCCTCGTCGTTGACCTTGTCGTGGAGGGAGGGACCGGGAACGTACTGGGTGGCGAACCACGGCCGTTCGGCGTCGAGATCGGCGGCGACCAGGCGGGCCGTGCAGCCGCCCCGGATCCGCCGTGCGGCCGACACCTCGCGCGCGAACCGTGACCGGAACTCCTGGTCCTCGGCCAGATCGGGCCGGATCACCTTCAGGGCGACGCGCTGCCCCTTCTTGTCGGAGCCCAGGTAGACGACGCCCATCCCGCCCGCACCGAGCCGTCGGTGAAGCCTGAACGAGCCGACGACGCGCGGGTCCTCGCGCCTCAGGCGCATCATCGCCATGTTCATCCCCGCTGCCCGGTCCGTGTGACGTGGCACAGCTTACGTTTCCACGGCCGTTCGCGCGCAGAGGCCGCGCCCTCCGGTCCCGATCGATTGTCCGCGCCGGGCGGGAGACATGAGGAGTGGTCAGAGAGCCTGGGACCAGGCGCCCCTTGGCCGCGCAGTGACCTCAACCAACCTTCGGCGAAGGGAGATTGGATCAGTGAAGGGGGACGGGAGGGAGCGGGCGGTGGACTCCGCGGGAGCGGTGCGCGCCTACCCGTTGGTAGCCGGGCGGGCGGGCCGCAGGGGGGAGGCGCCGGTCCGCCGAGGGGTGGTGGAAGTGAGCGAAGTCACGCCCGCCGGGGAGAAACCGGCCCGCAGCGGGCACCCCCTCCGGGAAGACCCCGAGACCTGGGACCTCGTCTCCAACCAGCGGAGTACTCCCCACCTCGTGGCTCATCCTCCGGGAGGCCCGGCAATCGGTACGAGGGCATGACGTGCTCCGCCCGCCGCACGCCTAGATTTGAAGTCAAGCGGCGGGTGCAGCACTCGTCCCCCGAGGTCAGACACCCGCCGCTGCCAGAACGACCAAGACGGTCAGGAGAGGGACCATGGCCCACACGGCACCGCGCACGCAGTTCCGCACCCGCACGCGCCGTACGGGCCGTCGCCACCCGCTGGTGGCGACGCTGATGGCCCTTCCCCTGGCGGCCCTGCTCCTCGTCGTCTTCGACGGCTGGGAGACGGTGGCCACACAGGCGTCGTCCGTGGGTGTGATGCTGGGGCGCTGAGCGGCGACCCCAGGCCCGGAAGAGCGGTCCGGGCGGGGACATCCATCCATGAAACCCCGTGGGGACGGGGGTGCGGCGGACGGCACAAGATGCCGGCGCAGCTGGGGAGCTGCGCCGGCATTGTTCTGCCCGGACATCACCGGGGACGCGCCGGGACACCGATCGTGGACCCGACCGGATGTGCTCCGACGCCCCCTTTCCACGAGTCCCAGTGCCTGCCCGACTGCGCGCTCACGCCGTTCGCCGTCCAGCCCGGCCGGAGACTGCTCCCGGAGCGCCGCGCGGCTGACCCCGCGCATCGACGGCTCCCTCGGCATACGCCCCGATGGCTACCCTCACCCCAAAGCCCCGTGCCGCCCAGGGAGCCCCGTGACCGCCACCCCCTTGCTCGCCGCCCTCACCACCCGGGCCAGGGCCACGGCACACCCACGCTCCCCCCGTCCCCACCGCTGCGCCTGCCCCGACGGCACCCTCGCCGACCGCCCCGACGCCACCGTCGTACGCCATGCGGACACCGTCGCGAAGGCGCACGCCCCCACCACCCGCGCCGCCGATCTCGCCCCGCGTCTGGCCCTGGCCGCCCGGCACCCGGACCTCCTCCTCCCGCCCCTCACCCCGACACCCGTCCCGCTGCACGGCCGCCTCGTCACCTTCTGGCCCTACGGCACCCCCGTGGACCCCGAAGACCCCGACTCCGCCCCCTGGGAGGAGGCCGCCACCCTGCTGGCCCGTCTCCACCGCAGCCCCGCCCCGCCCGGCCTCCCGCCGATGCGGGGCCCGGTCAAGGCCGCCCAGGCCGTGGCCCGCCTCCGTGCGGCCGCCCCGCCCGCCGCCACTCTCGCCCCGGTCCTGCGCGCCTGGTCCACCCTGCCCGCCTGGGCCCGTGCCGAGGCCCCCCTGCCCGACACCGCCACCCTCTGCCACGGCGACCTGCACCTCGGCCAGCTCGTCCGCCATCCCGCACCCGACGGCCCCTGGCGCCTGATCGACGTGGACGACCTGGGCGGGGGAGTCCCCGCCTGGGACCTCGCCCGCCCCGCGGCCTGGTACGCCTGCGGCCTGCTGCCGCCCGAGGAGTGGACCCGTTTCCTGCACGCCTACCGCGCGGCCCGGGGCCCGGCGGTGCCGGCGGCCGGCGACCCCTGGCCCGCGCTCGACGTCCCCGCCCGCGCCCTCACCGTCCAGACCGCGGCCCGCGCGGTGACGAAGGCCGCGGCCGCGGGCCGGCCGCTGGACGAGGTCGAGCAGTCGCTCGTCGACGCATGTGCCCGAATGGGTTCGGTACCTCCGCAGTTGCCGTGAAGCTCCGCGAAGTAGGGTGCAACCGACCGCAGCCGGACAGAGTCTGTCCTGGCGGTACGCGAAACAGGACCGACCGGCGAGGAGTTGAGCCGAATCATGCAGTGCCCGAAGTGTCACGGACAGATGCAGACGTACAACCGCAATGGTGTGCAGATCGAACAGTGCGCCAACTGTCGGGGGATCTTCCTCGACTACGGCGAGCTGGAGGCCCTGACCCGTCTGGAGTCCCAGTGGACCCAGCCGGCACCCCCGCCGCCGGCCCCGCAGGCGTACCCGCCCGCGCCGCCGGCTCCGGCCTGGGGCGCCCCGCACGGCGGCCACGGCGGTCATGGCGGCCACGGCGGTGGGCACTACGGCGGACACCACCGTCACAAGAGCTTCGGCCACATGCTGTTCTCCAGCTGAGCCGGACCATCGGCGCCGCGCACACAGCGAAGCCCCCGGCCGTACGAGACGGACGGGGGCTTGCCGGTGTGTGGACGATACTGGGATTGAACCAGTGACCTCTTCCGTGTCAGGGAAGCGCTCTCCCGCTGAGCTAATCGTCCTCGGGACCGCGACCACTCCGAGGAGCGGATCACGAACACTGCGTGCGCGATACTGGGATTGAACCAGTGACCTCTTCCGTGTCAGGGAAGCGCTCTCCCGCTGAGCTAATCGCGCGGGACGGATCCAGTGCCTCACGGCGAAGATCCAGTGGACGATACTGGGATTGAACCAGTGACCTCTTCCGTGTCAGGGAAGCGCTCTCCCGCTGAGCTAATCGTCCTTGGAGGTGGAGACGGGATTTGAACCCGTGTAGACGGCTTTGCAGGCCGTTGCCTCGCCTCTCGGCCACTCCACCAGGAGTGTAGGGGACCGGGAGTCCCCACTTTCCTTCGAGCGGACGACGAGGCTCGAACTCGCGACCTCAACCTTGGCAAGGTTGCGCTCTACCAACTGAGCTACGTCCGCTTGTCGTTTCCGTTCCGCTCTCGCGGCCCGGCGACGAGTTGAACTCTAGCGGATTCCTGGGCCAGTACAAAAACGCGTTTGTGCAGCGTGCGCCCCTGCGGCCCCGCCCGGACCCGCGCCGGACACGTCCCGGTCGGCCCGGCGTCGTACCCCGGACCTGCTCGGGGTCGTACTGCGGACCTGCTCAGGGCCCCGTCGGCGACATCCCCGGACCGCCCCGCCGGCACCCGACCTAGACTCGACACCGTGCTCGACCTCTCTCCTCTCGCCCGCTTCGGCGGCCGTGTCGCCACCGGCCTCCTGGACGTCACCGACGACCCCGCCGCCCTCGAGTCCACCGGTTTCTGGGCGGTCTGCGCGGACTTCGAGGGCCGTGTCGTCTGCGCCCGCTTCGCCGACGTACGGGACGCACCGGTGCCGGCGCCCGTGCCGGGGGAGTGGCGCGGGCCCGCCGCGGGGGACTGGACGTCGTCGCTCGACCGCGCCGCGTACACCGCGGGGGTGCGCCGGATACGGGAGCACATCGCGGCCGGCGAGGTCTACCAGGCGAACCTCTGCCGTGTCCTCACCGCACCGGTCGCGCCCGGCGCCGACGTCGACGCGCTGACCGCGCTGCTGGCCCGAGGCAACCCTGCACCCTTTGCAGGAACGATCCGCCTGCCCGGTCACGGCGTGGAGATCGCCACTGCCTCCCCCGAACTCTTCCTGCGCCGCGACGGCCGCGTCGTCGAGTCCGGCCCCATCAAGGGCACCGGCCGCACCGAGGCCGACCTCCTCGACAAGGACTACGCCGAGAACGTGATGATCGTGGACCTCGTCCGCAACGACATCGGGCGCGTCTGCGCCACCGGCAGCGTCACCGTCCCCGACCTGTGCGCGGTCGAGAAGCACCCCGGACTCGTCCACCTCGTCTCCACGGTCCGCGGTGAACTGCGCGACGGCGCGGGCTGGCCCCACCTCCTCGACGCCGCCTTCCCGCCCGGCTCGGTCACCGGCGCCCCCAAGTCCAGCGCGCTGCGGATCATCGACGCGCTGGAGACGGCGCCGCGCGGACCGTACTGCGGCGGCATCGGCTGGGTGGACGCCGACCGCGGCACCGCCGAGCTGGCCGTCGGCATCCGCACCTTCTGGATCGACCGCGCCGAAGGCGTGCTGCGCTTCGGCACCGGCGCCGGCATCACCTGGGGCTCCGACCCCGAGGCGGAATGGCAGGAGACCGAACTGAAGGCGGCACGCCTGCTCGCGATAGCGTCGGGCACGTACGAGGTGAGGGAAGGGACCCTGAGGTGAAGATCTGGCTCGACGGCACCCTGCAGGACGGCGAGGCCGCCCGCGTCTCCGTCTTCGACCACGGACTGACCGTGGGCGACGGCATCTTCGAGACCGTGAAGGCGACGCACGGGCGCCCCTTCGCCCTGACCCGCCACCTCGACCGGCTGACCCGCTCCGCGCGGGGCCTCGGCCTGCCGGACCCCGACCTCGACGAGGTCCGCGCGGCCTGCGCCGCCGTGCTGGAGGCCAACCCCATGCCGCTCGGCCGGCTGCGCCTCACCTACACCGGAGGCCACGGCCCCCTCGGCTCCGACCGCGGCGACCGGGGACCCACCCTCCTCGTCGCCCTCGGCGAGACCACCCGCCGCCCCGACTCCACCGCCGTGATCACGGTCCCCTGGACCCGTAATGAGCGCGGCGCGCTGACCGGTCTCAAGACGACCTCGTACGCCGAGAACGTCGTCGCCCTGGCCCGCGCGCACGAGGCCGGCGCCTCGGAGGCCCTCTTCGCCAACACCGTCGGCCAGCTCTGCGAGGGCACCGGCTCGAACGTCTTCGTCGTCCTGGACGGCGAGATCCACACCCCGCCGCTCACCTCGGGCTGCCTCGCGGGCATCACCCGCCGGCTGACCGTGGAGTGGACCGGCGCCAAGGAGACCGACCTTCCGCTCGACGTGCTGGAGCACGCCGACGAAGTCTTCCTCACCTCCACCCTCCGCGACGTCCAGGCCGTCCACCGCGTCGACACCCGCGAACTCCCCGGCGCCCCGGGCCCGGTGACCGCCAAGGCGATGCGCATCTTCGACGAGCGGGCCGGGGACGACCTGGACCCGTAGGGCGCGGGCGGGGCGCCGCCCGGAACGACGTACGGCGCGGAGCGGGACCGCAGCGCGGTAAAACGGGCTGACTCCGGGGCCCGCGCACGGGTAGAAACCCCCTGATGACCACGACCCTGCGGCCGACCGAGCCGCTTCAGCGCGCTGCCGACGGAGCCCTCTCCCGCCACTTCCGGGTGTGCGTGAACAGCCGCCCCGTCGGAGCGGTCCGGCTCTCCACCGATCCCCTCTTCGGGCTCGCCGTCGCCCACCTCGACGACCTCCACATCGAGGAGCCGGACCGGGGCCGGGGCCGGGGCGCGGTGGCCGCGCTCGCCGCCGAGGAGGTGGCCCGCGGCTGGGGCTGCCGGCAGATCGAGATCAGGGTGCCGGGCGACTCCGTGGCCGGGCTGCGGCTCGCGACGGCCCTCGGCTACGTCCACCGCAACCGCGGCATGGAGAAGCGGCTCGCCACCGTGGCGCCCGCACTGCCGCGGGGCAGCCGGGCCCGGCCCATGACGGAGGCCGAGTACGGCCCCTGGGCCCGGCGCGGCACCGAGGAGTACGCGCAGGACTGGATCGACCGCGGGGTGCCCGCCGAACCCGCCCGGGCCAAGGCCCGCGCGGACTACGCGCGCTCCCTGCCGCAGGGCCTCGCGACGCCGGACGTCCGGATCAGCGTCCTGGAGCACGAGAGCGTCCCCGTCGGCGACCTCTGGCTGGCCTTCACCGGCGACAAGGCGTTCGTCTACAACGTCGAGGCCTACGAGGAGCATCGCGGCCGGGGCCACGGCCGCTCCCTGATGCTGCTGGCCGAGGCCCAGACACTGGCCGCAGGCCGACCGGTGCTCGGCCTCAACGTCTTCGCGGGCAACGCCCCCGCCGAGCACCTCTACGCCTCACTGGGGTACGTCACCGTCGGCTACTCGATGTACAAGAACCTGCTCTGAGGCGCCGGCTCCCTCCGGTGGCCCCGGACGGCCTGCCTCACGCGCTCCCGGCCAGCAGCCGGTCCGCGATCTCCTCGATGCGCGCGCGGAGCCCTTCCTGGCTCTTGCCGCCGTCGAGCCGCTCACCGCCGATGACATAGGTCGGGGTGCCGGTGACACCGATCGCCTTGCCCTCGGCCTGGTCGGCGTCCACGATCAGGATGTGCCGGCCGTCGATCAGGGCCGTGTCGAACTCCTCGGCGTCCAGACCGAGTTCACCGGCGATCTCGACCAGGAAGGGTTCCCCCCGACGGTCCAGTTCCTCGACCCGCTCCAGGACGGCCTCGACGTACGCCCAGCCCTTGCCCTGCTCCAGCGCCTCCTCGGCGGCCTGCGCGCCGGCGAAGGCGTGCCGGTGCTTCTCCAGCGGGAAGTGCCTGAGGCGCGGCTGCAGCCGGTCGCCGTACCGCTCACGCAGGGCGCGCAGATCGCCGAGGGCGCTGCGGCAGTCCGGGCACTGCACCTCGCACCAGACGTCCAGGACGACGGCGGCAGGGGCGGACGCGGGCTCGGACACGAAGGCCGGGGAGGAGTCGCTCATGGCGCCAGTCTCCCAGTCGGCGCCCGCCCGCCCCAAACCCGGACCTCCCTGGTGCCGACCGGGACCTGCGGAGGAGTCGACCCGGAGATGTCCCTGATGTCCCGCTCGGAGCATGGCCCGGGAGGGGGCCCGAGGTGCAGGATGGAAGGGACGAAGCGCCTGCCTGCGTGAGGCGTGCAGTCATGGTGTCCCTGCCCGAGTGAGCCCCGCCTGGAGGACCGGATGATTGCCGAGACCGTCTGTTCCGCCGTCGCCGTGGCCGGTCTGGGCATCGCGGCGGTCACGGCCTATCGCAGGCGTTTCCTGTCGGCCGCCCGCATCGCCGCCTACGCGCTCGTGCCGCTCGGGCTGGTGATGACCGGTGTCGTCCAGTGGCTCGCCGACACCGCCTTCAGCCCGACCGCCTGGGCCGGTTTCGGGGTGCTCGGCTGTGCCTGGGCGCTGTTCGCGACCACCCGCGCGGTGGAGCGCCGCCGGGGAGGTGGCCGCGGCACCCGGAAGGAGCGCAGGGCGGCGGCCCGCTCCGCCCGCCCCGACGCCGTGGCCCCCGGGGCCTCGGCCCCCTCCCTGGGCCCGGCGGCCCCCCGCCCGGCGTCGCGCCCCGCTGCCACCGACGACTTCAGCGACATCGAGGCGATTCTGAAGAAGCACGGCATATGAAGCCCGCGCGCCTCTGACTCCGGTCGAAACGACACAGTCGGCCCGACCCCGCGCGGAAACGATCACGGCCTGAAACCGACGTCACGGAATACGGCGAACACCCGCTCAATCCGGGCGCGCTGATCGCGCGGAACGGCCGGTCTGCGCCATGATCGGCCCCGAGATGCTGGACACCAGACAAGGCGACCCCGCGCCGCCTCAGGACGAGCCCCGCGGGTGCCTCTTCGCCCTTTCCCAGCCACCGCTGATGATCTTCCTAGCGGTGATCGGCTGTCTTCTGCTCATTGCGTCGCTGCACGACCTGCTGCTGCTCTGAGCCGTACCCGCGGTACCCGGCGCCACCCGCCGGGCCCGCGTCGGCACCGAGACGCCTGCGAGCAGGCGGTCTTTGACACCAGGGGTCCCGGACCGGCCGTCCCTGACCCCAGCCGTCCCGGCGCCCGGCCGTCCCCGGCACCAGCTTGGCCGGGACCCCAGCCGTCCCGGATCGGCCGTCCTCGACGACACCAACCGTTCCTGACACCAGCCCTTCCGGACCGGCCGTTCCCGACTCAAGCTCTTCCGGACCGGCCGTCCCTGACATCAGGTGTCCCGGAGCGGCGTCCTCGACGACACCGGCCGTCCCTGACACCAGCCCTTCCGGACCGGCCGTTCCCGACTCAAGCTCTTCCGGACCGGCCGTCCCTGACATCAGGCGTCCCGGACCGGCGTCCTCGACGACACCGGCCGTCCCTGACGCCGGCGGTCCCGGACCGGGCGTCCCGGACCGGCCTCCTCGACGACCCCGGTCCTTCCTGACACCGGCGGTCCCGGACCGGCGATCCCCGGCACCAGCCCTGCCGGACCAGCCGTCCCCGCACGCCAGCGCTCCCGGACCGGCCGTCCCCGGCACCAGCCGTCCTCGACACCCGGCGCCCCTGCACCGGGAGTCACCCACCGGTCCTCTCAGCCGGCCGCTTCCTTGCGGCGGGCCCGGTAGGCGGCGACGTGGAGGCGGTTGCCGCAGGTGCGGCTGTCGCAGTAGCGGCGGGAGCGGTTGCGGGAGAGGTCCACGAAGGCGCGCCGGCAGTCGGGGGCCTCGCAGCGCCGCAGCCGTTCCTGCTCCCCGGACACCACGAAGAAGGCCAGCGCCATGCCGCAGTCGGCCGCGAGATGGTCGGCGACGGACGCGCCCGGCGCGAAGTAGTGGACGTGCCAGTCGTAGCCGTCGTGATCCGTGAGCCGGGGTGTGGTGCCCGCCGCGGCGACCAGTTCATTGATCAGCCCGGCGGCCGTCCGCGCGTCACGGGCCGCGAAGATCCCCGCGAACCGCCCCCGGATCTTGCGTACCGCGGAGAGGTCGAACTCGGACAGCACCCCGACGTCACTGATGTCGTGCTTGTGTACGAACTCCGCGAGGGCGGCGACATCCGGCAGCGCGTCCGGGGTGGTCTCGTCCTCCGGCGCGGTGTTCACCAGATCCACCACGGCATCAAGCGCACACCGGGTGTCGTGGGTGATCAGCACGTTTCGCTCCCTGGCCTGGTGGTCGGGCGGGCGCCCTCCGATGCTGGCCGATGGTAGCCGCCCCGAGCGCGGAAGCCACGGGGCTCCCGCCGCGGACTGCCCGCCCAGGGGCCGGGACCGCCGCCCGGAGCGACCGCGGCGCTGCCCCCGGACCGCACGGCGAGCGGGCCCCGGCCCGGTCCCGCACGCGCCGACGCCGCCCCACGGGGGACCGTGGCGCGGCGTCGACGTATTCCCTGTGCGATTGTTTCAGCCCGAGCCGTCTCCCCGAGTGGACGGCGCCGGGCAGCTCGGTATGAGCCCCGTCCTAGCTTTCCGCCAGGATGTGCGAGAGCTCTTGATCGAGATCGAAGTGCCGGTGTTCCGTGCCGGGAGGCACGGCCGCGTCCGTCCGCTTCAGGAAGGACTCCAGGGCCCGCGCCGGGGCCTCGAGCAGGGCCTCGCCCTCGGGAGAACTGAGGGCGATGCAGACGACGCCCTGACCGTGACTGCGTGACGGCCAGACGCGGACGTCGCCGGTGCCGGTCGGCCGGTGCAGGCCTTCGGCGAGGAGGTCGCGGGCGAACACCCACTCGACGGTTTCCTCGGCTCCGGTGTGGAAGGTGGCGTGCACGGCGTAGGGGTCGGCCGTGTCGTACCGCAGGCCTGCGGGGACAGGCAGGGAGGACTCGCTCGACACAACGAGGCGCAGGTGCAGCTCGCAGCTGACCGTGGTGTTCATAAGCGCCAGGGCCTTTCGCTCAGTGTGCGCTCGGGGATTCGCACGTCGGCGAAATCGACATGCCACCTACGGTGGCGTTGTAAACCCCTCTGAGTGTTTTGCGTGTCTTTACGTAACTCTTCCGGCCGAGAGCCTGTTCGCGAAGTACCACCATTCCGGTGACTGGAATCTCTCGGGTAGGGTCTGGCTGTATGAATACGGGGAGTAACGAGCCTGGCGAGGTAGCCGTGGCGGCGAACGGAGCGAAGTCGGGTGAGGCGGCGGAAGGGCCTCAGGACCAGGGGCTCGGCTCCCGGGCGCCCGAGTTCGTCAAGGCGCGCCGCCTGCTGCACCTGAGCTGGCAGGTCGGTGTCTTCGTGCTCGGCCTGGCCGTGGTGGTCGCCGGCATTATCATGCTTCCGCTGCCCGGACCCGGCTGGATCGTGATCTTCGGCGGTATGGCGATCTGGGCGACCGAGTTCGTCTGGGCCCAGCTGGTGCTGCGCTGGACCAAGCGCAAGGTCACCGAGGCGACCGCGCGCGCTTTGGACCCCAAGGTGCGCCGCCGCAACATCATCCTCACGTCGATCGGCCTGGTGATCATCGGCGTGCTCATGGGTGTCTACGTGTGGAAGTTCGGTTTCGAGATGCCGTGGAACATCAAGGACCAGTGAGCGGCCGCGAGGGCGGGGGAGCCGGGCTGCCGTGGTCACAGGCGGCGCCTGACATGGGGTAATGTTCTTCCTGCGTCCGGGCGATTAGCTCAGTGGGAGAGCGCTTCGTTCACACCGAAGAGGTCACTGGTTCGAACCCAGTATCGCCCACACCGGATCGTTGGCCCGTCTGCGACAGAGCAGACGGGCCAACGTCGTCTCCGGCCACGCGAGCACCTCGGGGCGCCTCCCGGCGGCCCCGTGCCTCCCTGCACCGGAGGTCGGCGGGCCAGCCTGCGCCCCACGTCAAGGGCCCGTACGGCCGCCTGCGAACATCAGACGGCGTCGGTCCGCGCGGCACGGCCTCGGCAGAAGCCCGGCTCAGCGGCGCGCAGCGGCAAGCACGACCACCACGCAGACAGCCTGAGGCTCCTCCACCCATCGTCCGGCCGACCAGGCCCCGGGTAACCAGCCCACCGCCCGCAGCCGCCTCGACCCCGGCCCCAGCCCGGCTCGAGCTCCCGCCCCGGCCCCGACATCCAGCCGCTGCCGACGTCCCAGCGGGCCCCGGCCCCAGCCGGGTCCTGCCCCCCGGACCCCGATGGCACGGCGGTGGCCTGCGGTGCAGGGGCCCAACCCCCAGCCGGGCTCCTCTCGCGCGGTCCCGATGCTCGGCTGCGGCCTGCGCGGTCCATGGGGCGCAGCGCCAAGTGCAGCCGGACTCGGCCTCCTGCCCTGCGGCCCTGATGCTCGGCCGTGGCCTGGGCCCCCAGGGGCACAGCCCCAGCCCCGGCCGGCGGCAGGCTCTTGCCTCGCGACCCCGCGCGGCTGTGGCCTGCGGTGCAAGGGGCGCAGCCCCAGGTGCAGGCGGGCTCGGGCTACTGCCTCGTGGCCCCGGCGCGGGCGCGGGCGCGGGCTCGGGCTTCTGTCTGAGAGGCCCCGACGCCTGGCCGTGCCCTGCGGTCCGGCGGGGCCGGCTTTCAGCCGGGCACATGTTTCGCCGGCCCGATGCTCGGCCGTGGCCTGGGCTCACGGGGGCACAGTCCGAGCCCCAGCCGACTGCGGGCTCGTGCCTCGCGACCCCGATGTTGGGCTGTGACCTGCGGTCCAGGGCTCCAGCCTCCAGCCGGGCTTCTGTTTCGCCGGCCCTGATGCTTGGCAGTGGCCTGGGTCCCCGGGGCAGAGCCCGAGCCCCAGCCGGCCGCAGGCTCTTGCCTCGCGACCCCGCGCTCGGCTGTGGCCTGCAGTCCTTTGAGGGCACAGTCCCAGCAGCCGCAGCCGCAGCCGCAGCCGCAGCCGCAGCCGCAGCCGCAGCCGCAGCCGCAGCCGCAGCCGCAGCCGCAGCCGCAGCCGCAGCCGCAGCCGCAGCCGCAGCCGGACCCGGGCTCCTGTGTCGCACGCTCGGCTGTGGCCTGTGGCCTGTGGCCTGTGGCCTGTGGTCCAGGGCCCCGGCCTCCAGCCGGGCTACCGTCTCGCGGCCCCGACGCTCGGCCGTGGCCCGGGCCCCCGCGGGCACAGTCCGAGCCCCCAGCCCACCGCGGGCTCCTGCCCCGCGTCCCCGAGGCTCACCCCTGGCCGGCGGCCCGGCGAGCCCCACCCGGCCCCACCCGGCTCCGGCCCACGGCCCGTCCCCTGAGCCCCGCCCCGCCGCCCAGCCCTATCGCCCCCGGCGCGCACCCGGCCCCCTCTCCCCACCGCAACAAGTCGCCCGCCCCCAGCGCCCGCACCCCCACCCCCTCACCCACCCCACCCCAAGCGTGACCGTAAGCAATCACCCCTCCCCCTCACCCCCTCCCACCAGCCCCCGCCCACTCACCACCCCCACAAGCCGCAAAACCCCAGTCCGGCACCCCCACCTCCGCACACTCCACCCCCTCCACGCCCCCCACCCCCTCCATCAGCCGCGTCCCTAAACCCCCTCGCCCCACCCCCCTCCTCCGCCTCACCCCCCACCTCTCCCCTCACCCACCCCTTACCTCCACCCAGGCGGATTCGCGCCGTCGAGGGCATCCGCCTCCCACCCACCCCCCGTCCGACATCCCGAACGCAACCCACCTCACCTGCAACTTCCGCACCACAGGCCCGACTTGACCGACCGTCGGCCCCCTCCGTCGCCCCGCCGCCGCGTAAGAAATTCCTGTCCGAATCATTGACGCTCCCTCAACCCCCTCGTACCTTTTGCCAGCAAGCGCTTTCTTGAAACGATTCACGCAGCGGCCGCGATGCCGCGGGGAGGGCCGGACTGTGGGGACGAGCGGGAATGTTGAGAGGCGAACGATCCTGAAGGCGGCCGGGGTGACTGCGGCGACGCTGGGGCTGGCCGCGACGACCGGGTGCGGTGGCGGCAGTGGCAGTTCCGGGGACGGTACGGTGACGCTGCGTTATGCGTGGTGGGGTGGCGAGCCGCGCACCATCGCCATCAAGAAGAGCATCGCGCTCTTCGAGAAGAAGTACCCGAAGATCAAAATCAAGCCTGAATTCACCGACTACGCGGCGTTCTGGGAGAAGTTCCAAACCCAGGCGTCCGGTGGAAATCCGCCGGACGTTTTCCAGAATGCGGTCGGTTTCCTGCGCAAGTACGACAAGCGCGGGGTTCTCATGGATCTCAAGTCCCAGGCGGACGCCGGGAACCTCAGCCTGGAGAACTTCCGCAACGGTGTCCTGGCGAACGGTCAGGTCGACGGCAAGCAGCTCGGCATTCCGGTCGGCGCCAACACCATGGCGCTCGTCATCGACCTCAACGCCTTCAAGAAGGCCGGCGTGGAGGCGAAGTTCGGCTGGACCTGGAACGACTACTTCGACGCGCTGCAGACGATCCAGGACAAGCTGAAGATCGCCGGTGACACCGGCTACTTCGGCATCATGTACCTCTACGACCTGTATCTGCGTCAGAACGGCAAGGCGTTCTTCACCGACTCCGCGCTCGGCTTCACCGAGGACGATCTGACGCAGTGGTGGGAGGACGGCTACAAGCGCGTGAAGTCCGGGCTCGTCGCCGACCCGAAGAAGATCGAGCAGGTCAGCCCCAAGTCGGGTCTCTCGGCCGGGCTCGCCGCCTCCGAGTTCACCTGGGACAACTTCTCCATCCGTTACCAGGGCGAGGGCGATTCGGACTACGGGCTCGCGCCGATCCCCACCACCGACGGCAAGGACACCGGCCAGTACCTCGGCTCGCTGATGCTCAGCGGCTTCTCCGGGACCAAGCACCCCAAGGAGGTCGCCCAGTTCATCGACTTCATGGTCCACGACCCGGAGGTCGGCAAGATCATGGGGTACGACCGCGGCATCCTCTCCACCACCGAGCAGTACGACGCCTTCGTGCCCACCGACGACAACAACAAGGGCGTCAAGGCGTACGAGGAGGAGGTCGCCAAGGCCGGCGTGCTCGGGAAGATCACCCCGCACCCGTCCGGCGCCGATGTCGTCGAAGCGGCCTTCCTGCGCCTCGGCGCCGAGGTCGCCCAGGGCAAGACCAAGCCGGCCGACGCCGCCAAGGCCCTGTTCAGCGAGGCCAAGGCCGCGTTCGCGGGCTGAGGGGACGTACCACCATGACGCTCGTCAAGGAAGCGCCCGCGCGCCCGGCCGGGAAACGGTCCGCCGTCCCCGCCGCCGGGCGGCGCGGGCGGCGCCGCGAGAACCTCGCCGGATATCTCTTCATGTCGCCGTGGATCGCGGGATTCCTGCTGCTCACGGCGGGGCCCATGATCGCGTCGCTGTACTACGCGTTCACCAGCTACAACCTGTTCACGCCCCCCCAGTGGGTCGGGCTCGACAACTTCACGACGATGTTCCAGGACCCGCGCTGGCAGAAGTCGGTCGAGGTGACCCTGAAGTACGTCGTCGTGGCCACCCCGCTGAAGCTGCTGCTGGCGCTCGGTGTGGCGCTGCTGCTCGCCCAGAAGCGGCGGGGGCAGGGCCTGTACCGGGCAGCGTTCTACATGCCCTCGCTGATCGGCGCCAGCGTCTCCGTCGGGTTCGTGTGGCGGGCGCTGTTCTCGGACGACGCGATCGTGGACCGTACGCAGAAGATCTTCGGTCTGGACGTGGGAGGCTGGATCGGCAACCCGGACTACGTCCTCTACGCGCTGGTGGCCCTGAGCATCTGGCAGTTCGGTGCGCCGATGGTCATCTTCCTGGCCGGTCTCAAGCAGGTCCCGCAGGAGCTGTACGAGGCGGCCGAGATGGACGGGGCCGGCCCCTTCCGGCGGTTCTGGAACATCACGCTGCCGATGATCTCCCCGGTGCTGTTCTTCAACGTGCTGCTGGAGTCCATCCACGCGTTCCAGGTGTTCGGCTCCGCGTACGTCGTCTCCGACACCCGGTGCGGGCCCGCCGACGCCACCCTCGTCTACACCTGTTACCTCTACCAGAAGGGCTTCAAGGAGGCCCAGATGGGCTTCGCCGCCGCGATGGCCTGGACGCTGGTGGTCGCGGTGGCGCTGGTCACGGCGGTCCTGTTCTGGTCGCAGAAGAAGTGGGTGCACTACGAGGAGGCCGTCAAGTGACCACCGCCACCAGCCCTGTCGCGCGCACCGCGAACGAGCGGCGGCGCGGCGGCTCGATCGCCTGGCACGTCGGCGCGCTCGCCGTCCTCGCGGTCGTCCTGTATCCGGTGATCTGGGTGCTCGGCGCCTCGTTCAAGCCGAGCAAGGACATCGTCGCCAGCCTCGACCTGCTGCCCGCCGAACCGGTCTGGGCGAACTTCTCCGGCCTCGCCGACGGCATCTCCGGCATCTCCGTCAGCAGTTTCTTCGTCAACTCGCTGACGTACGCCGCCCTCGCCGTGGTCGGTGTCGTCCTGTCCAGCTCGCTGACCGCCTACGCCTTCGCCAAGATCCGGTTCGCCGGACGAAACCTGCTGTTCACGCTGATGATCGGCACCCTGCTGCTCCCGTACCACGTCCTGCTCATCCCGCAGTACGTGCTGTTCCGCAAGCTGGAGCTGATCGACACCCTGGTGCCGCTCGTGGCGGGCAAGTTCCTGGCCGTGGAGGCGTTCTTCGTCTTCCTGATGGTGCAGTTCATGCGCGGGCTGCCGCGCGAGCTGGACGAGGCCGCCCGGCTCGACGGCTGCGGGCACCTGAGGATCTACTGGTCCGTCGTGCTGCCCCTGTGCCGGCCCGCCCTCATCACCAGCGCCATCTTCACCTTCATCAACGCCTGGAACGACTTCATGGGGCCGTTGATCTACCTCAACACCCCGTCCAAGTACACCGTTTCACTCGGTCTGATGATGTTCCGCGACCAGGAGGGCATCTCCGACTACGGCAGCATGATCGCGATGTCGCTGGTGGCGCTGGTGCCGGTCATCGCCTTCTTCATGGCCTTCCAGCGCTATCTCATCGACGGTATGGCCACGTCCGGCCTGAAGTGAACCGAGTGGACCGAGCGAACCGAGTGGACCGAGTGGACCGAAGCGAAAGGGCCGAGGCGGTCGCCATGGCGCAACCACGGGTGAGGGCACAGGGGAAGGCGCGGGTGAAGACGCGTGGGGAGTCCGTGTTCGGCGAGCGCTTCGCGCTCTTCGCCGAGACGCTGCTCACCGGCGTGTGGACCGCCGTGGCCTGCCTCGGCGTCGTCACCTACCCCGCGGCCCTCGCGGCCGGCACCCGGCACCTGCGGCGTCGTGTCCGCCACGAGGGCGGCGGGCTGCGGGAGTTCGTCGCCGACTTCCGCTCCGCCCTGCGCGGCGGCTGGCTCGTCGGACTCGCCGGCTGGGGGGCGGCGGCCGCCGTCCGGGTGGACGTCCAAGCCGCGCGGGCCGGGATCCCCGGCGGGCCGCTCGTCGGCGCCGTGGGGCTGTTCGCGCTGCTCGCTCTCGTGGTGACGCTGCTGCGGGCCGCGGCGGTGTGGGAGCCGGGCCGGTCCTGGCGCCCGCTGCTCGCCGAGGCGGGCCGACGGACCGCGCAGGACCCGGCCGGATCGTTTCTGCTCGTGGCCGGACTGGCCGTGGTGGTCCTGTCCGGCCGGCTGGTCGCCCCGCTGGCCGTCCCGGTGCTGGGGGCGGTCGTGGCCGCGGCCGTCGCCGTGGAGGAGCGCCGGCGCACTCGCTGAACCCCCGGGGCCGGCGCCGCTCCCGTGGTCGCCGTACTCGCCCTGTCATGCCCCTGACTAGTTGACCAGTTGACCAGTCGACCAGTTGTCCCCGTCAGACTCGGGAAAGGAAAGACCATGTCTCCCATCCCCCGCAGGTCCCTCCTCAAGGCGGCGGCCGTCGCCGGCGCCGCCGCCCAGTTCTCCTGGGCGCTCGGGACCAAGGACGCCGAGGCCGCGCCCCGGGCCGCGGCGGCCGACGCGGATCCGGTGACCCTGGACTGGCTGGAGGACGGCGGTCTCGGCGCCGCCCCCGGCTCCACGCTCGGCGTGCCCTGGCCGATGGGCGCCTTCCGGGAGGATCAGACCTTCGCGCTGACGGACGCCGACGGCAAGGACGTGCCCGTCCAGTCCTGGCCCCTCGCGTACTGGCCGGACGGCTCCCTCAAGTGGACCGCGCACGCCGTCAGCAAGGGCAGCGGCAAGCTCACCCTCGCGGCCGGCACCCCCGCCGCCCCCGACAAGAAGGTCACGGTCGACAGGAGCGGCGGCACGATCGACGTCTCCACCGGTGTCATCACGGTGCGGATCGGCAAGGACGGCGCCTCGCTCATCAAGTCCGTCCGACGCGGCTCCACCGAGATCGCCAGGAACGGGCGGCTGGTCCTGATCCGCCAGCCCGAGATCGAGGACGAGGACCAGGGTACGGTCAGGACCGAGCGCTTCGAGGGCGCCGTCGGCGAGGTCACCGTCGAGCAGGACGGCCCGGTCCGCGCGGTCGTCCGCATCGACGGCAAGCACCGCAGGGGCAGCCGCAGCTGGCTGCCGTTCTCCATCCGCCTGTACTTCTACGCGGGCGCCGACTCCTTCCGCATGGTCCACACGATCACCTACGACGGGAACCAGGAGCCCGGCAAGGCCTCCGGCGACTTCGTCCGCGGGCTGGGGGTCCGCTTCACCGTGCCGATGCGCGACGCGTCGTACGACCGCCACGTCCGCATCGGCGGCGAGGGCACCGGTCTGCTGAGGGAGGCGGTCAAGGGCGTCACCGGTCTGCGCCGCGACCCCGGTGCCGCCGTGCAGGCCGCCCAGTACGCGGGGCAGAAGCTGCCCGACCCCGCCACCTGGGACCAGCGGGTCACCACCCGTCTGCAGTACATCCCCGAGTGGGGCGACTACACCCTCTCCCAGCTCTCCGCCGACGGCTTCACCCTGCGCAAGCGCACCAAGAAGGGGCACGGCTGGATCGGCGCCGGCGGCGGCGGGCGGGCCTCCGGCTTCGGGTACGTCGGCGGGGCGAGCGGGGGATTCTCCTTCGGGCTCCGGGACTTCTGGGAGCGGCACCCCTCCCAGCTCGACATCCGCGACGCGCACACCGATGCCGCCGAGGTCACCCTCTGGCTCTGGTCCCCCGAGGCCCAGCCCATGGACCTGCGCTTCTACCACGACGGCATGGGCCAGGACACCTTCGCCGAGCAGCTCGAAGGCCTCAACATCACCTACGAGGACTACGAGCCGGAATTCGGCACCCCCTACGGGATCGCCCGTACCTCCGAACTGCTCTTCTGGGCCAACGAGTCCACGCCGACACCCGCGAAGCTCGCCGAACAGGTCGAGGCCGTACGGGTGCTCCCGCAGCTCGCGGCTCCACCCAGGCAGCTCATCAGGGCGAAGGTCTTCGGCCCCGGCCTGTACTCCGAGCCCGACCGCTCCACCCCCGCCAAGGCGAAGATCGAGGACCACCTCGACTTCCTCTTCACCTACTACAAGGACCAGGTGGAGCAGCGCCGCTGGTACGGCTTCTGGGACTACGGCGACATCATGCACACCTACGACACCGTCCGGCACCAGTGGCGCTACGACATCGGCGGCTACGCCTGGGACAACTCCGAGCTGTCCCCGGACCTCTGGCTCTGGTTCGCGTATCTGCGCTCCGGCCGCGCGGACATCTTCCGCTTCGCCGAGGCGATGACCCGGCACACCGGCGAGGTGGACGTCTACCACATCGGCCAGTGGGCGGGCCTGGGCACCCGGCACGGCGTCCAGCACTACGCCGACAGCGCCAAGCAGCAGCGCATCGCCAACACCACCTACCGCCGCTACTACTACTTCCTCACGGCGGACGAACGCGTCGGCGACCTCATGCACGCCAACGTCGACTCCGACGAGACCTTCCTCGCCCTGGACCCGCTGCGCAAGATCCGCACCGAGCCGTACACCCCCGACCGGCACGCCCTGTCGATCGGCTTCGGCACCGACTGGAGCGGCCTGGTCTCGGCCTGGCTCACCGAGTGGGAGCGCAAGGGCCCCAAGTGGGAGAAGGCCAGGGCCCGCGTGCTGTCCACCATGGAGACGATCGCCGCCCAGCCCAACGGATTCGTCCAGGGCAGCGGCCTGTACGACCTCGACACCGGCAAGTTCGCCGTGGCCACCACCCCGGTGGTCGGCGTCTCCCACCTGTCCGCGGTCTTCGGCCTCAACGAGCTGTGCGCCGAACTCATCCACCTGGTCGACATGCCGGCCTTCAACGCGGCCTACTTCGACTACTGCCGCTACTTCAACGCCACCAAGGCCGAGCAGGCGGCCCGCTACGGCTCCAACTTCGGCACCCTGCTGCTGTTCCAGGGCCACTCCCGCCTCGACGCGTACGCCGCCGTGCAGACCGGCGACGAGGCGCTCGCCAAGCGGGCGTGGACGAAGTTCTACAGCTCCGACGGCTACACCGAGTCCTCGCCGTGGCGGACGGAACCGGTGAGCGGCCCCGCCGCCCTGGTCGCGGGCAGCGAGGCCGCCTGGGTGTCCACCAACGACACCGCCCTCTACGGCCTCGCCGCCATCGAGAACCTGGCCCTCCTCGGCGACAAGATGCCGTAACCGGGGCTCAGTTCATCCGCCCCAGGACCTCCCGCACCTTCCGGACGTTCCGCAGCCGCCGCTCGTACGTCGCCCCGAGTGCGAGCAGCAGCAGCCCGGCCAGGGCGGGAGGCACCCAGCGGGGGAGCGCGTCGGCGGCCTGGACGAGATACGGGGCGAGTTCGTGCAGCGCGTCCAGGACCAGCACCGAGCCGCCCAGTACCAGGAGCGACTGGAGCCGGTGGCGGGCGCCCAGCAGGGTGACCAGCAGCGCGGCCGCGCCCAGCAGCAGGGGGCGCGTCCACTCCGGGTCGCCCCAGGCCGCGGCCAGGCTCGGCACGAGGGTGGCCGCGAGTCCGGGGCCGTACGCCGTCCAGGACGACGCCTCGCGGTCCCGGCGCCGGCGCAGGACGCCGACCAGCAGCGCGGGGGCCGTGGCCGGCAGGGTGTACGCCTCCGGGACACCGACGTGCCAGGCCGCCAGCCGCACCCAGGCGGCCAGCACGAAGAGGACCACGGCCGCGTACCCGACACGGCGCCGGTCCGGACGCACGGCCGTGCCCGCGGCGATCACCGCGCACAGGGACAGCACCAGGGCGAGCAGAGGCAGGTCGGGGAGGGCCAGGCCGACGGCGACCAGGGCCGCCACGGCACCGGTGATCTCCACCGCGAGCGTGGTGGCGGCGTCGGCGGGCCGGGGCGCCAGCAGGGCCGCCGTCGCCGGGACCACCAGGACCAGCAGGGCGATGTGCTCGGGTCGCCACCCGGCCGAGGCGCCCACCGCGCAGGCCAGCGCCGTGGCGTGGCCGAGGGAGGCGGCGGCCGGCACCGGGCCGGACCGTCCGCGCAGGGCGGCGACCGCGAAGAGGGCGGTCAGCGAGGCCAGGACGGTCAGCGTGGCCGGCTCGGCGGCCAGGGACAGCAGGCCGAGGCTGAGCGAGGTCGCCACGGCGAGACCGGCGGCCTGCGGCGTGCCCCGCCCCAGGAGGGCCGCGACCAGCAGCCCGAGCAGCGTCAGACCCGCCGCGTAGGGCAGTTCGAGCGCGGCCGGGAGGGCGATCGCCGCCGCCCACGCCGGCACGAGCGCACAGGCACGCCACCGCGCGTCGCCGCGGACCGCGAGCAGCGCGGCGACCACGACCAGCACCAGGGGAGCGGTGGCCGCGTGCGGCGGCCAGAACGCGTCGACCGTCACGGCAGCCCGCGCGTCCTCGGGCGCTCCCGTCCAGACACGGGCCAGCCAGGCCGCGGGCCCCAGCAGCGCGACACCCGCCGCGGGCACCGCCCACAGCACGGCGCCGCCCTGCACGACGTACGAGGCCAGCGCGAGCCCCCGGTGGACCGGCGCCGTGCCCCGTGCGGCCGCGAGCAGCGCGACCCCGCAGGCCAGGCACGCGGGCACCACCCACGCACCGGGCAGCGACATCCGCAGCACACCGCCGGCCCCGGTGACCAGGCACAGCCCGGCCGCCGTCGCCGTGCCCAGGGCGAGCCCGGTCACCGGTGCGCGCCGTGCGACACCCAGCGCGATCGCCGCCGCGAGCAGGAGGAGCGCCGCCGCACGGGCGGCTGCGCCCGGACCGGACGCGTCGAGCGCGAGCAGGGCGGACGCGAGCACGCCGCAGCCGCCCACGGCGAACGCGCCGACCAGCGCGACCGGCCGCAGGGGCCGCGCCGATACCCGCAGCGCGACCAGGGCGTCGCCCGCCGCCGTCAGCAGCAGCGCCGCCGTCACCGCGTACGTCCCGCCGTCCGCCGCCAGCACCCAGAGGGGCAGCGGGAGTTGACCGGCCACCAGGGCGGCCGGACGGGGCAGCCGCAGCCCGCCGAGGGCCGTGCCGTACGCCGCCCAGAGCGCCATGAGCACCGTGGAGGCCAGAGCCGTGTACGTGACGCCGTCCGCCGTCGCGAACGCGGCCTCGTGCAGCGCGTAGGCGTCCAGGACCGTGAGGGCGAGGCCGAGCCCCGCGACCGACTCGGCGGTCGAGTCCAGCCCGCGCCGCAGCAGCGCCACCGGCGCGCCCAGCACGGCCAGCGTGACCCCGGCCAGCACCAGGGAACGGCCCGTGATCCCCAGATGACCCCAGCTGACCAGGGTGAACACCATGGCCGCCACGGTGAGCAGCACGCCACCGAGCAGCAGCAGGACGTTCTGGACACCGGGTGCGGTGGCCTCCGGGTGACCCGGGCGAGGAGAGGGGGACGGCGGGGCGGGCAGCGGCCGTACCGGCTGGAGCACGGAGACCAGCCAGGCCCGTCGGGCCAGCAACTGGGCGCGCCGGGCGTCCAGTCGGTACAGCTCGGCGTCGAGGATCCGCAGTACCTCGGCCGGGGGCGGAAGGGACGTCATGCCAGGAGTGTGGGTCGCGTCACTCCCGGACGGCATGCGTACGGGTACTCACAACGTACTCAAATGCCGTCCGGCGGGCCCCCGTACCGGCACACTCACCCCATGGATCGCACCCGCTACCGCTTCCTCAGCCTGTGGGCGCTGCCCGCGCCGCCCGCCGCCGTGTACGCCGAGCTGGAGCGGATCGAGGACTATCCGCGCTGGTGGCGCCAGGTCCGCGAGGTGAACCGGCTCGACGGCACCACCGGGACCCTGCGCATCCGCTCGTTCCTGCCGTACGACATCACCTGCACCGTGCGCGAGACGCGCCGCGACCCGGCGGCGGGCCTCCTGGAGATCGCGGTCTCCGGCGACATCGAGGGCTGGGCCCGCTGGACGCTCACCGCGGGCGGCCCCGGCACCCTCGCCCGCTACGAGCAGGTGGTCGAGGTGCACAAGCCGCTGCTGAGACGGTTCGCCCTGCCCGGGCGCCCGCTGTTCCGGGCCAACCACCGGCTGATGATGCGGGCCGGGCGGCGCGCACTGGCCGCCCGTCTGCAAGCGGTTTGAAGGAAGCGTGCGGGGACCTGTATTGTTCAGTGCGTTCCCGGGCGATTAGCTCAGTGGGAGAGCGCTTCGTTCACACCGAAGAGGTCACTGGTTCGAACCCAGTATCGCCCACCGGGAAAGAGCCGGTCCGCCTGTCGCGGGCCGGCTCTTCGCGTATCCACCCCCCTAGGCCGCCGCCGGCAGCTCCGGGCGGACGGGCCAGGACGTGTCCACCGTCTCCGGGTTCCCGCTGCGCGCGAACCACGCCTGCAGACCGCGCGCCTGCGCCGCGAACCACGTCGTCTGCAGCGCGTGCAGCTCCGCGGGGGAGAGCCGCTCCAACCGCGCCGAGAAGCGCCGGCCCACGGCCCGCACGACCTCCAGCGCGGCCAGCGCGTCCGCCGCCGCGTCATGCGCGTCGGCCAGTGACACGCCGTAGTGCCCGCACAGGTCGGTCAGCGTGCGCCGGCCCTTGCGGTAGCGGTCCAGGTGCTTGTCCAGCACCCGGGGGTCCAGCACCCGCAGCGGCGCCGGTTCCAGCCAGTGCCCGAGCGACGAAGCCCGGTGCCGACGCAGCTCGCGGTCCAGCAGGGTCAGATCGAACGGCGCGTTCATCACGACCAACGGCCGTCCCGCCGCCGCCTGTTCGGCGAGCAGCTCGGCTATCTCGAACATCACCGGCGCCGGCCAGCGGCCGTTGCGCTGGAGATGGTCGTCCGTCAGCCCGTGCACCGCCGTCGCCTCGGCGGGCACCGGCACGCCCGGGTTCACCAGCCAGCGGCTCACCCGCGGCCGTGCCCCCGGCGCGTCCTGGACGACGAGGGCGGCCGACACTATCCGGTCGGCCTCCACGTCGACGCCCGTCGTCTCCGTGTCGAATGCGGCCAGCGGGCCCTCGTACCAGTACGACATACCAACACAACCCCTCGTTCACCCACGGCAGCTGACGCACCGTCTTCTGCCCGTTTGGTGATACCCGGGCTGTTTGCGCCGTACGCCGGAAGGACACAACAGGAGTACGGGTCTTTGCAGTTCAGCGGCCCGCGGCGGGATTCTCACCGGGGTTCACCCGGCATGTCGTTCGGCCCGGTTCCGGGCATCTCTCTTGTCGTGGAAGGCAGTTGGTCATGGCGATAGCGCAGCCCGAGCGGGGCGGGCTGCTGCCCGAACAGACGGGCCCCCATCGCGGCACACTCGCCACCACCGCCTGCATGGAGACACTGCAGGTCGGGTACTTGCACGCGGTCGCGGCGGCCGCCGGCTGCTCGCTGTCCCAGCCGTTCCCGGACAACGGCATCGACTGGCACGTCAGTCACAGCGCACCCGGGCACACCGTGGACGACGAGGTCACCATCAAGGTGCAGCTCAAGGCCACCTACCAGATACCGCCCGGTCCGCCGGGCCGGTTCTTCTCCTTCACCCTCGACAACGACCACCTGCGCAAGCTCGCCCGCACCCCGGTGTCGGTGCACAAGATCCTGGTCGTGATGATCGTGCCCCGCTCGCAGGACCAGTGGCTGCGCGCCGGACACGACCGCCTCGACCTGCGGCACTGCTGCTACTGGGTCAATCTGGCCGGCCACCCGATCACCGGGCGGACCCGGACCACCGTGCGGATACCGACCTCACGCATCTTCGACGACCGGGCCCTGTGCGAGATCATGACGCGGGTCGGGACGGGAGGCAGACCATGACCCACCGGCCCCTCGACGAGCCTGTGAGGGCGGTACGCCCGCACCCGGAGGTCTGCTGGGACCGGGCCCCCGAGCCCGGCGAGGTCGACCCGGCCGTCCTCGGCGCCCTGCTGCGCCGCCACGGCTGGCAGCGGCGCGGCGGCGCCGCCGGACGCTACGGCCGCTGGACCCCACCCGGGCCCGGCGCGGGCGGCACGAGTCTCCTCGTCCCCGAGAGCCGGGCCTTCCCCGACAGCGACGACCTGCTCGGCGAGGCGCTCCAGGCGCTCGCCCGCAGCGGCACGCCCTCCGCGCGCGAGGTGCTCGTCGCTCTCGCCGTGCCCAGCGACGAGATCCGCTGGTGGCGCGACACCCCGCACGGACCCGCCGGGGCCGCGCCCTGGACGGTCGAGGAACAGCTGCGCGGCGCCGCCCGCCAGATGCTCCTCGCCGGCGCGCTCGCCACGCGCGCGCGGGCCGGCTACTACGGTGCCCGGCACCGCAGGGCCGCCTCCGCGCTGCTCGACCAGGTCCTGGTCGGCTCCGGGGCGGGCGGCCGCCGACTGACCGCCTTCGTGCCGGCCGCATCGATCCGCCCCCTCGCCGTCCGTCTCCACCAGGCCCTCTACGCCGTCCGCGAGGCCATCGACTACCAACGGGCCACCGGCGGCATGGACGCCTTCGACGGCGCCGTGGAGGCCGGGGCGAGCCGTGAGCTCACCGACGCGTTGATCGCCCTCGTCCGCGGCACCGAGGGCGCCCGGGTCGGGGTGGAGTGGTCCCCGGCCGCCGGAGTGCCCGAGGACTGCGCCGCCACCGACGAGCCCGTCGAGTTCTCGCCCGGCGACCTGCCCGTGCTGCGCGAGGCCGGCGCCCGCTATCTGCGCGAGGAACCCGCCGTGTCCGTGCGGATCACCGGCACCGTGGTCCGGCTGCGCAGGTCGGGGCCGCGCGGCGAGGGCAGCGTACGGCTGCGGGTGCTCGCCGGCGCCGAGATCCCGCACGTCCGGATCACCCTCGACGAGGAGGACTACCGCACCGCCGGACAGGCCCACCTCGTCGGCCTGCCGGTGCGGGTGCAGGGGCGGCTGGAGAGCCGGGGCGGCTTCCGCAGGCTCACCGGTGCCTGCGGCGTCGTACCCGTCCAGGTCGACGACGCCGAACGGGACCGGCTGATGAAGTCCCTCCAGGAGCACCTCGACTTCTTCGAGGAGGCGTGCGGCGGGGAGGACGACGGGGACTGAGGCCCCCGCGGCCCGCGGTGGCCGCGGGGGCCGCTGACCGTTTCGCGGTCGGCGGGTGCGGGTCGGTACGATCCCGTCATGCGCGCGCTCCCGGTATGGCGCCGCACCCACCTGCAGTCAGGAGAGACCGGTGTCAGACGTCCGTGTGATCATCCAACGCGATTCCGAGCGGGAAGAGCGCACGGTGACGACGGGCACCACGGCCGCCGACCTCTTCGCCGGCGAGCGTTCCGTCATCGCCGCGCGCGTGGGCGGCGAGCTCAAGGACCTGTCGTACGTGCTCTCCGACGGCGAGCAGGTCGAGGGCGTCGAGATCTCCTCCGAGGACGGCCTGAACATCCTGCGCCACTCCACCGCGCACGTGATGGCCCAGGCCGTGCAGGAGATCTTCCCCGAGGCCAAGCTCGGCATCGGCCCGCCGGTCAAGGACGGCTTCTACTACGACTTCGACGTCGAGAAGCCGTTCACGCCCGAGGACCTCAAGGCCGTCGAGAAGAAGATGCAGGAGATCCAGCGGCGCGGCCAGCGCTTCGCCCGCCGGGTCGTCACCGACGAGGCCGCCCGCGAGGAGCTCGCGGACGAGCCGTACAAGCTGGAGCTGATCGGCCTCAAGGGCTCCGCCTCCTCGGACGACGGCGCGGACGTCGAGGTCGGCGCCGGTGAGCTGACGATCTACGACAACCTCGACGCCAAGACCGGCGAGCTGTGCTGGAAGGACCTCTGCCGCGGTCCCCACCTGCCCTCCACCCGCCTCATCCCTGCGTTCAAGCTGATGCGCAACGCGGCCGCCTACTGGCGCGGCAGCGAGAAGAACCCCATGCTCCAGCGCATCTACGGCACCGCCTGGCCGTCCAAGGACGAGCTGAAGGCGTACCTCGACTTCCTCGCCGAGGCCGAGAAGCGCGACCACCGCAAGCTGGGCGCCGAACTCGACCTGTTCTCCATCCCCGAGCAGATCGGCTCCGGCCTCGCCGTCTTCCACCCCAAGGGCGGCATCGTCCGCCGGGTGATGGAGGACTACTCGCGCCGCCGCCACGAGGAGGAGGGCTACGAGTTCGTCTACACCCCGCACGCGACGAAGGGGAAGCTCTTCGAGACGTCCGGGCACCTGGACTGGTACGCCGACGGCATGTACCCGCCCATGCAGCTCGACGAGGGCGTGGACTACTACCTCAAGCCCATGAACTGCCCGATGCACAACCTGATCTTCGACGCGCGGGGCCGCTCCTACCGCGAGCTGCCGCTGCGCCTGTTCGAGTTCGGGACCGTGTACCGGTACGAGAAGTCGGGCGTGGTGCACGGTCTCACGCGCGCGCGGGGCTTCACCCAGGACGACGCGCACATCTACTGCACCCGTGAGCAGATGTCGGAGGAGCTCGACAAGACGCTCACCTTCGTCCTCGGCCTGCTGCGCGACTACGGCCTGACCGACTTCTACCTGGAGCTGTCCACCAAGGACCCGGAGAAGTTCGTCGGCTCCGACGAGGTCTGGGAGGAGGCCACCGAGACCCTCCGTCAGGTCGCCGAGAAGCAGGGCCTGCCGCTGGTGCCCGACCCGGGCGGCGCCGCGTTCTACGGGCCGAAGATCTCCGTCCAGACCAAGGACGCCATCGGCCGTACCTGGCAGATGTCGACCATCCAGCTCGACTTCAACCTGCCCGAGCGCTTCGACCTGGAGTACACCGGGCCGGACGGCGCCAAGCAGCGCCCGGTGATGATCCACCGCGCCCTGTTCGGCTCCATCGAGCGGTTCTTCGCCGTGCTCCTGGAGCACTACGCGGGCGCCTTCCCGGCCTGGCTGGCGCCGGTCCAGGCGCTCGGCATCCCGATCGGTGACGGGCACGTGGAGTACCTGGAGAAGTTCGCCGCGGCCGCCCGCAAGCAGGGGCTGCGCGTCGAGGTCGACTCCTCCTCCGACCGGATGCAGAAGAAGATCCGCAACGCCCAGAAGCAGAAGGTGCCCTTCATGGTCATCGCGGGCGACGAGGACATGTCGAACGGCTCGGTGTCCTTCCGCTACCGCGACGGCTCGCAGGAGAACGGCATCCCGTTCGACGAGGCCATCGCGAAGATCGCGAAGGTCGTCGAGGAGCGCGCGCAGGTCTGATCCGGCCGGACACGGGCCCCCGGGGAGTTCAGCTCCCCGGGGGCCTCTCGCCGTCCGGGCGCTCCCCCTCCAGCGCGAACACCTGGACCAGCCACGACGAGAACGAGCCCGTCACCGCGCCCAGCAGCGCGAGCCCGCACGCCATCAGGCCCACCGCGATCGCCCGGCCGCCGGCCGTGACCGGGACGACATCGCCGTAGCCGACCGTGGTCAGCGTCGCGCAGGCCCACCACAGGGCGTCCCCGAAGCTGTGCATCTCGGTGCCGGGCGCCCCCCGCTCCCGGTCGTAGACGGCGAGCGAGCACGCGAAGCCGAGCAGCACCGTCGTCAGCCCGGCATACGTGATCACGCGCGCGTACAGCGACAGGCGGGGCTCCCCGTGCCGGTGCTGGACGGCCTCGTACACCTTGACCACCCGCAGCGGGCGCAGCAGGGGCAGCACGACGACCACCGTGTCCAGCTTGTGCGTGGTGACGAACCGCAGCCCCTGTCCGCTGAGCCGCCAGCGCACCCCGTAGTCGGCGGCGAACAGCGCCCAGGTGAAGGAGAGCACCGCCGTGCACAGGTCCCGCCAGACGCCCGGCAGCCCCTGGGCGAGTACCAGGACCGCGTACATGGCGAGGAACAGCAGCGACGCGAAGGCGAGGGGGATCTCGGTGCGCTGCTCCCAGCGGGCCTGACGGCTGACTTCGTCCATCGGCCCAGCTTCGCCTGCCGGGCTTTTCCCGCAACCCCGGCGACACGCCGCGAACGGGCGAAGCCATATGCTGCCTTGCATGACGAGTGAGCCGGAGCAGCAGATCGGAGTGGGGACGCAGGACGCGTTCCAGCGCCTGTGGACGCCCCACCGGATGGCCTACATCCAGGGTGAGAACAAGCCGACCGGCCCGGGGGCCGGCGACGGCTGCCCCTTCTGCTCGATCCCGGCGAAATCCGACGAGGACGGACTGATCGTCAAACGCGGCGAGCACGTCTACGCGGTGCTCAACCTCTACCCGTACAACGGCGGCCACCTGATGACCGTCCCCTACCGGCACGTCGCCGACTACACCGAGCTGACCGGACCGGAGACCGTCGAGCTGGCCGAGTTGACCAAGCAGGCGATGACGGCCCTGCGGACCGCGTCCGGCGCACACGGCTTCAACATCGGCATGAACCAGGGGACCGTGGCGGGCGCGGGCATCGCCGCCCATCTCCACCAGCACCTCGTGCCCCGCTGGGGCGGGGACACGAACTTCATGCCCGTGGTCGGCCACACGCGCGTCCTGCCGCAGCTGCTGGCGGACACCCGGAAGATGCTGGCGGAGGCCTGGCCGGCGTGAGTGCCGGCCCGTCCGGCATCTGAGGACGAGCCCCTTCAGGGCCGAAGCGGGGGTCCGGGGGCGCAGCCCCCGGGCCGGCCGGCCGGAGCACCCGCACGGCTCGGCGCGACCGCCGGAGGCTCACGCGTCGTACGTGTCGGCCTTGCGCGGGGACACTTCCTGCACGCCGCCGCTCAGCACCGACGAGCGCGAGCTGAACTTCTCCAGGTCCACGTCGTGCTCCTTGAGGACCCGGAACGCGGCCCGGTGCACCGCGCGCAGCACCGGCGTGGCCGTGCGCAGCGCGTCGTCGGCCATGAAGCGGTGCCGCCAGGGCTGGTCGGCCCAGGCGTGCCGCAGGCCGAACGGCTCGGGCAGGCCGATCGAGCCGCCGAGCCACTTCAGCAGCGGCGGGTACCAGCTGATCGTGGCCCGTGCGGCCAGCCGGACCACCTCGTCGGCGGTGATCAGGGGCAGCTTGATCGTCCGCGTCTCCCAGAAACGGACGGTCTTGGCCACCTCCTTGGTGGGGGCCTCGGGCTTGCTGCTGAACAGACCGTTGACCGGGCCCAGCGCATGGCCGGTGACCTCGATGCGCAGGGTCTCCTTGAGCACGGTCACGGTGACCATCATGGTGAGGACCAGGTTGCCGTTGTACAGATGGGGCCACTGGACGCCCAGGTAGTGCCGGTCGCCGCCGTCGAACTGATTGGCGTTGCAGATGTCCTCCACGGCCCTCGGCTTGACCTGGTAGGCCTCGACGTCGGTCCCTTCGGGCCGGGTGACCTCCTTGGCGCCCTCGCCGACATGCGTGACGATCCAGTGCCGTACCTGCGGCTCGGGGAAGCCACCGGTCTTCAGCCGCTGGCGGTGCAGCACGGTCAGCTCCTCGTGGATGGCCCGGACGACCGTCCAGCTGCGGAACTCGTGGACGCCCTTCACCGGGTCGACCGGTGTCAGCTCCTCCGCCAGGGACCACGAGCCCCAGCGGGTGCCCATGCCGAGTATTCCCTTGGGGCCGGCGTAGAAGACCGAGTTGGACTGCTGCTCGGCGCTGAGCCGGGCCAGGGACTGGCGCAGCTGCTCGGCCGCGGCCTGGTCGGGGCTGGTCGGCACCGCCTCGGGGACCTTCGCGCCGATGCTGCCGCCGGACAGCAGGCCGCCCCAGCGCTCGCGCAGGTCCTTCGCTGTGCGCTCGCAGACCCGCTTGGCCAGGAACCAGCCGGCCACCGGGGCCACGACACAGCCGCGCGTGTACCACCCCCAGAAGCCGGTGAACGGCATCCGGACCAGGAAGATCACGGCGAGGGCGGCGACCGCGACGAGCAGTCCGGTGCCGAGTCCGGAGATCCGCTTGTTGTCCGTCCTCGCCATGCCCGCCCGGAGCTGGAAGACGAGCAGCCACACCAGCAGTCCGGGCAGGAAGAGCACCCCGCACAGCAGCATGATGCCGGTCAGCGTGATGTCGCGCTGGCGGCGGATGCGGGAGGCCGCGAGGCAGTGCTCGACGACGACCTGGGGCTCGCTGCCGAAGGACTGGATCAGCGGCTTGCGGCCGACGCCCAGCATGCGGTCGATCACCGCCTGGGAGTACGCCTCACCGAAGTTGGGGCGGAAGATCTTCGCCCACTTGCGGCCCTCGTTGACCGTCGACTGGTGCCATTCGTTGTCGGCCTTCTTGATCTCCTCCATCGGCGTGTCCCGGTACGCCGCCGAGGCGAGCGCGAGCGTCGGGCCCTGCCCCGCTCCGCCCGTCCGGGGCACCTGTGGCCCGAAGAAGTCCTCCACGGTCATTCCCGCCCCCACTCGCCGCGATCCCGCTCCTGCGGCCTTCCCGACTTCCGTACTCCGCACACCTGTTGATCAGGTCATCAGCGTATCCCCAGCCACCGACATCCGTCGGCGGACGGCCGAAGCCGCCCGCCGAACCGGAGGATCACCTTCCCCTCTGTTCACTTGCGACTGACGTCGCCTCAACCGTCAACCGGCCGCCGCCTGTTGCCGCACCTTCTCGGCCACCTGCGCGGGCATCGGCTCGTGGCGGGCGTACGCACGGTGGAAGCGCGCCGTGCCGTGCGACAGCGAGCGCAGGTCCACCGCATACCGGCCGATCTCGATCTCGGGCACCTCGGCCCGTACGAGAGTGCGCCCGCCGGCCGTCTGCTCGGTGCCCAGGACCCGCCCGCGCCGCCCCGACAGATCGCTCATCACCGCGCCCACGTAGTCGTCCCCGACCAGCACGCTCACCTCGGCGACCGGCTCCAGCAGATGGATCCGCGCGTCGGATGCCGCCTCGCGCAGCGCCAGCGCGCCCGCCGTCTGGAACGCGGCGTCGGAGGAGTCCACCGAATGCGCCTTCCCGTCGAGCAGCGTGATCCGCACGTCGACCAGCGGATGCCCGCCCACGACCCCCTTGGCCGCCTGCGCCCGCACGCCCTTCTCGACCGACGGGATGAACTGCCGCGGCACCGCGCCCCCGACGACCTTGTCCACGAACTCGATGCCCGCCCCGCCCGGCAGCGGCTCCACCTCGATCTCGCAGATCGCGTACTGCCCGTGCCCGCCGGACTGTTTCACGTGCCGCCCGCGCCCGGCCGACCGGTCGGCGAACGTCTCCCGCAGCGAGACCCGGTGCGGTACGACGTCCACCTGGACGCCGTAGCGGGCGCGCAGCCGCTCCAGGGCCACGTCCGCGTGCGCCTCGCCCAGGCACCACAGCACCACCTGGTGGGTGTCCTGGTTCTGCTCCAGGCGCATCGTCGGGTCCTCGGCGACCAGCCGGGCCAGGCCCTGCGAGAGCTTGTCCTCGTCGGGCTTGCTGTGCGCCTGGATGGCGAGCGGCAGCAGCGGGTCGGGCATCTGCCAGGGCTCCATCAGGAGCGGGTCGTCCTTCGCGGAGAGCGTGTCACCGGTCTCCGCGCGGCTGAGTTTCGCCACGCACGCGAGGTCGCCCGCGATGGCGTGCGTCAGCGCCCGCTGCTGCTTGCCGAACGGCGCGGACAGGGCACCGACGCGCTCGTCGACGTCGTGGTCCTCGTGCCCGCGGTCGGCCATGCCGTGCCCCGAGACGTGCACCGTCTCGTCGGGGCGCAGGGTGCCGGAGAAGACCCGCACCAGCGAGACCCGGCCGACGTACGGGTCGGACGAGGTCTTCACCACCTCCGCGACCAGCGGCCCGGCGGGGTCGCACGGCTTCAGTTCGCGCGGCCTGCCGTCGACCGTGGTCACCTGGGGCGCCTCGCGCTCCAGGGGTGTCGGGAAGCCCCGGGTGATCAGCTCCAGCAGCTCGACCGTGCCGATCCCCTGCCGGGCGCCCTCGGCTGCGGGAGCGGCCGCCAGGACGGGGAAGAACGTGCCGCGCGCCACGGCCCGCTCCAGGTCCTCGATCAGCGTCTTGACGTCGACCTGCTCACCGCCGAGATAGCGGTCCATGAGGGTCTCGTCCTCGCTCTCGGCGATGATCCCCTCGATCAGCCGGTTGCGGGCCTCCTCCAGCTCCGCCAGCAGGTCCTCGCCCGGTTCGGACTCCTTGCGCTCGCCCGAGGAGTAGTCGAACAGCTTGCGCGAGAGCAGCCCGGTCAGCCCGGTCACGGGCGCGTGCCCGTCGGGCGCCTGGGGGCCGTGCAGCGGCAGGTACAGCGGGAGCACGGCGTCCGGGTCGTCGCCGCCGAACGCCTGGGCCAGCAGCGGGGTCAGCTCCCCGAAGTCCGCGCGGGCGGCCTCCAGGTGCGTGACGACGATGGCGCGCGGCATGCCGACCGCCGCGCACTCCTCCCACACCATGCGGGTCGAGCCGTCCACGCCGTCCGAGGCCGAGACGACGAAGAGGGCCGCGTCCGCGGCGCGCAGACCGGCCCTGAGCTCTCCGACGAAGTCGGCGTATCCGGGGGTGTCCAGCAGGTTGATCTTGATGCCGTCCCACTCGACCGGCACCAGGGAGAGCTGTACGGAACGTTGCTGCCGGTGCTCGATCTCGTCGTAGTCCGAGAGGGTGCCGCCGTCCTCCACGCGGCCCGCCCGATTCACGGCTCCCGCCGTCAGCGCGAGAGCCTCCACCAATGTCGTCTTGCCCGATCCGGAGTGGCCGACCAGCACCACATTCCGTACGGACGCGGGATGGTCGGCCGCCGTAGCCCTGCCGGCGGCTCCGGGGTGGTTGTGTGCCTTGTCGCCCATTTCTTGCCTCCCGTGCACGGTGAGGTCCTTGGGGGCGCGGGCACGACGGCCCCGCGTGCGATGGCGGCTCCGGCGACGCCCGCGGTCCTTCGAGCTTTCCACTCCCGTCACCGCGCGTCCATACGGCGGACCGCAACCCGGCGGGACGGCCGCGACCGGGCCGTGACCCGGATGCCGTCGTGCTGTGACACGGGGTGCGGGTGCCCGGCCGTCGCACACACGCGCGCGTGGCTACGATGGGCCAGCCGGTGGCCAGCAGGGGCCGCGCGGCCAACCGAACCTCGGGAAGGCCATGCTGAACAAGTACGCGCGTGCGTTCTTCACGCGTGTCCTCACGCCGTTCGCCGCATTTCTGATCAGGCGGGGCGTCAGCCCCGACACGGTCACGCTGATCGGCACCGCCGGTGTGGTCGCGGGAGCGCTGGTCTTCTACCCCAGGGGAGAGTTCTTCTGGGGCACGGTCGTGATCACGCTCTTCGTGTTCTCCGACCTCGTCGACGGCAACATGGCCCGCCAGCTCGGCCGGTCCAGCCGCTGGGGCGCCTTCCTGGACTCCACCCTCGACCGGGTGGCCGACGGCGCGATCTTCGGCGGCTTCGCCCTCTGGTACGCGGGCAACGGCGACGACAACGTCCTGTGCGCCGTCTCGATCTTCTGTCTGGCCAGCGGCCAGGTGGTGTCCTATACGAAGGCCCGTGGCGAATCGATCGGCCTGCCGGTCGCCGTCAACGGGCTCGTCGAGCGGGCCGAACGCCTGGTGGTCTCCCTGGTCGCGGCCGGGCTCGCGGGGCTGCACACGTTCGGCGTGCCGGGCATCCAGTACCTGCTGCCCGTCGCCCTGTGGATCGTGGCCGTCGGCAGCCTGGTCACGCTGATCCAGCGGGTCGTCACGGTCCGGCGGGAGTCGGCCGAGGCGGAGGCCGCGGCGGCCGCGGAGACCACCCCGGTCACGGTCACGGACACCGCGGAGACCACGCAGGCCACGGAGGACGCCGACCCCACGCAGACCCGGGGGAGCGAGGCCGCGAAGTGAGCCCCCGGGAGCGGCTGACCGACGCGCTGTACGGTCTCGGCTGGAGCACCGTGAAGAAGCTCCCCGAGCCGGCCGCGGTGCGCCTCGGGCAGACCGTCGCCGACCTGGCCTGGCGCAAGCGCGGCACGGGCGTACGGCGACTGGAGAGCAACTACGCGCGCGTGGTGCCGGACACGAGTCCCGAGCGGCTCGCCGAGCTCTCGCGCGCGGGCATGCGCTCGTACCTGCGCTACTGGATGGAGTCGTTCCGGCTGCCCGCGTGGAGCGAGGCGCGGATCAGGGCCGGCTTCGACCCCAAGGACGTCCACCACCTCACCGACGGCATCGCCTCCGACCGGGGCGTCGTCCTCGCCCTGCCCCACATGGCGAACTGGGACCTCGCCGGCGCCTGGGTCACCACCGAGCTCCGGACCCCGTTCACCACGGTCGCCGAACGACTCAGGCCGGAGTCCCTGTACGACCGTTTCGTCGCCTACCGCGAGGGCCTCGGCATGGAGGTCCTGCCGCACAGCGGCGGCAGCGCCTTCGGCACCCTGGCCCGGCGGCTGCGCGACGGCGGGCTGGTCTGTCTGGTCGCCGAGCGCGACCTGTCCGCCTCGGGCGTCGCGGTGGACTTCTTCGGCGACATCGCGACGATGCCCGCGGGGCCGGCCCTGCTCGCCCAGCAGACCGACGCCCTGCTGCTCCCCGTCACGCTCTGGTACGACGACTCGCCCGTCATGCAGGGCCGCGTCCATCCCCCGATCGAGGTACCCCGGTCAGGTACGCGGGCCGAGAAGACGTCTGTCATGACACAGGCCCTGGCAGACGCCTTCGCCTCGGGCATCGCCGACCATCCGGAGGACTGGCACATGCTTCAGCGGTTGTGGCGCGCGGATCTCGACCCCGCGCGTCGGGGTCCCGGGGGGACCGCATGAGGATCGGCATCGTCTGCCCGTACTCCTGGGACGTGCCGGGCGGCGTCCAGTTCCACATCCGCGACCTCGCCGAGTACTTCATCCGGCTCGGTCACGAGGTGTCCGTCCTCGCCCCGGCGGACGACGACACCCCGCTGCCGCCGTACGTCGTCTCGGCCGGCCGCGCGGTCCCGGTGCCGTACAACGGCTCGGTGGCCCGGCTCAACTTCGGCTTCCTCAGCGCCGCGCGCGTACGCCGCTGGCTGCACGACGGCTCCTTCGACGTCATCCACATCCACGAGCCGACGTCCCCCTCCCTGGGCCTGCTGGCCTGCTGGGCGGCGCAGGGCCCCATCGTGGCGACCTTCCACACCTCCAACCCGCGCTCGCGCGCGATGATCGCCGCGTACGCGATCCTCCAGGCCGCCCTGGAGAAGATCAGTGCGCGGATCGCGGTCAGCGAGTACGCCCGCCGCACGTTGGTGGAGCATCTCGGCGGGGACGCGGTCGTCATCCCCAACGGCGTCGACGTCGACTTCTTCGCCCGGGCCGAACCCAAGGCCGAGTGGCAGGGCGGGACGATCGGCTTCGTCGGCCGGATCGACGAGCCCCGCAAGGGCCTGCCGGTGCTGATGAGGGCACTGCCGAAAATCTTCGCCGAGCGGCCCGGCGCCCGGCTGCTGATCGCCGGCCGAGGCGACGCGCAGGAGGCGGTGGCCGACCTCCCGAAGGAACTGCGCGCGCGGGTGGAGTTCCTCGGCATGGTCAGCGACGAGGACAAGGCCCGCTTCCTGCGCAGCGTCGACCTGTACGTCGCCCCCAACACCGGCGGCGAGAGCTTCGGCATCATCCTCGTCGAGGCCATGTCGGCGGGCGCGCCCGTCCTCGCCTCCGACCTGGACGCCTTCGCCCAGGTCCTCGACCAGGGCGCGGCGGGCGAGCTGTTCGCCAACGAGGACGCGGACGCGCTGGCCGAGGCGGCCGTACGGCTCCTGGGCGACCCGCAGCGCCGCGCGGAGCTGCGGGAGCGGGGCAGCGCCCACGTCCGCCGCTTCGACTGGTCGACCGTCGGCGCGGACATCCTGTCGGTGTACGAGACGGTCACCGCGGGCGCGGCGGCGGTGGCCGCCAGCGACGACGACCGAAGCGGCCCGGGCCTCAGGGCCCGCCTGGGCCTGGCCCGCGACTGATCGCCCGGGGTGTCGGCGCGCGACCGTGCGGGTCCGTGCGGGAGGGGGTGCCGATAGCCTTGCCGACCGTGACCGCAACCCTCATCTGGGCCCTCGTCGTCCTCGTCGCGATCGGCCTGTACCTGAGCTGGACGGCGGGCCGCCTGGACCGCCTGCACTCCCGCATCGACGCCGCCCGGGCGGCGCTGGACGCGCAGCTGCTCCGCCGGGCGTCCGTCGCCCAGGAGCTGGCCACCTCGGGGGTCCTCGACCCGGCCGCCTCGATCGTGCTGTACGAGGCGGCGCACGGCGCACGGCAGGCCGAGGAGGAGCAGCGGGAGGTCGCCGAGAGCGAGCTGAGCCAGGCCCTGAGGGCCGTCTTCGCGGACAGCCAGCAGGTGGAGGCGGTGCGCGAGGCGCCCGGGGGAGAGGCGGCGACCCATGAGCTGACCGAGGCCGTCCGCCGGGTCCCCATGGCCCGCCGCTTCCACAACGACGCCGTCGGTGCCGCCCGCCGTCTGCGCGAGCACCGCAAGGTCCGCTGGTTCCGGCTGGCCGGCCACGCGCCGTTCCCGATGGCCTTCGAGATGGACGACGAGGCGCCCGCCGCCCTCGCCGACCGCGCGGCCTGACGCCGCTCCTCGACGCGTCCGGGCCGAAAACGATCCACCGCCTTCCCATTGGCCCTTGCTGCGGACTGTTCCCCTCCCGTTTCCTCGGTGATTGCACAATCCCCTCTTCCCTTTCCAGTGAGGTCACCCGTGTCCACCACCGAGAACCAGGCTCCCGAGACCGGCACCGCGCGCGTGAAGCGCGGCATGGCCGAGCAGCTCAAGGGCGGCGTGATCATGGACGTCGTCACGCCGGAGCAGGCGAAGATCGCCGAGGACGCGGGCGCCGTCGCCGTCATGGCCCTCGAGCGGGTCCCGGCCGACATCCGCAAGGACGGCGGCGTGGCCCGGATGTCCGACCCCGACATGATCGAGGGCATCATCGAGGCCGTCTCGATCCCGGTCATGGCCAAGTCCCGCATCGGCCACTTCGTCGAGGCCCAGGTCCTGCAGTCCCTCGGCGTCGACTACATCGACGAGTCCGAGGTCCTCACCCCGGCCGACGAGGTCAACCACTCCGACAAGTGGGCCTTCACCACGCCGTTCGTCTGCGGCGCCACCAACCTGGGCGAGGCCCTGCGCCGGATCGCCGAGGGCGCCGCGATGATCCGCTCCAAGGGCGAGGCCGGCACCGGCAACGTCGTCGAGGCGGTCCGCCACCTGCGCCAGATCAAGAACGAGATCGCCCGGCTGCGCGGCTACGACAACAACGAGCTGTACGCCGCCGCCAAGGAGCTGCGCGCCCCGTACGAGCTGGTCAAGGAGGTCGCCGAGCTCGGCAAGCTCCCCGTCGTGCTGTTCTCCGCCGGTGGCGTGGCCACCCCCGCCGACGCCGCGCTGATGCGCCAGCTCGGCGCCGAGGGCGTCTTCGTCGGCTCCGGCATCTTCAAGTCCGGCGACCCGGCCAAGCGCGCCGCCGCCATCGTGAAGGCCACCACCTTCTACGACGACCCGAAGATCATCGCGGACGCGTCCCGCAACCTGGGCGAGGCCATGGTCGGCATCAACTGCGACACCCTCCCCGAGGCCGAGCGCTACGCCAACCGCGGCTGGTAGTCCCGATGAGTACTCCTGTCATAGGCGTCCTGGCCCTCCAGGGCGACGTACGGGAGCACCTGATCGCCCTGGCCGCGGCCGATGCCGTGGCCAGGCCGGTCCGGCGCCCCGAGGAACTCGCCGAGGTGGACGGCCTGGTCGTCCCCGGCGGCGAGTCCACCACGATCTCCAAGCTGGCCGTCCTGTTCGGCCTGATGGAACCCCTCCGCGCGCGCGTGCGGGCCGGGATGCCCGTCTACGGCACCTGCGCCGGTCTGATCCTGCTCGCCGACAAGATCCTCGACCCGCGCTCGGGCCAGGAGACGATCGGCGGCATCGACATGATCGTGCGCCGCAACGCCTTCGGACGCCAGAACGAGTCCTTCGAGGCGGCGGTGGACGTGCGGGGTGTCCCGGGCGACCCCGTGGAGGGCGTCTTCATCCGCGCCCCCTGGGTGGAGTCCGTCGGCGCCGCCGCCGACGTGCTCGCCGAGCACGACGGGCACATCGTCGCGGTCCGCCAGGGCAACGCGCTCGCCACGTCCTTCCACCCGGAACTGACCGGCGACCACCGCGTGCACTCCCTGTTCGTCGACATGGTGCGCGCGAACCGTACGGCGGAGTCCTTGTAGGATCTCGGGGGGTCCCCCCGGGTCCTCGGGGCCCGGGGAGTTCGTTATGTGGATGGTTACGCGAAGGAGACAGGCAGATGTCCGGCCACTCTAAATGGGCTACGACGAAGCACAAGAAGGCCGTGATCGACGCCAAGCGCGGCAAGCTCTTCGCGAAGCTGATCAAGAACATCGAGGTCGCGGCGCGCATGGGCGGTGTCGACCTGGAGGGCAACCCGACCCTCTACGACGCCGTGCAGAAGGCCAAGAAGCAGTCGGTGCCGAACAAGAACATCGACTCCGCGATCAAGCGCGGCGGTGGTCTCGAGGCCGGCGGTGCCGACTACGAGACGATCATGTACGAGGGTTACGGCCCGAACGGTGTCGCGGTGCTCATCGAGTGCCTCACCGACAACCGCAACCGCGCCGCCTCCGACGTCCGCGTCGCCATGACCCGCAACGGCGGCTCCATGGCCGACCCGGGCTCGGTGTCGTACCTCTTCCACCGCAAGGGCGTCGTCATCGTCCCCAAGGGCGAGCTGGGCGAGGACGACGTCCTGGGCGCCGTCCTGGACGCGGGCGCCGAGGAGGTCAACGACCTCGGCGAGTCCTTCGAGGTGCTCAGCGAGGCCACCGACCTGGTCGCGGTCCGCACCGCCCTGCAGGAGGCCGGCATCGACTACGACTCGGCCGAGGCCAACTTCGTCCCGACCATGCAGGTCGAGCTGGACGAGGAGGGCGCCAAGAAGATCTTCAAGCTCATCGACGCCCTCGAGGACAGCGACGACGTGCAGAACGTCTTCGCCAACTTCGACGTCAGCGACGAGGTCATGGAGAAGGTCGACGCCTGAGCCGACGCTCACGCTCGAACGGGCCGACGGGACACACCCGTCGGCCCGTCGCGTTGTCAGTGGTACCGGATAGCCTGCACAAACAGGTGGTCGAGGGGAGGGCGTGTGCGGGTACTGGGGGTGGACCCGGGACTGACCCGGTGCGGTGTCGGCGTCGTCGAGGGGGTGGCGGGCCGCCCGCTCACCATGCTCGGCGTGGGAGTCGTCCGCACCCCCGCCGACGCCGAGCTCGGCCGGCGCCTGGTGGCCGTCGAGCAGGGCATCGAACAGTGGCTCGACGAGTACCGCCCCGATTTCGTCGCCGTGGAGCGGGTCTTCAGCCAGCACAACGTGCGTACGGTCATGGGCACCGCCCAGGCCAGCGCCGTCGCCATGCTGTGCGCCGCCCGCCGCGACATCCCCGTCGCCCTGCACACCCCCAGCGAGGTCAAGGCCGCCGTCACCGGCAGCGGCCGCGCCGACAAGGCCCAGGTCGGCGCCATGGTCACCCGGCTGCTCCGGCTCGCCGCGCCCCCCAGGCCCGCCGACGCCGCCGACGCCCTCGCCCTCGCCATCTGCCACATCTGGCGCGCCCCCGCGCAGAACCGACTCCAGCAGGCCGTCGCCCTGCACACATCGAAAGGCCGTACGGGATGATCGCCTTCGTGAGCGGACCGATCGCCGCCCTCGCCCCCGACTCCGCGGTGGTCGAGGTGGGCGGCATCGGCATCGCCGTCCAGTGCACGCCGAACACCCTCGCCGGCCTGCGGACGGGCCAGCAGGCCAGACTGGCGACGTCCCTGGTGGTCCGCGAGGACTCCCTCACGCTGTACGGGTTCGTGGACGACGACGAGCGCCAGGTCTTCGAGCTGCTCCAGACCGCGAGCGGGGTCGGACCCCGGCTCGCGCAGGCCATGCTGTCGGTGCACGCGCCCGACGCGTTGCGCCGAGCCGTGTCCACCGGTGACGAGAAAGCGCTGATCGCCGTCCCCGGCATCGGCAAGAGGGGCGCCCAGAAGCTGCTGCTGGAGCTGAAGGACCGTCTCGGCGAGCCGATCGGCGCCCCCGTGGTCGGCGCCCCGGTCACCCAGGGCTGGCGCGACCAGCTGCACGCCGCCCTGATCGGCCTGGGCTACGCCACCCGCGAGGCCGACGAGGCCGTGGCCGCGGTCGCCCCGCAGGCCGAGGCCGTAGACGGCACCCCGCAGGTCGGCCTGCTCCTCAAGGCCGCCCTCCAGACGCTCAACCGCGCCCGCTGACCCCGCACGCCGACCCACACCCCCCGAGGCACATCAATGAACTGGGACGACCCGACCGACACCGACGCCGAGCGGCTGGTGGGCTCCGTCGCCGACCGCGAGGACCAGGCCGTCGAGGCCGCCCTGCGCCCCAAGGACCTGGGTGAGTTCATCGGCCAGGAGAAGGTGCGCGAACAGCTCGACCTCGTCCTGCGCGCCGCCCGCGCGCGCGGCGCCACCGCCGACCACGTGCTGCTCTCCGGCGCCCCCGGCCTCGGCAAGACCACCCTCTCCATGATCATCGCCGCCGAGATGGGCGCCCCCATCCGGATCACCTCCGGCCCCGCCATCCAGCACGCCGGCGACCTCGCCGCGATCCTCTCCTCCCTCCAGGAGGGCGAGGTCCTCTTCCTCGACGAGATCCACCGCATGTCCCGGCCCGCCGAGGAGATGCTCTACATGGCCATGGAGGACTTCCGCGTCGACGTCATCGTCGGCAAGGGCCCCGGCGCCACCGCCATCCCCCTCGAACTCCCGCCCTTCACCCTGGTCGGCGCCACCACCCGCGCGGGCCTGCTGCCGCCCCCGCTGCGCGACCGGTTCGGCTTCACCGCGCACATGGAGTTCTACGAGCCCGCCGAGCTCCAGCGCGTCGTCCACCGTTCCGCCCATCTGCTCGACGTCGAGATCGACCCCGCCGGCGCCGCCGAGATCGCCGGCCGCTCCCGCGGCACGCCCCGGATCGCCAACCGCCTGCTGCGCCGGGTCCGCGACTACGCGCAGGTCAAGGCCGACGGTGTGGTCACCCGCGACATCGCCTCGGCCGCCCTCGCCGTCTACGAGGTCGACGCCCGCGGCCTCGACCGCCTCAACCGCGCGGTCCTCAAGGCGCTGCTGAAGCTGTTCGGCGGCGGCCCGGTCGGTCTCTCCACGCTCGCCGTCGCCGTGGGCGAGGAACGTGAGACCGTGGAAGAGGTGGCCGAACCGTTCCTCGTGCGCGAGGGACTGCTCGCCCGCACCCCGCGGGGACGAGTGGCCACCCCGGCCGCCTGGGCGCACCTCGGCCTCACCCCGCCCCGCACCGCCACGGCAGGAAACGGACAACAGGACCTGTTCGGGACCTGAGCGGTTCATCGGCGGGGGCAATGGCGGGGCCAGGAACCCAGGTGCCATGCTGAGCGTTGTTCCATGCACGCGGACTCGCTTAGACTCCGCCGATGCCGCGTTTGTCGGCAGCACACAACCAACCAACCCCCATCCATCAGGCCGCTCAGCCATCGCGGTCGCATGAAGGAAGTTCCAACCCGTGAGTCCTTTGACCCTCCTGCCGTTCATCGTGCTCATCGGGGCCATGTTCCTGATGACCCGGTCGGCCAAGAAGAAGCAGCAGCAGGCCGCCGACATGCGGAACCAGATGCAGCCCGGCAGTGGCATCCGCACGATCGGGGGCATGTACGCGACGGTCAAGGAGGTCAGTGACGACACGGTCCTCCTCGACGCGGGCCCGGGCGTGGAACTGCTCTTCGCGAAGAACGCGATCGGGGCCGTCCTGACCGACGACGAGTACAACCGCATCGTCCACGGCATCGAGCACGACCTGAAGTCCGACTCCGACGTCGTCCCCGACGACGCCTCCTCCCTCACCGACCCCGCCGACGCCGACGAGTCCGCCGACGAAGCTGCCGCCGCCTCCGACGACAAGTCCGTCGACCTCGGCAAGAAGGGTGCGTCCGACGAGGACGCGGTGAAGGCCGACGAGCCCGAGGCCCAGCAGGCCGAGGCCGACGAGGAGCCGAAGAAGACCGACGGCGACTCCGACGCGAAGAAGTAGTCACGCCCCCGGAGCCCACGGATCACATCCGTGCGCCCCGGGGCGTGCGCATCTCGCACGGGATCCCGACTACATGTCATGGCCGCCGTCCTGACCAGGCACGAGGCGGCCCGAGAGGGAGTACAAGAAGGTGGCAGCACCTAAGAAGGGCCGGAGCGCGAGCGCCCAGAGCAAGCCAGGGCGCTCGCTGGCCCTGATCCTGATCGCCATCGTGGGGCTCACCGGGGGCATGTTCGCCACCGGGCAGACGACCCCGCGACTCGGCATCGACCTTGCCGGCGGCACCAGCATCACGCTGGAGGCGAAGGCCGACCAGGGGTCCGCGATCAACAAGGCCAACATGGACACCGCGGTGGAGATCATGAACCGCCGTGTCAACGGGCTGGGCGTCTCAGAGGCGGAGGTGCAGACCCAGGGCGACCGCAACATCATCGTGAACATCCCCAAGGGCACCAACTCCAAGGAAGCCCGCGCGCAGGTCGGCACCACCGCCAAGCTGTACTTCCGTCCCGTCCTGGCCCAGGAGGCCACGGGCACCGCAGCGGGCACCGCCTCGCCGAGCGCGTCCGCCACGGGCTCCTCCAGCGCCTCGCCGAGTTCGACCGCGAGCCCGTCCGCGGGCGCCTCCGGCTCCGGCGAGAAGGCGAGCTCCTCGTCCTCCCCGTCGGCGAGCGCCACCTCGCAGGGCCGCGCCGTCACCGACGCGCTCAAGGCCGACGGCACTCCGTCGGCGTCCGCGAGCGCCAGGACGAAGGCGTCCCCCAGCCCGTCGGCCTCGGCCGGCGGCACCGCCTCCGCGGGCGACGCCGCACTCCAGGCCAAGTACGCGGCTCTCGACTGCACCAAGGAAGAAGCCCGCATCCAGGCGACGGAGGGCGTCAAGCCCGGCGATGCGACCGTGGCCTGCGGTCAGATCGACAAGGTCTGGTACAAGTACCTGCTCGGCCCGGCCGCTGTCGACGGCACCGACGTCAAGAAGGCCTCGGCCGTCTTCGACACCCAGGGCGCGGCCGGCTGGCAGGTCAACATGACCTTCACCGGCAAGGGCACCAAGAAGTTCGCCGACATCACCGGCCAGCTCGCGCAGAACCAGCAGCCGCAGAACGAGTTCGCCATCGTGCTGGACGGCGACGTCGTCTCCAGTCCGTTCGTGCAGAACGCCATCACCGGCGGACAGGCCCAGATCTCCGGCAGCTTCAAGCAGGAGGAGGCCCAGAGCCTCGCCAACATGCTGTCCTACGGCGCGCTCCCGCTCACCTTCGACGAGCAGAGCACGACCACCGTGACGGCGGCCCTCGGCGGCGACCAGCTGCACGCCGGTCTGCTCGCGGGCGCCATCGGCCTCGCCCTGGTCGTCCTCTACCTGGTGGCCTACTACCGCGGCCTCGCGCTCATCGCGCTGGCCTCGCTGCTGGTCTCGGCGGCCCTGACCTACGTGCTCATGGCGCTGCTCGGCCCGGCCATCGGCTTCGCGCTCAACCTGCCGGCGGTCTGCGGCGCCATCGTCGCCATCGGTATCACGGCGGACTCGTTCATCGTGTACTTCGAACGAGTCCGGGACGAGATCCGCGAGGGGCGCACCCTGCGCCCCGCCGTCGAGCGGGCCTGGCCGCGCGCCCGGCGCACCATCCTGGTCTCCGACTTCGTGTCGTTCCTCGCCGCCGCGGTGCTCTTCATCGTCACGGTCGGCAAGGTCCAGGGCTTCGCGTTCACGCTGGGCCTGACCACCGTCCTCGACGTGGTCGTGGTCTTCTTCTTCACCAAGCCGCTGATGACGCTCATCGCTCGGCGGAAGTTCTTCGCGGACGGCCACAAGTGGTCCGGCCTCGACCCGAAGAGCCTGGGTGCCCAGCCGCCGCTGCGCCGCACCCGCCGTCCCGGCGGCCCTGTCGCCGGCCCCGTCGAGACGAAGGAGGCGTGAGCGATGTCCAAACTCGGTAACCTCGGCGCGCGGCTGCACCGTGGCGAGATCAGCTACGACTTCATCGGGCACCGCAAGCTCTGGTACGGGATCTCGATCCTGATCACCATCACGGCCGTCCTCGGCCTGGCGGTGCGCGGCCTGAACATGGGCATCGACTTCCAGGGCGGCGCCGTCTTCACCACGGCGAAGAAGAGCGGCATCTCCGTCTCGCAGGCCGAGGAGGCGGCCAAGGCGGCCTCGGGTCACGAGGCGGTCGTGCAGAAGCTCGGCGACGGCTCGGTGCGCATCCAGATCGCCGGCATGGACATCAAGCAGTCCGACGAGATCAAGAACGACCTCGCCAAGGACTTCAAGGTTGACGCGGAGACCATCAACGCCGACCTCGTCGGTCCCAGCTGGGGTGACCAGATCGCCAACAAGGCCTGGCAGGGCCTGGCGATCTTCATGGTCCTCGTCGTGATCTACCTGGCGATCGCCTTCGAATGGCGCATGGCCATCGCGGCGCTCGTGGCCCTGATCCACGACATCACCATCACCGTCGGCATCTACGCCCTCGTCGGTTTCGAGGTCACGCCCGGTACGGTGATCGGTCTGCTCACGATCCTCGGTTACTCGCTGTACGACACGGTCGTCGTCTTCGACTCCCTCAAGGAGCAGACGAAGGACCTCACCAAGCAGACCCGCTTCACCTACAGCGAGGTCGCCAACCGCTCGATCAACGGCACCCTGGTCCGTTCCATCAACACCACGGTGGTCGCGCTGCTGCCGGTGGCGGGCCTGCTGTTCATCGGCGGCGGTTTCCTCGGCGCGGGCACGCTCAACGACATCTCGCTGTCGCTGTTCGTCGGTCTCGCGGCCGGTGCCTACTCCTCGATCTTCATCGCCACCCCGCTCGTCGCCGACCTCAAGGAGCGCGAGCCGCAGATGAAGGCCCTCAGGAAGCGCGTCCTCGCCAAGCGGGCCCAGGCCGCCGCCGACGAGGAACTGGCCGACGTCCGCGGTGACCTCGGGGGCGACCCCGAGGACGCCACCCCGGCGGTCGTCGGACCGCGCGACCAGTCCGCGCCGCGCAGCCGGCGCAGGCCTTCGGGGAAGCGCCGATGACCGACGTCGTCGACACCACGGCGCTGCTGCTCAGCCGTATCCGCGATGTGGCCGACTACCCGGAGCAGGGGGTGATGTTCAAGGACATCACCCCGCTCCTGGCGGACCCGGTGGCGTTCACCGTGCTCACCGACGCCTTCGCGGCGATCGCCGAGCGCACCGGTGCCACCAAGATCGTCGGCCTGGAGGCCCGGGGCTTCATCCTGGGCGCCCCGGTCGCCGTCCGCGCCGGCCTCGGCTTCATCCCCGTACGCAAGGCGGGCAAGCTCCCCGGAGCCACCCTCAGCCAGGCCTACGACCTGGAGTACGGCTCGGCGGAGATCGAGGTGCACGCCGAGGACCTCACCGCCGACGACCGGATCCTGATCGTCGACGACGTGCTCGCCACCGGCGGCACCGCCGAGGCCGCGATCCAGCTCATCCACCGCGCGGGCGCCGAGGTCGCGGGCGTCGCCGTCCTGATGGAACTGAGCTTCCTCGACGGCCGCCCCCGCCTGCGGGCCGCGCTGGGCGAGGCCCCGCTGGACGCCCTGCTGACCATCTGAACACCGCTGCGCCGCGAGGGGCGGGCCCGGAGGAATCCGGCGCCCGCCCCTCGCGTTGCACGGGTTGACGGTCCTCACATCGGCCTGAAGGCGATGCCGGAGCCCAGGATCGCTACGATGGGTCCTCCGGAGCCTGACCGGGGACCCGGATCGCGCACGAGGAGTCCTCTTGCCTGACGAGGCCCAGCACCTGACAGCCGCCAAGCCCGAGTCCGCCTCGGCACCCGCGGCCAAGCCGGCGCAAGCCGACGCCGGCGGCCCGGTCGAGCACGACCGTTCCGCGCCCGTCGACAGGCCGGCCGAGCAACCGCGCCCCAAGCCGGCCCCGCCCGAGCGCTCCGCGACCGCGCAGCCCCCCGCCCGCTCCGGCTCCTCCAACCGCGTCCGCGCCCGTCTCGCCCGCCTCGGCGTCCAGCGAGCCAACCCCTACAACCCGGTCCTGGAGCCGCTGCTGCGCATAGTGCGCAGCAACGACGCCAAGGTCGAGACCGCGACGCTGCGCCAGATCGAGAAGGCCTACCAGGTCGCCGAGCGCTGGCACCGGGGCCAGAAGCGCAAGAGCGGCGACCCGTACATCACCCACCCCCTCGCGGTGACCACGATCCTCGCCGAGCTCGGCATGGACCCGGCCACGCTGATGGCGGGCCTGCTGCACGACACCGTCGAGGACACCGAGTACGGCCTCGACGACCTGCGCCGCGACTTCGGCGACGTCGTCGCCCTGCTCGTCGACGGCGTCACCAAGCTGGACAAGGTCAAGTTCGGCGAGGCCGCGCAGGCCGAGACCGTGCGCAAGATGGTCGTCGCCATGGCCAAGGACCCACGCGTCCTGGTCATCAAGCTCGCCGACCGCCTGCACAACATGCGCACCATGCGCTACCTCAAGCGCGAGAAGCAGGAGAAGAAGGCGCGCGAGACCCTGGAGATCTACGCGCCCCTCGCCCACCGCCTCGGCATGAACACCATCAAGTGGGAACTGGAGGACCTCGCCTTCGCGATCCTCTACCCCAAGATGTACGACGAGATCGTCCGGCTGGTGGCCGAGCGGGCACCGAAGCGTGACGAGTATCTGGCCATAGTGACCGACGAGGTCCAGTCGGACCTGCGCGCCGCCCGCATCAAGGCGACCGTCACCGGCCGCCCCAAGCACTACTACAGCGTCTACCAGAAGATGATCGTCCGCGGCCGGGACTTCGCGGAGATCTACGACCTGGTCGGCATCCGCGTCCTGGTGGACACCGTCCGCGACTGCTACGCGGCGCTGGGCACCGTCCACGCCCGCTGGAACCCGGTTCCGGGGCGGTTCAAGGACTACATCGCGATGCCCAAGTTCAACATGTACCAGTCGCTGCACACGACGGTCATCGGGCCCAACGGCAAGCCCGTCGAACTCCAGATCCGTACGTTCGACATGCACCGCCGCGCCGAGTACGGCATCGCCGCGCACTGGAAGTACAAGCAGGAGGCCGTCGCCGGAGCCTCCAAGGTGCGCACCGACGTGCCGAAGGCCGGCAAGGGCAAGGACGACCACCTCAACGACATGGCGTGGCTGCGCCAGCTCCTCGACTGGCAGAAGGAGACCGAGGACCCGAGCGAGTTCCTGGAGTCCCTGCGCTTCGACCTGTCCCGCAACGAGGTCTTCGTCTTCACCCCGAAGGGTGACGTCATCGCGCTGCCCGCGGGTGCCACCCCGGTCGACTTCGCGTACGCGGTCCACACCGAGGTCGGCCACCGCACCATAGGAGCGCGGGTCAACGGCAGGCTCGTACCGCTCGAGTCGACGCTGGACAACGGCGACCTCGTCGAGGTCTTCACCTCCAAGGCCACCGGCGCGGGTCCCTCGCGCGACTGGCTGGGCTTCGTCAAGTCGCCCCGGGCCCGCAACAAGATCCGGGCCTGGTTCTCCAAGGAACGCCGCGACGAGGCGATCGAACACGGCAAGGACGCCATCGCGCGGGCCATGCGCAAGCAGAACCTGCCGATCCAGCGCATCCTGACCGGCGACTCCCTGGTCACCCTGGCGCACGAGATGCGCTACCCCGACATCTCCTCGCTGTACGCGGCGATCGGCGAGGGCCATGTGGCCGCGCAGAACGTCGTCCAGAAGCTGGTGCAGGCGCTCGGCGGCGAGGAGGCGGCCACCGAGGAGATGGACGAGGCGGTCCCGCCGTCGCGCACCCGCGGCCGCAAGCGGCGCAGCAACCAGGACCCCGGGGTCGTGGTCAAGGGCGTCGACGACGTCTGGGTCAAGCTGGCCCGCTGCTGTACGCCCGTCCCAGGCGACCCGATCATCGGGTTCGTCACCCGCGGTAGTGGTGTATCGGTTCACCGCAGCGACTGCGTCAACGTGGAGTCACTGTCCCGGGAGCCGGAGCGCATCCTGGACGTCGAGTGGGCGCCCACGCAGTCCTCGGTCTTCCTGGTCGCCATCCAGGTCGAGGCACTGGACCGCTCCCGGCTGCTGTCGGACGTCACCCGTGTACTGTCCGACCAGCACGTCAACATCCTCTCCGCGGCCGTCCAGACCTCCCGCGACCGGGTCGCGACCTCCCGCTTCACCTTCGAGATGGGCGACCCGAAGCACCTCGGTCACGTCCTGAAGGCCGTACGGGGCGTGGAGGGCGTGTACGACGTCTACCGGGTGACCTCGGCCCGTCGCCCGTAGCAGCGCATGAGGAAGGCCCCCGTACATCGTGTACGGGGGCCTTCCTCATGCCGTCGGCGGTAGCAGCCGCCGTATCCGGGTCAGCCGCCGAACTCCTGCAGACCCTTGAGCGCCTGGTCCAGCAGGGCCTGGCGGCCCTCCAGCTCGCGCTCCAGCTTGTCGGCGCGGGAGGCGTTGCCCTGGGCGCGGGCCTGGTCGATCTGCGCCCGCAGCTTGTCCACCGCGGCCTGGAGCTGGCCGGTCAGACCCTCGGCACGCGCGCGTGCCTCCGGGTTGGTGCGGCGCCACTCGGCCTCCTCGGCCTCCTGGATCGCCCGCTCCACGGCGTGCATCCGGCCCTCGACCTTCGGCCGGGCGTCCCGCGGCACATGGCCGATGGCCTCCCAGCGCTCGTTGACCGAGCGGAACGCGGCACGCGCCGCCTTCAGGTCCGTGACCGGGAGGATCTTCTCGGCCTCCTCGGCCAGCTCCTCCTTGAGCTTGAGGTTCTCCGTCTGCTCGGCGTCCCGCTCGGCGAAGACCGAACTGCGCGCCGCGAAGAACACGTCCTGGGCGCCGCGGAAGCGGTTCCACAGGTCGTCCTCGTGCTCGCGCTGGGCGCGGCCCGCGGCCTTCCAGTCGGCCATCAGCTCGCGGTAGCGGGCCGCCGTCGGACCCCAGTCCGTCGAACCCGACAGCGCCTCGGCCTCCGCGACCAGGCGCTCCTTGATCCGGCGGGCGTCCTCGCGCTGCGCGTCCAGCTGCGCGAAGTGGGCCTTGCGGCGCTTGGAGAACGCCGAGCGCGCGTGCGAGAACCGGTGCCACAGCTCGTCGTCGGACTTGCGGTCCAGGCGCGGCAGACCCTTCCAGGTGTCCACCAGGGCCCGCAGCCGCTCGCCGGCCGCCCGCCACTGGTCGGACTGCGCGAGCTGCTCCGCCTCGGCGACCAGCTCCTCCTTGGCGTGCCGGGCCTCGTCGGACTGCTTGGCCCGCTGCTGCTTGCGCTCCTCGCGGCGCGACTCGACCGCCCGCACCAGCTTGTCCAGCCGGGCCCGCAGCGCGTCCAGGTCACCCACCACGTGATGCGCGTCGACCTGCTCGCGGATGTGGTCGATGGCGACCTGGGCGTCCTTCGCCGACAGATCGGTCGTCTGCACTCGCTTCTCGAGGAGGCCGATCTCGACAACCAGGCCCTCGTACTTGCGCTCGAAGTAGGCCAAGGCCTCCTCGGGGGAGCCCGCCTGCCAGGAACCGACGACCTGCTCGCCGTCGGCCGTACGCACGTACACGGTCCCCGTCTCGTCGACGCGGCCCCACGGGTCGCTGCTCACAGCGCCTCCTCCACATGATGCCTCCGAGGGGCTACGGCGCCCCCGGGCATCGTCCACAGTTTCGTCACGGCCAACATAGGCGACCGGCGGGGCGCCTGTCCGCATCCAGCGCGACCGAATTCCGCAGTTGGCCGCCCTGGAGTCAGGACTTCGTGACCGTCGCCTTGTTGATCACCACGGTCGCGTTCGGGGCACCGTCACCGGCGCCGGTGTTCTCACCCGCGGCGGCGATCTTCTTCAGGACCTTCATGCCCTCGGCCGACACCGTACCGAACGGGGTGTAGCTCGGCGGGAGCGAACTGTCCTGGTAGACGAGGAAGAACTGGCTGCCGCCGGTGTGCGCCTGACCGGTGTTGGCCATGGCGACCGTGCCCGCCGGGTAGGTGTTGGCCTTGAGGCTCTTGTCCTTCAGGTTCTCGTCCGGGATGGTGTAGCCCGGTCCGCCGCTGCCACTGCCCGTGGGGTCGCCGCACTGCAGGACGTAGATCCCGTTGGTGGTCAGCCGGTGGCACTTCGTGTGGTCGAAGTAGCCCTTGCCGGCGAGGAAGTCGAAGGAGTTGACCGTGTGCGGGGCCGCGGACGCCTTCAGCGCTATGTCGATGTCACCGCAGGTCGTGGCCAGCTTCATCGTGTAGTCGGCCGACTTGTCGATGGTGACCGCCGGTTCCTTCTTCCACGACAGCTTCTTCACCGTGCCCGCGGCGGCCTTCTCGCACGGGTCCTTCGCCGCGCTCGGCGACGCGGCCGGGCTCGCCTCCGCGCTCGTGTTCGACTTGTCGTCCTTGTCGCCCTTGAGCACGCCCGTCGTGTACAGCGTGAGGCTGCCGATCACGATCACGCCGAGCACCGACGCGATCACCGAGTTGCGCACGCGCGCCTTGCGTCGCGCGGCCGTGCGGCGCTGCTGCTGCCGCAAGAACTTCTCCCGGGCGAGCTGACGCTTGCGCTGTTCCTGGGTGACCACCGGATTCTCTCCTCGTGCGTCTCGTGACATCGACCGCTTGCGTGTGCCCCGTACCGTATATGGGTTCGCTGAGGAAACGGCAGCGCCGGTACGCTCTGACAGCGGCTGTCGCCGCGCAGAAGCCTCCCGTAATCGACACAACCAAGGACGATCGTGCTCATTGCCGGGTTCCCCGCCGGGGCCTGGGGGACGAACTGTTATCTCGTCGCCCCCGCCGCCGGTGAGGAGTGCGTGATCATCGACCCGGGCCATCAGGCGGCCCCCGGAGTCGAGGAAGCGCTGAGGAAGCATCGGCTCAAGCCCGTCGCGGTCGTCCTCACACACGGCCACATCGACCATGTGGCCTCGGTCGTCCCGGTCTGCGGCGCGCACGACGTGCCGGCCTGGATCCACCCCGAGGACCGGTTCATGATGAGCGACCCCGAGAAGGCGCTCGGCCGGTCCATCGGGATGCCGCTGATGGGCGAACTGACCGTGGGGGAGCCGGACGACGTCCGCGAGCTGACCGACGGCGTCGAGCTGGACCTGGCGGGTCTGCGGTTCTCCGTCGCGCACGCGCCGGGCCATACCAAGGGGTCGGTGACCTTCCGGATGCCCGAGACGACCGAGATCCCCTCGGTCTTCTTCTCCGGGGATCTGCTGTTCGCCGGCTCCATCGGACGCACCGACCTGCCCGGCGGTGACATGGCCGAGATGCTCGACTCGCTGGCCCGCGTGTGCCTGCCGCTCGACGACTCGACCGTGGTCCTGTCCGGCCACGGCCCCCAGACGACCATCGGCCAGGAGCGCGCCACCAACCCGTATCTGCGGCAGGTGGCCGCCGGCGGCCAGGGAGCGTCCGACGCTCCCCGACGAGGAATGTGACGAGAGACTTCCGTGAGCACCTTTCAGGCCCCCAAGGGCACGTACGACCTGCTGCCGCCCGACTCCGCCCGCTACCTCGCGGTCCGCGAGGCGATCGCCGCACCGCTGCGCAACTCCGGCTACGGCTACATCGAGACGCCCGGCTTCGAGAGCGTGGAGCTCTTCGCTCGCGGTGTCGGTGAGTCCACCGACATCGTGACGAAGGAGATGTACGCCTTCGAGACCAAGGGCGGCGACAGGCTGGCCCTGCGCCCCGAGGGAACCGCCTCGGTCCTGCGCGCGGCGCTGGAGGCCAACCTGCACAAGGCGGGCAACCTTCCCGTCAAGCTCTGGTACTCCGGCTCGTACTACCGCTACGAGCGCCCCCAGAAGGGCCGCTACCGCCACTTCTCCCAGGTCGGCGCCGAGGCGATCGGCGCGGAGGACCCGGCCCTGGACGCCGAGCTGATCATCCTGGCCGACCAGGCGTACCGCTCGCTGGGCCTGAGGAACTTCCGCATCCTGCTCAACAGCCTCGGCGACAAGGAGTGCCGTCCGGTGTACCGGGCCGCGCTCCAGGACTTCCTGCGCGGCCTGGACCTCGACGAGGACACCCTGCGCCGCGCCGAGATCAACCCGCTGCGCGTCCTGGACGACAAGCGCGAGTCGGTCCAGAAGCAGCTCGGTGACGCCCCCCTCCTGCGGGACTACCTCTGCGACGCGTGCAAGGCGTACCACGAGGAGGTCCGTGAGCTGATCACAGCCGCCGGTGTCGCCTTCGAGGACGACCCGAGGCTGGTCCGCGGCCTGGACTACTACACCCGGACGACCTTCGAGTTCGTCCACGACGGTCTCGGCTCCCAGTCCGCGGTGGGCGGCGGCGGCCGCTACGACGGACTGTCGGAGATGATCGGCGGCCCGGCCCTGCCGTCCGTCGGCTGGGCCCTCGGCGTCAACCGCACGGTCCTGGCGCTGGAGGCCGAGGGCGTCGGACTCGACCTGCCGTCCCCCACCGCCGTCTACGCCGTCCCGCTCGGCGAGGAGGCCCGCCGGGTGCTGTTCGCCAAGGTCACGGAGTTGCGCAAGCTCGGTGTCGCGGCCGACTTCTCCTACGGTGCCAAGGGCCTCAAGGGCGCCATGAAGAACGCCAACCGCAGCGGTGCCCGCTACACGATCGTGGCCGGCGAGCGCGACCTCGCCGAGGGCGTCGTCCAGCTGAAGGACATGGAGTCCGGCGAGCAGACGGCGATCGGCGTGAACGAGATCGTGGCGGAGCTGGAGTCCAGGCTCGGCTGAGGCCCGCGGAGCGAGGGGTGTGCGGGGCCGCGCGGCCCCGCACACCCCTCGCTCGGTCCAGCGGCCCGCACCGCGTCGCTGACGGTCGCGCGGACGTCAACGCGGCGGGCGTCCACCGCGCGTTCGTTCGCCAGTGCAGTCATGCCGTCGGACGCGGCCGGAACAGCGCGGTCCGGGACCGCCCCGGGCTTCCTTATGTCCATCGAACGGTGGATACCCGGCCGGGTGCGGCACAATGGCCCCTGCCCGAAGATGGTCCAACTCTCAAACACGGATCGGCGTGATGAGCAAGACGACAGTCAAAGACGTCACCACGGAGTCCGAGCCCGAGCCCGCCCGGGACGCCGCGGCCGCGCCCCGGACGGCGGGCGGCAGCCGTGCGTTCGCGATCCTGCTGCTGATCACCGGCGCGGCCGGTCTGCTCGCCGCGTGGGTCATCACGGTCGACAAGTTCAAACTGCTCGAGGCCAAGGTCGCGGGCACGACCTTCACCCCCGGCTGCAGCCTGAACCCGGTGGTCTCCTGCGGCAGCGTGATGGAGTCCAAGCAGGCCGCCGCGTTCGGCTTCCCCAACCCGATGCTCGGCCTGGTCTGCTACGGCATCGTCATCTGCGTCGGCATGAGCCTGCTGACCGGGGCCCGCTTCCCGCGCTGGTACTGGCTCACCTTCAACTTCGGCACGCTGTTCGGCGTCGCCTTCTGCACCTGGCTGCAGTTCCAGTCCCTGTACCGGATCAACGCCCTGTGCCTGTGGTGCTCGCTGGCCTGGGTCGCCACGATCACCATGTTCTGGTACGTGACCTCGTTCAACATCCGCAACGCCTTCCTGCCCGCGCCACGCTGGCTGAAGAGCTTCTTCGGCGAGTTCACCTGGGTCGTGCCCGTGCTGCACATCGGCATCATCGGCATGCTGATCCTGACCCGCTGGTGGGAGTTCTGGACCAGCTGACGGTCCGGCCGACCGTCCTGCAGGTGGTCCTGCCGATGGTCCGGCCGACAGCCCTGGCCGCGTTGTCGGTGCGGTGATTTAGGGTTTCAGCGTGGAGCCCGACCTGTTCACCGCCGCAGCAGAAGAACGCCAGGAGAAGGACCCCGCCGGGAGCCCCCTGGCGGTCCGGATGCGCCCGCGCACCCTGGACGAGGTCGTGGGCCAGCAGCACCTGCTGAAGCCGGGCTCACCGCTGCGCCGCCTGGTCGGCGAGGGCGCCAAGGGCCCGGCCGGGCCCTCCTCGGTGATCCTCTGGGGCCCGCCCGGCACCGGCAAGACCACCCTGGCGTACGTCGTGTCCAAGGCGACGAACAAGCGGTTCGTGGAGCTCTCCGCGATCACCGCCGGCGTCAAGGAGGTCCGCGCGGTCATCGACGGTGCCCGCCGCGCCACCGGGGGGTACGGCAAGGAGACCGTCCTCTTCCTCGACGAGATCCACCGCTTCAGCAAGGCCCAGCAGGACTCCCTCCTCCCGGCCGTCGAGAACCGCTGGGTCACCCTGATCGCGGCGACCACGGAGAACCCGTACTTCTCGGTGATCTCCCCGCTGCTCTCCCGCTCGCTGCTGCTCACCCTCGAACCCCTCACGGACGACGATCTGCGGGGGCTGCTGCGCAGGGCCCTGACCGACGAGCGCGGCCTCAAGGGCGCCGTCACCCTCCCCGAGGACACCGAGGCGCACCTCCTGCGCATCGCCGGCGGCGACGCCCGCCGCGCGCTGACCGCCCTGGAGGCCGCCGCCGGGGCCGCCCTCGACCAGGACGAGAGCGCGATCAGCCTGACCACCCTGGAGCAGACGGTCGACCGGGCCGCGGTGAAGTACGACCGCGACGGCGACCAGCACTACGACGTCGCCAGCGCGCTGATCAAGTCCATCAGGGGTTCCGACGTGGACGCCGCCCTGCACTACCTGGCCCGCATGATCGAGGCGGGGGAGGACCCCCGGTTCATCGCCCGCCGGCTGATGATCTCCGCCAGCGAGGACATCGGCCTCGCCGACCCGAACGCGCTCCCCACGGCCGTCGCCGCCGCCCAGGCCGTCGCCCTGATCGGCTTCCCCGAGGCCGCGCTCATCCTCAGCCACGCCACCATCGCCCTCGCCCTCGCTCCCAAGTCCAACTCCGCGACCACCGCGATCGGCGCCGCCCTGGACGACGTACGCAAGGGACTGGCCGGATCCGTTCCGCCGCATCTGCGCGACGGGCACTACAAGGGCGCCGCCAAGCTCGGCCACGCCCAGGGGTACGTGTATCCGCACGACCTGGCGGAGGGCATCGCCGCCCAGCAGTACGCCCCGGACGCCATCAAGGACCGCGAGTACTACACCCCCACCCGGCACGGCGCGGAGGCCCGGTACGCCGACGCCGTGGAGTGGACCAGGAAGCACCTCGGTCGAAAGCGGTCCTGAGCACCCTGTAAACTCGGTCGGAGCGCTGCGTCCCGCGCTGTCAGAACGGGACAGTCAGCCGGAACCGGTCCCCGGACCGGTTCCAGGAGCGTCGCGCACCGTCGATCGGTGTCGCGGGCAGCCCACCACCACCCGCCGCACGGCGGGAGCGGTCGGTGGGCCACTCGCGTGCTGCACGTATGTGCCCAGACCAGGGGAGCGGCTGCCCGGCCGGTCCCTCGCGGACCTCATGGGTTTCCCCGGCTGCGGATGCGACCTCCCTTAACTCTGACAAGCCGAAACCAGAAATGAGAGACAAGTGGCGAACCAGTCCCGCCCCAAGGTCAAGAAGTCGCGTGCCCTCGGTATCGCGCTGACCCCGAAGGCCGTCAAGTACTTCGAGGCCCGCCCCTACCCGCCGGGTGAGCACGGCCGTGGCCGCAAGCAGAACTCGGACTACAAGGTCCGTCTGCTGGAGAAGCAGCGTCTGCGCGCACAGTACGACCTCTCCGAGCGCCAGCTGGTCCGCGCCTACGAGCGTGCCTCCAAGGTGCAGGGCAAGACCGGTGAGGCCCTGATCATCGAGCTCGAGCGCCGTCTCGACGCCCTGGTGCTGCGTTCGGGCATCGCCCGCACCATCTACCAGGCCCGTCAGATGGTCGTGCACGGCCACATCGAGGTCAACGGCCAGAAGACCGACAAGCCCTCGTTCCGCGTCCGTCCCGACGACGTCGTGATGGTCCGCGAGCGCAGCCGTGAGAAGACCCTCTTCTCCATCGCCCGCGAGGGCGGCTTCGCCCCCGACGGCGAGACCCCGCGCTACCTCCAGGTGAACCTCAAGGCCCTGGCGTTCCGCCTGGACCGCGAGCCGAACCGCAAGGAGATCCCGGTCATCTGCGACGAGCAGCTCGTCGTCGAGTACTACGCCCGTTGATCCTCCAGCGGTCGTAGGGACTCCAGCGCCCCGGCCCGCCGTCTCCCCGGAGGCGGCGGGCTTTCGCATGCCCCGGTAATGCGGTACGGAGCCCCGCCCCCGGCGCGATAGGCTCGGCCCCGGAGATAGATCCCAACGCTGCAAAAGAGGTGCCAGGTGTCCGGTGGAGAGGTGGCCGGAATCCTGGTGGCCGTCTTCTGGGCGATCCTGGTCTCCTTCCTCGCCGTCGCGCTGGCGAGGCTGGCCCAGACGCTCAGGGCGACCACCAAGCTGGTCGCGGACGTGACCGACCAGGCCGTCCCGCTGCTGGCCGACGCCTCCGCGGCGGTGCGCTCCGCGCAGACCCAGATCGACCGGGTCGACGCCATCGCCTCCGACGTCCAGGAAGTCACGTCGAACGCCTCCGCGCTCTCCACGACCGTCGCCTCCACCTTCGGCGGCCCCCTGGTCAAGGTCGCCGCGTTCGGCTACGGCGTGCGCCGGGCCCTCGGCGGCCGCCGGGAGGACGTGCCCGCCCGGGAACCCCGGCGTACCGTGATCGTGGGCCGCACCGTCTCCCGGCGGGAGAAGCGCGGCGCCCGTGGAAAGAGGGACTGAGAACCAGCCATGTTCCGCCGAACCTTCTGGTTCACCACCGGTGTCGCCGCCGGTGTCTGGGCCACCACCAAGGTCAACCGCAAGCTGAAGCAGCTCACCCCGGAGAGCCTCGCCGCGACCGCGGCCAACAAGGCCCTCGAGACGGGGGCGCGCCTGAAGGACCGTGCGGTGGGCTTCGCGCTCGACGTCCGCGACAACATGGCCCAGCGCGAGGCGGAACTCCAGGACGCCCTCGGTATCGACGAGGACCCCGCGCTCCCCGCGCCCCGGCGGTTCGCCGCCATCGAGAACAGCACCCACCCGAGGTACGTCCAGACCACGACGTACTCGTACGACCGGAATGAGGACCACTGATGGAGTCGGCCGAGATTCGCCGCCGCTGGCTGAGCTTCTTCGAGGAGCGCGGGCACACCGTCGTCCCTTCGGCGTCGCTCATCGCGGACGACCCGACTCTGCTCCTCGTCCCCGCCGGCATGGTGCCCTTCAAGCCCTACTTCCTCGGTGAGGTCAAGCCGCCCTTCGCCCGCGCCACCAGCGTGCAGAAGTGCGTGCGCACCCCCGACATCGAAGAGGTCGGCAAGACCACCCGCCACGGCACGTTCTTCCAGATGTGCGGCAACTTCTCCTTCGGCGACTACTTCAAGGAAGGCGCCATCAAGTACGCCTGGGAGCTGCTCACCGGCGACCAGGACAAGGGTGGTTACGGTCTGGAGCCGGAGAAGCTCTGGATCACCGTCTACCAGGACGACGACGAGGCCGAGCGCATCTGGCACGAGGTCGTCGGCGTGCCGAAGGAGCGCATCCAGCGTCTCGGCATGAAGGACAACTACTGGTCCATGGGCGTCCCCGGCCCCTGCGGCCCCTGCTCCGAGATCAACTACGACCGCGGCCCCGAGTTCGGCGTCGAGGGCGGCCCCGCCGTCAACGACGAGCGGTACGTGGAGATCTGGAACCTCGTCTTCATGCAGTACGAGCGCGGCGAGGGCATCGGCAAGGACAACTTCGAGATCCTCGGCGAGCTGCCGAGCAAGAACATCGACACGGGCCTGGGCCTGGAGCGTCTCGCCATGATTCTGCAGGGCGTGCAGAACATGTACGAGATCGACACCTCCATGGCCGTCATCAGGAAGGCCACCGAGCTGACCGGCGTGGCCTACGGCGACGCCCACGACTCGGACGTCTCCCTGCGCGTGGTCACCGACCACATGCGCACCTCGGTGATGCTCATCGGCGACGGCGTCACGCCCGGCAACGAGGGCCGCGGTTACGTGCTGCGCCGCATCATGCGCCGCGCCATCCGCAACATGCGCCTCCTCGGCGCCACCGGCCCGGTCGTCAAGGAACTCATCGACACCGTCATCGGCATGATGGGCCAGCAGTACCCCGAGCTGGTCACCGACCGCGAGCGCATCGAGAACGTCGCCCTCGCCGAGGAGGCCCGCTTCCTCAAGACCCTCAACGCCGGTACGAACGTCCTCGACGGTGCCGTCAGCGAGACCAAGGCCGCCGGCTCCACCGTCCTCGCCGGCGACAAGGCGTTCCTGCTCCACGACACCTGGGGCTTCCCGATCGACCTCACCCTGGAGATGGCCGCCGAGCAGGGGCTGTCGGTGGACGAGGACGGCTTCCGCCGCCTGATGAAGGAGCAGCGGGAGCGCGCCAAGGCCGACGCCCAGGCCAAGAAGACCGGCCACGCCGGGGCCGGCGCCTACCGGGAGATCGCCGACAGGGCCGGCGAGACCGACTTCATCGGTTACTCCGACACCGAGGGCGAGTCCACGGTCGTCGGCATCCTCGTCGACGGCGTCTCCTCCCCGGCCGCCTCCGAGGGCGACGAGGTCGAGATCGTCCTGGACCGCACCCCGTTCTACGCCGAGGGCGGCGGTCAGATCGGTGACACCGGCCGGTTCAAGGTGGCCTCCGGTGCCGTCGTCGAGATCCGCGACACCCAGAAGCCGGTGCCGGGCGTCTACGTCCACAAGGGCGTCGTCCAGGTCGGCGAGGTGGCCGTGGGCGACCTCGTCCACGCCACGATCGACTCGCGTCGGCGCACCGCCATCGCCCGCGCCCACTCGGCCACCCACCTCACCCACCAGGCCCTGCGCGACGCGCTCGGCCCGACGGCCGCCCAGGCCGGTTCCGAGAACCAGCCCGGCCGGTTCCGCTTCGACTTCGGCTCGCCGTCGGCCGTTCCCACGGCCGTGATGACCGACGTCGAGCAGAAGATCAACGAGGTTCTCGCCCGCGAACTCGACGTGCGCGCCGAGGTCATGGGCATCGACGAGGCCAAGAAGCAGGGCGCCATCGCCGAGTTCGGCGAGAAGTACGGCGAGCGGGTCCGCGTGGTGACCATCGGCGACTTCTCCAAGGAGCTGTGCGGCGGCACGCATGTCCACAACACCGCCCAGCTGGGTCTGGTGAAGCTGCTCGGCGAGTCGTCGATCGGCTCGGGTGTGCGCCGTATCGAGGCCCTCGTGGGCGTCGACGCCTACCACTTCCTCGCCCGTGAGCACACGGTCGTCGCCCAGCTCCAGGAGCTGATCAAGGGCCGTCCGGAGGAGCTCCCGGAGAAGGTCTCCGCCATGCTCGGCAAGCTGAAGGACGCCGAGAAGGAGATCGAGAAGTTCCGCGCGGAGAAGGTCCTCCAGGCCGCCGGCGGTCTCGCCGAGTCCGCCAAGGACGTGCACGGCGTCGCCCTGGTCACCGGGCAGGTGCCGGACGGCACGACCCCGGACGACCTGCGCCGGCTGGTCCTCGACGTGCGCGGCCGCATCCAGGGCGGACGGGCCGCCGTGGTCGCCCTGTTCACCGTGAACAACGGCAAGCCGCTCACGGTCATCGCCACCAATGAGGCCGCCCGCGAGCGCGGTCTGAAGGCCGGCGACCTGGTGCGTACGGCCGCCAAGACCCTCGGCGGCGGCGGTGGCGGCAAGCCGGACGTCGCCCAGGGCGGCGGCCAGAACCCGGGCGCGGTCGGCGAGGCCGTCGACGCGGTCGAGCGCCTCGTGGCCGACACGGCCAAGTGAGCGAGCCCATGCGCAGGGGCCGTCGACTCGCGATCGATGTCGGGGACGCCAGGATCGGGGTCGCCTCGTGCGACCCCGACGGGATCCTCGCCACCCCCGTGGAGACGGTCCCCGGCCGGGACCTCCCGGCGGCCCACCGGCGGCTCAGGCAACTCGTCGAGGAGTACGAGCCGATCGAGGTCGTCGTCGGTCTCCCCCGCTCCCTGAAGGGGGGCGAGGGCCCGGCCGCGGTAAAGGTTCGCGGCTTCGCGCAGGAGCTGGCGAAGGGCATCGCCCCGGTCTCCGTACGCCTGGTGGACGAGCGGATGACGACCGTGACGGCCAGTCAGGGCCTGCGCGCATCGGGGGTGAAGGCCAAGAAGGGCCGGTCGGTGATCGACCAGGCAGCCGCTGTGATCATCCTTCAGCAGGCCCTGGAATCCGAACGGGTGTCAGGTAAAGCACCGGGCGAGGGCGTCGAAGTGGTCATCTGATCGCGATACGGTAACGTTCCGCGCGATGCGGCGGTGTTCGAACAGCCGCCGCACAGAGAGAGGCGGAACGGTGACGGACCTGGGAAGGCCGCGTGATCGCCGCCTCGCGGCTCTAGGGGATCGATGACTGAGTATGGCCGGGGCCCAGGCTCCGAACCGTGGCATCCCGAGGACCCGTTGTACGGGGACGGCGGATGGGACGGGCAGCAGCAGGCCCACCCGGGCCATCAGCCTGCCTACGGCGGCCAGCCGCAGCACCACCACTACCCGCAGCAGCCGCAGCAGCCGGGATACGGCGACTGGGGCAACGGACAGGCGCAGCAGTACGACCAGCAGGCGTACGGTCAGCAGCAGTATCCGCAGCAGCCCTACGACCCCCAGCAGCCCTACGACCCCCAGCAGTACCAGCAGCAGTACGTCCCGCAGGGGCCCGCGCAGGTCCCCGGCCAGGGGCAGCAGGGGTACCACGAGGGCTACCAGGAAGGCGGCTGGGACGGCACCGGCACGCACGCGCACATGCCGTACGCCGCCGACCCCGGTGACCCGTACGGACAGCAGCCCGCCGCGTACGGCGCCGAGCAGCCCGACTTCTACGGCACGCCCGACGCCTACCCGCCGCCGGAGCCGCCGGCCCGGCGGGGCCCCGAACCGGAGCCGGAGCCCGAGGGGGCGACGGAGCCGGAGGGCGAACGGGAACCCGACTGGGACCCGGGCTCCGACCAGGGCGAGCACGCGTTCTTCGCGGGCGGGGGCGCCGACGACGAGCACCAGGACGACGACGAACCCGACGGCCGCGGGGGCCGCAGGGGGCGCGCCGGCAAGGACGTCACGGCAGGCAAACCGGGCAAGGGAAAGCCGGGCAAGGGCAAGAAGAAGAGCCGCAACGGCGTCGCCTGCCTGGTCGTCGTACTGGTGTTCGCCGGTGGTATCGGCGGCGTCGGCTATGCCGGTTACCACTTCTACAAGAATCGTTACGGCGCACCCCCGGACTATTCGGGCAACGGTACGAATCAGTCGGTCAGTATCCAGGTGCCCGAGGGGACGGGCGGCGCGGGCATCGGCCGGCTGCTGAAGGACGCCGGGGTCGTCAAGAGTGTCGACGCCTTCGTCTCCGCGGCCACGAACAATCCCAACGGGGACAAGATCCAGGCGGGCGCGTACATTCTGAAGAAGGAGATGTCCGCGAAGGCCGCCGTCGAGATGATGCTCGACGGGGACAGCCAGGCCAATGTGATGGTGGTGCCCGGCCAGCGCAATGTGAAGGTCTACGCGGTCATCGACCAGAAACTCGACCTCTCCGCCGGCACCACCCGCAAGGTCGCCGAGAAGGAATGGAAAACCCTCGGACTGCCCTCCTGGGCGAACGACAACAGCAAGATAAAGGACCCCCTGGAGGGCTTCCTCTTCCCGGGGACCTATCCCGCGGCCAAGGGCATGAAGCCCGAGGCGGTGCTGAAGGCGATGGTGGCCGGCGCCACGAAGAAGTACGCGGCGTACGACCTGGAGGCCAAGGCCAAGTCGTTCAAGCTGGACAGCCCGCTCCAGTTGGTCACGGTCGCGAGCCTGGTCCAGGCCGAGGGCAAGACCGAGGACGACTACCGCAAGATGGCGGAGGTGATCTACAACCGCCTCGACCGCGCGAACCCCGAGACGTACGGATTCCTCCAGTTCGACTCGACCTTCAACTACCTGAGGGGCGAAAGCAACATCGAGATCAGCGAGTCGGAGATCAACAGCAACAAGGACCCGTACAACACCTACACGAACAAGGGCCTGCCGCCCGGACCGATCGGCAACCCCGGCGATGTCGCCATCAAGGCGATGCTGAATCCGACCGACGACGGCTGGTACTACTTCGTGGCGACGGACGGGGTGAGCAAGACCGAATTCGCCAAGACGCACGCGCAATTCCAGAAGCTCAAGGAAAAGTTCAATGAGAGCACGGGCAACTGAAGCCCGCCGGGCCGCCGTTCTCGGCAGTCCCATCGCCCACTCCCTCTCTCCGGTGCTGCACCGCGCCGCCTACGAGGCGCTCGAACTCACCGCATGGACGTACGACCGCTTCGAGATCGATGAAGCCGCACTGCCCGGCTTCGTCGAGGGGCTCGGCGCGGAGTGGGCCGGGCTGTCCCTGACCATGCCGCTCAAGCGGGCCGTGATCCCGCTGCTCGACGAGATCAGCGAGACGGCCGCGTCCGTGGACGCGGTCAACACCCTGGTGTTCACCGAGGACGGCCGGCGCGTCGGCGACAACACCGACATCCCCGGCATGGCCGCCGCGCTGCGCGAGCACGGCGTCGAACAGGTCGACTCGGCCGCGATCCTCGGCGCCGGAGCCACCGCGTCCTCCGCGCTCGCGGCGCTCGCCCGGGTCTGCTCCGGCGAGATCGTCGCCTACGTCCGCAGCGCGGCCCGCGCCGACGAGATGCGCCAGTGGGGCGAGCGCCTGGACGTCGAGGTCCGCATCGCCGACTGGTCCGAGGCCGCCGACGCCCTGCGCTTCCCCCTCGTGATCGCCACCACCCCGGCCGGGGCGACCGACGCCCTGGCGGCCGCGGTGCCCGGGCGGCCCGCCACCCTCTTCGACGTGCTCTACGACCCCTGGCCGACCGAGCTGGCCGCCCGCTGGTCCATGTTCGGCGGCGCCGTCGTCAGCGGCCTCGACCTCCTCGTCCACCAGGCCGTGCTCCAGGTGGAACAGATGACCGGCATCACCCCGGCACCGCTGGAGGCGATGCGCAAGGCGGGAGAGCACGCGCTCGCCTCCCGGCAGACGGCCCGGCCGTGACGGCGGCCGGCGCCGGCGACTGAGCCGCCGTGCCCGCGGCCGTTTCGTCCGCCCAATGGACCGTGCGCCCGATCCGTGCCCCGGACGTGGGAGGATCGAGGTGGCTGGCCGGAGCCGCGCACCCGGCCGGACCGAGGACGTACGCGAGGACGCGCGTAGGGCAGTACCGGGGCGCGAGCACTGAGGAGCATCGTTGAGCAGGCTGCGTTGGCTGACCGCGGGAGAGTCCCACGGTCCCGCACTTGTCGCGACGCTGGAGGGCCTTCCCGCCGGCGTGCCGATCACCACGGAGATGGTGGCCGACCATCTCGCGCGGCGGCGGCTCGGCTACGGACGCGGCGCGCGGATGAAGTTCGAGCGCGACGAGGTCACCTTCCTCGGCGGCGTCCGGCACGGCCTCACCCTCGGCTCCCCGATCGCGATCATGGTGGGCAACACCGAGTGGCCCAAGTGGGACCAGGTCATGTCGGCCGACCCGGTCGACCCCGAGATCCTCGCCGGCCTCGCCCGCAACGCCCCGCTGACCCGCCCCCGCCCCGGCCACGCCGACCTCGCGGGCATGCAGAAGTACGGCTTCGACGAGGCCCGCCCGATCCTGGAGCGCGCCTCCGCCCGCGAGACCGCCGCCCGCGTCGCCCTCGGCGCCGTCGCCCGCTCGTACCTCAAGGAGACCGCCGGCATCGAGATCGTCTCGCACGTGGTGGAGCTGGCGGCCGCCAAGGCCCCCTACGGCGTCCTGCCGACCCCCGCCGACGTGGCGAAGCTGGACGCCGACCCGGTGCGCTGCCTGGACACGGACGCCTCGAAGGCGATGGTCGCGGAGATCGACCAGGCCCACAAGGACGGCGACACCCTCGGCGGCGTCGTCGAGGTCCTGGCGTACGACGTCCCCGTCGGCCTCGGCTCGCACGTGCACTGGGACCGTCGCCTCGACGCCCGGCTCGCCGCCGCGCTCATGGGCATCCAGGCCATCAAGGGCGTCGAGGTCGGCGACGGCTTCGACCTCGCGCGCGTGCCCGGCTCCAAGGCCCACGACGAGATCCTCACCACCCCCGAGGGCATCCGCCGCTCCTCCGGCCGCTCCGGCGGCACCGAGGGCGGTCTGACCACCGGCGAGCTGCTGCGCGTGCGGGCCGCGATGAAGCCCATCGCCACCGTGCCGCGCGCCCTGCGGACGGTCGACGTGACCACCGGCGAGCAGGCCCAGGCCCACCACCAGCGCTCCGACGTGTGCGCGGTCCCCGCGGCCGGCATCGTCGCCGAGGCGATGGTGGCGCTCGTCCTCGCGGACGCGGTCGCGGAGAAGTTCGGCGGCGACAGCGTCCCCGAGACCCGCCGCAACGTCCGGTCCTACCTCGACCACCTGCACATCCGATGAGCGGGCCCCTGATCGTCCTGGTCGGCCCGATGGGCGTCGGCAAGTCCACCGTCGGGCAGCTGCTCGCCGAGCGGCTCGGCGCCGGCTTCCGGGACACCGACGACGACATCGTCGCCGCGCAGGGCCGCAGCATCGCGGAGATCTTCGTCGACGAGGGCGAGGAGGCGTTCCGCGCGATCGAGAAGCAGGCCGTGCGCCGCGCCCTCGCCGAGCACACGGGCGTCCTGGCCCTCGGCGGCGGCTCGGTCCTCGACGCGGACAGCCGCGCCCTCCTCGCGGACCGGCGCGTGGTCTATCTGTCGATGGACGTCGAGGAGGCGGTCCAGCGCACCGGTCTCAACGCGGCCCGCCCGCTGCTCGCGGTCAACCCGCGCAAGCAGTGGCGCGAGCTGATGGAGGCCCGCCGCGGCCTGTACGAGGAGGTCGCCACCGCCGTGGTGGCGACGGACGGCCGTACCCCCGAAGAGGTCACCCGAGCCGCCCTGGACGCACTGGAGTTGAAGGAAGCATGAGCAGCAGTGAGGCGGTGACCCGGATCCGGGTCGGCGGCAGCGCGGGCTCCGAGCCGTACGAGGTCCTGGTGGGCCGTCAGCTCCTCGGCGAACTCGCCGGGCTGATCGGCCCCCGGGCCAAGCGTGTCGCCGTGATCCACCCCGAGGCCCTCGCCGAGACCGGTGACGCGCTCCGCGCCGACCTGGCCGGACAGGGCTACGACGCCGTCGCCATCCAGGTGCCCAACGCCGAGGAGGCCAAGACCGCCGAGGTCGCCGCGTACTGCTGGAAGGCGCTCGGCCAGTCCGGCTTCACCCGCACCGACGTCGTCGTCGGCGTCGGCGGCGGCGCCACCACGGACCTCGCCGGGTTCGTGGCCGCCACCTGGCTGCGCGGGGTGCGCTGGATCGCCGTACCGACCACCGTGCTCGCCATGGTGGACGCGGCCGTGGGCGGCAAGACCGGCATCAACACCGCCGAGGGCAAGAACCTCGTCGGCGCCTTCCACCCGCCGGCCGGGGTGCTGTGCGACCTGGCCGCACTGGACTCCCTCCCGGTCCACGACTACGTCTCCGGGCTCGCCGAGATCATCAAGGCCGGTTTCATCGCCGACCCCGCCATCCTCGACCTCATCGAGTCCGACCCCGAGGCCGCCCGCACCCCGGCCGGTCCGCACACCGCCGAACTGATCGAACGCTCCATCAAGGTCAAGGCGGACGTCGTCTCCTCCGACCTCAAGGAGTCGGGCCTGCGGGAGATCCTCAACTACGGCCACACCCTCGCGCACGCCATCGAGAAGAACGAGCGCTACAAGTGGCGGCACGGGGCGGCCGTGTCCGTCGGCATGCACTTCGCCGCCGAACTGGGCCGCCTCGCGGGCCGCCTGGACGACGCGACGGCCGACCGCCACCGCACCATCCTGGAGTCCGTCGGCCTGCCCCTGCACTACCGCCACGACCAGTGGCCCAAGCTGCTGGAGACCATGAAGGTCGACAAGAAGTCGCGGGGCGACCTGCTGCGCTTCATCGTGCTCGACGGGCTCGCCAAGCCGACCGTCCTGGAGGGCCCCGACCCGGCCGTCCTCCTCGCCGCCTACGGCGAAGTCGGCCAGTAAGTCCCGAGGGACCCCTTCCGCCCGATTCGCCTTCCGCACCGGGCACTTCGGACCGCCCCCGGCCGTTCACCGAACGACGGCCGGGGGCGGTACCGTTCAGAATCGAAAACGGGGCGCACACCCCCGCAGTCAGCGCCCATTGCCTGTACGAGACGGAGTGGCACCGGATGCAGCACGCAGTGGGTTCTCCGCTGCCGCCGCCCCACCAGCCGGGGCACGGTCCGGCCGACGGCTGGTCGCCGGCCGCACAACACCCGGGCCCGCACCGGCCGGGCAGCCCCCCGCACCAGCCGGGCGGCGCCCCCCACCACCAGCCGGGCTACCTCGGCGCCCCGCCGCCCTCCGGGCCCGTCCCGCCCGCGCCCCGGCCTCCCGTGCCGCCCGTGCCGCCGCCCTCGGCCCCGCAGCACGTCCCCGTGCCGCACGGCACCGACGTCACCGGCCATGTCCCGCTGCCGCCCGGCGGCCCCGTCGCGATGCCCACGGTGGCGCCGACCGCACCCGGGCCGGACCTCGCGACCACCACCGTCGCGGTGCTGCTCATCGGCCCCGCGGGCGCCGGGAAGACCAGCGTCGCCAAGTTCTGGGCCGACCACCGCCGGGTGCCCACCGCCCACGTCAGCCTGGACGACGTCCGCGAATGGGTCCGCTCGGGCTTCGCCGACCCGCAGCGCGGCTGGAACGACCACTCCGAGGCCCAGTACCGCCTGGCCCGCCGCACCTGCGGCTTCGCCGCCCGCAACTTCCTCGCCAACGGCATCTCCTGCATCCTCGACGACGCGATCTTCCCCGACCGTCCCGTCGTCGGCCTCGGCGGCTGGAAGCGCCACGTGGGCCCCGGCCTCCTCCCGGTCGTCCTCCTGCCCGGCCTGGAGGTCGTCCTGGACCGCAACGCCCAGCGCTCCGGCAACCGCCGCCTCACCGACGAGGAGGTCGCCCGTATCCACGGCCGCATGGCCGGCTGGTACGGCTCCGGCCTCCCGATCATCGACAACTCCCACCTCGACGTCCCCTCGACCGCCAAGGTCCTCGACGACGTCCTGTCGAGGGCGATCGCCAGCCCGCCGAAGTGGTGACGGACCACCCGCACCGGACCGGCACCGGACCGCGCACCCCACTCGGCCCTCCCAACCGGCACAAAACCCCCACCCCTCATACGCTCGACTCATGTCAGAGATGTACGCGTCACGCCGCAAGCGACTGAGGGACCGCTGCAACGCCGGCGGCAGCACAGCCGCGCTCATCTCCCGCCCGGCCAATGTGAGGTACCTCGCGGGCGCCGCCCCCAAGGCGGCCGTCCTGCTCCTGGGCAGACGCGAGGAGGAGGACCTCCTCGTCTGCCCCGGCCCGCCCGACGACCGTCCCGGCGAGGCCCGTCCCGACGAACGGCTCAGGACGCGCTCCCTGCCCCGGGCCGGCGGCGACCCCGCCGTAGCCGCCGCGGACATCCTCACGGCGGAGGGCGGCGACTCCCTCGCGGTCGAGGAGCACCACCTCACGGTGGCCCGCCACCGCGCCCTGCGCTCGGTCGCGCCCCGCCTGCGCCTCGCGGACCTCGGCAGCGCCGTCGAACAGCTCCGCGTCGTCAAGGACGAGGAGGAGATCTCCTGCCTCCGGGTCGGCGCCGAGATCGCCGACCAGGCCCTCGGCGAACTCCTCGAGTCGATCCTCGTCGGCCGGACCGAGCGGCACCTCGCCCTCGAACTCGAGCGCAGGCTCGTCGACCACGGCGCCGACGGCCCCGCGTTCCCCACCTCGGTGGCGACCGGCCCGAACGCCGGCCGGCCGGGCCACCGCCCCACGGACCGACGGGTCGAGGAGGGCGACTTCCTCTCGGTCTGCCTCGGCGCCGCCTATCGCGGCTACCGCTGCGAGATCGGCCGTACCTTCGTCATCGGTACGTCCCCCGCGGACTGGCAGATCGAGCTGTACGACCTCGTCTTCGCAGCCCAGCGCGCCGGGCGCGAGTCCCTGGCCCCCGGCGCGGCCTACCGTGACGTGGACCGTGCCGCCCGCCAGGTACTGGACTCCGCGGGGTACGCACAGGCCCTCCCGGCACTCACCGGGCACGGGGTCGGACTCGAAATCGACGAGGACCCGCAGTTGACTCCCGCGGCCATGGGTAAACTGGACGCTTGCGTGCCGGTCACCGTCGAACCGGGGGTCCACCTCCCGGGCCGGGGCGGTGTCCGGATCGATGACACGCTCGTCGTACGCCCCGAGGCGGACGGCGGACCCGAGCTACTCACCATCACGACCAAGGAGCTGCTCGCGCTCTAGCGACACCAGGGAAGTTCAGGCACATTCCCACGCCGCCCGGCACGCACTCTCGCCGCACCGGCCGAAGGCCCCAGTAGCTCCGCTACGAGGACCTTCACCCGGCGCACCGAGAGCACGCACCGAACGACGCGGGAGCGCACCCGCCCTTCCCCGGCGCCGCTGAGGTGCGTGCCCCGGGGTCGTCCACGTCAGTCCAGGAGATTCCGCAACCGTGGCTTCCACGAACGACCTCAAGAACGGCCTGGTGCTCAAGCTCGAAGGCGGCCAGCTCTGGTCCGTCGTCGAGTTCCAGCACGTCAAGCCCGGCAAGGGCCCGGCCTTCGTGCGCACCAAGCTCAAGAACGTGCTGTCCGGCAAGGTGGTCGACAAGACCTTCAACGCCGGCGTCAAGGTCGAGACGGCCACTGTCGACAAGAGCGACATGCAGTTCTCGTACATGGACGGCGAGTACTTCGTCTTCATGGACATGGAGACCTACGACCAGCTGCACATCGACCGCAAGACCGTCGGCGACGCCGCGAACTTCCTGGTCGAGGGCTTCGAGGCCACCGTCGCCCGGCACGAGGGCGAGGTGCTCTTCGTCGAGCTGCCGGCCGCCGTCGAGCTGACCGTCGCCGAGACCGAGCCGGGCCTCCAGGGCGACCGCTCCACCGGTGGCACCAAGCCCGCCACCCTGGAGACCGGTCACCAGATCCAGGTCCCGCTCTTCATCACCACCGGTGAGAAGATCAAGGTCGACACCCGCAGCAGCGACTACCTCGGCCGGGTGAACAGCTAACCGTGGCTGCCCGCAACACGGCCCGCAAGCGCGCCTTCCAGATCCTCTTCGAGGGCGACCAGCGCGGAGCCGACGTCCTCACGGTCCTCGCGGACTGGGTCCGGCACTCCCGGGCCGACACCCGGCAGCCGCCGGTGAGCGAGTACACGATGCAGCTGGTCGAGGGCTACGCGGACCACGTGAAGCGGATCGACGAGCTGATCGCGCAGTACTCCGTCGGCTGGACCCTCGACCGGATGCCGGTCGTCGACCGCAACATCCTGCGGCTCGGCGCCTACGAGCTGATCTGGGTCGACGAGACCCCGGACGCCGTCGTCATCGACGAGATGGTGCAGCTGGCCAAGGAGTTCTCCACGGACGACTCCCCGTCGTTCGTCAACGGCCTGCTCGCCCGGCTGAAGGAGCTCAAGCCGACGCTCCGCCGCGACGGGGCATAGACGGTCACGACACCAGCGTCGGAGGGCCCACAGCGCATGCTGTGGGCCCTCCGACGCTGGTACGGCACAAAAAGCCGGGGTGGCCGGAACCCATAGGTTCCGGCCACCCCGGCGGCACGTTTCTGCTGGGCCGCGGAGCGGCTCAGCCCTCCTCGTGGGAGACCGCGCGGCGCGCGTCCGCGTCCAGCACGCCCCAGCTGATCAGCTGCTCGGTCAGGACCGAGGGCGACTGGTCGTAGATGACGGCGAGGGTGCGCAGGTCGTCCTGGCGGATCGACAGCACCTTGCCGTTGTAGTCACCGCGCTGGGACTGGATCGTCGCCGCGTAGCGCTGCAGGGGACCCGCCTTCTCGACCGGCACATGGGCCAGTCGCTCCAGGTCCAGGACCAGCTTCGGCGGCGGCTCGGCCGCCCCGCCCGGGGTGGTGCCCGGCAGCAGTTCCTGCACGGGGACGCCGTAGAAGTCCGCCAGCTCGGCGAGGCGCTGCACGGTCACGGCGCGGTCGCCGCGCTCGTACGAACCGACCACGACCGCCTTCCAGCGTCCCTGGGACTTCTCCTCGACACCGTGGAGGGAAAGGCCCTGCTGGGTGCGGATCGCCCGGAGCTTGGCCCCGAGCTGTTTGGCGTATTCGCTGGACATATAGCTCCCCGGCACTGGGTCGACGCGGTCGGCATGGGTTCCGTACCGCGCGGCTGGTAACTCATTGTGAGGTTACGCAGCGTGATTCTTCTGCGTCAAGCCGAATGGTCCACACCGACTCTTCCGTGGTATCGATGGCCGATTACTCCATAGGGGTGATCAGGGCCGTCCCGGCGGGCTGCTACGGTGGATGGCGCAAACCCGACGTCCTTTAAGATCCGTCCCGTGAGGCGGAGAAGGAGGTCCGTTCCGTATGGACAGGCTCGACTCCCACACCTCCGATGCGCGGCCCGTGCTCGAAGGCCCCGACATCGCGCGGGTCCTCACCCGCATCGCCCACGAGATCGTCGAACGCGCCAAGGGCGCCGACGACGTGGTGCTCCTCGGCATCCCGACCCGCGGCGTGTTCCTCGCCCAGCGGCTCGCCGCCAAGCTCGAGGAGATCACCGACCGCAAGATCCCGGTCGGCTCGCTCGACATCACCATGTACCGCGACGACCTGCGCATGCACCCGCCGCGTGCGCTGGCCCGCACCGAGATCCCCGGTGACGGCATCGACGGCAAGCTGGTCGTCCTCGTCGACGACGTGCTCTTCTCCGGCCGCACCATCCGCGCCGCCCTCGACGCCCTGAACGACATCGGGCGCCCCCGCGCGGTCCAGCTCGCGGTCCTCGTCGACCGCGGTCACCGCGAACTGCCCATCCGCGCCGACTACGTCGGCAAGAACCTCCCCACGTCGCTGCGGGAGACGGTCAAGGTCCAGCTCGCCGAGGAGGACGGTCGCGACACCGTGCTGCTCGGTGTGAAGCAGACCCCGTAGCGGACGGAGCCCGGCACGCCCCCTCGGCGTGCCCTCGCCTGCCCGGAATCTCCCCAATTCGTGAACTGCCTTACGGAGCCTGACAGATGCAGCGTCATCTCATCTCGGCCGCCGACCTCTCCCGCGACGACGCCGTCCTGATCCTCGACACCGCCGAGGAGATGGCCCGGGTGGCCGACCGGCCCATCAAGAAACTGCCGACCCTGCGCGGCCGCACGATCGTCAACCTCTTCTTCGAGGACTCCACGCGCACGCGTATCTCGTTCGAGGCCGCCGAGAAGCGTCTCTCCGCGGACGTCATCAACTTCTCCGCCAAGGGCTCCAGCGTGTCCAAGGGCGAGTCCCTGAAGGACACCGCCCAGACGCTGGAGGCCATGGGCGTCGACGCCGTGGTCATCCGGCACGGCGCCTCCGGGGCCCCCTACCGCCTCGCCAACTCCGGCTGGATCGACGCCGCCGTCGTCAATGCGGGCGACGGCACCCACCAGCACCCCACCCAGGCCCTGCTCGACGCCTTCACCATGCGCCGGAGGCTGGTCGGCCGGGACGCCGGGCTCGGCCGCGACCTCGCCGGCAAGCGGATCACCCTCGTCGGTGACGTGCTGCACAGCCGGGTCGCCCGTTCCAACGTCGACCTGCTGCACACCCTCGGCGCCGAGGTCACCCTCGTCGCCCCGCCCACGCTGGTGCCGGTCGGCGTGGAGCACTGGCCCTGCGAGGTGTCGTACGACCTCGACGCCGTCCTGCCCAAGTCGGACGCCGTGATGATGCTCCGCGTCCAGCGCGAACGCATGAACGCCGCCTTCTTCCCGACCGAGCGCGAGTACTCGCGGCGCTACGGCCTCGACGGCGACCGCATGGCGCGGATGCCCGAGCACGCCATCGTGATGCACCCCGGCCCGATGGTCCGCGGCATGGAGATCACCGCCGAGGTCGCCGACTCCGACCGCTGCACCGTCGTCGAACAGGTCGCCAACGGCGTGTCGATCCGGATGGCCGTCCTCTATCTGCTCCTGGGCGGCAACGAACCCGCCGTCAGCCACGCCCGTACCACCGAGGAGAAGTAAGAACCCATGAGCAAGATCCTGATCCGTGGTGCGAAGGTGCTCGGCGGCGAGCCGCAGGACGTGCTGATCGACGGCGCCGTCATCGCCGAGGTGGGCACCGGCCTGAGCGCCGAGGGCGCCGAGGTCGTCGAGGCCGCCGGCAAGGTGCTGCTGCCGGGCCTGGTCGACCTGCACACCCATCTGCGCGAGCCGGGCCGCGAGGACTCCGAGACCGTGCTGACCGGCACGCGCGCGGCGGCCTCCGGCGGCTACACCGCCGTGTTCGCCATGGCTAACACCTTCCCCGTGGCCGACACGGCCGGCGTGGTCGAGCAGGTCTACCGGCTCGGCCAGGAGCACGGCTACTGCGACGTACAGCCCATCGGCGCCGTCACCGTCGGCCTCGAGGGCCGCAAGCTCGCCGAGCTGGGCGCCATGCACGAGTCGGCCGCCGGCGTCACCGTCTTCTCCGACGACGGCAAGTGCGTCGACGACGCCGTGATCATGCGGCGCGCGCTGGAGTACGTGAAGGCCTTCGGCGGGGTCGTCGCCCAGCACGCGCAGGAGCCCCGGCTGACCGAGGGCGCCCAGATGAACGAGGGCGTCGTCTCCGCCGAGCTCGGCCTCGGCGGCTGGCCCGCGGTGGCTGAGGAATCGATCATCGCCCGGGACGTCCTCCTCGCCGAGCACGTCGGCTCGCGCGTCCACATCTGCCACCTGTCGACCGCCGGGTCGGTCGAGATCGTCCGCTGGGCCAAGTCCCGCGGCATCGACGTCACCGCCGAGGTCACCCCGCACCACCTGCTCCTCACCGACGAGCTGGTGCGGTCCTACAACCCCGTCTACAAGGTCAACCCGCCGCTGCGCACCGAGCGTGACGTGCGGGCCCTGCGCGAGGCCCTCGCCGACGGCACGATCGACATCGTCGCCACCGACCACGCCCCGCACCCGCACGAGGACAAGGACTGCGAGTGGGCCGCCGCCGCCATGGGGATGGTGGGCCTGGAGACCGCGCTGTCGGTGGTCCAGGAGACCATGGTGGAGACGGGCCTGCTGGACTGGGCCGGGGTCGCCGACCGGATGTCCGCCGCGCCCGCGCGGATCGGCCGGGCGCGGGGCCACGGGCGTCCCGTCTCGGCAGGTGAGCCCGCCAACCTCACGCTCGTCGACACGGCATACCGTGGGTCCGTCGACCCCGCGGGCTTCGCCTCGCGCAGCCGCAACACCCCGTACGAGGGGCGTGAGCTGCCGGGCCGTGTCACGCACACCTGGCTCCGGGGCAAGGCCACGCTCGTCGACGGGAAGCTCACGTGACATCTTCAGCACCCCTGGTGCCGGCCCTCACCGCCCTCGCGGCCGGGAAGGAATCGGCCCAGGTGACCGACTGGGCCGCGCGCATCGGCTGGGTGGTCGGCCTCGGACTCTTCGTCGCGCTCGTCTACTGGCTGATGCGCGAGGGCTGGAAGTGGCGGGGCACCCTCCAGGGCGACCTCCCGCCGCTTCCCGCCGCGCCGGACGAGCCCGGTGCGGCGAGACTGACGATGAGCGGCCGCTACCACGGCTCCACCACCGCGGGGCAGTGGCTCGACCGCATCGTGGCGCACGGCCTGGGCACCCGCAGCCGCGTCGAGCTGACGCTCACGGACGCGGGCCTGGACGTCGTACGCCCCGGCGCGACCGACTTCTTCGTCCCCGCCGGAGCACTGCGCGAGGCCCTGCTCGGCAAGGGCATCGCCGGCAAGGTCCTCACCGAGGGCGGACTGCTGGTGGTGACCTGGCAGCACGGCGACAAGCTGATCGACTCCGGTTTCCGCTCGGACCACGCGGCCGAGCACACCGAGTGGGTCGAAGCCATCAACTCCATGATCAAGAAAAACACGACGGAAGGCGCCGAACGATGACGACCTCCACCAGGGGAATCGCTTCTGCGAAGAAGGTGACTCCCGCCGTACTCGTCCTGGAGGACGGCCGGGTCTTCCGCGGCCGCGCCTACGGGGCCGTGGGGGAGACCTTCGGCGAAGCGGTGTTCTCCACCGGTATGACCGGCTACCAGGAGACCCTCACCGACCCGTCGTACGACCGCCAGATCGTGGTCGCGACCGCCCCCCAGATCGGCAACACCGGCTGGAACGACGAGGACGACGAGTCCAGCCGCATCTGGGTCTCCGGGTACGTCGTGCGCGACCCCGCGCGCGTGCCCTCCAACTGGCGCGCCCGGCGCTCCCTCGACGACGAACTGGTTGCCCAGGACATCGTCGGGATCTCCGGCATCGACACCCGCGCCCTCACCCGCCACCTCCGCGAGCGCGGCTCCATGCGGGCCGGCATCTTCTCCGGCGAGGCGGTCGGCGCCGAGACCGAGCTCCTCGCGCGCGTGCAGGCCCAGCCGCACATGAAGGGCGCCAGCCTCTTCGAGGAGGTCGCCACCAAGGAGACGTACGTCGTCCCCGCGATCGGCGAGAAGAAGTTCACCGTCGCCGCGGTCGACCTCGGCATCAAGGGCATGACCCCGCACCGCATGGCCGAGCGCGGCATCGAGGTGCACGTGCTGCCCGCCACCGCGACCGCCGACGACCTCTACGCCGTGAACCCCGACGGCGTGTTCTTCTCCAACGGCCCCGGCGACCCGTCCACCGCCGACGGCCCGGTCGCCCTCATGACCGCCGTCCTGGAGCGGAAGACCCCGCTCTTCGGCATCTGCTTCGGCAACCAGATCCTCGGCCGCGCCCTCGGCTTCGGCACCTACAAGCTGAAGTACGGCCACCGGGGCATCAACCAGCCGGTCCAGGACCGTACGACCGGCAAGGTCGAGGTCACCGCGCACAACCACGGATTCGCCGTGGACGCGCCGCTCGACCGGGTCAGCGAGACGCCCTTCGGCCGCGCCGAGGTCTCCCACGTCTGCCTCAACGACGACGTCGTGGAGGGGCTCCAGCTGCTCGACCAGCCGGGCTTCTCCGTCCAGTACCACCCCGAAGCGGCAGCCGGCCCGCACGACGCCGCCTACCTGTTCGACCGCTTCGTATCCCTGATGGAGGGCCAGCGTGCCTAAGCGCACCGATATCCAGTCCGTCCTGGTCATCGGCTCCGGCCCGATCGTCATCGGCCAGGCCGCCGAGTTCGACTACTCCGGCACCCAGGCGTGCCGCATCCTGCGGGCCGAGGGCCTCAGGGTCGTCCTGGTGAACTCCAACCCGGCGACGATCATGACCGACCCGGAGATCGCCGACGCCACCTACGTCGAGCCGATCACCCCCGAGTTCGTCGAGAAGATCATCGCCAAGGAGCGCCCCGACGCCCTCCTGCCCACCCTGGGCGGCCAGACGGCCCTCAACACCGCCATCTCGCTGCACGAGAACGGCGTCCTGGAGAAGTACGGCGTCGAGCTGATCGGCGCCAACGTGGAGGCCATCCACAAGGGCGAGGACCGCGACCTGTTCAAGGAGGTCGTGGAGGAGGTCCGCAAGAAGATCGGGCACGGCGAGTCCGCCCGCTCGGTCATCTGCCACACCATGGACGAGGTCCTCGCCGGCGTGGACACGCTCGGCGGCTACCCGGTCGTCGTGCGCCCCTCCTTCACCATGGGCGGCGCCGGCTCCGGCTTCGCCCACGACGAGGAGGAGCTGCGCCGCATCGCCGGGCAGGGCCTCACGCTCTCGCCGACCACCGAGGTGCTCCTGGAGGAGTCCATCCTCGGCTGGAAGGAGTACGAGCTGGAGCTGATGCGCGACAAGCACGACAACGTCGTGGTCGTCTGCTCCATCGAGAACTTCGACCCCATGGGCGTGCACACCGGCGACTCGATCACCGTCGCGCCCTCCATGACGCTCACCGACCGCGAGTACCAGATCCTCCGCGACATCGGCATCGCCGTGATCCGCGAGGTCGGCGTGGACACCGGCGGCTGCAACATCCAGTTCGCGGTCAACCCCGAGGACGGCCGGGTCATCGTCATCGAGATGAACCCGCGCGTGTCGCGCTCCTCCGCGCTCGCCTCCAAGGCGACCGGCTTCCCGATCGCCAAGATCGCCGCCAAGCTCGCCGTCGGCTACACGCTCGACGAGATCCCCAACGACATCACGCAGGAGACCCCGGCCTCCTTCGAGCCCACGCTCGACTACGTGGTCGTCAAGGCGCCGCGGTTCGCCTTCGAGAAGTTCCCGCAGGCCGACTCCACGCTGACCACCACCATGAAGTCGGTCGGCGAGGCCATGGCCATCGGCCGCAACTTCACCGAGGCCTTCCAGAAGGCGCTGCGCTCGCTGGAGAAGAAGGGCAGCCAGTTCACCTTCGTCGGCGAGCCCGGCGACAAGACCGCGCTCCTCGAAGAGGCCGTGCGCCCCACCGACGGCCGCATCAACACCGTCATGCAGGCCATCCGCGCGGGCGCCACCCCGGAGGAGGTCTTCGACTACACGAAGATCGACCCCTGGTTCGTCGACCAGCTCTTCCTCATCAAGGAGATCGCGGACGAGCTGGCCGCAGCCGAGCGCCTGGACGCCGACCTGCTCGCCGAGGCCAAGCGGCACGGCTTCTCCGACCAGCAGATCGGCGAGATCCGCGGCCTGCGCGAGGACGTGGTCCGCGAGGTCCGGCACGCGCTGGGCGTCCGCCCGGTCTACAAGACGGTCGACACCTGCGCCGCCGAGTTCGCCGCGAAGACCCCGTACTTCTACTCCTCCTACGACGAGGAGAGCGAGGTCGCGGCCCGCGAGAAGCCCGCGGTGATCATCCTGGGCTCCGGCCCGAACCGCATCGGCCAGGGCATCGAGTTCGACTACTCCTGCGTCCACGCCTCCTTCGCGCTGTCCGACGCCGGGTACGAGACCGTGATGGTCAACTGCAACCCGGAGACCGTCTCCACCGACTACGACACCTCCGACCGTCTGTACTTCGAGCCGCTCACGCTCGAGGACGTGCTGGAGATCGTCCACGCGGAGGCGCAGGCCGGCCCGATCGCCGGTGTCGTCGTCCAGCTCGGCGGCCAGACCCCGCTGGGTCTCGCCCAGGCGCTCAAGGACAACGGCGTGCCGATCGTCGGCACCCCGCCCGAGGCCATCCACGCGGCCGAGGACCGGGGCGCCTTCGGTCGCGTCCTCGCCGAGGCGGGCCTGCCGGCCCCCAAGCACGGCACCGCCACCACCTTCGCCGAGGCCAAGGCCATCGCCGACGAGATCGGCTACCCGGTCCTCGTCCGGCCGTCGTACGTCCTCGGCGGCCGCGGCATGGAGATCGTCTACGACGAGACCCGGCTGTCCTCCTACATCGCCGAGTCGACCGAGATCAGCCCCACCCGGCCGGTCCTCGTCGACCGCTTCCTCGACGACGCCATCGAGATCGACGTCGACGCGCTCTACGACGGCGAGGAGCTGTACCTCGGCGGCGTCATGGAGCACATCGAGGAGGCCGGCATCCACTCCGGCGACTCGGCGTGCGCCCTGCCCCCGATCACCCTCGGCGGCTTCGACATCAAGCGCCTGCGCGCCTCCACCGAGGCCATCGCCAAGGGCGTCGGTGTACGCGGGCTGATCAACATCCAGTTCGCGATGGCCGGCGACATCCTCTACGTCCTGGAGGCCAACCCGCGCGCCTCCCGCACGGTTCCCTTCACCTCGAAGGCGACCGCGGTGCCGCTGGCGAAGGCCGCCGCCCGCATCTCGCTCGGCGCGACCATCGCCGAGCTGCGGTCCGAGGGGCTGCTGCCGGGCACCGGTGACGGCGGTGAGCTGCCGCTGGACGCGCCGATCTCCGTCAAGGAGGCCGTGATGCCGTGGACCCGCTTCCGCGACACCTCCGGCCGCGGCGTGGACACCGTCCTCGGCCCGGAGATGCGCTCCACCGGCGAGGTCATGGGCATCGACTCCGTCTTCGGCACGGCGTACGCCAAGTCGCAGGCCGGCGCCTACGGGCCGCTGCCCACCAAGGGCCGCGCGTTCATCTCGGTCGCCAACCGCGACAAGCGCTCGATGATCTTCCCGGCGCGCGAGGTGGTCGGCCACGGCTTCGAGCTGCTCGCCACCTCGGGCACCGCCGAGGTCCTCCGGCGCAACGGCATCAACGCCACGGTGGTGCGCAAGCAGTCCGAGGGCACCGGCCCGAACGGCGAGAAGACCATCGTCCAGCTCATCCACGACGGCGAGGTCGACCTCATCGTCAACACCCCGTACGGCACCGGAGGCCGCCTCGACGGCTACGAGATCCGTACGGCGGCCGTGGCCCGCTCCGTGCCCTGTCTGACGACGGTCCAGGCGCTCGCCGCGGCCGTCCAGGGCATCGATGCGCTGAACCACGGCGACGTGGGCGTCCGCTCGCTCCAGGAACACGCGGAACACCTGACCGCGGCCCGCGACTAGCAGCCCTGAGGGGGACACCGGAAACGGTGTCCCCCTCTTCATGAGGGCTCTTCATGAGGGAACCATGTACAAGATCTTCTTCAATCTCGTCTTCAAGCGGATGGACCCCGAGCAGGCGCACCACCTGGCCTTCCGCTGGATCCGGCTGGCCGTCCGCGTCCCCGTGCTGCGCACCTTCGTGGCCGCCGCCCTCGCGCCCCGCCACGAGGAGCTGCGCACCGAGGCGTTCGGACTGCGGATGCACGGCCCGTTCGGGCTCGCCGCGGGCTTCGACAAGAACGCCGTCGCGATCGACGGCATGTCGATGCTGGGCTTCGACCACGTCGAGATCGGCACGGTCACCGGGGAACCCCAGCCGGGCAACCCCAGGCAGCGGCTCTTCCGGCTCGTGCGGGACCGCGCACTCATCAACCGGATGGGCTTCAACAACGAGGGCTCGCTCGCCGTCGCCGCGCGCCTGGCGTCCCGTACGCCCGTCTTCCGCACGGTCGTGGGCGTCAACATCGGCAAGACCAAGGTCGTCCCCGAGGAGGAGGCCGTCGGCGACTACGTGAAGTCGACCGAGCGGCTCGCCCCGTACGCCGACTACCTCGTGGTCAACGTGTCCTCGCCCAACACACCCGGGCTGCGCAACCTCCAGGCGACCGAGGCGCTGCGGCCGCTGCTGAGCGCCGTGCGCGAGGCCGCCGACCGCACGGTCACCTCGCGGCGCGTCCCGCTGCTGGTGAAGATCGCCCCGGACCTCGCCGACGAGGACGTGGACGCGGTCGCCGACCTCGCGGTGGAGCTGGGCCTGGACGGGATCATCGCCACCAACACGACCATCGCGCGCGAAGGGCTCGGTCTGCGGTCCGACCCCGCGCTGGTCCAGGAGACCGGCGGCCTGTCCGGGGCCCCGCTCAAGGCCCGCTCCCTGGAGGTGCTCAGGCGGCTCTACGCGCGCGTGGGCGACCGGATCACCCTGGTGGGCGTCGGCGGCATCGAGACCGCCGAGGACGTCTGGCAGCGCATCCTGGCCGGTGCCACGCTGGTCCAGGGGTACAGCGCCTTCGTCTACGAGGGCCCTTTCTGGAGCCGCGCCCTTCACAAGGGGCTCGCCGCACGGCTGCGCACGAGCCCGTACGCCACCCTCGCCGACGCGGTCGGCGCCGACGTGAGGAAGCCCGCATGACCCTCGAACCCTTCGGCGCGCGCCTGCGCCGGGCGATGGACGAGCGGGGCCCCCTGTGCGTCGGGATCGACCCGCACCGCTCCCTCCTGGTCGAGTGGGGGCTCGACGACGACGTGGCCGGTCTGGAGCGGTTCAGCCGCACGGTCGTCGAGGCGGTCGCCGGCCGGGTCGCCGTGCTGAAGCCGCAGAGCGCGTTCTTCGAGCGGTTCGGCTCGCGCGGGGTCGCCGTCCTGGAGAAGTCGGTCCAGGAGGCGCGGGCCGCCGGCGCCCTGGTCGTCATGGACGCCAAGCGCGGGGACATCGGCTCGACCATGGCCGCCTACGCCGAGTCCTTCCTGCACAAGGACGCGCCCCTGTTCTCCGACGCGCTGACCGTCTCCCCGTACCTCGGCTACGGCTCGCTCGGCCCGGCCGTCGCCCTGGCCCGGGAGAACGGCGCCGGGCTGTTCGTCCTGGCGCTCACCTCCAACCCGGAGGGCGGCGAGGTGCAGCACGCGGTGCGTGCCGACGGCCGGGACGTCGGCGCGACCATGCTGGCGCACCTGGCCGTCGAGAACGCGGGTGAGGAACCCCTGGGCTCCTTCGGGGCGGTCGTCGGGGCGACCCTGGGCGACCTGTCGTCCTACGACCTCGCCGTCAACGGGCCGCTCCTGGCGCCCGGCGTGGGGGCCCAGGGGGCGACTCCGGCCGATCTTCCCCGGGTCTTCGGGAGCGTGCTGCGCAACGTCGTGCCGAACGTCAGCCGGGGAGTGTTGCGCCACGGTCCCGACGTGAGCGCGCTGCGTGACGCCGCGGACCGGTTCGCGGACGAGATCCGCGTCACGTTGGAGTCCTCCTGACGGCCGGTCCGGGGGCGTCTCAAACCTCCGACGAGTGCTTCGTGGCCGATTTGAGGCTGGATACATTCTCAAATCCGGGGCACTATGTCTGAAATATCCCGTCCTGACAGAGGCTGACCAGGACTTTTCCTCTGTTCTCGCTGACTCAGGCGGAGTTGGCCGCTAGTCTCCGAGCAGTGGGGGTCCCTCCCACGCTTTTGAAGCAGTGGGGGTGAACGGGCAGAGCGTGTTGCTCGTAGCTCCCTAGGTGTGGGGCGACTAGGTTCCTCACCGGTCCGTATCCGACAGTTCGACATCCGAGGTGACGTAGGCGTGGCTCTTCCGCCCCTTACCCCCGAACAGCGCGCAGCCGCGCTCGAAAAGGCCGCCGCGGCTCGCCGGGAGCGGGCCGAGGTCAAGAATCGACTCAAGCACTCCGGCGCCTCCCTGCACGAGGTCATCAAGCAGGGTCAGGAGAACGACGTCATCGGCAAGATGAAGGTCTCCGCCCTGCTCGAGTCCCTGCCGGGCGTGGGCAAGGTCCGTGCCAAGCAGATCATGGAGCGACTCGGCATCTCCGAGAGCCGCCGCGTACGCGGTCTCGGTTCCAACCAGATCGCCTCCCTGGAGCGTGAGTTCGGCAGCACCGGGTCCTGATCCCGGGTACTGCCGGGAAGGGAGTCCCGGGCACTCCGGGATTGCTGGAATAATCGCTGCATGAGTGAACGTCCGCGGCTGACCGTGCTCTCCGGCCCCTCCGGGGTCGGCAAGAGCACGGTCGTCGCCCATATGCGCAAGGAACACCCCGAGGTCTGGCTCTCGGTGTCGGCGACGACCCGGAAGCCCCGCCCCGGTGAGCAGCACGGGGTCCACTACTTCTTCGTCACCGACGACGAGATGGACAAGCTGATCGCCAACGGCGAACTCCTCGAGTGGGCCGAGTTCGCCGGCAACCGCTACGGGACGCCGCGAGGCGCCGTGCTGGAGCGGCTGGAGGCGGGCGAGCCCGTCCTCCTGGAGATCGACCTCCAGGGCGCCCGGCAGGTCCGGGAGTCCATGGCGGACGCCCAGCTGGTGTTCCTGGCTCCCCCCTCCTGGGAGGAGCTGGTGCGCAGACTCACCGGGCGGGGCACCGAGCCGCCCGAGGTCATCGAGCGACGGCTGGACGCCGCGAAGATCGAACTCGCGGCCGAGCCGGAGTTCGACGTGACCCTGGTCAACACCTCCGTCGAGGACGTGGCGCGTGAGCTGCTAGCCTTGATGGATGTCGTGTGATCGTGAAGGTCACACTCACTGATCCTTTCCCATCCATCGGAAGGTAGAGCGTGTCCTCTTCCATCTCCGCGCCCGAGGGCATCATCAACCCGCCGATCGACGAGCTCCTCGAGGCCACCGACTCGAAGTACAGCCTCGTGATCTACGCGGCCAAGCGTGCCCGCCAGATCAACGCGTACTACTCGCAGCTCGGCGAGGGCCTCCTCGAGTACGTCGGTCCGCTCGTCGACACCCACGTGCACGAGAAGCCGCTCTCGATCGCGCTCCGCGAGATCAACGCGGGTCTGCTGACGTCCGAGGCCGTGGCGGACCCCGCCCAGTAAGGCCGTCCCACGGACGCAGTAGTAGTACTTTCAGCTTGCAGCTGACTTTTCCACAGGCCCGGCAGTGCTCCTGCCGGGCCTGTGGTGTGTGATGGAGTCGTGCGCCGGAGCCGCGGCGCGCTTCCGAGGTCCGGGGAGAGACGGTGGACAAGCCCAAGGTCGTTCTGGGGGTCAGCGGCGGCATCGCCGCCTACAAGGCCTGTGAGCTGCTGCGAAGGCTCACGGAGTCCGGCCATGACGTACGGGTCGTGCCCACCGCCTCCGCCCTGCACTTCGTCGGCGCCGCCACCTGGTCGGCCCTCTCCGGCCACCCCGTCTCCACCGAGGTCTGGGACGACGTCCACGAGGTCCCGCACGTCCGCATCGGCCAGCACGCCGACCTGGTCGTGGTCGCCCCGGCCACCGCCGACCTGCTCGCCAAGGCCGCCCACGGCCTCGCCGACGACCTCCTCACCAACACCCTGCTCACCGCCCGCTGTCCGGTCGTCTTCGCCCCCGCGATGCACACCGAGATGTGGGAGCACCCCGCCACCCAGGAGAACGTGGCGACGCTGCGCCGCCGCGGCGCCGTCGTCGTCGAGCCTGCCGTCGGCCGGCTCACCGGTGTCGACACCGGCAAGGGGCGGCTGCCCGACCCCGCCGAGATCTTCGAGGTCTGCCGCCGTGTCCTGGCCCGGGGCGTGCGCGAGCCCGACCTCGCCGGCCGCCATGTCGTGGTCAGCGCCGGCGGTACCCGTGAGCCCCTCGACCCGGTCCGTTTCCTCGGCAACCGCTCGTCCGGCAAGCAGGGGTACGCCCTCGCCCGCACCGCCGCCGCCCGCGGCGCCCGGGTCACCCTGGTAGCGGCCAACACCGGGCTGCCCGACCCGGCGGGCGTGGACGTCGTCCAGGTCGGGACCGCCGTCCAGCTGAGGGAGGCCGTGCTCAAGGCGGCCGCCGACGCCGACGCGGTCGTGATGGCCGCCGCGGTGGCCGACTTCCGGCCCGAGACCTACGCCACCGGGAAAATCAAGAAGAAGGACGGACAGGATCCCGATCCGATCGTCCTCATACGTAATCCGGACATCCTCGCGGAGATCTCCGCCGACCGTGCCCGCCCCGGACAGGTGGTCGTCGGTTTCGCCGCCGAGACGGACGACGTGCTCGCCAACGGCCGCGCGAAACTCCGCCGCAAGGGGTGCGACCTGCTGGTCGTGAACGAGGTGGGGGAGCGCAGGACCTTCGGCTCCGAGGAGAACGAGGCCGTCGTCCTGGGGGCCGACGGCACCGAGACCCCGGTACCGCACGGACCCAAGGAGGCCTTGGCCGAAATCGTGTGGGACCTGGTGACGCCACGCCTGACCTGACTGTTTGATGCGCTCGCCGTTCCCTCGTACGCCGCTCGATTCGGGCGTGGCGACCCTGGCCAAGCACGCTCGGCATTCGGCAGAATGCCCGTGCCGCAGGTCACAGCGCTCCCGAGAGGCGAGACGGGTGGGCCGGTGGCCGGGCTCGACCGATAAACTGTCCCCGGACGACGCCGGGCGCAGCTCCCGTCGCGTCCGCCAATGATCAGCCAGCAGCCGCTGCAACCCCAGGGAGCGTTGTGTCCCGTCGCCTGTTCACTTCGGAGTCCGTGACCGAGGGTCACCCCGACAAGATCGCTGACCAGATCAGCGACACCATCCTCGACGCACTCCTGCGCGAGGACCCGACGTCCCGCGTCGCCGTCGAGACCCTGATCACGACCGGTCTGGTGCACGTGGCCGGAGAGGTCACCACCAAGGCCTACGCGCCGATCCCGCAGCTCGTCCGCGAGAAGATCCTCGAGATCGGCTACGACTCGTCCAAGAAGGGCTTCGACGGCGCCTCCTGCGGTGTCTCGGTGTCCATCGGCTCGCAGTCCCCGGACATCGCGCAGGGTGTGGACACGGCGTACGAGTCCCGGGTCGAGGGCGACGACGACGAGCTCGACAAGCAGGGCGCCGGTGACCAGGGCCTGATGTTCGGCTACGCCTCCGACGAGACGCCGACCCTGATGCCGCTCCCGATCTTCCTGGCGCACCGCCTGTCCAAGCGCCTCTCGGACGTCCGCAAGAACGGGACCATCCCCTACCTGCGCCCCGACGGCAAGACCCAGGTCACCATCGAGTACGACGGCGACAAGGCCGTCCGCCTCGACACGGTCGTCGTCTCCTCGCAGCACGCGAGCGACATCGACCTGGACTCCCTGCTGGCGCCCGACATCCGCGAGTTCGTCGTGGAGCCCGAGCTGAAGGCCCTCCTGGACGACGGCATCAAGCTCGACACCGAGAACTACCGGCTGCTGGTCAACCCGACCGGCCGCTTCGAGATCGGCGGCCCGATGGGCGACGCCGGCCTCACCGGCCGCAAGATCATCATCGACACCTACGGCGGCTTCGCCCGCCACGGTGGCGGCGCCTTCTCCGGCAAGGACCCGTCCAAGGTGGACCGCTCGGCGGCGTACGCGATGCGCTGGGTCGCCAAGAACGTGGTCGCCGCCGGTCTGGCCGCGCGCTGCGAGGTCCAGGTCGCCTACGCGATCGGCAAGGCCGAGCCGGTCGGTCTGTTCGTCGAGACCTTCGGCACCCACAAGGTCGAGACCGAGAAGATCGAGAAGGCCATCGACGAGGTCTTCGACCTGCGCCCGGCCGCGATCATCCGCGACCTCGACCTGCTGCGCCCGATCTACGCCCAGACCGCCGCCTACGGCCACTTCGGCCGTGAGCTGCCCGAGTTCACCTGGGAGAAGACCGACCGCGTCGAGGCGCTGCGCAAGGCCGCGGGGCTGTAGGACCGCACCTGCCCCACCTGCCGCATCAGGACTACACCGGCTCCCGGGTCCATCTCAGCGATGGACCCGGGAGCCGGTCCCGTTTCCGCGGGGGCAGCCGTCGGGGTCTCGGGGTGGGCGCGCTGTCAGTGGGGTGCGGTAAGAATGCAGGGGTGAGCAGCGAGAACGGGCCGGAGGCCGGAGGCGGGGAGGGCGCGCCGCCGGAGCAGCTCGCGCTGATCCGGGAGACCGTGCGCAGGGCCAGGGAGCCGCGGGCCAAGCCGCGGACCTGGCGGGGGGCCGCGCTGGCCGAGGAGCTGCCGGTCGCACGGGTGCTCGTCGACAAGGGCGTGCTCCACCTCGACCGGTACTTCGACTACGCCGTGCCCGCCGAACTGGACGCCGACGCCCAGCCGGGGGTGCGGGTACGGGTGCGGTTCGGCGCGGGCCGCGGCCGGGTGCGCGAGGGACGGCGCGAGGGCGGGGGACTCATCGACGGGTTCCTCGTCGAGCGGCTCGCCTCCTCCGACTACTCCGGGCCGCTCGCGGCCCTCGCCCAGGTCGTGTCGCCCGAGCCGGTGCTCGGTCCGGAGCTGCTGGGGCTGGCCCGAGCCGTCGCCGACCGCTACGCCGGGAGCCTCGCCGACGTGCTCCAGCTCGCCGTACCGCCGCGCAACGCACGCGCCGAACAGCGGCCCTCGCCCGCCCCGCTGCCCCCGCCCCCGGCGCCGGAGGCCGGATCCTGGACCCGGTACGAGCGGGGGGCCGCGTTCCTGGAGTCACTGGCCTCGGGCGGCGTGCCGCGCGCCGTGTGGAACGCGCTGCCCGGCCCCGGGTGGAGCGAGGAGCTGGCCCGGGCCGTCGCCGCGACGCTCGCCTCGGGGCGCGGGGCCCTGGTGGTCGTACCGGACGGGCGGGCCGCCGCCCGGGTCGACGCCGCCCTGACGGCCCTGCTGGGAGCGGGGCGGCACGCGCTGTTGCAGGCGGACGCCGGGCCGGAGAAGCGCTACCGGGAGTGGCTCGGCGTCCGGCGCGGGAGCGTACGGGCCGTGGTCGGGACCCGAGCCGCGATGTTCGCCCCTGTGCGCGACCTCGGGCTGGTGGCCCTCTGGGACGACGGGGACGACAGCCACAGCGAGCAGCACGCGCCGCAGCCGCACGCGCGCGAGGTGCTGTTGCTGCGCGCCGCGCAGGACCGGTGCGGGTTCCTGATGGGCGGCTGGAGCTGCACGGTCGAGGGCGCGCAGCTCGTCGAGAGCGGGTGGGCGCGGCCGCTGGTCGCCGCGCGGGAGCAGGTGCGGCAGGTCGCGCCGCTGGTGCGGACCGTGGGGGACCAGGACCTGGCGCGGGACGAGGCCGCGCGCGCCGCCCGGCTGCCGACCCTCGCCTGGCAGGCGGCCAGGGAGGGGCTGCGCCACGGGCCGGTGCTGGTCCAGGTGCCGCGGCGCGGTTACGTCCCCCGGATGGCGTGCGCGCAGTGCCGGGCCGCCGCGCGGTGCCGGCACTGCTCCGGGCCCTTGGAGGCACGGGACGGCGGGGCGCTGTGGTGCGGGTGGTGCGGACGGGAGGAGAGCGCGTGGCACTGCCCTGAGTGCGGGTCGTACCGGCTGCGGGCCCAGGTCGTGGGGGCGCGGCGGACCGCGGAGGAGCTGGGGCGGGCGTTCCCGGCCGTCCCGGTGCGCACGTCCGGGCGGGAGCACGTCCTCGACACGGTGCCCGGGGCGCCCGCGCTGGTGGTGAGCACCCCGGGGGCCGAGCCGGTGGCCGAGGGCGGGTACGCGGCGGCGCTGCTGCTCGACGGCTGGGCCGTGCTGGGCCGGCCCGATCTGCGCGCCGGGGAGGACGCGCTGCGGCGCTGGATCGCGGCCGCGGCGCTGGTCCGGCCGCAGGGGGAGGGCGGGACCGTGGTGGTCGTCGCCGAGCCGACGCTGCGGCCCGTGCAGGCGCTGGTGCGGTGGGATCCCGTGGGCCACGCGCTGCGGGAGCTCGCCGAGCGGGCCGAGCTGGGATTCCCGCCGGTGTCGCGGATGGCGTCGGTGGCGGGGACGGGGGAGGCGGTGGCCGCCTTCCTGGGGGCGGTCGAGCTGCCCGCCGAGGCGGAGGTGCTGGGGCCGGTCCCGTTGCCGGTCACCCCGCCGGGGCGGCCGCGGAGGCCGGGGGCGCCGCCCGCGGGGGAGCACTGGGAGCGGGTGCTGGTGCGGGTGCCTCCGGGGCGGGGCGCGGCGCTGGCGGGCGCGTTGAAGGCGGCTCAGGCCGCTCGGACGGCGCGGGGGGCGGAGGAGCCGGGCCGGGTGTGGGTACGGGTCGATCCCGCGGACATCGGGTGATGGGCAGCGGTGACCGGCAGTGGTGGCGGGCGCGGGGCTCGGCGCGCTGATGCCACCGGGCGAGCGAGCCCGGCGCGCTGCGGCCCCCTCACGCGCGGCTGCCCTCTCGGAAGGGGGTCGAGAGGGCAGGAGCGGTGAGGGCCTCAGCCGTTGCGCGGGCCGGGGAAGGCGGTCGGTCTCACCTCGTCGCGCAGGGCCGGGCTGCCCGCCGTCGGCTGGGTCGGCATGGAGCGGGCGGCGGGGACGGTGGGGACCGCCGGCAGGCCGGTGTTCACGCTGACCGTGCGGGGGCCGGCCGGCTCCGCCGGGGTGCGCTCGGCCTCGGCGGGTGCCTGCGCGGCCGCCGCGGCCCTGCGGGCGCCGTAACGGCGGTGGACCGCCTGCTTGGTGACTCCCAGCGCGGAGCCCACCGCGTCCCACGAGAAGCCGAGCGAGCGGTCGAAGTCCACCGCCGCGGTGACGAGGGTCTCCACGCTGTCGCGCAGTTCCTGGGCGAGACGGACCGTCGGGGCGGGGGCTCGTCCGTAGACGACGAAGCCCGTGGCGGGGCCGGAGCGGCGCGGGCGGTAGACGTTGCCCAGTTGGGCGGTGAGGGTGCGCAGCGCGTCCACCTGCCGGCGGACCCGCTCGATGTCCCGCACCAGCAAGTGCAGGCTGGCCCGGGCCTGGGCGTCGTGGGTTGCATGGTCGGCCATGAACAAGCCTCTCGAACCGGCGTTGGGGAGAAGGTCAACTCTTTCTTGACCAACGCGGGTGCGCTCCGCTGGTCACGGTGTGGGGGCGTATGGGCATATGCGGGCGCTCCCGGTGCCGGTCCGCGCCCCCTTCCTTCTCCCTCCCGCGCACCGGTGAGGGAGGTGGGGGCCGAGGGACGGGGTCCTAGACTTGTGCGTTGCCCGTGGTTGGTTTTGTCGAGAGGCCCGTCCCTTCATGAAGCTCGTCTTCGCCGGTACCCCCGAGGTCGCCGTTCCCGCCCTGGACGCCCTGATCGCCTCCGGGCGGCACGAGGTGGCCGCCGTGGTGACGCGGCCCGACGCGCAGGCCGGGCGGGGGCGCAGGCTGGTGGCCTCTCCCGTCGCCCAGCGGGCCGAGGAGGCGGGCATCGAGGTGCTGAAGCCCGCCCGGCCCCGGGACCCGGAGTTCCTGGAGCGGCTGCGGGAGATCGCGCCGGACTGCTGCCCCGTCGTCGCCTACGGGGCCCTGCTGCCCAAGGCGGCGCTCGACATCCCGGCCCACGGCTGGGTCAACCTGCACTTCTCGCTGCTCCCCGCCTGGCGCGGCGCCGCACCGGTGCAGCACGCGGTGATGGCGGGGGACGAGATCACCGGGGCGTCCACCTTCCTGATCGAGGAGGGGCTGGACTCCGGCCCCGTCTACGGGACCGTCACCGAGGCGGTGCGGGCCACCGACACCAGCGGGGACCTGCTGACCCGCCTCGCCTTCGCGGGCGCGGGACTGCTCGCGGCCACCATGGACGGCATCGAGGACGGCAGCCTGAAGGCCGTGCCGCAGCCGGCGGACGGGATCACCCTCGCCCCCAAGATCACCGTCGAGGACGCGCAGATCGACTGGGCCGCCCCCGCGCTGCGGGTGGACCGTGTCGTGCGCGGGTGCACGCCGGCCCCCGGCGCCTGGACGACGTTCCGGGGTGAGCGGCTCAAGCTCATCCATGTGCAGCCGGTTCCCGGGCGGGACGACCTCGCTCCCGGTGCGCTGGCCGTCGGCAAGAACAGCGTCCACGTGGGGACGGGGTCGTACGCCGTGGAGCTGCTGTGGGTCCAGGCCCAGGGCAAGAAGCCGATGCGGGCCGCCGACTGGGCGCGCGGGGTGCGCATCGGCGAGGGCGAACGGGTCGGGGCGTAACGCTCCTGCGCCGGTCCGGTGTGCACGTCGTACGCTGGACGCCCCCTTCCTTCCCGCAATCCGGAGCACCTTTTTCGTGAGCGACCAGTCCCCCCGTCCCCGCAAGCCCGCCCGGCCCTATCGCCGGCCCCAGAAGGACCCGGTCCGCATGCTCGCCTTCGAGGCGCTGCGGGCCGTGGACGAGCGGGACGCCTACGCCAACCTGGTGCTGCCGCCGCTGTTGCGCAAGGCGCGGGAGAAGGAGGGGCCCGACACGTTCGACACGCGCGACGCGGCGCTCGCCACCGAGCTGGTGTACGGCACGCTGCGGCGGCAGGGGACGTACGACGCCGTCATCGCCGCCTGTGTGGACCGGCCGCTCCGGGACGTCGACCCCCCGGTGCTCGACGTCCTCAGCCTCGGCGCGCACCAGCTGCTCGGGACGCGGATCCCGACGCACGCCGCGGTGTCCTCCGCGGTCGAGCTGGCGCGGGTGGTGCTCGGGGACGGGCGGGCCAAGTTCGTCAACGCCGTGCTGCGGAAGATCGCCCAGCACGATCTCGACGGCTGGCTGGAGCGGGTCGCCCCGCCGTACGACGACGATCCCGAGGAGCATCTCGCGGTCGTGCACGCGCATCCCCGCTGGGTCGTCTCCGCGCTGTGGGACTCGCTCGGCGGCGGGCGGGCCGGGATCGAGGAGCTGCTCGAAGCCGACAACGAGCGGCCCGAGGTCACCCTGGTCGCCCGGCCCGGGCGGGCCACGCCCGAGGAACTGCTCCGAGAACAGGCCGCCGTACCGGGGCGCTGGTCGCCGTACGCCGTCCGGCTCACCGAGGGCGGGGAGCCCGGGGCCGTCGACGCCGTACGGGAGGGGCGTGCGGGCGTGCAGGACGAGGGGAGCCAGCTCGTCGCGCTCGCCCTCGCCGCCGCGCCCGTGGAGGGCCGGGACGAGAGGTGGCTCGACGGGTGCGCCGGGCCCGGTGGCAAGGCCGCGCTGCTCGCCGCCCTGGCCGCCGAGCGCGGGGCCGTGCTGCTCGCCTCCGAGAAGCAGCCGCACCGGGCGGGGCTCGTGGCCAAGGCGCTGCACGGCAATCCGGGGCCCTATCAGGTCATCGCCGCGGACGGCCTCCGGCCGCCGTGGCGGCCCGGCTCCTTCGACCGGGTGCTGATGGACGTGCCGTGCACCGGCCTGGGCGCCCTGCGGCGGCGGCCCGAGGCCCGCTGGCGGCGCCGGCCCGAGGACCTCGAAGGATTCGCGCCGTTGCAGCGCGGGCTGCTGCGGACCGCGCTGGAGGCCGTGCGGGTCGGCGGCGTCGTCGGCTACGCCACCTGCTCACCGCATCTCGCGGAGACCCGGGCGGTCGTCGCCGACGTGCTCAAGCAGTTCCCGCAGACCGACCTCGTCGACGCGCGGCCGCTGCTGCCGGGCGTACCGGCGCTGGGCGACGGTCCCGACATCCAGCTGTGGCCGCATGTGCACGGCACCGACGCCATGTACCTGGCGCTCATCCGCCGGACCGGTTGATCACGGCTGTGTCACGTGATGCCGCTCCAGGGACCCGGTTGACGCGGCGGGCCCGAGCCGCGCTCAGGTCGTGAGCGCGGCCGGGCAACGTGGGCGAGATCCACAACGGCCGTCCCGCCGGGTTCGGCACCGTCCGCTCAGTACCAGACGGAGAACGGGGCGTCGGCCCTGCCGACCGCGGTGGTGATCGGGTCGATGCGCAGCACGTAGTCGTAGTGCCGGATGTAGCGGTCGGGGTAGTTGTGAGAGCGGAACGACGACCAGGACGGGTCGGCGAGTGCGTCGTCGCCGGCCGGGTGCGCGGCAACGGTGTTCCTGAGCGTGACCGAGCGCGGCTACTACCGGTGCCACCAGGGCGAGAGTCTGTCCGGGATGTGTGGGAAATTCCGTCGCCGCAGGTCAGGCCTGATGGTGTGCGACGCCCCCAAACGCGGCAGCCCCGAATCCCAAACGCCTTTGCAGCGTTTTCGCAGCTCATGACGTGTGTGCAGGGTGCAGTGCAGTGCCCGAATTCGGTGCAACCTGTGCACGCCGGCGGGGAAGGCAGGCCACGGCGCGCGGCACACAGTTGGCACAGTCGGAGTGAACCCGTCACCCATGGGACGGCCCTCAAATTGCTACTTGAGTAGCTAGACGACAGCCTGACGGCATGGCAACCTCCCACGCCCCGTCGGCCGCCGACCGCCGCGTCCTCCTGCTCCTCCTGGACGACCAGGATCGCCTGATGCTGTGCGGCGGATGCTGCGGCGGCTGGACGGTCCCGCAGACACTTCTCACCGCCGACGCCGATTTCAAGGACGGGGCCGCTCAGTATCTCGCCGAGCGATTTCATATCTCGAACCCGCGCTTCGGATCCATCCATGGAGTTCACGAAACGCGGGAGGACGACTGCTGGGAACACGACCAGCGAACCGTTTCCAGCGTTTTCATCGTGCGGATCAGCGCGAAAGAGTCGGAATCGTTTCAGGGGATGTCTCCGTCACACACCCGATGGAAAATCAGCGAGCTGAGAACTCGCCACCGCGATGTCTCACCTGAAGGCGTGGCCCTTCTGGCTTCCGGATACGTGGAAGGTTGGCTTCCCGACGGCCCTATTTCGCTCTACTGACCTGGAGTCCCCATGTCTCTGCACGCAATTGAGATCATCCTGACTCGAACCGTACGCGGGGTCGAACTGAAGGCCGCGCGTCGGATCAGTGGCATGCCGATGGCATCGTCGCACGACGGAAAGAGCATCGCCGTTCTCGTATCTGCACGCTGTCGATCGGCGGCCTGCCCCTGCTGAACGACGGCAGCAGCGCCACCGCCGAGCTGTACACCCGCCTGATCGACACCGACGGCGTCCAGCTCGTCATCTCCGCCGGCAACGACGGCCCCGGCGCCAACACCATCGGCGACCCGGGCCTGGCCGACAAGGTCGTCTCGGTGGGCGCCGGTATCTCCAAGGAGACCCTCGCCGCCAACTACGGTTCCGCCGTCGCGAACAAGTACCAGCTGTTCAGCTGGTCCTCGCGCGGCCCGCGTGAGGACGGCGGCTTCACCCCGACCCTCGTGGCCCCCGGCGCCGCGGTCAGCACGTTCCCGGCCTGGATGCCCAGCGCGATGGACGGCGCCCCCGGCTGGGAGCTGCCCCCCGGCTACGCCATGTGGAACGGCACCTCGATGGCGTCCCCGCAGGCGGCGGGCGCGAGCGCGCTGCTGCTGAGCGCCGCGAAGCAGCAGGGCCTCGCCCTCACGCCCGTGAAACTGCGCACCGCTCTGACCTCGACCGCCCGGCACATCAAGGGAGTTCAGGCGTACGAGGAGGGTGCCGGCCGCATCGACGTCGTCGGCGCCTGGAAGGCGGTCAAGGCGGGCGCGACCGCCCACGACTACACGGTGAAGGCCCCGGTCGTCACCGCGCTCGACCAGCAGCTGAAGACGCCGGGCTTCGGCACGGGCGTCTACGACCGCGAGGGCGGCCTGAAGGCCGGGCAGAAGAAGACGTACGACATCACCCTCACCCGTACGTCCGGGCCGTCCGGTTCGCTCCCGCACATCCTGCGTCTGGTGAACAACAAGACGAACACCTTCTCGATCGTCGGCCCCCGCATGGTGAACCTGCCGCTGAACCAGCCGGTGACGGTGAAGGTGCAGGCCGCTCCGAAGGAGGCGGGCATCAAGAGCGCGATCCTTCAGGCCGACGACCCGAGGACGCCGGGCGTCGACAAGCAGATCCTGAACACCGTCGTGGTCTCCACGCCCCTCCGCTACACCTTCACCGCCCCGGGCTCGGTGCAGCGCAACAACTACCGGTCGTACTTCGTGAGCGTCCCGGAGGGCGCGAAGACGCTTCAGGTCACGTTCGGCGGGCTGCAGGAGGGCAGCCCGACGCGGATCAGGGGCGTCAACCCGTACGGTGTCCCCGTTCCCGACGACGACCCGCAGACGAAGGACATCGCCGCGTACGCGGACCCGATGCCCGGCGTCTGGGAGATCACGATCGAAACGGGCTCGAAGACGGCGCTGCTCGACACCCCGTACCAGCTGGCCGTCTCCGCGTTCGCCGCCTCCTTCGACCCGGCACGGGTGACCGTGCCGGAGGCCAAGGTCGGCACCCCGTTCGACGCCTCCTGGACGGTGACCAACACGATGGAGGCCGTCGACGGCGCCCTGAAGGGCGGCACGCTCGGCTCGTCGAAGACCGAGCGGCCGACCATCAAGAATGGCGAGACGCAGAAGCGCACGATCGAGGTGCCCGAGGGCGCTACGTCGCTGGACGTCGCCATCGGCAAGGTCTCCGACGCGAAGGCCGACCTCGACCTGACGGTCTACGACGCCCAGGGCAAGGTCGTCGGCCAATCCGCGGACAGTGACTCCGAGGAGGCCGTCTCCCTCGCGAACCCGGCCGCCGGTACGTACACCGTCGAGGTGGCCGGATACGCCGTACCGTCGGGCTCGACCGCCTACGACTACCGGGATGTGTTCTTCTCCCCCGCCCTCGGCAAGGTCGCCGTGGACGAGTCGACGCCGGTGAAGCTCGGCACGGGCGACTCAGCGAAGGTGCCGGCGACCGTCACCGTCACGAGTACTGTGGCCGAAGGCCGCGAACTCGTCGGTGAAGTACAGCTGTTGAACACGCGCGGCACGACCGTGGGCGTGGGCGACGTGACCATCGAGAAGGTCACGCAGTAAGCCGTAACGACACGGTAGGGGCGGGTGTCCGGTTGCTCGGGCACCCGCCCCGATGCGATGTACGCCGCCCTCGTCACCGCCGACCGCCACGAGCGGTGCGCCCCCGGAGCCTCCGTGGATCTGTCGGCGCTGCTCGACCATGGTGTCAGCCTGCGCTCCCGTGGCGGTGCGGGTGCCGCGACGCTGGGCAAGACGGTGCCCTGCTCACCAGCATGAGTGCCGGAGTGCTCCGGTGCACCGCCCCCCTCCCGGCTGTCTGTCCACGTGGTCAGGAGCCCGACACGACGTTCCCGAACATGCTCTTGTCCCCTCTGCCTTTCGGCATCAGGTAAGTCATTGGCCCAGGAACCCCCTTCCGAGTTCCTCCCGACTTGGCCGGGGATACAAACAGAGCGCCTCGTGGCGCACAACGTCCGCTCTACCACCCAACGCCGCGGGACCACCGTGAAGAGGGGCACTGCCGGAGGCGATGCCCCCACCTGAGTCCAGGTCGAGCGGAATCCTCCGTCGCGGCGCTGTACGACCTCCACGGTGATGCCGGTGGTCTCCCGGGCCCAGGCGTGGAAGTCGGCGCCGCGGTACCCCTGGTCCGCCCACACGTGCCGCAGACGCGACAAGGCATCGACAGCCCGGGAGAACAGCACCACGGCGCCGTCGCGATCGCCGACGCTCGCCGGGCTCACACAAGCCACCAGGACAGTGCCGCGGGTATCGACGAGCAGGTGGCGCTTGATGCTCGCTGACCTTCTTGCCACCGTCGTACCCGTGCAGGCCACCGCGCTCACTGGCCCGTACGCTCTGACTGTCCACGATGGCCGCGCTGGGTGTGGGATCACGGCCGAGTTGCACCCGCTCGCGCTCGCGCAGCGCCGTCAACATCCGCTCCCACACACCTGCTTGCTGCCATCGCCGCCAGTAGTGGTAGACGGTCTGCCACGGCGGCAGGTCATGCGGCAACAGCCTCCAGGCACAGCCGGCCCGCAGCCAGGACGCCAACGCGTTGAGGATCTCCCGCCGGGTATGTCTCGCCGGTCGTCCACCGGGCTTAACCGCCGGAACCAGCGGACAGAGGATCTCCCACTCCGGATCGGACAGATGCGGTCGGTCGCGCGTGTTGATGGACATGATCGGCGATCAGCTGGGCCAGGTGAGCGCGGATAGGCCCGGCAAGCCAGTGCCCCATGGCCTCGATGCGTACCAGACGGGCCCCGGGGACGAGTTCGGCGATGCGTAGCCCGTTTTCCGGTGGGATCCATCGGTCCTGTGTTCCGTGAATGACCAAGGTGGGTGTACGCAGCCGTGGCAGGATCGCTTCTCGGCTTCCCGACGCAAGCACGGCGGCGAGCTGGCGGTTGGCGCCGGTCGGGTCGGGGTTGCGCCTGTGGGCGCGGAGCAAGATGTCACGTGCCTCGGCCTCGTCGAACGGCAAGCCGTCTCCCGCGCAACTGCGAGCCACTGTCAGGTGGAACTCCAGGTGTTGATCCAGATCGACCGGGTCGTCACCAAGGGCGGTGAGCAGGGCGGTGACCTCCGGATCCGGGTCTGGAGGGCCCGGGGACGAGGACAGGGAGATCAGCGAGCGCACGCGGGTGGGATGCAGCGCTGCCAGCGTTTGGGCGATCATGCCTCCCATGGAGAATCCGCAGACGTGTGCGGAGGACAGTCCCAGGTGCTGGAGCAGGCCGACGACGTCGTCGGCCATGTCCGAGAGCAGGTAGGGGACGGTAGGCGTGTCTCCGACGGCCAGGGCACTGGTCAACGCTTCCAGGTCGGGCGTGTACTCATGGAACATCGTCGACAGACCGGTGTCGCGGTTGTCGAAGGTGATGACCTGCAACCGGTGTTCGGTGAGTGCGGTGAGGAAGTCCCTCGGCCAGGCCACCAACTGCTCCCCGAGTCCGTTGATGAGGACGAGTGGCGGATCTGCGGGATCACCGAGTACGTGGTGTTCGAGGGCGACATCCCTGAGCTGTGCCCGGCTCATCGCATGGTCCTTCCGGCCGTGGCCGAAGGCCCGGGGGAGGTTGCGGGCCCTGCGGTGGACGTGGCGCCTTCACTCGGGGCCGTCGGCGTGTCGGCTGACGCGCCGAGTGGGTTGACTGTCATCGGTTCTTCCCTTGTGACTCATCGGATGGCTGCCACCGGTCATGTGGCGAGGAGGAGGAGGAACTATGCGCAGGTGGAAGCGTGGGTGGGCCGGCAGCCAGGTCCCTGCCGGTCCGACAGATCGCGCAGGAACCGCAGCAAACAGAGGTGGCCAGTTGGGCGGGCGAGATGCCGGGGCGCCTGTCGCGCGGGTACCACATCGCTCTAGTGCCGCCGAGGTTGCCCGTCCGCGTGGCCTGCTTGCTCATGGCGAGATCTGCTCACCGGAACGGTTCGGAGCGGCAACGGAGACCTCGGCGACTGCATCGGCCTTTGGAACAGCCCGAGCATGGCCCTTGATCATGCTTCCCCACCCGTGGAAACCAAGATCCTCGACAGTGTGGAGCTCACGGGCGAGCAGCCTCGCACAAGAGCCGCAGCTGTCTGATGACGGCCACCGGGTTCACCGTCTCCGGGCTGAGGAGCCATTGGTTCTCCGCGCCCTCGGCGACGGCCAGAACGAGCGCCGCGAAAGCCTCCGGGTCGGTGTCCGCGCGGAGTTCCCCGGCTACGAGCGATCGTCGCACGGCGTCAGCCATCACGGCCCGCAGTGCCGAGTACCGCTGGGCCACCCACTCCTTGGCCGGATGCTCCTCACCCGACGCCTCCGCTGTGAGGATGTGCGCCAGCTGGACCATCGCCCGGTTCTCGAGCACGTGGGCCGTGAGCTCCTCCATGTCCTCCAGTAGTTGCAGCAACGTCCGATCGGTTCCAGGCTGGAGCACATGCAGCTTGGTGTCCCGCTGCTCCATCAGCGCCAGCAGGACGGCTTGCTTGTTCGGGTAGTAGTGCAGCAGACCGGCCCGCGTCAGCCCGGACGCCTCCGCGATGTCGTTCAGGCTGCCGGCGCGGAATCCCCGCGCGGAGAACACCCCCAGCGCCGCCTTGAGGATGCGTTCACGCCCATTGCCGGAACCGCTGCGGTTGCGGCCGTTGCTGATCATTTCGCTCCAAGGGTCGGACCTGATCAAAGGATCTGATCAAAGAGAAGTGTGCAGGGTGCAGGACCGGTCTGTGGTGTGGATGGTCTTCCTCTGCCATGGCACCCGCACCCTCAGGTGCGCGGCCGGGCGAGTCGGCGTTCGCGCTGAAGTACCGGATCGGCCACGAGTGCGGCCATCCGCAGGCGCTGGGTGTACGGGTGTTGCGGCCGGTCACAGACCTGGTCGGCGTCGCCCTCCTCGACGACCTCGCCGTGCAGCAGTACCGCGATCCGATGGCTCATTCTGTGTACGACCGCCAGGTCGTGGCTGATGAAAAGGTAAGCGCAACCGGTGGTCTGCTGGATTTCGAGGAACAGGTCGAGCACTGTCGACTGGGTGGACAGGTCCAGTGCGCTGGTGGGTTCGTCGCAGATGATCAGCTTGGGCTGCAGGGCGAGCGCCCGCGCGATGGCGATGCGCTGTCGCTGGCCGCCGGAGAACTCCCTCGCCAGCCGCTGCCCGGCGTCGGCGGGCAGGCCGACCCGGTCCAGCAGCCGGCGCACTCGGTCGCGGCCTGCCTGCCGGCCCTGCCCGAGCAGTGGTTCGGTCAGGATCTCCTCGATGGTCATGGACGGGTTGAGCGAGGAGTAGGGGTCCTGGAAGACGACCTGGATGTCCTGGGCGGTGCGGCGGCGCTCCGTGGCGCTCAGCGCGGTCAGTTCGACACCGTCCAGCCTGATCGATCCGCCGGTCACCGGCGCCAGGCCGAGGGCGGCGCGGCCGACCGTGGTCTTGCCGGAGCCAGACTCGCCCACCAGACCGAGAGTTTCCCCGGGCCGGATGTGCAGGGAGATCCCCTTGAGCACCTCGGCGGGCCGGGACCGCCATCCCCGCCCCGGGTAGGCGACTCGCAGGCCCGAGATGCACAGCAGCGAGTCGTCGTTCACGCCGGTCTCGTTCATACCGATCTCGTTCACGCCGGCCTCGTCCAGGGCTCGCGGACGACGGAGCCGTCCAATATCGAATCGAACAGCATCCGCGTGCACGCCTCCCGTGGTCCCCTGAAAAGGCCCAGGGTGTCATTGGTCTCCACGACGGCTCCCTGGCTCATCACACTGACGCGGTCACAGATGTCGGCGACGACACCGAAGTTGTGCGTCACCATCAGCACGGCCATGCCGCGTTCCTGCTGGAGAGCGCGCAGCAGGTCGAGTACTTCGGCCTGCACGGTGACGTCCAGGGCGGTGGTGGGTTCGTCCGCGATGATCAGGTCCGGTTCGGCAGCGACGGCACCGGCGATCAGCACGCGTTGCGCCATGCCGCCGGAGATCTGGTGAGGATAGGAGTCGAAGACCCGCCCGGGGTCCTTGATGCCGACCAGGCCGAGCAGTTCGGTGAGGTCCCGGCGGGCCGCGGCCTTGCCGATGTCCTTGACGGCTCGCAGGCCGTGGCTGAGCTGCACGCCGACGGTGAACGACGGGTCGAGGTTGGTCATCGGCTCCTGTGGCACATATCCGATGCGCCTGCCGCGCACCTCTCGTAGGACTTTCCTGTCGCGTAGGTCCAGGCCGTCGAATGTGATGGCACCTCCGAGGACGAGCGCTTCGCGCGGAAGAATGTCGAGGACCGAGAAGGCGATCTGCGACTTGCCCGACCCAGACTCTCCCACGAGGCCGAGAACCTCGCCGCGGTGCACATCGAGGCTGACACCGTGGACGACGGTCTTCAGCTGTCCGTCCTTGGTGGGATAGCCGACGACGAGGTCACGCACGCTCAGCAGCGCGTTGGCGGCTTCGGGTTCGGCGCTCCTCATGGGGATGGCAGAGGCAGCAGAGGTGGTGCGGTCGGCCCGCAGCCGCGCGCTTTCCTTCGGCGTGAGTGGTTTGGCCTGGGTCGACGCGGTCTGCAGGGCGTCGCGCAGGGCGTTGCCGAGCAGCACCAGGCACAGCGTGGTCACGGTGATCAACAGAGCGGGCCAGACGACGTTGAGGCGGGCGATGTACATGTTGTTGAACGCGTCCTGAAGCATGCCGCCCCACGAGGGCGAGGTCGCGTCGCCGAGACCCAGGAACTCCAGGGCGGCCTGGATGGCGATGCCCGCGCTGAGGATGAACGAGCTTTGCACGACGACCGGCGCGAGAACCGCGCGCAGTACATGGCGGGACATGATCCGCACGTCCGACAGCCCCGCCACCTTCGCCGCGTCCACGTACAGCTCCCGCCGTACCCCTACCACCAGGCTGCGCACCAGCCGGTAGTAGGACGGAGCGATCAGTACGCCGAAGACCGCCATCGCGGTCAGGGCCGAGGGTCCGATGACGGGGTAGAGCGCGAGCAGCAGTACGAGGCCGGGAAGGGCCATGATCGTGTTGGAGACCCAGGAACTGACTGTGCCGAACCACCCGCCGAAGTAGCCCGCGACAAGTCCCGCGCTGACTCCGAGCGCCAGCGACACCAGCAGCATCAGCGACGATGCCGTGAGCGTGCCGAGTGTTGCGTGCATCAGCCGGGACAGCACGTCTCTGCCGGACTGGTCGCCGCCGAGCAGGTAACCGCCGGTCAGCGGAGGCGCGTTGGTCAGCTCCAGTTGTGCCGTGTTGGGATCGTGCGGGGCGAGGACGGGGGAGAGCAGACCGAACAGCACGATCAGCAGGAGGACCGCGAAACTCAGCAGTCCCAGCGGATCGCGCAGCAGGCGCTTGGCTGTTGTGACCGTCATGACAGGCGTGCCTTCGGGTTGAGCCAGCCGACCAGCAGGTCGATGGTGATGTTGACGACGAGCACGATGACGATGCTGAACAGCACCGATCCCATGACCGCCGGGATGTCGCCCTGGAGGGCGGAGTCGTTGGTGAGCAGTCCCATCCCTGGGAGTGCGAACACCCGCTCGATGATGATGACGCCGCCCATCAGGGCGACCGTCTGCAGGGAGAGGGTCGCCATGCCCGGGCCGGCGGCGTTGCGCAGCACATGACGGTAGATCACCGCCCGCTCGGGGATGCCGCGGGAGCGCAGCGTACGGACGAAGTCCTTGTCCAGGACGTCGATGACGGCTCCGCGGAACTGCTGGGCGGTGCCGGCGACCGAACCGATCAGCCCCGCCAGGATGGGCAGTACCAGGGAGTGGGCCCAGCCCACCGGGTCGGCGTCGGGTGAGACGTATCCGGTGGCGGGGAACAGCTTCAGGCTGACCGCGAAGGAGGAGACCAGCACGATCGCGACCACGAAGTTCGGAATCGCGGCACCTGCGGCACCCGTCACCTGCAGGAAGCGATCGAGACGGCCACCGCGTAGGGCGGCGGCGACCCCGACAACTGCGCTTAGGGCCATGGTGAGGAGCAGGGTCGGCAGGATGATCGCCAAGGTGACGGGGACCCGGTTGGCCAGCATGTTCGTCACCGGCTCGCCGGTGAACCAGCTCGCGCCCAGATCGCCGTGCAGCAGCCCTCCCAGCCATTTGCCGTACTGGAGGGCGACGGGCTGGTCGAGACCGAGTTCGGTGACTTTCGCTCTCACCTGGTCCTGGGTCGCGCTCTGGCCGAGGACGCGCCGGGCGATACCGGGACCGTCGCTGAAAACCGTGGCGTAGGTGACTGCGGTCACGAAGATTGTGAGGACGATGCCGGACAGCACCTCCCGCACGACGAACCTGAGCATGGTTGCTCCCCTTCCGAAGCGCTCGGACTCTCTGTCAAGTGCCGGAACAAACGTCAGGACAGCGGCTTGAAGCTCTGCAGGTACGGGACGACGCTGCCGAGATACGGTTGTGCGGAGGTGCGCTTGTCCATGCCGAAGAAGTCGGTCGGCAGGACCCACGGACAGAACCAGGCCTGCTCGATCAGGAACTTGTTGATCGCCCGGGCGTTCTCGGCCGCTGCGGCGCCGTCCAGGGCCTGCGCCTTGTCGAGCAGGGGCTGCAGTTCGGGGTCGGAGGCGTGGTTGACGTTCCAGACCGCCTCGGGCACCACGATCTGGTCGATGTCCCACAGGGGTGTGCGCGACTCGATGAACATGACGAAGATCGGGTACTTGCCGCTGAACAGTTCGGTGAACATCTGGTTGGCGGCGATCTTGATCTGCTTGACCTTGATGCCCAGCAGACCGAGCTGCTGCACGATGATCGGTGTGAAGGACTCGAACCCGGGGATCACGGGGAAGTCGAAGGTGAAGCCGTCTGCGTAGCCGGCCTTCTTCATCAGCTTCTTCGCCCCCGCGACGTCGTAGGCGTAGTAGTCGAGCTTGTCGGCCAGATACGCCTCGCTGCCCTCGTGGAATATCTGGTTGGTGACCTTGCCCTGGCCTTGGAAGAAGGCCTTCAGGATCGCCTCGCGGTCGAAGACCATGTTGATGGCCTGGCGCACCTCTACGTGCTTCAGCGCGGGAATGACCTTGCCGTGGGGGTCGCTGAGCCACAGACCGGCCCAGTTGACCTGGTCCTTCTGCAACACCAGTCCGGCGCTGGCAGCCTCCGCCATGGTCTGCGAGGTGAGCGGGGCACCGTTGATCTGCCCCGACTTGAGGGCGTTGAGGCGCGCGGTGATGTCGGGCATCTCCCGCAGGACGACCTTGTCGTAGGGGTACGCGGCCTTGTTCCAGTAGTGCTCATTGCGCACGAAGGTGTAGGTCGATCCCATGGTGGTGGCCGCCGTGTCCAGCTTGTAGGGGCCGGAGCCGACCGGTGTGGTGTCACGGTTCTTCGCCTTGTGCGACGCCGGGCTGGACAGGATGCCCGGAGCCAGACAGAGGAATGTCGGCAGCAGGCCCTTGGGCTTCGGCGTGGTGAGCACGACCATGGAGGCGTCCTTGACGGTGACCGTGACATCTTCCAGTCGGCCGGCATCGGGACCGCCGCCGTTCTTCATGTGCTCCAGCGAAGCCTTGACCGCTGCGGCGTCCACCGGTGTGCCGTCGGTGAACTTCATCCCGGAGCGGATGGTGAGCGTCAACCGGGTCTTGTCGTCGTTGAAGCGGTAGCTCTCGGCCGCGTTGGGGGAGACGCTCCCGTCTGCCTCGTACCTGAGCAGGGTGTCGAAGCACGCCTGCCAGGGCAGCACGCCCGAGAAGCCGCTCACCTGCTGGGCCGGGTCGAACGAACCGTATGCGACGTCGAGCGCCAGTGTCAGCGTCTTCGCCGTGCCCGCGCCGCCCGTGCCGGTTCCCGGGCCGACGCTGGTGCAGGCGGTCGCCGATTCCGCGAGCAGGGCTCCGAAGCCGAGCCCCATCATGCCTTTGCCGAACGCGCGGCGATCCATGCCCACCATGAAATTCTCCTTTGCATTGCGAAACGAATCGGAAGGTGGAGGGGGTAGACCGGCCGGGCAGGACGGCAGCGCGAGCCGTCGGCTGTCGCCGGGATGTGGCCACGCCGGTGCCCGAGGCACCGCAGGGCAGTTCCGGTCGCGGTTTGGATACCCGGCGTCGGCCGCGCGCCCTGCGGCTCGGTTGCCGTCCCTGCGTCACGGAGCGTCAGTTCGGGTTTGTGATGCCGGGACGTTCTGGCACGGGAGTTCGTCGCTCCGGCCAATACCGGAGTGAAGCGTGGACGGCTCGCCGGGCGGCGCCTCCACGGACCTGTAGGCCGTATCAAGGGCTCGCACACAGCCGATCCGGTCGGTGCGAGATGTGCCGGTAACGTAGCCGCCACGGTGGGGTCAGGCAAGACTCTCTGAAACGTTTTTTATCGTGCCGACCTTAAAGTGACCACACTTCGGGCGCTGCACGGCACGCAACGAAACAGGCGGCCTTCGGTCACTTCGGACCGGCGTGAACCTTCTTCACCCATAGCTATCACCTCCATGATCCGAGTGCAGTGAGCCGGATTTCGCCAGGCATGACCAGGCGAACCTTCACTGCGGCGTCCGTCAGCGGCCGACCGTCCCAGCGATCGTTCTAAAACGATTCACATCATTCGGAAGCGGCTTGGAGTCGGTGGCGAAATAACTGGATCAACTACCTACCAACTAGTTGGCCGGGTGTGCTCTACTGTGCCCGACCGGCAGGCCGCAGGCAAGAGCCGGTTTCAGCGAACACCACCGGAGCCCTCCCATGACCGACGTCACTGCAGCCTTGGCCTCCCCCGACGGCGCCGCCCCGTCCCCGCCCCCCGCGCGCGGCACCCATGCGGTCCTGCGTGAGTCCTCCTGGAAGGCGCACTGGATCGGGCCACAGCTGCCACAACCCGAGTCCGCGGGACTCGCTCCGCCGGCTACCCGCGCCCCTTTCGGCCGTTACCTCTTCCGCACGTCGTTCGACCTCGCCGCCGTGCCGCACTCCATCCCGGCCCGGATGACCGCCGACGCGCGCTATGTCGTCCATCTCAACGGACGCGAGGCCGGACGCGGTCCCGTGCGCTCCCAGCCACGGCGCCTGCACTACGACGACATCGACCTGGCGCCGCTCGCGCTGCCGGGCGAGAACACACTGGTCGTCGTGGTCACCTACTACGGCCACGCCAACTCCCTCTGGCAGCCCGCCGCCGCGAACGCGACCCTGGGGCGCGACGCCGTGCTCGTGTTCGAAGCGGATCTCGGTGACCGGCTGCTGGTGACGGACGGCAGCTGGCAGGTGCTGGACCCCGGCGCCTGGCACCTGGCCGCGGCAGAAGGCATCCACGGAGTGCCCGTCGAGTGCCTCGACGCCCGCAGGCTGCCGCCCGACTGGCAGACCGGCGCGCCCGACGCCCCATGGCGCCCCGCATCCGTCATTCCGGCCACCCATCTCGGCGCACTGGCCCGCAGCAGGCCGCCCACCGACCCGTACGGTCCCCTCCTGCCCCGTCCGATCGGATCGCTCGGCGGAGCCCGGTGCACCCCGACCGCCGCCGCGGTGGCCCCGTGTGCCGAGGGTCCCGACCATCCGCACCCGGTCGCCCGGGTCCGCGCCCACCTGGCAGGCACGGACCGACCGCCCCCCACGCCCATCGTGTTGCCGGTGGAACTCGACCTCGGCCCGGACAGGTCACAGCACCTGGTCGTCGACATGGGACGGATCGTCTGCGGCTTCGTCACCGTCGACCTGGAGGCACCTTGGGGGACCCGGATCGATCTGATGTACCGGGAGTCGCCGTACACGCCGGGGGTACCTGATCCGATCTCCTCTCCGAACACCGGCGCCCGCTATGTCGCGCGTGGCCACGGGGATCGCTTCGAGGCCCTCGAAGTCAACGGCTTCCGCTACCTCCATGCCCTGATCAGCGGGGACGGCCCGGTCCGCGTCAACGATGTCGAGGTGCGTGAACACCTCTACCCGCGGGCGGGGAACGCGTACTTCCGCAGTAGCGACCCCGAGCTGGACGCCCTCTACACGGCCGGGATGCGGACCGTGGAGCTCAATTCCCACGACGCCTTCATCGACTGCCCGACCCGTGAGCAGCGCGCCTGGGTGGGGGACGGCGTGGTACACCAGATGGTGCACCTGACCACTTCCACCGACTGGCGACTCGCGTGGCGGTACGTCGAAATGGGGAACTCACCGCGTTCGGACGGCATCCTGCCGATGAGCGTGGTCGGCGACATCGAACAGGGCGGGGGTACGACCATCCCGGACTGGTCGCTGCACTGGCTGCACGGCGTCCACAACCTTTACCGCTACACCGCCGACCGGGACCGGCTGGCCGAACTCGCCCCCGCCGCACGGCGGGTCCTGGCCTGGTACCTGCCCTACCTCACCGCCGACGGCGTGCTCAGCAACGTACCCGAGTGGAACCTGGTGGACTGGTCAAGCGTGTTCGCCAATGACGCGAGTTCTGTCGTCACCGCCCTGTGGGCGCGGGGCCTCGCCGAATACGCCGACATCAGCGCCCTGCTGGGCAACCACGCTGACGCAGCCTGGGCGGCCGGTCTGTGGGAGCGGGTCCGTACCGGTTTCGAGGTCTTCTGGGACGAGCTCCGCGGCACCTACCTGGACCACATCGTGGAGGGCTCACCCCAGCCCGCGACGTCCCAGGCGGCCGGCGCCGCCGCCATCGCCTCCGGACTCGCTCCCGCCGAGCGCCATCAACGGATCATCGACCGCATCATGGACCCGTCCCGTCTGGTCATCCGCTCCTGGATCGGCGGCGATGGCGGCTACGACGAACGCAAGATGGCGGACGAGCGGCGCGGTGTCCGGCGCATCGACTGGGACACGGAGGAAGAGGTCGTCCGGGCCCAGCCCTTTCTCAGCTACCTGGTCCACGACGCGGCAGCCATCGCCGGGAGAACTGCCGATCTGGTCCGCGCGATGCGCGACTGGAGCGTCTTCCTCCATGACGGCTACGACACCTTCGGCGAGTGCTGGGGATGGGGATCACCTGTCCACGGCTGGAGTTCGACCCCAACCCGTGACCTGGTCACCCATGTCCTCGGTGTCACCCCCGCCGAGCCGGGCTTCACCCGTGCCCGCATCGCACCCGCCTACGGCCTGCTGGAACGGGCCGAGGGTGCGGCTCCGACTCCGGTCGGCCTGTTGTCGGTGGCCCTCGACGGCACGGGCATCGAGGTGGACAGTCCGTTGGCGTACGTGCTGGTGATGCCCGACGGGCGGGAGCGGGAGTACGGCGCCGGGCACCTCCGGTTGGCCTTCGGCTGAGCGGCCACGGAGTCACCTTGTCAGCGTCCGTACCCGCAGGGAGCAGCATGGCGAAGCGCATCGCGGAAAGGGACCGGCCGACCCTGACCTGTATCGCCAAAGCGGCCGGAGTGTCCGTGGCGACCGTGTCGAAGGTGGTCGACGGCCGCCGCGATGTCTCCCCGGGAACCAGGCTCGCGTCGCGCGGCTGCTCCTGGAGCACCACTACGTGGCGCGCGGCATCGGCGGTGCGCAGAAACCGGTACACATCGTCGACCTGGCCTTCGACCGGCTGCCCGACCTCACCAACCTGGCGATCGTGCAAGGGGTGACGGAGGTGGCCGCCGAGACCGGAGTCGACGTCGTCGTCGGAGCGGCACCTGACGACCCGTACCAGGCGGAAGGGCTCGACGGACTGGTCGACGGACGCGCCGTGCGGGAGCGGACTCCCGGCGCACACCAGGACCCACGCGTCCTGGAAGTGCTGCTGACGCTCATGGCGGAAGAGGTCCGGCAAGGGAGTAACACGTCAGCCGAGGAGTACCGGCGGTTGGTCGGTCGCATGCTGGATATGCGATACGGCATCGGCGCGGTACCCCTGCCATCACGCTCCACGTTCCAGCGGCTGGTGAAAATGATCCGGGACCAGCACGGCGACGCACGTGGCATCACCCTGATCGACAAGAAGGGAATCAGGCTCTCCCGCCCTGGCGAGCGCGTCCTCGTCGACACGTTCGAGCTGCCACTTCCCGCGCACATGGCCGGCCCTTCCCTGCGATCAGTGCGGATGACGGTCGCGATGGACGAACTGACGCACATGATCTGCACGTTGACGGTTCACATGCCCCACGACGCAGTGGACGGCCCGGCTCTGCTGGCCCGCCTGTGCGGTCCGCCTGCCCTTCGAACTGCGTATGTCAGCAGTGATGAGCACGCGCCCGTACCGCTGATCCTGCCTGAATCACTGGTTCTCGACGGTTCACAGATGCGCCGGTGGCGCGAGTTCCAGAACGAGTGCCGCGCCATGGGCATCCGGATCGAGAAGCGACGTCCGGTGGAAAAGACGGGTGGAGAGCGGATCATCAGCAGACTCGTCACCGTCTTCAGCGCGGAGCTGACGACGCTCGCGGGAGACCCCCCACACGACGACGTCTCTCGCATCAGCTGGTTGCAGGACCGGGCCGAGCAATGGGTGGAATCGGTCTGGCAACACCAGCCCCAATGGAAACTGCAGGCACCAGGTGGCCTGCGCCGACACGCGACGCCCTCTTCGGCGTACGAAGCCTGCGTCGCCAGGCTGGGGTGGGTACATCTGCCCCTGGGCAGGCGCGCGAGGATGCACCTTCTGCCCAGCGTGACCCGTCAGGTGACGGAGAAGGGCCTGTTCGTCAAGGGGCATCGCTACTCCCACGTCGAACTCGCCTCGCTGCGGTCAACTCGCCCTGTCAAGGTGCGATTTGACCCGTACGACCTCCGTCAGGTGTGGGTCCGCACGAGAACGGATGTCTGGTTGGAGGCACCCCTGGCCATCGGCGTCTCGGGGCAGCCGCCCTCCAGGCGGACCTGGAGGGCGGTCGGCACTTCGCACCGATCCCTGCCCGATGTCCCCACTCGAAAGCCGTCGGCCGAGCTGGACTCGGCCCAGGAACGGCTTTCCTACCACGCTCAACTCCCCATTCTCCGCACGCCCTTGCTCCAAGAGGTAATCCGGCTCAGCGCCCGACTTGCCCTCTTGAACCGGACTACCACGGGCGGGAGACAAGGCCTGTTGATCACTGGACCGCCTCGCAGCGGAAAGACCACCGCGCTGCAGGAACTGGGCCGGCATTTCGCTGATGCGACCATCGCCGACCTTCCCCTCGGCCAGGCTGTCTACCTCCGCCTCCACCCGGCCGACAGCGACCGGACAGCACTCCTCCGGCTGGGAAAACTCATCGGCTTCCCTCCTCACCCAGGCAGGATGAGCACAGTCGAGGCCTCCGAGGCGGTCCAGGAAGCCCTGACCTCATCGAAGACCGGTCTGGTCCTGGTGGACGACATCTTTCCGGAAGCCACAACTTCCCCTAGTACACCCCCGGTTGAGGCTCTGAATTACCTGGCAGATCAGGTGCCTGCCCTGTTCGTCTACGCCGCCTCAGACACGGCGGAGAACGCGTTCGCGCCAGCGCACGGGGCAGGTCAGGGACGTCTGGCTCGCGTGCAGGCAGCCCCCGTACCGTACGGGCCGGATTGGCAATGCCTGGTCGAATCCCTCGACAAGGCCCTTCGCCTACGCCGTCACCAGCCCGGCTCTCTGCTCCAACTGGCACCCGCACTGCACCGCAGGACGGGTGGCTGGGCAGGCACCCTGGCCCACCTCGTGCGCTCCGCCTGCATCGACGCGATCCTCTCCGGGCGGGAGGAGATCACCGAACAGGACGTCCGCTCCATGACCGTGTGAACGACGCGGCATCCCAGAGCCGTTGAGCGGGGCAGGCAGCCCAAGAAGCCAGGTTTCATGAGCAACCCCGGATCCGGATGACGCTTGAGACTTGCAATCGTGCACCACCCGGATGCCTCCCTGCTCTCTGCCCTGCTCCGCCCGGCGACTAGGCAGGTGGCAGAAGGTCTGCCTGGGCGCAATACCGATCGCGCACGAGCCATCCCTGCCCGGGTCTGACCGTGTCTGTCCTCCTCTGCCATACGGGCAGACGGCCCGCCTGACTCACCTCTACTGTGGGTGCCATGAGTCGGCTCGAAGGCCACCTGCCCTCGGCAGACTGGGTGGCTCAGGACCTGGAGCAGATGCTCCGCGAGTGCGACGCGCTCATCGAGTCCCACGAAGAGCAACTGCGCCGGCTGCGCGATTCAATCGCCGAGCTCGAAGGGGAGCTTGAGCATGCCCGCGGAAACCGCGAGGCGGCAGCCCGCGTCCTGGAGTCCCTGCGCGCGGCCGTACGAGAAGGCCAGCAGCTGCGCGCCGCCCGAGCTCAGTCGCCGAGTCCGCACCTCCGCGTCGTCCCCGATCCGGAGAGTCCGCCCATGGCACCCACCGATTCCGAGACAGATACGCCCGCGGCCCCGCAGCTCCCTCCCGGAAATCCGGTCGTACTCGTCAGGGGGGAGCGATCCGTGATCCTCATGAAGGTGATCTCGACAGACGGTCAGCGCGAGTGGAGCGCGCGAGCGGTCACCGACGCCCTCGGCGATCCCTCGGACGCCGTCCGCCGAAACCGTTCCGTTCTGGACAACCTCTGCAGGCTCGGCGCACTGGCCAAAACCGAGAGGCCCAACAGCACCGGCACGGGAATGAACGTCTTCTACCGGCTCGCGGCCCCCTGGCGGGCCGCTTGATCCCATGCCGACGCGGGCCGTAAGTCCGAGACCCAGCTACAACTCCACAGCAATAGTCCGCCGCCGCGTTCTAGCCTCCTGGTTGGTAGCCCTGGGCCTCGACACGGCGGCGGTCAGCGCCCAACAGGTCGCCGCTCTCGACGCTACCGGCTTGCCGTAGCGCGCACCGGGCGTTCGGCCAACTCAACCCTGAAGGGTCGAACAGCCATGCCCGAGTGCCCTTTACGTTCAAGGACGGCGTTCGTCACGCTCCGCCGTCTCCACGCCTCGCTGCCGGGTGATCCCCTCGGCCTGAGGCTGTACCTTCCGCCCGCTCTCGTCCCGCGGCCACTCCAGGTGATTGGGCCAGAGCGGCTCCCCGAGAGCACCCTCCAGATTCGCCACGGTCAACAGATCAGGCCACACGGTCCCGGCCAGCACGTTGGCGATCACCTGTCGATTGACGTCACTCGCCTGGGCCAGCGCATTGGCGCTGATCTTCTGACGCTCCATGACCTCCGCGAGCGCCCGGGCCACCACCTGGGCCACCTGCGCCCCGAGGTGGTGATCCATCACGGCGTACGGCCAAGGGCCGTCGACGACGTATGCATACGGCTTTTTGGCACGTCGATTTCCTCCAGGCATGTGAACAGTGTGACGGAGGCGCCGCCAGGATGCGCCCCACCCTCAGCCATGCTACTCAAGTGGCAAGATCTTGTGAGGGCCAACGCCGACGTTCGTATCCGGGAGATTCCCTACGGCCGCATGAACAGGGCTTGTGAGGAAGGAGCCGAGCGGTGACGAGCAGCCGCCGGAACGCCCCCGCTCCGGCCACGAAGCCCCTCCCGACGGACCGGGTCCTGGCTCATGAGCATCTGGCGATCACTCGTGCCTCGTGCGCCGCCAAGGACACCTTCACCGCGCGCGATCTTGAGCAGGTCACAGACGTTCCCGCCCGCCGCTGCGGGCTGGTCATGGCCTTCGTGCGCGCGTACGGACTCATCGAGCAGGCACCAGGGCGAAGCGCCTACCGGCCGACGGAGGCGGGGAAGAAAGTTGCCCAGGCATGGGAAGCGAGCGAGGAGAAGGGTCTGCGCGCACTGCGGGAGGCCTGGCAGAAGTCCTGGTTCGCTCGAGGCGCAAGCCACCGCCTGGCACAGGGTGCCGCGCTGCGGGTCGGTCTCGTGAGCAAACTGATGCGCCTCTCCCAGGCCGACGAGGCGCAGCACCGCAAGGTGGAGATCCTGGTCGACTTGATGGTCGCCGTCGGCATGTTGCGTCCCGAGGACGGTGGTTACCTGCGCTGGAACGAGGGCGCCACCATCCCGAAGCCGCGTGCTCGGTCACGAGCAGAAGCCTCGGACTCCGTAGCGGACGGTGCGCCCGTCGATCCCTCGGACGAGAGCGCGGAGCCTGCTGCTTCCATTCCCTCGCCACGCCCGCACGCCGACCTGCCGGCTTCCGGCACCGCGCACAAGGACCTGATCCGCCTGCTCAGCCCGCCGATCCTGCTGGCCGATCTGGCTCGCCTGTCCGCGGAGGACATGGTCGCCCTCCACGGCCATCTCCGCGGACTGGCCGCGATCCTGGCCAAGTTGAGGGGATCGTCCATGACGTAGACGACCGCACAAACAGAGCAGGTCCGGCAGCGCCGCATCCCTTGGCCGGGTGGCACTGCCGGACCCCCGCTTCCACCACTCCACGCGCGGCACAGCCGCGCTCGAGGGGCTTCGGCATGCCCTCACACAAGGTGAGGGGCACCGCCCACGTTAACGGGCGGGCGCCCCTTCGCGGCAAGACTGTGCCGCGCGCCTGTTCGCGCGGCCGGAAACGGGAAGGTGCCCGTGGCCAGGATAGAAATCAAGAACGCTCTCCTGTCCGTCGCCCGTATCTGGCGGCAACGCGCCGCCTCCGGCGAACTCAGCCTCGAGACCGTCATCCTCTACACCCAGATCGCCGAACGTCTCCAGCGCTTCGCCGAGGCACAAGGCGTGACCCACCTGGACGACGTCTCCCCCCAACTCGCCTCGTACTTCATCGAAGCTCCGGGCCATGACCGGCACCAGGGCATCATCCTCAACCCGGCCGGCAGCACCCGCCGCCAGCGCCGCTCCGCCCTGGAGTCGCTCTTCAAGGAAGCGCGTGCACTCCGCATCACCAAGGCGGCACCGCTCGTCGACCTCCCTCCGATCCCACGAGACCCTCGCAAACAGGGAACCCAACTGACCGACGCTGACATGCAGTTGCTCCGCTTCCACGCGGAACGCGGTATGCCCGCCACCCGGCACGCCGCCCTCCTGGCACTGCTGCTGGCCGGCCTGCACACCGCGGAGATCGCCGCCGCGACCACGGACGACCTCGACCTCACCGAAGCCGAGATCTGGACGGACGGCGCCACCCGGACACGTGGCCGCTGCTGCCTCCTCGACGAGTGGGGCGTGCGGGTGCTGTGGCTGCGCCACTCCCATCTCGTACGCGGTGGGGAGACTGGATCGCCGCCGCGTTTGGTCACCATGGCCTCGTCCGCCTACCGCTCTCAGGCCAGCGTCTGCTCCGGATTCGGCGACATCGCCCGGCGCAGCGGACTGGCCACCCGCGACCGCAGGGTCGAGCCCAAGGACGTCACCCGCTATGTCGCCCGCAGGATCTTCTCCGAGACCGGCCAACTCTCCGAGGTCGCCCGCCGCCTGGGCTTGTCCTCCCTCGACACCGCGGCCGCGCTCGCCGGCCATCGGTGGAACTCTGAGGGCGAAGGCGGTGAGGTGGCGTGACCACGCCCAAGAAACGCTCCCGCCGACCCAAGGGGAAGAGCACCAAGGCCCGCGACTGGCTGTTGGGCCCGATCCCCGACGACGTCTTCGGTTCCGCCTCAGACCCCGCGCCTCAGCCGGGCCCTCAAGCGCCCCCGCTGGCGATCGACGAGCGGTTCGACTTCCTCCTGAGCAATCCCGATCTGTTCGAGGCGGTCCGGCAGGCCCTGCCGGTTCGCGAACCCGGCAGCGTCGGACGCCCGCCGGAGTACCCTCCCTACATCTACTTCGTCTTTCTGTGCTCGATATCCATCTTTCAGTCGGCCCGCAGCACAGCACGACATCTCCAACGCGAACTCTGGTGGAACACGGTACGCGAAGCTGTACGAAAGCACCTGGGGTCCGAGGAAGCCAATTCCCTCAAACCGCTCGGCCCCAGTCTCAGCCAGTGGAACTACTTCTTCGCGAACCATCTAAAAAAACATATGGCTGCCGTTCGTGACGCCAGCCGGGAGTTATGGATTCGCCAAGCTCTCGACATGGGAATGATGGCGGAATCGAGGTCACGCGGAAGCTGGATCCGTCCCGAGCGCGATCAGGTTATCCACGGCGACGCAACAGTCGCCAAACCACCCTCCAAACAAACCCGGCATGTAACCTTGGACAAAAAAACGGGCGAGAAGCGGCGCCGCAGGGTGGACCCAGACGCCAGTTACACCACCGAAGGCGGAGGCCGGAAGGTCTACGGAAATAAGTTCCTCTCCCTCGCCGTCCGCGTGGCCCGTACCCCGCACAGCCGAGTCATCCTCGCGCTGGAATCCATCCGCCACAAGACGAAAAGCCGCGACCCCGAACGGGAAGACGAAGGGACCGCCGTGGTCAGACTCATGCATCACCTGCTGAGCAGGGCACCCGGTGTCCGCGCGTTCACCTACGACACCGCTCTCCGCGGCGTCCATCGAGCCCCTCTGATCGCGGACGGAATCGTAATTTTCACGCGTCAGCACGGCGGACTGGAGCCTCACTCCCTACAGCGTTACGAAAAATGTTACGGAGAAAACGAAAAGTGCAGTCATGACCTCTACACCGCGGAGGGAAGGGTTTGCCAGCGCCACATCACCGTGGACGGGGAAACCTACTACACACCCCTTCCCGTCGAAGAGTTGGAGCGCCGAAAGCAGAAGAAGAGTCGCTTCTACCATCGCCTCGTCATCCCCTGCTCACGTGGCGACCACAAGTTGCGTATTCGCGTGGATGAAACCAAAGAAGACCGTGAAATCGACCCGTCCAGCAAAAAGCCGCGCTTCAACCGGGCCGAACATCTGAGGCAGATCCCACCCGACACCCCCGCCGGTCGCCGACTCCTGGGCTTCCGGCAGGACAGCGAGTCGAACCATTCCCGCTTCGACCAGGCCTACCCACACGAACGAGTCCCCGCCTACGGCGCCAACGCCGGCCTGCTGATCTACATCGGCTTCGCCTGGGTCAACAACTCCATCACTCGAGCCCTGGGTCAGAAGCCACTCGGTCTCGCAGCATGGCCCACCTCTCCACCCGGTCGCAAGCCCCTGCTGAACCGCCCGCACCGCCCGGCCGGACCTACCCCGCCCGGCGGCCAAGACGACCAACCCTCCAGCCACCGCCATGCCAGCCGCTACACTGTGGGCGGTGGCACAGCTGCACGGCAGCCATGCCGCCGCACCTCTGCCGGGAACACGTCTGACGCCCGTCCCATCTGGGCATTAATTTCAGACACATTTTCCGACAGATCCCAGTCTGTCCCGCTCCACTTCCCGGGCATGGCACTTCCGCGCCCGGAACGCGAACGCCGTCGCCGGCTACCTGAACAAGGACGGGTCGCGCTGTTCGACTGCTCCGAGCGGGCATGGCTGAACCAGATGATCGGCCAGCAGAACCCGGCCGACGACCACGGCAAGATCCGCGACGAGCACAGCGGAAAGCTGCTCGCCATCGCGAACAGCTCCACGGCTGTCGGCGCGTTCGCCGTCCAGGGCTCGGACGACGGCACCGCCGACAACCGCCGGCGCATCGTCCGGAACTGACGGTCCGATCAGCCCCCGACGGGGCCGACGGGAACCGCTCGCTCACGGGCTTCCGCCTTGTCTCCTCCCAGCGGTACGTGCCGGGGCCGAGAACGGTCAGGTGTCCCGGCGCAGGGCGTCCGAGATCGGCTTGGCGCCCCCGTGTGCGGTGAGGCCGCCGTCGACCGGGATCTCGGCTCCCGTGATGAAGGACGCCTCGTCGGAGAGGAGGAACGTGACGAGCGGCGCGATCTCGAAGACGGTTCCGGTGCGGCCGAGCGGCGTCCCGCCGAGGTTGGCCTCGCGGAACGCGGGCGGCGCGGAGGCGGTCATCTCGGTCTCGATGAAGCCGGGATGGATGGTGTTCACCCGGATGCCCCGCGGCCCCAGTTCCATGGCGGCGGTGGCCGAGAGGCCGCGCAGCGCCCACTTGCTGGCGGTGTACGCGACCGGGTAGTGGGCGGTCAGCGCCGCCGACGAGCCGACGTTCACGATGGACGCCCCCGGACGCATCAGGGGCGCCAGGTGCTGGATGCCGAGGAGCGGCCCGGTGACGTTGACGGCGTGGACCCGGGCCATGTCCTCGGGGCGCACGTCGTCGATCCGGGCGCGCCAGGTGACGCCGGCGTTGTTGACCAGGCCGTGCACCTGCCCGTACGTCTCCCGCAGGTAGACGGCGAGCGCCTCCCAGTCCTGCTCGCTGGTGACGTCCAGGCGACGGCAGCCGGGTGCCTCGGTCCTGTCGGTGGCGATCACCCGGGCGCCCTCACGGCTCAATGCCTCGGCCTCCGCGGCGCCCTGGCCGCGCGCCGCCCCCGTGACCACGACGACCTTGCCCAGCAGCCGCTGGGGACGCGGCTCGCTCACGGCCGCTCCCGCGAGCGGCGCCGGCCGACCGGAACCGGCAGGACGTCCCCGCCGGCCACCACGGTGTTGGACGTGCTGCCGATGCCCTCGACGGTGAGGGTGACGGTGTCTCCGGGCTTCAGCGGCGGCGGGTCCTGCCTGCCCCGGACGCCCCACAGCTCGGCGAGGCAGCCGCCGTTGCCGCAGGTGCCCGAGCCGAGGACGTCACCGGGACGCACCCAGGTGCCGCGCGAGGCGTAGGCGACCATCTCCTCGAACGTCCAGCTCATGTTGGACAGCAGGTCCTCGCCGACCACCTCGCCGTTGATCTCGGCGGTCAGCCCGAGCCGCAGGAAGCCGTCGGCGTCGCGGTGCTTCTCCAGTTCGTCGGCGGTGACGAGGTACGGGCCCAGGGTGGTGGCGGTGTCCTTGCCCTTGCAGGGGCCGAGGCCGACCTTCATCTCGGCGGCCTGCAGGTCGCGGGCGGACCAGTCGTTGAGGACGGTGTAGCCGACGATGTGGTCGCGGGCCTGCTCGGGCGTGAGGTCGCGGCCCTCCTTGCCGATCACCGCGGCGACCTCGAGTTCGAAGTCGAGGACGCTCGACCCCGGGGGCACGGGGATGTCGTCGTGCGGGCCGTACACGGCGTAGGGGTTGGTGAAGTAGAACGTCGGGGCGGCGTACCACCGCTCCGGTACTCCGGCGGCCCCGTCGACGGACCGCCGTACGCCCTCGACGTGTTCCTCGAAGGTGACGAAGTCCCGCACGGTCGGCGGTTGGAGGGGGGACAGCAGCCGTACCTCGGAGACGTGGGGGCCGGCCGGGAGGCCGGGTGGCGCGGAGCCCGCGCCGAGCAGTCCGGGCAGACCGCCCGCCGCGCCGAGCAGGCCGGTCAGGGAGCGGACACCGGGCAGGGGACGGAGGGTGCCGTCCTCCGCGACGACGGCCACATGGTGGCGGTCGTGGTACTCGTACGAGGCGAAACGCATGGTGGGGTCCTGTCGGCGGGGGGCGGACACGAGGGGCCGGGGGCGCGGCGGGGAGTCAGGGCATGACAGGGCTGCCACGCCCCCGGTGACGGGGGCCCACCGCCGGGACCGGCGGGCCGTTCCGGTCAGACCGGCGGGGCCACGAACACGCCGCGGTCGACGTCGTTGAACGACTCCTTGGCGATCAGTTCGTTCATCGGGTTGGCGGTGCCCCACTGGTCGGTGACCTCGGGCCGGGAGAAGTCGTAGACGTGGGGGTGCCAGGTGTCCTCGTCCAGCTCCTCCAGCTCGGTGGTGTACTCCACCGTGTTGCCGTGCGGGTCGAGGAAGTAGGTGAAGGTGTTGTCGCCCGCCATGTGCCGGCCCGGACCCCACACTTTCTGGAAGCCGGCCCGCATCACGCGGCCGGAGCCCCTCATGTACTCGTCCAGGCCGCGCATCTCGAAGGAGACGTGGTGCAGGGAGGTGTGCGGGCCCTTCGCGAGCGCCATGGAGTGGTGCTGGTTGCTGATCCGCAGGAAGTGCATGACCTCGCCCATGTGCGGCGAGCTCAGGGTGTCGGAGAGACGGAAGCCGAGGTGGGTCTCGTACCACGCGCGGGTCCTGTCGAGGTCCGGCGAGTTGAGCACGACGTGCGAGAGCTTGACCGGGATGGCCTCCTTCTCCTCGATCCTGCGGTGCCGCCGTACCTCGACGTCCGCGGAGACCTCGATGGTGCGGCCGTCCACGTCGAAGAAGCGGAAGCCGTAACCGCCGCCGGGGGTCTCGACCTTGCCCGGCCTGGAGATCAGCTGCACGCCCCCCGCGAGCAGCCGTTCGGCGAGGGTGTCCACGTCGGCCGCGCTCCCGGCGCCGTAGGAGACCAGGTCGAGCCGCTTCTCGTCGGCCTTGCGCAGCCGGACGACGTACTGCTCGGGGCTGCCCTCGGCGGCGAGGAAGGAGATGCCGGAGTCCTCGGCGACCTTGGTCAGGCCCCAGACGCCGGCGTAGAAGTCGAGCTGCTTGTCGTAGTCGGGCACGGCGAGGTCGACGTGCCGGAGATGGGTGAGCAGACGGCTGGTCATGTGGGGGGCCTTCCTCAGGAGAGTTTCAGCAGGGCGACGGCGTTGCCGCCGCGGACGGCGTGGAAGTCGGGGTCGGGCAGCTGGGCGGCGCGCAGGGCGGCGACCGGGTCCTCGGCGCCCATGTCGAAGGCGTGGTCGGAGCCGAGCAGGACCCGGTCCGCGCCCGCCGCCCGTACGAGTTCCCGCAGGACGTGCGGGTTGTGGACGAGGGAGTCGAAGTAGAGGCGTCCGAGGTAGCTGCTGGGCGGGTGGGCGCAGCCGGCGGCGGCGTCGGAGCGGGCGGACCAGGCGTGGTCGGAGCGGCCGATGTGCGTGGGCAGGTAGCCGCCGCCGTGGGCCGCGATCAGCTTCAGACCCGGATGCCGGTCCAGCACGCCGGAGAAGATCAGGTGCGACAGGGCGACCGCGTTCTCCACCGGCTGGCCCACGACGTTGGACAGGTACCACTGGTCGAGGCGCTCGTCGAGCGTGCAGCCGAAGGGGTGCAGGAAGAGGATCGCGCCGGTCTCCTCGGCCCGGGTCCAGAACGGTTCGTAGGCCGGGTCGGAGAGTTCGCGGCCGGGTGCGTGGCTGGAGATCTCGACGCCCAGCAGTCCCAGGTCCAGGGCGTGTTCGAGGGCCCGCACGGCTTGCCGCGGATGTTGCAGGGGGGCGAGCCCGAGCCCGCGCAGGCGCTCGGGGGCGTGGGCGCAGTGGGCGGCCGTCGCCTCGCCCGCGAGCCGGTACACCTTCTCCGCCGTCTCCTCGTCCGCCCAGTAGTGGTAGTGCGACGGGGACGGGCTGACGAGTTGGATGTCCACGCCCTGGGCGTCCATCGCGGCCAGCCGGGCGGTGACGTCGATCATCCTCGGCGCGCGTTCGCGGACCATCGGGCCGCTGACGGCGAGCGCCGCCGGGCCGTTGCGGCGGAGGTCGAGAGCCCGGGCCTCGGCGAGGCCCGGCAGGTCCGCCACCAGGGCGTCGACCTCGGGCAGCAGGACGTGCGCGTGCACGTCGACCGTGGGCGCCGTCACGGCAGCTCCTTCAGCAGGTTCATGGTGCGGCCGATCAGGCCCGGCACGTCGGCGTCGCGCACCCCGTCCAGCTGCCACTGTCCGATCTGCACGGACGCCTCCACGACGGTCCGCACCCGTGCGACGCGGCGCTCGTGGAAGCTCTGGAACAGCTCGTCGTCCCAGGGCCGGCCGCTGGTGAGCAGCTCGGCGAGAACGAGGGCGTCCTCCAGGGACATCGCGGCACCCTGGGCCATGGTGGGCGGGCAGCAGTGGGCGGCGTCGCCGATCAGCACGACGCGGCCGCGGTGCCAGGAGCCGTCGACCAACAGGCGGTCGAACCAGGTGTAGTTGACCTTTTGCGGGTCGGTGATGTGCTCGACGATCTCCGGCCAGTACCCGCCGTAGCCCTGTGCGGCGCGGCGCATCTCGTCGGCGTAGGAGGCCGGGTCGATCGAGGCACGGTCACGGCAGGCTTCGACGACGAAGGCGTAGAGGGTGTTCTCGCTGGTGGGGGTGTAACCCGCGATGTAGGCCCGGCCGCCGTAGGCCAGGTCGGAGCGCTCCACGCCGGCGGGGCGCGGAGCCGCGATGCGCCAGATGGCCATGCCGGTCGGCTCGGGTTTGTCGGTGATGCCGATCGCGGCGCGGGTGGCGGAGCCCAGGCCGTCGGCGCCGACCACCAGGTCGTAGCGGCCCTCGGTGCCGTCACTGAAGCGCACCGAGACGCCGTCGGCGTCCTGCTCCAGGGCCTCGGCGGTGGTGCCCAGGCGGACGGTGGCGCCCGAGGCGCGGACCGCGTCGATGAGGATCTGCTGCAGCTGGGGGCGCTGCATGCCGAGGGTGGCGGGCAGGTCGTCACCGCCGGTCCTGATGTCCTCGGCGACGTGCAGCACCGTGCCGTCGGGGGCGGTGATGCCCAGCGTGCCGAAGGCGTATCCGCAGGCGCTCACCTGTTCCCAGACGCCCAGCTCACGCAGGACACGCAGGGCGTTGCCCTGGAGGGTGATGCCGGAGCCGGTGGTGGCGTTCCAGTCGGGTCTGGCCTCGACCAGGTCGACGGCGATGCCGGCGCGGCGCAGCAGGATGGTCACGGCGTTGCCGGAGGCGCCGCCGCCGACGACGAGGACGGTGGGGGTCGCCGCGCGCGCGTGCGGTCGAGAGGGGGGCGAGGTGGGGTTGTCTGCCATGGTCGGGGATACCTCCCGAGGTTCGGCCGCGCGGCTTCGGGCGGCTGGTGTGCGGCTCGCCCGCCGCGAAGGCGGGCCAGGGGACTCTGGTGCCTCACCCGTCGGCGGGTGGAGCGGTGGGGGCCGGATGCGCCGCTGCCGTCCGGGGAAGGACGCATCCGGCCGGGTCCGCGCGCCCTGCTTGACCGGGCTACTTCACGGCGACGGGGTTGACGGGGGAGCCGACGGCGCCGGTGATGGGCAGCGGGGCGGCGGTGAGCCAGAACTCGTACACGCCGTCGTCCGCGCAGTCCGCGGCGAGCGCTTCGAGGTCCCACATCTCGCCGACGAGCAGGCCCATGTTGGGGATGACGATCTGGTGCAGTGGCTGGAAGGCGCCCTCGAACTCGTTGGGCCGGACCTCGAATCCCCAGGTGTCGGTGGCGACCGCGGCGATCTCGGTACGGTGCAGCCAGCCGGCGGTGGTGAACGACAGGCCGGGCGCGGACCCGCCCGCGTACTCGCCCCACCCGTCGCGGCGGACGCGGGCCAGCTGTCCGGTGCGTACGACCACGAGGTCGCCGCGGCCGACGTCCACGCGGTGCGCCTCGGCCGTCGCGGTCAGGTGCTCCTCGGTGATCGCGAACCCGTCGGGCAGCTCTCCCCCGCCCTCGCCGAGGACGCGGCCCACGTCGAGAAGGACCCCGCGCCCGGCGACGTACGGCGCCATGTGCTCGATGCCGGTGACCAGGTCGCCGTCGGAGGTGACCACCTTGTCGGCCCGGCGCCCGTTCCAGGCGAACCCGTGGTCGAAGATGTGCCCGAGCCCGTCCCACTGGGTCGAGCACTGCAACGGCATCGCGATCACGTCGTCCGCCCCGCCGATCCCGTGCGGGAAGCCCTGGTTGCCGAGGGCGGCGTCGGTGCCCGTGTCGAGCATGGTGTGGACCGGGTTGGTGCGGCGGCGCCAGCCCTTCTGCGGGCCGTTCATGTCGAACCGCTGCGAGAGCGAGAAGCTGACGCCCCGCCGGACGAGGGCGGCGCCCTCGCGCCGCTTGGCCTCGGTGAGGAAGTTGAGGGTGCCGAGCACGTCGTCCTCGCCCCAACGCCCCCAGTTCGAGTACGCCTTCGCGGCCTCGGCGATCGCGCCCTCCGGATCCCTGGGGTCGATCATGAGCCGGGCTCCTCGGCGACACAGCGGGTGCGCTGGGTGCCCAGCCCGGTGACGGAGCCCTCCATGACGTCGCCGTCGCGCAACAGCCTGCCCCAGTGCATCCCGTTGCCGGCCGGGCTGCCGGTCAGCACCAGGTCGCCGGGCAGGAGCCGGGAGGTCTGCGAGATGTACGACACCACCCGCGCGACGCCGAAGAGCATGTCCTTGGTGGACTCGTCCTGCATGGTCTCGCCGTTCAGCTTCAGCGTGACGCGCAGGTCGCCCGGGTCCGCGATCGATCCGGCGGGGACGATCCACGGGCCGAGCGGCGTGAAGCCGGGGGCGTTCTTGCAGCGCAGCCAGTCGGTGCCGATGGCCTTCATGTCCCGGCGGAAGACGGTGGCGCGGTCGGTGAGGTCGTTGGCGATCGTGTAGCCGGCGACGTACTCCAGGGCCTCCTCGACGGAGACCCGGTGGGCGGGCTCGCCGATGACGGCCACCAGCTCCAGCTCCCAGTCCGGCTGCTTCGCCCACGCGGGGAGGACGACGTCGTCGTACGGACCGGTGATCGCGCCCGGCAGGCCGATGAACACGTACGGCAGGTCCTCGGCCGCCCTACGGTCCATGATCGCCGCGATCTCGGCGCGTGCCTCCTCCACCGTGCGTGCGTCGTCGGGGGCGCGGTGGGCCACCTCCAGGTCGATCACGTGCTGGCGGTAGTTGGCGCCGGACTGGAAGATCTGCCGGGGCTCGACCGGCGCGTGCACCCGCAGGCCGTCCAGGGGGCGCCACTCCAGGGCGTCTTCGTCCGCGAGGGTGTGCAGGACCGGGAGTGCCTCCTCCCACCGCTCGAGCACGGCACGCACATCGACCGGCTCCCAGGCCAGGGCCCGGCTCAGGTCCAGCACCCGGTCCCGGACCACCAGGCCGGGGAACGGGCGCCCGTCCGCGGCGGAGAGCGTTCCTAGCGCGAACGGGCCGGCGAATTGCGTGCGTGTTGCCATCAGATGTCCTCCCGCTGAGTTGCGGTCTACTCTGACCCTGATCGCCGGATCGGGGAAATGAATCCTATGGATAAGCTTCATCCATGCTGTAGATGCCTTTGCCGTGAAGATCTTCGCTGTGAAGATCTTTTCCGTGTGCCGGGTGGTGTCCGATGAACCTGTCCCGACTCGACCTCAATCTGGTCGTCGCCCTGCGCGCCCTGCTGGAGGAGCGCAACGTCACCCGGGCCGGCGAACGCATCGGTCTGAGCCAGCCCGCGATGAGCGCGGCCCTGTCCCGGCTTCGCCGGCACTTCGACGACGAACTGCTCGCCCGGACCGGCAACGCCTACGAGCTGACCCCGCTCGGGGTCGCCCTCCGCGATCGCAGCGCCACCGCGTGCGACCTGCTGGAGCGCGTCTTCGCCAGCCAGGCGGACTTCGACCCGGCCGCGGAGACCCGCGAGTTCACCCTGCTCGCCTCCGACTACGGCGCCGCCGTCTTCGGTGCCGCCCTCGCCCGCGCCCTGCACCGGGAGGCCCCGGGCGTCCGGCTCACCTTCCAGCACCCGGCGCCCTCCGTCGTGGAGAACACCGGGACCGTGCTCAGCACGGTCGACGGACTGCTGATGCCGCACGGCGTCATCGACGGCTTCCCCGTCGTCGACCTCCACCAGGACCGCTGGCTCTGCCTCGTCGCCGACGACAACCCGGAGGTCGGCGAAGAACTCACCCTCGACCAGCTGGGCCGCCTGCCCTGGGCCGTATACCAGCGCCCCTACGACGCTCCGGCCGCACGCCAGCTCAGCATGCTCGGGATCAGCCCCCGGGTGGAGGTCTCCGTGCAGACCTTCCAGCTGTTGCCCTACATGATCGAGGGCACCCGCCGGGTCGCGATGATCCAGGAGCGCCTGGCCCGCGGAGCGGTCCGTTCCGCCGCGGTACGGGTTCTGCCCTGCCCCTTCGAGGCCGTACCGGTACAGGAGGCGCTGTGGTGGCACCCGGTGCACGCCCAGGACGCGGCCCACATCTGGCTGCGGCACAAGGCCGCGGAGGTGGGCGCGACGCTGACGGGCCGCGCCGCGCAAGAGACCGTCTCCGCCGCGCTGGGTCCGGGGATGGTGCCGGGTCCGATCTGATCCGGGGTGGTGCCGGATCGGATCTGCCCCGGGGGCGGCGGCCTGGGACGCGGCCGGGGCCGCGACGGCGCACCCGCGCGGGCCGTCCCACGGCGGTGCCCGCGCCGCTCCGCGCCGCATCGGGCGGCAGCAGCACCGTCAGCCGCCCCGCTCCGCGCCCGCCGCGCCCGCCGCCCCCGCCGCGCCCGGCCCGGCCCGCCCCGCTCCGCGCCCGCCGCTCCGCGCCCGCCGCCCCGCTCCGCTCCGCCCCGCTCCCGGCCCGGCCCGCCCCGCGCCCGGCCCGGCCCGCTCCGCTCCGCCCCGCTCCCGGCCCGGCCCGCTCCGCTCCGCCCCGCGCCCGCTCCGCGCCCGGCCCGGCCCGCCCCGCTCCGCGCCCGGCCCGCCCCGCTCCGCTCCGCGCCCGCCGCGGCTCGCCCCGCCCCGCTCCGCGCCCGCCGCGGCCCGCCCCGCTCCGACCTCGTCCGGTACGACATGAGAGCTCCGGTCCCGCACGGGAGCGGGCCGGGGCACCTACGGGAGCGGGGGCTCGGGAGACGCATAAGAGCGGGGGCTCGGGGCACGTACGGGAGCGCTGGCTCGGGGGACGCACGGGACGTGGGTCCGGGCACGCACGGTCTCGGTGTGGTCCGGGCCGTCCGCCGGCTTCCGCGGACTCAGGCCACCTGCTCCGGGAGGGGCCGGGGCTCGGCGGCGCCGGTGCGGCGCCGGGCCGCCAGGAGGCCGGCCGCGACGAGGGCGGCGGCCAGCCCCAGCACGCCCACCGCACCGGCGAGACCGCCGACCGCCGACCCCACGGCCAGCAGGACGAGCGGGCAGACGAACTCCCCGCCGAAGAAGGCCGCCATCCACAGCCCCGTGCCCCGGCCGCGGTCCTCGAACGCCAGGCGCGACATGGCGCTCGTGAGCAGGGCCGGCAGCAGCATGCCCGTGCCCACGCAGTTGATCACCGCGCCGACGACGAGCAGCGGCGCGGTTCCCGCCAGGGACATCACCCCGAAGCCGACCGCGCAGACCGTGAGGACCGCGGGCAGCATCGGGTCCGGGGAGCGCTTGAGCCGGGCGAAGGTGACCGCTCCGCGGACGGTGGCGGCGCTCGCGAGCGCGGTGGCCAGTCCGATCACACCGGTGTTCTCCACCCCGAGGTCGTCGAGCAGGTACGCCATCTCCACCGGGACGGTGTAGAAGACCATCGCCCCGAAGAAGGTCAGGGCGCAGATGCCCGCCGACTGCCGCCAGGGGAAGGCGCGGCGGGCCCGGACCGTCGCCGTGCCGGCCGGGGAGGCGTCGCTGGCCGCCCGGGCGGCCGGGGCGGGCAGGGCTGACGCCATCAGCGGGGCGAGGACCAGGCTCACGGCGTAGACCCAGAAGGGCGCCTTCCACCCCGCGGAACCGGCGGCACCGCCGACGGCGAAGAAGACGGTGGCCGACGCGGAGGCGCACATGGTCTGCAGGGCGAGGTACTTCACCCGCCGCCGGCCGGTGTAGTAGTCGCCGATGAGCGTGGTGCAGCACGTCATGATGGCGGCCTCGGCGACCCCCACCAGGGCGCGGCCGGCGATGATGGCGCCCAGCGAGTCCAGGTAGAGCGGGGTCGTTCCGAACACGGCGTACAGCACGGTCGCCACGATCAGCAGGCGCTTGCGGCCCAGCCGGTCCACGATCACCCCGGCGAACGGGGCCAGCAGCGCCAGCGACAGCGCCGGGACGGTCAGGGCGAGGGGGACCAGTGCCTCGGCACCCGGTACCGACGCGAAGTGGTCCTGCATCTTCGGCAGCACCGGGGCGATCAGCACCGCCCCCAGGATCGGCAGACAGCTGCCCGCCATCAGCAGGGTCACCCGCAGCAGATGCGCCGGACCCGAAACGGCGACAGAGGACGGGACCGCATCATCGACCGCGGGCGGAGGCGGCGGGACGGAACCAAGGCGCGGGACGGAACCAGGCATGGCGTCTCCATGGGACGGCGTACGGAAGGCGTACGGAAGCGGGCATGCCTTCACGGGCACCGACGGCGCACGGCATGCCGGGGAGGGCCGCACGCGGCCGCCGATCCGGACAGCGGGGGTGCGGGCAGGGACGACTATGGGCTGCCCGACGCCCCCGCCACCATCCTCTGGGCGATCCGAATCGCGTATCGGGGTCATCCACTCGGTGGATGGCTCGGAGGCGCCGCTGACGGCACTGAGGGCCGCTCCCCGGCCCCGCCCCGGCCCCTGCTCACCGCCCCGCCCCGGCTCCCGGTTAACCGCCGTGAGCGGCCGCCGTACCGCACCGGTGTGGCCCACCTCGCCCTCTCCCCGGCCGCCCGGCGCCTTAGGGTGGCCCCATGCCACGCACATCCCCCGCCGTCGCCCTCGACGCTCTCCTCTCCGGGAACGAGCGATTCGTCGCGGGCGCACCCAGCCATCCCAACCAGGACGCCGCCCGCCGGGCCGAGCTCGCGCCCGGCCAGGAACCCTTCGCCGTCATCCTGGGGTGTTCGGACTCCCGGCTCGCCGCGGAGATCATCTTCGACCAGGGGCTGGGCGACCTCTTCGTCGTCCGGACCGCCGGGCATGTGCTCGGGGCGGAGGTGCTGGGCAGCGTGGAGTACGCCACGGCCGTGCTCGGCTGCCGCCTGGTCGTCGTCCTCGGCCACGACTCCTGCGGAGCCGTCGCGGCGGCCCGGGAGGCCGTGGCGAACGGTCTGCCCTCGACCGGCTTCGTCCGGGACGTGGTCGAGCGGGTCACCCCCAGTGTGCTGGCCGCCCGGGCCGCCGGACTGACCTCCGACAGCGACATCGTCGACGAGCACATAAGGCACACCGTGCAGCTGCTCCTCGACCGTTCCCGCACCCTCTCCGACCAGGTGGACACCGGGGACGTGGCGGTCGTGGGCATGGCCTACCGGCTCGCCGAGGGCAGCGCCCGCATCCTGGTCGCCCACGGGAACACCGGCATCCCGGTGGCGGTGGCGGGGGCCGAGCAGGCCTCCTGAGGAGCGCGCCCGGGCGGGGCGGCCGTTCAGCCGCCGGACCGGGTGGCGGGCTCCGGCGCGCCCTCGGTCACCGCCCGGCCGTCGTCCCGGGCCAGCCGGTGCGGCCACCACACCCGGGGACCCACGTCCAGGAACAGCGCCGTGACCAGCACGGACCGTACGACGAAGGTGTCCAGGAGGACGCCCAGGGCGACCGCGAAGCCGATCTCGGCGAAGCCCACCATGGGCAGGGTGCCGAGGGCGGCGAAGGTGCCCGCGAGCACCAGGCCCGCGGAGGTGATGACCGAGCCGGTCGCGGCGAGGCCCGTCAACACGCCCGTGCGGGTGCCCTGCCGCAGCGCCTCCTCCCGGATACGGGTGGTCAGGAAGATGTTGTAGTCGATGCCCAGGGCAACCAGGAACACGAAGACGAACAGCGGGAAGTCCGTCGACTCGCCCGCGTAGTCGAACACGTGCCGGAAGGCCAGCGCGCTGATGCCGAGGGCCGCCGTGAAGGACAGGATCACCGTCCCGACAAGCAGCAGCGGGGCCAGCAGGGCGCGCAGCAGACCGCACAGGATCAGCAGGACCACGCCCAGCACCAGCGGGATGATCAGGATGTTGTCGTGGGTGGTGGCCCGGTCCGCGTCCAGCAGGGCCGCCGTGCCGCCGCCCACCTTCGCGTCGGCGTCGGGCACCGCGTGCACCGCGTCCCTCACCCGCTCCACCGTCTGCTTCGCGGCCTCGCTGTCGGACGGGGCGGTCATCGTCGCCTCGAACAGCACCTTGCCCTCGTGCAGGGGTTTCGTGCCCGGCGGCAGCCCGAGCGAGGTCGGCACCACACCGTCGGTGGCGGCCACCGCCTCGCCCACCTGACGGGCCTGGGCCTGGTTGGAGACGATCACGAGGGGGTCGCCGCTGCCCGCCGCGAAGTACTTCTCGGACACCTTCTGGCCGGTGATCGAGTCCGGTTTCCCGGTGAAGGCGTTCGCGTTGCTGATGCCGGCCGCGCGCAGCTGGATCAGACCGAGCGAGCACACCGCCAGCACCAGCGCGGTCACGATCCAGATCGCGCGCGGGCGGCGGGCGATGCCGGCACCGGTACGGGCCCAGAAACCGCGCACCGTCGGATCGGCGGAGCCGAAGTGGGGGATCGCCGGCCAGAAGATCCAGCGGCCGCAGATCACCAGCAGGGCCGGGAACAGGGTCATCATCGCCAGCAGCGCGACCGCCACGCCGATCGCCGCCACCGGTCCGAGGCCGGCCGTGGAGTTCATCTCGGCGGCCGTCAGGACCAGCATGCTCAGCACCACCGTGGCGCCCGACGCCAGCACCGCCGGGCCCGCCCGGTGCAGGGCCAGCGCCATCGCCTCGTGGCGGTCCTCGTGTCTGCGCAACTCCTCCCGGTAGCGGGCCACGAGCAGCAGGGCGTAGTCCGTCCCGGCCCCGAAGACGAGGACCGTGAGAATACCGGCGCTCTGACCGTTCACGGTCAGGCCCGCGTAGTGGGCCAGGAAGTAGATCAGCGCCTGCGCCGTGAACAGCGCGACCACCACCCCGATCAACGGGACCAGCAGCAGGGTCGGACTGCGGTAGGTGATCAGGAGCATCACGACGACGACGCCCATGGCCGCCACCAGCAGCGTGGAGTCGATGCCCTCGAAGGCCTTGGCGAAGTCCGCGGAGGTGCCGCCCGGACCGGTGATGTGCACGGCCAGCCCGGCGCCGCCCTTGCCGACGACGTCCCGGATCGAGTCCACGGCCGGCGAGATGCGCGACCAGCCCTTCTCGTCCATGGTGATCGGCACGTAGATCTGCGCGGCGCGCGGATCCACCGGACGGTCGAACACCGGCCCCCGCGTCTCGGCGCCCCGGATCCCGTGGTCCGTGAGCTGCCTGAGCCGCGCCGAGTCCGCCACGATCTGCGCCCGGTCCCGTGCCGTCAGCCCGTCGTCGCGGGCGTACACCACGATCGCGGGGATCTGCTCCGGCCGGAACCCCTTGGAGAGCTCCAGCACCTGCGTCGACTCGGCCGACCCCGGCAGCCAGGACGCGGCGTCGTTGTCCTGGGCCCCGGTGAGCTTGGAGGCGAACGGCGCCATGAAGAACAGCACGACCAGCCACACCGCGAGCACCAGCCACTTGGCCCGCCGCCCGCAGACGAGGTGAGCAACCCCGCGGTCACCCTTCATGCCGACCCCACCGGTCCAGGCGCGCGGGGAACTGCGCGACCAACCCGATCCACCACAAGGCACCCGCACCCGACAACGAACCGGGACCCATGCGGCTCACCCCCGGAGGGCATGGCAGGCTTGGGGCATGGCCGCGCAGATCAACCCCAGCATCCTGTCCGCCGACTTCGCCCGCCTCGCGGACGAGGCCAAGGCGGTCGAAGGAGCCGACTGGCTTCACGTCGACGTCATGGACAACCATTTCGTCCCGAACCTCACGCTCGGTGTGCCGGTCGTAGAGTCCCTGGCCCGTGCGACGGACACTCCGCTGGACTGCCATCTGATGATCGAGGCCCCCGACCGCTGGGCCCCGCAGTACGTCGAGGCGGGTGCCTCGTCCGTCACCTTCCACGTCGAGGCGGCCGCCGCACCGGTGCGGCTCGCCCGCGAGATCCGTGCGAAGGGCGCCCGTGCCTCCATGGCGCTCAGGCCCGCGACGCCCATCGAGCCGTACGAGGACCTGCTGCCCGAACTCGACATGCTGCTGATCATGACGGTCGAACCGGGCTTCGGGGGCCAGGCGTTCCTCGACATCATGCTCCCGAAGATCCGCCGCACCCGCGAGTTGATCAGCAAGCACGGCCTGGAGCTGTGGCTCCAGGTGGACGGCGGCGTCGCGGCCTCGACCATCGAGCGGTGCGCCGAGGCGGGCGCGGACGTCTTCGTCGCCGGATCGGCGGTGTACGGCGCCGCGGACCCCGCCGAGGCGGTCCGCGCCCTGCGCGCCCGGGCGGACGCGGCCACCGCGACGGCGAGCTGGGCCTGCGCCCACTGAACCACGGCCCTCTGAACAGCGGGCTGACACCATGCGTAGCCCACTGAATACGCAACCCGTGCGGCCATGGGGCCACAGCTACGTGAACGGCTCCCATCAGGGCTGATCCAGTGCGCCGGATCTGCAAGGATGAACGGCGTATCCAGAGTGTGAACAGCAGTGAGGAGATCGCCGTGTCGGGTATGTCGGCGGGCCGGTCAGCCATGCGGATGGGACCCGCAGAGCTGGTGCAGGCGGCGGCCATGGCCCGCCGCTTCTACCTCGAGGGCAAGTCCAAGATCCAGATCGCGGAGGAGTTCGGCGTCAGCCGCTTCAAGGTGGCCCGGGTCCTGGAGACCGCCCTCGAACGGGATCTCGTACGGATCGAGATCCGTGTCCCGGCCGAGCTGGACGCCGAGCGCTCCGACGCGCTCCGCGCCCGCTACGGCCTGCGGCACGCGGTGGTCGTCGAGTCGCCGGCGGAGGCCGCGGACTCGCCCGACCCCGAGAACCTGGGAGAGGTGGCCGCCGACCTGCTCGGCGAGCTGGTGAACGAGGGGGACGTCCTGGGCCTGGCCTGGGGCCGCTCCACCATCCACATGGCGGCGGCCCTGGACCGGCTGCCACCCTGCACGGTGGTGCAGCTGACGGGCGTGTACGACGCGGGGACCGCCGAGCGCGGCTCCGTCGAGGCCGTCCGCCGCGCCGCCCAGGTGTCCGGCGGCGACGCGCACCCCATCTACGCGCCGATGCTGCTGCCGGACGCGGCCACCGCGGCCGCGCTGCGCAACCAGACCGGGATCGCCCGGGCCTTCGAGTACTTCGACAAGGTCACGGTCGCCTGCGTCTCCATCGGCTCCTGGGAGCCCGGCATCTCCACGGTGCACGACATGCTCAGCGACGACGAGCGGGCCCACTACGCCTCGCTCGGTGTCGCCGCCGAGATGTCCGCGCACCTCTTCGACGCCGAGGGCCGCCGGGTCGGACGGGACCTGGGCGAGCGGTGCATCACGGTCAAGGCCGACCAGCTCCGCCGTGTCCCCGAGGTGGTGGCGATCGCGGGCGGGCAGCGCAAGGCGGCGGCGATCGACGCGGTGCTGCGGTCCGGACTCGTCACCAGCCTGGTCACGGACACCTCCGCGGCCGACTACCTGATGACGGCGGGACCGGCCCCGAAGCCGGCACTCAACCGGGCGGACCCGGACGGGGTCTGAGGGGCGTCACCGTCGTGCGGCGGGGGCGGACGCGGCAGCACGAGCAGCGGGCTGCCGAGCTCCGTCCCCGCGACGCTCCCGTCGCGCGGTCGAAGACGACCCGGGCCGTGCCGTTGGTGCCGTTGCGGCCGCTCGACCACCCGCGCGCGACCGGCACGAAGTTGAGTACGTCGTCACCGCCCATGCCGCCGACATGGATGTCGATGCGGGTTCGGCGCGTTGTCAGCGGGGTGGAGGAGAGGTCTACTACAGAGACGATCACGACTCGCTCAGGACGGTGCCTGGATGACGGAGCACGTGCTCACGCTGGACCTCGACGGGGTCGTCGACAAGGCGGCCCTGATGGACCGCTGTGTCCGGGACCTCGAACTGCCCGACCGGTTCGGCCGTAACTGGGACGCCCTCGCCGACAGTCTCACCGACCTGCCGGACGGGCCCGAGTCCGGGCCGGTGCTGGTCGTCGTACGGAACTGGCAGCCGTACGCGAAGGCGCGGCCGGAGGAGTGGGAGATCGCGCAGGAGGTGCTCTCCTCGGCGGTGAACCGGGTGCCGGAGCTCTCCGTGGTGCTGGCCCTCGGGGGAGCTCCCCGGTGATCGTGCGGGGGCTCTCGGGGGGGCTCCCGGAGGACCTCTCGGGGGGCTCGGAGGATCCTCCTAACCGTCTCCGAGCAGCTTGGACGTTCCGTCCGGGCATCGCATTACGGTCGTCATGGGACAATGAAGTACGTGCTCTTCCCCCTGGCTGACCTGTCAGGGGGTCACCTCTGAACGACCGGGATGTGCAGCACGTGCGTTTCCTCAACGACATCCAGCCCGCTTACGACCTCACCTACGACGACGTCTTCATGGTGCCGAGCCGCAGCGCGGTAGGGTCGCGGCAGGGGGTGGACCTCTCCTCCCCGGACGGCACGGGCACCACGATCCCGCTGGTCGTCGCCAACATGACGGCCGTCGCCGGACGCCGGATGGCCGAGACGATGGCCCGGCGCGGCGGACTCGTCGTGATCCCGCAGGACATCCCGAACGACGTCGTGACCGATGTGATCACCTGGGTGAAGAGCCGGCACCTGGTGCTGGACACGCCGATCGTGCTCGCTCCGCACCAGACCGTCGCGGACGCCCTGGCGCTGCTGCCCAAGCGCGCGCACAACGCGGGCGTCGTCGTCGACGGGGAGCACCGGCCGGTCGGTGTCGTCACCGACCAGGACCTCAGCGGCGTCGACCGCTTCACCCAGCTCGAGGTCGTCATGTCCCGCGACCTGCTCCTCCTCGACGCCGGCATCGACCCCCGCGAGGCCTTCAACATCCTCGACGCGGCCAACCGGCGCTACGCGCCCGCCGTGGACGAGGACGGCCGCCTCGCCGGCATCCTCACCCGCAAGGGCGCCCTGCGCGCCACGCTGTACACGCCGGCCGTCGACGCGCGGGGCAGGCTGCGCGTCGCCGCCGCCGTCGGGATCAACGGCGATGTCGCGGGCAAGGCCAAGGAGCTGCTCGACGCGGGTGTCGACACGCTCGTGATCGACACCGCGCACGGCCACCAGGAGTCGATGATCAGCGCGATCCGCACGGTCCGCGCGCTCGACCCGCAGGTGCCGATCGCGGCGGGCAACATCGTCTCCGCCGAGGGCGTCAGGGACCTGATCGAGGCGGGCGCGGACATCGTCAAGGTCGGTGTCGGCCCCGGCGCCATGTGCACCACCCGGATGATGACCGGCGTGGGCCGGCCGCAGTTCTCGGCCGTGCTGGAGTGCGCCGCCGAGGCGAGGAGGCACGGCAAGCACGTCTGGGCCGACGGCGGTGTCCGCCACCCGCGGGACGTCGCCATGGCGCTGGCCGCCGGGGCGTCCAACGTGATGATCGGGTCGTGGTTCGCGGGGACGTACGAGTCGCCGGGCGACCTTCAGCACGACGCCGACGGGCGGCCGTACAAGGAGTCCTTCGGCATGGCCTCGGCACGGGCCGTCCGTAACCGCACGGTGGAGGAGTCGGCGTACGACCGGGCGCGCAAGGCGCTGTTCGAGGAGGGCATCTCGACGTCGCGGATGTTCCTCGACGCGGGCCGGCCGGGGGTCGAGGACCTGGTGGACTCGATCATCGCGGGTGTGCGGTCCTCCTGCACCTACGCGGGTGCGGGCTCGCTCGCGGAGTTCGCCGAGAAGGCCGTGGTCGGTGTGCAGAGCGCCGCCGGCTATGCGGAGGGCAAGCCGCTGCACGCCAGTTGGTGAGGCCCCGCAGCAACGAAAGTGCACCTCGGTGCCATCAACGCAACGATCTTGCGCGGGTGCGCAAGGTTGCGTCATTACGACCGCTGCCGCCCTGCTCATAGGGTCGAGCGCGGTACGTGGCGTGGCAGGGACCCCGCTCTGTGGGTTCCCGCCCGCACGGTCTTTGTCGCGCCGAGAGGCAGCGACGAAGGAGTCAGCGCGTGCTCGACCACAGCGCACCCCCGAAAGACCGCACCCCGTCCGCACCTGTGTCCCCGGGGTTCGCCGCGCGGCTCGTGCGGCGCAAGCCCGTGGAACGGCTGGTCGCCGAGGGCGGCCAGGGCGAGGGAGGGGCGCTGCGGCGGTCCCTCGGGCTGTGGCAGCTCACCATGATCAGCATCGGGGCGACCCTCGGCACGGGCATCTTCGTCGTCCTCGGCGAGGCCGTGCCGAAGGCCGGACCGGCCGTCACCCTGTCCTTCGTGATCGCCGGTCTCACGGCGCTCTTCTCCGCCCTGTCCTACGCCGAGCTGGCCGGCACCATCCCGGTCGCCGGATCCTCGTACTCGTACGCGTACGCGACGATGGGTGAGCTGATCGCCTGGGTGTGCGGCTGGTGTCTGGTCCTGGAGTACGGCGTGTCGGTGGCCGCCGTGGCCGTCGGCTGGGGCGAGTACCTCAACGAGCTGCTCGACGGGACCGTCGGGGTGACCGTCCCGGACGCGTTGTCGGCACCGCCGGGCGACGGGGGCGTGTTCAATCTGCCCGCGCTGATCGTCGTCCTGCTGGCCATGGCGTTCCTGCTCGGCGGCGCGCGGGAGTCCGCGCGGGCCAACACCGTCATGGTCGCCGTGAAGATCGCCGCGCTGGTGCTGTTCTGCGCCATCGGCGTGCAGGGCTTCCGCTCCGGCAACTACGCGCACTTCATGCCGCTCGGCATGGCGGGCGTCAGCGCGGCCGGGGCCACGCTGTTCTTCTCGTACATCGGCTTCGACGCCGCCTCCACCGCCGGCGAGGAGGCGAAGAACGCCCAGCGCGACCTGCCGCGCGCGATCATGCTGTCGCTCGTCATCGTCACCGCCCTGTACGTGCTGGTCGCGGCCGTGGCCGTGGGCGCCCGGCCCTGGCGGCGGTTCGGGGACTCCGAGGCCGCGCTGGCGCAGATCATGCGCGATGTGACGGGGCAGTCGTTCTGGGCGACCCTGCTGGCGTTCTGCGCGGTCGTCGCCATCGCGAGCGTGGTCCTGACCGTGCTCTACGGCCAGACGCGCATCCTGTTCGCCATGTCCCGGGACGGTCTGGTGCCCAAGGTGTTCTCGCGCGTCCACCCGAGGACCGGCACGCCCCGCGCCAACACGCTGATCGTGTCCCTGTTCTGCGGGGTCCTCGCCGCCGCGATCCCGCTCGGCCAGTTGGCCGACGCCACCAGCATCGGCACGCTGTTCGCGTTCGCGCTGGTCAATGTGGCCGTCGTGGTGCTGCGCCGGACCCGGCCGGAGATGCCCCGCACCTTCCGGGTGCCGCTGTCGCCGGTGCTGCCCGCGCTGGGCTTCGCCTTCTGCGTCTGGATGATGGGCAGCCTGGCCGCCGTGACCTGGGCCGTCTTCGGTGTCTGGATGGCCGTCGGGCTCGTGGTCTACTTCGTGTACGGCCAACGCCGCTCCCGCCTCGCCACACCCGCTCCGCTTGAGAAGTGAACCACCCACCGTGCTGAACGATCTCGACGAACGCATCGTGCACGCCCTCGCCGAGGACGCCCGCCGCTCCTATGCGGACATCGGGCACCTGGTCGGTCTGTCCGCGCCCGCCGTGAAGCGGCGCGTGGACCGGCTCCGGGCGACCGGCGCCATCACCGGTTTCACCGTACGGGTGGATCCGGCGGCGCTCGGCTGGGAGACCGAGGGGTTCGTCGAGATCTACTGCCGGCGCAACACCTCGCCGGAGACCATCCAGCGGGGCCTGGAGCGCTACCAGGAGGTCGTGGCCGCCTCCACCGTCACCGGCGAGGCCGACGCGGTCGCGCAGGTCTTCGCGGCCGACATGCGGCACTTCGAGCGGGTCCTGGAGCGGATCGCGGGGGAGCCCTTCGTGGAGCGGACCAAGTCCGTGCTGGTTCTGTCGCCCCTGCTGCGCCGCTTCTCGTCGGGCTCGCCCACCTGACGCGTTCCCCCTGCCGGCAGAGCGCGCCGAGCGCTCCGGAATCCCGGCCCGCGTCCCGGTCCGCCGGGCGCCCTGCCCCGGCGCAGTGGGCCGTCAGTCGGCGGTCTTGCGGGCCAGCGCGTTGTTGCCGATCGAGTTGTGGACGCTGAAGCTCACCGCGTCCGAGCGGTAGCGGTCGTCGGACCACTCCACGGGGCGGCCGTCGTGGGTCGTGGTGACCCGGCGGACCCGCAGCAGCGGGCTGGTGCGGCGCACCCCGAGGAGTTCCGCGTCCTGGGCGCCCGCCGCCACCGCGTCGATGACGTGCTCGCCGTACGCGAAGACCAGACCGGTGTCGTCCAGGAGCCGCTGGGTCACCGAAGGGCAGTCCGGCTCGATCGGCTCGACGGCGGGGGAGATCCAGTCGGCGTACACGGTCCGCTCCAGCAGCACCGGCTCGCCGTCCAGTCCGCGCACCCGCAGGACGTGCAGCACCGGGGTGCCGAGGGGGAGTTGGAGGCGGACGGCGTCCTCGTGGCCGGCCGGCTCGTACCGCTGGGCCACCACCTGCCCGGTCGCCTCGCGGCCCATCGCCCGCGCCCACTCGGCGAAGCTGCGCAGTTCCGCGAAGCTCTGGCTGCGGCGGCTGGCCAGCACCACCCGCCGGGCGCCCTGACGGGAGCCGATGAGCCCCTCGGCGGTCAGCGCCGCCACGGCCTGGCGGACCGTCCCGCGCGAGACTCCGTAGCGGGCCGCGAGGTCGGTCTCGGCGGGCAGCCGCGCGCCCACCGCGTACTCCTCGCGGTCGATCGCCCGGCGCAGTGCGTCGGCGATCTCCTCGTGTCGGGCCGGCATGCTTCCCCTTCGCTCCAGCTGCTGTGCACAGCCTGACCAGCGTAGTCGACATCGAAACGTGATGAACGACAGCCCGGAGTGTCCGCGAAATAAGGGATCAGGGTTTCATCGGAGTTTACCGGGGGGACATCAGCGGCGTGGTTACTGGGGCCAACTTGTTCAGACAAGTTAGCCCCGTCTCCTGATCTCCCGCACCCTCGCGCGTCGTCCCCTGGAGAAGCCGTGACCGTGTCCCTGCCGAGAACCGCAGCCCTCGGTGTCATCGCCGCCCTCGCCCTGAGCGCCTGCGGCGCCGCCCCCGACAACTCCACGACCACCGCCGACGGCAAGAACGCCGCCACGGCCACCTCCGCCGCCGACTTCGGGGGCCTCGACGCCCTGGTGAAGGCGGCGAAGAAGGAGGGCAAGCTCAACGCCATCGCGCTGCCCCGCGACTGGGCCAACTACGGTGCCCTCATCGACGGCTTCGAGAAGAAGTACGGCATCAAGATCGCCGTCGAGAACCCGGACGGCTCCAGCCAGGACGAGATCAACGCCGTGACCTCCCGCAAGGGCCAGGACCGCGCGCCGGACGTCCTCGACCTCGGCAGCTCCTTCGCCCTGAGCGCCGCCCAGCAGGGGCTGCTCGCCCCGTACAAGGTCGCCTCGTTCGCCGACATCCCCGAGGGCCAGAAGGACGCCCAGGCCCGCTGGTACAACGACTACGGCGGCTACATCTCCATCGGCTGCGACGCCAAGCGCGTCAAGACCTGCCCGACCACGTTCGCCGACCTGCTGAAGCCGCAGTACAAGGGCCAGGTCGCCCTCAACGGCAACCCCACCAAGTCCGGCTCCGCCTTCGGCGGCGTCTACGCGGCGGCGCTCGCGAACGGCGGCTCCTTCGACGACATCCAGCCCGGCCTCGACTTCTTCGCCAAGCTGAAGAAGAACGGCAACTACACGCCCGTCGAGTCCACCCCGGCCACCGTCGAGAAGGGCGAGACCCCGATCAGCATCGACTGGGACTACCTCAACGCGGGGTACGCCGACGAGTTCAAGTCCAAGGGCGTCGACTGGAAGGTCGCCGTCCCGACCGACGGCCAGTTCTCCCAGTTCTACTCCCAGGCCATCAACAAGGACGCCCCGCACCCGGCGGCCGCCCGCCTGTGGCAGGAGTACCTGTACAGCGCCGAGGGCCAGAACCTCTGGCTCAAGGGCTACGCCCGCCCCGTCCTGATGACCGCCCTGGAGAAGGCCGGCACCCTCGACAAGACGGCCGCCGCCAAGCTGCCCGAGGTCTCCGGCACGCCGGCCTTTCCGACCGAGGACCAGCAGAGCAAGGCCAAGACGGTGCTCGGCCAGGGCTGGGCGAAGGCCGTCTCCGGATGACGGCCACCGCCGTACGGGTCGACACGGCGCCCGCCGCTGCGGTGAAGCGGCGGCGCCGGTCGCTCGGCTGGCTCGCGGTCGTCCCGCTGCTCGCCTTCACCGCGCTCGCCTTCGGGCTGCCCGCCCTGGCCATGCTCGACGGCGCCTTCACCGCCAAGGACCCGGCCACCGGCGCCACCTCCTACACCACCGGCAATCTGACGGCCTCGCTCCAGGGGGCGTACCTGACCGCCCTGCTCGGCAGCGTCAAGCTGTCGGCGGTCTCCGCCGTCCTCGGCGCCCTGTGCGGGCTGCCGCTCGCCCAGGCCGTCGTCACCTCCCGGTTCCGCGCCCTGCGCGAGGCCGTGCTCACCGCCTCCGGAGTACTCGCCAACTTCGGCGGCGTCCCGCTGGCCTTCGCCTTCGTCGCCACCCTCGGCAACGCGGGCGTGCTCACCCGGCACCTGGGCCTCACGGACAAGGGCTGGGACCTCTACAGCTTCTGGGGCCTGGTGATCGTCTACCTGTACTTCCTGATCCCGCTGATGGTCCTCACCATCACCCCGGCCCTGGAGGGCCTGCGCACCCAGTGGCGCGAGGCCGCCCAGAACAACGGCGCGACGCCCGTGCAGTACTGGCGGCACGTGGCCCTGCCCGTGCTGCTGCCCTCGCTGCTCGGCGGGCTCGTGCTGCTGTTCGGCAGCGCCTTCGCCGCGTACGCCACCGCCGCCGCGATGGTCGGCAGCTCCATCCCGCTGGTCACCCTCCAGATCGCCGACGCCATCTCCGGCAACGTCCTGGTCGGCCAGGAGAACGTGGCGCTCGCCCTCAGCCTCGACATGGTCCTGGTCGCCGGTCTGGTCATGGCCGTGTACCTGCCCCTGCAACGGAGGAGCGCGCGATGGCTCGCCTGACCCTGTGGCGGTGGGGCGTCCTCGGCCTCGCCGGACTGTACTTCCTGGTCCCGCTCGCCGCGTCCGTCGTCTTCACCGTCGACGTGCCCGGCCGGGGCGTCACCTTCGACGCCTACACCCAGATCTTCTCCACCGACGGCTTCACCTCCAGCCTGCTGCTCTCGCTGGAACTGGCCGCCGCCACCATCGCCGTCGTCCTGCTGCTCATGGTGCCCGCCATGGTCGCGCTGCGGCTCGGCGCGCCCCGGCTGCGGCCGGTCGTCGAGGTGGTGTGCTCGCTGCCGCTGGTCGTCCCGCCGATCGCGTTCGTCGCCGGCATCGGGACCGTGCTCAAGTGGGGGCCCGAACACCTCTCCCGCACCCCGCTGTTCCAGACCTTCGTGGCGATCCAGAACCCGGACTTCCCCGTGGTGCTCGTCCTCGCGTACGTCGTGATGGCGCTGCCGTTCGTGTACCGGGCCCTGGACGCCGGACTGCGCGCCGTCGACGTCCGCACCCTCGTCGAAGCCGCCCGCAGCTGCGGCGCCGGCTGGCCGCAGGCGCTGGTCCGGGCCGTCCTGCCCAATCTGCGCGGGGCCCTGCTCAACGCCTCCTTCCTCACCCTGGCCCTGGTGCTCGGCGAGTTCACGGTGGCCCAACTGCTGGGCTTCCAGCCCTTCGCCGTGTGGATCGTGAACGTCAGCGGCTCCCAGGCCCAGCTCTCCGTCGCCGTGTCCGTGCTGAGCCTGCTCGTGACATGGGTCCTGCTCCTCGCGCTCGCCGGTGCCGGCGGGCGTACCCGAACCGCATCCCGGGGATGAACCATGACCGTGACCGCGCCCGACAAGACGGCGACGACCGCAGCCACCGTGGAATTCCGCGGCCTGCGCAGGGAGTTCGGGCCCACTGTCGCCCTCGACGGACTCGACCTGACCGTCCGCCCCGGTGAACTCCTCGCCCTGCTCGGCCCCTCCGGCTGCGGCAAGACCACCGCGCTGCGCATGCTCGCCGGTTTCGAACACCCCGACTCCGGTGAGGTGCTGATCGACGGCGAGGACGTCACCCGGGTTCCGGCCCACCGCCGCGACGCCGGGATGGTCTTCCAGTCGTACAGCCTCTTCCCGCACCTCGACGCGCTCGACAACGTGGCCTTCGGACTGCGCATGCGCAAGGTCCGCACCGCCGAACGGCGGTCCCGCGCCGCCGAGTTGCTGGAGCTGGTCGGTCTCGCCGACAAGGGCGGCCGCTTCCCGCACCAGCTCTCCGGCGGCCAGCAGCAGCGCGTCGCCCTGGCCCGCGCCCTCGCCCTGCGCCCGCGTGTCCTGCTCCTCGACGAGCCGCTGTCCGCGCTCGACGCCAAGGTGCGGCTGAGCCTGCGCGAGGAGATCCGCCGGCTCCAGCAGGACCTCGGCATCACCACCCTGTTCGTCACCCACGACCAGGAGGAGGCCCTGTCCATGGCGGACCGGGTCGCCGTGATGCACGCCGGACGACTCGAACAGTGCGCCCCGCCCGCCGAGTTGTACGGCCGGCCCGCGACCGCCTTCGTCGCCGAGTTCGTCGGCACCATGAGCCGGATACCCGGCCGGCTCGCCGACGGCGGCGTCGAGGTGCTCGGGCAGCGGCTGCCCGTCGACGGACCCGTGCCGACCGGCCCGGACGTCGACGTGCTGGTGCGGCCCGAGGCGGTCGGTGTGCGCGCCGACGGCGACGGGTCGGGCCGGGTGGTCGCCACCTCCTTCCTGGGTGCCGCCGTCCGCGTCACCGTCCGGCTCGCCGACGGCACCGAGGCGAAGGCCGACCTGCCCGCACACGAGGCCCGCGGCCTCGGCGCGGGGGCAGCCGTCACCGTGTCGCTCCCCGAGCGGCCGGTCCTGGTCGCCGAACGCACCCCCTGACCCCCTCCCCGCGTCCCCCCACCGCGCACAACACCGCGCAGAACCCGTATCCCCCCACCGCACAGAAAGAGAGTGACCGTGACGCGACTCCCGCTCCAGGCCGTCCTGTTCGACATGGACGGCACGCTCGTCGACACCGAGCGGCTGTGGTGGGAGGCGGTCGAAAGGGTGGCCGGCCGGACCCTGACCGAAGCGGACCAGCCGGAGGTGCTCGGCCGGCCCGTGGAGCACACCGCCGACTGGCTGGCCGCCACCACGGGCCGGCCGGCCGCGGACCTCGCCGCCACCCTCCACCGGGAGTTCGCCGACCGGGTGCGCACCGGCATCGTGCCCCGCCCCGGCGCGCTCGCCCTGCTCGACGCCCTGGCCCGGGACGGCGTGCCCACCGCCCTGGTCACCGCCTCCCCGCGGGCCGTCGCCGACACCGTCCTCGACGCGCTCGGCGCCCACCGCTTCGCGATCTCCGTGACCGCCGACGACACCGAGCACACCAAGCCCGCCCCCGACCCCTACCTCGCCGCCTGCCGCGCCCTCGGCGTCCACCCCTCGGCCTGCGTGGCCGTCGAGGACACCGAGACCGGGGTCGCCTCCGCAGAGGCGGCGGGCTGCGCCGTCCTCGCGGTGCCCTCGCTCGCCCCCATCGGTGCCGCCCCCGGCCGGACCGTGCTGACCAGCCTGGAGGGCGTGACCCCCGAGCGGCTGCGCACGCTGACCGCGCCCCGGCTGCGGGTCATGACCTGGAACCTCTGGTACGGCGGCACCAAGGTCCACGACCACCGGGCCAAACAGCTCAAGGCGATCATCGAGACCGAGGCGGACGTGGTCGGCCTCCAGGAGACGTACGGCACCGCCGCCGGGGAACTCGCCGAGGCGCTCGGCTGGCACCACCACCGGGCCGGGGAGAACCTCGGCGTGATCAGCCGCCACCCGATCACCGCCGTCCTCGGCGACCCCGGCGTGGGCTTCTACGGCGCGGCCGGGGTCCGGCTCGACGTGGAGGGCACCGAGGTCGACGTGTGGACGGTCCACCTCGACTACACGCCGTACGGCCCCTACGAGGCGGCCTTCGACGGGCTGCCGGCGGCCGAGCTGATCGCCCACGAGGAGGTGCGGCTCGCCCAGATGAAGGACGCCCTCGACCGGCTCGACCCCGCGCTGCCGGTCGTCCTCGTCGGCGACTTCAACAGCCCCTCCCACCTGGACCGGCCGGACGTCGCGTGGCCGGTGACCGGCGCCGCCGAACGCGCGGGCCTCGCCGACTCCTACCGCGAGGCCCACCCCGACCCGCTACGGGACCCGGGACACACCTGGTCCCCGGTGCACACCGAGCACGAGGACGGCAGCGGCCGCCCCGAGCCCCAGGACCGGATCGACTTCGTGCTCCACCGGGGCCTGCGGGTGCTGGACTCCCGGACGTACGTCAGCGGCGATCCCCGGCCCTGGCCGGACGTCGAGGACAACGACTGGCCCTCCGACCACGCGGCGGTGATCACCACCTTCGCGGTCCCCGTGAAACCGCTGGGCACCGCGCCGGACGGTGTCTAACATCGGTGGCATGACCTGGCGACATTGATCCACCACCGGCCCCGGCACCCGTCGACTGACCGCCACGCTCTACGCGTACGCGTTCCTCGACGAGTTCGTGCTGCTCTACCCGGTGTACGCGCTGCTGTTCGCGGACACCGGGCTGTCCGTCGGACAGATCTCCTGGTTGTTCGTCCTGTGGTCGCTCACGGGCGTCCTGCTGGAGATCCCCTCCGGCGCCTGGGCGGACGCCGTCTCGCGCCGGCTGCTGCTCCGGCTGGGCCCGCTGCTGGGCGGCGCCGGCTTCGCCCTGTGGGTGCTCTTCCCGTCCTTGTGGGCCTTCGCCGCCGGATTCGTCCTGTGGGGCATCCGCGGAGCGCTCGGTTCCGGTGCGCTGGAGGCGCTGGTCTACGAGGAACTGGAGCGGCTCGGCGCGGCGGACCGGTACGCGGCCGTCATGGGCCGGTCCCACGCGGCGGGCCAGGTGGCCGTGATGGCGGCGATGGGCCTGGCGGGCCCCGTCTTCGCGGTGGGCGGCTATCCCGCGGTCGGCGCGGCGAGCGTCCTGGCCTGTCTGCTGTGCGCCGCGACGGCGACCCGCTTCCCGGAGCACCGGGCCGCCACCGACCACGAGGAGAGCTGGGCGGCGACCTTGCGGACCGGGCTCGCCGACGCCCGCCACGACCGTTCGGTGCGCGGCGCCCTGCTGCTCGTCCCGGCCGTGGCCGCGGTGTGGGGCGCCCTCGACGAGTACACCTCCCTGCTGGTGCGGTCCACCGGTGTGCCCGAGGCGGCCGTCCCCTACTGGCTGATGCTGATCTGGACCGCGGTCACGGCCGGCAGCCTGCTGTCCGGCCCCGCCGAACGGCTCGGCAGGACCGGATTCGCCGCACTGCTCACCGGCTCCGCGCTCGCCCTGGCCCTCGGCGCGCTCACCGGCAGCCCGGCGGGCGTCGCCCTCGTCGCCCTGGCCTTCGGCGGCTTCCAGCTCGCGACCGTCGTCGTCGACGCCCGGCTCCAGCGGCGCATCGAGGGCACCGGCCGGGCCACCCTCACCTCGGTCGCGAGCCTCGGCACCGAGGTCCTGACCATCGGCGTCTACGGCGCGTACGGCGCGCTGGGCTCGACGTTCCCGCACGGCACGGTGTTCGCGCTGGGTGCGGTGCCGTACCTGGTGACGGCCCTGGCGGTGGCGGTGGGCCGGCGGAGACGCCGGTGAGGCGCGGTGCGGGGCGGCGAGGTGAGGCCGAGCCGGCACCGTCGAGGACGCCGGCTGCGGGCGCGCAACGAATCGCCGCGCCGCCGCCGGCGTACGCAACGAATCGCTCCCGGGCGCGCAACGGCTCCTCCTTGTCCGGCCGGAGCGCCCGCCCGTACCGTCTAGGAGGCCCCCGAATCGCTGCGGGCGCCCCCTCGAACCCCCTTCCGCCCGGTGAGGACCCCGCATGCGCACAGCCCTGCTCCAGAGCTCCGGCCGCCCCGGCTCGGTCGTCGAGAACCTCAAGGTCCTCGACGACGCCGCGGGCCGGGCCGCCGCCGCGGGCGCCGGGCTGCTGGTCGCCCCGGAGCTGTTCCTCACCGGCTACGCGATCGGCGACGACATCGCGCGCCTCGCCGAGCCCGCCGACGGCGACTCCGCGGACGCGATCGCCGAACTGGCCGCCCGGCACGGGGTCGCCGTCGCCTACGGCTACCCCGAGCGGTCCGGGAGCACCGTGTACAACGCCGCGCAGCTGATCTCCGCCGACGGCGCCCGGCTCGCGAACTACCGCAAGACCCACCTCTTCGGCTGCTTCGAGCAGGACCACTTCGTCCCCGGGGAGCAGCCCGTCGTCCAGGCCGAGCTCGGCGGGCTCACCGTCGGCCTCCTGATCTGCTACGACGTCGAGTTCCCGGAGAACGTCCGGGCCCACGCCCTGGCCGGCACCGACCTGCTGCTCGTCCCGACCGCGCAGATGCACCCGTTCCAGTTCGTCGCCGAGTCGATGATCCCGGTGCGCGCCTTCGAGAACCAGCTGTACGTCGCCTACGTCAACCGGGTCGGCCACGAGGGCGAGTTCGAGTTCGTCGGGCTCTCCGCCCTCGCCGGTCCCGACGGGGTGGCCCGGGCCCGCGCCGGACGCGGTGAGGAGCTGGTCCTCGCCGACGCCGACCCCGTCGCCCTCGCCGCCTCCCGCGAGGCCAACCCGTATCTGCGGGACCGGCGTCCCGAGCTCTACGTCTGAGCCCCCGCACTTTCCCGTCGTACGCCGCAAGGAGCCCCACCCCATGACGTCCATGGTGCCCAACGCCGTCGAGCACACCGACGAGCCGCAGCAGCCCCCGATCACCATGTTCGGCCCGGACTTCCCGTACGCCTACGACGACTTCCTCGCCCACCCGGCGGGTCTCGGCCAGATACCGGCGACCGAGCACGGCACCGAGGTCGCGGTCATCGGCGGCGGACTGTCGGGCATCGTCGCCGCGTACGAGCTGATGAAGATGGGCCTGAAGCCCGTCGTGTACGAGGCCGACCGCATCGGCGGCCGGCTGCGGACCGTCGGATTCGACGGCGCCGGCGCCGAGGGGCTCACCGCCGAGATGGGCGCGATGCGCTTCCCGCCCTCCTCCACGGCCCTGCAGCACTACATCGACCTGGTCGGGCTCAGGACCAGCCCCTTCCCCAACCCCCTTGCCGAGGCGACCCCTTCGACCGTCGTCGACCTCAAGGGCGAGTCCCACTACGCCGAGACGATCGACGACCTCCCGCAGGTCTACCGCGATGTCGCCGAGGCCTGGAGCAAGTGCCTCGAAGAAGGCGCCGACTTCTCCGACATGAACCGCGCGATGCGCGAGCGGGACGTGCCGCGCATCCGGGAGATCTGGGCGAAGCTCGTCGAGAAGCTCGACAACCAGACCTTCTACGGCTTCCTCTGCGACTCCGAGGCCTTCAGGTCGTTCCGGCACCGGGAGATCTTCGGCCAGGTCGGTTTCGGCACCGGCGGCTGGGACACCGACTTCCCCAACTCCATCCTGGAGATCCTCCGCGTCGTCTACACCGAGGCCGACGACCACCACCGCGGCATCGTCGGCGGCTCCCAGCAGCTGCCGGTGCGCCTGTGGGAGCGCGAGCCGGAGAAGATCGTCCACTGGGCGTACGGCACCTCGCTGGCGAGCCTGCACGAGGGCGGCGCGCCCCGGCCGGCCGTGACCCGGCTGCACCGCACCGCCGGTGACCGGATCACGGTGACCGACGCGAACGGCGACATCCGCACCTACCGGGCGGCGATCTTCACCGCCCAGTCCTGGATGCTGCTGTCGAAGATCGACTGCGACGACTCGCTGTTCCCGATCGACCACTGGACGGCCATCGAGCGCACCCACTACATGGAGTCCTCGAAGCTCTTCGTGCCCGTCGACCGGCCGTTCTGGCTCGACAAGGACGAGGAGACGGGCCGGGACGTCATGTCGATGACGCTCACCGACCGGATGACGCGCGGCACCTACCTGCTCGACGACGGTCCGGACCGGCCCGCCGTCATCTGTCTCTCCTACACCTGGTGCGACGACAGCCTGAAGTGGCTGCCGCTGTCCGCGAACGAGCGGATGGAGGTCATGCTGAAGTCGCTCGGCGAGATCTACCCGAAGGTCGACATCAGGAAGCACGTCATCGGCAACCCGGTGACCGTCTCCTGGGAGAACGAGCCCTACTTCATGGGCGCGTTCAAGGCCAACCTGCCCGGTCACTACCGCTACCAGCGGCGCCTGTTCACCCACTTCATGCAGGACCGGCTGCCCGCCGACAAGCGGGGCATCTTCCTCGCGGGCGACGACATCTCCTGGACGGCGGGCTGGGCCGAGGGTGCCGTCCAGACCGCGCTCAACGCGGTCTGGGGCGTGATGCACCACTTCGGCGGCGCGACGGACGCGACCAACCCGGGACCGGGTGACGTGTACGACGAGATCGCCCCGGTCGAGCTGCCGGAGGACTGAACCCCCTCAGTCCCGCAGAGGCGTGAGCAGCATGCGCCCGGCGAAACCCACCGCCGTGTCGAGGCGGTCGGCGAACTCCTGGGCGACGTCGGGCAGCCGGCGCAGCGCCCACAGCGCCCGGGCCGCCGTCCAGGTGGCGTCCCTGGCCCGCTCCAGGCTCCAGGAGCCCAGCAGATGGGTGAGCGGATCGGCGATCTGCAGCAGGTCGGGGCCGGGCATGAGCTCTTCGCGAAGGTGCTCCTCCAGCGCCACGAGCAGGTCCCCCACCTGTTCGTACTCGTCCGCCAGATCGGCCGGTTCGCAGCCGAGGTCACGGCAGGCGTCCACGACGGCGAGCGCCAGGTCGTGCCCGATGTGGGCGTTGATGCCGGCGAGCGCGAACTGCAGGGGCCGTACGCCGGGATGGCGGCGCATCTGGAACAGCGGGCGCCAGCAGGCGGGCGGACGCCGGTCGGTCGCGGCCGCGTCCACCGCGGCCAGATAGCGTTCCGCGAACCGCAGGTCCAGCGTGCGCGTGGCCCGTGCGTCCGGGAAACGGCCCGTGTCGATGCGCAGGTCCACCTCCTCGGTCACGGCGAGGTACACCCGGTTGAAGACCGCGATCCCGTCGTCGGCCGGCAGGGCCGCGTCCAGGGCCCGCATCCGGGCGATCACGTCGTGCACCGTCGCGTCGAGCGCCGGGTCGACGGCCGGGGCGGGGGGTGGGACGAGGACCGTGTCCAGGGACGGGGCGCACTGTTCCGATGGCGGCATGGGGGGAAGGGTGGCAGCCGGGGGCCGCCGCGCGCCCCGGTGCGCCCGACGCTTCCCCGGAACGGGGGAACGGGCCCGCCGCGCCGGGCGCCGGGGTGAAGGGAAGCGCCGGGAGGATCGGAAGGTGAGCGACCGCTTAGCAACCCCGTACGATGGTGTGGTTGTCTCATACATGCACAGGAGTCCCGCCCGTGACCGTCGAAGCCCCGATCGCCCCCGACCTCTCGTACGGCCGGCTGATCCCCGTCACCGTCCACTTCGACGACCTCGACGCGCTCGGCATGCTGCACAACGCCCGCTATCCGCTGCTGGTCGAGCGTGCGTGGACCGCGTTCTGGGAGGCGAACGGCGTCCGCTTCGAGGGCGACTGGGCGGCCGCCGGGGACGCCTGCAACGTGGTCAAGGAACTGCTCATCGCCTACGACGCCCCGGTCACCCGCAGCGGCCCCTACGCCGTCCACCTGTGGCTGGAGCGGCTCGGCACCACCGGGCTGACCTACGGCTTCCGTCTCTGCTCGGCCGACGGCGTCACGACGTACGCCCGCGGGACCCGGGTCCTCGTGCGGCTCGACGCCGCGACGCTGCGGCCGACGCCGTGGAGCGAGGGCTTCAGGGCCGCGGGTCGGGCACTGCTGCGGTCCGCGGACTGACCTTCGCACCACCGCGCTCGCCGCCGCGCAGCACGCCCGCGAACGCCGCGAGCCCGCACGCCAGCAGCGTCACCACGCCGAACGACACCACCAGGCTCGTCGCCTGCGCCACCCCGCCGATCAGGCTGGGCGCGATCAGCCCGGAGGTGTACGTGATCGTCGCGACGCCCGCGATGGCCTGGCTGGGGTTCGGTCCGCTGTGCCCGGCCGCGGCGAAGCACAGCGGTACGACCACGGCGATCCCGAGGCCCATCAGCCCGAAGCCGGCCATCGCCGCCGCCGGATGCCAGGCGCACACGATCAGCAGTCCGCCCAGCGCGGCCAGCGCCCCGCCCGCCCGCACGGTGCGCACCGGGCCGAAGCGGTTCACCACCGCGTCGCCCGCGAGCCGGGCCACCGCCATGGTCAGCATGAAGCCGGTCGTGCAGGCCGCCGCGAGCGCGGCCGAGGCCTCCAGCTGATCGCGCAGATAGACGGCCGACCAGTCCAGGCTCGCCCCTTCCGCGAACACCGCGCAGAACCCGACCGCCCCGATCAGCAGGGCCGAGCGGGGCGGCAGCGCGAAGCGCGGCGGCGGCTCCTCGTCCTCCTGCGGGCGCATGTCCGGCACCCCACGGCAGGCCAGCAGGCCGAGCGAGGTCAGGACGGCGGCCGCCAGCGCGTGGTGCACACGCGCGTCCGCGCCCAGATGCGCCGCGAGCGTGCCGCCCGCCGAGCCGATCAGCGCCCCGGCGCTCCACATGCCGTGCAGCCCCGACATGATCGACTTCCCCAGCAGCCGCTCGACCTCCACGCCGAGGGCGTTCATCACCACGTCGGCCATGCCCGAGGTCGCGCCGTAGGCGAACATCGCCAGACACAGGGTCAGCAGGTTCGGCGCGAGCGACGGCAGGGCCAGGGAGAGCGTCCACAGGGAGATCAGCAGGCTCAGCGCCGTCCTGGTGCCGAGGCTGTGCGCGAACCGGCCGGCCAGCGGCATCGAGCAGGAGGCGCCGAACGCGGTGAAGGCGAGGGCGAACCCCAGCTGGCCCGCGCTCACCCCCGCGTGGTCCTGGATCCACGGCACCCGGGTGGCGAACGAGCCGGTCACCGCGCCGTGCACGGTGAACACGGCCGCCACGGCGTACCGGGCGCGCCGTACCGAGGACGGTGCCTGGACCACTTCGCTCATTCTTCCGCCCCTCCCGGCCGCGCACCGCTCCGGCGCGGCGCCGCCGTAAACTATCAGGAACCCTGCCTGATAAAAAGAGAGCGCTCTCGGACCGGCGTCCGTCCGGCCCGTGGGAGGATTCCCCGCATGCCCGCATCGCCGCGCACCGCCCGGGCCATCAACGACCGGCTGGCCCTGCACCTGCTGCAGGACGAAGGCCCGTTGACGGCGGGACGGCTGAAGGAGCTCACCGGCCTGTCCCGGCCGACGGTCGCCGACCTCGTCGAACGTCTGACGGCCGCCGGACTCATCGAGGTCGCCGGGGAAGCGGGGGAGCAGCGGCGCGGCCCGAACGCCAAGCTGTACGGCCTGGTCGCCGACCGTGCCCAGCTGGCCGCGCTGGACGTGCGCACCGAGGGGGTCGCCGTCCGCGTGTCCGACCTGGTCGGCCGGGTCCTGGCGGAGGCCTCCGTGCCGATCGCCGGTGACATCGGCACGGGTCCGGCCGTGGAGCAGGCGGTCACCCTCGTCGAGCGGACCGTGAAGGAGGCCGGCGTCAACCGGCTGCACACCGTCGGCATCGGCGCGCCCGGGCTGATCGATCCGGCCGCGGGAGAACTGCGCAACTCCATCGGCCTGCCCGAATGGCACCGCCGTCTGGTGGCGGCCCTTCAGGAACGCTTCCCGCACGCGCGCGTGAGCGTCGAGAACGAGACCAACCTCGCCGCCCTCGCCGAGCAGCGGGAGGGCGCCGCCCGGGACCGGGACACCTTCGTCCTGCTCTGGCTCGGCCACGGCACCGGCGCCGCCGTGGTCCTCGACGGCACCCTGCGCCGCGGCGCCTCCGGTGGCACCGGGGAGATAGGTTTCCTTCCGGTCCCGGGGACGGGTGCGCTGCCCTCCGCCGCGGACTGTGAGGGAGGTTTCCATTCCCTGGCCGGCTCGGCGGCGATCACCGCACTGGCGGCGCAGTACGGGCTGACGGCCCGGCCGGAGGGGGAGGAACCGTCCGGGGCGGCGGTGGTCCGGGCGGCGCTGGAGCGGGGCGGCTCCGAGGGATCGCCGCGGTTCCTCGACGCCCTGGCCGACCGCGTCGCGCTCGGGGTCGCCTCGGTCGTCGCCGTCCTGGACCCCGGGTGCGTGGTTCTCGGGGGTGAGACCGGGCGGGCGGGAGGGCCGGAGCTGGCGGGGCGGGTGGCCGAGCGGCTGCGGCGGATGACGCCCCTGCCCACCGAGGTCCGGCCGAGCCTGCTGGGCGGCACGGCGGTCCTGCGCGGAGCGCTGCTCACCGCCAGGCAGTCCGCCCAGGAGGAACTCTTCGGGACCGCTGAGACTGGGAGGCCCGGCGACGGGCAAGGGCCGTCGTCACCGTCGCCGGACGCGCCCCCGACCCTAAGAGGACTAGACCAGTAGGGTCAATAGGTCTGGACCAGGTGCCGCCTGTCCGGTGCCCGCTCCGGGTGCGTGCCGGGTGTGCAGTGCGTGCGCCCTCCGTGCCTGTGAGCGAGCCCACACGCTTCGCCCGTATGGACGACGATCGGGCGTGGCACACTGACCCTGTACCTAAAGCAGCGCACTCCGGGGTCGGTGAAAGTCCGAACCGGCGGTTACAGTCCGCGACCCGGCCACTTCCAGTGGCCGGTTGACCAGGTGAAATTCCTGGACCGACGGTTAAAGTCCGGATGGGAGGCAGTGCGCGGCGGGCGGGCATTCGTGCGCGCCGCCGTATGTGTACTCGTCCAGGCGGACGAGTCTGTCGGCGTCGCCTCCGATGTCCCCGCTCGTGTCTGCTGTCGTCATCGACAGGCCCCGGAGTCCGTGCCCGAATGAGGCAGGAGGACCCGGGAAGTGTTCACCGGAATCGTCGAAGAACTGGGTGAGGTCACCGCCGTCGAGAATCTCGGCGACGCCTCCCGTTTCCGGCTCCGCGGCCCCGTCGTCACCGACGGCGCGAAGCACGGCGACTCCATCGCCGTGAACGGGGTCTGTCTCACCGTCGTCGAGCACGAGGGCGACGAGTTCACCGCCGACGTCATGGCCGAGACCCTGGACCGCTCCAGCCTCGGCGCCCTCACGGTCGGCTCCCGCGTCAACCTCGAACGCCCCACCGCCGTCGGCTCCCGCCTCGGGGGGCACATCGTCCAGGGACACGTGGACGGCACCGGCCGGGTCCTGGAGCGCAAGCCCTCCGAGAACTGGGAGATCGTCAAGGTCTCCCTCCCGGCCGAGCTCGCCCGGTACGTCGTCGAGAAGGGCTCCGTCACCGTCGACGGCATCAGCCTCACGGTCGTCGAGGCCGGCCCCGACTTCTTCACCGTCAGCCTCATCCCCACCACCCTCGCGCTCACCACGCTCGGCCTCAAGCAGCCCGGCGACCCGGTCAACCTCGAGGTGGACATCGTCGCCAAGTACGTCGAGCGCCTGCTGACCACCACCCAGCAGGGAGCGGGCCGGTGAACTGGCTGAACTCCGAGGCGTTCGTCGCGTTCGACCAGCACATCATCTGGTCGGACATGATCGGCAACATCCTCGGCCTGATCACCCTCGCCCTCGGCTGGCGCCGCTCCCTGCTGACCTGGCCGGTCCAGTTCCTCTCCGGCCTGGTCCTGTTCATCGCCTTCTACGGCCACCTGGCCGGCAGCGCAGGCAAGCAGGTCGTCGTCATGGTCGTCGCCCTGTACGGCTGGTGGCAGTGGAACCGCGACAAGGGCCGGTCGGGCGACGGACACATCGTCCCGCGCTTCGCCACCTGGACCGAACGCGCGGCCATGCTCGGCGCCGCCGCCCTCGGCACGGTCGCCGTGGCCCTGCTCTTCAAGGCCTACCCGTCCCTGTCCTGGGACCCCTGGCCCGACGCCTACATCTTCGTCGGCACCGTCGTCGCCATGTACGCCCAGGCGCGCGGCATGGTCGAGTTCTGGATCGCCTGGCTCCTCGTCGACCTGGTCGGCGTACCCCTCAACTTCGCCAACGGCTACGCCTTCTCCGGCTTCGTCTACGTCATCTACGGCGCGCTCGTCCTGTGGGGCATGCGCGACTGGTGGCTGCGCTCCCGCGAGGCCGCGCGCCCCACCCTGGAAGGAGCGCCGGCATGAGCACGGCACCGATCCTGTACAGCACCGACGGCCTCGACGACCTCAGCCTCGACCCCGTCGAGCAGGCCGTCGCCGACATCGCGGCCGGCCGCCCGATCGTGGTCGTCGACGACGAGGACCGCGAGAACGAGGGCGACCTCGTCATCGCCGCCGAGAAGGTCACCCCCGAGATCATCGCGTTCATGATGAGCGAGTGCCGCGGCCTGATCTGCGCCCCCATGGAGAGCGACGAACTCGACCGCCTGAACCTCCCCCAGATGGTGCAGGACAACACCGAGTCGATGAAGACCGCCTTCACCGTCTCCGTCGACGCCTCCGGGGCGCACGGCGTGACCACCGGGATCTCCGCCGCCGACCGCGCCACCACCCTCCGGCTCCTGGCGAGCGGCGACGCGGAACCGGCCGACTTCGTCCGCCCCGGCCACATCTTCCCGCTGCGCGCCCGCTCCGGCGGGGTCCTGACCCGCAACGGCCACACCGAGGCCGCGGTCGACCTCGCCCGTCTCGCGGGACTGCGCCCGGCCGGCGCGATCGTCGAGATCGCCGGTGAGGACGGCCGGATGCTCCGGCTGCCCGAACTGATCCCGTTCGCCCGCAAGCACGGCCTGACGATCATCTCGATCGAGGACCTGATCGCCTACCGCCGCAGCGCCGAGCCGACCGTCCGCCGCGAGGCCGAGACCCGGCTGCCCACCGTCCACGGCACCTTCACCGCGTACGGCTACCGCTCCACCGCCGACGGCGTCGAGCACGTCGCCCTCGTCCACGGCGACCTCGGCGACGGCGAGGACGTCCTCGTCCGGGTCCACTCCGAATGCCTCACCGGCGACATCTTCGCCTCCCAGCGCTGCGACTGCGGCCCCCAGCTCGACGCCTCCCTGGAGCGCATCCAGAGCGAGGGCCGGGGCGTCGTCGTCTACCTGCGCGGCCACGAGGGGCGCGGCATCGGCCTGCTGTCCAAGCTGCGGGCCTACGAGCTCCAGGAGCAGGGCCACGACACCCTCGACGCCAACCTCGAACTGGGCCTGCCCGCCGACGCCCGGGACTACGGGGCGGGCGCGCAGATCCTCGCCGACCTCGGCGTGCGCAGCGTCCGTCTGATGACCAACAATCCCGACAAGAGCGACGCGCTCGTCCGGCACGGCCTGAAGGTCACCGACCGGGTGCCGATGCCCGTCCAGGCGGGCGAGCACAACATCCGCTACCTGCGCACCAAGCGGGACCGGATGGGACACGACCTGCCCTGGCTGGACACGGCCCCCGTGTCCCCCTGCGGCAACCAGTAAGCAAGAAACACCTCGAGGAGAGACGTGAGCGGCAAGGGCGCACCGGAACTGTCCGTACGCAATGTGGGTGACCTCAGGGTCGCCGTCATCGCGGCCCAGTGGCACGAGAAGGTGATGGACGGTCTGGTCGACGGCGCGCTGCGCGCCCTGCACGACCTGGGCATCGACGAGCCGACCCTGCTCAGGGTCCCCGGCAGCTGGGAGCTGCCGGTCGTCGCCAAGGTCCTCGCGGGCCGCGGCTACGACGCGATCGTCGCCCTCGGCGTCGTCATCCGCGGCGGCACCCCGCACTTCGACTACGTGTGCGGAGGTGTCACCCAGGGGCTCACCCAGGTCTCCGTCGAGACCGGCGTCCCGATCGGGTTCGGCGTCCTCACCTGCGACACCGAGGAGCAGGCCCTGGACCGGGCCGGTCTGGAGGGCTCCCACGAGGACAAGGGGCACGAGGCCGTGACCGCCGCCGTGGCCACCGCGGCCACCCTCCGCTCAGTATCTGAACCCTGGAGGTAGGGGACCCGGCATTACGGCTAGGGTGGGACGCACCATGTCCAAGAAGACGTTCGAGGAGCTCTTCGCCGAGCTCCAGCAGAAGGCCGCCACCGGCGACCCCGCCACCTCCCGCACCGCCGAACTCGTCGGGAAGGGCGTCCACGCCATCGGCAAGAAGGTCGTCGAAGAGGCCGCCGAGGTCTGGATGGCCGCCGAGTACGAGGGCAAGGAGGCGGCCGCCGAGGAGATCTCGCAGCTGCTCTACCACGTCCAGGTGATGATGGTCGCCCGCGGGATCTCGCTGGACGACGTCTACGCCCATCTGTGACACCCGACTCCGACCGACACCCACCCCACACGCGAAGGAAGCCGACCTCATGCTGCGCATCGCCGTCCCCAACAAGGGTTCCCTGTCCGGACCTGCGGCGGAGATGCTGCATGAGGCCGGCTACCGCCAGCGCCGCGAGTCCAAGGAACTGCGGATCGTCGACCCGGCCAACGAGGTCGAGTTCTTCTACCTGCGCCCCCGCGACATCGCGATCTACGTCTCCTCCGGAAAGCTCGACATCGGCATCACCGGACGCGACCTGCTGATCGACTCCGGTGCCGACGCCGAGGAGATCCTCCCGCTCGGCTTCGCCCGCTCCACGTTCCGCTTCGCCGCCAAGCCGGGCACGGCCCACGGCGTCGAGGACCTCAAGGGCCGCACCGTCGCCACCTCCTACGAGGGCATCGTCGAGGGGCACCTCACCGAGCACGGCATCGACGCCTCCGTCGTCCACCTCGACGGCGCCGTCGAGACCGCGATCGAACTGGGCGTCGCCGAGGTCATCGCCGACGTCGTCGAGACCGGCACCTCGCTGCGCAACGCGGGCCTGGAGGTGTTCGGCGAGCCCATCATGAAGTCCGAGGCCGTCGTGATCCGCCGCACCGACGCGGAGGCCGACGAGGCCGAACCCAAGGTGCAGCAGTTCCTGCGCCGCCTCCAGGGCGTCCTGGTCGCCCGGACCTACGTGATGATGGACTACGACTGCCGCGTCGAGCAGTTGGAGAAGGCCGTCGCGCTGACCCCGGGCCTGGAGTCGCCGACCGTCTCCCCGCTGCACAACGAGGGCTGGGTCGCCGTCCGTGCCATGGTCCCCGCCAAGGAGGCGCAGCAGATCATGGACGACCTGTACGACATCGGCGCCCGGGCCATCCTCACCACGGCGATCCACGCCTGCCGCCTCTGACCTCGTCTTCGACCACGACCACGACCTCCACCGGGAACATGTCCGATCTTCCGGGCAGCGAGCTGCCCACCCTTCCCGTCACCTTCCGGCCGGGCCGCACCCGCGCGGTGCTGCTCTCGGCCGGGGTGGTGATCTTCCTCGTCATCTCCGGCGTCGCCATGCTGCTGGAGAAGCTCGGCCCGGGGGAGCGGCTCAGCTTCGTCGTCACCGGTGCCCTGATCTTCTCGGTGCTGGCCCGGCTCGCGCGCGTCCGGGTCGTCGCCGACGACAGCGGCGTCACCGTGGTGAACATCGCGAGCGGGCGGCGGCTCGACTGGGCCGAGATCATCCAGGTGAACCTCCGTCCGGGCGACCCCTGGGTGTTCCTGAACCTCACCGACGGCACCAGCCTGCCTGCGCTCGGCATCCAGCCCGGCATCGACAAGCAGCAGGCCATCGCGGACGCCAGGGCGCTGCGCGCCCTCGTCGAGGCCCGCTCGGTCCGCGACCCCGAGACGCCCACCGGACAGGATCGGGACTGACTCGGGGTCGTCGCCCCTGCCGCTCATGGCCCTGTCTTGATTAATCTGGTGACGGAGGCGTTCCCGTTGTGCCTCCACCCCTGTGGTGCCCTGCCGGTGCACAGGGGTTTCCTGCTACCCGAGGAGTGACCCTCTCCGGCGATGGACGGTTCGTCCTGTAGTACCTGCGCCGCCCCCATCCGGCACGTTCCGGAGGCGGCGGCATCATGACCATCCCTCTGCTGCTCCTGGCAGCCGCGTTCCTGCTCATCCTGGCCAACGGCTTCTTCGTGGCCGCCGAGTTCGGCCTCGTCACGGTCGAGCGGCCGGAAGCGGAGAAGGCCGCCGCCGAAGGCGACGAACGAGCCGGTACGGTCGTGGAGTCCCTCAAGGAGCTGTCCTTCCAGCTCTCCGGCACCCAGCTCGGCATCACCATCACCTCGCTCGTCGTCGGCATGCTCGCCGAACCGGCGCTCGCGGAGCTGCTGCACACCCCGTTCACCGCGATCGGCCTCCCCGAGGGCGCCGTCTCCGGTGTCGCCGTGGTCGTCGGCATGCTGCTCGCCTCCGCCGTCCAGATGGTCGTCGGTGAACTCGTGCCCAAGAACTGGGCGGTGTCCAGGCCCCTCCAGGTCGCGCGGTTCGTCGCCGGCCCGCAGCACGCCTTCTCCCGCCTCTTCCGGCCGGTGATCTCGGCGCTCAACACCGTCGCGAACCGGCTGGTGCGCGCCCTGGGCGTCGAGCCGACCGAGGAGCTGGCCTCGGCCCGCACCCCCGGCGAACTGGTCTCCCTGGCCCGCCACTCCGCCCAGGCCGGTGCCCTCGAACAGGACACGGCGGACCTGTTCGTGCGCACCCTGTCGCTGGCCGAGCTGACCGCCCAGCATGTGATGACCCCCCGGGTGAAGGTCAGCGCCCTGCAGTCCTCGGCCACCGCCGAGGACGTGGTCAACCTGACCCGGGCCACCGGCCTGTCCCGTTTCCCCGTCTACCGCGAGAAGATCGACGAGATCGTCGGCATGGCCCATCTCAAGGACGCCCTGGCCGTCCCCGTCCAGGACCGGCTGCGCACCCCCGTCGCCCGGATCGCCCGTCCGGCGCTGCTGGTGCCGGAGACCCTGCCCGTCCAGCCGCTGCTGGCCCGGCTGCGCAGCGAGCAGCCCATCGCCGTCGTCGTCGACGAGTACGGCGGCACCGCGGGCGTGGTCACCCTGGAGGACATCGTCGAGGAGATCGTCGGCGAGGTCCGCGACGAACACGACGGCCAGGACACCCCCGAACTGGCCGCCGCCCCGCCCGAGGAGGGCAAGCCCGCCTGGGACGTCGACGGCAGCTGCCGGGTCGACACCCTCCAGCGCATAGGCCTGGAGGTGCCCGAGGGGCCGTACGAGACGGTCGCCGGCCTCGTCGCCGACCTGCTCGGACGCATCCCGGCCGTCGGCGACCGGGCGGAGCTTCCCGGCTGGCGGCTCTCCGTGCGCCGGGTCGGCCACTACCGGGCCGAGCGCATCCGGCTGGTCCACGTCGGCCGGCTCGGTCAGGCCGCGGCGGCGCAGGTCGCGGAGGCCCAGGTCGCGGAGGCCGCCCGATGAGCGTCGTCCAACTCCTCTTCGCCGCGCTGCTCGTCCTGGCCAACGGCTTCTTCGTGGGCGCCGAGTTCGCGCTCGTCTCCGTGCGCCGCAGCCAGATCGAGCCCCTGGGCACCGCGCGCGCCCGGCAGGTCCTCCACGGTCTGGAGCGCCTGCCGCAGATGATGGCCGCCGCCCAGTTCGGCATCACCCTGTGCTCCCTCACCCTCGGCGCGGTCGCCGAGCCGACCGTGGCCGAGCTGCTGGAACCGTTCTTCGAGTGGATCCACCTGCCGCACGGCATGATCCACCCGCTGGGCTATGTCATCGCCCTGGCCGCCGTCGTCTTCTTCCACCTGGTCATCGGCGAGATGGTCCCGAAGAACCTCGCGATGGCGGCCCCCGAGAAGGCGGCCCTGTGGCTCGGCCCGGGCCTGGTCGCCTTCGCCCGGGTCTGCCGTCCCATCACGGTCGCCCTCGGCGCCTGCGCCCGGGCCGTCCTGCGGCTCTTCCGGGTGGAGCCCAAGGACGAGGTCGAGGCCGTCGTCACCAGTGAGCAGCTCAACCGGCTGCTGGAGGACTCCGGACAGGCGGGCCTCCTCGCCCCCGAGGAGCAGGAACGCCTGGAGGACGCGCTGGAACTGGGCTCGCGTCCAGTGACCGACGTCCTCCTCAAGCGGGAGTCGCTGATCACCGTGCCCCCGTCGGTCACTCCCGGCCAGATCGTCGAGCTCACCGCCCGCACCGGCTACTCCCGCTTCCCCGTCGCCGCGGAGAACGGCGCCTTCATGGGCTACGTCCATGTGAAGGACGTCCTCGACGTGGAGGACTCCGAGCGGGCGGTGCCCCAGCAGCTGTGGCGCCCGATGACGACCCTGCGCTCGGACCTGCCCCTGGACGACGCCCTGACGGTGATGCGCCGCGCGGCCACCCACCTCGCCCAGGTCGCGGACGCCTCCGGCAAGGTCCTGGGCCTGGCCGCCCTGGAGGACGTCCTGGAACTCCTCGTCGGCGAGGTGACCGACCCGGCCCACCGGGACGTCCCCGCGGTCCGGCTCACGGAGCCACGGGCCAGCGGCGAACCGGAGGAGGCGATGGCCGGCTAGGGCCTGTCGTTTGGATCAGGTCGGCTGGGCCGACGTAGCCTCTGGACGCGCGGCATGATCCAAACGACAGGCCCAAGGGCGCCACACGCCCTCGGGCCGCCGCTGCCCCGCCGCGGCGGCCCGCCGCCCCGCTACAGCGCCGACGGATCCTGCGGCCCCCGCCCCGACAGCACCTCGCCGTACGCCTGCATCAGGTCCGGGAGCCGCAGGGTCGACAGGTCGTCGCGGGTCAGCGCCGTGGCGTACGTCGACAGCCGCAGGTCCCGGTAGGCGCAGCTCTTCTCGTACAGCGTCCGCAGGAACCGCCCGTTGCCCAGCTCGTCGATCCACCCCTGGTCGACGACGTGCCCGGCGATCGAGCGCAGCTCGTCCAGCGCCTCCTCGTCCCACACGTCACCGTTCTCCGCGGCCAGCACCTCGCCGATGGAGGTGAGTTCGAGGGGGCGGTACGAGGGGAAGTCGACGCGGGTCGTGAAGCGCGAGGAGAGCCCGGGGTTGGCGGTGAGCAGCCGGTCCATGCCCTCCGGGTAGCCGGCCAGGATCACCACCAGGTGGTCCCGGTTGTCCTCGGCCCGCTTCAGCAGCACCTGGAGGGCCTCGTCACCGTAGGCGTCGCCCTTGCCGTACCCGGAGTTGGAGAGCGAGTACGCCTCGTCCACGAAGAGGACACCGCCGAGGGCGGAGTCGATCAGTTCATTGGCCTTGACGGCGGTCTGGCCGAGGTACTCGCCGACCAGGTCGGCCCGCTGGGCCTCCACCAGATGGTCGCCGCCGAGCAGACCGAGGGCGTAGAAGACCCGGCCGAGGATGCGCGCCACCGTGGTCTTGCCGGTGCCGGAGGGGCCGGAGAAGACGAAATGCCGTTTGGGCGGCTGGACCGGAAGGCCCTGCCCGGCCCGCAACCGGGCCATGTTGAGCTGCGCGGATAGCGCCTTGACCTGGCGTTTCACCGGTTCCAGGCCCACCATGCGCTCCAGTTCGGCGAGCGCCTCCTCGAGTAAGCCCGGGTCGGTGGGACCGGCCGGCAGCGGGGAGCCCACCGCCGTCTTCGCGCGGACCGTCGGATCGGCGACCGACGGCAGCGGCCCCACGGGCGGCAGGTCCGCGGGATCGGTGAGCTTGAGGTCGCGGCCCTCGGTCCCGAACAGCGGGTCGAGGGCGTCCGGACCGTCCCCCACGTCCTGCCCGATCCCGGTGAGGGTGATCGCCGCGAGGTCGGAGGGGTCGTCGTAGCCGTCGCCCTCGGCGATCGCGGCGAGCCGGGCGGAGGTGTCCATGAACGCGGGATCGACCCGGTGCACCGCCCGGTACAGGGGGAGCGCGGCGGCCGAGCGGCCGGTGCCCTCGTGCGCCCGGGCCAGCCAGTACCGCAACTCCTTGCGCTGCGGCTGCTCGCTGCGGCAGCGCATCAGGGCGGCGGAGAGCAGCGGTTCGGCCTGGCCGTACATCTCCAGCCGGACCCGGGCCATCCCGCCGAACAGCCCGGCCTCGATGCCGAGGAGCGGGTCGTCCAGGAGCGGGTCGGTGTGCCGGACGAGCTGCTCCCAGTCCTTGACCAGATAGGCGCGGCAGGCGTGCAGGAACCGGACCTGGTGGTCGGTGTCGACCGGCGGGAGCCCGGCGAGCGCCCGGTCCAGCTCGGGCACATGCCGCCCGTCCAGCCAGTGCGAGGCGTGCGCGAGCAGCAGATCACGCGGGCTCTCCAGCACCGGCTGCACCCACCAGCCCAACCAGTACCAGGAGTTGAGCGTCCGGCGGTGCCGGCTGCGCTGCTCGCCGAAGCGGTCCCGGTGCCGGAACATCCGCAGCAGCGCGGTCGTCGTGTCCACGCGCAGCGCGTGCAGCCCGAGCCAGCCGTCGGCCATCCCCGGATCGATCCGTACCGCGGTGCGGAACTCCTCTTCCGCCTGCGGATACGCGCCCATGGTGTAGGCGTCCACGCCTCGTAGCCAGGCGAGGTCGGCCGGGGCCTCCAGGCCCTGCGTGCCGAAATCCATCACGTCCCCCACAAACCGTGCCCCCGTCGGTTTGCCGCCGGGCCCACGCCCGCCGGCTTCCTTGGTCGAACCGCTGTGCCGCGGACCGGAGTTGCAAGGTGCGCGCAGCAGCTGTCCGTAGGTCGCACCGAGGGCATCGTACCTGCGGAGGAGTGCCTGCCGAAGGGTGCCGCCCAGGCCGTTCGACGAGGTGGGAGTGGACGGGGCGCATCCCGGTGCGGTGACCCTCGGTGAGCGTCCGGCGCCGTGGCGCGTCCGGAAGAGGGAGGTGCGAAGAGGCCCGAGGGCAGAACGAAGCCCCCGATCACGGGGGAACAACCGGGGGCTTCGCGACTTGGGGCGGCTGCGAGGGCCGCACATTGAGAACGTAAGACCTGTACGGGCCGCCGGTCAAGCGAAGTTGAGGCACTTGGCGAAGTTCGGGCGGGGGGCTTTTCACAGGTTCACCACATCGCGGGTGGTCCTTCACACTGGGTGACATCCGGGTGCCCCGCGGGCTGTCCCGACGGTCCCCGCAGCACCTCGTACCCCTCGCTCAACTGCCGTACCAGCAGCCCGGCATGGGGGCGCGAAGGGTCGTCCGAGAAGTGGTGCGCCTCCGCCCGGACCCACCCGTCCCAGAACTCCCGCTGCTCGTCGCCGTCCCGCGCCCGCCCCCGTGCCCAGGCCTGCTCGGGCGCCATCTCCAGCCACAGCAGGCAGGCCAGGTGCGGACGCAGGGCGCGGCGTCCCGCGCCGACCCCCTCGATCAGGACGACGGGGGCCGCGGGCAGCGGCCGGGGCGGGCCGAAGCGGTGCGCGCGCCAGTCGTACGGGGCGTAGCGCGCGCTCTCGCCGCGGCCGAACGGCTCGATCACCTCGGTCAGCAGCCGCCCGGTCCAGGCGAACAGTTCCGCGTGGCTGGCGATGTCGTCGAGGTGCAGCACCGGAGCGCCGCCGAGCGCCTCGGCCAGCCGGCCCGCGAAGGTGGACTTCCCGGAGCCCGCGTGTCCGTCGACCCCGATCAGCCGGACCGGGCCGCAGGACGGCGGGAGCTGACGGAGCCGGGCGGCGAGCCGCGGGACGGCGGTGTCCGGCGGCGTCACGGGACGGGATGCGGGAGAGGGGCGGGCACGGCCCGGAAGTCTAGTGCGACACGGGTGACCTCGGAGGCTGCGGTGCTGGTGGGCGTGGCCGCCCGCGCTCATAGTGGGCGCACAGTCGTGCACCGGACATCCTGGGGGTCCCTCCGCCCATGAGCAGCTCAGACCGCCCCTCCCGCAGAACCGTTCTTGCCGCCACGGTCGCCGCCGTGGTGGCGGGCGGTGCGCTCCCGGCCCGTGCGGCCCCGGCCCCCGGTGCGACCCCGGGGGCCGCGGGCCCTGCCGAGGCCGCCGACGCCCTGGCCGCCGACGCCGAGGCCATGGCCCTCGACGCGGGGTCCGCCCCCGCCCGCCCCGTCGACCTCCGCTCCTGGCTGACGTACGCCGACTGGAGCACGGGCTCCGCGCAGGGCACCCGTGCCGTCGCGGGCGCGCGGCCCGGGCTGGTGCTCGGTGGCCCCGTCGGCACCCTGGCCTTCGCCGATCCGCACGCCAGGACCACCGCCGACTGGGAGTACGCGACCTGGACGTCCCCCGTGCACCGGCTCGCCGTCCCCGCCACCGAGGTGATCGCCTCCTGGAACGCGAGCACGCCGGCCGGCACCTGGCTCCAGGTGGAGCTGCGCGCCACGTACGGGGACGGCACCGACACCCCCTGGTACGTGATGGGCCGCTGGGCCTCCGGCGACCAGGACGTCCGGCGGGCCTCCGTCGACGGACAGACCGACGGCCGCAGCACCGTGTGGACCGACACCCTGGCCGTCGACGACGCCACGACGGGCCTGCGGATCGGCTCGTACCGGATGCGGCTGACCCTGTACCGCCGCCCGGGCACGACGCTCACCCCGACCGTGTGGCGGCTGGCGGTGATGGGCTCCGCCGTGCCGGACCGCTTCACGGTCCCGGCCTCGGCGCCCGGCCTCGCGCGCGAGCTGACGGTCCCGCGCTACTCGCAGGAGATCCACCAGGGTCAGTACCCGGAGTACGACAACGGCGGCGAGGCCTGGTGCAGCCCGACCTCCTCCCAGATGATCATCGAGTACTGGGGTGGCCGGCTCACGCCCGCGCAGCTCGCCTGGGTCGACCCGTCCTACGCCGACCCCCAGGTGTGCCACGCCGCCCGCTCCACCTACGACCACCAGTACGCGGGCTGCGGCAACTGGCCCTTCAACGCCGCCTACGCGGCCACCTTCGACGGCCTGCAGAGCGTGGTCACCCGGCTGACCTCGCTCACCGACCTGGAGACGCTGATCGCGGCGGGCATTCCGGCCGTGACGTCCCAGTCCTTCCTCGCGGAGGAGCTCACGGGCGCGGGGTACGGCACGGCCGGCCATCTGATGGCCGTGATCGGGTTCACGGCCGGGGGCGATGTGATCGCCAACGACCCGAACTCGGCGGACGACGCCTCCGTGCGGCGCGTCTACGCCCGGCGGCAGTTCGAGAACATCTGGCTCAGGACCAAGCGCCACAACGCGGCGGGCAAGACCGTCTCCGGCAGCGGGGGCGTGTGCTACCTGTACTTCCCGGTGCGTCCGGACGCGCGCCAGTGCGCGGCGCTGGAGGCGGTCGGCGTCGCCGTGTGAGCAAGGTCTCGGCTGCCCCCGCCCCGGCCGGTGGCACAGTGGACGGCATGACCGCACACGCAGCTCCCGCCCTCCGCACCCGAACCGGCGGCCCGCGCGAGGACGGCCCGAAGATCGTCGAGCAGGCGCTGGGCTGGGTCCTCGCCGTCGTCGTCGCGATGCTGGTGACCCGCCTCGGACTGCTCTGACCTCCGCTGATCGGCCCTCGCCGGGGTGGGCTGGGCGGCTGTTCGACCTGACATACTGACGTGGTCCCGCCGACCGTTGGAGACCAGGTCGAAATTGAATATCAGCCAACAGCGCGACGCCGTCCGTCCCCGGGCGCGGGGAACCGAGCGCTCACTCGCGCGCCGCGCCGAACTCATCACCATCGGGCGCAAGTTGTTCGCCGACACGTCCTACGACGCGCTCTCGATGGACGACATCGCCCGGCAGGCGCACGTCGCCAAGGGGCTGATCTACTACTACTTCCAGTCCAAGCGCGGGTACTACCTGGCCATCGTCCAGGACTCCGTCGCCGATCTGGTCTCCTTCGCCGCGAGCGGACTGGAACTGGCCCAGGTGGACCGGGTCCAGCGCACGATCGACGGCTACCTCCGGTACGCCGAGCACAACCAGGCCGCCTTCCGCACGATCGTGAGCGGCGGGGTCGGTTTCGACACCGAGGTGCACGCCATCCGGGACGGGGTGCGCGCGGCGATCGTCGCGACCATCGCCGAGGGCGCCTACGGCGACGGTGACGTCCCGGCGCTGCCGCGGATGGCCCTGCTCTCCTGGGTGTGCAGCGTCGAGGGCGCCACCCTCGACTGGATCGACGGCCCCGAACTCTCCCGCGACGTCATGTGCGACCTGCTGGTGAAGACCCTGGGCGGCACCCTCCGCGCGATCGAGGAACTCGACCCCGCCTTCCCGGCACCGAAGCCGGCCCGCAGGGACTGAGCGCACCCGCCGAGGGGGGCGGAGGCCCACGCTCTTCCGCCCCGGTCGTACGCCCTTCCACCCCCCGCTCGTACGCCGGTCCGCCCGGCCGTCCGCCCCGGTCGCGGAGTCGCCCCGCCGTGCGGAGGTCGCGCCCCGCGGGCATACTCACAGCGCGAAGCCGCAGGCCGGCAGCTGAGGAGGTGCGGCATGGGCGAGCCCGCTCCGACACCGGTGGACCGCCTCCTGCCCACGCGGGAGGCACGGGAACTGCTCGCCCTCGTCCGGGACATCGCCCGTCGGGAGATCACTCCGACGGCCGCCGAGGAGGAGGCCGCGGGACGCTTCCCGCGCGAGCTGTTCACCCTCCTGTCCGCGTCGGGGCTGCTCGCCCTGCCGTACGACTCCCGGTACGGCGGCGGCGACCAGCCGTACGAGGTCTACCTCCAGGTCCTGGAGGAACTCGCCGCGGCCCGGCTCACCGTGGGGCTCGGGGTCGGCGTCCACACCCTGGCCGCCTACGCGCTGGCCGCCCACGGCACCGACGCCCAGCGCGCCGCGCATCTGCCGGGCGTGCTCGGCGGCGGGCTGCTCGGCGCGTACTGCCTGTCCGAACCCGCCTCCGGCTCGGACGCGGCCGCGCTGCGGACCAGGGCCGTACGGGACGGCGGCGACTGGGTGATCGACGGCACCAAGGCCTGGACCACCCACGGCGGGATCGCCGACTTCTACACCGTCCTGGCGCGCACCGGCGGCGAGGGGCCGCACGGGATCACCGCCTTCCTCGTGCCCGGTGACGCCGAGGGGCTGACCGCCGCGCCACCCGAGCGGAAGATGGGGCTCAAGGGCTCGCCCACCGCCCAGCTCCACTTCGACGGCGTCCGGGTGGGCGACGACCGCCGCCTCGGCGCGCAGGGCGAGGGCTTCGCGATCGCCCTGGCCGCGCTGGACTCCGGGCGCCTCGGCATCGCGGCCTGCGCGGTCGGCCTCGCCCAGGCGGCCCTGGACCAGGCCGTCGCCCACGCCACCGAGCGCCGGCAGTTCGGCCGGCCCCTCGCCGACTTCCAGGGCCTGCGCTTCCTGCTCGCCGACATGGCCACCCGGGTCGAGTCGGGCCGCGCCCTGTATCTGGCGGCGGCCCGGCTGCGGGACGCTGGCCGGCCGTTCGCCCGGCAGGCGGCGATGGCCAAGCTGCACTGCACGGACGCCGCGATGCAGGTCACCGTCGACGCCGTCCAGGTGCTCGGCGGCTACGGCTACACCGCCGACTTCCCCGTCGAGCGCCATCTGCGCGAGGCCAAGGCCCTCCAGATCGTCGAGGGCACCAACCAGATCCAGCGGATGGTCATCGCCCGGCATCTGCTGGGCCCGCAGCCGCGCTGAACCGCCCCGGCCGCAGGTCGCGGTGGAGGGGCGGGCCCCGCTCCGCTTTCGGCCGGTACCGACCCTGGCCGCAGCGGTGCATCTGACGTACCGTCAGCCGCGATGCAGCTGGCGTACCGTCACATACCTTGCCTGCGGACAGGAGCGCCCATGGCCGACGACCGCCCCGTGCCGCTCGACGAGTACCCCGTCCATCAGGTGCCCCTGTCGATGAAGCACGTGGCGACCGGGGACCGCAACGCCTACGACCGCTGCATCTTCCATGTCCTCGACCACCGGGGCAGCACCCTGCTCGTCGCCGGCCTCGGCGTCTACCCCAACCTCGGCGTGATCGACGCCTACGCGACCCTCCGCCGCGGGGACTCCCTGCACGCCGTCCGCGCCTCCGACGCCCTCGGAGAGGACCGGATGCGTCTGGAGGTCGGCCCGCTGCGCATCCGCGTCGAACGCCCCCTGCGCGACTTCGTGCTCAGCTGCGCCGCCGATCCCGACGACCCGGACGGACTGTCGTACGAGATCCACTGGTCGGCCGACTTCCCGGCCCTGTGGGAACCGCACCACCAGCAGCGGCGCGGCGGCCGGCTCACCCTGGAGGGCAAACGGTTCGTGCAGGCCGGCCGGTGCGTGGGGTGGCTGCGGGCGGGCGGGGAGACGACCCGGCTGACGGCGGGTGCCTGGACCGGTACCCGGGACCGCAGCTGGGGCGTGCGCCCGGTGCCCGGGGAGGAGGGCGGCCGGCTGGCGCGGGAGCATCCGACCGAGGGCTTCCACTGGATCTGGTGCCCGGTCCGCTTCGACGACCGCTTCCTGATGGTCATCACCCAGGAGGACGCCGACGGCCACCGTTCCCTCAACGAGGCCACCCTCGTGCGCCCCGGCCGGCGGGACCGCCAACTCGGCTGGCCCCAGGCCGAGATCACCTACCGGCCCGGCACCCGTCATCCCGAGCGCGCCCTCGTCCACCTCGCGGACGTCCGCAAGCCGCTGGAACTGGAGGCGGAGATCCTCACCTCCTCCCCCCCTCGCGATCGGCGCCGGCTACCCGCCCGCCGACGACTGGCAGCACGGCACCTGGCAGGGCCCGCGCTGGACCGACCGCCGCACCTACGACCTGACCGTCCCCCACCCCCGGGCCGCCTACGGGGTGACGGACCACGCGGCCCGCTTCCGGCTCGACGGCCAGACCGGCTACGGCATCTTCGAGCACGGCTCCTTCGGCCGGCACGACCCGAGCGGCTTCACCGGCTTCGACTCGGTCGCGCCGCAAGGAGGGTGAGTCATGACGACGGCACCGCGACCGCGCACCACCACCCGGGACCCCGACGAGCTGACCCGCCGGCTCACCGACTGGCTCGGCACCCGGCTGCCCGGGGCCCGGGCGACCGGAGTGACCGTGCCCGCCTCCAACGGCCTGTCCAGCGAGACCCTGCTCTTCGACCTCGACCACCCCGAACCACCGCTGCGGCGCTGCGCGTTGAGACTCGCGGCGGACCCGGCGGCGTACACCGTCTTCCCCGTGTACGACATGGTCCGGCAGTACCGCACCCTGCGCCTGGTGGCCACGCACACGGACGTGCCCGTACCGCGCGTGCTGTGGCTGGAGGAGGACCCGGCCCCGCTCGGCGCCCCCTTCTTCGTCATGGAACGCGTCGAGGGGCGGGTACCGCCCGATGTCATGCCGTACACCTACGAGGGGAACTGGCTGCACGCCGCGAGCGACGCGGACCGCGAGCGCCTGGAGGGCGCGACGATCGGCCTGTTGGCTCGGCTCCACGACCAAGCGCCCGTCGACGAGGCCGAGTTCCTCGCGTTACCCGGTGAAGGCGACGCCCTGCGTCGGCATGTCACGGCCCAACGCGCCTACTACCACTGGGTGGTCGCCGGACTCGCCCCGTCACCGCTGATCGAGTCCGCCTTCGACCGGCTGGAGGACCTGTGGCCGAAGGAAGCGGCCCCGTCCGTCCTCAGCTGGGGCGACGCACGCATCGGCAACATCGTCTACGACGGGTTCGCCCCCGCCGCCGTCCTCGACTGGGAGATGGCCGCGCTCGCCCCGCGCGAGGTCGACCTCGGCTGGACCGTCTACCTGCACCGCTTCTTCCAGGACCTGACAGCTGCCTCCGGACAGTGCGGACTGCCCGGCTTCCTGCGCCGCGACCGGGTGGAGGAGCGCTACGCGCGGCTCACCGGGCACACGCCGCGCGACATGGACTTCCACACGCTGTACGCGGCGCTGCGGCACGCGATCGTCATGCTGCGGATCGCCTACCGCCAGGCGTACTTCGGCGAGGTGGCCGTGCCGGCGGATCCGGACACACTGATCCTGCACCACGGCAGCCTGCGGGCCATGGTGCAGGGCAGCTACTGGGAGACGGGCTCCTGAGGGACGCGCTCGGGGGAGTCGGACCCCGGAGCGGAGGCGTCGCGGCTCAGGCGGCCTGGCGGCGCATCGCCGGTACGCGCATCGGGCGCGAGCCCGGGCCGCCGACGTGCGAGAAGGGCTGCATACGCCAGTCGAGCCCCTGAGGGAGCGTCAGCACGACCGCGATGTCCTGCTCCTGGGCCGACTCGGACTCGTCCGCAGACCGGGCCTCGGACGCCGAACGCCCGGTGCCGGCGCAGACCGTGAGCCCGAACGGGTTCCACGGCGAGGCGCACAGCGCGTGCTCCGGCAGGACCTGCTCGTCCTCCAGCAGCGCGATGGACTGTGTGCAGTCCGGGCAGACCACCCGGAACATCTCGAAGGTGTCGTACGCGTCGAGCTCGTCGGCGTCGAACGCGTCGGGTTCGACGCCCTCCGGCTCGGGCTCGACCACGGACAGCCGCTTGGGCGCGGTGCGACCAGGGCGCTTAGGACTCTGCATGGGATTCTCCCCCTCGGGCTGGGCCGCAAGGCACTGAGGCCTCGACCACAGCAAGCACTTCCCAGACCGTCTCGGCGGTAATCACGAGCCCCTCACGAAGCCCCTGCGTGTGCTGTGGTCTTCGTCACATGCCATCCGCAGGTGCCAACGCATCGCGGCCGTCCGGCAGATCACGAACCGGGTGTGAGCTGGACGGCACGGGTATCCGCGGAGATCACACGCACGGTAGGTTCTTGCGCCATGGAGGAGCTGGACCGCCACATCGTGCAGCTGCTCGTCAAGGACGGGCGGATGAGTTACACCGACCTGGGCAAGGCCACGGGCCTGTCCACGTCGGCCGTGCACCAGCGGGTGCGCCGGCTGGAACAGCGCGGTGTCATCCGGGGGTACGCGGCCGTCGTCGACCCCGAGGCCGTCGGGCTGCCCCTGACCGCCTTCATCTCGGTGAAACCGTTCGACCCCAGCGCCCCCGACGACATCTCCGACCGGCTGGCCGGCGTGCCCGAGATCGAGGCCTGTCACAGCGTCGCGGGCGACGAGAACTACATCCTCAAGGTGCGGGTGGCCACCCCGCACGAGCTGGAGGAGCTGCTCGGCCGGATCCGCGCCCTCGCCGGGGTGTCGACCCGGACGACCGTCGTCCTGTCCACGCCGTACGAGGCGCGCCCGCCGCGGATCTAGTGCCGTGACCGGGAAGCCGCCGGGCGCAGGGTGGACGGCGGGCACGGGCTCGGGAGGCCGGGCGGCTCCTTCGCGGTGCCCCAGGTGTCCAAGCGCTCCCGTGGCGCGAGAAACTGTCGGTCATGAGTGAGCGCACGCCCGAGCCGAAGACCGTCCTCCTCCGCCGCGGAGAGGTCCACAGCCCCGCCGACCCGTTCGCGACCGCGATGGTCGTCGAGCGCGGACAGGTCGCCTGGGTCGGCTCGGAGGGCGCGGCCGACGCCTTCGCGGACGGCGTCGCCGAGGTGGTCGACCTGGACGGCGCCCTCGTCACCCCGGCGTTCACCGACGCGCACGTCCACACCACCTCCACGGGCCTCGCCCTGACCGGCCTCGACCTGTCGTCCGCCCCTTCCCTCAGGGCGGCCCTCGCCCTGGTACGGGACTTCGCCGCCGCCCGCCCGCGGGACAAGGTGCTGCTCGGACACGGCTGGGACGCCTCCCGCTGGCCCGAGGGGCGCGCCCCCCGCCGGGCCGAACTGGACGAGGCCACCGGCGGCCGGCCGCTCTACCTCAGCCGGATCGACGTCCACTCGGCCGTGGTCACCACCGCCCTGCTCGAGCTGGCCCCCCGCACCCGCACCGAGCCCGGCTTCGCGGACGGCGAGCCGCTCACCCGCGATGCCCATCACACGGCCCGCGCCGCCGCGTTCGCGGCCGTGACGCCCGCGCAGCGCGCCGAGGCCCAGCGGACCGCCCTCGCGCGCGCCGCCTCGCTCGGCATCGGCTCCGTCCACGAGTGCGGCGGCCCCGAGATCTCCTCCGAGGACGACTTCACGGACCTGCTGCGGCTCGCCGCCGAGGAGAGCGGCCCGCGGGTCGTCGGCTACTGGGCCGAACGCGACGTCGACCGGGCCCGGGAGCTCGGCGCGCTCGGCGCCGCCGGGGACCTGTTCGTCGACGGCGCCCTCGGCTCCCACACCGCCTGCCTGCACACCCCGTACAACGACGCCGCCCACACCGGCACCGCCTACCTGACCGCCGCCGAGGTCGCCGCCCATGTGGTCGCCTGCACCGAGGTCGGCCTCCAGGCGGGCTTCCACGCCATCGGCGACGCCGCCGTGACCGCCGTGGTGGAGGGGGTCCGGGCGGCCGCCGAGAAGACCGGCCTCGCCCGGATCCGCGCCGCCCGCCACCGCCTCGAGCACGCCGAGATGCTGACGCCCGAGACCGTGGCGGCCCTTGCCGAGCTGGGCCTGACCGCCTCCGTGCAGCCCGCCTTCGACGCCCTGTGGGGCGGCGACGACGGCATGTACGCCCAGCGGCTGGGCGTGGAGCGGGCCCGCACCCTCAACCCCTTCGCGGCCCTGCTGCGGGCCGGGGTCCCGCTGGCGTTCGGCTCCGACAGCCCGGTCACGCCGCTCGACCCGTGGGGGACGGTCCGTGCCGCCGCCTTCCACCGGACCCCCGGCCACCGCGTCTCCGTACGCGCCGCCTTCACCGCCCACACCCGAGGCGGCTGGCGGGCGATCGGCCGCGACGACGCCGGGGTCCTCGTCCCCGGCGCCCCCGCGGACTACGCGGTCTGGCGCACCGACGCCCTGGTCGTCCAGGCACCCGACGACCGGGTGGCCCGCTGGTCCACCGACCCCCGTTCCGGCACCCCCGGTCTGCCCGACCTCACCCCCGGCACGGACCTGCCCGTGTGTCTGCGCACGGTGGTGGCCGGAAGGACGGTGTTCGTACGGCCGGGCGAGTGATCTCCGGGGCCGGTGCGGGGAAGATCACCCGTCCGCACGCCGAGGTGTGTCCCCCGCCACCTCCCCGCTGACCAGGGCATTGACCGCAAAGCCGCAGGTCGAACCGCTGTTGACAGCCGATGGCCGAAGGCGGGTAGGTTCGGCCGGGTCCACCACCGGACGCCCCGCCGCAGAACGTCCGCGCACTCGCGGCGGCGCCGCTGGGTCAGGGACGGTGTGCCGCACCGGGGCACCGCCACTGGCAGCCAGGCTCAGCGCCAGCGCCGCAGCGAGGGAACGTTCCGTCCGGCCGGGGAGGTGTGACCCGGGTGGGGCCCGGGCGCTCAGTAGACAACGGCTTTCGGTCGACCCGCAGCCAGCGGGCCCCAGGTCGGCCCGAAGGGCGCCGGGCCCCCATCCGCAGCACGCTTCGACGCATCCGGTCGGGGTACGTTCGTACATACAAGGTCAAAAGTTTCTTCTTACCCCGCTCTTGGGGAATCGACACCACCATTCGATCGTCCTGTCACGTCATCGCAGGCGGTGGCCACTATGGTGGTGGCCTGCGTACGGACACGAAGGGGCAGCAGTGAACGACGGCGACGGGACCCTCGCGGCACAGAGGCGGGGGAGGCAGTTCGGCCCGCTCGGCACCGCCTTGGTGATCATTCCGACCTACAACGAGGCGGAGAACATCAAGGGCATCGTCGGCCGGGTGCGCGAAGCCGTTCCCGAGGCCCATGTCCTCGTGGCCGACGACAACAGCCCCGACGGCACCGGCAAGCTCGCGGACGAACTCGCCGCCGCGGACGACCAGGTCCGGGTCCTGCACCGCAAGGGCAAGGAGGGCCTCGGCGCCGCCTACCTCGCCGGCTTCCGCTGGGGCCTGCAGAACGGCTACGGCGTCCTCGTGGAGATGGACGCCGACGGCTCCCACCAGCCCGAGGAACTGCCCCGCCTGCTCACCGCGCTCAAGGGCGCCGACCTGGTGCTGGGCTCCCGCTGGGTGCCGGGCGGCCGGGTGGTGAACTGGCCCAAGTCCCGCGAGTTCATCTCCCGCGGCGGCAGCCTCTACTCCCGCCTCGCCCTGGACCTGCCGCTGCGTGACATCACCGGCGGCTACCGGGCCTTCCGGCGCGAGACCCTGGAGGGCCTCGGCCTGGAGGAGGTGGCCTCCCAGGGCTACTGCTTCCAGGTCGACCTCGCCCGCCGCGCCATCAAGGCCGGTTTCCACGTCGTCGAGGTCCCCATCACCTTCGTCGAGCGTGAACTCGGCGACTCCAAGATGAGCCGGGACATCCTCGTCGAGGCGCTGTGGCGGGTCACGGCGTGGGGCGTGGGAGAGCGCGTGGGCAAGATCACGGGCCGGGGCGCCGACCAGTCCGAACCGGCGCGGACGCGGGCCGAGGACTCCGCCCCGGCCACCCCGGCTTCGGTCCCGGCGGCCAAGGCCTCCGCCCCGGCCGCCCCCGGCGCTCCGGAGCCCGGCGGGGCGGCCGTGGAGCCCCCTCACGAGGGCTGATCGTCCTCTTATGCCGCTCTGAGCCGGGTCCGGGCACACTGGGAGTATGACGACTGGCGCTCCGATCCCGACCTACCCCGTTTCCGGCTCCGACTCCGCTCCCACCCGCCCCCGGCGCTCGCGCCTGCGGACGTTCCTGCCGCTCGGGCTCGCCGCCTGGCTGGTGCTGGAGATCTGGCTGCTGTCCACGGTCGCGGCCGCGACGAGCGGGTTCGTGGTCTTCCTGCTGCTCGTCGCCGGTTTCGCCCTCGGTTCCGTGGTCATCAAGCGGGCGGGCCGCCGCGCCTTCAGCAACCTCAACGAGGCCCTCCAGCGAGGCGGATCCCCCTCGAAGGGCTCGGGCAACGGGCTGATGATGCTCGGCGGCCTGCTGCTGATGATCCCCGGCCTGCTCTCGGACGCCGCCGGCCTGCTCCTGCTGCTCCCGCCGGTCCAGAAGGCGATCGGTGCCTACGCCGAGCGCAAGTTCCTGGCCGCCGCGGCCCCCGGCTCCCTGGGCGACGCCTTCCAGCAGGCCCGCATCCACCGCCCGGACGGCAAGGTCGTCCAGGGCGAGGTGATCAGGGACGAGCAGAAGGACGAGCAGAAGTAGACGGGCACGGGTGGAGGCGCGGAAGAGCGTGACACAACGACCGCGGAAGAGCGTGACACAACGACCGCGGAAGAGCGTGACACAACGACCGCGGAAGAGCGTGACACAACGACCGCGGAAGAGCGTGACACAACGACCGCGGAAGAGCGTGACACAACGACCGCGGAAGAGCGTGACACAACGACCGCGGAAGAGCGTGACACAACGACCGCGGGCGCCGTACGTATCTCACGTACGGCGCCCGCGGTCATGTGCGTGCGCTGAAATCCCGGCTCGCTGAAATGCCGGCTTTTCCGCTAGGCCGACTTGCGGCTGTCCCGGGGATGCACCGCAAGGTTCATCGCCCCGGACCGCAGAACGGCCAGACGCTCCTCGAGGACCTCTTCGAGTTCCTCGCGGGTCCGCCGCTCCATCAGCATGTCCCAATGCGTACGCGCGGGCTTGGCCTTCTTCTCCTCAGGGCCGTCGCCGTCCACGAGGAGTGCGGTGGCACCACAGACCTTGCACTCCCACTCCGGCGGGATCTCCGCCTCGACCGAGAAGGGCATCTCGAACCGGTGCCCCTTCTCGCATGCGTACTCCACGGCCTGGCGCGGGGCCAGGTCGATACCGCGGTCCGTCTCGTAGCTGGTCACCACGAGGCGCGTGCCGCGAAGAGCTCGCTCACTCATGAATCGTGCCTCCCGGGCTTGTCGCCCACAGGACAGGTGTCGCTGTCGTCGTCGTCCGGTCAACGTCCGGTCGGCGGTAAAGATTCCCGTTCCGAGTCCCGTTCCGGGTCCTGCGTCGCCGTCGTAGCCGCAGCCTTGTCATCCAGTGCAGTACCCACCGGCGCCCGGTTTGTCACATCTGCAAGGAGATGTCACCCAGCGTTTCGGCATCTTTGACGCGCAGTAACGGTACGCCTGGCAGGCCAAACGCGTACACTACCGCCCTTTCGCCTTGAGCGCTAAATCTTCTCGGGCACCGGATTTCCGGCGGCCCCGATCGCCCGCCGCACCGGAACCCGCGCGAGCAGCACGAACCCTATGACGAAGAAGGCCACCAGGGAGATGATCGCGTCCCGGTAACTTCCGGTGAACTGGTAGGTGATCCCGAACAGCAGCGGCCCGAGCCAGCTCATCCCGCGGTCGCTCATCTCGTACGCGGAGAAGTACTCGGCCTCCTTGCCCGGCGGCACGAGATGGGAGAACAGGGACCGGGACAGCGCCTGGCTGCCCCCGAGGACCAGGCCGATCGCGGAGGCGAGCAGGAAGAAGCCCACCGGGGCCCCGGCCGGCAGGAAGTACCCCGCCCCGAGGGTCAGCGTCCACGCCACCAGCGAGCCGAGGATCGTCCGCTTCGCGCCGTACGTCCGGGCCAGCCGCCCCATGCCCAGGGCGCCCGCGACGGCCAGCACCTGGACCAGCAGGACGGCGCCGATGAGGGTGGACTGGCCGAGACCGAGTTCCTCGGAGCCGTAGACCGACGCCTGCGAGATCACCGTCTGGATGCCGTCGTTGTAGATGAGGTAGGCGAGGAGGAAGGAGAGGGTGAGGGGGTGGCGGCGCATGTCGCGGATCGTCGCCACGAGCTGGCGCAGCCCCGGAGCCGTCGCCTCCCGGGGGACGGCAGGCCCGGTGCGGCCCCGGTCGCGCAGCCGCCGCAGCGGGATGATCGCGAACCCGCCCCACCACACACCCGCCGAGGCCAGACAGATGCGCACGGCCGTCGACTCCGAGACGCCGAAGGAGTCATGGGCGAGATAGAGGACCAGGTTCACGATCAGCATCAGCGAACCGGCCGCGTAGCCGAAGGCCCAGCCGCGCGAGGAGACCGCGTCGCGCTCCTCGGGCGGGGCGATCTGCGGGAGGTAGGAGTTGTACAGCATGGTGCCGACCGACATGGACGCGTTCGCCACGACCAGCAGCGCCCCGCCGAGCAGATAGCGGTCGCCGCCGAGGAAGAACATGCCGGTGGTCGCCGTGGCCCCCACGTAGGCGGTGACCCCCAGCAGCCGCTTCTTGCGCCCGGTGCGGTCGGCCGCGGCGCCCACCAGCGGCATCACGACCACCGCGAGGATCACCGACAGGGACACGGAGTACGCGAAGAACGACCCGGCCCGCACCGGTATGCCGAGCGGGTGCACATACCCGTCGGTGTCCGCCGCCTCCTTGGCCACGGACGTCAGATAGGGCCCCAGGAACACGGTGAGCACGCTCGCCGAGTAGACGGAGCACGCCCAGTCGTAGAAGTACCAGCCGCGCTGTTCGCGCCGCCGCTCGGCGGCCTCGTCGGACGCCGCCGTCCGCACGGTGTCGGTGCCCACCCGTGCCCTCGCTTCCCGCTGGTGCGAAGGCGTGCGATGACGGTGTGCGGCGGGTCAGACCCAGACGCCCCGGTCCTCCATGACCTTGCGCAACGTGTCGATGTGATCGGTCATGATGCCATCGACTCCCAGGTCCAGGAGCCGGTGCATGGCGTCGGCATCGTTGATGGTCCACACGTGCACCTGCAACCCCCGCGCATGCGCGACCCGGACGAAACGCCGGTCCACCACCTGGATGCCCGACTGGGTCTCGGGGACCTGCGCGGCCACCGCCGAGGGCCGCAGCGCCGCGGGCACCCCCCAGGACCGCAGCCGCAGGTTGAGCACGCCCCGGGTGCCGTACGACGTCGCCAGGCGCGGCCCGGCCAGCCGCTGGGCGCGCACGACCCGGGCCTCGGAGAACGAGCCCACGCAGACCCGGTCCCAGGCGCCGGTGCGCGCGATCAGGTTGAGCAGGGGGTGCAGCGCCGGTTCCGCCTTGATGTCCACGTTCCAGCGCACCTCGGGAAAGCTCTCCAGCAGCTCCTCGAAGAGCGGCACCGGCTCCTTGCCCGCCACGCGCGCGTGGCGTACGTCCGCCCACGGCAGGTCGGCGATCCGGCCGGCGCCGTCGGTGACCCGGTCCAGCGTCCCGTCGTGGAAGGCGACAAGCTTGCCGTCCCGGGTGGCGTGCACATCGGTCTCGAGGTAGCGGTACCCCGTCTCCACCGCGCGCCGGAACTGCGCCACGGTGTTCTCCAGACCGTCCGCGGCCCCGCCGCGGTGCGCGAACGGGATGGGCCCCGGATGGTCGAGGTAGGGGTGGCGTATGAGGGTGGTCACCTGCGCAGTATCGCCCCATGGGGTGTCCCCGTGGCAACGACCGCGCTGCCGTCGGATGCCTTCGGAACGGCGAACGCCCGCAGGAAGAACTGGGCGAGGGGCCCGATGGACAGCGCGTAGAGCAGGGTGCCGACGCCGACGGTGCCGCCGAGCGTGAATCCGGTCACCACGACGGCCACCTCGATCGCCGTCCGCATCAGCCGGATCGAGCGGCCGGTGCGCCGGTGCAGGCCGGTCATCAGGCCGTCGCGCGGGCCCGGCCCGAAGGCGGCGGTGATGTACAGGCCGGTGGCCACGCCGTTGAGCAGCACGCCGGCCAGCAGGAGAGGAACGCGCACGGCCAGGGCGTGCACCTCCGGGACCAGGGCCAGAGTGCCGTCCATCGCGAGCCCGACCACGAAGACGTTGGAGACGGTGCCGAGTCCGGGGCGCTGGCGCAGCGGGATCCACAGCAGCAGCACCACCGCGCCCACGGCGATCGACACGACACCGATCGTCAGACCGGTGAGCTCGGCCAGGCCCTGGTGCAGGACGCCCCACGGCTCCAGGCCGAGGCCCGCCTCGACGAGCAGCGCGGCGCTCGCGCCGTACAGGGCGAGCCCGGCGTACAGCTGGAGCAGTCGGCGGACCAGAGGTCCCCTCGCGGACCGGTGTGGCGTGGACAAGGGAGGCTCCCTGGTGGTGGTAGTGGCCTGACGCATGACACTCTGTGGCTGGGAAGGAATCGGCATCCATGGCCAATTCAGGGAAGGTGGACTGGTAACCATGGCGCAGTGGACCTCCGCGGTGGGGGCCGCCCAGCTCGCACGGCTGCTCAAGTCCCAGCAGGACCGCCCGGCCGGCCCCGGTACCCGGCGTCCGCCCGCCTACCGGGCGCTCGCCGACGGGATCCGGCTGCTCGTGCTGGAGGGCAGGGTGCCGGTGGCCGCGCGGCTGCCCGCCGAACGCGAACTGGCCCTCTCCTTCGCCGTGAGCCGGACGACCGTCGCCGCCGCCTACGAGGCGCTGCGCGCGGAGGGCTTCCTGGAGTCCCGGCGCGGGGCGGGCAGCTGGACGGCGGTCCCGGCCGGCAATCCGCTGCCCGCGCGCGGACTGGAACCCCTGCCGCCGGAGGCCCTCGGCTCGATGATCGACCTGGGCTGCGCGGCCCTCCCGGCACCCGAGCCGTGGCTCACCCGCGCCGTCCAGGGCGCGCTCGAGGAACTGCCCCCGTACGCCCACACCCACGGCGACTATCCGGCGGGCCTGCCCGTGCTGCGCGCGATGATCGCCGACCGCTACACCGCGCGCGGGATCCCGACGATGCCCGAGCAGATCATGGTGACGACCGGTGCCATGGGCGCGATCGACGCGATCTGTCATCTCTTCGGCGGGCACGGCGAACGCATCGCCGTCGAGTCGCCCTCCTACGCCAACATCCTCCAGCTCATGCGCGAGGCGGGGGCCCGGCTGGTGCCCGTCGCCATGGCCGAGGGGCTCACGGGCTGGGACCTGGACCGCTGGCGCCAGGTGCTGCGCGAGGCCGCGCCGCGGATCGCGTACGTCGTCGCCGACTTCCACAACCCGACCGGGGCCCTGGCCGACGAGGACCAGCGGCGGCGGCTGGTGGAGGCCGCCCGGTCGGCCGGGACCGTGCTGGTGGCCGACGAGACGATGACCGAGCTGTGGCTCGACGACGACGTGGAGATGCCCCGGCCCGTGTGCGGCTTCGACCCCGCCGGGTCGACGGTGATCACGGTCGGTTCGGCGAGCAAGGCGTTCTGGGCGGGGATGCGCATCGGCTGGGTACGGGCGGCCCCGGACGTCATCCGCAGCCTGGTCGCGGCCCGCGCCTACGCCGATCTGGGCACCCCCGTCCTGGAACAGCTCGCGGTGAACTGGCTGTTCAGCACCGGAGGCTGGGAGCAGGCCGTCGATCTGCGGCGGGCCCAGGCCCGGGAGAACCGGGAGGCGCTGGTCGGGGCGCTCCGGCGGGAGCTGCCCGACTGGGAGTTCGCCGTCCCGAAGGGCGGGCTGACGCTCTGGGTGCGGGCCGGGGGCCTGTCCGGCTCGCGCATCGCCGAGGCGGGCGAGCGGGTCGGGGTCCGCGTCCCGTCCGGCCCGCGCTTCGGGGTCGACGGCGCCTTCGAGGGATTCGTCCGCCTCCCGTTCACGGTGGGCGGCGCGGTGGCCGACGAGGCGGCGACCCGCCTGGCGGCGGCGGCGAAGATCGTACGGAGCGGGGGGACGGCGGGCACCGAGCCACCGCGCACGTTCGTGGCCTAGGGGACCGGCCGGGCCACGGCCACTGCCCGCTGGCTACGGCCACCTGTGCTGCCGGGGCGGCGTCCACCTCCGGTCGTGCCGTTGGGGTGGCGTTCGCCTCCGCTGGCTGCGGGTCATCGTGCCGCCGGGCCCTCCGTCGACGGGGGTGAGTGAGACCCACCCCCGCCCCCCTCTAGGGGGTGTTGCGAACCCCCAGAGCACGCACCGGACACCGCGGGCACCGCACAGGACTTTCCTAGGCCTCGGCCACGGCAGCCGCCTCCACGGGGAGTGCCACCGGCTCCGCGTCCGCGGGAGTGCTCCGTGGCGGCAACAGCTCCAGCACCGCCTGCCGCTGCGTCTCACTCGTCGCGTCGTCGTACGGATCCGGGGTGGCCGGCACCTGAAGCCGGTGCACCGGCCCCGCTCCCAGCCGCGCGTACCCCCGCCCCGGCGGGACCTGCTCCACGGGCGTGGTGTGCGGGGGAGCGCCGAGGACCGCGGCGAGCCGACCCGCCGAGGCGGGCCCGAGCACGACCCGCGCGCGCGTGTGCTGCCGTACGGCGTCGCTCAGCAGGTCGAGGCTGTCGAACTGTTCGGCCACGACCACGGTGACCGAGGCCGCGCGGCCGTGCCGCAGCGGAACCTGGAGCAGGGACTGCGGGTCCGCGCGGCCGTCCGCCTCCGCGAGCGGGGTGAAGGCGGTGGGCCGGTCGAGGAGGATCCACAGCGGACGCCGGGTGTCCTCCGGCGGGGTCTGCCCCGCCTGGCGGGCCTGGTTGGCCGCGATCAGACGTCGCTCGGTCTCCTGGGCCGCCCACTCCAGTCCGGTCAGCGCCCCCGCGAGCGCGACCTCGACGCCCAGGACGCCGTCCCGGCCGGTGAGGCAGGCGTACTCGCCGGTGCCGCCGCCCTCGACGACCAGGACGTCGCCGTACTGGAGGGCCTGGAGCGCGAGGGAGCGCAGCAGGGTGGAGGTGCCGCTGCCGGGCTGGCCGACCACCAGCAGATGCGGCTCGGTGGAGCGGGCGCCGGTGCGCCAGACGACCGGGGGGACGTCGCGCTGTTCCGTGCCGTGGGTGAGCGGGAGCGTGCGCTGGACGCGGGTGGGGTCGGTGAAGCCGAGGACGGCCTCGCCGGGCGCGGTCACGAAGCGCTGGGCGGCGATGTCGGTGGGGAGCGGGGCGAGGACCCCGACCGTGAGTTCGTTGCCCTCCTCGTCCCAGGTGAAGAGGTACTCGCGGCCGCGCCCGGACTTCGCGGTGAGCAGCAGTTCGACCCGCGCGCGGTGCTCGGCCTCGCCGTCCGGGAAGTAGGCCGGGTAGCGGATCACGAGCTGGGTGACGCGGCCGGCGCCGTCGAACTCGTACGCCGGAAAGGCCTTCTCCCACTCGCCGCCGTGGGCGTAGAGGGGAGAAGGGTCCTCGGCCGTCGAGAAGTACGGGACCAGGGCCTCGTACAGCGACTGGAGCCGCTGGGTCTGCGACTCGTCGGGGCCCTCGGGATCCGGTGGGGTGCGGTCCCGGCCCTGCCAGGCCGCCGCCGCCATCAGGGTGATGACGGCGAGCAGCGGGCCGTACGGCACGAGCACCACGACGAGGATCACCGAGGCCGCCAGGAACAGCAGCGGGCCGCGCCTGTCCTTGGGCGTCTCGGCCCATCTGCGCAGGCCGGCCGAGGCCAGCCGGCGCAGACCGCGCGTGATCGTGATCAGTGGTTGGAGGACGTCGGTGGCGCTGTCGGCCGCCGTCCGGGCCAGATCCCGGCTCCGGGCGAGCTGCGCGTTGCCTGTGCTCAGGATGCGGGGGAGGGGGCGCCGGGCCACTGCTGTCTCCTGATCGTGCGTACGGAAGGAACGGTCGGCGGGAGGGGCGGCGTCAGAACTTGATGCCGCCGAGCAGGCCGGCCAGGCTCTCGCCGCCCGCCTTGATGCTCGGGGCGATGGCCGTGCTCGCCAGGTAGAAGCCGAACAGCGCCGAGACGCAGGCGTGCGACGCCTTCAGTCCGTCCTTGCGGAAGAAGAGGAAGACGATGATGCCGAGCAGGACGACGCCTGACATGGACAGGATCATTGGGGATCTCCTGGTTCGCGTGGGGACAGTCACCATGAGTACTTCCAGGATCACAGGATGTATCCATACGATAAAAGGTGCAACTGGATGATTTTCCGTGCATTCCACCCCGATGGCGGAGCATTTGCTGGGCTGCCTGAGCAGGAGAATTGCGGCGAACGGGTCGCTCCGTGATCTTTGCCTCGGACGGGACCGCCCATGTGCGGCACGAGCCAGTACCCTGGCGATTCACCTGAACGGTTGAGTCGAGCTGTGAACGAGAGGCGGTCCAGGCCGATGACTGAAGCCCCCGACCCCGAGGTCGTGGAGCTGGCCACCAAGATCTTCGATCTGGCCCGGCAGGGGCGGACCGAGGAGCTCGTGGCATACGTGGACGCGGGCGTTCCGGCGAACCTCACCAACGACCGCGGCGACTGCCTGGTGATGCTCGCCGCCTACCACGGCCACGCCGACGCGGTACGGGCCCTGCTGGGCCGTGGCGCCGAGGCCGACCGGATCAACGACCGGGGGCAGACCCCGCTCGCCGGGGCCGCGTTCAAGGGCGAGACGGACGTGATCAAGGTCCTGCTGGAGGCGGGCGCCGACCCGTCCGCGGGCACCCCCTCGGCCGTCGACACGGCCCGGATGTTCGCCCGGGTCGAGTTGCTCGAGCTGTTCGCGGCCCCGCGGGCCGGCGGCTCCTAGCCGTCCACCGACGGCTTGCGATCAGGTCATACGAAGTTTTTGAGCAGGTAAACGGACGACCACGGGGGAGGCGGTACAAGGCCGCCGGAAATATCGGTCGCGGCAGGCAGAAGCGCCGGGTCATCATGACGACGTGATTCACGGACGTGAGGGCTGGGCAGGTGTTGCCGCACCGCGCGGGCCGTGATGCGGTCCGCATGGGCCACCGACGAGAGGCAGAGGAAGATGGTCTACAGCAAGCAGGAAACGGCGGGCGCCCCGACGTGTTGTCACGCGGCCAGGTAGTGCACGTCCCCGGTTGCGTCGACGCTTGATGTGAGGCTGTTTCCCATGTTCGATCCGGTCATAGCGCCCAGCGGTACCCTGCTCGGCCTCCTCCAGAGGGGCCGAGGCGACGGTACGCTGCACGCGCTCACCGCCCCGCGCGCCGAAGCGCTCGCGGCACTGAACCACTGTGTGTTGCGCGATCCCCGCCACGACTGGCAGGTGGAGAACCGCTCCCTCTACTACGCACGTCTCTACCTCGACCTCAGCGGCGAGCTGGACGAGATCGAGGCGCACCTCTTCGACGTCGAGGACGCCTTCGACACCGAGGAGTCGCGCACGGGCCTGACCCTGGCCGTCCTCGGCCATCTGGCCTCCTACGGCCGGCGGGACGCCCTGGAGCTGCTCCGCCGGTACGCCACCACCGGCACCAACTGGGCCTGGGCCCTGGACGAGCTGGCCCTGCGCGACGACGACGCCGGACTGCGCGCCCTGGCCGCACCGGTGCTCGCGCGGTTCGCCACCGACGCCGAGGGCGAGGCCGAACTGGCCGCCGCCGTCCGGGACGCCTTCGAGCCAAGGCCCTGGCGCCTGTGGGCCGAGGACCCCCGCGAATACGTCTCCACGCGCGTGCGTACCGCCCAGGAGGCCGGCTGTTTCGACCGCTGGCAACGCCAGATGAGTCCCACCGGACCGCGCCCCGGCTGGAGCGTCCGGGCCGTCTTCGAATGGGCGCAACAGGGCCTGGAGCGCGGCGCCGCCCTGCATGTCCCCGCCGCCCGCTGCCTCACCGCCGTGGCGGGCCCCGAGGACCGCCCGGAGATCGTGCAGGCCGCCAAGGACGGCACCGACGGGGCCCGCTGTACCGCCCTGCGCTATCTCGCCGACTGCAACGACCCCGACGCCCTGACCCTCGTCGAGCGGGCCGTGACCACCGGCTCCACCGCCGTCGTGGACGCCGCCGTCGACGCCTTCGAACGCATGCGCAGCATCGCCGCCGTCGAACGGGCCCGCGGCTGGGCCCACCGGCCCGACGCCCTGGGCGCCGCCGCCGGACGCATGCTCGCCTGTCGCGGCGGCACCAAGGACAGCGACCTCGTCCTGGGCGCCCTGCGCGAGGCCGTACGCGGCGAAGGCTGCGACGCCCCCACCCTGTGGACCCTCGTCGACGGCGCCGGACGCCTCGGCATCGTCTGCGCCGCCCCCGTGCTGCGCCACATCTACCGCGAGACGGCCTCCTCCCATCTGCGCGGGCGCTGCGCCCGCGCCCTCGCCGCCACCGACCCCTCGTTCGCCACCGGCTTCGCCGTCGAATGCCTGTGGGACTGCGAGGAGGCCACCCGGGAGATCGCCGCCCGGCACGCCGAGACCGGCGACGCCCGGGTCGTCGAACGCCTCCGGCGGCTCGCCGCCGACCCCGCCGAGGAGGCCGAGGTCCAGACGGCCGTACGCAGCCGCATCGGACCGGATCCGGCGTCCGCGATGTAGCCACAGGGACCGGCCGGGCGCCGCCGGAGCGGCCGACGTGCGCCCGCCCGGTGAACGCCGGATGACCCAGGGGTCAGGCGGGCGTGGACACTGTCCGACCTGCTGGGGAACCGGCGGCGCGGGCCGTTCGGCGTGCGCCGGCGCACGCAGCGCAACGCTCATGGGACGTTTGTCGGCAGGAAAGATCCACGTTGACGCGGCCACGTCCAGGGCGGCGACAACACCGGTATGCGTGTCGTCATCGTGACCGAATCCTTTCCCCCCGACGTGAACGGCGTGGCCCACTGCGCGCTCCAGACCGCCCGGCACCTCGTAGATCGCGGTCACTCCCCGCTCGTCGTCGCACCGGCCACCGCCGCCGGTACCGGGCCCGACGCCTCGGCGCCGTGCCCCGTCGTCCGTGTCCCCTCCCTCCCGCTCCCCGGCTACCCCCAGGTCCGCGTCGCCCTCCCCAGCCGGCGTGTCGCCGCGGCCATGGCCGAGCACCGCGCCGACGTGGTCCACCTGGCCAGCCCCTTCGTCCTCGGTGTGCGTGGCATGACGGCCGCCGCGCGGCTCGGCATCCCCGCCGTCGCCGTGTACCAGACCGACCTGGCCGGGTACGCACGCACGTACATGGGCGCCGGCGAGGCCACCGCCTGGCGGCGCATCCGCTCCGTCCACGCCGCCGCCGACCTGACCCTCGCGCCCTCCAGCGCCGCCCGGCACGACCTGGAGACGCATGGCATACCCCGGGTCAAGCTGTGGCAGCGGGGCGTGGACACCGTCCGCTTCCGCCCCGAGCACCGTGACGAGAGTCTGCGCCGCGAGCTCGCCCCCGACGGCGAACTGATCGTCGGCTACGTCGGCCGGCTCGCCCCCGAGAAGCAGGTCGAACTGCTGTCCGGAGTGTGCGGTCTGGACGGCGTACGGGTCGTGGTGGTGGGCGACGGGCCGAGCCGCGCCCACCTCGACGAGGCCCTGCCCGGCGCCGTCTTCCTCGGCCGCCGCACCGGCGACGAACTGGCCCGGATCTTCGCCTCGCTGGATGTCTTCGCGCACACGGGCCCCTTCGAGACGTTCTGCCAGACCGTGCAGGAGGCCATGGCCAGCGGTGTGCCGGTCGTCGCGCCCGCCGCCGGCGGCCCGCTGGACCTGGTCGCCCACGGCCGCACCGGCCTGCTCTTCCCGCCGCGCGACACGGCTGCCGTACGGGACGCGGTGGCGGCCCTCGCCGCCGACCCGGCGCTGCGCAGGGCGTACGGGGCCGCGGGGCGCGCCACGGTCGAGGGGCGCACGTGGGCCGCCGTCGGCGACCAGCTCATCGGCCACTACGGGGACGTGCTGTCCGCGCGACGCCTGGTGGTGGCGGCATGACCGGCGGACCGGCCGACGGCGGCGTGGGCAGTGGTGCGGGTGGTGGCGTGGGCGGTGGCGTGGGCGGTGGCGTGGGCGGCGGGCCGCTGCGGATCGTCCGCCTGGCCAACTTCGTGGCCCCCGCCTCGGGCGGGCTGCGCACCGCGCTGCGCGAACTGGGCAAGGGCTACCTCGCGGCGGGCCACGAACCCGTCCTGATCGTGCCGGGCGAGCGGGCGAGCGACCGCGACACCGAACAGGGGCGGGTGATCACCCTGCCCGGACCGCTGCTGCCCGGCACCGGCGGCTATCGCGTCCTCACCGACAGGCGCCGTCTCGCCCGCCTCCTGGAAGACCTCGCGCCGGACCGCCTGGAGGTCTCCGACCGTACGACACTGCGCTGGACCGGCAAGTGGGCGCGGCGCGCCCGGGTCCCGGCCGTGATGGTCTCCCACGAGACCGCCGACGGGGTGCTGCGCACCTGGGGCCTGTCCGAGGCCACCGCCCGGCGCGCCGCCGACGCGCTCAACATCCGTACGGCGCACACCTACGCGCGCGTGGTGTGCACCACCGAGTTCGCCGAACGGGAGTTCGTCCGGATCGGCGCGCGGAACGTGGTGCGTGCCCCGCTCGGCGTCGACCTCGTCGCCCGCCGTCCCTCGCTGTACGACGCGGGTGTCCGGGCCCGCCACGCGCGCGAGGACGAGATCCTGCTGGTCACCTGCACCCGGCTGTCCGTGGAGAAGAAGCCCGGTACCGCGCTGGACGCCCTGGAGGCGCTGGTGGCGCGGGGTGCGCGGGCGGTGCTGGTGATCGCCGGGGACGGGCCGCTGCGGCCGCGCCTGGAGCAGCGCGCCCGCGAACGCGGCCTGCCGGTGACCTTCCTCGGGCATGTCGCCGACCGGGACGCCCTGGGCGCGCTCCAGGCCAGTGCCGACGTGTGCCTGGCGCCGGGGCCTGCGGAGACCTTCGGGCTGGCCGCCCTGGAGGCGATGGCCTGCGGGACGCCGGTCGTCGTGAGCGCGTCCTCGGCGCTGCCCGAGGTGATCGGCGAGGCGGGCGCGGTCGCCGCCGACCGGGGCGGTGCCTTCGCCGACGCCGTGGAGAGCCTGCTGGAGCGCTCCGTGCCGGACCGCCGGGAGGCGGCACGCGCGCGGGCGGAGTGCTTCGGATGGGGGACGGCCGTGGAGGCGTTCCTCGCGGCGCACGACGCGACGGTACGGGTGCGTTCCGTCGTGACCGGAGGGGTCGGATGAGACGCCTCCGTTTCGTCGCCCTCGGCGACTCCCTCACCGAGGGGGTGGGGGACCCGGCCGGCGACGGGTGGCGCGGCTGGGCCGCGCTGCTCGCCGACGGGCTCACCGAGGAGGCCGCGGGGCTCTCCCGGTCTGCGGGGGCTGCGGGCGCCGGGGGGTGCGCGGGGCCGGCGGCGTCCGGCGGGGCCGTGGAGTTCACGAACCTCGCGGTCAGCGGCGCGCAGACGCGGGACGTGCTGGAACGGCAGCTCCCGGCCGGGCTCGCGCTGCGGCCCGACCTGGTGTCGGTCGTCGTGGGCGTCAACGACACGCTCCGCTGCACCTTCGACATCCACGCCGTCGCCGCCCGCCTCGACACGGTGTACGCCGCCTTCGCCGAGCAGGGCGCGGTGCTGCTCACCGCGTGCCTGCCCGACCCGGGGGCCATGCTCGGCCTGCCCGGAGCCCTCGCCCGTCCGCTGGCCCGGCGGCAGCGCGCGGTCAACACCGTCGTGCACGCGCTGTCCGAACGGTACGGGGCCGTCCATCTGCACGCGGCGGAGGGCGCCTGGCTGACGGACCGCGAGATGTGGAGCGCGGACCGGCTGCACCCGGGCGAACGGGGGCACCGGCAGCTGGCCGTGCGCTTCCACGCGCTGCTGGCCGAGGCGGGCCTCGCCACCGGACCCGCGCCCTCGCCCGAGCCGGAGCGCCCGGCGCCGACGACCTCCGCGAGCCTGTGGTGGCTGGCGACGGCGGGCACCGGCTGGGTGGCCCGGCGCTGCACCGACCTGCTGCCCCAGCTGCTCGGGCTGGCCGCCGACGAGATGCGCCACCGCGCGCGGGGGACGAGCGCCCGGCTCGACCTGCGGGCGTCGGCGGCGGTCTCCGCGGCACTGGCGGCGCTGTCCGCGACGGAACCGCAGCCGGACGCCGCCTAGGGCGCCGCCTGGAACGCCGCCTGGAACGCTGCCCCGGGCGACGGCACCGGACGCGGCGGTGACGTGGTGACCGGTGTCCGCACCGGCCTCGTCACCGCTTTCGTCTCCGGCGCCGCCACCGCGCTCTCGTCACCGGCGCCCTCACCGCCGTCGTACCGCCACGAAGCGGACCGGGGTGCCCGGTACCGCCTGGGCGGCGGCCGGGAGATCGGCCGCGCGGACGACCCCGATCACCGGGTAGCCCCCGGTGGTCGGATGGTCGGCGAGGAAGACCACCGGCTGGCCGTCGGGGGGCACCTGGACGGCGCCCAGCACCATGCCCTCGCTGGCCAGCTCGCCGGGCAGGGCCCGCTCCAGCACGGGCCCCTCGGTACGCAGACCGATGCGGTTGCTCGCCGGGGACACGCGGTACGCGCGCGTGGTGAAGACACCGACCGCCTCCGGCGTGAACCAGTCCGCGCGCGGGCCGAGCGTGACGCGCAGGACGAGTTCGGCCGGGGGAGCGGCCTGCGGGGCGACGTCCACGCGCGCGTGCGCCGCCGGTTCCGGGCCCAGGGGCAGGACCGTACCGTCCGTGAGGGGCGCGGGACCGAGCCCCGAGAGCAGGTCGGTGGAGCGGCTGCCGAGGACCGGCTCGACGGTGACGCCGCCGGACACACCCACGTAGCCGCGCAGACCGGACACGGCCGGCCCGACGTCGAGGACCGCGCCGGCGGGCACCCGGACCGGCGCGCCCCAGGCGACCGGACGCCCGTTCACCGTGACCGGGCAGGGCGCGCCCCCGACCGCGACGGTGACGGCGCAGCGGGGCCGCAGGGCGCAGCCGTTGACGGTGGTCTCCAGGACCGCCGCCCCGGGCGGGTTGCCGACGAGCCGGTTGACGAGGGCCGCGGCGGGCGCGTCGAGCGCACCGGAGCGCGGGACGCCGAGGTGGGCGTGACCGGGCCGCCCCTGGTCCTGCACGGTGGTGAGGGCCCCCGCGCGGACGACCGAGAGAGCGCGGTCCGTCACCCGGCACCCACCGCCTCCACGGCGACGAACCGCACGCGCGTACCCGGCGAGAGCAGCGCGGCCGGCACCCGCGCGTGGTCCCACAGCACCACGTCCGTGCTGCCGATCAGCTGCCAGCCGCCCGGCGACGCACGCGGGTACACGCCCGTGTACGGCCCGGCCAGCGCCACCGAGCCGGCCGGCACCGCCGTGCGCGGCGTGGCCCGGCGCGGGACGTCGTGGCTCGCGGGCAGGCCCGTCAGATAGCCGAAGCCGGGCGCGAAACCGCAGAACGCGACCCGGAACTCGGTCCCCGCGTGGATACGGGCCACCTCCCGCGCGGAGACACCCCACTGGGCGGCGACGTCCGCGAGGTCGGGGCCGTCGTAGCGCACCGGCAGCTCGACCACCTCGGCGGCCCGCGGGGGAGAGGGAGGGATCTCGGCGGCCGTCAGCTCCGACGTCAGACGGACCGGGTCGGGCACGCCGTCCAGGAGCACCGTCCGGGCCGCCGGGACGATCTCCCGGACCGTCAGCAGCCCGGCCGCGCGACGGCGTACCAGCTCGGCGTGCAGGGACTCCGCCGCGGCGCCCGAGTCCACCTCGACCAGAAGGGCGTCGTCGCCGACCGGCAGGACACGCAGGCTCATGCGAAGGCCTCCACGCGCACCCCGGACTCCTCCAGCCGCCGCCTGACCCGGCGCGCCAGCTCCACCGCGCCCGGCGTGTCGCCGTGCAGGCACAGGGAACGCGCGCGTACCTCGATGATCGATCCCGCTGCGGAGGCGACCGTACCGGCACGGGCCAGGCTCACCGACCGCTCCACGACGGTCGCCGGATCGGTGACCACGGCGCCGTCCAGGCCACGCGGCACGAGCGTGCCCTGGTCGGTGTACGCCCGGTCCGCGAACGCCTCCGTGACCGCCGGTAGACCCGCCTTCCGCGCCGCGTCCAGCAGCCGCGAGCCGGGCAGCCCCAGCACGGGCAGCGCGGCATCGGCGAGGAGCACCCCCTCGACCACCGCGGCGGCCTGCTCCTCGTCGAGCACCACCCGGTTGTAGAGCGCGCCGTGCGGTTTGACGTACGCCACGCGCGCGCCCGCCGCCCGCGCGAAGACCTCCAGGGCGCCGATCTGGTACGCCACCTCGGCGGCCAGTTCGGCGGGCGGCACGTCCATGGCGCGCCGCCCGAAGCCGGCCAGGTCGCGGTAGGAGACCTGGGCGCCGATCGTCACGCCCCGCTCGGCCGCCAGCTCGCACACCCGCCGCATGGTGGCCGCGTCCCCGGCGTGGAAGCCGCAGGCCACGTTGGCGCTGGTCACCACGGACAGCAGCTGCTCGTCGTCGGTGAGCCGCCAGCGGCCGAAGCCCTCTCCGAGGTCGGCGTTCAGATCGATCGCGCTCATGGTTCCTTCCTGATGTCAGGCTGTCTGCTGTCCAGCCTTCTGCTGTCCGGCTGTCCGGCTGTCTGCTGTCCTGATGTCCGGCCGTGTCCCGTCTCAGGCCACGCGGTACTGCTCGTCGCGCGTGTCGGTCAGGAACATCTGGCCCGGCGCGTGGGTGAGGGCGAACGGCGGGCGCGAGGCCATCACCGCGGCCTGCGGGGTGACCCCGCACGCCCAGAACACCGGGATGTCGTCCGGTTCGGCGGCCACCGCATCGCCGAAGTCGGGCCGGCCGAGGTCGTCGATGCCCAGCCCCGCGGGATCGCCGCAGTGTACGGGGCTGCCGTGCACCGCCGGGAGCAGACTGCTCTCCCGGATGGCGGTGGCCAGGTGCCGGGGCGGCACCGGGCGCATCGACACCACCATCGGGCCGTGCAGTCGGCCCGCCGGACGGCACTGACGGTTCGTCACATACATCGGGACGTTGCGCCCCTGTTCGACGTGGCGGATCGGGACGCCCGCCCCGGACAGCGCCCACTCGAAGGTGAAACTGCACCCGATCAGGAACGACACCAGGTCCTCGCGCCAGTACGCGCGCACGTCCGTCGGCTCGTCCACCAGCTCTCCGTGCTCCCACACCCGGTAGCGCGGCAGATCGGTCCGCAGATCGGCGCCCTCGGCCAGGACCGTCGTCCTGGAACCGGCGTCGGTGACGTCGAGGACCGGGCACGGCTTCGGGTTGCGCTGGCAGAACAGCAGCATGTCGTACGCCCAGTCCGCGGGCACCGAGATCAGGTTGACCTGGGTGTGGCCCGCGGCGACCCCGGCCGTGGGGCCGGCGAGGCCCTCCCGGAAGCGGGCCCGGGCGCTCTCGGGGCTCCACGCGTGCGCGTGCCGGTCCACGAGGGTCAGCGGGGTGTCGCCCGCGGCGGCCGAGGGGCGGTCCTCGGTGAGGATCGGACGGTTCACTCCAGTTCCTTTCCACGCGTCTCCGGCAGCCCCAGCAGCGCCAGGGCGGCGATCCCGTAGCCGATCGCGCCGAAGACCAGCGCGCCGCCCACACCCCAGCTGTCGGCCAGATAGCCGACCGTGGTGGGGAAGACGGCGCCCACGGCGCGCCCGGTGTTGTACGTGAAGCCCTGTCCGGTGCCGCGCACGGCCGTCGGGTACAGCTCGCTCAGGTAGGACCCGAAGCCGCTGAAGATCGCCGACATGCAGAACCCGAGCGGGAAGCCGAGGACCAGGAGCAGGGTGTTGGCGCCGTCGGGGATGTGGGCGTACACCAGGATGCACAGGGCCGACAGCAGGGCGAACAGCCAGATGTTGCGGCGCCGGCCGAGCCGGTCGGTGAGATGGCCGCCGGTCAGGTAGCCGAGGAAGGCGCCGGAGATCAGGAAGCTCAGATAGCCGCCCGTGCCCACCACCGACAGTCCCCGCTCCGACTTCAGGTACGTCGGCACCCAGGTCGCCAGCGTGTAGTAGCCGCCCTGGACGCCGGTGGACAGCAGCCCGGCGAAGAGCGTGGTCCGCAGCAGACGGCCCTTGAAGATGGCCGGGAACGATCCCTTCACCGCGCTTCGCTCGCGCGCGGCGGCCGCCTCCGGCGCGTCCTTCACCCGGCGCCGCACCCACACCACGAGCAGCGCGGGCAGCGCGCCGGTCCAGAACATCACGCGCCAGGCCACGTCGTCGTCGAAGAACGAGAAGACGAGCGTGTACACGAGCGCCGCGAGGCCCCAGCCGACGGCCCAGGAGCTCTGGACCGCGCCGAGGGTACGGCCCCGGTGCCGGGCGCTCGCGTACTCGGCGACCAGGATCGCCCCGACCGCCCACTCGCCGCCGAAGCCGAGTCCCTGGAGCGCCCGGAAGACGAGCAGCGTCTCGTAGTTCGGCGCGAAGCCGCAGGCGACTGTGAACACGGCGTAGGTGATCACCGTGATCATCAGTGCCCTGACCCGGCCGATCCGGTCGGCCACGATGCCCGCGGCGGCGCCGCCGATCGCCGACACGACCAGGGTGACGGTGGTGAACAGGCCGGTCTGGCCGTTGTCCAGGCCGAAGTACGCCGTGAGGGCGACCATGCTCAGCGGCAGCGTGAAGTAGTCGTAGGAGTCCAGGGCATAGCCGCCGAACGCGCCGGCGAAGGCCCGGCGGCCACGCGGGCCGAGGGCTCGCAGCCAGGCGAACGCCCCGTCGTCGGGGGCCTGTGCGGCGGTGGCGGGGCGTTGGTCGTGGCTCGGGGCCCGGGGTGGAGGGGTCGTGCTCATGAGGCACCTCGCTAAGCGATGACGAAGGGTGCGGGGGGGGAGTGAGCCGTGCCGTTGTCGTGGACAGGAAGGTAGAGGATCGTTGAACGATCCTTCAATACCCCTGTTGTTTCGTTCTCGTGTTCTGCGGTTGAATTCCGGGCATGGCAGAGCAGCTGGCGGGACTGGCCGACGACCGCGCCCTCCTGGGGCGCACCAGCACGGCCGAACGGGTTTCGGACATCCTCAGGAGCCGTATCGCGGAGGGCTTCTTCCCGCCGGGCACCCGGCTGTCGGAGGACAGCATCGGCGGCGCGCTCGGGGTCTCCCGCAACACGCTCCGCGAGGCGTTCCGGCTGCTCACGCACGAACGGCTGCTCGTCCACGAGCTGAACCGGGGCGTGTTCGTCCGGGTCCTGACCGTCGAGGACGTCGAGGACATCTACCGCACGCGCGGGCTCGTCGAGTGCGCCGTCGTACGGGGCCTGGGCGAGCCGCCGTACGCCCTGGACGGACTGCGCGCGGCCGTCACCGAAGGGCAGGTGGCCTCTCTCGAGAATGACTGGAAAGTGGTGGGTACCGCCAACATCCACTTCCACCGCGAACTGGTCGCCCTGGCCGGCAGCGCCCGCACCGACGAGCTGATGCGGAGCGTCTTCGCGGAGCTGCGCCTCGCCTTCCACCTGGTCGACGACCCGCGCCGCCTCCACGAGCCCTACCTCACCCGAAACCGCCAGATCCTGCAGGCGCTGGAGGCCGGCGACCGGATCGGGGCGGAGCGGCTGCTCGAGGGGTACCTGCGGGACTCCCTGGCCCGGGTCGTCGAGGTGTACCGGCGCCGTGTGGGTGAAGCCGCCGCGGGCGGGGACGGCGCCTGAGACCGCCCCGCGGGCCTCTGACGGCGGCTCCCGCCCGCGGTCGCATCTGCGGTCGTTTGGGTCGTTGTCAGACCGAGGACCTACTCTGTGCACCGTGACTTCGCCTGCATCGACGGACCGTGTTCCGCCCCAGCCCGGCGCGGCGCCGCGCCCGGCTCCGGGCCCGGCCGCCGACGAGGGCCTGGCGCGGCGGCTGCGCGCGCTCGCCTGCACCGCGCCCCTCCACGACCTCGACGCGCGCAAGGGCAACCTCGCCGGTGAGTACTCGGTCTACGGCATGGCGGAGATCGCCCTCGCCGCCATCGACCTCGTCACCCTGAACATGGACTTCGACACCGGCGCCGACCACGACCAGATCGTGGCCCGCCTCGTCCCGCGCATCGCCGCACAGGCCCCCGGCCGGCCCGTCGCCGAGCACGAGCGCGTGGCCCGCTGGGTCCTGGAGAACCTGATCAACGTCGGCAGCGTCGACCGCGGCTTCCGCGCCGTGTACGGCACCTTCGCGGCGGACGGCACCTATGTGCGCCGCGACTACGACTTCAAGCTGCTCGAAGAGGTCCCCGGCTACGGCGGCACGGTCTACCTGCGGACCACGGACGAAGCGGTCAACGTCCTCGTCGGAGCCCTCGACACCGACGTCACCAGCGCCCAGATCGCGGCCGAGGTCAAGCTGGAGGTCCTCATCCGCCGCGGCCGCCTCGCCGACGCCCAGCTCGCCGCCGAGCAGGCCCGCTACCGCACCGTGCAGTACTCCGAGACCCTCCGCAGGGCTTTGGAGGCCACCCGGCGCAACGTCCGCGCGGTAGACTGGCTCAACGCCGTCCCCGACATGATCGCCGAGGCCCTCGACCACGTGGCCGACCGCTACCGCCACGAGAACGCGATCCTCACCAACATCCGCAAGGCCCGCGACGAGATCGAGGACGCCGAGAACAAGCGGCGCGCCGCCGAACTCGTCGACATCGTCAAGGACTGCATCCGCCGCCACACCCAGCTCCAGTCCCGCCTCCTGGAGGCCGGCCCGCTCTTCCGCGCCGAACAGGACCGGCAGGCCTTCGCCGCGCCCATGACGTCGTCGGGGATCGACCTCTACGGCCATCTCGTCACCCCCGTGCTCCCGCTTCCGCTGGAACAGGCGGCCCGGGTCACCGGCGCGTTCTTCGCGCGCGGGACGGGATTCAGGACCCCGGCGACCGTCCGGCTGGGCGACCTCGTCGACCTGCTGCTGACCCCACCGGTGGAGCGCGAGCACCTCGGCGCGGAGATGCCGGAACCCGACCTCATCGCGACCCCGGACGACAGCCGCTTCAGCGAGGAACAGTTGGCCGCCGCGACGGAGCTGCTCGACCTGCCGGCGGACGCGCCCCGCAGACTTTCCGGGCTGCTGGCCGAGGCCCGGCGGACCGATCCCGACCTGCCCTACCTGGTGGCGCTGCTGGCCGTGCACGCGGCGAGTCCCGCCGTCGGCACCGCCTACCGGCAGGGCGAGGAGAAGCTGCTGTTCGCCGTGGACGACGGGACGGAGCTGGACGACCCCGAGTTCGGCGGCGCCGACCTCATCGTCGGCACCGCCCTGCTGGACGCCGCCGGGATGGCGGCCGACCGCACGGAGGCGGCGTGAGCCGCCCCGGACTCCCCACGCGGCGAGACCCGCGTCACCACGTGAACCACCCCGAGAACACCGAGGAGCCGAACCCGTGAGCGAGCACGTCGAGTGGAGTGAGCCGGACGCCGGACCCGCCCCGGTGTCCGCGCCCCTCACCCCCGCCGACGCCGCCGACGCGGCGCGGCTCGTCGCCTTCGGCCTGCAGCCCAGACTGCAGCCCGCGCGCGACCAGGAGTACGCCGACCTGCTGCGCCGCCACCGCGAGGACCCGGCGTTCGCCCGGCTCGCCGACGCCGTCGCCGCCGGACTGGGACTGATCGTGCTGGAGGTGTCCCCCCGCGCGGGCATGGCCGTGACCGCCGCCGAGGACTCGGTGTTCGCCGTCCGGATGGGGGACTACGCGCGTCGCACGTCCGCCGACGGCGGCGACCGCTTCCTGCACGGACTGGCCCATCTCGCCGTCGCCGCGCTGGCGTTCCCCCGCCCCGAGGACCTCGCCGACGACGGCTACATCGGATGGGTCAGCGTCAACGGCGTCGACTCCTTCGTCCGCCAGGCCTGCCGTCGGCTGGAGGAGCGCGCCGAGGAACAGGGCGAGAACACCGACCCGGCCACCGACGCCCCCGGCCTGGAGGCCGCCTGGCGGATCTGGGCCAGACGCAGCGCCACCGGAGCCACCAAGGACGCCCGCAGACTCGCCGGGTCGACCACCGGGATCGTCGGCAAGGCCGTCGCCTTCCTCACCGACTCCGGCTTCCTCCAGCGCACCGGCGACGACAACGGCGGGACGTACCGCACCACGGCCCGCTACCAACTCCAGGTCCGCGACATGGCGGGCAGCGCGGCCCTGGCCGAGCTGCTGGAACTGGGCGTCGTCCCGGTCACCGACGGCACGGCGACCCTGCTGCCCCCCGACGAGACGGACGACCTGGAGCTGGTGGCCGACGCCGGACTGCCGTTCCACTCCTGACGGCCGCCCGCCCGGCGGCCGTCCGCCACACCCGCAGCCCCCGAACCCCCCTGAACTGACGAAGACTTACGAGAGTCCGCCATGTACGAGCTGTCCCGGGTCCGCCTCTACTCCATCGGGCCCGCCGGTGCGCGCTATGCCGACACCGTGCTTGACCTGCGGGGCGTCGGTGACGTCGTGCCCGACCCCGCCCCCACGCAGGCGGAGTTCTTCGAGGAGGAGCCCGTCGGCCCGCCGCGCCGGCCCGCGCCCGCCGGCGTGCTCTTCCTGGAGAACGGCGGCGGCAAGTCCGTCCTGCTCAAGCTGATCTTCTCGGTGATGCTGCCGGGCCACCGCAACACCCTCGGCGGCGCCAGCTCCGGCGTGCTGCGCAAGTTCCTGCTCGCCGACGACTGCGGGCACGTGGCCCTCGAGTGGCAGCACGTCCTCACCGGCGAGTGCGTCGTCGTCGGCAAGGCGAGCGAGTGGCGGGGCCGGCAGGTCTCCAGCGACCCGCGGAAGTTCGCCGAGGCCTGGTACTCCTTCCGGCCCGGCCCCGGGCTCAGCCTGGACAACCTCCCCGTCGCCGAATCCACCGCCGTACGCCCGCCCGTCGAGGGCGCCTCCGGGGCCCAGGGGCGACGGCGCACCATGAAGGGGTTCCGGGACGCCCTCACCGAGTCGGGCAAGGCGTACCCGCACCTGGAGGTCCACTGGGAGGAGATCCACGACCGGTGGGTCGACCACCTCACCGAACTCGGCCTCGACCCCGAACTCTTCCGCTACCAGCGGGAGATGAACGCCGACGAGGGCGAGGCCGCCGGCCTCTTCGCGGTCAAGAAGGACGCCGACTTCACCGATCTGCTGCTGCGCGCGGTCACGGACACCCGCGACACCGACGGACTCGCCGACCTCGTCAGCGGCTTCGGCAACAAGCTCGGCCGACGCGCCGAGCTGATCGCCGAACGTGACTTCACCGCAGGCTCGGTGGATCTGCTCGGCCGGATCGTGGAGGCCGCGGAAGGCCGCTCACGCGCGCGTGACATCCACACGGGCGCCGAGCGCCGTACCCGCACCCTGGCGCGCCGGCTGTCCGCGCGCGGCGTACAGGAGCGGCTGCGCGCCGCCGACCTCGCCCAGCGCGTCACGGCCGCCGCCTACACCGTCACCCACTCCGAGGGGGGCCGCGAGCGCAGCGCGCTGATCGCAGCCGAGCTCGCCTTCCGGCACGCCTCGCTGGCCCTCGCCGCCGCCGAGAAGTCCGCCGCCGCCCAGAAGCGCGAACTCGCCGACGCGCGCACCCTGCACTCCGCCTGGCAGGCCGCCGAGGCCGTCCTGCGCCACCGGGCCGCCGCGGACCGCGTCGCTCGCGTGTCCGCCGCGATCCAGGAGGCCGAGCGCGACGCCGCCCCGGCCCTCGCCGCCCGCGCCAGGGCCGCCGTCGACCTCGTCCGCGCCCTGCACACGGCCGCCGAGAGCGCGGAAGCCCTCGCCAACGAGGGGGAGGAACGCTCGGCCGCCCTCCAGGAGGTCGGCGAGACCGCCCACCGGGACGCCACCTCCGCCGCGACCGAGGCGCAGCGCGCCCGCAGCGAGATCGGGCATCTGCGCCAGCGACTGGCCGAGGTGGAGCAGGAGACAGCCGAGGCCGTCCGCGCAGGCTGGCTGGACGACAGCGCGCCCGACGCCGACCCCGCCCGCGCGGCCCTCGCCGCCAGCGACGCCGAGAAGACCGCCGTGGCCGCCTGGGACACGGTCCGGGAGGCCTCCCGGCGGGCCGGAGAGCACGCCCGCGAGGCCGCCTCCGCCGAGTCCCGTGCCGAGCTCACCGCGGCCCGTGCGGCCGACGCGGCCGCGGCCGCCCAGCGCACCTACGAGGCCGAACGCCGGCTCGCCGAGACCCTGGCCGCCGAGGCACGGCTCGCCGAACTGCTCGGCCTGACCGGCGGCACCGTCCGCGGCCCCATTCCCCAGCCGCGGCAGGACACGGACGAGGACGCGGCCCCGGCCGACGGCGCCCCCCTCACCCCCGAGGACCTCGACCGCTGTGCCGACGACCTGCGCGCCCTGCTCGACGACGCCGTCTCCTCCGCCGAACGCCAGCTCTTCGACCTGCGCACCGCAGCGGCCGACGACGCGCGCATCCTCGGCGCGCTCGGTGACGGCGGGCTGCTGCCGCCGGGCCCCGATGTGCTGGCCACCGTCGAGTTCCTCGGCGAGCACGGCATCCCGGCGCTGCCCGGCTGGCGCTACCTCGCCCAGGCTGTCGACCCCGCCGACCACGCGCGTGTGCTCGCCGCCCGCCCCGAACTCGTCGACGGTGTGATCATCACCGACCCCGCCTCGCACGCCCGCGCGCGGGACGCCCTCGGCGACGCCGCACTGCTGCCGCGCTCCGCCGTGGCGGTCGGCACGGCCGCCGCGCTGCTCGCACCGACCCCGGCCGCCGACACGCACAGCGGTGACGTCTTCCTCGTCCCGCCGAACCCGGCCATGCACGACGAGCACGCCGCCGACGAGGAACGCCAGGCGCTGCGCGCGCGGGCCACCGAGCGGGACGAGGACATCCGCCGGCTCGCCGCACGACTCGGCAAGGACCGGGAACTGTCGGCCCGCCTCGCCTCCTGGCGCACCGGCTGCCCCGCGGGACGGCTCGCCGAACTCGACCGGGCCGCCGCCGATGCGCGCGCCTTCGCCGAGGAGTCCGAGGCCGAACTCGCCGAGGCCCGCGCCGTGCGCGCCGAGGCGGAGGAGGCCGCGGCCGAGGCCGCCCAGGTCCGCGACGAGAAGCAGGAGGCCGCCCAGAAGGCCCGGCGCGCCGCCGACGCCCTCGCCGGGCTCGCCTTCCGGCTGCGCGAGCGCGCCGGCTGGCAGGTCAAGCTGCGTGAACTCGCCGACGAGGCCACCGAGTCGGAGGCGCGGGCCCAGGCCTGTCTGGAACGCGCCCGTGCCGCCGACGAGGACCGCCGCGCCGCACAGCGCGCCGCCGACGACGCCCGCCGCACCGCGCGTGCGCTGCGCGCCGAGCGCGCCGAGATCGCCGGCGCCCCCGACGACGTACCGCAGGACGACGCCGACGCGCCCGCGTCCTCCCTGCCGGCCCTGCGCGAGGCCTACCGGGCCGCCTCCCAGGTCTACGAGAAGGTGGGCGTCGGCGCCGACCTGCGGGCCGAACAGGCGCGCGCGGAGAGCGACGAGAGCGCCGCCCGCGCCGAACTGGACCGGCTGAGCAACAAGGTCCGCACCCGTGCCGAGCAGCTCCTGCAGTCGCCCGACGGTTCCGACGGGCCGTCCCGGCAGGCCGCCGCCGCCCGCGCCGAGGAGCTGGTCCAGCTCCTGGAGACCCGGATGTCCACCGCCAGCGAGCAGCTCGGGCGGCTGCGCGGCGAGGCCGAACGGCACGCTCCCGAGGACGGCGAGGCCCACACCGAGCTGTCCGAGGAGCTCCAGCCGCGCGACGCCGAGCACGCCCAGGCCCTGCTGCGCACCGCGACGGCCGAACTCGCGTCCCGGGTCGAGGCGTTGGAGCAGGCCCGCGCGGCGCACGCCGAACTGCTCGACGCGCACCGGGCCGCCGAGGACGCGGCCGGCGGCTTCGACGAGATCGCCGCGATGCTCCGCGACCTGATGCGTGAGCAGACCCGTGAGCACGCCGAGGAGGAGCAGGAGGCCCCGGAGCCCTATCCGGGGACGCTGGAGGAGGCCCGCCAGTCGGCCGCCGAGACGCGCCGCTCGCTGCGCGGCTGCGCCGCCGACCTCTCCGCCGCCGAGTCCGCCGTGCGCGAGGCAAGTGACGTGCTCGTCCGGCACGCCAACTCCACGCGCTACGAGCAGGTCCGTACGCCCGCCCGGCAGCAGATCCGCGAGCTGCCCGCCTCCGCGCTGCCGGAGCACGCGCAGCGCTGGGCCGACGCCTTCGCCCCCCGGCTCCGGGTGCTCACCGACGAGTTGCAGCAGCTGGAACGCAACCGGGACTCGATCGTGGACCGGCTGCGCGGACTCGTCGAGTCGGCTCTTGCCACGCTGCGCTCGGCCCAGCGGCTGTCGCGCCTGCCCGAGGGGCTGGGGGAGTGGTCCGGCCAGGAGTTCCTGCGCATCCGTTTCGAGGAGCCCGACCAGGCCTCGCTCACCGAGCGGCTCGGCGAGGTCATCGACGACGCCACCCGGGCGGCCGTCAAGAAGAACTCCGACCTGCGGCGTGACGGCATGTCACTGCTGCTGCGCGGGGTGGGCGCCGCACTCCAGCCCAAGGGCGTCGCCGTCGAGATCCTCAAGCCGGACGCCGTGCTGCGCGCCGAGCGGGTTCCCGTCGGGCAGATGGGAGACGTGTTCTCGGGCGGCCAGCTGCTCACCGCCGCCATCGCCCTGTACTGCACGATGGCGGCCCTGCGCTCCAACGACCGGGGCCGGGACAAGCACCGGCACGCCGGCACACTGTTCCTCGACAACCCCATCGGCCGGGCCAACGCGACCTACTTGCTGGAACTCCAGCGGGCCGTGTCGGACGCGCTCGGAGTCCAGCTGCTCTACACCACCGGCCTGTTCGACACGACGGCGCTGGCCGAGTTCCCGCTCGTCATCCGGCTGCGCAACGACGCCGACCTCAGGGCCGGCCTGAAGTACATCAGCGTCGAGGAACACCTGCGCCCGGGCCTGCCCCAGCCGCCCCAGGCGGGTGAGGCCGTGCACAGCGAGATCACCGCGACCCGGATGTACAGGCGCGCGACCACCAGCGCCCCGTAGGGGACGCGGGGCGGTCGGCGCGCAGATGACCGGCCTCAGGGCTCTGGGGACGGATCTCAGGGGTGCGACAGCTGCCCCGCGCCGCCCTGACGGCGTATCCGCTCCTGTGCCCGCTCCGCGGCCCGGGCCTGACGGCGTGCCCGGCGGCGCTCACGGCGCAGCGAGCGGGCCGTGCTGTTCGGCGCCGACACCACGCCGTTGCGCTGGTTCCACACCTGACGGGTCACCCAGACGTCCAGCACGGACCAGGTGGCCACCACGGTGCTGACCACACTGCTGATCACCATCGGGAAGGCCAGCCAGGACTCGGCGAGGGTGCACAGCAATGCCACCATGGCCTGAAGCAGCGTCAGGGAGATGATCAGGACCGCGCGCACGGCCGCGGTCCGTACCGGGTCCGGGAGCCGACGCCGCCGCGCGGGCTCCTCGACCCACAACGGCCGGTAGGACGCCCGCTGTTGTGTCGTGGTCGCCGCATCGCCTTCGGCTGCTCTGCTCCGCTCCGCCGTGCCCATCACCGTGTCACTCCCCACCGCCGGCAGACCGCTCACCTCCGGGTCGAAGACCCGGCTCCCCTGTGGCTGCCCGGCTTGCTCTGTTTTACGCCGACGAGAGACTGCCTGCGGCTCCTGTGGCCGATTTCGCCCCCGATTCCCAATGATGAAGACGCACGAGAGGCCGCGAAGATTCCCCAGTTCCGAAAAATTCTGGCCAAGTCGCAGACGGGGCCGATCGGATCCGGTCTTCTTGTGAAGGCGGGTTTCGGGGTCGCAATCCCCCGTATTGCCCGGACAATTCCCCATGTCCGGGCTCCGGTACGGAAGTTCGGCTTCCGGACCGCTCTTCGAGTTAACCGTGCGTCGGTAGTAGGCTCGCGCCGTTTGTTGACGCACATGCGTACCCCCTGACGGAGGGGGTTCGAGCTGGGGGAGGCCATGCGCTTTCGCGGGAAGTCGATCCGCCGGAAGATCGTGGCGCTGCTTCTCGTGCCGCTGGTGTCCCTGACCGCGATCTGGGGCTTCGCCACGGTACTGACGGGCCGTGAGGCGAGCCGTCTGTTCACCGTGTCGTCCCTCGTGGAGAAGGTCGGCTACCCGATCGAGGACACGGTCCGCGTCGTTCAGCAGGAACGCCGCCAGACCCTCGTCTACCTCGCCGACCCCCGTGCCTCCGACGCGCTCTCCGCGCTCCGCCGCACCAGGACCGCCACCGACGAGGCGCTCGCCGAGATCCGCCGCAACGCCCGGGAACTCGGAGGTCCGTGACGTCCTGGACCCCGACGACTCCGAAGGCCTGACCGCGGTCCTCGACGCCTTCGACGGGCTTGACTCCCTGCGCGGCAGCGTCGAGGAGGGCACCGTCACCCGGGCCCAGGCGCTGGACCTCTACAACCAGCTCATCGACCCCTGCTACGCCCTCCTGGCCAAGCTGGACGTCGTCGACAGCGTGGAGATGGACAAGCAGTACCGCGCGCTCGTCAGCGTCGCCCTCGCCCGCGAGCTGCTCTCCCGCGAGGACGCCCTGCTCGGCTCCGCCCTGGTCGCCGGCCGCCTCACCCGCGACGAGATCCGCGACGTCTCCGACTTCCGCTCCCAGCGCGACGTCGTCTACGACATCAGCCTCGCCCAGCTGCCCACCGCGGAACGCGACCGCTACGAGAGCTTCTGGAAGAACGCCACCACCGCCGCCCTGCGCTCCGCCGAGCAGTCCGTCGTCACCTCCGGCCCCGGCGACCCGCCCAAGGGCGTCAGCGCCAGGAAGTGGGACACCGCCGCCGGAGACGTCCTCAAGGAGCTGGGCACCCTCGACGAACAGGCCAACGACCGCTACCAGGACCGCGTCCGGCCCGTCGCCATCGAGGTCATCGTCAAGGCGGCCTTCGCCGGTGTCTTCGGACTCGTCGCCCTGATCGTCTCCCTCGTGCTGTCCGTGCGCATCGGACGCGGCCTCATCCGCGACCTGCGCCAGCTGCGGGTGGAGGCCCACGAGGCGTCCGGTGTGCGGCTGCCCAGCGTGATGCGCCGCCTCTCCGCGGGCGAACAGGTCGACGTGGAGACCGAGGTGCCGCTGCTGGAGTACGACAAGAACGAGATGGGCGAGGTCGGCCAGGCCCTCAACACCCTGCAGCGCGCGGCGGTCGAGGCCGCCGTGAAACAGGCCGAGCTGCGCGCCGGAGTCTCCGAGGTCTTCGTCAACCTCGCCCGCCGCAGCCAGGTCCTGCTGCACAAGCAGCTCACCCTGCTCGACACCATGGAGCGCCGCACCGAGGACGCCGAGGAACTCGCCGACCTCTTCCGGCTCGACCACCTCACCACCCGCATGCGCCGCCACGCCGAGGGCCTGGTGATCCTCTCCGGCGCGGCCCCCTCCCGGCAGTGGCGCAAGCCCGTCCAGCTCATGGACATCGTGCGTGCCGCCGTCGCCGAGGTCGAGGACTACGAGCGCATCGAGGTCCGCCGGCTGCCGCGCCTCGCCGTCACCGGCCCCGCCGTCGCCGACCTCACCCACCTCGTGGCCGAACTCCTCGAGAACGCCACGGTGTTCGCCCCGCCGCACACCGCCGTCCAGGTCCTGGGCGAGCGGGTCGCCAACGGGTTCACCCTGGAGATCCACGACCGTGGCCTCGGCATGGCACCCGAGGCGCTCCTGGAGGCCAACCTCCGCCTCGCGGAGACCCCGGAGTTCGAGCTGTCCGACACCGACCGCCTCGGACTGTTCGTCGTCAGCCGCCTCGCCCAGCGCCAGAACGTCCGGGTCTCCCTCCAGCCCTCTCCCTACGGCGGTACCACCGCCGTCGTCTTCATCCCCGACACCCTGCTGACCGACGACGTCCCCGACACCAACGGCATCGGCTTCCGCCTCGACCGTCCCCGGGCCCCGAAGGCCGCCGAGTCCGCCGAGACCCACCGGCCCGAGCTCTCCGCGTCCGCGCAGCTCCCCGGCCTGCCCGTGCTGGACGGCCCCGTCGAGCTGGAGGCCCCCGTCGGCCTCGACGCCCTCGGCGGCTTCCCGCCCGCCCTGGCCGACGAGGACGACAGCGGTGTCCTGTTCCGCCCCCGCAGCTCCCTGACCGGCCCCGAGGCCGACCCCGTCGTCACCTCCGTCGACCAGCACCGCAGGCTGACCGAGCCCCGCGAGCCGGACCACGGCACCGACACCCCGGCCGCCCTGCTCCCGCTGCCCGACCGCCGGACGCCCAAGCTGGTCAGCTCGCACGGCCGCCCGGTCGGCGACCCGCGCGCCCCGCACCCGGAGACGGGCCAGGAGTCGGCCCACCGCACCCCGCCCCACCGCGCGGATACCGACGGGCCGGCGCCGCTGCCCTCGCGCCGCCGGGGCAGCGGGGCACAGATCCCGCGGAGCACCGGCGCGACCGAGCCCCCGCCGCTCCGCAACGGACACGGCACCGAAGGAACGTCGCAGCCCCCCGCCCTCCCGCAGCGCACCCGCCAGGCGACGTCCGGCGGCCAGAACGGCCCGGCCGCCCCCGCGCACCAGCTGCCCGACCCGCGCCTGAGTGGCACGGACGGCCCGGTGGAGCGCACGCTGGAAAGCGGTCAGGGCACCGGTCCGCAGGACCGCACCCTCGGCAACCGGCCTCATGACGCCGGCTCCGCACCCACGGCACTGCCCCGCCGGGTACGGCAGGCGAACCTGGCCCCGCAACTCAGGCAGGGACCCGCGCCGCGCACGACGACGAACCGGTCCGACATCGAGGAGCGGGACGCCGACGAAGTACGCAGCCGGATGGCCTCGCTCCAGCGCGGCTGGCAGCGCGGCCGCGCGGAGAACGCCGCGGGCGACGAGACCCACAGCGGCACAGCACCACAACGAACGACAAAGGGGGACGGTCGATGACCGCACCGCAGGCGACCGGCCACATGAGCAACAACGGCGAACTGAACTGGCTCCTCGACGAACTCGTCGACCGGGTAGCCAGCATCCGCAAGGCCGTCGTGCTCTCCGGCGACGGTCTGGCGACCGGCGCGTCCAGGGACCTCACCCGGGAGGACAGCGAGCACCTGGCCGCCGTCGCGTCCGGATTCCACAGCCTCGCCAAGGGCGTGGGCCGCCACTTCGAGGCCGGCGACGTCCGCCAGACCGTCGTCGAGCTCGACGAGGCCTTCCTGTTCGTCACCGCCGCCGGGGACGGCAGCTGCCTCGCCGTCCTCGCGGACGCCGACTCGGACGTGGGCCAGGTGGCGTACGAGATGACCCTGCTCGTCAAGCGGGTCGGCGTCCATCTGGGCACCGCCCCGCGCACCGATCTGTCCTCGGGCGGGTAGTGGGATGGCATGAGCACAGACGGTCAGGGAAGCAGCCACTGGTTCGACGACGAGGCCGGTCCGGTCGTCCGTCCCTATGCCATGACACGGGGCCGCACCACCAGTGCGGTCCAGCACCGTCTCGATCTGATCGCACTGGTCGTCGCCGAGCCGCACGCCGACGAGGCGGAGGCCGACCCCTCGCTGTCCCCGGAACACGTGCACATCGTGGACCTGTGCCGGGGGGCGCCGCAGTCGGTCGCCGAGCTGTCCGCGGAGCTCGACCTGCCCATCGGCGTGGTCCGGGTCCTCGTCGGGGACCTCGTGGACACGGAGTACGTCCATGTGAACCGGCCCGTACCGCCGGCCGAGCTGGTGGACGTGAGTATTCTGCGTGACGTGATCAACGGCCTCCGAGCGCTGTGAGCAGCGCGGAAGCGAGGTGAGGACGTGAGCGGCTGGCAGTTCTGGGTGGACCGGGGCGGAACCTTCACCGACGTCGTCGCGCGCCGCCCGGACGGCCGGCTGCTGACGCACAAACTGCTGTCGGAGAACCCGGCGCGCTACCCCGACGCGGCCGTCGCCGGGGTCCGCGCCCTGCTGGCGGACTCGGACGACCCCGTCGAGTCCGTCCGCATGGGCACGACGGTCGCCACCAACGCCCTGCTGGAACGCACGGGCGAACGCACGCTGCTCGTCATCACCCGCGGATTCCGCGACGCCCTGCGGATCGCCTACCAGAACCGCCCGCAGATCTTCGCCCGCCGGATCGAGCTCCCCGAACTGCTCCATGAACGGGTCGTGGAGGTGGACGAGCGCATCGCGGCCGACGGCACCGTGCTGCGCGCGCCCGACCTGGACTCCCTCGCCGACGCCCTGCGCGAGGCGTACGACGACGGGATCCGGGCCGTCGCCGTCGTCTGCATGCACAGTCATCTCCACCCCGAGCACGAGCGGGCCGTAGGACGCCTGGCCGCCCGCATCGGCTTCCCGCAGATCTCGCTGTCGAGCGAGGTCAGCCCTCTCATGAAACTCGTCCCGCGCGGGGACACCACCGTCGTCGACGCCTACCTCTCGCCCGTCCTGCGCCGGTACGTCCACCGGGTCGCCGACGCGCTGCGCGACGTCCGGCTGATGTTCATGCAGTCCAACGGCGGGCTCGCCGAGGCCCACCAGTTCCGGGGCAAGGACGCCGTCCTGTCCGGACCGGCCGGCGGCATCGTCGGCATGGCCCGCATGTCCCAGCTCGCCGGCTTCGACCGCGTCATCGGCTTCGACATGGGCGGCACCTCCACCGACGTCTCCCACTTCGCGGGGGAGTACGAACGCGTCTTCACCACACAGCTGGCCGGCGTCCGGCTGCGCGCCCCCATGCTGGACATCCACACCGTCGCCGCGGGCGGCGGTTCCGTCCTGCGCTTCGACGGCTCCCGCTACCGCGTGGGACCTGACTCCGCGGGCGCGGACCCGGGCCCGGCCTGCTACCGCGCGGGCGGCCCGCTCGCCGTCACCGACGCCAACGTGATGCTCGGCCGGATCCAGCCCGCCCACTTCCCCGCGGTGTTCGGCCCCGACGGCGACCAGCCCCTGGACGCCGCTCTGGTCCGCGACCGCTTCACCGCCCTCGCCCGCGAGATCCACCAGATCACCGGCGACGACCGCACCCCCGAACAGGTCGCCGAGGGATTCCTCCGGATCGCAGTGGCCGACATCGCCAACGCCGTGAAGCGGATCTCCGTACAGAAGGGCCACGACGTCACCCGCTACGCCCTGACGACCTTCGGTGGCGCGGGGGGCCAGCACGCCTGCCGGGTCGCCGATTCGCTCGGCATCCGCACCGTCCTGGTGCCCCCCATGGCCGGAGTGCTGTCCGCGCTCGGTATCGGCCTCGCCGACACCACCGCCATGCGCGAACAGTCCGTCGAGGCACGGCTCGAAGCCGGTGCCATGCCCGGCATCCGCGAGACCGCCGACGCCCTCGAAGCGGCGGCCCGCGCCGAACTGCGCGCCGAGGACGTCCCCGACGACCGTGTCCGCGTCACCCGCCGCGCACAGCTGCGCTACGACGGCACCGACACCACCCTCACCGTCGAACTCACCGAACCCGCCGCGATGACACACGCCTTCGAGGAACGTCATCGCGCCACGTACTCCTTCACGCTCGACCGCCCGATCGTCGTCGAAGCGCTCTCCGTGGAAGCGACCGGCATCACACAACCCCCCGATCTGTCCGCCCTCGCCCCGTACGAGGGCCGCACCGCCACGCCCCGGACCGTCCGCCTCCACACCGGCGGCGCCTGGCGCGACGTACCCCTGCACCGCCGCGAGGACCTTCCTCCCGGCGAGCCCGTCACCGGCCCCGCGATCATCACCGAGGCCGGCGCCACGACCGTGGTCGACGACGGCTGGGAGGCGGCGCCGACCCACGACGGGCATCTGGTCATGGAACGCACGGCGGTCACACAGAGTTCCCGACTCGCTACACACGTGGATCCGGTGCTGCTCGAGGTCTTCAACAACCTGTTCATGTCCATCGCCGAGCAGATGGGCGCCCGCCTGGAGTCCACGGCCCAGTCCGTCAACATCAAGGAACGCCTCGACTTCTCCTGCGCCCTCTTCGACCCGGACGGAAACCTGGTGGCCAACGCGCCGCACATCCCCGTCCACCTGGGCTCGATGGGCACCAGCGTCAAAGAGGTCATCCGGCGCCGCGGGGCGGGGATGCGGCCCGGGGACGCCTACGCGGTCAACGACCCGTACCACGGCGGCACCCACCTGCCCGACGTCACCGTGATCACCCCGGTCTTCGACACGCCCCGCAGCGGCGACACGGAGAGTGACCCCGAGATCCTCTTCTACGTGGCCTCCCGGGGCCATCACGCCGAGATCGGCGGCATCGCCCCCGGCTCCATGCCCGCCGACAGCCGCACCATCGACGAGGAAGGAGTCCTCTTCGACAACTGGCTGCTCGCCGAGCACGGACACTTCCGCGAGAAGGAGACCCTCCGCCTGCTCACCGGTGCTGCCCACCCCTCCCGCAACCCCACGACCAACCTCGCCGACCTGCGCGCCCAGATCGCCGCCAACCGCAAGGGCGTCGAAGAAGTCGCCCGGATGATCGAGGACTTCGGGCTCGACGTCGTCCAGGCCTACATGCGTCACGTGCAGGACAACGCCGAGGAAGCGGTACGGCGCGTCATCGACGCCCTCGACGACGGCGCGTACACCTACGAGACCGACTCGGGCGCCGTCATCCGGGTACGCGTACGCGTGGACCGCGAGAACCGCTCCGCGACCGTCGACTTCACCGGGACCTCGCCCCAGCTCGCCACCAACTTCAACGCCCCGTACGCGGTCGTCAACGCGGCCGTCCTGTACGTGTTCCGCACGCTGGTCGCCGACGACATCCCCCTCAACGACGGCTGTCTGCGCCCCCTGCGGATCGTCGTGCCGCACGGCTCCCTGCTCGCCCCCGCCCCCCCCGCCGCGGTCGTCGCGGGCAACGTGGAGACGTCCCAGGCGATCACCGGCGCCCTCTACGCGGCCCTGGGCGTCCAGGCCGAGGGCTCCGGCACCATGAACAACGTCACCTTCGGCAACGCACACCACCAGTACTACGAGACCGTGGCCTCCGGGTCCGGCGCGGGCGACGGCTTCCACGGCGCCGCCGTCGTCCAGACCCACATGACCAACTCCCGGCTGACCGATCCCGAGGTGCTGGAGTGGCGTCTTCCGGTACAACTGGAGGAGTTCGCCGTGCGGCACGGCAGCGGCGGGGCCGGACGATGGCACGGCGGGGACGGCGCCGTCCGCCGAATCCGCTTCCGGGAACGCATGACGGTCTCCACCCTCTCCCAACACCGCAGGATTCCCCCGTACGGTATGGCCGGAGGGGCGCCCGGTGCGCCGGGCGCCAACCGGGTGGAACGCGCCGACGGCACGGTCGTCCGGCTCGGCGGGAGCGGTTCCACGGACGTCGGCCCCGGTGATGTACTCGTCGTCGAGACCCCCGGCGGCGGAGGCTACGGCCCACCGCCCCACACCCCAGTCACACCACCAAGCAGGAGAAGTGAACGATGATCCTCGGGCGTCCTGAGCGCGGCAAGCCCCCGGTCGAGCCCGTCACGCTCAAGATCCTGGTCGCCGGCGGTTTCGGGGTGGGCAAGACCACCCTCGTCGGCGCCGTCAGCGAGATCAGGCCACTGCGCACCGAGGAGTACCTCACCGAGGCCGGCCGGCCGATCGACGATCTCACGGGCGTCGAGCGCAAGCACACCACCACCGTCGCCATGGACTTCGGGCGGATCACCCTGCGCGAGGACCTGGTGCTGTACCTGTTCGGCACACCCGGCCAGGAGCGGTTCTGGTTCATGTGGGACGAGCTCTCCGAGGGCGCGCTCGGAGCCGTCGTGCTCGCCGACACCCGCCGCCTGGAGGACTGCTTCGCCGCCGTCGACTACTTCGAGCGGCGCGGCATCCCCTTCCTCATCGGCGTCAACTGCTTCGAGGGAGCCGACCGTTACCCCGTGGCAGACGTCCGCGGGGCCCTCGACCTCGACGACGACATCCCGGTGATCCTGTGCGACGCGCGCGACCGGCGCTCGGTCAGGGACGTCCTGGTCGGAGTCGTCCAGCACGCGATGGACTACGGCACCGAGCGCCGTCAGACCGTCACCACCTGAGCCCCGTACGGCCCGCACCCCCGCCGACCGGGGTCCGGGCCGTCGCGCCACGGCTCAGAAGGCCAGGTGGTAGAGGAGTCCCGCGAGCACTCCGCCGACCAGCGGGCCGACGACCGGGATCCAGGCGTAGCCCCAGTCCGAGGTGCCCTTGTTCGGGATCGGCAGCAAGGTGTGCACGATCCGCGGACCGAGGTCGCGCGCCGGGTTGATGGCATAGCCGGTCGGCCCGCCCAGGGAGAGCCCGATGCCGACGACGAGCAGCGACACGATCAGCACGAGCGTGCCCGACTCGCCCAGACCTTTCGTCAGACCGAAGGCCAGGACGGGCAGGACGAGCGCCATCGTCGCGATGATCTCCGTGATCAGGTTGGCCACGGGATTCCGGATCTCCGGGATGGTGGAGAAGATGCCCAGCGTCGGCGTCGGCTCCTCGGCCGCGTCGCCGTCGGCGCCCGGCTGCCGTACGTTGGCCTGGAACTGCGCGAGATACACGAGATACGCCAGGACGGCACCGAGCATCGCCCCGACCAGCTGGCCCAGCAGATAGAGCCAGACCTTGCCCCACTTGCCCGTGTCGACGGCGATGCCGAGGGTCACGGCCGGATTGAGCTGACCGCCCGAGAGCGGCGCGGCCGTGTACGCCCCCGCCAGCACGCCGAACCCCCAGCCGAAGGCGATCACCACCCACCCCGACGCCCGCGCCTTGGAGTACCTCAGGGTGACGGCGGCGCAGACTCCCGCGCCGAAGAGGATGAGGATCGCGGTTCCGATGACCTCGCCGACGAATATGTCTCCGTTGCTCATGGCGGCTCCTGGGCCCGGGCCGGGGCGATCTGGCCCCGGTGCACTGTGGAGGGTGCGGTGCGCGTGGGTGCTTCGGCCATGGCAGGGATTTCCCGCGCCCCGCCCGGCGTCCGTGACGAGCGTGCCGTCGGAGCCGAATCGCCCTGAGGGAGGGGGCCGCGGTGCAGGACGTCCCGCGTGGCGTGTGCCTGGATACGCCGAGAATGTACGGCGATGTCGGCTGACACCGGGAAGTGTTCACCGGCGCCCGGGGAGCGTCAAGGAGGCGGACGGCAATGGTTGGCCACCACTTCGTCCACGGAGCCTTCCTCGGCCACATCGGCGGATCCAGCCCCTCCCGATCGGCCGGCACCTCGCCGGCACGCGCCGACGGGCCGCACCCGGCCGTCGCCGTGCCCGCGTCGGATGCCCCGGCCCGGACCGCCCCTCACCGCACGGCGAGCACCGCGGACCCGTGGCCGAACAGCCCCTGGTTGGCCGTGACGCCCACGCGCGCGTGCGGGATCTGACGCTCTCCCGCCTGCCCCCGCAACTGCCAGGTCAGCTCGCACACCTGGGCGATCGCCTGCGCCGGCACCGCCTCCCCGAAGGAGGCCAGCCCCCCGCTGGTGTTCACCGGTATGCGACCGCCCGGCGCCGTCGCGCCCTCCCGCAGCAGCTTGGCGCCCTCGCCCTCGCCGCAGAGGCCGAGATCCTCGTACCACTGCAACTCCAGAGCGGTGGACAGATCGTAGACCTCCGCCAGCGACAGATCCTCGGGCCCGATGCCCGCCTCCTCGTAGGCCGCGCGGGCGATCGACGCCCGGAACGGCTCGTCCGGGGGCTCCACCGCGACCGCTGAGTCGGTCGCGATGTCCGGCAGATCCAGTACGGCGCTGGGATAACGGGGCGTCACGGTGGACACGGCCCGGATCCGCACCGGCTCCGCCACACCGTGCCGGCGCGCGAACTCCATGCTCGACAGGACCAGGGCAGCGCCGCCGTCCGAGGTCGCGCAGATGTCCAGCAGCCGCAGCGGATCGGCGACCACCGGCGAGGCGGCGACCTCCTCGGCGGTGACCCGCTTGCGGTAGCGCGCACGCGGGTTGAGCGCCCCCATGGCGGAATTCTTCACCTTCACTTGGGCGAAGTCCTCCGGGGTGTCCCCGTGCACCGCCATGCGGCGGCGCGCGTACAGCCCGAAATACGTCGGATTCGTGGCGCCGAGGACCCGGAACCGCAGCCAGTCCGGGTCGTCGGGCCGGTCCCCGCCCGCGGGCCGGAAGAAGCCCTTCGGCGCCGCGTCGGCCCCCACCACGAGCGCCACGTCCGTCAGACCCGCGAGGATCCGCGCCCGCGCCGTGTCGATCGCCTGCGCCCCCGACGCGCACGCCGCGTACACACTCGTCACGCGCGCGCCCTGCCAGCCCAGGGCCTTGGCGAACGTCGCCCCCGCCACATAGCCCGGGTAGCCACCACGCACCGTGTCCGCGCCGACGACCGCGCCGACGTCGCGCCAGTCCAGACCGGCATCGGCCAGGGCCGCCCGCGCGGCCGCCACGCCGTACTCCACGAAGCCGCGCCCCCACTTGCCCCACGGATGCATCCCCGCGCCGAGGACCGCCACCTCTGCCGTCATCCCGCCACCCCCGTCGGCCGCCACTGCCACGTCGTCCAGGTCGTCTCCGCGTCCTCGCTCAGCACGCCGGGGACGACCTCCACCTCCATGCCCACCGCCAGATCCGCGACGGTGACACCGGGAACCGCCTGTCCCAGCACCACGATCCGCTCGGACTCCAGCGCCACAGCGATCAACGCGTACGGCTCCCACGGAAGTTCCGGATCGGTCACATAGGGTGACGGAGGGCGGTAGCGGCTGTCCGTGTACGACCAGACACGTCCCCGCCGTGACAGCGGGACCTCCTCCAGTTCTCCGCCCCTGCACCCCGGATTGCGGCAGTGCGTGTCCTCACGCGGGAAGAAGACCGACCAGCACGTCGAGCAGCGCGTGCCGAGCAGTCTGAAGTCCTCCCCGTCCCCGGTGAACCACCCGGCCACCACAGGTGTGCGTGTACGTGACAACGCGCCTCCTCCGTACCAGACCTGACGAAACGTCAGGAGTGTGGCACGCGCACCGGCAAATGGGCAGGGAGACGACGTGACGCGACGCTCCTCGACGGCTCCGCCGCATCCCTCACCCCGTGCACCGAGCCGCACGCGCACGACGCCCTCCCCAAGATCGGATACGCTCCGCCGCGTGTCCGAATCTCTGCACTCCCATGCGAACTCCGCACGCGACTCCCACTGTTCGAGCTGCGGAGCGCCCTACGGGGAGGGCGTCACCGGCTGGCCCCGCGCCTGCCCGGCCTGCGCCGCCGTCGCCTACCGCAACCCGCTGCCGGTGGCCGTAGCCCTCCAGCCCGTCTACGACACGGCGGGTACCGGCCTGGTCGTCATCACCCGAACCATCGCCCCCGCGCGCGGGGGCGTCGCCCTGCCCGGCGGCTTCATCGACCACCGCGAGGACTGGCGGCAGGCCGTTGTCCGCGAACTCCGCGAGGAGACCGGCATCGACGCCGCGAGCCGCGACGTCCGCCTCGCCGACGCCATGAGCTCGCCCGACGGCCACCTGCTGCTGTTCGGGCTCCTCCCGGAGCGCCCCGCCGACCGCCTCCCGGAGTCGGCGGCCACCGACGAGACGGAGGGCTGGCACGTCCTGCGCGGACCCGAGGAACTCGCCTTCCCCCTGCACACGCACGCGGTACGCGCGTTCTTCGAGGGCCGCTACATCTGAGCCGACCGCCCGACCGCCCGACCGCCCGACCGCCCGACCGCCCGACCGCTCGACGCGCCGGCGCTAACCGAGCCCGCGCACCCGGACGGGATGGGACGGCTCCCGCAGGCCGTCCTCGCCCTCACGCTCGACGACGACCTGCCGGCCCTCCCACCGGGCGACGTACCGCTCGATCTCGGGCTCGTCCCAGCCGTCGCCCGTCTCCCGCACCACCAAACCTCCACCGGTCCGCCCCCGGGCCGGTGTCCACACCTCCAGCTCCAGCCCTCCGTCGTCCCCGCGCACCGGTATGACGGCACCCGCGCGCGCGAACACCGGGATCCCCGACAGCGGCGCGTCCACGAGGACCTGCCCCGGCCCCCGGTGCCGCCGCCCGGTCGCCGTGTCGTACCAGAGCCCCCTCGGCAGCTGCACCGCACGCCGCTCGACCCCGGGAGCCAGCACCGGCGCCACGAGCAGGCTGTCACCCAGCAGAAAGGCGTCCTCGCAGTCCCGCAGCGCCCGGTCCTCGGGCGCGCCCCACCACACCGGGCGCACATACGGCGCCCCGGTACGCCGCGCCAGATGTGCCAGCGTCATGAAGTACGGCAGCAGCCGCCGGCGTTCGACGAGCGCCACACGCGTGTGCTCCAGCACCTGCGGACCGAACTCCCACGGCTCACGGCGCCCCGCCCGCAGGCTCGCGTGCGTCCGGAACAGCGGCAGGTAGGCGCCCAGCTGGAACCACCGCAGATACAGCTCGGGCGACGGACTCCCGTCGAAGCCGCCCACGTCCGGCCCGGAGTACGGGACCCCGCACAGCCCGAGCCCCATCACCAGCGCCAGCGACGCCCGCAGCCCGGGCCAGCCCGTGGCCACGTCCCCCGACCAGGTCCCGCCGTAACGCTGCAGGCCCGCCCAGCCGGAGCGGGAGAACACGAACGGCCGCTCCTCGGGCAGCAGCTCCCGCAGCCCTTCGTAGGCCGCCCTGGCCATGCACAGGGCGTAGACGTTGTGGGCCTCCCGGTGGTCGCCGTCCCGCCCGTCCAGCGCGTGACGGGCGGACCGGGGGAGCGTCGGCTCGCCGAAGGCCGTGAACGACGTCGGTTCGTTCATGTCGTGCCAGAAACCGGCGAACCCCTGCCCGACGCGCTCCGCGTACAGCTCTCCCCACCAGCGCCGTACACGCGCGTGCGTGAAGTCGGGGAACACCGCCTCACCCGCCCATGCCACGCCCTCGACGAGCCGCCCAGCGGCGTCCTTCACGAACGCGTCCTCGGCGAGCCCGCTGTCGTAGACGGCGTTGCCCGGCTCGGCCCGGACCGCGGGGTTGACGATCGAGACCAGCCGGATGCCGTCCCGCCGCAGCTCCTCGGCGAGCACCGGCAGCTTGGGGAAGCGGTCCTGGTCGACGGTGAACACCCGGTGCTCGTCGAAGTGGTCGATGTCGAGATGGACGGCGTCCAGCGGCAGACCGTGCTCGTGATAGCCCGCCACGATCCGCCGCACCTCCTGTTCGGTGCCGAAGCCCCAGCGCGCGTGATGGTGGCCCAGCGCCCATGCGGGAGGCAGCGCCGGAGCCCCCGTGAGCGAGGCCCACACGAGCAGCACGCGCGCGGGGGTGCCCACCACGACCCAGCACCGCAACGGCCCGCCGTCCATCCGCAGCTCGCTCGAACCCGGCCGGTCGTGCCCCGAACCGGCCCCCTCCTCGCCCTCCTTCAAGGTCACCGTGCCGTCCCAGGAGGTGTCGTGGAACACCAGATGCGTGGCCGCGTCGGACACCACCAGCTGCACCGGCATCGTCAGATACAGCGGATCGTCCTCCCGGTCGAACGCGTGTCCGGGATCCGTGTTCCACAGCCGGTACGTCCCGCCCCGCAGCCGGGGCCCCGACGCCCGCCCGCCGAGCCCGAAGAAACGCGCGTCCGCCGCCACCTCCGACCGCTGCATCCAGCGCGCCGGACCACCGTCGCGCGGCTCCCACCAGCGCGGCGGCAGATCACGCCGCAACGTCACCCCGCCCGGGGTGCACACCTCGACCGCCCCGTGCCGCGAGACCACCACGGTCACCCGCTCGGCCACCACCCGCCAGCCGCCGTCCTTGTCCGGCTCCAGCACCGCCCGGGGATCGGGCTCCGGGCACCGCCCGGCCAGCGCGTACGACGGCTCCGGCTCGGCCCCGTCCCAGCCCCAGAAGACCGCCCCGTTCACCGCCACGAAGATCCGCAGGTCCGAGCGGCTGAACCGGATCGTGCCGCCACCCGGCCCCGGTTCCACGTCCAGCACCGGCCCCGGCACCCGGGCACGCTCGACACCCCGCGCCGGCAACCCGGTGGCGTCGGCGCGCCTCCGGCGCCAGGCGGCCCGCACGGTACGCAGCCCCCTGGCCGCCCCGGCGGAGTACACCGTCTTCATCGAACGCACCAGGTCACGACCGTCCATGCTGTTCACCCTGCCACTGACCGCTCCACACGCGCGTGTCGTTCAACTGCCGTTCACCCATGCCGGGACCAGATCTTCACGACAGGGACTGTGTGGGGCACACCCTGGTGCAGAAGTCGATCACATGGCATCGTCCCTGTCAGCCGCGTCACGCGCACAACCCCGCACGTGCGCGGAGACGCATACGACGCGCCACAGTCCCGGAGCCGCCCCCATGTCGACCGTGAACCCCGAGCCGCTCTGGCGGCCAGATCCCCAGCGCATCGCGAAGGCCCAGGTCACCAGGTTCCAGGCCTGGGCGGCCGAGCACCACGGAGCCCCCGCGGACGGCGGGTACCCGGCGCTGCACCGCTGGTCCGTGGACGAACTGGAGTCGTTCTGGGCCGCCGTCACGCAGTGGTTCGACGTACGGTTCTCCACGCCCTACGCGCGCGTGCTGGGCGACCGCTCCATGCCCGGTGCCGCGTGGTTCCCCGGTGCCACACTGAACTACGCCGAGCACGCCCTGCGCGCGGCCGTCACCCGCCCGGACGAACCGGCCCTGCTGTATGTCGACGAGTCCCACGAACCCCAGCCGGTGACCTGGTCGGAGCTGCGCCGCCAGGTCGGCGCGCTGGCCGCCCGGCTGCGCGACCTGGGCGTGCGCCCGGGGGACCGGGTCAGCGGCTACCTCCCGAACATCCCGCAGGCCGTCGTCGCCCTCCTCGCCACCGCCGCCGTGGGCGGGGTCTGGACCTCCTGCGCCCCCGACTTCGGCGCCCGCAGCGTCCTCGACCGCTTCCAGCAGGTCGAACCCGTCGTGCTGTTCACCGTCGACGGCTACCGCTACGGCGGCAAGGAGCACGACCGCCGCGACGCCGTCGCGGAGCTGTGTCGCGAGCTGCCCACCCTGCGCGCGGTCGTCCACGTCCCGCTCCTCGGCAGCGAGGCCCCCGAGGGAGCCCTGGAGTGGGCGGCGCTCACGGCCGGCGACGACGAACCCGTCTTCGCGCAGGTCCCCTTCGCCCATCCCCTGTGGGTCCTCTACTCCTCCGGTACGACCGGCCTGCCCAAGGCCATCGTCCAATCCCAGGGCGGCATCCTGGTCGAGCACCTCAAACAGCTCGGCCTGCACTGCGACCTCGGCCCCGAGGATCGTTTCTTCTGGTACACCTCGACCGGCTGGATGATGTGGAACTTCCTCGTCTCCGGCCTCCTCACGGGCACGACCGTCGTCCTCTACGACGGCAGCCCCGGATACCCGGACACCGGCGCCCAGTGGCGCGTCGCCGAACGCACGGGCGCCACCCTGTACGGCACCTCGGCGGCCTACGTCATGGCCTGCCGCAAGGCGGAGGTGCACCCCGCCCGCGACTTCGACCTCTCCCGCATACGGTGCGTGGCCACCACCGGCTCCCCGCTCCCGCCGGACGGCTTCCGCTGGCTGCACGACGAGGTCCGCGAGGATCTCTGGATCGCCTCCGTCAGCGGCGGCACCGATGTGTGCTCCTGCTTCGCCGGCGCCGTACCGACCCTGCCCGTGTACACCGGAGAGCTCCAGGCGCCCGGACTCGGCACCGATCTCCAGGCGTGGGACCCGAACGGCCACCCCGTCGTCGACGAGGTCGGCGAGCTCGTGGTCACCAACCCCATGCCGTCCATGCCGGTGCACTTCTGGAACGATCCCGACGGCAGCCGCTACCACGACAGCTACTTCGACACCTACCCCGGCGTCTGGCGCCACGGAGACTGGATCACCGTCACCTCACGCGGCTCGGTCGTGATCCACGGCCGTTCCGACTCCACGCTCAACCGCCAGGGCGTCCGTATGGGCTCCGCCGACATCTACGAGGTCGTGGAGCGGCTGCCCGAGATCAAGGAATCCCTGGTCATCGGCATCGAACAGCCCGACGGCGGCTACTGGATGCCGCTGTTCGTGCATCTGGCCCCCGGGGCCGTCCTCGACGACGCCCTGCTCGGCCGGATCAAGCAGGCCATCCGCGAGCAGCTGTCGCCGCGCCATGTCCCCGACGAGGTGATCGAGGTGCCCGGGGTCCCGCACACCCTCACCGGCAAGCGCATAGAGGTCCCCGTCAAGCGCCTTCTCCAGGGCACCCCCTTGGAGAAGGCGGTCAACCCGGGCTCCATCGACAACCTGGAACTGCTCCACTTCTACGAGGAACTCGCCCGCAAGAAGGCCTGACACACGGAAAGCCCACCCCCCGCGCCGCGTCCCGCCAGGACGCTCAGCCGCCGTAGGTGGCCTCGGACTCGCCCAGGACCGCGGCGAAGTCCGAGGCCAGCCGTGCCGCGTCCACGGGTTCCAGCTCGGCCACGGAGATCCGCACACCCGGCTCCGACGCCAGCCGGAACCGGGCTCCCGCCGCCACCCACCAGCCCTGCGACCGCAAGCCGTTCACCACGGCCGACTCGTCCCGCACGGGCACCCACACGTTCATCCCGCTCGCCCCGTGCGCCGCGAGGCCGTGGGCCGCCAGCTCCCGCAGCAGCGCGGCCCGGCGCCGGGCGTACGTCTCCCGCGCGCGGGACACCAACGCGCGCGTGCCGTCGTCGGTCAGCAAGCCGTACACCGTCTCCTGGAGGAGGTGGCTGACCCACCCGGACGTCAGCAGCAGTCGCCCGTCGTGCCGCGCCAGCGTGACCGGGTCACAGGCCGCCGCCGCCCACCGCAGGTCGGTCCCGAGGAACTTGCTCACCGTGCGTACGTGCACCCAGCGCGACAGCCCGCCCGACGTGAGCGACCACAGCGGCGCGTCCGCGATCGCCGAGGCATGGTCGTTCTCGACGACCAGCAGATCCGGCTCGCCCCGCAGCACCTCGACGAGCTCGTCCCGGCGCGCCTCGGAGAAACAGCCCCCCCTAGGGTTCTGCGCACGGGGACTGCACACCAGCGCGCGCACCCCCGACCGTACGGCGGTGCGGAGCGCCTCCGGACGAAGCCCCTGGTCGTCCACGGCCACCGGCACGATCCGCAGCCCCAGGGCCGTGACCAGATCCAGCAGATGGTGGTAGCCGGGATCCTCCATGGCCACGGCGTCCCCCGGCCGGAGTTCCACGGACAGCAGCCGGCCGACCAGATCCAGCGCGCCGTGCGCGAACGTCACCTGCTCCACCGGTACGCCGTCGGGCCGCAGCCAGTCCCGTACGGCCTCCTCCAGCCGCTCCAGCCGGGGCGCCGCGCGATGCGAACGGGCCCCGGGGGACAGCCGCGTGGGAGGCACCAGCGCGGGCAGCAGCTGCGGATCGGGATGGCCGCCGGCCAGGTCGCGCAACCCCTCCGGCACCCTTGGCGGCCTGCGTGAGGCCACCGCGGGAACCGGCGCCACCACCGTGCCGCCCCGCCCGCGTGTGACGACGATGCCCCGCCGCCGCAGCTCCGTGTAGGCCGTGGCGACCGTCCCGGGACTCACCCCGAGCTCGTCCGCCAGCCGCCGTACCGGAGGCAGCGCGGCCCCCGGCCCCAACGCGCCCTCGGCCACGCCCCGCTCGACGGACGCGGCAATCCCCTTGGCCGTCGTACCACTGATCGCATATTGTGTTGCCACAGTGCCAAGTATGTATCAATACATAATTCGCGGCAAGGGGGAGCCCGTGCGAATGATCCACCGCGCCATCACCTGGACCCGCGGCACACCCGGAGGACGCGACGGGCGCCGCATGCTGACCATCGCCCTCGTCGACCGCGTCGGCAGCGGACTGTGGGCATCCGTCAGCGTCCTGTACTTCACCTACGTCTCGGGCCTCTCCGTCGCCCAGATCGGCACCCTCGTCGCCGTGGCCGGAGCCGCCGGAATCGCCGGCGCCCCCCTCGGCGGCCGCCTGGCGGACCGCTTCCCGGCCACCCGCGTCCTCGTCACCGTCCAACTGCTCCGCGCCCTCACCTCCTTCGCCCTGCTGACCACCGACCACTACGCCCTCCTCGTCGCCTACTGCTCCCTCGGCAGCCTCGGCGACCGCGCCGCCAACGTCCTCACCAAGCTCTACGCCACCCGCGTCGCCGGCCCCGACCGCGTCCGCTACCAGGCCCTCCAACGCACCGTCGCCAACGTCGGCTGGGCCCTCGGCGGCCTCGCCGCCGCAGCCGCACTGGCGCTCGGCACCACAGCCGCCTACCGCTGGCTCCTCGCGGGCGACGCCCTCTCCTTCGTCGCCTGCGCCCTGCTCACCCTCCGCGTCGGCGAACCCCGCTCCCACACCCGCACGGTGACCACCTCCAAGGCCCCGCGGACCACCGCCGCGCCCACCAGCCCCTGGCGCGACCGCACGTATCTGGCCTACGTCGCCACCGACACCGTGCTCTTCCTCGACGACGCCGTGTTCAAGGTCGGCCTGCCCCTCTGGATCGCCCACACCGACACGGCACCCCATGGCCTCGCCCCCCTGCTCATGGTCCTCAACAATGTGATGGTCGTGGCCCTCCAGGTCCCCCTGGCGCGCTTCGGCGCCACCACGACCGCAGCCCGCCGCCTCCTCGCCCCGCTCTCGGCGGCCTTCGTCCTCGCGGGCATCGCCATGGCCGCCTCCCCGACCGGCGGAACCGTCACCACCACCCTGTTCCTCACCGCAGCGGCCGCCCTGTTCACGCTCGCCGAGATCCTCCACGCCACGGTCTCCTGGGAACTCTCCGTCGCCCTGGCCCCCGACACCGCCCAGGGCGCCTACCTCGGAGTCCACGGCCTGGCCCAGTCCGCCCAGCGCAGCATCGGACCACTCGCCGTCACCGCGGCCATCGCCACCGGCCCCCTCGGCTGGCTCTCCTTCGGCACCGCCATCGCCCTCACCTGCGCAATCCAGCATCGACTGGTCCGCGAACGCCTCACACGAGGCCCATTGTCAGTGGCTCCGATTACTGTGAGTGAACATTGATCGACCATGCACACAGGGGGAAACATGGCACTCACCGACCGTCAGCTCATGCGCCGCGTCCTGCGCCGCGAAATCGCCGGCACCATCGGCCTGCTCACCGACGAACACGACTTCCGCGCCATGAAGCGCTACCGCAGCTTCACCTTCGACGACCACCCCACCTACCTCCGGCAGGTCGAAGACCTCCTCCGGGTCCGCGCCCTGCAGGGCACGCACACCACCGTCGCCCTCTTCGACCCGCAGGAATACGCCGACTTCTGCGCCGCAGGCCACCTCGACCCCGACCTCCCCGCCAGCCGCAGCCGCTTCACCGCCCAGCTGGCGACCACCGGCCCCACCATCCCCTACGACGGCCAGCCCCTCGCCGACCTCCTCCCCGCCCTCGTCGACGAAGCCGTACGCCAGGCCACCTGGGAGTACGCTGCCACCCTGCTGGCCCGCCTCGGGGCCTGCGCCACCTGCGGCGAGGACATCGGCCGCGCCGCCTTCCAACGCGCCTCCGACCTCGTCGTCCGCATCCTCGACACGGCCCCGCCCGGCGGCCGGCACCTCGTCTGCAGCGTCACGGGAACACCCGAAACCCTCGTCGCCGCCCTCCACGCCGACGACGAGACCGACAGCACGGAACAGGTCGACGGGGCCGAAGCCCTGGAGTTCATCACCGTCCTCGCCCTCGGCCTCGCCACCCGCGGCCCCGGTGGCCTGGTCATGCGCACGAGCACACCCGGCGGCCCCGACCGGGTCTACGGCTGGCGCATGCGCGGCGACGGTCTCGAACCCCTGACCGCCGGCGAGGTCTTCGACGCCTACTGCACCGACGCCGAATCCGGCGACCTCATCGCCCCCGAGTCCGGAGTCGACTACAGCGTCCCGCCGGACCTGGAGGAGGACCCCCGACCCGGCCACCACCACTGAACCGACACGTGAAGGGGCGCTCCACTCGAAAGCGGAGCGCCCCTGATCACCTACCGGAGGCCGGCCCGAGCACCTACTCGCCGGACAGCACGGCCTGGGCCGCGCTCCGCGCCTCAGCGGCGCTGTCCGTCGCCCGCGCCGCCGCAGCCGCCCGCTCGCACTGCGCCAGCGTGTACTTCGCCAGCGTCGCCCGCACATACGGAATCGACGCCGCACCCATGGAGAGAGAGGTGACGCCCAGACCGGTCAGCACACAGGCGAGCAGCGGGTCGGACGCCGCCTCACCGCACACCCCACAGCTCTTGCCCTCGGCCCCGGCCGCCTCGGCCGCCAGCGCAACCAGGTCGAGAAGCGCGGGCTGCCACGGATCCTGCAGCCGGGACACCGCCCCCACCTGCCGGTCCGCGGCGAACGTGTACTGGGCGAGGTCATTCGTGCCCAGCGACAGGAACTCGACCTCCCGCAGAATCGAACGGGCTCGCAGCGCGGCGGACGGGATCTCCACCATGGCTCCGAACTTCGCCCGCAGCCCGGCCTCCCGGCACGCGTCCGCGAACGCCTTGGCGTCGGCACGGTCCGCCACCATCGGGGCCATCACCTCGAGGTGGACCGGCAGACCCTCGCCGGCCGTGGCCAGCGCCGTCAGCTGCGTCCGCAGCACGTCGGGGTGGTCCAGCAGCGTGCGCAGACCCCGCACGCCCAGCGCCGGGTTCGGTTCGTCGGCCGGGGTCAGGAAGTCCAGCGGCTTGTCGGCGCCCGCGTCGAGCACCCGCACGACGACCCGCCCCTCGGGGAAGGCTTCGAGCACCTGGCGGTAGGCCTCGACCTGCTTCTCCTCGGAGGGCGCGTTCTTGCTGTCGTCGAGGAAGAGGAACTCGGTACGGAACAGCCCGACGCCCTCGGCCCCCGCCTCGACGGCGGCCGGCACGTCCGCCGGTCCACCGACGTTCGCCAGCAGCGGCACCTTGTGCCCGTCGGCCGTCGCACCCGGACCGGTCGCCCCCGCCAGCGCGGCCTTGCGCTCCGCGACCGCAGCCCGGAGCTGGTCCTTCTTCTCCTCGCTCGGGTGCACGAAGATCTCGCCGGTGCTGCCGTCGACCGCGATCATCGTGCCCTCGGCCAGCTCACCGGCGCCCGGCAGCGCCACGACAGCCGGCACACCGAGCGCGCGCGCCAGGATCGCGCTGTGGCTGGTGGGACCGCCCTCCTCGGTCACGAAGCCGAGCACCAGGGTCGGGTCGAGCAACGCCGTGTCGGCCGGCGCCAGGTCTCGGGCCACCAGTACGTACGGCTCGTCGCTGTCCGGGACGCCCGGCATCGGGACGCCCAGCAGACGGGCGACGATACGGTTCCGCACGTCGTCGAGGTCGGCCACCCGCCCCGCGAGGTACTCGCCGGCCCCCGCCAACAGCTCGCGATACGCGGCGAACGCGTCGTACACGGCCCGCTCGGCCGTGCTGCCGACGGCGATACGCCGCTCCACGTCCACCATCAGCTCGGGGTCCTGAGCCATCATGGCCTGCGCTTCGAGCACCGCCTGGGCCTCGCCGCCCGCCAGGTTGCCGCGCGCCGTCAGATCGGCCGCGACGGCCTCCACGGCCTGGCGCGCGCGCCCCTGTTCGCGCTCCGCCTCCTCGGCCGGTATCTGCTTGGCAGGCGGCTCGAGCACCGCCGTTCCCATGTGCCGGACCTCGCCGATCGCCACACCGTGGCTCACGCCGACGCCTCGCAGCGTTGTCTCCATCTCACCTGTCTCCGATAGAGCGGCGGGTCCCTCCGCCGCGTTGGTTGTCCTCTGTGCCGCCCCGTGGGGCGGCGTCGGCATCACTGCCAGGTAAAGAGAAGGTCGCCGGCCTTCATGTCGCCGTCCTCGCGGAGCTCGCCGAGGGCCTCGGCCGTGGCCTCCAGGGCCACGACGGGGCACACGGGAGACTTGCCGCTCTCCTCGACCGCGGCGGGGTTCCAGCGCACGACGGCCTGACCGCGGGTCACGGTGTCGCCCTTGTTCACGAGGAGCTCGAAGCCCTCACCGTTGAGCTGCACGGTGTCGATACCGAGGTGGGTGAGCACACCGTGTCCCTCGGAGTCGACGACGACGAAGGCGTGCGGGTGGAGGGAGACGATCACCCCGTCCACGGGCGCCACGGCCTCGGAGGGTTCGCGCACCGGGTCGATCGCGGTACCGGGGCCGACCATGGCTCCGGAGAAGACCGGATCGGGCACCGCGGCCAGTCCGATGGCGCGTCCTGCAAGAGGGGACGTCACGGTGGTCATGGGAAGCCTCCCAGGGGTGGAGATGTACAGGGTCGTCACTGCTTGTCCCGGACGGCGCACTGTGCAGCAGGGTATGTCAGATGAACTACCGGTTCCGCACGAGAGCCCGATCCGTGGTCTAGACCACCAGCGTAGTGGATTTGCGTGCGATCCGCGGCCCCGTGTACAGTCGTACTCCTGCCTGAGGGTGAGCGACGCGATCGAGCGCGCTTAACAGGGCGGCAACCAACTCTGATGGATCCCAACTCTGGATCATCTTCCGCATGCCTGCGGAACGGTGGTCAGGAGGGCGGAAAAAGCCTGATAGTGTTGGAAACACCGAAGGGAAGCCCGGAGGAAAGCCCGAGAGGGTGAGTACAAAGGAAGCTTTCGTTCCTTGAGAACTCAACAGCGTGCCAAAAATCAACGCCAGATTAGTTGATACCCCGTCCCCGGCAGTGATAGCCGAGGATGAGGTTCCTTTGAAAAAATACAGCGAGGACGCTGTGAACGGTCGGATCATTCCTCCGACTGTTCCGCTCCCGTGAAAAGCATTCACGGAGAGTTTGATCCTGGCTCAGGACGAACGCTGGCGGCGTGCTTAACACATGCAAGTCGAACGATGAAGCCCTTCGGGGTGGATTAGTGGCGAACGGGTGAGTAACACGTGGGCAATCTGCCCTTCACTCTGGGACAAGCCCTGGAAACGGGGTCTAATACCGGATATCACTCTCGCAGGCATCTGTGAGGGTCGAAAGCTCCGGCGGTGAAGGATGAGCCCGCGGCCTATCAGCTTGTTGGTGAGGTAACGGCTCACCAAGGCGACGACGGGTAGCCGGCCTGAGAGGGCGACCGGCCACACTGGGACTGAGACACGGCCCAGACTCCTACGGGAGGCAGCAGTGGGGAATATTGCACAATGGGCGAAAGCCTGATGCAGCGACGCCGCGTGAGGGATGACGGCCTTCGGGTTGTAAACCTCTTTCAGCAGGGAAGAAGCGAAAGTGACGGTACCTGCAGAAGAAGCGCCGGCTAACTACGTGCCAGCAGCCGCGGTAATACGTAGGGCGCAAGCGTTGTCCGGAATTATTGGGCGTAAAGAGCTCGTAGGCGGCTTGTCACGTCGGGTGTGAAAGCCCGGGGCTTAACCCCGGGTCTGCATTCGATACGGGCTAGCTAGAGTGTGGTAGGGGAGATCGGAATTCCTGGTGTAGCGGTGAAATGCGCAGATATCAGGAGGAACACCGGTGGCGAAGGCGGATCTCTGGGCCATTACTGACGCTGAGGAGCGAAAGCGTGGGGAGCGAACAGGATTAGATACCCTGGTAGTCCACGCCGTAAACGGTGGGAACTAGGTGTTGGCGACATTCCACGTCGTCGGTGCCGCAGCTAACGCATTAAGTTCCCCGCCTGGGGAGTACGGCCGCAAGGCTAAAACTCAAAGGAATTGACGGGGGCCCGCACAAGCAGCGGAGCATGTGGCTTAATTCGACGCAACGCGAAGAACCTTACCAAGGCTTGACATACACCGGAAAGCATTAGAGATAGTGCCCCCCTTGTGGTCGGTGTACAGGTGGTGCATGGCTGTCGTCAGCTCGTGTCGTGAGATGTTGGGTTAAGTCCCGCAACGAGCGCAACCCTTGTCCTGTGTTGCCAGCATGCCCTTCGGGGTGATGGGGACTCACAGGAGACCGCCGGGGTCAACTCGGAGGAAGGTGGGGACGACGTCAAGTCATCATGCCCCTTATGTCTTGGGCTGCACACGTGCTACAATGGCAGGTACAAAGAGCTGCGAAACCGTGAGGTGGAGCGAATCTCAAAAAGCCTGTCTCAGTTCGGATTGGGGTCTGCAACTCGACCCCATGAAGTCGGAGTTGCTAGTAATCGCAGATCAGCATTGCTGCGGTGAATACGTTCCCGGGCCTTGTACACACCGCCCGTCACGTCACGAAAGTCGGTAACACCCGAAGCCGGTGGCCCAACCCCTTGTGGGAGGGAGCTGTCGAAGGTGGGACTGGCGATTGGGACGAAGTCGTAACAAGGTAGCCGTACCGGAAGGTGCGGCTGGATCACCTCCTTTCTAAGGAGCACTTCTAGGCCGCTCTGCGGTCCAGAGGCCAGTACACCGGCGAACGTCCGGTGCTGGTTGCTCATGGGTGGAACGTTGATTATTCGGCACGGTCTGGATGTCTCCTGCTAGTACTGCTTCGGCGTGGAACGTGGAGAGGACTGACAGATCGGGTCGGGCACGCTGTTGGGTGTCTGAGGGAATGAACCCTCGGATGCCGGCCCCAGTGAACTCCGGGTTGTTGCTCGGGGGTGATGGGTGGCTGGTCGTTGTTTGAGAACTGCACAGTGGACGCGAGCATCTGTGGCCAAGTTTTTAAGGGCGCACGGTGGATGCCTTGGCACCAGGAACCGATGAAGGACGTGGGAGGCCACGATAGTCCCCGGGGAGTCGTCAACCAGGCTTTGATCCGGGGGTTTCCGAATGGGGAAACCCGGCAGTCGTCATGGGCTGTCACCCGCTGCTGAACACATAGGCAGTGTGGAGGGAACGCGGGGAAGTGAAACATCTCAGTACCCGCAGGAAGAGAAAACAACCGTGATTCCGGGAGTAGTGGCGAGCGAAACCGGATGAGGCCAAACCGTATGCGTGTGAGACCCGGCAGGGGTTGCGCATGCGGGGTTGTGGGATCTCTCTTCCACGGTCTGCCGGCCGTGGGACGAGTCAGAAACCGTTGATGTAGGCGAAGGACATGCGAAAGGTCCGGCGTAGAGGGTAAGACCCCCGTAGTCGAAACGTCAGCGGCTCGTTTGAGAGACACCCAAGTAGCACGGGGCCCGAGAAATCCCGTGTGAATCTGGCGGGACCACCCGCTAAGCCTAAATATTCCCTGGTGACCGATAGCGGATAGTACCGTGAGGGAATGGTGAAAAGTACCGCGGGAGCGGAGTGAAATAGTACCTGAAACCGTGTGCCTACAAGCCGTGGGAGCGTCGGGTAGGAACTTGTTCCTACCTCGTGACTGCGTGCCTTTTGAAGAATGAGCCTGCGAGTTTGCGGTGTGTTGCGAGGTTAACCCGGGTGGGGTAGCCGTAGCGAAAGCGAGTCCGAACAGGGCGTTTCAGTAGCACGCTCAAGACCCGAAGCGGAGTGATCTAGCCATGGGCAGGTTGAAGCGGAGGTAAGACTTCGTGGAGGACCGAACCCACCAGGGTTGAAAACCTGGGGGATGACCTGTGGTTAGGGGTGAAAGGCCAATCAAACTCCGTGATAGCTGGTTCTCCCCGAAATGCATTTAGGTGCAGCGTCGTGTGTTTCTTGCCGGAGGTAGAGCACTGGATAGGCGATGGGCCCTACCGGGTTACTGACCTTAGCCAAACTCCGAATGCCGGTAAGTGAGAGCGCGGCAGTGAGACTGTGGGGGATAAGCTCCATGGTCGAGAGGGAAACAGCCCAGAGCATCGACTAAGGCCCCTAAGCGTACGCTAAGTGGGAAAGGATGTGGAGTCGCAGAGACAACCAGGAGGTTGGCTTAGAAGCAGCCACCCTTGAAAGAGTGCGTAATAGCTCACTGGTCTAGTGATTCCGCGCCGACAATGTAGCGGGGCTCAAGCGTACCGCCGAAGTCGTGTCATTGCAGTATATAGCCCCAACGGGTGCTGTGATGGGTAGGGGAGCGTCGTGTGCCGGGTGAAGCAGCACCGGAAGGTAGTTGTGGACGGTTCACGAGTGAGAATGCAGGCATGAGTAGCGATTCACACGTGAGAAACGTGTGCGCCGATTGACTAAGGGTTCCTGGGTCAAGCTGATCTGCCCAGGGTAAGTCGGGACCTAAGGCGAGGCCGACAGGCGTAGTCGATGGATAACCGGTTGATATTCCGGTACCCGCTGTGAAGCGTCAAACATCGAACCAGGCGATGCTAAGTCCGTGAAGCCGCCCCGGAGCCTTCGGGCAAGGGGGAGTGGTGGAGCCGACGGACCAGACTTGCAGTAGGTGAGTGATGGGGTGACGCAGGAAGGTAGTCCAGCCCGGGCGGTGGTTGTCCCGGGGTAAGGGTGTAGGCCGTGCGATAGGTAAATCCGTCGTACATGTGGCTGAGACCTGATGCCGAGCCGATTGTGGTGAAGTGGATGATCCTATGCTGTCGAGAAAAGCCTCTAGCGAGTTTCATGGCGGCCCGTACCCTAAACCGACTCAGGTGGTCAGGTAGAGAATACCGAGGCGTTCGGGTGAACTATGGTTAAGGAACTCGGCAAAATGCCCCCGTAACTTCGGGAGAAGGGGGGCCACGTCTGGTGAGGGGACTTGCTCTCCGAGCTGGGGGTGGCCGCAGAGACCAGCGAGAAGCGACTGTTTACTAAAAACACAGGTCCGTGCGAAGCCGTAAGGCGATGTATACGGACTGACGCCTGCCCGGTGCTGGAACGTTAAGGGGACCGGTTAGTCGAGATTCGTCTCGGCGAAGCTGAGAACTTAAGCGCCAGTAAACGGCGGTGGTAACTATAACCATCCTAAGGTAGCGAAATTCCTTGTCGGGTAAGTTCCGACCTGCACGAATGGCGTAACGACTTCTCGACTGTCTCAACCATAGGCCCGGTGAAATTGCACTACGAGTAAAGATGCTCGTTTCGCGCAGCAGGACGGAAAGACCCCGGGACCTTTACTACAGTTTGATATTGGTGTTCGGTTCGGCTTGTGTAGGATAGGTGGGAGACTGTGAAGCTTGGACGCCAGTTCAGGTGGAGTCGTCGTTGAAATACCACTCTGGTCGTGCTGGATGTCTAACCTGGGTCCGTGATCCGGATCAGGGACAGTGTCTGATGGGTAGTTTAACTGGGGCGGTTGCCTCCTAAAGAGTAACGGAGGCGCCCAAAGGTTCCCTCAGCCTGGTTGGCAATCAGGTGTTGAGTGTAAGTGCACAAGGGAGCTTGACTGTGAGACCGACGGGTCGAGCAGGGACGAAAGTCGGGACTAGTGATCCGGCGGTGGCTTGTGGAAGCGCCGTCGCTCAACGGATAAAAGGTACCCCGGGGATAACAGGCTGATCTTCCCCAAGAGTCCATATCGACGGGATGGTTTGGCACCTCGATGTCGGCTCGTCGCATCCTGGGGCTGGAGTCGGTCCCAAGGGTTGGGCTGTTCGCCCATTAAAGCGGTACGCGAGCTGGGTTTAGAACGTCGTGAGACAGTTCGGTCCCTATCCGCTGTGCGCGTAGGAGTCTTGAGAAGGGCTGTCCCTAGTACGAGAGGACCGGGACGGACGAACCTCTGGTGTGCCAGTTGTTCTGCCAAGGGCATGGCTGGTTGGCTACGTTCGGGAGGGATAACCGCTGAAAGCATCTAAGCGGGAAGCCTGCTTCGAGATGAGGACTCCCACCCACTTGATGGGGTAAGGCTCCCAGTAGACGACTGGGTTGATAGGCCGGATCTGGAAGCACAGTAATGTGTGGAGGTGACCGGTACTAATAGGCCGAGGGCTTGTCCTCAGTTGCTCGCGTCCACTGTGTTGGTTCTGAAACCACGAACAGCCCCGTATGCCACATACGGTGCGGCTGACAGTTTCATAGTGTTTCGGTGGTCATAGCGTGAGGGAAACGCCCGGTTACATTCCGAACCCGGAAGCTAAGCCTCACAGCGCCGATGGTACTGCAGGGGGGACCCTGTGGGAGAGTAGGACACCGCCGAACTCCTTTTAGAGCTCTGGCTCTTGGGCCCACCTGGCCCAGGAGCCAGAGCTTTTTTGCGTTGAGGTAGGGTCAGGGGGCATCGTTGGCACGTTTTCTATGGAGGCCCCCGGGTGGAGGTCCAGGAGACCCGCGTCCAGACAGACCGGGTCCTCACCATCCCGAACATCCTGAGCATGGCGCGTCTCCTCGGCGTGCCCCTCTTCCTGTGGCTGATCCTCAGGCCTGAGTTCGGGGGTCCCCAGAGCGACGGCTGGGCCCTCCTGGTGCTGGCTCTGAGCGGCATCAGCGACTACCTGGACGGGAAGCTCGCCCGGCGCTGGAACCAGGTCAGCAGCCTCGGCCGACTGCTCGATCCCGCCGCTGACCGGCTCTACATTCTTTCGACCCTGGTCGGCCTCACCTGGCGGGAGATTCTGCCCGTCTGGTTGACGGCTGTACTTCTTGCGAGGGAACTGGTCCTGCTGGTGATGGTGGGCATCCTCAGGCGCCACGGTTATCCGCCGCCGCAGGTGAACTACCTGGGCAAGGCGGCCACCTTCAACCTGATGTACGCCTTCCCGTTGCTCCTGCTCAGTGACGGAAGCGGGTGGCTGGCGTCACTCGCTGCTATTTTCGGATGGGCGTTCGCAGGGTGGGGTACAACGCTCTATTGGTGGGCAGGAGTCCTCTACGTGGTGCAGGTCCGCCGCCTCGTTCGTGCGGACGCCATGGCCGGCTGAGCCCGTCGTCGGGCGGGGGCAGTAGTGGCTCGATGGCCCGCTTCGGAAAAGTGCGGGACAATCTTGATGGGTGAAGTCGGCTAGACCGTCGTCTCTTTAGGAGGACGCTTCCGACATGAAGGCCGTCGTGATGGCCGGAGGCGAAGGCACACGCCTTCGCCCGATGACCTCGAGCATGCCCAAGCCGCTCCTGCCGGTGGCCAACCGGCCGATCATGGAGCACGTCCTGAGGCTGCTCAAAAGGCATGGGCTCAACGAGACCGTCGTCACCGTGCAGTTCCTGGCCTCATTGGTCAAGAACTACTTCGGTGACGGAGAAGAGCTCGGAATGGAGCTCAGCTATGCCAATGAGGAGAAGCCACTCGGAACCGCCGGAAGCGTCAAGAACGCGGAAGAGGCGTTGAAGGACGACGCCTTCCTCGTCATCTCCGGCGACGCTCTCACCGACTTCGACCTCACCGAGCTGATCAACTTCCACAAGGAAAAGGGCGCACTGGTCACCGTCTGTCTGACGCGTGTGCCCAATCCGCTGGAATTCGGCATCACCATCGTCGACGAAGAGGGCAAGGTCGAGCGTTTCCTCGAGAAACCGACCTGGGGCCAGGTCTTCTCGGACACGGTGAACACCGGTATCTACGTCATGGAACCCGAGGTCTTCGACTACGTCGAGGCCGACGTGCCCGTCGACTGGTCCGGTGACGTCTTCCCGCAGCTCATGAAGGAGGGCAAACCGATCTACGGCTTCATCGCCGAGGGCTACTGGGAGGACGTGGGCACCCACGAGAGCTATGTGAAGGCCCAGGCCGACGTGCTGGAGGGCAAGGTCGACGTCGAACTCGACGGCTTCGAGATCTCCCCCGGAGTCTGGGTGGCGGAAGGTGCCGAAGTGCACCCCGACGCCGAACTGCGCGGTCCGCTGTACATCGGCGACTACGCCAAGGTCGAGGCCGGCGCGGAAATCCGTGAGCACACCGTCGTCGGCTCGAACGTGGTGGTCAAGAGCGGCGCGTTCCTGCACAAGGCCGTCGTGCACGACAACGTGTACGTCGGGCAGCACAGCAATCTGCGTGGCTGTGTCGTCGGAAAGAACACCGACATCATGCGGGCCGCCCGCATCGAGGACGGTGCCGTCATCGGCGACGAATGCCTGATCGGTGAAGAATCGATCGTGCAGGGCAATGTACGGGTGTATCCGTTCAAGACCATCGAGGCCGGCGCGTTCGTCAACACCTCGGTGATCTGGGAGTCCCGGGGCCAGGCGCACCTGTTCGGCGCCCGCGGTGTGTCGGGCATCCTGAACGTCGAGATCACCCCGGAGCTGGCGGTGCGGCTGGCCGGCGCCTACGCCACGACCTTGAAGAAGGGCTCCACCGTCACCACGGCCCGCGACCACTCCCGGGGCGCCCGGGCGCTGAAGCGGGCGGTGATCTCCGCGTTGCAGGCCAGCGCCATCGACGTACGGGACCTCGAAAACGTACCGCTGCCCGTGGCGCGGCAGCAGACCGCGCGGGGGTCGGCCGGCGGGATCATGATCCGGACCTCGCCGGGGGTGCCGGACTCCGTGGACATCATGTTCTTCGACGGGCAGGGTGCCGATCTGTCCCAGGGCAGTCAGCGCAAGCTGGACCGGGTGTTCGCCCGGCAGGAGTACCGGCGGGCTTTCCCGGGCGAGATCGGGGACCTGCACTTCCCGGCCAGTGTGTTCGACTCGTACACCGGGTCGCTGCTGCGGAACGTGGACACGACCGGGATCTCGGAGTCCGGACTGAAGGTCGTGGTCGACGCGTCGAACGGCAGTGCGGGGCTGGTGCTGCCGAGTCTGCTCGGCAAGCTGGGCGTGGATTCGCTGACCATCAATCCCGGTCTGAACGAGGCCAGGCCGACGGAGACCGGTGATCAGCGGCGCTCGGGGCTCGTACGGCTCGGCGAGATCGTGGCCTCCTCGCGTGCTGCGTTCGGGGTGCGGTTCGACCCGGTGGGCGAGCGGCTGTCGCTCGTCGACGAGAAGGGCCGGATCATCGAGGACGACCGGGCCCTGCTGGTGCTGCTCGACCTGGTGGCCGCGGAGCGGCGCAGCGGGCGGGTGGCGCTGCCGGTGACCACGACACGGATCGCCGAGCAGGTGGCGGCGTACCACGGGACCCAGGTCGAGTGGACGACGACGTCGCCCGACGACCTGACCCGGGTCGGCCGGGACGAGACGACGATCTTCGGCGGGGACGGCAAGGGCGGTTTCATCGTCCCCGAGTTCAGCAGCGTCTTCGACGGTACGGCGGCTTTCGTGCGGCTGATCGGGCTGGTCGCGCGGACACAGCTCACGCTCAGCCAGATCGACGCGCGGATTCCGCGGGCGCACGTCCTGAAGCGGGATCTGGCGACTCCCTGGGCCGTCAAGGGGCTGGTGATGCGGCGGGTCGTCGAGGCGGCCGGAGACCGCTTCGTGGACACCACGGACGGCGTGCGGGTGGTCGAGACGGACGGGCGCTGGGTGATGGTGTTGCCCGACCCGGCCGAGGCCGTCACCCATCTGTGGGCGGAGGGGCCCGACGACGCCTCCGCGCAGGCCCTGCTCGACGAGTGGTCCTCGGTCGTGGACAGCGCCGGACGCTGATCCGCGCGGAACACGCGCGTGCCGGACAGGCCTCCGCGAAGGGGCCTGTCCGGTTCGGCGGTGGGGCCATTCGGAGGTAGTGGTCGCGACGTGCGACGATGTGCGGCATGCCGCAGCCGCCCCCCGTTCGGAGCACACCCGCGCGCGTGTCGCGTCCGGATGCCTCCATGTCGCTGCTCACCAACGTCATGGACCACAGCCTCGACGACGGGTACGCAGAGGCCGCCGCCCGCAAGGAGTCCGAGGGTGCCGGTGGTCTGCCGAAGACGCTGCGGGCGAAGCTCGGACTGGCGGGCGGGCTGGTGCTCGCGGCCCTCGTGGTGACCGTCGGGGCGGCCCAGGCGCGGATCTCGGCCCCGGTCGTCGCCAAGGAGCGCGAGGAACTGGTGGACCGCGTCGACGCCGAGACCAAGGCCGCCGACGAGCTGGAGCGGACCGTCGACCGGCTGCGCGACGACGTGAGCGCCCGGCAGCGCGAGGCGCTCAAGCACAGTGGTGGCGGCGGCCAGGCGGATCTGGTGAGTGTGCTGTCGGGGGCCGTGGAGGTGCACGGGCCCGGGATCAAGCTCGTCGTCAACGACGCCAAGGAAGCCAGCACGGGCGGTGGCGACGGACCGCGGGAGACCTCCGGGTTCTCCGACACCGGGCGCGTCCGTGACCGTGACATGCAGAAGGTGGTCAACGGACTGTGGGCGTCGGGAGCCGAGGCCGTCTCGATCAACGGACAACGGCTGACGGCGCTGTCGGCGATCAGGGCTGCGGGTGACGCGATACTGGTCGACAACAAGCCGCTGGTGCCGCCGTACACGGTGCTCGCGGTGGGGGACGGGAAAAACCTCAGCACCAGGTTCCAGAACAGCGCGGACGGCGTCTATCTGAGCGTGTTGCAGGAGGACTACGGCATCAGGACGGCCCTTTCCGTGAAGGACGACGTCCGGCTGCCCGCCGCACCGAGTGTGATCGTACGTACAGCTGAGCCGAGAACTGAGAAGGGCACATCGTGATCGCCGTACTGGGCCTCGTCGTGGGAGTCGTGGCCGGCCTGTTGGTCCGGCCCGAGGTTCCGGCGGTTGTCGAGCCTTATCTGCCGATCGCCGTCGTGGCGGCGCTGGACGCCGTGTTCGGCGGTCTGCGGGCCATGCTCGACGGGATCTTCGACGACAAGGTCTTCGTGGTGTCGTTCCTGTCGAACGTGGTGGTGGCCGCGCTGATCGTCTTCCTGGGGGACAAGTTGGGCGTGGGCGCCCAGCTGTCGACCGGTGTCGTGGTCGTCCTCGGCATCCGGATCTTCTCCAACGCCGCGGCGATCCGCCGGCACGTCTTCCGGGCGTGACGACGATGAGCAACCAGGACGAGGTGGCCGAGAACAGGCTGCGCAAGGAACTGCCGGAGGAGGTCCCGGCGCCCCCCGTGGCGGTCGAGGAGGACCGGGAGGTCGCCGAGCCGGTGCTGACCGGCCGGCAGCGGCTGGTGAAGGGGCTGTGGCCGCCGCGCGTCACCCGGGCCCAACTCATCGTCGCCCTGCTGCTGTTCGGGCTCGGCTTCGGTCTGGCCGTGCAGGTCGCCTCCAACAGCGACAGCGGGAACGCCCTGCGCGGCGCGCGCCAGGAGGATCTTGTGCGCATCCTCGATGAACTGGATGACCGCAGTCAGCGTCTTGAGGACGAGAAGCAGGGACTCGAGAAGCAGCGGGCGGAGCTGGAGAACAGCTCCGACCAGGCGGAGGAGGCCCGTAAGCAGACGGTGGAGAAGGAGAAGCAACTCGGCATCCTCGCGGGCACGGTGGCCGCGCAGGGGCCGGGCATCACGATGACGATCGAGGACACGAAGGGGACGGTCGAGGCGGACATGCTGCTCGACGCGATCCAGGAGCTGCGTGCCGCGGGCGCCGAGGCGATCCAGGTCGACGACGTGCGGGTGGTCGCCGGCACGTACCTGACGGATTCGGACAACAGCGTCAGTGTCGACGGGAACAAGATCAACGCCCCGTTTCGTTTCAAGGTCATCGGCAACCCGCAGGACCTGGAGCCGGCGCTGAACATCCCTGGAGGCGTGGTGCAGACTCTTGAGAAGGAGCAGGCCACGGTGACCGTCGAGCGGTCGGACAAGATCGTCGTGGACGCCTTGCGAGCGGCGAAGCAGCCTGACTACGCTCGGTCGTCGGCCCGGTGAACCGGGGGTGCATGGGGGCCGTCCGGCAGGGGCATGAGGTTGCGGGGGGTCGACGCACCGATCGGGTGGTGCGTGGTGGAAACTGTCTGGTGGATACGGACGTTGTGAAGGTGTCCGGGTCGGCCGGTGTATTCATTCAGGGTTCGTCCTGCCCCACGGGCGGGTCTGTTTCGGTCAAGGGGAATCGCCCGTGAAGTTGTTTGCGAAGTTGTTCGGCAAGAGCGCGCGAGAGGGCAGCGACAACGCGACTGCCCGGCATCGCGCACAGCCCGACGCAGAGGGCCAGCGGCCGCTGTTCCGGGACCAGGTGTCCGGTCCGGGGGGTGACATTTCCGGAGGTCAGGGCGCGGCGTCTGTTGACCCCGCACAGTCCGGCGGCATAGGTTTCGGCCAACCGTCAACCTCAAGTACGGGTGGAGGGTTTTCTCCCATGTCGGCCCTGGTGTGTACGAGGTGCGGTAACCGCAACGCGGAGAACAGCCGCTTCTGCTCCAACTGCGGCGCGCCGCTGCGTCCCGGTCTGACGCCGGAGCGTGCGTCGGAGACGACCTCCACCATCTCCATCTCCGGTCTCGAGGCCTACGACTCCGAGGCCACCGGGCAGACCCAGCTGCCGGCGCTCTCCCCGGAGGCGCAGGCCGCGGTCGACGCGCTGCCGTCGGGTTCCGCGCTGCTGGTCGTCCGTCGTGGCCCCAACTCGGGCAGCCGCTTCCTGCTGGACGGCGACCTGACGACGGCCGGGCGTCATCCGCAGAGCGACATCTTCCTGGACGACGTGACGGTCTCGCGGCGCCACGTGGAGTTCCGTCGCCACCCGGACGGCACCTTCAAGGTCGCGGACGTCGGCAGCCTGAACGGCACGTACGTCAACCGGGAGCGGATCGACGAGGTCCCGCTGTCGAACGGTGACGAGGTGCAGATCGGCAAGTACCGGCTGGTCTTCTACGCGAGCCAGCAGGGTTACTGACCCTCCCCCGGAGTCCATCCGGGGGGAACCAAGGGAAGGTCCATGCTTCAAACACCGAGGGGCGGTGCCGGATCCGGCACCGCCGCCGCGGACGCAGGTGCGATGAGCATCGGCACCGTACTGAACGCGCTGCGGGTCGAGTTTCCCGAGGTCACCATCTCCAAGATCCGTTTCCTGGAGGCGGAGGGGCTGATCGAGCCCCAGCGGACCCCGTCGGGGTACCGCAAGTTCAGCGCGCAGGACGTCGAGCGCCTGGGCCACGTACTGAGGATGCAGCGGGACCACTATCTGCCGCTCAAGGTGATCCGGGAGCATCTGGACGCCATGGAGCGGGGCGAGGCGGTCCCGTTGCCGACCGTGGGCCGGCAGCGGGACGGAGAAGCTTTTCCGGAGCCTGTGGAGGGGCCCACGGCGGCCCGGATCGGGCGGGCCGAGCTGCTCGCGGCCGCCGGGATCGACGAGGCGGCGCTGGTGGAGTGGGAGTCCTACGGGCTGCTCGTCCCGCTGGAGGACGGGGTCTATGACGCGGAGGCCGCCACCGTGGCCGCGCTCGTCGCCGAGCTGGGGCGGTTCGGGATCGAACCCCGGCACCTGCGGGTGATGAAGGCCGCCGCCGACCGTGAGGCGGGGCTGGTGGACCAGGTGGTCGCCCCGCTCAGACGGCACCGCAACCCGCAGACCAGGGCGCACGCCGAGGCCCGTACGAAGGAGCTGGCGGGGCTCACGGTCCGGTTGCACGCGGCGCTGGTGCAGACCGCTCTCGGCGTCCGGTTGCCCTGAGCCACCGGTTTCGCCCTGGGCGGATCGGTCACCCGTTCCCGGCCCGACTACCCAAACGTCCCGGGCACGGCCTAGGGTTGCTGTGTGAACGAGCTCGATGTCGTAGGTGTCCGGGTCGAAATGCCCTCCAACCAACCGATCGTGCTGCTGCGTGAAGTGGGAGGCGACCGTTACCTCCCCATCTGGATCGGACCGGGGGAGGCGACGGCGATCGCCTTCGCCCAGCAGGGCATGGCCCCCGCGCGACCGCTGACCCACGATCTCTTCAAGGACGTGTTGGAAGCCGTCGGCCAGGAGCTCACCGAGGTGCGCATCACGGATCTGCGCGAAGGCGTCTTCTACGCCGAGCTGGTGTTCGCCAGCGGCGTCGAGGTGAGTGCGCGCCCGTCCGACGCCATAGCGCTGGCGCTGCGCACCGGGACGCCGATCTTCGGCAGTGACACGGTGCTCGACGACGCGGGCATCGCCATTCCGGACGAGCAGGAGGACGAGGTGGAGAAGTTCCGCGAGTTCCTCGACCAGATCTCGCCCGAGGACTTCGGCACCAGCAACCAGTAGCCGGAGTGCGGCCTGCGGAGCCAGGAGGGCCGCAGGCCGGCCGCCCTGTTTCCGGCACGTGCCAGCGGCGCGTGTGAGCGTCCTACGGCTACTTCTCCAGGCATTCGGCTAGCCTTTCCCCGCGGTGGGGTGCGGGAAACCACTCTTAGGGTGATTATCACTCGGCGTGGCGAGTGTGGCGATCGTTGACGCACCCCTGGTGACTGCCTACCGTCGAGAAGGCAGGTCAAGGACGGAGGTCGGCGTGAGAAGCAGCGGCGACGGTGCGGTTGGGGGTGCCCCCGGACTCGGTGTCGGGGGAAGCGGTCCGTACCCTCCCCCGAGCTCTCGGCTACGCCCGGGCAGGGGATATCCCCACCAGGGCGGCGCGGCCGAGCACGCGGCTCCGCAGCGACCCGCGGCCGTGCCGAGCAGCGGAGGGGCGGCGTCCATGGCGTCCGAGCAGATCGGCTACCGCGGACCGACGGCCTGCGCGGCCGCCGGCATCACCTACCGGCAACTCGACTACTGGGCCCGCACCGGCCTCGTCGAGCCGAGCGTGCGGCCCGCGTACGGGTCGGGGACGCAGCGGCTCTACAGCTTCCGGGACGTCGTCGTCCTGAAGATCGTCAAGCGGTTCCTCGACACCGGGGTGTCGCTGCAGAACATCCGTACGGCCGTCCAGCATCTGCGGGAGCGCGGCTTCTGCGATCTGGAGCGGATGACCCTGATGAGCGACGGCGCGACGGTCTACGAGTGCACCTCGCCGGACGAGGTCCACGCACTGCTCCAGGGCGGTCAGGGCATCTTCGGGATCGCCGTCGGCGTGGTCTGGCGGGACGTGGAGGGCGCGCTGTCGCAGCTGCACGGCGAGCGGGTCGACACCGGGGAGACGCTCGTGGGGCCCAATCCGGCGGACGAGCTGGCGCGTCGGCGCAACCGGGCGGTCTGAGGCCTCCGCCCAAGGGGCGGCTGCGTTGTCAGTGGCGTGGTGCAGCATCGGAGATGTGAGAAACGCGCCCACGATCCTGCATCTCGACATGGATGCCTTCTACGCCCAGGCGGAGCAGGCGTCCAAACCGAGCCTGCGGGGGAAGGCCGTGATCGTGGGCGGTCTCGGCCCGCGCGGCGTGGTGGCCACCGCCTCCTACGAGGCCCGGGCCTTCGGAGTGCACTCGGCGATGCCCACGGCCCAGGCGCGCCGGCTGGCCCCGAACGCCGCCTACCTCGTCCCGCGCTTCGCCTTCTACCGTCGGATCAGCGACCAGGTCATGGGGCTGCTGCGGGCGGTGTCGCCGCTCGTGGAGCCGTTGAGCCTGGACGAGGCGTTCGTGGATTTGGAGGCCGGGGGAGCGGCCTGGGACGGCGAGTCGGCGCGGCTGGCCGGCATCCGGCTGCGGGCGGACATCCGGGCCGTCACGGGCCTCACGGGGTCGGTGGGCCTGGCCGCGTCGAAGATGCTCGCGAAGATCGCCTCCGAGCAGGCCAAGCCGGACGGGCTGGTGCTCATCGAGCCCGGGACCGAGCGGGCGCTGCTCGGGCCGATGCCGGTGCGGACGCTGCCCGGGGTCGGTCCGGCCACGGGGGACCACCTGCGTCGGGCCGGGATCACCACGGTCGACGAGCTGGCCGAGGCCGGTGAGGACGAGCTCGTGCGCCTCGTGGGCAAGGCGCACGGGCAGGGGCTGTACGCGATGGCGCTGGCGCGCGACGACCGGCCCGTGGTCGCGGAGCGGGAGGCGAAGTCGGTCTCGGTCGAGGACACCTACGACGTCGACATCCATGACCGGTTGCGGGTGGAGCTGGAGGTGAAGCGGCTGGCGGAGCGTTGTGTGCGCAGACTGCGGGGCTCCGGTCTGTCCGGGCGGACGATCGTGCTGAAGGTGCGCCGCTACGACTTCTCCACGCTCACCCGGTCCGAGACGCTCCGTGGCCCCACGGACGATCCGGCGGTGGTGCGGGAGGCCGCCGGGCGTCTGCTGGACTCCGTCGACACCACGGGTGGGGTGCGGCTGCTCGGGGTCGGTGTCAGTGGTCTGGCGGACTTCACCCAGGAGGACCTGTTCGCCCAGGCCGCCGGGGAGGAGCCGGGCGACGGGGCCGAGGAGGAGGATCCCGGCGAGACCGCCGTGCCGCAGGCCGTGCCGGCCGAGCACCGGTGGAGCCCCGGCTGCGACGTGGTCCACGCCGAGCTGGGGCCCGGCTGGGTGCAGGGGAGTGGGCTGGGCCGGGTCACCGTGCGCTTCGAGACCCCGGAGTCGGAGCCGGGGCGGGTACGGACGTTCCGGATGGACGATCCGGCTCTTGCGGCGGCGGAGCCGTTGCCACTGGTACGGCCGAGACCGGCCGAGGACGCCGGTACCCACCGGGACGGCGATCTCGGGGACGGCGAGGGCATCAGGACGGCGGGGTGAGCTGGGGCGGTGAGGGCCGCCTGGCTGATGGATGCCGCTGGGATGGCGAGGCTCACGGCGGTGCCCATAGGGATGACGGTGCCGGCCGGTAGGGCGGCCGTCACGCCGGGGATGGCGAGGACTGTGGAGGTAGTGGCGCTGGCGGGGACGGCTTGGAGGGCGGTGCCTCCCCGGCTGGGCGGTCCCAGCGGGATGTAGGGGCCACGGGGACGGCGGTACCCACCCCAACTGTCGGGCGCGTGGGGGCGGTGAGGCCCACCGGGAGGGTGGCTGGGTGCCGAGAGGCGGGGTGCACGGGCCGTTCCGTGCACCCGGGATGTCGGCGACCTCGTTGCGGGGATGTCGGCGACCGCCGGGACGGCGGTGGCTCTCGGAGGGGGAAGTGGGGCCGGCGGTCGGGTCAGGTTTCGTCTGTGCCTGCCAGGTGGCCGAAGTCGTGGTCCGGGAGGGGTGGGGGAGCGGCGACGTCCAGGCCGTAGTGGTGGTAGAGCTGGAGTTCCTGTTCCGGGGAGAGGTGCCGGCCGACGCCGAAGTCGGGTGCGTCCTTGATCAGGGCCCGGTCGAAGGGGACGTGGAGGGTGCCCTCGACCAGCTCGCTGGGTTCGAGGGGGACGAAGGCGTCCCGGGAGAACAGCCCGGTGCGTATCGCGGCCCACTCGGGCACACCGGTCGCGTCGTCGAGATAGACCTCGTCGACGGTGCCGATCTTGGTGCCGTTGCGGTCGAACGCCTTGCGGCCGATCAGGTTGCGCGGATCGATATCGGTCTGCACGGGCCCTCCACTTGGTCGCAACTCATCCGTAAGCACTACAAAAGAACACATTGGGACGAGCGGCCACTCGAGCCGTCCTCATGGACCTCGCTGGTAGTCTGGCAACGGCTGCTGACCCCGTGCGGGAGAGTCCTCCGGAGATCACCGGAGGCGCCGAAGGAGCAACTCCTCCCCGGAATCTCTCAGGCACACGTACCGCGCGGACGAGGTCACTCTGGAAAGCAGGACGGAAGTCGACGGCGTCGACGGCCTCCGTCCTCACCGACGGTGAAAGCCGGCTGCCCGGTGGCGGCCGGTGAAGCTCTCAGGTTGAGATGACAGAGGGGGAGGCCGTCCGGGCACCCGCGCCGTGGTGCCCCTCGAAGGTCGCGTCAGACCAGGAGGCCTCAGACATGACCGCCGATCGCATTCCGCTCACCCGGCTCGAACAGGGCATCCCCTTCGAGCAGCGTCACATAGGGCCCGACCAGGAGGCGCGGGCCAAGATGCTCGCGCACGTCGGCTACGGCTCGCTCGACGAGCTGACCGCCGCCGCCGTCCCGGACGTGATCAAGAACGCCGACGCGCTCGACCTGCCGGGCGCGCGCACCGAGGCCGAGGTCCTGGCCGAGCTGCGCTCGCTGGCCGACCGCAACCAGGTCCTCGGCTCCATGATCGGCCTCGGCTACTACGGCACCTTCACGCCGCCGGTGATCCTGCGCAACGTCATGGAGAACCCGGCCTGGTACACGGCCTACACGCCGTACCAGCCGGAGATCTCGCAGGGCCGGCTGGAGGCGCTGCTGAACTTCCAGACCATGGTCGCCGACCTCACCGGGCTGCCCACCTCCGGTGCCTCGCTGCTCGACGAGGGCACGGCCGCCGCCGAGGCGATGGCCCTGTCCCGGCGCATGGGGAAGAACAAGAAGGGCCTCTTCCTCGTCGACGCCGATGTGCTGCCCCAGACCATCGCCGTGCTGCAGACCCGTGCCGAGCCGACCGGCGTGGAGATCGTGGTCGCCGATCTCGCCGAGGGCATCCCCGCCGAGATCGCCGGACGTGAGATCAACGGCGTGCTGCTCCAGTACCCGGGCGCCTCCGGAGCCGTACGCGACATCAAGGCCGTCATCGACCAGGCGCACGGGCTCGGCGCGCTCGTCACCGTCGCCGCCGACCTGCTGGCCCTGACGCTGCTGAAGTCGCCCGGCGAGCTGGGCGCGGACATCGCCGTCGGGACGACCCAGCGGTTCGGTGTGCCGATGGGCTTCGGCGGACCGCACGCCGGATACATGGCGGTCCAGGAGAAGTTCGCCCGCAGCCTGCCCGGACGGCTCGTCGGGGTGTCCGTGGACGCGGACGGGCACAAGGCCTACCGGCTCGCGCTCCAGACACGGGAGCAGCACATCCGCCGGGAGAAGGCCACCAGCAACATCTGCACCGCCCAGGTGCTGCTCGCGGTCATGGCCGGCATGTACGCCGTCTACCACGGGCCCGACGGGCTGCGGACGATCGCCGGGCGCACCCACCGCTACGCCGCGGTCCTCGCCGCGGGCCTCACGGCCGGCGGGGTCGAGGTCGTGCACGGCTCCTACTTCGACACACTGACCGTGCGCGTGCCGGGCAGGGCCGGCGGGATCGTCGCCGACGCCCGCGGGGGCGGGGTCAACCTGCGCCTCGTCGACGCGGACCACGTCTCGATCGCGTGCGACGAGACCACGACGCGGGCCCAGCTGGCCGCCGTATGGGCCGCTTTCGGTGTGGACGGGGACGTCGAGGCGCTCGACGCGGCCGCCGCGGACGCGCTGCCCGAGGGGCTGCTGCGCGCCGACGCGATCCTCACCCACCCCGTCTTCCACGAGCACCGCTCCGAGACCGCGATGCTGCGCTACCTGCGCCGGCTCGCCGACCGGGACTACGCGCTCGACCGGGGCATGATCCCGCTGGGCTCCTGCACCATGAAGCTCAACGCGACCACCGAGATGGAGCCGGTCACCTGGCCCGAGTTCGGGCAGCTGCACCCCTTCGCGCCCGCCGAGCAGGCCGAGGGCTACCTCACGCTCATCCGGGAGCTGGAGGACCGGCTCGCCGAGGTCACCGGGTACGACAAGGTGTCGCTCCAGCCCAACGCCGGATCGCAGGGCGAGCTGGCGGGGCTGCTCGCGGTGCGCGGTTACCACCGGGCGAACGGGGACGAGCAGCGGACGGTGTGTCTCATTCCGTCCTCCGCGCACGGCACCAACGCGGCGAGCGCCGTGATGGCCGGTATGAAGGTCGTGGTCGTGAAGACCGCGGAGGACGGCGAGATCGACGTCGAGGACCTGCGGGCGAAGATCGAACGGCACCGTGACGAGCTGGCCGTGCTGATGATCACCTACCCGTCGACGCACGGGGTGTTCGAGGAGCACGTCGCCGACATCTGCGCCCAGGTCCACGACGCGGGCGGACAGGTCTACGTCGACGGCGCCAACCTCAACGCGCTCGTCGGGCTGGCCAAGCCGGGCCACTTCGGCGGTGACGTCTCCCACCTGAACCTGCACAAGACCTTCTGCATCCCGCACGGCGGCGGCGGTCCCGGCGTCGGCCCCGTCGCCGTACGGTCGCATCTCGCGCCGTATCTGCCGAACCACCCGCTCCAGCCCGCCGCCGGGCCGGAGACGGGTGTCGGACCGATCTCGGCCGCGCCCTGGGGCTCCGCGGGCATCCTGCCGATCTCGTGGGCGTACGTGCGGCTCATGGGCGGCGAGGGGCTGAAGCGGGCCACCCAGGTGGCGGTGCTCAGCGCCAACTACATCGCCAAGCGGCTCGAGCCGCACTACCCGGTGCTGTACACCGGCCCGGGCGGGCTGGTCGCGCACGAGTGCATCATCGACCTGCGGCCGCTGACCAAGGCGACCGGGGTGAGCGTGGACGACGTGGCGAAGCGGCTGATCGACTACGGCTTCCACGCGCCGACCATGTCGTTCCCGGTGGCGGGGACGCTGATGATCGAGCCGACCGAGTCCGAGGACATCATCGAGCTGGACCGGTTCTGCGAGGCGATGATCGCCATCCGCGCGGAGATCGAGAAGGTGGGCTCCGGGGAGTGGCCGGCGGAGGACAACCCGCTGTCCCAGGCACCGCACACCGCCCGTGCGCTCGGCGGGGAGTGGGAGCACGCGTACACCCGTGAGGAGGCCGTCTTCCCGGCCGGGGTGTCCGTGGCCGACAAGTACTGGCCGCCGGTGCGCCGGATCGACCAGGCCTTCGGTGACCGGAACCTGGTCTGCTCGTGCCCGCCGCTGGACGCGTACGAGGACTGATCGGCAGGAGAGCGCAGGGCCCGTCCGGATGCCGGACGGGCCCTCGCCCGTTCTCAGGCCGTCGCCAGGGACACCTCGGTTGCCTTGATCAGGGCGATGACGTCGGAGCCCACGAAGAGCCCGAGGTCGACGGCCGCGTCCTTGGTGATCGCCGCGGTGAGCGCCCCGCCGGCCACGGAGACCTTCACGACGGCCATGACCGTGCCGGTCGTCAGCCCGGTGATGGTGCCGGGGACCTGGTTGCGGATGGAAAGGCCCTCGACTCGGTGGCTGGCCAGGGAGACCTCCGTCGACTTCACCAGCGCGTGGACGGCGGTGCCGGGGGTGAGGCCGAGGTCCTGCACGGCCTCCAGGGTGATGGCCGCCGTGAGGTCCTGTCCGCCGTCCAGACGGACCTGGACGGTGGCCATGACCTCGCCGGGGTGGACGGCGGTGACGGTGCCGGGGAGCTGGTTGCGGATGCTCAGGGTCATGGGCACCCACGGTAGGGCCGCGAGCCGTTCATGCCGGGTATGCGTGGGTCTGTGCCGCCTTGACTGTCGCCCAGACCGCCGTGCCCGGATGCAGGTCCAGCTCCGCGGCGGCGACGGTCGTCAGGTCGGCGGCGAGCGGCAGTTCGCCGGTGAGGGCGGCCCGGATCTGGTCGCCGTGGGTCTCCAGGCCCGCGACCTCGCACCGCCAGAGGTTGCGGGCGCTGGAGCCGGTGGGGCGGTCGCGGTGGAGGGTGACCGCGCTCGGCGGGAACGCGACGAACACCGGCCCGGAGAGGATCTCCGTCATGGTGACGGCCGGACCGGTGTCCAGGCGCACCGTGTGGCCGTCGGCCCGGCCCCGGTAGAGGTTCAGGCCGACCAGCTGGGCGACGTAGTCGGTGCGCGGACGGCGGGCGATGTCGGCCGGGCCGCCCTCCTGGACGACGCGGCCCTCCTCGACGACGACCAGGCGGTCGGCGAGGACCATGGCGTCCAGCGGGTCGTGCGTGACGAGGACGGCGACCGCCTCGAAATCGGCCAGATGACGGCGGAGCTGGGCCCGTACCTCCAGCCGGGTACGGGCGTCCAGGGCGGCGAGGGGCTCGTCCAGGAGCAGCAGGCGGGGGCGGACGGCTAGGGCGCGGGCCAGGGCGACGCGCTGGGCCTGGCCGCCGGAGAGCCGGCGGGGTTTGGCACCGGCGTGCGCCGCCAGCCCCATGCGGTCGAGCCACGCGGCGGCCACGGCCCGGGCCTCGGTTCTGCCCGCGCCGTGGCAGCGCGGCCCGAACGCGACATTGTCCAGGGCGCTGAGGTGCGGGAACAGCAGATAGTCCTGGAAGACCACGCCGACCGGGCGGGCCTCGGGCGGGGTGCGCTCCAGAGCCGTGCCGTCCAGGCGGAGGTGCCCGCCGGTGAGCGGGACGAGACCGGCGAGGGCGCGCAGTGCGGTGGTCTTGCCCGCACCGTTGGGGCCGAGCAGGGCCACGACGTCGCCGGGGGCGGCGGTCAGGGCGACGTCGAGACGGAAGGAGCCGCGGTCGACGACGAGCCGGGCGTCGAGGCCCTCGCCGGGGCGGAGCGGCGGGACGGCGGTGTCCTTGCCGAGCGTGGTCATGACGCGGTCATCCAGCGCTCGCGCAGCCCGGCGAGGACGGCGATCGACACGGCGAGGAGCACCAGACTGAGGGCGATGGCCGCCTCCGGGTCGCTCTGCAGGGCGAGGTAGACGGCGAGCGGCATGGTCTGGGTACGCCCCGGGAAGTTGCCCGCGAAGGTGATGGTCGCTCCGAACTCGCCGAGGGCGCGGGCCCAGGCGAGCACGGCGCCGGCCGCGATGCCCGGCGCGATCAGGGGGAGCGTGACCCGGCGGAAGGCGGTGAAGCGGGAGGCGCCGAGGGTGGTGGCGGCCTCCTCGTAGCGCGGGTCGGCCGCGCGGAGCGTGCCCTCGACGCTGATGACGAGGAACGGCATCGCCACGAACGTCTCGGCGACGACCACGCCGGCCGTGGTGAAGGGCAGGGTGACGCCGAACCAGGAGTCCAGCCACTGACCGATCACGCCGTTGCGGCCGAGGGCCAGCAGCAGCGCCACACCGCCCACCACCGGGGGCAGGACCAGCGGCAGGGTCACCAGCGCGCGGACCAGGCCCCGGCCGGGGAAGTCGGTGCGGGCCAGCAGCCAGGCGAGGGGCACGCCGATCACCAGGCTCACCGCGGTCGCCGCGGTGGCGCAGACCAGCGACAGCCGCAGGGCCTGCCAGACCTCGGCGCTGGTGAGCTGCTCGGGCAGGGTGTGCCAGGGCGCCCGGACGAGGAGAGCGACCAGTGGCAGGAGCAGGAAGGCCAGGCCGAGCAGGGCGGGCAGGAGCAGGGCGAGCGGGACGCCCGTGCGGACGCGGGCGCGCCGCGGGCCGCCCTCCAGGGCGTTCGCGACGGCCTGCTTCCCGGGCGGGGTCACGGGCGGGGTCACGGCTGCAGGAACCCGGCCTCGGTGAGGACCTTCTGCCCGTCGGTGGAGCGGACCAGCGCGATGAAGGCCTTCGCGGCCTGGGCGTTGGGGGCGTCCTTCAGCAGGGTGATCGGGTAGTCGTTGACGGCGTCGGCGGACTCGGGGAACTCCACACCCTCCACCTTGTCACCCGCGGCGTGCACATCGGTCTTGTAGACGACGGCCGCGTCCGCCTCCTTCAGCTCGACCTTCGTCAGGGCGGCCTTGACGTCCTGCTCGTAGGAGACGGGGGTGAGCTTGAGGCTGCTGGCCGCCAGCGCCTTCTGCGCGGCGGCGCCGCAGGGCACCTCCTTGTCGCACAGCACGACCTTCAGCCCCGACTTGGTGAGGTCCTTGAGGGAGGAGACCTTGTCGGGGTTGCCCGGCAGGGTGGCGATCTCCAGCTGGTTGCGCACGAAGGTGACCGGCTCGGTGGCGTTGTCCTTGGCATCGGTCACGATCGCCATGGTCTTGGGGCTGGCGGAGGCGAACACATCGGCCGGGGCGCCGCCCGTGATGCTCGCGGCCAGGGTGTCGCTGCCGCCGAAGTTGAAGGTGACCTTCGTGCCCGGGTGCGTCTTCTCGAACTCCTGGCCGAGCGCGGTGAAGCTCTCCTTGAGTGAGGCGGCCGCGAAGACCGTGACCGTGCCGGAGAGCTTGGCGGCGGAGGAGGCGGAGGTCGAGGCGTCGGACTTGGCCGAGGTGTCGCCGGAGTCGCCGGAGGAACAGGCGCTCAGGGCCAGTAGCGCGGCGACTCCCACGCCGGTCATCTGCGCGGCGCGGCGGGTACGGCGCTCGGTACGGGTCATCACGGTGTACTCCTCGGTCTCAACGGTCCCTCGAACGGCCCGACATCATGATGATGCCGCATATGCAAGGCATTCGTCGTCTGAGGATTCGCATAATCCGGGGTGAGCGGGGTGATGGGTACGCAGGTGCGTTCGTGCGGAGGTGTCGGCCCGCCGGGGTTCAGACGCGGTCGATGTGCACGTTCGTGGACTTCACGCGGGCGGTGGCCTCCATGCCGACCTCCAGGCCCAGCTCCTCGACGGCCTCCCGGGTCAGCAGGGAGACCAGCCGGTGCGGGCCGGCCTGGATCTCCACCTGGGCGGCGACGTCGCCGAGCTTGATCGCGGTGACGATGCCGGGGAAGGCGTTGCGCACCGAGGTGTACGGGGTGTCCTCGTCGGCGTTGTCCGTGCGGGCGAGGGAGACCGAGAAGGCGGCGAGGTCCTTGCCGTCGATGAGGCGCCGTCCGCCCTCGTCCCGGTGGGTCGCCACCCGGCCGGCGTCCGCCCAGCGGCGCGCGGTGTCGGGGCTCACGCCGAGCAGCCGTGCCGCCTGTCCGATTGTGTAGCTCTGCATGCGGGTCACGATAGGGCCGCGGTGCTCGGAGAGTCGGCGGAGGGGGCGTACGTCAGCCCGGCGGGGCCGGGGAGGTCGGCGGTCACGGTGCGGGAGGTCGGTCGGCGTAGACCGGGGGGTCGGCCGACGGGGGTCCGGGAGATCGGCCGGTCGGGCCCGAGGGGTTGGCTGGCGGGGGCTGAGCGGGTTGACCGGTCGGGTCTGGGAGGTTGGCCGGCGGGGTGCGGGATGGCTGGCGGGGTCTGGGTGGTCGGCTGTTGGGTGCGGGAGGTCCGGCGGGGTCCGGGAGATCGGCCGGACGGGTCCGAGAGATCGGCTGGCGGGTCCGGGAGATCGGTCGGCCGAGCCCGAGATGTCGGCCGGTGGGGGCTGAGGGTGGTCGGCCGACGGGGTGGGAGGTTGGCCGGTCGGGCCTGGGGGTCGGCCGGGTTTGGGTGCGGTGCGGGGGTCGGTCGGCGGGGTCTGGGAGGCGGGCTGTTGGGTGCAGGAGGTTGGCTGGAGGCGTCTGGGAGGACGGCCGGTCGGGCCCAGAGATCGGCTGGCCGGGTCCCGGAGACCGGCCGCAGTCGGGCCCGGGGGCGGCCGGTGGAGGTCGGTGGGGGCTGAGGGTGGTCGGCCTGCGGAGTCCGGGAGGTCGGCCGGTGCGGTGCGGGAGATCGGCCGGTCGCGTCCGGGAGTCTGGTGGTCGGCTGGTTGGGTCCGGGAAATCAGCCGGTGGGGTCCGGGGGGTCTGCTGGCGGGGATCGGGAGGCCGGCCGGGAGGGATCGGGAAGTCGGCTCGTGGGGTCCGGAAAGTCGGCCGGTGGGGTCCGGGGGGTCTGTTGGCGGGGATCGGGAGGCCGGCCGGGAGGGATCGGGAAGTCGGCTCGTGGGGTCCGGAAAGTCGGCCGGTGGGGTCCGGGGGGTCTGTTGGCGGGGATCGGGAGGCCGGCCGGGAGGGATCGGGAAGTCGGCTCGTGGGGTCCGGAAAGTCGGCCGGTGGGGTCCGGGGGGTCTGTTGGCGGGGATCGGGAGGCCGGCCGGGAGGGATCGGGAAGTCGGCTCGTGGGGTCCGGAAAGTCGGCCGGTGGGGTCCGGGGGGTCTGTTGGCGGGGATCGGGAGGCCGGCCGGGAGGGATCGGGAAGTCGGCTCGTGGGGTCCGGAAAGTCGGCCGGTGGGGTCCGGGGGGTCTGCTGGCGGGGATCGGGGGGTCTGCTGGCGGGGATCGGGAGGACGGCCGGGAGGGATCGGGAAGTCGGCTCGTCGGGTCCGGAAAGTCGGCCGGTGGGGTCCGGGGGGTCTGCTGGCGGGGATCGGGAGGCCGGCCGGGAGGAATCGGCAGGTCAGTCGGCCGGACCGGGCGGTCGGCCGGCAGGAATCGGGAGGCCAGCCGGGCGGACCGGGCGGGCAGCCCGACGGGTCAAGCGGTCAGCCCGTGTGGACCCGTGGGCGGCGGGAGCGGTCCGGCTCGGCCTCGCGCAGGACCTCGCGGGTGACCGGGGCGACCTCGCCCTGGCCGAACAGGAAGAAGCGCAGGAAGTTCGCGAAGGGGTTGCCCTCGGTCCACTCGAAGTAGATGTGCGGGAGGCAACCGGTCGTGTCGCGGGTGTGGAGGAGGAGGGCGGCGAGGGCGTTCGGGATGGAGGAGGACTCCAGGGTCAGCACCCGGTAGCGGTTGTGCAGCACCTCGCCGCGGACCGTCAGGCCCGCCTCGAACTCGGAGGGGTCGAGGACCGTCACCTCGACGAAGACGAAGTCCTCGCCGGGGAGGTCGTTGTCCTCGCGGATCTGCTCGATCTTGTCGCGGTACTCGGCCTTGTCGCGCTGGTCGGGCTCGTTGGCGATGAACCGCAGCTTCCGGCTGGCCATGTCCCGGATGAAACGTTCCGCCATCGGGTCGAGCGTCACGCTCGTCACCCGCAGCTCGAAGGCCCGGGCCAGCCGGGAGAGGAGGGAGACGAGGATGATGCCGGCGATGAAGCAGGCGCCGATCTTCACACCGTCCGGGCGCTCGATCACGTTGACGACGGTGGTGTAGAGGAACACCGCGGAGATGACCGCGAAGCCGATGGCCCACCCGCGCTGTGCGGCCTTGTGGGCGGCGATGGTCACGGCGATGGCGGCGGAGCTGATCAGCACCAGGACACCGGTGGCGTAGGCGCCGCCCTGGGCGTCGACGTCGGCGTCGAAGATCCAGGTGACCAGGAAGGCGACCAGGGTGAAGACGATGACCATCGGGCGGACCGCGCGCGCCCAGTGCGGTGCCATGCCGTAGCGCGGCAGGTAGCGGGGCATCAGGTTGAGCAGCCCGGCCATCGCGGAGGCGCCGGCGAACCAGAGGATCGCGATGGTCGAGATGTCGTAGACCGTGCCGAAGGCGCTGCCCAGGTACTCGTGGGCCAGGAAGGCGAGGGCGCGGCCGTTGGCCTGGCCGCCGGGCTCGAACTCCTTCTCCGGGATCAGCAGCGTGGTGATGAAGCTCGTCGCGATCAGGAAGACGCTCATGATCAGGGCGGCGGTGGTGAGCAGCTTCTTGGTGTCGCGGATCCGGCCGGTGGGCGTCTCCTCCGTGTCGCCGGCGTCGCCCTTGACGTGAGGCATGACGGCAACACCGGTCTCGAAGCCGGACAGCCCGAGCGCGAGCTTGGGGAAGACGATCAGGGCCACGCCGACCATGGCGAGGACGTTGCCGTGCTCGGCCGTCAGGGCGTCGGCCCAGTCGGTGACGACATGGCCCGCGGTGGCCACGTGCCAGAAGCCGACGATCACGACCACGACGTTCAGCGCGAGATAGACGCCGACCAGGGCCACCGCGACCCCGATGGCCTCCAGGAAGCCCTTGAGGAACACCGCGCCGAGCAGGGCGACCAGCGCCAGGGTGATGATCATCTGCTTGTCGTGCAGGGCGCTGTTCAGATGGGGGTTCTCCACCAGGTGGGTGGAGGCGTCGGCGGCCGACAGGGTGATGGTGATCAGGAAGTCGGTGGCGGCGAAGCCCAGGAGGGTCAGCACGAACAGCTTGCCCTGCCAGAAGGACAGCAGCCGCTCCAGCATCGCGATCGAGCCCTCGCCGTGGGGGCTCTCGTCGGCCACGCGCCGGTACACCGGCAGTGCGCCGGCGAGGGTGACGATCACCAGCACGATGGTCGCGATGGGTGACAGCAGACCGGCCGCGAGCGCCGCGATGCCGGGCTGGTACCCCAGGGTCGAGAAGTAGTCGACGCCCGTCAGGCACATCACCCGGTACCAGGGCTGGCCCTTGTGCTGCTGCTCGGCCTCGGCCTGCTGGCCCTGCTGCACATGGCCCTTGCCCATGTCGGAGAGGCCCTCCAGCATCCAGGCGCGCAGGCGACCGGGGGGAGGGTGCTCGGTGGTGGCCATACGTGTGCTCCTGGGTGCGGGTCCGCCGTGGGGTTTCGGCCATCACGCGGACGGCGGATTCAGCGTAAGCGGAGAGTGACGCGCAGGCCCGCGGATGATGGGCCGGGGGGCGTCAAACTTCCGTTAAGACCTCTCCTTAAGGTTCGGTGACCGGACCGAATGTTTCGGAGCCCTTCCGGCCGTCGACGGTCCTCGGTGCGGGCGCAGATGCCAGGATTCCCTGTGTTCAGGGGGTTGCCTCCTGTCGGAGGGTGTCTCTAGGGTGCGGCAGCAGCGAAGCTTTCTGGATCTGGTTCGAAACTTTCGATCTACCCAAGGAGCGCATGATGGGCGACCCGGCACTGTCCCGCCGCGGCTTCCTGGCGGCCTCCGCCGCAGCCGGTGTGAGCATGACGGCACTGAGCGGCTGCGGCGGCGACTCGGACGGAGGGTCGTCGGGGACGACCACGATCGAATGGTGGAACATCTCCACCACCCAGCCCACCAAGGACGTCTGGGCCGCGCTCGCCAAGCGGTTCGAGGCCCAGAACCCCAAGGTGAAGGTCAAGATCGTCCAGATGGAGAACGACCCCTACAAGTCGAAGATGACCGCGCTGACCGCGTCCGGGAAGCTTCCCGACATCTTCCACACCTGGGGCGGCGGTGTCCTGCGACAGCAGATCGACGCCGGGCTCGTCGAGGACCTGACCGACCGGAGCAAGGGGTGGGGCGACGGGCTGCTCTCCGTCGCCCGCCAGCCGTACCTCTTCGACGACAAGGTGTACGGCATCCCGTTCGACATCGGCATGATCGGCTTCTGGTACAACAAGGCGCTCTTCAAGAAGGCCGGCGTCGCCGCTCCCCCCACCACCTGGAGCGGCTTCCTCGACGCCGTCAAGAAGCTGAAGGCCGCGGGAATCACCCCGCTCGCGCTGGCCGGCAAGGAGAAGTGGCCGGGCATGTACTACTGGGCCTACCTCGCCATGCGCACCGCCGGCATCGACGCCCTGCGCAAGGCGAACGACGCCAAGGACTTCACCGGCGACGGGTTCGTCCAGGCGGGGCAGCACCTCCAGGACCTCGTCGACCTCCAGCCGTTCCAGAAGGGCTTCCTCGGCGCCGCCTACAGCACCCCCACCGGTCAGGCCGCCACCATGGGCAACGGCAAGGCGGCCATGGAGCTGATGGGCCAGTGGGCGCCGGTCGTCGAGGCCGACGCGGGCAAGGGGATCGGCGCCGACCTCGGCTTCTTCCCGTTCCCCGCCGTCGAGAGCGGCCAGGGCGCGATCACCGAGGTCTTCGGCGGCGGCGGCGGACACGCCCTGCGCAAGGGGGCCCCGCAGGCGGCCGTCGACTTCCTGAAGTTCTTCGCCTCGGCCACCACCGACACCGAGCTGGTCAAGAAGACCGGTGTGCTGCCCGTCGTACCGGCCGCCGAGAGCGCCCTCACCGACCCCAACCTGTCCGCCGTACAAGCCCAGCTGAAGGCCGCCACCGGCTTCCAGCTCTATCTCGACCAGGCGTACGCGCCCGCCGTCGGCCAGGAGGTCAACGACAGCGTCGCCGCGCTCATCGCCGGATCCAAGTCCGCCCAGCAGGTCACCGAGTCGATCACCAAGGTCGCCAAGGAAGAGCAGTAGCCGGATGGCCTCGACCTACCTCCCGGACAAGCGCAGCACCCCGGACACCGGCCGGCCGCCGCCCCTGCCCGCGGCCGCCGGCCGGACCCGGCGCCGGGTGCTGCACTGGCTCACCGCCGTCGGCTTCCAGGTGCCCGCCCTGGTGCTGTTCGGCACGCTGGTGCTGCTGCCGATGCTGTTCGCCCTGTACGCCGCGTTCTTCCGGTGGGGCGGCTTCGGCATGCCCGACGACTTCATCGGCGGCGACAACTTCACCCGCCTCTTCCAGGACCCGGTGTTCATCGGCGACCTGTGGCGCTGCCTCGTCCTGGTCGGGCTCTCGCTGCTGCTCCAGCTGCCGTTCGCGCTCGCCCTCGCCGTCGCCCTCAACCAGAGGATCCGCGGGCGGGCCGTCTACCGCATGCTGTTCTTCGCGCCGTACATCCTCTCCGAGGCGATCACCGGTGTGCTGTTCAGCATGATCTTCGCCCCCGGCGACGGACTGGCCGACCATCTGCTGGGCGCGGTCGGCCTGGACGGGCTCGGCGGGCAGTGGTTCGCCGACCCCTCCACCGTGATGGCCACCCTGTTCCTGGTCATGACCTGGAAGTACTTCGGCTTCCACATGATGCTCTACCTGGCCGGACTCCAGTCCATCCCGGCCGAGTTGACGGAGGCCGCGCTGATCGACGGGGCCGGGCCCTGGCAGCGGTTCCGCAGCGTCACCCTGCCGCTGCTCGCGCCCACGCTCCGCATCAGCGTGTTCCTGTCGGTGATCGGCGCCATCCAGCTCTTCGACCTCGTGTGGATCGTCACGGCCGGCGGCCCCGACCACCACTCCGAGACGATGGCCGTGACCATGTTCCAGTACGGCTTCAAGCGCTACCAGGTCGGCTACGCCAGCGCGATCAGCGTCGTCATCTTCGGCATCAGCCTCGTCTTCGCCCTCGTCTACCAGCGGTTCGTGCTCCGCCGCGATCTGGAGGGCGCCACCACGACCATGCGAGGAGGCGGCGCATGAGCGTCCGCAGAAGGGGCCGCACCCTTCCCCTGCACGCCGCGCTGGTCGTCGTCGGCGCCGTGATGGCCGTACCGCTGCTGTACGCCGTGCTGTCCGGCTTCAAGTCGACCGACCAGCTCTCCCGCAACCCCTTCGGGCTGCCCGACCCGTGGGTCACCTCCAACTACACCGACATCCTCGGCTCGGGCTCCTTCTGGCAGCTGCTCGGCTCCAGCACGGTGATCGCGGCCGGGACGACGGTGGTGGTGGTCGCGGTGTCCGCGCTCGCCGCGTTCTCCTTCGCGCGGTTCGCCTTCCGCGGCCGCGAGCTCCTGTTCACGCTGTTCACGATGGGGCTGATGTTCCCGTTCGCGGTCGCGGTCCTGCCGCTGTTCCTGCTGCTGCGCTCGATGGGCCTGCTGGACAACCCGCTCGGGGTGATCCTGCCGCAGGCCGCCTACGGGGTGCCGATGACGATCGTCATCCTGCGCGGCTTCTTCCGGGAGATACCGGCCGAACTGGAGGAGGCGGCGACCCTCGACGGCTGCGGACCGCTCGGCTTCTTCTGGCGGATCCTGCTGCCGATGGCCCGGCCCGCGCTCGGCACGGTCTCCGTGCTCGCCGTCGTCGCCAGCTGGAACAACTTCCTGCTGCCCCTGCTGGTCTTCAACGAGCCGTCCTGGTGGACGCTCCCGGTCGGCGTGCAGCAGTTCCAGGGCCAGTACTCCTCCGAGTACGCCCGGATCTTCGCCTATCTCGTCCTCGCCATGGTTCCCGCCCTGGCCTTCTACTCCGTCGCCGAGCGCCAGCTCGTCGGCGGTCTCGCCGCCGGCGCCACGAAGGGATGACCCGCGCCTGCCCACGCCCCACCGACCGTGAGGAGTCGCACCATGTCCAGCACCGTCCGCACCCGGCTGAGACTCGCCGGAGCGCTCGCCGCCGTCCTGGTGGCCGCCGGGATCGCCGGCGGGCCCGCCGCCCAGGCCCATGACAAACCCCGGCCCACCCTCGCGGACCTGGCCCAGCGCCACGGCCGCTACTTCGGCAGCGCCACCGACAACCCCGAACTCACCGACACCGCCTACACCCGTATCCTCGGCAGCGAGTTCGACATGATCACCCCCGGCAACGGCATGAAGTGGTACGCCACCGAGCCGCAGCAGGGCGTCTTCGACTGGACCAAGGGCGACGAGATCGTGAACCTCGCGCGGGCGAACCACCAGAAGGTGCGCGCCCACACCCTCGTCTGGCACAGCCAGCTGCCCGACTGGCTCACGAGCCGGGAGTGGACGGCCGACGAGCTGCGCGCCGTACTGAAGAACCACATCCAGACCGAGGTGCGCCACTACCGGGGCAAGGTCTACGCCTGGGACGTCGTCAACGAGGCGTTCAACGAGGACGGCACCTACCGCGAGACCGTCTTCTACAAGACCCTCGGCCCCGGTTACATCGCCGACGCCCTGCGCTGGGCCCACCAGGCCGACCCCAGGGCCAAGCTGTACCTCAACGACTACAACATCGAGGCCGTCGGCCCGAAGAGCGACGCCTACTACCGGCTGGCCAAGGAGCTGAAGGCCCAGGGCGTCCCGCTGCACGGCATCGGCCTGCAGGCCCATCTCGCGCTCCAGTACGGCTATCCGACCACCCTGGAGGACAACCTCCGCCGCTTCGCCCGCCTCCGCCTCGACACCGCGCTCACCGAGGTCGACGTGCGCATGCTGCTGCCCGCGACCGAGGAGAAGCTCGCCCAGCAGGCCCAGTGGTACCGCGACATGACCGAGACCTGCCTCGCGGTGCGCCGGTGCGTCGGCATCACGATCTGGGACTACACCGACAAGTACTCCTGGATCCCGGCCTTCTTCCCCGGCGAGGGAGCCGCCCTGCCCTGGGACGAGCAACTCGCGCCGAAGCCGGCGTACACCGCGATCCGGCAGGCGCTCCGCTAGTGCCGTGACCGGAAAGGTTCACCGGCTCGCGACGCCCGGCGCGGCACCTCGCCGCGTTGTCGCATCACCCGAGTACATCCGGTACGCGGGCGACGCTCCGCCTTGCGATGCACCGCACCGGACGCCGCGAGCTTCCCGGCAAACCTTCCCGGTCACGGCACCGGGGGGTGTTGCGAAAGTCCCGCACAGCACACGCGGCGCCCGGCACGCTCCCCGGAGGGGGCACCCCCACTCGCCGCACCGGCCGAAACCCCAAGTACGTCCAGTACGAGGGCTTTCGTCCGGCACTCCCCCAGCCTTCGGCCGGGGGGACCCCCAGAGCACGCACCGGACACCGCGGGCACCGCACGGGACTTTCGAAACACCCCCTAGGTCCGGTCGGAGTTCTTCGGCGGGGCCGTGCTGGAGCGGATCACCAGTTCCGTGCCCAGTTCCACCCGCGGTGAGTCGGGGTGCTCGCCGCGGGCCAGGCGCAGGACCGTGCGGGCGGCCAGCTTGCCCATGTCGGCGAGGGGTTGGCGGACGGTGGTCAGCGGGGGTGCCGACCAGCGGACCTCGGGGAGATCGTCGAAACCGACCACGCTCATGTCCTCGGGGACGCGCAGTCCGCGCCGGCGCAGCGCCTCGATCGCGCCGAGGGCCATCTGGTCGCTCGCCGCGAAGAGCGCGGTCGGCGGTTCGGGGAGGTCGAGCAGGGCCGTGCAGCCGGTGAAGCCCGACTCGGGGTGGAAGTCGCCGGGGACGACGAGGCTCTCGTCGACGGTGACGCCGGCGCCCTCCAGGGCGGCCCGGTAGCCGTCGTGGCGGGCGCGGGAGCACAGCAGTCGGGGAGGCCCCGCGATCAGGCCGATACGGCGGTGGCCCAGGGCCAGCAGATGCTGGGTGGCGGCGAGGCCGCCGGACCAGTTGGCGGCGCCGATCGTCGGGGTGTCGAGGGCGGGGGAGCCCATCGGGTCGACGATCACCAGCGGGACGTTCAGGATGCGCAACTGCTCGTGCAGCGTGGGTTCCAGGGCCGAGGTGACCATGATGACGCCGTCGGAGGCACGGGCGCGCAGATTGCGCATCCACTCGCGGGCGTCCCCGGAGCGGCCGTGGATCGCCGAGACGACGGTGCCCACCCCGGCCGCGTGGGCGACCTCCTCGACCCCCCGGATGATCTCCACCGCCCATGGGCTGTCGAGGTCGTTGAAGACCAGGTCGAGCAGGGCCGCGCGGGACGCGGAGGGGGCGGCGGGACGTTTGCGGTAGCCGTGCTCGCGCAGCAGTTCCTCGACGCGCGCGCGGGTGCGGGGGGAGACGTCGGAGCGGCCGTTGACCACCCGGGAGACGGTCGGCACCGAGACGCCGGCCCGGCGGGCGATCTCCGTGATCGTGACCTTGCCGCGGCCCGCGGATGATGTGCCGTCCGCCGTCATTCCCCCACCTCCGTCGCCTCGTTCCGGGCGCCGTGCCGAAACTTCCAGGAGTCTTCCGGAAAACGTGTGCGTACGAAAGGGAGGGCGGGGACTACGAGGAGTGAGCGCGCCCGGACACGCGTCGGGGCCGGTTCGCAACGGCCCGCTGCGGTCCGGCCCCTCGAAGTCCCCGGACGGCGGTCCCGCGCCGTCCGGTGCTGCTCAGGCTGCGGTCGTGACCCGGTGCGGGGCGATGACCCGGCCGTCCGGCAGGAGCTCACCGGTGTCCTCGAAGAGGAGGACGCCGTTGCACAGCAGGCTCCAGCCCTGTTCCGGGTGGTGCGCCACGAGCCGGGCGGACTCCCGGTCGGCGGAGGTTGCTGTCGGGCACGGCGGCTGGTGCTGGCACATGGATGGGTTCTTCCGCTCTGGCGTGATGTGTGTGGTGTGTGTGGTCGTGTCTGTCCCGCGGCGTGAAGCGTCGTGTACGTCGTTCATGGCCGCCCCCCGTTGTGATAAGTCGGTCGGAACCCAGTGTTGCCCCACGGACGTCGTTCCGCAGGGATTTCGCGGCACCGCCTCTCACAGGTTCATGACGCATCACCCGCGCGGGCGGTTCATCTCAACTGCACTGTCACTTCGGGTGGTTTCCAGTGGCCGGATAGGGCTAGTCCGGACGGGGACGCCGGGACGAACACCGCGGACGGCACCGTACCCCGGCGCCGGGGTACGGCGACGGGGTACGGCGTACGGGCGGTGCCGGGGTCCGGCGTAGGGGTGACTGCGGTCCGTGGGCGGTACCGCGTCAGGCGGGCGAGCCCAGCAGGGGCGGCGGGGCGGACGGGGGCACCCGAAGGGTCAGCACCGGGAGCAACTCGGCGACGCGGTGGGCGCGATGGGCGGCGATGCCGGGCGGCGCCGGCGCCAGCGGCACCAGCAGATCGGTCGCCGCGGGGTGTCCGGTGGTGCCGTCGGAGTCGGTGTCGCCGTGGAGCCAGAGGGTGAGCATGTAGAGCCCGGGCACCGACAGCAGCCGTGCCTGGTACGGCTGGGTCGCCGACTCGGCCTGCCGCAGGGCGCGTTCGGTGGAGGCGATGTAGGGGCCCTCGAAGAAATGGGAGAACGCCCAGCCGTCCGGGGTGAGCCGGGTCTCGGCCGCTGCCACGGCCCGGTCGCCGCAACGGATCAGGAAGCGCCAGCCGGCCAGTCGCGTCGCGGACACGCCCTCGGGGGTGATCCGGTCCAGGACGTGCAGCGGCAGCGGGAGTTCGGGGGTGGCCTCGTCCTGGGCGGAGCGCAGGGACGGAGTGCGGGCTTCACGGACCGCGGTGGGGGAACCGAGGGCCGTCAGGACGGAGCGGAGGGCGGGCGCGGGAGCCGGAGGGACGTGCAGCGGCATGATGGGTCGCCTCTCATTCACAGGCGGTGGCGCGAGGGCGGGGGCGGACGGCGCTGTCAGCTAGCTCTCGTGAAGGTCGGAGAGGCAGGGGCCGGGGTCTTCGGACAGCCGGGGTGCGCGAGCGGCCCGCCGCCACCTGGACGACAGGCTCCTCCGACCGCGGGGCCCACCTTCTCCGCCTTGTGCGAGGAGTTTATACGACACGTGTTCAGACTGTGTTTCGTCTAGCCGATCCCGGGACACCCGGCAAGTGTCCATTCGGTCGGCGATACGTGTGAATCATCCCGATTCAGAGCGGTGGGCGCCGCGATGACCTCGGGTTATGCGCACGCAATGGTCGGCCCATTCTCGTCGGACTTTTTCACGAGTTCCCGAGTTCGAGTTCCGGGCGATAGTGAAAGAGTGGTTTGCCGCTTGCCCCGTGAATGTGCCTCCGGTCAGTCCGGCGCTTCCGGTCAGCGTAGCGGCTGCCGGGAACCGGCGGGGACGTTATCGATCGGTCCGGCTGGGCATCATCCCACCTGACCCGGGAGACCGGCGGCCGGACCACCGGCCCGCCCATGCGAGGAGGGACGCTTCGATGGGGGAGAAGGTCGCGGCGGGCGCGTTCGACCTGGCCGATCGGCAGCAGTACCGCGCCAAGCTCCGAAGGTGCCTGACGGGGCTGGAGCGGCTTCTGGCCCAGCAGCGCTTCGACCGGCCGAAGAACCTCATGGGGCTCGAGATCGAGCTGAATCTCGCGGGCGCCGACGGCCTGCCGAAAATGCTGAACGGTGAAGTACTCGAGCGGATCGCGAGCCGGGACTTCCAAACAGAACTCGCCATGTTCAACCTGGAAGTCAACATAGCTCCACACCGATTGGGCGGGCGGGTATTCGACCGGCTCGCCGAGGAACTCCGTACGTCACTGGCATATGCCCATCGAAAGGCGGGGGAGGTCGACGCGGGTATCGTGATGATCGGTATTCTGCCGACTCTCGACCGTGACGACCTGGTCACCACCAATCTTTCCGACGTCGACCGCTACACCCTGCTCAACGACCAGATCGTGGCCGCCCGGGGCGAGGACTTCGCCCTCGACATCGACGGCGTGGAGCACCTGTCGTGCACCTCGAAGTCGATCGTCCCCGAGGCTGCCTGCACCTCCGTACAACTGCACCTGCAGGTCACCCCGGCCCGCTTCGCCGACGTGTGGAACGCGGCGCAGGCCGTCACCGCCGCGCAGATCGCCGTGGGCGCCAACGCACCCTTCCTGTTCGGCCGCGAGCTGTGGCGCGAGTCCCGGCCCCCGCTGTTCACCCAGGCCACCGACACCCGGCCGCCCGAGCTCCAGGCACAGGGCGTACGGCCGCGCACCTGGTTCGGGGAGCGGTGGATCAGCTCGGCCTACGAGCTGTTCGAGGAGAACCTGCGCTACTTCCCCGCGCTGCTGCCCCTGTGCGACGACGAGGACCCGCTGGAGGTGCTGGAGGCGGGCGGAATCCCCTCGCTGGCCGAACTGGTCCTGCACAACGGGACCGTCTACCGCTGGAACCGGCCCGTGTACGGCATCGCCGACGGCGTCCCCCACCTCAGGGTGGAGAACCGGGTGCTGCCCGCCGGACCCACCGTGACCGACGTGATCGCCAACGCGGCCTTCTACTACGGCGTCGTCCGCGCCCTCGCCGAGGACACGCGGCCGGTGTGGTCCCGGCTGCCGTTCGAGGCGGCCGAGGCCAACTTCGACGCCGCCTGCCGGTACGGCATCGACGCCCGCTTGCAGTGGCCGCGGCGCGGGCGGCTCGGGGGCGTGGGCGAGGTCGACGCGGTCAGTCTCGTACGGGAGGAACTGCTGCCGCTCGCGGAGGCCGGGCTCGATGCCTGGGGGGTGGAGCCGGCCGACCGGGACCACTACCTCGGGGTCATCGAGGAACGGTGCCGGCGGCGGACGAACGGGGCGACCTGGCAGGTGGCGACGTTCCGGCGGGCCGTGGACGCGGGGCTGTCGCGGGACGCGGCCCTGGCGGCGATGACGCGGCGCTACGCCGAGCTGATGCACCTGGGGGAGCCGGTGCACACATGGCCCGTGGGGTTGCCGGAGGCGGTGGGAGTGCGGTGAGTCCCCAGGGGGCCAGGGGCGCGCTCCGGGGTGCGGGGCGGTGGCGGCCGGTCGCGCGGTTCCCCTCGCCCCGTTAGGTCGGCATGGGCCTCCCCGGCCGTCGGGGGAGGGGCGGTTCCCGTTGCTTCCGTGTCATCGGGCAAGCTGTGGTGTCCCTTGAACGGAAGCGGGTGTGCGGGTGGGTGAGGTGTACGACGAGCGGCCGTCTCGGCGGATCTTCCGGGACGAGACACTGCTCGTGCTGGGGCTGTCGCTCGGTGCCAGCGGAGTGTCCGCGCTGATCAGTTTCCTCGGCTCGGTCACCAAGCCGGGCGGGCTGAAGGACCAGGCGGCGACGCTCAACGCCTCGGCCGCACCGGGCCGGCCCTGGCTGGACCTCGCCTGGCAGCTCTTCGGGATCGCCTCGGCGCTGGTCCCGGTGGCGCTCGTCGCGCACCTGCTGGTGCGCGAGGGCCAGAGCGGACTGCGGACGCTCGGCTTCGACCGCAGCCGGCCCTGGTGGGACCTCGGGCGCGGGGCCGGGGTCGCGGCCGTCATCGGCAGCACCGGCATCGCCTTCTACCTGCTGGCCCGCGGGCTCGGCTTCAACCTCACCGTCGTCCCCGAGGCTCTCCCGGACGTCTGGTGGAAGTTTCCCGTGCTGATCATGTCGGCGCTCCAGAACGCGATCCTCGAAGAGGTCATCGTGGTCGGCTATCTGCTGCGCCGCCTCGGACAGCTCGGCTGGACGCCCGGCACGGCGCTGGTGGCCAGCGCCGTGCTGCGCGGGTCCTACCACCTCTACCAGGGCATCGGTGGGTTCATCGGCAACATGGTGATGGGCGTGGTGTTCGTCCTGCTGTACCGGCGCTGGGGGCGGGTGGGGCCCCTGGTGGCGGCCCATGCGCTGCTCGACATCGGCGCTTTCGTGGGGTACGCGCTGCTGGCCGGGAAGGTGTCCTGGCTGCCCACGGCCTGAGCCGCCGGCTCACCAGGCCAGCAGCTCGCCCTCGACGACCGTCACCGCGCGGCCGTTCAGCAGGGTCCGCCCGCCGCGCAGTTCGGTGCGGACCCGGCCGGAGCGCGGGGAGGCCTGGAGACCGGTGAGCGCGGTGCGGCCGAGCCGTTCGCTCCAGTACGGGGCCAGCGCCGTGTGGGCGCTGCCGGTGACCGGGTCCTCGTCGATGCCGACGTTCGGGAAGAAGCAGCGGGAGACGAAGTCGTGGCCGAGGGCCGGGTTCTCGGCCCGGGCCGTGGCGATGATGCCGCGCCTTGAGTGGGCGCCGAGCGCCCTGTGGTCCGGCCGCAGGGCGTGCACGGTCTTCTCGTCGGCCAGCTCGACCAGCAGGTCGCCCAGGTGGGGGCCGGTGTCCAGGGCGGTGAGCGGTTCGGCGCCGAGGGCCTCGGCGACCCCGTCCGGCAGGGCGACCTCGGTGAGCGGAGCCGTCGGGAAGTCCAGGGTCACCGATCCGTCCTCGGCCGGCGTCGCGACGAGGACGCCGCTGCGGGTGGCGAACCGCACCGGGCCGGTGTGGGCACCCGTGTCGAACAGGACGTGGGCGGTGGCCAGGGTGGCGTGGCCGCACTGGTCGACCTCGACGGCGGGGGTGAACCAGCGCAGCGCCCAGTCCGCCTCGCCGCCGGGCGGGAGGGGTGCGCGAAGGCCGTCTCGGCGTGGTTGACCTCCAGGGCCACGTTCTGGAGCCGGTCGTCGCCCGGGAAGGCGTCGAGGAGCAGGACCCCGGCCGGGTTTCCGGCGAAGGGACGGTCGGTGAAGGCGTCGACGATTCGAATCCGCATGGCCGTGACGGTAGGGGCTCGGCCGACCCGTCGGCCAAGGCCAATCCATGACGCCTGGACCGGTTCCCCGGGCCCGTCCGCAGCCACGGCCGTCGGGCCCGGTGCCGCCGGACGCCCGACGGTGCGCGGCTGACCTGCGCTTTCCTCCCGCTGCGGGGGAGCGCGGTCCCTGCGATGCTGGAGGAGGCGAGCGCTACCCACGATCGACACCGGGCGGTGAGCGCATGGCAGGGTTCGAGGAAGACGGCGCGGAGCCGAAGGCCCCGGGGGCCGGTTCTCGCGGCGAGGCGGCCTCGGGAACCGACCCGCTGGACGAGCCGGTGCCGGGGGCCGGGTCGCCGGGCGCGGCCGTGCCGGGAACCGGTCTCGCGGAAGCTGCGCAGCGAGCCGTGCCCGCAGCCGATCCTTCGGGGAGGGCGGCTCCGGCGGCCGATCTGCACGGGGCGGCTCCGGCGGCCGATCCGCACGGGACGGCTCCGGCGGCCGATCCGCAGGGTGATCCGTATCTGCGGACGCGGTTCGCGATCCCCGCGCGGCCGGCGACGTTCCTGCGCCGTGAACGGCTGCTCGCCCATCTCGACCAGGCCCTGACCACCCCGCTCACCATGGTGAACGGCTCCGCCGGCGCGGGGAAGACCCTGCTCGTCGCCGACTGGGCCGCCGAGCGGGAGCCGTCCGTCGCCTGGTTCACCACCGAGGCCGCCGACCAGGGACCCGGCATGTTCTGGGCGTACCTGCTCCAGGCGCTGCGGGCCGCCGGGGTACCGCCGCCCTCCGGGGTGGGCAGCCCGGCGGACGCGAGCCGGGTCACCCACACCCTGCTGGCCCGGCTCGCCGCCGACCTCAGCGCCCGCGAGCGGCCCGTCACCCTGGTCCTCGACGAGTACGACCAGGTACGCGACCCCGACATCGCACAGCAGCTGGAGTTCGTCCTGCACCACGCGGGCGGCGGACTGCGCCTGATCCTCGTCACGCGCACGGAACCCCTCCTGCCGCTGCACCGCTACCGCGCCGCCGGACAGCTCACCGAGATCCGCGGCGCCGAGCTGGCCTTCACCCCGCAGGAGACGGCCGAACTCCTCGCGCTGCACGGGCTGAGCCTGCCCCTGCCCGCGGCGGGCGCGCTCGTGGAACGGACCCGGGGCTGGGCCGCCGGCCTGCGCCTGTGCGCCCTCGCCGCCCAGGAGACCCCGGACCCGCAGACGTATCTCAAGGAGTTCGAGGCCGACCGCAGCACCGTCGCCGACTTCCTGCTGGCGGAGGTGCTCAAACAGCAGAGCCCGGAGGTCCAGGATCTGCTGCTGCGGGTCAGTATCCTCGAACGGCTCTGTCCCGAGCTCGCCAACGCCCTGACCGAGCGGGCCGACTCCGAGCCGATCCTGGCCGGGCTGCACCGGGAGAACGCCTTCGTCGAGGACCTCGGACACGCCTGGTACCGCCTCCACCCCCTGTTCGGGGAGATCCTGCGGGCCCATCTGCGGGTGCGCGCGCCCGGCCTGGAACAGGAGCTCCATCTGCGGGCCGCCCACTGGTTCGGGCGGTCCGGGCTGCTCACGGAGACCCTCGGGCACGGGGCGGCCGCGGGCGACTGGGAGTTCACCGCGAGCGCCCTCGTCGACGACCTCGCGATCGGCCAGCTCTTCACCGGCCTGCGCTCCGACGACTTCGTCGAACTGTTCTCCCGCATGGGCCCCGAGGCGGGCAGCCCCGCGACCGAACTCGTCCGGGCGGCCCGGGACCTGTCGCGCTGCGATCTGGAACACGGGCTGGCTCATCTCCGCGCGGCACAGCGGGGGTTGGCGGAGAGGGAGGCGGCGGACCCCTCGCCGGCGGAAGCCGCGCGTACGGCCACGGACGCCGACGCCTTGGAGGCGGGCGGCGCGCCGGGTGCGGCCGCCCCCGACGAGGCCGCCGCCCGGCTCAGCTGTGCCCTGCTGGAGGCCTCGGCCGCCCGTCTCACCGGCTCGCCCGCGCGGGCGGAGGCGGCCGCGGCGGACGCCGAGAAGGTCCGCGCGCAGGTGCCCCCCCATCTGCTGGACAAACATCCCGAACTCACCGCGCTGCTGCTGACCCACCTGGGCTCGACCCGGCTGTGGGCCGGGCGGTTCGAGGAGGCGAGGGCCGCCCTCACCCCGGCCGCCGAGTGCCCCGGCGGCGCATCGACGGCGCTGCTGCGCGAGGACGCCCTCGGCCGGCTGGCCCTCATCGACTGCCTGGACGGCCATGTCGGCCGCGCCGAGCGCCAGGCCCGCGCGGCGATGGCCGAGACGGAACGGTTCGGACTGCCCCGGTCCGCCGGCTCCGGCATCGGGCTGCTCGTCCTGGCCGCGGTGGCCGTCGACCGCAACGAACTGGGCGAGGCACAGGCCCTGCTCGACGCGGCGGCCGAGTCGCACCCCGCGCTGCGGGACCCGGTGAGGGAGGCCGGCCGGGTCCTCGCCACCGCCCGGCTGCAGCTGGCCCGCGGCGACACCCGGGGCGCTCTCGACGCGGTGGAGCCGACCGTCACCGCCGAGGTCGTCTCGCCCTGGGCGGCGGGGCAGTCGGCGCTGGTCGCCTCCGCCGCGCATCTCGCGGAGGGACGGCCCGAGGCCGCCGTAAGCGTGCTGCGCGCGGTGCCGCGGGACCAGGTGGCCTGCGCGGTGGAGGAAGCGCGGGCCCGGCTGGCCGCGGGGGAGCCGGGCGAGGCGGTCGAGCTGCTCGACCGGACGCGCCCCGAGGAGCACTGCGGGCCCGCGGTGACCGTCCGGGCCACGCTGGTGCGGGCCCGCGCCGCCGAACGGACCGGCGATCCCGCCGCCGCGCGCCGGCTGCTCGCCCGGGCCCTGCGCGAGGCGCGCCGCGACCGGCTGCGTCGGCCGTTCCTGGAGACCGGCCCGTGGCTGCGGCCCCACCTGAGAACCGGCCCCCTCCGGGAACTGGCCGGCGGCTGGCTCACCCCCGGCGCGCCCCCGCCGCCCGCCGAGGAGGCGCCCCCGGTGGTCGTGGAGGAGCTGAGCGGACGCGAGCGCGATGTGCTGCGACGGCTGGCGATGATGATGTCCACCGAGGAGATCGGCGCCGATCTGTACGTCTCGGTGAACACGGTGAAGACCCACCTCAAGAGCGCCTACCGCAAGCTCGGGGTGAACCGCCGCCATGACGCGGTACGCCGGGCTCGCGAACTCGGACTGCTGTGACGGCTCGCCGGGCAGCGCGTCCCGGGAAAGATCGCCGTCGAATAAAAGTCGGCTTGTCGGGTAGTCGCGTAAATGACCTTGGTTAATCATGGGAATTACCATGAGTGGTTGACCCTGACGCTGTGTGCATGCTCTTATGGTGTCGGTCGATATGCGTCGGCCCAAATCTCTCGGGGGAGGGGTACGGGGGCAGGGGAAACCTCTTTCTGATCGTCGCTTCCATTCGCTTATTCGCGTGCGATTTTTTCATTGCTTCGAGCAGTCTCAAGGGGAATGGGGAGGGTATGGCGACGTCTGTCTCGTATCCCGGGGTGTACATCGAGGAGTTGTCGAGCGGGGTCCGCACGATCACCGCGGTGACCACCTCGGTGACGGCGTTCGTGGGAGCGACCCGGCGGGGACCGATCGACGAGGCGGTGACGATCACCAGCTTCGCCGACTTCGAGCGGCGGTACGGCGGCCTGGACACCAAGAGCCTGCTGGGCTACGCGGTGCAGCAGTTCTTCCTGGCGGGCGGCTCGGTCGCCGTCGTCGTCCGGGTCGCGAAGGGCGCCGCGCCCGCGTCCAGGGCCATCGCGGCCGGCGGCGAGCCGAAGGCCCTGACCGTGACCTCGCGCGACGCCAGCGAGTGGGGCAACGGGCTGCGGGTCGCGATCGACCCGGGCACGACCGACGACACCTTCGGGCTGCGCGTGCTGGACGCCTCCGGCGCGATGCTGGAGCGCTATCGCAACCTGTCGATGAACGCCGACGCGCCGCGCTTCGTCGAGGCGGTCGTCAACGAGTCGTCGTACATCGACACCAAGGCGACCGGTGACGCGGTGCCCGACTTCTCCGGCACGGTCTCGGGGCCGCTCGACCGGCTGCCGGACCTCGCGGGCAAGAATTTCACCGCGGCCGTCCCGGACGTCCCGCCCGTCGAGATCACGCTCTACACCGCCGCCGACACCCCGCCCGCGTCGCCCGCCGCGCTCGGCCTGCTGCTGGAGCGAAAACTGCGGGCGGCGTCGCCCGACAAGGCCTTCACCAGGGCGGACGTCGACGTGACCGGCACCCGGCTGCAGGTGCTGGCCGGCACGGCGGGCACCACGATGACGCTCACCGGCGAGGTGGCCAACGCGCTCGGTCTGACCACGGCCCACGCCACCGCGTACGCGCTGGAGGGCGGCGACGACGGAGAGCCGCCGACCGACGCCGAGTTCCGCGGCAGCGAGGCCGACGGGACCGGCATGCAGGCACTGCGCCAGGAGCCGGACGTCAACCTGCTCTGCCTCCCCGACCTGGCCGGGCCTGACTACGCGGGGGACGCGATCGGCGTGATCGCCACCGCCGTGGAGCTCTGCGAGGACAAGCGGATGCTGCTGATCGTCGACAGCCCGCCTGAGTGGACCGGCGTCGAGCAGGCCCGGGCCGGCCTCCCGGCGTACGACGCGGTCCGCAGCGACCACGCGGCGCTGTACTTCCCGCACATCACGATGACCGACCCGCTGACCGGACGGCTGCGCGCGTTCCCCCCGTCGGGAGCGGTCGCCGGGCTCATGGCCAGGACCGACGCCGAGCGCGGTGTGTGGAAGGCGCCGGCCGGCACCGATGTGCGGCTCACCGGGGTGCGTTCGACGAGCGTCAGGATGTCCGACGCCGAGAACGGCCTGCTCAACCCGCTCGGCGTGAACTGCCTGCGGAGCTTCCCGATCGTCGGTCCGGTCGTCTGGGGCGCGCGCACCCTCCTCGGCGCGGACGCGCTCGCGTCGGAATGGAAGTACGTCCCCGTCCGACGGCTGGCGTTCATGATCGAGGAGAGCCTGTACCGCGGCCTGAAATGGGTGGTGTTCGAGCCGAACGACGAGCCGCTGTGGGGCCAGATCCGGCTCAACGTCGGCGCCTTCCTGCACACCCTGTTCACCCAGGGTGCGTTCCAGGGCACCGCATCGCGCGAGGCCTACTTCGTGAAGTGCGACAAGGACACCACGACCCAGGACGACATCAACCGCGGCATCGTCAATGTGATCGTCGGTTTCGCACCGCTGAAACCGGCCGAGTTCGTCGTGGTGAAGATCGAGCAGATGGCCGGCCGGATCGAGGTGTGAGGAATTCGAAATGGCAGAGTTCACTGTCAACGCGCAGCGGTTCGACCCTTACAAGAACTTCAAGTTCCTGGTGCTCTGGGACGGAAAGACCGTCGCCGGGTGCAGCAAGATCAGCCCGTTGAAAAGGACCACCGAGGTGATCAAGCACCGTAATGGCGGCGATCCCAGTTCACCGAGGAAATCCGCCGGCCGGACCGAGTTCGAGGCGATCACGATCGAGCGCGGTGTCACACACGACCCGGAGTTCGACCGCTGGGCGAACAAGGTCTGGATGGTCGGCCAGGGCCTCGGCAGCGAGTCCTCGCTGAAGGACTTCCGCAAGGACATCGTGATCCAGGTCCTCAACGAGGCCGGACAGGTGGCGCTCGCCTACAAGGTCTACCGGGCGTTCCCCTCGGAGTACCAGGTGCTCGGCGAGCTGGACGCGAACGCCAACGCTGTCGCCATCCAGCACCTCAAACTCGAGTGCGAGGGCTGGGAGCGGGACCTGGAGGTCACCGAGCCGTCCGAGCCGTCGTACCGGATTCCGTAGGGGCGTGCGGTGGCTGCCCCGAGGGAGCTGCTCGCCGCCTGGGAGATCGGGCTCGCGCTGCCCGCCTCCTCGCCCCAGCGGGCGGTGCTCCTGCACGCGCTGGCCCGGCCCGGGCGGACGGCCGACGAGCTGCTCGGCGTCCCCGTCGGGACCCGGGACGCCGACCTGCTCGGCCTGCGGGCCGCACTGTTCGGCGACGTCCTCTCGGTCCGGATCGGCTGCGCCGCGTGCGGTGCGGACCTGGAGTTCGACGTCGACGCTGGAGGCCTGGCGGCCACCGCGCCCGCGGCCGAACCGGAGCCGCTGACCGACGGCGACTGGACCGTGCGGTTCCGGCTGCCGACGCCCGCCGATCTGCTCGCGGTGCGCGACGGGGCCGCAGAGGACCCACGACGCGGGCTCGCCGCCCGGCTGGTGGTCGAGGCGCGGCGCGGTGACCGGGCGGTTCCCGCCGACCGGCTGCCCGAGCGCGTCGTCCACCTGCTCGCCGAGGCGGTGGCGGCGGCGGACCCGGCGGCCGACATCTCGTTCGCCATGGCCTGCCCGGACTGCGGCGGGCAGGTGCGGGCGCAGCTCGACATCGCGACCTACCTGTGGGACGAGCTCGACTCCTGGGCCCGTACGACGCTCGCCGACGTCCACGCGCTGGCCTCCAGCTACGGGTGGACCGAACCCGACGTACTGGCGCTCTCACCACTGCGCCGCCGCTACTACCTGGAGCTGGCCGGACATGGCTGAGACACGGACACCGGACCTCTTCGACCGGCTGCTCGCCCGCACCGGGGCGGTGCTCCGGCCGGACGCCGCGGTGGCGCTGGCACGGCCGCGGCTGGCGATGCCCTTCGAGCGGCTCCCCGAGGCGCCACCGGCCGAGACCGAGACCGCGGTGGACACCGCGCTCGACTCGGCCGCCGCGCCGTCGCGGCCGGTGCCCGAGACCCCGGCGCCACCCCGGGCGACGGCCCCGGCCGGTCCACCCGGGGCCCCCGCGCCACGACCGACGGCGCCGACCCGGATCGAGCGGACCGTACGGGCGATCGAAACGGTGCGCACCACGTCTCCGGAGCCGCCCGACGACGGGCCGGTGACCGCGCCGGACGTCCTGCGGAGCGTCCTGGAGCGGCTGGTGCCCCCGGCCGGCGCGTGGGTGGAGGCCGTGCCGCAGCCGGTCTCCCGACGACCCGTCACGGACACCCCCGAAGCCATCCCCTCCCTCCGGCCCGCGGCCGCCGCACGGACCAGGGCCGCGGCCCACGACCCCGCGCCGCGGACCGCCGGCGCGGTCCGGCGGCGCGAGGCGCAGGCCGCACCGGCCGAGCCGTCGGTCCGGATCACCATCGGCCGGCTCGAAGTGACGACCGCCGCACCCGAACCGAAGCGCGAGCGCACCGGCCGGACGGCACGGCCCGAACCGGCCGTCGGCCTGGCGGCCTTCCTCGACCGGCGGGAGGCGAGGTGAGCAACTACCTGGCGATCGCCCAGGCCACGGAGGCGCTGCGCGGCCTGCTGGCCCGCTCGGTGCAGTCCGACGTGCCCTACGCCGTCCAGGTCGAGGCCCGCAAACCGCCCGGCGAGCCGGTCACGGAGCCCACCATCACGGTGTTCTGCTACCGGATCACCCCCAACGCGTCCCGGCGCAACGCCGACACCCCCACCCGGGACGGGGCCGGGCGGCTGCGGCGAACCCCCACCGCCGCCTACGACCTGCACTACCTGATCAGCTGCTACGGCAACGAGACCCAGCTCGTGCCGCAGGCGCTGCTGGGCTCGGTGGCCCGCACCCTGCACGAGCAGCCCGCGCTGTCCCCGCAGGACCTGGAGACGGCCGCCCAACAGACGTTCCTGGCCGGAGCCGACCTCGCGGCCTCGCCGCAGGCGGTCCGGCTGACCCCGTCGACGATGGATCTCGAGGACCTGTCGAAGCTGTGGTCGACGCTGATCCAGACGCCGTACACGCCGTCGATCGCGTTCGAGGCGTCCCTGCTGCTGCTCGAGAGCCGGCAGACGCCGGCCGCCGGCCGCCCCGTCCGTGAACCCCGGGTCAGGGTGGTCGCGGGCCGGCGCCCGGTGGTGGAGGAACTGCGCAGCCGCCCGGCCGGCACGGACACCGAGCCACGGCCAGGCCCGGTGCCGGCCGGCCACGAGGTGGTGCTCACCGGGCACGACCTGAACGGCGAGAAGGTCGTCGTCGACGTCGGCGGCGAGCCGGTGGACCCGTCCGCCGTGGACGACGGCCGGGTGGTGTTCACCCCGCCCGCCGGCCTCACCGCCGGGGTGCACCCGGTACGCGTCCGGCACGCGGTCGCGCTCGGCGACGCGGTCCGCACCCTCGACTCGAACGGGATCGCGCTGGCGCGCCAGGCCACCGTGACCGCGTCCCGGGTCACCGCCGGACGGCTCCGCGCCACCCTGGACATCGCCGTCGGCGACCGGCAGCGGGTGTCGGTGCTGCTGGACGAGCTGGACGGGCCCGGCAGCCACCGCTTCGACGCGGCGCACCCGCTGCCCGGTCCGCGGGACCCCAAGACCGTCGAGGTCGCGACGGCGGGAGTCCCCGCCGGCGGGTATCTGCTGCGGGTGCGGATCGACGGCGTCGACACGCGGGTCGGCGAGGACCTGCGCACACCGGCGGTGACGTTCTGATGCACGACGACGGGCGCGAGGCCGACGCGGCGGTCATGGCCCAGGCCGTGGCCGACGTCCTGGCACGCCTCGACGCGCACGCCCGGACCACCGCCGACACCACGGCCGACGGCGGTGCCCCCGGACGGCTGCGGCGCCGGTCCCGGCACGCGGCGGCGGCCACCGGCGACCGCAGGACCCCGCGGGGCGGCCACGACGGAGCGCCGGACGACGCGTCGTACGACGAAGGCGCGCTGGCGACGGTGGTCGACTGCTTCGGGCTGACCCCGTTCGAGCGGGACCTGCTGGTGCTGTGCGCGGCGATGGAGCTGGAGCCGAGGGCGGCGGCGCGCTGCGCGGCGGCGGGCGGGCGGGACTTCCCGACCTTCTCGCTGGCCCTCGCGGCGCTGGCCGAGCCGCACTGGAGCGCGCTGACACCGGACGCGCCGCTGCGTCGGTACCGGCTCGTCGAGGTCGCCGACGAGCCGGTGCTGACCACCGCGCGGCTGCGGATCGACGAGCGCGTGCTGCACTACCTGCTGGGTGTCTCCCAGGTCGAGCCACGGCTCCAGGGACTGGTCGCGCGCGCCGCCGTCCCCGGCCGCCTGCCGACGTCGCAGGCACGGCTGGCGGCCCAACTGGCGTCGGCGGTGAGCACCGACCGGGTGGCGGCGCTCTCCGGCGGCGACCTGCAGACCCGGCGCGAGGTGACCGTCACCGCGGCGCTGGCGGCCGGTTTCGTGACGTTCACGCTGTCCGCGGCCGATCTTCCCGCCGAGCCCGCGGACCGCGCGGTGCTGGCCCGGCTCTGGGAGCGCGAGGGAGTGCTGCTGCCCGCCGTACTGCTGGTCGAGGTCGACGGGACGGCACAGGCGGCCGCCGCGGAGGCGTTCGTGGCGATGCTGGGCGTGCCGGTGGTGCTCTCCGGCCGGGACCCCCTCACCGCCGCCGCGACCCACCGCGCGCAACTCGTCGTCGCGCCGCTGGAACAGGCCGAGCAGCGCGAGCTGTGGCGCGCCGAGCTGGACGGCCGCGGCGGCGAGGCCGACGTGGCGGGGCTCGTGGCGCAGTTCAGCCTGCCCGGACATGTCATCCGGTCCGCCGGCGCGGTGGCGCGCAGGGCGGGCGGTGATGTGGCGGAGGCGGCCTGGCGCGCGGGCCTCGCGCACGCGCGGATCGTGCTCGACGAGCTCGGACGCCGGGTGGAGCCGCGCGCCGGCTGGGACGACCTGGTGGTGCCCGAGCGGCAGCGCGGGATCCTGCGCGAGATCGTCGCGCACGTCCGGCAGCGCGCCACCGTCTACCAGGACTGGGGGTTCGAGGACGTGCTGCGGCGCGGGCTCGGCGTCACCGCGCTCTTCGCGGGCGGCAGCGGCACCGGCAAGACGCTGGCCGCGGAGGTGGTGGCGGGCGCGCTCGGCCTGGACCTGTTCGTCATCGACCTCTCCCAGGTGGTCAGCAAGTACATCGGCGAGACCGAGAAGAACCTGCGCCGGATCTTCGACGCGGCCGAGCGCGGCGGCGCGGTGCTGCTCTTCGACGAGGCGGACGCGCTCTTCGGCAAGCGCAGCGAGGTGAAGGACTCGCACGACCGGTACGCGAACCTGGAGGTCAGCTATCTGCTGATGCGGATGGAGTCCTACCGCGGCCTGGCGATCCTGACCACCAACCAGAAGAAGGCCCTGGACCACGCGTTCCTGCGGCGGCTGCGGTTCGTCGTGGACTTCCCCTTCCCCGACGTGACCGAGCGGGCCGAGATCTGGCGGCGGGTGATCCCGCCCCGGGCGCCGGTCGACGGGGTCGCGGTCGAGCGGCTGGCGCAGCTGACGGTGGCCGGCGGCAGCATCCGGAACATCGCCCTGTCGGCTGCCTTCCTCGCCGCCGACGAGGGCACCGAGCTGCGGATGCGGCATCTCCTCGCCGCCGCCCAGACCGAGTACGCCAAGCTCGAACGCTCGGTGACCTCCACGGAGGTGGCCGGATGGGTGTGAGCCTGCACGTGGACGAGCTGGTGATCCGTGGCGTCGACGGGGTACGGCGCGCCGACGCCGACCGGATCGCGCGTGCCTTCACCCGTGAGCTCACCCGGCTGCTGACCGAGCGGCCGCCGACGGCCGAGGCCGTCTCGTACGACGTGCTGAGCGGCCTGCGTCCGCTGCCCGCCACCGTGTCGCCGCGTCGGCTCGGCCGCGAGCTGGCTCGGGCCGTGCACCGGGAGCTGGTGCGGTGAGCGCCGTCATGCCGGTGCGGCAGCAGCAGCCGGAGCCGCCGCGCCGCAGGCGTTCGAAGCGGTCCACGCCACTGCGGGAGCGCGGGGCCCGGCGCACGCCGCCGAAGCCCGACGCGGTGCTGGCCCAGGCCGGGAAACCGCTGGAGCCCGGGGTCGGGCGCGTGATGGAGGAGTTGCTCGGCCACGACTTCGGAGCGGTACGCATCCACAGCGACCGGGACGCCGCCGCGCTGGCCGCACTGGTCGGCGCGGACGCCGTGGCCGTCGGCCAGGACATCTTCTTCGGCGCCGGCCGGTACCGCCCGGAGACCGCCCAGGGGCTGCGGCTGCTCGCGCACGAGCTGCTGCACACCGTACAACTGCCGGACGCGCCCGGCCGGCTGCGGCTCGGCCGGCAGGACGGCACGCTGAGCCGGCCGCTGGACGGGGTGGAGCGCGAGGCCGAGCAGCGGGTGGACCGCGCCCTCGGTGAGCGGGGCACGGCGGCCGGCGGTGAGCGGGAGGTGGCGCGGCGGGGCGCGCAGCCGGTGTCGTGGCTGCGGTTCATCAGCGTCGACGTGTCCCAGCTGCGCGCCGAGCAACTGGACCCCGCGGCGCTGGTGGACCGGATCGTCGCCGGTGTGGTGCGTACGCTGCGCGGCGACCCGGCGGACGCGGCGGGGCGCGTGCGGCAGCAGCTCGCACGGCTGGCACCGCAGTTGCGGGCCGACGTGCTCGACCGGCTGCGGCAGCGGCTGCCGTCGGCGGAATACCTGAGGATCGAGCACCTGGTGCTCGTGGCCGACACGGCCGCGGGCCCGCCGGTGGACACCGCCGCCGTACCGGAGCCCGTGGTGGAGCCGGCCGAGCGGGAGCGGACCGAGCGGCGCGACCGGGCCGAGCGGGCGGCGGGCGACGAGCGCGAGCGTGCGGACCGGGAGCGCGACGGACGCGACGAGCGGCGGGACCAGCAGGACGCCGAGCGCGAGAAGGGCGGCGTGCTCGACGACCGGGGCCGCGGAAACTCCGCCGACTCCGCCGACTCCGCCGACTCCGCCGACTCCGCCGACTCCGCCCCGGAGGACCGGCAGCAGCGCGAGGACGACGAGCACCGCGAGGACGACGAGCACCGCGAGGACGACGACAACCGCGAGGCCACGGAGCAGGGTGAGCGGTCGGGGGCGGAGGCAGCGGCGGGGGGTGCGCCCGCGCAGCCGGAGATGGCCGCGCCCGGGGCCGGGACGGGCCCGGCCGGGCCGGAGCCGGTCGGTCAAGCACCGGTCGTCGGGGCACAGGTCGCCGCGGCAATTCCGGTCGACGGCGGAGGCGCCGACCCGGTCCGCGAGGACCGTGCGGAGGACGTCGCGAACGACCCGCAGGGCCCCCTGGCCCGGCACGGGCTGCTGAAGGAGCAGGGCAGGCGGGACGAACCGCCCGAGCAGGAGAGGCCGCTCGACACCGAGGCCGACGCGGAGTCCGAGGTACCGGTACCGGAGGCCGCCGCCGAGCCCGAGCCGCCGCAGCAGGTCGCCGACCGGGCCGAGCAGGCGGCGGGGACGGACCGGCCGGCGCCGGACCCGGTGCCGAAGACCGATCCCGACCTGTCCGGGGTGCCGACCGCCGACGACGAACTGAAGGCCGAGCCGCGGAGCACGCCGCCGACGCCGCGTGCGCTGCCGAGCATGCCCGCGCCCCCGCCGGTCGAGGCCGAGCCACGCGATCTCGATCGCGCCGAGCAGGCCGAGCGGGCCGCCGAGCCGGAACTGGAGCGCGCGGACGCGCAGGACCCGCAGGAGAGGGCGGTCGAGGGCGAGGGGGCCCCGTCCGGCACACCGGGGGCGGAGACCGGGACCGACGTCGCCCCCACCGAGTCCGCGGGCCCGCCCGGGGGTTCGGCCGATGGCACGTCGGCCACCACGACCGGCCCCGCCGAGCCCCCGACCGCGACCGCCGCCGGTCCGGCCGCCGGGCCCGCCTCGGCCCCGCCCGCCTCGGCCGAGCCCGCCTCGGCCGAGCCCGCCACGACCGGGCCCGCCGCCGTGGAATCCGTCGCTCCGGTCGCGCGGGGCCCGGAGGAACCGCGGCCGACGGAACCGATGCCCGGCGACCCCCAGATGGCGGAGGCCGCCCCCGGCGACGGCCCGGCGGCGGCGCCCGGACCCAGGCAGGGGCCCGAAGGCACCCCTCCCGGCGCCGGGCCCGAGGGGTCGCTGGAGAGCGGGGGCGGCGGATGCGCCGGAGCACCGGCGGCCACGACGGAGGCCGCCGCCCAGGACGGGGGCGGCGGCTGCGGCGCGGGCGGCGCACCGGCCCCGGCCGAGCGGACGCCGCAGGCACAGCCGCCGCCGGACGTCTCCGGCCAGGAGCCGACGGCCGCGCTCGCGACGGTCTCGTCCCAGCCACCGGCCCGCATGCCGCAGGCACTCGGCGGTGTCGACCGGGCCGTGGGCACCACCGTCGGCAAGGAGCACCAGGACCTCCGGGACGCCCCGCCGACGCTCGAACGGCCCAGCGGCGCCCCCCGGACCCAGGCCGGGGCCCCGCCGACCGGTGAACCGGTGTCCACCGCGGTCGAACCGATGACGGAGGTGACCCCGCAGACGCTCGTCCGGCAGCGCGAGGCCGACCCGCCCGCGACCGCGGACACCCCCGGCCCCGCGACCCGGGTCAAGGACCCGGTCGTCGCCGGGGGCGGTGAGGAGAAGGCCGACGACGCCGAGATCCAGCGGCTCCAGGACGCGGTCGACGGCGTGCCCACCCGGGACGACCGGCTGCACACCACCGTCGGGGCCGCGCCCAGGGTCCGGCTGGAGGGCGGGACCGACCCGGCGCTCGCCGACGAGCAGCACCGGCAGACCGAGGACCGGATCCACCGGACGCACACGCTCGGCCGGCAGGACGCGGCGGTTGGGCTCGGCGAGGACCGGATCTACCCGGACGCGCCCGGAGAGACACTCACCGCCGCCCCGGTGCCCGGCCGTACGCCCGCCGCCGGTGCCCCGGCCGCGTCGGGTGCCCCGGGCACCGGCGGGGCGGACCCGGACACGGTGTCGGCGGTCGCCGTGCAGGAACGCGGCCCCCAGATCCAGGCGGGCTTCGCCGAGGGCCGGGGCCGGATGGGCCGGGCCGGGCAGGACAGGCAGAACCAGTCCGACCGGGCGAGTGAGGACCACCGCGCCCAGGTCCAGCAGGCCGTCGCGGAGAACGGCGACCAGCAGGCCGCCGTACGCCAGGAAGCGCGCGAGGACGCGGCCGGCCGGCGCGGTGAGTGGCGTGACGAGCAGGACAGGGCGGTTGAGGACACCACCCGGACCACGACCGACGCGCACGCGAAGGCCCGCGAGGACACCGCGGCGCGCAAGACCGAGGCAGACGCCGCCGTCGACCGGCGCAGGAACGAGGACAACGACCGGATCGGCAGGGAGCGCAGGGCCGCCGAGGAGAAGGCCCGCAAGGAGCGCGAGGCCAAGAAGCAGGAGTCCTCCGGCTGGTGGGGCTGGGTCAAGTCCAAGGTCAAGGCCGCGTTCGACGCACTGGTCTCGGTGATCAAGGGTGTCTTCGACCTGGCCGTCAGGGCGATCGACGCGATCAAGGAAGGCTTCAAGAAGGCGGTCGACGGGCTGATCGACCTGGCCGCGAAGGCGATCACCGGCATCATCAAGGGCCTCGCGCAGGTCCTGCTGGCCGCGGTGAGCGCGATCGCCACCGTCTTCCCCGGCATCGCGGCGAAGATGCGCAGGGCGATCGTCTCGCTGCGCGACGCCGCCGTCGCCCGGGTGCAGCAGCTCGCCGACCGGCTGAAGAAAGCGGTCGGAGCGCTCCTCGACGCGCTGGTCGGCGCGCTGGTCGCGGTCCTGCGGCTGTACGAGAAGGCACTGCTCGCGGCCGTCGAGGTGGTCCGCGGCGCGGTGACGAAGGCCATCGCGTACGTCGACTCCGCGCTCCGGCTGCTCGGTGAAGTCGCGGCGCTGGTCAAGGACATCGCGCCGGACCCGCTCGGCTGGGTCCGCAAGCTCGGCGCCGCGGCCCGGGACGGGGTCCGCACCTTCCTCTGGGGCGCGATCAGGAGCGCGGTCCGGGCGTGGTTCGACGAGAAGGTCGAGTCTGTCGTCGGCATCGGCAAGATGCTGTGGAACGTGCTGGTGAAGGGCTGTATGTCGGTCGCGCAGATCGGCAGGATGGCCTGGCAGGCGATCGTGAAGTCGCTGCCCGCGATGATCGTCTCGCTCGTCGTCGAGAAGCTGATCGCCCTGATCGTCCCGGCCGCCGGCGGCATCATCGCGATCGCCCAGGGCGTGATGGCGGCCTATCAGAGCGTCAGCAGGGTCATCGCCGCCTTCAGCGCGTTCCTGACCTTCCTGAAGGCGGTGAGGGCCGGTGGCGCGGCGGCGGCGTGCCTGTTCGCGCGGGCCGTGGCCGCCGGGGCGGTGGCGCTGCTGGAGTTCCTCGCCAACTTCCTCATGGCGCGGATCGGGAAGGCGCTGAAGGGCGTCGGCACCAGGCTCAAGGGCATCGCCGAGAAGATCATGAAGGGCCTGGGCCGCGGCGCCCGCGCCGTGCGGAAGACCGCCGGCCGCGGGGTCGACGCCGCCCGGAACGCGTTGCGCCGCGGGGTGGCGGCCGCACGGCGCGGTGCCGTCGCCACCGCGCAGGCGGTCCGGCGCGGTGTCACCGCGGGGGCACGGGCCGTGCGGTCGGGCGCGCGCCGGGTCGGCGCCGCCGCCAGGAGCGGTCTGCGCGCGGCGGCCGGCGGGGTACGGCGTGCGGCGGGCGCGGTCGGCCGGGTGGTCGGGGCCCGCGCTGCGGACGGTCGGCCGTACGATCCGGCGGCTGGGTGCGGGGCTCGCGCACAGCAGGCTGGGCCGTGCGCTGACGGCGAGCGCCCGCAGGCTGAAGAACCTGGTGGCCAAGGCCAGGGAGAGGTTCCGGGACTGGCGCGGGAAGGTCGCCGACCGGCGCGCGCAGAACCGCCGGAACACCAGGAACAAGCCCCAGGAGTCCAAGGAAGCGCGGCTCGCCCGGATCACCGCGAGGCTGCGGCCGGTGCTGCGGAAACTGGTACGGCGCGGTGTGCGGGAGCACGTCCTGCGAGCCGCGCTGATCCCGCTGCGCCCGTGGTACCGCCTCAGGCGCCTCCATCTGACCGGTCGGCCCGTCAGCAACGTCCTCGCAGGTCTCAGCCCGGGCGAACCCTTCCTGCCGCTGGACGAGGTCGGCGAGAACGAACTGCTCCGCATCCTGCGCGAAGAGGTCGACGCCGAGACCAGGACGCCGCGGTTCAGGGAGATGGCGGACGAGGTGAAGGCCGAGAAGGCGGACCCCCGGCAGGTCGATCCCGAGGCCTGGCGGCGGAGCGCGAAGACCGACCCGGCGGTGCCGTCGCGCCTGACGTCCATCACCGCGCCGTCCGGGGTGTCGCCCCTCGCGCTCGCGCACGGCGTGAACCAGTTGATCTCCGAACGCCGGATCGCCCGTGCGCGGTTGATCACGCTCGGCGGGCGGACACCCGTCGTGATCGCCTCCCTGCGGGTGACCGGCAGCGACCCGGCCGGCCGCTGGCGGCCGATGACGCAAGGCCCCGCCGGTGTCTGGCGGCCGGTCACCTCGGTCAGCCTCGACTACCCCGGCTTCAGCGCCGCGGCGGCCGCCGACCCGGCCACCACCGTCCAGGCCCTGCAGCACGCGCACGCCGGCAACTTCGACGCGCTCGGGAAACTGCCGGCGCAGGCGCAGATCGGGGCACTCGTACCCCTGGGCGCGGAGCCGATGCGGGCCCCCTATCCGGGAGTGACGAGTCCGGCGCTGCTGCGGGTCTCGGCGGCGGCCGTCGCCGGACGCCCCGGAGGCATCCCGGCCTCGGAGGCCCTGAAGACGATGCCCTACGCACAGCCCGGATCGGTCGGCGCCTCGGCCGTCATGGCGTACCGGGAACGGAAGGCGGCCGGCGAGGGGGTGCGCCCCCGCGAGCCGTGGCAGGTGCGGCGCCCCGGCGGCGAGTCACCGGAGATGCTGCGGACCAGGATCGTCAACACGATGCGCGCCCTGCTGCTCGTCGAGGGGATCGTCACCCCCGAGTCCGGCAAGGGGGAGGCGCAGCAGGCGTTCCTCGGCCATGTGCGCAGGATGCTGCGCGACGCCGCGATCCGACGGAGGCTGTTCGGTGGTACGTGACATGAGCGGAGACGGTGTGGAACGGCACGTCCTGAGCCGGCGGATGGTGCTGCGCTCACGCGGTGACGAGCGCAAGGTCCAGCGTCTCGTCGACGAACTGCGGATGGTCCCCCTCGGCGAGGAACGGCCGGCTGCGGAACTGCTCCAGCGGTCCTGGCGGATGTCGCCGAGCGTCCTCTTCCAGGCCCTCACCGATGAGCGGGCCGACGCCACCGCGGTCGTGCTGGTCGGGGACGACCGGAAGCAGGTGGCCCGATACGCCGAGCTGGTCGAGCGGTTCGTGCAGCCGCTCACCGACGAGGAGTTGCTGGCCACGATCACGTCCGCGCGGACGGCGACCGAGCGCGCCCGGGCGGTGCTGACGTCCGGACTCGGAGCGCCGTTCGCCTACGACGCCCGGTACTTCGAGCGGATCACCGCCGCGATGTTCGACGAGGACCGCGAGGTCCGCGCGGCGGGTCTGGCGGCCTCGTCGTACGCGTTCTGGCCGCAGTACCGCGAACCGCTCGCGGCGATGGCCGAGTTCGAAGAGGACCCGCGGCTGCGCGAGGACGCGCGTGCCGCGCTCGGGGCGAGATACGACGCGCCCGACGTACGGACCGAGGGGGAGGAGGACGGATGACGAGGTACGCGGATCTGCCCAAGCCGGTGCAGGCCGGGATCGTGATCGTGGACCCCGAGCGCGGGACGCCGCAGCGGATCGTCGTGCTGCAGTTCAATCCGGATTCGCTGGAGCGCAGCATCGCGCCGCAGGCGGGCGGTGGGGAGCAGCAGGGGGACCGGACGGAGGCGTTGCGGCTCAAGGGGCCGGCGGTCGAGTCGTGGAAGTTCACCGCCGAGCTGGACGCCACCGACCAGCTCACCGTGCCGTCGCCGCTCGGTGTCCATCCGCAGCTGGCCGCCCTGGAGATGCTGATCCAGCCGCCGGCCGCACAGATGCGGGCGAACAGCCGGCTGGCCGCGCTGGGCATGCTCGAGATCACGCCCGTCGAGCAGCCGCTGACGCTGTTCGTGTGGGGCCCGCGACGCGTCGTACCGGTGCGGCTGACCGAGCTGTCGGTCACCGAGGAGGCGTTCGACCAGCAGTTGCAGCCGATCCGGGCCACGCTCGCGGTCGGGCTGCGGCTGCTGACGGTCAGCGACCTGCCCGCGGGGCACCGCGGCGCGGAGCTGTACCTGGCGCACCTCGCACAGAAGGAACGCCTGGCGGGGCAGCTCGCCGCGGGCCGGCTCGCGCAGCTCGGACTGACCGGAATCTGAGACCCGTACGACGACGAACCATGGCGAGACGAAGGGGGAAGCGCGTGGCAGGGGTGCTCGACGACATTCCGGCCCCGGACCCGTATCCGCGGACCAGCAGGTACCACGGCATCGGGCAGTCGGTGCACACGACGGCGGACGGGTGCGAGATCCCGTACACACCGCGGCGGATGCTGCCGCCGCCGGAGCGGCTGGCGCAGATCGACGCGCACGTGGTGGCCGACGGGGACCGCGCCGACAACCTGGCGAACCGGTACCTGGGCGACGCCGAACAGTGGTGGCGGATCGCCGACGCGAACCCCGTCATGGACCCGGCCGACCTGACCCGGACCCCGGGCCGGGTCCTGCGGATCACGCTGCCGGACCGGACCGGCTGACCGGACGACGACGGCACGCCGGGTCGCGAGCGGCCGGTGCGCACAGAGGGAGGGGGAGCGATGGCCGAGGCGCCCGTGCGGTTGCTGCTGATGATGGGGCGGCAGATCGCCGTGCCGGCACCCGGGGCGGTGACCGAGGCGTTGCTGTCGGCGCAGATCACGGTCAGCGCCGGGCAACGCAGCGGGTTCCAGCTGGCGTTCGACCTGTCCGGGAGCGGCCTGATCGGGCGGACCCTGCTGCCCTCCGGCTTCTTCGACCCGCCGACCCGGGTGGTGCTGACGGCGATCGTGCGGGGAACGCCGACGGTGCTGATGGACGGGATCGTGCTGCGGCACGAGGTCGGGGTGAGCGGGGTGCCGGGGCAGTCGACGCTGACGCTGACCGGCGAGGACCTGACGGTGCTGATGGACCTGGAGGAGCGCGAGGGCGTGCCCTATCCGGCGATGGGTCCGGCGGTCCGGGTGGCGACGATCGTCGCGCAGTACGCGCAGTACGGGATCGTGCCGCTGATCGTCCCCGAGCTGGTGCCGCAGACTCCTCCGCCGACGCAGCGGGTGGACTTCCAGAAGGGCACCGACCTCGGGTACCTCAACGAGCTGGCCAAGGCCAACGGGTACGTCTTCTACCTCGATCCAGGGCCGGTGCCGGGCGTCAGCAAGGGCTACTGGGGACCGGAGGTGCGGCTGGGCGTCCCGCAGCACGCGCTGACGGTGAACTCCGACCATCTCTCCAACGTGGACCAGATGACGTTCGGGTTCGACGGCTCCGCCCGGGAACAGCCGGTGGCCCGTGTCCAGATCCCCGCCACCAAGGTGGCGCTGCTGCTGCCGGTGCCCGAGGTGAGCGTGCTGCGGCCGCCGCTCGCGGCCCGGCCCGCGCCGGCCCTGAAGAAGAAGGTGATCGCGGACACCGCGAAGAAGGAGCCGGCGCAGGCGGTCGCCGAGGCGCTCGCCAGGGCGGTCGAGTCGTCCGACGCGGTGAGCGGCTCCGGCCAGCTGGACGTCACCCGCTACGGGCAGGTGCTGCGGCCCCGCGAGGTGGTCGGGGTGCGCGGTGCGGGGCTGACGTACGACGGCCTGTACTACGTGAAATCCGTGACGCACAACCTGCAGCGCGGCTCGTACACCCAGAACTTCACCCTGGCCCGCGAGGGCCTGGTGTCCCTGACCCCGGCCGTGCTCCCGTGAGGACGACAGATGGCAGAAGCGACGAAGTACCTCGGCAAGTACCGCGGCACCGTGGTCAACAACGTCGACCCGTTGCAGCAGGGCCGGATCCAGGCCACGGTGCCGGACGTGCTCGGCGACACCCCGTGCACGTTCGCGATGCCGTGTCTTCCGCTGGCCGGCCCGCAGACCGGGATGTACGCCGTCCCGGTCGTCGGGGCGGGGGTGTGGATCGAGTTCGAGCAGGGCGACCCCAGCTACCCGATCTGGACCGGCTGCTGGTTCGGCTCGGTGGCCGAGGTGCCGCCGCCCGCGCTGGCCGGCCCGCCGGGACAGCCGAACATCCTCCTGCAGACCCGCGGCCAGTACAGCGTCCTCCTGTCCGACCTGCCCGGCGGCCCCGGCATCACCCTGCGCTCACCGGGCGGGGCGGTGATCACGGTCAACGACACCGGCATCCTGATCAGCAACGGAAAGGGCGCCACGATCTCGCTGGTCGGCACCATGGTGGACGTCAACGCCGGTGGACTCACGGTGACCTGACGATGACGAACGTCCTGCACGTGAACGCGACCGTGAGCTGCCCGCACGGCGGCCGGGCGTCGTACCTGCCCGCCGCCCCACGGGGGAACCTGTCCGGCCTCCCGGCCGCCACGGTGGCCGGCGTCTGGCTGATCGCGGGCTGCCCGTTCACCGTCGGGCCCAAGCCGCAGCCGTGCGTGACGATCCGCTGGGTGACACCGGCGGCGCGGGTGACGGTGGCGGGGGCCCCGGTCGTCACGCAGGCGTCGACCGGGCTGTGCCTGAGCGCGGAGCAGGTGCCGCAGGGGCCGCCGCTGGTGACGGTCGTACAGCAACGAACCAAGGGGGTCTAGTGACCGAGCGGATCGACATCGACTTCCCGTTCCGGGTGGACAGACGGGGGCGGACGGCCGACGTCGGGTACGACGGCCACCTCGCGGACCTGATCGAGCTGGTGCTGTTCACCGGCCCGGGCGAACGCGTGATGCGGCCGGACTTCGGCTGCGGCCTGCTGGACCTGGTCTTCGAGCCGAACAGCCCGGAACTGGCGGCCACCCTGCAACTGGCCGTCCACGCCCAGCTGGAGCGCTGGCTGGGGGACGCGATCCAGATCGACGCGGTGGTGGTCGAGAGCGACGACAGCGTGCTGCGGGTGCGGGTGGCGTACGTCGTCCGGGCGACCGGCGACCGCCGTACCGACACGTTCGAGGGGAGGGCGCCGTGAACACCGGGCACCGGCGCCGGGACGTCCGCGCCGCGCGGCTCGACGGCATCGATGCCGTGGAGGCCCAGGACGACGGGCTCACCCTGGTGGTGACGTTCCTCGGCAGGGCGCCCGAGCGGCTCACCCCGGGCCACATCCGGATCGACGGCGGCCGAAGGATCACCGGCGTGCACGTCACCGAGGTGACGGTCGAACGCGCGGAGGACGCGGACCTGGACGACCGGGCCGTCGTCGTGGTCGACCGCACCGGCGACACCTCGCCGTACACCCTGTCCGTGGTGGAGCCGGACGCGTACGGGCGGCCGGGGACCGAGCCGCGGGCCGGGTTCGACCCGCGCTACTCCCGCGCCGACTTCGTCTTCCACCCCCGCTGCCCGGTCGCGTCGGACCGCGCCTGCGGGTGCGGCGGGGCGCCCGCGGCCCGGCCGGCGCCGGTGATCGACTACACGGCACGGGACTACGCCACCCTGCGCCGCCAGCTGCTGGACCGGATGACGCTGGTCGCGCCCTCCTGGACCGAGCGGCATGTGCCGGACCTCGGGACGACCGTGGTCGAACTGCTCGCCTACGTCGGTGACCAGCTGGAGTACCAGCTGGACGCGGTGGCGACCGAGGCGTACCTGCACACCGCGCGGCGGCGCACCTCGGTACGCCGGCACGTCCGGCTGATCGACTACCCGATGCACGACGGGTGCAACGCGCGCGCCGCGGTGACGCTGAGCGTGGACGACGAGGTGACACTGCGGCCGGGCACGTTCCGGTTCGCGGCGGTCGACGTCAGCCGGGTGGACCCGGTGGAGCGGCCGGAGCTGGGGGCGGTCCTGACGGAGGCGGCGTTGTCCGCCCTGCCGCCCGCCGTGCGCACCGACGTCTTCGAACCCCTCGCGAGCGGGGAGACCGAGCTGCGGCCGACGCACAACCGGATCCGGTTCCACACCTGGGGCGACGAGGAGTGCTGTCTGCCCAGGGGCGCGACCTCCGCGACGCTCGTCGACGAGGGGCTGTCCCTGGTCCCCGGTGACCTGCTGGTGATCGAGGAGGTGCTCGGTCCGCGCACCGGGGCGGCGGCCGACGCCGACCCGACCCACCGGCAGGTGGTGCGGCTCACGTCGGTGACGTCCGCGTGCGACGCGCTCTACGACCTGGCGGTCGTGGAGGTCACCTGGGCGGACGAGGACGCGCTGGCCTTCGCCGCCTGTCTCACCACGACGGGCGGCCCGGCGTGCGAGCGGCTGGCCGACGTGACCGTCGCGCGGGGCAACGTCGTCCTGGTCGACCACGGACGCGACCTGACGTTCTGCGGCGGGCCCCCGGAGGAGTACGACGTCCCGGCGGAGCCGGCGCCGGCGCTGGTGTGCGACTCCGGCTGCTGTCCGGACCGTCCCGAGCGCGGGCCCGCCGGGGAGGCCGTCGTGGCGCTGATGACCCTGGCGCGGCGCGGCGACCAGCTCACCGAGGAGCAGGTCTCGACCCTGCGCGCGGTGGTCGGCCCGGCGGCGCTGGACCGGTGCGGGCTGGACGCGGCGGCGCCCGCGGCCGACCAGGCGTCGAGCCTGGACACGCTCCTGGCCCAGCTCACCTACCCCGGCACGATGGAGCCGTTCCGCCCCGGGCCGGCCGACGAGCCGGTGACGCAGCGGACGGCGTACCCGGACCCGGCACGGGTCTCGGCCGCGCAGGCGGACCTGCTCGACGGCATCGCCGCGCGGGCCGGGGCGTGGCTCACCGCGCTGTGGCGCGCGGCCCGGCCGCTGACCGAGCGGGAGATCGCCGAACTGCGGCTCCTGTTCGGTCAGCAGACGCTGGACCGGCTCGGCCTCGCCCACGACGAGGCACGGGCGCTGCGCGAGCTGCTCCTGCGCCACGACGCCCTCCTGGGCGCCAAGATCCGGCGGCTGGCACGTCTGTCCCGCCGGGCACGCGACGGCGAGGTGCTCGGCGGCTGGCTGCCGGAGGAACTCGCACAGACCTGGGGCCCGGCGTACGCCGACGGCCTGCGGGCCGACGACCCGCGGCTGGCCGGCCCCGCGTCGGCCGCGCTCGCCCAGGACCCCCGCGCCGCGCTGCCCGCGGTCACCGTCACGGCCCGCACACCCGACGGCACACCGGCGGGCACATGGACGCCGCGCCGCGACCTGCTGACCGCGACCCCGGACACGCGGGCGTTCGTCGGCGAGACCGAGGAGGACGGCCGGCCGACCCTGCGGTTCGGCGACGGCGTGCACGGCGCGCCGCCCCCGGCGGGCGGGCGGATCGCGGTCCGCCACCGGGTGGGCAACGGCGTCGCGGGCAACGTCGGTGCCGAGGCGATCGGGCACCTGGTGCTGTGCGACGGCCACGACGACGCCGTCACGCTGGTGCGCAACCCGCTGCCCGCGCGCGGCGGTACCGAGCCGGAGGCCCTCGACGAGGTACGACGCCTCGCGCCGCTCCAGCCGCACCGGGTCAGGCTCCGGGCGGTGACCGCGGACGACTACGCCGCCCTGGCCTCGGCGGTGCCGGGGGTACAGCGGGCGGCGGCCGACCTGCGCTGGACCGGCAGCGGCCAGGAGGTGCACGTCGCGGTCGACGCCCTGGGCACCGGGACGCCCGGCGCGCGGCTGCTGGCCCGGGTCGCGCACACGCTGGACGGCGTACGGCGGATCGGGCACGACGTGGTCGTGCAGCCGGCGACCGCGGTCCCCGTCGACCTGGAGCTGCAGGTCTGCGCCGCCGCCGGCCACCAGCGCGGTCATGTGCGCGACGCGGTGCGGCGGACGGTGCTGGCCCTGTTCGCGCCGGACGCGGTGACGTTCGGCGATCCGGTGCGGATCAGCCGGGTCGTCGCGGCGGCGGCCGCCGTGCCCGGCGTGACGAGCGTGCTGGTGACCCGGCTGCGGAGGCTGTTCGCGCCGGACGCCGGCGAGCTGGACGACGGGCTCCTGCGGATCGGGCCGCTGGAGGTCGCACAGCTGGACGACGACCGCGACCGGCCGGAGAACGGCCGGCTGCACATCGAGATCGGGGGAGGCCGATGACCGGGGGCTGTCGATGCGGCGCGGGCGGCGGGGACTGCTGCACCGGAACGGGGCTGCGGACGCCGTTCAGCCGGGTGAACCCGCCGGGGCTGCCGCAGATCGCGTACCGGACCGGCGACCACCACGCGTTCTGGTCGTCGGCGCTGGCGCGGCTGTCCGGCCCGGCCTACCCGGAGCTGCGCGACCTGCTGGTGCGCACCCCGGACGACCCCGCGCTGTCCTGGCTGGACGCGTGGGCGGTGCTGGGCGACCTGCTCGGGTTCCACACCGAGCGGGTGGCGAACGAGGGCTACCTGCGCACCGCGACCCGGGCGGACTCGCTGCTGCTGTTCGGCCGGCTGCTGGGACACACGCCGCGGCCGGGCGTCGGCGCGGGCGTGTACCTCGCCTACCAGGTGGACCGGGACCGGGCGGTGACGATCCCCGCCGGGTCGCGGGCCCAGAGCGTGCCGGGGACGGGCGAGGAGCCGCAGTCGTTCGAGACCGTCGAGGACCTCGCGGCCCGGTCGGCCTGGAACGACCTGAAGGTGCGGCTGCGGCGGCCCTACCCGGTGCGGCTGCGGGCGGACCGCACGATCGACCGGCGCGAGGTGCACCTGGCCGGCGCGGGGGCCCGGCTGCAGACCGGTGACCGGCTGCTGTTCGTGTTCGGCACCGAACCGGGGCGGCAGGCGCTCGACGTGGTGCGGACGAGCACCGTCGACACGGCCGAGGGGATCACCTCGGTGCTGATGCCGGGCGCGAGACAGCCGACGCTCGCCGCCCTGGAGGACGCGTTCCGGGACAAGGTCGCCGAGCTGGCGGGGGACGACAAGTACCGCGACAGCCGGATCGTCCGGCGCTATGTCGACACCGTGCTCGTGCCGTTGCGCGACCGCCTGCCGGCGGAGCCCGTCGTCGGAGCCGTCCCCGCCGGCGCCCCCGGCCTCGACGGGGACGGCTCCGACCCGGACGCGATCACGACCCCGACCGGGTTCGCGCGGGCGCTCGACACCGCGCTGCACCTGCTGGAGGAGTCGCTGGCGGCGGCAGCCCCCTACCCGGCGGTGCACGGCTTCCTCGCCGCGCTGCGCACGGACCTGACCGCGCTCCGCGCGCAGGCCGGCCTGCTGGAGCCCGAGCAGGACCGGCCCCCGGCGGACGACGGGAACGCGACCCTGTTCGACCGGCTCGCCCTGGCCCGCTCCGAGGACCCCGCGCTGCTCGGACTGGCCGCGCTGCTCGGCTCGCTGCGCAAACCGCCCACGCCCCAGCCGCCGTCCGCCCGCGCGCTGCGGCTGGACCCGGCGGACGTGTTCGGCACCGGCTCCGACGCCGGGGTCCGGCTGCTGACCGCACTGGACCCGCGGCTCGCCTCGCTGTACGAGGCCTGGCGCCACGTCCGCCTCACCAGGCCGCTGCCGCTCGCGGGACTCCAGGCGATGCGCACGGTGGCGACCCCGTTCGGCGCGACCGCGCCGCAACAGCCGCAGTACGACCGGAACGGGCGGATCGTCGGGTACGTCGACTGGCCGCTGACCGGATCGAAATCGCTGACGCTCACCGTCGAGTACGAGGACGGCAGTCCGAAGACACTCGTCCCCCGGTGGATCGAGTCGGGCAGTCCGGTCGGCGACTCGCAGCCGCTGCCGTTCGACGGCTTCGTCCAGGTGGGGCCGCTGGGCGTCTGGGTCACCACCACGACACCGGCGGGCGCACCGGCCACCGTGACCCTGCAGTGCTGGGGCAACGAGGTCGCGCGCACGGTCACGTTCACCGGACCCAAGCCGGACAGCGGCACACCGCACGGCAGGATCACCGTCGAGGTCGCCCCGGCCTTCGGCACCGATCCGGCGCCGGTCGTCGAGGACCTCCAGCCCGGCGACGAGGAGACCACCACCCACGGCGGCGTCAACGTCGTCCTCGGCCGGGCCGAGCGGACCGACGACCCGGACCGGGCCACGGTCGCGCTGACCACCACCAGCACGGTGTCGGCGAAGGTGCTCGTCCTGGACGCCGTGTACCCGGGCATCGGGCCGCAGAGCTGGGTCGTCGTAGAGCGGCCCGGCGCCGTGCCGTCGCTCCAGCGGCTGATCACCCGCGTCGAGAGCGCCCGGGTGGTCTCCCAGGCCGACTTCGGCATCACCGGCAAGGTCACCGAGCTGACCCTGGCGGACGCCTGGCTCGGCCCTGAGGACACCCAGCTGTCGCAGATCCGCAGGACCACGGTGTACGCGGGCGGCGAGCCGCTCACCGTCGCCACCGAGCCGATCCCCGAGGACGTGGCCGGCACGGTCGTCGAGCTGGCCGAGCTGTACGACGAACTGGAGCCGGGCCGCTGGGTGATCGTGGCCGGCGAGCGCACCGACATCCCGGCCACCCCCGGGGTGCGGGCCGCCGAACTCGCCATGGTCGCCGGTGTCTCCCACGCCGTCGACCCGGCCAGGCCCGGCGAGCCGGTGCACACCACGCTGACCCTCGCCGGGCCGCTGGCATACACCTACCGCCGTACGACGGTGACGATCCACGGCAACGTCGTACGGGCCGACGCCGGCGCCACCCGCGACGAACCGATCGGCAGCGGCGACGCGGGGCAGGCCGGGCAGAGCTTCACGCTGTTCGCCGCGCCGCTGACCTGGCTGCCGGCCGACAACCCGCGCGGCGCCCGCAGCACGCTCCAGGTGCGGGTCGACGGGGTGCTGTGGCAGGAGGTGGACAGCCTCGCCGGGCAGCCGCCGACCGCGAAGGTCTACGTCACCGGCACCGGCGAGGACGGCCGTACGACGGTCGGCTTCGGCGACGGTGTGCACGGCGCCCGGCTGTCCACCGGCCACGAGAACGTCCGGGCCCGCTACCGGGTCGGGATCGGCGCCGCGGGCAACGTCGCCGCCGGCACCGTGACCACGCCGCTGACCCGCCCGCTGGGTGTCACCGGGGTGACCAACCCGCTGCCGGCCGGCAGCGGGGCCGACCCGGACGGCCTGCGGCAGACCCGGCGGCAGATCCCGCTCGCGGTGGCGGCGCTGGACCGGCTGGTCGGGATCACCGACTACGAGGACTTCACCCGGTCGCGGGCCGGGATCGGCCGGGCCGCGGCCCGACGGATCTTCGCCGGCCGCGAGCTGATGCACGTCACCATCGCGGGCGCCGGGGACATCACCCTCGACGAGGACGGCGAGATCGTCCGGTCGCTGCGCTCCGCGCTCGCCCTGTACGGCGATCCGCAGCTGCCGGTCCGGGTGGACGTGCGCGAGCTGGTGCTGCTGGTGATGTCGGCCGGGCTCAGGATCGCGCCGGACCACTCCTACGACCTGGTGGAGCCGCAGGTACGACGCGCGCTGCTGGAACGGCTCGGGTTCGACCACCGCGAGCTGGGCCAGCCCGCGTACCTGTCCGAGGCGATCGCCGCCGCGCAGGCGGTGCCGGGCGTCGAGTACGTCGACGTGGACGTGTTCGCCGGTGTCCCGGGCAGCATGACGCCGGCCGGGCTCCGGGAACTTGCGTCCACGCTCACCATGCCGAACGCCATGGTGCCGGCCCGGGCGGCGGCCCACACGGTCGAGTACCACGACGTACGGCCGCCCGAGGGCGGCGATCCCGCGTCCGCCCGCGAGTCGCTGACCTCGGTCGCCGCGCAGGCCGGCCTCACGGTCGCCGAGCTGCTGCGGCTGAACCCCGGTCTGCCCCCGGCCGAGCCGCTGCCGGTGGGCACCCGTGTGGTGGTGTTCGCCGGCGTCCGGCCCGCGCAGCTGGTGCTGCTGTCCCCCGCCGTCCCGACCACGCTGATCCTGAAGGAGCTACGCGGATGAGCCGCAGGCCGGACCGACTGAGCGAACTGATCGCGCTGCACATCCGCAAGACCGACGCCGGCCACGGGGCCGCGCTGCGGGCGCTGCTCGCGGTGATCGGCGAACAGGTCGACCTGGTGCAGAGCGACCTGGAACGGCTGTACGACAACTGGTTCGTGGAGACGGCCGAGAGCTGGGCGGTCCCCTATCTGGGCGATCTGGTGGGCTACCGGCTGCTGCCCGGGCACGAGGAGGCGCTCGCGACGGCGGCCACCGACCGGTTGGTGGCCCGGCTGGCGCCCCGCCGGGACGTCGCCGCGACGGTGGCGTCCCGGCGGCGCAAGGGGACGCTGCCCATGCTGGAGGAGCTGGCGTCGTCGGTGGCGGACTGGCCGTCGCGGGCGGTCGAGTTCCACCGGCTGCTCCTGCGCGACCAGCCGATCCGGCTGTACCCGTCCTCGGACGAGGCGGCGGTGCGACGGGCCCGGGCGGCGCCGGGGCTGGTCGACGTGCGCGACGACGCGGCCCTGGTGGGGATCGGCGGGCCGTTCGAGACGCAGGGCCGGCTCGCCGAGGCCGCGCGTATCGGCTCGGCCCGGCGGCAGGGCCGGTACCGGCCGGCGAACGTCGGGGCGTACGTCTGGCGGCTGAAGCCGCAGCCGCTGACCCACGCACCGGCGTACTGCATCGACCGGGCGCGCAACCAGTTCACGTTCTCGATCCTCGGCAACGACGTGCCGCTGGCGACCAGACCGGTCCCCGAGCCCTCCCCGGAGCACCTCGCGGGACGGGAGCACGTGCCGGCGCCGATCACCCGCCGCGAACTGGCCGACCGTCTGCCGGACTTCTACGGCCGGGACAAGAGCTTCGCGATCTGGCGGGACGGGCACCCGGACCCGGTGCCGCAGGGCGACATCGTGGTGGCCGACCTGTCCGGCTGGTTCTACCGGGCGCGGCGCGGCCAGGTGGTGGTCGACCCGGAGCTCGGGCGGATCGTGTTCGGGGCGCGGTCGGCACCGCGCCGCGGGGTGTGGGTGAGCTACCACTTCCTCCAGCCGTCCGACCTCGGCGGCGGGGAGTACCCGCGGGACGTGACCACGCCGGGTGCGGCGAAGGTGTACCGGGTCGGGCCCCATGAGGAGTTCGAGCGGATCCAGCCGGCCTACGCGGCCTGGCAGCGCGACAACCGCGACGGCGGCCGGCCGGAGGCGGTGATCGAGATCGCGGACTCGGGGGCGTACCAGGAGCAGCTGGAGTTCGTGCTGTCGCCGGGGGACCGGCTGGAGGTGCGCGGCGCGGAGCGCACGCGGCCGGTGCTGCGGCTGCTGGACTGGTACAGCAACCGCCCGGACTCGTTGCAGATCCGGGCGGTCTGCCCGCAGGAGGGCGACGACCGGCCGCCGCCGCGGTTCGTGCTCGACGGGCTGCTGGTCACCGGCCGCGGGGTCAGCGTGACCGGGCCGATGGGCGCGGTCGTCGTACGGCACTCGACGCTGGTGCCCGGGTGGTCGCTGGAGCCGCACTGCCGCCCCACCCACCCGCAGGAACCCAGCCTGGTGCTGGAGAACACCACGGCGTGCGTGGAGATCGCGCACAGCGTCGTCGGATCGATCCTCGTGGTGAACGACGAGGCCGGGACCGACCCCGTCACGGTGTGCGTCACCGACTCGGTGCTGGACGCGACGGCCGCGGACCGCGAGGCGGTGTCCGCGCCGGACTGCCGCCATGCGCACGCGGAGCTGACGGTACGGCGATCGACGGTGATCGGCGAGGTCCACGCGCACGCGGTCCGGCTGGGCGAGAACGCGGTCTTCGACGGCCTGATGCACGTGGCGCGGCGGGGGATCGGCTCCTTGCGGTACTGCTACGTGCCGCCGGGCTCGCGCACACCGCCGCGCCACCACTGCCAGCCGGACCTGGTCGCGGAGGACCTGCGGCGGCTCGCCGAGTCCGGTGACGTGGACCCCGCGGACCTGCCCCGATTGCGCTCGCTGGAGGCCGCGCGGGTGCGGCCCCGGTTCACCGCCCGGGGGTACGGGGCGCCGGCCTACCTCCGGCTCGCGCCGTCGTGCGCGGTGGAGATCGCCCGGGGCGCGGACGACGGCTCCGAGCTGGGGGTGCTGCACGACCTGTTCCAGCCGCAGCGGGAGGACAACCTGCGGGCGCGGCTCGCGGAGTTCTCGCCGGCCGGCCTGGACGCCGGGACCGTCCCGGTGACCTGACACGGCGTCACTCGACGCATCGGAGGGAAGGCAAAGGATGCACGGCGATTTTTCGCGTCGGACGTACCGGCCGCAGGAGCACTACGTCGCGGTCGTCAGCCAGCAGGGCCGGGTGCTGCTGGACGCCGAGGCCAACGAGCAGGCCGAGCTCGCGCTGGCGGCCGACCGGGCCCTGGCCGCCGACCTGATCGGCCGGCACGGCGGGCCCGGCGACGGCTTCCGGATCGAGTACGGCCCCGAGTCCGAGGGCGAGAAGGCCTCGCTCACGATCGCTCCCGGCCGCTACTACGTGGACGGCATCGCGGTCGACGCCACCCGCCCGGAGCCGCTGCCGGCGGTGGAGGAGTGCGGAGGCCGGCCGACGGACGCGGGGCGCGCCCACCCGGACACGGGCGCCGAGGCCGGGGCGAGGACCGCCGACGGCACCGGCACCGGCCCGGCGTGGACCTACTGGGACCAGCCGTACGCCCACCGCGACGTCGAGCGGGACGAGGACGAGCTGCCGTCCGGCCCGTTCCTCGCCTACCTGCGGGTGCGCGACCGGCTGGTGACGGCCGTACAGGACCCCCTGCTGCGGGAGACCGCGCTCGGCGCCGCCCTGCCCGACACCACGGCGCGGGTACGGGCCGACTGGGAGGTGCTGCCCCTCCGGCTGGGGGAGGACCGGCGCTGTGACCCCGCGGCGGCGTTCGACGCGTGGGTCGCCGCGCAGCAGGACCGCACCTGTCGGCTCGCCGCGCGCGCCGAGCGGCCGGCACGGACCGAGAACGATCCCTGCGCGGTGGCGCCGGACGCGCGCTACCGGGGACCGGAGAACCAGCTCTACCGGGTGGAGATCCACCGCGGGGGCGAGGCCGGCGAGGCGTCGTACAAGTGGTCGCGCGAGAACGGGTCGGTGGTGCTGCCGCTGACCGCGGTCGACGACTGGGTCACCCTGGAGGCGCTGGGCCGCGACGACAAGCTCGACCTGGACGTCGGCGACTTCGTCGAGATCGGCGACGACGCGTCCGACGGGCGCGGTGAGATCCACGACCTGCTCCAGGTGGTCGAGATCGACCTGCCCGGGCGGCGGGTGCGCCTGTCCGGGGAACCGGCCCCCACGGTCGGCCGGCAGCCGGGGCGCCATCCGTATCTGCGGCGCTGGGACCAGCCGGAGAGCCGCCGTCGCGGCGCGCCCCGGCCGGCGGGCGGCGCGGTCGGGCTGGTCGAGGGCGAGTGGCTCGACCTGGAGGACGGGGTGCAGATCTACTTCGCGCCGTGCGGGCAGTACGTCTCCGGCGACCACTGGACCTTCGCCGCCCGCACCGTCACCGGCGCCGTCGAGTGGCCCACGGACGCCGGGGGGCGGCCCCTGCTGGCGCGCCCGGCGGGCGTCGCCTACCACTACGCGCCGCTGGCGTGGATCGACGACGGTCAGGCCCAGGACCTGAGGAAGGTCTTCCGGCAGCTCACGGAATGACCGGCGCGGACTCGCCCGTGACGGGTGAGGCGCCGCACCCGCCCCTGAGCTGCGATGGAGGGGCGGCCGGTCGGTCGCGGCCGCCGCCCGGCCGACGCCCACCGGCGTCCCGGGCCGACTCGGCGAGGTGGACACGGTGACACACTGGCGGGCTCTGATCGTCCTCGGCACGGCCCAGTTCCTGATGGTGCTGGACACCTCCGTCATGAACGTCTCCATCAGCCAGCTGGTCGAGGACTTCGACACCGAGGTGACCGCCATCCAGGCCGTCATCACGCTGTACGCGCTGGTCATGGCCGCTTTCATGATCGTGGGCGGCAGGTTCGGCGACATCCTCGGACGGCGCCGCATGTTCCTGCTGGGCCTGGCCGTCTACGCCGCGGGCTCGGCCCTGACCGCCGCCGCCCCCACCGTGTGGGTCCTCGCCCTGGGCTGGTCGGTCATCGAGGGGCTGGGCGCGGCGATGGTGCTGCCCGCCATGGCCGCCCTGGTCGCCGCCTCCTACCGGGGACGCGACCGGGCCGTCGCGTACGGCGTCATCGGCGGGCTGGCCGGCGCGGGCATCGCCGTCGGACCGCTGCTGGGCGGCTGGGTGACGACGTACCTCACCTGGCGGCTGGTCTTCGCCGGGGAGGTCGTGGTCGTCCTCGCGATCCTCGCCTTCCGGCGGGTGATCGCCGACGTCCCGCAGACCGGCCCCCGGCCGCGGCTGGACGGGATCGGCGCCGCGCTCTCCGCGGTGGGCCTGGCACTCGGCGTGCTCGGGGTGCTCCAGAGCGGTACCTGGGGCTGGGTGCAGCCGCGCAACCCGCCCTTCACCGTCCTGGGGTTCGCGCCGACCCTCTTCGTGATCGGTCTCGGCGTCGCCGTCCTGACCGCCTTCGTGCGCTGGGAACGGCACCGGGAGCGGCACCACACGGACCCCCTGGTCCATCTCGACCTGCTGCGCCAGCCGACCCTGCGCTCCGGCCTGCTGTGTCTGCTCAGCCAGAACCTCATTCTGCTCGGCCTGTTCTTCGCCATCCCGCTCTACCTCCAGGTCGTCCAGGGCTTCGACGCCTTCGAGACGGGACTGCGCCTGCTGCCCGTCTCCGTCACCATGCTCCTGGCGTCCACGCTCGCCGCCCGGCTCGGGCGCAAGGTGGGGGCGCGCCTGGTGGTCCGCCTCGCCCTGCTGATCCTGCTGGCCGCCATCGTGTGGCTGCTGGCCACCATCGACCCGGACATCGACGACGTGCAGTTCGGCTGCGCGATGGGCCTGCTCGGCGTCGGGATGGGGCTGCTCGCCTCGCAGCTCGGCAACGTCGTGCAGTCCAGCGTGGGCGAGGAGGAGCGCAGCGAGGCGGGCGGGCTGCAGTTCACCGCCCAGAACCTCGGGTCGGCGCTCGGCACCGCGCTCATCGGGTCCCTGCTCGTCGGCGCCCTCGCCCAGGCCTTCACCACCCAGGTGGAGAACGACCCCCGGCTGTCCGAGGAGACCGTGCGGCGCACCGGCGTCGCCCTGGAGGCCGGGATCTCCTTCGTGCCCACCGACCAGGTGCGGTCGGCCGCCGAGCAGGCCGGGCTGCCGCCCGCCGAAGTCGACGCGCTCACCGAGTCCTACGCCACGGCCCAGCTCGACGGTCTGAAGGCGGGGATCCTCGCCGCCGGAGGCATCACCCTGGCCAGTTTCCTCGTCACCTCGCACCTGCCGACCCGGCCGTCCACCCGCCGTGCGCAGCCGTCGAGCGCCGACGCGGCCTGACCCGCGAAGGAGCCGGGCCATGTCCGACACCGACCACCTCCAAAGCGGGGAGTCCGCCCTCGGGCGGCGCTCCCGCGCCGACTACACCGGGGGCGTCTACGGCTCGATGCTCGCCGCGTCCGTCGTGGTCGGCGCCGGAGCGCTGGGCGACTTCCCCCGACTGGAGGTGGTGGGGCTGCTGGTGCTGACGGGCGTGGCGTTCTGGCTGGCCCATGTGCACGCCCAGATGTTCGGGGCGCGGCTGGTCCAGCGGCGGCCGGGCCGGGCGGTCCTGCTGCACGTGTGCCGGGAGGAGTGGCCGATCGTCGAGGCCGCCGTCCCGCCAGCGGTCGCCGTCGCCGTCAGCCCCCTCCTCGGGCTCGATCTCACCGGCACGCTGTGGCTGGCGCTGACGGTCGCCGTGGCGGGCCAGGTCGGCTGGTCGGTGGCGGCGGCCCGACGGGCCGGTGCCGCCTGGCCGCTGGTGGCCGTCACGGCCGCGGTGAACCTGGTGCTGGGCCTGGCGATCATCCTGTTCAAGCTGCTCATCACCCATTGACCGGGAGGTGCTCGGAAGGCGTCGCCGCAGATCAGCCGAGTGGCCCGGGTGGTGTCTCACCTCTGGTGGGTGAGGCTCTCGCGGACCGCCGCGACGGACCATCGCAGGGAGACCACTAGGAAGGCTCATGCGCTACGAGATCCGTGTCGACGGACAGATGTCGGAGACGTTGATCAAGGTCTTTCCCGAGCTGGACCACGTCGTGATGTCCGGCCAGACCGTCCTGTTCGGGCACGTCGTCGACGAGGCGCATCTGTACGGCCTGCTGGCCCGCTGCCAGTCCCTCGGACTGCGTGTCCTGGAGATGCGGCAGATGCCGGACTGACCCCCGCTGGAGGAGCCATGACCGTGCCGTCGTCACCCGGCGGGGACCCCGCCGCCGTCCTCTCCGCCGTCGGCCGGTCCTGGACCTGGCTGCTCGGGTCCGCCGTCGCCACGCTCGTCCCGGGCATCCTGGTGCTGGTCTGGCCCGACGAGACCCTGCACGTGCTCGCGGTGCTGATCGGGCTGTACCTGCTCGTGACCGGGCTGTTCCGGTTCGTCGCCGTGTTCGCCCGGGACGACCACGGCGAACGGCTGCCCGGACTCCTGCTGTCCGTGCTGTACGTCCTGGCCGGCGTGCTGTGTCTGCGCAACCCGCTGCAGACCATCGCCGCGCTCTCCCTGATCGTCGGGGTCGTCTGGCTGGTGTCGGGTGTCCTCACCCTCTACACGGCCCTGGCCGCCCGGGACCTGCCGCACCGCGGCTTCGTCCTGGCCGCGGCCCTGCTCGCCGTCGTCGCGGGCATCGTCGTGCTGGCCCTGCCCACCGAGTCGGCCCGGGCGCTGACCCGGCTGCTCGGGCTGTGGCTGGTGCTGCTGGGCCTCGCGGAGGTGACGCTCGCCCTCTCCTGGCGGGCGGCTCTGCGCCGGGCAGGTCTCACCCGTTCGGGGTGAGGCGCCGGGCGTTTGCCGTGCGCACGCTGAAGACGCAGTCAACGGCCGACGGGCACCTGCCCGGGAACCATCGGGCGCACGCCCGGAACGGAGGACCGAGATGACCGGGGACACGTACCTCGCCTACGACTATCCGCTGCTCAGCGCCTTCTGGACCATGCTGATCTTCTTCCTGTGGATCATGTGGTTCGTGCTGCTGTTCCGGGTGATCGTGGACATCTTCCGCGACGACGACCTCAGCGGCTGGGCCAAGGCCGGCTGGCTGGTGTTCTGCATCTGCCTGCCCTTCCTGGGCGTGTTCGTGTACGTCGTGGCCCGCGGGAAGAACATGGGCCGCAGGGAGATCGCGCAGGCCCGGGAGCAGCAGCAGCAGTTCGACGACTACATCCGGCAGACCGCCAAGGGCACCGGCGGCCCCACCAGCAGCGTCGACGAACTCGCCAGGCTGTCCGAGATCAAGGCCCGCGGGGACATCACGGACGAGGAGTTCGACCGGGCCAAGCAGCTGGTCCTCAGCGGGCACGGCTCCGCGAGCCACCACTGAGCCGACCGACGACACCGAAGACACCGAATCGAGGCAGGGCATGACGACCAATCCGACGCGCGCGCACGAGACCGGGCGGCACTGGGCCGAAGGTCTGACGGCGTTCGCCGCGGTCACGCTCATGATCGCCGGGGTGCTGGACATCTTCCGCGGGATCATGGGGATCGCCCAGGACGACATCTTCGTCACGACGCGCAGCTACGTCTTCCGCTTCGACGTCACCGGCTGGGGCTGGGTCCATCTGATCCTCGGGGCGGTCGCGGTGATCATCAGCCTGGGGCTGTTCCAGACGGCCCTGTGGGCCCGCGTCGGCGGTGTGGCCATCGCGAGCCTCATCATCATCGCCAACTTCCTCTCCCTGCCGTACTACCCGGTCTGGTCGGTGGTGATGATCGCGTTCTCCGCGTTCGTCATCTGGGCGCTGTGCGTCGTACGACCCGACCGGTACGCCTGACCCGTCCGCCGCACCGGCGACGGCATGACAGGAAGGCTGACGACATGTGCCGATGGCTGGCCTACTCGGGGACCCCGATCCTTCTCGACACGATCCTGTACAAGCCGCAGCACTCGCTGATCGACCAGAGTCTGCACTCCCGGATGGGCGTGGAGACGACCAACGGCGACGGCTTCGGCATCGGCTGGTACGCGCCCGAGTCGGACGACCAGGTCCCGGCGGTGTTCCGGGACGTCGGACCGGCGTGGAGCAACCGCAATCTGCGGGAGATCGCCCGCCATGTCCGTTCCCCGCTGTTCTTCGCCCACATCCGGGCGACGACCGGTACGGCGGTGCAGCAGACCAACTGCCACCCCTTCCGGCACGGCCGCTGGCTGTGGATGCACAACGGGGCGATCAACGACTTCCACCGGATGCGCCGTGACCTCGCCCTCGCCCTCGACCCGGAGCTGTTCCTCGACATGGAGGGCTCGACGGACTCCGAGATGATGTTCTACCTGGCCCTCACCTTCGGCCTGGAGAAGGACCCGCCGGCCGCCGTCGAGCGGATGGCGGGGTTCGTGGAGCAGGTCGGACACGACCACGACGTGGAGTTCCCGCTGCAGATGACGGTCTCGGTCGCCGACGGCGAGCGGGTGTGGGGCTTCCGCTACTCCAGCCAGGGACAGTCCCGCTCGCTGTTCTACAGCACCGCGGTGGAGACCCTGCGCGAGCTCCACCCCGATTTCGCCTTCCTGCGCGAGGTCCTCCGACGACACCCGGCTCGTGGTCTCCGAGCCCCTGGGCGACCTGCCGGGCGCCTGGAACGAGGTGCCCGAGAGCAGCTACGGCGTCGTCGAACCGGGCCACGACCAGATGCACCAGTTCGTCCCACAGGTGGCCCAGCGCCGTGACCGGAAAGGTTCACCGGCTCGCGACGCCCGGCACGGCACCTCGCCGCGTTGTCGCATCACCCGAGTACATCCAGTACGCGGGCGACGCTCCGCCTTGCGATGCACCGCACCGGACGCCGCGAGCTTACCGGCAAACCTTTCCGGTCACGGCACTAGTAGTGCTTGGTCAGGTGGATATCGGTTCTGGCATGTTGCGGTGACAGGTGGGGCAGGCGCCGGTCCAGACCGCGAGCAGTAGCTGCAGTTCGCGGGCGACCTTGTAGAGGCTCAGGCCGGCGCCGTCTCTTTTGGGGACCGGGTGATGCGCTGGAGGGTGCAGAAGGCGTGCGCGACGGAGACCAGGGTGACGTGGTGGTGCCAGCCTCGCCAGGTGCGGCCTTCGAAGTGGGCCAGGCCCAGGGCCTGCTTCATCTCGCGGTAGTCGTGCTCGATGCGCCAGCGCAGCTTCGCGGTGCGCACGAGGGTGGCCAGCGGAGTGTCGGCGGGCAGGTTGGACAGCCAGAACTGCACGGGTTCGGGCTCGGTGGCGGGCCATTCGGCCAGCAGCCGGCGCACCGGCAGCTCCGGGCCGTCGCAGGCTTTGCGGATCTCGCGTCCGGCGGGCCTGATCCGCAGGGCCACGAACCGCGAGTACATCCGTTTCAAGCCGCTGCGGCCGGTGCCCGGGCGGGAGCCTTCCCGCCACTGCACCGGCTTCGCGGCCCGCTTGCCGGCCGCGATGACCAGCTTTTTCACGGCCTGGGCCGGCTCGGGGTAAACAGGCTGCGGCCGAGGCCCTCGACCGCCGTAGGGCGGGATGTGGGGCCTGGCTTCTTCCGGCTGGGCAGTGGTCGTGGTGGAGATGCCCACCACGTAGTCAAGGCCGCGCTCCTCCAGGCCGAGGCGGAAGGCTGCGGCGTCGCCGTAGCCGCCGTCGGCGACGACGAGCGGGATGTCGTCGATGCCCCACGACCTGGCCTCGTCGATCATGTCCAGGGCCAGCTGCCACTTCTCGACATGGCCGACCTCTTCGGGGATGCCGCACTTCGTGCGGCGGGCCACCTTGGCCGCATCGGCCTTCGGTGAGGCGGGGTCCCAGCTCTCGGGCAGGAACAAGCGCCAGTCGATGGCCGCCGACGCCGCATCGGAGGCCATGTGCAGGGACACCCCGGCCTGGCAGTTGGTGACCTTGCCCGCGGTGCCGGTGTACTGCCGGGCCACACACGCAGAGGCGTCCCCGTCCTTGAGGAAGCCGGTGTCATCCACGATCAGCGCGGTCGGCTTGATCACGTGCTGCATCCGCCAGGCGAGGCGAGCGCGGACATGAGCCGCGTCCCACGGGCTGGTGGTGATGAAGTTCGCCAGGGCCTGCCGGTTGCCGTCCTCGCCCAGACGGGCGGCCATCGGTTCCACCAACTTGCGCCGCCCGTCCAGCAGCAGGCCCCGCAGATACACCTGGCCCCACCGGCGCTGATCCGCCCGCGCGAACGACTCGAACATCTCCGCCGCGAAGTCCTCCAGATCACACCGGACCGCGGCCAACTCCCCACCCAGCACAACACGTCAACGACACACCCGATCAAACGGACACGCCACCGGCGAATCAACCTGACCAGGCACTACTAGGTGTGCACCCCCGGAGAGTTTCAGTGGACGGAGAAACCGCCGTCGACGAAGAGCGCCTGCCCGGTGACGTAGCCGGAGGCGCGGGAGGCCAGGAACACCGCGGCCCCGGCGAAGTCCTCGGCCAGTCCGTTGCGGCCGACCATGGTGCGGGCGGCCAGTGCGGCCACGCGCTCCGGGTCGGCCGACAGCCGTGTGTTGAGCGGGGTCATGACGAAGCCGGGCACCAGGGTGTTGCAGGTGACGCCGTGCGGCGACCATGCCTCCGCCTGGGAACGGGCCAGTGACTCCAGTGCCCCCTTGGAGACCCCGTACGCGCCGCTCCGGACGAAGGCCCGGTGCGCCTGCTGGGAGGTGAGGTGGATGATCCGTCCGAAGCCCCGCTCGGCCATGCCGGGACCGAACCGCAGGCCCAGCAGGTAGGGAGCCTCCAGGTTCACGGCCATGGTGGCGTCCCACACGTCCTCGCCCAGCTCGCCCATCGGCGGCCGCAGGTTGACGCCCGCGCTGTTGACGAGGATGTCGGGCTCGCCGAACACGGCGGCCGCGCTCTCCGCCGCCGCGCGGACCCCGTCGCGGGTGCTCAGATCCGCGCTCACCCAGGCCGCCCCGGCCGCCCGCCGCGGTCAGCTCCTCGACGGTGGCGGCCAGCTCCGGTTCCCGGCGGGCCACGACCACCACGCGCGCCCCCGCCCCCGCGAGCGCGCCGGCGATGGCGCGTCCGATGCCGGAACTGCCGCCCGTCACCAGGGCCACCAGGCCGTCCAGCGAGAACAGTTCGGAGAGGTAGGCGTGCGGGCCGCGCTGCGCAGTCATGTCCGCACCCTATCGGCGGAGCCTTGCCAACCGAACTGTTCCGATATATCGTTGACGCATCGCGACAGATCAACGATGGAATGGAGTGATGGGCGATGCGTACCCACGGATTCGAGCGTGGACATGGTCAGGACGGCCCCTGGAGCGGCCGCGGTGGACGGGGTGGCCGGCGGGCGGCCTTCGGGCCCTTCGGTCCGGGCGGTCCCGGTTTCGGTCCGGGCGGACCGGGCTTCGGTCCCGGCCCCTGGGGCGGGACGAGGGCGCGGCGGGCCCAGGGGAAGGGCGCGGCGCGGTGACGTACGGGCCTCGATCCTGGCCCTGCTCAAGGACCGTCCGATGCACGGTTACGAGATGATCCAGGAGATCGCCGAGCGCAGCGGCGGGGCGTGGAAGCCCAGCCCCGGCTCGGTGTACCCGACCCTCCAGCTCCTGGAGGACGAGGGGCTGATCAGCAGTGAGAGCGAAGGCGGCAAGAAGCTGTTCTCTCTCACCGAGGAGGGCCGTACCGCGGCCGAGGAGGGGCCGGACGCCCCCTGGGAGGAGGCCACGCGTGGCGTCGACTGGGAGGCGCTCGGCGAGATCCGCCAGGCCGGCTTCGGGCTGATGGAGGCCTTCGGGCAGGTCTGGAAGACCGGCAGCAAGGACCAGCGCGACAAGGCGCTCACGGTCATCAACGAGGCCCGCAAGAAGCTGTACCTGATCCTCGCCGACGAGGACTGACGGCAGTCGTCCGTCCGGCGACGCCGCGACGGTCGTACGGCGGTGACGGCGCCCCGCGGAGTGATCCGCGGGGCGCCCTTGCGTGCCGTACGGCGGCCGTGGCCGGGCCGGGTCAGGCCACCAGCCCGCCCAGTTTGCGCAGCGACTCGTTCAGCGCGGCCGTTCCCGAGTCCTTCAGCTTGCCCGCCATCAGCGACACGGCCGCGCCCGTGAACTCGCCGTCGATGCGCACCGTCGTGGCGTCCCCGTCCGGGGTGAGGGTGTAGCGGGTGGCCACGGACACCGCCATCGGGCCCTTGCCGCGGATCACCAGCACCCGCGCCGGTTCCAGCTCCTCGACCGTCCACTCGACCTCGGCCGGGAAGCCCATCAGCTTCATGTTCTCCTGGAAGGTCGCGCCCACCTCGAGGCTCTCGGGGCCGCCGCCGGGGAAGTTGGTGTGCGTCGCGTTCCACTCCCCGTAGGCAGGCCAGTCGGTGAGCTGGGCCCACACCTTCTCGGCCGGTGCCTGGATGCGTGCCTCCGCGCTGACTTCGGCCATGAGACCACCCTCCTCGGGTCGGGCAACTGGGCGCTGCGGTGTCGCGGAACGTAGCTCCAGGGCCTCGAACATTCAATACTGATGAACCGTCAAGGAGGCGCGCGCCCCTGACGCATGGATGGCCTGATCTCATCCGCAAGGAGGAGATTGCCTCCACTGGTGTCCGCTCTGCGTGGGACGTGCGGATGCTCCCTTCCGGGGATGACGCGACCGGGCTGGGCTGATGAGGTGGGGATGTGCAACCCCGTATTCCCCGGCAGCCGACGGATGACCAGGCGACGCACGGGACGGACGACGCCCCGAGACCCGACCACGACTGTGCGGCGGTCCTCGCGGCCGCCCGCCGCCGCGCGGTGCGCGACGGGGACCGTCAGATCGACACCGTCCATCTGCTGCACTCACTCCTCGAACACGACCCCCGGGTCCGCGCCGCCTTCGGTGACGGGCCCCAGCTCCCGCGGCTGCTCGGCTATCTCGTCCAGCGCAGCATCGGCTACGGCCTGCGCTGGCAGAGCGGTGTCGAGGACTCCGGGGCGCTGCCGGTCGTCCCGGCGGTGGAGGGGGTCTCGCCGCTCGCCGCGGCCGCGCTGGAACAGGCGGGCGCGCGCGGCGGCCGCCGGGACGCGGTCCGGGCTCCCGGCCTCGACCTCCTCCTCGCGCTCGTCGCGGACCCGCAGGCCCGGGCCGTCGAGGTCCTCGCCCACGCCGGGGTGGACGTGCCCGATCTGCGCGCCCGCGTCGAGGAGAGCCTGACGGCAGCGGAGCCGGGACTGTACGACGTACCGTCCGGTTCCCGAGACAGGTGCCATCGGGGATGACGGTCCTGTCAGTGCCTGTCATCATGTGCCGGTGCGCACCTCTGGAAGCAGTCAGGGCAGCCGCGGCAAGGGCATCGGGCTCGGGCTGGCGGTCGGGTCGGCGATCGCCTTCGGCGGATCGGGGGTCGCGGCCAAGCCCCTGATCGAGGCGGGGCTCGACCCGCTGCACGTGGTCTGGCTGAGGGTGACCGGCGCCGCGCTGGTCATGCTGCCGCTCGCCGTGCGCCACCGAGCCCTGCTGCGCCGCCGCCCCGCGCTCCTCGCCGGGTTCGGCCTGCTCGCGGTGGCCGGGGTCCAGGCCTTCTACTTCGCCTCGATCTCCCGGATGCCCGTCGCGGTGTCCCTGCTCCTGGAGTATCTGGCGCCCGCCCTGGTGCTGGGCTGGGTGCGGTTCGTGCAGCGGCGGCCGGTGACCCGCGCCGCCGCGCTCGGGGTGGTCCTCGCGGTCGGCGGGCTCACCTGTGTCGTCGAGATCTGGTCGGGGCTCCGGTTCGACGCCCTCGGGCTGGTCCTCGCGCTGGCCGCCGCCTGTTGCCAGGTCGGCTACTTCGTCCTGGCCGACCAGGGCGGCGACGCGGGCGACGACGCCCCCGACCCGCTCGGCGTGATCGCCTACGGACTGCTGACCGGCGCCCTGGTGCTCACCGTCGTGGCCCGTCCGTGGAACCTGGACTTCTCCGTGCTCACGGGCTCCGCCGACCTGAACGGCACCCGGCTCCCGGCCTGGCTGCTGCTCGGCTGGATCGTGCTGATCGCCACGGTCGTCGCGTACGTCACCGGCGTGCTCTCGGTACGCCGGCTCTCCCCGCAGGTCGCGGGGGTCGTGGCGTGTCTGGAGGCGGTCGTCGCGACCGTGCTGGCCTGGGTCCTGCTGGGCGAGCACCTCTCGGCGCCGCAGCTCGCCGGGGGTGCGATGGTGCTGCTCGGCGCGTACATCGCCCAGTCGTCCGCGCCCGCCAAGGGCTCCCCGCAGCCCGTCGCCGGCGGTGAGCCCGAGCGGGATCAGGCCGCCCGCGAGGCCACTGCCTGACGCGGGCGCCGAGGGCGGGGGAGGGGACTGCGGCGGCGCCGGCGCGTCACAGGGCCGTCAGGTAGTCCGGGACCGGCGTGCCGGGGGCCAGGTCGGCCTCCGGGAGCGGGGCGCCGTACCCCTTGCGCAGCGGGAGCACTCCGGCCCAGTGCGCCAGGGCCAGATCCTCGGGCTCGTCGTTGACCCCGCCGGTGCGGGTCTTGGCGGAGACCTCGTTCAGGTCGAGGCGGATCACCGCGGTCGCCGCCAGTTCCTTCTTGTTCGCCGGGCGGGAGTCGGCGGCGCGGCCCGGGACGACATGGTTGACCAGCGCGTCGAGGGCGGCACGCTTCTCCTCCGGGTCGGTGACGTCGTACGCCAGGCCGTGCACCACGACCGAGCGGTAGTTGATCGAGTGGTGGAAGGCGGAGCGGGCCAGCACCAGACCGTCCACGTGCGTCACCGTCAGGCACACCGGCAGCCCCGGTTCGGCCCGGCCCGCCATCCGCAGCGGACGCGAACCCGTGGAGCCGTGCACGTACAGCACCTCGCCGACCCGTCCGTACAGCGTCGGCAGGACGACCGGCGCGCCGTCGCGGACGAAACCGAGGTGGCAGACGTACCCCTCGTCGAGTATCGCGTGCACCAGCTCCTTGTCGTAGGCGGCCCGCTCCGCGGAGCGTGTGGGGACCGTGCGGTTGGTCGCGGGGTACGCGGCGGGCTGCGGTGCGGGCCGGGGTGTCGCCTGCATGGGCGTTCTCCATTGCACTAGTGCATAATAGACTTTGTGCTAGGAGAGTATCCGATCCAAGGCAGCCGCGCAGCGGACATTTCCGCGAGCATCGAGCGCGCGGTGGGCGAGGGCGCCCTGCAGCCGGGGCAGTCGCTGCCGCCGATGAGGGAGTTGGCGGTCACGCTCGGCGTGAATCCGAACACGGTCGCCGCCGCGTACCGCACCCTGCGTGAACGCGGAGTGATCGAGACGCACGGGCGCCGCGGCAGCCGGGTGCGGCCCAAGCCCGCCACCACCGGCCGGGAGAACGTCCGCCTCGACGTGCCGGAGGGCGTCCGCGACCTGGCGGACGGCAACCCCGATCCGGCCCTGCTGCCCCCGCTCGCCCCCGCCTTCGCGGCGGCCGCCGCCCGCGCCGACCGCGAGCCGGTCCTGTACGGCGCCGATCCTGTGGACCCCGGCCTGGCCCGGGCGGCCCGCGCCGCGCTCGACGCCGACGGCGTGCCCGCCGGACCGCTCACCGTGGCCTCCGGCTCCCTGGACGCCGTCGAACGCGTCCTCGCCGCCCACCTCAAGCCGGGCGACGGGGTCGCGGTGGAGGACCCCGGCTGGGGGCGCACCCTCGACCTCGTCCCGGCGCTCGGGCTGCGCACGGTCCCGGTCGGCGTCGACGACGAGGGCCCGCTCCCGGACGGCCTGCGCGCGGCCCTGGAGAGCGGGGTGCGCGCCGTGCTGATCACCGACCGCGCCCAGAACCCCACCGGCGCCTCCGTGACCGCCGCACGCGCGCGTGCGCTGCGGGCGGTGCTCGCGGACCACCCCGGGGTGCTGCTGATCGAGGACGACCACGGACACGGCATCGTCGACCTGCCGCTGTGTCCCCTGGCGGGCGTCACCCGGCACTGGGCCTTCGTCCGCTCGGTCGCCAAGGCCTACGGCCCCGACCTGCGGCTCGCCGTGCTGACCGGCGACGAGGTGACCGTGGACCGGGTCCGGGGACGGCAGCGGCTGGGGCCCGGTTGGGTGAGCCTTCTCCTCCAGCGGGCCGTGGAGCGGCTGTGGGCCGACGGCGCGGTGGACGGCCACGCGGTGGCCGCGGCCTACCGGGGACGACGGGAGGCGCTGATCGCCGCGCTGGCCGAGAGGGGGGTCGCCGCGCACGGGCGCAGCGGGATGAACGTGTGGGTGCCGGTCCCGGACGAGACCGGGGTGGTGGCGAGACTGCTGCACGCCGGGTGGGCGGTGTCACCGGGGGCGCGGTTCCGGCTGAGCGCCGGGCCGGGCATCCGGATCACCGTGTCGACGCTGGGGGGCGAGGAGGTGGGGCCGCTGGCGGACGCGGTGGCCTCGGCCCTGGGGCCGGTTCCCCCTCGTAGTTATGTGTAGCTCGTGGTTACGTCCAGCGCCGTAGGGGTGCGGGTTGTGGGCGGGTGCCGGTGCGCCGTGGCCGGTCGCGCAGTTCCTCGCGACCCTCGGGGGACACGGCTCCCGCGTTCACCGCTTGCCCCTCGCCTGCGTGAGCGCCGCCCCCGCCAGCACGATCACCGCCCCCACCGGCGTCGACCAGCTCAGCGGCTCGCCGAGGAACGCCACCCCCGCCCCCGTCGCGATCACCGGGATGAAGTAGGTGACCATCTGCGCGGTGGTCGGGCCGACCTCCGCCACCAGCCCGTACTGGATCAGCAGGGCCAGACCGGTGCCGAGGGCGCCCAGCGCGGCGATCGCCAGGAGCGGCAGCGGGGCGACGTGGTCCGGGACGCCGGCGACCAGCGGGGTGACGACCGCGAGCTGGAGGGCGGCCACGCCCAGTTGCGCGCCGGTCATCGACAGGGCCGAGGCCCCCGTCCCGGCCAGGGTGCGGCGGACGTAGATCCAGCCGATCGGGTAGCTCAGCGAGGCCAGCAGGGCCATCGCCGTGCCGCGGGCGTCGAGGCCCTGGAAGCCCTGCCAGGCGCCCAGGACCGTCAGGACCCCGAGGAAGCCCAGGCCGAGCCCCGCCACCCGGACCCGGGTGGGCCGGTCCTCGGACAGGGCGACCAGGGAGAGCGCCATGCCCCACAGGGGCGAGGTGGCGTTGCAGATGCCGGCCAGGGTGGAGGGGATCGTGAGCTCGGAGTAGGCGAAGAGCGAGAACGGCAGGGCGTTCAGCAGGAACGCGGCGACCGTCAGATGCGCCCAGGTGCGGGCCCCGCGCGGGAGCCGCTCCCGCCGCACCAGCATCGCGGCCGCCAGCACCGCCGTGCCGAACACCAGCCGGCCCAGGGTGACCTGGAACGGGGCGTAACCCTGCGTGCCCACCTTGATGAGCAGGAAGCTGAAGCCCCAGATCAGCGAGAGCGCGCCGAACCTCAGTCGCCAGTCCAGGGTGCGGCGGGTGCGGGGGACCGCGGGGGCGGAGGCCCGGGTGGCGGTGTCGGCGGCGGTGTCGGCGCTGGTTCTGGCAGTGGTGTCGGCGGCGGCGGTCATGACGGCAACTGTGCGGCACACAACTTCGTAGCACAATCGAGAATTCGCACGCGATACCTCGTAGCATTGCTTATATGTTGAACCTGGAGCGCCTGCGGACCCTCGACGCCCTCGCCCGGCACGGCAGCGTCAGTGGCGCCGCCGCGGGCCTGCACATCACGACCTCGGCCGTCTCGCAGCAGCTGGCCAAGCTGGAGCGCGAGGTCGGGCAGCGGCTGCTGGCCAAGCACGGCCGCGGGGTGCGGCTGACCGACGCGGGGCGCCTGCTGGCCGAGCACGCGGCCCGGATCCTGTCCCAGGTGGAGCTGGCCCAGTCCGATCTGGAGGCCCGGCGCGGGCAGGTCGCGGGGGAGCTGCGGATCTCCGCGTTCCCCACCGCCGCGCGCGGACTGTTCCCGGTCGCGCTCGCCGAGCTGCGCAAGGCGCACCCGGCGCTGCGGCTGCGCTCCTGCGAGCTGGAACCGGAGAACGGCGTCGCGGGGGTCGTCCGCGGCGATCTCGACCTCGCGGTCGTCCTGGACTGGTACAACAAGCCGATGCCCGTGCCGGACGGGCTGGTCAAGGCGCCCGTCCTGGACGACCCCGCCGATGTCGCCATGCCGGCCGGGCATCCCCTCGCGGGCCGGGACGAGGTGGATCTCGCGGAGTTCGCCGGGGACGAGTGGATCACCTGGGGCGAGGGCGAGTTCTGTCACGAATGGCTGATGTTCACCCTGCGCTCGCGCGGCGTCGAACCGATCGTCGGCCACCGGGCCGCCGAGACCCACACCCAACTCGGTCTGGTCGCCGCCGGCCTGGGGGTCTGCATCGTGCCGCTGCTCGGACGCGACCCGGTGCCCGAGGGCGTCGTCCTGGTCCCGCTCAAGCAGCGGGTGCGCCGCCATGTGTACGTGGTCTGGCGGGCGGACGCGGACCGCCGTCCGTCGATCCGGGCGGCGGTCGCGGCCCTCAAGGCGGCCGGTTCCACGGTGAGTTGAACGGTGCGGGGCGTTACCCGTCGCCCAGCTTGCGGAAGTCCCAGGAGACGACCTTCTCCGGCCGCAGCCGCACCCACGCGTGCCGCCCGTCGTGCGGCATCGCGTCCAGGCCGAAATTCTTGCGGGCGAACAGCGTCTCCACGGCGTCCAGTTCGGCGCACAGCTCGCCGGTGCGCGGAGCCTCGCCCACGAACTCCACGGCGCCGGACAGCTCGACGCCCCGCAGTGCGTCGTACTCCTCGCCCGTGTCGACCACGATCGCGACCCGCGGATCACGGCACAGCTGCGTCCAGCGCTTGCTGCGCACCACGGAGTACAGCCACAGCGCGCTGCCGTCCCACAGGAACCACAGCGCGCTCACGTGCGGGGCGCCGTCGGCGGACACCGTGGCCACCCGGCAGGTGCGCTGGGTGGTGAGGAACGCGTCCAGCTCTCCCGGCGACATCATGATCTTCCGGCCCCGGCGCTGAGTGACGGTCATCCGGCCCCCTCATCCTTCTTCTCTTGTCACTGCTTCCCGTGTACTGCTTACCACTACGACTTTTCTGACAGTGCGTCAGAAAAGCAAGTATCCCGACAACCAGGGGGAGCCGTGCCCTCGTCCGAAGCGCTCCGGGACCTCCTCGACCCCGACTCCACCGTGCTGCTCACGGTGGAATGCCAGCGGGGCGTCGTCGGCCCCGGCGCCGCACTGCCCCAACTCGCCGCCGCGGCGAGGGAGTCGGGCGCCCTCACCCAGGTGGCCCGGCTGGTCGCCGCCGCGCACGGCAGCGACGTCCAGGTCGTCCACGCCATCGCCGAGCGCCGCCCCGACGGCCTGGGCGCCAACCGCAACGCACGCCTCTTCCGGGCCGCCGAGCGCCTGCCCGTCCAGCAGCTCACCGGCACCGAGGCCACCCGTGTCGCGCCCCCGATCGAGGTCGCCGGCCGGGATCTCGTCGTACGGCGGCTGCACGGGCTCTCGCCGATCCAGGGCACCGACCTCGACGCCCTGCTGCGCAACCTCGGCTGCCGCACCCTGATCGTCACCGGGGTCTCGGCCAACGTGGCGATCCCGAACACCGTCTTCGACGCGGTCAACCGGGGCTACACCGCCGTCGTGCCCTCGGACGCCGTCGCGGGGGTGCCGGCCGACTACACCCCCGCGATGATCCGCCACACCCTCGCGCTGGTCGCCACGGTCACGACCACCGACGAGGTGCTGACGGCCCTCCGGCGTCCGGACGTCAGGCCAGCGTGATCGAGTCGCCGCTGACGCTGATCTTCACCTCGGGCAGCGCCTGCCTCGCCGGACCGCTCTTCACGCTGCCGTCCTCGATCGAGAAGTTGCTGTTGTGGCAGGGGCAGTTGATGACCCCGTCCGCGATGGTCTTCACCGCACAGCCCTGGTGGGTGCACACGGCCGAGAACGCCTTGTACGTGCCCGCCGCCGGCTGGGTGACGACCACCTTCTGCGCGTCGAAGATCTTGCCGCCGCCCTCGGGGATGTCGGCGGTCGCGGCCAGCGCGCCGCCGGCCGCACCGCCGGTGCTCGCGGCCCCACCGGCACCCGTCGAGCCCGTCGTCCCGCCGGTCGAGGCCGACGAGGAGGAGTCGTCGTCGGACCCTCCGCACGCCGTCAGCGCGACGGAGAGCCCCGCGGCTCCGGCGGCCGCCATGACCGTACGGCGGGCGGGTTTCGACGCGGAGTTGATCGATGCGCTGGTCATGCTGGGGATTTCCTTCCAGGGGGGGTGGGTGGACCTGTCGAGAGGTACGGCCGGTGGGCGCCGCGTGTTCAGAACCCCCGCCAAGTCCGGACGGTGTCGAGATATTGACCTGTTCGAGATCAGGCCCGCGTAAGCCGGAGCTGTCGCGGAGCTGTCGGACGCCGTCCCACCGGGCCCCAGTAACCTGGGGCGATGCTCAAGGAAGTCACCGCCACCCGCTACATCACGGCGTTGCGTGAGGGCGGCTCGCTGCCGGGACTCGTCGAGGCCGACGACCTCGGAACGTACGTCATCAAGTTCACCGGCGCCGGACAGGGCCGCAAGACCCTGGTCGCGGAGGTCGTCTGCGGCGAGCTCGCCCGCCGGCTGGGCCTGCGGATGCCCCGGCTCGTGACCCTCGCCCTCGACCCCGTCCTCGGCCTCGGCGAACCCGATCCGCAGGTCCAGGAGCTGCTCCGGTCCAGCGGCGGCACCAACCTCGGCATGGACTTCCTCTCCGGCGCCCTCGGCTACGACCCCCTCGCCTTCCCGGTGAGCCCCGCGGAGGCCGGCGCCGTCATCTGGTTCGACGCGCTCGTCAACAACGTCGACCGCTCCTGGCGCAACCCCAACCTGCTGCTGCGGCGCGGCGAACTGTGGCTCATCGACCACGGCGCCACCCTGATCTGGCACCACAACTGGCCCACGGTCGAGACCTCCGCGGCCCGCCCCTACGACGCCTCCGACCACGCCCTGGCCTCCTTCGCCCCCGACATCGCCGGCGCCGCCGAGCGGCTCGCCCCGCTGGTCACCGCCGACCTGCTCGCCGAGGTCACCGCCGAGATCCCCGACGTCTGGCTCGCGGACGAACCGGGCTTCGACACCCCGGACGACCTGAGAGCGGCCTACGCCCGGCCGCTGCTCACCCGGGCGGCCGTCATCGCCGACCGCATCACCGGCATCGAGGAGAACAAGTGAGCGAGCGCCACATCCACATGGCCGGCCACGTGACCGAGCGGCACATCACCCGGTCCGGCCAGGGCGGCGACCGGGACGTCTTCGAGTACGCCCTGCTGCGGGTGGTGCCGAGGGTGGAGCGCGGCGAGTGCATCAACGCGGGCGTGCTGGTCTACTGCCGCGCCCGGGCCTACGTCGGCGCCCGCACCCATCTCGACGAGGGACGGCTGCTCGCCCTGGACCCGGGCGCCGACGTGGCCGGGATCAGGGCCGCGCTGGCGGCCGTCGAGGGCGTGTGCGGCGGCGGCGCGGCGGCCGGGCAGGCGGCCGGCGACGACCCGGGACGGCGGTTCCGCTGGCTGGTCGCGCCGCGCTCGGCGATGGTGCAGCCGGGGCCCGTGCACACCGGACTCACCACCGATCCGGCGGCCGAGGCGGGGCGGTTGCTGGACCTCCTGGTGAGGTAATGGATCACACCGGCGCCGTGTGGCGTTGACACCGGGTGCCAGGGCTTCTAGCGTCACGTCTGCCGAAGGTACTAAGCGGTCGCTCACCGCGCGACAGGTTCTCTCAAGGGCGAGGAGACACAGGAATGTCCACCACTGAACAGCGGGTCGCCGTAGTCACGGGCGCGGCGCGCGGCATCGGCGCGGCCACCGCCGTACGGCTGGCCGCCGAGGGCCGTGCGGTCGCCGTGATCGACCTCGACGAGGCCGCCTGCAAGGACACCGTGGAGAAGATCACCGCGGCCGGCGGCAAGGCCGTCGCGATCGGCGCCGACGTCTCAGACGAGGCCCAGGTCGAGGCCGCGATCGCCCGTGTCGTGACGGAGCTGGGCGCCCCGACGATCCTCGTCAACAACGCGGGCGTGCTCCGCGACAACCTGCTGTTCAAGATGAGTGCCTCCGACTGGGACACCGTCCTGAACGTGCATCTGCGCGGCTCGTTCCTGATGACCAAGGCCGTCCAGAAGCACATGGTCGACGCCGGCTTCGGCCGGATCGTCAACCTGTCCTCCTCCTCCGCGCTCGGCAACCGCGGCCAGGCCAACTACTCGGCCGCCAAGGCCGGTCTGCAGGGCTTCACCAAGACCCTCGCCATCGAGCTCGGCAAGTTCGGCATCACCGCCAACGCCGTCGCCCCCGGCTTCATCGCCACCGACATGACCGCCGCGACCGCCGCCCGGGTCGGCATGGGCTTCGAGGAGTTCAAGGCCGCCGCCGCCACCCAGATCCCCGTGGCCCGCGTCGGCGAGCCCGACGACATCGCCAACGCGATCGCCTTCTTCACGAACGAGGCCGCCGGCTTCGTCTCCGGCCAGGTGCTGTACGTCGCCGGCGGACCGCTCGACTAGGGATCAGGAACCATGACCGTGGAACTCTCCGGCAAGGTCGCGCTCGTCACGGGCGCGAGCCGCGGCATCGGCTACGGCGTCGCCGAGGCGCTCGTCGCCCGCGGCGACCGGGTCTGCATCACCGGCCGCAACGAGGACGCGCTGAAGGAGGCCGTCGAGCAGCTCGGCGCCGACCGGGTCATCGGCGTGGCCGGCAAGGCGCACGACCTCGACCACCAGACGGCCGCCGTCGAGGCGACGATGGAGGCCTTCGGCCGCGTCGACTACCTCGTCAACAACGCGGGCACCAACCCGGTGTTCGGGCCGATCGCCGACCTCGACCTGGAGGTGGCGCGCAAGGTCTTCGAGACCAACGTGGTCTCCGCCCTCGGCTTCGCCCAGAAGACCTGGCACGCCTGGCAGAAGGACAACGGCGGCGCGATCGTCAACATCGCCTCCCTCGCGGGCCTGTCGGCCTCGCCCTTCATCGGCGCGTACGGCATCAGCAAGGCCGCGATGATCAATCTGACCCAGCAGCTGGCGCACGAGTTCGCGCCCCGCGTCCGGGTCAACGCGATCGCCCCGGCCGTCGTGAAGACCAAGTTCGCCCAGGCCCTGTACGAGGGCCGGGAGGCGGAGGCGGCCGCCGGCTACCCGCTGGGCCGGCTCGGCGTGCCGTCCGACATCGGCGGCACCGCCGCCTTCCTCACCTCCGAGCAGTCCGACTGGATCACCGGTCAGACGCTCGTCGTCGACGGCGGCATCCTGCTCAACGCCGGTGTGGCCTGAGTCTCATCGCACGCCGCCACGGGCCCCGGTTCCTTGACGGAACCGGGGCCCGTGTCCATTTCCGGACCCGCCCCGGCGCATGACAACGTCGTCACGATTTCTCGCTGATCAATAACGCTTTCCTCCCACCCGTTGAGCCTTTCCGCGCCTGCGGTATGGTCTGGCCACTCTTGGCATGGCTTTTACGAGGAGCGTGTGCGTGTTCTACCGGAATCGATCGTTGCAGCATGTGGCGGTGATCGCGTCCATATCCCTGGTGAGCGGATGCGGTCTTCTGGGAGACGAGAGCTCCGAGGACGCCGGACCGATCGTCGTGGGCACCACCAGCGCTCCCAGCACGCTGGATCCCGCGGCCTCCTGGGACAGCTCCTGGGAGCTCTTCCGCAACGTCTACCAGACGCTGCTGAACTACAACCCGGGTCAGACCACCCCTGAACCCGACGCCGCCGAGAGCTGCGAGTTCAAGGACAGCAAGAGCACCGTGTACAGCTGCACGCTGCGCGAGGGCCTGAAGTTCTCCAACGGGCACACGCTGGACGCCAAGGCCGTCAAGTACTCGTTCGACCGGATCAAGAAGATCAACGTCAACGGTGGACCCGCGGGCCTGCTGGAGACGCTCTCCCAGGTGCAGACGAAGGGCGACCGCGAGGTCGTCTTCCGCCTCAGCCAGCCCGACGCCACGTTCCCCCTGGTGCTCACCACGCCCGCGATGTCGATCGTGGACCCCGAGGAGTACCCGGCGACCGCGCTCCGCAAGGAGAACGGGATCGTCGGCTCCGGACCGTACCGGCTGCAGTCCTACGACGAGGGCAAGCAGGCGGAACTCGTCCGCAACGACTCCTACAAGGGCATAGCGGACCTGAAGAACGACGCCGTCACCATCCGCTACTTCCAGCAGTCGGACCAGCTGGTCAAGGCCCTCAAGAGCAAGGAGATCTCGGTCGTCTACCGCGGTCTCGGCGCCTCCGACATCGTCGACATCGAGACGAACCAGAACGCGGAGGGGCTCCAGCTCGTGGAGAACCCCACCACCGAGATCAGTTACCTGGTGTTCAACCCCAGCGACCCGTGGGCCGCGAAGCCCGCGGTGCGCAAGGCCATCGCCCAGATCGTCGACCGCTCGGCGCTCGTGCACAACATCTACAAGGACACCGTCGAGCCGCTGTACTCGATGGTGCCGGCCGGACTCACCGGCCACACCACGGGCTTCTTCGACGACTTCGGAAACCCCAGCGTGACCAAGGCCAAGGCGATCCTCAGGGAAGCGGGGATCACCGAGACCGTCCCGCTGACCCTCTGGTACACCACCGACCGCTACGGCTCCACGACCAAGCCCGCCTTCGAGGAGCTGAAGCGGCAGCTGGACGCCTCCGGCCTCTTCAAGATCACCCTCAAGAGCCGCCCGTGGAAGACCTACGTCAAGGGCTACCAGGACGGCGAGTACCCGGTGTTCGGGCGCGGTTGGTTCCCCGACTTCAACGACGCCGACAACTTCATCGCGCCGTTCGTGGGCGAGCAGAACGCGCTCGGTACGCCGTACAAGTCCCCCGCCATCACCGACAAGCTGCTGCCGGAGTCGCGGGCGGAGAGCGACCGCGGCGCGGTGAAGCAGCAGATCGAGGACGCGCAGAAGATCTTCGTGAACGACGCGCGCCTGCTGCCGCTGTGGCAGGGCAAGCAGTACGTGGCGGCGGACGAGGAGATCTCCGGCCTCGAGAAGGTCATCGACCCGGCGACCATGATGACGATGTGGGAGCTGTACCGGAAGACCAGCTGGTAGCGGGTCCGGAACCCGGTCCGGGGCGCCGATGTCAGTGGTCGCCTGTAGGTTCTGTGGTGAGTAAGTGACCGCACAACGGAGGACGTTGACGTGACCGACATCGCCATGCTGCCCGAGTCCTGGCGCGGGGTCCTGGGCGACGAGCTGCAGCAGCCCTACTTCAAGGAGCTGACGGAGTTCGTCGAGGAGGAGCGCGCGAAGGGTCCCGTCTACCCTCCGCGCGAGGAGGTGTTCGCCGCGCTCGAGGCGACGCCGTACGACCAGGTGAAGGTCCTCGTCCTCGGCCAGGACCCGTACCACGGCGAGGGCCAGGGCCACGGCCTGTGCTTCTCGGTGCGGCCCGGCGTCAAGATCCCGCCCTCCCTGCGCAACATCTACAAGGAGATGCACGAGGAGCTGGGCACCCCCGTCCCGGACAACGGCTACCTGATGCCGTGGGCCCGGCAGGGCGTCCTCCTCCTCAACGCGGTCCTGACGGTCCGCTCCGGCGAGGCGAACTCGCACAAGGGCAAGGGCTGGGAGAAGTTCACGGACGCGGTGATCCGCGCGGTGGCCGACCGGCCCGACCCGGCGGTGTTCGTCCTGTGGGGCAACTACGCGCAGAAGAAGCTGCCGCTGATCGACGAGTCCCGGCACATCGTCGTCAAGGGCGCGCACCCCTCCCCGCTGTCGGCGAAGAAGTTCTTCGGCTCCCGTCCGTTCACGCAGATCGACGCGGCGATCGCGGCGCAGGGCCACACCCCGGTCGACTGGACCATTCCCCACCTGGCCGACTGAGTGCGTGCCGCCGGGCCGGTTCCTCCGCGGACCGGTCCGGTGCCGCCTGACCCGGATCGCCGCCCGCTGCCGTTAGCGTCGTGCCATGGGCACGGTGCCGTCCGGGGGATGCGGTGTCGTCGCGAGGACGCGAAGGAGGACGCGGTGGCGGAGCGACAGGAACAGACGGCGCCCGACGCCCTGCTGACGCGGATCGGGCAGGTCGTCATGCTGCACCACGGGGGAGACCGCGAGGAGGCCCGCCGCAGACTCCTCGAACTCTGGACCGAGCTGGGCGAGGACGGCGATCCGCTGCACCGCTGCACCCTCGCGCACTACCTGGCCGACACCCAGGACGACCCCTTCGACGAACTGGCCTGGGACCTGAGGGCCCTCACCGCGGCCGAGGAACACGAGGAGTCGCCCGCCGTACGGGCCCTGTACCCCTCGCTCCATCTGAACCTGGCGGCGGACTACGTCCGGCTCGGCCGCGCCGGTGCCGCCCGCACCCATGTGCGCAGGGCACGCGGGGCGGCCGGCGTCCTCGGGGACGACAGTTACGGCGACGGCGTGCGGGCGGCGATCACCAGGATGGAACTCCGCCTGGGTGAGGGCGGAGCGGAGAGCTAGGAGTCTGATGAAGATCTTGCTCCGGCCGCCTGGCTCGCCCCGGATTGCCAGTAAATGTCAATCACTATGAACCGGTGCAAGTCGGGCGCGATTTCAAGATCTTCAGGACGCTTCCAGTGCCTGCGGCGGTCACGGCACTAGCGGTGGCCGCCGTACACCTGGCGGCAGGCCACCGCCTCCGGGCTGTCGTTGCGCCAGCCGCCGTACTTCCTGCCCAGGGCGCACACATCGGTGGTCCGGCGGAGGTCGGCGCCGACGTCCGGGACACCGGCGTGCGGGGGGACGTGCCGGCGCGGGGCCGGGTGCGCCGGGGCGGGGCGCGGGTGCTGGGGGTGGGCCCGGTGCGCCGGACCGGGTCCGTCCGGGCCGGCTGCCGGGGCCGGCCGGTGCCGTTGCCGAAGCGTTGTGGCCGCCCGTTCCCGGGTGTCCGGACCGACCATCTCCAGCGCCTCACGGGCCGGCGCCTGCACGACCTGGGGTTCGGCATCCGCCTTCGGACGGGGCGCCGACGGCCCGGCGGCGGGCGGGCCGGGCACGGGCGGGCGCTGGACGGTGACGCAGCCGGAGAGGGCCGCGAGGGCCATCACCAGGAGCGCCGCGGTTGTCGTCGTGGTTCGCTGCACCCGCGCAACTCTGCTGGTTCCGGCCCTGCGCGTGACATCGGACGGCCGCAGGTTGCCCCGCACGGGTGAACACGTCCCCCGCAGGGAGGTCATGGGCCCACCGCAGGTGACGTCGCTCTCCCGCCCGCGGCTGGTCGGCGGCCCCCGCGGCCCCCGTATGCTGCGGGGGAGGCACGCGGTTCGAGGTGAGGGAGCGCCCCGTGAAGGTCGGCTGCATCGGACTCGGAGACATCGCGCAGAAGGCGTACCTGCCGGTCCTCGGCGCGCTGCCCGGGATCGAGCTGCACCTGCAGACCCGTACGCCGGCCACGCTCGACCGGATCGCCGACGCCTACCGGCTGCCCGCCGACCGGCGTCACCGCGACCTCGACGCGCTGCTCGCCACCGGCCTCGACGCGGCCTTCGTGCACGCGCCCACCGGCGCCCACCCCGAGATCGTCGCCCGGCTGCTGGAGGCGGGCGTCGCGACGTACGTCGACAAACCGCTGGCGTACCGGCTCACCGACTCCGAGCGGCTCGTGGAACTCGCCGAGGAGCGCGGCGTGTCCCTGGCCGTCGGCTTCAACCGCCGCTTCGCGCCCGGCTACGTCCAGTGCGCCGACCATCCGCGCGACCTGATCCTCCTGCAGAAGAACCGGGTCGGACTGCCCGAGGAGCCCCGCACGATGATCCTCGACGACTTCATCCACGTCGTCGACACCCTGCGCTTCCTGGCCCCGGCCCCGGTCGACGACGTCACCGTGCGGGCCCGGGTCGAGGACGGGCTGCTGCACCACGTCGTCCTCCAGCTCTCCGGCTACGGCTTCACCGCGCTCGGTGTGATGAACCGGCTCAGCGGCTCCAACGAGGAGATCCTCGAGGTCTCCGGTCAGGACACCAAGCGGCAGGTCGTCAACCTCGCCGAGGTGATCGACCACAAGGGCCAGCCGAGCGTGCGACGGCGCGGCGACTGGGTGCCGGTGGCCCGTCAGCGCGGCATGGAGCAGGCGGTGCTGGCCTTCCTGGACGCGGTGCGGGCGGGCAAGGTGCTCAGCGCCCGGGACGCGCTGGCGACCCATGAACTGTGCGAGCGGGTGGTCCGAGCGGTGCGGGATCACCCCGCCGCAGCCTGATCGCCGCCGTCCCCTCCGTCAGGCCCAGCGTCACCAGCACCAGCAGGGCCCCGTGGACCGGCCAGTCGCCGTAGCGGACGTACGGGGTGACGCCGTCGGCGAGCGGGACCTCGTACACGGCCGCGGTGCTCGCCTCCGTGCCCAGCCAGGGGCCGAGGCGCCGCCCGCTCGCGTCGTACACCGCCGAGTCACCGGTCAGCGTGGCGTGCACGAACGACCGGCCGGTCTCCGCGGCGCGCAGCGCGGCCAGCGAGGCGTGCTGCGCGGGCGCCCAGCTGTGCTGGAACGAGGACGTCGAGGACTGCGCGACGAGGAGGTCCGCGCCGTCCTCCGCCAGATGCCGGCTCATGTCGGGGAACGCGGTCTCGAAGCAGATCATCGGCCCGATCCGCAGCGCCGGCCCGATGTCCATCACCACCTGCTCGCTGCCGCGCCGCCGGTCCTCGCCCGCCGCCTTGCCGACCGAGGTGGCCCAGCCGAACAGCGAACGCGCCGGTATGTACTCCCCGAACGGCACCAGCCGCATCTTGTCGTACCGGTCACCGGTCGGGCCGTGCGGACCGACCAGGATCGCGCTCTTGTAGATACCGGGCCGGTCCGAGCGGCGCGCGTCGACATTGACGAGGATGTCCGCACCCGTGGCCCGCGACAGCTCCGCTGTCCGCGCCGCCAGCTCCGGATGCTCCCCGAGGTCGTACCCGACGCTGCTCTCGCCCCAGACGATCAGGTCGACGTCCTGGCCGATCAGCCGCCGGGTGAGCCGCTCCGCGACGTCGAACCGGCGCTGGGCCCCGTCCACCACGCCCGGCTGGACGACGGCGATCCGGGCCCGACCTTCGACCTCGGGGCGGGGCGCCCACACCCACGCCGCCGAGGCGGTGGCCGCCGTCGCGACCAGTCCGGCGAGGGCCGGGGTCCGCGAGCCGGGCACGGAGACGATCACGGCGACGGCCACGTTCACCGCCACCAGCAGGAAACTCAGCAGCCACACCCCGCCCACCGAGGCGAGCCGCAGCGCGGGCTCCACCTGCCACTGACTGGAGCCGAGCATGCCCCAGGGCCCGCCCAGCCCCTGCCAGGACCGTACGAGTTCGACGACCAGCCAGGCGGACGGCAGTACGAGGAGCGCACCGCCGATCCGCCCCCGGCCGGGCGTCCCGGTCGCACCTGTGGCGAGAAAGCGACGCACCAGCCAGCCCCAGGGCGCCCACAGGGCACCGAGCAGCGCCGCGATCACGAGCGTGAACACGTTCAGGCTCGGCAGCAGCCAGTGATGCATCGCCAGCATGAAGCCGAACCCCCCGCACCAGCCGTCCCGGGCCGCACGCCGCCCGCTCGGCGCGGAACGGGCGAGCAGCATCCAGGGGACGAGCGCGACGTACGCCCACCACCACAGCGCGGGCGCCGGAAAGGCCGCCACCGGCAGCGCCCCCGCCCCGGCGGCGACGGCCGAGCGGCCCCAGGGGGAGGCGAGGAGCCGGGAGGCGGAGGGCGGGGAGGCGGAGGGCGGGGGAGGGAGGCCAAAGGGACGTGGCCGGACGGGAGGTGAGCCAGTGGCCGGACGCGTTCATGCGGCACCTCCTACCCGGTGGTGCCTTCAGTGTGCGCCCCCGCGGACGATCTCCGACAGGACTCTTTCGGGCGCGGCCGGTGTCACGCCGTCGGCAGGCGCCGCCACTTCTCCTCGACGACCACCTCACGCAACCGCCAGCCGTCGTGGGTGCGCAGCAGCCCGAAGGAGTACCGCCCTCCGCAGACGAAGTCGGGTGGCCCGCCGTGGCTCTCGTCCCCGTGGCCCGCCAACCGCATCGGGTTGACGTAGTCGGCGCCGACCCGGGCGGTGTCACCCGTGTCCTGCTCCAGGACCCCGAACCGCACCCGCCGGTTGACGATGAGGTGCTGCCGCATCGCGAACAGCCCCAGACTCTCCGCGAGCCACGTCGCGACGCCGTCCACGTCCCCCTCGATCCCGCCCGCCGAACGGTAGTCCGCCCGTCCGTCCGGCGTGAACAGTTCCCGGTACGCCGCCCAGTCGCCGTCGTCCACGGCCACCGCGTACGCGGTGACCAGCTCGTCGACGGCCAGCCGGTCCATCACCGTGGCGAGCTCCACACGCTGCGTCATGGGCCGAGTGTTGGGCATGACGGCTGCGGAGCCAAGGGGTGTGCGCGTGCCACTCGGGCCAGTACCTGGTCGGCCAGGGCTCGTGGGGGCAGTGTGCCGTTCAGGAAGACCGTGTCGGCGGGCAGCGTGTCGGCCGCCGCCCTGCACGCCGTGATGCGGTCCTTGGCCCAGCTCCGGATCCGTTCGTCTCGTTCGGGGTCGTCAGGGACCAGGGAGCGGCCGTCGATGCGCTTCTCCAACTCCGGGCGGGGGACGTCCAGGAAGAAGTGGTGGAGCTCGATGCCCGCATTCCGCAACGCGCCGAAGATCTCGCTCACATAGCCGGGGTCGACCAGCGTCATCGGCACCAGGACCGGGCGGCCGTACTCCTCGACCAGTCCCACCGCCAGGTCGGCGACCTGGCGGCGCCACAGAGGAAGGTCCTGGAAGTCGCCCGTCGGCACGTCCACGATCCTCCGCAGGACGAAGCCGACCATCTCCGGGTCGTAGACCAGTGCCTCGGGCCAGCGCGGCCGTAACTCGCCCACCAGCGTGGTCTTCCCGCTGCCGAACGCGCCGTTCACCCAGACGATCAACGTGATCCTCCCGCCCCGTTGCCCTGCTCCACGTCAGTGGGTGTACTACAGCACGCTCCGGCGACGGCCGGGCCGTCGGGCCCTGGACACAGCCGGCTCGCAGCCCGGCCCTAGGGTGATCCCATGCCTGCCCCGTTGAGTTCCGCGAGAAGCCGTGCCGCCTTGCGTGGATCGGCCCGTGTTTCCGGTGAGTTGCTGCTGGTCCTCGTGATGCTCACGGTGGCGCTGTGGGTGCTCGGCCGGATGTGGTCGGTCGTGTGGCCGCTCACCGTCGCCCTGTTCCTCACCACCCTGACCTGGCCGCCGACGCGGTTCCTGCGCCGGCGCGGCTGGCGGCCGGCCGCCGCGGCGTCGCTGGTGACCCTGCTGTTCGTCCTGGTCGTGCTGGGCATCCTGGCGTTGATCGCCGTACCGGTCGCCTCGCAGTCCGGGGAACTGACCGACGGTGTGGTCGCCGGGATGCAGAGGATGCGCGAGTGGGCCGAGGGGCCGCCGCTGAACATCGGTGACGACCAGATCGCCGGCGCCTTCGACGCGGCGGTCGACCGCGTGCAGAACAGCGTCGGCAGTCTGGTCGGCACGGTCGCCTCCGGCGTGGGCACGGTGGTCGACGGGGTGGTCACCGCCCTCCTGGCGGTCTTCCTGATGTTCTTCTTCCTCAAGGACGGCCCGCGCTTCCTGCCCTGGCTCACCCGCCAGTTGCCCGGCCGGTTCGCCACCGACGTGCCCATCGTCGCCCTGCGCGGCTGGGAGACCCTGGGCGCCTTCGTCCGCTCCCAGGCGCTCGTCGGCGTGCTCGACGCCGTCTTCATCGGCCTGGGGCTGTGGATCCTCGGAATACCGCTGGTGCTTCCGCTGGCGGTGCTGACGTTCGTCTCGGCGTTCGTGCCGATCGTGGGAGCCCTGTTCGCCGGTTTCGTGGCCGTGCTCATCGCGCTGGTGTCGAACGGTCCGACGGACGCCCTCGTCGTGCTGGGGATCATCGTCGTGGTGCAGCAGCTGGAGGGCAATGTGTTCCAGCCGATGATCCAGAGCCGTGGGCTCGGGCTGCACGCCGCGGTCATCCTGCTCGCGGTGACACTGGGCGGCAGTCTCGCCGGGATCGTGGGCAGCCTGCTGGCCGTTCCCGTCGCCGCGCTGATCGGGGTGGTCTGGAACTACGTACGGGAGCAACTCGGCGAGTCGCCTCGGGCCGAGGGGGACGAGGAGAACCTGCAGAGGGCGGAAGAGGGAGAGAACGGAGAGAACGGAGCGGACGGAGAGGACGGGGATGGCCGGGAGCCCGCAGGGGCGGCCGTTCCCGCGGTGGCGGACTGAGGGCCGGTGGCCTCGCCCGGCCGGTGGCCTCGCCCGGCCGGTGGCCTCGCCCGGCCGGTGGCCTCGCCCGGCCGGTGGCCTCGCCCGGCCGGTGGCCGGTGCTCAGGCCGCCGTGACCACCTCGCCGCGGATCGCCGCGGCCCACTCCACCACCAACAGCTCGTACTCCTCCCGCTCCTGGGCGGACAGCGAGCCGCCCGTGCGCAGCCACAGGGAGCGGATCCGCTCGTTCACCTCGGAAGCGGACCGCACGGAACCAGGGGCATCAGAATTGGGGGACATGGCTGTCAGCGTAGGGCGAGCAGCTGACAGCGCGCCATGCCCCCGTCACGGGAACCGTTATGGGCTTGGTCACGGTTGATCGATCAACCGGACGGCTCCGTCCGGGAGTTCGAAGGGCCCCGGCTCAGCCCGCCGACTCCGCCGCGTGCGGGCTCAGCGCGCCGGTGGCGACGAGGGCGATGATCACGGCGCCGAGGGCGACGCGGTAGTACACGAACGGCATGAAGGACTTGGTGGAGATGAACTTCATGAACCAGGCGATCACGGCGTAACCGGACGCGAACGCGATGACCGTGGCGAACAGCGTCGGGCCCCAGGCCACATGGCCGGTCTCCAGCGCGTCCTTCACCTCGAAGGTCCCGGAGGCGAGGACGGCAGGGATGGCCAGCAGGAACGAGTAACGGGCCGCCGCCTCACGCTTGTAGCCCATGAAGAGGCCTCCGCTGATGGTGGCGCCGGAGCGGGAGACGCCCGGGATCAGCGCGCAGGCCTGGCAGAGACCGAAGATCAGACCGTCCCGGACACCCAGGTCCTCCAGCTGCTTGCGCTGCTTGGGCGCGCGGTGCTTCCCGCCCGTCTCGTCACGCGCCGCCAGCCGGTCGGCTATGCCGATGACGACGCCGATCACCACGAGCATGGTCGCGGTGACGCGCAGATCGCGGAACGGGCCCTCGATCTGGTCCTTGAGCGTGAGGCCCAGCACACCGATCGGGATCGAGCCGACGATCACCAGCCAGCCCATCTGGGCGTCGTGGTCCTTGCGCATCGTCTTGTCGAACAGGGACTTCGACCACGCGGCGATGATCCGGCCGATGTCCTTGCGGAAGTAGATCAGCACCGCTGCCTCCGTGCCGATCTGGGTGATCGCCGTGAAGGCGGCGCCGGGGTCCTTCCAGCCCGAGAAGGCTGCGGTGAGCCGCAGGTGCGCGCTGGAGGAGACGGGGAGGAACTCGGTCAGCCCCTGGACGAGTCCGAGGATGAGCGATTCAAACCAAGACATGAGGTTAAGGAGTCCAAGCGCCGATCGGAGCGGGGCGACGGGCGACGGCCGCCCGCGCGCGGTGATCAAGGGTGTGCCAGGGGAAGCGTAGCGGTCCCCGAAGACAGCCCCGCCACAGGGGTTTGGCAGGCGCCGGGGAAGGGGGCCCGCGCCGCTCCCCGGGACCTTCCCCACCCCTGCCCCCGAGCAGCCCCGAGGCACCTCTCCCGGCCACCTGCGCCCGGCACCGGCGTCGACCACCCGTCCCACCCTTCCCACCCGGCGCAGTCGTCCCCCGCCCGGAGGCGACCACAACCGCGGATGGTTGACCGGCCCCAGGGGCGCCGCATACGTTGCTGCCGAGCGGAAAGCGCTTGCTGAGCGTGCTTGCTGCTCCGTTTGCCGCTCACCGGTCCTTCGGGCCGTACCTCGGAGGAGTGCTGATCACGCCCATGTCCCCCACCACACCGCTCTCCGGACGTCCGGTCCGGGCCGCCGTCGTCGGGACCGGTGCCATCGGCCGCGGCTCCCATCTCTCGGCTCTCCAGCAGCTCGCCGCGGAGGGCGAGACCGAGGTGGTCGCGGCCGTTGACATCGATGCCGCGGCGGTCGAGGCGTTCTGCGCGGAGGGCGGGGTTCCGCACGCCTACACCGACCTCGACCGGATGCTCGCCGAGCAGCGCCCCGATCTGGTGACCATCTGCACCCCGCCGACCCTGCACCGCGAGCAGAGCGTGGCCGCGCTGCGCGCCGGTGCCTGGGTGTGGTGCGAGAAGCCGCCGGTGCCGACCCTCGCCGACTACGACGCCGTCCAGGCCGAGGAAGGCGCGGAGCACGGGCCGTACGCCTCGATCGTCTTCCAGCACCGGTTCGGTTCCGGCACCCGGCATGTGAAGCGGCTGCTCGCCGACGGCGCCCTCGGGCGGCCGCTCGTCGCGCACTGCCAGACCACCTGGTACCGCGACACCGCCTACTACGCCGTGCCCTGGCGCGGCCGCTGGCAGACCGAGGGCGGCGGCCCCGCGATGGGACACGGGATCCACCAGATGGATCTCCTGCTCGACATCCTCGGGCCGTGGCGCGAGGTGCGCGCCATGGCCGGCCGGCTCGTCCACGACGTCGAGACCGAGGACGTGTCGACGGCCCTGCTCCGGTTCGACAACGGCGCGCTGGCGACGGTCGTCAACAGCGTCCTGAGCCCCGACGAGGTCAGCCGTATCCGCATCGACTGCGAGCGTGCCACCGTCGAGCTCACCCACCTCTACGGCCACTCCAACACCGACTGGCGCATCACCCCGGCCCCCGGTGCGACCGGCGACGAGGTGGCCGCCTGGCAGGACTTCGGCACGGACGTGCCCAGCTCGCACCTGGCGCAGCTGCGCGAGCTGGTCGCCAGCATGCGCGCCGGTGAGCGGCCGCGCAGCAGCGGCGCCGACGGGCGGACCAGCCTGGAGCTGATCACCTCGCTGTACAAGTCCGCCTTCACGGACACCACGGTCAGGCGCGGGGAGATCGGCCCCGGCGACCCGTACTACACGGCCCTGCACGGCGGAGCCCCCGGCTGGGCGCCCCGCACGGCCGCGGCGGACGTGGAGGTGCCCGCATGAGCGGCGCCCTCCGCCTCGTCCACGCGCACGGCGACCGGATCACCGTGACCGACCCGGCGACCGGTGTGGAGCTGCTGGCCTACGTCTACCGTCCGGAGGCGGCCTGGGAGGCGCCCCGGCCGTACCTGCACCCGCTGCGCACCCTCGCCGGCGACGTCGTCACCGACTACCGGCCCAACGACCACCGCTGGCACAAGGGGCTGTCGCTGACCGCTTCGCACCTCTCCGGCGCGAACCTGTGGGGCGGCAACTCGTACGTCCACGGCGAGGGGTACGTCGCGATCCCCGAACGGGTCGGCTCGATGGCGCACGCGGGGTTCGACGAGGTCTCCGCCGGAGAGGGACGGGCCGTGATCGCCGAGCGGCTGACCTGGCACCCGCACAGCGGCGAGCTGTGGGCCGAGGAGAGCCGCCGGATCGAGATCCACGACGTGGACCCCGAGTCCGGCTCCTGGGCGCTCACCTGGACGAGCGCGATCACCAACCGGCGCGACGAGCCGCTGCGCTTCGGCAGCCCCACCACCGCGGGACGTGAGCTGGCCGGCTACACCGGCCTGTTCTGGCGCGGACCGCGCGCCTTCCGCGACGGCCGGATCATCGGCCCCGACGGCGAGGGGCCCGGTCTCATGGCCTCGCAGAGCCCCTGGCTCGCCCTCTCCGGCGAGCACGACGGCACCGACGGCCATGCCACGGTCGTCTTCGCGCACGCCCCCGAGAACGACCACGCGGGCGCGCACGGCGCCCACCCCGCGCACTGGTTCGTCCGCAACGAGCCCTTCGCGGGCATCGCCCCGTCCTGGTCCTTCTTCGACGAACTGGAACTCGCCCCGGGCGACACCCTCACCCGCCGCTACCGCGTGGTCGTGGCCGCCGGCGCCTGGGAGCGGGAGGAGATCGTCAAGTACCTGGACACCCACCCGTGGTGACCGGGTACGGCGGGCTGCCCGGGGGTGTCGCGCTCTCGCACCTGTGCGTGTACGACTGGCCGGCCGCCGACGGTCTGCGCGGCGGCACCCCCCATCTGCACCTGGCCTGTTCGGAGGCGTACGTCGTCACGGGCGGCCGGGGCGCGGTCCAGACGCTGACCGCGTCCGGGTACGAGGTCACGCCCCTGGCGCCCGGCACCGTCGCCTGGTTCACCCCGGGCACCGTCCACCGGCTCGTCGACGAGGGCGGGCTGAGGATCACGGTGCTGATGCAGAACGGCGGCCTTCCGGAGGCGGGCGACGCGGTCCTCACCCTGCCCCCGGAGTACCTGGCCGACCCGCGCGCGTACGCCGCCGCGACCACGATCCCGGCCGACGCCCCCGAGGAGGAGCAGGCCCGGATCGCCCGCGCCCGGCGCGACCTCGCGCTGGAGGGGTACCGCGCGCTGCGGGAGGCCCCCGAGGGGCTGGCCGCCTTCCACCGGGCAGCCGCCGCGCTCGTACGGCCCCGGATCGACGCGTGGCGCGCACGCTGGCGGCGCGGTGCGCTGGCGGCGGCCGAGGCCACGGGGGAGCAGCTCGACCGGCTGGCACGGGGCGACGCGGGCCACCTCGCCGACGCCGTCGTACGGGCCGAACAGCCTTCCCAGCACGGGAAGTTCGGGATGTGCGGGCGGTTGGACGTGTACCCGCAGGGCTGACGCCACCGGCACCGCCCGCACCCGGACGGCCGCCGAGCGCACCGGTGATCACTGCACCTGGGCCGCCGTCGGCCCGGACACCGGCCACCCCGGTGCCTGCGGACGGGGCGCCCGCTACGGCCTCCGGACGATGTGCGGGGCGGGCGGACTGGCCAACGCGATGATCCTCGAATCGGTGTGACGGCTCACCGGCGACGCAGGTGGTGGCGCTTGCGCCAGGCCATCACCGCGCCCGCCACCGTCGGCAGGGCGATCGAGGCCAGCGCGATCAGGAAGACCGGGGACGTCGGGGCCGACGCCCGGGCGCCGGCGACGACGTACGCGGCCGTGTTCGGGATCGAGCCCAGCGCGGTCGCGACCAGGTACGGCGTCCAGCGCATCCGGGACACGGCCGCCGCGTAGTTCACCCCCCAGAACGGCAGCCCCGGGAACAGCCGCGCCCCCAGCATCGAGCGCATCCCGTGCCGGCTCAGCTGACCGTCCGCCGCCTTCAGCAGCCGGCCGCGCAGCAGGGGCCGCAGCGCGTCCTGCCCCAGCACCCGGCCGAGGCCGAACGCGAGCCCCGCGCCCAGCACGGTGCCCACCAGCGCCGCGCCGAGCCCGACGGCCGAGCCGAACACCGCCCCCGCCGCCAGGTTCAGCAGCGGCCGCGGCACGAACGCGACCGTGCACAGCCCGTACGCCGCCGCGAACACCACGGCAGCCATCACCCCGCCCACCTGGGGCGGCCAGCCGTCCGCGAGGAGTCTCTGGGGTTCGAACAGCAGCACGCTCGAACCGGCCAGCGCGAGCAGGGCGACGAGCAGCGCGAACCGGGACCAGGGCGACAGCAGCATTCTGCCGAGGCGCGCCAGGGGACGGGCGGGCGCGGGCGCGGCGGCGGTGACGAGGGGCACGGGAACCAGGAGCTCCGTGGCGGCGGCCCGGGGAGTGGCCGCGGCGGTGCCCCCAGAGCGGGTGGTGGCATCGAGCATCCCGCGACAGTAACCGACGGACATGTGTGATCGCCGTATGGTTCGTCTCATGACCGACTCCGGCGCGGGTCCCACCGACGTACCGCACAGCGCCCTCGCCGACACCCTGCTGGAACGCCTCACCGCCGTGTACGCGGGCGCGGCCGACCCCGTCCGGGCCGACGCCATGCGGGCGTACATGAAGGACGTGGCCCCCTTCCTCGGCCTGCCCACCCCCGAGCGCCGCGCCCTGTCCCGGACGGTCCTCGCGGGCACGCCCCGGCCCACCGAGACCGACTGCACGGCCGTGGCGCTGCGCTGCTGGGCCCTGCCGGAGCGCGAGTACCACTACTTCGCCGTCGACTACCTGCGCCGGTACGCCGGACGCTGCTCGTCGGCGTTCCTCCCCGTCGCCCGCCGGCTGATCACCACGACCTCCTGGTGGGACACGGTCGACCTGCTCGCCGCGCACGTCGTCGGCGCCCTCGTCGCCGCCGACCCCCGGCTCACCGCCGCGATGGACGACTGGATCGCCGACGACGACCTCTGGATCGCCCGCACGGCCCTGCTCCACCAGCTCCGCTACAAGGACCGCACCGACACCGAGCGTCTCTTCGCCTACTGTCTGCACCAGTCCGGCCACCCGGACTTCTTCATCCGCAAGGCGATCGGCTGGTGCCTGCGCGAGTACGCCAAGACCGACCCGGAGGCCGTCCGCACCTTCCTCGCCCACGAGCGCGGCCGCTTCGCCCCGCTGACGGTCCGTGAGGCACTCAGGAACATCGGCGCCGGCGGCCGGCTCCACTAATTCTTGTGCCCCACGGCGCCTCGACGGGTCGCCGTGAGGTGCGTGTCGATGGAGCGGGCGAGGATCAGGCCGTCCTCCGGCGCGTCGGCACGGAAGGAGACACGGCGGAGCAGGGCGACACGGTCGAGCGAGATTCCCTCACGGGCCAGGACGAAGACCAGGGTCAGGAAGGCGGAGCGGGCGTTGCCGTCGTCGAACGGGTGGAAGAAGCACACGTCCAGACAGGCCCGGGCGGCGCGGGCGGTCAACGGGAGCGGCCGGTCGCCGCTCGCGGCGCTCTCCGCCCGGCAGGCGTCCAGGCGGGCGCGGGTGTCCGGGCCGACGCCGTAGCGCTCCCGGCCCTTCTCGGCGAAGGCGGGCAGGCTGCGGAGGTCCGGCAGCTCAGGGGTGCCCAGAACGTGCCGCTGCCAGCCGCGCAGCAGCTCGAAGTCGAGCACGGCGCCGCGTGCCGCGTCGGCCCGCACCTGCTCCAGCGCGCTCCAGCGCGGCGAGCGGGCCCGCCCCGCGGGCGGGGTCCAGGACGCAGTCGAAGGTACGGACGGAGTCCGCCGCCCCGTCGGAGGCCGGGGTGACCGGCCCGTCCTCGCCGCTGCCCGACGCCTCCCGCCACGGCACGGCTTCCCGCACCTCGAGCCAGCGCTCGAGATGATCGGGCAACGCCGCGGGGACCCGACTGCCGTCGTCCGGCCGCAGCGCGCCCGCGATGTGCTCCGCCACGTCGTAGATCAGCACGCGGTCCGGGCCGCACCAGCTCCGACGCGATGTCTCAGGCGCTGGTAGAGCATTACGGACACTGGGCCGCCGGCTGGCGCTGGGCGCTCGACGAGGGAGACTTCGACGGCGGCCCGGTCGGCAGCTGGTGCTGTCCGCCGCACTCGATCACCACCCCGGAGGAGACGGTCACCCGGGTCGTCTCGGCACTGTGCGAGTGGACGGTGACACCGCTCGCTCACGACGCGCTGCGCGTCCGGCAGATGCGGCCCAGCCCGCCCGGCTGCCCCACCTCCCGGACGACACGCACCGAACCGCCCCTTCCCCTCCGCGTTCCCGCCGCCCGAAAACCATTCGACGCCGAACGAACCATCGGCGAGGATCGGGACCATGTTCCGGTACGCCTTCTTCCTCGTCGCATCCGCCGTCGCGGATGCTCCGAAGGCTGCCGTCCCGCCGCACCCGGCCGCTGTCGACGGCGCCCGAAGCTGACCCTCCCCGGATCGTCCGGCGGACCCCGCAGGGGGAGGGTCGGCCGGTTCCCCCCGGGGTCCCCTCTCCCCACGGAGATCTTCCACGCAGACGCTTCGAGGTACCGCCATGTCCAAGACCGCGTACGTACGCACCAAGCCGCATCTCAACATCGGCACCATGGGGCACGTCGACCACGGCAAGACCACCCTGACCGCCGCCATCACCAAGGTCCTGGCCGACCGCGGCGCCGGCACCTTCGTGCCCTTCGACCGCATCGACCGGGCCCCCGAGGAGGCCGCCCGCGGCATCACCATCAACATCGCGCACGTCGAGTACGAGACCGACACCCGGCACTACGCGCACGTCGACATGCCGGGCCACGCCGACTACGTCAAGAACATGGTCACCGGCGCCGCACAGCTCGACGGGGCGATCCTCGTCGTCTCCGCGCTCGACGGGATCATGCCGCAGACCGCCGAACACGTGCTGCTCGCCCGGCAGGTGGGCGTCGACCACATCGTCGTCGCGCTGACGATGGCCGACCGCGCCGACGACGAACTGGCCGAACTCGTCGAGCTGGAGGTCCGCGACCTGCTCACCGCGCACGGCTACGGCGGCGACGCCGCCCCCGTCGTACGGGTGTCGGGGCTGAAGGCCCTGGAGGGCGACCCGCGCTGGACGGCGTCGGTCGAGGCGCTGCTCGACGCGGTGGACACGTACGTGCCGATGCCCGAGCGGTATCTGGACGCGCCGTTCCTGCTGTCCGTGGAGAACGTCCTCACCATCACCGGGCGGGGGACCGTCGTCACCGGCGCCGTCGAGCGCGGCACGGTGCGGGTGGGTGACCGCGTCGACGTGGTCGGCGCCGGGCTGGAGTCCGTCGTCACCGGCCTGGAGACCTTCGGCAAGCCGATGGAGGAGGCCCAGGCCGGGGACAACGTGGCGCTGCTGCTGCGGGGCGTGCCACGGGACGCCGTACGGCGCGGCCACGTGGTGGCGGCGCCGGGCAGCGTCGTGCCGCGACGGCGGTTCTCCGCGCAGGTGTACGTGCTCTCCGCCCGCGAGGGGGGCCGCGCGACGGCGATCGCCACCGGCTACCGGCCGCAGTTCTACCTGCGCACCGCGGACGTCGTGGGGGACGTGGACCTGGGGGCGGCGGGGTTCGCGCGCCCGGGGGAGCGGGTCGACATGACCGTCGAGCTGGGGCGCGAGATGCCCTTGGAGCCGGGGCTCGGGTTCGCGATCCGGGAGGGCGGACGGACCGTGGGGGCGGGCACGGTGACGGCCGTGCTGTGAGCGGGGACGGCCGTGCTGTGAGCGGGGCCCGCCCCACCCCGAGCCCCTGGGGCGGCTCCGCCCACCAGGCACAATGAACGGGTGGAGTCCCTACCCGTCAGCCGCGCCGTCGACCACGGCACCGCCAAGCTCATGCCCGACGTCGACCGGGAGCGGGCCTGGCTGCTGACGGTCGACGGCGCGCCGCAGTCGTACGTCGATCTCGACGAGCCGGAGCACCTCGAGTTCGAGTACGCGCGCCGCCTCGGGCATGTGCTCGACGTCGTGGCCGAGCCCGGTCTGCCCCTGGACGTGCTGCACCTCGGGGGCGGGGCGCTCACCCTGCCCCGCTACGTGGCCGCCACCCGGCCGGGCTCCCGGCAGGACGTCGTCGAGGCCGACCGGGCGCTGCTGGAGCTGGTCGTCGAGCAGCTGCCGCTCCCGGCCGGCTCCGGCGTCGCGCTGCACCCGGCCGACGCCCGCGCCTGGCTGGAGGCGGCGCCCGGGGACTCGGCCGACGTCCTGGTGGCGGACGTCTTCGGCGGTTCCCGGGTCCCCGCGCACCTGACCTCCCTGGCCTACGCCAGGGAGGCCGGCCGGGTCCTGCGGGACGACGGCGTCTACCTCGCCAACCTCGCCGACGCGGCGCCCTTCGGCTTCGTCCGCTCCCAACTGGCCACCTTCGCGGCCGTGTTCGAGGAACTCCTGCTCATCGCGGAACCGGCCGTGCTGCGCGGCCGCCGGTTCGGCAACGCGGTCCTCGTCGCCGCGCACCACCCCGTCGACGTGACCGCACTGGCCCGCCGCACCGCCGCGGACGCGTTCCCCGCCCGGGTGGAGCACGGCCCCGGGCTACGGCGGTTCATCGGCGACGCGCGTCCGGTACGGGACGAGGACGCCGTACCGTCCCCCGTGCCACCGGACGGGGCGTTCGGCATCGGCTGACCGGTCCGGCCTCAGCGCGCCGCACTCCGCCGCGCCACCCACGGCCGCGCTCAGGGTGCGGGCGGTGTAGCCCCGGCGGGCCAAACGGAGTGACGGATCGTCCGTCGGACGCGCGCCCGGGGGCCGGCCGCCCGTTCAGTTCGCCGTGGGCTCCCCGTGCCAGCGCACGGTGCTCAGGATCTGCATGACCGTCGCCTTCGGGACCTCGTCCTTGACGCCCTTGGCGCCGAACCAGTTCCACGACACGTAGTCGCCCTTGGAGTTCTTGAAACCGAACGTGATCGCCTTGCCGTCGCTGTCGCACTTGCCCTTCTGGGGCGTGTTCGTCGACTGCGCCCAGGCGTAGCTGCCCTCGATGCCGGAGGCGGTGGTGAACGGGGTCGCCTTCTCGTCGAAGGTGAGGCTCTTCTTGTCCGGCTCGGTGTAGCCGCCGAAGACCCACCACGCCGGGGTGTTGACGGCGATCTCGTCGGTGTTCTTGGCGCCCTCGGCGCCCTTGGTGCCGACCATCGCCAGCGCCGTGTAGTCGGTCTTGCCGTCCTTGTCGCTGTCCGTGCCGCACCACTGGGACTTGTACTCGGCGACCCCCGACATCAGGATCGAGCCGTAGCCGCTGGGTTCCTTCTTGTCCTCCCACTCGAAGCCGCGGCCGACGCCCGGCTTCTCGACCTCCCAGTCGGCCGGCACGTCGAAGGCGAGCCCCCACTTGGGGTTCACCACGACCTTCCAGCCCGGGATCGTCGCCTTCTCCTCCTCGTTGTCACGCGGGTTGTCGTCGGTGCCGGTGCCGGTGGACGCGGCGGCGGACGCGGACGCCGAGGGGCTCTCGCTGCCCTTGGCCACCACGCCCTTGCCGTCGTCCTTGGCGCCCAGCACCAGATAGCCGGTGACACCGGCGGCCACGACCACGGCCGTGGCGGCGATGATCGCGACCAGCTTCGTGCGGTCCCCACCGCCCCCGCCGCCGGGTGCGGGCTGAGGTCCGCCCACGGCCGTCGGGGCACCCCACTGCGGCTGCGGGCCATGGGGGTGGGGCTGCGGGGTGCCGGGCTGCCCGGTCTGCTGATAGCCGGGCTGCTGGTACGGATTCGGCTGCTGGTATCCGGGCTGCTGGTACGGATTGTTCTGCGCCTGCGGGTTCTGCTCTCCCCCGGGCGGCTGGTTTCCTGGCCACATGGCCAGAAACCCTAGTGCCGCCCCGGACGCGCCGTGGCCACCGCCCCTCGCCGGAGCCGGCCGGGCCGACTCTGGCCAGGAAGGCTACTCATGGGTAACATCGCGGCATGAGCGCAGACCAGATGTCCATCGGCGAGATGCTCGCCGCCACCGTGCCCATGGCCCGGACCCTCAACCTGGAGTTCGTGGAGACCGGCCGGGACCGCGCGGTGGTCGCCCTGCCGGACCAGGGCGACTTCCACAACCACGTGGGCGGCCCGCACGCCGGTGCGATGTTCACGCTCGGTGAGTCCGCCAGCGGCGCGATCGTGCTGGCCGCGTTCGGGGACCAGCTCTCGCGTGCCGTGCCGCTCGCCGTGCGCGCCGAGATCGCGTACCGGAAGCTCGCGATGGGGGCCGTCACCGCCACGGCGACCCTGGGCCGCCCGGCCGCCGAGGTCGTCGCCGAACTCGACGCGGGGGCGCGTCCCGAGTTCCCGGTGGAGATCGAGATCCGGCGCGCCGACGGCGCCGTCACCGGCGAGATGACCGTCGTCTGGACCCTGCGCCCCAACGGCTGAGCGGCGCGGGCGGATGACGGGCCCGAGGGGTCTTTGGAGGAGGTGTGCCCCTCGGCTAGTGAATACGTAGAGTGATGAACGGGAAGAGGGTCGTGTCCCTCGCCGCCGCCGGAGGTCGAAGGTGACTGCAGCCGATACGTCCCCCGGAACCACGGTTGCAAGCGGGCTGGCTTCCTTGGGGAACTGGCGACGCGAGCCCACCAGTACGGGACCCCAGCTAGGAGCGTGGGTCAGTAACGGGCAACTGACCCGGTGGTCTTGATCGCTGGGATCGGTCGCGGGCGCCTGGGCGGTTCCCTCCGGGGCGGGGCGGAGGGCTTGATGGCCTGGGAGTCTGCCTGGAGGGGGGGGCCAGCCGGGGTCGGTCAGCCGATGGGCTTGGTCCGCAGCTTGCGGGCCATGAGCTCCTTCAGAGTAGCGTTCTTGGGGATGCGTCCGCGGGGTACGGGCGAGACCTGTTCGTCGTGGCCGAGGCGACCGGTGGCCATGAACGTGTCGGTGCCGCAGGAGAACCGGCGGTCCGTCGCGGCTTCGAGGTTGGTCTAGTATCCGGCGTCGACGAGGGCCTGCTTGGGGTGGTGGCCGGTGTTGCGGGCAGACTGGTCGAGCATGCTGGTGTAGTTCAGCGCGTCGGAGGCGTTGGTGGTCACGTCGGCGGCGGTGATGACCTGTTGGGCCTCGTCCATGACGGCCTGGGCGTTGTAGGCCTGGATGCAGGCGCCGTCGCCTTCTTCATGATCCGCGAGTCGGGGTCGGTGAAATTGGCCTGGGCCTTCGGCTTGGGCCTCGCCTTCGCGGAGGCCTGCTCGCCCGCGTCGGTGACGGCCTGCTCGTCGCTGGTACCGACACGCTGCTGGCGGCAGCGTTCCTTCTCCTCGGCATGCTTTCGGGCCTTGTCGGCGGCCTCGGCCTCGATCTGAGCGCGGGCGGCCTGCAGCCTGGCGAGGCGTTTCTCGCGCCGGTCCAGCTCGGCGGGCAGGTCGGTGTCCTTGCCGTCATACCGAAGGCCTGGTCCTCGGCGATGTCGGTGGCCTCGGCGTCGGCCAGCAGAGCGGCGGCCTTGGCCTCCAGTTCGGCGATCTCGGCCTCTATCCGCTCCTCCTTGTCGACCAGGCGGCCGTAGCTCATCGCCTTGTGCTTGGAGGCGTTCGCCTCCAGTTTCGTGCCGTCCAGGGCGAGCGGCCCATCTTGACCATGCCGAGCTTCTGCGCGAGGTGCAGCGATTGGAGGAACAGATCCGCGCGGGCGTCCAGGTGGCGGCGGCGGAACCGGGCGATCGACCGGCAGTCCGGGGCCTGGTCGACAGCCAGGAAGCGGAACGCGACATCGTCCACGCAACGACGCTCGATCGCTCGGGACGAGCGGACCCCGGTGGTGTAGCCGTAGATCAGCAGGCGCACCATCAACCGCGGGTCGTAGAGCGGGAAGCCGCGCCTTTCGGTGTAGCCGGCCAGGACCGGGGAGAGGTCGAGGACCTCGTCGACCAGGTCGGCGACGAACCGGGCCAGGTGCCCCTCAGGCAGCCAGTCGTCCAGTGACGGCGGCAGCAGCAGGACCTGACGCGGGTCGAACGCCCGGAACCGTTTGCCCGCCGCCGCTGGACGGCCTTGTGCCCGCTTCCTCTCAACCAGCTCGACCTCGTCGAACAGCCCGTTTCTGTCGCGCATACCAGGATCATCCCGCATGAATGATCATGAAATGCAAGCAGGTTACTGCCAGGTGGTACCAGCTCAGACGGCCGCCGACTGGAGCTGATGCGGCATGTTCCACCCTTCAGCGAGTTTCGAGGGATGAACGTTGCGTCCACCGCCGAAGAACTCGCAGAACTTCATGATGAGTGGATCCCAGCCGCGTGGATCCACATAGTGCGTTCCCGGGATGACCAACTCCTCCTCGACATGGGCGCGAAGGACCTCGACCTGGAAGGCCGTGGCATAGGAGCCGGGGCTGCCAAAAGGATGAGACGAGACGACCCTGCACTCCAGTTGGATCGGACATTCCGCGACCCGTGGTGCCCGGACCAGCTCCGATTCCTGCTCAGTCAGCTGTGCGGCCGAGAACTTGTCCGGTTCGTATCGGTAGCTCTGCTTTGCCTTGTGGTCCGGCACGGCCGGTTTCCCGGTGGTGAGCGCGATCCGGTCCACGGCGTCGACCATCGCCGATGAGGGCAGGTTGAGCACGCATTCATCCTCGCGGAGCAGGTTCGCGGTCGTCTGACTGCTGTTGTCGAGACCGAGCATGCAGGACTGGCCCAGCCACCACGCGGAGGACATCGGCGCGAGGTTCGCGGTGCCGTCCTCGTTACGTGAGCTGATCAGTACGACCGGCGTCCCGAAGTACAGCACTTTGAGTCCGGGGTCCACGTGCATTCGTTTTCCTCTCGCAGGGTGTCAGCTGAACGGGTCCGCGATCAGGATCGCGAGCCGTCGCCGACTCTCCCGAAAGAAGGCGAATGTTGCTGGCGGGAATCCGACCTTGCGTCCCGGCAGGTCGGATCGACTGCCTTGCTGGATGCACCCAGCTGCTTGCCCGTTACTGAGACGCGCTCCTAGCGGCCCCGGGAAGTTGGCGTGCCGGTCATTGAGCGGGGAGAGCCGGGCCACGTGCTCGTCCCGTGTCTCGTGGCCCTCGGCGCGGAGCTGGGCAACGGCGGCGTCCAGGTAGCGGGTGCTCCACGATGTCGAGACATCCTTCAGGAAGAGCATGCCCGTCACGTCTAGCACTGGAATGGGTGATCACATAACGGAGCGCCACCGGCACGCCCGCCGCGCCGGGCGCCCGCACCTCCGGCCACGAGGAGCCCGCGCCGTCCGGCTCCCCCTCGACCGCCTCCGCCACCCGTTCCGGCGCGCCCGCCCACGGCCGGCTGCGCCGTCCGGCGACCGGGCGCTGCCTCGACGTGGCGGGCGGCAGGGCCGTGTCCGGGGCGGCGGCCGTCCTGACGGTCTGCTCCTCGGCCGCCTCCCAGCAGTGGTCGTACCAGGACGACGGTCTGCTGCGCAGTGCCGCCGCCCCGGCCCTCTGTCCGGCCGCCGACCCCGGTCGGGCATCGGTCGCGCTGGCCGGCTGCACGGTCCACTCCGGCGAGGCCCTCTTCGACCTGACCGTGCGCGGCGAACTCCTGCTGCGCCGCGACGGCGGTCTGCTGGCCGCCCCCGGTCCCGGGAAGGCCGGCACGAAGGCCGTCGTCACGGAGCGGAACGGCTCGCCGGGGCAGCGGTGGGAGTTCGAGGCGGCGGTACCCGGGGCGGGGCCGTCGGCCGGACCACCGGTCCCGCCGCTCTCCCACGAGACCGGCCCCACGCCGCCCGCGCCCCGTGCCGCCACGCCGCCCCCGCCGCGACCCGCCGCGCCTACGGGGGACTTCGAGAGGAGGGCCGCCCAGGTGCGGTGCTGCGGGAGCCGTGAGCCACTCCCGCTACCGGACTCGACGTGCCGGTGCCGATACCGGGGGCGGTATCAGCGGCGGTGGCGCTGCCGGTGCCGCTGGCAGTCCTCGATCGCCCGGTCACGGCACTAGCTTGCTGGTCAGCGCGAGCGCCGCGGCGGTTGAGGCGATGACGGCGGCGGTACGACGGCGGGGGCGCTGCTCCCCGGTCCACGGTGCAGGCCGCTCCACCACGCGCCCGGCCGCGCCGGGGCGAACCGGTAGGCTTCCCGGCAGCAGGCGATGTTCGAGGAACGTCCGAGGGAATGGCGAAGGGGAGGCCCGCCGGTGCACGTGCAGGAGTGGCTCGACACGGTGCCCGCGGCGGCCGTGTACGCCGTGGTCGGCCTGGTCATCGGGCTGGAGAGCCTGGGCATCCCGCTGCCCGGCGAGATCATCCTGGTCTCGGCCGCGCTGCTGTCCTCCCAGCACGCCGGGGTCAACCCGATCGTCCTCGGGGCGGTCGCCTCCGCCGGTGCGGTGATCGGTGACTCCATCGGCTACGCCATCGGCCGCAAGGGCGGACGTCCGCTGCTGGCCTGGCTGGGCAGGAAGTTCCCGAAGCACTTCGGCGAGGGGCACATCGCCACGGCTGAGCGGTCCTTCGAGAAGTGGGGCATGTGGGCCGTGTTCTTCGGCCGCTTCATCGCCCTGCTGCGGATCTTCGCCGGGCCGCTCGCGGGCGTGCTGCACATGCCCTACTGGAAGTTCCTCATCGCCAACGTGCTCGGCGGGATCATCTGGGCGGGCGGGACCACCGCCGTCATCTACTACGTGGGCGTGGTCGCGGAGTCCTGGCTGAAGAGGTTCTCGTACCTGGGGCTGGTGGCGGCCGTGCTGATCGGGCTGACGTCGTTCCTCGTCATCAAGCGCAAGGCGAAGCGCGCGGCGAAGGAGGTCGAGCCGGAGGCCGTGGGGGCCGCCGAGTAGTCGGGCGCGGGTTCGTGCAGGCCGGTCGCGCCCACGCGGCGGAGCCGCACAGTGCGGCTCCGCGCGCCCCTTGGACCGGTCGGCCTACCCGTGGATCTCGCTGTGGGCCTTGGCCAGGTCCGCGTAGAGCGTGCCGTTGAGCGTGACGCCCTGGCGCTCCTCCTCCGTCAGTTCCCGCTTGACCTTCGCCGGGACGCCCGCGACCAGGGAACCCGGCGGTACCTCCATCCCCTGGGGAACCAGGGCCTGGGCCGCGACCAGGGAACCCGCGCCGATCACCGCGCCGTTCAGGACCGTCGCGCCCATGCCGATCAGGCAGTCGTCGCCGACGGTCGCGCCGTGGACGACCGCGTTGTGGCCGACGGAGACCCGCTCACCGACCGTCACGGGGAAGCCGAGGTCCGCGTGCAGGGTCACGTTGTCCTGGATGTTCGCGTCGCGGCGGACGGTGATCCGCTCGACGTCCCCGCGCACGACCGCGCCGTACCAGACGCTCGCCCCCGCCTCCAGCGTCACGTCCCCGATGACCGAGGCCGTCGGCGCCACGAACGCCTCCGCGTCGACCTTGGGTTCCCTGCCGCCGATGCCCACGATCAGCGCCTTGTGCGTCGTCACCGTCTCACCGTCTCCCTAACGCCGTGATGGCCCAGTGGGTTGATGGCCTCATGGCCTCATGGATTCATGCCCGCATGTCCGTCGTACCGTACGCCAGCCGGTGGGGCGAAGATCACAGGCCCCGGCCCGTATCCCGGCGGCACGCGCTGAGTACGGTGAGCGGGTGCCGAAGCGCAAGAACACGTTCTCATCCTGGCGGGGCCGCCTCGCGCAGCGCGCCGTCCACGCGGGCTGGGCGTGGGTGCAGCGCACCGGCTCCGTGACCGCCGAGCGCCCCGGCCGGCTGCGCTTCGGCTCGATCGGCCCGGCGACCCGGCTCGCCTTCCCGCTGGGCACGGTCTTCGGCGAACCCTGGATCCACATCGGCTCGCACTGCATCGTCGGCGAGCAGGTCACCCTGACGGCCGGTCTGATGCCCGACCTCGACCTCGGGCCCGACCCGATCCTGCGCATCGGCGACGGTGTCGTCCTCGGCCGCGGCAGCCATGTCATCGCCGACACGACGGTCACCATCGGCAGCGACTGCTACTTCGGACCGTACGTCTACGTGACGTCCACCAATCACTCCTACGACGACCCGCACGAGCCCATCGGCAAGCAGTGGCCGCGTATGGAGCCGGTGCGGATCGGGTCCGGCTGCTGGATCGGCACCGGCGCGGTGATCCTGCCGGGGGCGCAGATCGGGCGGAACGTCGTCGTCGCGGCGGGGGCCGTGGTGCGCGGGACCGTGCCCGACCACTCCGTCGTCGCGGGCGCGCCCGCCAAGGTCGTACGACGCTGGACTCCCGGTGAGGGCTGGCAGCCGCCGCTGCGGACGCCCGCACCGGTCCCGATCCCGGACGGGGTCACCCCGGACCAGCTGGTCGCGCTGGCCGAACTGGACGAGGAGACCGTGGAGCAGCTCGCCCGGCTGGAGCCCGGGAGCTGACTCAGCCGGTCGCCAGCAGCAGCGTGCCCAGCAGGGCCAGTCCCGCACCGGCCGCCTGGACCGCGCGCAGCCGCTCGCGCAGGAAGCCGCGGGCGGCGAGGGCCGTGACCACGGGGTAGAGCGAGGCGAGCACGGCGGCGACCGTGACCGGGCCGTGCTGGGCGGCGACCGCGTAGGTGCCGTTGGCGGCGACGTCGGCGAGCCCCACGAACCCGTACACCGGCAGCGCGGCCGGCCGCAGTCCGCCCTCGGGGAGCGCGGGGGCACCGCGCCGGACGGCGGCGTACAGAGCGACCCCACCCGCCGCCACGTTGGTCAGGCGTTGCACGAACAGGGCGAGGAACAGGCCGGTGGGGCTCGTCGACGCCTCGGTGATCAGCACGAACACGGTGCCGAAGCCGAGCGCCGCGACCAGGGTGAGCAGGACGGCCCGCCGCTGCACCGGCGCGCCGCGCAGTTGGGGGCCGCCCGCCAGGACCACACCCAGCACGGCGACCGCGATGCCCGAGATCTGCAGGAGGCCGGGGCGCTCGCCGAGGAACAGGCCGACCGAGACGGGGACGGCCACGCTCAGGGTGGCCAGGGGGGAGACCACGCCCATCGGGCCGAGGGCCAGGGCCTGGTAGAAGGAGAGCAGGGCCACCGGGCCCACCAGTCCGGCGGCGACCGCGAACCACAGCCGGGGGCCGGCCTCGCTCCAGCCGCCGGTGGCGATCACGATCACGCCGAGGACGACGGTCGCGATCGACTGGGACACCATGACGACCGTGAGCGCCGGGGCCCGGCGGGTCAGCAGCCCGCCGCCGAAATCGGCCAGGCCCCACAGCAGGCTGGTGGCCAGGGCGAAGAGTGCGGTCACGGTTCCTCGCAGTACAGTTCGATGCATCATCGGGTACATCCACCGTAGTGCAACACAGTGAACTTAGTCATCCATAATATTGGACGGAATGTGGCGGATCTCGACCTGCTGACCCAGTCTCTGGCGCGCAACGTCAAGCACTGGCGTGCGGTGCGCGGCTTCACTCTGGACGTGCTCGCGGCCCGTGCGGGGGTCAGCCGGGGCATGCTCATCCAGATCGAGCAGGCCCGCACCAACCCGAGCATCGGGACGGTCGTCAAGATCGGGGACGCGCTCGGCATCAGCGTGACCACCCTGCTCGACTACGCGCAGGGACCGCAGGTGCGGGTCGTGCCGGCCGACCAGGTCGTGCGGCTGTGGCACACCGAGGCCGGCAGCTACAGCAGACTCCTCGCCGGCACCGAGGCGCCCGGCCCGCTGGAGATGTGGGAGTGGAAGCTGATGCCGGGCGAGAGCAGTTCCTCGGATCCGCATCCGGCGGGCACGTTCGAGATCATCCACGTCGTCGCGGGCGAACTGACGCTCACCGTCGAGGGCGAGAACTACCGTGTCCCGGCCGGTGCGAGCGTGACCTTCGAGGCCAACGCCCCGCACACCTACGGCAATTCGGGTGAGGTCCCGGCCGAGTGGGTACTGGCCGTCTCCGTCCCGCCCGTGCGCTGAGACGCGGGCACCCCAGGCGGGCGGATCTTGTTAGCGTGCGGGCATGCGCGCACCCATCGGAGAGTTCGACACCGCGACTCCCGTCCCGGACTGCCTCGACGAGCTGACCGCCCCGGTCGCCGACGCCGTACGCCACTGGGGCGGCAGCGTGCCCGCCTCCCAGATCCTCTATGTCGACACCGACCCGGAGTGGGCCGACACGGCGGTCTTCGTCGAGCACTACGGGCGGGACCTGCTGGAGAAGTCCGCGAACTGCGTCGTGGTCGCCGGCAAGCGCGGCGGGGACACCACCCTCGCCGCGTGTGTCGTGCTGTCCACCACCCGCGTCGACGTCAACGGCGTGGTCCGCCGGCATCTGGGTGCCCGCAAGGCGTCCTTCGCGGCGATGGACACGGCGGTGGGGGAGACCGGCATGGAGTACGGCGGGATCACCCCGATCGGGCTCCCGGCCGCGTGGCCGGTCCTGGTGGACTCCGCCGTGGTCGACCTGCCCTGGGTCCTGGTGGGCAGCGGCCGCCGCCGCGGCAAGCTCCTCGTCCCGGGCAAGGCGTTCACCGAGCTGCCGGGCGCGGTGGTACTGGACGGGCTCGGGGTCTGACGGTCCGGGGTGCGGTGGTGGCGGACGGGCTCGGTGTCTGTCCGTCCCGCGCGGTGGTGTCGGAAGGGCCGGGGGCTGACGGTCCCGCGCGGGGGCCGGCGGTGCTCTCAGGCCGGCGTGTGGTGGGCGAGAGGCAGATGGGGATCTGTCGCGCCCGGTACCGGTGCCGGATCCGCGTGGACCAGGGCCGCGGTGAGCCGGGGGACGGCGTGCAGCAGCGCGTGCTCCGCGTGCACGGCGATCGCGTGCGCCCGGCGTACGGTCGCCTCGCCGTCCACGACGACCGCGACCTCGGCCCGCAGCCGGTGCCCGATCCAGCGCAGCCGCAACTCGCCCACCCCGCGCACCCCGTCGACCTCCAGCAGGGCCCGCTCGGCCCGGTCGACCAGCGCCGGGTCCACCGCGTCCAGCACCCGCCGGAACACCTCCCGCGCCGCGTCCCGCAGCACCAGCGCGATCGCGGCCGTGATCGCCAGCCCCACCACCGGGTCGGCGAGCTGCCAGCCCAGCGCCGAACCGCCCGCGCCGAGCAGCACGGCCAGTGAGGTGAAGCCGTCCGTGCGGGCGTGCAGCCCGTCCGCCACGAGCGCCGCCGAGCCGATCGAGCGGCCGACCCGGATGCGGTACCGGGCCACCCACTCGTTGCCCGCGAAACCGGCCAGCGCCGCCAGCGCGACCGCGCCGACGTGCTCGACCGGCCGGGGGTCCAGCAGCCGCTCGACCGCCGTCCACCCGGCGAAGGCCGCCGACGCGGCGATGGTCAGGACGATCGCTAGGCCCGCCAGGTCCTCCGCGCGCCCGTAGCCGTAGGTGAAGCGGCGGGTGGCCGCCCGCCGGCCCACCACGAACGCGATGCCCAGCGGTACGGCGGTCAGTGCGTCCGCCGCGTTGTGCACCGTGTCGCCGAGCAGGGCCACCGAGCCCGAGAGCACCACCACGACCGCCTGGACGGCCGCCGTGACGCCCAGCACCGCCAGCGAGACCCACAGCGCGCGCAGGCCCCGGGCCGAGGACTCCAGGGCCGCGTCGAGCTTGTCGGCGCTCTCGTGGGAGTGCGGGGTGAGGAGATGGGAGAGCCGGTGCCGCAGGGAGGACACGGCGGAGGGCCGGTGGTGCGGATGCTCGTGCGCATGTCCCCGGTGATGCCCGCCCCCGTTCCCGTGCCCGCGCCCGTCCCTCTGCCCATGCCCATGCCCGTGCCCGTGCTCGTGCGCATGCCTGTGCCCGTGCCGCTCGCTCACGTCGGCCCCTTCCGTTGCGCCGGGGTGGACGGGCGTCCGCCCACGGCGCCATTATGTGCGTATGAGCGCACGCATGCACCTATCACCTGCGCACCATGCGCATCCGCGCACCCCCGGCGAGGAGCAGCTCGCGCTCGCCGCCGAGCTGCTGGCCCTGCTCGGCGACCGCACCCGGCTCACCCTGCTGCACGCGCTGACCTCGGGCGAGGCCGATGTGACCACGCTGACGGAGGTGTGCGGCGCCGCCCGGCCGGCGGTCAGCCAGCATCTGGCCCGGCTGCGGCTGGCCGGGCTCGTGCACACCCGCAAGGAAGGCCGCCGGGTGGTGTACTCGCTCTCCGACGGCCATCTGCGCCGACTGGTGGCCGAGGCCCTGAACGTGGCCGACCACCGGCTCGGGGACACCCCGGTGCACGACTGAACCGCGCGGAGTGCCCGGTCCGGTCAGTAGTGCTCGGCCGTCCCGAGGTACTGCTCGGCGAAGGCCGCGGCCGCCACCGGTGAGGTGAAGAGGCGGCGCAGCCGGGCGAAGGTCGTGCCCGCGCGGAAGGGATCCTTGGAAGCCGTCCCGTGGTACACCTCCGACAGCCACTGCGAGAACTCCTGGTAGTCCCACACCCGCCGCAGACACGCCTCCGAGTAGCCGTCCAGGCCCTCGCCGTCGCCGCCGTCGAGATACGCCACCAGCGCGTCGCCGAGCAGGAACGCGTCGTGCAGGGCGAGGTTCATGCCCTTCGCGGCGATCGGCGCGACGGCATGGGCCGCGTCACCGGCCAGGAAGAGCCGTCCGTAGGTCATCGGCTCGACCACGTAGTCATGCAGGGCGAGCACCCGTTTCTCGGTCAGCGGGCCCTCGGTCAGCGCCTCGGCGCCCGGGCCGCCCGCGAGCCGGACGTGCAGCTCGGACCAGATCCGGTCGTCGGGCCAGTTCTCCGGGTCGTCGCCGGGCGGGCACTGGAGGTAGTAGCGGGTCACCTCGGGGCTGCGGGCCATGTGCCCGGCGAACCCGTTCTCGTGCACGCCGAACACCACGCAGTCGGAGGACGGCGGCGCCTCGGCGAGCAGCGCCAGCCAGGCGACGCCGTAGTCGTGCCGGGCGGTACGGGCGTGTCCCGGCGGCATCGCGGCCCTGCTCACCCCGCGCGCTCCGTCGGCGCCGACCACGAACTCGCAGGCGAGCATGCGCCGTTCACCGCTGTCCCGGCAGGTGTACGACACGGAGGGGTGCCCGCCGTCCAGATCGCGCAACTCGACGTCGCGCACCGAGAACCGGGCGTCCCCGCCCCGTACGTCCACGTACTCGCGGACCAGGTCGGTCACCAGCAACGGCTGTGGGTACACCCAGTGATGACGGCCGGTCAGATCACCGTAGGGGAACCGGTACCGCTCGCCGCCGAAGCGGAACTCGCAGGCGGTGTGGCGCTGGGCGCGCGCCAGCAGGAAGTCGGCCAGGCCCCGTCGCCGCAGTCCGTTGACGGCCCACTCCTCGATGACGCCGGCCCGCGGCCGCTGCTCGATGAACGCACGGCTCTCCGTCTCCAGGACCACGCAGTCGACGGACGCGGCCCGCAGGATGTTCCCGACCGTGAGGCCGGCGGGGCCCGCGCCGACGATGACGACCCGAGTGCGCTGGAACGAGGGGGAGTTGGTGGTCACCCGGTCATTATCGACCGGGCCGCTGCCGGGACGTCCCGGGCGCGGCGGCACCCCGCGTGCGTGCCGCCGCGGACCACGTTCGGGCGTACGAGCGCCCGGCAGGCCCGGCAGACCCGGAGGCCGACCGGCCCGGTCCGGGGCGTCAGCCCAGTCGCGGGATCTCGATCGCCGGGCAGCGGTCCATCACCATCTCCAGACCCGCCGCGCGCGTCCGCTCGTACGCCGCCTCGTCCACGACGCCGAGCTGGAACCACACCGCCTTCGCGCCCTTGGCGACCGCCTCGTCCGCGACGGCACCGGCGAGGTCGCTGTTGACGAACACGTCCACCACGTCCACCGCGAAGGGGATGTCCGCGAGGGAGGCGTACCCCTGCTCGCCGTGCACCGCCTCCGCCTTGGGATGGACCGGCACGACCCGCTTGCCGTAACGCTTCAGCACCTCGGCGACGCCGTACGCCGCGCGCCGTCGGTTCGTCGACAGCCCCACCACCGCCCAGGTGTCACCGAGCCCGGTGAGAATCTTCCGGATCGTCGCCTCGTCGCCGTGCACCGTCGGCCTCCCGTGGGTCGCGCACCATACCTGTCGGCCAGTCCAACGCGCCACGCGTACCCCTGATTCCACCTCCCTGCCTGCGAACCCCCGACCAGCCGCCTAGGCTCGCCTCGTGCTGCGCATCATCGACGCCCGAACCGGCGAAGCCGTCGTCGCCGCCCCCGTCCGCCGTGGCCTGACCCGGGTACAGGCGCATGCCTCCGGGTACGGCACGGGATCGCTGCGGGTCCTGCTCGTCGCCGACGTGCTGGTGCGGGCGCTGGAACTCGGCGGGACGCCCGTGTGGGCGCTGCTCACCGGCGCGCGCGAGCAGGCCGAGCTGCGGTCCGGCGCCGCCGCGCTCGGCATGCATCCCTTCGAGGACGGCCAGGGCCTGGGCGCCGGGGTGGGGGAGGCGCAGATCCTGCACGTGGTGGCGGAGGACGGCCCGGAGCCCGACGGGGTGCGGATCGCTGTGGCCGGGGTCGAGGGCACCGTCCCGGACGATCCCGCCGCGCTGCGTCTCGCCCTGCTGTCCCGGCCCCGCACCGAGCCCGTCCGGCTGGACGGGGCGACGCTGGGCGAGGCCGGCGAGACCCTCGTACGCTGGCGGAGAGCCGTCGCCGACTGGGCGAGGCGGCCCTCGCGGCCCGTCCCGGACGAGGTGCGCGGACCGCTCCGTACCGCCTGGGAGGACGACCTGGACGTACCCGAGGTGCTGACGGTGCTGCGGTGGGTGGAGGACGCCGGGCCGGAGCTGCCGTACGGCGCCCGTTTCGAGACGTTCGCCTACGCCGACCGCCTCCTCGGCCTGGACCTCACCCGCGATCTGGGAGCCCCCGCATGAGCGCACAGGACGGACCGCCGCGCAGGCTGGTGGTGCTGCGGCACGCCAAGTCGGACTGGCCGGACGGCGTCCCCGACCACGAGCGGCCCCTCGCGGCCCGCGGCCGCCGCGACGCCCCTGCCGCGGGCCGCGCCCTCGCCGGGACCGGCTGCGTGCCCGACCTCGCGCTGGTCTCCACCGCCGTACGCGCGCGCCAGACCTGGCAGCTCGCCTCCGCGGAGTGGGACGCCCCGCCCCCGGTCCGCCACGACCCGCGCCTGTACGCGGCCGACGTGCCGGAGCTGCTGGACGTCGTACGGGAGACCCCCGCGGGGATCGGGACGCTGCTGCTCGTCGCCCACAACCCCGGGCTGGAGGAACTGGTCCTGGAGCTCGCCGGGGACGACCTCGACCACGCGCTGGACGAGGTACGGCTGAAGTTCCCCACGTCGGCGATCGCCGTCCTGGCCTGGCACGGACCCGACTGGCGGGCCCTGCGCCCCGGCACCGCGCTGCTGACCTCGATGCTCGTGCCCCGGGGGCAGAAGAAGGCCGGCTGAGCGCGGGTCCGGCCGGCGCATAGGGTGGCCGGATGCAGGACGAGTACCGCACGGTGGCCCGGGAGGGCGTGCACGAGACCGAGGTCAACCGCTCGCGCTTCCTGTGCGCCCTCGCCCCGGCGGCGACCGAGCAGGAGGCCCAGGCGTTCATCGCGTCCGTGCGCAAGGAGCACGCCGACGCCACCCACAACTGCTGGGCCTATGTGATCGGCGCGGACGCCGCCGTCCAGAAGGCCAGCGACGACGGCGAACCTGGCGGCACCGCGGGGGTCCCGATGCTCCAGATGCTGCTGCGCCGGGACATGCGGTACGTCGTCGCCGTCGTCACCCGCTACTACGGCGGCGTCAAGCTCGGCGCCGGCGGACTCATCCGCGCCTACGGCGGCGCGGTCGGCGAGGCACTGGACACACTCGGCACCCTCACCCGCCGGCGTTTCCGCCTCGCCACCGTCACCGTCGACCACCAGCGCGCCGGCAAGGTCCAGAACGGTCTGCGGGCCACCGGCCGCTCGGTGCGGGACGTCCGGTACGGCGAGGCGGTCACCCTCGAGATCGGCCTCCCGGACGCCGACGTGGACGCCTTCCGCGCCTGGCTCGCGGACGTCACGGCCGGGACGGCACTGCTGGAGCTGGGCGGCGAGGCGTACGGGGACGCCTGACGGGGCGGTCTACTCCGGCAGCCGGTACACCGAGACGTGGGACGGCGACTCGGCGGTGAACTCGGACCCCGACCAGTCCGCGTGCCGGCTCTCCCGCGCGAACCCGGCCAGCTCGGCCATGAGGTCGAGCTCGGCGGGCCAGACGTAGCGGTGCGGGGAGCGCTCCAGCCGGGCCTCGCGGCCCTCCTCGTCGAACCGGAAGTGGTGCGAGACGACGTGCTGGCGCAGGACGTCGTAGGTGTCCAGACCGATGTAGCCCGGCTCGGAGTGCCAGACCGTCGCCGGTGTCCCCGGCGGCAGCTTGCGCAGCTCCGGCACCCACAGCTCGATCACGAACCGTCCGCCGGGCGCCAGGTGCCGGGCGGCGTTGCGGAAGCAGGCGACCTGCTCGGCCTGGGTGAGCAGATTGGAGATCGTGTTGAAGACCAGGTAGACGAGCGTGTACGTGCCCGGCGCCCGGGTGGTCGCCATGTCACCGACGACCACGGGGATCGCCTCTTCGTCCACCTTTGCCCTCAGCTGTCCGATCATCGGGCGGGACAGCTCGATGCCGGTCACCGGCACGCCGCGGCCGGCGAGCGGCACCGCGACCCGCCCGGTGCCGATCGCGAACTCCAGCGCCGCCCCGCCGTCCGCGAGCGCGGCCAGCCGGTCCACGGTCGGCCCGAGCACCTCGGGCGCGAACATCCCGGTACCGGGGGTGTCGTAGCGTCGGGCGGCGTCCGCGTCCCAGATCTGTTCCTGGTCCATTCCGTCAACGATTGTCAGGGGGACGGGAGTTGTCCAACGGATTTGCCGTCGGTGCCGCCGTGAATCAGACAGAATCGGCATCGTTTGGGCGGTTCAATGTCGTATACGGGCAAAAGGTGCCGTCGGTGCGGGGGCAGGTGCCGAAGGCGTTAGCGTGGTCGGTGTTCACGGTCGGTTTCTGTACGTCGGAGCGGTTTCTTGAGATTGCTGCACACGTCCGACTGGCACCTCGGCCGGTCGTTCCACCGCGTGAACATGCTTCCGGCGCAGTCCGCGTTCATCTCCCGACTCGTCGCAACCGTGCGTGAGCGCGAGGTCGACGCGGTGCTCGTCTCGGGGGACGTGTACGACCGCGCGGTGCCGCCGCTCGCCGCGGTCGAGCTGTTCGACGAGGCCCTGCACCGGCTCGCGGACCTCGGGGTGCCGACCGTGATGATCTCGGGCAACCACGACTCCGCCCGCCGGCTCGGCGTCGGGGCCGCGCTGATCGGCCGGGCGGGCATCCATCTGCGCACGGACCCGTCGGCCGCCGGCACCCCCGTGGTGCTCGCCGACGCCCACGGCGACGTCGCCTTCTACGGCCTGCCGTATCTCGAACCCGCGCTGGTCAAGGAGGAGTTCGGGGTCGAGAGGGCGGGACACGAGAGCGTGCTCGCCGCCGCCATGGACCGGGTCCGCGCCGACCTCGCGACCCGTACGCCGGGCACCCGGTCCGTCGTCCTCGCCCATGCCTTCGTCACCGGCGGCGAACCCAGCGACAGCGAACGCGACATCACCGTCGGCGGCGTCGCCTCCGTGCCCGCCGGTGTCTTCGACGGCGTCGACTACGTGGCACTCGGGCATCTGCACGGCTCCCAGACCCTCACGGAGCGCGTCCGCTACTCCGGCTCCCCCCTGCCGTACTCCTTCTCCGAGACCGACCACCGCAAGACGATGTGGCTGGTCGACCTCGACGCGACCGGTGCCCTCACCGCCGAGCGGATCGACTGCCCGGTGCCGCGCGCGCTGGCCCGGATCTCCGGCACCCTCGAGGAACTGCTCGCCGATCCCGCGCTCGCCCGGCACGAGGAGGCATGGGTCGAGGCGACGCTCACCGACGCCGTCCGCCCCACCGAGCCCATGGCCCGGCTCACCGAGCGGTTCCCGCACACCCTCAGCCTGGTCTTCGCCCCCGAGCGGGGCCCGGACGACCCGGACGCGTCGTACGCCCGCCGCCTCGCCGGCCGCAGCGACCAGGAGGTCGCCGAGGACTTCGTCGCCCATGTGCGCGGCGCCGGGCCCGACGCCCGGGAACGGGGTGTGCTGCGGGACGCCTTCGACGCGGTCCGCACGGACGACGTGGTGCGGGAGGTGGCCCGGTGAGGCTGCACCGGCTCGACCTGACGGCCTTCGGGCCCTTCGGCGACGCCCAGAGCGTCGACTTCGACGACCTGTCCGCCGCCGGTCTCTTCCTGCTGCACGGGCCGACCGGAGCGGGCAAGACCTCCGTCCTCGACGCCGTCTGCTACGCGCTCTACGGCTCCGTCCCGGGCGCCCGCCAGGCCGTCCAGGGCCAAGGCCTCACCCTGCGCAGCGACCACGCCGCCCCCGGCACCCGCACCGAGGTCACCCTCGAACTCACCGTGTCCGGACGCCGGTTGGAGATCACCCGGCAGCCGCCCCATGAGCGCCTCAAGAAGCGCGGCACCGGTACGACGGTCGAGAAGGCCCAGACCTGGCTGCGCGAGTACGACGCCGTCGGGGCCGTCTGGAAGGACCTCAGCCGTTCCCACCAGGAGATCGGCGAGGAGATCACCCAGCTGCTCGGCATGAGCAGGGAGCAGTTCTGCCAGGTCGTGCTGCTGCCCCAGGGCGACTTCGCGCGTTTCCTGCGCGCCGACGCCGAGGCCCGCGGGCGGCTGCTGGGCCGGCTCTTCGACACCCGGCGGTTCGCCGAGGTGGAGAAACGGCTCGCCGAGCGGCGCCGGGAGGCGGAGGCACGGGTACGCGAGGGCGACGCCGAACTGGTCGCCGACGCCCACCGGATGCAGCAGGCCGCCGGGGGAGCCATGGAGCTGCCGGAGCTGCAGCCGGGCGAGCCGGGTCTCGCCGAGGCGGTCACCGCCGCCGCCGCGGTGGCCCGCAGCACCGCCCGCGAGCAGCTGACCATCGCCCACTGCCGTCTGGCCGCCGCCGAGTCCGCCCAGGCGGGCGCCGAGCGCGCCCTGACGGACGTACGCGAACTGCACCGGTTGCAGAGCCGGTTCGCCGAGGCGCGGGACCGGGCCGTGCGGCTGGAGGAGCGCGCCGACGCGCACCGCGAGGACCGGGCCCGCATGGAGCGCGGCCGCAAGGCCGAGGCGGTCGCGCCCGCGCTGGAACTGCGGGAGTCCGCCGAGTCGGACCACCGCCGGGCCGCCCGGGCGGAGGCCCGCGCGCGTGCGCTGGTGCGCGACGCCGTCGACCACGGACGGCCCGGCGGGCTCGCGGACGCGGGCGCGGCGGGACTCGCCGCCGCCGCCCGGCGCGCGGCCGAGGAGCTGGGCGGTCTGGACTCGGCCCGCCGGGCCGAGCGCCGGCTCACGGAACTCCAGGCGGAGCGGACGGAGTTGGACCGGCAGGAGCGGTCCGACACGGACGTCCTCCAGGAGGCGGAGGCCTGGCTGGCCGGCTGGGAGGAGACCCGGACCGGTCTGCTGGGCGCCGTGGAGGTCGCGCAGGAGGCCGCCACCCGCGCCGAACGGCTCGCGGTGCAGCGTGAACCCGCCCGCCGGCGCCTCGCCGCCGCCCGCCGACGCGACCGGCTCGCGGGGGAGACCGACGAGGCGCACCGCCAGGTGCTCGCCCTGACCGAGCTGGCCCAGCAGGCGCGCGCCACCTGGCTGGAGGTCAAGGAGCGGCGGCTGGACGGCATCGCCGCCGAACTCGCCGCGCGGCTCAGCGCGGGCGAGCCGTGCGCGGTCTGCGGGGCCGTCGACCATCCGGCACCCGCGCGCAAGGACGCCGGACACGTCGGCCGGGAGACCGAGGACCGCGCGCTGGCCGCGGTCCAGCAGGCCGACGGGGAGCGCGCCGATGCCGAAGAGCGCCGGGGGCTGCTCCAGCGGGAGCTGGCCGCCGCCGAGGGCGAGGCCGGTGACACGCCCACCGCGCAACTGGCCTCTGCCGCCGATGAGGTGGAACAGGAGTACGCCCGGGCCCGGAACGGCGCCTCGGCCCTGCACGCCGCCCAGGAGCGACTGCGGCAGGCCGAGCGGGAACGCGACCGGAGGGTCTCCGCGCAGCAGGAGGCCGCCGTCCGCGCCGCCGCACGGGTCGCCCGACGGGACGCCCTCGACAGCGAACGCGGCTCCCTGGAGGCCGAGTTGACCCAGGCGCGAGGCGCGGCCGGTACCGTCTCCGCCCGTGCCGCCGAGCTGGAGCGGAGGGTCGCGCTGCTCACCGAGGCCGCGGACGCGGCGCGGTCCGCCGAGGACACCGCCCAGCGGCTCAAGGACGCCGACGCCCGGCTCGCCGACGCCGCGTTCCGGGCCGGATTCGACACCCCGCAGGCCGCCGCCGACGCCCTGCTCGACGCCGGCGCCCACCGCGAGCTGCAACGGCGCCTGGACGCCCGGCAGTCCGAGGAGGCCGCGGTCCGCGCGGTCCTCGCGGAGACCGACACCGCGGCCGCCGCCCAGCAGCCGCCCGCCGACCTCGCGTCCGCGCAGGGCGCGGCGGCCGCCGCCGCCCGGCGGCTGCGTGACGCCGCCTCCGCGCGCGACGAGGCGGCCCGGCGCTGCGCGGAACTGGACCGCCTCTCGGCCCGTGCGGCGGAGGGGGTGCGGCGGCTCGCCCCGCTGCGTGAGGAGTACGACCGGGTGGCCCGCATGGCCGGCCTGACCGCGGGCACCTCGGCCGACAACGAACGCAAGATGCGGCTGGAGGCGTACGTCCTCGCGGCCCGGCTGGAACAGGTTGCCGCCGCCGCGACCGCCCGGCTGCGGCAGATGTCCGCCGGGCGCTACACCCTCGTCCACTCCGACGACCGGGCCGGACGCGGTCGCAGCGGGCTCGGACTGCATGTCGTCGACGCCTGGACCGGCCGGGAGCGCGACACCGCGACGCTCTCCGGCGGCGAGACCTTCTTCGCCTCGCTCGCCCTCGCGCTCGGCCTCGCCGACGTGGTGACCGACGAGGCGGGCGGGGTCCGGCTGGACACCCTCTTCATCGACGAGGGTTTCGGCAGTCTCGACGACCAGACCCTCGACGAGGTCCTCGACGTCCTGGACTCGCTGCGGGAACGCGACCGCAGTGTCGGCATCGTCAGTCATGTCGCCGACCTGCGCCGACGTGTCCACGCCCAGCTGGAGGTCGTCAAGGGGCGGTCCGGTTCGCAGGTGCGGCAGCGGGGCCGAGCCGTCCCGCCCGGCCCCTGACCGCCCCGTCCGGGGAATGCCCGGTCATGCCTTCGAAGGGAGGGGGTTTCCCCGGCGGTGCGGCAGGCGTGCCGGGGAATCCCCCTTCAGGAAGGTGATCACCGGCCGTAGATTTCTGGTCATCGGATCCCCCGCAGAGAGGCCCCCGCGATGACCGCCACGACCAGCCCCGTGAACCCCGTCCTGCGTGTCGCCCCCGCCGCCCCGGCCGAGGCCGCCGCCCACTTCCGGGCGAGCCTCGTCTTCCACGCCGACGTCTCCGACGTGGCCGCCGTCCTCGCCGCCGGGGGCGACCCCGGGTTCGTCGTCCTCGACTCGCGCTCCCCGCAGGCCTGGGACCAGGGCCACATCCCCGGCGCCGTCCACCTGCCGACCGCCCTCATCGCCGAACAGGCCGAGCGCCTCCTCGACCGGAACGTGCCCGTGGTGACGTACTGCTGGGGCCCCGGCTGCAACGGCGCCTCCCGCGCCGCCCTCGCGCTCGCCGAACTCGGCTACCGGGTCAAGGAGATGCTCGGCGGCTTCGAGTACTGGGTGCGCGAGGGCTTCGCCTACGAGACCTGGGAGGGCCGCGAGCGCCACGCCGCCGACCGGCTCACGGCCCCCGCCGAGGCGGAGAACTGCGGCTGCTGACCCCGCCGCCCCGCCGGTTCGCGGCCGCGGCCGCGAACCGGCCCGTCAGAGCCGCGCCAGCTCGTCCACCAGGTCGTCGAGCCCCAGCGATCCCTGCGAAAGGGCCGCCATGTGCCAGGACTTGAGGTCGAAGGCGTCCCCCCGGCGCTCGCGCGCCCGCTCGCGGCCCAGCAGCCAGGCCCGCTCGCCGAGCTTGTAGCCGATCGCCTGGCCCGGGATCGTCAGATAGCGGGTCAGCTCGCTCTCCACGAAGTCCGCCGGCCTGCTGCTGTGCGCCCCGAAGAACTCCTCCGCCAGCCCGGGGGTCCAGCGCTCGCCCGGGTGGAACGGCGAGTCCGCCGGGATCTCCAGCTCCAGATGCATGCCGATGTCCACGATGACCCGCACCGCCCGCATCATCTGCGCGTCCAGATAGCCGAGCCGGTGCTCCGGATCGGTGAGGAAGCCCAGCTCGTCCATCAGCCGCTCCGCGTACAGCGCCCAGCCCTCGGCGTTGGCGCTGACCATGCCCACGACGGCCTGGTAACGGGAGAGGTCACCGGAGACGTGCGCCCACTGCGCCAGCTGGAGGTGGTGGCCCGGCACGCCCTCGTGGTACCAGGTGGAGACCAGGTCGTACACCGGGAAGCGGGTCTGGCCCATCGTCGGCAGCCAGGTGCGGCCCGGCCGGGAGAAGTCCTCCGACGGGGACGTGTAGTACGGGGCGGCGGCGCTGCCCGCCGGGGCGATCCGCGACTCCACCCGCCGTACCCGCTCGGCGAGTTCGAAGTGGGTGCCGTCCAGCGCCTCGATCGCCTGGTCCATCAGGCCCTGGAGCCAGTCGCGGACCTCGTCGACGCCCTCGATGTGCTTGCCGTGCTCGTCCAGGTGCGCGAGGGCCACCCACGGGGTCGCCGCACCCGGCAGGATGCGCTCGGCCTCCTTCTTCATCTCGCCGAGCAGCCGGTGGTACTCCGCCCAGCCGTACGCGTACGCCTCGTCCAGGTCCAGGTCTGTGCCGTTGTAGTAGCGCGACCAGCGGGCGTACCGCTCCCGGCCCACCGTGTCCGGCGCCCCCTCGACGGCCGGCGTGTACACGTCGCGCATCCAGTCCCGCAGCTCCACGACCGCCGCCGTCGCGGTTCCTGCCGCCTCCCGGAGCTCGGCGCGCAGCGCCTCCGGCAGCGACTCGGTCCCCGTGGCCACGAACTCCTCGAACCAGCCGCGGCCGGCGCCGTCCGTGTCCGACCACTCGGTGAGCTGGCCGACGAAGACGGCCGTCGGGCGCGGCGCGCCGTACAGCTTGCGTTCGAGGCCGAGCGCCAGGGACTCGCGGTAGCCGCCGAGCGCCGCCGGTACGGCCCGCAGCCGCTCGGCGATCGCCGCCCAGTCCTCCTCGGTGTTCGTCGGCGTCACGGTGAACACCTCCCGCACATGGTGCGCGGGCATGCCCAGGTTGCCGACCGCGCGCAGCCCCTCCTCGGCCTCGTGCACGGCGAGTTCCGCGGTCAGGCGCTCGCGCAGCAGGCGTGCGCACCGGCGCTCGATGTCACTGTCCGCGCCGGGTCTCCGCTCCGCCTCGTCGAGCCGGGCCAGCGTGTCCCGGGCCAGTTGCGCCCGCGCCTCCAGACCCGCGGGCGAGAAGTCGGGCAGACGGCTCGAACTCTCCGCCACGCCGAGAAAGGTACCGGTGACCGGGTCGAGGGCGATGAGGTCGTCGACGTAGGCGTCGGCGACCGCACGGGGAAGAGGGTGGTTGGTCTGTGACATGCACACCATCCTCGTACGGAGGGAAGCGCACGTCACGGCGTTTGAGCTGATGGCGTAGGACGGTGCAGAGGGGTTTGAGCCGAGCTCCGCCCGGCCCCTCGCGCGCGGCTAGCCCGGCGGCAGCAGCGGCCCGCAGTCCCACTGCTGGAAGATCAGCCGGGTCTCGACCCGCGCCACCTCCCGCCGGGCCGTGAACTCGTCCAGGACCAACCGCTGGAGATCCGCCATGTCGGCGACCGCCACATGCACCAGGTAGTCGTCGGGACCGGTCAGATGGAAGACGGTCAGCGCCTCCGGCAGCGCCCGGATCCGCTCCACGAACGGCCCCACCAGCTCCCGCCGATGCGGCCTGACCTGCACCGACAGCAGCGCTTGGAGCCCGCGCCCCAGCTTGGCCGGATCCAGCCGGAGCTGATGCCCGAGGATCACGCCCGAGCGGCGCAGCCGCGTCACACGGTCCAGACACGTGGACGGTGCCACCCCGACCTGTGCCGCGAGATCGCGGTAGGTGGTCCGGGCGTCGTTCTGCAGCAGGCGCAGCAGATGCAGGTCCACCGGGTCCAGTACGACAGATTCGGCCATCGGTCGAACGTAGCACGGTGTTCGATTCCAGTGTCCCGTGCGTTGTTCACTCTGCGGTCCATGGACTCAGCCGCAGCGAGCACGCACGCATCCCCCGAGATACGACGGTCCGCAGCACCCCGCGCCCTGGCCACCGAGGCCGTGCACGCCGGGCGGGACGACCTGGCCCGGCAGGGCCTGCACGCCCCGCCGATCGACCTGTCCACCACCTACCCCTCCTACGACAGCCGCGCCGAGGCGGCCCGGATCGACGCGTTCGCCGCGACCGGCGCCGAGCCCGAGGGCCCACCGGTCTACGGACGCCTCGGCAATCCGACGGTCGCCCGCTTCGAGACCGCCCTCGCCCGGCTGGAGGGCACCGCGAGCGCGGTCGCCTTCGCCAGCGGGATGGCCGCCCTGAGCGCGGTCCTGCTCGCCCGTGCCTCCCTGGGCCTGCGGCACGTCGTCGCCGTACGCCCCCTGTACGGCTGCAGCGACCACCTCCTGACCGCCGGACTCCTCGGCTCGGAGGTCACCTGGACCGACCCGGCCGGCATCACGGACGCGCTGCGGCCCGACACCGGACTGGTGATGGTCGAGTCGCCGGCCAACCCCACGCTGGCCGAGGTCGATCTGCGGGCCGTCGCGCACGCCTGCGGCTCGGTCCCGCTGCTCGCCGACAACACCTTCGCCACCCCGGTGCTCCAGCGTCCGGCGGAACACGGCGCCCGGCTCGTCCTGCACAGTGCCACCAAGTACCTCGGCGGACACGGGGACGTCCTGGGCGGCGTGGTCGCCTGCGACGAGGAGTTCGCGGGGCTGCTGCGGCAGATCCGCTTCGCCACCGGAGGCGTCCTGCACCCGCTGGCGGGCTACCTCCTGCTGCGCGGACTGTCGACCCTCCCGGTCCGGGTCCGGGCGGCCTCCGCGACCGCCGCCGAACTGGCCCGCCGACTGGCCGCCGACCCGCGCGTCGCCCGCGTCCACTACCCGCGCATCGGTGGCGCGATGATCGCCTTCGAGGTCCACGGCGATCCGCACGAGGTGATCGCGGGCGTCCGTCTGATCACCCCCGCGGTGAGCCTCGGCAGCGTCGACACCCTCATCCAGCACCCGGCGTCCATCAGCCACCGCATCGTCGACGCGGACGACCGCCGAGGCGCCGGGGTGAGCGACCGCCTGCTGCGGCTGTCGGTGGGTCTGGAGGACCCGGAGGACCTGTGGGCCGACCTGGACGAGGCACTGGGTAACGCCCCGCTGCGTACGTCGGGTGCCAGGACAGTCTCCGCCGCCTCCTCCTGACGGGCCGTCCGTCGGCCGGGACCGGGCGGGGACGGTGAGAACGGCCGCGAGGCCGCCCCGGTGGACGCGCGAGTGGCGCGGGACGTGCCCGCCCCGCGCCACCGGCACTAGCCGCGGGCCCGCCGGGAACCGGCCTCTCCGCGCTCCCCGGCCACGCCCACGGCGTCGAGCCGGGCCGTGATCACCAGGGTCCCCTCCTCGATCTGGTAGTCCAGGGGCAGCCCGAGCCCCCGCATCGCGGCGACCATCCCGGTGTTGGAGGACTGCGTCACGGCGTACACGCTCGCGCACCCCGCCTCGACGGCCATCGCCACCAGCCGTTCGAGCAGCTCGCGCCCTACCCCGCGCCGCTGCCACCGGTCCTCCACGAGCAGCGCCACCTCGGTCTCGTCCCCGTCCCACAGGAGGTGCCCCAGCCCGACGATCCGCCCGGACGGCGTCCACACCGCGAGGGTCCGGCCGAACCGCGGGCTGAGCAGGTGGTTGAGGTAGCGGTCGGCGTCGCCCACGGGCCCGTGGTACCGCCGGGCGAGCGTCCGCGGCGAGCACCGCTCGTGCATCGCCAGGGCCGCCTCCAGATCTCCGGTGTCGGCCCGCCGCACGGTGATGTCGTTGCCCTCGGGCAGCGTCAGCACGTCCTGGCTGCGCGGAATGCGCGGACCGAGCCGGGCGTCCAGCTCGACCAGGGCCCGTGCCCGGGCGAACTCGGTCGGGGTGAACGGCAGATACGGCCGTTCCACGGTGATCACTCCGCCTTCCGGCGCCCGCAGGCGCATCACGGTGTCCTCCAGCACCCCTTCGACGGGCACGTGGGCCGGTCCCCGGCCGCCGCCGACGGGTGCGGCGGGCAGTGAGCGGATCGTGCAGCGGCCGAGGAGCTGCCGCAGCGCGAGCGGCAGTTCGGCCGCGTCGAGCGCGGTGCGGGTCGCCAGCCCCAGGACCCGGGTCGGCACGTCCACCAGATCGTGGGTGTCGGCCCGCTCGATCCAGGTGCCCGAGCCGCCCGCCTCGGCGACCGCACCGGTGATGTCGGCGCAGGCCAGCGCCGACGGGGCGCGCAGCAGGAACTCGTCGACGGTGTCCTCGCCCAGGGGATGCGTCTGGAGACTGAGGATGTCGACCCGGTGCCCCGCCAGCGCGGCGCAGAGCGCGGCGAGGGAACCCGGCGCGTCCTTCACCGTGGTCCGCATCCGCCACAGGGTGCCCTCCCCGCCGACGGTGCCGGGCCCGGCCTGCTCCTCCGGGGAGGACGGCCGGGCACCGGTATCGCTCGTGGGCGGCGGGTCCTCGTGGCGCCGTGCCCGCCACGGGGCCTTGAGGAACGCGGAGAGCGCGGAGACGGTGGCGACGGTGACGTCAGACAGGTGTCGATTCATGCAGCCACTGTGGAGGAACGGTGTTGCGTGATCACGAACGGCTTGTGACTGACGGGTAAAGGCCACTCATGCCCGTTTTGTTGATCCTTCTGTTGATTCTTCTACGACCACTGCGCCACCGTCACTGCCCCACGCGCCCCGGCTGGAGCACCTGGGTGAACAGCACGGTGCCGTCCTGCTCGCGCAGCCGGACCGTCAGCTCCCCGCTGTCGCCGTCGATGTCGACCTCGCCGAAGAACTGGTAACCGCCGGCCGGCGACACGTTGGCCGCGGTCGGCGCCTTCACGAACACCCGCTCCGGGCCGAAAGTGCCGTCGAGCGCGTTGGCCGGGAAGGCGCCCGCGTTGAGCGGGCCGGAGACGAACTCCCAGAACGGCTCGAAGTCGGTGAACGCGGCCCGCGAGGGCTGGTAGTGCTGGGCCGAGGTGTGGTGCACGTCGGCGGTCAGCCACACCGTGCCGGTGATCCTGCGGTGCTTGACGAACCGCAGCAGCTCGGCGATCTGCAGCTCACGGCCGAGCGGCGCCCCCGGGTCGCCCTGCGCCACGGCCTCGATGTTCGCCCTGCCCTCCGTGGTGTCCGGCACCACGAGGCCGAGCGGCATGTCGGCGGCGATCACCTTCCACACCGCGCGCGAACGCGACAGCTCCCGCTTGAGCCACTCCAGCTGCTCCCGGCCGAGGATGCCCTGCGGGTCCACCGCCTGGTCGTCGGGCGAGTTGGCGTTGCGGTACGTCCGCATGTCGAGCACGAACACGTCGAGCAGCGGACCGTGCCGCAGCACGCGGTGCACCCGGCCCTCCTCGCGGCCCGGCCGCAGCGTCGAGATCGGGAAGTACTCGCTGAACGCCCGCCGGGCGCGCGCCGCGAGGACGTCGACGCTCTTCTCCGTGTAGCGGGTGTCGGAGGCGGCGATCACCTCGCCCGGGTACCAGTTGTTGCGGACCTCGTGGTCGTCCCACTGGATGACCGACGGCACCTGGGCGTTGAACCGGCGCAGGTTCTCGTCCAGCAGGTTGTAGCGGAAGTTGCCGCGGAACTCGCCGAGGGACTCGGCGACCTTGGACTTCTCCTCGGTGACGAGGTTGCGCCAGAGGGAGCCGTCGGGCAGCGCCTGGGTGGCGGTGATCGGGCCGTCGGCGTAGATGTTGTCGCCGCTGCAGAGGAAGAAATCGGGGTCGAGCCCGGCCATGGCGTCGTAGATGCGGTAGCCGCCGAGGTCGGGGTTGATGCCCCAGCCCTGGCCGGCCAGGTCCCCCGACCACAGGAAGCGCACCCCGCGGCGGCGGCCGGCGGGCACCGTGCGGAAGGTGCCGGTGACCGGCTCGCCGGTACGGCGGGGGTCGTCCGGGTCGGCCAGCAGCACGCGGTAGTGGATCTGCTCGCCCGCGGGCAGGCCGTGCAGCCGGGTCGTGCCGGTGAAGTCGGTGCCGGCGCCGAGCAGGGGGCCGTGCCACCGCCGCGCGTGCCGGAACGACTCGGTGGCGGCCGTCTCGACGATCATCCGCGCCGGACGGTCCGAGCGCACCCACACCAGACCGGAGTCACAGGTCACGTCCCCCGTCTGCACGCCCCAGTCGGCCCGCGGCCGTCCGGACAGGGCCAGCGCGGGTGCGGCGCCGGCCGCGACGGGCAGGGTCAGGGCCGCGGACGCGGCGAGCGAGCCGCGCAGGACACTGCGGCGCCCGGGCAGGTGCAGATGTGACATGGGAGGGCCTCCAGGGACGGGATCCGGCCGGTGTGCACCGCCACAACTACTGGGGCACCGCAGCGCACACGCAAACCCCAAGTGAACAACTCCCGGCACACGGAGGGGCGTCACGCCACGGCTGCCCTCCGGGGCGAGTGAGGGGGCTCGGGTACGGCGGGGCGCCAGGGCGGCGGGGTGTGAGGGCCGCTCAGGTCTGGTTGGCCTCCGTCACACGCCGGTCGTGCGGTCCTCCGTCACGCGCCGGTCGTGCGGTCCTGCGCGTTCCGCGGGGCGGCCGTCCTCGCGCCGTCGCGCCTCCCGGCGGGTCAGCACCCGCCCCGCCTGTCCCCGGGCCGCCCGGCCCGGCTCGCCGGATGTCCGTTGCTGTGCCCGGCCCGCGTCCGCGCCCGTTCACCGGCCCTCGGCCGCCCCGGACCGAGCCGTTCCCCGGGGCCGGCCCCGGCTCAGCTGCTCGCGTCCAGGATGACCCGGGCCACCAGGGCCGGGTCGTCGTTCATCGGGCAGTGGCCGCAGCCGGGCAGGCGGACCAGCCGGGCGGCGGGGATGATCTGCTTCGCGCGGACGCCCTGGCGCCGGACGAGCAGCCAGTCGCGGGTGCCCCAGCCGACGGTGACCGGGATACCGGGGATGTCGTCGGTGAACTGCACGGTGGTGCCCGCCCGCAGGGTCTGGTCGAAGCCGGTGGCCTGGGCCAGCGCGAGCGTCTCGGCCACCACGGCCTCGGGCGCGCGCCGGCCGGGGCGGGCGTAGATGGTGCTGGTCAGCGCCGTGCGTCCGGCCGTCGTACGGGAGAGCCGCTCGACCAGCGGCAGCGGCAGCCGACGGGAGATCTGCCGCATGGTGAGCAGGATGCCGAACGCGTACCGTCGCTCGGCCTCGGACCAGAACCCGGCGGGGGACAGCGCGGTGACGGACCGTACGAGCTTCTCGCGGCCGAGTTCCAGGGCGAGCAGGCCGCCGAGGGAGTTGCCCGCGACGTGCGGCCGTTCGAGTTCCAGCGCCTCGCAGAAGGCGGCGAACACGGCGGTCGTGGTCGGCAGGTCGTAGGCGAGCCCGTCCGGCAGTGCGGGGGAGACACCGAAGCCCGGCAGGTCGACGGCGATGACGTCGCGCTCGGCGGCCAGCAGATCCACCACCGGGTCCCAGGCCTGCCGGTGATGGCCGATCCCGTGCAGCAGCAGCAGGGGTTCGCCGCGGCCCGTCCGTTCGTAGGAGACGGAGACCGGCTGCGGTCCCCCGGGCGTGGTGACCGGGAAGGAGACGGTGGCGGGCATGGGGGAGCTCCTCGTCTGGACGGACCGGCGAACGTCATAGACAGCTTGTCAGCAATTGCTACCGACGGGTAGCCCTCAGGGGTGCCGTGACCGGTTCAACGGGAGGTGTGCAGTTCGAGATTGAAGTCCGCGTGCCCGAAGTGCCGCATGAGGTTCAGCCACAGCGGCAGCCACATCTCGACACTGCGCGCCGCCTGGATGCCCCCCAGGTCGAGCACCCGGTCCGCCGGCCACCCGAACTCCCCGAGCAACTCCGTGACCTGCGCCTTCGCCTCCGCGTCGGCCCCGCACACAAAGATCTGGTGCCGCCCCGGCACCCGCCCGGGATCGACCATCACCTCGCAGTTCACCGTGTTCAGCGACTTCACCACGCGCGCGTCCGGGAACGCCCGCTGGATCTGTTCGCCCACGCTGTCCGACTCCACCGGCGACAACCGCACCTCGCCGCCCTCGAACGACAGCGGGTTGGAGACGTCCAGGACGACCTTGCCCGCGAGGTTCTCCGCCCCGGCTGCCTCCAGCGCGGCGAGCGCCACCTGACCCGCCACCGCGTTCACGACCACGTCGGCGCCCGCGGCGGCCTCGGCGAACGTGCCGGCGGCGGCGCCCGTGCTCGCGGCCCACTCCCGGCCGACCGGGTTGTCCTGCGTACGCGAACCCAGGGTCACCTCGTGGCCCAGTGCCACCAGCTTCCCGCCGAGCGTGCGACCGACCTGCCCCGTGCCCAGCACCCCGTACCGCATGGAGACCTCCCGTTTCCCGATCATTGCCGACTCGGTCATTGTGGGCCGGGAGCCCGGATTCCGCCCGGAGAATTGGTCTTGACCAAGGATGGGGGCCGTCCTATGGTCGCAGAGAAGTACAACAACCTTTAATAAACAAGGGCGCGAAATACGCCGCCGGACCACGGCGATTGCGGAGGACAGGGTGGGGACCACGCAACTGGAATCGGTGCCGGAGCCGAAGTACTGGCATCTCAAGACAGTGCTCAGCGAGGCGCTCGACTCCGAGTTCTCCGTCGGCGAGATCCTGCCGAACGAGCGCGACCTGGCCGCCCGCTTCGGTGTCGCCCGTGCGACGCTGCGCCAGGCCCTGGAGCAGCTCGAACTCGAAGGCCGGCTCCAGCGCCGCCGCGGCGTCGGCACGACCGTCGCACCGCCCCGGATGGGTGTCGCCGTCGGCTCGGAGCGCCAGGGCTGGCCGGACGGCGCGGACGACGCCTGGACCTGCGTCGACTCCACTCTCACGGTCCCGCCCGCCGCCGTCGCCACCACCCTGGAGACCCCGCGCGACCAGGCCGTGCACGTGGTGCGCCGCTCGCGCGTCTCCCAGGGCCAGCCGGTCGCCGCCGAACTGCTCTACGTCCCGGCCGCCTCGGTGCCCGACCTCAGCGCGATCGACACCCCGTCCGAGGCGGCCCGCGCGCGGGCGGTGCTGCGCGAACTGCAGCACCTGGACCTCCAGGGCCAGGACCGCTCCGTGGAGCTGGGCTCGGCCCGCGCGGACGACGCCAAGGAGCTCGACCGGCTGCCCGGAGCCCCCGTCCTCGTCGTCACCACCCGCTTCTTCGCGGGGGGCCGTACCGCCGCCCTGTCCGTCGCGACGTACCGCGCTGACACGTGCCGCCTGACGTTCGGCGCCTCGGGCGGCGTGGAGATCCACCACGGCCCGCGACCGGAGCGCCAGGCCTCCTGACGCCCGCTCCCCGCGCCCCGGAGCCCGCTCCGGGGCGCGCCGCGTTCCCCGGGTGACGTCCCGTCAAGGAGGCGCCGGATACCGTACGTCGTCCCGGACCCGACGTCCCGCACTCGTACGTCCCGGACCCGACGTCCCGCACTCGTACGTCCCGGACCCGACGTCCCGCACTCGTACGTCCCGGACCCGACGTCCCGCACTCGTACGTCGCCGAAGACGACGCCCTCACCTGCGGGCCGTCACCGTCCCCTCCACGGCGAACAGTTGCTCCTCGACATGGTCCAGCGCCAGCCGCAGCGCCCCCGTCGCCACCGCCGCCTCGCCCAGGATCGACAGCGCCACCCGGGGCGGCCGCAGGCAGTAGCGCGCCAACTCCCGCCGCAGCGGCTCCAGTACACCGTCGATCCCGGCCGCCCAGCCGCCGACGACGACCAGCTCCGGATCGAGGGCGAGCACCAGCGCCGCCACGTCGTGGACGAGCCGCTGGATGAACCGGTCCACAGCCGCCCGCGCCTGCCCGTCGCCCTCCCGGGCCCGGGCGAACACCTTGGCCACCGCCTGCTCGTCCAGCGGGTGCAGCGGCTCGCCCGTCGTGGACAGCAGGGTCTCCGGCGTCACCTCCCGCCCCAGCAGGTGCAGCGCCCCGATCTCCCCGGCCGCCCCGCCGTACCCGCGGTGCAGCCGCCCGCCGATCAGCGACCCGGCGCCCGGGCTCAGTCCGGCCAGCACGAACACCACGTCGTCGGACTCGGTGGCCGACCCCTTCCAGTGCTCGGCGACGGCCGCCGCGTTGGCGTCGTTCTCCACCAGCACCGGACACTTGAAGGAACGGCTCAGCCGGTCGCCCAGCCGCAGCCCCGTCCACTCGGGCAGCGCCGTGCCCAGCCGCACCGTCCCGTCCGCCTCGACGATCCCGGGGGTGGCGACCCCGACCGCCCGCAGGGAGTCCCGTGGCACGCCCGCCCGGCGCAGCAGCTCGGCGACCGCGGCGCGCAACCGCTCCAGCCGCTCGTCCGCGGACGCCGCCTCGTCGACGTCCTTGGCCTGCGAACCCAGCAGCCGTCCGTCCAGGTCGGCGAGGAGCGCCGCCACCCGGTGCGGGCCGATCTCCAGGCCCAGCAGATGCCCGGCCTCCGCACGGAAGCGGAACCGCCGCGCCGGCCGCCCCTGCCGCCGGGCGACACTCTCGTCGGCCGCCTTCTCCACGACGAGTCCCGCCCCGATGAGATCCTCGACGACCCCCTCGACGGTCGGCCGGGACAGCCCGGTCACCCGGGTGATCTCCGTGAGCGTCGCGCAGTCCGCGGCACGCAGCGCGTGCAGCACCACCGCGGAGTTGATCCTGCGCAACAGCGAGGGATCCCCGCCGGTCAGCCGCCCCAACGTCCGTCCTCCAGCTCGTGCGCGTGTTGGGCGGATCGTACTCGGCGGGGACGAGCCGGGCGAGTGCGGAATCCGTACCGATGCCGTCACACACCGTCTCAACCGGGCGTCACGAAGCCCGACTCGTACGCCGTGATCACCGCCTGGACGCGGTCCCGCGCCCCCAACTTCGCCAGCACCGCGCTCACGTGCGACTTCACCGTCTCGGTGCCCACCACCAGCTGCCCGGCGATCTCCGCGTTCGACAGGCCGCGCGTCATCAGCCGCAGCACCTCGGCCTCCCGCTCGGTCAGCCGGGCCCGCTCCAGGGTGGCGCGGGCCGCGCGGTCGCCGCCCGCCTCGCCGTACTCGGCGGCCAGCCGCCGCACCGACGCCGGGAAGAGCAGCGACTCGCCCTCGGCGACCAGCCGCACGGCGTGCACGATCTCGGCAGGCCGGGCCCGCTTCAGCAGGAACCCGTCCGCGCCCGCCCGCAGCGCCTCGTACACGTACTCGTCGTTCTCGAAGGTCGTCACGACCAGGATCTTCGGCGGCCCGTCCACCGTCCGCAGCAGCGCCCGGGTGGCCTCGATACCGTCCATCAGCGGCATCCGGACGTCCATCGCGACCACGTCGGGCCGCAACCGCCGCACCAGCGGGATCACCGCGGCCCCGTCCGCCGCCTCGCCCACGACCTCGATGTCGCCCTGCGCCTCCAGGACGGCCCGCAGACCGGCACGGACCAGGGGTTCGTCGTCGACGAGGAGTACGGTCACCGGCATCCGGCCAGCGTAGATCAGCGCAGCGGCAGCTCCGCACGCACCTCCCAGTCGCCCGCGTCCGGCCCGGTCGAGGCGTGTCCCCCGAGCAGGGCAGCCCGCTCGCGGATTCCGCGCAGCCCGCTGCCCCGCCCGGGGCCCGGTATGCCGGCCGGCAGCGGATTGCGCACCTGTAGACGCAGGGTGTCCCTCTCGACGCCCACCCGGACCCGCACCGGGACGGCTCCCGCGTGCCGCAGCACATTGGTCAGCGCCTCCTGGAGGATCCGGTAGCCCTCCCGGGACACCGGCCCCGGCACGGTGTCCAGCGGGCCGCTCAGCTCGGCGTCGACCGCCGCCCCGGACACCCGCGCGGACTCCAGGAGCCGGCCGGCCTCGGCGAGCGTGGGTCTGCCGCCCACCGGACGCCCGGCCTCGCGCAACACCCCGAGCACGCGCTCCAGGTCCGCCAGCGCCGACCGCCCCGTGTCCTCGATCGCCGCCAGCGCCCGGCGGGTGAACTCCGTGTCGTCGGCCGCCCGCGCCGCGCCCGCCTGCACCACCGCCACCGTCAGCGCGTGCCCGATGGAGTCGTGCAGCTCGCGTGCGATCCGGGTGCGCTCCAGCAACTGCTCGGTCCGCTCCTCCAGGGCGGCGAGCCGCTCGGCGGCGGAGGGACCGAGCAGGGCCCGGGCGGCCGCGGTGACCACCCGGCCGAGGCCGACCACCACGCCGTACAGCACGACGAGGGGCAGGGGAGCGAGGAGCGACCAGGCCCAGTGGCCGGGCGCGTCCCGCACGAGCGGCAGGTCGCCGCCCGGGTGTCCGAGGGCGGCGCGGATCAGTTCGTAGCAGAGGACGGGCAGCCAGACGCACGCCGCCGTCGTCACCGCGCCCAGCAGCAGGCGCACTTCGAGCCACACGACCGTGCGCAGCCGGTCGCGCCAGGTCGCGGACGGGGCCACCGAGAGACCGGAGCCGGCCTCGCCCGGCAGGAGCAGCAGCCGGGCCTGCACGCCCTCCCCCCTGCGCACCCCCGGGATCAGCCCGACCGGGGCGAGGAGCAGCGCGGGCACCCACGGCCGGGACGGGTCGACGAACATCCAGACGCTCACGACCAGCATCGGCACCCACAGGTGCAGCAGTCGTGTGTACGTCGTCCCCCGCAGCAGCGGGCGCAGAGCGCGGCCCATGCGCAAAGCCTGCCAGGCCCCACTGACAACGGGCCTCCCCCGTGCGGGGGAGACGCTCTCCCCGCCCGGGGGAGGCCCGGCACCCCGGCCGGCGGCCAGAGTCGTGGTCATGACCAGCATCGACGTCCACGACCTCACCAAGGAGTACGGCACCCGGCGCGCCGTCGACCGCCTCACCTTCCGGGTCCTGCCCGGCCGGGTGACGGGCTTCCTCGGCCCCAACGGCGCCGGCAAGTCCACCACGCTGCGCCTCGTCCTCGGCCTCGACCGGGCGACCTCCGGGACGGCCACCGTCGGCGGCCGCCCGTACGCCACCCTCCCCGACCCGCTGCGCCGGGTCGGCGCCCTGCTCGACGCCCGGGCGGCGCACGGCTCCCGCACCGGCCGCGACCACCTCCTCGCGCTCGCGGTGAGCAACCGCCTCCCCGCCCGCCGGGTGGACGAGGTCCTGGCGCGGACCGGCCTCGCCCCGGCCGCCCGTCGGCGGGTGCGGACGTATTCCCTGGGCATGCGCCAGCGGCTCGGCATCGCCGCCGCCCTGCTCGGCGACCCCGACGTCGTCCTGCTCGACGAGCCGTCCAACGGCCTCGACCCCGAGGGCATCGTCTGGATCCGCGGACTGCTGCGCGCCCTGGCCGCCGAGGGCCGCACGGTGCTGGTCTCCAGCCATCTCATGAACGAGACCGCGTCCTTCGCCGACCACCTCGTCGTCCTCGGCCGGGGCCGGCTGCTGGCCGACACCCCGATGCGGGAATTCATCGACGCACGCGTGCGCCCCCGCGTCCGCATCCGTACGACGGACCCCACCGCCCTGCGGACCGCACTGGCCCGGCACGGCCACGAGGCCGTGGAGCACCCGGAAGGCCACTGGACCGTGTCCCACACGCGCGTGGACGACATCGGCCCGCTGCTCACCGCGGCCGGAGTCCCCCTGCTCGAACTGACCACGGAGGAAGGCACGCTGGAGCAGGCCTACCTCGACCTCACCGCCCGCGACGCGGAGTTCGCCGCGGCGCGGCCCCGTCGGCACCAGGAGGCCTGACCGTGACCCTGTCGGACTTCACGCCCGTACTCCACTCCGAGTGGATCAAGATCCGTACGCTGCGGTCGCAGACCGGTGCCCTGTGCGCGGTCCTGATCGCCACGGTGGTGTTCTCGGCGCTTGCCGGCGCCGACCCCGAAGGCTCGGCCGCCGATCCCCTCTTCTCCGCGTTCTTCGGCGTGAGCTTCGGCCAGATCGCGGCGGTCGCGTTCGCCGTGACGGCCGTGTCCGCCGAGTTCCGGGACGGCGCGCTGCGGGTGTCGCTGGCCGCCGTACCGCGCCGGGGCCGCTGGTTCGCCGCCAAACTGACGGCCGTCGCGCTGCCGGTCCTGGCCGTCGGCCTGCTCACGGGAGCCGCGACCCTGGCGGTGGGCAGCGCGCTGCGGGGCGACCGGGCGGACGCCCCGGGCGCGGCCGAGGGCCTGCGCGCGGTGGCCGGCTGCGCTCTCTACCTGACGCTGATGGCCCTGCTGGCCGCCGGACTGACGACGGTCCTGCGCAGCGGAACGGGGGCGCTCGGCATCCTGGTCCCGTTCCTCCTCGTCGTGTCCTTCGTCGTCGGCGACCTGTCCGGCAACGCCGCCGACTTCTTGCCCGACCGGGCGGGCCAAGTGGCGCTCCACAGCAGCTGGGACGGCATCCTGGGGCCATGGGAGGGGCTCGCGGTGACGGCGCTGTGGGCGGCTGCCGCGGTCCTTGCGGGTGCCTGGCGGCTGCGGCGCCGGGACGCGTGAGCGGAGCGAGGGACTGACGGAGCGCCAATTGTCAGTGGTCGCCGCTTTACTGGAGTGATGGACATCGAGAGGTTGCTCGCCGGACCCGGCGACCGCACCGCCGCCTTAGCGACCAGCCATGGTCTCAGGGCGGCGGACGCCGCGGCGCGGGTCGCGGAGGCGGGGCGGTTCCACGAGCAGCGGGAGGACCTGGCCGGGGAACTGACGCGCAGATGGGGCGAGCCGGAGCACATGGGCCTGCAGACGGTCCGGCTGCGGACCGCGGCCGAGGAGATACCCGAGCCCTGGGCCGGACTGAGCCTGCGTGTCGCGGACGTGTACCTGTGGCAGACCGCGGACCACGGCCGCTGGATCGCCCTGGGCGTCGCCGACCTCGACCGGGACGACGAGATAGAGCTCCTGCTCGTGGTCACCGAGACCGACCCGCCCTGACCACCGCTCAGTGCCCGGACCACCGCTCAGTCCTGCGCCGCCACCCGCAGCCGGGCGAACTCCTCCGCCATCGTCGCGGCCGTCCAGTGGGCGTTGAGTCCGCTGGGGTTCGGCAGTACCCACACCCGTGTCCGCCCGATCACCCGCTCCTGCGGCCCGACCGAGGCCTTCCGGTCGTCGAAGGCGGCCCGGTAGGCGGTCACCCCGACCACCGCCAGCCAGCGGGGCGCCAGCCGGGTCACCTTCTCCGTCAGCAGCCGCCCGCCCTCGCGGTACTCCTCGGCGCTCAGCTCGTCGGCCCGCGCGGTCGCCCGCGCCACCACGTTCGTGATCCCGAGTCCGTACGTCAACAGCTCCGCCTGCTCCGCCGGCCTCAGCAGCCTCGGCGTGAACCCGGACCGATGCAGCACCGGCCAGAAGCGGTTGCCCGGACGGGCGAAGTGGTGACCGGTCGCGGCGGTCATCAGCCCCGGGTTGATCCCGCAGAACAGCACCCGCAGACCGCCCGCGACGACGTCCGGTACGAGACGGTCGCGCGCGGCCTCCAGCTCCGCCTGGGTGAAGCGGGGCGAGGGTGTCAGAGGATCGCTCCGGGGGTGTAACCGGCCGCCTCGGGACGCTGCTTCACGATCTCCTCGATCCGGCCGACGACCACGCCGACCTGCGCCGCCGCGGCGCCCGTGAAGGACAGCTTGTCGGACATCAGCGCGTCCAGCGCGGCGCGGTCGAGCGGCAGGCGCTCGTCGGCGGCCAGGTTGTCGAGCAGCTCGTTGCGCTCGGCGCCCTGCTCGCGCATCGCGAGGGCGGAGGCGACGGCGTTCTCCTTGATCGCCTCGTGCGCGAGCTCACGGCCCACGCCCGCGCGCACCGCGCCCATCAGCACCTTGGTGGTGGCGAGGAACGGCAGGTAGCGGTCCAGCTCCCGGGCCACGACCGCGGGGAAGGCGCCGAACTCGTCCAGCACCGTCAGGAACGTCTCGAGCAGACCGTCCAGCGCGAAGAACGCGTCCGGCAGGGCCACCCGGCGCACGACCGAGCAGGACACGTCGCCCTCGTTCCACTGGTCGCCCGCCAGCTCACCGGTCATCGACGCGTAACCGCGCAGGATGACCATCAGGCCGTTGACGCGCTCGCAGGAGCGGGTGTTCATCTTGTGCGGCATCGCCGAGGAGCCGACCTGGCCGGGCTTGAAGCCCTCGGTCACCAGCTCGTGGCCCGCCATCAGCCGGATCGTCTTCGCGAGCGAGGAAGGCGCGGCGGCGAGCTGCACCAGCGCGGTCACGACCTCGTAGTCCAGCGAACGCGGATAGACCTGGCCCACCGAGGTGAAGGCCTGCGAGAAACCCAGATGACCGGCGATCCGGTCCTCCAGCTCGGCGAGCTTGCCCGCGTCGCCGCCCAGCAGGTCCAGCATGTCCTGCGCCGTCCCGACCGGGCCCTTGATCCCGCGCAGCGGGTAGCGGCCGAGCAGCTCCTCGATGCGGCCGTACGCCACGAGCAGCTCGTCGGCGGCCGTCGCGAAGCGCTTGCCGAGGGTGGTGGCCTGCGCGGCCACGTTGTGCGAGCGGCCGGCCATGACCAGCTCGCCGTACTCGCCGGCCAGCTTGCCCAGGCGCGCCAGCACCGCCACCGCACGGTCGCGGATCAGCTCCAGCGAGAGACGGATCTGGAGCTGCTCGACGTTCTCCGTGAGGTCACGGGAGGTCATGCCCTTGTGGACCTGCTCGTGCCCGGCGAGGTCGTTGAACTCCTCGATCCGCGCCTTCACGTCGTGCCGCGTGACCTTCTCGCGGTCGGCGATGGAGGCCAGGTCGACGGTGTCCAGGACACGCTCGTAGTCGGCGATCGCCGCGTCCGGCACCTCGATCCCGAGGTCCTTCTGGGCGCGCAGCACGGCGAGCCAGAGCTGACGCTCCAGCTTCACCTTCTGCTCGGGCGACCAGAGCGTGGCGAGCTCGGCGGAGGCGTACCGTCCGGCGAGGACGTTCGGGATGCGGGGCTTGGCGGGCGCAGAAGTCACGTGTACGGATTCTACTGGCGATTCGTGCAGGCCAGCGCCACGGTGCCGTTCGGCGGATCCTACGAGACGGGCGTCACGCGGGGTGGCGGCGGGCGCGGACCGGGTGCCGGCCGGGGTTTTCCTAGGCGGATCCCTCGTACGGCAGCAGTTCGGGGCGCTTGGCCGGGCGGCCGTCGCCGGAGGAGCGGCCGGTCAGGCGGCGGCCGATCCACGGGAGCAGGTGCTGCTTGGTGAACCGGGCGTCGGCGGCCCGTCGGGCGGCCCAGCCGGGCGGCACGGTGGGGGGGACCGGGGTGCGCCACTCGGTGTCCTCGGCGGGGTAGCCGAGGGTCTGCCAGACCGCCTCGGCGACCCGGCGGTGCGCCTCGGGCGTCAGGTGCAGCCGGTCGACGTCCCACAGCCGCGGGTCGGAGAGCGAGGGGGCGCCGTACAGGTCGACGACCAGCGCGCCGTGCCGCTCGGCGAGGCCGTCGACACAGTCGAACAGCTCCTCCATGCGCGGCCGGAACCGCTCCAGGACGGGGCCCTGGCGACCGGGACTGCGCATCAGCACCAGTTGCTTGCAGGCCGGGGCGAGCCGCTCCACCGCCTCCGTGAGCAGCCCCTTGACCATGCCCATGTCGCACTTGGGGCGCAGGGTGTCGTTCAGGCCGCCGACCAGGGTGATCACATCGGCGTCCATCGCGGCCGCCACGTCCACCTGCTCCTGGACGATCTGGCCGATCAGTTTGCCGCGCACCGCCAGGTTGGCGTACCGGAAGCCGGGCGCGCGGGCCGCCATCCGGCCCGCCAGGAGGTCCGCCCAGCCGCGGTAGGAGCCGTCGGGCAGCAGGTCCGACATGCCCTCGGTGAAGGAGTCGCCGACCGCGACCAGGCTGGTGTGTGTGGGGTTCGTCTGCATGGCGACATAGATGGTAGCCCGAGGCCCATACCCGTCAGTCGGTCACCCCGGTCCGGAACGCGGTCCCGGGCCCACCTTCTCTCACGCCGGCTGTCCGAACAGCTCGCGCAGCACGTCCTCCATCGTCACCAGCCCGGCCGGCCGTCCGTCCGCGCCGAGCACCGCCGCCAGATGCGTACGGCTGCCCCGCATCGCGGTCAGGACGTCGTCCAGGGGTGTCGTCTCCCGCACGCGCGCGATGGGCCGCATGTCCCGCAGCCGGAACGGCTCGTTCCGGGGCGAGGCGTCCAGCGCGTCCTTCACATGCAGGTAGCCGATGATCCGGCGCCCCTCGTCCACCACCGGGAACCGGGAGAACCCCGACTCGGCGGCCAGCGCCTCCAGCTGCTCCGGCGTGACGCCCACGCGCGCGTGGACGACCCGCTCCAGCGGCAGCACGACATCGCGCACCGGACGGCGGCCCAGCTCCAGGGCGTCGTGCAGACGCTCCTGCGCACGGTCGTCGATGAGGCCCGCCGCGCCCGCGTCCTTGACGATCTGCGCCAGCTGGGCGTCCGAGAAGGCCGCCGCGACCTCGTCCTTGGTCTCGATCCGCAGCAGCTTCAGCAGGGCGTTGGCGAACGCGTTGATCGCGAAGATCACCGGGCGCAGCGCCCGCGACAGCGTGACCAGTGGCGGGCCGAGCACCAGCGCGGTGCGCACCGGCTCGGCGAGCGCGATGTTCTTCGGGACCATCTCGCCGAGCAGCATGTGCAGATACGTGGCCAGCACCAGCGCGATCACGAAGGAGACGGCGTGTCCGGCGCCCTCGGGCACGCCGATCGCGTGGAACACCGGCTCCAGCAGATGCGCGATCGCCGGTTCGGCGACCACACCGAGGAGCAGCGTGCACAGCGTGATGCCGAGCTGCGCCGCCGCCATCAGCGCGGACACGTGCCGCAGGCCCCACAGCACGCTCTTGGCACGCCGGTCGCCCTGCTCGGCGTACGGCTCGATCTGGGCGCGTCGCACGGAGATCAGCGCGAACTCCGCGCCGACGAAGAACGCGTTGACGACCAGGGTCGCCAGGGCGATCAGCAGCTGGACGGCGGTCACTGGTCCGCTCCTTCCACGGGGGTCTCGGCGAGCGGGGCGTGCAGCAGCACGCGGGCGGCGCGGCGGCCGGACGCGTCGACCACGTCCATGCGCCAGCCGGTGACCTCGACGCCGTCACCGACGGCCGGTATCCGGCCCAGTTCGGTGGCGACGAGGCCGGCGAGCGTCTCGTACGGCCCCTCGGGGGCGTGCAGGCCCACCCGCGCGAGCTGGTCCATCCGGGCGGCGCCGTCGGCCGAGTACAGCGCCCGGCCGTCGTCGTCGGTGCCCGCGGGAGCCAGGTCGGGCGTCTCGTGCGGGTCGTGCTCGTCGCGGACCTCGCCCACGACCTCCTCGACGATGTCCTCCAGGGTCGCCACGCCCGCCGTGCCGCCGTACTCGTCGATGACCACGGCCATCGTCCGCTTGCCGGACAGCCGGTCCAGCAGCCGGTCCACGGTCAGTGACTCCGGGACCAGCAGCGGCTCACGCACGATCTCCGAGACGGGGACGTGCAGGCGCCGTTCGGCGGGGATCGCCAGGGCGTCCTTGATGTGCACGGTGCCGACGACGGCGTCCAGGCCGCCGCGGTGGACGGGGAAGCGGGACAGGCCCGTGGCCCGGGTCGCGTTCGCGACGTCCTCGCAGGTCGCCAGGGCGTCCAGGGAGATGACCTGGACCCGCGGGGTCATCACGTTCTCCGCGGTCAGGTCGGCCAGGTTCAGGGTGCGCACGAACAGCTCGGCGGTGTCCGCCTCCAGCGCGCCCTCGCGGGCCGAGTGGCGGGCCAGCGCGGCCAGCTCCTGGGGCCCGCGCGCGGCGGCCAGTTCCTCGGTGGGCTCCACGCCGAAGCGGCGCACGACGTGGTTCGCGGTGTTGTTGAGGTGGGTGATGAAGGGCCGGAAGGCGGAGCTGAACCAGCGCTGCCCGTTGCCCACGGTCTTGGCCACCGGCAGCGGCGAGGAGATGGCCCAGTTCTTCGGCACCAGCTCGCCGACGACCATCAGGAAGACCGTCGACAGCGCCGTCCCCAGGACGAGCGCCAGCGAACTCGCCGTCGTGCCCGACAGGCCCGCCGACTCCAGCGGTCCCGCGATCAGCGCGGCGATCGACGGCTCGGCGAGCATGCCGACGACCAGGTTGGTCACGGTGATGCCGAGCTGCGCGCCGGAGAGCTGGAAGGTGAGGTTCCGTACGGCCTTCAGCGCGCCGGAGGCGCCGCGCTCACCGCGCTCCGCCGCCCGTTCCAGCTCGCTGCGCTCGACCGTGGTCAGCGAGAACTCGGCGGCCACGAAGGCACCGCACGCGAGGGACAGCAGGATCGCCACCAGCAGCAGGAGCACTTCCGTCATCGGTTCACCTCCGTCCCATGGTCCGGCAGGGCAGGGAGGATCGCGCGATGTCGCGCACGGCTACTGGGAGGCTCGCCCATGGGCGGACACTCACAACCTTTCGAAAGTCGCAGGGGGACCGCACGCTGTCGCACGGTCCCCCAATGGTAAAGGATCAGCAAAGTCCCGCGGCCGGGGGTGACGGTCAGGGAGCCTGCCGGCCGGCGAACGGCTTCACCCAGCGCCGCCACTTCTCCTCCGGCGCGTACCCCGCGGCGCGCCACGCATGGTGCGCCGTCTCGTTCCGGTTGAGCACCATCGCGTCCCCGCGCCGCCCGCCGAGCCGTACGAACCGCTCCTCGGCGGCGGCGAGCAGCGCCGAGCCGATGCCCTGACGACGCCGCTCCGGATGCACCGCCAGCCGGTACAGGTGGCACCGCCAGCCGTCGAACCCGGCGATCACCGTGCCCACCAGCTCGGCGCCCAGCTCGGCCAGCAGCAGCGCCTCGGGGTCCCGGGCGACCAGCCGCTCCACGCCCGCGCGGTCGTCGCTGATGCTCGTCCCCTCGGCGGCGGCTTTCCAGAAGGCGAGAACGGTGTCCAGGTCGTCGGGCGTCGCGGCCCGTATGCGCAGCTCAGACATGCGGCGATCCCACCACGGGCGCGGGGGCCGGGTGCGCAATTCCACGATCCGGACGGACACTTGACCGGCCCGGGCGCCGGTCGGGGCTCGACGGTGTCCTCGACCGCCCTCCCGGCCTGACACCGAGAGCGGCACCGCGGGCGGCCGGACGGACCACGCGATCCTGCTTCGAACGGAGCCGAGAGCACCGCCGCCACCCCGCCCCGCCCGAGCGCCGCCCCCGGCCGGCACCGGAGCCGCACACCCGGGCCGGCACCGGCGCGTTCTGGGGGGCGTTGCGAAAGTCCTGTGCGGTGCCCGCGGTGTCCGGTGCGTGCTCTCGGAGTGCCGGACGAAAGCCCTCGTACTGGATGTACTCGGGATTCCGGCCGGTGCGCCGAGAGGGCGTGCCGGGCGCCGTGGGTGCTGTGCGGGACTTTCGCAACACCCCCTAGTCGTGGGCGATGGCCGCCAGCACGTTCATCCGGGAAGCCCGCAGCGCGGGCAGCAGGGCCGCCACCACGCCGACCACCGCCGAGCCGATGACGACCGCGACGATCGTGCCCCAGGGGACGGCGAGGGCCTTCATGCCCTGGAGGGCGAGGACCTGCTGGATGCAGACGCCCCACAGCAGGCCCAGCGCCAGCCCGAGGACCGCGCCGAAGACCGCGATCACCACCGACTCGAGCCGGATCATGCGCCGTAGCTGACGCCGCCCCAGTCCGATCGCGCGCAGCAGCCCGATCTCCCGGGTGCGCTCCACCACCGACAGCGCGAGGGTGTTCACCACGCCGAGCACCGCGATGACGATCGCGAGGCCGAGGAGGGCGTACACGAGGTAGAGCAGGACGGCGATCTGGTCGTGCACCAGCTTCTTGTAGTCGGCCTGGTCGCGTACCTGGACCTGGGGATACGCGTCGAGCGTCTTCTCCAGGCGGGGCCGCAGCTGCTCCGCGCCGGTGCCGGGCGCCGCGTTCACGTACAGCGCGGAGTCCTGGCCGTCGGGCACGTACTTCTCGACGGTCCCCAGCCCGAGGAACAGCCCGCCCTCCGTACCGAAGCCCTCGGCCGCGTCCTGGTCGGTGAGCGCGCCCACCTTCAGCGAGGTCGTGCGGTCGCCGGGGAACTCCACCGGGAGCACACTGCCCAGTTTCACCCCGTGGTCCTTGGCGAAGTCCACGTCCATGCCGATCGCGCCGTCCGCCAGCGCCGCCGCCGAGTCGCCCTGGGCGTAGGTGACATGCGCGACGTCGTCGAGCCGGTCGTCGTAGCCCGAGGCCGTCGTCTCGACCCGTTTGCCGTCCGGCAGCCGTACGGCGAGGGGCGCGAACCGCTGCCGTACGACGAGGCCGACGCCGTCGGTCGCGCGGACCGCGTCCGTCACCTCGCGGGAGAAGGGGGTGAAGTTGGCGTTCTGGATCACGTAGTCCGCGCCGAGCGTCTTGTCGATCTGCTGGTCGAAGGACTTCGACATCGAGGCGCTCGCCACCGACATACCGCCGACCAGCGCCAGGCCCACCATCAGCGCGGCGGCGGTGGCGCCCGTGCGGCGCGGGTTGCGCAGGGCGTTGCGCTGGCTCATCCGCCCGACCGGGCCGAACAGGGCGGGGAAGGCACCGCCCAGGACCCGGATCACCGGCCGGACCAGCAGCGGTCCCGCGATCACGGTGGCGATCAGCGTCAGGACCACCCCGAGGCCCAGGAGCGAGGCCGCCGAGGCCGTCCTCGAGGCGGTCGCACAGCCCAGCAGCGCCGCCGCGCCGAGTGCCCCGACGACCGCGCCGACGATCGCGCGCACCCGCAGCGGCCGGCCCACCCCGGCGATGTCCGCGTCCGAGAGGGCCGCCATGGGCGAGACCGTGGCGGCGCGCCGCGCGGGGAGGTAGGCGGCCACGAAGGTGACGCCCACGCCGACGACGTACGCCGCCACCGGGGTCCCCCAGCCGACGACCATCTCCGTCGTCTTCAGGTTCATGCCGAACGCGCTCATCAGCCGGATCAGCCCGGCCGCCAGACCGATACCGGCGGCGAGGCCCAGGGTGGAGCCCACGAGCCCGAGCAGCACCGCCTCCGTCAGCACCGAGCGCCGGACCTGACGGCGGTCGGCGCCGAGCGCGCGCAGCAGCCCCAGCTCACGGGTGCGCTGGGCGATCAGCATCGAGAACGTGTTGACGATCAGGAACACACCGACCAGGACGGCGATGCCGGCGAACCCGAGCATCACGTACTTGATCACGTCGAGGAAGCCGCCCAGCGACGCGGCCGAGGACTTGGCCTGCTCGTCGGCGGTCTTCACGTCGTACGGCCCGGAGCCCAGCGCGGCCGAGACGCGGTCCTTGAGCACGGCGTCGGAGACGCCGGACGCCGCGTCGACCGAGATGCTGGTCGCCTTGTCCGCCGCACCCAGCAGCTCGGTCGCGGCCACCTTCGGGTCGAGGAAGACCAGGGCCGCGCCCGGGTTGGTGGTGGTAAAGGTGGCGATGCCGACGATCTCGACGTCGAAGGAGCCCGGCTGGGCCATCACGGTGAGTGTGTCGCCGATCCTCACGTGCTTCTTGTCGGCGGTGTCGGCGTCCAGCATGGCCTGCCCGGCGCCCTGCGGGGCGTGGCCGGAGGTCAGCTTCACCGGGCTGCGGTGGGTGACGTACCAGTCGGTGGCGATGGTGGGGGCGCCGGTGGTGGGGCCGACGGACTTGTGGTCGCTGTCGACCACGGTGATGTTCTCGACGCTGACGTCCGCGTGCGCGGAGGCGACCCCGTCGACCCGGGCGACCCGGCCGGCGAGCGCGGCCGGGACCGTCTGCACCGCGCCGCTCGGCACGTTGGAGTTCAGGTCGTCCTTCGGCTGCACGGTGACGTCCGCAGCCGTGGAGGCGAACAGCCGGTCGAAGGTGCGGGTCACCGTGTCCGAGAAGATCAGGCTGCCCGCGACGAACGCCACGGACAGCACGACGGCGAGGGCCGACAGCAGCAGCCGTCCCTTGTGCGCCAGGAAACTTCTGAGGGTCGCCTTCAGCACCGGGTCAGCCCTCCTCGGACGCGCCGTCCGCGACGGACGCGCGGCCGACGTCGAACCGCTTCATCCGTTCGAGTACGGCATCGGCCGTAGGGTGTTCCATCCGATCCACTATCCGGCCGTCCGCCAGGAAGAGGACCAGGTCGGAGTGGGCGGCGGCGTTCGGGTCGTGGGTGACCATGACGACCGTCTGGCCGAGTTCGTCCACCGCCCGGCGCAGGAACGCGAGGACCTCCAGCCCGGCCCGCGAGTCCAGATTGCCGGTCGGCTCGTCCGCGAAGATCAGCTCGGGCCGGGAGACCAGGGCCCGGGCGCAGGCCACGCGCTGCTGCTGGCCGCCGGAGAGCTGGGACGGCCGGTGCTTCAGGCGCTCCCGCAGCCCGAGCGTGTCCACGACCTGGTCCAGCCACTTCTCGTCGGGTTTGCGGCCCGCGATGTCCATGGGCAGCGTGATGTTCTCGGCCGCGTTCAGGGTCGGGATCAGGTTGAACGACTGGAACATGAACCCGATCCGGTCCCGGCGGAGCCGGGTCAGCTCGCGCTCCTTCAGCCCGGTGATCTCCGTGTCGCCGAGCCAGACCTGACCGGCCGAGACGGTGTCGAGTCCGGCCAGACAGTGCATCAGCGTGGACTTCCCGGACCCCGAGGGCCCCATGACCGCGGTGAAGCGGCCCCGCGCGATGTTCACATCCACGGAGTCCAGGGCCAGCACCGTCGTCTCGCCGGAGCCGTACGCCTTGGTCAGACCGTGGGCCCGGGCCGCGATCCCGTCGGGGGTGGACAAGGCCGCTGTGGACAAGACTGCCTCCTCGCTCGCGTCGACGTGCCGAGACTAGTGTGACCCGGCGCACAGTCGGTATCTCTTTTCGCATCCGGCGCGCCCTTGCCGTTGCTAGCGCACCCGCGCTAGCGTCGAAGGTATGGCGAAGACCCAGCTGAACGTACGCGTCGACGAGGGGACGGCCCAGGCCGCCCGCGAGCGCGCCACGGCGCGCGGCATGAGCGTCAACCGCTACATCGAGGAGCTGGTCAGACAGGACGCCGGGGAGGTGGGCCACACCTTCGTGGAGGCCGCCGCCGACTTCATGAAGCAGTACGAGAACGTCTTCGCCGAGGAATTCGGCGCGGACCGCGAGGGCACCGTGCCGGAAGGCCGCCGCTGATCCCTTGAGCGACCTCCGTATCGATCTCGCCTGGCTCCTCATGCTCGCCGAGCAGCAGACCCCGGGCGACCCTCAGGTCACCGACTGGGGCGCCCTGATCGCCGCCGTGGCACGCCACCAGGCCGAGATATTCGACGTCCCCGTGTACACCGACCCGCCGGCCCGCGCGGCCGCGCTGCTCCAGCTCCTCATCCACGTCCCCGCCCTGGAGCGCTCCAACGCGCTGTTCGCCTGCGCGGTCGCCTACGCCTACCTCGTCGCCAGCGGTCTGAAGGTGGCCACCTCGCCCGAACAGGTGCGGGACCTGGCCCGGCTGGTCAAGACGGGGGAGGCGTCGGTCGCCGACATCGCGCGGGAACTGCGCGAGTGGAGCCTGTGAGCCGGGGGCGTCACGCACCGGCGCGGGCCCGGGCCTAGGCGGGCCTGCGCGCCGTGCCGAGCACGGCGTAGGAGAAGGGGAACCTCGGACCCTTCTCCGGCAGGAACAGCCGCCGGTAGGGGCCGAGTTCGAAGCCGGCCTCGCGCAGCGCGCCGATCGTGTCCCGGGTCAGATGACAGCCCCCCGCGAGCGAGGGCCAGACCGTGCGGTCCAGGGCACGCTGGGTGGCCCGCATCGCGCGGCCGCCGCCGGGGCCGTGTTCGAGGAACCGCAGTTCGCCGCCGGGCCGCAGCACACGCCGCAGCTCGGCCAGCGCGCGGGGCACGTCCCGCACGCTGCACAGCACCAACGAGACCACCGCCGCGTCGAACGCCTCGCTCTTGACCGGCAGCGCCTCCGCCACGCCGGGCACCACGTCCACCGGCACCCCGGCGCGCAGCGCCGCCTCCAGCGCCAGGGTCCGCATCCGGCGCTCCGGCTCGATCGCGACGACCTCCGAGACGGCGGCCGGACAGTGCGCGAAGTTCAGTCCGCTGCCCGCGCCGACCTCGATGACCCGGCCGGAGAGCCCGGCGAGCAGCCGGCCCCGCACATCGGCGAGGCCGGCCCTGGACTCCGCCGCCGAACCGAGCGCGGCGTAGCAGCGGGCGAACAGCGGATGGTGCACGGGGTCACCGGGCACCCGGCCGGAGCCGGTGGAGCGCAGGGGCATGACGACCTCCCGGGCAGGACGGGCCTACCCGGATTCTCCCCCGCACAGAGCCGCCGCACCCCCGCCGCACCCCCGCAGTCCGGCACGCGCGCACCGCCGCACGCGCGCACCGCCGCACGCGCGCACCGCCGCACGCGCGCACCGCCGCACGCGCGCACCGCCGCACGCGCGTGCTTCCCCGCGGCGTCACTGGATGAAGTCGCGCACCTTCTGGTAGACGCCGTAGTCGTTGTTCATGTCGTCGTGCGAGATGCACCCGACGCCGACGTTGGTGGCCCCGCTCAGCAGCGCCGAGGAGTCCGGGTCGATGGCCGCGTCGCAGTTGGACCAGTACGTCCCGTAGGTCACGCTGCCCGGTGTCTCGTCACCGGAGTTGAGCGCGGTGAGGAACGAGCTGCCGGTGACCATCTCGGCGCACGAGGTGTACAGCCAGCTGCACAACGAGGCCACCGACGTACCGTGGTTGACGCCCGCGACGGAGACGAAGTCGTCCACGAAGGACGTGCCGCCGAGGTTCTTGAGGTAGTAGCGGGCGCTGAGGGCGCCCATCGAGTGGACCACCAGGTTGACCTTGCTCGCGCCGGTTCTCGCCAGCACGTTCTTGATCTCGGTGGACAGTTGGGAGGCCGTGGTGACGTTCGACTGGGACCAGCTGTACGTCCACGCGTCCAGTTCGGCGGACGTGTAGCCGTCGGCCTTGAAGTCGGCGACCCAGTCGTTCCAGCTGCTCGACGAGCTGCTGATGCCGTGCACGAAGACGACGGGGTTGTGGGTCGCCGCCTGGGCGGAGGGGGCGGAGAGCGAGAGTGACAGAAGGAGCGAAGAGGCCACGGCCGCGAGGACCGTGGCGATGCGACGCCTGGAGCGCTGCATGATGCCTCCTGAAACGGGTGGGGTTGCCAGGAGTGTCCGGTCGGGTCTACGCGCGCCGCATCGGTGAAATCGCCGGTCTTTACTGTTCAAGTAACCCGCCAGTAACGTCAATTGCGTGGTGACTCCTGTAAACCCCCCACGTCTCGACGGCACTTCGCCACCGCCGCCCCCCGCCCCGGCGCCGCGGCCGCGCCCCGTCACATCCCTCCCCGACGGGGTCCGCACGCGCGTGCTGCGTCTGGCGTACGGCGATCAGCGCGCCGCCGCCGAACTCGCCGCGCGGCTCACCGACCGCCAGGCGGCCGGCCTCGACCCCCTGCCCACCGACCCCGCCCACCTCGCCCCCGGACTGCTGCACGGCTACCGCCGGGAGATCCGCGCCCTGCCCGAGGACACCCGGCTGCTGCTCCTCCTGGCCGCCGCCGACCAGTACCCGGTCGCCACCCACGCCTTCCTGCGCGCCGTGGCCGCCGCCCGCCTCGACACCCGCCCGCTGGAGGCCGCCGAGAGCGCCGGCATCGCCTACGCCACGGCGGGCGGGGTCGGCTTCCGCGACGCCTGGACGCGGATCGCCGCCTACGAGACGGCCACCCCCGCCGACCGTCGCGACGCCCACCGGCTGCTCGCCCGCGTCCTGCACGACGACACCGAACTGCCCCGCCGCTCCTGGCACCGGGGCGCCGCCGCGCTGGGCCCCAGCGGACGGCTCGCGGCGGAGCTGACGGCCGCCGCCGACCGGGCCCGGCGGGTCGCCGACCCCGCTCTCGCCGCCGCCCTCACCGAACGTGCCGCCGCGCTCGGCACCGACCCCCGCGAACAGTCCCGTCTCCTCGCCCGTGCGGCGGCCGACGCCTGGCACGCCGGGGACGCCGACCACGCCCGCACCCTCGCCGCCCGCACCCACGCCGACGCCCTCACCGGTGTCCTCGCGCTGCGCACCGGCCAGGCGGGGGAGGCCTTCGACGCGCTGATCGCCGGGGCCACCCTGGGCACCGCCCCCGTCCCGCTCCTCGCCCGCGCCACCGAAGCCGCCATCTACACCGGTGACCTGCGCCGATGCGCGGAAGCCGTGGCCACCGCGCGACGGCTCGGCGTCCGGCCGCCCGGCGTGCTCCCGGCCCTCGCCGCCGCGGCCGACGGACGGTACGAGGACGCCCGCGACCTGCTGGAGGCGACCGCCGGACGGTGCGGACCGGGCGGCGACCCCAGCCGGCTCCTGCACGCCGGCATCGCCGCCCTCCTGCTCGGCGACCACACCCGCGCCGCGACCGCCACCGTCCGCGCGGCCGCCGCCGCCCGCGCCCGGGGCCTGACCGCGCTCGTCTCCCAGGCGATGGAGTTCCGCGCCTACGCCGACTTCTGGACCGGCCGCCCGCGCGCCGCCGAGGCCGCCGCGCTGGACGCCCTGCGGCAGTCGTACGCCACCGGACAGGACAACGGGGCCTGTCATCTCCAGGCCGCCCTCGCGATGTTCGCCGCGCTCACCGGCGACGCCGACCTGTGCCGTGAGCGAGCCGCCGCGGCCCGCTCCTACGCCCTCGCCCACGGCCTGGGTCTGCCGGCCGCCCTCGCCCAGTGGGCGCTCGCCTTCCTCGACCTCGGCTGCGGACGCTACGGCGCCGCCGCCGCCCGGCTGCGGGCCCTCGCCGCGTTCGGCCCGGGCCACGGTCACCGGGCCGTCCGCCATCTGGCCACCCCGCACTACGTCGAGGCCGCCGCCCGCGCGGGCGACACCCGGATCGCCCGCGCCGCCCACGCCGACTACGACCGCTGGGCCCGCGCCGTCCGCAGCCCCGACGACCTCGCCCTCAGCGCCCGTTGCCGGGCCCTGCTCACCCCCGGCGCGGAAGCCCTCGACCACTACCGCGCGGCCCTCGAACTGCACGCCGAGGGCACCCGCGCCTTCGAACGCGCCCGCACGGAACTGCTCTTCGGCAGCGCCCTGCGCCGGCTGCGGCGCCGCGCCGAGGCCCGGGACCGGCTGCACAGCGCCCGCGAGGCCTTCGACTCCTTCGGCGCACCGCACTGCGCGGAGGCCGCGCGGGCGGAACTGCGCGCCCTCGGCGCGCCGGCCGGCCCGGCGCGGGGTGCCGAGCCGCCGACCGTCCGGCTGACCGCGCAGCAGCTCATGGTGGCGCGGATGGCTGCCGAGGGGGCCACCAACCGGGAGATCGCGGGGCGGCTCGCGCTCAGTCCCCGGACCATCGATCACCATCTGCGCGGGGTCTTCACCCGGCTCGGGATCCGCTCCCGTATCGAGCTGGTCCGGCTGCTGTCGGAGGTCGAATGAGCGTGCGGGTGGGCGGGGGCTGCTCGCGCAGTTCCCCGCGCCCCTACCGGGGCGCCGTCAGTGCCCCTTCTCGGAAAGCCGATGCCTCCCATGTCCCGTCCAGGCGCGCCGCCAGCCAGCCCGGGGCCGCCGTGCGGAACTCGGCCGGGGCGAGTGCGCCCACGCCCGTCGGCAGCGCGCCCAGCAGCGGTGCCCCGGCCACGTCCGGCAGGTCCGTGACGTTGCAGCGCATCGCCAGGTCCGGGGCGTCGGGCCAGCCGCCGATCACCACGCCCAGGAGTTCCACGCCCCGTGCGCGCAGCTCCCGGGCCGTCAGTTCCGTCGTGTTGAGGGTGCCCAGGCCCGCCGAGGCCACCACCAGGACCGGGGCCCGCAGCGCCTCGGCCACGTCGGCCAGGGTGCCGCCCGCCTCGTCGAAGCGGACGAGCAGCCCGCCCGCCCCCTCGACCAGCACGAGGTCGTGCTCCGCGGCCAGCTTCTGCGCCGCCTCCACCACGTCGTACGGCCGCACCGGGGGCAGTCCCGCCCGCCGGGCCGCCGTCGCGGGGGCGAGCGGCTCGGGATAGCGGGCGCACTCGGCCGTCGTGACCGGTCCCGCGAGGCGCGCGACCTCGTCGGCGTCGCCGCGCTCGCCCGGCCGTACACCCGTCTGCGCGGCCTTGAGGACGGCCACCGTGCGGCCCGCCGCGAGCGCGGAGGCGGCGACGGCGGCCGTCGTGACCGTCTTGCCGACCTCCGTGCCCGTCCCCGTGATCACCAGGATCGGCATGTTCATCCCTCCCGCGCAGCGGCGCACACCGCGCGCGTGATCCGTGCCAGGTCCGTGTCGCCGGTGACGTACGGCGGCATCGTGTAGACCAGGTCGCGGAACGGCCGCAGCCAGACGCCCTCCCGCACGGCCGCCGCGGTGGCGGCCCTCATGTCCACCGGGTGGTCCAGCTGGACGACCCCGACCGCGCCGAGGACCCGTACGTCCCGCACCCCGGGCAGCCCGGCGGCCTCCGCCAGCCCGTCCCTGAGGCCCGACTCGATCCGTTTGACCTCCGCGAGCCAGTCCTGCCCGAGGAGCAGCCCGATCGAGGCACAGGCGACGGACGCGGCGAGCGGATTGCCCATGAACGTCGGGCCGTGGGCCAGCACCGGCACCTCGCCCCGGGAGATCCCGTCGGCCACCCGGGACGTGCACAGCGTCGCCGCCAGGGTCAGATAACCGCCGGTCAGCGCCTTGCCCACGCACATCACGTCCGGGGTCACCGCCGCGTGGTCCGCCGCGAACAGCGCACCCGTACGCCCGAACCCGGTCGCGATCTCGTCGAACACCAGCAGCACGTCGTGCGCGTCGCACGCCTCGCGCAGCACCCGCAGGTACGCGGGGGAGTGGAAGCGCATCCCGCCCGCGCCCTGCACCACCGGCTCCACGATCACCGCGGCCAGTTCGTCCGCGTGCCGTGCGATCGCGGCGCGCAGCTGATCGGCGTACGTCTCCTCGTACTCGGCCGGTGGCGGGTCCACGAAGACCTGGCGGGGCAGTACCCCGGTCCACAGCTCGTGCATCCCGCCCTCCGGGTCGCACACCGACATCGGCTGCCAGGTGTCACCGTGGTAGCCGCCGCGCCAGGTCAGCAGGCGCTGCTTGGCGGGGCGGCCGAGCGAACGCCAGTACTGCAGGCACATCTTCACCGCGACCTCGACCGACACCGAACCGGAGTCGGCGAGGAAGACGTGTTCGAGGCCGTCGGGAGACATGTCGACAAGGAGCTTCGCCAGCCGGACGGCGGGCTCGTGGGTGAGCCCGCCGAACATGACGTGGCTCATCCGGCCGAGCTGCTCGCGCGCCGCAGCGTTGAGCACCGGGTGGTTGTAGCCGTGGATCGCCGACCACCAGGACGACATGCCGTCGACCAGCTCCCCCGAGCCGTCCTCGAGGCGCAGCCGCACCCCGCTCGCCGACTCCACGACGAGCGGGTCCACCCGGCCGGGCATCGGACCGTACGGGTGCCAGACGTGCCGCCGGTCCAGGTCCAGCAGGTCGGCGACGGGCAGAGGGGGCAGCTCAGGCATTGGGCGCGAGGTCGGTACCGGCGCCCCGGCGGCGCACGGCGACCAGGTCCGTACGGGGCTCGGCGGCCGGCGCGGCGGCAGCGGCCGTACCGCACACCGAGCCGCCCTCGTGCGAGCCGCACCCGGAACCGCAGCCCGCCTCCGCCGAGGAACCGCAGCCGGCCTCCGCGTGCGAGCCGCAGCCGCCGCCGGCCGCCGCCCGGTGCTCGGGCAGGGTGACCTCGCCCGCGCCCTCCACCTCGAAGCCGGCGTCCGCGATCATCTCCAGGTCGGCCTTGCCGGCCTGGCCCTCGGTGGTGAGGTAGTCGCCGAGGAAGATCGAGTTCGCCAGGTGCAGCGCGAGCGGCTGCTGGGTGCGCAGATGGACCTCGCGCCCGCCCGCGATCCGCACCTCGACGTCCGGGCAGACGAACCGGACCATCGCCAGGATCCGCAGACAGCGCTGCGGGGTGAGGTTCCACTCCTTGGCCAGCGGGGTGCCCTCGACCGGGATGAGGAAGTTGACCGGCACCGAGTCCGGGTCCAGCGCGCGCAGCGAGAAGACCACGTCGACCAGGTCCTCGTCGCTCTCGCCCATGCCGGCGATCAGCCCGGAGCAGGCGGACAGACCCGCCGCGTGCGCCTTGGAGACGGTGTCCACCCGGTCGGCGTACGTGTGGGTGGTGGTGATGTCCCCGTACGTCGCCTCGGAGGTGTTGAGGTTGTGGTTGTAGGCGTCCGCGCCCGCCTCGCGCAGCCGCTCGGCCTGGCCGTCGGAGAGCAGCCCGAGACAGGCGCACACCTCGACGCCCTCGTTCTGGTCCTTGATCGCCTTGATGGTCTCGGAGACCCGGTCCACGTCACGGTCGGTCGGACCGCGCCCGGACGCCACCAGGCAGACCCGCTTGGCCCCGCCCGCGAGCCCGGCCGCGGCGGCCTTGGAGGCCTCGTCGGGCTTGAGCCAGGTGTACTTGAGGATCCCCGTCCGGGAGCCGAGGCGCTGGGAGCAGTACGAGCAGTCCTCGGGGCACAGGCCCGACTTGAGGTTGACCAGGTAGTTGAGTTTCACCCGCCGGCCGAACCAGTGCCGGCGCACCTTCCCGGCCGCGGCCACCACGTCCAGCACGTCGTCGTCGGAAGTGGCGAGGACGGCCAGCGCTTCCTCGCGGGTCGGCAGCTCGCGCCGAAGCCCCTTGTCCACCAGCGTGTTCAGCAGGTCCATGAGAGCCGATCCTGTCCTACGGGACCGCCCCGGGCCAAGGTAGGGATCACACAACACACCCGGATCGACGTGTGGGTATTGCCACACCGTGGGTAGCGGCCCGTGACGCTAGGGTCTGTCCGCTACCTACAAAAGCCCCGGAGGAGCCATGGCGTTCGGCTGGATCGACGAACAGGCGCGGGCGCGCCGCCGGGCCGGACTGGTCCGGACGCTGCGGCCCCGTCCGGCCGACTCGCCGCTGCTCGACCTCGCGAGCAACGACTACCTGGGCCTGTCCCGGCACCCGGAGGTCACCGAGGGCGCCGCGGCGGCCGCGCGGACCTGGGGCGGCGGCTCGACCGGCTCCCGGCTGGTCACCGGCACCACCGAGCTGCACACCGAGCTGGAGCGGGAGCTGGCGGAGTTCTGCGGCTTCGAGGCGGCGCTCGTCTTCTCCTCCGGGTACGCCGCGAACCTCGCCGCGGTCACCGCGCTGGCCCCGCACGGCTCGCTGATCGTCTCCGACGCGGGCAACCACGCCTCGCTGATCGACGGCTGCCGGCTGGCCCGGGGCACCACCCAGGTGGTGGCGCACGCGGATCCCGACGCCGTCCACAAGGCGCTCGGCACCCACGACGGCCCGGCGGTGGCCGTCTCGGACACGGTCTTCTCGGTCGACGGGGACGCGGCCCCGCTGGCCGCACTCGCGGCCGTCTGCCGGAAGCACGGCGCCGGGCTGGTGGTGGACGACGCGCACGGCCTCGGCGTCCTCGGGAACGGCGGGCGGGGCGCCCCGGACGCGGTCGGGCTGGCCGGCGCCGAGGACGTGGTCGTCACGGTCACGCTGTCGAAGTCCCTCGGCAGCCAGGGCGGGGCGGTGCTGGGGCCCGCGCGGGTGATCGACCACCTGGTCAACTCGGCCCGCACCTTCATCTTCGACACGGGCCTCGCCCCCGCGGCGGCGGGCGCCGCCCTCGCGGCGCTCCGGCTGCTGCGCCGGGAGCCCGAGCGGGCGGCACGCGCGCGTGCGGTGGCTGCGGAACTGCACGGGCGGCTGACGGCCGCGGGCCTGGAAGCGGTGCGTCCGGACGCCGCGGTCGTCTCCGTGCGTGCGCCCTCCCCGGAGGAGGCCCTGCAGTGGGCGGCGGACTGCCGGTCGGCGGGCCTCGCCGTGGGCTGCTTCCGTCCTCCCTCCGTGCCCGACGGCGTCTCACGTCTGAGGCTGACCGCCCGCGCCGACCTCTCCGGGGCCGAGCTGGATCGCGCTGTACGGGTCATCGGGGAGACACGACCATGAGTCGGCGTGACACGGCCGTGGGGCGCCCCTGCTGACGGATGACGGTGATCAGTGGATCGGTGATCAGTGGAACGCGGCGGTGAAACCCGACCAGCTCTCGGGGGAGAAGAGCAGGGCGGGACCCGCCGGATCCTTGGAGTCGCGTACGGCGAGCAGCCCGGCGAAGGGCCCGAGGGCCGGCCGGGCCGTCTCCACGCAGTTGTTCGCCCCCGTGCTGTAGCTGCTGCGCAGCCACCGCACCTGGGGGAGAGCGTGGGGGTCGGTGCTGCTGGGTACCGTCCGAGGTACGTTCCGAGGCAGAGCAGTCATGGTGCCTCCCTACGCGCCGTCAGCTGTCGCGGCGATGTATTCCAGTGATTCCCCGGGCGAAAGGGCATGTGCCCGAAGGGCGTTGAAGGCCTCGGTGTAGGCCTCGAGGTCTTCTTTCCGTTCGAGGTAGAGGCTACTCGTCAAGTGGTCGAGAACAACCACATCCAGATCAGGGGCGCTCGAAAAGGAGAAGATAACGAAAGGCCCGGTGACCCCGATATGGGCACCGGCCGCAAACGGCAGAACCTGCAAACGCACGTGGGGGAGTCGCGCCGCCTCCATCAGCCGGACGAGCTGGCGCTCCATCACCTCGGGGCCGCCCACCTCCCGCCGCAGCACCGCCTCGTCCAGCACCGCGCTCAGCCGCAGCGGGGGTTGTCTGCGCAGCACGTCCTGGCGGGCGAGCCGCACCTCCACCAGCGTGTCCAGCTGGTCCTCGTCGGCGCCCTCCACCGCCGCCCGGGTCACCGCACGGGCGTACTCGGCCGTCTGGAGCAGCCCGGGAACCACCGTCGTCTCCAGCGTGCGCATCGCGCCGGCCTGCGACTCCAGGCTGATGAAGTCCCGGTAGGCGGCCGGCAGCACCCCGCGGTAGGCGTGCCACCAGTGGTCACGGCCGCCGCTCTCCTCCGACCCGGCCAACGCCGTCATCAGCTCCCGCAGCCGCGGATCGGTCACGCCGTAGACGTCGAGGAGTAACCGCACATCGGCCGGTTTCGTACCGCTGGTGCCGGTCTCGATACGGCTCACCTTGGACTGGTGCCAGCCGACGAGCCGGGCCGCCTCGCCGCTCGTGAGCCCGGCCCGGGCGCGCAGACTGCGCAGTTCGGCGCCCAGCTTCCGGCGGCGCACCGCGGGACCGTGTTGCACGGGCTCCTCCTTACTCCTCAGGGGCCGCCCCAAAACGCTCTGCCGTGGCAGGGTTCACCGCATCGGGCGACAGATATATGCATATCTTGGTGGATCGCCACCCGTGACGGGCGTGCTGATGGCAGTCTGGCGAAGTAGCACCAGTCCGGGACCGTACTCGAACCATCCGCAGCGTGTCGGACTCCGGTCCCGTGGGAAAGGGACGAGGTCGCCATGGCAGACCATCTGGAAGCATCCGTCACTCTGCCGAGCGAAGCCGCCTCGGTCTCCACGGCCCGCGGCTTCGTGGCCGGCACGCTCGACGCATGGGGGCTGCCGGCGGACACGGAGGCGGCCGACGCCATCCGGCTGATCGTCTCCGAACTCGCCACCAACGCGGTGCAGCACACCTTCGGCCAGTCCCCCACCTTCACGGTGGACCTGGTGCTCGACCGCGACGAGCGCCTGTGCATCGGCGTCACCGACAGCCATCCGCGCTTCCCCAGACGACTGCCGGCCGCCGTCCAGCAGGACAACGGCCGAGGCATGGTGATCATTCGCTGGCTGACCGCCGAACGGGGCGGCAGGCTCAGGGTGCGCCCCACCCGGGAGGGCGGCAAGACGGTCACGGTCGAGCTGCCGTGGACCGTCCCGACGGCGGAGCCGGTGGCGGGCGCCGCGGCGGCGGTGCTGCCGGGCGAGCTCCCGGGGCGGTGAAGGCGCGTCAGGGGCACCGACGCCACCCCGGGGAGCGGTGCTCGGACAGGCCCTAGCGGACCCGGCCGTACCAGACGCTCTTGGTCCAGATCTTCTCCAGCTTGACCCAGCTGCCGGTCTTCGGCGAGTGCCAGATCTTGCCGTGCCCGGCGTAGATCCCGACGTGGTACACGTTCGACCCCGAGTGGAAGAACACCAGGTCCCCGGCCTTGCGGCTGGAGGCCGAGATGTGGCGCGTCTTGTTGTACTGCTGCGCAGCCGTGCGCGGCAGGGTCTTGCCCGCCTTCTTGAACGAGTACATCGTGAGACCTGAGCAGTCGAACCTCTTGGGTCCGGCCGCCCCGTACTTGTACGGTGCACCCTTCTTGGACGCTGCGACCTGGAGCGCCTTCGCCGCCGGCGTGGCGGCGGCCGCGTCGGCGGCCACCCCGGGAATCACGATCGAGCCGCCCACGGCGGCGATGGCGAACGCCGAGGCCGTACCGGCCCGGGCCATGAGCGACGGGACACGATTGAGCGCAGTCATGCGCAACCCTTCGTCAACCGCCTGTGAAGGATGACCTGTCGGATTCGGGCTGACAAAGGTGCCCGGCCGCTCACGCGGCTTCACCCCAAGGGCTGCTCGGCGCGGTCATGGCGTGACCGTTCCGGCTACCCGTCGTGCTTGGGTCCTCCACTCCTGCCGATGCACTCCTGTCGACGGGTCAATCCGGGCAGCGGCAGGACTCGGCGTCCGCCCGGACCGCCCCGCCGCTTGTGGCGGGGACTTGTCGTCAGACACGGATCTTGACTCACCGTTGACCGAAATACCCAATGGAAGCGGCTATTTGTGGGGTTACTCACCATTCACCTGTTCGGGTGAACACCTGATGGGTTATCAGGTGTCAAGACCGCAAAAGCCCTCCCGACCTGCGCCGCTACCCCTTGTGGTGCCTCGGGAAACGGCGCCTTCGGTGCAGTGCGCTCGTCCGCAAGAGGAGTCGCCGCTACGCCGAACGGGGGTAACCCGACTGGTCCGTTTCACGTCCGGCCCGGACGTCGCGGTCATCACGGCGACGCTCGGAGCCGGACGGGTGTGCGTCAACTGTCGGAGAGCGGGGGAACCGTGACGCGCGCGGTACGGCGCTCCCCGTCCAGGACGCGCAGCGCCCGCGCGAGCGTCGGCGCGTGCAGCTCGCTCTCGCCCCGCTGGTGCATCAGCGTCAGCGCGTCGCGCAGCTCCGCCGCCCGAGTCACCAGCGCCTGGGCGGCACGCAGGCCCCGGTAGGTGTCCCCGTCGTGCGCGGGATTGATCCGTCCGAGCAGATCCACCACGTCCAGATAACGGTCGATCAGCTCGCCCTCGGCGCGGGTGAGCGCCGGCAGGGGCGGCAGGTCGGGAACCATCCCGGCTCACCTCGCCCCGGAGACGTCGCGCCGGCTGGGGACGACGCCGTCCACCAGTCCGTACTCCTCGGCCTGAGGTGCGGTCAGGATCAGGTCCCGCTCGATGTCCTCGGTCACCTGTTCGGGGCGGCGTCCGGTGTGCCGTACCAGCATCTCCTCCAGCAGGTCCCGGGTGCGCGCGAGCTCCCGGGCCTGGATCGCCAGGTCGTCGGCCCGGCCTTCTACGGGCTCGGGCAGCGCGGGCTGCCGGATCACCACCCGGGCGCCCGGCAGCGCGAACCGCTTGCCCGGTGCGCCCGCCGCCAGCAGCACCGCCGCCGAGGAGCCGGCCTGGCCCAGGCAGGTCGTCGCCACGTCGCAGGTGATGTACCGGACGGTGTCATAGATCGCGGTCATCGCGCTGAACGAGCCGCCGGGGGAGTTGATGTACAGCGCGATGTCCCGGTCCGGGTCCTTGTGCTCCAGGTACATGAGCTGGGCCATCACGTCGTTCGCCGCGATGTCGTCGATCGGGGTGCCGAGGAGGACGATCCGCTCCTCCAGCAGCTTCGCGTACGGATCCATCGTGCGGTGCCCCTGGCTGGTGCGTTCGGTGAACTCGGGCAGGACGTAACGGGCGGACGGTCGGGTCATCGGGAGCCCCTCCTCGGCGTCTGGCGCATCTGTAAGAAATGTACAGGACGTACGTGACGTTAGAATGGGGTCATGGCCTACGAGATTCCGGTGACACAAGCCAGGGCTGAACTCGCCGATCTGATCAACCGGGTGGTGTACGGCGGCGAGCGCGTCGTCGTGACACGGCACGGCAAGCCCCTGGTCGCCCTCGTCTCCGCCGCCGACCTGGAGCGACTCGACGACCTGGACCGGCCCGTGGAGGAGCAGGTGATCAGCTCGGTCGCCGCCGTGCACGAGGTCGGTTCCGCTCCCCGCGAACGGCACCGCTTCGGGATCGCGGCGGAGCACCGGGGCGGGGCCGCCGCCGAACACCGGGGCCCGAACCCGTCGTAGGCACACCGAAGGCCGCGCACCACTTGGGTGCGCGGCCTTCGGCGGGGCGGAGGGGGCCGGTCAGGCGGCGGCGAGGGCGGGCTTCCGCTGCTCGGCGGCCGGTCCGGCCGGGCTCCGGTGCGCCTTCAGCTGGGCACCCAGCAGGACCGCGCCGAGACCGAGGGCGGCCCACCATGCCAGGGTGAGGGCGGGGCCGGTCGCCGCCGCGCCGTCGAAGAACGACACCGAGCGCAGCAGTGTGGTGCCCGCGCCCGGCGGCAGCCACTGGCCGATCGTCCCGGCCGGCTCGGGCAGCATCCGCGGGGCCGAGGCCGCCCCGGAGAACGGGTTGCCGAGGAACATCACCAGGAACGCCACGGCACCGATGCCCGCCGGACCGATCAGGGCCGCGCAGCCGGCCACCGCGGCGGCCACGGCGAGCGTCGACAGCCCGAACACCGAGGCCTCCGCCCACCAGTCGCCGCCGAGCACGCCCAGCCAGCTGTCCGCCAGGGCCGCGGCGACCAGCCCGACCAGGGCGGCCGAACCCACCAGTGCGAGCACCGCGCGGACCCCGCGCAGCCCCAGGAGCGTCACCGTCGCGCCCGCGGCGATCCCGGCCAGCGCCAGCGGCAGCACACTCGCGCCCAGAGCGGCGCCGCGCGGGTCCGTCGACGGGGCGGGGACGACGTCAACCGTCCGCACCGGGGTGCCCTCGGCGGCGGCCTGCCCGGCCACCGCCTGCGTGAGCAGCTGGGCCACCATCGGGCCGGCGGCGGAGGCGGTCAGCAGTTCCGGACCTCGGGCGGTGACGACCACCGCGCCGTATACGGTCCGGTCCTCGACGGCGTCGCGGGCGGCGGCCTCGTCCCGGTAGCGGTGGATCTCGAAGGCGCCCTCGTGCCGGGCGAGTTCCTTCTCCATCCCGGCGGTCGCGGCGGGCGGGCCCGCCACGCCGAGGGGCAGGTCGCGGGGTGCCGTGCGGGCGGCGGGCCAGGCGAAGGCCCACAGGGCGACGGCGGCGAGGGTCGGAACGAGCAGGACGACGGCGATCAGGCGCCGGGAGGCGGACATGGCTTCCCCTCAGGGCTAAAAAGAAGGATCGTTCGTTTTTCTTACGGGCCCACCGTGCGCCCTCGCCTCGCCGCTTGTCAAGAAGGAATGTTCGTTTTACTTTTGCGGCATGGCACGCGTATCCCAGGCCCACCTCGACGCCCGCCGCCGGCAGATCCTCGACGGCGCCGCCGTCTGCTTCGCCCGCAACGGCTTCCACGCCACCTCCATGCAGGACGTGCTGAAGGAGGTCGACCTGTCGGCGGGGGCGGTCTACCGCTACTTCAGCGGCAAGGAGGAGCTGATCGCCGCGATCGTCTCCGAGGTGCTCGGCCAGGTCCGCGCCTCCTTCGAGGAGGCGTCGTCCCGGACCGACCCGCCGCCGCCCGACGTCCTGGTCTGCGAGGTACTCGGCCGCACCCTGGCCGCCAAGGCGTCCCTGACCGTCGACGGGAAGCCGGCCTTCCCCCGGCTCGTGGTCCAGGTCTGGACGGAGACCCTGCGCAACGACGAGCTCTCCGCCGTCCTGAGCGAGGGCTACCGGACGGTCCACGCGGCCTGGGTGCAGATCGTCGAGGCGTACCAGGCCGCCGGGACGATGCGCGCGGACGTGGATCCCGACCACGTGGCCCGCACCATGATCGCGTCCGTACTGGGCTTCATCGCCCACCAGTCGCTGTTCGGACCGGCACCCGTGGAGGTGCTCGGCGACGGGCTGCGCGCCCTCATGAGCGTGCCGGAGCCGACACCGGGCCCCTGAACGCGGGCCCCGAACGCGTCACAGCTCGGTTAACGTGCTCGAAATGCGCCCCAACTAGCCTGCCCCTCCACGCCACCAGGACTTTTCCTCGTGGCTGCGGCAACCGGGCCCCGCACGGTCCGGAGCGAGGATGTGAGGTGGGACGTGCAACTGACCCCGCACGAGCAGGAGAGGCTGCTGATCCATGTCGCGGCCGACGTCGCCGAGAAACGCCGGGCCCGCGGACTCCGGCTCAACCACCCCGAGGCCGTCGCCCTCATCACCGCGCACATCCTCGAAGGCGCGCGGGACGGACGTACCGTCGCCGAGCTGATGGCCTCCGGACGCAAGCTGCTCACCCGGGACGACGTCATGGAGGGCATCCCCGAGATGATCCACGACGTCCAGGTGGAGGCCACCTTCCCCGACGGCACCAAGCTCGTCACCGTCCACGACCCGATCGTCTGACGGGGGAGGCCGCCGTGATTCCCGGAGAGATCCTCTTCGCCGAGGACCCGATCGTCTGCAACGAGGGCCGTGAGGTCACCCGGCTCACCGTGCTCAACGCCGCCGACCGGCCCGTCCAGGTCGGCTCCCACTACCACTTCGCCGAGGCCAACCCCGGGCTCGCATTCGACCGCGCCGCCGCCCGCGGACTGCGGCTGAACGTCGCCGCCGGCACCGCCGTGCGCTTCGAACCCGGCATCCCCGTCGAGGTGGAACTCGTCCCGCTCGCCGGTGCCCGGGTGGTGCCCGGACTGCGCGGGGAGACCGGAGGTGCCCTCGATGCCTGAGATCTCGCGTGCCGCATACGCCGACCTGTTCGGCCCGACCACCGGTGACCGCATCCGCCTCGCCGACACCGATCTGCTGATCGAGATCGAGGAGGACCGCTCCGGCGGCCCCGGGCTCGCCGGTGACGAGGCGGTCTTCGGCGGCGGCAAGGTCATCCGGGAGTCCATGGGACAGTCGCGCGCTACGCGCGCAGACGGCACCCCCGACACCGTCATCACCGGCGCCGTCGTCATCGACCACTGGGGGATCGTCAAGGCCGACGTCGGCATCCGCGACGGACGGATCACCGCCCTCGGCAAGGCGGGCAACCCCGACACGATGGACGGCGTCCACCCCGACCTGGTGCTCGGCCCCGAGACCGAGGTCATCGCGGGCAACGGACGCATCCTCACGGCCGGCGCGGTCGACGCGCACGTCCACTTCATCTGCCCGCAGATCGCCGACGAGGCGCTGTCGGCCGGCGTGACCACCCTGGTGGGCGGCGGCACCGGACCCGCCGAGGGCTCCAAGGCCACCACCGTGACCCCGGGGCCCTGGCACCTCGCCCGCATGCTGGAGGCGATGGAGCACTACCCGCTCAACATCGGCTTCCTCGGCAAGGGCAACACCGTCTCCCAGGAGGCGATGCTCTCCCAGATCCGGGGCGGCGCGCTGGGCCTGAAGCTGCACGAGGACTGGGGCTCGACCCCGGCCGTCATCGACGCCTCGCTGAGCGTCGCGGAGCGCACCGGCATCCAGGTCGCCATCCACACGGACACCCTGAACGAGGCCGGATTCGTGGGCGACACGCTCGCCGCGATCGCCGGACGGGGCATCCACGCCTACCACACCGAGGGCGCGGGCGGCGGACACGCCCCCGACATCATGACGGTGGTCTCCGAGCCGCACGTCCTGCCCAGCTCCACCAACCCGACCCGCCCGTACACGGTGAACACCGCCGAGGAACACCTCGACATGCTCATGGTGTGCCACCACCTCAACCCGGCGGTCCCCGAGGACCTCGCCTTCGCCGAGTCCCGGATCCGGCCGTCCACCATCGGCGCCGAGGACATACTCCACGACCTCGGTGCCATCTCGATCATCTCCTCCGACTCCCAGGCCATGGGCCGGGTCGGCGAGGTGATCCTGCGGACCTGGCAGACGGCCCATGTCATGAAGCGCCGCCGGGGCGCCCTGCCCGGCGACGGGCGCGCCGACAACCACCGCGTACGGCGCTATGTCGCCAAGTACACGATCAACCCGGCACTCGCGCAGGGGCTGGCCCGGGAGATCGGGTCCGTCGAGGCGGGCAAGCTGGCCGACCTCGTGCTGTGGGAGCCGGCGTTCTTCGGTGTCAAACCGCACCTCGTCCTCAAGGGGGGTCAGATCGCCTACGCCCAGATGGGTGACGCGAACGCGTCCATCCCGACCCCGCAGCCGATCCTGCCGCGCCCGATGTACGGGGCGATCGGCCGTGCTCCCGCCTCGAACTCCTTCAACTTCGTGGCACCGCTCGCGATCGAGGACGGACTGCCGGAGCGGCTCCAGCTCGGCAAGAGGTTCGTCGCCATCGAGTCGACCCGGGCGGTCACCAAGGCGGACATGCGGGAGAACGACGCCCGGCCGCGCGTCCAGGTCGACCCCGACAGCTTCGCCGTGCACATCGACGGCGAACTGGTCGAGGCGACCCCGGCGGCCGAGCTGCCCATGGCCCAGCGCTACTTCCTCTTCTGATGGGCGGCCTCTGATGGGCAGGGCAGCGCTGCTCGTGCTGGCCGACGGCCGCTTCCCCGCCGGAGGGCACGCGCACTCCGGCGGGGCGGAGGAGGCGGTCAAGGCGGGCCGGATCACCGGCGCGGCGGGCCTGGAGGCCTTCTGCCGCGGCCGGCTGCACACGACGGGACTCGTCGCCGCCGCCCTCGCGGCCGCCGCGGCGGCCGGGGCGGACCCCGTCGCGCTGGACGCGGCGGCGGACGCCCGCACCCCGTCCCCGGCGCTGCGGCTCGCCGCGCGCAGGCTGGGCCGCCAGCTCGTGCGGGCCGCCCGGGCCGCCTGGCCCGGCCCCGAACTGGACGCCCTGGCACATGAGTTCCCCAAGGGAGCGCACCAGCCGGTGGTGCTGGGACTGACGGCGCGCGCGGCCGGACTGGGCCCCGAGGACGCGGCGTACTGCGCGGCGTACGAGAGCGTGAGCGGTCCGGCGACGGCCGTCGTACGGCTCCTCGGCCTGGACCCGTTCGAGGCGACGGCGGTCCTGGCCCGGCTGGCACCGGAGCTGGACCGGGTCGTCGACCGGGCGACGGCGGCGGGAGCCGCCGCGACGACCGCCGGCCCCGACATCCTGCCGGCGGCGTCCGCGCCCCTGCTGGAGATCGGCGCGCAGGCACACGCGGCCTGGCCGGTGCGCCTGTTCGCCTCCTAGACCCGCCGCCCCGTCCGGGGCCGCCGCCCCCCGGACCCCCCCGCACAGACAAGGAGCCGCCCATGCATCTCGACCACTCCCACCCCGGTCCCGCCGCCGTGAGCGCCGACGCCCGTCGGCCCGACGGGGCCCGGCGCGCCCTCAGGATCGGGCTCGGCGGGCCCGTCGGATCGGGTAAGACCGCCACGGTCGCCGCGCTGTGCCGGGCGTTGCGCGACGAGCTGTCCCTCGCCGTCGTCACCAACGACATCTACACCCGCGAGGACGCGGAGTTCCTGCTGCGGGAGGCCGTGCTGCCACCCGAGCGGATCGCGGCCGTGGAGACGGGCGCCTGCCCGCACACCGCGATCCGGGACGACATCTCCGCCAACCTCGAGGCGGTGGAGGACCTGGAGGACGCCGTCGGCCCGCTGGACCTCGTGCTCGTGGAGTCCGGAGGGGACAACCTCACCGCCACCTTCTCCAAGGGGCTCGTCGACGCGCAGATCTTCGTCATCGACGTCGCGGGCGGCGACGACATCCCGAGGAAGGGCGGCCCCGGCGTCACCACCGCCGACCTGCTGGTCGTCAACAAGACCGACCTCGCCCCGTACGTCGGCTCCGACCTCGCCCGGATGGCCGCCGACGCCAAGGCGCAGCGCGCCGAACTGCCCGTGGTGTTCCAGTCGCTGCGCGCCGGGAGCGGGGTGGCGGACGTCGCCGCCTGGGTGCGGGCACAGCTCGGCGCCTGGACGGCGTGAGATGGGCGGAGTACGTGCCCTCGCCCGGATCTCGGCGACGGCCGACGGACGCGGCGGCACCGCCCTGCCCGTCCTGGAGAGCGACGGTCCGCTCGCCCTGCGCCGCACCCGGGGCGCCGCCGACGAGGCCCGGGTCCTGCTCGTGGGCGCGATGAGCGGCCCCCTCGGCGGGGACCGCTTCGCGGTCGAGGCCGAGGTCGGGAGCGGGGCCCGGCTGGGCGTGGGCTCGGCCGCGGCCACCATCGCCCTGCCCGGACAGGTCAAGGACGCCGCCCACTACGACGTGCGGCTCGACGTCGCCGACGGGGGCGAACTGCACTGGCTGCCCGAGCCGTTGATCTCCGCGCGCGGCAGCGACCTGTACGTCACCACCCGCGCCGACCTCGCGCCCGGCGCCCGACTGGTCCTGCGCGAGGAGCAGGTCCTCGGCCGGGCGGGGGAGGAGCCCGGGCGGCTCACCAGCCGGCTCGTCGTCCGGGTCGGCGGCCGGGCCGTCCTCGACCAGGAACTCGCCTGCGGACCCGGCGCCCCCGGCGGCTGGGACGGCCCCGCCGTCCTCGCCGGACATCGCGCTGTGGGTCAACTGGTGGTCGTGAGACCGGAGTTCGCCACGTATCCTGTCGGCCCGCAGCACCTCGGCGAGCACGCCGCCCTGATGCCGCTCGCCGGACCCGCCGCGCTGGTGAGCGCCGTCGCGCCGGACGGCCTGCGGCTGCGGCGGGCGCTGGACGAGGCCCTGGCCCTGCTCCGTCCCCGCTGAGCGGGGCTTTCCTCTCCGGTTATCGGATTGGCAAAGAAGGTCAATCACACCTTTTCTCAGGCACCTCACAGCCGCAAGGATCCCCATACCGCCGTATCGCTGTACCGCCATAACAAGGTAGGGGAGAAGCCCACTTGAGGGACATACGACCGAACAGAAGGACCGCAGCGCTCGGTTCGGCCGGCGCGCTCGTCGCCGCCACGCTGATGGCCACCGCGGTCGCGGCGCCGACCGCGAGCGCGGCCGGCGGCCGTTCGGGACAGGACAGGGAACAGCGGGGTGCGGCGATCGCCGCGGAGCGCGCCGCCAAGGCCGGTATCGACTGGCAGGACTGCCCGGCCGACTGGGGCCTGGAGAAGCCGATCCAGTGCGGCTGGGTCAGCGTGCCGCTCGACTACGCGCGTCCCAACGGCAAGCAGATCAAGATCGCCGTCGACCGCATCGGCAACACCGGCACCCCCCAGGAGCGCCAGGGCGCCCTGGTCTACAACCCGGGCGGCCCCGGCGGCTCCGGCATGCGCTTCCCGCGCCGTGTCACCACCAAGAACGCGATCTGGGCGAACGCGGCCAAGGCCTACGACTTCGTCGGCTTCGACCCGCGCGGCGTCGGCCACTCCGCGCCCATCTCCTGCGCCGACCCGCAGGAGTTCGTCAAGGCGCCCAAGGCCGACCCGGTCCCGGACAACGAGGCCGACAAGCTCGCCCAGATCAAGCTCGCCCGGGAGTACGCCGACGGCTGCTACGAGCGCAGCGGCGAGATGCTGCCGTACATGACCACGCCGAACACCGTGCGTGACCTGGACGTCATCCGCGCCGCCCTCGGCGAGAAGAAGCTCAACTACCTGGGCGTCTCCTACGGCACCTACATCGGCGCCGTCTACGGCACCCTCTTCCCGGGCCACGTCCGCCGCATGGTGGTCGACAGCGTGGTCAACCCCTCCCGCGAGAAGATCTGGTACGAGGCCAACCTCGACCAGGACGTCGCCTTCGAGGGCCGCTGGAAGGACTGGCAGGACTGGGTCGCCGCCAACGACGCGACCTTCCACCTCGGCACCACCCGCGCCGCCGTCCAGGCCAAGTGGCTGGAGCTGCGCGCCACCGCAAAGAAGCACCCCATCGGCGGACTGGTCGGCCCGGCCGAGCTGATCTCCTTCTTCCAGGGCGCCCCGTACTACGACTCCTCGTGGATCCCGGTGGCGACGGTCTTCAGCAAGTACTTCGCCGGGGACACCCAGGCCCTCGTCGACGCCGCCGCCCCGGACCTGACCGACACGGCCGGCAACATCACCTCGGAGAACGGCAACGCGGTCTACACCGCCGTCGAGTGCGCCGACGCCAAGTGGCCCACCAGCTGGCGCAAGTGGAACGCCGACAACACCCGGCTCAACAAGGACTACCCGTTCCTGACCTGGGCCAACGCCTGGATGAACCTGCCGTGCGCCTACTGGTCCACCAAGCAGCAGACGCCGGTCGAGGTCAAGACCCACAAGGGTCTGCCGGGCGTGCTGATCGTGCAGTCCGAGCGGGACGCGGCCACCCCGTACGACGGTGCCGTCTCCCTGCACAAGCGGTTCAAGGGCTCCCGTCTGATCACCGAGAAGAACGCCGGCTCCCACGGTGTGACGGGCCTCGTCAACCCCTGCATCAACTCCCGGGTGGACAGCTACCTGCTCACCGGGAAGCTGGACGCCAAGGACGTGACCTGCGCCCCGCACGCCACGCCGAAGCCGTAGTCACCGGCTGACAGCGAGGGGCGGCCGGAGCACCTCCGGCCGCCCCTTCGCGTCTGCGGCACCGCCTCAGCTCAGCGGTATCCGGGGGAACTTGCGCGGCTTCTCCGCCGCCGCGGCCTCCCGCGCCTTCACCACCGCCGCGTACTCGTCGACGTACTCCTGCTCGGACAGCTTCAGGATCGCGTACATGATCTCGTCGGTGATCGCGCGCAGGATCGCCTTCTCGTTCTCCATGCCGGCATAGCGGGAGAAGTCCAGCGGCTTGCCGAAGCGGATCACCACCGGGTGGAGATTGGGGACGATCTTGCCGGGCGGCTGCGCCTCGAAGGTGCCGATCATCGCGCACGGGATCACCGGCACCCCGGCCTTCAGCGCCATCACCGCGACCCCGACCTTGCCCTTGTACAGACGCCCGTCGTGCGAACGGGTGCCCTCCGGGTAGATGCCCAGCAACTCGTCCTTGCCCAGCACCCCGAGTCCCTCGCGGATCGCCGCCTGCCCCGCCTCCTTGCCGGAACGGTCCACCGGGATCTGACCCGCGCTGCGGAAGAAGAAGGCCGTGAGTCTGCCCTTGAGGCCCGGCCCGGTGAAGTACTCCGCCTTGGCGAGGAAGGTGATGCGCCGCTTGAGGACCGCCGGCATCAGGAAGTGGTCGGAGAACGACAGGTGGTTGCCGGCGACGATCGCCGCCCCCGACTCCGGCACGTGCTCGAGGCCCTCGATGCGCGGGCGGAAGGCCAGCTTCAACAACGGGCCCAGCAAGACGTACTTGAGCACGTAGTAGAACAAGGGGTAGCTCCTCACTCCGGTGGATCCGCGACGATCGGCCGCGGCACCAGGTTCCTGCCGCCGGTGGCCGCTCAGCAAGTCCGCGGCACCCGTTGTCGCCGGCCCCTCACAGCCGTACGACGACCAGGGCCGTGTCGTCGGTCGCGCCGCCCGGCGGGAGCAGTTCGAGCAGGACGGAGTCGGCGAGGGACTCCGGGTCCGCGTCCCGGTGCCGGGCCAGGGCCTCGGCGAGCCGCCGCAGACCGGTGTCGATGTCCTCCTGCCGCCGCTCCACCAGCCCGTCCGTGTAGAGCACGAGGGTGGCCCCGTCGTCGTAGGCGGCGCACTCCTCGGGCCGCGGCATCGGCGTCGGGCGGGCGTCCAGCGGCGGGTCGGTGGCCCGGTCGAGGAACTCCACCCGGCCGCCGGGGTGGACCAGCGCCGGCGGGGGATGGCCGGCGCTGCTGTAGGTGATGGTGTGCCGGTCGAAGTCGATGAACGTGGTGACCGCGGTCGCCGATTCGGCGCCGTCCACGACATGCGCGTACCGGCCCAGCACATTGAGCGCCTCCGCGGGGCCCTCCGCGACCCGGGAGGCGGCGCTGAGCGCGCTGCGCAGCTGGCCCATCACCCCCGCGGCCTCCAGACCGTGCCCTACGACGTCCCCGACCGACACACCGATCCGGTTGCCGCCGACCAGGTCGACCAGGTCGTACCAGTCCCCGCACACGTTCAGCGACCCGACCGCCGGGCGGTAGCGCACCGCCGCGTGGTGGTGGCCGACCTGACGGCGGGCGGGCAGCATCGCCTCCTGCAGCGCGAGGGCCACCTCGCGTTCCCGGGCGTGCGACTGCCGCAGCCGCTCGTTGACCTCCTGGAGCTCGCGGGCGCGGGTGTACAGCTCGGCCTCCAGGACCCGGGTCCGGCTCCCGGGACCTCCGGCGCCCCGTGATCCACGGGCCCGGATCAGCTCGGTCACCTCCTCCACGCGGTGCACCAGGAGCACCACCGAACCGTCGGGGCCGAGCACGGGCGCGTTGACCGGGCTCCAGTACCGCTCGTCCCACTCCCCGGGCCGCTCGGGGTCCTCGACGTCGTAGCGCTGGAGGGCCATCGCGTCGCGCTCGCCGGTGGCCAGCACCCGGCGCAGCGAGGCCTCCAGGTTGCGGACCCCGCTGGCGCCCGGGTCGTTGGGGTTGTCCGGGAACACCTCGAAGAGATGGCGGCCGATCATCTGTTCGCGTGTTCGGCCCGCCACGCGCAGGAACTCCTCGTTGACGTCGGCGTAGAGCAGATCGGGCGTCAGCAGCGCCACCATGCCGGGCAGGCACTGGAACACCGCCGCGTAGTCGATCGCCGTGTCGTTCATGCCCGTCCCATCCGCCGGTGTCCCGGTATGCCGGTACCGCACCATGTCGGCGTCCATCCGGTTTGGGTTATTTTCGCATGTGGTGTGACGGATGGGGTCCGTGCGTCACACGCCCGGCTCGGTGAGCGACTGCTCGGCCCAGATGATCTTCCCTTCGCCCAAGAAGCGGGTGCCCCAGCGCTCGGTGACCTGGGAGACCAGCAGCAGCCCGCGGCCGCCCTCGTCCGTGGTGCGCGGATGGCGCAGATGCGGGGCGGTGGCGCCGCCGTCGAAGACCTCGCAGACCAGCGAGCGCTCCCGGATCAGCCGCAGCCGGATCGGGCCGACGGCGTACCGGATGGCGTTGGTGACCAGCTCGCTCACCACCAGCTCGGTGGTGAACGACAGCTCCGGCAGCCCCCACTCCGCCAGCCGCCGGCTCGCGGTCCTGCGTGCCTCGGCGACCGCGGCCGGGTCGGCGGGCAGCTCCCAGTCGGCGACCCGGTCCGGGGACAGCCTGCGGGTACGGGCCATCAGCAGGGCCACGTCGTCGTACGGACGCGCCGGAACGAGCGCCTCGATCACGGTCCGGCACGTCAGGTCCAGCGCGGGCGACCGCCGCTCCAGGGCGCGCCGCAGCCGGGTGCGGCCGGTGTCCAGCGCCCACGCGGAGCCCTGGGCCAGCAGGCCGTCGGTGTGCAGCGCGAGCGTGCTGCCCTCCGGCAGGGTCAGCTGCGTGGACTCGAACGGCGGTCCGCCCAGGCCCAGCGCGGACCCCTGCGGCAGGTCCACGAAGGTGACCTCCCCGTCGGGCAGCACGACCGCCGGGGCGGGATGCCCGGCGGCGGCCATCGTGCACCGGCCGTCGACGGGGTCGTACACGACGTACACGCACCCCGCCCCCTGCGCCTGGGTGCCCGCGTCCAGCCCCTCCTCGCGGGCCATGCGCGCCACCAGGTCGTCCAGATGGGCGAGGACCTCCTCCGGCGGCAGATCCAGCGCCGCGAGGGTCCGTACGGCGGTCCGTACGCGTCCCATGGCGGCGGCGGCGTCGATGCCGTGCCCGGGCACCTCGCCGACCACCAGCGCCACCCGCGCCGCGGACAGCGGGATCAGGTCGTACCAGTCGCCGCCGAGGCCGGTCAGCTCGTCGGCGGGCCGGTAGCAGACGGCCACCTCGACCGCGTCCTGCTCGGGCAGCCGGTGGGGGAGCAGATTGCGCTGGAGCACCAGGGCCGCGTCGCGCTCCCGCGTGTACCGGCGGGCGTTGTCCACGCACACCGCCGCCCGCGACACCAGGTCCTCCGCGAGCGCCAGGTCATCGGCGTCGAAGGGCTCGCGCGGCCCGCGCCGCAGGAACGTGGTCACCCCGAGGGTGGTGCCCCGGGCCCGCACCGGGACGATCAGCACGCTCACCGACTCACCCGGGGAGGGCACGACGGGCAGGTTCCGCAGCCAGGGCTGCGCCGCCACGTCGAGCCGCTCCCCCCGCCAGGGCCGCCCGGTGAGGAGACAGCGCACGGGAGGCGAGTCGGCGGGGTGGTCGACGGGGGCCGAGGGAGGGGAGCCCGCCGGCGGGGCGGTGTCGGGCGAGGGCGCTGCCCCGGTCCGCGGGGCGGTGCCGTGGGGGGAGTCCGGCTCGGTGACGCGTACGCCCGCGCGGTGCAGGGGCACCGGGCCGGTGGGGTCCACCGTGGGTTCCGCGCCGTGCAGGACCGGGGCCGGCAGGTCCACGGCGACCGCGTCGGCGAAGCCGGGGACGGCCGCGTCGGCCAGTTCCTGGGCGGTGCGGGCGATGTCCAGGCTGCTGCCGATCGAGCGGCCCGCACGGTCCAGCAGCGCGAGCCGCTGCCGGGCGCGGTGGCGGTCGGTGATGTCGACGACCGTGTAGTAGACGCCCACCGGATTGCCGTGGTCGTCCTCCAACCGGGTGAACGACAGCACCTGCGCCGTCTCCCGGTGCGGCGCGGTCCGCAGATGCCCGACGTGCTCATAGCCGACGACGGTCGCGCCGTCGGCCAGCACCCGCCGCATCTGCGCCTCCGCCGCCTCGGCGTCCAGCCCCGGCTGGACGTCCCCGAGCCGCAGCCCCAGCCGCTCCTCGGGCCGGCCGCCGCCGAACCGGGCGAGCGCGTCGTTGGACCACACGAACCGCAGATCGGTGTCCACGATGGCGATGCCGATCGGCGAACCGGACACCATCTGCTCCAGGACCGAGCGGCTCATCGTCCAGCCGGGGGCGTCCCCCATCTCGCTCAGCAGGACGAGCCTGCGGTCGGCGCCGCCCGGCTCGTCCGCACAGGTGATCCGGGCCATCACCGGCACCGGCCGGCCGTCCCCGCGCCGGGCCGACAGCAGCCCGCTCCAGCCGCCGTCCCGCCGGCACCGGTCGAGGATCTCCGCCACCCGGCCGGCGTCCCCGGGCGTCAGCAGCCCGGCCAGGTCCCGGCCCACCGCGTCCGCCGCGGAGTAGCCCAGCAGCCGTGCGGCCTCCCTGGTCCAACTCGTCACCACACCCCGGCCGTCGAGCAGCAGGGGCGCGGCGTCCGCCACGTCGAACCGCCGGCGGGCAACGCCGTCCTCGTCGTGTGTGCCCACGGTCGACCTCTCTGTCGCTGAGAGTGGTCTACCACCTCCTGACCCAATCTTCACCCTGCCCGGACGACAGCGACCGGGCCACCCGGGAGCCGGCGGCCTCAGGCCCCCCGCGTCAGCACCCGCTCCAACGCCGCCAGCGCCGACCCCAGTTCCTCGGCCGTGATCGTCAGCGGCGGCGCCAGCCGGACGGTGGAGCCATGGGTGTCCTTGACCAGCACCCCCTCCCGCATCAGCCGCTCGCTGACCTCACGGCCGCTGCCGAGGGCCGGGTCGATGTCGACGCCCGCCCACAGCCCCCGGGACCGGAATCCGACGACGCCCTTGCCGGCCAGAGCGGTCAGACCGTCCCGCAGCACGGTCCCCAGCTCCGTCGCCCGCCGCTGGAACTCACCCGTCTCCAGCAGGTCCACCACCGCCGTGCCGACCGCCGCCGCCAGCGGATTGCCGCCGAACGTCGACCCGTGCTCGCCCGGCCGCAGCACCGACAGCACCTCGCGCCGCCCCACCACCGCCGACACCGGTACGATCCCCCCGCCGAGCGCCTTGCCGAGCAGCACGACGTCGGGGACGACCCCCTCGTGCTCCACCGCGAGGGTCCGGCCGGTGCGGCCCAGCCCGGACTGGATCTCGTCCGCGACGAACAGGCAGTTCGCCCGCCGGGTCAGCTCCCGCACCCCGGCCAGATAGCCGTCGTCGGGGATGATCACGCCCGCCTCGCCCTGGATCGGCTCGATCAGCACCGCGGCCGTCGTCTCGTCGACCGCCGCCTCCAGCGCCGCCAGGTCGTTGTACGGCACGATCCGGAAGCCCGGGGTGAACGGGCCGAAGCCCGTCCGTGCCGTCTCGTCGGTCGAGAAGCTCACGATCGTCGTCGTCCGGCCGTGGAAGTTCTCCGCCGCCACCACGATCGTCGCCCGGTCGGCCGGGACGCCCTTCACCTCGTAGGCCCACTTGCGGGCCAGCTTGATGCCGCTCTCCACCGCCTCCGCGCCGGTGTTCATCGGCAGCACCATGTCCAGACCGGTCAACTCCGCCAGCCGCTCGGCGAATCCGGCGAGCCGGTCGTTGTGGAAGGCGCGGGAGGTGAGGGTGAGCCGGTCGAGCTGGCGGTGCGCCGCGTCGATCAACCGCGGGTGCCGGTGGCCGAAGTTGAGGGCCGAGTAGCCGGCCAGCATGTCGAGGTAGCGGCGGCCCTCGACGTCCTCCACCCAGGTGCCCTCCGCGCGCGCGACGACCACGGGCAGCGGATGGTAGTTGTGCGCGAGGACCGGCTCCTCGGCGCGGATCAGCTCCGCGGAGGACCGCTCGGGGGCGGTCTCGGACGCGACGGCGGCAGCCGCCTCGGGCGAGCGCGCGGGAACGACGGGTGCGGTCATGAGCGGATCTCCTGAGTGCAGCACTTGATGCCACCGCCGGCCTTCTGGAACTCCGACAGGTCGACGGGGACGGGGACATAGCCGCGCTCGGTCAGCCGGGCGGCGAGGGCCTCGGCCCGGGGCGCGATGAACACATGGCGGCCGTCGGAGACCGAGTTCAGACCGAACGCCATCGCGTCGTCGCGCGTGGCGAGCACCGCGTCCGGGTAGAGCCGGGCCAGCACCTCACGGCTGCCCGGCGAGAACGCCTCGGGGTAGTAGGAGATGTTGTCGTCGTCCAGCACGAAGAGTGCCGTGTCCAGGTGGTAGAAGTGCGGGTCCACCAGCGTCAGGCTGATCACCGGGTGGCCGAAGAACTCCTGCACCTCGCGGTGCGCCTCACGCGTCGTACGGAACCCGGTGCCGGCCAGCACGTACCGGCCGGTCCACACCAGATCGCCCTCGCCCTCGCAGACGTGCTCGGGGCGGTGCACGTCGTAGCCGGCGGTCTTGAACCAGCTGTCGTAGAGGGCGGACTCGGGACGCCGCTCCGGCGCGTGGAACAGCGAGCCGAAGACCCGGCCGGCCACCACGACCGCGGAGTTCGCGGCGAACACCATGTCCGGCAGTCCGGGCACCGGATCCACGGTGTCGACGGTGTGCCCGTGGGAGCGGTAGGCGCGGATCAGCGTCTGCCACTGCTCCTGGGCGAGATCCACGTCCACGGGGGTGTCGGGACGCATCCAGGGATTGATCGCGTACCGCACGGCGAAGTGTCTGGGTTCACAGACGAGAAAGCGCCGGGCGCTCGGCCTGCGGCCGGTGGTCACACTGTCGGGCATGTCCCCAAGGTAAGAACCGACAGCGGAGCGCTACAAGGAAGGAACGCTGCGTGTTCGCGCAGGAATGCTGCGTATTCAGTCCGGTCGGCGCACGTTCCCTGCGTCATCGGGGGCCACCTGGGTGGCTCCCGCCTCCGGACTGTCCGGCAGCAGGTGCGACAGCACCATCACACTGATCGTCTTGCGGATGAACGGCTCCACCCGGATCCGCTCCAGCACCTCCTCGAAGTGCTCCACGTCCCGCGCCCGCACGTGCAGCAGGGCGTCCGCCCCGCCCGTCACCGTCATCGCCGCCGTGATCTCCGGATGGTTGCGCACCACCTCCGCGAGGCGCCGCGGCGGGGCCGCGCCCTCGCAGTACACCTCCACGTACGCCTCCGTGCGCCAGCCGAGCGCCGCCGGCTTCACCGTGGCCGTGAACCCCGTGATCACCCCCGTGTCCCGCAACCGGTCCACCCGGCGTTTCACGGCCGTCGCCGAGAGGCCGACCGCCGAGCCGATCTCCGCGAAACTCGTCCGGGCGTTCGCCATCAGAGCGGTGACGATCTTCCGGTCGAGATCGTCGAAAGGGGCAGTGCCGCTGTTCATGCGGGCACTGTATCCAGCGGATACGTCCACACCCCGGCACATGTCCAGCCATGCCGATCGCCCCTACACTCCACGTTCATGCTGCGCGCCCTCGCCGTCGACGACGAACGCCCCTCGCTCGAGGAACTGCTGTACCTGCTCAACGCCGATCCCCGCATCGGCAGCGTGGAGGGCGCCGGCGACGCGACCGAGGCGCTCCGCCGTATCAACCGCGCCCTGGAGTCCGGACCGCACGGCCCCGAGGCCATCGACGTCGTCTTCCTCGACATCCAGATGCCCGGCCTCGACGGCCTCGACCTGGCCCGCCTCCTGACCGGCTTCGCCCGCCCGCCGCTGGTCGTGTTCGTCACCGCCCACGAGGACTTCGCCGTCCAGGCCTTCGACCTCAAGGCCGTCGACTACGTCCTCAAGCCCGTCCGCAAGGAACGCCTCGCCGAGGCCGTCCGCCGGGCCGCGGAACTGCGCGGCACCGCGCCCCGCATCCCCGTCCACGAGCCCGACCCCGACCACATACCCGTCGAGCTCGGCGGGGTGACCCGGTTCGTCGCCGTGGACGACATCACCCACGCCGAGGCACACGGCGACTACGCCCGGCTGCACACCGACCGCGGCAACCACCTGGTCCGCATCCCGCTGTCCACCCTGGAGGAACGCTGGCGCGCCCGCGGATTCGTCCGCATCCACCGCCGCCACCTCGTCGCCCTGCGCCACATAGGCGAACTCCGCCTGGACGCCGGCACGGTCAGCGTCCTGGTCGGCGGCGAGGAACTCCAGGTCAGCCGCCGCCACGCCCGCGAACTGCGGGACCTGCTGATGAGGAGGCCCTGACCATGCCGCAGGACCCCGCCGAGCGGCGCGTCGTCGTCAGCGGCCCGCCCCGCCGCACCGTCCCCCACGCTCGGCTTCGCTCGCGCGGGCGGTACCCCCATGCCTCGGGCTACTACCGCCCCCGCACCGAGATCGACGAACAGACCACCCTCGGCCACACCTACGTCCGCTCCCTCATGCGCTCCCAGCTGCGCGCCGCCCTCGTGGTGTTCGCCGTCCTCGCCCTCCTCGTCGGCCCGCTGCCGCTGCTCTTCGCGGCGATGCCCGACGCCCACCGCCTCACCTGGGCGGTCCTCGGCTTCTGCCTCTACCTCCCGCTCGTCCTGCTGGCCCGCTGGTACGTCCGCCGCGCCGAACGCAACGAACGGGACTTCGTCCGGCTGGTCGAAGACCGGTAGGGGCCGCACCGATGAACTCGGCGTACGCCGTGCCCGCCGTCGCCCTGGTGGTCGTCGCGACCGTCCTGGTCGGCGCCTTCGGCCTCAGGATCTCCCGCACCACCTCCGACTTCTACGTCGCCTCGCGCACCGTCGGTCCCCGCCTCAACGCGGCCGCCATCAGCGGCGAGTACCTCTCCGCCGCCTCCTTCCTCGGTATCGCGGGCCTGGTCCTGGTCCAGGGCCCGGACATGCTCTGGTACCCGGTCGGCTACACCGCCGGCTACCTCGTGCTGCTGCTGTTCGTCGCCGCCCCGCTGCGCCGCTCCGGTGCCTACACGCTGCCCGACTTCGCCGAGGCCCGGCTGGCCTCCCACACCGTCCGGCGGGTCGCGGGCACGCTCGTCGTCGGCGTCGGCTGGCTGTACCTGTTGCCGCAGCTCCAGGGGGCCGGGCTGACGCTGACGGTCCTCACCGGTGCGCCGGACTCCCTCGGCGGACTGATCGTCGCGGTCGTCGTCGCCGCGACCGTCGCCGCGGGCGGGATGCGCAGCATCACCTTCGTGCAGGCCTTCCAGTACTGGCTCAAGCTCACCGCCCTGCTCGTCCCCGCCCTCTTCCTGGTGCTCGCCTGGCAGGGCGACGGCACGCCCCGGCACCCCTTCGCGGAACCGGCCGCCTTCCGCGAACAGCGCACGGTCCGCGTCGACGACACCCTCGACCTCCGGCTCGACCGCCCGCTGACCGTGACGGCCGACGGCACGGTCGACGGGCGCCGGCACGAGAACACCGCCCTGCGGCTGGCCGCCGGCACCCACCGCATCGAACGGGGCACCCGCCTCACCTTCGCCGAGGGCAGCCCCGTCCCCACCGCCGAGCGCGGCAGCACCGGCGGCATGTCCACCTCCCTCGCCGCGGGCCGCCAGGAACGCCCGCTGTACGCCACGTACGGCCTGATCCTCGCCACCTTCCTCGGCACGATGGGCCTGCCGCACGTCGTCGTCCGCTTCTACACCAGCCCGCACGGGGTCGCCGCCCGCCGCACCACGGTCGCCGTCCTCGCCCTGATCGGCGTCTTCTACCTGCTCCCGCCCCTGTACGGCGCCCTCGCCCGCCTCTACACCCCCGAGCTGGCCCTCACCGGCGACGCCGACGCGGCCGTCCTGCTGCTGCCGGACCGGATGATCGGCGGCGTCGGCGGCGACCTGCTCGGCGCGCTGGTCGCCGGGGGCGCCTTCGCCGCGTTCCTCTCCACGGCGTCCGGGCTCACCATGGCGGTGGCGGGCGTCCTCACCCAGGACGTGCTGCCGACCCGTGGGGTACGGCACTTCCGGCTCGGCACCGCGCTCGCCATGGCCGTACCGCTCGCCGCGAGCCTGCTGGTGGGCGGGCTGCCGGTGGCCGACGCGGTGGGTCTCGCGTTCGCGGTGTCGGCGTCCTCCTTCTGCCCCCTGCTCGTCCTCGGTATCTGGTGGCGCCGGCTGACCCCGCCCGGGGCGGTCGCCGGGATGGTGGTCGGCGGCGGATCGGCGTTCCTCGCGGTCGCCGTCACCATGGCGGGCCTCCCGGCCACCGGCGGACTGCACGCGCTCCTCGCCTGGCCGGCCCTGTGGTCGGTGCCGCTGGGCTTCCTCACGATGATCCTGGTCTCCCTGACCACCCCGGCCCGAGTCCCCCCCGGCACGGCAGCGATCCTCTCCCGCTTCCACCTCCCGGAAGAACTCCGCACGGAGGAACGCGGGAGAGCGGAATCGGGGGGCGGGGAGGAGTGGGGGGTGTCGGAGGAATCCGGGGGCGGGGAGGAGTGGCGGGTGCTGGAGGAATCCGGGGGCGGGGAGGAGTGGCGGGTGCTGGAGGAACCGGGGGGCGTGGAGGAGCGGGGGGTGCCGGGGGTACGCGGGGTGCCGGGGGAGCGGCTCGAAGCCGACGCCGCTCAGCCCCTCGCGCCCGCGTCGACGGAGCGCCGGGCGCCGGAGGATCCGAGGCTCGGGGAGGAGAGGAGGGCGTCGGAGGAGCGCCGGGTGCCTGAGCCACGCGAGCTCCCGGAGGAGCGCACGGCTCGTACGGCTCCCACGCCGCGGACGGCACCCCCGGAGCGGACCGTGTCCGACGAGCACACGGCCCCCGACGAGCGGACCGCGCCCGACGAGTACACGGCCCCCGACGAACCGATCGCGCCCGACGAGCGGACCGCCCGCACGAGGCGGACGGCACCCACGCCGCGGACGGCACCCCCGGAGCGGACCACGTCCGACGGGCACACGTCGGCCGACGAGCACACGGCCCCCGACGAACGGACCGCGCCCGACGAACGGACCGCGCCCGCGAAGCGCACCGCGCCCGCGCAGCGGAGCGTGCCCGAGGCCAGTGCATGAGTGGGTTTCTGGCCGGGGTGTTCATCGCCATCCTCCCCTTCCTCGCCCTCGGCTTCTGGCTCGGGCGTCGTACCGCACGTCCCGACCGCCAGGCCGGCCTCGGTACGCCCGTCGAGCACGCCACCTTCCAGACCCTGCACACCGCCTCGCTGGCCGCACCCCCGCTCCGCGCGGGCCTGACCGAGGAGACGGCCCGCAAGTCCGCCCGCAGACTGCGCACGCTGCTCGGCACGGACGCCCTCTGCCTCACCGACCGCGAGCAGGTCCTCGTCTGGGACGGCGTGGGCGCCCACCACCGCACCGAGATCATGGAACGCCTCGCCGCCCCCCTGGACAGCGGCCGAGGCGAGGCCTTCCGGCTCAGCTGCGACCACGCCGACTGCCCGGTCCGCTGGGCCGTGGTCGCCCCTCTCACCGTCGACGACCGGGTGCATGGCGCCCTCGTCGCCTGCGCGCCCCGCGAGTCGGCCGTCCTGGTCCGCGCCGCGGGCGAGGTGGCCCGCTGGGTCAGCGTCCAGCTGGAACTCGCCGACCTCGACCAGTCCCGTACGAGGCTCATCGAGGCGGAGATCAAGGCCCTGCGCGCGCAGATCTCCCCGCACTTCGTCTTCAACTCGCTCGCCGTGATCGCGTCCTTCGTCCGCACCGACCCCGAACGCGCCCGCGAGCTGCTCCTGGAGTTCGCCGACTTCATCCGCTACTCGTTCCGCCGGCACGGCGACTTCACCACCCTCGCCGACGAGCTCCACGCCATCGACCACTACCTGGCCCTGGTCCGCGCGCGCTTCGGCGACCGCCTCGCCGTCACCCTCCAGATCGCCCCCGAGGTCCTCCCCGTCGCCCTGCCCTTCCTCTGTCTCCAGCCCCTGGTGGAGAACGCCGTCAAGCACGGCCTGGAGGGCAAGACGGACAAGTGCCACATCCAGATCACCGCCCAGGACGCCGGAGCCGAGGCCCTGGTCGTGATCGAGGACGACGGCGCCGGCATGGACCCGGCCCTGCTGCGCCGCATCCTGGCCGGCGAGGCCAGCCCCTCCGGCGGCATCGGCCTGTCCAACGTGGACGACCGGCTGCGCCAGGTGTACGGCGACGACTACGGCCTCGTCATCGAGACGGCCGTCGGGGCGGGCATGAAGATCACCGCCCGGCTGCCGAAGTACCAGCCGGGCGTCCACTCGGCGGCCCGCCTCGGCCCGGGCTGATCAGCCGGTCTTTAGCACGACCATCGCCAGTGTGATCAGACCGAGCACGACCCAGCCGAACCACAGCCAGCCGTTGCTGCCGAGCGCCACCGTGTAGGCGGTCACCGCGACCAGCGCGCCGACGGTGAGCACCCCCATCGTCCTCGTGGAACTGTCCGTGGAACCTGCCATCGCGACACCCTCCTCAGGGCCGCCCGCCACCGGGCGCGTCCCCCTCCATGGTGCCCCGCCGCACCGCGGACCGCGTCCCCCTCAGCGTCCCCGGGTGTTCAGCGAGGCGAGATAGGCGTTGTACGCCTCCAGCTCCTTGTCGCCGTCCCGGTCGGCGGCGCGGTCCTTGCGCTTGGCCTGCCGCTGCTCGGAGCCGTACCACTGGAACAGCAGCGCGATCAGCACCAGCACGGACGGGATCTCACTGAACGCCCACGCGATGCCGCCCGCGGCGCTCTGGTCGGACAGCGCGTCGATCCCGAGCGAGGCGGGCGGCTCGCGGAACGTGTCGACCATCGGCTCGGACGCCATCATCAGCGCGATCCCGAAGAACGCGTGGAACGGCATCCCGGCGAACAGCTCCAGCATCCGCATCAGATGCCCGGGCCGGTGCGGCCCCGGGTCCACCCCGATGATCGGCCAGAAGAACACCACGCCCACCGCGAGGAAGTGCACCATCATCGCGATGTGCCCGACCTTCGAGCCCATCAGGAAGTCGAAGAGGGGACTGAAGTACAGCGCGTACAGCGAGGCGATGAACAGCGGGATGGTGAACGCCGGATGCGTGATGATCCGCATGTACCGGCTGTGCAGCAGCATCAGCAGCAGCTCCCGCGGCCCCTTGCGCCCCCCGCCGGCCGCCGGCAGCGCCCGCAGCGCCAGCGTCATCGGCGCCCCCAGCAGGATCAGGATCGGCGACAGCATGCTGATGACCATGTGCTGCACCATGTGCACGCTGAACATGACCATCCCGTAGTCGTTCAGCCGGGTGCACATCACCAGCATGATCGTGAGCACCCCGACGACGAACGACACGGTCCGCCCGGCCGACCAGGCGTCCCCCCGCCGCCGCAGCCGCACCACACCCCACCCGTACAGCCCCAGCCCGGCCAGACAGGCCACCAGGAAGAACGGGTCCGCCGACCACTGAAGCCCCCGCCCCAGCGTGAACGGCAGTAGATCCGTATGCATGCCGTGCCCGCTGTGATCCATGGTGGGCGGCTCCTGATTCGTGGGGGGTTGTGCGTTTCCTGCCGCCCCAAGACTAGAACCGCCCCCGGCGATCACCGTCACCGGGGGCGGACGGCTAGTGCCGTGACCGGAAAGGTTCACCGGCTGGCAAACCTTCCCGGTCACGGCACTAGAGCACCGTCTCCGCCTCGGCGTACCGCTCCGCGGGGACCGTCTTGAGCGTCTCCACGGCCTCCGCCAGCGACACCATCACGATGTCCGTCCCGCGCAGGGCCGTCATCTTCCCGAACTCCCCCCGGTGCGCGGCCTCCACCGCGTGCCACCCGAACCGGGTCGCCAGCACCCGGTCGTACGCGGTCGGCGTGCCGCCGCGCTGCACATGCCCGAGGATCACCGGACGGGCCTCCTTGCCGAGCCGGTCCTCCAGCTCGATGGAGAGCTGACGGGCGATCCCGGCGAACCGCTCGTGCCCGTAGATGTCCTTGCCGCCCTCGTCGAAGTCCATGGTCCCGGCGCGGGGCTTCGCGCCCTCCGCGGCGACGACGATCGCGAACCGCTTCCCCGCCTCGAACCGCGCGCCGACCCGCCGGGCCAGCTCCTCGATGTCGAAGGGCCGCTCCGGTACGACGATGGCGTGGGCGCCCGCCGCCATGCCCGACTGAAGCGCTATCCAGCCGGTGTGCCGCCCCATGACCTCGACGACCAGCACCCGCTGGTGGGACTCGGCGGTCGTCTTCAGCCGGTCGAGCGCCTCGGTCGCCACGCCGACGGCCGTGTCGAAGCCGAAGGTGACGTCGGTGACGGCGATGTCGTTGTCGATGGTCTTCGGCACGCCGACGACCGGCAGTCCGGCGTCGGACATCAGCCGGGCCGCCTTGAGGGTGCCCTCACCGCCGATCGGGATGATCGCGTCGAGCCCGAGCTCCTGGACGTGGCCCTTCGCCCGCTCCACGCCGTCCCGCAGATGGGAGGGCTGGACCCGGGAGGAGCCGAGGATGGTACCGCCGCGGGCCAGGATGCCCGCCACCGCGTCCAGGTCGAGCTTGAGGTAGTCGCACTCCAGGAGGCCCTTCCAGCCGTCCCGGAAGCCGATGACCTCGTCGCCGTGGTCGGCGACGGCACGGTGCACGACGGACCGGATGACGGCGTTCAGGCCGGGGCAGTCGCCGCCGGACGTGAGGACACCAATGCGCATAGCCCGAAAAACCTTCTCCACGAGGGCCGGATCCGGACCCCGTCGTCCGGCTCGATCCCCGCCACCCTAGCGGCAGGAGGGGGCGGTGCCGAAGCACGCGTCCGCCTGCTGGACGTGCCTGCTCACCTGTGCGGACGCACCGTCAGACGGGCTGCTGACGGTGGTCCGAAAAGCAGGTGAACGGACATCTCACGCGGGCTGCTGCGCCGAGGCGATGCGCTCGTTGCGCAGCGCCTCGTACCACCGGTCGTCGGTCGGCGGCAGCGCGTTCACATCGAGCGCCAGCTTCAGCAGCAGGTCCGCGATGAGCGGGTTGCGGGCGAGCACCGGTCCGTGCATGTACGTACCGAACACGGTGTCGTTGTACGCCCCCTCCGTGCCGTCGCCGGTGCCGTTGCCCTTGCCGAGCTGGACGCGGGCGAACGGGCGGGCGGTCGGGCCGAGGTGGGTGACGCCCTGGTGGTTCTCGAAGCCGGTCAGGGCCGGCAGCCCGAGGCGGGGGTCGATGTCGGCGAGGACGTCACCGACGCACCGCTCGCCCTCGCCGCGCACCGTGGTGACGTCGAGGAGGCCGAGCCCCGGCTGACGCTGGCCGACGTCGTTGACGAACTCGTGCCCGAGGATCTGGTACCCGGCGCAGACCGCGAACACGATCGCGCCGTTGTTCACCGCCTGGAACAGGTGCCCGTCGCGCAGCAGCCGCTCCGCCGCGAGCCGCTGGGGCCGGTCCTCGCCGCCGCCGATGAGGTAGATGTCGCCGGAGGTGGGGATCGGCTGGTCGCTGCGCACGTCGAGGCGGGCCACGTCGAGGCCGCGCTGGCGGGCGCGGCGCTCCACGACCAGCACGTTGCCCTGGTCGCCGTAGGTGCTCAGCAGGTCCGGGTAGACCCAGACGATCCGCAGTTGGTTGTCGCTCATGAACTGGTCGTCCTTCGTGGTCAGTTGCCGACGCGGCGGCGCAGGTCCTGGAACGCGGTGTAGTTCGCGATGACCTCGATCCGGCCCGGCGGGCACTGCTGCACGGCCTGGTCGACGCTGTCGCACACCTGGAAGTGCTGGTTCGCCACCTCGAGGCGTACCGCGAGGTCCAGCTTGCGGTCACCGATGACGAAGATCGGGTGGCCGGTCAGCCGCGTGTAGTCGACGTCCCACAGCCAGGAGGTGTCGGTGCCGTCCGCGCCGCGCGCGTTCACCGAGAGGATCACCGGGGCGGGTGCAGGATCGATCAGGCTGAACGTCTCGAGCCAGCCCGCGGGGTTCTTGGCGAGCAGCAGCCTGAGGTCACGGCCCTGGAACTGGACGACGTCGTAGCGTCCGGCGACGGCCTGCACCTGGTACATGCGCTCCAGCGCGACCTGCGGCGGCACGCCGAACACGGCGGCGACGGCGGCCGAGGAGGCGGCGTTGGCCTTGTTGGCCCGTCCGGGGAGCTGGAGGTGGATGGGCCAGGCGGAGCCGTGCGGGTCGAGGACGTGGTCCCCGGACAGCGCCCAGCTCGGCTGCGGCCGGCGGAACCCGCACTCGCCGCAGAACCAGTCGTCACCGGGGCGCTGCATGACACCGCCGCAGGACGGGCACGACCAGGCGTCGTCCTTCCACATCTGCCCGGCGGCCACCCACACCACGTTCGGTGAGGAGGACGCGGCCCACACCACCAGCGGGTCGTCGGCGTTGGCGACGACGACGGCCTTGGAGCCGGCCAGCCCCTCGCGCCAGTTCTCGGCGAGCATCCGGGTCTCGGCGGCGCGGTCCAGCTGGTCGCGGGAGAGGTTCAGCAGGGCGATGCACTTCGGGGCGGTGTCCCGGGCGACGCCGGCGAGGTACTTCTCGTCGACCTCGATGACGCCGTACTTGGAGTCCGAGCCGCCCGCGAGCGCCGAGGTGATGCCGGCCGGCATGTTGGCGCCGAGCGCGTTGGACACGACCGGCCCCGCGGCCCGCAGGGCCTCGGCGATGAGCCGGGTCGTGGTGGTCTTGCCGTTGGTCGCCGACACCAGGATGACGTCCAGGTTCTGGGCGAGCCGGGCGAGGAGATCGGGGTCGAGCTTGAGTGCCACCCGGCCACCGATCACCGATCCGCTGCCGCGTCCGGCCGCGCGGGATGCCGCAGCGACCGCCTTGCCCGCGGTCACGGCGATCTTGGCCCGCGGCGTGAGCGGGTCCGAGTTGCCTGCCATCAGTTCTCGATCCTCCTTGCGTACGCGCCGCGCCTCTGCCGTACGGCAACGTGGTAGGGGGTCAGCCTATCGAGATCCATTCACAGGCCCGAATCGCGGCACCACCTCACACCCGCACGGCATGCGCGTGTCAGAAGGGACCGTACCCTTGCCGCCATGCGACACGGCTCCATCCGGGGCGCGCGCGGACGCGTCCGGCCCCTCACACTCCTCGGCGATCCCGTCCTGGCACAGCCGTGCCGGGAGGTCACCGACTTCGGTCCCGAACTCGCCGGGCTGGTCGAGGACATGTTCGCCACGATGTACGCGGCCGAGGGCGTCGGCCTCGCCGCCAACCAGGTCGGCGAAGCCCTGCGGGTCTTCGTCTACGACTGCCCGGACGACGACGACGTCCGCCATCTGGGCCATGTCGTGAACCCGAGGCTGGTGGCGGCGGACGGGATCGTCCTGCGCGGCCCGGAGGGCTGTCTGTCCCTGCCGGGACTGGAGGCGGGCACGGAGCGGTACGACCACGCGGTCGTCGAGGGCCTCACCGTGACCGGCGAGCCGGTCACGGTCCACGGCACGGGATTCTTCGCCCGCGCCCTCCAGCACGAGTGCGACCACCTGGAGGGCCTGGTGTACGCCGACCGGGTGGAGGGCTGGCGCAGGCGCAGACTGATGCGCCAGGTCTCCCGAGCTCCGTGGCACCGGTGAGTGCTGGTTCTTCAGGGGCGCGGGGCTGCATCAACCTGCGGCTCCGCCGCGTGGGCGCGACCAGCCCCGTCCGGCCCGAAGACCGCGTACGACCCTCAGAACCCGGGCCCCCCGATCCTGTCCCCCGCGGCCGCGAGACGCCCCCACAGCAGGTCCGCCAGGCTCCGTACCAGCTCCGCCCGGGAGCACGGCCGTTCCCCCAGCCACCAGTCACCGGCCGCGTGCATCATCCCGACGATCCCGTGCCCCCACACGCGGGCCAGTCGCTGGCTCTCCGGTCCGAGATCCAGCCGGTCCTCGATCACCTGGGCCAGCTCCTCGCCCATCCTGCGCAGCAGCGGCGCGCTGTGCTTGCCCACGTCGAACCCCGCCTCCGTGCCCTGTCCCCCTTCGGAGGGGTGCATCAGGAACCGGTACACCTGGGGCCGCGCCTCGATGGCGGCGAGATAGGTGTCGAGGGTGGCCTCCACCCGCTCCCGCCGCTCCGCGGGCGCGTCCAGGGCGGCCCGCAGGGAGTCCAGCAGCGCGTCCGTGTGCCGCTTGGCCAGCGCCGCGTACAGTCCGCCCTTGTCGCCGAAGTGCCGGTAGAGGATGGGCTTGGTGATGCCGGCCTCCGCGGCGATCGCGTTCATCGACGCCTGGGGCCCGTCCCGGAGCACCACCCGGTCCGCGGCCTCCAGCAACTCGCGCCGTCGGCGGTCGGCCGACCTCTGCTGTTCGGTCCGCTGCGTGGTGTCCATGTGCTCTCCCCACCCGTGCTGTTTCGGTGCCGCCTGCGCAAACTAACACCTGACAGCAGCCTGACAGCGAACGGGCCGGAGGGCTCCTTGGTCGTCGTCAGGAGTTGACTTTTCCTACCCGTGAGTAACAGACTCGGGGTTACCGCTAGTAACACGTATGCCCGCCGCTGGAGGGGACATGGCCGAGTTCACCATGGAGCTCAACGACGAACAGAAGGAGGTCCGGGACTGGCTGCACGGTTTCGCCGCAGACGTGATCCGTCCCGCGGCCGCCGAATGGGACGAGCGTGAGGAGACTCCCTGGCCGGTCATCCAGGAGGCCGCCAAGGTCGGCATCTACTCCCTCGACTTCTACGCGCAGCAGTACTTCGACCCCACCGGTCTCGGCATCCCGATGGCCATGGAGGAACTGTTCTGGGGCGACGCGGGCATCGCCCTGTCGATCGTGGGCACGGGCCTGGCCGCCGTGGGAGTCCTCGCGAACGGCACCGAGGAGCAGATCGGCACCTGGATCCCCCAGATGTACGGCGACGCGAGCGACGTCAAGGTCGCCGCGTTCTGCTCCTCCGAGCCCGACGCCGGCTCCGACGTCGCCTCGATGCGGACGCGCGCCGTCTACGACGAGGCCAAGGACGAGTGGGTGATCAACGGCACGAAGACCTGGGCGACCAACGGCGGCATCGCCAACGTCCATGTCGTGGTCGCCGTCGTCGACCCCGAGCTGGGCTCCAAGGGCCACGCCTCCTTCATCGTCCCGGCGGGCACGCCCGGTCTGGCCCAGGGCCAGAAGTTCAAGAAGCACGGCATCCGCGCCTCGCACACCGCCGAGGTCGTCCTCGACAACGTGCGCGTCCCCGGTTCCTGCCTGCTCGGCGGCAAGGAGAAGCTGGACGAGCGGCTCGCGCGGGCCCGGGAACGGGCCAAGGCGGGCGGCGAGCGGGTGAAGAACGCGGCGATGGCCACGTTCGAGGCCTCGCGCCCGGCGGTCGGTGCGATGGCGGTGGGCACCGCCCGTGCCGCGTACGAGGTGGCCCTGGAGTACGCCATGACCCGGGAGCAGTTCGGGCGGCCGATCATCGACAACCAGGGCGTGGCGTTCCAGCTCGCCGACATGCGGACGCAGATCGACGCGGCGCGGCTGCTGGTGTGGCGGGCCTCCTGGATGGCGATCAGCGGCAAGCCGTTCACCGCGGCCGAGGGCTCGATGTCGAAGCTGTTCGCGAGTGAGACGGCCAAGAAGGTCACGGCGCAGGCCGTGCAGATCCTCGGGGGCAACGGGTACACCCGTGAGTACCCGGTGGAGCGGATGCACCGCGATGCCGCCATTTACACGATCTTCGAGGGGACGAGCGAGATCCAGCGGCTGGTGATCGCGAGGACGCTCTCCGGGATGTCCATCCGCTAGTACGGCGGCTGCGGGCGCGGGGGCTGTTCGCGCAGTGCCCCGCTCCCCTGACAGGCACGTCCACCGCACCCGGCGACGAAACACGAGCCCCTACGAAGTCCCCCCGCTGCTGTGCGCGATGCACGCCACGTCGATCCGGTCCGCCAGCTTGGCCAGTTCGATCGTCAGCGCGGCCACCGTGTCCTCGTCGAGATCCTCCGCCCCCGCCTCGACGAGGTGCAGCCACCTCCCGCCCAACGTGCGGAGCAGTCTGCTCACATCGGCGGCGGCCACCTGAAGGGTCCCGCGGTCGTCGACGATCAGGGGCAGGGTCACTTCGCGGTTCACACCCGCGATCGTAACCGCGCCGCGCTCAGGCCCCGTGCCAAACCGTGGTGATGTTGCAGAACTCGCGGATTCCGTGCCCGGACAGCTCACGTCCGTACCCGGACCGCTTCACCCCGCCGAACGGGAACGCCGGATGGGAGGCGGTCATCCCGTTGACGAACACACCGCCGGCCTCCAGATCCCGGGCGAAACGGTCCACCTCGGCCTCGTCCTGCGTCCATACGTTCGAACTCAGTCCGAACGGCGAGTCGTTGGCGAGGAGCACCGCCTCGTCCAGGTCGGCCACCCGGTACAGCGTCGCGACCGGGCCGAACGCCTCCTCGCGGTGGATGCGCATCTCGCGGGTGAGGCCCGTCAGGACGGTCGGCGGGTAGTACCAGCCGGGCCCGTCGGGGCGTTCGCCACCGCACAGCACCCCCGCGCCGGCCCGCCGCGCGTCGTCGACCAGCTCCTCCAGGTCGGCCCGGCCCTGTTCGCTCGCCAGCGGACCGACGTCGGTGTCCTCCTCCAGCGGGTCGCCGACCTTCAGCGCCTTCATCCCGTCGGTGAAGCGCTCCGCGAACGCCTCGTACACGTCCGAGTGGACGATGAACCGCTTGGCGGCGATGCAGGACTGACCGTTGTTCTGCACCCGGGCCGTCACCGCGACCCGCGCGGCCCGGTCGAGGTCGGCGGAGGGCATGACGACGAACGGGTCGCTGCCGCCCAGCTCCAGGACCGTCTTCTTGACCATCGCCCCGGAGGTGGCGGCGACGGCCCGGCCCGCCGGTTCGCTGCCGGTCAGGGTCGCGGCCTTCACCCGTTCGTCGCGCAGGATCTCGTCCACCGCGCCGGAGCCGATCAGCAGGGTCTGGAAGCAGCCCTCGGTGAAGCCCGCGCGGTGGAAGAGGTCCTCCAGGTACAGCGCGGTCTGCGGGACGTTGGAGGCGTGCTTGAGCAGGCCCACGTTCCCCGCCATCAGCGCGGGCGCCGCGAACCGGACGACCTGCCACAGCGGGAAGTTCCACGGCATCACGGCGAGCACCGGGCCCAGCGGCCGGTAGCGGACCAGGGCCCGGGTACCGCCGGAGTCCGCCACGTCCGCCTCGTTGGGCCGCTCGTCCGCGAGCAGCCCCTCCGCCCGCTCGGCGTACCAGCGCATCGCCTTGGCGCACTTCGCGGCCTCGGCGCGCGCCTGCCGGATCGGCTTGCCCATCTCGGTGGTCATCACCCGCGCGATGTCCCGCTGGTCCTCCTCCAGCAGGTTCGCCGCCTGGAGCAGCAGCCGTGAGCGGTCGGTGAAGCTGCTCAGCCGGTACGTACGGAACGTGGCCTCGGCGAGCTGGAGCCGGCGTTCCAGCTCCTCCTCGCCCATGGGCTCGTACGTCTTGAGCGTCTCGCCGTCCGCCGGGTTCACCGTCGCGATGGGCATGGCCGACCTCCTGGAGAGCTGCCTGCTTCGACCTTCCCGCGCCGCACCGGAGCGCGCAACGCGTGCACGTCAGGGCGAGTGCCCCGGCAGCCGGTCGAGGAACGCGGCCTGGGCCGGCACGATCAGTTCACGGGCGCGCGCTACGGTGTACCAGGCCACCCGGTCCAGCTCCGGGAACTCCTCGAGCCGCCCGGAGTGCGGCGGCCACTCCATGGTGAAGGTGCCCGGCTCGGCCGTCGCCGGATCCAGGTCCGCCTCGATGGCCCAGACGGTGACGATCTTGCCGTTGGTCTGCCGGACCTCCCCGAGGTCGATCGCCTCGCCGTCGGGCGGCTCCAGCCCGAGCTCCTCGCGGAACTCGCGGCGGGCCGCGTCCCAGGCCCGCTCGTCGGGCTCGTACTCGCCCTTGGGCACCGACCAGGCCCCGGCGTCCTTCTTCGCGAAGTAGGGGCCGCCCATGTGGCCGAGCAGCACCTCGGTGCCGTCCGCGCCCCGCCGGAACAGCAACAGGCCCGCACTGCGCTTCTGTGTCACGGGTGCACCTCCGGGTGCGCGGCGAGCAGGGTCTCCACGGTATCGGCGTCCGAGGGCCGTTTGTCCTCGCGGTAGCGGACCACGCGGGCGAAGCGCAGGGTGACTCCGGCCGGGTAGCGGGTGGAGCGCTGGAGGCCGTCGTAGGCGATCTCGACGACGAGTTCGGGGCGTACGGCCACCACCTGGCCGTCGTCCCGCACGGCGAGCCGCCGGAGGCGTTCCGTCTGCCAGTCGAGCATCGCGTCGGTCATGCCCTTGAAGGTCTTGCCGAGCATGGCGAAGCCGCCGTCGGCGGTGCGGGCGCCGAGGTGGAGGTTGGAGAGCCTGCCGGTGCGACGGCCGTGGCCCCACTCGGCGGCCAGGACCACCAGGTCGAGGGTGTGCACGGGCTTGACCTTCAGCCAGGACGCCCCGCGCCGGCCGGCGCCGTAGGGGGCGTCGAGGGACTTCACGACGACGCCCTCGTGGCCGCGTCCGAGGGTCCGGGCCAGGAAGTACTCGGCGGCCGGGAGGTCCTGGGGACCGTCCACCACCGTCCGCCGCACCCGCATCGGTTCCGGCACCAGCCGGGCCAGCTCCGCGTGCCGTGCGGCGAAGGGCAGGTCCAGCAGGTCCCGGTCGGCCACGGACAGCGCGTCGAAGAAGACCGGGGAGACGGGGACGGACCGGGCGGCCGCCGCCACGTCCACCCGGGAACCGACCCGCCCGGCCGTCTCCTGGAAGGAGCGGGGCCGGCCGTCCTCGTCGAAGGCGATGACCTCGCCGTCCAGGATGAACCGCTCCCCGGCCAACTCCCGTGCCGCCGCCGTCACTTCGGGCAGCCGGTCGGTGATGTCGTCCAGGGTGCGGGTGTAGAGGCGCACGTCCGCGCCGTCCCGGTGCACCTGGACCCGGATGCCGTCCAGCTTCTCCTCCACCGCGCAGCCGCCCAGCTTCCCGACCGCCTCGGCGACGGAGGACGCGGAGTGCGCCAGCATCGGCAGGACCGGACGGCCGACGGTCAGCCGGAACCCCTCCAGCGCCGCGGGCCCGTCCCGGAGCAGGGACTCGGCGACCGTCTGGAGGGACCCCGCGAGCATCACGGCCCGCCGGACGTCCGCCGGCGGCGCCCCGGTCGCCTGGGCCAGGCCCTCCACCGCCACCGCGTCCAGCGCACCCTGGCGGACCTCGCCGGTGAGCAGCCCGAACAGGAACCGCTGCTCGTCCGCCGTGGCCGCGCCCATCAACGCGCCGAGCAGCCGCAGCCGTTCGGCCTGGGAGCCGGGGCCGGAGACCGTGCCCAGCTCGCCGAGCAGCGCGTCGACCTCACGCACGGTCAGCGCCGGGGCCCCGGCGGGCTCGACCGGCCGGCTCAGCACCTTCCAGCCCACGCCGAGCCGGCCCTGCGGCAGCCGCCCGGCCAGGTAGGGGATGACGATCGGGACGTCGTCCGCCTCCGTCTCCCGGAAGAGCTCCGCGAGCAGAGCGATCTTGCGGGAGCGCGCCGAGGTGGCAGCGACCTCCCGGGACACAGCGGCGAGCCGGGTCAGCAGCATGCAGCCATGGTGCTACGCCCGTGCCGGGACTACACCCCGGTTGCGTCCAGGTCCGCGAAGAGCAGCTCGCCGTTGATCGCCGCCCCGGCCCGGTAACCACGGCTCGCCGCGTTCACCACCTGCTCGGCGAAACCGCTCGCGTTGCCTGCGGCCCACACGCCCGGCACGCTCGTCAGGCCCCGCTCGTCGATCACCGGATAGGCGCCGAAGGGCGTTTCCCTCAGCTCGGCGCCGAGCTGGATCAGCAGGTCGTTCCGCGGGGCCGGGCGCGGGGCCACGAACAGGGTGTCCCGTTCGTGCACGCTCCCGTCCTCCAGGCGTACGCCGGTCAGCCGGTCGTCCTCGATCCGCAGCCCCGCCACCTCGCCCGGCACCACCCGGACCCCGGCTGCGGCCAGGCGGCGCAGGTCGTCGTCGGCCGGCTCCGCCTCCGTCACCCGGTGCAGGAAGAACGTCACGTCCTTGGACCACTGGGTGACCATCAGCGCCTGGTGCGCGCTCATCGGGCTGGTGGCGAGCACCCCGAACGCCCGGTCGCGGACCTCCCAGCCGTGGCAGTACGGACAGTGCAGCACATCCCGGCCGAAGCGCTCCGCGAGCCCCTCCACCGGGGGAAGCTCGTCCTTCAGTCCGGTCGCGAGGACGAGCTGCCGGGCCCGCACCGTCCGGCCGGACGCCAGCCCCACGGCGAAGCCCCCCTCCTCCCCGCGCGCGGCCACGGCCCGGTCCCGGACCAGCTCCACGCCGTAGCGGGCGATCTCCTCCCGCCCCTTGGCGAGGAACTCCGCGGGCGGCATGCCGTCCCGGGTCAGATAGCCCTGCAGATGGGCGGCGGGCGCGTTGCGCGGCTCGCCCGCGTCGACCACCAGCGTGCGGCGCCGCGCCCGGCCCAGCACCAGCGCGGCCGACAGCCCCGCGGCACCGCCGCCGACGACGATCACTTCGTACCTATCGGTCATGGTGACCACCTCCACCGAGACGGTGCCCCGGACGGCGCGGGATTGACAAAGCAATTTGCCGAACCTGCAATAAGCGGTATGAGTGCCGAAGACGTTCTCGCGGAAGTGGGCCCCCGGCTGCGCCGGATCCGGAAGGAACGGGAGGTGACCCTGGCGGCACTGTCCGAGGCGACCGGCATCTCGGTCAGCACCCTGTCCCGGCTGGAGTCGGGGCTGCGCAGGCCCAGCCTGGAGCTGCTGCTGCCGATCGCCCAGGCCCACCAGGTGCCGCTGGACGAGCTGGTCGGCGCGCCCCCGGTGGCCGACCCCCGGGTGCGGGCCAAGCCGCTGGTCCGGCACGGGCGCACCTTCTGGCCGCTGACCCGGCAGCCCGGCGGCCTCCAGGCGTTCAAGGTGCTGGTGCCGGTGGGCGTCGAGGAGCCGGAGCCGCGCACCCATGAGGGCTACGAGTGGCTGTACGTGCTGTCCGGGCGGCTGCGGATGGTGATCGGGGAGCACGACGTGGTGCTGGCCGCGGGGGAGGCCGCCGAGTTCGACACGCGGGTGCCGCACTGGTTCGGGTCGACGGGGGAGGGGCCGGTGGAGTTCCTCAGCCTGTTCGGTCCGCAGGGCGAGCGGATGCACGTACGGGCGCGGCCGCGCGGCAAGGCGTGACGGCGCCGTCGCCCCCGACCGTGGTATTTCGGAGCACGGTGTTACCGCGGACACGGTTCCCTCGGCGGCAAGCGACCGCTTAGTATGCGATGGACCCCGACGAAGCAGTCTGTGGAGGCACCGCATGCAGGCATGGCAAGTGCACGAGAACGGTGAGCCGAGCGAGGTGATGCGGCTCCACGAGGTGGAGCGGCCCACGCCCGGTGACGGCCAGGTGCTGCTCAAGGTGCGTGCCGCCAACATCAACTTCCCCGATGTGCTGATGTGCCGGGGCCAGTACCAGGTGCGCCCGCCGCTGCCGTTCACCCCGGGCGTGGAGATCTGCGGCGAGACCGAGGACGGCCGCCGGGTGATCGCCAACCCGGCCCTGCCGTACGGCGGTTTCGCCGAGTACGCCGTCGCGGACGCCGCCGCCCTGCTGCCCGCGCCGGACGCGCTCGACGACGCCGAGGCCGCCGCCCTGCACATCGGCTACCAGACCGGCTGGTTCGCACTGCACCGCCGGGCCGCGCTCGAAGCCGGCGAGACCCTGCTCGTCCACGCTGCCGCAGGCGGGGTCGGAAGCGCGGCCGTGCAGCTCGGCAAGGCGGCCGGCGCGACCGTCATCGGTGTCGTGGGCGGCGCCGACAAGGCCGCCGTCGCCCGTGAGCTGGGCTGTGACGTGGTCGTCGACCGGCGTGCCGAGGACGTCGTCGCCGCGGTGAAGGAGGCCACCGGCGGACGCGGCGCCGACGTGATCTACGACCCGGTCGGCGGCGACGCCTACACCCAGTCCACCAAGGTCGTCGCCTTCGAGGGCCGGATCGTGGTCGTCGGCTTCGCGAGCGGCACGATCCCCACCCCGGGCCTCAACCACGCCCTGGTGAAGAACTACTCGATCCTCGGTCTGCACTGGGGCCTGTACAACACCAGGAACCCGAAGCTGGTCCAGCACTGCCACGAGCAGCTCACCGACCTCGCCGCCCGGGGCGCCCTCAGGCCGCTGGTGAGCGAGCGCGTCCCGCTGGCCGGGGCGGCCGCCGCCGTGCAGCGGGTCGGCGACGGCGTCACCACCGGCCGGGTCGCCGTCGTCCCGACCCTGGAGAACGGAGCCGTGGCATGACCGACGCCGCCGAACTCACCCGCCGCACAGCCGAGTTGCTGGCCGCGCACCCACCCGCCGGCACCGACCGGCTCGACTTCCTCAAGGCCCGCTTCGACGCGGGTCTGGCCTGGGTGCACTACCCGGAGGGCCTCGGCGGCCTCGGTGTCCCGCGCTCCCTCCAGAGCGTCGTCGACACCGCGCTGGAGGCGGCCGGCGCCCCCGACAACGACGCCCGCCGCAACGGCATCGGCCTCGGCATGGCCGCCCCGACCATCCTCAAGTACGGCACCGAGGAGCAGAAGCAGCGCTATCTGCGGCCGCTGTGGATCGGCGAGGAGGTGTGGTGCCAGCTGTTCAGCGAGCCCGGCGCCGGCTCCGACCTCGCCGCGCTCGGCACCCGGGCCGTCCGCCAGGACGACGGGGACTGGGTCGTCAACGGGCAGAAGGTGTGGACCTCCGGGGCGCACAACGCGCGCTGGGCCATCCTCATCGCCCGCACCGACCCGGACGTGCCCAAGCACGCCGGCATCACCTACTTCATCTGCGACATGACCGACCCCGGCGTCGACGTCCGCCCGCTGCGGCAGATCACCGGCGAGGCCGAGTTCAACGAGGTCTTCCTCACCGACGTCCGCATCCCCGACTCCCGCCGCCTCGGCGGGATCGGCGACGGCTGGCGCGTCGCGCAGACCACCCTCAACAACGAGCGCGTCGCCATCGGCGGCATGCGCCTGCCCCGTGAGGGCGGCATGATCGGCCCGGTCGCCCGGACCTGGCGCGAGCGCCCGGCGCTGCGCACCCACGACCTCCACCAGCGGCTGCTCACGCTGTGGGTGGAGTCCGAGGTCGCCCGCCTCACCGCCGAGCGGCTGCGCCAGCAGCTCGTCGCCGGACAGCCCGGCCCCGAGGGCGCCGGCATGAAGCTCGCCTTCGCCCGCCTCAACCAGGAGATCAGCGGCCTCGAGGTCGAACTCCGGGGCGAGGAAGGCCTGCTGTACGACGACTGGACCATGCGCCGCCCGGAACTGGTGGACTTCACGGGACGGGACGCCGGATACCGCTACCTGCGCTCCAAGGGCAACAGCATCGAGGGCGGGACCAGCGAGGTCCTGCTGAACATCGTCGCCGAGCGCGTCCTGGGCCTGCCCGCGGAGCCGCGCACCGACAAGGACGTCGCGTGGAAGGACCTCGCCCGATGAGCACACAGTCGGATCTTCTCTACTCCGAGGAGGAAGAGGCGCTGCGGTCGGCGGTACGCGACCTGCTGGCCGACCACTGCGACGCCCCCGGGGTCATCGCCCGCACGGAGTCGGACGCCCCGCACGACCTGGCGGCCTGGAAGGCGCTCGCCGACGGGATGGGACTCGCGGGCCTGCTGATCCCCGAGGAACTGGGCGGCCAGGGCGCCACCCACCGCGAAGTCGCCGTCGTCCTGGAGGAGCTGGGCCGCGCCGTCGCCCCCGTGCCCTATCTGACCAGTGCCGTGGTCGCCACCGAGGCGCTGCTCGCCTGCGGCGACGAGGAACTGCTCGGCCGGCTGGCGTCCGGCCGGACGATCGGCGCGCTGGCGGTCGGACTGCACCTCGCCCCCGGCGCCGCCTTCACCGCCGTACGCGTCGAAGGGGGCGCCCTGCACGGGGAGGTGACCGGCGTCGCGGACGCGACAGCCGCCGACGTGCTGCTGGTGCCGGCCGAGGACGGCGGGCTCTACGCCGTCTCCGCCGCGGACACCGGCACGGTGACCGTCACCCCGCAGATCGCCTTCGACCTCACCCGTCCCCTCGCCACCGTCACCCTCACCGGTGCCCCGGGCCGCCGCGTCGGCGATGCCGGACCCGCCGTGCGCCGGGCGCTGCGCGCCGGTGCCGGACTGCTCGCCTCCGAACAACTGGGCCTGGCCGACTGGCTGTTGACCGAGACCGTGCGCTACCTCAAGGAGCGCAAGCAGTTCAACCGGCCCGTCGGCGGCTTCCAGGCGCTCAAGCACCGGCTCGCCCAGCTCTGGCTGGAGGTCGTCAACCTCCGGGCCGCCGCCCGCGGGGCCGCCGACGCCCTCGCGACCGGTGCGGACGTCGATCTCACGGTGGCGGTCGCCCAGGCCTACGCGGCGGGTGTCGCCGTACACACCGCCGAGGAGGCGCTGCAACTGCACGCCGGGATCGGTATGACCTGGGAACACCCGATCCACCTGTACCTCAAGCGGGCCAAGTCCGACGCGATCGCCTACGGCACGGCCGGCGCCCACCGGACCGCCGTGGCCGAACTGGTCGATCTCCAGGCCCCCTGACCCCCGTCGCCGTCCCCGCGGTGAAGCCCGCCCCACCTGGGGCGGGCTTTTCCGTGCGGCTGGACGGAAGGAGTGAACGCACCGCGGCGGTCCGGCCAACTCCTGGCAGGTACAGGTTCCTTGGGGGCCGCACGGCTCCATACTCCCTGTGGTCCCAACCCGCCCCACAGGGAGGAACACCATGGCCCACGTCACCCGCCGCAGAGTGCTCACCGGTCTCGCCGCGACCACCGCCGCGGTCCTCGCACCGCCCGCCGGCAGCGCGTTCGCCGACGGCCGGCACCACGGCCCCCGCCCGCTGTGGCGCGCCCACGCCCACAACGACTACGAACACCCGCGCCCCCTCTTCGACGCGCTCGACCACCGCTTCGGCAGCGTCGAGGCCGACATCTTCCTGGTCGACGGCGACCTCCTCGTCGCCCACTCGGTGGACCGACTCGACCCCGCCCGCACCCTCGAAGGCCTCTACCTCGCCCCGCTCGCCGCCCGCGTCAAGGCCAACGGCGGTTCCGTGTACCGGGGTCACCGGCAGCCGCTGCAACTGCTCATCGACATCAAGACCGAGGGGTCCTCCACCTACCTCGCCCTCGACGCACTGCTCAAGCGCTACCGGCACCTGTTCACGACGTACTCCCGCGGCACGGTGCGGCGCGGCCCCGTCACGGCGGTCGTCTCCGGCGACCGGGCCGCCCGCGTCCCCATGGCGGCACAGACCGTCCGCCGCGCCTTCTACGACGGCAGGCTCACCGACCTCGGCACCAGCGAGGCCTCCTTCGCCTCCCTGATCAGCGACAACTGGACCCTCAACTTCACCTGGTCGGGGGTGGGCGCCTTCCCCGAGGCGGAGCGGACCAGGCTGCGCGCGATCGTGGACACCGCCCACGCCCGCGGGCAGCAGGTCCGCTTCTGGGCCACGCCCGACCTGGCCGGACCCGAGCGTGACGCCCTGTGGACCGAACTCCTCGCGGCCGGCGTCGACTACCTCAACACCGACGACCTGGCCGGTCTGGAGGCCTTCCTCGACGCACACCGGTAGCCCGGGGCTCGGACACCACCCGTTCGGACGACAGGCCAGCCGCCCGGATGAACCCTCCGTTACGCCACACTTGCGGCCGAACGCCGCGAAAGCGGACGTGATGGAGGAGGTTGACGATGGCCATTTCCATTTCCGTGGTGCTGCTGCTCTTGATCCTTGCGGTCGTCTTCATGCGCAACAGCGGACTGAAGATCTCGCACGCCCTGACCTGTCTGCTGCTCGGCTTCTTCCTCGCCGGCACCAGCATGGCCCCCACCATCCACAGCGGCCTCATGGCGACGGCCGATCTCGTCGGCAGCCTTCGCCCTTGAGGCCGCTCCGGACCCGGTGGGGGACCGGCCCTACGACGTGAACACCCCGATGCCGTTGGCCACCGACCGCTCCACCCCGTCCGACGGATGGTTGCGGACGCCGACCCTGGTCGAGCCGGTAGGCCGGGACACCAGGGTCGAGGAGCCGCCGCCGTCCAGTCCGAAGCCCTCGGTGGCCCCGAGGTTCCTCAGGGCCGAGGCGACCTCGGCGACCGTCAGGCCCCTGCGGTAGGCGCTCCCGCCGTCGAGGGCGAGCAGGAACACCCGTCGGCCGCCGTCACCGATGCCCACCGCCGTCCGCACGGCCGAGGTGCGCGTGTCCAGTCCCGCCAGCGGCTGTCTGCCCGTCAGCAGCGGCTGCCCGCCGATGGCGAAGCGGTACGCCGTCCGCGAGCCCGACGTGAGCCCGTAGCGCACCGTCACCCGGTCGCCCACCTTCAGCACCCTCAGCTGCTGCGCGCCCGCCTCCCTGCCGACGAGGACCGTGGTGCCCGCGGCGACCGCGCCGCTGCCGGGCGCCGTGGAGACCGCGACCACCCGGTCGTCGCGGACCGTCACCTCGTGGGTGCGCGTACTGCACGGCGCGCCCCGGCTGGTGTCGGTGCCGCAGGTGGCCCGTTTGCGCGAGGCGCTGCCCCAGTCCGCGGTGAACGCGCCGACGGAGTTCTCCGGCAGCGCGTACTGGTTGAGCCCGGCCAGTCTGAGCTGCCCCGGCGCCGCGGTCACGGTGCCGTCGAGCGTGAGCGTGTCCAGCCGGGCCCGGCCGTCCGCACCGACCCCGAGGACCGCCCGGGTGCTGGTGCCCCGCGGCAGCGCGGGCCCGAACCGCTGGCCGTTCGGCACCGCCGCCTTCAGCTCCCTGCCGTCCGCGATCGCCGGACCCACGCTCGCCCCCGTCACCGGCACGCCGGGGTGCTGGGTCTCGGAGACGTTGAAGAAGTCGCCGTTGACCCCGGCGACGGCCTGCTGGGCGTCGGCCATCGCGGAGACGGAGGCGCGGGAGGCGACCTTCCCCGGGTAGAGCAGGCCCAGCCGCACCCGGCTGTCGGCGAGGTCCACGTCGAGCACATGGACGCGGGCGACTCCGGCGGAGGCCGACACGTCGTACTGACGGTAGGTCACGCCCGGCGCCACGGGGGTCCAGCTCGCGGCACCGGCCGGCGCGGCCCCCGCGAGGACCGCGCCGGCCAGTGTGCCGAGTGCGGTGAGCAGGGTCGCCGCCGTACGGCGTGATCGGGACCGGATATGACGTCTTGTCATGAAATCCCCTGACTGGATGGGGCCGCAACCTTCTCACGGGCCAGGGGACCGACCGCCAGAAGGCAAGCGGGCAGCACCACGAGAACGGGTGACAGAACCACGAATCCGGGTGTCTTCCCGCGGCATTCGGGCGTGCCGCCGTGCGGTTCGTGCTAGGGGGTGTTGGCGTACAGCCCGGACCGGTCAGCCCACGGGCGGGGGAGCGGCGAGGGGGGCCGCGTAAGGCGTGAAACGGGCCGGGGCGTGATCGATCGGCAGGTCCGGGCGCCACGCCGTCAGGGACTGGGCGCTGCACTCGAACAGGGACGGCGGCAGCCGGTCCAGCGGATACCAGCGCCAGTCGCCGACGCTCTCGCCCGGCTGGTCGGCCGCGTCGCCCGTCCACCGCTCGACGACGGCGCCGACCGTCATCCGCACCACGCCGCCGACCCGGTCCAGGCTGGTGCCGAGGAGCCGTACGTCCGCCGGGTCGGCGCGCAGCCCGGTCTCCTCGCGCAGCTCCCGGACGACCGTCTCCTCCAGGGACTCCCCGGGCTCCACCGTGCCGCCGGGCAGCTCCCAGGTGCCCCGGCGGTGACGGCCGAGCAGCAGTCCCCGGGGACCGTGCAGGATGGCCCCCACGCCGAGGGCCGCGTGTGCCACGGGCGGGTGCGCCGTGCGGGGGCGGGCGGAGATCCGCGACGGGCGGCGGGCCCGGAACACCCGGTAGGACGCGGGGTTGACGGCCGGGTCGGGAGCGGCGACCGTCTCCACCCGCTCGACGCGCAGGCCGTGACCGGCGATCAGGTCCTCCCACACCTCGGTGCCGAGCACCCACATCCGTACCGTCGCCTCGCCGCCGCCGGCGAACCGCAGGACCTCCGGCCGGGCGGAGAACTCCGCGCCCGGCCCCTCCCCGGCGGAGTCGGTGTGCAGCACGCTGAAGCACAGCGTCCCGCCGGGTTTCAGGGCGGTGGCCAGCGCGGGCAGCAGCCGGCGGGGATCGACGTACGGCACGGCGTTGACGGAGTAGATCACGTCGTACGGCGCGCAGTCCCGCAGATGGGCGACGGCGTCCGCGTGGACCAGGCGCAGACCGGGCAGGGAGCCGTACCGGGCACGGGCCCGTTCGACCTGACCCGGCGCGAGGTCCACCGCGTCCACCTCCGCGCCGTACGCGCGCACCAGCCGGGCGGCGTGCCGGCCCGTGCCGCAGCCGAGGTCCAGCACACGCCGCCCCGACAGCTCCCCGAGGAACGACTCGTCCGGTCCGGCGCCCGGGAACCCCCAGTCGATCCGCTCCGCCTCCGCCAGGACGGTGCCGCGCCGCAGATGGTGGACCGCGTACGCCTGCCAGGCCGCGGCGTTGACGGACTCGGGTCCGGGGGGCGTGACGGGTTCGGGCATCGGGCGGGCCTCCGGGGGGCGACGGTCGACGGACCCGGCGATTCTTACCGGGCCGGGCGGCCGGCAATCACCCGGTGGCCTCCGGCGGTTTGCGTGGGCCGGGTGTGCGCAGAGGCCGACTGCCGCGCCCAGCCCCGGGTCACCTTCACCGACCCCGAGATCGCGGCCGGGGGCCTCACCGAGCGGCAGGCCGGCGAGCGGGGGCTGCGGGTGCGTACGTCGTCGGTCCCGCTCTCCGCCTCGACCCGCGGCCGGATCCACGGACCGGGCGGCGAGGGCGTCCTCGAACTCGTCGAGGACGCCGACCGGACGGGGTCAGCGCACGGGGTGCTTGCTGAGGACGGACACCCGGTTGAAGGCGTTGATGGTGACGGCGACCCAGACGACCGCGGAGATCTGGTCGTCGGTGAGCACCTCCCGGGCCTCGGCGTACGCGGCCTCCTGGGCGTCCGCGTCGGTGGGGTGGGTGGTCGCCTCGGCGAGCGCCAGGGCCGCGCGCTCCAGCGGGGAGAACAGCGCGGTGTCCCGCCAGGCGGCGAGCACACCGAGCCGCCTGGTCTCCACGCCGGCCCGCACCGCGGCCTTGGTGTGCACGTCCAGGCAGAACGCGCAGCCGTTGAGCTGAGAGACCCGCAGGTTGACGAGCTCCACGACGGTCCGTTCCAGGCCCGCGTCGGCGGCGGTCGTCCGTACGGCCTCGGAGGTCTGCACCAGAGCGTGATAGGCCTTGGGGCTCTGCTTGTCTATGAAGATCCGACCGGTCATAGTTGAATATCTAACCATCCATGGAGGGGGCCCAGTGGTGAGCGAGCCGAGCAAGGTGGAGGTTCTCACGCCGCGTGACGTACCGCTGGGCGGACCCCGGGCCATGACCGTCCGCCGCACGCTCCCGCAATGGCAGCGCAGCCTGATCGGCGCCTGGTGCTTCGCCGACCACTACGGCCCCGACGACGTCGCCGCGACCGGCGGCATGGACGTCGCCCCGCATCCGCACACCGGGCTCCAGACCGTCAGCTGGCTGTTCAGCGGCGAGATCGAACACCGCGACAGCCTCGGCAGCCACGCCTTCGTCCGCCCCGGCGAGCTCAACCTCATGACCGGCGGCCACGGCATCGCGCACACCGAGGTCTCCACCCCGCGCACCACGGTCCTGCACGGCGTCCAGCTCTGGGTGGCCCTCCCGGACGCCCACCGCGACGCCCCCCGCGACTTCCAGCACCACGTACCGCAGCCGGTCCACCTCCCCGGCGCCACCCTGCGGGTCTTCCTCGGCACCCTCGCCGGGACCAGCTCACCGGTGCGCACCTTCACACCCCTCCTCGGCGCGGAGCTGCTCCTCGACCCGGGAGCGGACCTCACCCTCCCCGTCGACCCCGCCTTCGAACACGGCCTCCTCGTCGACACCGGCACGGTCCGCTTCGCCGGCACCCCGCTCGAGCCCGCCGAACTCGGCTGCGCCGACCCCGGCCCCGACCACCTCACCCTGACCAACGACTCGGACACCACCCCGGCCCGCGTGATCCTCCTGGGCGGCCCGCCGTTCGAGGAGGAGATCATCATGTGGTGGAACTTCGTCTGCCGCACCCACGACGAGGTCGCCCGGGCCCGCGCGGACTGGATGGCGGAACTGGGCGGGCTCCGGTTCGGCGAGGTGGAGGGGTACGACGGGGCACCGCTGCCGGCGCCGGAGCTGCCCACGGTCGCGCTGAAGCCGCGGCGGAGGGTCCGCTGATCCGCCCGGGTGGTGACCGTCCGCCGCCGGCCCGGACGGATCGCCGTCGCCGTCGCCCCGATGCCTGATGCCCGCCGCGCGCCGCGCGAGGATGGCCTCACGCGCCCGCCCCCACCCCCCGTTCCGCCGCCTCGACGATGTTCGTGAGCAGCATGGCGCGGGTCATCGGGCCCACGCCGCCGACCGGCCTGGTGAGGGTGCCGGCCACTCGGTCGACGTCGGGGTGGACGTCGCCGAGGATGCCCTCCACCGTGCGGGTGAGACCGACGGACAGGACCGTCGCGCCGGGCTTGATCCAGTCGGGCCGGACCAGATGGGCCACCCCGGCCGCGGCCACGACGACGTCCGCCTCCCGGGTGTGCGCGGCCACGTCCCGGGTCGCCTCGTGGCAGAGGGTCACGGTGGCGTGTTCCGTGCGCCGGGTGAGCATCAGCCCGAGCGGCCGGCCCACGGTCACGCCGCAGCCGATCACGCAGAACTGCGCGCCGGTGATGGGGACATGGTGCCGCCGCAGCAGGTCCAGGATGCCCCGGGGCGTGCACGGCAGGGGCGCGGGGACGCCCAGGACGAGGCGGCCGAGGTTCGTCGGGTGGAGACCGTCGGCGTCCTTGTCCGGGTCGACGAGCTCCAGGACGGCGTGCATGTCGAGGGTGCCGGGCAGGGGCAGCTGCACGATGAAACCCGTGCACGCCGGATCGGCGTTCAGCCGCAGGACGGCGGCCTCGACGTCCGCCTGCGTGGCGGAGGCCGGCAGGTCGACCCGCAGCGAGGCGATGCCGACCTCGGCACAGTCCCGGTGCTTGCCGCCCACGTAGGAGTGGCTGGCCGGGTCGTCGCCGACGAGGATCGTGCCCAGTCCGGGGACGATGCCGCGCTCCCGCAGGGCGGCGACGCGCCCGGTGAGTTCACGCTTGATGTCCGCGGCGGCTGCGGAGCCGGAGAGGACGGTCGCGGTGGCCATGGTGGACGCCTTCCGTGTCAGCTGAAGATGACGGTGCGGTTGCCGTGCAGCAGGATGCGGTTCTGGCAGTGCCAGTTGACCGCCCGGGCCAGCGCGAGCCGCTCGGCGTCCCGGCCGACCAGCACGAGCTGGTCCGCGGAGAGCCGGTGGTCGACGCGGATCACCTCCTGCTCGATGATGGGCCCCTCGTCCAGGTCCGCCGTGACGTAGTGGGCCGTGGCACCGACGTGCTTCACACCGCGCCGGTACGCCTGGTGGTACGGCTTGGCCCCCACGAAGCTCGGCAGGAACGAGTGGTGGATGTTGATCGCCCGGCCTTCGAGGGCCTTGCACAGGTCGTCCGAGAGGATCTGCATGTAGCGGGCCAGCACCACCAGGTCGACGGCGTGCGCCTCCACGAGGTCCAGCAGCCGGGCCTCCGCCCGCTGCTTGGTCGCGGCGGTGACCGGGATGTGCTCGAAGGGGATGCCGGCCGCGTCCGCCATGGGCTTCAGATCGGGGTGGTTGGAGACGACGAGTGCGATGTCGGCGTCGAGCGTGCCGCTCCGGGAGCGGTAGAGCAGATCCGCCAGGCAGTGGTCGAACTTCGACACCATCACCAGGACCCGGGGCCTCGCCGTGGCGTCCCGCAGCTCCCACCGCATCCCGTACGTGTCCGCGATCGCCCCGAACGCGTCCTTCAGGCCGTCCAGGGTGACCGCCCGGTCGGTGCTGGTGAAGCCGGTGCGCAGGAAGACCCGGCCGTGTTCGGGGTCGTCGAACTGCTGGTGCTCGGTGATGTCGCAGCTGTGCCGGACGAGGAAGCTCGTCACGGCGTTCACGATGCCGGGGCGCTCGGGGCAGCTCAGGGTCAGGACGAACGGGGTGCTCATGGCTGTCTTCTCCTTGTACGTGTCCGGGACGCCGGCGGTCATCCCGCCCCTCCGCCGTACTCCGTGGCCGCGTCGACCAGCCACGCGGCGGCGTACGGGGCGAACGAGGAACGGACCAGCAGCCACACGGCGGCCGCGGCCTCCGCCCGGACGACCAGCGTGATCCCGGTCTGTGCGAGCAGGGTGCTGTAGCAGGCGCCGACGGGCGCCGCCCGGCGGTCCAGGTCCAGGGCGCAGCCCTGCGCCAGGACGTCGCGGGTGAGGCCGCCCCGCAGGGACAGCACCGTGCGCTGCGCGGAGACGTCGGTGACGGTGGCGAACTCCTCGCCGATCGCCGTCCTCAGCCGTCCGGCCAGCTCCTCACCGGTGTCCGCCGGAGCGACCAGCAGCCATTCGTCGGGGCCCATCCACAGGGCCTTCACCTCGCCCGCCATCTCGGCGCGCGAGGCGCACGGCAGCCGGACGCCGAGCACCGACTCGACCGCCTTCGCCGCGGGACTGTCCGCGGTCACCCGCAGGGTGAGCTGGGTGAGGTACGGCAGCTCCCGGACCTGGAAGCCGTCGGGGAGCCGGCCGAAGGCCTCCTGCCAGTCGGCGAGCGGGCTGAGACGGGCGGGGGCGTCAACCGTCACGGCGGGTTCCCTCCTTGTCGTAGAGCACGGGATCGGTCACGGTCACCGCGACGGTGCGGTCCTCCAACGGGACGTAGAGGGTCTCGCCGACCCGCCCGGTGCCGCCGCGCAGCAGGGCGAGGGCGAAGGTGCGGCCCAGGGCGTCGCTGCGGTAGCTGGAGGTGACGTGCCCGAGCATCGGCACCGGCGGCGCGGGCACCGTCTCGGTGCCGATGATCTGGGCGCCCTCCGGCAGCAGGGTGCGTTCGTCGACGGGCAGCAGCCCCACCAGTTGCTTGCGGTCGGAGCGCCGGTTCTCGGCCCGGTCGAAGGAGCGCTTCCCGACGAAGTCGTCCTTCTTCCTGGACACCACCCAGGACATGCCGAGGTCCTGCGGGGTGATCGTGCCGTCGGTGTCCTGTCCGATGATCGGGTACGCCTTCTCCGCGCGCAGCACGTGCATGGTCTCCGTGCCGTACGGCGTGATCCCGAAGGGGCCGCCCGCCGTGTACAGGGCCTCCCACACCGTGCGCGCGTACCAGGCCGGGACGTTGATCTCGTAGGCGAGTTCACCGGAGAAGCTGATCCGCGCCACCCGGGCGGGTACGCCCGCCACGACGGTGTCCTGCCAGGTCATGAACCCGAACGCGTCGTTGCCGACGTCGAGGGCGGGCGCCACCAGGGCCAGGACGTCACGCGAGCGCGGCCCGACCAGCGGGATCGTCGCCCAGTGCTCGGTGACGGAGGTGAGGTGGACCCGCAGGCCGGGCCACTCCGTCTGCAGCCACTCCTCCATCCAGTCCAGCACCTTGGCGGCGTTGCCGGTGGTCGTCGTGACCAGGAACTCCTGTTCGGCCAGGCGCAGTACGGTTCCGTCGTCGAGCGCCATGCCGTCGACCCCGCACATCACGCCGTAGCGGACCCGGCCGACCTTCAGCGAGCTCATCACGTTGGTGTAGAGCCGGTCCAGCAGTTCGCCGGAGTCCGGGCCCTGGACGCTGATCTTGCCGAGGGTGGAGCCGTCCATCATGCCGACGCCCTCACGGGCCGCCCGGCACTCCCGCAGCACGGCCTCCTCGAGGGTCTCCCCGCCGACGGGGTAGTACCACGGCCGCTTCCACTGGCCGACGTTCTCGAAGAGCGCCCCGTGCTCGACGTGCCACCCGTGCAGGGACGTCACCCGGACCGGGTCGAACAGAGCGCCGCGGTTGCGTCCGGCGAACGCGGCGAACGCCACCGGCAGCGCGGGCGGCCGGAGCCGCGGGGTGCCCAGCTCGGCGATGTCCACGCCCAGGGCCTCGGCGACGATGCCGGAGGTGAGGACGCCCGAGGTACGGCCCTGGTCGTGGGCGGTGCCGATGGTGGTGTACCGCTTGACGTGCTCCACCGAGGTCAGGCCCGCCCCGGTGGCCCGCAGGACGTCCGCGACGGTCCCGTCGCGCTGGAGGTCGACGAACTGCAGGGAGTCCTCCGTGGCGCTCGGTACCCGCCAGAGCACCGCGCCCGGTGCGTCCGCGGGCGCCTCGGCGACGGCCGGCAGCGCCACCCGCGGGGCGCTCCGGCCGAGCGCCGACAGTGCCTGCCGGGCCGCCTCCGCGCCGTCCGCCAGGGCCCCGGCCAGGCCGGGGACCCCGCTCGCGGCACCCGCCGTACGCACCGTGTCCAGGGCGGCGGCCGGGACGAAGGCGCCCAGCTCACCGTCGTAGCGGAGCCGTCCGCCGGACTGGCTGAACAGGGCCACCGCCGGGTTCCAGCCGCCCGAGACCAGCAGCAGGTCGCAGCCGAGGTGTTCGGGGCCGAGACGGACCCCCTCGATCCGCCCGGTGCCGCTGGTCCCGGTCATCACCTGCCCGGCCCGCACCTCGATGCCCCGCGCGGCACACGCCTCGCGCCAGTGGGCCGGTACCTCCTGCCGCACGTCGACCACGGTGTGGACGCGGGCACCGGCGTCGGCGAGTTCGACCGCCGCGCGGTAGGCACTGTCGTTCGTGGTGAACACGGCGATCTCACGGCCCGGGAGCACGCCGAAGCGGTTGAGGTAGGTCCGGGCGGACGCCGCGAGCATGATGCCGGGGCGGTCGTTGTCGTCGAATGCGATCGGCCGCTCGTAGGCGCCCGTGGCGAACACGACCTGCCGGGCCCGGACACGCCAGACACGCTGCCGGGAGACATGGGCGGGCGCGGCGGCGCCGAGGTGGTCGGTGCGCTTCTCCAGGGCGAGGACGAGACCGTCGTCGTAGGACCCGATGGCGGTGGTCCGCCGGAGCAGCCGGACGTCGGGCAGCGACGCGAGTTCGTCCGTGACCTCGGTGACCCAGCCGTCCAGACCGTCCCGGCCACCGAGCAACGAGCCGCCGGGGCTGGGGAGTTCGTCGATCACGACGACGCGCACGCCGGACCGGGCGGCGGTCAGGGCGGCGGACAGACCGGCCGGACCGGCGCCGACGACCAGGACGTCGCAGTGGGCGTGCACGGTGTCGTACCGGGCCGGGTCGGGCCGGCTGCTCAGCCGGCCCCGGCCGCTCAGCCCCCGGGCGACGAGCCCGTCGTAGAGCTCCACGGTGGTGGCCGTGAGCATCGGCTCGGGGAAGGGGGCCTCGATCTGCACCAGCGCGTTGGGCTCCTCGACCCCCGCGGTCATGATGCCGCGGGGCCGGCCGTAGGTGATGCCGGTCGCCACGTGGTGGACGCCGTTGGCCAGCAGCGCCGAGGCGAGGGTGTCGCCCGGGTGACCGGTGTACGCGGTTCCGTCGAAGGTGAACGACAGGGTCGTGCCGCGGTCCACGGTGCCGGCTCCGTCGACACGGAACGGGTTGCTCATGCGCCGGCCTCCTGACCGTCGGCGCCCAGGAGGGGAGCCGCGAGGAACTGGTGGGTGGCGGTGTCGCGCACGGCGTTGAACCAGCGGCGGCATCCCGCGGCGTGCATCCACCGCTCCGCGAACGGGCCCTTGGGGTTGTCGCGGAAGAAGACGTACCGGGCCCACTGCTCGTCGTCGAGGTCGGCCGGGGCAGCGGGGTAGGGGACGTGCGCCTGTCCGCCGTAGTGGAACTCGGCTTCCTCGCGCGCGCCGCACCAGGGGCAGGCGATGAGTTGCATCGGAGTCTCCGGGAGAGGGGTCAGTGGGCCACGGCGGCCGCGCCGTGCTCGTCGACCAGCGCGCCGGTGACGAACCTGGACAGGGCGAAGGGCGCGTTGTACGGGTGGGGTTCACCGGTGGCGATGGTGTGGGCGTAGCACCAGCCGACGCCGGGGGTGGCCTTGAAACCGCCCGTCCCCCAGCCGCAGTTGAGGTACAGGTCCTCGACCGGGGTGAGCCCGACGATGGGGGAGGCGTCCGGGGTGGTGTCGACGATGCCGGCCCAGGTGCGCAGCATGTGGGCGCGGGCGAACACCGGGAACAGCTCCAGGGCGGCGGCCATCTGGCGTTCGATGATGTGGAACGCGCCGCGCTGGCCGTAGCCGTTGTAGCTGTCGATGCCGGCGCCCATGACCAGTTCGCCCTTGTGCGCCTGGGAGACGTACACATGGACGGCGTTGGACATCACGACCGTCGGGTGCACCGGTTCCAGCAGCTCGGACACGAGCGCCTGCAGCGGGTGGCTCTGCAACGGCAGTCTGAGGCCGACCATCTCGGCGAGCACGGAGGTGTGTCCCGCGCCGGCGAGCGCCACCTTGCCGGCGGAGATGTCGCCGCGTGTGGTCCGTACGCCCGTCACCCGGCCGTCCGTCACGTCGATGCCCGTGACCTCGCAGTTCTGGATGAGGTCGATGCCGTACGCGTCGGCCCGCCGCGCGAAGCCCCAGGCGACGTAGTCGTGCTTGGCGATGCCGGCGCGCGGCTGGTACGTGGCGCCGAGCACCGGGTGGCGCACGTCCTGGTCGATGTTGACGACGGGGCAGACCTCGGCGACCTCGTCCGGCTCCAGCCACTCGGCGTCGATGCCGTTGAGCCGGTTGGCGTACACCCGGCGCTTGCTGTCCCGGATGTCCTGGAGGGTGTGCGCGAGGTTCAGCACCCCGCGCTGGCTGAACAGAATGGGGTAGTCGAGGTCCTCCTCCAGCGTCTCCCACAGCTTCAGGGAGTGCTCGTAGATGCCGGAGCTCTCGTCCCACAGGTAGTTGGAGCGGATGATGGTGGTGTTGCGGGCCATGTTCCCGCCGGCCAGCCACCCCTTCTCCAGGACCGCGATGTCGGTGATCCCGTGGTTCCTGGCCAGGTAGTAGGCGGTCGCCAGGCCGTGCCCGCCGCCACCGACGATCACCACGTCGTACGACCGCTTGGGGTCGGGGTTGCGCCAGAGGAAGTCCGGGTGGTCCGGAAGCGGCGTGCCGGTCATGCCGCGGCTCCGTTCAGCTCGGGGTGCAGGGGGAACGAGGCGGCGACCTCATGGTCGAACAGGGTCAGCGGCTGGGAGAGGCTCATGCGGTCCCCTTGGACGACTGGGCGCGTACAGCTGGGTAGCTGATATATCAGTTGTAGGCGCAGTGTGGGTCAGTCGTCAAGGAGTCGTCGGGTAGTCTGGACGGCGTAGGAGCAGCAGAGTGGGCGAGGAGGGCGCGCCATGTCGGTCGTGGTGGCGGAGGAGGGGCTCACCCTGGCCGAACGGGCCTATCGGGCCCTGTGCGACCGCCTGGTGACGCTGCGGATCGCGCCCGGGACACCCATCAACGACGAGCAGATGGCGGCGGAGCTGGGGGTCGGACGCACCCCGGTGCGCGAGGCGCTGAAGCGTCTGGAGGCCGACCGGCTCGTGGTCTCCTATCCGCGGCGCGGCACGTTCGCCTCCGAGGTCCAGATCACCGACCTCGGCCATCTCACCGAGGTGCGCCTCCGGCTGGAGCCGCTGGCCGCCGACTGCGCCGCCCGCCGTGCGGGCGCGGGGGACCGGGCCGTACTGAGCCGGCTCCTGGAGGAGCTGGACGCGGCCGCCGGGCGGGAGGTCGGCGAACTCCTCGCGCTGGACCTCCGGTTGCACCGGGCGCTGTACACCGCCACGGCCAACCCCTTCCTGCAGGACACGCTCGTGCGCTACGACAACCTGGCCACGCGCATCTGGTGCCTGTTCCTCGACCGCCTCCCCGGACTGGCCGGCCACGTCGGCGAGCACGGTCCGCTCGTCCGCGCGGTCCTGGCGGGTGACGGGGACCGCGCCGCGGCCCTGGCCGCCGAGCACGTGGAGCATTTCGAGAGCGCGATCCGCTCCCTGCTCTGAGCTTTCGGGGCGGGAGTCCGGCGAGCGGGACGCGGGCGGCTCGGCCGCGGGGGACGAGCCGGTGCGCACCGGCGTGGACGTCAGGCGGTCCGCTCCCGGCGAAGGCGCCTGACGTCACGCACCCACGCGGACAACGCGCCCAGGAAGACCACGCCTGCCGCCGCGAGCCCCGGAGCCGAGGCTCCCGAGCGGCGCTCGCGAGCGGCCGCGACGAGCAGGACCGCGCCGGCCACGGCGCCGAAGGCCGAGAGCGGCGCGCCGAGGCGAGAGGTCGGATGGGCACGGTCGGCGATGACGTCGGCCGGCGGGCGCACCGGACCCTACCCGGCTTGATCCGTCGGGTCCGTCAGGGGGAGGGGGCAGGTCAGGGGGAGGGCGCGTTCGGTGAGTTGTCCGGTCAGGCGGGTGTCGGTGAGCGTGGCCTCGGTGAGCCAGGCCGCCGCCGTGAGTTGGTCCAGCAGGTGCGGCAACTCGCCGGCGTCCACCGGGACCGCGGCGGTGAGGAAACTCAGGTCGATGCCGCGCTCGTCGGCGCCGAGGCGGCCCGAGCCGTCGGCGTGCGCGGCCAGCGTCATGGCCAGCAGGCGGGTGCCGGCGTCGGCCCGGGCCTTGCGGAGCTTCTTGTCCGAGACGACCCGCTGGGCCCATCCGCTCAGCCTGGGCCGGGTCTTCCTGCCGAACGCGAACGGTCCGGAGCCGTCCTCGCGCGGCGCCAGCGAGGGGACGGTGACCGCGACGGGGCTCTCCGGCCGGGCGGCGATCAGGTCCTCGGCGGTGCCGGGGACGACCAGCCATCCGCAGTCGATCAGCTTCTCGACCAGGTCCTGCGGCTCCGTCAGGTTCAGCGCGGTGACGTCCTGGCCCACGACGTTGCCGGCCCCGGAGTGCGCGGCGCGCAGGGTCAGCATCAGGACGAGCAGCCGGGCGTCCGGCCCCGGCAGCGGGCTGTGCCCGGCCACGTGGGCGAGGACGGAACGTACATGCTCCCACTGAGCCGGAGTGTTCAGCACACGGCTGACGGCCGGCCCCTCGGCGTCCGTGCCGACACCCGTGCGCTGGAGGTGCTGGGAACGGGCCGCGGCGGCGGCCTGCTCGGCGCGCAGCGCCTCCCGCCGCAGCGCCCTGTCCCCACTGACCTCGGCCCAGGTGGTGAAGGCGCGCGCCTTGCGTTCATGGAGGTCCGCGAGGAGCGCCAGATCGGGTTCGGCCTGCTTCTGGTACGTGCGGAACAGGTCGCCGAGTGCGACGAGTTCGTCCCGCAGCGCGGTGGGCCGCAGATCGTGCGGGACGATCCGCTGAGCGATCTTCCCGTGCGGGCGGATGCGCGGCGCGGGCGAGGAGCGGGGCGCCGGCACACCGCGCGCACCGGCCGCGGACGGGGAGGTGTCGGAGAACCGCGGCGTCCCGGCCGACGCGGCCACCGGGCGGCCGGCCGCCGGCCCGGCCGGGAGCGGGGCGGCGGTGACGACCTTCGCGCCGGGGGTCGCGGCCGCGCAGCGCGCGCAGCACTCGATCGCCTGCCACCAGCGGCCCTGCCGGTCGCCGACCACGGCCAGGACGACCGCCCCGCCGCACCGCCAGGGCTGGCCGCCCGGCTGCCGGTCGGCGGGAGAGATGTGCGTACGGCAGCTGTCGGCCCGGCACGCGCAGTACGCCCCGGCCCGGGGCTCCGCGACCGCCCGCAGATGGGACTTGAGGTGTTCGACCGCGGCCGCGCGGCCGGCGGCCGCGGACGGCAGTCGCTGCTCGGCGCAGGCAGGGCGGCTGCACGAGACGCGTACCGCCGCGCTGCCACGGCCGGCGGGGTCCAGTCGCACCGTCCACCGGCGCCCCAGCACCCGCTCGTCCGGCTCGCTCGCCGTGGCCTCCGTCATCCTCGCCCGTTTCCTTTCCCTCTTGCCGTTCCCTCACTGTGCGTATCCGCCCCACCGCACAGAGCGAGGCGTGGCAGCGGGGCTGCCGTACGCGGCAGACGACACCGTGACCTGAGAACTCGCAGGACGCCCGGACGTTGCGGGTCGGGGCGGGGGAACGGAAGTTCGAGTACGAGGCGGGGCGGGGCGTGAAGGGCGAGGGATTTCGGCGCGCGGTGTCGCAGGAGGCGCGGGTCGACGGCGTGCCGGGGGCCGTCAGGCCCGGTGCTGCCAGAGGTCGCGCAGCAGGGCGATCTCGGACATGTGGTGGATGAACTCCAGGTTGCCGCCCCAGAGCACGTCCACGAACGGGTCGTCGGGGTCGGAGCCGTACGGGTACTGGGAGAAGCCGACGGTGTCGAGCTGTTCGTCGGTGACCGTGGCGACGGCCTCGCGCCAGCGGTCGACCGCGGTCCAGAACCGTTCGAGGGCGAGGGAGGCGTCGGGGGTGAAGTCGACCATCAGCTTCGGATCCCGGCGCCGTTCGCCGAAGGTCCATTCCCAGCCGCCCGCGAAGCCGTAGTGGAGGTGTCCCAGCCGCCAGGCGATCGTGGTGATCGGGGTCCGGTCGGGCAGCACCGGCCCGGTGTGCGCGAGGACCTCCTCGACCCGCGGCACGCCGACGCTCCAGTCCTCCGCGATCTTGGCCACGGACATCCCGTCCGCGGCCTGCCGGGCGACCTCGGCGTACTCGCTCGGCGGGATGTCCGGGGCGCCCTGGTCCAGCACCCAGTCGCCCGGCCCGAACGCGCGGGGGGTCCTCGCCTCCGCGCGGCGCCGGATCGACCAGCAGTCCGCCACCGGCTCCCAGAGGTACTCCTCGTCCCCGAGCCCCGCCAGCCGTACCTGGGCCCTCTCCCTGGCACAGTCGAACTGGTCGAGCAGCAGATCCAGACGGTCGGTCCCCATGCGTGCCCCTCTCGCGGTCGCCCGCCTCTTCGTCATGTCCACGCAGAGGCTAGTGCCGTGCCGGACGCCGCGAGCCGGTGAACCTTTCCGGTCACGGCACTGGGGGGTGTTTCGAAAGTCCTGTGCGGTGCCCGCGGTGTCCGGTGCGTGCTCTGGGGGTCCCCCCGGCCGAAGGCTGGGGGAGTGCCGGACGAAAGCCCTCGTACTGGACGTACTTGGGGTTTCGGCCGGTGCGGCGAGTGGGGGTGCCCCCTCCGGGGGAGCGTGCCGGGCGCCGCGGGTGCTGTGCGGGACTTTCGCAACACCCCCTAGCGGCCCCGCCCTCGGGGCGCGACGCAATGGGGGCCGGCGCCGGGGCGCCGCCGTCGAGGGCACCCGGGGTTCAGTTCCAGCCGAAGCGCCGGTCGACGACCGCGGCGAACTCCTCCAGGGTCAGCACCGCGTCCCCGTTCTGGTCGGCCGCGTCGAACAGGGCGGAGGAGGCGTCGGCGTCCCCCAGGCCATGGAACGGCAGCACCCCCGACGCGGCGAGCGACGGACCCCTGGTCCGCAGGGCGGTGATCACCTCCGCCCTGGTCAGGGTCCCGTCCTGGTCGAGGTCGAGCGCCTCGAACAGTCGTCGGGCCTTGTCACTCGTCACATCGCCCTCGTTCCTCTGGATCGGCCGCCGGGTCCACCCCGGGCACAGGGGAAAACGCCCGTTCCGGCCCTCCGGTTCCATCAGGCTCATGCCACGACCGCGTCTCCTTCCGGCCCGGTCACCCCAGGTAGGCCGGGGCGACGGCGGAGTCCATCAGCCGGCGGGCCGTCCCGCCGCCGTCGGCGGGCACGGTCCACAGATCGGAGCCGTAGTCGCCGGGGAGGGCGTAGACGAGCGTGTGGTCGTCGGCCCACAGCGCCTGGTCGTCGATGGTGCGGCTCTCGGCCGTCGGGCTCTCCTTCATGGTCCGCAGATCGAGCACGTACAGTCGCCAGGGCGCGTCGGGCGAGGCCCCCTTCACCCGCTTCTTGTACGCGATCCGGGTCCCGTCGGGCGACAGCGAAGGGCATTCGACGTTCCCGTGCACGGTGGTGAGGGTGCGGTCCGTGACGTCACCCCGGACGAGATAGGTCTTCCCGCCCGTCGCCAGGGTGGCGTAGAAGCGGCGGTCGTCGGCGAAGGTGACACCCCAGATGTTGGTGTCGGCCGCGTGGTGGGCGTGCCCGTCCTTGACGACGCGGAAGGTCTCCAGATTGTCGTCGACCGTCCAGGTGCGGGTGTCGACGATCGTCGTGCGGGTGGAGAAGTCCGTACCGGCGTACGAGTCCCCGCTCACGAAGACCGTCCAGGCGACCAGGTGCCCCGAGGGGGAGACCCGGGCTCGCGTCGGGATGCCCGGCACCGCGAAGTGGCGCAGCTCGTGCAGGCGCGCGTCGAGCACCACCGCCCGGTAGGTGTCCCGCAGCGCCCCGTGCACGGCCTGGAGGCAGATGCCGGTGCCCGCCGCCGCGTGGAAGCGCAGGCACTTGACGCCCGACACGGTGCGCGGCCCCGTCGGATCGTCGGCGGGCACGCCGGCGATCTCGTCGCGGTGCGGCCCCCAGGCCAGGTTGCGCACCAGCAGCCGGCGGCCGGAGGTGGGCCGCAGGGAGACACTGCCGGTCCGCACGGCCGGACCGTCGGCCTGCTGCTCGTCCCGCAGGCCCGACCGGTGCGCCGCGTACAGCACCGCCCCGGTCCCGACGCTCCCCAGCAGCAGGACGGCCACCAGCAGGATCACCAGCCGTCGGCCGATACCGGTCAGGCCGGTCTGAGGCGTGTCGGTATGGGGCGTGCCGGTTTGGGGTGTGCCGGATTGGGGCGGGTCGGTCCGGGGCGTGCCGGTGCCGGTCATGCGGACACCGCCTCGTCCGGTGCGCGGACGGCGGAGGGGCGCAGGACGTACCCGGCGGCCAGCGCGCTGAGGGCCAGGGCACAGGCCGTGGCCGCGAGTGCGGTCCGCCCGCCCCACAGGCTCCAGGCCGCGCCGAAGGCCAGCGAGCAGGTGAACCGGGCCAGCGCCTGACCGGTGCCGACCAGGGCCTGCCCTGCGCCCTGGTGCCGGTCCGGGACGGCACCGGCGGTGGCGGCGGCGAGGACCCCGTCGGTGGCGGCGTAGAAGGTGCCGTGCAGGACGAGGACCGCCGGCACGGCCGGGACGCCGTGCCACGGGGAGAGCACCAGGCCGTACCCGAGCAGCAGGGCCCCGTGCCCGGCGAGGAAGAGCCGGCGGCGGCCAATCCGGTCGGCGAGCGCCCCGAGCGGGACGGCGAGCAGCAGGAAGACGGCGGCGGTGCCCAGCGGCAGCAGTGGGAACAGATCGGCGGGCAGCCGTCCCTCGCGCTGGAGCAGCAGATAGAGGAAGGAGTCGCTGACCGTGGTCAGGCCGAGCAGCGCCGCGCACACGGTCAGCCGCCGCAGGGCGGGGCGGCGCAGCAGCGCGAACGCCTCCCGCAGCGTCGGCCGGGCCGTCTCGGGCGGCCGTACGGCCCCCGCGGGAGTGATGCGGGCGGGTACGAACAGGACCAGCACCAGCACTGCGAGCACGGCCACGCAGCCGCTCACGGCGAAGACCGCGTCGTAGCCGTCGACGGTGGCCCGCAGCACGGCGAAGGCGACGAGGGGGCCGAGCAGTGCGCCGGTGGTGTCCATGGCCCGGTGCACCCCGAAGGCGCGCCCCCGGCGCTCGGGCTCGGTGGCCAGCGAGATCATCGCGTCCCGGGGCGCGGTGCGCAGCCCCTTGCCGGTGCGGTCGGCCGCGAGCACGCCGCTGATCACCGGCAGGGTGTGGGCGAACAGCAGCAGCGGCTTGCACAGCGCCGACAGACCGTAGCCGAGGCCCGCGACCACCTTGTGCCGACGGCCCCCTCGGTCGGCGAGATGGCCGCCCGCCAGCCGTACGAGCGCCCCGACGCCGTTGTTGATGCCGTCGAGGAGTCCGAAGCCGAGCGGCGACAGACCGAGGCCCGCGACGACGTACAGCGGCAGGACGGCGGTGACCATCTCGGAGGAGACGTCCGTGATCAGGCTGACCGCGCCCAGGGCCAGCACGGTGGAGGGCACGGCGGCCGGCCGCCGCCCGGGACGGATGTCCTGGGCGACGGCCGGCGCGGTGCCGCGGGAGTCCGCGAGGTACACCGGCGTCAGTTCCAGATGCCGGTGATGTCGGAGGCAGAGGCGGCGTTGCCCGCGTGCGCGGACAGGCCCGCCAGGTCCTCGATCGTGCGCAGCACGTTGTAGTGGTTGTAGGTGGTGGCGCTGGAGCTGCCGGCCGTGACGTGCTCCCCGTAGAACAAGGTGGGGATGCGGTTGCCGGAGAGCTTGTTGTCCTCGTCGAAGGTCACGGCGAGGACGCTGTTGTGGGTCTTGGCCCAGGTGGCGTAGGCGCCCAGGTTGTTCTGGATCCAGGTGTCACCGGTGGAGACCGAGCAGTCGTGCATGTCGCTGCACAGGTTCGGCACGACGAAGGAGACCTTCGGCAGGGTCGTGTAGTCGGTCGGGAACTGCGCGAAGGTCTTCGCGGTGCTGGTCGGCACGTTGGAGAACCCGAACCAGGGGTTGTGCTTCTGTGCGTACTTGCCGCTGCTGCAGGTCGTCGAACCCTGGCTCGGCAGCGACTCGTTGTAGCTCGCCCAGGTCTTGCCCGCGGCGATCAGCTCGGAGGCCAGGTTGGGGGCGGAGATCGAACCGACGGAGACACAACTGTCGTCGGTGCGGCCCTGGTTGGAGCCCGAGAAGAGCATGTAGTAGTTGGGCTCGCTGGGGTGGGTCAGACCGTAGGACTGGGTGAGGTTCGCCCCGCCCGCCTTGATCGTGTTGTTGAGGTAGGGGGCGCTGGAGCTGCCGATGACCTGCGAGTAGGCGTGGTTCTCCAGCACCACGACCACCACGTGGTCAGGGGTGGGGAGCCCCGCGGCCCGGGCGGTGGTGGCCGTGGTGGCCCAGACACCGACCGAGGCGGCGGTGAGGGCGACGGCGCCGGCGAGTGCGGCGAGGGGGCGTCGGTTGCGCTGAGAAGCCTTGACGGCGGCCATGACTGTCCTCCGGGACAGAAGCGACGGACGTTCGGGGAGCGGCGCCGCACACCCTAGGAGCCCCGGGCCTGCCCCGCGTGAAGGCCAGGCGAACGGCGGACACCGGCAGGCAAAGGTCGGGTCAGTCACAGGTAATGCACAGCAAAATCAAGGGGCTGAGCCACGCCCGCGAAGGAGTGCCCGACCCCTTCAGCCTACGCTCCGGGATCCCGGCGGCCCGGCGCCCGCACGAGGGGGCCGCACGCGGTGGGTCCGGTGGGCGGACGGCGGCATCCCGCCCGCCCACCGGCGCGACCGGCTACGCGTCCTTCGGGCCCGCCTGCTGTACCACCTCGAAGGACCACAGGGTCGCGGCCGAGGCGGCGGGCCTGGCCTGCTCGCCCTCGGCGCCGCCCCGGTGCGCGGACTTCATCGGACCCTCCATCCACGCCTGGAACGACTCCTCGTCCCGCCAGCGCGTGTAGACGAGGTAGGTGTCGGTGCCCTCGACCGGGCGGAGCAGCTCGAACCACTCGAACCCGTCGGAGTTCTCCACGGCGTGCGCCCGCGCCGCGAACCGCTTCTCGAGGGTCTCCCGCTGCTCGGCCGGGACCGTCAGTACGTTGATTTTTACTACGCTGGGCACTTGACACCTCTCGTCGAACGGGGCCTCGACCGGACCCCTGACCTTGACCATGTGCGCGCAGTGTCCTACATCCCACAGTCAAGGAAGCGTGAGGACGACCCCGCGTCGCTCCCCTAAGCGCAGCGGCCCACGTGCGAGGCGCTGATCACCGCGAGTCCTTTCCAGCCTCGCACGCCCTGCGCCACACCTCCACCGTCGGCCGGTCCGGCGTCGTCGAGGGCAGCTTCGCGGGGCGGGTCAACGCCCGAGACGCATCGACGACGTCGCCGCCTGCGACGCTCAAGGGTCAGCCGAGCTGCCGTACCACCCGCCCTACAACCCGGTCGGCGGGGACGCAGCCGAAGTGCCGTGAGTCATGGCTCTTGTCCGGGTTGTCGCCCAGGAGGACCACCATGCCGTCAGGGACAGTGCCCTCGGCACCCAGGGCGGCAGGGACGGCAGTACCGCCGACAGCCGCGATTCGCTTGATGATCAGCTGCTCGGAGTCGGGAGCGGAAACCACGACGATGTCTCCGATGGAGAGAGAGTGGGGAGGGACTCGTCGAGCGATGACCTCAGAGCCGGGGGCGAGAGTCGGTTCCATGCTCCAGCCGATGACCTTCACCCGGGACACGTGGCGCCGGAGGCGCATTACAGGCCACAGGAGACCCAGGAGACCCAGACTCGTCACCGCGATCCACCACACGCTAGACGACCTCCTCAGCCGGTCCCTGGTAGCCCATGGCCTGCAGGGAGAACAGGCGCGCGTAACTCCCGCCCCGTTTCATCAGTTCCCCGTGTGTGCCCCGCTCGACGATCCGGCCGTCCTCGAGGGTCACCAGGAACTCGGCTTCACGGACTGAACCGAGGCGATGCGAGATCAACAGGCTTGTGCGCCCCCGCCGATGGTGCCGCAGGCCTCGGTGGATCGCGTGCTCCGCCTCGGCGTCGAGTCCCGAGCTCGGCTCGTCCAGGATCAGGAGATCACAGTCGTCGCGAAGGTAGGCGCGAGCCAGTGAAAGCCGTTGCCACTGACCACCGGAGAGTGTTACGCCATGGTCCCTCGGCCCCTCGGCCTCGTCCGCGTCGAAGAAACTACGGGACAGCAGTGTCCCGTAGCCGCGCGGCAGTTCGGAGACGAAGGCGTGCGCGCCCGCCTTGTGCGCGGCGGAGGCGATCTCCTCGGGGCGGGTCAGTAGTGAGAGGTTGCCCAGGCCGATGTTCTCTGCGGCGCTGAGCTCGTACTGCATGTAGTCCTGGAACACCGCTCCGATCCGCCGCCGGAGCTCGACCGGGTCCACCGAGCGGAGATCGACACCGTCCCAGAGAATCTGGCCGCGATCGGGGTCGTACATCCGGCACAAGAGCTTGATCAGCGTGCTCTTCCCCGCACCGTTCTTGCCGACCACGCCGACCGACGCACCGGCCGGGATGGTCAGGTCGACACCGCGCAGGACCCAGGGGTGGTCGGGGGAGTAGCGGAACCAGACGTCGCGGAACTCGATTCCCCTGCGCAGGTCGGGCATGGGCAGGGGGTCGGCCGGGACCGGAAGGTCGGGTTCGGCGGTCACGATGTCGAGGTAGTGCTGGAAGAGCAGCAGTTGCTGGTGCGTGAGGGCGGTGTCGCGGGCGATGGACGTCATCGCGCTCTGCACGCTCGTGACCGCCGCGACCAGCAGGGCCACGTCGCCTGCGGTGATCCGACCGGCCGCCGCTGCGAAGGCCGACCACAACAGGGCGGCGCCGGTGATGACAGCGGTCACCGCGCTGGCCCCCGTCTGCAGGAGGAGCTCGTGGCGGTCGAGCACCGACTGCTCGCGATTGGAGGCCCTGCGTTCGTCGGCCATGCGGGTGCGAAGAAAGGCGCCCGTTCCGAACAGGCGTATCTCCTTGGCCGCCTGAACGTCGGTCAGTAGTTCGCGGTAGAAGATCTCACGCCGCTGGGTGGGACCGATACGCCAGAACACGCCCGCGCGACGCCTGGCAAGCCACATCTCAGCCATCACCGTCGACACCCCCGAGGCCAGGACCAGGACGGGCATCCAAGCCGACAGCACGAGCATCGAACCGAGGAAACCCAGGGCGGTCATGGCCGAGCCGACGACGGACATACTCCCCGAGACCACGGCTCCGGGCGTGGAACTTCCGGCCTGGAGGGCAAGCCGCAGCCGGTCCAGGAACTGGGGCTCCTCGAAGCGTGCCATGCCGACGAAGTGTTCGGTCGCAGCGAAGAGACGGTCCTGGGCCAACAGGCCGACCTGACGCTCGGTCTCCCGGTGGGCGAACAGGATCCAACGGGGGATCAGAGCGGTCATCAGGCCCATGCAAGCGAGTCCGAGGCCGAGCCCCAGAAGCGCTCTGGTGCCGACGGCACCACTGACCAGGCCGTCGAGAAAGATCTTGGTGAGCCAGGCGGTCACGAGGGGGACACCCGCGAAGGCCAGCGTCAGTGCGACGGCCACGGCGGTCAGCGCACGGCTCGCCTGCCAGCTCAGCCGCAGGGCATGCAGGATTCTACGCATCTCCGGCCGACCCGCTTCAGACGTTGACCGGCTTGCCGGTGATGTGCTCAAGCAGGACACCGGAGGCCTGCACGACGGCCTGGTCGTCGAGAACACCGAAGGCAGGGTATCCGCGGACCCCCAACGCTGAGCCAACCGCGCCGTCCTTGCCCTCGAGTACGACACGCGCCACCGGCTCCAGCATCGCGATCTTGTCACGGAGCGCATCGGGATCTCCCACGAGTACGGCGACCACGTGTCCGGGGCCACCCTGGAACCCGGCGGCGTACTCTGCGAACAGCGGGAGCCGCTCCTCGCACTCGGGACACCCTTGGGCGAACGCTCCGACCAGGGTGGGGGCCCCGCGGAGCAGGGCGTCGGAAAGCATCGCTCCGTCGGTGGCGGTCGCCCGGAAGGCGCCTACCCGCTCGCCGGCGGCGTGCATCACCGGCGGACCGGCCGACCGTGCAGCCGTCTTGGCGGTGTCCTCACGGAGCCGTCGGATGAGCCCGAGCGACAGCACGAGGTTGAACAGCGACAGCACGCCGAGCAGGACGAGGAAGGTGATGACGTAGGGCATGGTCTTCTCTTTCTGCTAGGTCCGGACCCGGAACAGGTCGGCGAGTTCGTCCGTGAGGTAGGCGAGAGTGGCAGCTACCGCGCCCACCGCGACGGCGGTGAGGGAGCCGGGCCAGGCCGGGGTGGCGCCCGTCGAGTCGGGATGGGCGATGATTCCGGCCAGCGCACCGGCTGCCAGTAGGCAATTCCGTGCGACGGTGAATCCACTGACCGGGGTGGTGGACGTGCCGAAGCACCCGCAGGAGACTCCGCGGCGGCGCCGTAACGCCACGACCAGGGCGACGGTGAAGCAGAGCAGCAACAGCATGGCCCCGGCCAGCCCGTACACCGCGCTCCTCGCCGTGACGACCAGCGATACGACGGATGTCTCCGCGACGCACACCACGACCGCAGCCGTCCGCGCCGGAAGACGCGGAGCCAGTCCACGCACGGAGTCCGTGAACTCGGACCAGCCGTTCTCGCGGAGAAGTCTCGTGGTCAGAGAGACAGCGAAAATCGTCCCGATGAGAACCCGGGAGGCGATGCATACGTAGGCCATCATGGCGGCTCCTCGTGGTGGCCCAGGGTGTGCCACCCCCACGAAAGGGGGTGGCACACCCTGGGCCGGTCGGTCAGCAGTTGCCGGAGCCGCAGGCGCTGTAGCGGATGAAGCTGTCGCCGTTGTCGCACACGACGTGGTAGGCGCGCCGCCACCACCAGAACGGGCACCCCCCGTCACACCAGCTGGAGTCGTCCCGGCAGGCGGCGGCAGCCGTCGCACGGGGCGCGAGGAGCGCAACCAGCTTGTCGCCGGCCGCAGATATCGCAGTGCGCATGATGTTTCCCTTCCGTGGGCTGTTTGCGTGCTTCTGCGCGAGGCGGACAGCCGTCCGCGCCGCGGCCTCCAGGGGAGTGCTGTGCCCCATGTGCAGGGCGATGAGTTCCGCTCACTGCCCCGCCTGTCGTGGGGCGACCCCGGGGACGAGTCGAGTTCAGCGGCCGGCGCATTGTTCGGCAGGGCTGTTCCGGCGGCCGAACAATGGCCGGGCGCGATCTTTGCCGGGCAATGAGGTGTGCGTAGGTTGGCCGTCCGGGCTGATAGGGGAGCAGCTGAGGGGGAGCGGCGTGGCGGGACGTCGTGAAGTGCCGGTGGATCCGGGGGCGGGTCCGGTGCAGCGGTTCGCGTACGAGTTGCGCAAGCTGCGTGCCGAGGCGGGCGGCTTGACCTACCGGGTGCTGGCCCAGCGGGCGGGGTATGCGGTGACGACGCTGTCCCAGGCAGCCGCAGGAGAGCAGTTGCCGACGCTGCCGGTGGTGCTGGCCTACGCGCAGGCGTGCGGGGGCGACCGAGCGGAGTGGGAGGCGCGTTGGAGGCGGGCGGTGGACGAGGCCGCTGCCTCGGGTCCGGGGGTGGACGAGGAGAGCGGGACGCCGCCGTATCGGGGGTTGGCACGGTTCGAGCTCGGCGACAGCGGCCGGTTCTTCGGCCGCGACAAGCTCACCGCCGAACTGTTCGACGTGCTGCGCAAGCACCGGTGTGCCGCAGTGTTCGGGGCGTCCGGCAGTGGCAAGTCCTCCCTGCTGCGCGCCGGACTCATCCCCGCCCTGCAGCACACCCAGGACCTCGCACTGCGGCCCGCCGCGATTCGGATCCTGACCCCGGGCCGGCACCCGGCACGCACCCACGCCCAGGTGCTGGACACCGGCCCCGGCACGGAGAGCGCCCAGACCGACGTGTTCGTGATCGTCGATCAGTTCGAGGAAGTCTTCACCCTCTGCCATGATCCCGCCGAACGCGCCGACTTCATCGACCTGCTCCTGACCGCCCGACGACCGGAGAGCCGACTGCGGGTACTCCTGGCTGTGCGCGCCGACTTCTACGGCCGCTGCGCCGAACACCGCGGCTTGGCCGACACGCTGCGTGACGCCAACGTGCTGGTCGGCCCGATGAGTCCGGCGGAACTGCGCCAGGCCATCGTCAAACCGGCCGTAGCCGAAGGCTTGACCGTGGAACGCGCCCTGACCGCTCGCCTGGTCGACGAGGTTGCGGACGCGCCCGGTGGGCTGCCGCTGCTGTCGCACGTGCTGTGGGAGACCTGGCGCCGCCGCCGCGGCAAAACCATGACCTTGACCGGTTACGAGGCGGCCGGAGGCCTGGAAGGCGCGGTCGCCAAGACCGCCGAGGACGTCTACGGTCGGTTCACCACAGCCCAGGCTGCTGCGGCCCGCCGTCTGCTGCTGCGCCTGGTCACCCCCGGCGACGGCACCCCCGACACCCGAAGACCGACCCAGCACGCGGAGCTGCGGGACATCGGCGGAGAAGAAACCGCAGGCGTTCTGGAATCCCTCGCCCGCGCACGGCTGCTCACCCTGGACGACGACACCGTCGAGCTGGCCCACGAGGCGCTGCTGACCGCCTGGCCCCGGCTCCGCCGTTGGATCGACGCCGAGCGGGAACGTCTGCGCGACCACCGCAAACTCGCCGAAGCCGCCCGGACATGGGAAGACCTGGGCCGTGATGCGGGGGCTCTGTACCGCGGCGCCCGCCTCGCCACCGCCCGGGAACACTTCGGCTCCGCGCCGGCTGCCGACCTCACCAGGCTGGAACACGCATTCCTCACCGCCAGCCTCACCGCACGCGAACAGGAAGAACAGGCCACCGCCCGCACCAACCGCCGTCTGCGTGCCCTCACCACGTCCCTGTCCGTCCTGCTGGTCCTGGCCGTCACCGCAGGGCTCCTCGCCTGGCAGCAGAGCCGGCTCAGCGACCAGCAGAAGCGCAACGCCGACAGGGCCCGGCAGGTGGCCCTCTCCCGTCAGCTCGCCGCGCAATCCTCCGCTCTCCTCGGCACCAACTCCGACCTGGCCGCGCTGCTGGCCGTCCAGGCCTACCGGACCAGTGCGACCTCCCAGGCGACAGAGAGCCTCTATGCGGCCGCGGCCGTGCCTCTCGAGCACAGGCTGACCGGCCAGCGCGGCGTTGTCTCCTCGGTGGCCTTCAGTCCCGACGGGCGCACCCTCGCCACCGGCAGCACCAGCGGCGACCAGCTGTGGCTGTGGGACACGCGCACCGGGCGCCTGAGCAGAACCTTCAACGGGCAGGGCGAGGCTGCGGCGTTGGTGGCGTTCAGTCCCGACGGGCAGAACCTGACCACCGCCGGCAACTTCGGACACTCGGTGGACCTGTGGAACGTGACCACCGGACACACGCGCATCAACGCGCTGGCGTCTCCGGAAGCCGCCGGCCGGGAGGATCAGTGGCCAGCCACGGAGGCGTTCACCAGGGACGGGCGCATCCTGGCGGTGGGGCGCGAGGACGGCACGCTGCGACTGTGGGACACGCGCACCGGCCGTGTCCGAAGGACGCTGGCCGAAGGCGCCCGGGCCGCGGACGGTGAAGCCACCGCAGGGGTGACCTCGATCGCCTTCAGCGCAGACGGACGCACTCTCGCATCCGGCAGCGAGGACCGCACCGTGCGGCTGTGGGACACCGGCACAGGCCGCCTCCGAACACGCCTGGCCGGCGACCCGGTCACGGTGGCCTCGCTGGCGCTCACCCCGGACGGGCGCATCCTGGCAGTGGGGGGTGAGGACGGCACGCTGCGACTGTGGGACACGCGCACCGGCCGTGTCCGAGAGACGCTGGCCGAAGGCGCCCGGGCCGCGGACGGTGAAGCCACCGCAGGGGTGACCTCGATCGCCTTCAGCCCGGACGGACGCACTCTCGCATCCGGCAGCGAGGACCGCACCGTGCGGCTGTGGGACACCGGCACAGGCCGCCTCCGAAGAAGCCTGGCAGGCCACGCCCACATCGTGGGCTCCTTGGCGTTCAGCCCGGACGGGCGCACCCTGGCATCCGGTGACGACGACGGCAGCGTGCGGCTCTGGGACATGACACCCGGCGCGTCCGAGTCCGTTCTCGCCGATCCCCGCATGCAGACGGACTTGATGGTCTTCAGCCCGGACGGCAGCACCCTGGCCACCGCGAACCATGGGGGCCGTACCGTGCACGTGTGGGACGTAGCCGCACGCCGCCTGCGCGCGAGCGTTGCCGTACCCACCTCGGAAGCAGGCTCGATGGTCTTCAGCCCGGACGCCGGCGCTCTGGCCACCGCGAGCATCTACGGACTCGGGGCGTATCTGTGGGACACGCGCACCGGCAGCCTCCGCGTGCGCTTGGACGTGGGCGCCGCCCCGCCGGTCAACTCGGTCGCGTTCAGCCCCGATGGGCGCACCCTGGCCACCGCCACCACCGCCATCGGAGTGCAACTGTGGAACGCCGCCACCGGCGGTCTTCGACGGAACCTGGAAGACGACACCGCCACAGTCACCTCAGTGGCGTTCAGCGCGGACGGGCGCATGCTGGCCACCGGCAGCGAAGACGGCACGGTGCGGCTTTGGGATCCGGGCACCCACCGCCGTCTCAAAATCCTGCCCGGGAACTCCAGCGCAGTGACCACGTTGAGATTCAGTCCCGACGGCCGCACTCTGGCCACCGGTGGCGTCAAGGACCGCACCGTACAGCTGTGGGACACCGCCAGCGGCACCAGCCGCGCGAGCCTTGCCGGGTACAGCGGCGAGGCGGGATCCGTGGCGTTCACCCCGGACAGTCGCGTTCTGGCCATCGGCGCCCCGGACGGCACGGTGCGTCTGTGGGACACCGCCACCGGCAGCGCACTGGCCACGCTCACCGGGCACACGAATACCGTGCTCGCGCTGGTCTTCGGCTCAGACGGCCACACCCTGCTCACCGCCGGCGCCGACCGGACCGTACGCCGGTGGAACATCGCTGTGCCTCCCCCCGACACAGCGATCAGCAGGATCTGCCGCGCCATTGGTCGCGACCTCACCTCGCGGGAACACTCGGTGTACCTGCCCGACCAGTCACCCCACCCCACCTGCCTGCATTGATCCCGGGCTCGGCAGGCCCGGCAACCCGCCGCCGACGTGTCCTGGCCCTTGGGCCAGCCACTCCAGGGCAGGCGGGGCCCAGTCGGGACTCGGCCACCGGCCGCGGCCGACGAGCCCGGCCCGGTCCATCGCCACGCGGGCGCCGGCAATCAGGTCGGACGGCCGGACGGCATCGGTTGACGCCGTCGGTGCCCCCTACTCGGGGCCGTCCCCTGGAGCCGGTTCCAGCCGTTCCGTCTCCCGGGCGGTCCGCCGGGCCTCCCGCTCCGCACGGGCCAGCGCGTCGCCGGCCGCGCGGGACCGCTCCTCGGCCTGCCGCTCCTCCTCGGCCGCCGACCGGAGCGTCTCCCGGGCCCGCCGCAGCGCCTCTTCCGCGTCCTCCGCCTGCCGCCGGGCCCGCCCGTGGTGCTCCCGTGCCCTGCGTACGACCGCCTCGGCGGCGGTGTGCTCCGCGTGCCGCTCGTCCCGTTCCCGTGCGGCGGTGTCGGCCGCCGCTCGGGCCCGGGAGAGGCGTTCCCGGCGCCGCCGGGCGAGGTCGTCCGTACGGGGAGGGGACGGCGGACCGCGCCGCACCGCGCGCGCCGGTGCGGCTCCCGCCGGAAAGCCCGACGGCGGGACGAGGGCGTTGTCCAGGCGGCCCGTGGCCCACCGGTCCGCCGCTTCGGGGTCGGCGAGAACGGCCTGCAAGGTGGCGGTGACCTCGGTCAGCACGGCGGCCGACAGCCGCTGCCCGGCGTCGAGCGCGAGGTCGGCCGTCCGGCGGGTCAGCGCGGCGACGATCCTGCGACGCTGGTCGGACAACTCCCTCACCGCGGCCGGATCCAGGTCCCGATGGGCCCTGCGCAGTGCCTCCCCCAGCTCCAGGAACCGTTGGCTCTCCTCCGGCCGTGACCGCAGCAGCAGATTCGCGGCCCAGGCGGCCAGGGTGGGCCGACGGGCCCCGTGGATCCGGCGGGCGTCCTCCGCCCGGCCCGCCGTCCTGGCGGCCATCGCCAGCTCCTCACGGCGCGCCACGAAACCGGACGGCGGAGTGGTGTACAGGCCGTCGAGCGCCGCCTCCACGTCCTCCGTCCCGTCCCCGCGCCCGCGCTCACGCACCATGCCGTCCAGCCTCCACCGCGCTACGCGCCCGCGCACGCCGGGACCGGGTCGGTGCGTCGCCGGGTGCGTGCGGGTTCAGGCGGTTCGGGGGAGTGGTGTCCCGGTGGGTGAGGGTCGGGTGTGTGCTCGGTCGTGCAGCAGGGTCCAGCACACGGCCGCCAGGGCGCACGAGGTAGGAGACGGACTCCCGCCGCCACAGCGGCAAGGTATGCCTGGGCCGCCGCGCTCAGCGGGACGCGGGTCAGTGCGCCGGCGCCGTCGGGTGCGCGCGGCGGCTCAGGCGGTTCGGTGGAGTGGTGTGCGAGTGGGTGGGGGTCGGGTGCGTGCCCAGTCGAGCAGCAGCACCGAGCACACGGCCGCCAGCGCACACCAGGTCGAGACGAACTCCAGCCGCCACAGCGCCCAGCACACCGACGCCCCGACGGCGACGAGCACGCCGAGCAGGGTCAGCCGGCGGTCGCCGGACAGCAGCAGCGAGCCCACGGTGGCCAGCAGGTAACCCGCGACGAGGACCGGTGGCTGAGGGAGGCCGAACGTGTAGCCGACGGTCCGGCCGTGGATCTCGGCCGTCACCGGGCCGGTGGCCAGCCCGTACGCGAGGGCCGCGGCGGTCGCGGCTCCCACCGCGAGCGGCACGGCCAGCCTGCGACGGGCGGCCGGCGCGCCCGGGCCCGTGGCAGCGCACCACACCCCGGCGGGCACCCACACCGCCAGCAGCGGCAGAGCGATGACGCCCCAGACGACGGTGGCGGCCCCGCCGCCCCCGCCCCGGTGCCAGACGACCGCCTCGACGATCTGATGCGCCCCGAGCAGCAGCGGCAGCGCGGCGAGCGGCAGATCCCGTCGCGCGCGCACCCGCGCCACCGCGGCCACCCCGACGGCCGTGACACCGGCGCCCGCCACGAGATCGGCCGTCGCACTCCAGCACATCAGGCCACCATAGGGTTGGACTTCGGGGTCCGTCCTCCAGGCCATGCGCCGCCGTGCCCGAGGCCCGTTCCCGGCCCCCGGGGGAATCGTCGTCATCGTGCCGGGGCCGGCCTACGGATCGGGGCAGTCCTCGTCGGTGCCCTCGGCGTGCCGCCCTCCGGCGGTGGTCACGGTCACCGTCACGGGCTGCGTGTCCCGCAGGACGAGGCGGCGGGCCCGGCCCGCCGTGCAGATCAGCTGCCGCTGCGCCAGGGGGGAGAGTTCCGTCGACACGCCCTTCGGCAGGACGACCGAGACCCTGCTGCCGTCCGTCGTGGCCCGTACGGGCTCCTTGGCCGACTCGGACGCCGAGGGGACCGGCGTGGCGGCCCGCTCGCCCGCCTCGGCGAGGTCGTCCCGGGTCTGCGAGGAGTCGTCGGTCGGGAGGAAGGAGTCCGGCCCCGACGACCAGGCCACCTGCGTGGTCACCCCGCGGGACCGTTCCACCACGTCCGGGCCCTCCAGCATCTGCTCGACGGCCACCGCGGCGTCCCCGGCCTCCGGGACCGCACGGCGCACGGCGAACAGCGCGCCGTCCCGGACGAAGTACAGCGGCGTCGTCGCGGTGATGCCGCTCGCCGGACCGCCCGCCTCGACCACGCCCGTCTCGGGGATGCCGCAGGAGCAGAGCGCGAGCGCCGCGCCGACGATCAGCAGCGCCGTACGGCCGGCACGTCCCGTCACTGGTTCTCCCACGCCGACTCGTCCCGCCGCAGCGGGAGTTCCACCGTGAAGACGGCACCGCCGCCCGGACGGTTGGCCGCGCGGACGGTACCGCCGTGCATGCGTACGTTCTCCTCGGTGATCGCCAGGCCCAGCCCGCTGCCCTCGGTGCGGGTGCGTGCCGTGTCGGACTTGTAGAAGCGGTCGAAGACGTACGGCAGCACGTCCTCGGGGATGCCCGGCCCGCTGTCGGCCACCTCCAGGACCGCGTGCCGCAGGGTGGCGTGCGGCCCGCCCTCCGACAGCGTCAGCCGAACCGGACGGCCGCCGTGCCGCAGGGCGTTGCCGACCAGGTTGGCCACCACCACGTCCAGCCGGCGCGGATCGACCCGGCCGCGCAGTTCGTCCGGTCCCGGCAGCCGGGTCTCGACCGCGTCCGACCAGCCCCGGGAGGCGAGGGTGCGCCGGACCGACTCGGCGAGGTCGACCTCGTCCAGGTGCAGGACCGCCGCCCCCGCGTCGAAGCGGGAGATCTCCATCAGGTCCTCCACCAGCCGGGCCAGCTTCACGGTCTCCTCGCTGATCAGCCGTACCGCGGTCGCCGTGTCCGGATCGAGGTGGGCGGCCTCCTCGTCCAGCACGTCGGTGACCGCCGACATCGCGGCCAGCGGGGTGCGCAGCTCGTGCGAGACGTCCGAGGCGAAACGACGGGCCCGCGCCTCCATGCCGCGCAGTTCGGCGACGGACTGCTCCAGCGCCGCCGCGGTCTCGTTGAACGTGTGGGACAGATCGGCGAGTTCGTCGGAGCCGTTGACGTCCAGCCGGGTGTCGAGCCGGCCCTCGGCGATGCTGCGGGTCGCCCGGCGCAGCGCCCGCACCGGCCGCAGCACACCGCGTGCCGCGAACAGGGCGAAGAGCACGGCGACGCCGAGCGCCGACGCGGTCGCCCGCTCGATGGCCGTGACCAGCGCGTCGACGGACCGCTGTTCGTCGGTCTGGGGCACGGTCAGGAAGACCCGGATACCGGTCGGTGTCAAAGCCCCTTCGGCGGAGGCGAAGACGACCGACATGCCCACGACGAGGGAGGTGCGTCCCCCGCTGCGCACCCGCTGGAACACCGTGGCCATGCTGGAGCCGACGGCCTCGCGCACGGCGGGTGTCACCTCGTCGAAGCGGTAGCCGGGCAGGGAGGGCGCGCTCAGTCCCTCGTAGGTGACGAGGACGCGCCAGGTGCCGGAGGGTTCGGCGAGTGCCACGTTGCCCGCGAACTGCCGGAGCATGTCCTCGGTCGGCGGGTAGGCGACGCCGGTGGAGAGCCGGCTGACCTGGGTGCGCAGCTGCCGGATGACGGTGTCCTGGCTCTGCTGGAGCACCCCGTTGCGCGCCTCGCGGAAGGTCAGCGCACCGGTCGTGGTGGTGGCCAGGGCGGCGACCAGCCCGAACGCGACGACCAGCCGGACCCGCAGCCCGCGCAGCACCACCCGGGACGGCGCGCGTGACCCTTTGACCGGCGTGCTCGCCTCGTGCCGCGGAGCGGCCGGTCGCGGCTCGGGAGCGGGCGCGCCCCCGGTTCCGGTTCCCCTCCGTCGGATCCTCGCCCCCACCGAGCCTCTCCCCGAGCTCCTCCTGGAGCTTTTCGCCGTGCCATGCGCCGTGCCATGCGCCGTGCCATGCGCCGCGTCATGCGCCGCGTCCTGCACCGTGTCGTTCACCGCGCGTCTCACCGCGCCGCGAACCGGTAGCCGAAGCCGCGGACCGTCTGGATGTAGCGCGGTTCGCGCGGCGGGTCGCCCATCTTGGCGCGCAGCCGTTTGACGCAGGCGTCCACCAGCCGGGCGTCGCCGTGGTAGCTGTGCTCCCAGACCGCCTCCAGCAACTGCTGCCGGCTGAACACCTGGCCCGGGGAGGCGGACAGGGTCAGCAGCAGCCGCAGTTCGGAGGGGGCGAGCTGGACCGGGGCGCCCCGCACGGTGACGGTCAGTCCGGCCCGGTCGACGGCCAGCTCCCCGTAGGTGTCGATCTTCGGCAGACCGCCGTCGCCCGGGGCCGCTCCGCCCGCCCGGCGCAGCACGGCCCGGATGCGTGCGTCCAGCACCCTGGCCTGCACCGGCTTGACGACGTAGTCGTCCGCGCCCGCTTCCAGACCGACAACGATGTCCACGTCATCACCCCGTGCGGTCGCCATGATGATCGGCAGGGTCTGGTCGACGGCGCGGACGGCACGGCACACGTCCAGGCCGCTCATCCCGGGCAGCATCAGATCGAGGACGACGACGGCGGGCCGGAAGGACCGCAGCCGGTCCATGCCCTCCTCCCCGGTCGGGACGGCGGCGACCTCATGGTTCTGGCGGCGCAGCCCCAGCGCGACCCCTTCGCGCACGGCGGGGTCGTCTTCGATCAGCAGAACACGTGGCATGGGCTCAGTATCCGGACCGCCGGACCCCGCGCGGGGCACTGTTACCGGATGATCACATAGACCGGATGATCACCCGTTACGATTCCGTTATTGTCTGACCCGGACCTGAACACATCAACTTCACAGTCTGGCTGACCATGAGCGAGCACAAAGCACAGTCCTCCACCGCCGGCCGTCGCCGCGGTCCCGCGCACGCCGCGGGGCGGCGCCGCGGGAAGGGCCCGCTGTGGGGCGGGCTCGCCGCGACGGCCGCCCTCGGGGTCGCCGGCTTCGCCGCCGTGGGCTGGGCGCTGCCGGCCGGCAAGGACGTGCTGGCGGGGGTGGGAAGCGCCGGTCGCGCCGAGCCCGGAGCCGCGGAGCCGGGCGCCGCGGAATCCGGCGCGTCTGGGGCCGGTGCATCCGCGGCCGGCGCCTCCGGGGCGGGGGCCGTCGGGTCCGGCGCCGTCGGGTCGGGTACCCGCGGCTCGGGTGCCGGTGGGGCGGACACCTCCGAGCCCGGGGCCTCCGACTCGGCCGGGACGGCTCCCGGCCGTACCGCCCCGAGCCCCGGCGCGTCCGCCTCCGGCTCGTCCGGTGCGGCCCCCGGGAGCCCCTCGCCGAGCCCCACCGGGACCACCGTCCCCATCCCGGCCACCGGCCCCGGAACCTTCGTCACCGCCGCCGGCGGCAGCGACCCGGTCGGCAAGGGGAAGAAGCCCCTCCGCTACCGGGTCGAGGTCGAGACGGGGCTGCGGCTCTCCACCGCGGACGTGGCGCGGCAGGTGGACGCCGTCCTGGCCGACCCGCGCGGCTGGACCGCCGACGGCGCCGTCGCGTTCCAGCGGGTTTCCGGCAAGAGCGCCGACTTCGTCGTCAGGGTGGCCACCCCGGGCACCGTCGACAAGGTCTGTCTGGGGGGCGGGCTGGACACCCACGGCGACTTCAACTGCAACGTCTTCGACAAGGTCATGGTCAACCTGGAGCGCTGGGAACTGGCGACCCCCGTCTACGCCCGGGACGTCCCCTCCTACCGGGCGCTGATCATCAACCACGAGGTCGGCCACTACCTCGGCCACAACCACGTCGGCTGCCCCGGCGCGGGGAAGCCCGCGCCCGCGATGATGCAGCAGATCAAGGGCATGAACGGCTGCGTCCCCAATGTGTGGCCCTACGGCGACGACGGCAGGCAGATCACCGGCCCCGCCGTGCCCTGACGGGCGGGCACACGGGAGGGTGGTTCAGGTGGACGCTTCGGGCGGGCGGCGGCCCACGATGGCGGACGTCGCCGCGAAGGCGTGGGTCTCGCGGGCGCTGGTCTCGCTCGTGTTCCGCAACCAGCGGGCGCGAGCGAGGAGACCCGGGAGCGGGGTGCTGAAGGTCGCCGACGAGATCGCTACCGGCCCGACAGCGCGGCCCGCTGCTCGCGCGCGGCCGCAGCCGCCACCCTCGGCGTGATGTTCACCTTCGTGCACTCCGCCGAGGGCGAGGGCGTACGGCAGGCCATGGACCACGCCGCCGGACACGACCTTGAGACGACGTACGAACCCTGACGCCTCTCGCCGACGCGGCCCCTGACGCGGGTCGCCGACACCGCACGCCCCGTCAGCGGGTGCCGTCCGCCGCGAACTTCGCCGCCGCTGTGCCGGTGGCTGGTGGTCCCGGAGGGGCTCGGGCTCAGATCCCGGGGGCCGGATCGCCGCCTTGGTCCCGTACCGCCTCCGCCGCTCGGCGCAGTGCGGCGAGAACCGTGCGCACGGCTCTGCGGGCCGCGCGCTCGGGGCGGTGCAGTACGTCGATGTGGCGGGCGGCGCGGATACCGCTGAGCGGGCGCAGGACCACCGCCGGGTGCGGGCGGGAGGTCCAGCGCGGCATCAGGGCGACGCCGCCGCCCGCGGCCACCACCTCCGCCACCACCGCGATCTCGTTGATGCGATGGACGATCTCCACCCTGCGGCCGGCCGCGGCGGAGACGGCCTCGACGGTGGCCATCAGCGGAAAGCCGTCGTGCACGGTGATCCAGGGCTGGTCGGCGACCTCCTGGGGCGTCAGCACCGGTTTCGCGGCCAGCGGATGGTCGGCGGGCAGGGCGATGTCCAGGGGTTCCCGCAGCAGCGGGGTGGCCGTCGCGGTCGGCGGCCAGGGCGGCGCGTGATCGAGCCGGTGGGCGAGGACGAGGTCGTAGTGGCGGGTCAGCGGCGGGAAGTCGTCCTGCGCCACATCCGCGTCGTGCAGGCGGACGCGCGGCGACCCCGGTGTGCCGAGGCCGCGCAGCAGGAGCGGGAAGAAGGCGGCGGCCCCGCTGTGGAATGCCGCCACCGACACCGCGCCGTCGGGCCGCTCCACGAACTCGTCCACGGCGTGGCGCGCCCGGGCCAGCGCCGTCTCCACCCCGATCGCCGCGTCGGCCAGCGCCTGACCGGCGGCCGTGAGGACCAGCCGGCGGCCGTCCCGCTCGGTGAGCGGCACCGGGATCGACCGCTGGAGCAGCCGCAGCTGCTGCGAGATCGCCGACGGCGTCACCCGCATCGCCTCGGCGGCCGCGGTGACGCTGCCCAGCTCGCCCAGTTCCCGCAGCACCCGCAGCTGCCTCTCGTCCATGCCGTGAGTGTAGCCTCGCTTAAACATCGTTTGAGCAACTCGTCGTTTACTTCAACATGCAGGTCCGTCAGGGTGGCGTCATGCCAGCCACCCGCCGCACCGATGCGGTGCTGCTGGCCGTCGCCGTCGTCTGGGGTTCCAGCTATCTCTCGGCGAAGACGGCCACGGCCACCACCCCGGTGCTCCTCGTCCTCTTCCTGCGCTACGCCCTCTCCGCCGCCGCCTGCGTCGCCGTGGTCATCGCCCTGCGCGCGAGGTCCGGCCCGCTGACCAGGGACGAGGCGGCGCGCGGCGCCCTGCTCGGGGTCACCCAGGCCGCCGTCCTCGTCGTGGAGACGTACGGCGTCACCCGCACGAGCGCCGCCAACGCGGGCCTGATCATCAGCCTCACCCTCGTCCTCACCCCGGTGCTGGACCGCGCCGGACGCCCCGGCGGACCGCCGCCGGCGTTCTTCCTCGCGGCCGGCGTCTGTGTCGCGGGCGTGGGGCTGCTCGTCTCGGGCACCGGTCTGCGCACCCCCGGCGCCGGGGATCTGCTGATGCTCGCGGCGGCGGTGGTCCGGGCGGGCCACGTGGTGCTCGTCGGACGGCTCACCGCGGGCCGGGCGATACGACCCCTGCACCTGACGACCGTGCAGGTGGTCGTCGGCACGGTCCTGTTCCTGCCCTTCGCCGCGACCGGGCTGCCGCAAGTGGCCCGCATCGACGCCGTCACCTGGGCCCAGCTCGCCTATCTGGCCCTGTTCTGCGGTCTGTTCGCCTTCCTGGCGCAGACCTGGGCCGTGCAGCGCACCTCGGCGACCCGCGCGAGTCTGCTGCTGGGCACCGAGCCGGTGTGGGCCCTGCTGGTCGGCATCGCCTTCGGCGGCGAACACCTCACCGCGCTCTCCGCCCTCGGAGCCGCGCTGATCGTCAGCGGCACGTACTGGGGCCAGGCCGTCGAACGCCGCACACGCGAGCCGGGCCCCACCGTCCCCCCGGGGACGGAGGACCGGGCAGCTGTGCTGCCCGGCCCCGCGCCCATCAGTCGACGCTGACGGTGGGACCGGTGGCGAACGTCGTCGTACCGGAGGGGGCCAGCCACAGTACGGGGCTGAGGATCACTCGGTGCTTTGGCTCGGAGGGGTGCGAGGCGAGCGGTCGCCGTGGCGTGCGGTGGGCACGTCGGCCCTGATCAGGCCCTGCGCACGCAGCTCGTCCCAGAGGCCGTCGGGGACCCCTCGGGCGTGCAGCTCGACGTTGCGCCGGACCTGTTCCGCGGTGCGCATGCCGAGGGTGACGTTGACGACCGCGGGGTGTGTGCGGGGGAAGCCGATGGCGGCGGCGGGCAGGGTGGTGCCGTACCGCTCGCAGACCTCGGCGATGGCCAGGGCCCGCTGCACCAGCTCCGTCGGCGCGTCCCGGTAGTCGTACTTCATGCCCTCGGCGGGCCGGTCCTCGGAGAGCAGGCCGGAGTTGAAGACGCCGACCGCGACGACGCTCTTGCCGTGGGCCTGCGCCGCGGGCAGGACGTCGTCGAGGGCGGACTGGTCGAGCAGGGTGTAGCGGCCGGCCAGCATCACCACGTCGGCGGCACTCTCGCGCAGGAAGCGGGCGAGCATGGCGGACTGGTTCATACCGGCGCCGATCGCTCCGATCACGCCCTGGTCGCGCAGTTCCGCGAGGGCGGGCATGGCCTCGTCGGCGGCCTGGCGCCAGTGGTCGTCGGGGTCGTGGAGGTAGACCACGTCGAGGCGGTCCAGGCCGGTGCGCTCGAGCGTCTCCTCCAGGGAGCGCAGCACGCCGTCCCGGCTGAAGTCCCAGTGCCGGCGCAGGTCGTCCCTGACGACGAACCCCTGGTCGTCGACGCCCCGAGGGTGTTCGTTGGGGACGAGCAGGCGGCCCGCCTTGGAGGAGACCACGTACTCCGCGCGGGGCCGGTCGCGCAGGGCGGCGCCGAGCCGGCGTTCGGAGAGGCCGAGGCCGTAGTGCGGCGCGGTGTCGAAATAGCGGATGCCGGCGTCCCAGGCGGTGTCGACGGCGGCCGCCGCGGCCTCGGGGGCGGTCACCCGGTACAGGTTGCCGATCACCGACGCGCCGAAGCCGAGTTCGGTGACCTCGACGGGGGTGCGAGGGATCTGGTGGCGGCGCATATGAGGCTCCTGACAGGGGCGTTCGGCGGACCGGGCCGCCGGGGCGCGCTTCGTGCGGAAGGTACCGGAGGGGCCGGCGGTCACCGGCCGAGCCATCCGCCGTCCACGGGGAGGACGGTGCCGTGGACGTAGGCGGCCGCGTCCGAGGCCAGGAACACGGTGGCGCCCGCGAGGTCGTCGGCGCCGCCCCAGCGCGCGGCCGGGATGCGGTCCAGGATCGCCCTGCTGCGCACCGGGTCGTCCTGGAGGGCCTGGGTGTTGTCGGTGGCGATGTAGCCCGGCGCGATGGCGTTGACGTTGACGCCGTGCGGGGCCCACTCGTTGGCCAGCGCCTTGGTGAGACCGGCGACGCCGTGCTTGGCGGCGGTGTAGCCGGGGACGGTGATGCCGCCCTGGAAGCTGAGGAGGGAGGCGGTGAAGATGATCTTCCCCCGGCCGCGTGCCGTCATCGACGCGCCGACCGCACGGGCCAGCGCGAACTGGGCGCTCAGATTCACCTGCAGGACCACGTCCCAGTCCGCGTCGGGGTGTTCCGCCGCGGGTGCGCGCCGGATGGTGCCCGCGTTGTTGACCAGGATGTCCACGGGACGTTCCCGGCCCGCGAGGTCCGCGCCCAGGGCCCGGACGGCCTCGGGGTCGGCGAAGTCGGCGCGGATCGCCTCGAAGGTGCGGCCGGTGGCGGTGACGTCCTTCTCCACCGCGCTGCCGGACTCCTCCAGCGAGGCGCTCACCCCGATGACGTCCGCCCCGGCCCCGGCGAGCGCGCGCGCCATGGCCCGGCCGATCCCGCGTCGCGCGCCGGTGACGACGGCGAGCCGTCCGGTGAGGTCGAAGGCGTTCATACGGCGGCCTCCTGGGCCTCGCCCGCGCAGTCCACCAGGATCTTCATCACGTCACCGCCGCCCTCCAGCGCCTCGAAGGCTGCCGGTGCCTCGGTGAGCGGCACGATTTTGCTGATCAGCCGGTCGGCGGGAACGGTGCCGTCGGCCACCAGGGCCACCGCCTTCTCGAAGTCGCGGCGCTCGTACAACCGGGCACCGACGAGGGTGAGTTCGCGCCAGAAGAAGCGGTGCAGGTTCACCTCGCGGGGGCGGGAGTGGATGGCCACCAGACACAGCCGGCCGCGCACGCCGAGCACGTCGACCGCGGTGTCCACGCCGCCCGCGGCGCCGGACACCTCGAAGGCGACGTCCGCTCCCGCGTCGCCGGTCCACTCCGCGACCAGGGTGGGTATGTCCGCTGACGCCGGGTCCCAGGTGGTCAGTCCCTGTTCCTCGGCGAGCAGCCGGCGGTGGGTGTTCAGCTCGACCACCCGGACGTCCGCGCCCGCGGCCCGGGCCACCAGGGCGATCAGGACGCCGACCGGGCCGCCGCCGACCACGACGACCCGCTCGCCCTCGCGCACCCCGGCCCGGCCCACGTCGTGCACCGCGACCGCGGTGGGTTCGACGAGGGCTGCCCGGTGCAGGGGGAGGGAGTCGGGCAGCCGTACCAGAGTCGAGGCGGGCACGGTCCAGCGCTGCTGCATCGCGCCGGGTGAGTCGATGCCGAGGAAGTCCAGGTGCCGGCAGATGTGCTGGTGGCCGTTGCGGCAGGCCGGGCAGGTGCCGTCCCAGCGCAGCGGCATCACGGTGACCGCGTCGCCGGGCGCCCAGCCCGCCACGCCCGGGCCCACCCGGACGACACGGCCGGCCGTCTCGTGCCCGAGGACGGCCGGTGCGGTGACCCGGGCGTCCATGTCGCCGTGGAAGATGTGCAGGTCGGTACCGCAGATACCGACGTAGGCGGGGGCCAGCTCCACCTCGCCGGGACCCGGTGGTGTGCTGGGGACCGGAGCGGTGTCGAGGGTGCGGGCGGACAGGTAGCGGGTGGCGAGGGTCACGGGGTGGGGTCCCTTCGGCGCGGACCGGATCGGGCGCATGCCGGGCCTCGGCATGCGCGGCGGTGTGTCGGCGCGGGTTCGGCGCGTTGTGCGGGGTGGCGTGGTCAGGACGTTCGGGCCGCTGCGTCGGCCTGCCCGGCGACGGGGGCGAGGCCGTAGAACGCGGTGGCGGTGCCGGAGAGGAGCGCGTGGACATCGCTCTCGCTCCAGCCGGTGAGCAGTTCGTCCACGGCGGCGGCCCACCGGTTCCAGCCGCCCGCCAGCTCGGCGACCGGCCAGTCCGAGCCGAACATCAGCCGCTCGGGACCGAAGGCGGAGACCAGCACGTCCCAGACGGGCCGGAGGTCGGCGGTGGTCCAGCGGGTGTGGTCGGCTTCGGTGATCAGCCCCGAGACCTTGCAGACCACGTGCGGATGTACGGCCAGCCGCCGGATCCGGTCCTCCCAACCCTCGATGTCCTGCCGGGCGATGTCCGGCTTGCCCGCGTGGTCGAGCACCTGCGGCAGGTCGGGGAAGCGTTCCGCGAGCCGGATCGCCTGGTCGAGCTGGTGGTCGCGGACGAGTACGTCGTAACGCAGTCCGCGGTCCCGGGCCGCTCTCAACCCACGTTCCACATCGGGGCGTTGCAGCCAGTTCGGATCCGTCTCGCTCTGGACGAGATGCCGCAGGGAGCGCAGGTACCCGCCGCCCGGCCCGGCGAGCAGCGCGTCGAGCACGTCACCGATCGCCGGGGACGTCAGGTCGGCCCAGCCGACCACGGCCTGGATCAGCGGCTCCCGCTCGGCGAGCGCGAGCAGGTCCTCGGTCTCGGCGACCTCGGCCACGCACTGGACGACCACCGTGCCGTGCAGCCGCCGGCCCGCGATGCGGTGGGTGGCGGTGGAGCGCAGGTCGTCGGGGGTGAAGGTGCGGCGGATGGACGCCACTTCGGGAGCGTCGAGCCAGGGTTGCGGTCGCTGGGAGAGGTCCCACAGGTGGTGGTGGGCGTCGACGAGCACGGGTGCGTTCACGAGGTGATCCAAGTCGGTCGGGCGGGCCGGGTCAGGCGGTGGCGTCGTCGCCGGGCGGGCTCAGATGCCAGATCTCGGAGAGCTCGCTCCACTGGCGGCCCTCGCCCCGGTCGGGCCAGGGTTCCTGGCACGGGTCGGTGAGTTTCCACCAGCGCCGGGTCTCGGGGTCGGCCTCGATGGACGCCATGTCGGCCTCGAAGTCCTCGCCGTGGTACTCCAAGTAGGCGAACAGCACGTCACCGTGGAGGAAGATGCTGTAGTTGCGGATGTTCGCCCGGTGCAGGGCGGCTTCGACGCCGGGCCACACGGCCGAGTGGAGCCGGAGGTACTCCTCGCGGTGTTCGGGGCGGAGCCTGATGGTCTGGGCGATGCGCTTCATGCCGATTCCCCTGTCGTGTCATGCGAGTGGGACGCGTCGAACGGTGTCCGGTAGCTGGGAGTCCGGGTGCGCAGCCCCAGCCGCAGGGTGAGCCGGACGCGCGTGGAGGCGGGCAGCTGGACCGTCAGATACGGCCCGTCACAAGCGACTTCCGCCTCGGAGACCTCCGGCTCGGTGTGGCCGTAGTCGTACATGTCCCCGATCCAGCCGTCGTCCGCGCAGGTCGTGTACCGGACGCCGGTGATGGTGTGCTCGGCGAACGCGCCCGCCTGGACGACGACCGTGCGGTCGGTGCCGGGCGAGAGGTTGACCAGTTCGACGGTGGTCGCGTCGGGGTCGATGGAGGTCACCAGCGCAGCGACGTCCGCCGGCAGACCGGCCCGACGGGCGTCGGCGTCGTGGTAGCGCAGCCGCGCCTGCTGCAGGCCGCCCTGGTACAGCACCTGCGGGCCGCCCCAGGTCAGCTGCACCAGGGCCTCGGTGGCAACCGGGTTGCACTGCTGCCACACATGGATGTCGGCCTCGGGCACGTCCAGGTCGCGGTAGCGCTCGACGCGCCGCAGCCGGTGGCGGATCTGGGCCTGGGCGGCCGCGAGGATCCGCTCCGGGTAGCCGGGGTCGTCACCGGCGAGGAAGGCGAACCACGCCTTCTCGTGACCGGACTCCTCCTTGGCGCGGAACGGGCGCACGGTGCGCCAGTCGATGCCCTCGGCCGCGCGCAGCCGCTCCAGCCGGGCGCGGTCGGCCTCCGAGGAGGTGTGGTGCCACAGGGCCACCGGCACGGGAGGCGTGGCCGGGTTGTAGTCGAACCAGCCCGAGTCGTTGTGCCGGAACGGCAGGTGGAGGGTGGGCGTGTGCCGGTCCGGGCCGAGCTCCGCGACCCACTTGGAAGGCAGGCTGGAGTCCGCCTCCGTGTGGGGCATGACCTTGCCGCGGTCGATGAGGGCGTCGAGCGAGGTCGAGACCAGGGAGAGGTGGTCGTCGTCCCCGGTGACCGTCGCCGCCGCGATGGCCGCCACGCAGGCCGCGTGACCGACGCTGTGCCAGCCGTGCGGCCAGGACCAGCCGTAGTGGCCGCCGTACCAGCGCCCTTCCAGCAGGCTGCCGACGACTCCGTCCGGGCCGACGTTGTCCGGGATCAGGCCGCCGTTTTCGCGGGTGCGCTCGCGCCAGGCGCCCACGTACGAGACGATCCAGTCGCGGTAGCGCTCCTCGCCGGACAGGATCCAGGCGTTGAGGACCAGTCCGGCCGCGGCGAGGTTGAGCGCGGTGTCACCGACACCCATCCGGTCCCGCATCTCGTCGCCCAGCCGCGGGTCCGCCGACAGAGGGAAGGGGCCGTCCGCGGCCTCGGGGAGCCAGTCGAGGGGGAATCCGTAGGTCTCCGCCTCCTTCGGCAGCCAGGGGTACACGTCGCCGTCGAAGAGGCCGGTGCGCTCGGGGTCGCTGCCGTTGTGCGGGCGGGTGATGATGCGGTGCTCGGGGTCGTAGTTGCCCTTGGCGGGGTCGACGTACAACTCGGCGAAGCGCAGGGCGCGCTCACGCCAGCGGTCGGGGGCGGCCATGCACAGGAAGTAGAGCAGCAGCAGGCTCTCGCCCTGGTGGAACCAGTCGTAGCCACGCTCGAACTCGTCGCGCAGCATGTCCAGTTCGGTCAGCTGGCGGGTCACGCCCTCCCAGTGCCTCTCGCTGGCGGGCAGGAGGTCCTCGGCGCCGCCGAGGAGGTACAGCTGGGGCCAGTTGAAGAACACCTCGTAGAAGTCGTCCACGCCGTCGCGGCTGGTCAGCCGGCCGTCGTAGGTGAGCCGTCCGTCGGGGCCGGTGAAGGCGTCCTCGAAGCGCCGCCAGGCGTGGTCGAGCAGGTCGAACAGCGCGCGCTGGGCGACGGCCCAGCCGGGGGGTTCGAGCAGCGGGACCGTGGCCTGGACGTCGGGTACGGGGACGGGCCGGCCGGCCGTCGCGCTGTCGTCGCCGGAGGCGTCGGGGTGAGGGCTGAAGGGCATGAAGCTGTCACTCCTTGGTGGCGCCGGCGAGCATTCCGCTGACCAGGAAGCGCTGGGCGAACAGGAACACGACGAGGACCGGTGTGATGGCGACCAGCGTCGCCAGTGCCAGTTGCGGGCGTTGGATCGCGAGGTCGCCGACGGTCGGGTTGAACGACGGCACATTGCTGAGCAGACTGCCGACACCCACCTGGATCGGCATCTGATCGCTCTCGGGGAGCATCACGTACGGCAGGAAGTAGTTCGTCCAGTTGGCGACGAAGCTGAAGAAGCCGACCAGCGCGATGACGGGGGTCGCCAGCGGCAGGGCCACATGACGGAAGACCCCGAACTCGGAGCAGCCGTCCATCCGCGCCGCGGCCAGGAGGTCCCTGGGCACGGCGGTGGTGAAGTAGATGTACGTCAGGTACACCCCGAACGGGTAGAACGAGTACGGCAGGATGATCGACCACATCGTGCCGATCAGGTGCACCGCGTTGATCTCCAGGAACAGCGGCACCACCAGCGTGGCGTTCGGCATCAGCATCACGACCAGGGTCGCGATCAGCAGCGCGTGCCGGCCGCGGAACTCGGTCATCGCCAGCGCGTAGCCGGCAGGAACGGCCAGGCCGAGCGTGATGACCAGCGAGATGGCGGCGTAGAGGGCGGAGTTGCGCAGCCACATCAGGACGGCGTCGTCCTGGAAGGCGGTGAGCGCCCGCCAGTTGGCCGACAGCGCGTGCCAGGACCCGAAGGACAGCGGGTGGTCGTGGACCAGCTGCTGGTCGGTCTTGGTCGCCGCGAGCAGCAGCCACAGCACCGGCAGCACGAAGAACACCACGAACACGGTGAGCACCGAGCCCGCCATCAGCCGGGACGCCAGGTGCCGCGGTGGCCGCCGGCGCTGCCGCGGATCGCCGTACCGGCTTGCCACGTTCCGCTCCCGTCGCGTGCGCGGAGCGGCGGCAGGAGGGGTGGTCCGTGTGTCAGTCGGCATCGAAGAACCCCGATCGTGCGACGAAGACACCGGCGACCGACAGACTGACGACCAGGAGTTCCACCGAGACCGCGGCGGCGCCGTTGATGTTGTTCATCTGGAAGGCGAAGTCGTACGTCAACTGGTTGAGCGAGTAGTCGCGCCCGGCCACGCCCGTGCTGGCGAGGGAGAGCAGCTGCGGCTCGACGAAGAGCTGCGCGCCGCCTGCGAAGGCCAGGATCACCATGTACACGATCCACTTGCGGAGCAGGGGGATCTGCACCCGCCAGGCGGTCTGCCAGCCGTTCGCGCCGTCGATGCGCGCGGCCTCCATCACGTCCTTGGGGATGTTGTTGAGCGCCCCGTACATGACGACGATCCAGCCGCCCGCGCCGGTCCAGAACGCGATGATCGTGAACAGCAGCGCCAGATTGCCGGGGGCGATGACCTCGCCGAAGGTGTGGAAGCCCAGTGTCTCCAGCAGGGAGCTGACGGGGCTGACGGTGGGGTCGAGCATGAACAGCCACACCAGGACGCTCGCCGCGCCGGCGAGGGCCCCGGGAATGTAGTACAGGAAGCGCAGAGCCTGGCTGACCGGCCCCGAGGACAGCCGGTGCAGGAGCAGTGCCAGGACCACCACGAACACCACGAGCGACAGCAGCCAGAAGACCAGGTACAGGGCGACGTGGCCGAGGGAGTCGACGAAGCGGAAGTCCTGTGCCGTGGTGACGAAGTTGGAGAGGCCGGTGAACGCGCCCCCGGCGTCCGTGAACGCGAAATAGACGGCGTAACAGGTGGGGAGCACGCCGAAGGCGATCAGCAGCAGTACGTAGCCGGCGACGAATGCCACGCCGGCCCGGCTCTGCCGGGAGGTGCCGCGAGGGCGCCCCCGGGCGGAGCCGGCCGAGGAGGTCGTGAGGGTCACGGGGAGACCTTGTATCCGTCGGCCTTGGCGTACTTGACGATCGAGTCCTGCCAGGCGGGCAGCAGCGACTCGATGGTCTTGCCCTGCGTGATGCCGGGCTTGACGGTGGCGGCCCAGATCGCCTCCTGGCTGAACTGGCCCGAGCCCCAGTCGGACCACACCTGCGAGGAGGCGTCCTTGAGGGCCGTGAGGTCGCCGGCGAAGTATCCGGAGGCGGCCTGCGCCTTGAGCCAGTTCTCGGCGGCGGGCGCGTACGCCGGGAAGCCGGGGGCCTTCTCGCCCTGGTAGGCGTTGTCGGTGGTGACCCACTTCAGGAAGTCGGTGGCCGCCTTGATGTGGGTGGAGTGCTGGGACAGCAGCCAGGTGCCGCCGCCGACGTTGCCGGTGGACGGTGCGGTGTCACCCTGCCACTGCGGGATGGGCGCGACCGCTGTCTGCTGGGCCGGGATCTTCAGGCCGTCCTTGAACACCGCGCCTCCGTACCACGCCGGGCCGGGCATCAGCAGGACCTTGTCGGCCTCGTTCTTGGCGAAGTCGGTGCTGAAGACGCCGCTGATCGACATGGACTTGTTCTTGATCAGTACGTCCATCAGCTTGGCCATCTTGGTACAGGCCTCGCTGGTGGTGTCGACCGACACGGCCTTGGGGCCGGTGATGTGGTTGGCGCCGCACTTGCCCGCCCACAGGTAGATCTCGGGGGTGAACGAGTCGCCCGCGTCGCCCACCAGGTAGCCGGGGTGCTCCTTGGCCACCTTCTCACCGAGCGCCTGGTACTCCTCCCAGGTCGTCGGGACCGTGTAGCCGAACTTCTTCAGCAGCGGCGCGTTGTACCAGAGCACCGCCTGGGAGAGGTCGTTGCGCAGGCAGTACAGGGTCCCGTCGACCGTGCAGACGTCGTTGGCCCCCTTGGCGAATCCGCCGAGGGTCGCGTCCGGGATCAGGCCCTTGTTCAGGGGCGCCGCGAAGCCCGCGTCGACGGCCCAGCTCGCCTCGTTGTTCTGCGAGCTGAAGACGACGTCCGGCCAGCCCTTGCCGGTGCGGTTGAACAACTGCACCTTCGTCTGCAGGTAGTTGGACCCGTTGGCGTCACCGTCGTAGCTGACGATGTCCATCTTCACGTCCGGGTGCAGCGCCTGGTACTGCTTCGCGGCGTCCATGCGGGTCGCGTCCACCCAGACGGTCAGCGCCCCGTCCTTCTGCGGCGCCTGGGCGAAACCGTCCTTGTTGGTCTTGCCGGCGGTGCCGCCGCCACAGGCGGTGACCGTGAGCAGCACGGTGGCGGCACAGCCCGCCAGCAACGCGGCGCGTCTCCTGCTGATCCCCGTGTCCCGGTCGGCCGAGGGCTTGTAGACGGACATGAGCGACTCCACTGGGTTTGCGTGAGGCTGACGGCTCTGTCGGTACCGCCGCGGAAGAAATTAGCCGCCATATCGAGTGGCGAGTCAAGGGGTGTGTACGGCTTTTCGAGGGTGCAGCGCGTCTTTTCAGGCGACCGTGTGGGTCATATACCAGGGCAAATGGCTAATAAGTTCACAATCCTCCTGCGTACTCTTCTCGGCGATCTCCAAAAATGAGTACGACTTATTGCTCGACTGGGGTACGATGGGCGCGGCTCCAGGGCCGAACGGTCACCCTCGTCGCAGTCATCCGGAGGCAGCACCCATGAACGACACGCCCGCCGTGGCAGCAGTGGTGAACGGCGCGGACGAGCGGCGCGACTACCGGCCCGGGTACGAGGTCGTGGCGGAGCGGATCCTCGAGTTCATCGCCGAGGCCCGTCTGGTCCCCGGTGACCGGATGCCCACGGAGAACGACCTGGCCCAGCAGCTGGACACCAGCCGAGCGGTGGTCCGGGAAGCCGTGAAGATCCTGTCGGCGCTCGGCCGGGTCCGGGCGCACAAGGGACGGGGACTGTTCGTCGCCGACGACGACGGCATGCTGGTCTCCAGCCGCTGGGGCGGCTTCTTCCGGCCTGTGGACCTCGATCACGTGCTCATGCTGTTCGAGTTCCGCAGGGTCCAGGAGATGGCCGCCGCGAGCTTCGCGGCCACCCGGGCCACGCCCGCCGAACTGCGTACCATCGAGGTCGCCATGCAGCAGTGCCGGCACGGGTACACGCACGGCGAGGTCGACGTCTTCAACCAGGCGGACGACGACTTCCACGCCGCCGTGGCCGCGGCCTCGCACAACACGTTCCTCGGCAGCGCGGTGCGTGACGCCCGGAGGCTGCAGCGCCGGTCCAGCGCGATCGGCATCCACAACACCTTCAACGAGGGCACCGCGGCCGCGGTCGAGGAGCACGAGGCGATCTACCGCGCCATCCGGGACGGCCGACCCGACGAGGCGGCCACGGCCACGGCCGTACACCTCGACCGGACGTTGGAGGACTACCGGCGGGAGATCCAGCGACGCCTCTTCGGCTGACCGCCGCCGCCCGGGGACCACGAGGAACGGGGACCGCGGCTCGCTCCCGAGCGAGCCGCGGTCGCGGGGGTGGGGGCTACCTTCCGTAGCCGGCCGCGGTGATGTTGGCCTGTACGGCGTTCTCGGTCGCGTCGGAGGGGTAGCCGGAGGTCATGACGCCTTCGTAGAAGGTGCCCGCGGCGCCGTGGCTGTTGTCACCGCCGATGCCGAGGATGATCGCGCCCTCCTTCTTCATGGGGTTGTAGCCGGCGACGTTGGGGCGGACGCCGTTGTAGAAGGTGGACAGGGACCCGCTCTGGGCGTTGCCGCCGCGGATGGCCCATTTGTTGGGGCCGCCCTTGACGACGGCGGTCAGGTAGCGGTGGCTGATGGAGGGATCGCCCGGGTTGTATCGCTGGTTGACGCCGGAGAACAGGCCGTTCTCCAGGTCGGCCATGATCCAGGGGCCGTTGCCGCTGCCGTAGCCCCAGACCTTGATGTTGCCGAAGTAGATGGCCTCCATGGTGCCGTTGCCGTTGTCCCGGCTGTTGGTCTCGGCGTTGCCGTAGTCGAAGCAGCAGCCGCCGTTGTAGTGCGTGCCGTCGAGCACGGCGTACATGCCCTCCGCCTGGTCGCCCTTGGCGACGCCGTTGGTGCGGTTGTTGCGGTACCCGGTGCCGGGGGCCACGAAGACGCCGTAGGCCTTGTGGCCGGCGACCGTGATCGGTGCCGCGGTGGCGTTGGCGAGGTTGTCGTAGCCGCCCGCGGCCGGCCCGGAGAAGCCGCCGGGCGGCGCCTGGGTGAGACGGTTGCCCCGCCCCGACTGGTCGTAGACGACCGTGATGAGGCAGGAGGTGCCGGCGCAGAAGGAGTCCTGGGCGGCCGCGTTGGCGACGCCGCCCGCGTTCAGGACCCCGATGTCGCGGGTGGCGTTGTCCGAGGCGCGGCGCACCTGGTACAGCGGGCCGTTGTAGGCCGAGTACAGGGCGCGGGTGGTGCTGTGGGCGGCCACGCAGGGGGTGCCGCCCGCGGCGTAGAGGTCGCAGGGCAGCGATCCGGCGGCGTGGGAGGCCGGGGCGGTGCCGGTGAGGATTCCGGTGGTCAGCGCGGCTGCCGCGCCCGTGGCGAGCAGCGCGTGCCGCACGGAACGGGCCCGTGGTCGAGTGGACATGGGTGAACTCCCGTGACGGTGGGGGGTGTTGCCCGGCCGAAGCCGGAGAAGGGCCTCAGAACTGGGTGAAGAACTTCCAGACCTCGGCCGGCACCCAGGTCCTGGAGCCGCTGTCGCCGCCCGCGCCGTCCTGGGGTGCGGCGATGTGGCCCTCGTCGAACGCGGCCCACACGACGGGGTGCCCGGCCGAGCAGCCGGTGTAGGCGGTGACGCGGTGCGTCCGGCTGCCCTGTGCGGGCTCGGGGGGGTTCTGCGCCGCGCAGCCGTTGTTGCGCACGAACCGGTCGCGCAGGGTGCGTCCACCGGAGACGCCGAGGACCGAGTCGCGGATGCCGTGCACGCCGAGGTAGGCGACGGGCTGGGTGCCGCCGGCGCAGCCGCTGAGCAGTCCGCCGGACTGGACCGCGACCGCGCGGAAGACCGTGGGCCTGGCACAGGCCAGTGCGTAGGTCATGGCCGCGCCGTAGCTGAAGCCGAGGGAGAAGCGCCGGGTGGTGTCGACGCAGAGGGCGTTGTCGATCTGGTTGAGCACGGCGTCGGTGAGCGCCACGTCCTCACCGCCGGAGTTGGCCCAGCCGTTGTTGAGGCCCTGGGGCGCGACGAAGATGGTGCTGTTGTTCGCCAGCCGCTGCAGCCCGTAGTACGCCCAGGTGCCGTTCTCCACGGTGCGTCCCGTCGCCACGTCGTTGGCGGTGCCGCCGAGCCAGTGGAAGCCGAGGACCAGCCGGTAGGCACGGTTGCGGTCGTAGTTGTCCGGCACCTTCAGGATGTAGTTGCGGCTCTTGCCGTTGACTTGCAGGGTATGGGTGCCACTCGCCAGTCCGGGGGCCCTGCCGCACCCGGCTGTCGCCGCGGCGGTGTCGACGGCCGCCGGGGTGGTGCCCCGGCCGCCGGTGTCCGGGGCCGCGGCCGCGGTGGTGCCGACCAGGGCGAGAACCGCCGCGATCACGGTGGGCCATAACTTGGCTTTCTGCATGACATCACTCCTTCGATCGATCAACCGGGTGAGGGTGGACAGCCGCCGGGGCTGAGTCGGGGCTGAGTGGTGGCTGAGTGGTGGCTGAGTGGTGGCTCGGCGAGGACTCAGCGGTATCCGGCCGCGGTGATGTTGGCCTGTACGGCGTTGTCCGTCGCGTCGGAGGGGTAGCCGGCGGTGATGGCGCCCTCGTAGAAGGTGCCGATGCTGAGGTTGGTGTTGCCGTTGCAGCAGTCGCCGCCGCTGCCGAGGATGATGGCGCCCTGTTTCCTCATGGGGCTGTAACCGCCGGGCAGTGAACCCGCGTACAGCGTGGTCAGACCACCGGACTGGGCGTCGCCGCCCTTGATCGCGAACCGGGAGGTCCCGTTGTTCTTGAGCATCGCGGTGACGAACTTGCCCGTATAGGCCCGCTGGTTGGGGTTCCACGAGGTGCTGCCGCCGGGGTACAGGCCCCACTCGAGATCGGCCTGCACCCAGGGGCCGGTTCCGGAACAGCCGCCGAACCAGCACGACTTGCTGAAGTTGATGGCGTCCATCGCCCCGGGGCCGTCCGCCTTGCGGGTGGTCTCGCTGTTGCCGTAGTCGAAGCAGCAGCCGCTGTTGACGTGCGTGCCGCTGGTGACCATGTACATCCCCTCGGGTGCGCTGCCGGTGGGCACGCCCGTCGAGTGGCCGTCGCGCCAGTAGCTGTTGCCGGCGTTGATGTAGAGGGAGTAGGCCTTCCTGCCGCCGACGGTGAGCGACTCGCTCGTCGCCTTCGCCGCCGTGTCGGAGCCGCCGACCCCGCCCGGTCCCTGGTAGCCCAGATGGTTGCCGTGCCCCGACTGGTCGTAGACCCAGGTGATGACGCAGGTCGTACCGGCGCAGAAGGAGTCCTGGGCCGCGGCGTCGGCCGGCCCGCCGGCCACGGTGACGCCGATGTTCCGGGTGGCGTTGTCGGACGCGCGCCTGACCTGGTAGAGGGGCCCGCCGTACGCGCCGTACAGGGCGCGCACGGTGCTGTGCGCGGCGATGCAGGCGGTACCGCCCGAGGCGTACAGGTCACAGGGGCCCGTGCCGGCGGCGGAGGCCGGAACCGGTGAGATCAGGAGGGCCAGCAGGGCGGCGCACAGCGCCGTCAGGCAGGCCGCCGCCCTGGTCGCCGCGCGTCGGACGCGCCTCGGGGAGTGCCGGGGGAGGAGCCTGCGCGCAGGGGTCCGTGGGACAGATGGGCATGGGCATGACAGTGCTGGAGGCATGGCGAACTCCAGAGGGATTCGGCGGCTGGTCACGCTCGTCGGCGCGGGGCGCGCAGGGGTACGTGTCCGAAATGCCGAACGTAACTCGGAGTTTCGGACACTTTGGATGATAGGAACGCCGTGACAATCGTCAATGCCTGTCACAGGATTTTGTCTGGCGGGTTGACGAATTCGAGCCGCCGGCCGAGGAGGCCGGCGACGCCCCCGGCGGTGTCGCTCCCTACGCCTTCTCGCCGGGCCGTGCCCGACCGGCCGCCGGCTCGCTTCCCCCGAGCGCGCGCAGTGCCGCCACGCGTTCGGCCAGATAGGTACGGCACCAGGCGAGGTGGTCGCTGTCCTCGTAGCCGCGCGGGCCGCACTCCACGACCACCAGCAGCCCCAGATAGAGCTCGTAGAGCGCCAGACGGTGCCGGAGGGCGGGGGTGAAGTCGAGCCGGCCCCCGGCCGCCCGGTATCCGGCGACCAGATCGCTGTCCGGACCCACGTCCCCGCCGAACTCCAGGGAGACCAGCTCGGCGGCGGGATCGCCCCAGAAGGCCCGCTCGTGGTCGATGAGACCGGTGATCCGGGGATCGGGGCCCCCGGCTCCCTCCGCGTCGAGGACGCTGACGAAGATGTTCCCCGGCCACAGGTCGAAGTGGACCAGGCACGGCCGGGTGACCTCGTCCAGGGCGGTCCCGCCCGCCGCCACCAGGGCCCTGATCTCCTCGTGGGACGCGCCGAGTTCGGCCCGCCAGTGTCCGGCGTCCGCCAGCAGCGCCTCCACCATGGCGGTGAACGCGGTCCGCCAGTCGGGGGCGGACAGCCCGGACTCGGGCGCCGGGTAGCCGAACCGGCCGTCCTCGGCGACCAGGGTGTGCAACCGTGCGGTGATCCCGCCGAGTTCGCGTCGCAGCGCGCTCTCGGCCGCGGCGGGCAGCCGGTCGGCCACCTTGTCCCACGGCATCCCGTCCAGCACGGACACCGCGAGGAAGTCCTCGCCCGCGTACAGCAGATCGGGGGTGGGCACCCCGGCACCGGCCGGGGACGCGAGCCGCCGGTACATCGCCGCCTCGGTCGCCATGATGCCCCGCTCGTAGCGCAGGACGGGCGTGCCGACGGGCGGCGCCAGCTTCACCACCGCCGCCCGGCCGTCGTCGAACCGCACCCGGTAGGCGGTGTTGAACCAGCCGTCGGTCAGCTCCGCCTCCAGCCGGCACCCGACCCCCGTCGCCTCGCGCATCAGGGCGTCCAACTCTTCGGCGGACAGGCGGCGTTTGGTCAGGCTCTGCATACGGCGGCTCGCCTCCGGTCGTCGGCACGAGGTGCGGGGAGCGCCCACATTCTGCGCGGTGGTCCGACCGGTGGTCCAGTGCTCAACCGCCCGGGGAGCCGCCTTTCTCCTGCGCGGGGGTTCAGTCCTCAGCCGGCGGCTGGACCGGCCCACCGAACGCCCCGAGGATCCGCTCGGCCGCCAGCGTGGCCGTCAACTCGCCCCCCCGCACCTGCTGTTCGAGAGCCGGCGCCAGTGCCCGTACCGCCGGATCGGCGTGCAGCCGGCCCAGGAGTTCGTCGCGGACCATGCTCCAGGTCCAGCCGACCTGCTGGTCCCGGCGCTTGGCGGTGAGCCGGCCGGTCGAGTCCAGCAGGGTGCGGTGCTGTTCGAGACGTTCCCAGACGGTGTCCAGACCGGTCGACTCCCGGGCGCTGCAACTGAGCACCGGCGGCGTCCAGAACGGGTCGGCGCCGTGCATCAGCCGCAGGGCGCCGGTGAGTTCGCGGGCCGCCGCCTTCGCGTCCCGTTCGTGCGGGCCGTCGGCCTTGTTGACGGCGATCACGTCCGCCAGCTCCAGGACGCCCTTCTTGATGCCCTGGAGCTGGTCGCCGGTGCGCGCGAGGGTGAGCAGCAGGAAGGAGTCGACCATGTCGGCCACGGCGGTCTCGGACTGGCCGACGCCGACCGTCTCCACCAGGATCACGTCGTAGCCGGCCGCCTCCATGACCACCATGGACTCCCGGGTCGCCTTGGCGACCCCGCCGAGGGTACCCGCGCTGGGGGAGGGCCGTACGAAGGCCGCCGGGTCGACCGCGAGGCGCTCCATCCGGGTCTTGTCACCCAGGATGGACCCGCCGGTCCGGGTCGAGGACGGGTCGACGGCCAGTACCGCCACCCGGTGGCCCAGCGAGGTCAGCAGCGTGCCGAAGGCGTCGATGAACGTCGACTTGCCGACCCCCGGCACCCCGCTGATCCCGATCCGCCGCGCCCGGCCGCTGTGCGGCAGCAGCGCGGTGAGCAACTCCTGGGCCAGCGCCCGGTGCTGGGGCCGGGTGGACTCGACGAGGGTGATGGCGCGGGCGATCAGCGCCCGCTTCCCGTCGAGCACACCCTTGGCATACGCGTCGACATCGATCACAGCTCGTGTCCGAGGTCGGCACCCAGCCTCGCCACCAGGTCGTGCGCGGCGTCGGGGATGACCGTGCCCGGCGGGAAGACGGCCGCCGCGCCCATCTCGAGGAGCGTCGGCACGTCCTGCGGCGGGATGACCCCGCCCACCACGATCACGATGTCCTCGCGCCCCTCCTCGGCGAGCGCCTCACGCAGCGCCGGCACGAGGGTGAGGTGCCCGGCGGCCAGGGACGACACCCCGACGATGTGCACGTCCGCCTCGACCGCCTGCCGGGCCACCTCGGCCGGGGTCTGGAACAGCGGGCCGACGTCGACGTCGAAGCCGAGGTCGGCGAACGCGGTGGCGATCACCTTCTGGCCGCGGTCGTGGCCGTCCTGGCCCATCTTGGCGACCAGGATGCGCGGACGGCGGCCCTCGGCCTCCGCGAACGCGTCCACCAGGGCGCGGGTGCGCTCCACGGACGGGGACTCGCCTGCTTCGTTGCGGTACACGCCGGAGATCGTACGGATCTGGCTCGCGTGCCGCCCGTACACCTTCTCCAGGGCGTCGGAGATCTCCCCGACGGTCGCCTTGGCGCGGGCCGCGTGCACGGCCAGCTCCAGCAGGTTGCCCTCGCCGCCGGCGGCCCGCGTCAGCGCGTCCAGCGCGTCCTGGCAGGCCCGCTCGTCCCGCTCCGCGCGCAGCCGCCGCAGCTTCTCGATCTGCTGGGCGCGCACCGAGGAGTTGTCGACCTTGAGGACCTCGATCGCCTCGTCGTTCTCCACGCGGTACTTGTTGACGCCGATGACGGGCTGCCGGCCGGAGTCGATCCGGGCCTGGGTGCGGGCCGCGGCCTCCTCGATGCGCAGCTTGGGGATGCCCGCGTCGATCGCCTTGGCCATGCCGCCCGCCGCCTCCACCTCCTGGATGTGCTGCCAGGCCCGGCGGGCGAGGTCGTACGTCAGCCGCTCCACGTAGGCGCTGCCGCCCCAGGGGTCGATCACCCGGGTGGTGCCGGACTCCTGCTGGATCAGCAGCTGGGTGTTGCGGGCGATGCGCGCCGAGAAGTCGGTGGGCAGCGCGAGCGCCTCGTCGAGGGCGTTGGTGTGCAGCGACTGGGTGTGCCCCTGGGTCGCCGCCATCGCCTCCACACAGGTCCGCGTGACGTTGTTGAAGACGTCCTGCGCGGTCAGCGACCAGCCCGAGGTCTGCGAATGCGTGCGCAGCGACAGCGACTTGGTGTTCTGGGGGTCGAACTGCCTGACCAGCTTCGCCCACAGCAGGCGCGCCGCCCGCAGCTTGGCGACCTCCATGAAGAAGTTCATCCCGATCGCCCAGAAGAACGACAGCCGGGGCGCGAACGCGTCCACGTCCAGGCCCGCCTCCCGGCCCGCCCGGATGTACTCCACACCGTCCGCGAGCGTGTACGCCAGCTCCAGGTCCGCCGTCGCACCGGCCTCCTGGATGTGGTAGCCGGAGATGGAGATGGAGTTGTAACGGGGCATCCGCTGCGAGGTGTACGCGAAGATGTCGGAGATGATCCGCATCGACGGCTTCGGCGGATAGATGTAGGTGTTGCGGACCATGAACTCCTTGAGGATGTCGTTCTGGATGGTCCCGGCCAGCTTCTCCGGCGGCACACCCTGCTCCTCCGCCGCCACGATGTACAGCGCCAGCACCGGCAGCACCGCGCCGTTCATCGTCATCGACACGGTCATCCGGTCGAGCGGGATGCCGTCGAAGAGCTGCCGCATGTCGTAGATCGAGTCGATCGCCACGCCCGCCATGCCGACGTCACCGGTCACCCGCGGGTGGTCACTGTCGTAGCCGCGGTGCGTCGGCAGGTCGAAGGCGACCGACAGGCCCTTCTGGCCGGCCGCGAGGTTGCGGCGGTAGAAGGCGTTGGACTCCTCGGCGGTGGAGAAGCCCGCGTACTGACGGATCGTCCAGGGCTGGTTGACGTACATCGTCGGGTACGGGCCGCGCAGGTACGGGGCGATGCCCGGGTGGGTGCCCAGGAAGTCCAGGCCCTCCAGGTCCTGCCCGGTGTACAGCGGCTTGACCGCGATGCCCTCCGGGGTCTCCCAGAGCAGGTCGTCCCCGCCGGCCGCCTTCTTCACGGCCGTACGCCACTCGTCGGCGCCGCCGTCGGCGGCCGGGGTCCCCAGCTCGATCCCGGAGAAGTCGGGGACGGAGGGGCCGGAGGGCCCGGAAGCCGCGGTCATCGGGACACTCCCATGCGGTCGAGGGTGGCGGACAGGACGGCGACAGCGTCACAGCCCGCGAAGACGTACGCGTCGACATCCGGGTACTCCCCGGGACGCCCGGCGAGGAACACCCGCGTGGCACCCGCGGCCTTCAACCGCGCGGCCACCGAACCCGCTTGCTCCTCGTACAGCGCGTCACTGGAGCACAGACAGACCTCCGTGGCCCCGCTCTCCTCGAACGTGCCCCCGGTGACCGGCTCGATGCCACCGGCCTGGAAGAGGTTGGCGGCGAAGGTCAGTCGCGCGGTGTGCGCCGCGGCCGGGCCGAGCGCCTCCAGGAACACGCGCGGCCGGGACCCGGTCGCGGCGAGGTGGGCGTCCGAACGGGCCCGCAGCTCCTCGAACGCCTCGTCGCGGCGCACCCGCGGCAGACCGCCGGAGCGGGCCGAGGGCGCGCTCTCCCGCACGACCGGCTTCTCGGCCAGGAACGGGAACTCGCTGACCCCCGTGACGGGTTCACGGCGCTTGGCGAGCCGCTTGGAGCGCTCCGCCCAGGTCGTCGCCAGGTCGGTACGGATCCGGCCCGAGCGCAGCACGGCCGCCTGGCCGCCGTCGCGCTCGATCGTGCGGAAGAACTCCCAGCCTGCATGCGCGAGTTCGTCCGTGAGCCGCTCCACGTACCAGGAGCCGCCCGCGGGGTCGATCACCCGGGCGAGGTGCGACTCCTCGATGAGGATCGTCGAGGTGTTGCGGGCGATCCGGCGCGCGAACGCGTCCGGCAGCCCGGCCGCGTCGTCGAACGGCAGCACGGTCACCGCGTCGGCCCCGCCCGCGCCGGCGGCCAGGGTGGCGACGGTCGCGCGCAGCATGTTCACCCACGGGTCGCGGCGCGACATCATCACCGGCGAGGTCACCGCGTGCTGGACCTGGGCGCCCGCGCCGGGCGCCCCGCACACCTCGGCCACCCGGGCCCAGAGCCGGCGCGCGGCCCGCAGCTTGGCGATCGTCAGGAACTGGTCGGCGGTGGCCGCGTAGCGGAACTCCAGCTGGGCGCAGGCCTGTTCGACGCTCAGCCCGGCCTCGGTCAGCGCGCGCAGATAGGCCACACCCGTCGCCAGTGACGCACCCAGCTCCTGGGCCGCCGAGCCGCCCGCCTCGTGGTACGGCAGCGCGTCCACCGTCATGGCCCGCAGGCCCGGGTACTCCTCGGCGCACAGCCGCGCCAGCGCGGCGGCGGGCGCGAGGTCCGCCGCGCGCCCCGTGCGGGCCTCGTGCCCGAGCGGGTCTGCGCCCAGACCGCCGCGCACCGCGTCCTTGCCGACGCCGCGCTCCGCGTACAGCCGCAGCAGCTCCCGCGCGGCCGGCTCGACGTCGGCACCGGCGTCCAGGACGACCGGCGCCAGGTCGAGGTAGACGCCCTCCAGGAGCGTGGCGAGCGACGGCACCGGGATGCCCGCCTCGCCGACGACCAGCCACAGGGACGTGACGCCGTTCTCCAGGTCCGTGAGCACCGCACCGTTGTCGGCCACCTCGTGCCGCTGCCGTACGTCCCACCCCCCGAGCGTGTTCCCCTCCGGCCGGCCGGACCGTACGAAGGGGGCGAATCCGGGGAAACCCGGCTCGGGCGCGGTGTCGTGCGCGGTGTACAGAGGACGGGTGCGCAGCCCGTCCTCGAGCGCGGTGGACAGGGCTTCCTCGGCCTGAGCGCCCTCGACGTCCTTGCCCGACTTGCGCAGCACGCCCGCGACGAGGCGCTGCCACTGCTCGTGGGTGGAGTCAGGGAACTCGGCGGCCAGCTCAAGCCCGTCGTCAGGCAGGACCGTCATGCTCGGATGGTAGGCCAGAGGTACAAAGGGGCAGCAGAGGGCGCGGCTGTGACCTTGCCCTCGCCGAGAATGTGACCCCGTTCACCGGCCCCGCGCCGCACCCGAAACGGCAGGTCAGACGCCGCGGATCGGTGAAATCACTAGTTCTGCCCGGCACGCTCCGCCTGCCTCGCCCCGAGCGCGGCAGCGGGCGCGCGCCGGATGCCTCCGTTGGGCCGTTCGGCCCGCCCCGCAGGCCCGTCCGCCCCCCGGCTGGAACGGTGGTGAGGCGTGAGTGACAGCCCGCGGACCACCCTGACCGGCGCGCGTAGGACCGGCTCCCCGATGCGCGGCCGCTCCGGCTGGCCGGCGCGCGCGGACGCCGGCCTCCTGGCCGTGGCCGCGGCGTTCACCCTGGCCCAACTCCTGCTCGTACGGCCGGGGATGGGGCTCGGCTGGGACGAGTCGGTCTATGTCAGCCAGGTCTCCCCGCACGCCCCGGCCGCGTTCTTCAGCGCCCCGCGCGCCCGTGGCGTCCCGCTGCTGGTGGCGCCGGTCGCGGCCTGGTCGTCGTCCGTCGTGCTGCTGAGGACCTGTCTGGCCGTCCTGTCCGGACTGGGGCTCCTGCTGGCCCTGCGCGCCTGGCGCGGTCTCTTCCCCACCCGGGTGCTCGCGACCGCCGGCGCGCTGTTCGCCACCCTGTGGGTGACGCTGTTCTACGGCCCGCAGGCCATGCCCAACTACTGGGTCGCCGTCGGCGCCCTGGCCGCCACCGGGTACGTCCTGCGCCCCCGGTCCCGGTCGGCGCTGTGGGGGCTGGCGCTGAGCGCCGCGCTCATGGCCTGGATGCGCCCCGCGGACGCGGTCTGGGCGACCCTGCCCCTGTTCGTCCTCCTGGTGGGGGTACGGCGGTGGAGGCACCCGGCGCCGCTGCTGGCACTGGCCGGCGGGCTCGCCCTCGGGGCCGCCGAGTGGGTGATCGAGGCGTACCTCTCCTACGGCGGGCTCGCCCGGCGCCTGTCCGACGCCTCCCGCATCCAGGGCGGCCTCGGCTGGAACCCCGCCGTCGGGGACCAGGCGCGCGCCCTGGCGGGACGTACGCTGTGCCGGCCGTGCACCGGGGACCTGCCCGCCCTCGTGCTCACCCTGTGGTGGTGGACCCTGCCGCTGCTCGCCGCCGGCGCGGCCGTCGTCGCCGTCCGCGCCCGGCGCCCGGCCCGCACCCTGGTGCCGCTGGCCTGCGCCGCCTCGGCGGCCTTCCCCTACCTCTTCCTGATCGGCTACGCGGCCCCCCGGTTCCTGCTGCCCGCCTACGCGCTGCTCGCCGTGCCGGTGGCCGATCTCCTGGTGCACGCCGTCCGGGCGCCGGGGCGGGTCCGGCGGCGACTGACGGCCGCCCTGGTGACGCTCGCCCTGGCCGCGCATCTGACCGTGCAGTTCGTGGTGCTGGACCACACCGTGCGGCGCACCACCGCCGCCCACCGCGAGTGGGCCCGCACCGCGGCCGCGCTGCACCGCCTGGGCGTCACTCCGCCCTGCCTGCTCACCGGTGACGACTACGTCCCGCTCGCCTTCTACGCGGGCTGCGCGTCCGCCGCCACCGGTGGCCACGACGCCAACACCACCGCGGCGGCCCTCGGCCGTGCCGCTCGGAGCCGGTCCGTTGCGGTCCTCGTCCCCCCGGGCGGAACGCCGCCCGCCTACGCCCGCTCCTGGACCCCGGCCCGGGCCGGAGCCCTGCTGGCCTACCTCGCGCCGGGCCCGCGGGCCGGGGTTCAGCGCACCGGGAAGCCGAAGGAGTAGCCCTGCTCCTTGAGCCGGGGCAGGATCCGGCGCAGCGCCTCGACGGTCTGGGAGCGGTCACCGCCCGCGTCGTGGAAGAGGATCGTCGGCCCGTTCGGCAGCTCGCGCTCGACGGTGGTGACGATCGCGTCGGCTCCGGGGCGCTCGAAGTCCTTGGAGTCGACGTTCCAGCCCAGCGGGCGCATGCCGCGGGAGGCGGCGAGCTTGCGGCTGTACGGGGTGAAGGCGCCGCCGGGCGCCCGGTAGTACATCGGCCGGACGCCGCCGGACGCCTTGGTGATCATCCGTTCGGCGTCGAGTATCTGTTGCGACTGGTAGGCCTCGGACTTCTTGTCCATGGCCGTGTCGTGCGACACCGAGTGGTCGCACAGCCGGTGCCCCGCCGCGACCACCTCCTTCACCAGGTCCGGGTGGGCCTGCGCCTGCGTGCCCACCATGCAGAACGTCGCCCGCACCCCGTACTGCTCCAGCACGTCGAGGACCTGCGGGGTCCAGGTGGGGTCGGGGCCGTCGTCGATGGTGATGTTGACGCCCCGCGCGCCCTTGTCCGAGGCGTGCGCGATGGTCACGTCCACGGGCTTGACGGCACGGCCCGGCTCGGCGGAGCTCTCCGCCCGGGAGGACCCGACACCGACGGCCCCGGCCTGGGCGGTCCACACCGAGGCGCCGGCGGCCAGCACCGTCACACCGAGCGCCGCCCCGACCACCTTGCCGTACCAGCCCCGCCCGTTGCCGTGCCGCGCCATGTCCGCCCACTTTCCCGCAGTTGCCCGTCGACCCTCGGTCGCCTTCCGACCACCTGGCAGGACGAGGAAGCAGGGCTGCGGGATCCCTTCGTTACGGATCACGGACAATTCCGGGGAGGTTTTCGGACAACCCGGCGACCGGGGCACGCGGGTGCGGGCGGAACGGGCACGGCGCCCCGTCGGCCGGGGCCCCGCGCCGCCCGATCGGTCCGTCCGAACGGCCGCGCCACCCGTGCGCCGACGACTACTCCTCGTACACTATCATCACACTCCGTGATGAAAGGGGTGTGGTGTGTCCGAATCGATGGTCTGACCGCTGCCGTCCTGGAGGCGATTCATGGCATCTGTGCCGCGTCGTGGAGTACTGAAGGGCCTGCCGCTCGCGGCCGGGGCGGTCATCGCGGGGAGGGCCAGCGGCGCACGCGCCGACGCGCCCGTGTCGGCGCCCCCGGCCGACACGGCCCCCTTCCCGCAGCCCGCGACCCGGACCGTCAAGCCCCGCCCGCGCCGGCTGGAGACCCGGCTGACCGTCGGGTTCACCGAGCACCGGCTGCCCGGCGTCGGCACCGTCCTGACCCGCAGCTACGACGGCTCCCTGCCGGGGCCGACCCTGCGGGTGCGTCCCGGGGACTCCCTGCGCATCACGCACGTCAACGCGCTCCCGCCGAACCCCGCGGCGGCCCACCACGACCTCGGCATGAACGTCCCGCACGGCTTCAACACGGTCAACCTGCATCTGCACGGCATGCACGTGGCCCCCACGGGCGACGCGGACAACGTCTTCCGCTCCTTCGAGCCCGCAGCCTCCGGGAAGGCCGCCACCAGCTGGAGCAGTGTCGTCGACATCCCCCTCAACCACCCGGCCGGCACCTTCTGGTACCACCCGCACCACCACGGGGCGACCGCGACCCAGCTGCTGAACGGCCTGGCCGGCGTGATCATCGTGGAGGGCGACATCGACGCGGTGCCCGAGGTCGCGGCGGCCAAGGACATCGTCGTCTGCATCAACGAGCTGAAGGTGTCCGGCGGCAAGGTGCCCGACCTGACCTCGGACACCACCTACGACGGCATCGCCTCGACCTTCCTGGTCAACGGCGCGGCGAACCCCACCCTGACCATCGCCCCGGGCGAGGTCCAGCGCTGGCGGATCGTCAACGCGGGGGCGCTCACCACCCTCTATCTGACCCTGGACGGCCAGCAGACGCAGCAGATCGCCGCCGACGGCATCACGTTCACCAGGCCGGTCCCCGTCACCGACCTCCAGCTCCCGGTCGGCGGCCGGGCCGACCTGCTGGTCCGCGGCGGCGAGCCCGGCACCTACCGGCTCACGGCGGGCGGGTTGTCCCAGCCGCTGATGACCCTCAAGGTCACCGGCACCCGCCGCGCGATGGCCCTGCCCACCCGGCTGCCCGGCCGGCCCACCACCCTGCCCGAACCCACCCGCAAGCGCTCACTGATCTTCCGCAGCTACGAGAACGTCTTCTCCGGGGACTTCCGCAACGCCTACCGCATCCTGGGCGACGGCGAGACCCCGCCCGGCGACCCCCGGGCCACGCGGACCGACCCCCAGTGGGGCCGCTTCCGGCCCGACTACGTCAACCACCGGGTGCGCCTCGGCCAGGTGGAGGAGTGGACCGTCACCAACGACTCCCACCGCCACGCCCACCACCCCCTCCACCTGCACACCAACCACTTCCTCGTCACCCGGGTCAACGGCCGCCCGCTGGCCACCCCCGTCTGGCACGACACCGTGGCCCTCCCGCCGCACGGCTCGCTCACCTTCCGGCTGCGCGCCGAGGACTTCACCGGCCGCGCGATGGTGCACTGCCACCAGTCCCAGCACGAGGACGAGGGCATGATGCAGATCGTCGAGTACGTGCGCTGACGGCACGAGGGCGGCCCCCGGCCGCGGTGACCGGGGGCCGCCGTGGAGACGACAGCGCGGGGGCTGCCCGGCGGGGCGCTACTCGACCTTGACCCAGTCGAGCGTGCGCTCCACCGCCCGCTTCCAGCCCGCGTAGCCCTCCGCGCGCTGGTCCTCCGACCACTGCGGCTCCCAGCGCTTGGACTCCTGCCAGTGGGTGCGCAGTTCGTCCTGGCTCTGCCAGAAGCCGGTGGCGAGGCCCGCCGCGTAGGCGGCGCCGAGCGCGGTGGTCTCGGCGACCACCGGACGGCTCACGGGCACGCCGAGCACATCGGCCTGGATCTGCATGCACAGATCGTTCGCGGTGATCCCGCCGTCCACCTTCAGGACGTCGAGATGGACCCCGGAGTCCTGCTCCATGGCCTCGACGACGTCGCGGCTCTGGTAGCAGATGGCCTCCAGGGTCGCCCGGGCCAGATGCTCGTTGGTGTTGTAACGGGCGAGCCCGACGATCGCACCGCGGGCGTCGGAGCGCCAGTACGGGGCGAACAGACCGGAGAACGCCGGGACGAAGTAGCAGCCGCCGTTGTCCTCGACGCCGCGGGCCAGCGTCTCGCTCTCGGGCGCGCTGGCGATGATCTTCAACTGGTCGCGCAGCCACTGCACCGCGGACCCGGTCACCGCGATCGAGCCCTCCAGGGCGTAGATCGCCGGGCTGTCCTGGAACTGGTACGCCACCGTGGTGAGCAGTCCGTTCTGCGAACGCACCAGCTCCGTACCGGTGTTGAGCACCAGGAAGTTGCCGGTGCCGTAGGTGTTCTTCGCCTCGCCCGGCGCATAGCAGACCTGGCCGACGGTGGCCGCCTGCTGGTCGCCGAGCACACCGGCGATGGGGATGGCCTCGCGCAGCGGGCGGGACGTCCGGGTGGTCCCGAACGCCTCCGCGTGCGAGGAGGGGTTGATCTTCGGCAGCATCGCCCGGGGGACGCCGAAGAACCCGAGCAGTTCGTCGTCCCAGTCGAGGGTCTCGAGGTCCATCAGCATGGTGCGGCTGGCGTTGGTCACGTCGGTGGCGTGGATGCCGCCGTCGGGACCGCCGGTCAGGTTCCACAGGACCCAGGCGTCGGTGTTGCCGAAGAGGGCGTGGCCCTGTTCGGCCGCCTCACGGACGCCGTCGACGTTCTCCAGGATCCACTGGATCTTCCCGCCGGAGAAGTACGTCGCCGGCGGCAGCCCCGCCTTGCGGCGGATGACGTCGCCCTTGCCCTCGCGTTCCAGGGCGGCGGCGATGGAGTCGGTTCGGGTGTCCTGCCAGACGATGGCGTTGTAGTACGGCCGCCCGTTGCGCGGGTCCCACACCACGGTGGTCTCGCGCTGGTTGGTGATGCCGATCGCCGCCAGGTCGGTCGGGGACAGGTTGCCGTGCCGCAGGGCGTTCTGGATCACGGAGTTGGTGCGCTCCCAGATCTCCACCGGGTCGTGCTCGACCCATCCCGCCCTGGGGAGGATCTGTTCGTGCTCCAGCTGGTGCTTCGCCACCTCGTTGCCGTTGTGGTCGAAGATCATGAAACGGGAACTGGTGGTGCCTTGGTCCACCGCTCCCACGAAGTCCGCCATGGGGATGCCGCCTCTTTCGTCGGGGGTGTCATTCCTCGGGGGCCGGAATACGACCGGGAGGCTCGGGCTCCGCCGTCGGCAGGAACCGGCCGACGAAGAACTTGTACAGGAACGCGCCGAGCAGACCGCCGATCAACGGACCGATGATCGGCACCCAGAAGTACAAGTTGCCGTACTGATCTCTCCAGGCCGTGCCGTACCCCGTGATGAAACTCGCGAGTCTGGGGCCGAAGTCACGTGCCGGGTTGATCGCGTACCCCGCGTTGGTGCCCCACGCCATGCCGATGGCCACGACGATCAGGCCGACGATGAAGGGGGCCAGGTTCGCCTGGGGCGGGTTGTTCAGCAGGTCGGTGACGGCCAGGACCAGCAGCAGCAGGAGGGCGGTGCCGATGATCTGGTCCCGGAACGCCCCCCACTCGTGGACCGGCAGGTTGGGATTGCCGTTGGCGGGGAGCGTGGAGAACACGCCCTGCGACTTGATGGTGTGGCCGGGGTCGTACTTCCCGAGTGCCTCGGTGTAGTTCCAGCGCACGATGAGTGCCGCGACGAAGGCGCCGAGGAACTGGGCCACGATGTAGGGCCCCACCTTCTTCCAGGGGAAACCCTTGAACGCCGCCAGGGCGACCGTCACCGCGGGGTTGATATGCGCGCCGCTCAGCCGGCCGGCGACGTAGACGCCCAGGGTGACGCCCAGGCCCCAGGCCCAGGCGATGCTGTCGTGGTTGCCCAGTCCGCCGGGCGGTACCGTCAGTCCTCCGCCGGCCACGACCTGGGCCACCACGCCGCAGCCGAAGAGGATGAGAACCATGGTTCCGGCGAATTCGGCCGACAACTCGCCGACCAGTGCCGATCTTTTCAGCCGCTCAGCCATAGCAGCTCGATTCCTGCCGGCCTCAGGACCGGCCGTAGATTGCCCCGAGTCCTCACGAGATCAGAATAGGACGATCAAGTCCTTACCGCACATACAGAATATTTATCTCTCGCGCCCGCGTGGCTGTTTCCCGGCGGTCCGCCGGGGATTCGGTGCAGAAAGTTTGGTTGAATTCTGTAGTTCGTAGGGAGAGGAACGGCGCGTGAGTGAACCGACTGGTCTGGTCTGCCCCGAATGCGGTGTGCCCAGGGCGGCTGACGGCAGTCCTGCCTGTTCCTGTGCCCGCCGCGCGGCCGACGCCCACCTGGAGAACCGGGCGGCGGAGACGGCGGCCGCCGAGGACTTCGACCCCCTCCGGATTCGTCCCTTCGCCGAACCGGCGGTCGCGGAGGAGGGCGCCGGGGACTTAGCCGGACCGATCACCAAGGCCGCTGTCGCCCCCGTGCCGGAGCCGGTGGCGCAGGACATCGGAGGGACGGAGGAGGCCGAGGAGAGCGGAGAGCCGCAAGCGTCCGCGGAGCGCTGGCGGCCCCGGCGGCTCGTGCAGCTCAGCGGGGTCGGGGCGGCCGCCGCGGTGCTGGTGACGGGCGGCGCGGTCGCCGCCCTGTTCAGCTACCAGAGCCCCGCCCGTGAGGACGCGGGACCCGACGACGTGCGGGTGAGCGTCCCCGCCGGAGCCGCCGGGACCGGTACGGTCACCACGCGGCCGTCCGCCACGGCGTCCCCCACGCAGACGTCCGCGAGCCCGACCGCGTCGCCGAGCGAGACCCCCTCCGAGAGCGCCACCGCACCCACCGGGTCCGCCGAGCCGTCGGCGTCCCCGACCGCCACCGGCGCCACCTCCACCGCGGCCCCCGCGCCCAGCCCCTCCGAGGGCCGGCCCCCCGTGCTCCGCCCCGGCGACAGCGGACCCGAGGTCACCGAACTGCAGCTCCGTCTGGCCCAGGCCGGTTTCTACGGCGGTGACGCCGACGGCCGGTACGGCGGCGAGGTCGAGAACGCCGTCCGCCGCTACCAGCTCGCCCGCCTCCTTCTCGCGGAGGAGCCGGGCGTCTACGGGCAGACGACCAGGGCCGTCCTGGAGAGCGAGACCTCGGAGCCCTGAGCCGCCCGCTCGCCCGAGGGCGCGGGCAGCGGGACGCCGAGGGCCACCGGGGTGCCGAAGTGCGGGGTGCCGTCGGCGTTCCAGGTGTCGCCGCCCGTCGAAGCCGAGGTCTCTCACGGGTGTGCGCCCGCGCGGCCGGGAGGGACGGCGACGCGCAGCGCGTCAGCAAGGAGAGGTGGTTCTACCCTGGAGACAGCCGCTGGAGACCAGCCCTTGGGGGGACCGCTGTCCAGACGGAGGCGTGGTACATGGAAATGGCCGACGACCGTGATTTCCCCACCGCAGCCGTGGTCGTGGACGCGGACGGCAGAGTGAGCGGCTGGAGCGAGGGCGGGCGTCTGCTGCTGGGCTGGGCGTCCGAGGACGTCCTCGGACAACCCGTCACCGACCTGCTGGCGGATACTCCGGCAGTCGGCTCGGAACCGCGACCGACCGGCTCGGAGCCGTCACCGTCCGGCATCCCCGGAGGCAACGGTATCGGCGCCGACGGCACGGGCCTCGTGGCACTGCGGCACCGGGACGGATTCACGGTGGATGCGGTGGTGACCACGCATCCCCTGGTCGGTCTCGACGGAGGCGCGCAGGGCCGGGTGATGACCGTGCAGCGCTGGGACCGGCGCCCGGTGATCGCTGACCGGGCCTTCGAGCAGTGCCCCTTCGCCCTGGGCGTCTACGACCCCGAGCTGCGCTTCCTGTGGATCAACGCCTCCGCGGGCCGGGTGATCGCGCACTCCGAGGAGCAGGTGCGCGGCAGGAAGTACCGCGACGTGCTGCCCGAGTTCGACCGGTCGTTGTTTCCCGAGAGGGACGACAAGCCCTACACCGACCAGCTCGCCGAAGTGGCCAGGACGGGCGAACCCGCGCGGCTGATCACCGTCTTCCGTCCGCTGGGCAGCAACTACGCGAACGCCTGGGCCACCAGCATGTGGCCCGTCCGGGACGCCGAGGGCACGGTGCGTGCGGTCGCCAACTGGGGCTTCGACATGAGCGCCGAGTACTGGGCCCGGCAGCGCCTGCTCCTCCTCAACGAGGCCAGCAGCGGCATCGGCCGCACCCTCGACGTCATCGGCACCGCCCAGGAGCTGGCGAGGACCCCCGTGCCCGGGTTCACGGACCTCGTCACCGTGGACCTCTTCGACGAGGTGCTGCGCGGGGAGGAGCCGCCCTCCCCGCCGACGATCGAACGCGGCGCGTCCGTCACGCTCAGCCGTGCCGCCCGGCACGGCACCACGGAGGACACCGACCGGTCGACCGGGCCCGCGATGCCGGTCACGCATGCCGCAGCTTCCGTGGCCGCCACTTGCATGGACACCGGCAGGTCCACCGTCGAACTCGCCGCCGACCCCGGAGTGGGCGGCGAATGGGCCTTCGGCCCGGGACTCGCCGCCGACCCGGCCCACTGGCCGCCGGGGAACCCGGTGATCGACAAGTCGATCACGGCGGAAGGGCTGACCGGCCGCATCACGGTCCCGCTGCGGGCCCGTGGCGCACTGCTGGGGGTCGTCACCTTCTCCCGCAGTGAGCGGCCCGAGGCCTTCACCGCCGACGACCTGATCCTCGCCGAGGAACTCACCGCCAAAGCGGCCGTCGCCATCGACAACGCCCGTCGGTACTCACGCGAGCGCACCACCGCGCTGACCCTGCAACGCACCCTGCTGCCCCAGCGGTTGCCCCAGCAGGACGCCGTCGAGGTGGCCTCGCGCTACCTGCCCGCCGACACCGACGCGGAAGTGGGGGGCGACTGGTTCGACGTCATCCCGCTGTCCGGCGCCCGGGTCGCGCTGATCGTCGGCGACGTCGTCGGCCACGGTCTGCACGCGTCGGCCAGTATGGGCCGACTGCGCACGGCGGTGCGCACGCTGGCCGATGTCGACCTGCCGCCGGACGAGTTGCTGACCCACCTCGACGACCTGGTCCTCCACCTCGCCAGCGACCTCCAGCCCAGCAGCCACTTCCAGACGACCGGCGAGACCGGGGCGACCTGCCTGTACACCGTCTACGACCCGGTCTCGCGCCGCCTGACCCTGGCGAGCGCCGGCCATCCGCTGCCGCTGGTGATCGCCCCGGACGGCACCAGGACCCCGGTGGCCGCACAGCCCGGACCACCGCTCGGGATCGGCGGCCTGCCGTTCGAGTCGAGCGAGCTCGAACTGCCCGAAGGCAGTCTGCTCGCTCTCTACACCGACGGGCTGGTGGAAAGCCGCGAGCGCGACGTCGACCGGGGCGTCGCCGGACTGCTGGGAGCACTGGACCACACGGTGTCCTCGCTGGACGCCCTGTGCGACACGGTGATGGCGGCCATGCTCACCGGGCACCGCACCGACGACGCTGCGGTGCTGCTCGCACGCACCAGCGCCCTGGATCCCCAGCACGTCGCCGACCGGGACGTCGAGCCGGACTTCACCCAGGTGTCGCGCGCCCGGCAGTTCGCTCTCGACCAGGTGGCGGCCTGGGGTCTGGAGGAGACGGCCTTCGTCACCGAACTGGTCGTCAGCGAACTGGTCACCAACGCCATCAGATACGGCGAGCCCCCGATCAGGCTCCGGCTCATTCGCGACACCGCTCTGATCTGCGAGGTCTCGGACGCCAGCAACACCGCTCCGCACCTGCGCCGGGCGCGTGCCTTCGACGAGGGCGGACGGGGCCTGCTGCTCGTCGCCCAGCTCACCCAGGGGTGGGGCACCCGGCACACCTCGCAGGGCAAGACCATCTGGTGCGCTCAGTCCCTGGCAGACGATGCCTGATGAACGTGGCGGGCAGGGTGCGTCGCAGCATGAGCGGCCCCGGCCGCTGCGAGGTGGATGCCGGGCTATAGTCACCGGGTCGCGAAAAACGATGTCGCGCGGGTGCACCCCGGGCATCGCACACACATCGATGCAGATGGTTCTGATCGGTGAGCGTCTCCTGCCGAGACCGGACAACCCGTCCGCTCACGGCGCTGACCTCGCCGACGCGTGTCGGCGCTACAGAGGAGCGCAGCATGCAGAAGACCATCGCCATCGTCGGAGCGGGACTGGGCGGGCTGACGCTCGCCCGGGTGCTTCAGGCCCACGGCGTCGCCGCGACGATCTACGAGGCTGAGGCCTCGGCGACGACGCGTGCACAGGGCGGCCTGCTCGACATCCACGAGGAGACCGGACAGGTCGCGCTTCGCGCAGCCGGTCTGTACGACGAGTTCCTCACTCTGGTCCGCCCGGGTGAGGACGCCAAGCGTGTGGTCGACCGCCACGGCACGATCCTTCTCGACCTGCCCGGTGACCCCGGTTCGGTCCGTCCCGAGGTGGATCGTGGCGAACTCAGGCGCCTGCTCGTCGACTCGCTGGCGCCCGGGACGATCAGGTGGGGTCACAAGGTCGCCTCGGTCCGGCACCGTCCGGAGGGCGGCTACGTCCTCACCTTCGGTGAAGGTTCCGCCACGCGCGCCGACATCGTCATCGGCGCGGACGGCGCCTGGTCGAAGGTGCGTCCGCTGCTCACCCCCGCCGAGCCTCTCTTCAGCGGAACCTGCTTCATCGAGATCGCCCTCGCCTCGGATGGCCAAAACCGTCGGGCGAACGCGGCCGCGATCGGCAGCGGCACGCTGATGGCGGTTGCGCCGGGCAAGGGCATCATCGCCCATCGCTACGCCGACGGGCACGTGCGCGGATACGTGGCGCTGAACAAGCCCGAGGACTGGATGAGGTCGATCGACTTCGGCGACCCGTCAGCGGGCCTTTGCCAACTTGCCGACGAGTTCGACGGCTGGTCGCCGCTGCTCACCGCCTTCGTGACGGAGAGCGACGCGGAACCGTGGCTGCGCCCCCTCTACGCCCTTCCCGTCGGGCTTGCATGGGACAGGGTGCCCGGAGTGACGCTCGTCGGTGACGCCGCGCACCTGATGTCGCCCTTTGCCGGCGAGGGCGCGAACCTCGCCATGTACGACGGCGCGGACCTGGCCGCCGGGCTGGTTGAGCAACCCGACATCGAGGTCGCGCTCAGTGCCTACGAAGAGCGGCTGTTCCTGCGCAGTGGCGACGCCGCCGGCCGCTCGGCGCGGAACCTGGAACTCTTCTTCGGCCGGGAAGCACCACAGAGCGTGGTCAACCTGTTCGACCACTCCTGATACCTCGGTCCGTCCACCTGCGATCTCCGGCCCCGTCAGCGCCGTACGAGTCCGATCCGGTACGTCGTCGTCCGTGACCCGTCCTCGGCGGTCACGGCGACGACGGCCAGGGTCCGGCCGGAGGGAGCCCGCGTCCTGGTCACGGTGACCGCCGCGTACGGATCACGGGCGGTCGCCGTGAGCCGGGCGTGGGCGGGATCGGCGGTCACGGCGCGGTAGTCCGTCGTGCCGGGGTCGAAGTCCGCGAGCGGGACACCGGCCACCTCGATCGAGGCGGCGGCCGAGTCGGAGGAGACCCCGGCCGTCCGGGCGTGCACCTCGATCTCGCTCATCGTGATGTACCCCCCGGGCCGTGCCGTCATCACCAGCCGCACCCCGGTCGCCGGACCCGCCCGCAGCGGTACGCCGACCACCGGCGTGCCCTCGGTCCCGACAGCGATCTCGTCGCTCGCGTCGGTCCAGCCGCCGGCGGGGTCGCGCACCTGCGCCCTCAGGCTCGCCGGGAAGGAGGGGGTGGTCCCGTCGCGGTGGAAGTGCGCCACGAGCCGGGTGAGATCGCGGGCCGCCGGCAGGGTGAAGGTGATCGTGTCGGAGGGGTTCTTGGTGTTCCCCGGCTTCCAGTTGGACCAGGCCTTGTCGGTGGTGTCGCCGTTGCGCAGGCGCTCGGCGGAGTAGCCGCTCTCGGTGAAGCTGGCGGCGACAAGGACGGCGGGGTCGGGCGCGAGGTCGGTCTCGGCGGCCTCGGTGACCTGCACCCGGACGGTCGCGGGCACCGTACCGCCGTCGACGATCCGCGCGGTGCCGCGCAGGCTCACGACCCCGGTCGCCGTGAACGCGTCCTCGGGCACCGGGTCCCAGGCCACCGGCAGCTCGGCCCGGCCGCCGTGCGCGCCCACGCCGACCACGGTGGCGGGCAGTCGCGGGCTGCCGCCGACGTAGGTCTTGGCGCGGCCGGGCAGGGTGGCGGTGACGGTGTCCACCGTGACGAGGGCACGGGCGGGGATCTGGCGGCCGAGCGGATCGGTGGCCCGGCCGGTGACCCGGACCGTGCCGGGCTCGCGCCAGACCCGGTCCGCGGGGAGCCGCCACACCACGGGGAGCGCGCCTCGGGCGCCGTCCCGGTGGACCGGGGTGACCGTCGCGGGGAGGTCCGGGGTCCGGCCCGGGGTGGTGAACACCGCGGCCGGCTCGGTGCGCAGCACGGTCTCGTCCGTCACGGTCCAGCGCTGGTTCGCCGCCGAGGTCGGGGTGTACGCCGACACCGGGGCGCCGTCCGCCGTGGACTGCCCGGTGACGTCCAGGAGGCGGCCGGTGCCGGCGTTGACGAGAGTCCAGGTGCCGTCGCCGGTGGTGGACAGGATCCACTGGGCGGCCGGGTCGGAGACGCCGTCGGCCGGTTCCTCCAGGACGGCCCGGCCGTCCCGCACGGCGAGCAGCCTGCCGTCGGCGGCGTGCGCGACGGTGTAGCGCTCACGGTTGCCGAGGCCTCGCGTCACCTTCCGCACGGACCAGAGCTGCCGGGCCCCGGCCGGGTCGTCCGTACGGATCACGGGTGTGCCGCCGTCGTCGGACGGGGCGAGCGACCTCCCGCTCTGGGTGCCCCGGAGGCGGTAGACGTGCCCCTGCTGCACGAGGGCCGCGTCCTCGGCCACTCCGCCCACGCCCGAGACCAGGAAGGTCGTGACGGACCTCGCGGGGACGGTGAGGGTGGCGGACCGGCCGGTGACGGCCACCGGGGTGCCCCGGACCAGGGCGCCCTGCGCGCTCGTCACCACCGGGGTGACGGTGGCGCCCGGCGCGATCCGGCGGAAGCGGGAGAGGTCGAGGGTCACGGCGTGGGCGGTCGCGGCGCCGTTGACGTGCACGACGGTCGCCGCGCGGCCGGAGCGGGCGACGGCGGCCACGCTGGAGGTGTCGTCGACCTTGACGAAGTGGTCGCCGGGGCGGATGTAGTGGGTGAAGTTGCGGATGGTGTGGAACTTGGAGTTGGTGCGGACCGGGCAGGTCTCCAGGGTGTCGGCAGCCGTGCAGGTGAAGGGCACATGGACGCTGCCCCAGTTCTTGCCGGCGGCGGTCTGCGGGATCGCGTCCTCGATCGGCTGCCAGAACACCCAGGCGGACGGCTCCAGTTCGCGCATGTCGTCGACCATCCGAGTGGCGATGCCGAGCCCCGGGTCCATGCCGGTGTAGTCGGTGCCGGTGCCCCAGGTGCCCTCGACCTCGCTCATCCACAGGGGTTTGCCGGCGCCCTTGGCGATGTCGCGGGCGCTGGTGCGCAGCCCGGTGCCGTAGGTGTGGACGTTGAGCCGGTCGACGGCGGCGCGGGCGGCGGGGCCGTAGGCGTTCCAGTTCTGGGTGAAGAGGGTGGGGTTGGTCTCGTCCATCGCCGAGACGCGGGCGTCGGTCGAGGCGCCGCGCAGAGCGCCGGCGAGGGCGAGGAGCACCTTCTGCTGGAGCGCGGGACCGGCGTGGGCGCCTTCCTGGCGGCCGCCCGTCGGCTGGCCGTCGGAGCCCAACTGGGTTCCCCAGTAGGTGGTGTTGGGTTCGTTGAGCGGGTCGATGGTGTCGAAGGCGATGCCGTGTTCCCGCTCCAACCGCTCGGTCACGCGGACGAGGTAGGCCGCGAAGTCGTCGACGCGGTCCGCGCGGATCTGGTCGGTGCCGGGGTCGAGGCCGCCGGAGACGTATCCGCTGACCGTCTGGAACCAGGGCGGCGAGTTGCTGAACGCCTCCCACCGGGTGACCTTGTCCTTGATCTGGTCCACCCACCAGCGCTGGCCCGCGTCGGCGTCCGGGTTCCAGTGGCCGGGATCGTTCGGGTCCCACCAGTCGGTGTCCGCGCGGGTGGTGCCCTCGGGGGCCTTCCAGAAGCCCTCCATGGTCGCGCCGGTCTTCATGTAGTCCGTGCGCACGTCGGGGGCGTTGCCGCCGCCGATGTTGTAGCGCGCGATGTTCAGGCGCAGTCCGTCCTCGCCGAAGAGGAGGTCGACGAGGCGCCGCCGGACGGGCTCCGGGTAGCCGCCGGTGGCGTTGGCGAACCAGACGAGGCTCGTTCCCCAGCCCTCGAACTCCTGCTGCCGGTACGACGGATCGATGCGCACGGTCACCGCGCCCGGCGGTGCCGGGGTGTCCGCGACGGCGGCCGGGGCGGAGACGGTGAGGAGACCTGCGCCGAGCAACAGGGGCACCGCCGCCGCCGTCGCCCGGATCACGCGCTGCCGTCTGGACACGGAACTCCCTGCAGAGAGAAACAGAATCGACCAGAAGCGATCGGCCTCAGGTATGCTCAACCGACGGTAATGAACACGTCAAGATGGTCGACGGTCCCTGACGGGAATCAGCGCGCGGCCGGGGTGAGTTCGGCCAGCAGCAGAGTGCGGTCGTCGGTGCCGGGCGTGCCCGAGGGCAGTCGGAGGAGCCGTTCGCACAGCGCGGGCAGCGTGTCGGGGTCACCGGCGTCGGCGGGCCCGGCGACCGCCTCGTCCAGCGCCCGGGCCAGCCGTCCGATCTCCTGGTCTATGTCGGCCTCCCGCGACTCCACCAGACCGTCGCTGTACAGCGCGAGCAGGGCCGGTTCCGGCACGGTCAGCACCGTCGGCTCGTAACTGCCCGAGCCCAGACCGAGCGGCAGACCCGCCCCGGTCAGCGCCACCGGGGAGGTGCGTCCGTCCGGGCCGCGCAGCAGCGGTGGGGGATGGCCCGCCCCGACCAGCGAGCAGGTCCGCTCCCGTGCGTCCCACTCGGCGTACACACAGGTCGCGAACGAGGCCCCGGGCGTCTCACTGGCGAGCGCGTCGAGCCGGCGGATGACCTCCGCCGCCGGGATGTCCATCCCCGCGAGCGTGCGCAGGGCCGTCCGCAGCTGGATCATCGCCACGGCCGACTCCGGACCGTGCCCCATGGCGTCCCCGACGATCAGTCCGACCCGGTCGCCCGGCCGCCGCAGCACGTCGTACCAGTCGCCGCCGACCACACTGCCCCTCCCCGCGGGCAGACAGCCGTGCGCTATCCGGCACCCCTCCAGCTTCTGCGCCGGACCGGGCGGCATGCTGTCCCGGATCGCGAAGGCCATACGGCGTTCCCGCTCGTAGCGCCGCGCGTTGTCCAGGGCCACACAGGCGCGGGCGGCCAGCGCCTCCACGGCTGCCACGTCGACGGGCCGGAACGGCGCCCGCCCCGTACCGCGCGTGCAGGTCGTGAAGCCGATCGGGACGCCCCGCAGCCGCAGCGGGACGACCAGGAAGGACCCCACCCGCAGCAGATCGCCGCGGCGCGCCTCGCCGTCCCCGGCGGCCGTCAGCCGCTCGGCCGTGTACGGGTCCACCCGCTCCAGCACCTGCGCGTGCCCGGCCGTCAGGGCCTGCGCGTACGGCGTGTCGCGCGGGAAGGACACCATCTCCCCGACCGGCAGCGCCCTCTCCCAGTCCTCGGCGGCCCCGGGCCCCACCCGCAGCGCCAGCCGGCGCGCCTCGACGTGCGGGGCGTCCGAGGCCGGGGGCGCGTCCTCCTCGCGCCGCCAGCGCTCCAGGACGTACAGGGAGGCCGCGTCGCAGAATCCGGGTGTCAGCGCGTGCACGACATGGCTGCCGGTCAGCCGCAGATCGAGTTCCGAGCCGATGACGTCGGCCGCGGGCGAGAACACCGACCGGCGGGGCGAGGACAGGGGGTCGAAGGAGTCGGAGCCGCGGCTGTGCGGGTCGTTCCGCAGGGTCGTGCCTTTCGGGTGGGGCGGCCGCGTGGCGGGGACAACGGATCACCACGCGTAGTCGGCCACTATATGATGAAGCGTCAAGTCACGGAGCCGCATGGGAAGTTGACCCCGGTCCGGGGGGCCGGGATCCGGCCGAGGTCAGGACGGCTCCGCCCGGTCGGCCCGCCACTGCCGGTAGGCGGCCACCGCGGTGGGCAGCGTCGGGAAGATCAGCTCCTCGCCGACGGACCGCGTCAGACCGTAGGCGTCCAGGTCGCCCCGCAGGTCCTGCTTCACCCGCGCCAGTGCGAACACCACGCCACGCCGGTCGAGTTCACGGCGCAGCTCGTCGACCGCGTCCAGCGCGGTGATGTCCACCTCCACATTGGCCTCGGTGTTCAGCACGAACCACCGCACCGGATCCCGCTGCCCGTCCACCGCGGCCAGCGCCCGGTGCCGGAAGTTCTCCGCGTTGGCGAAGAACAGCGGCGAGTCGTACCGGTACACCAGCAGCCCCGGGACCGTGGCGGCCTGCGGATAGTCGTCCACGTCGTGCATCCCGGCGAGACCGGGCACCAGCCCCTCCACCGCGTCGTGCGGACGGGCCACCCGGGTCAGCAGTTCCGCGACCGACAGGCCGACGGCGACCAGCACGCCGTACAGGATGTCCAGAAGCAGCACACCGGCCAGACAGCCGAGGGACAGCAGCAGTTCACGGCGGCGGAAGGAGGCCAGTCGGCGGAAGCCCGCCAGGTCGATCATGCGCAGCGCGGCATAGACCACGAGCGCGCCGAGCACCGCCGACGGGGTGTCGGCCAGCAGCGGCCCCATGAAGAGCAGCACCGCGAGCACCACCGCCCCCGCGCACAGCGAGTACGCCTGGCTGCGGGCGCCGGCCGAGGAGGCGAGCGCCGTGCGGCTCGCGCTGCTGCTCACCGGGAATCCGTGCAGCACGCCCGCGCCCAGGTTGGCCGTGCCCAGCGCCAGGAACTCCTGGTCGGCGTCGAGCTCCGGGCCGTCCGACCCGGGCTCGGCGAAGGCGCGGGCGGTGAGCACGAAGTCGGTGTACGCCACCAGCAGCACGCCCACCGCGGGCAGGACGAGCCGCGGCAGGTCCGCCAGGTCCGGGAAGGACAGGCTCGGCAGGCCCGAGGGGATCTCGCCGATCACCTTCAGGTCGTAGCGCCCGTCCAGGTCGAACAGGGCCACCGCCGAGGTGGACAGGACCACCGCCAGCAGCGGGCCCGGAAGCCTCGGGAACCAGCGGGTCACGGCGAACAGCAGGGCGAGGACGCCGACCGAGAACAGCAGGGTGGCGAGGTCGAGGTCCGCGAGGTGCGTCAGGAACGACCACACCTGCGGGAAGAACTTCGACCCCGACGTCTCCACCCCGGTCAGCTTGGGCAGCTGGTCCACGATCATGATCAGCGCCACGCCCGCCAGGTACCCGATCAGGACGGGCCGGGACAGCAGGTCCGCGACGAAGCCCAGCCGCAGCGCCCACGCGGTGAGGCACAGCAGGCCCACGGTGACGGCCAGCGCGGCCGCCAGCACGGCGTAGCGCCCCGGATCACCGGCGGCCAGCGGGGCCACCACCGTGGCTGTCATCAGCGCGGTCGTCGACTCCGGGCCCACCGACAGCAGCCGCGAGGAGCCGAACAGCGCGTACAGGCCGAGCGCGGGCAGGATCGCCCACAGCCCGGCCACCGGCGGCAGCCCGGCCACACCCGCGTACGCCATCACCTGCGGCACCAGGTACGCCGCGACCGTCACCCCGGCGAGCAGGTCGCCGCGCAGCCACGCACGGCGGTATCCGGCCAGGACCGCGAGCCCGGGCAGCGGGCGCAACCTCGACGGGGCGGGCGACATGGCTCTCCTTCTGCGGACGCCTTCGGGAGCACCCCCGGGTGGGGTGCTCGCGACAGCATCGCAGGGCGTCGCCGCCGGGACGGGCGGCGGCTCCCGCGTGCCGCCCGTCGGCACGCGGGGCGCGGCGCCCCGGGCTCTTAGGCCCAGCAGCCGTTCACGGTCGCGGCGAGGCCGTCCATGGCGTCCTTGATGTCGCTCGGGTTGGCGGTGGAGCCGTTCTCGATGAAGGAGAACACCTTCCACTTGCCGTCCTTGCCCTGGGTGAGGCCGCTCAGCGCGATCGCCCCGGTCAGGGTGCCGGTCTTGGCGTGCACCTTGCCGACGGCGCAGCGGGAGTTCACGTCGTCGAAGCGGCCCCACTCCGGGCCGAGGGTGCTGCCGGCCTCGCCGGAGACGGGCAGTCCGTCCAGGACGGAGCCCAGGGTGTGCGTGTAGCGGTCCTGCGTCAGCAGCTCCAGGATCTCCGCGAGGGTGGCCGCGGGGATGCGGTCGGCGCGGGAGAGGCCGCTGCCGTCGTACATCTCGAAGCCGGTGAGGGACACGCCGTACCGCTCGCTCAGCACCTGGCGCACCACCGCGGTGCCGTCCTCGAAGGTGGCCGCGCGGCCCGCGCCGAGGGCGGTCATCCGCAGCAGCGTCTCGGCGATGTTGTTGTCGCTCTTCTTGAGCATCGTGTGGACGATGTCCGACAGCGGCGCCGAGGTGTGCCGGGCCACCGGCACGTCGTGCGTGCTCGCGGTGGCGCGGGTCACGGTCCCGTCGACGGTGACGCCGTTCGCGGCGAGCTGCCGGGCGAAGGCCTGCCCGGCGTCCAGGGAGGTGTCGTCGACGCCCTGCCCGTCGACGACGAGCGCGCGCACCGGGGCGACCGAGTCGGGGTAGTAGCCGGTGTTCCAGCCGTTGGCCAGGGTCGGCTCGGGGAAGAGGCTGTCGTCCACGGCGACCTTCACGGAAGTCAGGCCCGCCGCCTTGAGCCCGGCCACCGCGGTCTTCGCCAGCTCGGCGAGGTCGGCGGTGGTCAGGGTGCGGTCGCCGCCGCCGACGAGGGTCAGCGTGCCGTCGCCGTAGACGACGTTGGTGGTGAAGCGGTGGTCCGGGCCGAGGATCGTGAGGGCGCCGGTCGCCGTGGCGAGCTTGACGTTGGAGGCGGGCATCAGCGCGGTGGCGCCGTTGTGGTCCCAGAGGGTGGCGTCCGACTCGGCGTCCAGGACCACGCCGCTGACGTTGGAGCCCAGGCGGGTGTCGACGACACGGGTCCCGAGGTTGGTGACCATCTGCTGGTCGTCGGTGTCCAGCGTCGCGGTCTTGGCCGTGGTGCCGGTGTCCTTGCCGGCCGCGAAGGCCGAGGGTCCCGACAGAGCCACCGAGGCGACCGGCACGGCCAGGGCGAGCACGAGCGCCCGCCGCATGGCGGTGCCGTGCTCCCGGGGCTTGCGGTGCCGGCGTCGGCCGCCGGGCTCGAAGAGGTCGGCGGAGGTCTGCGTGGTCATGTCACTCATGCAGGTGCAGGTCTTTCTTGTGGGGGCCCTGTGCAGCGAACTCCGGCGCACACTACCCGAATTGATCGTCCGTTCGGGTGGCGGACGCGGGTCTGCCCGCGGGCGTGCCGGCCCGTGCCCCGGTGGACACCGCCGGCGGGCCGGTGCGGCCCTCTCGTCTTTCGGTACGCTGTACCGTACAGTGACCCGCATGCCCCGCCGCACCCCCGCCCTGGACCGGGCGACCCCGGACCGGATCGCCGAGACCGCCCTCCTCCTGATGGACGAGGACGGCCCCGAGGCGCTGACGTTCCGCGCCCTCGCCGCGCGGCTCGACATCTCGCTGGCCTCCCTCCAGCGCCGCTGCACCGATCTGTCCGGGCTGCTCGACCTCTGCCTGGACCACCTGGCCGCCCGCTTGCCCGAGCCCACGCCCGGCGGGGACTGGGCGAGGGCCACCGAGGCCCGGTTCACCGCGCTGTACCGGCTGCTGGTCGCCCACCCCGGGCTGCTCGTCCTGCGCGGCTCCCGCCCCTGGCTCGGTGAGAACCTGCTGGCCCGGCTGGTCGAGCCGCAGCTCGCCGACAGCCTCGCCGCCGGGATGACCGCCGAGGAGGCGATCGCCGCCTACCGCGGGATGTACCTGCTGACGCTCGGCAGCGCGAGCTTCGTCGACCACCGGGACCCCCGCTCCGCCCGCGCCCTCACCCGCGGCGCGCTCGCCGCCCTCGACCCCGAGGCGTTCCCGGCGCTGACGGGCCATCTGACCGAGACCGTGCGCGCGGTGACCGGGCACGACGTCTACTACGGCGCACTGCGCCGGCTGATCACGGCCGCCGACCCGGCCCGGGCCGCCACCGACACCCCCTGAGGACCTCCATGACCACTCCCGCACGCATCTTCAGCAGCGACAACACCGCCGGCGCCTCCCCGGAGATCGTCGAGGCCGTGACCCGGGCCGCCGCCGGCCAGGCCCGGCCCTACGGCGCGGACGACCTCACCGCCGGTGTCCGTCGCCGGCTGGGGGAGATATTCGAGCGCGAGGTCGACGTGCTGCTCGTCTCCTCCGGCACCGCCGCCAACGCCCTCTCCCTCGCCGCGCTCACCCCGCCCTGGGGCAGTGTGCTCTGCCACCGCGACAGCCACGTCAACAACGACGAGTGCGGGGCGCCCGAGTTCTACACCGCGGGCGCGAAGCTGGTCCCGCTCGGAGGCGAGGACGCCAAGATCGCTCCCGGCGACCTGCGGGCGGCCGTCCGGCACAAGGCGGGAGACGTGCACAGCGTGGAGCCCTCGGTGGTGAGCCTGACCCAGGCCACCGAGACCGGCGCCGTCTACACCCCCGACGAGATCGGGGCCCTGGGCTCGCTGACCCGGGAGGCCGGGCTGCGGCTGCACATGGACGGGGCCCGGTTCGCCGGGGCGGTCGCCGCGCTCGGCCGCACCCCCGCCGAGCTGACCTGGCGGGCGGGCGTGGACCTGCTGTCGTTCGGCGCGACGAAGAACGGCACGATGACCGCCGACGCGATCGTCGTCTTCGACCGCTCCCTCACCCCCGAGCTCTCCTTCCGCGCCAAGCGCGCCGGCCAGCTGGCCGCCAAGATGCGTTTCCAGGCGGCCCAGTTGGACGCCTATCTCGCCGACGGCCTGTGGCTGCGCAACGCGGCCCACGCCAACGCCATGGCGGCCCGCCTCCAGGACGGGCTGAAGGCGCTGCCCGAGGTGGGCCTGCTCGGCGTCGCGGACGCCAACATCGTCTTCTGCCGGCTCTCCCCGCGGATCACCGAGGGGCTCCTCGGCGAGGGGTACGTCTTCTACCACGACCGCTGGGAGCCGGGGGTGGCCCGCTTCGTCACGTCCTTCGCGACGACGGAGACGGACGTGGACGGCCTGCTGGAGGCGGTCCGCCGGTACGCGGGCTGACCGACCTCAGCCGACCACCCGGCCCACCTCGATCCGGGCGATGTCCGGGGCCGGCCCGGCCGCGCCCGTGATCGTCACCGTGTTCGCGCCCGCCGCCAGGTCGACGGGGACGGCCAGCGTCCAGAAGTCGTCCCCGCTCCAGGTGTTCTTGAAGGTCGCCCGCAGCGGGGCGCCGTCGCCCACCGAGAGGTGCGCCGTCCGCGAGACGACGTCCGTGTTGTAGGAGTGGCCGTTGTCGCGCCGGTCGTCGTGGGCGTAGTGCACGACCAGCAGATGACGGCCCGGCCGGGACACCTCCACCGGGAACCGGGCCGTCCCGCCACGGTCGCCGCCCAGCCCGGTGAGCCGCAGACCGCCGGGCGCGTGGGCGCAGTCGACGACCCGGGCCCCGTCCGCGAGGACGGCGGCGCCGGCCCCCAGGACCAGGACACCGTCCTCGCAGCCGTCACCGGAGACCTCCAGGGCACGCAGCGCGGCCCGCCCCGCCGTGGCGGTGACGCGGTTGTTGCCGGCCGCGAGGTACAGCCGCAGCGGCTGTCCGGGCGCCGCCGTCACCGTCGTGCCGTGCAGGGCGAGCTCCACCTCTGCCGAGGCGTGGGTGACGAGCGTGAAGTAGCCGTCGCGCGGGGCGTACACGTCGAAGACCGCCGCGTCGCCCGCGCCCAGCACGAGCGCGCCGGTGCCGGTCCCGGCCGACGAGGAGTAGTCGTACGACGGCGCACCGGCGGTCTCGGCCAGCGTCGCCTCGTACGTGGTGGACGGCGGACCCGTGCGGGCGGTCAGATCCAGGCGGTCGAGGGTCACTTCGCCGTCGCCCGCGGCGAGCGTGAGGACGTGGGTCCCCGCCGCCAGCTCCACCCGGAGCTCCTTGCGGCCGCCGTGGGCCGCGTTCTGGGTGGAGGGGTAGGTCACCGTGACCGGGGCGCCGCCGTCGACCGACAGCTGCTGGGTGGCGGGACCGCCGGACCCGTTGCCGTACAGGACGGCCAGGTCGTAGCAGCCGTCGGCCGGGACCGTCACGGTGAGGTCCACCCGGCCGGCGGGGGAGAGAAGCCCCTCGACGGTGCGGGTCCCGGAGGCCGCGTAGCCGCCCGCGTCGCTCACGGTGCCGTGGGTGCGGACCCGGCCGCCGGTGACGGCCGCCTCCTCGGCCTCGTACGAAGCCGACCAGGGGACGTCGGCGGGGGCCGGGGTGCCCCGGCCGGCCGGGGTGAGGACGATCCGGTAGGCGGACATCCGGCGCGCACCGTGCAGCGGCACGGTCACCGAGCCGTCGTCGGCCACCCGCACCCTGCTCCGCGCGAGCACCCGAGGCGCCGGGTGCGGCCCCTCGTACCCGGACCAGCAGGCCTCGGCCACGGTCGCGACGACGGTACGGCCGAAGACCGCCCGCGGCACGTTCCGTACGACGACCTCGGCGTCCCCCGTCGCACCGCCGAGCAGGACCTGGGCCTGGCGGCGGGCGGCGTCGAGGGAGGCGAGACCCTGGAGGGTGTCGACGGTGTGCGGCTCGGGCGGTGTCACCCGGACGGTGTCGCCGCTCAGTCCCGCGTACCAGCGGAAGAACCACCAGCCGCCGTTCGGGACGTTCATGCGCACCACGTTGCCGCTGAGATTGCCGGCGGTGTCCCAGTAGGCCTGCTGGGCGTACACCTTGTTCCGCTCGAACATGGCGACCCACTGCACCAACTGGCCCGGCACGGACAGGTCGCGCCGGTTGCCGTACTCGTCGATGCCGACCGTCAGCGGCGGGACGCCCGCTTCCCGCTCGATCGCACGGTATCCGTCGTAATGCTCCTGGAAGTCCCGCAGCGAGGAGGGGTCCAGCTCGTGCCAGGTCATCACCTGCGGCAGCACGTCCTCGCGCCGCGCGAAGGCGAGGAAGTCGGTCAACAGGCGTGCGTGGTAGGCGGCTTCGTTGGGCCCGGCGATCCGCGCCCCCGGGTGGAGCTCCCGGATGCGCCGGTACACGGTCCGCCAGTCCCGCAGGAACCGGTCCCGGCCCGCCGCGTACTCCGCCGGGTCGGCGGCGTCGAGGCCGTACCAGATCTGGTCGGGCTCGTTGAACGGGACGTAGACGAACCGGTCGCGGTCCGGGCGGGCCGCGATCTCCCGCACGATCCTCTCCACCCGGGCCAGGTGGTCGTCGATGCCCAGGTCCTCGTACGGCCACCGGGCGTAGTCGTCCTGGAGCAGCACCTGGATGTGGCCGCCGCCGTTGCGGAAGAAGGACTCCGCGACGGTGAGCGCGTCCCCGTTGGGGTGCTGGGCGCCGCCCTCCGGTTTCTGCGAGATGCCGGTGATCCGCAAGGGGGCGAGCACGGCGTCACCGGGGACCCCGTCGTCGCTGAGCCCGTACAGCGCGCCGTTCGCGCCGTGCAGCACCGGGCCCTCCGACGCGGCCAGGTCGACGGTCAGACGGTGCCGGACGGCGGCGGGTCCGGGCGGGGGCCCCGAGCTCTCCCGGACCACGAGCCGCGGTTCGTGGACGGGGTACGCCTGCGGCGGCACCGGCCGCTCGGGCGCCGTCTCCTCCAGCGCCGAGTGCAGCCGGGCGAACGCCGCCCGCCCCAGGCCGGCGAAGTCCAGCCGTACGGTGGTCAGTTCCGGGGTCAGGAAGGCGGCGTGCGGTGCGTCGTCGAACCCGGCCACGCTGACCTCGCCGGGAACCGCCCGGCCGCTCTCGTGCAGGGCGCGCAGCACCCCGAGCGCGAGGTCGTCGTTGCCGCACAGGACCGCCGTGACGGCCGGGTCCCGGGCCAGCCGGAGGCCCGCCGCATACCCGGCCTCCGGCCCCCATCCCCCGTGCAGGGGACGGGTGCGCGGTGCTCCCGCGTCCCGGAGGGCCTGCCGCCAGCCGCCGGTGCGCGGACCGGTGCGGTGGGCGCCGGAGGGGAGCGCGACGTAGTGGACGGTCTCATGGCCGAGGGAGAGCAGGTGCCGGGTCGCCTCGTAGGCCGCGCGGCGGTCGTCGGTCCACACCCAGGGCCGGCCGTCGCGAGGCGGACGCGCGGGCGTCTCGACCACCGCGACGAACGGCAGTCCGGGCGGCAGGCAGTCCAGCGCCCGTACCCCGGCGGGGTCGTAGGCGATCACGATCAGTCCGCCGCCGTTGTCCGCCGCCCGCCGCACCTCGGCGGCCACGGCGGCCTCCTCCGCCGACTCCAGGACCGCGATCCCGACGGAGTAGGAGGCGGCGCGGGCGGCCTCCTCGACGCCGCGCAGCACGGAGGCGTACCCGTAGTGGGTGGTGTTCGAGGTCAGCACGGTGACCGCTCTGCGCCGCCCGCTGGCCAGGGCGAACGCGGTGGGGTTGCGCCGGAAGCCCAGCGCCTCGACGGCGGCGAGCACCCGCTCCCGGGTGTCCGGGCTCACCCGTGGATGATCGTTGATCACCCGGGAGACCGTCTGGTAGGAGACTCCGGCGGCGGTGGCGACATCCCGGATGCTGGCGGGCCGCCCGGTGTGACCGGTCACATGCATGACGGGATTGTTACCGGTCACATGGGGGCCGTCAAGAGTGCCGCGGCCGGGCTACCAGGTGTGCGCGACGTCCACCACGAGATGGCCGTCGAGCTGGAGCACCCGGAAGGGGAGCCGGGCCCGTACGCCGAGTCCGAACTGGGTCTGCCCCTCGAAACTCCCGCCGAAGCGGGTGTCGCGGAAGGTGCGGTAGCCGGTGAGGTCCACCCCGGGCAGGCGCTGTCCGGTCCGGCCGGAGTAGGTGGCCGCACCGGTGTCCGGGTCGTAGGCGGGCGCCCGCACGACGACCTCCAGGATCGCGCCGCCGCCCACCGGGATGACCTCGCCCGACGGGTCCCCGATGAACCGGTCGACGTAGTGGACGGAGTACCCGAGCTGGGCGGCCGTGGCGTCCGGGACGTCGACGACGAACCGGTCGTAGCAGTCGTGGCGGCCGGTCCTGACGTCGGTGATGTACTCGCCCGAGGTGCTGGCCCAGCTCGTCCTGCCGAGGCTGCCCCAGCCGGTCGGGCAGGCGGCCGCCGCCCGGGGAGCGGCGGCCGGGGCGGCCACGGCCGGAACCGCGGCCGCGCCCAGCGTGGCGGTCAGCAGGAGCGCGGTCGCCCAGACGGTCTTGCTTCGTACCATCTTGTTCCCCCAAGGGTGTGAGTGTCTGGTATCAGGGGAGACAGCCTGGTTGGCCCGATGGTTGCACGCGCTTTTCGGAAGTGGAGAGATTCCGCTTTCTGCGCTACGACAGCCGGGTGGTGGTGTAGGCGCACTCCGTGTAGATGTACCCGGGCTCCAGCTTGGCGGTGTCCGAGGCGGGCGAGGCGAGGCTGTCGCCGTTCGGCTTGTGCACGAAGTACGTGGTGCCGGCCGGCAGGCTGATCGTGTGCTCGGGGTAGTTCTTGTTCGCGTTGCACGGCTTGAAGCCGATCGAGAGCGTGTCGGCGAAGGTGTACGCCTTGCAGCTGCCGCAGCCCTTGAGCTTGAAGCTGCCGGTCACCGGGCCCGTGTACATGACCGTGATGTCGTCGGGGCTGTCGTTCTGGACGGTCACCGAGATGCTGCCGCCGGAACGGGTCGTGGGCAGCTTCTTGCCGGCCGCCGGCACCGTCTGGGCGACCTCGGCGGCGATCGCGATCTTCTTCGCCAGCGCCGCGTTCTTGGCGCTCTTGTGGGCGGAGGCGTACTCCTCCATGGTCGTCTGCGCCTTGTCGAAGTCCCCGTCCCGGTACTGGTCCACGCCGCAGTTGTACGTGCCGGTGTCGGCGCTGCCGGAGGCCCGGTCGGCGTCCTTGGCCAGCGCGCCGGTGACGGCGCCGTCCTCGGCCGAGATGGTCTGGATCTGGCCGCTGAGGGTCTTGAGCTGCTCGACCGCCGTGCACGGGTCGCTGCCGCTCAGCCCCTTGACCTTCGCGGAGACGGCCGAGCCCACGGCCGGCTCGACCTTGGCGGCCTGTGCCGAGTCGGGGAACGTGGTGAGCAGCTCGTCGAACTGCGAGGCCCAGGTGGCCTGCCCGCTGGTGAGACCGGCCGAGGCGCACTCGTAGAGCGAGGTGGCCAGCCGGTCGTCGGGCCAGGTCTTGAGGTCGCTCAGGTCGGTCTCGGGCATCTTCTTCGGAACCGACCGCAGATAGTCGAGCGGGGCGATCGCCTCGCAGTAGTCGCCCTTCTCGTAGACGGCTCCGACGGTCGCGTAGTACGTCTTCATCCGCGCCGGCACCTTCGCGGCCGCCCGCGAGTCGGGGTGGTCGGCGCTCAGGTTCTCGTAGACCTCCAGTGCCTCGCGGTAGTCGGACTGCGCCGAGGAGAACGCCCGCTCGCCGGCCGCCTCCACCTGCCGGTCGGCCCGGTCCAGCCGGTCGAGGAGCATCTGCTGCGTCGCCTCGTCCCGCGCCCCGTCGTACGCCACGACACCGCCGGCCGGCGCGACCAGCAGCACCAGTCCGAGGGCGAGCGCCAGCGGCGCGGACGGCGGCCAGGCGAGCCGGGTCCGCAGGCCCACGACGGCGCCGTGCGCCGCCGCCGCGACGAGGAGCAGGACGTACAGCACCAGCGCGAACACCGGCACCCCGTCCGGGTCGGCCGGCAGCGCCACGAACAGCAGGACGGCGGTCGCGGCCAGACTCGCCAGCATCGGCACCCAGCGGCGCACCAGCGCGTAACCGAGGCCGAGGCCGCTGAGGTTGAGCACCGCCACGGCCACGGCCCGCACCCCGTCCGCCGGCGCGGGCGGCGGCGCCACCGGCATCGGCGGCATGACGAATCCCTGGTCGTATCTGCCGTACTGGTCCCCGGACATGGCGGCCTCCCCCGTCAAATGCGCGCACGTAGCTCTGATTTGTCAGTCTATCGGGGGAGGAAGAGGCACCGACAGGCCGTTTACGGGTTCAGGGGTGCGTGACGTTCGCCGTCACCAGGCGCAGGAGCTCCTTGGTGAGGGCGTCCTGTTGCGGGGTGAGGCCCATGGCGTCGCCGATGGCGAGCGGGACGCCGCTCGCGCGCTCGCGCAGGCGGGCGCCGGCCCCGGTGAGGCGCAGGGCCACCGAGCGCTCGTCGTCGGGGCGGCGCTCGCGCAGCAGCAGCCCCTGCGACTCCAGGCGCTTGAGGAGGGGGGAGAGGGTGCTGGACTCCAGCTGGAGCGCGGTGCCCAGCTCACGGACGGAGAGCGAGTCGCGCTCCCAGAGCGCCAGCATCACGAGGTACTGGGGGTAGGTGAGGCCCAGCTCGTCCAGCAGCGGACGGTAGCGGGCCGTGACCGCGCGGGACGCCGCGTAGAGCGCGAAGCAGAGCTGGTCGTCCAGGAGCAGGGACCCCTCGGCCGTCGCGGCGGCTTCGTGCCCTGCGCCGGTCCCGGTGTCTGCGCCGGTCATGGGGCACCACCCTCTCTTTGAAGTCCTCCCGATTCTATCGTCGCCAAAAGGATCGAGGGCGAATTGGTTGTGCACGACTTAATCGCGCGCTACCGTTCCGGATGTGCCGCACGTCCCCCCGGACTACCGTCGGGAACTGCCCGCGGCACCCGACCGAGGAGGTCGTCATGACCGACACCACCGCCCAGCGCCCCGTGCTCGAAGCCGCTGCTCAGTCCTTCGTCGAGGCGACGGCGAACCCGCCGTATCTGTTCGACCTGGGTCCTGTCGAGGGGCGGAAGGCGGTCGACGAGGTGCAGTCGGGTGATGTGGTCGTGCCGGTGGTGGAGGAGGAGTGGGTCACGGTGGGTGGTCCGGCGGGGGGTGTGCGGGTGCGGATCGTGCGTCCGGCCGGTGTGGAGGGGGTGTTGCCGGTCGTTTTGTACATTCATGGTGCGGGGTGGGTGTTCGGCAGTGCGCATACGCATGACCGGTTGGTGCGTGAGCTGGCGGTCGGTGCGGGGGCCGCGGTGGTCTTTCCGGAGTACGGCCTGTCGCCGGAGGTGCGGTATCCGGTGGCGATCGAGCAGAACTTCGCGGTGGCGCGGTGGGTGGTGGAGGAGGGTGCTTCGAAGGGGCTGGATGCTTCGCGGATGGCGGTGGCGGGGGATTCGGTGGGCGGGAACATGAGTGCGGCGTTGACGCTGATGGCGAAGGAGCGGGGTGGTGTTCCGCTGGTGCTGCAGGTGTTGTTCTATCCGGTGACGGATGCGTCGTTCGACACGGCGTCGTATCACCAGTTCGCGGAGGGGTATTTCCTGCGGCGGGACGGGATGCGGTGGTTCTGGGACCAGTACACGGCCGACGAGGGTGAGCGGGCGCAGATCACGGCGTCTCCGCTGCGGGCCACGGTGGAGCAGCTGAGGGATCTGCCCCCGGCGCTGGTGATCACGGGTGAGGCGGACGTCCTGCGCGACGAGGGCGAGGCGTACGCGAACAAGCTGCGCCAGGCCGGTGTCCCCGTCACGGCCGTCCGCTACCAGGGCATCATCCACGACTTCGTCATGCTGAACGCCCTGCGCGGGACGCAGGCTGCCGAGGCGGCCATCACCCTCGCCGTCGGCACCCTGCGCGACGCCCTGCACCGGTGAGTTCGGCGGTCACGGGGCCGAGAGGCTGAAGGTCAGCGCGCCGCCCTTCGCGGGGAAGGAGTCGGGCAGCCAACGGGGGTCCGTGGGACGCCCGTCGAGACGGACCTCGCGGACACGGGAGTGGGTGTCCGAGGCCTGCGGGGCGACGACGGTGATGGTCACGCCGTTGCCCCGGCGGATCTGGGCGAGCGGGAAGAGCGGACTGGCCAGCGCGAGTTGGGAGCTGCCCGGGACCTGGGGGTACATACCGAGGGCGGCCCAGACGGCCCAGGAGGACATGGCGCCGAGGTCGTCGTTGCCGACCAGCCCGTCGGGGCCGTCCCCGAACAGCGTGGTGAGGATCGCCCGCACGGTGTCCTGGGTGCGCTCGGGCCGCCCCAGGTAGTCGTAGGCCCAGGGCGTGTTGAAGGACGGCTCGTTGCCGAGGTAGGCGTACGGCCGGTCGGCGCCCGCGTTGTACTCGGTGAAGAACGTGTCGAGGCGGGCGGCCGCGGCCGCCTCGCCGCCCATCGCAGCGAACAGGCCGGGCAGGTCGTGCGGCACCATCCAGGTGTACTGGGCCGCGTTGCCCTCGACGTAGTCCCGGCGCTGCGTCGGCCTGAACGCCGGCCAGCTGCCGTCGGCGCGGCGGGGCTGGAGGTAGCCGCTGCCGGGGTGGAGCAGGTTGCGCCAGTTGCCCGAGGCGCGCTCCAGCGCCTCCCGCGTCTCCGTGTCGCCGAGCCGGCCGGCCAGCCGGGCGAGGGCCGCGTCGGACACCGCGTACTCCAGGGTGGTGGCCGCCGCGCCCCAGACGCCCTTCGTCCCGGCGGGGATGTAGCCGAGCGTGTCGTAGTACGTGTGCCCGGGGCGCTGCCGGTCGTCCCGGCGGCCGGCGACGGCCGTGCGCAGCAGTTCGCCGGCCTCGAAATCGGTGCCGCCGAAGGCGTGGACGGAGGCCGCCATGGCGGGCAGCGGGTCGCCGACCATCACCCCGGTGCCGCCGTTGGCGAGCGTCCAGCGGTCGAAGTAGCCGCCCTGGCGGCCCTGTTCCAGGATGGACTGGGCGACGTCCGAGGCCTCGCGCGGCGCCAGGAGCGCCAGCAGCTGGATCTGGGAGCGGTACACGTCCCAGCCGGAGAAGTTCGCGTACTGCACATGCCCGGGCCGGGTGCGGTGGACCAGGCCGTCGAAGCCCCGGTAGCGGCCGTCGGCGTCGCTGAAGGCGCCCGGGTGCAGCAGCGAGTGGTACAGCGCGGTGTAGAACATCCGGCGCCGCGGTGCGCTGCCGCCGGCCACGGTGATCCGGCCGAGCCAGCCGTTCCACTCCCGGCGGGCGGCCCGCCGTACCGCCTCCAGCGTGCGGCCGCGCTGCTCGGCGAGCGTGTTGCGGCGGGCGGCCTCCTCGTCGACGAAGGAGATGCCGACCCGTACGGTCACCTCGCGGGTGCCGGGCGCGAACGACACGTACGCCCCGGACGTCCGCCCGTCCAGCGGCTCGCTGTGCGCGAAGGGCCGGTCGAACTCCGCGTGGAAGTAGAGGCGGTAGCGCACGGACGAACCGCAGAAGCCGCCGCTTTCGGTGAAGCCGGACAGGGTCCGGGTGCCGACGGTGACCTCGCCGGTGGCCTTGTTCCAGGCCCGCCCGGCGTCCACGGTCAGGCCGGCCGGCTCCCGGGCGTCCGCCGGGAAGGTCAGCCGGGCGACACCGGACCGGCGGGTGGCGGCGATCTCGGTGCGGATACCGTTGTCGAAGTCGACCCGGTAACTGCCCGGCGCCGCCCGCTCGGCGGCATGCGAGAACGTCGCGTACCGCGCCTCCGGGTCGTCGGCGGGCCGGCCCGTCAGCGGCATGAACGGTACGTTCCCGTAGTCGCCGCAGCCCGCGCCGGACAGATGGGTCAGGCTGAAGCCGCTGATGCGGTCGTCGCCGTAGGCGTAGCCGCCGAACTGGCGGGTGACCGTGTCCGGGCTCCACTGGATGCCGCCCAGCGGTGCCGAGGCACCGGGGAAGGTGTTCCCGCCGCCGCCTCCGTGGCCCCAGTCCACCCCGCCCGGCTCCGTGCCGACGAAGGGGTTGACGTAGCGGGCCGGGTCGGCGAGGGACGGCAGGGGCGTGCCACCGGCCCGCGCGGGCGGGGCCAGCAGCACGACCGCCGCCACGGCGGCCCCGAGAGGTGACAGACGCAATGAGATCTCCTTGCTCGCGGGAGGCCGGCGGAGCGCACGGCAGGGGAGACGCCCACTGTCACCGGGCCGGGCGCGCGCACCGAGGCGCCGTGCCGGACGACACCCGGAAGTCAGGCACACGGCGCAGTCCCGGCCGACGCCGGTGAACAGGGCGGACGTCCGGTTCGTAACTCTGGGTGACACCGTTGCTGACGTAAGGTCGGAGCGGGGGCAGGACGGAAGGGGAGGGGATCGCGTGCCGCCGGAGCCGGTGCGGTTCATGGTGCTGGGTGCCCTGCGGGTGCACCGGGGGGAGACGGAGCTGGACGTCGGCGGGCCGCAGGAGCGCGCCTTCCTGGCGCTCCTGCTGGCCGCAGCGGGACAGCCGGTCGCCCTGAGCGAGATCGTGGACGTGCTGTGGGGCGCGGAGCCGCCGCGCAGCGCGGTCAACGTCGTCCGGCGGCACGTGGGTTCGCTGCGCCGCCTGCTGGAACCCGGGCTCCCCGCCCGCGCCGAGGGCAGCCGGCTGCTCCGGGACGCCGGCGGCTACCGCCTGGTCACCGACGGTGACCAGGCCGACCTTCCGCGGTTCCGCGCGCTGCGCGAGACCGCCCGGCACAGCACGGACACCGCACCCGCCGAGGCCACCGAACTCCTCACCGAGGCACTGCGGTTGTGGCACGGGCCGATCGGCGACGGCATCCCCGCGCCCGCCCGCAGCCACCCCCTGTTCGACGCGATCGAGCGGGAACGGCTGGCGGCCGCCCGTGAGCTGGCCGACGCCGCCCTGCGCGCCGGACGGGCGGAGCGGGCCCTGCCGCCCCTGCGCCGGGCCGCCGCCGACCATCCGCTCGACGAACCCGTCCACGCCGGCCTCCTGCGGCTGCTCGCCGCGGCCGGTCACCGCACCGAGGCCCGCACCGTCTACGAGACCGTGCGGGCCCGGCTCGCCGAGGACCTGGGGATCGACCCGGGCCCCGAACTCACGGACGCCCACGCCGCCCTGCCCGGCGAACCCGCCGCGACCGGCGCTCTCCCGCACGTCGTCCCGTCGCAACTGCCGTACGACCTGCCCCTGTTCATCGGACGGGAGACCGAACTCGACGAGGTGCTCGCCCTGTTCGACACGGGACGACCCCGTCCCGGGACCGTGGTGATCGGCGCCGTCGGCGGCATGGCGGGCGTCGGCAAGACCACTCTCGCCGTGCACTGGGCGCACCGGATCGCCGACCGGTTCCCCGACGGGCAGCTCTATGTGAACCTGCGCGGCTTCGACCCCTCCGGCGCGGTCATGGAACCGGGGGAGGCCGTCCGCGGATTCCTCGACGCCCTCGGCGTGCCCCCCGAACGCGTCCCGCACACGACGGCCGCGCAGAGCGCGCTCTACCGCAGCACCCTCGCGGGACGGCGGGTCCTCGTCGTGCTCGACAACGCCCGCGACACGGAGCACGTGACACCGCTGCTGCCCGGCTCGCCCGGCTGTCTCACCCTCGTCACCAGCCGCGACGAACTGCCCGGCCTGGCCGCCGCGCACGGGGCCCGCTCCCTGGTCCTGCACCCCTTCGACGAGGACCGGACCCGAGCCTTCCTCGTCCGCCGGCTCGGCGCGGCACGGGTGGCCGCCGAGCCGCGCGCCGCCGACGAGATCGGCGCCCTGTGCGCCGGGCTGCCCCTCGCCCTCGCCTGCGTCGCCGCCCGCGCCGCAGCCCACCCCCACTTCCGGCTCGCCGACATCGCCGGCGAACTGCGCGAGGCCCACGGCAGCCTCGACGCCTTCGCCCGCGCCGACGCCTCCGTCGACGTCGGCACGGTCTTCTCCTGGTCCACGGACGCCGTGTCCCCCGACGCGGCCCGCCTCTTCCGGCTGCTGGCCCTGCACCCCGGACCCGATCTCACCCTCCCGGCCGCGACCGCCCTCGCGGGCCTGACGGAGCGCCGCACCCGCCGCCTGCTCGCCGAACTGACCGGCCTGCACCTCGTCACCGAGCACAGCCCCGGCCGCCACTCCCTCCACGATCTGCTGCGCGCCCACGCCGCCGAACTCCTCGACGCGCACGAGACCGAGACCGAGCGGGAGGCGGCCCTGGACCGGCTCCACCACCACTATCTGCACACCGCGCACACCGCCGACCGCCTCCTCGCCCCCACCTCCGACCCCCTGACCCCACCGCCCGCACCCGAGGGCGCCCGGCCCGAACCGCTCGCCGACGACCACCACGCCCTGGCCTGGCTCACCGCCGAACACGCCGTCCTGCTCGCCGTCGTGACCGCCGCCGCCTCCGGACGGCCCGCGCGCGCCCGCCTCGCCTGCCACCTCGCCTGGTCCCTGGAGCCGTTCTTCGACCGGCGCGGCCACTGGCACGACGCGCTCGGCGCACAGCGCACCGCGCTCGGCACCGCACGGCGGCTCGCCGACCCCGTCCTCCTCGCCCGCGGACTGCGCGGACTGGCCCGCATCGAGGGCCGCCTCGGCCTGCACACCCGCGCCGTCCCCCGCCTCGAACAGGCCCTCGGCCTCTTCACCGCACTGGGCGACGACACCGGCCGCGCCCACACCCACCGCAGTCTCGGCTGGGAGTGCGACCAGCGGGGCGACCTGCCCGGCGCCCTGCGCCACAACCAGCACGCCCTCGCCCTGTTCCGCGCCCTCGGCGACCGCGCGGCCCAGGCCAGCGTCCTGAACTCGGTCGGCTGGTACCACGCCCGGCTCGGCGCGTACCGAGCGGCGCTGACGCACTGCCACGAAGCCCTGCACATGCTCCAGGACCTCGGCGACCGGTACGGCCAGGCCACCACCTGGGACAGCATCGCCTACGCCCACCACCACCTCGGCCGCCACCCGCACGCCCTCCTCGGCTACCGCAACGCCCTCACCCTGCTGCGGGACCTCGGCGTGCCGTACCTGGAGGCCGACATCCTCACCCGCGCCGGGGACACCCACCTCGCCCTGGGCGACCGAGCGGCGGCCCACGAGGCGTGGACGCGGGCACTGGCCCTGCTCCGGGAGCTCGGCCACCCCGACGCGGACGCGGTCGAGACGCGTTTGAGGTGCGGGGAGGGACGGGCCGGTGCCTGCTGAACCGATCCGGTTCCAGGTCCTCGGGCCCGTCCGGGTCCGGCGCGGCGCACAGGAACTCGACCTCGGCTTCCCCCAGCAGCGCGCCCTGCTCGCCCTGCTCCTGCTGCACACCGGCCGGACCGTGCCGACCGGTGAGATCCTCGATGCCCTGTGGTCCGTACGGCCGCCCGCCAGCGCCCCGAACGTCGTACGCCGCTACGCCGCCGCCCTGCGCCGCCTCCTGGAACCCGGACTGCCGCCCCGCGCCCCCGGCAGCCGTCTGCTGCGCCGCACCGGCGGCTACCTCCTCGCCGCGGAGCCGGACGAGGTCGACCTGCTGCGGTTCCGTGAACTCACCCGGCAGGGCAAGCGGGCCGCGGCCACCGGACGGGCCGAGACGGCGGCCCACCGCTTCGTCCGGGCGCTGGAGGAGTGGCGCGGCCCGCTGGCGATGGGCATCCCCGAACCCGTCCGCGCCCACGTCCACTTCACGGCCGTCCACCGTGAACTCCTCGACACCGCCCGCCTCGCGGCCGACGCCGCCCTGCTGTCCGGCCACGCCGACCAGGTCCTGCCCGCCCTGCGCGAGGCCGCCGCGCGCGAACCCCTCGACGAGCCCCTGCACGCCCGTCTCGTGCTCGCCCTCGCCGCCGGCGGCCTCCAGGCGGAGGCGCTTCGCACGTACGACGGCATCCGCCGCCGACTCCTCACCGACCTCTCCCTCACCCCCGGCCCGGAACTGACGGCCGCCCACACCCGCGTCCTGCGCCAGGAGGTGCGCCGCTCGGGAACCGCGGGCCACGGCAGACCGCCGGGCGGGACCGTGCCGCCCTCCCGCCCGGACCTCTTCGTGGGGCGGGAGGACGAGTCGGCGCGGCTGACGGAGCTGGCACGGGGCTCGGGCGTGCTGCTCGTCGGCGGGATGCCCGGGGTGGGCAAGAGCGCCCTCGCCGCGCGCTGGGCGCACCGGGCGGCAGCCCGGTACCCGGACGGCCGGCTGGAGGTGGACCTGCGCGGCTCCGACCCCGGCCGGCCCGCGCTCGAACCCGGCGAAGCCCTGGGGGAGTTGCTGACCGCCCTCGGGGTGACCGGCCGGCGCATGCCCGACGGTGTCGCCGCCCGGAGCGGGCTGTACCGCACGCTGCTGGCGGAGCGCCGCGCCCTCGTCGTGCTCGACGACGCCCTCGGCACCGAGCAGTTGCGCCCGCTGCTGGCCGCCGCACCGGGCTGTCTCACCCTCGTCATCAGCCGCAACGCCCTGCCCGGTCTGGTCGCCGCGGGTGCCCGCCCGCTCCGGCTCGAGCCGCCGTCCGACGCGCACGCCCACGCCATCCTCGCCCGCCGCGCCGGCCCCGCGCGGACCGCCGCCGAACCGACGGCCGCCGCCGAGATCGTCGCCCACTGCGACCGGCTGCCGCTGGCCCTCGCGGTCGTCGCCGACCGGCTCACCGGCCACCCGCACCTCTCCCTCGCCGCCGTCGCCGCCGAACTGCGCGCCGCGCACGGCGGCCTGGACGCCCTGTCCGCCCTGCGCCCCGCCCTCCTCGCCTCCTACCACCGGCTGCCGGACGACGGAGCGCAGCTCTTCCGGGCGCTGTCCCTGCACCCCGCACACCCCATCACCCCGGCGTCGGCCGCGGCCCTCACCGGAGCGCCGCCCCGCACGACCCGCCGCCTGCTCGGCCTCCTCGCCGAGGCCCACCTCCTCGCCGAGCCCGCACCCGGCCGCTACACCCTGCACGGCCTGCTGCGCGCCCTGGCCGCCGAACTCACCCGGACCGCGGAGGCCGATGTGCCGGGCCGGTAGCCGGAGCCGTGCCGGCGATACGGCTCGCACCGCGCCCGCACCCCACTGTCACTCTTTTTGCACATCCGCCGACCTACCGTCCCGGCACGTGACCACCATCTTCACCGTCCGTACGCCCCTGGGCGTCGAGATCCTCACCCGGGAACACGGCGAGGAGCCGCACAGGCCCCTGCCCGCCGAGGGCCGCCCGCAGCCCGCGCACCGGCTCCGCGCCCGGACCACCGGCGAGTACCTCTTCGTGGGCCTGCGCGGCGGCACGGCGGAGCCCGCTCCCGAGCCCCTCACCCTCCCCCTCATCCCCGGGGACATCTGCTTCTACGACGTCCGCCACGCCCCCGTCCTGGACTTCCCCGAGCGGTTCCGGGCCACGGTGTTCCTCGTGCCGGCCGATCTGCTGGGGCTCACCGAGGCCGAGGCCGCGCGGATCACCCGCACCCCCGTCGACCGTGCCTCGCGCCTGGGCACGCTGCTCTCCCCGCTCCTGTCCGACCTCGCCCGCGCGGCGGCCGAGGCACGCCCCCCGGTCGGCGAGATGCTCGCCTGGAACGCCGTGAACCTTCTGTCCACCCTCGCCGTGGAGCAGCTCGGCGCGCGTACCCCCGATCCGGCGTCGCCCCGTTCGGCGGTGCTCACCCGCGTCCTGGAGTACATCGAACTGCACCTGACCGATCCGGAGTTGTCGCCGGAGGCGATCGCCCGCGCCCACCACGTCTCCGTGCGCTACCTGCACAAGCTGTTCAAGGACGAGGGCACCTCCGTGGGCCGCTGGATCCTGCGCCGCCGACTCGACGAGTGCCGGCGCGACCTGGTGCGCCACGGCCGCGGCAGCCGAACCATCGCGGCGGTGGCCGCCCGCTGGGGCTTCCTGAGCGCCACCCACTTCAGCCGGGTCTTCCGCGCTGCCTACGGCATGTCCCCCAGCGCATGGCGCGACACCGCTGCCCGCGCCGACCGCCGCCGTGCGCTGTGAGGACACCGCCCGTGCGCTCGCGGGCAACGCGCGGCGCCCCGGCGGATCTAGCGTCCGTGAGCAGAACACCGCACATCCCGACCCAGCAGGAGATGCCATGTCCGACGCCGTAGAGCCGGTCGTGCCGGTGCTCGAAGCCGCTGCTCAGTCCTTCGTCGAGGCGACGGCGAACCCGCCGTATCTGTTCGACCTGGGTCCTGTCGAGGGGCGGAAGGCGGTCGACGAGGTGCAGTCGGGTGATGTGGTCGTGCCGGTGGTGGAGGAGTGGGTCACGGTGGGTGGTCCGGCGGGGGGTGTGCGGGTGCGGATCGTGCGTCCGGCCGGTGTGGAGGGGGTGTTGCCGGTCGTTCTGTACATTCATGGTGCGGGGTGGGTGTTCGGCAGTGCGCATACGCATGACCGGTTGGTGCGTGAGCTGGCGGTCGGTGCGGGGGCCGCGGTGGTCTTTCCGGAGTACGGCCTGTCGCCGGAGGTGCGGTATCCGGTGGCGATCGAGCAGAACTTCGCGGTGGCGCGGTGGGTGGTGGAGGAGGGTGCTTCGAAGGGGCTGGATGCTTCGCGGATGGCGGTGGCGGGGGATTCGGTGGGCGGGAACATGAGTGCGGCGTTGACGCTGATGGCGAAGGAGCGGGGTGGTGTTCCGCTGGTGCTGCAGGTGTTGTTCTATCCGGTGACGGATGCGTCGTTCGACACGGCGTCGTATCACCGGTTCGCGGAGGGGTATTTCCTGCGGCGGGACGGGATGCGGTGGTTCTGGGACCAGTACACGGCCGACGAGGGTGAGCGGGCGCAGATCACGGCGTCTCCGCTGCGGGCCACGGTGGAGCAGCTGAGGGATCTGCCCCCGGCGCTGGTGATCACGGGTGAGGCGGACGTCCTGCGCGACGAGGGCGAGGCGTACGCGAACAAGCTGCGCCAGGCCGGTGTCCCCGTCACGGCCGTCCGCTACCAGGGCATCATCCACGACTTCGTCATGCTGAACGCCCTGCGCTCGACCCACGCCGCCGAGGCGGCCATCACCCTCGCCGTCGGCACCCTGCGCGACGCCCTGCACGTCTGACCCGCGGACCCACGTCACGGCGTGGGAGGGCCCTGCCGGCGACGCCGTACGAGGTCCTCGGCGGCCCCCGGCCAGACCGGGTGCTCGAAGGTGAAGCCCGCGGCGAGCAGCCGCCCGGGGGCGACACGCCGGCTCTTCAGGAGCAGTTCGGTGTCCGAGCGCAGGGCGAGGGCGCCCAGCTCCGCCATCCACCTCGTCGCCGGGAGCCCCACCGGGACGCCCCACGCCGAGCGCAGCGCCCGCATGAAGGCGCGCTGCGGCAGCGGCGCGGGCGCGGCGAGGTTCACCGGTCCGGCGAGGTCGTCGCGCGCGACGAGGAACTCCACGGCGCGCACGAAGTCCCGGTCGTGGATCCACGACACGTACTGGGCGCCGCCCGCCACCGGTCCGCCCAGCCCCAGCCGGGCCAGCCAGGACATGACGTCGAACACCCCGCCCCGGTCCGGGCTCATCACCATCGCGGAGCGCAGCGCCACCTTACGGGTGTGCGGGACGGCGGCCGTCTCCAGCTCCCGTTCCCAGGCGGTGGCGATGTCGACGCTGTAGGCCCAGTAGCCCGGCACGTCGGGCTCGTGACCGCCGATCACCCCGGTGTCCTCGTCGTGGGCCGCGTCGAAGCGGTGGGTGTAGATCGTGGCGGTGCTCATCTGGAGCCAGACCTTCGGCGGCCGGGCGGCGGCGGCGATCGCCTCGCCCACGACCCGCGCCGAGTCCACCCGGGAATCCATCATGGCCTTGAGGTTCTCCGGGGTGTAGCGGCAACTGACGCTGCGTCCGGCCAGATTGAGCACGACGTCACTGCCGTCGATCTCCTCGGACCAGGCCCCCCGGGTCCGCCCGTCCCACGGCACCTCGCCCGGCCCGGACGGCCGCCGGCTCAGCACGACGACCTCGTGCCCGGCCGCCGTCAGGGCCCGGCGCACCACGTTTCCCACTTGCCCGGTCCCCCCGGGCACCACGAACTTCACGAGCAGGCTCCCCTCACCGTGTGCCAGGAAGCCTACTCTCTTTTGAACGCGTTCAAAACTGCTGCCGTTCGGCTACCAGCAGGGCTTGAAGGAGCTGATGCGGTCGTTGGCGCCCTCCACCAGGACGCCGGCGGCGGAGCGGGCGGGGACCCACATGAGCATGTCCCCCTGGTAGTCGATGTTCTGGTAGAAGCAGATGTCCCGGTCGGTCCGGTTGACGATGGAGCTCGTCCGGTCGTTCATGTAGTCGCCGATGTTGGACCGGTACGGGTCGGTCTGGCCGACCATGCGTCCCTGGAAGTGGATGTCCTGGAAGATGCACACCATCGCCGCGGGGCAGTCGCTCTCGGCGGCGCTCGCCGAGGGGGCCACGGCCAGGGTGGCGCCGACCAGGGCGGCCGTCATCGCCGCGGGTACGGCGGCTCGTCGGACGATTCGCTTGAGCCTCATGGGTTTTCCGTCCTTCGTTCAGGGATGTTCCAGAAGGAAGGGAATCACCGTCCGATTGTTCAACTGTTGTCCATGGGTGCGGAGTTCCTCTCCGCCGCCACTTCTCCCCAGTCATCAGGTCAAGCGTCCCGGACTATTGACTCGCCACGGCGGCAGTCCGCATTCTCGACCCACTATCTTGCGTCGGTCATGACAACCCCAAGGGCGATCAAAGCGCCCTCTCGTCGACCGCGCGACCCGTCGACCGAGGGACGTGGGCTGTGACCATGACCGGACGCCCGTACCGCAGACGCCGCGACGTCACCGTCGTCTCGCTGCTCCTTCTCGTGCTCGCCTCGATCCTCGGCCCCGCGCAGAGTTCGGCGGCCGGGACCGACTGGTGGACGCCCACCTCGCGGCCGTCCCCCGACTCCGGGATCAACGTGACCGGTGAGCCCTTCACCGGCACCGACTCCGCCGGGCAGGTGCGCGGGTTCGTCGACGCGCACAACCACCTGTTCTCCAACGAGGCCTTCGGCGGCCGGCTGATCTGCGGCAAGGTGTTCTCCGAGTCCGGTGTCGCCGACGCGCTCAAGGACTGTCCCGAGCACTACCCCGACGGCACCCTCGCGCTCTTCGACTACATCACCCACGGCGGTGACGGCAAGCACGACCCGGCCGGCTGGCCGACCTTCGCGGACTGGCCCGCGTACGACTCCATGACCCACCAGGCGAACTACTACGCCTGGGTGGAGCGCGCCTGGCGCGGCGGGCAGCGGGTGCTGGTCAACGACCTCGTCACCAACGGCATGATCTGCTCCGTCTACCCCTTCAAGGACCGCAGCTGCGACGAGATGACCTCGATCCGGCTCCAGGCGAAGCTGACGTACGACCTGCAGGCCTACATCGACAAGATGTACGGCGGCACCGGCAAGGGCTGGTTCCGCATCGTCACCGACAGCGCGCAGGCCCGTGACGTCGTCAAGGCGGGCAAGCTGGCCGTGATCCTGGGCGTCGAGACCTCCGAGCCGTTCGGCTGCAAGCAGATCTTCGACATCGGCCAGTGCAGCAGGGCCGACATCGACAAGGGCCTCGACGAGCTGTACTCCCTCGGCGTGCGCAGCATGTTCCTGTGCCACAAGTTCGACAACGCGCTGTGCGGCGTCCGCTTCGACGAGGGCGGCCTGGGCACCGCCATCAACGTCGGGCAGTTCCTGTCGACCGGCACCTTCTGGCAGACCGAGAAGTGCACCACCGCGATGCACGACAACCCCATCGGTACCGCCGCCTCCGCAGCCGAGGCCGACCTGCCGGCGGGCACCGAGGTCCCCGATTACGACAAGAACGCCCAGTGCAACACCCGCGGACTCACCTCCCTCGGCGAGTACGCCGTACGCGGGATGATGAAGCGCAAGATGATGCTCGAGATCGACCACATGAGCGTCAAGGCCACCGGCCAGGCCCTGGACATCTTCGAGGCCGCCGGCTACCCGGGCGTCATCTCCTCGCACAGCTGGATGGACCTCAACTGGACCGACCGGGTCTACTCCCTGGGTGGTTTCGTCGCCCAGTACATGCACGGCTCCACGAACTTCGTCTCCGAGGCCAAGCGCACCGAGGCGCTGCGCGACAAGTACGGCGTCGGGTACGGCTTCGGCACCGACTTCAACGGCATCGGTGACCACCCCGCCCCGCGCGGCGCCGACGCCGCGAACAAGGTGACCTACCCCTTCAGGAGCGTCGACGGCGGCTCGGTCATCGACCGGCAGACCACCGGCTCGCGCACCTTCGACTTCAACACCGACGGCGCCGCCCAGGTCGGCATGATCCCCGACTGGATCGAGGACATCCGCAAGGTCGGCGGACAGGACGTGGTCGACGACCTCTTCCGCGGCGCCGAGTCCTACCTCGACACCTGGGGCGCCACCGAGCAGCACCAGGCCGCCGTCAACCTCGCCAAGGGACAGTCGGCCACGGCCAGTTCGTCCGAGTCCAACCCCTTCACCAGCTACCAGCCGGGCCGGGCGGCGGACGGCGACGACTCCACCCGCTGGGCCAGCGACTGGAGCGACGACCAGTACTGGCAGGTCGACCTGGGCTCCACCCACCTGGTCTCCCGCGTCACCCTCGCCTGGGAGCGCGCCTACGGCAAGTCGTACCGCATCGAGCTCTCCACGGACGGCAGCACCTGGACGACCGCCTGGTCCACCACCTCCGGCGACGGCGGCCTGGACACGGCCAAGTTCACCGGCACTCCCGCCCGCTACGTCCGGGTCCACGGCCTCGACCGCGGCACCGACTGGGGATACTCGCTGTACGAGGTGGGCGTCCACAGCGCCTGACGGACGACAACGGGGGACCGGCATGGCACGGATGCCGTCGGCGCAGCGGCGCAGACAGCTGACGGAAGCGGCGATCAGGGCGATGGCCCGGGACGGCGTCCCCAGGACGACCACCCGGTCCATCGCCGCCGAGGCCGGGGTGTCCCTCAGCGTCTTCCACTACTGCTTCGACTCCAAGCAGGCCCTCGTCGAGTCCGTCATCACGACGCTCACCGCCCACTCGGTGAGCGTCGTGAAGGAGGCGCTCTCGCCCAGGGCCGGCCTCGGCGAGACGGTCCGGGCCGGGTTCCAGGCGTACTGGGACCACGTCCGCGCCCACCCCGACGAGCACATGCTGACCTACGAACTCACCCAGTACGCCCTGCGCGAGCCCGGCTTCGCCCACCTGGCCCGCCGGCAGTACGAACTCTACGAGGAGGCGTACGCCGAGCTCATCGGAGAGCTGTGCCGGGGCATGGACCTCGAACTCGGCGTCCCCGTACCGGTCCTGGCCCGCTACCTGGCCGCGATGACCGACGGGCTGACCCTCAACTACCTGGTCCTCGGCGAGGCGGCCGCCGGGACGGACGTCCTCGACATGGTCACCGCCCATGTCGCCGGGCTGGTCCGGGTCAGCGGCCCTTGACCTGCGCCACCAGCGCCTTGAACTCGGCCCACTGGACGGGCGGTTGCCCCAGTCCGCGCCGCTGCGGGTAGCGGGCGGTGGCCCGCCGGGTGTGGGCGAGCACCTTGAACGCGTCGGTGGGCCGCCCCGACCCCATCGGCTCCACCACCCGCTCCGGCACCAGCAGCCAGGACTGACCGGATCTGCGCAACTCGCCCCGCACCAGCGCGTTCTGCATGTGGCTGATCCTCTCGTCGTGCCGGTGCACCAGCAGCGAGGCCGGACCGGGGGCGGCGGCGCAGTCCGCGGGCACCGCCACGGCGTAACCGCCGTCCGCCGGGACGGGCCGGGTCCGCGCCGGCACCGGCGCCCCCGAGGCGTCGCGCGCGGCCAGTACCGCGCTCGCGTGCCGGGCGAGCCGGTCGGCCCCCGGCAGACCGCCGGGCACCGGCGAGCCCACCGGCGGCGGCACGAACGGCTCGCGTACGACCACCTGGTGCGGTGTGACCGTGATCAGCAGCCGCAGGTAGTACCAGGCCATCATCCGGCGCAACGGCACCGACACGTACGTGCGGCTGTGCGGCTGCCGCTCGAAGAGCATCCGCCAGTAGTCCTCGGCGCCCTGCGGCCCGGTCCTGATCTCGTCCGGGCACTCGGCCCGGCCCCCCGACGAACAGCTCCACCGGGGCGTCGAGACTCGCCGTCGACTACGCCCTGCGCGCCGCCGAGGTCGCCGAGCGGCGCTACACCCACGACACCGCCGTCGACCTGCTCCAGCAGGCGATCGACGTGCACACCACCAGCCTGCGGGCCGACCGCACCACGGCGGCCGCGCTGATCGAACGGATGCTGCCCTTCCGGGACCAGCTCGCGGGCGCGGCCGGCACGGCCTGCGCGACCCGCCCCGTCGCCCACGCCCTCGGCGATCTCCACCGGCTGCTCGGCGAGGACCGGTCGGCCGCCGGTCACTACGCCCTCGCGGCCCGTACCGCCGAGGCCTGGCGCTCCCCCCGTCTTGCCGCGGACGCCCGCCGGGCGGCGGCCGACCTGGAGGCGGCCCGCGCCGCACGGCCCACCGTCGTGCCGTAGCGCCGCGGGGCGCACGCCTTGCCTGGCGCCCGCCCGCGGCGCACGCTGGTCCTATGGCGGGGCAGGACGGGCCCACGCTCATCACGTCCGTCCAGCGGGCCTTCCGGCTGCTGGAGGCGGTGAGCGCGCACGAGAACGGCGCGCCGGCGAAACAGCTGGCGCGGGAGACGGGCCTGCCCCTGGCCACCGCCTACCACCTGCTGCGCACCCTGGTCCACGACGGATACGTGCGCAAACTGGAGGACGGCGGCTTCGTCCTCGGCGACCGGCTGCGCACGCTGCACACCTCCGGCCGGGGACAGGCCCTCCTCAGCCGGGTGCGGCCCACCCTCGCCGCGCTGCGGGACGAGCTCGCGACCGCCGCCTACCTCACCTTCTACGAGGAGGGTGAGATCCGCGTCGCCGAGATCGTCGACGGCCCCCGCACGCCCCGCGTCGACCTCTGGGTGGGCTTCGAGGACGCCGGACACGCCACGGCGCTCGGCAAGTCCGTGCTGCGGGAGATGGACGAGGAGGCCCGCAACGACTACCTCTCCCGCCACCACCTCGCCGATCTCACCCCGCGGACGATCACCAGCACCCCGCAGCTGCTGCGGCAGCTCGACGCCTCACCCGTGGCCCCGGCGGTCACAGACCTGGAGGAGTACGCCCTCGGCACGGTCTGCGTCGCCGTCCCCGTCTACAGCGGTGACGTCCTCGGCTCGCTCGGCGTGTCCCTGCCGGTCGACCGGCAGCCGCGGCTCCGGGAGATCCGCGACCGGCTGATTCCCACGGCGAACCGGGTGACCAGGAGCCTCTCGCTCACTATCTGAAATCCCGCACCTTGTGACACGGGAGCCGAACCCGTTTTCCTATATCAAACGGACATTCCACCCGCCGACCCCGAACGCCGACCACAGACGCCGACTACAGACGAGGACTGCGGACGCACATGAACCAGGCCCGACACCGTGGCGCCGACCACGGGCCGACGCACCTGTTCAGGTATGTCGTGGCGGGACCCGTCCTGCCCGTGCTGATCGTTCTCGGCGTGATCCTGGTCGACCTCCTCGGCGGTGCCGGGCTCACCTGGCTGCCCCTGCTCGCGGTCGGCCCCGCGCTGGCCGCCACCACCAACGGCCCGCGCGGTGTCCTGTACGTCGGTCTGCTCGCCGGTGTGCTCGGCGCGGTGCTCGGCGTCCGCAACGCCGTCCCGGCCCGGGAACTCGTCGCCGTCCTGTCCGCCCTCGCGGCCGTCACCCTGGCGAGCGGGCTGGCCAGCGCCCTGCGCGGGCGCCGGGAGCGCGTCCTCGCGGCCGTCCGCTCGGTCGCGGAGGCCGCCCAGCACGCGCTGCTGCTGCCCGTGCCGGAGATCGTCGGTCCGTTCCAGGTGGCCGTCCGCTACAGCGCGGCGGCCGCCGAGGCCCGGATCGGCGGGGACCTCTACGCCCTGGTGCCCACGCCGTACGGCGTCCGGCTGCTCGTCGGCGACGTGCGCGGCAAGGGACTGCCGGCCGTCGGGACGGCCGCGCTGGTGCTCGGCGTCTTCCGCGAGGCCGCCCACGACGAACCCGACCTCCTCACCGTCGTCGACCGGATCGAGCGGAGCCTCGCGCGCAACCTCGGACCCGACGACTTCGTGACCGCCGTGGTGGCGGGCCACCCGCGCGACGGCGAACTGGAAGTGGTGAACTGCGGACACGCCCCGCCGCTGCTCGTCCGCGCCGCCGGGACCGTCACCCCGGTCGAGCCCACGCACCCCGCACCGCCCCTCGGTCTGCGCGCCCTCGCCGGCGAGAGCCCCGCCCTGCAGGTGCTCCCCTTCGGCGACGGCGACCAACTGCTGCTCTACACCGACGGGGTGACCGAGGCCCGCGACCACGGGCGGGAGTTCTATCCGCTCGTCGACGGACTGGGCCGCCACGTCACCGACGAGCCCGCCCGCACCCTCGACGCCCTCCAGGACGAACTGCTCGCGCACGTCGGCGGCAAGCTGCACGACGACGCGGCGCTGCTGCTCATCCGCAAACCGGCCACCGAGGCTCCGGTTGTTCCCCAACCGGCTTGCGGGGGACTGGTGTTGGGCGACCGGTCGGGGTGACCAGCAGGGGTCCCTGCCGGGTGAGCGCTGTGCCGGGTGCTGCAGACTGAGCGCATGATACGCATGAGGAAGTTCGCAGCCGCGTTGTTAGCCACGACGGCCACGCTGCTCGCGACACCCCCCACCGCCTCGGCCACCCCCGCCTCCTCCCACCCCTTCTTCCGGGAGACCTTCGACCGCCTCCCCCTCGGCCCGGTCACCGCCGGGCGCGGCTGGACCTCCGACACCTCCCACGGCTCGCTCACCGTCGAGCCCGGTGCCGACGGCCACGGCCGCCAACTGCGCCTGCACACCGAGGGCAACGGCCGCGCCTTCCTCGTCCTGGACGACCTCGCCCCCGCCGGCAACAGCTTCTGGGCCAGACTGCGGCTGCGCGTGGACGCCTTCCCCCTCGCCCCCGACTGGGCCCACTGGACCCTCGCGGAGGCCTCCGGCTTCGACACCCCCACCGTCGTACGCCCCCTCGGCGGCCAGTACGTGCCCACCGAGAAGGACAACTTCTGGGGAGTCGGCTCCGACCTCGGGCCGACCGGGGACTGGACCGCCTGGAAGACCTCCGCCCCGGCCGCCGCCGGCCGGTGGAGCTGCGTGGAATTCCACCTCGACGCCACCGACAACCGCGTCACCGTCTACCTGGACGGCGTGGAACGGCCCGAGCTGACCGTCTCGACCAAGGAGCACGGCGGCACGGCAGGCGACTTCGTCTTCCCCGCCTTCGACCGGCTCAAGCTGGGCTGGCAGCTCTACCAGGCCGACCCCACGCCCACGTCGTACGACCTCCGCATGGACGACGTGGCGGTCGGCACCCGGCGCGTCGGCGGGTGCGCCCCATGAGCCGCGGCCTCACGCGCAGGGCGCTGCTCGGCGGGGTGGCCGGCGGGCTCGCCCTGGCACCGCTCGTCGCCGGTCGGGCCGCCGCCGAGCCGTACGCCGCCGAGCCGTACGGCCCGTCCGGCGCCCCTGAGCCGTACGTCCCGATCTCCGTCGGCGCCGGGGGCGGCCCGGCCGGGACGGACCGGGTGCACGTGCTCAAGGTCGGCTCCGGCACCGCGCCCACGGTGCTGGTCATGGTCCCGGGCATGTTCGGTGCCGCGAACGACTTCAGGCTGCTCGCCCGCGATCTCGTCGCCGCCGTGCCCGGCGTCCAGGTATGGGCGTTCGACCGGCGCGAGGAGAACCTGGCCGACCGCTCCGGGTTCACCGGCGCGGACCCGGCCGCGTACTACCTGGACGGCCGCTACCGCGCGCAGGACCCCGCCGCCTCCGCCTTCGCCGCGCACTGGGGTCTGGCCCGCACCCTGGAGGACCTGGACACCGTCGTCCGGGCCGCTTCCTGCGGCGGCCGGCGCCGGGTGGTGCTCGGCGGTCACTCCTGGGGCGCGACCACGGCGATGGCGTACGCGGCCTGGGACTTCGACGGCCGCCCCGGCCACCGGGCCCTCGCGGGCCTGGTCCTGGTCGACGGCGGGGTGCGCGGCGCCTTCGACGGCACCGGGGCGCCCGTGGCCGACTCGCCCGACGAGGTCCGCCGACGGCTCGCGGCGATCGACGGCGGCGCCGTCTTCGACCTCACCCTGAGCGGGGTCGGACTGGGCGCCCGCGCCGAGTCCACCCAGATCTGGTACCAGCTCGCCGGCTGGTACGCGCACCACGACCCCGACGGCCCCTCGGTCCTGCAGCCCCGGATGCCCGAGGCCCTGCGCCCCCCGGTCCCGGTGACCAACGCCGCCTTGCTGGGCACCCTGGTGGACGCCGGTTCCGGGTGGCCGAACGACATCAGCGTGCACTCCGGCCGGCTCGCCGCCGACGGCGAGGTGCGCCGCTGGGTCGACGAGGGCATCACCCCGATCGCCCGGGTCGCGCAGGCCTACGCGGGCGACCCCGCACCGGGCGTGTGGGAGTGGTACTGGCCGGCCAGGCTCTCCGTGGACCTCGACGTCACCGACGCCTACGCCGACACCGGTACGGCCCGCTCGCTCGGGCTGCGGCTGCGGCACGGCACGGGTCTGGACGTCCCGCTGTACGCCTTCGGGACGAGCTACGCCCGGGGCACCGTCGTGTCGTCCGCCCGCCGGGTGGCCGCCGACTCCCGGATCCCGTACGCCGCCTACGCGAGCGACGAGGCGATGAACCACCTCGATCCGCTGTTCGCCGCGCCGTCGCACAACACCCTCACCCGCACCCTCGCGCCGTTCCTCACCGGCCTGGAGCGACCGGCCCGCCAGGGCTGAGCGACCGGGCCGCCGGACCCCTTCGTACGGGTCCCGCGGCCCGGCCCGCCGCACCGGAACCCTCACCCCCGCCCTGACCGTTCATGATGTCGGGACGCTGTCGGAAGCATCGAAGAAGCCCGGAGGTCAGCCCATGACCGAGCCGTCCGAAGCCCCGCTGCCGCTCGCCGGTATCACCGTCGTCAGTGTCGAACAGGCCGTCGCCGCCCCCTACGCCACCCGTCAGCTGGCCGATCTCGGTGCCCGGGTGATCAAGGTGGAGCGCCCCGGGGGCGGCGACTTCGCCCGCCGCTACGACACGACCGTGCACGGTGAGTCCAGCTATTTCGTCTGGCTCAACCGGTCCAAGGAATCCCTGACCCTCGACCTGAAGACCGAGGACGGCCGGGAGGTGCTGGAGCGACTGCTGGCGCGGGCCGACGTGTTCGTCCAGAACCTGGCCCCCGGCGCGGCCGCCCGGATGGGCCTCGGGGCCCAGGAGCTGCGCGCCCGCTTCCCCTCACTGATCCCGTGCGCCATCACGGGCTACGGCTCCGACGGCCCCTGGGCCGACCGCAAGGCGTACGACCTGCTGGTGCAGTGCCAGACCGGTCTGGTCTCGCTCACCGGCGGCCCCGCGGAACCCGCCCGGGTGGGCATCTCCGTCGCCGACATCGCCGCCGGCATGTACGCCTACTCGGGCATCCTCACCGCCCTGTTCACCCGGGCCACCACGGGGGTCGCCCGGGCCGTCGAGGTCTCGCTGTTCGAGGCACTGGCCGAATGGATGGGCCAGCCCGCCCTCTACACCCGCTTCGGCGGCACCCAGCCCCCGCGCGTCGGGACCCAGCACGCCACCATCGCCCCCTACGGCGCCTACACGGCCGCCGACGGCAAGGACGTCCTGTTCTCCGTCCAGAACGAACGCGAATGGGCGGCCCTGTGCGAGCGGTTCCTCGGCGATCCCGCGCTCACCGCCGACCCGCGCTTCGCCACCGGTCCCGCCCGGGTCGCCCACCGCGACGAACTGAACGCGATCGTCGCCGCCCGGTTCGCCGCGTCGGACAGCGACGAGGTGCGGGACCTGCTGGACGCGGCCGGCATCGCCAACGCCGACGTCAACGACGTCCACGCCTTCCTCGGCCACCCCGTGCTCGCCGCCCGGGACCGCTGGCGGCAGGTGACGCTCCCCGGAGGAGCCGGGATCCCCTCCCTCGTCCCGCCCGTGGACCTGGCCGGGGTGGCCCCCCGGATGGACGCGGTCCCCGCCGCGGGCGAGCACACCGACGCCATCCTGGCCGAACTCGGCCTCCCCCCGGCCGGGAGCGGCAGCGGCACCGCATGAGGACCCTGCAGCTAGTGCCGTGACCGGGAAGGTTTGCCGGGAAGCTCGCGGCGTCCGGTGCGGTGCATCGCAAGGCGGAGCGTCGCCCGCGTACTGGATGTACTCGGGTGATGCGACAACGCGGCGAGGTGCCGTGCCGGGCGTCGCGAGCCGGTGAACCTTTCCGGTCACGGCACTAGGGGGTGCAGGCCCGTACCAGGGCGTCGAAGAGGCCCTGTTGTGCCGGGTCCGCGTGGGCGGTGTCCTCGGGGTGCCACTGCACGGCCGTGAACCACCCCGGGGCGTCCGGGAGTTCGAGGCCCTCCACGGTGCCGTCGGCGGCCCGCGCCGTGACCGTGAGTCCCGCGCCGGTGCGCCCCACCCGCTGGTGGTGGTAGCAGGACACCTCGGCCTTCTCCGCGCAGAGCGCCCGTTCCAGCAGGGTGCCGCGCCGGACCGGCACCGGGTGCACGAGGTGCCGGTGCTCATGCCCGGGGCCGCCCATGTCCTGCTCCAGGGTGCCGCCGAGGGCGACGTTCACGACCTGGAGGCCGCGGCAGATCGCCAGCAGCGGCAGCCCCAGGTCGAGGGCGTGCCGGGCAAGCGCGAGGTCGAAGTCGTCCTGGGCGGCGTCGACGTCGTAGACACCGGCGTGCACGTCGGTCGCGCCGTAGCGGTGCGGGGCGAGGTCGCCGCCGCCGGGGAGGAGTACGCCGTCGAAGCGGGCGAGGCGTCCGGGCAGCTCCCCGGGGGCGGGATGGAGGCCCACCGGTTCGCCGCCCGCCCGCCAGACGGCCTCGATCAGGGCGCGGGCGTTGACCTCCGCGGCGTACCGCAGGGCGGAGGTCGTCGCGCTGAAGCGGGCGGGGATCGCGACCAGCGGTCGTGCGGGACTGCTCGGACGGCTCACAGCTGGATCCAGGTGGTCTTCAGTTCGGTGTACTTCTCCATCGCGTGGACGGACTTGTCGCGGCCGTTGCCCGACTGCTTCACGCCGCCGAAGGGGACCGTCAGATCGCCCTCCTCGTAGCAGTTGACCCAGACCGTCCCGGCCCTGAGGGCGCGGGAGACCCGGTGGGCGGTGGACAGGTCCGAGGTCCACAGGCCGGCGGCGAGGCCGTACTCGGTGGCGTTGGCCAGCCGGACCGCCTCGTCCAGGTCGTCGAAGGCGAGGACCGACAGGACGGGCCCGAAGATCTCCTCCCGGGCCAGCCGCATCCCGGGTTCGACCCGGTCGAAGACGGTGGGCCGCAGGAAGCTCCCGCCGCTGTCGGCCAGCGTCCGTCCGCCGCCCGCGCGCAGCCGCGCGCCCTCGTCGAGGCCGGTGCCGACGTGGCCGAGGACCCGCTCCAGATGGGCCTCGCCGACCAGGGCGCCCATCTCGGTCGCCGGGTCCAGCGGATCGCCGACCCGCAGCTCGCGGGCCCGGGTCACGATCGCCTCGGTGACGCGTTCGGCGACCGAGGAGTGCACCAGGAGCCGGGACGGGGCGGTGCACATCTCGCCCTGGTTGAAGAAGATGCCCCAGGCGGCGGTGGCGGCGGCCTTCTCCAGGTCGGGCGCGTCGGGCAGGACGATGTTCGGCGACTTGCCGCCCAGCTCCAGCCAGACCCGCTTGAGGTTGGAGTCGGCGGCGTACCGCAGGAAGTGCCGGCCGACGGCGGTGGAGCCGGTGAAGGCCAGCACGTCCACGTCCGGGTGCAGCCCGAGCGCCCGGCCGGCCACCGGACCGTCGCCGGTCACCACGTTGAGCACGCCCGGCGGCAGTCCCGCCTCGGTGGCGATCCGGCCGAGCAGCAGCGCCGACAGCGGTGCGTTCTCGGAGGGCTTCAGCACGACGGTGCAGCCCGCGGCCAGTGCCGGGGCGACCTTCCAGCTCGCCAGGGTCAGCGGGAAGTTCCACGGCACCACGGCGCCGACGACCCCGGCCGGTTCCCGGGTGACCAGGGCCAGGGCGTCCGGGGCGGTGTGCGGCGACTCGTCGGTGAGTTTGTCGGCGAGCTGCCCGTACCAGCGGAAGGTGCCGATCGCGGCGCGCAGTTCGATGCCGTACGCGTCGCTGATCGGTTTGCCCATCTCCAGGCTGACGGTCAGCGCCAGCTCGGTGCGGTGCGCTTCGAGCAGGTCGGCGACGCGCAACAGGATCCGGCCGCGGTCGGCGGGCGCGAGGCGCGGCCAGGGGCCGGAGTCGAAGGCGCGGCGGGCGGCGGCCACGGCCAGGTCCACCTCGGCCTGCCGGGCGTCCGCGACCTCGGCCAGGACCTGGCCGTCGCGGGGCGAGACGACGGTGAAGGTGGCCCCGCCGCCCGGTTCCTCCCGCCCGTCGACGTGGTGCCGGGTGGGCGGGGTCAGGTCCTTGGCGCGGCGCAGCAGCTCGTCGTGGGCGAGGGCCGGCATCAGCGGTTCTCCTCCTGGTCCCCGGAACCGGTCGCGGGGGCGGGTGCGGGTGGGGTCGCGGTGGGCGTGATCGCCGGTGCGGGCACGGGCGCGGGCGGCGCGACGGGCGGCCGCCGGGTCGGCCGGGCCACGACCACGCCCAGCGCGAGCACGGCCGGGACGGTGAGCTGGAGCCAGAGGGCGGTGGCCGAGTCGCCGCCGATGAGTGTGGTGAAGTTCTGGATGATCAGCCAGATCGTCCCCGCGATGCCGAGGGCGCCCAGCACGGGGGCGATCACGGTGTTCCAGAGCCGGGTGTCGGCACCCGAGCGGCGGAAGAAGACGATCACCGCGACGGAGGTCAGGAAGTACAGCAGCATCGCGGCCAGCACGGCGACCCCGCTGAACCAGGAGAAGAGCGTCAGCACCGGGTCCTTGCCGAGGACCGCGAACGGCATCACCAGCGCCACCGCGATCACCGTCTGGACGATGCCGGCCGCCCAGGGGGAGTGGCGCCGGTTGAGCGCGGTCAGCCCGTGCGGCAGCAGACCTTCGCGGCCCAGCGAGAACAGGTAGCGGTTGGCGGAGTTGTGGAAGGCGAGGATGCCCGCGAACAGCGAGGTCGCCAGCAGGACGGGCAGGACGTCGCCGACCCAGGACCCGAACAGGGCGGTGATGGGGGCGAAGACGAAGGAGGTGGCGTCACCCGAGGCCAGTGCCTTGCCCGCCTCGTCGGTGACCCGGGAGGCGCCGTGCGCGGAGACCAGCATCCACGAGGTGAAGGCGAAGAAGCCGGTGACGACGGCGACCGAGAGATAGGTGGCGCGCGGGACGGTCTTCCTCGGCTCGCGCGCCTCCTCGCCGTAGATGGCGGTGGCCTCGAAGCCGAACATCGATGCCACGGCGAACATCAGCGCCACGCCGGGGGCGCCCTGGAGCGCGGCGTGCGCGGAGAAGCTGTCGCCGATGCCGAGCCCCTCGGGGCCGCCGCCCCGAAACAGGGTGACCAGCGCGAAGGCGATCAGGATGCTGAACTCGGCGAGCACGAACACGGTGAGCACCTTCGCGCCCATCTCGATGCCGCAGGCGCCGAGCAACTGCACGATCACCATGGTCACCAGCGCCCACACCCACCAGTCGACGTGGACGCCGGCGTAGTGGTCGACCAGAGCGCCCACCGTGGCGCCGTAGAGCCCGTACATGGCGGCCTGGACGGCGCAGTAGGCGAAGAGGGCCACACCGGCGCTGCCCGAGCCGGTCGAGCGGCCGAGGCCCTTGCCGATGTAGGTGTAGAAGGCGCCGGCGTCCACGACGTGGCGGCCCATGGCGACGAAGCCGATGGAGAAGAGCAGGACCACGACACCGGCCGCGAGGTACGCCGCGGGGGCGCCGGCCCCGTTGCCGATCGCGATGGCGATGGGGACCGCGCCGGCGATGCCGGTCAGCGGTGCCTGGGCGGAGAGGACGAAGAACAGGATGCCCAGGACGCCGAGCGAGTCGGGCTTGAGCCTGCCTGCGGTGGAGGAATCGTGCGCGGAGTGCGGGGTGACCGCCGTCTGACTGTCCACTCGGATTCACCTGTCGGGGACGGGGAGGGATGGGGAGTTCGTTTTGGTTCAAACGAGTTGCCTCATCGTCGGCGGGGACTATCCGTTTGGCAAGGGGGTGCGGCGGGTTTTTTCTGGCCCCGAGACGCGCGAAAGCCCCGGACGCCGAACGTCCGGGGCCGCCAGAAGTGCAGGTCGCAGGGGCTACGGGTGGGCGTCGTCGGTGGTGTCGCCGTCCGCGTCGAGCAGGCGCAGCAGGGACCGCAGCTCCTCCGCGGCGGAGTCCGTGACCTCGGGCTCCCCGAAGATCAGCTGGTGCAGGACGAGCCCGTCGAGCGCGGCGAAGACGAGCCGGGTCGGCGCCCGGTCCGCGCCGGCCGGCAGCATCCGGCCCGGCTCGCGCCGGGTGGCGTCGAAGTACTGGTCGTAGAGGGCGCGCAGTGGGGGCGGCAGCTCCGGCCTGCGGCGCGACTCCAGCAGCAGCTCGTACTGGAACGCCTGGGTGTCCGGGGCCGCCGTGACCATCTCCGGCAGGCCGGTCGAGAAGTCCGCGACCCTGCCGGTGCCCGGTTCCAGGGAGCCGGCGCTCGGCGAGGTGCGGATCGTGTGGGCCGGCGCCTCCTCGATCAGCGCGTCGCGCGAGCCGAAGTGATGGACGACGAGACCGTGGGTGACACCGGCCTCCTGTGCGACGGCCCGGTAGGTCGGCCTGCGCAGTCCGTCCCGCGCCACCACGCGTACGGCGGCGTTCGGCAGGGCCTCGCGGCCCTCGCCGTACTGGAGCCGATTGTGCGACGTCCGGCTCCCGGGGTCCGCGGTGGAATCGGTCCTGCGGCGACCCTGTAGCGCGGCGGGGAGGTGACCTTCAACACATCCGACCTCTGTGCCGGAGCAAGTGGCTTCATTCTGCACTTGTTGCTCATCGCGCACTGTTCCCGCAGGACGTGCACGTGTCACCCGATCTCTGACGCTTCGTCATATTGCTTTCGGAAAGGGGAGGACGAGGCTCGTTCCGGCCGTCGTCCGGGCGGTCGCCGAAGCCGCGAAGTCCCCCCGTGCGCCCCTCCTGCCTCTAGTGTTGCTCCCAGACCCCCCACAGGGCCTTCCCCCGCAGCGTGGGCGGGACCCCCGCCCGCCACCACGAGAACAGGCGGCCGAGGGCATGAGATCACTGCGCCCAGAAGACCCCCAGCAGCTAGGCCCCTACCGCCTCCTGGCGCGGCTGGGGGCAGGCGGCATGGGCCGGGTCTACCTGGCGCGGTCCGCGGACGGCCGTACCGTCGCGGTCAAGGTCATCCGTCCCGAGATGGCAGAGGACAGCAACTTCCGCATCCGCTTCCGCCGCGAGGTGGCCGCCGCCGCGGCGGTCGGCGGTGTCTACACGGCACCGGTGCTCGACGCCGCGCCGGACGCCGAGACGCCCTGGCTCGCCACCGCCTACGTGGCCGGCCCCACCCTCGCCGAGGCGGTCGCCGAACACGGGCCGCTGCCGGTGGAGACCGTCCTCGCGCTGGGCGCCGGGATCGCCGAGGCGCTGACCGCGGTGCACGCCGAGGGGCTGGTCCACCGCGACCTCAAACCGTCCAACGTGCTGCTCGCCGCCGACGGCCCGCGCGTCATCGACTTCGGCATCGTCCGCGCCCGGGACGGCTACGAACTCACCGGCGACGGCTCCCTGTTCGGCTCGCTCGACTACATGTGCCCCGAGCAGGCCACCGGCGAGCAGATGGGGCCGGAGGGGGACGTCTTCTGTCTCGGCTCGGTGCTCGCGTTCGCCGCGTCGGGCCACCCGCCCTTCGGCGGGGCCGCCGGAGCCGCGCTGCTCTACCAGGTGGTGCACGGCTCGGCCGATCTGACCCAGGTGCCCGAGCCGCTCGACAAGATCATCAGCCTCTGTCACACCAAGGACCCGGCGCTGCGGATCGACCCCGACCGGCTCTCCGCCGCCTGCGCGCCCGGCGGCGCCGACCAGGTGCTGACCGAGGGGTGGCTGCCGGGACCGGTGGCCGACATGATCGCCGCCCGCCGCGCCGCCGCGGCCCTCGCGGAGCGCCGGGCGACCGCGACGGACCTCGTCCGGGGCGAGGGCGCGCCCGACGGCGTGCGGACCGCGGAACCGGCGGCCCTCGCCGACGCGGCCGAGCCGGAGTCCGCCGCCCCCGGCCGGCCCGGATCGGCCTACGCGACGGTGGGCTGGCCGGGGTACGACACCGCCCTCGCCGGTGAGCACGCCGGGGCGGCCACCGGCCGCCCCGGCGGGAGCGGCCCGGCCGGGGCAGGCGGCGCGGGCGAACCGGACGAGGGTGCCTTCCGTGCGGACGGTGCCGGAGCCCTCGCCGCCGAGCCGCGGGAGGCGGAACGCCACGGCCCCGGACGGCGACTGCAGGAGCGGCCGGAGCGGGCGACGGACCTCGACCCGGTACGGGCGGGCGCACGCGGAGGGGCGGACGACCCGGTGCCGGAACGTTCCGCCACCCCCACCCCGCACCGCGCCCGCACCACCCGCTCCCGCGTCTCCCGGCGTACCCTCCTCACCGCGGCGGCGGCCGGCACCGCGGTCATCGGGGGCGCGGCCGTCCTGGCCGCGCGCCGAAGGCCGGGCGGACCGGGGGCGCGCCCGGCCGGCCCGGCCCCCGAACCGGCCTGGGTCTTCCGGGGCGGTCCGCTGCTCCAGGCCCCGGCCGTCTTCCACAACGGCACGGCCCTGCTCAAGACCCGCCCCGGCACGATGGTCTGCCTGGACGTGACGAACGGCGCCCAACCGCGCTGGGTCTACCAGGGCATCAGCCTCTCGCCCACGCCCGTCTTGCTGGCCAACGACGCCGCGGTCGCGCTCGGCGGGACGGGGGCCACCCTGATCGGCGTCGACCCGGCCGGCGGGACCGAGAGGTTCACCCTCGACTTCGGCGAGGACTACCAGTTCGACCAACTGCTGGGCAGCTACGACGACTACTCCGTCTCCGTCCTCGGCGCCAGCCTGCGCCGGTCGGGGGAGCAGGGCGTGGCGACCTCCACCAGCACGGTCTTCGGCGTCGACCTGCGGACCCGCCGGGCCCTCGTCATCCCCATCGACCCCGAGGACGTCGGCGTCCCCCTGCACCCCGTCATCACGTCCGACTACTTCGTCTACGCCGACGGACTGCGCAACGTCGCGGCCCGCAACACCCACGACGACGGCACCCTGCGCTGGCGGCACCAGGTCGGCTACGACCTCAGGCCCGGGCTGGCGGTGCTCGGCCGGACCGTCTTCGCCATCGGCTCCGAGTTCATCGCCCTGGACCTCACCACCGGGAGGGTCCGCTGGCAGGCCAAGGCCGAGCGCGGCATGTTCGCCTCCCTCGGCGCGGGCGGCAACACGGTCTACGCCACCGGCACCGACCCGTACGGCGTGTACGCCTTCAACGCGGCGAACGGCACCCGGCGCTGGTTCTGCGAGACGCCCCGCCTCAACGTCGACAGCCCCATCGCGGTCGGCGCGCACGCCGTCTACGTCCCCGCCTACGAGAACAAGGACGGCTTCTACGCCATCGACACCGCCTCCGGCCGGCTGCTGTGGAACTTCACCGACGGCCGCGAGACCGGTGTCAACGACTGGCAGCTCTCCTGCGACGGGAACGGACACCTCGTGGCCCAGCACTTCGACCGGGCCTACGGACTGCCCGTCACCTGAGCGGACCGTGGGCTCCGGCCCCGTGAGCATCCCGCCCCCCGCCCGACCGGAGCCGCCGCCTCCAGCACGTCCACGGCCGGGCGCGGACGTCCCCGGGCAACCGGCCGCGCCGGCGGACCCCGATCCCGCGGTCCGCCTCCTGCACGCCGTCGCCGTCGGTGATCCGCCCGACGACCGGCTCCCGTTGGGCCCCGCACACGCCTTCGCCGACGCCGACCGGGCCGGCCCCGAGCACGACGCGCGGTGATCCGCGTCCTGTACCTCGAGGCCGGCCCGGACGCCGACTCCGTCGCCGACGTGGCCCTCGTGGTCCGGTGCCCGCACCTGCCCGGCCTGCCGGAGGCGCTGCGCGACGACGCGCCGGACACCGGACCCGCGGATCAGGCTCCCGGGTGCAGTCCGAGCCAGCCCGGTGACGGGTCTCCCTTCACCTCACCGAAGTACAGCGCGAAGGTCTGCTTCCAGCGCTCGATCGCGGCACGGTCGGCCATGAAGCGCGGGAAGCCGTCGAGGTTGCCGTTGGGGTACTCCCAGACGGGCTTCAGTCCCGCCGGCGGGGTGACGTCGGTGCGGACGGACCAGCCGTTGGTGGCGGCCTTCTGCTGCTCGACGGAGAGCCGCCAGTTCAGGTAGAGCTTGGCGGCGGTGGGGTTCTTGGCCTGCTTGAGGATCGCGGCCCGCTGCCCCCAGGACATGAACGGTGCCGTCTCGGGCAGCACCCACTTGACCGGCCCCGTGGACAGGGGAGCGCCGGAGCCGCCGATGCCGATGGCCTTCTGGCCGCTGCTGACGGCCGCCGACGGGGTGTAGCTGCCGCGGGCGAACTGCAGGTCCTGGGTGGCGAGTCGAGCGAGCCAGTCCCAGCCGTACTTCTCCACGTAGAGGGTGTAGAGGTACAGGACGGCGTCGTCGTCGTGCGGGTAGGAGGAGGCTATCTTCCCCTTCCAGCGGGGGTCGGCGAGGTCGAGCGGGCCGCTGGGGACGTCCGAACCGACCGCGGCGGGGCCGTACATGTAGCTGAACGCGCTCACCTGGACGGCGACCCAGGCGCCGTGCGGGTCCTTGAAGGGAGCGTAGAGCTTGGAGAAGCCGGCCGGCTTGTACGCCAGCAGGCGGCGCTCCTGCTTCCAGCGCACGAAGTCCTGCACGGTCTGGAGCTGTACGACGTCCGGTACGACGGTGTCGGTGGCGAACTGGTTGTCGACGCGTACGTCGTGGAACTTGCTGTAGTCGACGACCACGTTCAGGTCGATGCCCGGGAAGCGGCTCTTGAAGCCGTTGCGGATTCCGTCCGCCTGGCTGGAGACGTCGCCGCCGGCGTAGAGCACGAGCTTGCCGCCCTCGGCGAGGGCAGCCTGGTAGAGCTCGTCGAGGGACCGGGTCTCCTCGGCACCGCCCGATTCCACGCGGCCGGCGGATGCCTGGGCGGACGTGGCGGAGGCAGTGGCGACACCGAGACCGAGTGCGGCACCCGCTCCGGTGGCGAGCAGGCGGCGTCGGCTGGGAAGGCTGGTCATGGTGGGGGGTGAGCCTTTCTGTCCGGTCTGTTCGGTCACGCATCTGTGCTCGACGATCTTTCCGTCGGCGACGCGCCAGAAGTCGGCGACGGCCAGGCCGCGCGGCCAGTGCGTGGCGCGAGCGATCACTTGAGAATACGATAACTGACGCCTCAGGTAACTGTCGTCACGCTGTCAACTCCCGTTCGTCAAGGCCTTCGAGCCCGTCGGGCGGCCTCCGGCCATGCCGGACAACTCGTGACCTGGGCGAGGACCGACCTTGGTTGCGGAGATCACTCCCGCTCCCTTCGCGGGCACACGGCCCGCGCGCCCTGCGGCACGTCGGCCTCCGACGGCGCCGGTGTTCACCAGCGGTGGAAGCCCTGGCCGCTCTTGCGGCCCAGTTCCCCGCGGGCGACCTTCTCGCGCAGCAGCCGCGGCGGCGCGAACCGTTCGCCGAGCGTGGCGTGCAGATGCTCGGCGATGGCGAGCCGCACGTCGAGGCCCACCACGTCGGTCAGGCGCAGCGGCCCCATCGGATGCCGGTAGCCGAGCCGCATGGCCGTGTCGATGGCCTCCGGGTCGGCGACGCCCTCCTCGACCATGCGGATCGCCTCCAGACCGAGGGCCAGCCCGAGCCGGCTGCTGGCGAAACCGGGGGAGTCCCGCACCACGACGTCCTGTTTGCCGAGCGCGTGCGTCCAGCGGACCGCCGCGCCGAGGGCCTGTTCCCCGGTGCCGGGCGCGAGGACCAGTTCGACGAGCGCGGACACGGGCACGGGATTGAAGAAGTGCATCCCGAGAAAGCGCCCGGGGCGCCGCAGGACCGCCGCGAGTTCGGTCACCGACAGCGCGCTGGTGTTGCTGGCCAGCACACAGTCGTCGTGCACCACCCGCTCGGCGGCGGCGAGCACCTCCGCCTTGAGGGCGGCGTCCTCGGGAACCGCCTCGACGACCAGGTCGCAGTCGCGGGGCAGCCGGGAGATCGAGGACACCACCGTGACCCGGTCCGGCACGCCGTCCTCCGGCGCGGCCGCGGGCGCCCCGCGCTCGGCCGCCTTCTCGAGACCCCGCGCGATCCGCTCCAGCGCGGCCGCCGCCGCGCCGCCGTCGCGTTCCACCACGACCACCCGGGAACCGGCCGCCGCGAAGGACTGTGCGACACCGGAGCCCATCCGGCCGCCGCCGATCACCCCCACCACCATGGGCGGAGCCGGAACCGAGGTCATGCCCGGCCCCCCTTCTTCTCCAGGAACCGCGTCATGCGCTCCCCCTTCTCGGGACTCTCGAACAGCACCGCCTGCGCCAGGTCGTCGGCCACGGGATGCGCCCCCGAGGCGTCGGTCACGAGCTTGGTGAGCCGCAGCGCGAGCGCCGAGGACCGCGCCATCCGGTCGAGCAGCGCGTGCGCCTCGTCGAGCAGCCGGTCCGCCGGTACGACGTCCAGCACCAGCCCGCAGCCGAGCGCCGCACGGGCGTCGAGGGTACGGCCGGCCAGCAGCACCTGCTTGGCCACCGACTCGCCCACCAGCTCACGCAGCCGCCAGCACGCCCCGGCCGCGGCGAGGATGCCGAGGCCCGGTTCGGGATTGCCGAAGACCGCGTCCGGACCGGCGATCCTGAGGTCGCAGGCGTACGCCAGCTCGGCGCCGCCGCCCAGTGCCCAGCCCGGCACGGCGGCCACGGTCGGCAGGGGCAGCCGCCGCACCCGCTCGAACAGCCGGCTGTTGATGCCCCGCAGCGCGTCGTCCCGGCCGCGCCGCCGCAGCTCCGCGATGTCGGCGCCGCCCGCGAACACGCCGCCGTGCCCGGTGAGCAGCAGCAGCTTCGGTGTGCGCTCCAACTCCTCGCACACCCGGTGCAGTTCGGCGACCATCCGGCCGTTGACGGCGTTGCGGGCGTCCGGCCGGCGCAGGGTGACCACCACCCGGTCCGCCCGCTCCTCGACCAGCAGCGTGCCGTACGCCGTGTCCTCCCCGGTGCTCATACGCGCTCCACGAGCATTGCCACACCCTGCCCGACCCCCACGCACAGGGTCGCCAGGCCCCGCCGGCCGCCCTCCCGCTCCAGCCGGCCCAGCAGGGTCAGCAGGACGCGGGTGCCCGAGCAGCCCAGCGGATGACCGAGGGCGATCGCGCCGCCGTCGGCGTTGACCCGGTCCGGGTCCAGCCTCAGCCGCCGTACCACCGCGAGAGCCTGGGCGGCGAACGCCTCGTTCAGTTCGACCGCGTCGAGGTCCCCGGCCGTCCAGCCGGCCCGCTCCAGCGCCAGGGCGGTCGCCGGCACCGGGCCGAGCCCCATGAGCCGCGGTTCCACCCCGGCGGAGGCGGCGGCGACCACCCGGGCGCGCGGGGTGAGCCCGAACCGCTCCACCGCCGCCGCGCTCGCCACCACCAGGGCGGCGGCCCCGTCGGACAACGGCGAGGAGTTGCCCGCGGTGACGATCCCGCCCGCGCGGAAGACCGGGCGCAGCGCGCCCAGCTTCTCCAGCGTGGTCGTCGGGCGCGGCCCCTCGTCCTCGGTGACCTCTGCGTCCCCCACCGGCACCGGGACGATCTCCGCCGTGAAACGGCCCGCCTCCCGCGCGGCCACCGCGCGCCGGTGGCTGCGCAGCGCGAAGGAGTCCGCCTCCAGCCGGGTGATGCCGTCCAGGGCGGCGACCTCCTCCGCGGTCTCGCCCATCGACAGCGTGGTCGCGGCGGGGAAGCGGGGGTTGGTGAACCGCCAGCCCAGCGAGGTGTCGTGGACCTCGCCCGGCCGCGCCCAGGGCGTGCCCGGCTTGGCCATGACCCAGGGGGCCCGGGTCATCGACTCGACCCCGCCCGCCACCACCAGCTCCGCCTCACCGCATCGGACGGCCTGCGCGGCGGACGCGACGGCCGTGAGCCCCGACGCGCAGAGCCGGTTCACGGTGTACCCGGGCACGGTGTGCGGCAGCCCGGCCAGCAGGACGGCCATCCGCGCCACGTCCCGGTTGTCCTCGCCGGCCTGGTTCGCGGCACCGAGGACCACCTCGTCCACGGCCTCGCCGGGGATGCCGGCCCGCCGCACGGCCTCGCCGACCACGAGCGCGGCCAGGTCGTCGGGGCGTACGGAGGCCAGCGCGCCGCCGTAGCGGCCCTGCGGGGTACGGGCCCCGTCGATCAGATACACCTCGGCGGACATCGGCGTTCTCCTCGTGTGCAGTCGGGATGATGGTCGGGCCGGGGACGCGGGCGGGCGTCAGACGTCGGCGAGCAGGATCGCCGGGCGTTCCACGCAGTCGGCCACGAACCGGAGGAAGCCGCCGGCGGTGCCGCCGTCGCAGACCCGGTGGTCGAAGCTGAGCGAGAGCTGGGTGACCTTGCGGACGGTCGCCTCCCCGTCCACCACCCAGGGCCGGTCGATGATCCGTCCCATGCCGAGGAGAGCCGCCTCGGGGTGGTTGATGATCGGGGTGGAGCCGTCGACCCCGAACACGCCGTAGTTGTTGAGGGTGAAGGTGCCCCCGGTCAGCCGGTCGGGCGGCAGGGTCCCGGCCCGGGCCAGCTCGGTCAACCGGGAGATCTCCCGCGCGAGTTCGACCGTCGTCAGCCGGTGGGCGTCGCGTACGACCGGGACGATGAGGCCGCGGTCGGTCTGGGCGGCGAAGCCCAGGTGCACCTCGTCGTAGCGCAGGATCTCCCGGCGCTCGGTGTCCACCGCCGAGTTGAGCTCGGGGTGGCGGCGCAGACCCGCGACACAGATGCGGGCCAGCAGCGCCAACAGGCCCACGCGGCGCCCGGGTTCGGCGGCCTCCAACGCCTTCTTCGCCCGGAGCAGCCCGGTCGCGTCCACGTCGACCCAGGTGGTGGCGTCGGGGATCTCGGTCCGGCTGCGGGTGAGCCGGTCCGCGACGGCCTTGCGGACGCCTCGCAGCGGGATACGGGTGGGGCCCGCGGAGGTCGGTACCGGCGTGACGGCGCCGCGCGCGACGGCCTGTTCCACGTCCCGGCGCAGCACGACCCCCGCGGGGCCGGACGGCACCAGCGCGGCGAGGTCGACGCCGTGGTCCCGGGCGAGCTTCCGCACGAGCGGGGAGACGACGCGGGGGGCTTGCGGCTCGGCCTGGGGTGCGAGGTCGGCCGGAGGCCGGGTGCCGGCCCGGGGTGCGGGGTTGACCGGCGGCGCGGTGCGGGCCGGACCTGCGGGGTCGGCCGGCGGCGTGCCGGGCGCGGCGGGGCCGGCACGGCGGCGACGGCGAGGTGCCGGGCCGTGCCCCGTGCCGTAACCGATCAGGACGTTGCCGGATCCGGCCCGCTCCTCCTCGCGGTGGCGCTCGGCTGCTGCCCCTGCGGCTTCCTCCCCCGGTGCGGGGGCCGCGGGGCCCACCGTGATCAGCGCCGCCCCCACCGCCAGGGCGGTCCCCGCCTCGGCGTGCAGACGCAGTACCGTCCCGGCGTACGGCACCGGCACCTCGACGGCGGCCTTGGCGGTCTCCACCTCCACCACGACCTGGTCGACGGTGACGGTGTCGCCGACGGACACCTTCCACTCGACGATCTCCGCCTCGGTCAGCCCCTCCCCGAGGTCGGGCAGTCGGAACACGTGCTCGCGCAGGGTCGCGGCGGTCATGCGGCCACCTCCTCCGGCAGGTGCCGGGTGTCGGGCTCGTCGGTGAACTGGAGGCGGTCGACCGTGTCCAGGATCCGGTCGACGCCGGGCAGATGGGCGTGCTCCAGCTTCGGCGGCGGGTACGGGATGTCGAAGCCGGTCACCCGCAGCACGGGCGCGGCCAGCGAGTGGAAGCAGCGCTCCTGCACGCGAGCGGCGATCTCCGCGCCGACCCCGGCGAAGCCCTGCGCCTCCTGGACGACCACGCAGCGCCCCGTCCGGCGCACCGACTCCACGACGGTCGCGTCGTCGAAGGGCACCAGCGTGCGCAGGTCCACGACCTCCAGCTCGACGCCGTCCTCGGCGGCGGCCGCCGCCGCGGCCAGCGCGACCGGGACCGACGGGCCGTAGGCGACGAGCGTCGCGTCCCGGCCCGCCCGCCGGACCGCCGCCCGCCCGAACGGGGGCGCCCCGCGGGTGCGCAGACCGGCCTCCTCGCGCGACCAGTACAGCTTCTTCGGTTCCAGGAAGACCACCGGGTCGGGGTCGGCGATCGCGTCCCGCAGCAGCCAGTAGGCGTCCTCCGCGGTGGCCGGGGTGACCACCTTCAGGCCCGGGGTGTGCGCGTAGTACGCCTCGCTGGAGTCGCAGTGGTGCTCCACCCCGCCGATCCCGCCCGCGTACGGCACCCGGATCACCATCGGCAGCCCGATCCGGCCCCGGGTACGGTTGCGGGTCTTGGCGACGTGCGAGGCGATCTGCTCGAACGCCGGGTAGGCGAAGGCGTCGAACTGCATCTCCACCACGGGCCGGAACCCGCCCATCGCCATGCCGACCGCCAGCCCGACGATGCCGGCCTCCGCGAGCGGGGTGTCGAAGCAGCGCTCCTCGCCGAAGTCGCGGGTCAGCCCGTCGGTGATCCGGAAGACCCCGCCGAGCGCGCCGACGTCCTCCCCGAAGACGAGGACCCGTTCGTCCTCGCCGAGCGCGTCGCGCAGGGCGGTGTTGAGCGCCTGCGCCATCGTGACCTCGGTCATCGTCGTCAGTCCTCCTGGACCTGGGCGGCTGCGGCGAGCTCGGCCGCCAACAGGGCCCTTTGCTCTCGCAGCTGTGGGGTGGGTTCGGCGTAGACGTGGTCGAACAGCTCCAGCGGGTCGAGCACGGAGTCCGCGTTCATGCCCGCGCGCAGCTCCGCCGCCAGTTCCTCCGCCTCCTCCCGCAGCGCCGCCGCGTCGGCGTCGGTGAGCGCGCCGCGCGAGCGCAGGTACGTCTCCAGCCGGGCGACCGGGTCGGCGGCCCGCCACCGCTCAACCTCCTCGTCCCGCCGGTAGCGGGTGGCGTCGTCGGCGTTGGTGTGCGCGTCCATGCGGTAGGTGTGCGCCTCGACCAGGACCGGGCCGTTCCCGCCGCGGGCGTGGGCGACGGCCGCGTCCAGCACCGCCAGCACCGCGACCGCGTCGTTGCCGTCGACCTGCTCGGAGCGCACCCCGTGGCCGATGCCCTTGTACGCCAGCGCGGGCGCAGCGCTCTGCCGGGCCAGCGGCACCGAGATCGCGTACCGGTTGTTCTGCACGAAGAACACCACCGGCGCGCGGAACACGGCCGCGAAGTTCAGCGCCTCGTGGAAGTCGCCCTCGCTGGTGGCGCCGTCGCCGATCATCGCCATCGCCACCCCGTCCGCGCCCCTGCGGCGCAGGGACTCGGCCATGCCGGTCGCGTGCAGCACCTGGGTGGCCAGCGGGGTGCACTGCGGGGCGACCCGGGTGGCGGCGGGGTCGTAGCCGCAGTGCCAGTCGCCGCGCAGCAGGGTCAGCACCTCCACCGGGTCGATGCCACGGGTCACCAGGGCGACCGAGTCGCGGTAGGTCGGGAACAGCCAGTCGTCCGGGCGCAGCGCGAGCACGGCACCGACCTGACAGGCCTCCTGGCCCCGGCTGGACGGATAGACGGCGAGGCGGCCCTGCTTGGTCAGGGCGGTCGCCTGGGTGTCGAAGCGGCGGCCCAGGACCATCCGCCGGTGTGCCTCGCGCAGGATCTCGACCGGCGGTTCCGGGTAGCCGGCCGGCGGCCGGGCGACGGGGGTGCCGTCCTCGGCCACGAACCGCACCGGTGTCAGCGACGGCAGGAGGCCCTGCACCGTCTGGCGGAGGCTCTTCACGGACATAAAGGGCGCTCGCTCTCTCCGAATACTTTCTCTGGACACTTGACAGGAGAATGGTGGGCATCGCGGAATATGTGTTCAATAGCTCGGCCGAACCGGCGATGAACTGCCGAACCGAAGCGTCTGGGAGGGCAATGTGTCCGAGGAAACCTCGCCGTCGGTGTCGATGGCCGGACGAACTGCCGTCCCGCTCGACGACATCGACCGGCAGATCCTGAGCCGCCTCCTGCAGGACGGCCGTATCTCGGTCCGCGCGCTCGCCGAACAGGTGCACATCTCCCGGGCCAACGCCTACACCCGGATCGGCCGGCTCGTCGCCGAGGACGTCATCACCGGCTTCACCGCGCAGCTCAACCCCCAGCGGGCCGGTCTCGGCACCAGCGCCTACGTCACGATGAGCATCGAGCAGAACGCCTGGCGGGACATCTCCCGCGCCCTGCGCGCGATCCCCTTCGTCGAGCATGTCGCCCTGGTCACGGGCGACTTCGACGCCCTGGTGCTGGTGCGCGCCCCCGACAACCTGACCCTGCGCAAGGTCGTCCTGGAGAGCATCCACGCGGTGCCCGGGGTCCGCTCCACCCGCACCTGGCTGGTCTTCGACGAGGTGCGCGGACGCGGTGCCACCTGGACCGACTGACCCGCGCGCCGGTCATACGTCGACCAGCTCGGCGGCGACCCCGAGGCGCCCCGGCGCGGCAGCGGGTGCCGCGGGCCGGCGCGCGCGCACCACCCGGAACCGCCCGGTGATGAAGTCGGCGCCCGAGCCCGGCAGCTCGGCGCAGGGCGAGGAGGGGTCGGCGGGGAGGTCGTCGAGGTTCTCCACCAGATGCACCCCCGCCTCCAGCGCCGCCGTCTCGGCCGCCGCCAGCACCAGCGGATCGGTGGAGTGCACCGAGGCGTACCGGGCGCCGTGCCGCCCCACCGTGCGGCGCAGCAGGTCCAGCCCGTGCGAGGCCGACTCCGTACCCACCAGGAAGGTGACCGGACCGGGCCACTCGCGGGTGTAGACGCGCTCGTCCGAGGCGCGCAGCCGCACCAGCAGCGGACCGAGCAGCTCGGCCCCGGGATGGTCCGGGTGGGTCAGCACACCGGTGGAGTGCAGCACCGGACCGTGCCGCGCGGCCTCCGCGAGAGCGGCCCGCACCCCGGTGGCGCCGCAGGACGCCCCCAGCAGCCGCGCCACCCCGGCCGGATGCCCGAGCAGCCGGTCCACGGCGTCCCCGAGGTCGGCCCCGAGGTCGCGCAGGGTCCGGTGCCCCTCGTCGGTGGCGAAGCCGCCTTCGGGGACCAGGATGTTCTGCGGCGTGGTGCGGACCGTCCCCGGACACAGGCACGCCGCCAGGGCGAGCCCGCGCACCAGGCCCCGGTAGTCGTCGGTGGAGTCCACGAGCACGGTGTTCAGCCCCGTCCGGTCGGCGAACACCACCGCCTGCCGGGCGTGCCGCTGGAGCCAGTCCGCGAAACGCCCGCAGCCGGTGAAGTCGACGATGCGCACGGCCGGGTCCGTGGCCAGCCGCCGGTGCACCCGCCGCTCCGGCTCCGCCACCGCCAGGGTGACCAGGTCCGGGGAGTGCCCTGCCTGTGCCAGCACCTGCCGGGCGACCCGCACCGTGATCGCCAGCGGCAGCACCGCGCGCGGATGCGGAGCGACGATCACCGGGTTGCCGGTCACCAGGCTCGCGAACAGGCCCGGCCAGCCGTTCCAGAGCGGGAAGTCGGGACAGCCCACCAGCAGCGACAGCCCCCGGGGCACCAGCGTGCAGGTGCCCCGCAGCGCACGCGGCCGACCGCCCCGTACGGCGCCCTCCCAGCGCAGATCCGCCGGGACGCGCTCGGACTCGGCGAAGGCCCGTGCCACCGCCTCCAGGGCCCGGTCCTGGGCGCGCGGTCCGGCGGCGCGGAACGCGGACGAAAGCGTCTGGCCGGTCGTGTGGTGCACCGCCAGGGCCAGTTCGTGACTGCGGGTGTTGAGCAGGCGCAGGATCTCCACGGCGAGTTCCGCGCGCCGGCCCGGCCCCGCGGCCCGCCAGTCGGCCGCCGCCCGCCCGGCCGCCGAGACCAGTTCGGCGGGCTCGCAGCGCGGATAGGAGACGGCCGGCCCGACACCGTACGGCGAGGACTCCGTGCACACCCGGCCCGACTCGCCGGGCTGCCCCAGCTCGAAGGGCCGCCCCAGCAGCGAGTGGAACACCCTGCCCGCGGTGCGGGTGGACCTCATGCCCGCGTCGGCCGCGTCCTGGCCGGTCGCCTCCGTGAAGGGGCGCCGGCACTCACCGGCCGCCAGCGCGCCGACCATGCCGTGCAGCAGCTCGCGGTGACGCTCGTAGGGACCGGGGCGCACGGCCGTCAGCCTCTCCAGCTCGCCGCGAGCGCGAGCAGGGCGTCGTTCTCCTCCGGCAGCCCGATCGTCACCCGCACGCCCTCGCCGGGGAACAGGCGGACCATGACCTTCCCGTCCGCGCAGTGCAGGGCGAAGTCCGCGCTGTCCGCGCCGAGCGGCAGCCACACGAAGTTGGCCTCGGAGTGGGGCACGTCGTGGCCGAGCTCCCGCAGCCGCCCGGCGACCCGGCCGCGTTCGGCGACGGTGAGGGCGGCCCGCCGGGCGACCTCCGCCCGCTCGCCGAGCGCCACCACGGCCGCCCGCTGGGCGAGATCGCCGACACTGAACGGCACCTGCGTCCGCCGCACGTGCGCGGCGATACCGGGCGGCGCGACGCAGTAGCCGACGCGCAGGCCCGCCAGGCCGTACGCCTTCGAGAAGGTCCGCAGCACCGCCACGTTCGGCCGGTCGCCGAGCAGCGCGAGACCGTCGGGGACCAGAGCCGGATCGGCGTACTCCCGGTAGGCCTCGTCGACCACGATCAGCACGTCCCGCGGCACCCGGTCCGCGAACGCGGTCAGCTCCCGCGCGCCGACCGCCGTGGAGGTCGGGTTGTTCGGGTTGCACACGAACACCAGCCGGGTCCGGGCGGTGATCGCCGCCGCCATCGCGTCGAGGTCCAGTGCCTCGTCCCGCAGCGGCACCCGTACGGCCGTACCGCCGGCGACCGCGGTGAGGATCGGGTACGCCTCGAACGACCGCCAGCCGAAGACCACCTCGTCCCCCGGACCCACGACCGTGTGCAGCAACTGCCCGCACACCTCGGAGGACCCCGCGCCCACCGCGATCCGGTCCGGCTCCACCCCGTGGTGCGCGGCCAGCGCCTCGACCAGCGCGGAGGCGTGCAGATCCGGGTACCGCGACACACCGCCGGCGGACTCCGCCAGGGCCGCCGCCACCCCGGGCAGCAGCCCGTGCGGGGATTCGTTGCTGGCCAGCACCACGGCCCCGGGCAGTTTGCGGCCCGGGACGTAGGAGGGCAGCCGGGACAAAGACGCACGCACACGCACCATGCTCGACTCGCTTCCGAGGCGGGGGGCCCGGGGGCCTGGCCGCCGGGCATGTGACACGCACAGCGTGAAGAGCGGACGACATTCGCTCAACTGTTTGGCGAATTCGGCTACGAATCGCCGAAAACAGGGCGGGAGGGCGGCAGACCGTCTCCCGGGGAGCCCGCCAGGACGCGGGGGACGAGACGGACGGCGAGCCCGTCGCCGGGCGGGTTCCTCATCCGGCGGGCCGGACCGCCAGCACCGCGACCACCGCCCGGTGGTCCGTGCCCGGGAGCGTCCGTTCACCGACCGAGATCCCCGTCAGGCCCGGGCCGTGCAGCACATGGTCGAGCTGGACCAGCGGCGGCAGCGGCGCCCGGTCGGCGGGCCAGGTGCGGGCCCAGCCCCGGCCCAGCTCCGCGTGGGTGTCCGTGAGCCCCGCCGCGAGCAGGGAGCGCATCGGCGCGTGGTCCGGGGAGGCGTTGAAGTCGCCCAGGAGGACGGTGTCCGGGCCGCTGTCCCGGGCGACGGAGGTGAGCGCCGCGAAGTCCCGCGTCCAGCGGCCGGGGTCGCCGAGCGGGTAGTACGTGTGGACGGCCACCAGCCGGACGGACCGCCCGCCCACGGTGACGTCCGCGGCGGTCTGCGGCCAGGCGGTGCCGGCGTCCAGCGGCCCGCCGCGGGTCAGCGGCAGCCGCGAGTAGAGCGAGGAGTCGTTCTCGGGGTGCAGCTCCTGGTGGGGCAGCAGCCGGCCCACACCCGCCTCGGCGAACGCCGCGACCCCGGCGCGGGTCAGCTCCTGCACGGCCAGTACGTCGATCCGCTCGTCCCGCACCAGCCGCAGCACCGCCCGCGGATCCACCCCGCCGACATGCGCGTTGAGCGTGGCCACCCGCAACTCCACCGCCCCGGCCGGGACATGCCGCTCATCCGGCAGGAAACGCGGCACCAGCACGGCCACCTGCGCGGCCGCCAGCAGCGCCACCACGGCCACCGTCCAGCGGGAGCGCAGGGCGGGCACCGCGACCACGGCCACCAGCAGCAGGACGCTCAGGGCTGCGCCGTACGGGAAGAGCACCACGGGAACCGCCCACCACGATCCCGCGTCCAGTCCCGTCAGTCGCACCACGAGCAGGGCGAACATCCACCGTCCTCCACCTCCGGGGCGCCCGGCGGCGATCACCGGGCTCGGGAGCAGGGACGACGACGGCGGCCCGAACGGTTGCCGGACCTGGCCGGAGGCCCTTTTGGGCATGATGGCCCCAAGCGGTACGACACGGACGGACGGAGATGAACCGGTGCCGGAGCGGGACGGGACGGCGACACGGCTGGTCGGCAGGACCGATGAACTCGCGCGCCTCGACGGGGTGCTCGGCGGTCTCGGCCGGGACGGTGTTCCCACGGTGGTCGACATCTCCGCGGACGCCGGCCTGGGCAAGAGCCGCCTGCTGGCCGAACTCGGCACCCGGGCACGGCGACGCGGACTGACGGTGCTGCGCGGGGCGGCCACCGAGTTCGAACGGCACACGCCGTTCCAGCCGTTCACCGACGCCTTCGCCGACGCCGATCCCGCCTTCCTCGCCTCCGGCGCCGTGCCCGAGGCGGCGGCCCCGGTGCTGTACGGGGTGCGCAGGGCGCCGGCGCGGGGCGAGGGCCGCGACCGCTTCGGCCTCCACCGCGCCGTGGCGGAGGTGCTGGGCGCCCTCGCGGAACAGGGCGGAGTGGTGCTGGCGCTGGACGACCTGCACTGGGCCGACCCGGCCTCCCTGGAACTCCTCGACCAGCTCGTCCGGCACCCGGTGCGGGGGCGCGTGGCGCTGGTCGTCGCCCGCCGGGAGCGGCAGACCCCGCACCCGCTCGCCGCCGCCCTGGCCCGGGGCGTGGACCGGGGAGCCGTGCTCCGGATGCCGTTGGGGCCGCTGCCCGAGCGGGAGTGGACCGAGACGCACGCCCCCGATCTGGCGCCGCAGGACGCGCGGCGGGTCTACGCGGCCGGTGAGGGCAACCCCCTCTACCTGCGGTGCCTGCTGCACGCCCACCGGCAGGGAGGACCCGTGCCCCAGGCCGGGGAGATCACCCCCTCCGGGGTCCCGGACGGACTGGCGGCGCTGCTCCTGGAGGAACTGGCGGCCCTGAGCGAGGAGGAGCGCCGGACGGTCGAGGCGGTGGCCGTCCTGGGCGAGCAGGCCACCCCCGCCCTGCTGCGGCTGCTGACCGGGAACCCCACGGCGCAGGAGCTCCAGACGCGTACCGGCGCGGCGGTGCGCCGCGATCTGCTGCGCACGCAGCCCGACGGCCGCTGGACGCTGCGCCATCCGCTGCTGCGCGCCCTGGTCTACGAGAACGTTCCCGCGCCGCGCCGCGCCGAGCTCCACCGCACCGTCGCCGAGGAGCTGGCCCGCACCGGTGCCCGCGCCGCCGAACGCGCCCACCACGTCGAGCGGTCGCTGACGGGCTGGAACCCGGTGTCGGCGGCCGTGCTCACCGAGGCGGCCGCCGGATACGCCCACACCGCGCCCGCGACCGCCGCCCAGCTGCTGGACGTCGTCCTGCGGCTGATGCCGGACACCCCCGCCCACGCGGCGCGGCGCGGCGAGCTGACCCTGGCCCGCGCCAGGGCGCTCGCGGTCGGCGGCGCCCTGCGCGAGAGCCGCGACCTCCTCCACACCCTGATCAGCCGCTGCGGGCCCGACGACGCCGCACTGCGCGGGGACGCGACGGCGCTGTGCGCCATGATGGAACGGCACCTGGGGCACTCCCCGGAGGCGACCGCCCTGCTCCGGCGGGAGCTGACCCGCGATCCCGCCCCGGGGCCGCGCCAGGCGGTCTCCCTGGGCCTGGCCCTCGGCATGGCCGCGCTGAACACCGTCAGCTACCCGGCCGTCCGCGACGACCTCGCCCGCACGCTCGCGGTGGCCCGCTCCCACGACGACCCGACGGGCGAACTGGGCGCGCTGGCGCTGGCCGCGCTGGGCGAGGCGTACGCGGGCGACACGGCGGCGGCGACCCGGTCGGCCCGGGCCGCCGCCGACCTCGCCGACGCGCTGACCGACCCCGACCTCACCGAACTCTGCGAGGCGCTGGTCTGGCTGGCCTGGGCGGAAGCCCTCCTCGAACGCCACGCCGACGCGGAACGCCACACCGACCGGGGACTGGACCTCGCCCGGCGCACCGGTCAGGTCCACGTCCTGCCCCACCTGCTCACCGCCCGGGCCTTCCTCCGTCTGACCACCTGCCGGCTGCCCAGCGCCCTCGCCGCGGCCGAGGAGGCGGAGTCCGTCGCCCGCGCCGTCGCCAGCGGCGATCTGCTCGCCCTCACCCTGAGCTTCAAGGCGCTGATCCTCCTGCTGCAGCGCCCGCTGGGCGACCCCCAGGCCCTCGCGACGGCCGAGGAGGCCGTGGCCGCCGCCGGCACCAGCCGCCACTGGTGGGCCTCGCTGGCCGGCTGCGTCCTCGGCCACATCGCCCTGGTCGGCGGCGACCCGCACCGCGCCCAGGACGCCATACTGCGCGCCGGCGGCCCCGACCTGCACGGCCTGCAACCCTCCACCCTCCCCGGCCAGCTCGAGACCCTCGTCGCCACCGCCCTCGCCACCGGCGATCCCGAACAGGCCGAGCGCTGGGCCGACCGGGCCGCCGGGGAGGCCGACCGCATCGGACTGAACGGCCAGCGCGGGGCGGCCCTGCGGGCCCGGGCCGCCCTCGCCCAGCACCACGGCGACCCCGCCACCGCCGCCCGCCTCCTGGAGGAGGCCGCCCGGTCCTATGCCCCCTCCGGCGCCGCCCTCTGGGAGGCGTACTCCCTGCTGCTGGCCTCCGCCCAGGCCCAGGCCGCGGGCGACCTCCCGCACGCCACCGCACTGTGGGAACGGGCGCACCGCCTCGCCGACACCGGCGGCGCCGGCCTCCTGACCGACCTCGCCGCACTGGTCCGCCCCCGAGCCGAGGAACCCCCGCCCGTCCCCACCGAAATCGACCGGCTCACCGCACGCGAACGGCAGATCGCCGCACTCGTCGCCGAGGGGCTGGGCAACCAGGCCATCGCCACCAAGCTGTTCCTCAGCCGCCGTACCGTCGAGACCCACCTGTCGGCGATCTACCGCAAGACCTCGGTACCGTCCCGCTCGGCCCTGGCCGGCCTGATGACCCGCGCCGGACTCGACCGGCAGCCGTAGCCGGCCGCTCCGCCCCGCGCCGGGGGCGTGCGAGGCGTGATCTTCCCACTTGTACCCTCCCCGGTATGACCGATGACGAAGCCAGCCGCGCCGCCCGGCTGTCGGATGCCCAGGCGAAGGCCGTGCGGCTCTTCGCGGAGATCGAGGAGCGCGCCCTCGTCGCGCCGGGGCAGGGGGAGCGGGCGGTCAGCGACCGCATCCGTGACCTGGCGAACGAGCTGTTCGGCACGACCCGGCACTGGCACAAGCGGATCGTGCGCTCGGGCCCCCACACGCTGCTGCCGTACAAGGAGAACCCGCCGGACCGCCTGATCGGCGCGGACGACATCGTGTTCGCCGACTTCGGGCCGATCTTCGAGGAGTACGAGGCCGACTTCGGCCGGACCTTCGTCCTGGGCGACGACCCGGTCAAGCACCGGCTGCGCGACGACCTGCCGAAGGTCTTCGCCGCCGGCCGCCGCTTCTTCGAGAGCGACCCCGGCATCACCGGCGATCGGCTGTACGCCGAGGTGGAGCGGCTGGCCGCCGAGGCGGGCTGGGAGCTGGGCGGCTGGCACGCCGGGCATCTGGTCGGCGAGTTCCCGCACGAGTCGATCGACGGCGCGGACGTCGAGTCGTACATCACCCCCGCCAACGACACCCCACTGCGGCGCACCGACTCGGCGGGCCGCCGCTGCCACTGGATCCTGGAGATCCACCTCGTCGACCGCGGGCGCGGGTTCGGCGGGTTCTACGAGGAGCTGCTCACGCTCTGACCGCCGCTGCGGCGTGCGCCGCAGCGGCGGGCCGCAGCAGGGCGTCGAGCCGCTCGAACAGTTCGGCGGCGGCCGCCCCCTTCCAGTCCGGCGGCAGCAGGTCGAGGGGCAGGCCGGGGTCGCGGTAGGGCAGCCGCCGCCACTGGGTGAGCATCGGCACATAGGTCCGGAACGCCTCCAGGGGCTCCGGCGCGCGCTCCGTCACCGCGTCGCGGACGGGGCCGTACCGGCGCAGGAAGTCCGCGTAGAGCCCGGTGAGTTCGTCGAGGTCCCACCAGGAGCGGATCTTCTCGCGGGGGTCCCCGAAGGCGACGTGGTCACCGGTGAACAGGTCGGCGTACGCGGACAGCCCGCGGCGTTCCAGGGTGCGCCGAGTCTCGGCCGCCAGGTTCCCGGGCGCGACCCACACGCCCGAGGCCGCCGTGCCGAAGCCGAGCCGGGTCAGGACCGTGCGCAGCGCGTGCCGCTTCTCGCGCTCGGACTCGGGCACGGAGAACACCACGAGCACCCAGCCGTCCTCCCGCACGGCCCGGGTCCGCCGGAAGATGCGCACATCGCCCTCGGCGAGCGTCTGCAGGGTCGCCTCGGCCGGCGCGTACCCGGCCAGGCCGTCCCGGCGCTCGGCGCGCAGCACCTCGCGGCGCTTCATCCGCGAGACGCAGGACCGTACGGCCCGGCCCTCCACCCCGAGGTCGGCCATCAGGGCGATCAGGGACGCGACCGACAGCCAGGCGTGCCCCGCACGGGCGTAGAGCCCGAACAGCGTGAGGATCAGCGGGGCGTGACGGGACTCGCGCTCACCCGCCGGGGCGCTCGCCGAGGTCGTCTGCGCCGTCCGCGCGGTCATGTCCGGCACCTTATGTCAGCCGGGTCCGGGTCACGGTGTTGCGCAGTTCGCCGAGGCCGCTCACCCGGGTGACGACGGTGGCGCCGTCGCCCAGGAAGACCTGGGGTTCGCGGGCGCCGCCGATGCCGCTGGGGGTGCCGGTGAGGACGACGTCCCCGGCGCGCAGGGTCATGCCGTGGCTCAGTTCGGCGATGAGCCGGGGGACGGGGAAGGCCATCCGGCCACTGGTCGCGTCCTGGAGGAGGCGGCCGTCGACCTCGCACTGCACCCGCAGGGAGGCGAGGTCGTCGATCTCGTCGGCGGTGGTGAGCCAGGGGCCCAGCGGCATGGTGGCGTCGATGCTCTTGCCCTTGAGCCACTGGCCGCCGTGGGCCCGCTGGAGGTCGCGCTGGGAGACGTCGTTGGCGACCAGGTAGCCGAAGACGTGGTCCAGTGCCTTCTCCTCGGGGATGGAGCGTCCGTCGCGGCCGATGACGAGGGCGATCTCGGCCTCGTAGTCCCACTGCGTGGAGAGGGCGGGGTCGTAGGCGATGGGGTCGTACGGCCCGATGACGGTGTCGGGGCCCTTGGTGAAGAAGGTCGGGTGCTCGGGCAGGCTCACCGGGTCCTGGCCCCCGCGCTTCCCGCGGGACTCCTCGAAGTGGTCGAGGTAGTTCCAGCCGGTGCACAGGATGTCGCGGCGGAAGCGGCGCAGCGGCGCCTCCAGCCGGACGTCCGACAGCGGCAGCGACGTACCGCGCGCGGCACGGGCCGCGTCGAGGGCCTCGGGGCCGCCGCGCACGATGTCGTCCACCGTGCCGATCTCCGGCGGCAGCACGGTGATCGTCCGCTCGGGCAGGTGCACGGCGCCGGCCCGCCGCGCGCCGTCCAGGGTGAAGGAGGCGAGTCTCATACGGCGGGCCCCTGCGACCGCGGGGCGACGAGCCGGTCGTCCGGGATCACGGCGACCCCGAGGATCTCGATCACCGCCTCGGGCTGCCACAGCGCGGTGCAGCCGATGCCGGCCATCGCCGGGTAGACCGGCCCGGCGAGCTCGCGCCAGACCTCGCCGATCTCCTTGCCGTGCGCCTGGTAGTCGGGGATGTCGGTGAGGTACAGCGTCACGCTGACCAGGTCCGCCGGCTCACCGCCCGCCGCCCGCAGAGTGGTGAGCAGATTGCCGAACGCCTGCCGGAACTGCGCCACGACACCGCCCGGAACGATCTTCATCTCGGCGTCCAGGGCGGTCTGGCCGCCCAGGTACAGCGTGTTCCCGGCCAGCGTGCCGTGCGAGTAGCCGCTGGGCCGGGGGAGGGAGTCCGGGTTCACGGGGACGGGGGGCATACGGCCTCCGGAGCGCGTCGGTGCTGACTGGACTGGCTGGAGCGGAAAGGGCTGGCCGGGGGCCGGCTGGAGCTGAGGGGCCCAGCGACCGGACCGCATGTATTGACTTTAATTGACGACGGTGAAAAATACGAGACATCGGATCCCGGACCCGACCGCCCGACCGAACGGAGCCCGCGCCATGGAGCCCGACCTCAGCAAGTACCGGCTGGAGGGCGACAACTCGATGTACCGCCTGCCCAGCGGCATCGTCGCCCCCGTCGTCACCCGCGGCGGACTGGAGAACGCGAACACCGCCGACTCGGGCGGCGCCGTCCGGGTCTCCGGCGTGAGCATCCAGCACACCCCCGCCACCCGCCTGTGGTTCGGAAAGGTCAGCAACGAGCCGGGCTACCGCTCCGTCTCCCACCACCACGGCGAGGCCGAGACCGGGGGATACGTGCTGTCCGGCCGGGCGCGGATCTACTTCGGCGACAAGTTCGAGGACTACGTCGACATGGAGGAGGGCGACTGGGTCTTCGTGCCGCCCTTCATGCCGCACGTCGAGTGCAACCTCTCCCGCACCAAGCCCCTGACCTGGATGACGACCCGCACCCCGGAGAACATCGTCGTCAACCTGCCCGACATCGCCGACGCCGAACTGCGCGACTGGCTGGACCGATGACCGGCCCGGCGCCGACCTCGGCCGTCTTCACCGCCGCCGTCACCCTGAAGCCCGCCGAGCCCGAGCACTTCGACCTCGCCTTCACCGCCGTCACCCAGCCCTGCCCCTGGCCCAAGGCCTACGGCGGCGACCTGGTCGCCCAGGCGGCCGCCGCCGCCATGCGGTCCGTCACCGACGGCAAGTCCCTGCACTCGATGCACAGTTACTTCCTGCGCCCGGCCGACATCGGCGCCGAGGTCCGCTACGAGGTGGAGGTGCTGCGCGACGGCCGCGGCTACAGCACCCGCCAGGTGCGCGGCTACCAGAACGGCAAGCCCCTCTACGTCTGCCTCGCCAACTTCGCGGCGGGCGAGGCGGGTGCGGCCTTCCACGCCACCCTCGCCGAGGACGAGGAGGTGCCCGGCCCCGAGGGCCTGCCCACCTCGGCCGAGTACCTCGCCCGGCACGCCGACGCGCCCCTGACCGAGGACGTCAGGAGCTACTGGTCCGGTGGCCGCGGCTTCGACATGCGGCACGTCCCGGGCCCGGTCTACCTCACCGTCGAAGGGGACCGCCTGCCGCACCAGGCGGTCTGGATCAAGCCGTACGACCCGCTCCGCCCCGTCGACGGACTCACCGACGCCGGTCGGGACCTCGCCGCCCTGGCGTACGTCTGCGACTACACCATCCTCGAACCCGTCCTGCGGGTCCTCGACCTGCCCTGGTCCCGACCCGGCCTGGTCACCGCGAGCCTCGACCACGCCATGTGGTTCCACCGCCCCGCCCCGACGGGCGACTGGCTCCTCTACGTCCAGGAGGCGGCCGCGGCCGACGCGGGCCGCGGACTCGGCACCGGCCGCTTCTTCACCCGCGACCGCCGCCACCTGGCCACCGTCGTCCAGGAAGGCATGATCCGCCCCGCCTGACCCGCCCCCGCCCCGGGCGGGATCCCGGAAGGAACACGTCCGTTGACCCCTGCCTTCCCACCCTCCAGACCCCTCGGTCTCGCACCCTCGGCACACGTCGACACCTTCACCCGCGACCATCTGCCGCCCCCGCACCAGTGGCCGGCGATCGAGTTCACCACCCCCGAACTGGCCTACCCGGACCGCCTCAACGCGGCGACCGAGCTGATCGACACGCCCGTCGCCCGGTACGGCCCCGACCGCCCGGCCCTGCGCACCCCGGCCGGGGAGCTGTGGACGTACGGCGACCTGCGCACCCGCGCCAACCAGGTCGCCCAGGTCCTCACCGAGGACCTCGGCCTGACCCCCGGCGGGCGCGTCCTGCTCCGCTCGCCCAACACCCCCTGGACGGTGGCCTGCTGGCTCGCCGTCCTGAAGGCCGGCGGAGTCGTCGTCACCACCATGGCCGCCCTGCGCGTCCGCGAACTCACCCCGGTCGCCGAACGCACCCGGCCCGCCCTCGCCCTGGTCGACCACCGCTGCGCCGACGACGTCCACACCCTGCGCGAGACCGTGCTGCCCTCGCTGACCGTCGTGGAGTACGGCGGCACCGGCCCCGAGGACCTCCTCGCCCGGGCCGCCGCCAAGTCCGGCGAGTTCACCGCCGTGGACACGGCCGCCGACGACGTGGCGCTGCTCGGCCCCACGTCCGGATCCACCGGCGTGCCCAAGATCACCATGCACTTCCACCGGGACATCCTGTCCATCGACAACACCTTCGGCCGCCACACCCTCGGCCTGGTCCCCGACGACCTGGTCGCCTGCACCGCGCCCCTCGCCTTCACCTTCGGCCTCGGCATGCTGGTCGTCTTCCCGCTGCGGGCCGGTGCCTGCGCCCTGCTCACCGAGTCCGCCACCCCGCTCCAGCTCGCCGACCTCGTGCGCGAGCACGGCGTCACCGTCCTCGCGACCGCGCCCACCGCCTACCGGGCCATCCTGCGCGAGGGGGCGGAGGACAGCCTGCGCGGACTGCGCGTCGGCGTCTCGGCGGGCGAGCACATCCCCCGCTCCACCTGGGACGACCTGCACCGCCGTATCGGTCTGAAGGTCGTCGACGGCATCGGCGCCACCGAACTGCTGCACATCTTCATCTCCGCCGCCGGCGACGACATCCGTCCCGGCGCCACCGGCCGCCCCGTCCCCGGCTACCGGGCCGCCGTCCTCGACGTGGACGGCACGGAACTCGGCCCCGGTCAACCCGGACGGCTGGGAGTGATCGGCCCCGTCGGCTGCCGCTACCTCGACGACCCCCGCCAGGAGGACTACGTCCTGGGCGGCTGGAACATCACCGGGGACGTCTTCCACCGGGACGAGGACGGTTACTTCCACTACCACGCCCGCAGCGACAGCATGATCGTCTCCTCCGGCTACAACATCGGCGGCCCCGAGGTGGAGGCCGCCATCGACACCCACCCGGACGTCGTCGAATCGGCGGTCGTGGGCCGGCCCGATCCCGAACGCGGCTCGGTCGTCTGCGCGTTCGTCGTCCTGCGGGACGGCGTCAAGGGCGACGAGAACATGGCCAAGGAGATCCAGGACCACGTCAAACGCGTCCTCGCCCCCTACAAGTACCCGCGTGACGTGCGCTTCCACGGCGCCCTGCCGCGCAACACCAGCGGAAAACTCCAGCGGTTCGCACTCCGCAGGATCGTCGAGGCCGAAAACGCCGACGAGCAGTGAGAGGAACTCCCTTGAAAATCGCGATCATCGGCGGTGGCCCGGGAGGTCTCTACCTCGCGGCCCTGATGAAACAGCTCGACCCCGCCCACGACATCACCGTCTGGGAACGCAACGCCCACGACGACACCTTCGGCTTCGGCGTCGTCTTCTCCGACGAGACCCTCGGCGGCATCGAGAACGCCGACACCGACATCGCCGAGGCCATGTCCCGCCGCTTCGCCCGCTGGACCGACATCGACATCCACCTCCAGGGCGAGAGGCACACCGTGGGGGGCCAGGGCTTCGCCGCCATGAGCCGCAAGGACCTCCTGCACCTCCTCCAGGAACGCTGCCGCACCCTCGGCGTCACCCTGCACTTCTCCACCCCCGCCCCCGACACCGACCGCCTGCGCGCCGCGTACGACCTGGTGGTCGGCGCCGACGGCGTCAACTCCGCCGTACGGGCCGCCCACGCGGACGTCTTCCGGCCCTCCCTGGACCGCCGCCCCAACAAATACATGTGGCTCGGCACGGACCGGGTCTTCGAGGCCTTCCAGTTCTTCGTCGATCAGACGCCGTGGGGCGTCATGCAGGTCCACGGCTACCCCTACTCCGCCACCGGCTCCACCTTCATCGTCGAGATGCACGAGGACGTCTGGCGGCGGGCCGGCTTCGACGCCACCGAGGACGTCGTCCTCCCGCCGGGCGCCTCCGACGACGCGGCGGTGGCCCGCGTGGGGGAGCTGTTCGCCGACGCCCTCGACGGCCACCGGGTGTTCGCCAACAACTCCAAGTGGCTCAACTTCACCACCGTGCGCAACGAACGCTGGCACCACGGCAATCTGGTCCTCATCGGCGACGCCGCCCACACCGCGCACTTCTCCATCGGCTCGGGCACCAAACTCGCCATGGAGGACGCCCTCGCCCTCGCCGCCTGTCTGCACGAACACCCCGACACCGAGGCCGCGCTGACGGCGTACGAGGCCGAGCGCCGCCCCGTGGTGGAGTCCACCCAGCGGGCCGCGCAGGCCTCCCTGGAGTGGTTCGAGAACATCGGCATGTACGTCCACCAGGAGTCCACCCAGTTCTGCTTCAACCTCCTCACCCGCTCCCGCCGCATCACCTACGACAACCTGCGCACCCGGGACGCGGAGTTCGCCGACCGGGTGGACACCGCCTTCGCCCGCGCCCAGGGGCTCGAGGGCACCGCCCCGGCGATGTTCCAGCCGTACCGGATCGGGCAGCTGGAGCTGAAGAACCGGGTCGTCGTCTCCCCGATGGACATGTACTCCGCCGTGGACGGCGTGCCCGGCGACTTCCACCTGGTCCACCTCGGATCCAAGGCGATGGGCGGCGCCGGACTGGTGATGACGGAGATGGTCTGCGTCTCGCCCGAGGGCCGTATCACCCCCGGCTGCACCGGCCTGTGGAACGACGAACAGCGCGCGTCCTGGGCGCGGATCGTGGCGTACGCCCATGAGCACAGCACCGCCCGCATCGGCCTCCAGCTCGGCCACTCCGGCCGCAAGGGCTCGACCCGGCTGATGTGGGAGGGCATGGACGCCCCGCTGCCCGAGGGCAACTGGGAGACGGTCGGCCCGTCCCCGCTGCCGTACGGCGACGGCTCCCCGGTGCCGCGCGAGCTCACCCGCGCCGACCTGGACCGGATCGTCGCGGACTTCGCCGCGGCCGCCCGCCGGGGCGCCGAAGCCGGCTTCGACCTGCTCGAACTGCACTGCGCCCACGGCTACCTGCTGTCCTCCTTCCTCTCCCCGGTCGCCAACCGCCGCACCGACGAGTACGGCGGTCCGCTCGCGAACCGGCTGCGCTTCCCGCTGGAGGTCTTCGACGCCGTGCGCGCCGCCTGGCCGGCCGAGCGCCCCGTGAGCGTGCGCATCTCCGCCACCGACTGGGTGCCCGACGGCACCACCGAGCACGACGCCGTGGAGATCGCCCGCGCCTTCGTCGCGCACGGCGCGGACGCCATCGACGTCTCCTCCGGTCAGGTCACCAAGGACGAGCGGCCCGCCTTCGGCCGCTCCTACCAGACCCCGTTCGCCGACCGCATCCGGCAGGAGGTCGCCGCCGCCACCGGTACGGCCGTCATCGCGGTCGGCGCCATCGCCTCCTACGACGACGTCAACTCGATCCTGCTCGCGGGCCGGGCCGACCTGTGCGCCGTGGGCCGTACCCATCTGTACGACCCGCACTGGACCCTGCACGCGGCGGCCGAGCAGGAGTACCGGGGGCCGGGCGCCGACTGGCCGCAGCCGTTCGCGGCGGGCCGCCGCAGACCGCCGTCCGCGCGCACCGACGCCGTGCGCCCCCGGCTGTCGCTGCTCCGCTCCGACCCCGCCGCCCAGGGCGTCCACCTGCGCTGGATCCCCTCGCGCGCACCGGCCCCGGTGTCCTGAGCGGGGGTGCCCCCCGGGGCGCCGGGGGCGACCCGGTTGATCGCGACATGGACGGCCTGGAGCGGGTCGGGGCTGCTCACCTGCCAGTCGCTGCCCGCGGCGAGCGTCGCCCCCGCCCGCAGCAGATCGCCGAACGGGCACTGCCGGGCGCCACGTTCGGGGCCCAGGAACGGCAGGGTCAGTTCGTCCATCCGCAGGCTGGGCCGCTGCCTGTGCGTGCTGGGCGCCGCCACCGGGGGCCGGTACGCCTCGAACTGATCGACCGGGCGGTGCGGTTGCTGCGGGACACCCCGGCCGAAACCCATCTGACCACCGCCTACCGCAAACTCGGCATCCGACGACGTACGGAACTACCCCGCGCACCTCACAGGGGTGCCAGTTGGCGGCTGAGCCTGAGGACGTTCTCGACGGCCCGGGGGTCCTCGGCGCCGCGTGGCACGGGAACCGGCACGGCCTCGGGCCCGATGAGTATCCCGGTCTGCCCGTCGAGGGAGGCGTCAGTGGCGGCGAGGACGGACGACCGGGCGGCCACGGAGGCAGGAGCGGCCGTGGAGCGTTCGAACTTCCGGCGTACCAGTGGCCACAGAAGACGCAGCGGCGGGGAGACGATCTTCGGTGAGGTCATGGTGCCGTTCGTCATGGCGGTCGCTGCGCCGCCGGGATCCGCGGCGAAGACCGCCACTCCGGTGCCGCGAAGGCTCTCGGCCAGGTAAAGGGTGTAGACGAGGTGGGCGAGCTTGGCCCGGCCGTACCAGTGGAACCCGTAGTAGCCGCCCGGCGGTTCCACGGAGTCGAAGGTGCGCTTGGCGAGGCCGACCGCACCGGAGGTGACGTTGACGACCCGGCTCGGCGCGCCCGCTCGCAACTGATCCAGAAGCAGTTCGGTCAACAAGTAGGGCGAGAGATGGTTGACGGCGAAGGACGCCTCGACACCGTCGACGCTCTGGCGGCGCCGGTCGAACATCGCGCCGACGTTGTTCACGAGCACCCGCAAGGGGCCCTCGGCGGCCAGTCGCGCGGCCAGGGCCCGTACCTCTTCGAGTGAGGCGAGGTCGGCCGCCACGAAGCTGGGCGCCGCTCCGGTCGCGACCGACGCCACTTCCTCGACGGCGCGCGCACCGCGCTCGGCGTTTCGGCCGACGACGGTGACGGCGTACCCGCGCTCCGCAAGCCCTTTCGCCGTCTCCAGGCCGATGCCCCCGGTACCCGCCGTTACCACTGCTCGCGCGCTCATGGATCTGCTCCCTGCATGGCCACAAAGGATCGGATGGCTATCCGTTTTTTCGTGGGCATGCTACAGCAACCGGATTGGTATCCGTTTAATACGAGGTCGCCGGGGACGGCTGCCGCCGTGTCAGCGCGGCGGGCGGAGCCCTTCCAGCAGAACCCCGAGATACAGCTCGCGCGGTTCCCCGTCCCCGGAACGCACCGCGTGCTCCACACCGCACAGCAGGCGGCGCACATCGTCCGCCTCGACACCGCTCCGGATCGTGCCGGACAGCCGGGCCCGGTCGAGCAGAACGGCTACCGCCTCATCGAGCTCGGCCTTCATTTCCGAGGTCTGGGCGCGCGCATCGCCCGCAGACGACAGCACGGTCGCGAAGTCGGGATCGGTCAGCGCGAGGTCGAGCGTGAACCGCAGCAGTCCGCGCAGCCCCTCCAGCGGGTCCTCGGCCGAGGACGCCGCCCGAGCCTGCTCCACCAGTTCCCGGAAGCGTTCCACCGAGAGCGCCTCGATCAGCGCGTGGCGGTCGGGGAAGTGCCGGTAGACCGTGCCGACGCCCACCCCGGCCAGCCGGGCGATGAGGTTCAGCTGCAGCGAGTTGTCGCCACCGGCGATCCGCTCACGCGCGACCTGCAGAATCCGGGCCCGATTGCGCGCGGCATCGGTCCGCAACCGCGCCTCTTTCCCCGATCTCGCCGCCACGTCCCCAGCATAGGCGGGCCCTTGCCGTGAGAGTCATCTGCCCTCCGTCGGCATCCTCCGTACCTTGGGAGGCCTCGGATGGCCCGCCTGCCCGCAGTGTGCGACATCCCGCGCGATTCGTGAAGCGTTCGGACCTCGTCCGACTGATCCACAGTCGGGCTGAAGGCGAGGAGACTCGGGTTGGCGGTGCTGGCGGTGCTGGCGGTGCTGGCGGTCGTACGGGACCTGCGTGAGCACTGGGCGCCCGCGTCGGCGGGGGAGCGGGAGCGGTTCGAGGCCGACTTGCTGTCCGGGTTCGTTCTCGCGCGGGCGTCGGCGGGTCTGGCGGACGGCACCATCCGCGGGGATGTCGGACACCTGGAGCAGATCAGGATCCGGTTCGGCCGGCCACTGCGGGACATGGAGCCCGCAGAGGCCGACGCGCACTTCGGCCAGGTGCGTGCGGAACTCACCCATCGGTACCCGGCTGGAGAGTCGAGTGCCCGCTCGACGAGATGAACCCGCCGCGCGGGGCCAAGGACGTCCAGCTACGGATCCCCCCGACCGAGCCGGAGGCCGCGACGCTGTTCACCGGCTGGGGCGGCGAGCCGGCCCCCTGCCGCTTCTCCCGCTGGTACAGGAGTTCGTGGCCCACGGCTGCCGAGGGGTCGCCTTCGACTTCTCCGGGCACGGCGAAAGCACCGGAAAGCTCAGTGAGTCAAGCCTGCGGCGACGGTTCGAGCAGGCCGTCGCGGTGATCGACGCGTATGGCGGAGCGGAGGGGCCGCTGGTCCTGGTGGGTTTCAGCATGAGCGGGCAGACCGTGGCGGATCTCGTCGCCCACTACGGGGATCGGGTGACGGCGCTGGGGCTGTGCGCGCCCGCCGTGTACACCGCCGAGGCGCGGGACGTGCCCTTCGGGGACGGGAACGGCCGGTTCAGCGGGATCGTCCGGCTGCCGGACAGCTGGCGTGAGGCGCCCGCGCTTCAGGTGCTGCGGGCGTACGAGGGCCGGGCGGTGCTCGCCGTGCCGGGCACGGACACGGTGATCCCGGCCGCGGTGACCGAGGCCGTGCAGGACGCGCTGGCCGCCCGCGCCCAGTACATGCGGTTCGACCTTCCGGACGCGCAGCACCAGCTGAGAGAAGCACGGCCCGCTACATCGGCCGGTTCCTGGGTGAGGACCCGCTCGCGGTGCCGTGGGAGGCGGTGGCGTACTTGAGGACCGGCACGTCAACTTCCTGGGCCGCTATCTGTTCAACATCCAGGCCGGCGGCCCGGACCAGGGGCTACGTCCGCTGCGCGACCCGGACCCCCCGACAGCGACGACGGAGACGAGGAATGGGCGGGGTGATGCCGCCCCGCCCCGCAGCACCGGAACCACCAAGCCGCCGCGCCGAAACCCTTCAGCCTGAACCCGCCCGCCCGGCGGACTCAAGCACCGCGCTCAGAAAGCGACGCACCGTCTCCAACTCGCCCGCGTCGAAACCTTCCGCGGCCACCACCACCTCGCCGATCACCGGCCCGAAGAAGGCCCACCCCAGTTCCACGGCCTTCTCCTCCACCTCCAGCAGCACGCGTCGCCGGTCTGCCGTGTCCCTGCTGCGCTGGACCAGTCCGAGCCGCTCCAGCCGATCCACCAAGGCAGTGGTCCCAGCTGAGTTCAGTCGCAGTTGCTCGCCGAGCCACCCGGGCGTGGCCCGCGTACCGGCGCGTGCCGCGTCCAGCAGGTGGATCAGCGCGCGCACATCGGTGGGATGCAGCCCGTGGCGCGCGGCGAACTCGGCGCCGAGCAGGTCGAACTCCACGGTGACCGCACGCAGCAGGTGAACCAGTCCCATCACGGGGCTCTGATCGTCCATGCACACTCCTCGAAGTCCCGTAATATCTCGCTGGCCGAGATTATCGCCTGGCGAGAGGAATGCTCGTGTCCCTGCCCGCCTTCGACCTTGCCTACGACGAGCTTCGCGCCCGCTGGCCCGAGTCCACCGAGGAGCGCGACGTCGCCACGCCGTACGGGCGCACCCGGGTCCATGTGTACGGATTGCCGGACGGCAGCCCACTGGTGCTGCTGCCCGGCGGCTCTGCCACCGGCCTCGCCTGGTTCGCCAACGCGCCCGCCCTCGGTGAGCGATACCGGGTCCATGCGGTAGATCTGCTGGGCGACGCCGGCCGCACCGAGCGCCGGGGCACACCATTGAAGAACGCCAACGATCTGACGGCCTGGCTGGACGCACTGCTGGACGGCCTCGGGCTCGCCCGCACGCACCTGTGCGGCCACTCGTACGGCGCCTGGCTGGCCGCCAGGTACGCGCTGCACGCACCGCGGCGGGTGGACCACCTCGCCCTCGTCGACCCCACCCAGGTCTTCACCGGATTCCGCCTCGGCTATCTGCTGCGCGCGCTCCCCACCCTGATCCGCCCGAGCGAGGCCCGCGCCCGCGCCTTCCTGGCCTGGGAGACGGCAGGCACACACCCGGACGAGACCTGGCAGCGCCTCTACGCGCTGGCCACCACCGTTCCCGGCCGGAAGCTGGTCACCGGCGCCCGCCCTCGGACCGCCGACCTCCTCATGCCGGTCCTGGTCCTGCTCGCGGAACACAGCCGCGCCCACCACGCCGGCAAGGCCGCCGACCGAGCCCGCCGGATGCTCTCGCAGGGTGAGGTGGCAGTGCTCCCCGGAGCCACCCACCACTCTCTGCCGCTCACCGAGCCGAAGCAGCTGAACGACCGGCTGATGACTTTCCTGGACTGACAATGCCAAATGCTGGCGATCTTCAAGAGACCTTCGTTTTCTGAAGATCACCGTGCGGGGGCCCGCACACCCCCGCACGGCCGTCAAAAACCCTGGCGGGGCCGCGGCGTGCTGCGGCTCTTCGACCGCCGGTCTGCGGGCCGACATCGACGAGGCGGTCACCCGGAGACCGGACCTGGTGGTCGACTGCCCGTCCCTCGGCGCGCAGCAGCGACCGGCGCTGCTGCGGCACAGTCGGGCCGGGGTGGGGCCCGCCTCCACGCGAGTACCGCGTGGACGGCCGCCCGGTGTCGGGCGAGGGCGGCTGGTGGCGGCGGCAGGACCTCAGGGGTGGACGATCGTCCAGTTCGGGACGGTCGGGTTGACGATCTGCGACCTCTGGGCCCCGCCCTCGACGCAGTCCCTGATGAGGAGCCTGTCGGGGTTCCCCGCCACGCTGGTGCCCCCATGTCCAGGCAGGCACCGGGGCTGGCGAAGTTGCGGATCCAGTTGGTGTCCTCGTCCTGCTGGTCGAGCCACCACAGCTGGTTGTCCGCGGTGGTTCCATTGCGGCCGTACGTGACACCGCGCTGGCCGCGGGCTTGGCCCCCGACCCGTTGAGGTCCATGCAGCCCGCCCTTGACCTGGCGTATCCGGAACAGGGCGGTGTCTCCGGGACCGGCCTTCGGTTCCACCACCTCGATGTTCCAGCGTTCGTTCTCCCCGGAGCTCGGGTCGCAGGTCTGCGCCGTGACCAGATCGCCCCGCTCGGGCCCGGCCACGCCCGGGACGTCCGCGCAGCGCTTGACCGCCCGCGACCGACGCCTGGCTGGGAGACGCGTGCGCGTCACCCCGGCCCGCCCTCACCCGGGAGGTCGAACTCCACGTCCACGACGCCCTCGACGGCGCGGATCAGCCGCGCCGCCACCGGGACCAGCGAGGTGTCCCGCACCCGGCCGCCGAGCCTCACCACGCCGTCCCGCACGGCCACCCGCACGCTGGAGCCGGGCAGGGGGAACAGGTAGGCCACGACCTCGCGCCGTACCTCCTCGGCGATCTCCTCGTCGGGGCGGAGGAAGACCATGAGCAGGTCGGCACGGCTGACGACCCCCTGCAGCACGCCCGCCGCGTCGACCACCGGAAGCCGCTTGACCCTCGCCCGGGCCATGGTCGCCGCGGCCTGGGCCAGGGTGGCGTCCGCGTGGACGGTGAGCGCGGGGGAGGTCATCAGCTCCTGCGCCGTCACCGCACCGGCCTTGGCCAGGTCCGCCAGGCGCCGCAGTTGGGTGCTCCGGTCCGGGTCGCTGTCGCGGAACTCCTCCTTGGGCAGCAGATCCGCCTCCGAGACGACGCCGACGACACGGCCACCGCCCTCGACCACGGGCAGGGCGCTGACCTTCCGGTCCCGCATCGTCCGCACGATGTCCTTGAACGCCGTCTCGCGGCCGACCGCGGCGACGGTGCGGGTCATGACGTCACTGACGATGTGCGGGGTGCCGTGCATGGACACTCCTCGGTGGTTCGTCCGACGGCCGGGGCGGCCGGGCCGTCGACGGTGCCGGGAACGGCCTGTTCCGACGGCCGATTCCAGTGTGGGCCCCCGGCCCACGCCCTGCCCAGGGGCCGTCCGGTCCCCGGCCGGGGCCGCTCGGCACGTCGGCGCACCGGCCGGGCCGGGACCATCGGGCCCCCCGCGGGACCTGTGGCCGCTGCCCGGGAGCCGGCCCGGCGCGCGACGATCGGAGCGTCCCCGGCCGGACCGAGAGCCGGCCGCACCCCTTCGACACCGTGCCCGCCGCCCCTGGAGGACCGAAGCCATGCGTATCGTCGTCGCCCTCGGCGGCAACGCCCTGCTGCACCGCGGCGAACGCCCCGAGGCCGCCGTGCAGCAGGCGAACATCGACCGGGTGGCCACCGCCCTGGCCGCCCTCGCCCATGAACACGAACTCGTCCTCACCCACGGCAACGGCCCCCAGCTCGGCCTGCTCGCCGGGGAGAGCGCCGCCGACCCGGCGCTCAGCGCCCCGTATCCGCTCGCTCTCCTCGGCGCCCAGACGCAGGGCATGATCGGTTCCCTGCTGGCCCGCACCCTGCACGACGCCCTGCCCGGCCGTCCCGTCGCCACCCTCATCACCCACACCCTCGTGCGCGCCGACGATCCGGCGTTCGCACGGCCCACCGAGCCCGTCGGCCGGACCGGCCCCCGGGAGACGGCCGGCGCCCGGCGCCGGATGGTCCCCTCCCCGCAGCCGGAACGGGTCCTGGAGACCGAGACCGTCCACCGGCTGCTCGACAGCGGCACCCTGGTGATCTGCGCGGGCGGCGGGGGCGTACCCGTCACCTCCGACCCGCACACCGGCGCCCTGACGGCGGTGGAGGCCGTCGTCGACAAGGACCTCACGGCGGCCCTGCTCGCCGAGGACCTGAAGGCCGACTTCCTGCTCGTCCTCACCGACGTCCCCTGCGTGTACGAGGAGTACGGGACGCCGGAGCAGCGGCCGATCCTCGACGCGACCCCCGCCGAGCTGCGCCGCGCAGAGTTCCCTGCGGAATCCATGGGGCCCAAGGCCGAGGCCGCCGCCCGGTTCGTGGAGCGGACCGGCGGGCTCGCCGCGATCGGGGCCCTGGACGCGGCGTACGAGATCGTGCACGGCCGGTCGGGCACTCTCGTCCGCCCGGACCTCAGGGGCGGCTGACGGCCGCACGCCAGGGGCCGACCGGCCCTTCCCCGTCGGGGCCGCTCGGCCCGGCCGGGGGCGCTGTCCGGCACTCCCCCCGGCGCTCGCGGCGGACGAGCATCGAAGCGCAGGGCACGCACCGAGGAGAGGAACGCGATGACCGCGACCGTGACAGCCGCCGAACGGGTCACCCCGGCCGCCTGGCGAGGCTTCGCCGGGACACGCTGGCGCGAGCTGATCGACGTGCGGGACTTCATCCAGGCCAACTACACGCCCTACGAGGGAGACGCGTCGTTCCTGACCGGCCCCACGGACCGCACGCGCGCCGTCTGGGAGAAGGTGGCCGCGCTGTTCCCCGAGGAGCGGGCGCGGGGCGTCCTCGACGTCGACGCGAGAACCCCCTCGACCATCACCTCGCACGCGCCCGGCTGGATCGACCGGGACCGCGAACTGATCGTCGGCCTGCAGACGGACGCCCCGCTCAAGCGCGCGATCATGCCGAACGGCGGCCTGCGCATGGTGGAGAACGGCCTCAGGGCGTACGGCTACGAGCCCGACCCGTTCGTGACGCAGGTCTTCGGGACCTACCGCAAGACCCACAACGACGGGGTCTTCGACGCCTACACGCCCGAGATGCGCACCGCCCGCAAGGTCGGCATCATCACCGGGCTGCCGGACGCCTACGGGCGCGGCCGGATCATCGGCGACTACCGGCGGGTGGCCCTGTACGGCACCGACCGGCTGATCGAGGCCAAGCGGGCCGAGCGCGCCCGGCTGGACGCCGAGCCGTCCACCGGGGACGTGATCCGCGACCGCGAGGAACTCGCCGAACAGATCAAGGCACTGGGTGAACTGACCCGTATGGCGGCCACCTACGGCTGTGACGTCTCCCGCCCCGCGACCGGCGCGCACGAGGCCGTGCAGTGGCTCTACCTCGGCTACCTCGCCGCCGTGAAGGAACAGAACGGCGCCGCGATGTCGCTGGGCCGCACCTCGACCTTCCTCGACGTCTATCTCCAGCGCGACGTGGACGAGGGGACCATCGACGAGCGGCGCGCCCAGGAGCTGATCGACGACTTCGTGATCAAGCTGCGGATCGTGCGCTTCCTGCGCACCCCGGAGTACGACGCCCTGTTCTCCGGCGACCCCACCTGGGTCACCGAGTCCATCGGCGGCATCGGCACGGACGGCCGCCCGCTGGTCACCCGTACCTCCTTCCGCTTCCTGCAGACCCTTCACAACCTCGGCCCCGCCCCCGAACCCAACCTCACCGTGCTCTGGTCGCCCCGACTGCCCGCCGGCTTCAAGGAGTTCTGCGCACAGGTCTCCATCGACACCAGCGCCGTCCAGTACGAGTCCGACGAGCTGCTGCGGCCCCGCAACGGCGACGACACCGCGATCGCGTGCTGTGTCTCCGCGATGGCGGTGGGCAGGGAGATGCAGTTCTTCGGCGCCCGGGTCAACCTGGCCAAGGCCCTGCTGTACGCCGTCAACGGCGGCCGGGACGAGATGACCGGCGAGCAGGTCACCCCCGCGATGCCCCCGCTGACGGGTGAGTACCTGGACTACGACGAGCTGTCGGCGGCGTACGACCGCGTGCTGGACTGGCTCGCCGAGACGTACGTCGACACGCTCAACGTCATCCACCACATGCACGACAAGTACGCCTACGAGCGTGTCGAGATGGCCTTGCACGACCATCCCGTGCACCGCTTCATGGCCTGCGGCATCGCGGGGCTGTCGGTCGCGGCGGACAGCCTGTCGGCGGTGAAGTACGCGCGGGTGAAGGTGTTCCGGGACGCGACCGGGCTGGCCGTCGACTACCGCACCGAGGGCGACTTCCCGGCCTACGGCAACAACGACGACCGTGCCGACGCCCTCGCCGTCGGGCTCGTGGAAGCCTTCATGGCCAAGGTGCGCCGCCACCCCACCCACCGGGACGCCGAGCACACCCAGTCGGTGCTGACGATCACCTCGAACGTCGTCTACGGCAAGCACACCGGCAACACCCCCGACGGGCGCCGCGCCGGAGCGCCCTTCGCGCCCGGTGCCAACCCGATGAACGGGCGGGACCGGCACGGGGTGGCCGCCTCCGCCCTGTCGGTCGCCAAACTGCCGTACGAGCAGGCCCGGGACGGCATCTCGCTCACCACGACGATCACCCCCGAGGGGCTCGGGCACGACCCGGCCGAGCGGGCCGGCCACCTGGTCGGCATCCTCGACGCCTACATGGCCGTCGGCGGCTTCCACATGAACGTCAACGTCCTCGACCGGGCCACGCTCGAGGACGCGATGGAGCACCCGGAGAAGTACCCGGAGCTGACGATCCGGGTCTCCGGATACGCCGTCAACTTCGTCCGGCTGACGCGTGAGCAGCAGCTCGACGTCATCAGCCGCACCTTCCACGGATCGCTGTGACGACGATGACGACCGGTCGGATCCACTCCTGGGACCTGTCCACCGGCGTGGACGGTCCCGGGACCCGGTTCGTCCTCTTCGTCAGCGGCTGCCCCCTGCGCTGCCTGTACTGCGCCAACCCCGACACCTGGCACATGCGGGACGGCCGGGAGGCCACGGTGGACGAGGTGATGGCGGAGATCGAGAGGTACCGGGCCTTCGTCACCACGGCCGGCGGCGGGGTGACGGTCACCGGCGGAGAGCCGCTGCTCCAGTCGGCCTTCACCGGAGAGGTGTTGCGCCGCTGCAAGGAGGCCGGCCTGCACACGGCCCTCGACACGTCCGGCTTCCTGGGCGTGCGAGCCACCGACGAACTCCTCGCCGACACGGATCTGGTCCTGCTCGACATCAAGTCCTTCGACATCGGCACCTACCGGAAACTCACCGGCGGCCACCTCGCCCCCACCCTCAGCTTCGCGACCCGCCTCGACCGGCTCGGCGTCCCGGTGTGTATCCGCTACGTCCTCGTCCCCGGCTGGACCGACGACGAGGCGGCCGTGGACGGCCTCGGCGCCTTCCTCGCCGGCCTGGACACGGTGGAACGGGTCGACGTCCTGCCGTTCCACAAACTCGGCGCCCACAAGTACGACACCCTCGGCATCCCCTTCCCGCTGGCGGACACCCCGACGCCGGACCGGGACCTCGTCGAACGGGTCCGCGACCGGTTCAGGCGGCACGGCCTGCGCGCGGTGTGAGCCCCGCCGGGCCCCTGGCCGGCCCCGTCGCTACCGGTGTTCCGGAGCAGGCGCCGCCGGTCCCGGCGCGGGGCCGGCCGGCCGCGAAGAGCCCGTGGGGGCAGGTCTGTTGACGACACCGACCACGCCGTCGACCCGGTACGCCGACCGGATCGCGGCCGCCAGCTCCGCGCCGTGCTCCCCGGGGACGCACAGCGTGACCACACCGTCCCTGACCGAGACGGTCACCTCGGGGGCGGTCCGGCCGAGGACGAGGGGCAGTACGTCGTCGAGGATCTCCCGGCGGATCTCGTCGTCGGTCCGCAGGAACACCCGCAGCAGGTCACGCCGGGTGGCGATGCCGATCAGCCGGTCCTCCTCGTCCACCACCGGCAGCCGCTCGACACCGCGCCGCTCCATCACCCGCGCCGCGTCGGCGATCCGCTGCTCCGGATGCACGGTGATCGCGGGCGTCGACATCAACTCCCGGGCCGTGAGGTCGCGGCCGTCCGCGGACCGGCCCGCCGGACGCCGGATCAGGTCCGTCCCGGAGATCACCCCGATGACCTTGTCGTCCTCGTCCACGACGGGCACGCCGCTGATCCGGTGCCGGTCCAGCAGCCGTACGACGTCCTTGAACGGGGTCCCCCGGCGGGCCCGGACGACCTCACGGGTCATCACCTCACCCACGATGCGGGCCATGCGTCCCACCTCCTCCTCGTCCGCTCCAGCCTCCGGCCGCCGCGGACGGAAGGGCAGGTGCTGTCGGTCCCCTCCGCGGGGCCGGTCGGCCCTCGGACGGCCGCCCGAACCGGACAGCGGGCGCCGCGGGGCCCACACTGGAGTTCTGGCACGCACGGGGCAGGAGGTGAGCCGGTGACGGGCTGGACCTGGGAGTACGACGGCTACGACCCGCAGGCCGAGTCGCTGCGCGAGGCGCTGTGCACGCTGGGCAACGGTTACCTGGCCACCCGCGGGGCGCTGCCGGAGTGCGACGCGGACGCGGTGCACTACCCCGGCACCTACGTGGCCGGCTGCTACGACCGGCTGACGACGGAGGTGGCGGGGCGCCGGGTCGAGAACGAGGACATGGTCAACGTCCCGAACTGGCTGCCGCTCCGGTTCCGCCTCGCGGGGCGGCCCTGGCTCACCCCGGAGACGGCCGAGGCGCGGGACCACCGGCAGGTGCTGCACCTGGCCTCGGGACTCCTGGAACGCCGGACGCGGTACCGGATCGGCGAGGACCGGTCCCTGGTGGTGCGCCAGCAGCGGCTCGTCCACATGGCCGACCCCCATCTGGCGGCCCTGCGCACGGAGTTCACCGCCGAGAACTTCGCCGGGGACCTGGAGGTGGAGGCCGCGCTGGACGGGGGTGTCACCAACGCCGGGGTGGCGCGCTACCGGGACCTGGACGGCCGCCACCTCACCCGGGCGCACACCGGATCCGCCGGGCCGGACACGGTGTGGCTGCGCTGCCGCACCCGCACCTCCGACGTCCGCATCGGCATCGCGGCGCGGCTGACCGCCGACGCGCGGATCACCGCCCGGCACGAGAGGACACGGGTCCACCAGACGGTGCGGCTACCGCTGCTGCCCGGCCGTACGGTCGCCGTCGACAAGACCGTCGCCCTGCACACCTCCCGCGACCCCGCGATCAGCGATCCGCTGGCCGCCGCGGTGGACCGGGTGGCGGCGGCGCCGCCCTTCGACGCGCTGCGCGAGACACAGCTGACCGCCTGGGCCCAGCTGTGGCGGCGGGCCGAGCTGGAGGTGCCCGGCGAGGCGGGGCGTGTCCTGCGGCTGCACCTCTTCCACGTGCTGCAGACCCTCTCCCCGCACACGGCCGACCTCGACGTCGGCGTACCGGCCCGGGGCCTGCACGGCGAGGCCTATCGCGGACATGTCTTCTGGGACGAGCTGTTCGTGCTGCCGTACCTCAACCTGCACTTCCCGGAGGTCTCCCGGGCCCTGCTCCGCTACCGGCACCGCCGCCTGGACCGGGCCGTGGCCGCCGCCCGCGCCACCGGCCGGCGTGGCGCGCTGTACCCGTGGCAGAGCGGCAGCGACGGCCGGGAGGAGACCCAGGAACTGCACCTCAACCCCCGCTCCGGGCGCTGGATGCCGGATCACTCACGGCTCCAGCACCACGTCGGCTCGGCGGTCGCGTACAACGTGTGGCAGTACTGCGAGGCCAGCGGGGACACGGAGTTCCTGCACACCAAGGGCGCCGAGATGCTGCTGCAGATCGCCCGCTTCTGGGCCGACTCGGCGACCTGGGACGAAGGACTGGGCCGGCACCGCCTCCGGGGCGTGATGGGCCCCGACGAGTACCACGACGCCTACCCGTCCTCCCCGCGGCCCGGACTCGACGACAACGCCTACACCAACGTCACCGCCGCCTGGGTGCTCACCCGCGCCCTGGAGGTGCTGCCGACCCTGCCGGAACCCCGACGGCGCGAACTCGCCGAACGAACCGGCCTCGACGAGGGAGAGCTGCAACGCTGGGAGGAGGTCTCCCGCACCCTCCATGTGCCCTTCCACCGCGGTGTCATCAGCCAGTTCGAGGGGTACGGCGACCTCGCCGAGCTCGACTGGGAGGGCTACCGGCGCCGCTACGGCGACATCCGGCGCCTGGACCGGCTCCTGGAGGCGGAGGGCGACACCGTCAACCGCTACCAGGCGTCCAAGCAGGCCGACGTCCTGATGCTCGGCTACCTCTTCTCGCCGCACGAACTCCGCGCCCTCTTCGACCGGTTGGGGCACCGGCTGGACGACGACACCTGGCGCCGGACGGTCGACCACTACCTGCTGCGCACCAGCCACGGCTCCACCCTCAGCGGCCTGGTCCACGGCTGGGTCCTGGCCCGGGCCCGGCGGGCGGAGGCATGGACGTACTGCCAGGAAGCGCTGCTCGGCGATGTCGCCGACGTCCAGGGCGGCACCACCGGCGAGGGCATCCACCTGGGCGCCATGGCCGGCACCCTCGACCTGGTCCAGCGCGGACTGACCGGCCTCGAGACCCGCGCCGGTGCCCTCTGGCTCGACCCCGTGCCGCTGCCGGAGCTCTCGTCCTACGGCTTCTCCCTCCGCTACCGGGGACACTGGGGCGTCCGGCTGCACCTGAGCCGCGGCCGGCTGGAGACGACGGTGCCGCCCTCGGACCGCTCCCCGATCGACATCCGGCTGCCGGGCCGCGCGGTCCGCGTACGGCCGGGGGAGACCCGCGCGATCACCCTGCCGGACCTCACGGACTGACGGCACGGACCGGGCGCCGCGGGACGCTCACGTGGCCAGTCCGGCGCGGCGCGGTGTCCCGGGCTCCGCCAGGGCCGACGCGGTGTCGTCCACCCGGTGGCGCAGTTCCGCGGAGACGTCGACGACACCGTCCACGTCCTGGCACAGGCGTACCACGGCCGGCACGAGCGACCGGCGCTCGACGGTGCCCTTCAGCGACACCCGGCCGTCGACGACCCGCACGGTGACCGCGCCGGGGGCGACGCCCAGGGTGCGGAGCAGCACCTCTCCCGAGATCTCCTCCCGGATGGCGCTGTCGCCCCGGAGGAACACCCGCAGCAGATCGGCCCGGCTGACCAGGCCGACCAGCCGGTCGCCCTCGTCGACCACCGGCAGCCGTTTGACGTGGCGCCTCTCCATGACCTGGGCCGCCTCCACCGCCGTCCACTGCGGCCTGGCCGTCACGGCAGGACTGTGCATCAGTCCTCCGGCGGTCGGACCCGCCTCCTTGCGCAGCAGATCCGCCTCGGAGACCACCCCGACGGCGTGTTCGTCGTCGTCCACGACCGGTACGGCGGTGATGTCGTGCTCGGCGAGCAGCTTGGCGATCTCCTTGAAGCCGGTGTCCCGGCGCACGCTGACGACCGGTGTGGTCATGAGGTCGCCCACCATCCGGTGCCCCATGGTTCCCGCCTCCTCGTGTCGTGTGCGGCCCCTCCTCTCCCCAACTCTCCGCCTGACCCGCCCTCGCCGCATGGGCCGTTCGGCCCCAACCGGCCCTCCTCGCCCGTCCCGGCCCCTTCTCAGAAGAAGCTGAGAAGTTCCTGTGCCAGGCTGGCGCGCCCGATCCGCACGGTGAGTGCCCGATCCCCTGGAGGAATTGCCGATGAGCCTGGTCAACGGCCTGCCCGCACACATACTGCTCGTGCATGTCGTCGTCGTCCTCGTTCCGCTGACCGCCCTGGCGCTCGTCGTCTGCGCGCTACGGCCCGGGGCGGCGCGGCGCATGGGTGTCGTGCTGCCCGCGCTCGCCCTGGTCACGCTCGTGAGCGTGCCGCTCACCACGCAGGCGGGGGAGTGGCTGGAGCGACACGTCGACGGCAACGCCCTGGTGCGCCGGCACGCCGAGCTGGGCGACGGCCTGCTCCCCTGGGTGGGCGGCCTGTTCGTCCTGGCCGCCGCCGTCTGGTGGGCCACCGGCCGCGCCGCCGCGTCCGGCCCGGCGGCCTCGGACGGTGCCCGCCGCCCCGGCGCACCGCTGCGGGTGGCGGCCGCGGTGCTGTCCCTCGTGGTGGCCGCGGGAGCCGTCGTGGACGTCTACCGCATCGGCGACTCGGGAGCGAAGGCGGCGTGGCACGACGGCTTCTCCAAGACGGCGTCGGGCGGCGGGGACGACGACTGAACCCCTCCCCGATCCGCGCCCGCCGGTCCGGGCCGGTCCGGCTAGTCCGGTTCCATGTACGGGCGGCGGAAGACCGGGGCCTGCCCCGGGCCCCACGGGCGCACGGCCGCCAGCGCGTGGGCGACGGCGGACTCCAGTGGTCCGCCGGTGTCGACGGCCACGGCCTCGGGCCACGGGGGTTCCGTGGCCGCCATGGCGGCGGCGACCTCGATCCCCGCGTCGGACATGCCCGGTGCGCGGGTGCTCAGGCGGGCCGCCGAGACCTCGCCCGGGACCCGGCAGTGCAGGGCCACCAGGTCGGCGTCGGTGCGCTCGGCCAGGTGCCGGGCCGCCGTGCGCTGCTCCGCGGCGGACCAGGTGGCGTCCAGGACGACGGACTCGCCGGACGACAGCAGGGCGGCCGCGCGGTCGAGCAGGGTGGAGTAGGTCCTGGCCGTCCACTCGGGCGTGTACAGCCCCTCGCCGTAGGCGGCCGCGGCCGACCGTTCCGGCGGGACACCCGCGAGTTCCTTGCGCAGACGGTCGCTGCTGAGGAGCGTGGCCTCCAGCCGGCCGGCGAGCGCACCCGAGAGGGTGGACTTCCCGCTGCCCGGCAGCCCGCCGACGAGGGTGAGTCCGACGGCGGCGGTGCGCAGGTGACGCAGGGTCGTCGAGATCAGCCGTCGAGCCGCCGGCTCCGCGCCCGGCGCTCCCTGGCCCGCCTGGATGAGCGACACCTTGGCGCGGACGAACGCGCGGTAGGCGACGTAGTGGTGCCACAGGGACGGGGGCGCGGGGTCGCCGGAGTACTCGCTGTACCGGGCGAGGAAGGAGGCCGCCGCCTCCGGGGCGCCGAGCTGTTCCAGGTCCATGGCGAGGAAGGCGGCGTCGTCCAGGCCGTCGACGTAGCGCAGACGGTCGTCGAACTCCAGGCAGTCCAGGACACGGGGGCCGTCGTCGAGGCAGAAGACGTCCTCGGCGAGCAGATCGCCGTGGCCGTCCACCACCCGCCGCTGGGCGATGCGGGAGTCGAAGAGCCGCTCCCGGCCCGCGAGGTAGCGGCGCACCAGCCGCTCGACCTCGGGCATTCCTTCGGGCACGCCGTCGGGCAGGGAGCCGTCGTCGGCCGACGCGTGGATCTGCGCGAAGCTCGCCTCCCACCGGGCCGCCAGCGCGTCCCGCGTGCCCTGTTCGTCCACGTCCCGGCCGCGGGGCGCCTCGGCGTGCCAGGCGGCGAGCCGACGGGCGACGGCCCGCAGGTCGTCGTCGAGCGGAGCACCGGTGCGGACGAGCCGGGAGAGGCGTCGGTCCGCCGGCATCCGGCGCATCACCACGAGAGGTTCCCCGTCTCCGTCCCCGGCCCCGTCCCCGCCCCCGGCCTCGGGACCCGTGAACTCGCCGAGGCCCAGGTACACGTCCGGTGCGAAACGGCGGTTGAGAGTCACCTCGCGTGTGCAGGCAGCCCGGCGGGCGGCCCGTGAGCCGTAGTCCAGGAACCCCAGATCCACCGGTTTCTTGACCTTGTAGGCGCGATCGCCGACGAAGAACACGATCGCGGAGTGCGTCTCGCACACCTCCGCGCGGGGCGGCGGACCCCCCGCTCCGGCCGGTGCCGGGTGACCGCGCTCAGTCATGAGGGACGACGGCCACCGGGCAGCGCCCGTGATGCAGGGCGGCGTGCGCGACGGGCCCCAGGTGCGGTGTCCCGCCGTGGTGGTGCGCCCGCCGCCCGACGACCAGCAGCGCGGCACCTTCGGCGGCCTTCAGGACGGCCTTGGCCGGGCTCGTCAGACGGACGCTGTCGACCACCTCCACCTGCGGGTACTTCTCGTGCCAGGGGCGGAGCGCCCGGCCCAGCTGCTTGCGCGCCTCCTTCGTGATCTCCTCGGTGACGGTGTGGTCCGCACCCCAGGGCATCCGCGCGTGGAGCGGCACGCTGTGGCCGTGGACGGCCAGCAGGGGCACGTCCCGGGCCGCGGCGGAGTGGAACGCGAAGTCGAGCAACTCGTCACCGGGCGTGCGCAGTCCGAGCGCCACGACCACGCGGCCAGGGGGACCGGAGGCCGGCTGCTCCGCCCGCTCGGCGCGGACCAGGACGACGGGCCGCTCGGCCCGCGCCACGACCGGCATGCTGATGTCGCCCATGACGTAGCTCTCGATGGACTCCAGCCCCCGGGAGCCGAGCACGACCATCTCGGAATCCGCGGCGGCCCTGACGAGGGCCACCTGGGCGTCCTCCGGTACCAGGGTGCCGAGCACGGTCAGCCCCGGGTGGTGCGCCTGGAGTTCGGCCTGGGCGGTGTGGACGAGACGTTTCGCCCAGTAGTTCTGGTCCACCTCGGTGGCGACGCGGGCCGGTTCCGGCGCCAGCAGTGGCCATGCGTGCAGCAGGCGCAGCGCGAGTCCCCGTTTCTCGGCCTCGTCGGCGGCCCAGCGGGCGGCGGCGAGGCTCTCGGGTGAGCCGTCCAGGCCCACGGTGACGACGGGTTGCATGGCGCGGCCTCCGTCTCTCCCCTATCGAGGAATACCCCATTCGCCTCCCTCGCGCATGTGGGCGACGTGGGGAGGGGGGCCGGACGCCGGTCCGCGAGGGACTTTCGGCCCTGTGACCGGAGCCCGCCGGTGTCGGAGGGTGGAGGGGCCACGGGGCCGTCGGCACCCGCGCCGTGGTGCCGGCGGGTGCGGGCCGCTGTCGGCCGACGCGCCGTACCCGTACTCCGCGGAGAAAATGGTGGAGGCGCGACGGGTGGCTCACGCGCACACGGCTCATGCGTCGCGGTCCGCGGTCCGTACCGGATGAGGAGGATGGCGATGTCGCACACGGCGGAATGGAAGGCCCGTCTCCACATCTTCGAGGACGACGAGGGGACGACGAAGGCCCATCTGGTGCTGGACACCGGCACCACGGCCCTCACCGGCCACGGCACCGCGCACTGCCATCCGGCGGACCGCGACGTGCCGGAGATCGGCGACGAGTTGGCGGCGGGCCGGGCGATGAACGATCTCGCCCGCAAACTGCTGCAGGCCGCCGAGCGGGACATCGAAGGGGTGGGCGCACCGCGGCCGGGCACGCAGCACGCCGCCGGCTGGCTCCTGTGAGGCGGGCCGCTGAACCATCCCGAAGGAACCAAAGGAGAGGTGGTCACCATGCGAGCTCACGTCGGCGACCAGCTCGTCATCGAGAGCACGACGTCGGGCGCCGCCCGGCGCGACGGTGAGATCGTCGGACTCCGCCATGAGGACGGCACACCGCCGTACGACGTGCGCTGGTCGGACACGGACGAGGTGACGCTCGTGTTCCCCGGTCCCGACGCGCACGTTCACCATCTGGAGCCGCATACGGAGCCGCGTACGGAGCCGCGTACGGAGCCCCGTTCGGAGCTCGGTCCGGAGACCGATCCCGGTGACCTGGGCCGACGCGTGGCCGCCGAACGCCGCAGACAGGGGCTCGGCCTCGAGGAGACGGCCCGCCGCGCCCGGATGTCGCCCGGTTACCTGTCGTACCTGGAGGAGCACCCCGCCGATCCGAGTGTGGCGGCTCTCATCCGGCTCGCCGACGCGCTGGGCACCACCGTCGCCGCGCTGCGCGGCGGCGGGACCGGGCTGCCACCCGGCCAGGGGCACGCGCTGCTGCACCCCCGACTCCAGGATCTCGACGAGGGCGAATGCCGTTCCCTGCTCTCCACCCACGGCGTGGGACGCGTCGCGGTGACCTCGTCCGACGGCCGCCCGGCGGTCGTACCGGTCAACTACGAGGTCGTGGGCGACACCATCGCCTTCCGGACCGCCCCGGACTCGCTGCCCGCGGCGGCCGTGGGCACCGAGGTCGCCTTCGAGGTCGACCACGTGGACGATGCCCTGAGCCAGGGGTGGAGCGTGCTCGCCGTCGGCCACGCGAGCGTCGTCACGCGGCCGGAGGAGGTGCGCGGCCTCACCGAGCACGCCCACACCCCGCCCTGGGCGGGCGGTGAACGCGCGATGTGGGTGTCCATCCGCCCCACGAGCCTCACCGGCCGCAGGATCACCGCAGAAGGGCAGGAGGCGCCGCGCGCGGGAGGTTCCCCGTGATCCGGCAAGCACTCTCCGACGACCGGGTGGCGGCCCTGGTCCATGACGCGGCCGCCGCGCCGTCCATGCACAACGCGCAGCCCTGGCGCTTCCGCTTTCTCCGGCACAGCCGCACCTTCGAGCTGCGCGCGGACTTCGAGCGCACCATGCCGCACGCCGACCCCGACACCCGGGCCCTGCATCTCGGCTGCGCCGCCGCCCTGCTGAACCTGAGGGTGGCGGTCGTCCACGAGGGCCTGCGCCCCGAGACCGTGCTGCTGCCCGACCCCGCCGACCGCGCCCTCCTCGCGAGGGTGCGGCTGACCGACGGCGGTGAGGGGGAACGGGACCTCGGCGCGCTGCATCCGGCGATCCACCGGCGGCACACCAGCCGTCAGCCGTTCGAGGAGAGGGAGATCCCCGAAGCCGTACGGGAGGCTCTTGTCGCCGCCGCGCACGCCGAGGGCGCGACGCTGACGTTCCCCACCGGATGGCATCTGCGGGAGGTGCTGGAACTCTTCCGCGAGGCCGAGGCCCGCAACCGTACCGACCCCGGCAGCGACCAGGACCTGATCCGGTGGACCGGCGGCGACGCGGTGTCGGTGGGCAGCGCCGGCGAGGGCGTCCCGCACTGGGCCTACGGGCCGCGCATGCGCGGCGGCCGGGCCCCCATGCGCGACTTCGCCGGGGCGCGGCCGACGGCCGGACGCGATGCCGCCGACTTCGAACAGAGCCCGCAACTGGCCCTCGTCAGCACGGTCCACGACCGCCGCGAGGACTGGCTCCGCGCCGGCCAGGCCATGGAACGCGTCCTGCTCCTGGCCACTCTGCACGGCCTGTCCGCCTCCTTCGCCACCCAGCCCCTCGAATGGACGGACCTGCGCTGGCCCCTGCGCGACCCGGCGACCGGGACGGGCCCCACCCAGGTCGTGCTGCGCCTCGGCTACGGCCCCCGGGGCCCCGCCACCCCACGCCGGGACGTCTCGCGGGTACTCGACATCCGGCCCTGACGTACGACGGGGCCGCTCCCACCGAGGACGAAGCGGCGAAGGGAGGACGCCATGAGAGTCGGGGTGCTGACCGGCGGCGGGGACTGTCCCGGTCTCAACGCCGTCATCCGCAGCGTCGTGCGCAAGGGCGTCCAGGAGTACGGGTTCGATTTCGTCGGTCTGCGCGACGGATGGCGGGGCGCGCTCCAGGGCAAGGTGGTGCCGCTGGACGTGTCCGTCGTACGGGGGATCCTGCCCCGCGGCGGGACCGTCCTCGGTTCCTCCCGCACGAACCCCTTCGCACACGAGGACGGGGTGCGGCGCGTCCAGGACACCCTTGCCGCGCACGCAATCGACGCGCTCGTGGTGATCGGCGGAGAGGACACGCTGGGTGCCGCCGCCCGACTCGGCCGACAGGGGATCCGGCTGGTCGGCGTGCCGAAGACGATCGACAACGACGTGGTCGGCACCGACTACACCTTCGGTTTCGACACGGCCGTCGGGATCGCGACCGAGGCCATCGACCGCCTCCACACCACCGCCGAGTCGCACATGCGCACCCTGGTGGTGGAGGTGATGGGGCGGCATTCCGGCTGGATCGCCCTGCACGCCGGGGTCGCGGGCGGCGCCAACGCCATCCTCATCCCGGAGCGGCCGTTCGACATCGACCAGGTGTGTGCCTGGGTGCGGAGCCGCTTCAGGACCAACTACGCGCCGATCGTGGTCGCCGCCGAGGGGGCCGTGCCCGTGGAGGGGCGGGAGATCCTCAAGGACCGGTCCCTGGACGAGTACGGCCATGTGCGGCTGTCGGGTGTCGGCGAGTGGCTGGCGCGGGAGATCTCGCGGCGCACGGGCACGGACGCCCGTACGACGGTCCTCGGCCACGTCCAGCGCGGTGGCACGCCGAGCGCCTTCGACCGGTGGCTGGCCACCCGCTTCGGGCTGCACGCCGTGGACGCGGTGCGGGAAGGGGACTTCGGCACGATGGTGGCCCTGCGCGGCACGCGGATCGTCCGCACCGCGCTGCCGGAGCCCGGGGCGCGGAACAAGACGGTGGATCTGTCCCTGTACGACGAGTTCGGGGTGTTCTTCGGCTGATCCCCTCCGCCGCCGGCCGGGCGGGACGGCCGGGTCCAGGACCGGGGACCGTCCGGCCGCCGACAGGGCCCGATGGCCCCGTGCCCGGGCGGGGCCCCGTGACGACAGTGGTCACGGGACGCCGCGTGAGCGCCCCGGTGGCGCGGTCCACCGTGCGGAGGAAGGGGCGGGCGACATGGTCGAGCAGTCGAAACCGGGGGACGGGGCTTCCCCGTCGGGGCCGTCGGTGCCGGGTCGGGCGTGGCTGATGCTGGCGCTGGCCACGGCGGGTTTCGCGGTCAACTTCTGGGCGTGGGCGCTGCTGAGCCCGTTGGGCCCGCGGTTCAAGGAGAGCCTGGACCTGTCGTCGTTCCAGCAGTCGCTGCTGGTGGCGGTGCCGGTCGTGGTGGGCTCCCTCGGCCGGGTCCCGGTGGGAGCGCTGACGGACCGGTTCGGCGGCCGGGTCATGTTCCCGGTCGTGACGGCGGGCACCGTCGTCCCGGTGCTCTACCTCGGCCTGGCCGGGCACTCCTCGCTCACCGCCCTGCTGGCCGGTGGGTTCTTCCTCGGGATCGGCGGCACGGCGTTCGCCGTCGGCGTCCCCTTCGTCAACGCGTGGTTCCCGCCCGAGCGGCGGGGCCTGGCCATCGGTGTCTTCGGCGCCGGCATGGGCGGCACCGCGATCAGCGCCCTGACCACGGTGAAGCTGGTCGACGCGCACAGCATGGCCACCCCGTTCCTGATCACCGCAGTGACGCTGGCCGTCTACGCCGTGGCCGCGGCGCTGCTGCTGCGCGACGCGCCGGGGCGGACGGTGCCGGCCGGGCCGCTGGGACGCCGGCTGGCCGCCACGTTCCGTCTGCGGGTCACCTGGCAGGCATCCGCGCTGTACGCGGTGGCGTTCGGCGGCTACGTGGCCTTCTCCGTCTACCTGCCCACCTACCTCAAGACCGGCTACGGCCTGACACAGGCGGACGCCGCGAACCGGATGGCGGGGTTCGTGCTGCTCGCGGTGGCGATGCGGCCGGTGGGCGGCTGGCTGTCGGACCGGCTGGGGCCGGTCCGGGTGCTGGCGGGTTCGCTGGCCGTGGTCGTGGCCGGGGCCGTGGGGCAGTCGTTCACCCCGGCGCTGGCCCCGGCGGGCACGGTCGCCTTCCTGGCCATGGCCGCGGCCCTCGGCGCGGGCAGCGGCGCGACCTTCGCCCTGGTCGCCCTGCTGACCCCGGCCGAGCGGGTCGGCTCCGTCACGGGGGTGGTCGGCGCCGCGGGCGGACTGGGCGGATTCCTGCCGCCGCTGGTGATGGGCTCGCTGTACGGCGAGTACGGAACCTACGCCGCCGGTCTCGCGCTGCTCGCGATCGTGGCCGCCGCGGCACTGGCCTACACCCTCACCGCCGTGCGCACCGCCGTCCGGGGCGACGACCGGGCACCGCTCACCGGCGGCGGGCAGCGGCCCCGCACCGCCCGCACCACGGCGTGAGCGCGCACGGTGGTCTCCGGCCCGCCCCCCTCACGGTGAGGCGGGCGCGTGCGGGGAGCGGAGCACGAGGAGGGTGATCTCGCTGGGGGCGAAGACCCGGAACGGCGGGCCCCAGAAGCCGGTGCCGCGGCTGGTGTAGAGGAGGGTGCGGGCGCCGTGCCGGCTGAGTCCCGCGAGGGCGGGCTGGTCGAGGCGGACCAGGTGGTGGAAGGGCCAGATCTGGCCGCCGTGGGTGTGGCCGGAGAGCTGGAGGTCGATGCCTGCGGCCGCCGCCCGGTCGACGAACGTGGGCTGGTGGGCGAGGAGCAGGACGGGCAGGTCGGGATCGGCGCCGTCGAGGGCTCCGGCGAGGTGGGCCCGGTGGCCCGCCAGTCCGGAGGACTCGGCGGTGACGTCGTCCACCCCGGCGACCACCAGGGTGTCGCCTCCCCGTTCGAGCAGCAGATGGCGGTTGCGCAGGGGCTCCCAGCCCAGCTCGTCCATCAGGTCGACCCAGCCCTGGGCCTCGCTGTAGTACTCGTGGTTGCCGGTGACGTAGACCCGGGCCCGGGTCGCCCGCACGGTGGCGAGGGGGGCGGCCTGGGCGCGGCGGCGGTCGGCCGTGCCGTCCGCGATGTCCCCGGTGTGACAGACCAGGTCGGCCTCCAGGGTGTTCACCGTCTCGCACACCCGCGCCGACCAGCGGGCGCGGTCGAGGGGGCCGTAATGGGTGTCGGTGACGAGGACGACACGCAGGCCGTCCAGTCCGGCACCCAGCCGGGGCAGGGGCATGTCGAGCCGGCGCACGCGGGGGACGCGGCGGGCCTCGGCGTGACCCCAGGCGAGCAGGACCGCGGTGACGCCGAGGACGGCCCACGTGACGATCCGGGCCCGGTCCTGGCTCCCGCCGGCGCCGGCCACGGTGAGGGCGAGCCGCAGGAGGACGCCGAGCAGCACGGACCAGGTGAACAGGACCCAGCTGGTGCCCAGCAGGGTGTCCCCGACGATCGCCGCCCGGTCCTGCTGGCGCCGGCCGTGGCCGCGCGCCATCGCGAGCGGCATCCCGACGAGACCGAGGGCGAACAGGGCGGTGCCGGCCGTCGTGACGGGCAGCGGCCAGTGCTGGCCGCCGTACAGGAGTACCCAGCAGGGCACGACCCACAGCAGGACGGGGGCGATGAGGGGGAGGTAACGGATCAGGCGGTGCAGTCGGTTCCGCCGCTGCGAAGGCGCTTCGCCCTCGGCGGGCCGGGTCTCGCTGGTGTCGGTCACGCTTTCCCCCCTGGCCGGGCTGCCGTCCCTCGCACTGTATCCGCTCACTCCGGACCCCCTACTTTGTCCTGCGACTGGAAAAAGTGGGAGCCTACTGCTGCGTAACTACTTCCCAGGCTGGAAAATGGTTGTTACGTTCCTCTCCGAAGGCCTGACGGCCTGACGGCACAGGCGCCGGAGAGGGGAGGGGCCGTGAGACGGATGACCGCTCGACCCGAGAACGCTCACCAGGCGCGGCTGCTTCGTCTCCTGCGTGACAACGGGTCCCACTCCCGTGCCCGGATGGGCGATCTGGTGGACCTGTCCCGTTCCAAGCTGGCGGTCGAGGTGGACCGGCTGCTGGAGACGGGGCTGGTGGTCGCGGACGGGCTGGCCCCGTCCCGGGGCGGCCGGCGGTCGCACAACATCCGACTGGCGCCGACCCTGCGCTTCCTCGGTGTCGACATCGGTGCCACATCGGTCGATGTCGCCGTGACGAACGCGGAGTTGGAGGTCCTGGGGCATCTGAACCAGCCCCTGGACGTCCGTGAGGGTCCGGTGGCGGTCTTCGAGCAAGTGCTGTCGATGGCCGCCAAGCTCAGGGCCTCCGGTCTCGCGGAGGGCTTCGACGGCGCCGGGATCGGCGTCCCGGGGCCGGTCCGCTTCCCCGAGGGCGTACCGGTCGCGCCACCGATCATGCCGGGCTGGGACGGCTTCCCGGTCCGGGAGGCACTCAGCCAGGAACTCGGCTGCCCGGTCATGGTCGACAACGACGTGAACCTGATGGCGACGGGGGAGCAGCACGCGGGCGTCGCGCGCTCCGTGGGCGACTTCCTCTGCGTCAAGATCGGTACCGGCATCGGCTGCGGCATCGTCGTCGGCGGCGAGGTCTACCGTGGGACGACGGGCAGCGCCGGCGACATCGGTCACATCCAGGTGGAGCCGGAAGGACGTACGTGCGCGTGCGGCAACCGCGGTTGCCTGGAAGCCCACTTCAGCGGTGCCGCGCTGGCCGTCGACGCGGAACAGGCCGCGCGCGAGGGCCGGTCGGCGCAGTTCGCCGCCCGGCTGGAGACGGCCGGGCGTCTGACGGCCGAGGACGTGTCGGCCGCCGCGGCGGCGGGGGACCCGGTGGCCCTCGAACTGATCCGGGAGGGCGGGAAGCGCCTGGGACAGGTCATCGCCGGGCTCGTCAGTTTCTTCAACCCGGGGCTGGTGGTGATCGGCGGCGGTGTGACCGGGCTCGGGCACACGTTGCTGGCCAGCGTCCGGACCCAGGTGTACCGGCAGTCCCTGCCGCTGGCCACCCGTAATCTGCCGATCGTGCTGGGCGAGTTGGGACAGGCGGCCGGAGTCATCGGCGCGGCCCGGCTCATCAGCGACCACGTCTTCTCACCGGCCTGACCTCCGTCCGCCCCCGGGGGCGACGGAACAGCGCCGTCGTCAGCAGCCCCCTCGACGCGTCAACGCGACCATCCCCGGGCCCTCAGCGCCCTGCACAGCAGCCACGCCGCAAGCCCGTAAGCCGCCCTCGCCGTGACCGCCGTACGACCCCTCGGCGGCCGGCTCCCCCACCGCGTGCACGGCCGCCGGGCCCGTACGCCCGCCGCCCCGCGCTGCCCTGCTCCTTCCCGCCCTCTCCTCACCCGTACGCCCCGGAGCCCGCGCCGCCAGGGGCTCCCCGGAGCCGCCCGGCCACCCGAACCGACGTGCCCGCCCTGACCGCTCACAGCCCTGTCCGCTCACGGCCCGCACCCGCCGAGGGGATTCCTCATGGCACCACGACCACCCCTGCTCACCATGTCCGGCATCACCAAGTCCTTCCCCGGCGTGCGCGCCCTGGACGGTGTGGACCTCGAGGTCCGAGCCGGCGAAGTCCACTGCCTCCTCGGCCAGAACGGGGCCGGCAAGTCCACCCTGATCAAAGTGCTCGCCGGAGCCCACCAGCCCGACGGCGGCGAGATCACCTGGCAGGGCGTCCCCGTGACCCTCGGCTCACCCATCGCCGCCATGCGGCTCGGCATCGCCACCATCTACCAGGAACTCGATCTGATCGAGGGACTGTCCGTCGCGGAGAACGTCTTCCTGGGGCACGAACCCACCTCCGCCGGGTTCGTGGTGCGCGGCTCCGCCGCCCGCACGGCGACCGCGGCGCTGCTGCGACGCCTCGGGCACGCGGAGATCGATCCGGCGCGGCTCGTCGGCGAACTGTCCGCGGCGCAGCGGCAGATCGTCTCGATGGCCCGCGCGCTCTCCCACGACGTCCGGCTGATCGTGATGGACGAGCCGTCGGCGGCGCTCGACCCCGAGGAGGTGGACAACCTCTTCAGGATCGTGGGCGATCTGACGGCCGAGGGTGTCGCCGTCATCTACATCTCCCACCGTCTGGAGGAGATCCGGCGCATCGGCGAGCGGGTCACGGTCCTCAAGGAGGGCCGGTCGGTCGCCGGCGGACTGCCCGCCGAGTCGACGCCGACCGAGGAGATCGTGGCGCTGATGACCGGGCGGAAGGTGGAGTACGTCTTCCCCGACCGCCCCGCGGCCGGGTTCGCGGCGGGGAGAGAACCCGTGCTGAGGGTCGAAGGGCTCACCCGGCGCGGGGAGTTCGCCCCCGTCGACCTGGAACTGCGGCCCGGTGAGATCGTCGGACTGGCCGGGCTCGTGGGGTCCGGGCGCAGCGAGATCCTGGAGACGGTCTACGGCGCCCGCAGGCCCGACGCCGGCCGGGTCCTCGTCGACGGCACCCCGCTGCGCCCCGGCAGTGTCCGCGCCGCCGTCCGCGCGGGCATCGGCCTCGCGCCCGAGGAACGCAAGGCGCAGGGGCTGCTGATGCTGGAGTCCGTCAGCAGCAACGTCTCCGTCTCCACCCTGTCCCGGTTCGCGCGCGCGGGCTGGCTCGACCGGCGCTCCGAGCGGGCCGCGGCACACCGGGCGGTCCGGGAACTGTCCCTCCGACCGGACGATCCCGATGCCGCGGTCAGGACCCTGTCCGGAGGCAACCAGCAGAAGGCGGTCCTCGCCCGCTGGCTGCTGCGGGGCTGCAAGGTGCTGCTCCTCGACGAGCCGACCAGGGGTGTCGACATCGGTGCCCGGGCGGAGCTCTACGCGGTGATCCGCCGACTGGCCGACGAGGGCCTGGCCGTGCTCCTGGTGTCCAGCGAGGTGCCCGAGGTGCTGGGTCTCGCCGACCGGGTGCTGGTCCTGCGGGAGGGCAGCGTCGTGCACACGGCGGACGCCCGCGAGCTCGACGAGCACCGTGTACTCGATCTTGTGATGGAAGGGAGCCCGACGCCATGACGCAGCCGGCCACCGCGGGGCAGCGGGAAGCGGCCGAGGCCGCCGCCAAGTCCACCGGAGTGCAGAGGAGTTCGCGCCGACTCGGGCTGCGGTGGGATGTGCGCAGCCTGTCCCTGCTCGGGGTCCTCGCCGTCCTCGTCGCGGTCGGCGGGATCACCGCGCCGGACGCGTTCCTGGCGACCAGCAATCTGCAACTCGTCCTCACCCAGGCGTCCGTGATCGGCGTCGTGACCGTCGGTATGACGTTCGTCATCACCAGCGGCGGCATCGACCTGTCGGTCGGCGCGATCGTGGCGCTCGCCTCCGTGTGGGCGACGACCGTGGCCACCCAGGAGTTCGGCTTCACGGGCGTCCTCTTCACCGCGGTCGTCGTCGGGGTGGGCTGTGGTCTCGTGAACGGTCTGCTGATCGCCTACGGCAGGATGGTGCCGTTCATCGCGACACTGGCCATGCTCGCCTCCGCCCGGGGTCTGGCCCTGCAGATCACGGACGGCAGCACCCAGATCGTGACCGTGGCGTCCGTGCTCGATCTCGGGGCCAGGGACTCCTACGTGCTCGGTGTCCCGCCCCTCGTCCTGATCTTCGCCGCGGTCACCGTCATCGGCTGGCTGCTGCTCAACCGCACCACCTTCGGCCGGCGCACCGTCGCGGTCGGCGGCAACGCGGAGGCGGCCCGCCTCGCCGGCATCGACGTACGCCGCCAGCGTCTGTACCTGTACCTGCTGTCCGGACTGTGCTGCGGCATCGCCGCGTTCATGCTGATCGTGCTGGCCGGCTCGGGCCAGAACACCAACGGCAACCTCTACGAGCTGGACGCCATCGCCGCGGCCATCATCGGCGGCACCCTGCTCAGCGGCGGTCGCGGCACGATCCTCGGCTCCGTCCTCGGTGTCCTGGTGTTCACCACGATCACCAACATCTTCGCCCTGAACAACCTGGAGACCGCTGTCCAGCAGATCGCCAAGGGCGCCATCATCGTCGCCGCCGTCCTGGTCCAGCGCCGCTCGGCGCCCGGCGACGCCTGACGCCGCCGCCCGGTCCCCGCCCCACCCTCACCGCGCACCACCCAGTCGAAGGGTCGATCCGCCATGGCAAGAATCCCCTCCACCAGCCGCAGAGCAGTGCTGTTCGGCACCGCGGCGGTGTCCGCCGGTGCGCTGCTGACGGCCTGCACCAGCAACGAGCCCGCGAAGCAGGAGCAGGCCGCGGACAACGCCCCGGTCGCGGACGACAAGCCCGGCAAGGCCGTCACCATCGGCTTCGCCGGCCCCCAGGCCGACCACGGCTGGCTCAACGCCATCAACGACAACGCCAAGTCCCGTGCCGGGAAGTACTCCGACGTCACGCTGGAGATCACCGAGGGCTCCAACGACATCGCCCAGCAGATCGGCCAGATCCAGACCCTGATCAACAAGAAGGTCGACGTCCTGGTGATCCTGCCGGCCGACGGCAAGGCCCTCACCCAGGTGGGCCTCCAGGCGATGAGGGCCGGCATCCCCGTCGTCAACCTGGACCGCGTCTTCGCCTCCCCCGAGGCGTACCGCTGCTGGATCGGCGGCGACAACTACGGCATGGGGCTCAACGCCGGCCACTTCATCGGCGAACGGCTCAAGGACAAGCCGAACGCCAAGGTCGTCGAACTCGCCGGCCTCGACAACCTCGAACTGACCCAGCAGCGCACCAAGGGCTTCGACGACGCCCTGAAGAACTACCCCAACATCAAGAAGGTGGCCCGCCAGGCGGCCGACTTCACGGTCGAGTCCGGTCAGGCGAAGATGGCGCAACTGCTCCAGGCCCAGTCGCGGTTCGACGCGCTGTGGAACCACGACGACGACCAGGGCGTGGGCGCGCTGCGCGCCATCGACCAGGCCGGCCGCGACGACTTCCTGATGGTCGGCGGCGCGGGGGCCAAGTCGGCGATGGACGCCATCAAGGCCGACAACGGCGTACTCAAGGCGACCGTCCTGTACCCGCCGACGATGGCCGCCTCCGCCATCGACCTCGCCCGGGCGCTCGCCCAGGGCAAGGGCGTCGGCGGCCTCGCCGAGTTCGAGATCCCCTCCTCGCTGACGCTCTACTCGGCCGTGGTCACCAAGGACAACGTCGACCAGTACCTGCCGACCGGCTTCATCTGACCGGTCCGGGCCGCGCGGCCCGCGACGACAGCGACGAGTCACTGACACTCCGACGTGGAGGAATCCGTATGGAACAGAGGGACGGTCGGACCGCACCGCCGGCACTCGGTGTGGGCATGGTCGGCTACGCGTTCATGGGAGCCGCGCACTCACAGGGGTGGCGCACCGTCGGGCACGTGTTCGACCTGCCGCTGCGGCCGGTCCTGGCCGCGATCGCCGGCCGCGACGCGCACGCGGTGCGGGCGGCGGCCGGCAAGCACGGCTGGGCCGCGGCGGAGACCGACTGGCGCGCCCTCGTGGCTCGCGACGACGTGCATCTCGTCGACATCTGCACACCGGGCGACAGCCATGCGGAGATCGCGATCGCGGCCCTGGCGGCGGGCAAGCACGTGCTGTGCGAGAAGCCGCTCGCCAACTCCGTCGCCGAGGCGGAGGCCATGGCCGCCGCGGCCGACGCGGCCCGCGGACGCGGACAGGTGGCCATGGTGGGCTTCAACTACCGTCGGGTGCCCGCCCTCACCTACGCCCACCGGCTCATCGCCGAGGGCAGACTCGGCGCCGTGCGCCATGTGCGGGTCAGCTACCTCCAGGACTGGCTGGTCGACCCCGACTTCCCGCTGACCTGGCGGCTGCAGCGGGAGCACGCGGGGTCGGGGGCGCTCGGCGACCTCGGCGCGCACATCGTCGACCTCGCGCAGTACGTGACCGGTGAGCTGCTGGTCGGCGTCTCCGCGCAGCTCGAGACCTTCGTCAGGGAACGCCCCCGCCTCGACGGCGCCTCCTCCGCACCGACCGGACTCACCGCTCCTACCGCCCCCACCGCTTCCGGCGGCCCCGGGCCGGCCCGCGGTCCGGTGACGGTGGACGACGCCGCCGTCTTCACCGGCCGGCTCGCCTCGGGGGCGCTCGCCACGTTCGAGGCGACCCGGATGGCCCCGGGCCGCAAGAACGCCCTCCGGCTGGAGGTGAACGGGGAGTCCGGGTCGCTCGCCTTCGACCTGGAGCGGCTCAACGAGCTGTACTTCCTCGACCACCGGGAGCCGGCCGCCACGGCGGGGTTCCGCAGGATCGTCGTCACCGAGGCGGAGCACCCGTACCTGGAGGGCTGGTGGCCGCCGGGCCATGTGCTCGGCTACGAGCACACCTTCGCCCACCAGGCCCGCGACCTGGTCGAGGCCGTCGCGTCCGGCACCGACCCCGTGCCGTCGTTCGCCGACGGTCTGCAGGTGCAGCGGGTGCTCGCCGCGGTCGAGGAGAGTGCGCAGAAGAACTCCGTCTACACCCCCGTCCAGGCCGTCGAGGCCGTGGTCCGCTAATACACCGGCAGGAACCCCGTTGGGAGGCACCATGCCACGCCCGTTCACCCTGTTCACCGGCCAGTGGGCCGATCTGCCCCTGGAGGAGGTCTGCCGACTGGCCGCCGAATTCGGCTACGACGGCCTCGAACTCGCCTGCTGGGGAGACCACTTCGAGGTCGACAAGGCCCTGGCCGATCCCGCCTACCTGGCCGGCCGGCACGCCCTGCTGGACAAGTACGGCCTGCGCTGCTGGGCGATCTCCCAGCATCTCGTCGGCCAGGCCGTCTGCGACCACCCCATCGACGAACGGCACCAGGGCATCCTGCCCGCCCGGATCTGGGGGGACGGGGAGCCGGAGGGCGTGCGGCGGCGGGCCGCCGCCGAGATCAAGGACACGGTCCGGGCCGCGGCCGCCTTCGGCGTCGACACGGTCGTCGGATTCACCGGATCGTCGATCTGGCATCTGGTGGCGATGTTCCCCCCGGTGCCCGAGCGGATGATCGAGCGCGGCTACGAGGACTTCGCGGAGCGCTGGAACCCGATTCTGGACGTGTGCGACGCCGAGGGCGTCCGCTTCGCCCACGAGGTCCACCCGAGCGAGATCGCCTACGACTACTGGACCACCGCACGTGCCTTGGAGGCGGTGGACAACCGGCCGGCGTTCGGGCTCAACTTCGACCCCAGCCACTTCGTCTGGCAGGACCTGGACCCGGTCGGCTTCCTCTACGACTTCCGGGACCGGATCTACCACGTCGACTGCAAGGAGGCCCGCAAGCGCCTGGACGGGCGCAACGGGCGGCTCGGCTCCCATCTGCCCTGGGGCGACCCGCGGCGCGGCTGGGACTTCGTCTCCGCCGGGCACGGTGACGTCCTCTGGGAGGACGTGTTCCGGATGCTTCGCTCGATCGGTTACGACGGTCCGGTCTCCGTCGAGTGGGAGGACGCCGGCATGGACCGCCTCGTCGGCGCCCCGCGCGCCCTCGCCCACCTGAAGCGCTTCGACTTCGACCCGCCCGCGGCGTCCTTCGACGCCGCCTTCGGAGGCGGCGAGAAATAGGTCCTGTCGTCTGGATCACGCCGCGCGTCGCGCGGCTACGTCGGCCCAGCCGACCTGATCCACACGACAGGCCCTGGTCGCGACCGCGGCCGGGACACCCCGACGCCCCGTGCCGTCGGGGTGGTCCCCCCTGCCCCGGTCCCCCTTTTCCCCTGCCGGCGGCCCTCTCGCCGCCCGCCCCCACACCGTGACCGCGCCCGCCACGGAGCATCTTTGCGGTGCCGCGGTCCGAGCCGCCCTGGTGCCGGCGGCGGGGGCAGGTCCCCGAGCTCCCGAGCCCCGCCCACCGCGCGGCCGTGCACCCGGCACCTGGAGGTCGAGACCTACACCTGGCAGGCGCTCCCGCCGAAGCTGCGCCCCCGCACGCGGACCCGGCTCGTCGACGGCATCGCCGGTCTCGCCCGAGGCGGCGGCCGTTCCCCCACCCGCACCACCGTCACGACGAAAGAGAGAATCACTGTGACCGCTTTCCACGACGAGACCGTCACCGGCGAAGCCTTCACCGGCGAAACCGTCACAGGCGACGCCCTGCGCCGCACGCTCGGCCTGAGTCGCCGCCGTTTCCTCGGCACCTGCACCGCCGCCTCCGCCGCGGCGATCGCGGCCCCCGTCTTCGGCGCCGCGCCCGCCCTCGCGCAGGACCCGGCCGGGACCGCCGGGACCGCAGGCGGTGACCGGGGCCGTTCCGCCCTGGTCCCGCCGCACAAGCGCGGCATCATCCTCTACACCGTCCGTGACGCGGTCGGCCGCGACCCGCTCGCCTCCGACCTGCCCTCCGGTTTCCGCGAGGTCTTCCGGCAGCTGTCGCGCTTCGGCTACCGCCAGGTGGAGTTCGCGGGCTACGGCCAGCACGCCAACGCACCCGGCGGCGCCGATCTCGGCACCGTCAAGGGCGCGCGGCTGCTGCGCTCCTGGCTCGACGCGTACGGGCTGCGGGCGCAGGGCAGCCACGGCTACATCCCGCCGTCCTGGCCGCTGACGCCGACCGACCTGGACACCTTCAAGCGCTGGCTGGAGATCGCCAACATCCTCGGCATGGAGCACATGGGCACCGGCGCCGACCCCACCACCACCCCCTACCGGGCCGACTGGGACGTCGCCGCCGAGAAGTGGAACACCCTGGGCGCCGTCGCCCGCCGCGAGGGCGTCAAGCTCTACACCCACAACCACGACAGCGCCTACGACTTCCTGCTCGACGGCGGCCCGCTCGACGCCCAGGGGCGGCCGACCCGCAGCTCCGGCATCCGCAAGCTGGAGTACTTCCTGACCATGACGGACCGCAGGAACGTCTATCTGGAGCTGGACGTCTTCTGGGCGCACGTGGCCCAGTACAAGTTCCACACGTACACCGCCCACGACGGCTCGGCGGGCGAACGTGTCTTCGACCCGGCCGCGCTCGTGGTCCGCAACACCCACCGCTTCCCGCTTTTCCACGCCAAGGACGGCGTCGTCAACCCCCAGAGCGGGCTCGGCTACGACATGGTGCCGTTCGGCACGGGCGACATCGACTACCGGAGGTTCTTCACCCGGGTGGGCGCGAAGAACCACCACAACCCGATGGTCGAGCAGGACAACGCGCCGAGCACGAGCGCACCCGGCCAGTCGCTGGAGTTCGCCCGGGTCGGCTACGACAACCTCGCGGCCCTGCGCGCCCGCCACTGACCCGGCGTCACCCGCCCCCGTCACCGTCTCCACCCCGCAGACCGAAGGAGTTCTGAGTGCGCAACAGACGGATCGCCACCCTCGCGGGGGCGGCTGCGTTGGCCGGAGCCGTCGCGCTCCTGCCTCTCCCCGCAGCGCAAGCAGCCCCACCGGCTCCCGTGCCGCCGGCCGCGTCGGACTTCCAGAAGGTGACCCTCAACGACCGCCCGGGTGAGCCCATGGCCCTCGCCGTCCTGCCCGACCGGCGGGTGCTGCACACGGCGCGCACCGGCGAGGTCCGGATCCACGACCCCAGAAGCGGCGTCAACTTCCTTGCCGCCGACATGAAGAAGAGCCCCGCCGGGCTCTACCAGCACGACGAGGAAGGCGTGCAGGGCATCGCCGTCGACCCCGGCTTCGCCAAGAACCACTGGGTCTACCTCTACTACTCGCCCCGCCTCGACACCCCCGTGGACGACCCGGCCACCGCGGGTGTCAACGAGGGGGACGCGCCGCAGTTCGGCACGGCCGAGGACTTCGCCGCGTACCGGGGGGTCACCCGGCTGTCGCGGTTCAAGCTCGTGGGAAACACGCTCGCCTTCGCCACCGAGCAGAAGATCCTCGACGTACCGGCCGACCGCGGCATCTGCTGCCATGTCGGCGGCAAGATCGACTTCGACGGCAAGGGCAACCTGTTCCTGTCGACCGGTGACGACACCAACCCGTTCGCCTCCGACGGCTACGCCCCGCTCGACGACCGCCCCGGCCGCAACCCGGCCTACGACGCGCGGCGCACCGCGGGCAACACCGCCGACCTGCGCGGCAAGGTCCTGCGCGTCAAGGTCGGGAGCGACGGCGGATACGTCGTCCCCAAGGGCAACCTCTTCGCGCCGGGCACCCCCGGAACCCGACCCGAGATCTACGCCATGGGCCTGCGCAACCCGTTCCGCTTCGCCGTGGACGACCGGACCGGCGAGCTGTACCTCGGCGACTACTCGCCCGACGCCAACAGCGGCAACCCCGACCGCGGTCCCGCCGGCCAGGGCCGCTGGATGGTCGTCGACCGCCCCGCCAACTACGGCTGGCCGTTCTGCGTGACCCGCGGCCTGCCCTACCAGGACTACGACTTCGACACCCAGCGGTCGAGCGGCGCGTTCGACTGTGCCAGGCCGGTCAACGACTCGCGCCACAACACCGGCCGCAGCGTGCTGCCCCCGGTCACGGACGCGGAGATCGTCTACGGCTACGGCGCCTCCGACACCTTCCCCGAACTCGGCACGGGCGGCATCGGCCCCATGGGCGGCCCGGCCTACCACTACGACCGGCGCAACACGGCCGAGAACCGCTGGCCCCGGTACTACGACGGCAAGCCGCTCTTCTACGAGTGGACCCGCGACCAGATGAAGGCCATCACCCTCGGCCGCGGCAACGAGGTGCGCAGGATCGAGGACGCGATCCCCTCGATCAGGACCGACGGTCCGATCGACGCCGAGTTCGGCCCGGACGGCGCGCTGTACGTCCTCGAATACGGCACCGGGTACTTCGCGGAGCTGCCGGAGGCCCAGCTCTCCCGCATCGACTTCACCCGCGGCAACCGCACCCCCGAGCCACAGGTCGCCGCGGACGTGCTCAACGGGACCAGCCCGCTGACGGTCCGGTTCTCCAGCGCCGGCACCAAGGACGCCGACGGGGACACCCTCCGCTACGCCTGGGACTTCGACGCCGACGGCACCGTGGACTCCAGGGAGGCGAACCCGACCCACACCTTCACCAGCAACGCCGTCTTCGACGCCACGCTGAAGGTCACCGACAGCACCGGACGCTCGGCCTCCGCGTCCGTTCCGGTCGTGGTCGGCAACAAGGCGCCGGTCGTCTCGCTCACCACCGACCCGGCCCCCCACGGCGGCACGGCCTTCCACTGGGGCGACACCGTCACCTGGCAGGTGTACGTCACCGACGACCAGCCGGTGGACTGCGCGAAAGTCACCGTCTCGTTCATCCTCGGCCACGACTCGCACGGCCACCCGCTGTCGACGAGCAACGGCTGCTCGGGATCGTTCCAGACCTTCCTGGACGGCGGGCATTCCGGTGCCGACAACCTGAAGGCGGTCTTCAACGCCACCTACCAGGACACGCCCCCGGACGGCCTGCCGTCCCTCTCGGGCAGCGCCGAGGTCGCACTGACCCCGGCACACTGACGACGATGCCGGTCGAGCACCGCCGGTAGCGGTCGTCCCGGGTTGCCTGGAGCGCTAACACCGCCTCCAGGCAACCGCCTTCGGCCCCGGGAACGGGCCCGGCTCCGATTCGCCGTGCCGCCGGGGGTACCCGAAGGGCTCCGTCGCACGACCCGGGAGGCCCACCATGCACGAGGGCTTCGGGTCCCGTATCCCGCTCCGGGATCGACTCCTCCTCAAGCACATCGAGACCGAGATGCGGCGCGACCGCCGCCGCAACCGTACGGCCCAGCCGCCCCCCGCGCCGGGGGACCGCCGGCCGGCCGTCAGCCGGTCCGCGTCGAGCGGCCGAGCGGGAGGGGCACCGCGGACTCGGGGAGGCTGCCCGGCCCGAAGGCGACCGCCGGCGAGCCGCCTCCGATGCCCACCCCGTCCGGCGGCGGGCCGCCAGGAACGTCAGCTCCGCCTCCACCGAACCCGGCAGCGGGCACAGCCCGATTCCGCTGCCGTCCCGTACCGCGCGGCCGCGTCCCACTCCCGCGCGCGTCCACCACCCTCACCCGCATGCGTCCCGAGTCCCCCTCCGCGGCGACCCATGACGGCCCCGCCGGGCGCCGTGCGTCCTGCCGTGACGCGTGGTGGTGCCGGGCGGGGCGAGTGAGGAGGACGGTCCTGGGAGCCCCGTACCGAGCGACCCCGACGGGACAGATGACGGTCGCCCTCGGCCGGGTCTGCCGACCAGGGCTGGGCCGTCCTCGAGGACGTGTCCCGGCACACCGGAGGGCTTCAGCCCTGGCGGTGTCCGGACCGGGACTCCTGGGGGTCGACCCCGGTCTCCGCGGGGGCGTCCTTGGAGCCGCTCGGACGCCCGGAGCGGCCTCGGCCGCCCTGGGACCGGTGGCTCTTCTGGCCTCCCTCGGCGTGTTCCTCGCCGCGGGTGCTGTCGCTCTCCACCGTGTCGCCGGGGACCGGCCGGGTCTCTTCCTCGGACCGCTTCCGGCCCGGTCCCTTGTCGCCGCCGTATTCGGCGGTACGGAAGGAGCGCTCGGCGCTCGGGTTGTCCTGCTGGCGCGTCTCGTCCACGTCGGAGGCCCAGCCGTGGTCTCCGGTGCCGCGTGGCTTCTTCGTCATGGGTCGACCTGCCTGTTCATCGGGGCGGACTTTCCTTGGTACGTCCACGGCTTCACACGATCAGCATCACCACCATCCCGATCAGTCCGACCGCGACCAGCGCCACCACGATCATGATCAGGACGATCGGCATCGGCCCCCAGCCCTTGCGCAGTTCGGGGGGCTCAGGAGGGGAGATGCCGAAGGTGCCGCCTTCGGCGGGCGGGGTCTCACCCGGTGGCACCCCGCCGCCTGGTTCGAGTCCGGACGTCCGCCCGGGCTCGGGGTCGGGAGTCGTCATGGTGCACGCTCCTTTCTCGGTGCTCCGAGTACCCACGGTCGGAGGTGCCCCACGTGGGGCGGCCGCACATCGGGACCGGGTGCGGCCCGGCGGACGTTCCCGCCCGCGCCTCGGGGGGAACCCGTGCCGATGTGCCCCGCCCGCACCGGCCGCCGTACCGGCCCCGACGCGCAGGAGAACGAGATGCCCACCCCGCTGCCGGCCCCGTACCGCCAGGTCCGCGAGGAGACCGCCCGGCGCGCGGAGGCGCTGTGGCGGGTGGCGTGCGCGCTGCACGAGGACCCCGAGACCGGCTTCGCGGAGCATCGCGCGGCGGCCCTGCTCACCGGCGAGCTGGAACGGGCTGGATTTCGGGTACGGCGGAACGTGGCGGGCCTGCCGACGGCGTTCACGGCGTGTTCGGGCGAGGGGCGGCCGGCCGTGGCGCTGCTGCTGGAGTACGACGCCCTGCCCGGCCTCGGACATGCCTGCGGGCACAACCTGGTCGCCGCCGCCGGGCTCGGGGCGGCGCTGGTCGCGGACGCCGTGCGGGGGGCGGCCGACGGCGGTTGCGTGCTGGCCGTGGGCACGCCGGCCGAGGAGGGCGGGGGCGGCAAGGCGCTGGAGGCGGACGCCGGTGTCTTCGACGAGGTCGACGCCGCGCTGATGTTCCATCCCGGTGTCCACGACTGGGTGCGGGCGCCGCTCACCGCGCAGGAGCAGTACCGGGTCGCCTTCCGCGGCCGGGCCGCCCATCCCACCGGCGACCCGACCGAGGGCATCGACGCCCTCGCCGCCCTGATCGAGCTGTTCAACGTCCTGTCGGCGCTCGGCAGGCGGCTGCCGGAGGGCTCGCACGTGCAGGGGATCGTCACGCACGGCGGAACGGCGACCAACATCGTCCCCGACCGTGCCGAGGGCCGCTTCGGCCTGCGGGCGGCGACCACCGCCGCCCTGGACGACCTGGCGGTCCGGCTCGGTGTCTGCGCGGAGGGGGTGGCCCGGGCGACCGGCACGTCCCTTCGAGGTGGAGCGGGCGAGCGTCCGCTACGAGCACTTCCGGGACAACCACGTGCTCTCCGAGCGCTTCGCCGGTCATCTGAGCGCAGCGGGCATCACGCTCACCGCGCCGACACCCGGTGTCCACCTGGGCTCCTCGGACATCGGCAACGTCAGCGGCCGGGTGCCCGCCATCCACCCCTTCGTCGCGATCATGGACGCCGACGGCAGTGACCACACCCCGCGGTTCGCCGGGGCAGCCGCCTCCGAGCGGGCCCGGCACGTCCTGTCGGCGGTCGTGGAGGCACTGGCCGGCACGGCACTCGACGTCCTGCGGGACCCGCACCTACGGGTACGCGCGGCGACCGAGCACCGGACGGCCGCCGCCGACTGACCGACCGCCGGCCGCACGATGGCCGACAACCTGCACGGCGTCGCCCGGGCGCTGGGTGAGCGGCCGTTGGGCCGTTGACGGCATCCGGCTGAGCGCACCTCCCCGCGGTTCTCAGGTCCCGGCCGCCGGCCGTCAACCGGTGTCCGCGGTCTCCCCGGTGGCCGGGTGCCATTCGGCCAGGACGATCGTGGCGTCGTCCTCCAGCCGGTCGTGGTGGTGGTCGAGGATGGCGTGGACGAGGCGGCGCAGGGCCTCGGGGGCGGGTTCGCCGGCGGCGAGCGCGCGGGTGACGAAGTCGACGAGCCGGTCCTCGCCGAACCGCGTGCGGGTGTCGGAGCGCGCCTCGGTGACGCCGTCGGTGTGGATCAGGACGCGGTCGCCGGGTTCCAGCTGGGCCTGGTGCACGGTCCGGGAGGGCCGGTAGCCCGGGCCGAGGCCGAGCGGCAGTTCGCCCCGGGCCTCCAGGGCCCCCGGGACGACGCGGTGGGCGCGGATCAGCAGCGGCGGCGGGTGGCCGGCGTTGATCCAGGCCAGCTGTCCGGTGTCGAGGTCCAGGTGTGCGAAGACGCCGGTGAGCAGACCGCCCGGGCGCCATCGGTGCAGGTCCTCGTCGATCCGGGCGGCGATGTCGGCCAGGCTGCCACCGGCCCGGCGGGTGGACCGGCAGCCCGCCAGCGCGACGGCGGAGGCCAGTCCTGCGGCCAGGTCGTGGCCCATCGCGTCGACGACGGTCAGGTGCAGGCGTCCGTCGTCCAGGCCGTGGTCGAAGGCGTCCCCGCCGATCTCGTAGGCGGGCTCCAGGGCCGCGCTGGAGGTGACCTGGTCGGTGCCCAGGGTGCGTGGGGGCAGAAACGCCCAGACCATCTCCGCCGCGGTGGTCATCGGGCGGCTGCGGGAGGTACGGCTGATCAGGTCGCTGAATCCGCTCTTGGACACCAGGGCCAGCGCCGTCACAGCGGCCAGCTGCCTGGCGTCGTCCAGCAGGGCGGGGGTGAGTTCGTCGGCCGTGACGTGCAGCACGCCGATCCGGGCGATGCCGTCGACGAGGGGCAGCCAGGCCGCGGGCGGCCTGCGGCGCGAGAGCTGCGGCGTCATGGTCCGGTAGGCCCGTCCGGCCACCGTCCCCTCGATCGCCAGCGCTCCGCCGGGGCGGTCGGGGTCCTCGCCCGCCCCGGGCAGCGGCACCAGCTGCTCCTCCTGGACGTCCGCGAGGTGGACGGCCGCCGACGTCATTCCCAGCCGGCGGGCCGCATCCCCGACCAGCCGCGGCAGCTGCTGGGGGAGGCGGTGCGCGAGCGCTCCAGCAGCAGGCCCAGCGCGGCCCCCAGTTCGTCCGCCATCACTCACCGGCCCTTTCCCGACGTGGCCCCTTCTCCGAGTCTGGGACCGTTCCGCCCGGCGCGCCGCCTCGCGGGCACGGCGCGTGAGGGACGGTGTGCGGGAGGGCGGGTCAGAGCACGGCGAGGCGCTCCACCAGCAGGCGCACCCGCTCCTCCGTGACCTCGGGCGGGAGCCGTCCGGCCCGGGTCAGGGTCGCGACCCCGTGCAGGGACGCCCAGAACACCTCGGTGAACAGCCCCGGGTGGATGCCCTCCCCGGCGACCTCACCGAGGCACTCCAGCAGGGCGGCGAAGGCGTCCTTGAGCGGTTCCGGAGTGTCCTCCCGCGCATACGCCAGCCCGCCGTCGAGCTGGAACAGGGCGTCGTAGACCGCCGGATTGCGCTCGGCGTAGTCGAGGTAGGCGCGGGCGAGGGCGGCGACCCGCTCGCGCGGACCGTCCGCCGCGGCGGTCGAGGCCCGCAGCGCGACGGCCAGCTCGGAGGCGCCTTCCAGGGCGACGGCGCCGATGATCTCCCGTTTGCCGCGGAAGTGGCTGTAGAGGACGGGCTGGCTGTACTCGATGCGCTCGGCCAGGCGGCGTGTGGTGACCGCGTCCCAGCCCTGCTGCTCGGCGAGTTCGCGGGCCGTCGTCACGATGAGCCGCTCACGGTTCGCCCGCTCGCGCTCCTTGCGTTCCTTTACCGACATACCCCGATCCTAGCACCGCTAGACAACTGAGCGGTGGCAGCGCTAGCGTTGCCACATCGGATAGCACTGCTAGATTCCAGGAGGTCGTCATGCTCAGCGCACTTGAGGTGTTCACCATCGTGGTCGTCGGCCTGATGGTGGGGGTGGAGTTCTCCGTCGCCTTCGTCATGAACCGGATCCTCGACGCACTTCCCGGCGACGCCGGTCAGCTCGGCCACGCCCACGGGGGCCGGATGCTCGGCGCCCTCATGCCGTTCTGGTACATCGGCTCGCTCGTCCTCGTCGCGGTCTGGGCCGTCGCCGCACGGGGCGACGGCGCCACCGGCCTGGTCGTCGCCGCCGCCGCGCTGCTGCTCCTCAGCGTGATCATGTCGATCCTGCTGCTCGTCCCGATCAACAACCGGAACCGGACGTGGACCCCGCAGAACCGGCCCGCGGACTGGAAGGAGCAGCTGAACCGCTGGCAGCGCTGGCACTACCTCCGCGTCGCCGTCATCGTCGGCGCCTTCGCCCTGCTGGCCACCGCCCTCACCTGAGGGGACCGCAGCCCGCGGCAGCCGGCGGACACCGTGGAGGTCACCGGTCTCCGCCGGCTCCTCGGTGGCTTCGGTGCGGGTCCCCTTCCGGGGTGCCGAGTCGGCGGTGGTCCTCCTCGTCCCACGCCCGGGTGTCGCGCGGCTCGACGTACGGCTCCTCGTCGGCCGGGTGGCCCCCGGCGACGGCGCGCTGACGCGCCAGCTCCGCGTCGAACTCCAGGCCCAGCAGGATCGCGAGATTGGTGATCCACAGCCACACCAGGAAGATGACCACACCCGCGAGAGTGCCGTAGGTCTTGTTGTACGAGCCGAAGTTCGCCACGTACAGCGCGAACCCGGCGGACGCGGCCATCCAGATCAGCAGCGCCAGGAAGCTCCCCGGCGTGATCCAGCGGAAACCGCGGACGCGCGCGTTGGGGGTGGCCCAGTACAGGACGGCGATCATCACCGTCACCAGCAGCACCAGCACAGGCCACTTCGCGTACGACCACACGGTCAGCCCCGTGTCACCGACCCCGAGCGCCGTGCCCGCCTGCCGCGCGAGACTCCCGGTGAACACCACGATCAACGCGCTGATCACCGCCATCACCATCAGGACGACGGTCACGCCGACCCGTACCGGCAGCACCTTCCACACCGGTCGCCCTTCGGGGATGTCGTAGACCGCGTTGGCGCTGCGGATGAACGCGGCGACATAGCCGGACGCCGACCACACCGCGAGCACCAGGCCCACGACGGCCATGAGTGAGCCGAGCCCGCCCCTGCCCTGCATCTGCTGCACCGCGCTCCGCAGGATGTCCTGAGCCGCGCCCGGCGCGAGCTTCTGGATGTTGTCCAGGACCGCCCGGGTGGCGGACTGCCCGACGATCCCCAGCAGCGAGACCAGCGCCAGCAGCGCCGGGAACAGCGCCAGGATCGAGTAGTAGGTCAGCGCCGCGGCCCGGTCGGCCAGCTCGTCCCTCTTGAACTCCTTCAGGGTGCCCCTGAGCACTGCTGCCCAGGAGCGCTTGGGCAGGTCCGTCGGCTTCCCCGGGGCCTGCCGCTCCTCGCTCCCGTCCGTCCTGTCGGCGGCCGGGGCGTGCACGTCGTGGCGTCTGTGAGGCTTCAGCGTTCGTACCATTCCCGTCGGGTATCCGGCCCGCCACCAGCTATGCACATATATCCCTTATTGGACTTTTGGGGCCGATCGGGTGTGCTGTCGCCCGCCGCCGGGTGTTTCCCGCCCCCGGGGCGCTCGCCGCGCGCGGCTCGGGCAAGGGATGGAGCCGGGAGTGCGTGCCGGAGAGAGGAGTGCCGCCGTGGGTGACGGGCGACGCCGGGGGGAGCGGCTGGCGGACGCAGCGGACGCGCGACTGCCGGTGCACGACGGCGCGGGGCCGCTGCTGCGCAAGGCGTTCCCCGACCACGGGTCGTTCCTGCTGGGCGAACTGGCCCTGTACAGCCTGATCGTGCTCGTGCTGACCGGCGTGTGGCTGACCTTCTTCTTCGAGCCCGGGATGCGGGAGGTGGTGTACACCGGCTCCTACGCGCCGCTGCGCGGGGTACGGATGACGGAGGCGTTCGCGTCCACGATCGACATCAGCTTCGCCGTGCGGGGCGGGCTGCTGATCCGGCAGCTGCACCACTGGGCCGCGCTGGTGTTCGTCGCCGCGATCGGGGTGCATCTGCTGCGGGTCTTCTTCACCGGCGCCTTCCGCAGACCGCGGGAGGCGAACTGGGTCATCGGCGTCACGCTCCTCGTGCTCACCCTGGCCGAGGGTTTCGCCGGCTACTCCCTCCCGGACGACCTGCTCTCCGGCACCGGGCTGCGGATCGCCCAGGGCATCATGCTGTCCCTGCCGGTGGTGGGGACGTACGTCGCGCTGTTCGCGTTCGGCTCGCAGTACCCGGGGCACGACCTCGTCCCGCGGCTGTACGGCCTGCACATCCTGCTGTTGCCCGGACTGCTGCTCGGGCTGGTCACCGTGCATCTGGTCCTCGTCTTCTTCCTCAAGCACACCCAGTGGCGCGCCCCGGGCCGCACCCACGCGAACGCCGTCGGAAAACCGATGTACCCGCAGTTCACAGCGTCGTCCGGCGGCCTGTCCCTGGCCGTCTTCGGGCTGCTCGCCGCTCTCGCCGGCGTCGCGCAGGTCAATCCCGTGTGGCAGTACGGCCCCTACCGCCCGGACGTCGTGTCGACCGGTTCGCAGCCGGACTGGTACGTCGGCTTCCTCGAGGGCGCGCTGCGACTCGTACCGCCGTGGGAGACGACCGTCGCCGGGCACACCGTCATGTGGAACGTCCTGCTGCCGGCCGTCGTCCTGCCCGGACTGTTCTTCGGCGTGCTCTACGCCTACCCCTTCGCCGAACAGCGCCTCACCGGGGAGGGCAGCCGGGAACAGCACCTGTGCGACCGGCCCCGCGAGCGCCCGGTGCGCACCGGACTGGGCGTCGCGGGGATCACCTTCTACGGCGTGCTGGTGCTGGCCGGCGGCAACGACGTCGTGGCGGCGACGTTCCGCGTCTCGGTGAACGCCCTCACCTGGATCCTCCGGATCGCCCTGGTCCTCGGCCCCGTCGTCGCGTTCTTCGTCACCCGGGCGCTGTGTCACGCCCTGCTGCGCGCCGAACGGGCACGGCTCGCCGAGGGCGAGGAGACCGGTGAGGTGCGGCAGACCCTCGCGGGAGGCTATGAGGGCGGCCACCGCCCGGTGACGTCCTTCCGGCCGGGCGCACCGCGCCTACCGCTCAGCCCTCCTGGTCGCCCCGGTGGACGTACTGGAACACCATCCCCAGAACACCGCGCGCCAGAATCCCGAAACCGATGAGGAACAGCCACAGCCCGTAGACCACCCCGGTCGCCGCGAGGGCGAAGCCCAGCGCGGTGACGACGGGCCAGCCGCTGTGCGGCGGGAAGAAGTCCAGCGGCCCCACCCGGTCGGCGACCTCGGCGTCGGTGCGGTCCTGGGCCCGGGTGCCGGTGCCGGACGTACTGCACGGAGCAGTAGAACGACACGAGGGCGCCCATGCAGAACGCCACCACGAGCGCCGCCGTACCCGCCGGGTCCCAGCGCGACCAGAAACCGTAGAGCACCGCGGCTCCGCCGAAGAAGACGGCCACGCCCCCGAACAGCATCGCCTCCGCCTTCACCGTGCGTCCTCCCGCTCCGGGACGTCCGGGTGGCGCAGATCGAACGCCGGTGACTCCGAGCGGATCCTCGGCAGCGCCACGAAGTTGTGCCGGGGCGGCGGGCAGGAGGTCGTCCATTCCAGGGAGCGCCCGTACCCCCAGGGGTCGTCCTCCGTGGCGCGCCGCCCGTGGCGCGCCGTGCGCCAGACGTTGTAGAGGAACGGCAGGGTGGAGACGCCGAGCAGGAACGCACCGGCCGTCGACAGGGTGTTGAGCAGGGTGAAGCCGTCGGAGGGCAGATAGTCGGCGTACCGGCGGGGCATCCCCTCCTCGCCCAGCCAGTGCTGCACGAGGAACGTCAGCTGGAAGCCGGGGAAGAGCAGCCAGAAGTGCACTTTGCCCAGCCGTTCGTCGAGCATCCTGCCGGTGAACTTGGGCCACCAGAAGTAGAAGCCGGCGAACATCGCGAAGACCACCGTGCCGAACAGGACGTAGTGCAGATGGGCGACGACGAAGTACGAGTCGGTGAGGTGGAAGTCGAGGGGCGGGGACGCGACGAGCACCCCGCTCAGTCCGCCCAGCAGGAACGTCACGAGGAAGCCCGCCGACCACAGCATCGGCGTCTCGAAGGAGAGCGAACCGCGCATCATGGTGCCGGTCCAGGCGAAGAACTTGATGCCCGTCGGTACGGCGATGAGGAACGACATGACCGAGAAGAACGGCAGCAGGACCGCGCCCGTCGCGAACATGTGGTGCGCCCACACCACCGCCGACAGCATGGTGATCGTGGTGGTCGCCCCGATCATCGGCAGATAGCCGAACAGGGGTTTGCGGGAGAACACCGGGAGGATCTCGGAGATGATGCCGAAGAACGGCAGGGCGACGATGTAGACCTCCGGGTGCCCGAAGAACCAGAACAGGTGCTGCCACAGGAGGGCGCCGCCGTTGGCGGGGTCGAATACGTGCGAGCCGAACGTGCGGTCGGACTCCAGGGCCAGCAGCGCGGCGGTCAGCACGGGGAAGGAGGGCAGCACCAGGATCGACGTGAACAGCACGTTCCAGGTGAACATCGGCATCCGGAACATGGTCATCGCCGGGGCCCGCAGGCACAGGATGGTGGCGATGAAGTTGACCGCGCCGAGCGTGGTCGACACACCGGTGACCACCAGGCCCATCACCCACAGGTCGGCGCCGGCCCCGGGGGAGTGGTACGCGCTGTTGAGCGGGGCGTAGGCGAACCAGCCGAACGCGGCCGCGCCGCCCGGTGTCACGAACCCGGAGACGACCATCAGACCGCCGAAGAGGTACATCCAGTACGACAGCGCGTTGAGCCGAGGGAACGCCACATCGGGAGCCCCGATCTGCAACGGCATCACGGCGTTGGTGAACCCCGCGAACATCGGGGTCGCGAAGAGCAGCATCATGATCGTGCCGTGGATGGTGACGAACTCGTCGTAGGTCTGCTCGCTGAGGAACTGCAGCCCGGGCCGGGCCAGTTCGGCCCGCATACCGAGGGCGAGCAGACCGGCGAGGAGGAAGAACGCGAACGCCGTCACCATGTACAGGTTGCCGATCACCTTGTGATCGGTGGTCGTGGTCCAGCGGAGCAGCCGTCGGCCCAGGGGGAGCGTGACATCGCCGGGCGTGCGTGCCCCGCCTGCGGCGATGCGTGGGGGTGACACCTCGGTCATGGTCCGACGCTACCGGTGACCTCCGCTCGTGCCGGGATCGCCACGCTTGCGGGCATTCACTCCTCAGGGGCGGGTACTCGGCCCCGATGAACACGACACACGGACCGGGTACGCCGTTCGAGGCGGCCGAGCAGACGGCCGCGGCCGGATCGGCGGCGGGCATTGTCCTGATCGTCGTCTGCGGCGTACTCGTCACGGCCGCCCTGGTGTGGGCGGTCCGCTTCGGCACCAGGGTGCGGGCCCGGGAGCAGTCCCCGGGGCGCACGGCGACGCGCTCCGGGCCGCCGCGGCCGACTCGGCGGCCGGTGGACCAGGAACGGCTGCAGCGGCGCGAGCCCGGCGAGGTGCCCCAGGCCGGCCCCGGCGACCGCCCTCTCACACCGCACGAACTCGGCAACGCGCCCGACCGGCCGAGCGAGAGCCAGGAACGCCCTCGCCGGCGCCCCGGCTCCGGCGGCTCGTTCGGCAGCGGCGGCCACTGACCGGGCCGGCCTCCTACTTGACGTCGACGAAGTCGGCGGACGCCGTCGAGGCGCCGGTCGTGGCGGTGCCGGCGAAGGTGTAGCGGTAGTAACCGTCGGCGGTGGCCTTGGTCGTGGCCTTCAGGGTGCCGGTGCTGCTGGTCCTGACCGTCTTCAGGGTGGTGTACGTGCTGCCGCCCTTCTTGCGGAACTGCAGCTTCACGAGCTGGGACGCGTAGCCCGCGTACTTCCCCGTCGACCAGTTCGCGCGGGCGAGCTTGCCCGTGACGGTGATGGTCCTGCCCTTCTTGACCGGCTCGGGTGTGGCGTCGGCGGTCACTGTGGCGGCCTTCTTGATCGCGGCGGCGGCGACGTCGTCGTCGTAACTGGCGTTCGCGTACAGGTCCCAGCCGCCCAGGAACAGCTTCCAGGTCCCCGCGACGCCGTTGTTCTTCATGTCGGTGGCGGGGCGGATGTGGAAGACGGCCTTGCAGGTGTAGACGCCCTGGGTGGCCGACTCCGTGCAACTGGGGTCGTCGTCCGTCCCCAGGCCGCCGGTGATGCCGTCCGTGGTGGAGCTGTCGGTGCCCTGCCACAGGAAGGCCTCGGTGAGGGCGACGCCGTTCTGGTCGGTCGCGGTGTAGGTGACGGCGACGGTCTTCGTGCCGGTGGTGCCGAGCACGATGTCCTTGCCGCCGTTGACGACCGCGTGGGAGAACTTGGTGTTGCCCAACGCGTCGTACGGACGCACCGTCGCGGAGGCGCCGGAGGCGAAGGCGCCGAGCTTCGTCGACGCGCCCGTGCGCTCCGAGGCCTGAGCGGCCACCGGAAGGGCGAGCGCGGACAGGACGACGACACCGGAGACGACGGCGGCGGCCGTGACGCGTATACGCATGATCCCCCCACAAGAACCTGAGAGGCCCGCCGAAGTCGTCCTCCGGTCGGGCCTGTTGATCTCCGCATCATAGGAACCCGGTGTGTAAAGAGTGGAGATCGTTCCGGCAATGGCTGGGCAACGGAAGCCTGTCGAGCCCGCACCGTTCAGGCGAGGTCGGCGAGGTCCTCCTGGGTGAGTGTGATCCCGGCGGCGGCCATGTTGTCCTCCAGATGCGCCAGGGAACCCGAGCCGGGAATCGCCAGGGTCACCGGCGAGGAGGCCAGCAGCCAGGCCAGACCGATCCGGGCCGGGCCGGCACCGTGCCGGGCGGCGACCTTGGCCAACCGCGCGTCGTCCGGTTCCCGGCCGCCGCCGAGCGGGAAGAAGGGCACGAACGCGATGCCGGCCTCCTCGCAGGCGGTCAGCACGTCCATGTCGTCCCGGCGGGCGGCGTGGAACTGGTTCTGCACGGCCGCGACCGGGGCGATCGCGCGGGCCTCCGCGAGGTGGGCGCCGTCGACGTTGCTGATGCCGAGGTGACGGATCAGCCCTTCCTCGCGCAGCGCGGCGAGGGCCTCGAACGAGGCGGCGATGGAGGTGCCGCGCGGGGGACCCATGGCGCCCACCCGCAGATAGACCAGGTCCAGTCGGTCCACGCCCAGACCGTCGAGGTTGGCCTCGACGAAGCCGCGCATGTCGGCGGGGGCGCCGTGGGAGAGGCCACCGGGGCCGAAGACGGGGCCCACCTTGGTGGCGATGACCAGGTCCGCGGGATAGGGGTGCAGGGCCTCACGGATCAGGGTGTTCGCGCGTACCGCGCCACCGGCGCTGGCGTAGAAGTCCGCGGTGTCGATGTGGTTGACGCCGAGTTCGACGGCGCGGCGCAGCACGGCGCGGCCGCTCTGCGGGTCGCGGGCGGGGCCGCCGATGCCCTGCCGGGACGGCAGGCGCATGGCGCCGAAACCGAGCCGGTTCACGGGCAGGTCGCCGCCCAGACGGAATGCATTGCTCATGGCGCCAGCTTCACGGCGCGGCGGAGCGTCGGCCATGGTCTGGCACCTTGCTGCCAGGGGCGCGGCCGCGGTGCTGCGGCGCGCCCCCGGCAACCGCACGCGTCAGGGTGCGGTGGTGTTGCCCGCGACCTGCGTCACGAGCGGCGTGCCCGGCGGGTCGTGTACAGCGCCGCGCCGCCGAGGGCTATCACCGCGGCGGCGGTGCCGGCGATGAGGCCGACCGGCGCGCTGGAGCCGGTCTCGGCCAGGGGCGGGGTGCTGTGGCTGGGGGAGGGCTTCGGGCCGGCGGGCGGCGGCGACTGCATCGGCGGGACGTCCGACGTGGTCGGCGGGGTGCTGGAGGAGACGGGGGCGGTGGGGGTGGCCGGCGGCGTCGTGTCCTCGGCGGGGGGCTCGCTCGCCGGGGGTGAACTCGGGGTGGTGGGCGTCGGCTCGACGGGCGTCGAAGGCGGCGAGGCGGGCTGGTCCGGGGTGCAGGGCTTGTCGCCCCCGTTCCACGCGGCGATGAGGTGGTACGGGGTGACGATGTTGCCGGGCTGGTACGGCGCGGGGCCGTGACCGTCGCCCGTCTTGCCGTCGTACAGGACGTCGTCGCCGTAGAGGTCGATCTGCCCGTAGCAGTCGGGGGTCTCGACCGACAGCTTCTGCCAGGTCCGCTTGGTGTCGTCGGTGCCGGCGACGTCGGCCGCGGTGAGGTACACCGTGGCGTGGTCGACGAGGGTCTGGTGGCCGGAGGTGTACCAGTTGGATCCCTCGGTGGTGTACTCGGCCAGCGAGACCGGGTACGTGCAGCCGTCGCCGACCTTCTGCCCGGGGGCGAGGCGCACCTCGACGGTGCCCGGGACGGAGGTCCACTGGTGGAAGCCGCCCTGGGAGGTCCAGTCGGCGCCGACCGGGTTTCCGTCGCCGTCGACGAGGCGGTACTGCACGGTGGCCGACTGGCAGCTGCCTCCGGTTGTGGCGCTCGCTTGGGTCGCTCCGAGCAGCGGCGCGGTGGCGAGGAGGGCGGTCGTGGCGAGGGCGGCCGCGGTTCTGGAACGTGAGGAGTGCGTCAAGATCTGCCTCTGGGGGATCAGGATGGGGGAGGTCGGTGCGCGCGAGCCGTCGAGACCCACGGAGACCGGGAGTCTGCGGCGGGGACACTCGCGTCACAGGGCTCACTCAGGACGCAGTGAGTGATCGAGATTGTCGCCAATTCATCGAACTTCCGTCAAACTTTCTCGAGTTCGCCACAAACTGCACAGAATCCGGCTGATACGGCCCCAACCGTCCCGAGGCCGACGTTCTCGCCGGGCGCCCTGCTGGAACGTCCACGACGACCGCCGCCGCGACTTCTGGGGCAACGTCGTCATCGAGTCCTGGTACAAGGAACGGGGCGGAACGGGGCGGGGGCGCCGGTCGCTCGCCCTCCGCCTGGGTGGCGGACACGATCACCCGCGGGCCAGGCCGAGTTCAGCCGCGCGCAGCCCGGCCTGGAAGCGTGATTCCGCGCCCAGGACGGCAAGGAGTTCGGCGACCCTGCGGCGATAGGTGCGCAGCGACATCCCCAGCTCCCGGGCGGCCGCGGCGTCGGTGGCACCCGAGCTCAGCGTGCGCAGCACCGAGCGGGCCCGGGCGTCGATGTGGGGTCGATCGGCGGCGAGGAAGGCCGCCAGGTCCGTGGCCGTCTCCCACGCGGCCTCGAACAATGCGTACGCCCCGCTCACCAGAGCGGGTTCCGTGCTGAGGGTGTACGTGCGGTCACGGCGACCTGACGCGCCCGAGGCGGGACCGGTGAGGATCATGGTGCGTCGGTCGATGAACGCGGTGCCCCGGGGGACGGGGGCGGCGGTGACACGCACCTGGATGCCCTGGGCGGCCATCTCGCGCAGGACGTCCCGGTCACGTTCGTCGGCGAGCGCCGTGGGGCTGTACAGCTTGCGGGCCCGGCGGGCTCTCTCGCCGTTCATCCGACGCCGGGCCGACTCGCGGGCACCGGGCCAGGTGTCCAGATCGTGCGCGATGTTGACCCACTCCGTCTCGTCGGGCTCCACCAGCGGCCAGACCCGTGTGCGCAGTTCGAGATCACTGTGGAGGAAGATCGTCTGTGGCATGGATCCAGTGTGCCCCGGCGGCATTCCGGAGCTCGCCCGGGCGAGGGACCGCGGCCGGGCCGCGGCCGCACCTGCCTCCCCGGCGATCCGGTGCCCGGTACCCACGGCCCGGCTGCGCCGGCCGGTGGACCGACTGACGGCCGTCTTCGGGAAATCAACCGGGGTTTTGTCGCGCCTCCCCTCATATTCTGCGCCGTTTATCCCTGCCCTGACGCTTTTCGACGCACCGCGCGCGAGAACCGAATGAAAGACCCCCCGGTGGGGTACTTCTTCGCTTGCCGGAATGGCCGTGGAACGGAGTGGGGGCCGTACCTCCCCCGGGCGGGAGCCGACGCGGTTCCCTTGTCTCTCCGTGATCAAACCATGACCGCCCTGTCGTTATCGAATCGTCACATCGAGGGGTCGGCGGGCGGCGAGGGGGACGTTGCCGCATGTGGGTGCTCGCGTTACGGTTGTCCGATCTTCGGATGAAAGTGCAGACGGGAGCGTTGCACCTGCCCTTCCCGGCTCCTCCCGGACACATCCCCGCCACGACGGCGCAACACGGGCTCCGCATGTGCGGGCCGCGCCGCGCTGTGCATGTGTGACCGTACCGAACCGGCCCACCGAACAAAGCTACGCGCGATGACCGAACCCGCCGTACGGGGGCACCGCAGTATTTCCCCGCCGACCCCGACCGTCGTTGACTCCTCGCATGCGGCCCACCTAATGTCGCCGACAGCGGTGCAGAAAAAGAATGGGAATATTCGTCGCAGCGGCTTTCTTCTCTGCCTTCCGCTGACGAAGCAATAGTTCCGCGTTGACGTTCAGGAGAGGAATTTCATGCTCCCCTACGCCGACAGGTCGGCAATGGTCAGTGGCCTTCCCGAAGCATCGCGCCATGCTCGCCGTGGAGACCGGCGGGCAAGCGCCCCGCCGCACGTCACCTGCATGGCGAGTCTGGACGCCGGCCTCAAGATAGAAGCGGCCAACGCCGACTTCTTCCGGCATGTGGCCCGGCCGTCCACGGAGATCTGCGGACGCAGCATCTACGACGTCCTGCATCCGAGTGCCCGCAACATCCTGCCCAAGCACTTCACCCACCTCTCGAACGGCCACGGCAGCCGATTCGTGGAGCGGGTGGTCGCCATGCGAGGGCACGACCGCGTCTTCTCCGCGGAGATCACCGGCATAGCCGTCAAGGGGGAGGGCGACGACCTGTCAGGTGTCGTCGTCCTGATGAGCCCCGAGGACGAGCCGGCCGAAGCGGCGGAGCGCCCCGCCAAGCCGACGCCGGTGCTCACCGCCCTGGACGCCCGCATCCTCGAGGGGGTGGCCACCGGCGCCTCGACCATCCAACTGGCCTCGCGCCTCTACCTCAGCCGACAGGGCGTGGAGTACCACGTCGGACTGATGCTGCGCCGGTTCAAGGCCCCCAACCGTGCCGCGCTCGTCTCCCGCGCCTACTCCATGGGCGTCCTCACGGTCGGCAGTTGGCCGCCCCGTGCCGTGTCCGAGTACGTGAAGTGACCCCTCGGCACCGTGTGCCGCCACCGGACTCCCCAGGCCCGCCAGGGGAGTCCGGCCCATTTCTCACGGCGGACCGGCGCGGTCAGCGGCGCTGACCACCGATCCCCTCGTCGTCGGCGTCCTGCCAGGGCAGATGCTGGTACGGGCCGTCGCTGATCCGTACGACCTCACGTCCACGCCTGCTCCCGCACAGCGCCGACGCGCGGACGCCGGCACCCGAGACGTCCTCCATGTCCAGCTGGAAGCGGTCGAGATCGTTCATCAGCCGCCGGACGTACGGCGAGTCACCGTCGGCCAGCCGCAGCGACTCCAGGCTGCGACGCAGCTCCACCAGGGCACCGCGCACATGGGCGAGTTCCACGTTCGTCATGGCTCTTCCTCCGTCTCCTCCGGACCGGCCGACAGGCCGTCGCGCACACCGACCCGAGACCCGGACACATCACCGCCGCACCCCCGGGGCGGTGTCGCCTCATTCAGAGGGGAGAACCCGGACGAGCGCAACACCTCGCACAGCGCCCCGGGCCATGTCTGGGCGTTTCCCGAAACACACCGCCCCCGGGACGGCCTCCGCACCCGGCGACCCGGCACGAATCTAGGGGCCGCCCTAGTCCATGCGCCCCTAGCGTGAGTAGCCCGGCGGTCCGCGATCCGCTGCCCGACCCCTGGCGGGCCGGCGCGGGCCGCCGACTACGCCGTGCGCCGTATGCATGCCGTACCCGACGTCTGCGGTCCACACGAGCTGGGCCAACAAGCTGGTGGAGTGGAATGAGCGAGTCAGAACGCACACGGTACGGGCTCAACGCCGCCCCCCAGCGGGCCATCGCCGTCGTCGGCCTGGCCTGCCGCCTGCCCGGTGCGCCCGACCCCGACGGCTTGTGGCGCCTGCTGCGCGACGGTGACAGCGCCGTGCGCCCGGCGCCCGCCGATCGCCCGCGGCCCGCCGCTTCCTCCACCCGGGGCGGCCCCGAGGACGGGGCACCCCGCTGGGGCGGATTCCTCGACGAGGTCGACGGCTTCGACGCCGGCTTCTTCGGTGTCTCGCCACGCGAGGCGGACGCCATGGACCCCCAGCAGCGCCTCGTGCTCGAACTCGCCTGGGAGGCCCTGGAGGACGCCCGCATCCTGCCCGAACACCTCCGCTCCACCAACGCGGGCGTGTTCATCGGGGCCGCCCACGACGACTACGCCACCCTGCTCCACGCACTCGGACCGGAAGCGGTCACCCACCAGTCCTTCACCGGCACCCACCGCGCCCTCGTGGCCAACCGGCTCTCCTACCTGCTCGGCCTGCGCGGCCCCAGCCTCACCCTCGACTCGGCGCAGTCGTCCTCGCTCGTAGCCGTCCACCTCGCCTGCGAAAGCCTGCGCAGCGGCGACAGCGACATCGCCCTCGTGGGCGGCGTGAACCTGCACCTGGCCCCGGAGAGCGACCTCTACCCGCACCGCTTCGGCGCCCTCTCGCCCGACGGCCGCTGCTACACCTTCGACGCCCGCGCCAACGGGTTCGTGCGCGGCGAGGGCGGCGGCCTCGTCGTCCTGAAGCCGCTCGACCGGGCCCTCGCCGACGGCGACCCCGTCCGCGCCGTCATCCGCGGCAGCGCCGTCAACAACGACGGCGGAGGCGACACGCTCACCGCTCCCGACCCGCGCGCCCAGGAAGACGTGATCCGCCGAGCCCTGCGCAACGCCGGGACGGCCCCGCACGACATCCAGTACGTCGAACTCCACGGAACCGGGACACCGGTCGGCGACCCGGTCGAGGCGGCCGCCCTCGGCGCGGCCCTGGGCGAGGGAAGGCCCTCCGACGAGCCCCTGCGCGTGGGCTCCCTCAAGACCAACGTGGGCCACCTCGAAGGCGCGGCCGGAATCGCCGGCCTCCTCAAGACGGTCCTGTCACTCCAGCACCGCGAACTTCCGCCCAGCCTCAACTACCGGACCCCTAACCCCGACATCCCTCTCGACGCCCTCCGCCTTCGCGTCCAGGACACCAAGACCCCCTGGCCGCGCCCCGAAGCGTCCCTCATCGCCGGGGTGAGCGCCTTCGGCATGGGCGGGACGAACGCGCATGTGGTGTTGGAGGAGGCTCCGGTTGTGTCGGAGGCCGAGTCCGGGGATGCGGGATCGGACACGTCGCCGGTGCTTGTGGCTGGTGGTGTGGTGCCGTGGGTGGTGTCGGGTCGTGGTGGTGAGGGGCTGGCGGGTCAGGCCGGCCGTCTGGGGTCGGTCGTGGGTTCTGCCGGTGGTGAGTTGCGGCCGGTGGATGTGGCGTGGTCGTTGGCTGCGACGCGTACGGCGTTCGAGAACCGGGCCGTGGTCCTGGGTGGTGAGTCCGGTGAACTGGTGTCCGGGCTGGGTGTGGTGGCTGATGGTGGCGTCGTGGGTTCCGGTGTGGTGCGGGGTGCGGTGACGGGTGCTGCTGACCGGGTGGTGTTCGTGTTCCCGGGTCAGGGGGCTCAGTGGGTGGGTATGGGGCGGGAGTTGTGGGATGTCTCGCCGGTGTTCGCGGCGTCGATGGAGGCGTGTGAGCGGGCGTTGGCGCCGTATGTGGGGTGGTCGCTGAGCGAGGTCGTGCGGGGTGCGGCGGAGCTGGTGGACGTGGATGTGGTGCAGCCGGTGTCGTGGGCGGTGATGGTGTCGCTCGCGGAGGTCTGGCGTGCGTGCGGTGTTCAGCCGTCCGTGGTCGTGGGCCACTCGCAGGGTGAGATCGCTGCCGCGGTGGTGGCGGGTGGTCTGTCGCTGGAGGACGGGGCGCGGGTGGTGGCGCTGCGTTCGCGGGCGATCCGCGCGATCGCCGGGCGCGGTGGCATGGTCTCCGTCTCCCTTTCCCTCGCTGAGGTCGAGGAGTTGCTGGCGGGTTGGTCGGGGCGGGTCGATGTGGCGGCGGTGAACGGCCCGGCGTCGGTGGTGGTGGCCGGTGACGCGGACGCGCTGGACGAGCTGATGGCCCACTGCGAGAGCAGTGACGTACGGGCTCGTCGTATCCCGGTCGACTACGCCTCCCACACCTGGCACGTCGAAGCCATCGAGGACGAGCTGGCGCGGGTGCTGGCGGCGGTGGAGCCGCGTTCGGGTCAGGTGCCGTTCTTTTCCACGACCGAGGCGGAGGTGGTTGATACGGCTCTGCTGGACGGGGGGTACTGGTATCGGAACCTGCGTCAGCGGGTGCGTTTCGCGGATGCCGTGCAGGGTCTGGTGGATCAGGGGTACGGGGCGTTCGTCGAGGTCAGTTCCCATCCGGTGCTCGGCATGGCGGTCCAGGAGGCCGCTCCGGACGCGGTCGTGGTGGGTACTCTGCGGCGGGACAAGGGCGATGCCCACCGGCTGCTGACCTCCCTCGCCGAGGCCTGGGTGCGTGGTGTGCCCGTCGACTGGACGGCCGTACTCGCCGGACAGGACGCCCGCACGGTGGCGCTCCCGACGTACGCCTTCCAGCGTCGGCGCTACTGGTTCGACGGCGGCGCGACCCGTGGGCTTCCGCTCGAAGCCGACGTCGCTCCGACGCCGGAGCGGCGCAACGACTGGGTGCAGCGGATCCGGGCTCATGCCGCCGCCGTGCTGGGGCATGCCGCAGCAGGGGATGTCGACTCGACGCTCACCTTCAAGGCGCTGGGCTTCGACTCCGCGACCTCGGTCGAACTGCGGAACCGGCTGGTGGAGGACACGGGGCTCTTGCTGCCGGCCTCCGTACTCTTCGATCACCCCACGCCCCAGGCCCTCGCCCGTCATGTACGCGGGCTGCTCGACGGCAGTGGTGACCCGGCCCCCGAGATGTCCGAGGGCCAGACGTCCGCCACTGAGGATGAGCCCATCGCCATCGTGGCCATGGGCTGCCGCCTGCCCGGTGGCATCAGCACACCGGAAGAGCTGTGGGAACTCCTCTCCGCCGGCGACGACACCGTTTCCGGCTTTCCCGCCGACCGTGGCTGGGACCTGGAGAGCCTGTACGACCCCGACCCGGAACAGCACGGGACCACGTACGCACGCTCGGGTTCGTTCCTCTACGACGCCGGTGACTTCGACCCCGGCTTCTTCGGGATCTCGCCGCGCGAGGCCGTCGCCATGGACCCGCAGCAGCGGCTTCTCCTGGAAGCCTCGTGGGAGGCGCTGGAGCGGGCCGGGATCGACCCGGAGACGCTCCGGGAGCGCGACGGCGGAGTATTCGTCGGAATCATGCAGCAGGAATACGGGCCCGGACTGCACCGCGCCCCCGACTCCGTCGACGGGCATCTCCTCACCGGCACGTCCTCCAGCGTGGCCAGCGGTCGGATCGCCTATGTCCTGGGACTGCGCGGACAGGCGGTGACCGTGGACACCGCGTGCTCGTCGTCGTTGGTGGCCCTGCATCTCGCGGCCCAGGCGCTGCGCGCCGGTGAGTGCTCGTTCGCGCTCGCAGGGGGCGCGACGGTGATGGCCGAGCCCGGCATCTTCGTGGAGTTCAGTCGTCAGCGGGGGCTTGCGCCGGACGGTCGGTGCAAGCCGTTCGCGGCGGGGGCGGACGGTACGGGCTGGGGTGAGGGTGTGGGGGTGCTGCTGCTGGAGCGGCTCTCGGACGCCCGTCGCAACGGTCATCCGGTGCTGGCGGTGGTGCGCGGTTCGGCGGTCAACCAGGACGGGGCGAGCAACGGGCTCACGGCGCCCAACGGTCCCGCGCAGGAGCGGGTGATCCGGGCGGCCCTCGCCAAGGCCGGGCTGTCTGCGGCTGACGTGGACGCGGTGGAGGCGCACGGCACGGGCACCACTCTGGGCGACCCGATCGAGGCGCAGGCGCTTCTCGCCACGTACGGACGGGGACGCGATCCGGAACGGCCGTTGTGGCTGGGCTCGTTGAAGTCCAACATCGGTCACACCCAGGCTGCTGCGGGTGTGGTCGGCGTGATGAAGATGGTGCTCGCGTTGCAGCAGGGAATCCTTCCCCGCACGCTCAACGTCGACGAGCCGACGCCGCATGTCGACTGGTCTGCGGGAGCGGTGTCGCTGCTGACCGAGGCCGTGGAGTGGCCGTCGGGCGAGGGGCGTCCGCGCCGCGCGGGTGTGTCGTCCTTCGGGATCAGTGGGACGAACGCGCATGTGGTGTTGGAGGAGGCTCCGGTTGTGCCGGAGGCCGAGTCCGGGGATGTGGGTGCGGGTGCGTCGCCGGTGTTGGCTGCTGGTGGTGTGGTGCCGTGGGTGGTGTCGGGTCGTGGTGGTGAGGGGCTGGCGGGTCAGGCCGGCCGTCTGGCGTCGGTCGTGGGTTCTGCCGGTGGTGAGTTGCGGCCGGTGGATGTGGCGTGGTCGTTGGCTGCGACGCGTACGGCGTTCGAGAACCGGGCCGTGGTCCTGGGCACCGAACGGGACGACCTGATCCTCGCGGTCAAGGGGCTCACGGCGGACGACGGTGTGAACCCGTCGTCCGTGGTGCGAGGGCGAGCCACTCGTGCCGCCGGTGACGTGGTGTTCGTGTTCCCGGGTCAGGGGGCTCAGTGGGTGGGTATGGGGCGGGAGTTGTGGGATGTCTCGCCGGTGTTCGCGGCGTCGATGGAGGCGTGTGAGCGGGCGTTGGCGCCGTATGTGGGGTGGTCGCTGAGCGAGGTCGTGCGGGGTGCGGCGGAGCTGGTGGACGTGGATGTGGTGCAGCCGGTGTCGTGGGCGGTGATGGTGTCGCTGGCGGCGGTGTGGCGTGCGTGCGGTGTTCAGCCGTCGGTGGTGGTGGGGCATTCGCAGGGTGAGATCGCTGCCGCGGTGGTGGCGGGTGGTCTGTCGCTGGAGGACGGGGCGCGGGTGGTGGCGTTGCGTTCGCGGGCGATCCGTGCGATCGCCGGGCGCGGCGGCATGGTCTCCGTCTCCCTTCCCCTCGCCGAGGTCGAGGAGTTGCTGGCGGGTTGGTCGGGGCGGATCGATGTGGCGGCGGTGAACGGCCCGGCGTCGGTGGTGGTGGCCGGTGACGCGGACGCGCTGGACGAGCTGATGGCCCACTGCGAGGTGGAGGAGATCCGCGCTCGTCGTGTCCCGGTGGATTACGCCTCTCACACCTGGCACGTGGAGGCGATCGAGGACGAGCTGGCGCGGGTGCTGGCGGCGGTGGAGCCGCGTTCGGGTGAGGTGCCGTTCTTTTCCACGACCGAGGCGGAGGTGGTTGATACGGCTTTGCTGGACGGGGGGTACTGGTATCGGAACCTGCGTCAGCGGGTGCGTTTCGCGGATGCCGTGCAGGGTCTGGTGGATCAGGGGTACGGGGCGTTCGTCGAGGTCAGTTCCCATCCGGTGCTCGGCATGGCGGTCCAGGAGGCTGCTCCGGACGCGGTGGTGGTGGGTACTCTGCGGCGGGACAAGGGCGACGCCCACCGGTTGCTGACCTCCCTCGCCGAGGCCTGGGTGCGTGGTGTGCCCGTCGACTGGACGGCCGTACTCGCCGGACAGGACGCCCGCACGGTGGCGCTCCCGACGTACGCCTTCCAACACCGGCGCTACTGGCTCGACACGCCCGAGCCCGCCCCCGTCGGCCCCTCGGTCGACGCGGTGGACGCCCGTTTCTGGGAGGCCGTCGAGCGGGAGGATCTGGAAGCGCTGGCGGAGACGTTGCGCGTGTCCGACAGTGAGTCGCTGGCCGGTGTCCTTCCCGCGTTGTCGGGGTGGCGTCGGGAGCAGGCTGCGCGGTCGGTGGTGGACGGCTGGCGGTACAAGGTGGTCTGGAAGCCGGTCGGCCGGGACGTCCGGGACGCGGCCCTGACCGGTGTGTGGCTGCTCGTCGTCCCGCACGGACACCAGGACACCGCACTTGTCACCACCCTCGCCGACGGGCTGACCGCCCACGGCGCCGAGGTCCGTGTCCTCGGACTCACCGCGCGGCATGCGGAGTGCGAGGCACTGAAGTCCGCGCTCGACGAGGCGTCGGCCGACGCTGCGGTGCCGTTCAGCGGTGTGCTGTCGTTGCTGGGGCTGGACGAGGACCCGTTGCCCGATCACCCCGTGCTGTCCACCGGGGCCGCCCTCACCGTCTCCCTCCTCCAGGCGCTCGGCCGGGCCGGGGTGAGCGCGCCCCTGTGGTGTGTCACGCAAGGTGCCGTGGCCGTCGGGGACCAGGAACAGGTCGCCCGGCCGGCCCAGGCGGCCGTATGGGGCCTGGGCAGGGTCGCGGCCCTGGAGTGCCCGGAACGCTGGGGCGGACTCGTCGACCTCCCCGAGCGGCTCGACGGCCGGGGAGCGGGCGCCCTGTGCGCCGTCCTGGCCTCCCGCGGCGACAGTGCCGAGGACCAGGTGGCGCTGCGCGCCCACAGCACCTTCGTACGGCGTCTGGTTCCGGCCCCGCTCTCCGCAGGCGGGAACCCGGCTGCCGGGCGGCGGCACTGGAAGCCCCGCGGTACGGCCCTCGTGACCGGCGGAACCGGTGCGCTCGGTGCGCACGTCGCCCGGTGGCTGGCGCGCGGCGGTGCCGAGGACGTGGTCCTGGTCGGCCGACGGGAACGGTCCGACGACGCGGCCCTGACGGAGCTGCAGGCCGAACTCGACGGCTTGGGAGCCCGGTTGACCGTGGCGGCGTGTGATGTCGCCGACGGCGCGGCTCTGGGGGAGCTGCTGGACTCCCTGCGCGCCGACGGACGTACGGTTCGTACGGTGGTGCACGCCGCCGGTGTCGGCACCCTCGGAACGCTCGACGACCTCAGCACGGCGGAGTTCGCCGAGGTCGCCGCGGGCAAGGTCGCCGGGGCTCGGCACCTCACCGAGGCCCTGGACCCGGCCGAGACCGACGCGCTGATCTTCTTCTCCTCGATCTCCGGCGTCTGGGGCGTCGCCGACCACGCGGCCTACGCCGCCGCCAACGCCTGTCTGGACGCCCTCGCCGAGCACGTACGCCGCACCCGTGGGCTCTCGGCGCTGTCGGTGGCGTGGGGGCCCTGGGACGGCGGTGGCATGATCGCCGAGGACATGCGCGATCCGCTGCGTCGCCGGGGCATCCCCGTCATCGCCGCGGAACCCGCGATGGTGGCCCTGCAGGACGCACTCGACCACGATGACACGGTCGTGGCCGTCGCCGACGTCGACTGGGGCCGCTTCGTGCCCGTCTTCAGCGCCGTGCGCCCCGCCCCGCTCATCGCCGCACTGGAACCGAAGGACGAGACCGCGGGCGGCGAGCGGACCCGCGCCGGGGAACGGGACGGGCACGGGACGGACCCGGCTGCCTCGACCCTGACGCAGCGACTCGCGGCGCTGCCCGCCGTCGAGCACGACCGCTTCGTCCAGGACCTCGTGCGGTCCGAGGCGGCCGCCGTGCTCGGTCATGACTCGGCGGACGCCGTCGACGCCGCCTACGCCTTCAAGGAGCTGGGCTTCGACTCGGTCAGCGCCGTCGAGCTGCGCAACCGGCTCGTCGCCCGTACGGGGCTGAAGATCCCGACCACCGTCGTCTTCGACCACCCCAGTCCGCTCGCCCTCGCCGCCCACCTCCGCCTGCTCGCCGTCGGGGACCACGCCGGACCGCGACAGGACCCGGAGTCGTCCGCCTCGGTGGCCCTCTCGCGTGCGCCTGCCCCCGACGACGACCTCATCGCCGTCGTCGGCATGGGATGCCGCTACCCGGGCGGCATCGCCTCCCCCGACGACCTCTGGCGCGTCGTCGTCGACGGCGAGGACGTGATCACCGGCTTCCCCGCCGACCGGGGCTGGGACACGACCCGGCTCTACGACCCCGACCCCGACCGGAACGGCACCAGCTACGTCCGGCACGGAGGGTTCCTGCACGACGCCGGGGAGTTCGACGCGGCCTTCTTCGGGATCTCCCCGCGCGAGGCGGCGGCCATGGATCCGCAGCAGCGACTGCTCCTGGAGACGTCGTGGGAGGCCTTCGAGCAGGCCGGCATCGACCCGAGGACCCTGCGCGGCAGCAGCACCGGCGTCTTCACGGGCCTCACGGACCAGAACTACGGCACCCTGCTCAGCCGCGGCGCCGACGGCACCGAGGGCTATCTCGTCACCGGCGCCTCGACCGCCGTCGCCTCGGGCCGCGTCTCCTACGTCCTGGGCCTGGAGGGGCCTGCGGTGACCGTGGACACCGCGTGCTCGTCGTCGCTGGTGGCGCTGCACCTCGCGGTACGGGCCCTGCGGTCCGGCGAGTGCTCGATGGCGCTGGCGGGCGCCGCGATGGTCATGGCCGACCCTGCGCCCTTCGTGGGCTTCAGCCGGCAGCGGGGCCTGGCCCCCGACGGCCGGTGCAAGCCCTTCGCCGAAGCCGCCGACGGCTTCTCCCTCGCCGAGGGTGTGGGAGTGGTGCTGCTGGAGCGGCTGTCGGACGCCCGTCGCAACGGTCATCCCGTGCTGGCGGTGGTGCGTGGTTCGGCGATCAACCAGGACGGGGCGAGCAACGGCCTGACCGCGCCCAACGGTCCCTCGCAGCAACGAGTGATCCGTGCCGCTCTCACGGATGCCCGCCTCACCGCCGGTGAGGTGGATGTCGTCGAGGCGCACGGCACGGGCACACGGCTGGGCGACCCGATCGAGGCGCAGGCCCTGCTGGCGACGTACGGCCAGGACCGGCCCGCCGACCAGCCGCTGTTCATCGGTTCGCTCAAGTCGAACATCGGCCACACCCAGACCGCCTCCGGCATGGCGGGCGTGATGAAGATGGTGCTCGCCATGCGGCACGGCCTCGTGCCCGCGACCCTGCACGTCGACGCGCCTTCCTCGCATGTCGACTGGTCGGCGGGAGCGGTGTCGCTGCTGACCGAGGCCGTGGAGTGGCCGTCGGGCGAGGGGCGTCCGCGTCGCGCGGGTGTGTCGTCCTTCGGGATCAGTGGGACGAACGCGCATGTGGTGTTGGAGGAGGCTCCGGTTGTGTCGGAGGCCGAGTCCGGCCGTGCGGATGCGGACACGTCACCGGTGTTGGCTGCCGGTGGTGTGGTGCCGTGGATCGTGTCGGGCCGTGGCGGGGAGGGGCTCGCCGGTCAGGCCGGCCGCCTGGCGTCGATAGCGGGTGTGACTCGGCCGGTGGATGTGGCGTGGTCGTTGGCTGCGACGCGTACGGCGTTCGAGAACCGGGCTGTGGTTCTGGGTGGTGAGTCCGGTGAACTGGTGTCCGGGCTGGGTGTGGTGGCTGATGGTGGCGTCGTGGGTTCCGGTGTGGTGCGGGGTGCGGTGACGGGTGCTGCTGACCGGGTGGTGTTCGTGTTCCCGGGTCAGGGGGCTCAGTGGGTGGGTATGGGGCGGGAGTTGTGGGATGTCTCGCCGGTGTTCGCGGCGTCGATGGAGGCGTGTGAGCGGGCGTTGGCGCCGTATGTGGGGTGGTCGCTGAGCGAGGTCGTGCGGGGTGCGGCGGAGCTGGTGGATGTGGATGTGGTGCAGCCGGTGTCGTGGGCGGTGATGGTGTCGCTGGCGGCGGTGTGGCGTGCGTGCGGTGTTCAGCCGTCGGTGGTGGTGGGGCATTCGCAGGGTGAGATCGCTGCCGCGGTGGTGGCGGGTGGTCTGTCGCTGGAGGACGGGGCGCGGGTGGTGGCGTTGCGTTCGCGGGCGATCCGTGCGATCGCCGGGCGCGGTGGCATGGTCTCCGTCTCCCTTTCCCTCGCTGAGGTCGAGGAGTTGCTGGCGGGTTGGTCGGGGCGGGTCGATGTGGCGGCGGTGAACGGCCCTGCGTCGGTGGTGGTGGCCGGTGACGCGGACGCGCTGGACGAGCTGATGGCACACTGCGAGGTGGAGGAGATCCGCGCTCGTCGGGTCCCGGTGGATTACGCCTCCCACACCTGGCACGTGGAGGCGATCGAGGACGAGCTGGCGCGGGTGCTGGCGGCGGTGGAGCCGCGTTCGGGTGAGGTGCCGTTCTTTTCCACGACCGAGGCGGAGGTGGTGGATACGGCTCTGCTGGACGGGGGGTACTGGTATCGGAACCTGCGTCAGCGGGTGCGTTTCGCGGATGCCGTGCAGGGTCTGGTGGATCAGGGGTACGGGGCGTTCGTCGAGGTCAGTTCCCATCCGGTGCTCGGCATGGCGGTCCAGGAGGCCGCTCCGGACGCGGTCGTGGTGGGTACTCTGCGGCGGGACAAGGGCGATGCCCACCGGTTGCTGACCTCCCTCGCCGAGGCCTGGGTGCGTGGTGTGCCCGTCGACTGGACGGCCGTACTCGCCGGACAGGACGCCCGGACAGTCCCGCTGCCCACCTACGCCTTCCAACACCGGCGCTACTGGCTCGACACGCCCGAGCCCGCCCCCGTCGGCCCCTCGGTCGACGCGGTGGACGCCCGTTTCTGGGAGGCCGTCGAGCGGGAGGACCTGGAAGCCCTCGCCGACACCCTCGACCTGGCGCCCGAACGGCGCGACACGCTCGACACGGTCGAACCGGTGCTGCCCGTGCTGGCGGAGTGGCGCCGACGCAAGCGGGAGACCGCCGCGCTGGACTCCTGGCGGTACGCGGTGACGTGGCGGCCGGCCGGTGCACCGGTGGCCGGGCCCGGCCCGTTGGCATCGCACTGGCTGGTCGTACTGCCGGGCGACGACGGCACGGCCGAGAGCACCGCTCGGGAGCTGGTCGAGGGGCTGCGCGGGCACAAGGAGGTCGAGGACGTCGTCACGGTCACCCTCGACGTGACGCGGGCGGACCGGGAGGCTCTGGCGGACCGTCTCCACGAGGCGTTCGAACAGAACCCGCTCATCGGCGGCGTACTCAATCTGCTGCCCCTGGCACCTCGCGGTGGCCACCCCTCCGCAGAGCCGACCCCCTCCGGCGTGCCCGAGGCCGTCACGAGCACCTTCCTGCTCATGCAGGCCCTCGCGGACACGAAGGCCGAGGCACCGCTGTGGACGGTCACCCGGGGGAGCGGTCGCCGTGCCCGGCCCCGCCGCCCCGCAGGCGTCCGGGCCGCTGCCCGAGCAGGCGGCCGTCTGGGGTCTGGGCCGGGTCTACGGGCTCGACCATCCCGAGCGCTGGGGAGGCCTCGTCGACCTCCCCGCACTTCCTGGCGAGGACCAAGCCTCCGGTGACGTGGTCGTGGACCTCGGCGCCCGTGCCCTGGACCGGTTCCTCACCGCTCTCGCGGGCGACGAGGACGAGGACCAGTTCGCCGTGCGCGAGGACGGCCTGTACGTACGCCGCATGGTGCGCAAGCCGGTCGACACCGAGGTCGGCGAGCGACGTACCGTCGGCCTCACCGGGACCACACTCATCACCGGTGGCACCGGCGCCCTCGGCGCCCACCTGGCCCGACGGCTCGCCGCCACCGGTGCCCGGCATCTGCTGCTCGTCAGCCGCCGTGGGCCGGACGCTCCCGGCGCGGACGGACTGGAGCGGGAACTCACCGAGCTCGGCGCCCGTGTCACCATCGCCGCCTGCGACCTCACCGACCGGGAGGACCTGGCCCGCTTGCTGTCGGGCGTGCCGGAGGACGCGCCGGTCACCGCCGTGGTGCACGCGGCGGGCGCCGAGCCGCCGGCCGTGGCGATCGGGGACACGGACCTCGACGACCTGCACGAGGTGATGCGCGCGAAGGTCGCGGGTGCCCTGCACCTCGACGCGCTGCTCGGCGACCGCCCGCTGGAGGCCTTCGTCCTGTTCTCCTCGGGCGCGGGCGTCTGGGGCGACGGGGGCCACTCCGGTTACGCGGCGGCCAACGCCTACCTCGACGCGTTCGCCGAGTGGCGCCGCGGACGAGGCCGGACGGCCACCTCCCTCGCCTGGGGTGCCTGGGCCGGCGGCGGCATGGTGCACGAGGCCGAGGGCGACCGGCTGCGGCGCTACGGCGTACCCATGATGGACCCCGAGGTGGCGGTGGGCGCCGTACAGCAGGCCCTCGCCCACGACGAGACCGTCCTGGTCGTCGCCGACGTGATCTGGGAACGGTTCGCGGCCACCTACTCGGCCGCCCGCCGCCGACGCCTCTTCGACGAGATCCCGGAGGCCCGGCTCCTCGACGCCGCTCAGGTCGTCGGCCGCACCGCCGACACCGACCCCGACACCGGGGCCGCGCCCGGTCCGGCGCAGTCGTTCGCCGCCCGGCTGGCCGGCGCGAGCCGGGCCGAGCAGGAACGGACCGTGCTCCAGCTCGTGCGGACCCAGGTCGCGGCCGTTCTCGGCCATGACGGGACCGGTGCCATCAGCCCCGGACACGCCTTCCGCGACCTGGGATTCGACTCCCTGACCGCGGTGGAGCTGCGCAACCGGCTGAAGGAGGCCACGGGTCTCGGCCTGCCCGCCACCCTGGTCTTCGACCATCCCACCCCGGCGGCCCTCGGCGAACGGCTGCTGTCCGAACTCGCCCCGCAGACGACGGGGACGGACGCGGGGGACCTCTCACCGCTCGACGCGCTGGAGGCGGCCGTCGCCGCGCTCGACCCCGGCGACGACGTCTCCCGCACCAGGATCACCACCCGGCTGCAAGCGCTGCTGTGGCGTCTGTCGGACGGTCCGACGGAGGCCCCGGTCGGCGGGGACGCCGACGACACACTGCTCGAGGCCGTATCGGACGACGAGATGTTCGACCTGATCGACAAGGAACTCGGCCTCAACTAGACCGCCGGCGGGGCGGCGTACTCCCCCGGTCGCCCCGTCCGGCCCGCTCCTTCCGCTCCGCCCCACCGCCCCATCTCTAGGGACTGATGACGCTCATGGCTAACGAGGACAAGCTCCGCGACTACCTCAAGCTGGTCACCACCGACCTTCGGCAGACCCGCCGACGCCTTCAGGAGGTCGAGGCCCGCCAGCAGGAGCCCATCGCCATCGTCTCGATGAGCTGCCGCTTCCCCGGCAACGCGCACACGCCCGAGGACTTCTGGGGCATGCTGGTGGCCGGCGCCGACACCGTCTCCGAGCTGCCCGCGAACCGTGGCTGGGACCTGGAGAACCTGTACCACCCCGACCCGGAACACCAGGGCACCAGCTACGCCCGCTCCGGCTCGTTCCTCTACGACGCCGCCGACTTCGACCCCGCGTTCTTCGGTATATCGCCGCGCGAGGCGACGATGATGGACCCGCAGCAGCGGCTGCTGCTGGAGACCTCGTGGGAGGCGCTGGAGCGGGCCGGCATCGACCCGGGCACCCTGCGCGGCGAGAAGGCCGGCGTGTTCGTCGGCAGCAGCGACCAGGGGTACGGGGCGGCTGCCGCCCGGGCCCGCGACCGCGTCGAGGGACACATGCTGACGGGCGGCTCCGGCGCGGTGCTGTCCGGCCGTATCGCCTACACCCTCGGCTTCGAGGGCCCCGCCGTCACCGTCGACACCATGTGCTCCTCGTCGCTGGTGGCGCTGCACCTCGCCGTCCAGGCGCTGCGCCAGGACGAGTGCCGGCTCGCCCTGGCCGCCGGCGCCACCGTCATGGCCGGCCCCCGGAACTTCGTGGAGTTCAGTCGTCAGCGGGGGCTTGCGCCGGACGGTCGGTGCAAGCCGTTCGCGGCGGGGGCGGACGGTACGGGCTGGGGTGAGGGTGTGGGGGTGCTGCTGCTGGAGCGGCTCTCGGACGCCCGTCGCAACGGTCATCCGGTGCTGGCGGTGGTGCGCGGTTCGGCGGTCAACCAGGACGGGGCGAGCAACGGGCTCACGGCGCCCAACGGTCCCGCGCAGGAGCGGGTGATCCGGGCGGCCCTCGCCAACGCACGCCTGGGCGCCGATCTCGTGGACGCGGTGGAGGCGCACGGCACGGGCACCACCCTGGGCGACCCGATCGAGGCCCAGGCACTCCTGGCCACCTACGGGCAGGCGGACCGCGAGGAACCGCTGCGCATGGGCTCCCTGAAGTCCAACATCGGGCACCTGCAGGCCAGTTCGGGTGTCGCTGGGGTCATCAAGATGGTGCTCGCCATGCACCACGGCGTCCTCCCGAAGCTGCTGCACCTGGACGAGCCCACCCCGCACGTCGACTGGTCGTCCGGCGCGGTCGAACTGCTCACCGAGAACGAGGAGTGGCCCGAGACCGGCCGGCCCCGCCGCGCGGGCGTGTCCTCCTTCGGCGGCAGCGGCACCAACGCCCATGTGATCCTCGAACAGGCACCGGAGTCCGACCCCGAGGTGAGCGGACCGGAGACCACCGACGACCTCGGCGCACCCGTGCTCGTGGCTGGTGGTGTCGTGCCGTGGGTGGTGTCGGGCCGTGGCGGCGAGGGGCTCGCGGGTCAGGCCGGCCGCCTGGCGTCCTCCGTGGAGTCTGCCGCTGACGAGGTGCGACCGGTGGACGTGGCGTGGTCCCTGGCCGCCACGCGAGCCGCGTTCGAGAACAGGGCGGTCCTCCTCGGTACGGAGCGAAGCGAACTCGTCGCAGGACTCGGGGACCTGGCGGGCAATGCCGGTGTGGCTCCCGGAGCGGTGACCGGCAGCTTCGACGTGGTTCCCGACGGCACGGTGTTCGTGTTCCCGGGTCAGGGGGCTCAGTGGGTGGGTATGGGGCGGGAGTTGTGGGATGTCTCGCCGGTGTTCGCGGCGTCGATGGAGGCGTGTGAGCGGGCGTTGGCCCCGCATGTGGGGTGGTCGCTGAGCGAGGTCGTGCGGGGTGCGGCGGAGCTGGTGGACGTGGATGTGGTGCAGCCGGTGTCGTGGGCGGTGATGGTGTCGCTCGCGGAGGTCTGGCGTGCGTGCGGTGTTCAGCCGTCCGTGGTCGTGGGCCACTCGCAGGGTGAGATCGCTGCCGCGGTGGTGGCGGGTGGTCTGTCGCTGGAGGACGGGGCGCGGGTGGTGGCGCTGCGTTCGCGGGCGATCCGCGCGATCGCCGGGCGCGGCGGCATGGTCTCCGTCTCCCTTCCCCTCGCCGAGGTCGAGGAGCTGCTGGCGGGCTGGTCGGGGCGGATCGATGTGGCGGCGGTGAACGGCCCTGCGTCGGTGGTGGTGGCCGGTGACGCGGACGCGCTGGACGAGCTGATGGCCCACTGCGAGAGCAGTGACGTACGGGCTCGTCGTATCCCGGTGGATTACGCCTCCCACACCTGGCACGTCGAAGCCATCGAGGACGAGCTGGCCCGGGTGCTGGCGGCGGTGGAGCCGCGTTCGGGTCAGGTGCCGTTCTTTTCCACGACCGAGGCGGAGGTGGTGGATACGGCTCTGCTGGACGGGGGGTACTGGTATCGGAACCTGCGTCAGCGGGTGCGTTTCGCGGATGCCGTGCAGGGTCTGGTGGATCAGGGGTACGGGGCGTTCGTCGAGGTCAGTTCCCATCCGGTGCTCGGCATGGCGGTCCAGGAGGCCGCTCCGGACGCGGTCGTGGTGGGTACTCTGCGGCGGGACAAGGGCGATGCCCACCGGCTGCTGACCTCCCTCGCCGAGGCCTGGGTACGTGGTGTGCCCGTCGACTGGACGGCCGTACTCGCCGGACAGGACGCCCGCACGGTGGCGCTCCCGACATACGCCTTCCAGCACCGCCCCTACTGGTTCGACCCCGACCCGCAGTCGGCCGCCGTCACCGACGGGGTCCAGGACCCGGCGGACGCCGAATTCTGGGCGGCTGTCGAGGGACAGGACGTCGAAGCGCTGACCGGTGTCCTCGATGTCGCCGGGGACACCGGGCAGGAGGTGCTGGCCCAGGCGCTGCCCGTGCTGTCGGCCTGGCGCCGGGGCCGCCGTGCCGCGTCCACCCTCGACTCCTGGCGCTACCGCGTCGCCTGGCGGCCGACAGCCGATTCGTTCTCCACCGCGCTGGAAGGGACGTGGCTGGTCGTCGTTCCCGCGAGCCACGCGGGTACCGAACTCGTCCAGGTCTGCCTGGAGGGGCTCGCCGCGCACGGGGCTCAGACCGTTCCCCTGTTCATCGACTCCTCCGACACCGACCGCGAGCGGCTCGCCGCGCTGCTGACCGAGACGGCACAGCACAACGGCGTGGACTCCGTCCAGTTCGACGGCGTGCTCTCCTTCCTCGGGCTCGACGAGCACCCGTACCCCGCACAGCCGGGACTCGCGGCCGGTCTGGTGGCCGGGCTGGCACTGATCCAGGCGTGCGGTGACCTCGGTGTGCGTGCCCCGCTGTGGCTGGCCACCAGCGGGGCCGTCACCACGGGCGACAGCGACCCCCTGCGCAACCCCGTGCAGAACGGCATCTGGGGCATGGGCCGGGTCGCCGCTCTGGAGCACCCCGAGTTCTGGGGTGGCCTCGTCGACCTCCCGGAGCAGCCCGACGAGCGGACCGCCGCCCGGCTGTGCGGAGTCCTGGCCGACTCCCGTGCCGAGGACCAGGTGGCCATCCGCCGGACCGGCGTACTGATCCGCCGCCTGACCCGTGTCCCCGTGGGGGCGTCGGACGGCGGTCACGGTACGTGGACCTCGCGCGGCACCGCGCTGATCACCGGCGGTACCGGTGGCCTGGGCGGCCACACGGCCCGCTGGCTCGCGAACAACGGGACCGAGCACCTGGTCCTGGTCAGCCGTCGTGGAGCGGACGCCCCGGGCGCCGCCGCGCTGGAGGCCGAACTGCGCGAGCTGGGCGTTCGTGTCACCATCGCCGCCTGCGACATCGCCGACCGGGACGCCCTGGCCGCGCTCGTCGAGCGGGTGGAGGCCGACGGACCGCCCATCCGTACCGTCGTGCACACCGCCGGCGTCGGCATCCTCATCCCGCTGGCCACCACCACCCTCCAGGAGTTCGCCGACGGGGCCGAGGCCAAGCTGTCGGGCGTCGCCCATCTCGACGCGCTCTTCTCCGACGACCGGCTCGACGCCTTCGTCGTCTTCTCCTCCGTCGCGGGAGTCTGGGGCAGCGGCGACCACGGAGCGTACGCGGCGGCCAACGCCTACGCCGACGCGGTCGCCGAGCACCGGCGGGCCCGCGGTCTGGCCGGCACCTCCATCGCGTGGGGCATCTGGAGCGACGAGGGCGGCGGCATGGCCCTCGACATCGTCCAGGAGCAACTGCGCTGGCGCGGCATCCCCTTCATGGACCCCGCCCTCGCGGTCAGGGGCATGCAACAGGTCCTGGACCGCGACGAGTGCTTCGTCGCCGTCGCCGACATCGACTGGGAGCGTTTCGTCCCCGTCTTCACCGCTGCCCGCCCCCGCCCCCTCCTCACCGAGGTGCCCGAGGTCGCCGAGCTGCTGCGCGCCGAGGAGGAGCGCCACCGCCAGGACACGTCGGCCGTGGCGGGCTCCGGTCTCGTCGACCGGCTGCGCGGCATGGGCCCCGACGAACAGCAGCAGGCCGTACTGGACCTGGTGCGCGCGCAGGTCGCCGGCGTGCTCGGGCACAGCAGCCCGAGCAGCGTGGAAGTGGGCCGGGCGTTCCGCGAGCTGGGCTTCGACTCGCTGACCTCGGTAGAACTGCGCAACCGGCTGAACGCCGCCACCGGCCTGCGTCTGCCGGTCACCGTGATCTTCGATCGGCCCACGGTCACCGCTCTGGCCCGGCACGTCCGCGAGGAACTGCTCGGAGACACGGCGGCCCTTCCCGTGCCGGCCGCGCCCATGGCCCCCGCGCGTGAGGCCGCCGCGGACGACGACCCGATCGTCATCGTCTCCATGAGCTGCCGCTACCCGGGCGGCGCCGACAGCCCCGAGGAACTCTGGCGGATCCTCGCCGAGGGCCGCGACGTCATCGACGCGTTCCCCGACGACCGCGCCTGGGACCTCGAGGCGCTGTACGACCCGGACCCCGACCGCGAGGGCACCTGCTACGCACGCGAGGGCGGCTTCGTCTACGACGCGGGCGACTTCGACCCCGGCTTCTTCGGGATCTCGCCGCGCGAGGCCATCGCCATGGACCCGCAGCAGCGCCTGCTGCTGGAGACCTCCTGGGAGGTCCTGGAACGGGCCGGGCTCGTTCCCGAGGAACTGCGCGGCACTCCCGTCGGTGTGTTCGTGGGCGCCGCCAACCAGGGCTTCGGCGGCCTGGACAACCTGCCCGAGGGCGTCGAGGGGCACATCGTCACCGGCAGCGCCACCAGCGTGCTGTCCGGCCGGATCGCCTACACCCTCGGTCTCGAGGGCAGCGCGGTGACCATAGACACCGCCTGCTCGTCCTCCCTGGTCGCCCTCCACATGGCGGTCCAGGCGCTGCGCTCCGGCGAGTGCTCCATGGCCCTGGCGGGCGGTGTCGCCGTGATGGTCGAGCCCATCGGTTTCATCGGCTTCGCCCGGACCCGTGGTGTCGCCCAGGACGGGCGTTCGAAGGCGTTCGCCAAGGCCGCCGACGGCATGGGCCTCGCCGAGGGCGCGGGCATGGTGCTCCTGGAGCGCCTCTCGGACGCCCGCCGCAACGGACATCCCGTGCTGGCCGTGGTCCGCTCCACCGCCCTCAACCAGGACGGTGCGAGCAACGGCCTCAGCGCCCCCAGCGGCCCCGCCCAGCAGCAGGTGATCCGGGCGGCGCTCGCCAAGGCCGGGCTGTCTGCGGCTGACGTGGACGCGGTGGAGGCGCACGGCACGGGCACCACTCTGGGCGACCCGATCGAGGCGCAGGCGCTTCTCGCCACGTACGGACAGGGACGCGATCCGGAACGGCCGTTGTGGCTGGGCTCGTTGAAGTCCAACATCGGTCACACCCAGGCCGCCTCCGGTGTCGGCGGCGTGATGAAGATGGTGCTGGCGCTGCAGCACGGGCTCCTTCCGCCGACGCTGCACGTCGACGAGCCGACTCCGCATGTCGACTGGTCGGCGGGAGCGGTGTCGCTGCTCACGGAGGCCGTGGAGTGGCCGCAGGCCGAAGGCCGTCCGCGCCGCGCGGGTGTGTCGTCCTTCGGAGTGAGCGGCACCAATGCGCATGTGCTGTTGGAGGAGGCTCCGGTTGTGTCGGAGGCCGAGTCCGGGGATGCGGGATCGGACACGTCGCCGGTGCTTGTGGCTGGTGGTGTGGTGCCGTGGGTGGTGTCGGGTCGTGGTGGTGAGGGGCTGGCGGGTCAGGCCGGCCGTCTGGGGTCGGTCGTGGGTTCTGCCGGTGGTGAGTTGCGGCCGGTGGATGTGGCGTGGTCGTTGGCTGCGACGCGTACGGCGTTCGAGAACCGGGCCGTGGTTCTGGGTGGTGAGTCCGGTGAACTGGTGTCCGGGCTGGGTGTGGTGGCTGATGGTGGCGTCGTGGGTTCCGGTGTGGTGCGGGGTGCGGTGACGGGTGCTGCTGACCGGGTGGTGTTCGTGTTCCCGGGTCAGGGGGCTCAGTGGGTGGGTATGGGGCGGGAGTTGTGGGATGTCTCGCCGGTGTTCGCGGCGTCGATGGAGGCGTGTGAGCGGGCGTTGGCCCCGCATGTGGGGTGGTCGCTGAGCGAGGTCGTGCGGGGTGCGGCGGAGCTGGTGGACGTGGATGTGGTGCAGCCGGTGTCGTGGGCGGTGATGGTGTCGCTCGCGGAGGTCTGGCGTGCGTGCGGTGTTCAGCCGTCCGTGGTCGTGGGCCACTCGCAGGGTGAGATCGCTGCCGCGGTGGTGGCGGGTGGTCTGTCGCTGGAGGACGGGGCGCGGGTGGTGGCGCTGCGTTCGCGGGCGATCCGCGCGATCGCCGGGCGCGGTGGCATGGTCTCCGTCTCCCTTTCCCTCGCCGAGGTCGAGGAGCTGCTGGCGGGTTGGTCGGGGCGGATCGATGTGGCCGCGGTGAACGGCCCGGGCTCGGTGGTGGTGGCCGGTGACGCGGACGCGCTGGACGAGCTGATGGCCCACTGCGAGGTGGAGGAGATCCGCGCTCGTCGTGTCCCGGTGGATTACGCCTCTCACACCTGGCACGTGGAGGCGATCGAGGACGAGCTGGCGCGGGTGCTGGCGGCGGTGGAGCCGCGTTCGGGTCAGGTGCCGTTCTTCTCCACGACCGAGGCGGAGGTGGTTGATACGGCTCTGCTGGACGGGGGGTACTGGTATCGGAACCTGCGTCAGCGGGTGCGTTTCGCGGATGCCGTGCAGGGTCTGGTGGATCAGGGGTACGGGGCGTTCGTCGAGGTCAGTTCCCATCCGGTGCTCGGCATGGCGGTCCAGGAGGCCGCTCCGGACGCGGTCGTGGTGGGTACTCTGCGGCGGGACAAGGGCGATGCCCACCGGTTGCTGACCTCCCTCGCCGAGGCCTGGGTGCGTGGTGTGCCCGTCGACTGGACGGCTGTACTCGCCGGACAGGACGCCCGCACGGTGGCGCTCCCGACGTACGCCTTCCAGCGTCGGCGCTACTGGCTGGAGAAGACGGCTCCCGTGGCGGTTTCGGTCTCCGCGCAGGACGCGGTGGACGCCCGTTTCTGGGAGGCCGTCGAGCGGGAGGACCTGGAAGCGCTGGCGGAGACGTTGCGCGTGTCCGACAGTGAGTCGCTGGCCGGTGTCCTTCCCGCGTTGTCGGGGTGGCGTCGGGAGCAGGCTGCGCGGTCGGTGGTGGACGGCTGGCGGTACAAGGTGGTCTGGAAGCCGGTCGGCCGGGACGTCCGGGACGCGGCCCTGACCGGTGTGTGGCTGCTCGTGGTCCCGCAGGGACACCAGGACACCGCACTTGTCACCACCCTCGCCGACGGGCTGACCGCGCACGGCGCCGAGGTGACCACCCTGGAGGTGGCCGCCGGTGTCGGCCGGGAGCAGCTCACCGCACTGCTCGGTACCGTCGTGAGCGACGACGGCGGTGCCCGTCCGGCCGGGGTGCTGTCGCTGCTGGCGCTGGACGAGTCGTCGTACGCGCCCGGCACCGCACTCGACAACGGGCTCGCCCTCACCACGGCCCTGGTGCAGGCGCTCGGTGACGCGGGCGTGACCGCGCCGCTGTGGATCGCCACCCGCGGCGCGGTGTCCACCGGCCGCGCCGACCGGCCGGCCGCCCCCGTCCAGGCGCAGGCCTGGGGGCTCGGCCGTATCGCCGCGCTGGAGTACCCGCAGCGCTTCGGTGGCCTGGTCGACCTGCCGTCGGAGCTGGACGGCCGTGCCCTCGGCCGGCTGGTGACGGCCCTGTCCGGGGCCGTGCAGGAGGACCAGGTGGCCGTCCGGGGTTCCGCCCTGTTCACGCGGCGCCTGGAGCGGGCCGCGCTGCCCGATTCCGCGCCCGCCGTCTGGACGCCGACCGGCACCGTGCTGGTGACCGGCGGAACCGGGGGCGTGGGGGCCCAGGTCGCGCGCTGGCTGGCCCGCAACGGCGCCGGTCATCTGCTGCTGGTCGGACGCCGGGGCCCGGACGCGCCCGGCGCGGCGGAGCTGGAGGCCGAGCTGACCGGACTGGGCGCCCGTGTGACGCTCGCCGCGTGCGACGCGGCCGACCGCGACCAGCTGGCCGCACTGCTGGCCGCCGTACCCGCGGACCAGCCGCTCACCGCGGTCGTGCACGCGGCCGCGGTGCTCGACGACGGTGTGCTGGACGGCCTCACTCCCGAGCGGGCCGAGACGGTGCTGCGGCCCAAGGTGACGGCGGCGCTGCACCTGCACGAGCTGACCCGGGACCTGGAACTGGACGCGTTCGTGCTGTTCTCCTCGCTCGCCGGCACGCTCGGCGGCCCCGGCCAGGGCAGTTACGCGGCCGCCAACGCGTTCCTCGACGCGCTCGCCCGGCAGCGGCACGCCGACGGGCTGCCCGCCACGTCGGTCGCCTGGGGCGCCTGGGGCGGCGGGGGGTCTGGCCTCCGGCGACACCGGAGAGCGGCTGGCCCGCGCCGGTATGCCCGCGATGGAGCCCGAGTCGGCCCTGACGGGGCTTCAGCAGGCCGTGTCCGCCGGTGAACCCGTGCTGGCGCTGGCCGACGTACGGTGGGAGACGTACGCGTTCGCCCACTCCGACCGCGCCCCGCGGGTCCTCGCCGACCTGCCCGAGGTACGGGCGGCCCTGGCGACCCGCGGCACCCCCGTGACGGACGGCGGCGACGGCAACGCGCTCACGGGGCGCCTGGCAGGTCTTCCGTACGAGGAGCAGCGGCGTGAACTCCTCTCTCGGTAAGGACGCTGGCGGCCTCGGCGCTCGGGTACGCCGACGCCGACCAGGTCGACGAGGAGCGGGCCTTCCGTGACCTCGGCTTCGACTCGCTCACCGCGGTGGCCCTGCGCAACACCATCGCCGAGAGCACCGGACTCCGGCTGCCGGTCACCCTGGTCTTCGACCACCCGACCGCCGTCGCGCTCGCGGCGAAGCTGCACGAGGAGCTGTTCGGCGCGGCAGGACTGCCCGCCGACCCGGCACCGGCCGGCACGCTCCGGCCGGTCGCGACGGACGACGACCCCGTGGTGATCGTGTCGATGGGCTGCCGCTACCCCGGGGGGGTGGACGGCCCGGAGGCCCTGTGGCGGCTGCTCGCGCAGGGCGGTGACGCCGTGTCCGCCTTCCCCGAGGACCGCGGCTGGGACCTCGAGGGCGCCTTCGACCCCGACCCGGACCGTCCGGGCACCTTCTACGCCCGCGGTGGCGGATTCCTGTACGACGCGCACCACTTCGACCCCGAGTTCTTCGGTATGAGCCCGCGCGAGGCGCTGGCGGTGGACCCGCAGCAGCGGCTGCTGCTGGAGACCTCGTGGGAGGCGTTCGAGCGGGCCGGTATCGACCCGAAGACGCTGCGCGGCAGCGCCACCGGGGTGTTCGTCGGCTCCAACTACCACGACTACGGCTCCCGGGTGCAACGCGCCCCGAAGGACTTCGAGGGCTACCTGGCCACCGGAAGCGCCGGCAGCGTGGCCTCGGGGCGGATCTCGTACACCTTCGGTCTGGAGGGCCCGGCCGTCACCGTCGACACCGCCTGCTCCTCGTCCCTGGTGGCGCTGCACATGGCCGCGCAGGCACTGCGCTCCGGTGAGTGCACCATGGCGCTGGCCGGCGGGGTCACGGTGATCTCCTCGCTGGACACCTTCATCGAGTTCAGCCGGCAGCGCGCCCTGTCCCCGGACGGACGCTGCAAGGCGTTCTCCGACGACGCCGACGGCGCGGGCTGGGCCGAGGGCGTCGGCGTGGTGCTGCTGGAGCGGCTCTCCGACGCCCGGCGCAACGGCCACCCCGTGCTCGCGGTGCTCGCCGGTTCGGCGGTCAACCAGGACGGCGCCAGCAACGGCCTCACCGCGCCGAGCGGCCCGGCCCAGCAGCGCGTCATCCGTCAGGCGCTGGCCGCCGCCGGGCTCTCCCCGGCCGACGTCGACGCCGTCGAGTCGCACGGCACCGGCACCCGGCTCGGCGACCCCATCGAGGCCCAGGCGCTGATGGCGACGTACGGCCAGGGCCGGCCCGCAGACCGGCCGCTGCTGCTCGGCGCCCTGAAGTCCAACATCGGGCACACCCAGGCCGCCGCCGGTGTCGGCGGTGTGATCAAGATGGTGCTGGCGATGCGGCACGGTGTGCTGCCCCGCACCCTGCACGCCGACCGGCCCTCGACCAGCATCGACTGGACGGAGGGGGCGGTGGCACTCCTGACGGAGGCGGTCGAGTGGCCGCAGGACGCGGCGCGTCCGCGCCGGGCCGGCGTGTCGGCCTTCGGCATCAGCGGCACCAACGCCCATGTGATCCTGGAGCAGCCGCCCGCCGAGGCGCCCGGGACGTCGGACCGGTCCCCGCGGCCGGCCACCGAGACGGAGACGCCCGAAGCTCCCTCGACCGCCCGGGTGGTCCCCTGGGTGCTCTCCGCACAGGGCGCCGACGCCCTGCGCGACCAGGCCGTCCGGCTGCTCGCCCATCTGGAGGACCCGGAAGGGGAGCACACCCCCGTGCCCCTCGACATCGCGCACACCCTCGCCCTCGGGCGCACCGGCTTCGACCACCGCGCGGCCGCCGTCGGCCGCGACCAGGACGAACTCATCGCCGCCGTGCGGGCGTTGGCCGAGGAACGGGAGGCTCCCGGGCTGGTGCGCGGGGTGCGCCGGCGGGGCGGCCGTACCGCGTTCCTCTTCAGCGGCCAGGGCAGCCAGCGGCCGGGCGCGGGCCGTGACCTGTACGCCGCCCACCCGGTCTTCGCCGACGCCCTCGACGCCGTCTGCGCCGAACTCGACCAGGAGCTCGAACGGCCCTTGAAGGAGGTGCTGTTCGCCCCGGCCGGCACCCCCGACGCCGATCTGCTGGACCGGACCGTCTACACCCAGGCCGCGCTGTTCGCCCTGGAGGTCGCCCAGTTCCGGCTGCTGGAACACTGGGGGCTGCGGCCGGACATCGTGGTCGGCCACTCCATCGGTGAACTGGCCGCCGCCCATGTCGCGGGCGTGTTCGACCTGGCCGGCGCCTGCCGTCTGGTCGCCGCCCGGGGCCGGCTGATGCAGGGACTGCCCGACGGCGGCGCCATGCTGGCCGTGCAGGCCGGCGAGGCGGAGGTCCTGGCAGCGCTGAACACCTACGAGGACCGGGTGTCCGTCGCCGCCGTCAACGGCCCGGAGTCCGTGGTCGTCTCCGGTGACGAGGACGCCGTGGAGGAACTGGCCGAGGCCTGGCGCGAGGCGGGGCTGCGCACCAAACGGCTGAAGGTGTCGCACGCCTTCCACTCGCCGCGCATGGAACCCATGCAGGCCGACTTCGCGGCTGTCGCCGACGCGACGGCGTACACGTCCCCGAGCGTGTCCGTGGTCTGCGACCTCACCGGTGAACTCGCCGACTCCGGGCAGCTGGAGGGCGCCGACTACTGGGTGCGCCATGTGCGGGGCACGGTCCGCTGGGCCGACGTCGTCGCCACCCTGGAGGGGCAGGGCGTCACCGCCTACCTCGAACTGGGCCCCGACGCGGTGCTCACCGCCATGACCCGCGACTGTCTCGCCGAGCCGCAGGCCGCCGTCGTCACACCGCTGCTGCGCCGCGACCGGCCCGAGGAGACGGCGGTCACGACCGCCGTCGCCACGCTCCACGTGCACGGCGCGGGCCCCGACTGGGCCAGGTACTTCGCCGGTCGTCCGGTGCGCCGGGCCGAGCTGCCGACGTACGCCTTCCAGCACGCCCGGTACTGGCTCGACGCCGACCCCGGCGTCCCGGACCTCGCCGCCGCCGGGCTCTCCGCCGGGGAGCATCCGCTGCTCGCCGCGGGCACCGCCCTCGCGGGCGGCGACGGCTACCTCCTCACCGGACGGCTCTCGCTCAGCAGTCACCCCTGGCTCGCCGACCACGCGGTCTCCGGCACCGCCGTCCTGCCCGGCACCGCCTTCCTGGAGCTGGCCCTGCTGGCCGCCGACCGGGTCGGCTGCACGGTCGTCGACGAACTCACCCTGGAGGCACCGCTCGTGCTGCCCGACCAGGGTGCCGTCCACCTCCAGGTCACCGTCGGCGAGCCCGGCGAGCAGGGAGCACGCGGCGTGACCGTGCACTCCCGCCCGGACGACGCGGCGGACGACGAGCCCTGGACCCGCCACGCGCTCGGTCGGCTCACCGCCGCGGCGGACCCGGCCGACGAGCCCCCGCTCGGGCCGTGGCCGCCGCAGGGCGCCGAGGAGATCGCCCTGGACGGACTCTACGACCGCTTCGCCGCGGGCGGTTTCGGCTACGGACCCGCCTTCCAGGGGCTGACCGCCGCCTGGAGGCTCGGCGAGGACGTGTACGCCGAGATCGAGCCGCCCGCGGAGGTCACCGCCGACGCCGGTGGCTACGGACTGCATCCGGCCCTGCTGGACGCCGCCCTGCAGACCGTCGGACTGACCGAGGGCGCCGCGTCCGGTCCCGCGCTCATGCCGTTCAGCTGGACCGGCGTGCGACTGCACGCGCCGGGGGCCGGCGCCCTGCGGGTGCGTCTCGTCCCGGCCGGCCCGGACACGGTCGCGCTGACCGTCACCGATCCCGCGGGCGGTCCCGTCGCCACGGTGGGCGGGCTGACCCTGCGGCCCCTGCCGGCCGGGCACCTCGGGGACGACGCCCGTGCCGCCGCCCGGCATCTGTACGAACTGGAGTGGGTGACCCCGCACACCACCGGCGCCGCCGTCCGGGCCGCCTCCGACGGCTTCGCCGTCCTGGACGGCGACGGCGGCACCGCTCTCGGGGAGGCGCTGACGGCCGCCGGGCTCGCCGCCGCGTCCCGGCCCGACCTGGACGCCCTCGCCCGCGCCGTCGCCGTCGGCGACCTCCCGGTGCCCGGGACGGTGCTGGCCGCCGTGCCCGGCCTCGGCGACGACGAGGCGGGGCTGCCGGACGGCACCGCCGTGGCCGCCGCGGTGCGCCGGGTGACCGGTCGCGTGCTGCGGCTGCTCCAGGAGTGGCTCGCCGACGACACCTTCAACGCCACCCGCCTGGTGCTGGTCACCCGGCACGCCGTGACCGTCCACGACGGCGACCGGGCACCCGACCCGGTGGCCGCGGCGGTGTGGGGCCTGGTGCGCACCGCGCAGACCGAGAACCCCGACCGGTTCCTGCTCCTCGACTGGGACGGCGCCCAGGAGTCGTACCGGGCGCTGCCCGCCGCGGCCCGCCACGAGGAGCCGCAGGTCACCCTCCGCAAGGGCGAGACGCGGGTGCCGAGGCTCGTCCGTGCCCGGCTGACCCAGCCGGCCGACGGCGACACCGCCGCGCTGCTCGACCCGGACGGCACCGTCCTGGTCACCGGGGCCACCGGCGCGCTCGGCGGCCTCGTCGCCCGGCACCTGGCCGGCCGGCACGGGGCCCGGAACCTGCTGCTCGTCGGCCGCCGCGGCCCCGACGCGCCGGGCGCCCGGGAACTCCTCGACGACCTGAGCGCGCTCGGCGCCCGGGCCGAACTCGTCGCCTGCGACACCTCGGACCGGGAGGCGCTGGCCGCACTGCTCGCCACGGTCCCGGCACAGCATCCGCTGACCGCCGTGGTGCACACCGCGGGAGTCCTCGACGACGGTGTCATCGGCACCCTCACCCAGGAACGACTCGACACGGTCCTCGCCGCCAAGGCCGACAGCGCGCTGCATCTGCACGAACTGACCCGGCACAGCGAGCTGCGCGCGTTCGTGCTCTACTCCTCGCTGGCCGGCGTCCTCGGCGGCTCGGGGCAGGGCAACTACGCGGCGGCCAACGCCTTCCTCGACGCCCTCGCCCGGCAGCGGCGCGCCCACGGCCTGCCCGCCCAGTCACTGGCGTGGGGCCTGTGGGAGGAGCGGTCGGCGATGACCGGCAAACTGGACCGGGCCGACCTGGTGCGGATGGCCCGCGGCGGTGTCGTCCCGATGCCGTCCGAGCAGGCCCTCGGTCTCTTCGACGCCGCCGTGGCGGCCGACCGGGCGGTGCTGGTCCCGGCCCGCTTCGACACGGCCGGCCTGCGGACCCCTGACGGGGAGGTGCCGGCCCTGCTGCGGTCCCTCGTCAAGCCGGCGCCGGGCCGCCGCGCAGCCGCCGGCGGGGCCGGCGGGGCCGATGGGGTCGCGCCCGCCGAGCGGCTGCGCCGCAGGCTCGCGGAACTGGACGCCGAGGCGCGTCTCGCGGTGCTCGCGGACCTCGTCCGCGACCATGCGGCGGCCGTGCTCGGCTACGCCGACTCCGAGGCGGTGGACCCCGAACGCGGCTTCCTGGAGATGGGCTTCGACTCGCTGACCGCCGTCGAGCTGCGCAACCGGCTCACCACCGCGACCGGGCTCAGGCTGCCGGCCACCCTGCTGTTCGACTATCCGACGCCGCTCGGGCTGGCCCGCCACCTGCGGGCCGAGACCGCGCCGGGCGCTGCGGCGGCCGTACAGCCGATGCTGGCCGAACTCGACCGGCTGGAGGGTGCGTTGGCCGACATCACCGGGGACGAGGAGGTGCGCTCCGCGCTGGCCGGGCGGCTGCGCGGACTGCTCGCGACCCTGGACGCGGCCCCGGCCGCCGGGGCCACGGCCGGCTCCGCCGGGAGCGGCCACGGTGACCACGAGGGGGCCCCGCAGGCGGCGGTCGAGGAACGGATCGACGCGGCCAGCGACGACGACCTCTTCGACTTCATCGACCAGCAGTTCGGGTCCGCGTGAGCCGCTCGGCCAGGCCGCTGGGCGCGACCTGACCGGACGTCAAGTTGCTTGCTGGGTATAGGACTTCACCTAACAAAGGCTGTGATCGGCCCAAGGGAGGTGGTGTTTCGTGAATCGTTGCCCCGGGGCCGCCCCTTCGGCCCCGGGGCGGCCATCGGGCTGTGAAAGGAGCTGGAGGCCATGGAACGAGCGGCAGTCGTCGCCGGACTCGGCGGCTGGGTACCTCCGACCGTCGTCAGCAACGACCAACTGGCGGAGGTCCTCGACACCAGCGACGAGTGGATCCGCCGCCGTACCGGCATCCGGGAGCGCCGCTGGGTCTCACCGGGGCAGTCCACCGGCGACCTGGCCGTGGAGGCCGGGCGGCGGGCGCTGGCCTCGGCCGGGCTGGACAGCGTGGACGCGGTGGTCCTCGCCACCAGCTCCCCGGACCGGCACTGCCCCGCCACCGCGCCCGAGGTGGCCACCCGGCTCGGACTCGGACCGATCGCGGCGTTCGACGTGGCGGCGGTGTGCACCGGTTTCGTGTACGCCCTCGCGACGGGCGCCGGCATGGTCGCGCTCGGCGCCGCCGAGACCGTGCTGGTCGTGGGCGCCGACGCGTTCTCCACACTCCTCGCCCCGGACGACCGCACGACCCGGGTGATCTTCGGCGACGGCGGCGGCGCGGTGGTGCTGCGCGCCGGGTCGCCGACCGAGGCCGGGGCGCTCACCGGGCTGAACCTCGGCAGCGACGGCAGCCTCAGCGATCTGATCGAGGTACCGGCCGGCGGTTCCCGGCAGCGCTCCACGGGGCTGCCGGCCAAGACCGAGGACACCTACTTCACCATGCAGGGGCAGGTCGTCTACGCGCAGGCGGTGCGGCGGATGGCGGACTCGGTGAAGGAGACCGCCCGGCGCACCGGGTGGGACCCGGCGGAGATCGACGCCTTCGTGCTGCACCAGGCCAACGCCCGGATCCTGGAAGCGGTCGCCCGGCGACTCGGCCTGCCGGCGGAACGGTTCCTGTCCAACATCGAGACGCGAGGCAACACGGTCGCCGCCTCGATCCCCCTGGCCCTGGCCGACTGCGTCGCCTCCGGTCAACTGCTTCCGGGGCACAAGGTGGTGCTGGCCGGCTTCGGCGGCGGCCTCACCTGGGGGTCGACGGCCCTCGTCTGGCCCCGCCTGGCCGCGTCCTCGGCGTCGTCGCCGGACACCGCGGCCGCCTTGGCCGGTACCGCCCCCGGCACGCCCTGAACCCGGTGCCGCCGCGCCACACCCGAAGCACCGGAACCATGTGACCAGGAGGACCGTTGGACGCGCAGTCGATCGTCGCCCAGTTACTGACCACCGAGGGACGGGCCGATCCCTACCCGCTGTACGAGCGTGCCCTCGAACTGGGGCCCGCCGTGCCGGCCGGGGACGGTCTCCTGCTGGTCAGCGGCTACGAGGCCTGCCGCCAGGCCCTGCGCAGTCCGGCACTCGGCGCCGACATCAACCTGGTGACGTGGGGCGCCGACATCTCCGCTCACCCCTCGCTCGCCCTGATGAGCCGCACCCTGCTCGTCGCCAACCCGCCCCACCACGGGCGGCTGCGTTCGTCGATGTCCCAGGTGTTCACCGCCCGGAGGGTGGCGGCGATGGAAGCCCGCGTCGCGGACCTCACCGACGCGCTGCTCGACACCGTCGCGGACGCCGGCTCCGCACCGGTGGACTTCATGGACGCCGTGGCCTTCCCCCTGCCCGCCCATGTCATCTGCGACCTGCTCGGAGTCCCCGTCGAGGACCGGGAGCGCTTCCGGGACTACGCGACGGACCTGATCGGCATCCTGGAACTGCTCGCCGACCCCTCGGGCCTTGCGGCAGCCGACCGCGCGGCGGTGGAACTCCACCGGTACTTCACCGAGTTGGCCGGCCGACGCCGGGCCGACCCGCGCGACGACCTGGTGACCGCCATGGTCCGGGCGCGCGACGAGGGGACCCTGCGGGACGACGAGGAACTCGTCGCCAACCTCGCCAGTCTGCTGCTGGCCGGTTTCGAGACCACCACCTACCTCCTCGGCAACGGCCTGCAGACGCTGTTCGAGCACCCCGGGATCATGGCCGGCCTGCGGGACGGAACCGTTCCCGTGCAGGGCTTCGTCGAAGAGGTGCTGCGCCACGACTCGCCGGTGCAGACGAGCAACCGGGCCGTGCTCACCGACGGCGTCGTCGTCGGGGGCGTGCCGGCGCCGGCGGGCAGCCACGTGGTGCTCCTCCTCGGTGCCGCCAACCGCGATCCCGCCCGCTACGAGCAGCCGGACCGCTTCGACCCCCACCGCAAGGACATCCAGCCGCTCAGCTTCGGCGGGGGAGCGCACCACTGCCTCGGGGCCATGCTGGCCCGGCTGGAGGCCGTCACCGTCTTCAGCCGGCTGCCCACGCGGTTCCCCGACCTGCGCCCGGCTCCCGGGGACGGCCCGGTCCGCCGCGACCGGCTCGTCCTGCGCGGCCACCAGAGCCTGCCGGTCGTCCTGACCTGAACCGAACGAGCGGCCTCGACCGAACGGCCGGCCTGAACCGAATGACTGGCCTCGACCGAACGGCCGGCCTGAACCGAATGACTGGCCTCGACCGAACGGCCGGCCTGAACCGAATGACTGGCCTCGACCGAACGGCCGGCCTGAACCGAATGACTGGCCTCGACCGAATGACCGGCTTGAGCCGAACGACCAGCCTGGGCCGAACGACCGGCCCGAGCCGAACGACCGGCCCGAGCCGAACGACCGGCGTTTTTCGGCGAAGTTGCCGCGGCGCCCGACTCGAAAGGTTTCGCCCGCTCCCGCCGTGAGACTTCCGGTGAGGTCGAGCGCGAGCCATGCGGAGGAATCACGTTGTCGCTCACCACGGAATCCGAACACCTGTCCCTGGGTGTTCTGTCGCCCTCCAGCGAGGAGTCCCTGATCACCCGGTACGCCGGTGGCAAGGGCAGAAACCTGCACACGCTCACCGCGGCCGGTTTCCAGGTGCCCGACTGGTCGGTGATCGGCCTGGACGTCTTCGCCGGCTTCTCCCGCAGAAGCGGGCTGCAGGAGCGTCTGGCCCAGCTCCTCGCCGACGGCTGGGACACCACGGCCGGCCGCGTCGCCGCCGAGATCGCCGCCCTGATCGAGGAGACGCCCCTCGACGCGCACACCGCCGCGGCCGTCGCCCTGGCCTACCGGCAGGCCGGTGGCGGCCTGGTCGCCGTGCGCTCCTCCGGACAGGAGGAGGACGGCACGGAGCACTCCTTCGCCGGACAGTTCGACAGCTTCCTCAACATCAGCGGCCTGGACGAGGTCACCACCCATGTCCGCCGCTGCTGGGCGTCCGGATTCTCCGAGCGGTCCCTGCTCTACCGCGCGCAGCGGGGACTGCCGCCCGGCACCGGCGGCGTCGCCGTCATCGTCCAGCGCATGGTGCCCGCGGAGCGCAGCGGCGTGCTGTTCACCGCCGATCCGACGGCCGGGCGCACGGACCGCCATGTGGTCAGCGCCGTCCACGGGCTGGGGGAGGGGCTGGTCTCCGGCGCCGTCGACGCCGACACCGTCGTCCTCGACGCCGCCACCGGCGAACCGCTCAGCACGGTCATCGGTGACAAGCAGGAACGCTACGACGCCGGCACCGGACCGGGCTGCACCGTGACGCCGGTCACCGACGAGGACCGCGAGGCGCCCGCCCTGACCGCCGACGACCTGGCCCTGCTGCACGCCGCCGGGGTGCGCGCCACCGCGCACTACGGCGCCCCGCAGGACATCGAATGGGCCATAGCGGACGGCACCCTGTGGCTCCTGCAGAGCCGCCCCGTCACCACCCTCGGCCCGCCGCCCGGCACCGCGCCGGAACCCGAGGGGGAGCTGCGGATCTGGGACAACTCCAACATCATCGAGAGCTTCAGCGGCGTCGTCTCCCCGCTCACCTACAGCTTCGCCGCCGACACCTACGCCAAGGTCTACGAGAGCTACGCCCGCGCGCTGGGCGTCCGGGGCGACCGGCTCCGTGAGGTCCAGGAGTGGACTCCCCACCTGCTCGGCTACGTCCACGGACGCGTCTACTACAACCTGTACCACTGGTACCGCATGGTGCGGCTGGCACCGCTGTACCCGCTCAACCGCCGGGTGCTGGAGAAATCGCTGGGCGTCGCCGAGAGCATCTCCGACGAGACCGCCGACGGGCTGCACCCCTTCGCCCCCCGGCCCGGGCTGCGCGGCCGCCTCTCCCGACTGGCCCGGACGGCCGTCTTCACCCGGCGCTTCCTGTCCATCGGGAAGTCGGTGGAGACCTTCCACCGCGACTTCTACCGGGCGTACGAGGTCTTCAACAACGTCGACTACGACGCGCTGCCCGGCGACGAGACGTACCGCCGCTTCCGGCAGTTGCAGAAGGAACTCATCGAGAAGTGGGGCCCCATGCAGGCCCTGGACGCCACGATCCTGCTCTCCGTCGGCCTGCTGGCCCTGCTCACCCGCCGCTGGCTGCCCGACGCCCCCGAGTGGTTCACCTGGGCCGCGGCCGCTCCCGGCGGCGACGTCGAGTCCGCCGAACCGGCCTGGGCGCTCGCCGAACTGGCCGCGGCGGTGCGCGCCGACGACGAGGCGCGGCAGCTGCTGGAGCGCACCCCCGACACGGACGCCTACCAGGCGCTGGTCGAGGCCGGACACACCGGCATCGTCGCCGCCGTCGACGCCTACGTCGCCGCCTACGGCTACCGCAGCCCCGACGAACTCAAGCTCGAGGTCCCCGACCTGTACGAGAACCCGGCCGGCTTGTTCAGCCTGCTGCGCGACGCCCTGCCGGAGAACCGGGGGAGCGGCGCGGGCGAGCACGGGGGCGAGGCCGACGCCTACCTCGACCAGCATCTGCGCGGTCCCCGCCGCTGGGTGTACGAGCGGGTACGGCGCAAGGCCCGCGCCGCCCTCACCGACCGCGAACGGCTCCGGTTCTGCCGCACCCGCGCCTTCGGCGCCGCCAAACGGATGCTGCGCGCCCTGGGCCGCGACCTCGCCCGCGCCGGCGCCCTCACCTCCTGGGACGACGTGTTCATGCTGCGCCTGGAGGAGGTCAGGGGCGCCTACGAGGGCATGATCGCCCACACCGAGCTGAAGGACCTGGCCGCCCTGCGGCGCACCCGGCTCGCGGCGGACGCCGCGCTGCACGCCCCCGCCCGGTTCACCACCCGGGGCGCCCCCTACTGGTCGGGCAACCTCGAACGGGCCGGCTGGAGCAGCGGGCCCGCCGCCCGCAGCGGCGCCCGCGAACTGCGCGGCACCCCCTGCTGCCCCGGGGTCGTCGAAGGACCCGCGGTGGTCACCGACACGCCCCGCGACATCGGCGGCGGCATCCTGCTCGCCTACCGCACCGACCCCGGCTGGGTGGCCGCGCTGCCCTCGGCCGCCGCGCTGGTCGTCGAACGCGGCAGCCCGCTGACCCATGTCGCCGTCGTCGCCAGGGAGTTGGGCATCCCCACGGTGGTCCAGGTCAGGAACGCCACCACCGAGATCCGCACCGGCACCCTGCTGCGCGTCGACGGCGCCGCCGGCACGGTCACCGTACTCGCCGATCCGCCCGACGGCGGCGCGTCCGCCGAGAACCCGGACACTCCCAGGACGGAGACACATCCGTGATCCTCACCGAGGACCAGCTGCAAGACCTGCTCGACAAGTCGCTCGCCGAACTCCCCCCGGGCGCAGACTGGGCCGTGGTGCTGGAGGGCTCCATCGCGGAGGGCTTCGGCAACCCCTCCTCCGACATCGACTTCCTGCTCGTCGCCCGCTCCGAGGACGACCTGCCCACCATGCCGTCGCTGCTCTTCGTCGACGGCCGCAGGGTGGAGATCCGCACCCGGTCGATGCGCCAGCTCGCCGACCAGTTCCGCGCCCTGGAGAAGGGAGCCGGCCGCCCCGGCCGGCTCTCCGAGGATCTGCTCAACCGCTGCCAGCGGCTGCTGAACAGCCACCCGCTGCGCGGCCACGCCCTCGTCGACCAGGTCAAGTCCCTCATGCCGAAGGAGCGGTTCGCCCGGATCGCCGCCGACTGGTGGGCGCACCGGGCCCGGCAGTCCCTGCGGCACGCGACGGCGCTGCTCTGCCTCGGCGAGCCGGACGAGGCGGTCGACTGGACCCGCGCCGGACTCGTTCAGACGATCAAGTTCTGGGCGGCCGGACAGGGCGAGACCTACCTCGAACCCAAGTGGCTGTCCATGCAGCTCGACCGGGCCGACCACCCCGCCGTACGCGACGGGTACTGGGAGCTGGAGACCACCGCCCCCGCACCCGGCGACACCGACGCCGCCCGTGCCTACCTGACCGCCTGCCTCGCCTTCGCCGGGGAACTCGGCCTCACCGGTGTCTCCGCGCGTCCCGAGCGGCTCACCGTGGAACGCGTGGCCGCAGTGACCACCTGGCAGACCGACGCGCGCGTACACGTCGTCCGCGGACGGCGCGAGGTGTTCGCCCTCGGCGACCGCGCCGGAGCGGTCTGGCGCTCCCTGGTCCTCGGCCGGCCGCTGCCCCAGGTGCTGGCCGCCGCCGCGGACACCGGTGTCGCCGAACCGGGCAGGCTCCTGGCCACGTTCGTGCGCTACGGACTGATCCGGCTGGCCTGGAAGGGCGGCGGCACCGTCACCCCGGCGCTGCCGCTCGCCGCGCCGCCCGGCCCCGTCACCCCGCCGCCGTCCACCGCCCAGCCGTTGCTGTCGGTGCGCGGCGCCGCCGTCAGCGGCCCCGAGGCCGTCGACCTGGTGCCGCTGCCCGCCGAACGGTTCGCCGCCGCCACCATGGCCCTGGTGTGGGCCAACATCGTCACCGAGAACGCCGTCGAGGACCTGACCGGCGCCCTCCAGCGAGGCCAGTGGCGGGTCGCCGAGCTCACCGCCCGCCGCGCCGTGCACGCCGCGCTGCGCGGCCTGTTCAGCGCGTACGGCGTCAACCCGCTGCCCGCCGACACCGATCTGGTCCGCCGTATCGACCTGCTTCCCCCGGCCACCCTCGCGATCCGGACGCGCGCCGAGGAACTGCTGCGCCGCACCGTCTCCTCGGTGGAGCAGGGGGACGAGCTCCTCGCCGATCTGCGCGACTACATCGCCCAGGTGCGCGGCACCGCGGGCGCCGACGCCTTCCCCCTCTCCTTCGACTCGGCGGACACCTGGCGGGCCACGCTGGAGCTCAGCTACGACTGGGTGCGCATCGGCGCCCACCTCGACGCGGAACTCCCCCTGGAGGAGGCCCGCGACCTCGTCGCCAGCAACGGTGCCCAGCCCCACCAGGCCGCCTGATGCCTCGCCCCCTGACGGAGGAATGATCGATGGCTGACACGATGACGGTGCTGCTCACCGGCGCCAGCGGCTTCGTGGGCGCGGAGGTGGCCGCCCGGCTCACCGGCGCGGGCCACACCGTACTCACCCTGATGCACCGCAACGGCGACATCCTCCGCAACGACGGCAGGAAACTCGCCCCCGGGCCCGGCACCCTCACCCGCCTCACCGGTGACGTCACCCGTCCCGGCCTCGGGCTGAACGAGGACGACCGCAGGCTCGCCGCGACCGCCGACCGGATCGTGCACTGCGCCGCCGTCACCGACTTCGGACTGCCCGACGAGCGGTACGAGAGCATCAACGTGGGCGGCACACGGCACGTCCTGGACCTCGCCCTGGCCCACCGCACCCCGCTGGTGCAGGTCAGCACGGCCTATGTGTGCGGGGTGCGCGACGGCGTGGCCCTGGAGGACGAACTCGACGTCGGACAGCGGTTCGGCAACGTCTACGAGAAGAGCAAACTGGCCGCGGAGACCATGGTCCGCAAGGCCGCCGCGGACGGCCTGCCGGTGGCCGTGGTCCGTCCCAGCATCGTCACCGGCGCCTCCCGCACGGGCCGTTGCCGCGACTTCAAGACCGTCTATCCCATACTCAAGGTCATGACCCGGGGCCTGGTGCGCACCATGCCCGGCCACTACGACGCCGCGCTGGACCTGGTACCGGTCGACCACGTCGCCGACCTGGTCACGGAGGTCACCACCCGTTTCGAGGACGCCGAGGGCCTCACCCTGCACGCGGTCGGCCACCTGCTGACCCTGCGGGACTTCTCCGACGTCCTCGCCGAGTACCCGTCGTTCCAGGTGACGCGGTTCGTCCCGCCGACCACGTTCTCCGCGGCGGCCCTGCCCGACCGCGAACGCCCCTACTACGACCGCGTCGTCGCCCTCTACGACACCTACCTCCAGCGGCGCATCCGCTTCGACGACAGCCGGGCCGCCGCCTTCAGCGGCCGCCGCGTGCCCCTGAGCGGACGCCCCTACCTGCGCCGCCTCCTCGACCACTGCCTCAAGGTCGGCTACCTCGGCACACCACCGCCCCGGCAGCCCGCCGCGAACCCGACGGACGGGAGCACCCCGTGACGACCCACTCCGACCACCCCGAGCCGGTCCACGGCATCCCCGTCTCACCGCTGCTCACCTGCCACCCCGAGAAACAGCGGCTGTACGGCGCGGACACCTACTACCAGGAGAGCCACGAACAACTCGCCGCCCTCACCGACGACGTCACCGGCTTCGCCCACCGCCACGCCGCACTGCTGCTGAAGCCCGACGCCGTGGTGTCCCGCAGGCTGGACGCGGCCGTGGAGTGGCTGGCCGAGCAGGAGTACCGGATCGTCGGCGCGGCGATCACCCGGCTGACCCGGACCATGATCCGCTCCCTGTGGTACTTCCAGTGGAACCTCGCCACCCCTCATCGCAGGCGCCTGGCCGCGCTCTTCCTGGAGGACGCCGACGCCCTCGTGCTGCTCGTCCGCCCCGGCCGCCCCAGCGACATCCCGGCCTCGGTCCAGCTCACCCGGCTGAAGGGCCCCACCGACCCCGAAGCCCGGGTGCCCGGCCAGCTGCGCCACCTGCTCGGCCGCTACAGCTATCTGCTCAACCTCGTGCACACCCCCGACGAGCCCGCCGACGTCCTGCGCGAGCTGGCCGTGCACTTCGACCACGCGGAGCGCGACCGGCTCTTCCGCTCCGCGCTGGCCGACGAGGACCTCACCGGGTACGCCCTCGGGCTGGCCGACCGGCTGTACGCCGCCACCAAGCCGCGGGACCTCGACTTCGGGCCCGCCGCCGAACGGCTGCGCGCCGCGCTCTCCGGCCGGCCCGGTGCCGGCCCCGACGCCACCCCGCGTCACCTCCTGGAACACGCCTGGGAGCACGGCATCGACATCGACCCGTGGGACGCGGTCATCGTCGGATCGTCGGTGCTCCCGATGCGGCAGCCCGGCCGCGCCCCGGTCCTCGACGGCGCCGGCGTGGACGCGTGGCGCCGGCACCTGGACACCGTCCGGGACGCCCAGATCTGAACGAGGAGCAGCCATGCAGTTCGCCCGGACACTCCCGAAGGAGCTGGTGCACCGGGCAGCGATCGCGGAGGTCTTCCTGACCGACGCGGAGCGCCTCAGCGAGGACGAGATGCGGCTGGCCGCGCAGCTTCCCCGCCGCCACCCCTTCTACGGCGACGCCGTCGCCCCCCGCAGCCACCACGACCCGTTGCTGCTGCTGGAGGCCTGCCGCCAGGGCATCTTCGTGGTGGCCCACCGCTACCTCGACGTACCCCTGGACCACAAGTTCCTGCTCCGGACGGTCGAGTACGAGGTGTCCGACCCGGACGCCCTGACCTGCGGGGACACCCCCGCCGAGGCGGTCGTCGGGGTCCGGGTCGAGCACCGCATCCGCAACCGGACCGGTGTGACGGGCCTGCGGCTGCGCTTCACCGCGGCCATCGGGGCACGGGAGGCACTGCTGGCCCGCATCGACTACTCGTGGATGCCCCCGCAGGAGTGGAGCCGCCTGCGGGCCGGGCAGCGCCGGGACCTCGGCCTGTGCGATCCGCCCGTCGCGCTGCCCGGACAGACCGTCGAACCCGGCCGGGTCGGCCGGCGCGACCGGGCCAACGCGGTGATCACACCGCCGCGCACGTCGCCCGACGGCGTCCGCACCGCCCGGCTGGTCGCCGAGACCACCCACCCCACCCTCTACGACCACTGGGTCGACCACGTCCCCGGCATGCTGGAACTGGAGGCCTTCCGGCAACTGGCCCTGATCGCCGCCGTGGACGAGGGCGCGGTGCGCGCGCCCACGGCGCTGCCGGTCCGCCTGCGGGCCCGGTTCCGCTGCTTCGCCGAGATGGACCTGCCCCTGGAGTGCCGGACCGCTCCCGTGGTGCCGGGCGCCGACATCGAGTGCACCCTGCACCAGCCCGGCGCCCTGGTCGCCGAGGCCCGCGTCGGGTTCGCCGACCGGGACACGGCCGGCCGGACCGAGGTGCTCGCGGCCCCGGCGTCCGCCGCGCACCGCTGAACGGCCCCCGATGACGCACCCCACCAGAACCCGCACCCGAGACAGGGGACACCCTCAGTGAGCACCGTCGCCGTGCCCCGCATCCCCGGCCGGCTGGGCCGATTCGTGCTGCGTATGTTCCGGCCCCACGTCTACGCCACCTACGGCCTGCTGTGGGTCCTGGCCCTGGAGGGCTCCGCGGTGAGTGTGAGCGGCGCCGCCTGGCGGCCGACCGGCGCCACCTGGGTGCGGGTCCTCAGCGTCGTCCTCGCGCTGCTGTTCCTGAGGATGCTGGACGAGCAGAAGGACCTCGCCTACGACCGTGTGCACCACCCGGACCGGCCCCTGGTCACCGGCGCGATCACGGTCGCCGAACTGCGCGGTGCGATGGTCGCCCTCACCGCGGTGGTGGCCGGCCTGAACGCGGCGCTGTCCGCCACGGCCGTCCTGCTGGTCCTGGCCGCCCTCGGCTACGGGGTCTTCCTCGCCGTCCTGGAACGCCTCTCGGCGGCCGTGCGCGACCGGCAGCTCCTCAACCTCGCGGTCACCTACCCGGTGCAGGTGCTGCTCGGCGTCTATGTGTACGGTTCGCTGGCCGCCGCCGGGACCGTCACCGCCGACTGGCGCGGAGCGCTGCTGCTCGCCCTGTGCGCGGGTGTCTTCCTGCACTTCGAGTTCGCCCGCAAGACGGCGTGGGAGGCGGAGCCGGGCGCCCGTCTGTACTCGGCCGACCTCGGGCCCCGGGGCAGCGCCGCCGTCACCGCCGCGTTCGCGGCCGGGGCGGTCCTCTGCCAGGTCGTCCTGTTCGCGCCGGACGGCGTCCTCGGGCTGCTGCCCTGCCTGACGGCGGCCCTGCCGCTCTGGGGCGCCCGGCGGTTCCTGACCGCGCGCCGTGGCGCCTGGCCCCTGGCCGCCGCGATGGGGTTCGTCGTGACCACCTACCTCGCCCTGGCCGTCCGGGCGGTGCTGCTGCCGTGACCACGCCGCCTTCCCTCTCGGGCGAGGAGTTGCTGACCACGACCCGCTCCGTGCGGCGCGGCCTGGACCTGGAGCGGCCCGTCGACCCGGAACTGGTCAAGGACTGCCTGCGGATCGCGTTGCAGGCCCCCAACGGCAACAACCGCCAGCGCTGGCACTGGCTGCTGCTCACCGATCCGCAGCTCCGCGCCCGTGTCGCCGAGGTGTACCGGGCCGCCTTCCACGACCGCAACGGCGCCGCCCTGCGACGGCTGGACGAGCAGCCGGAGGGCACCCGCTCCGTGCTCACCGGCGCGCAGGTGCTGGCCGAGCGGCTGCACCGGGTGCCCGTGCTCGTCATCCCGTGCCTCGAACTGCCCGACGGCCGGCTGCCGGAGGGCAACCAGGCCGGTGTCTGGGGTTCACTGCTGCCCGCGGCCTGGAGCTATGCGCTGGCCGCCCGCAGCCGGGGCCTGGTCACCGCATGGACGGCCGTCCACCTGGACCGCGAGCGGGAGATGGCCGACCTCCTGGGCCTGCCCCCCACCGTCCGCCAGGGCGCACTGCTGCCGACGGCATACCCCCTGCGCACCACTTTCCGCCCGGGCCCCCGACGGCCCCTGGAGGAGGTCCTCCACCTGGACGGCTGGCAGGGCAGCGGCGACGACCACGCGTGACACCGTCCGCCGGCGGCGCGTTGCCGCCGCGTGCCGTGCTCCGGCCGGGTTGCACCGGGCCCGTGGGGCGGTGGCTGGCAAGGGGCGGGGCGAGACCGCGTGGTGACGCGATGGGCCGGGGCGGGGTCTGCCGACCGCCGTCCGCCGGGGGCGTGTTGCCGGTGACGGCGTTTCGGCTGCGTGCCGTGGTCCGGGCGGGGCCGCGCCGGGCCCTTGGGGGGTCTGCACGGGACGGCTGCAGGGGCGGGGCGACGACCGCGTCTGACGCCGTTGGCCGGGGGCCGAGGCCGCCGTGCGCAGGGGTGGGCCGCCGCATGCGAGTACCCGCGCCGTCCGCGCCCGTCTGCGCACCCGCGTCACCGAGCCCGTCCGCGCCCGTCTGCGCACCCTCGTCGCCGAGCCCGTCCGCGCCCGTCTGCGCACCCTCGTCGCCGAGCCCGTCCGTGCGACGGCGTCGTGTGCAGCGCTCCGGAGTCGTCTGCTCTGGAGCCCCCGTGACTGTCCGTCGGGGCGCGTTGTCGCCGACGGCGTTCCGCTGCCTGTCGTGTTCGGGGCGGGGACCAGCGGGCCCTCGGGAGGGTTCCGCATCCGGGTGGTCGGCGCGGCGGTGACCCCGGCTGAGACGCGGCCGGGGCCCTGTGCCGCTGGGGTGCGGCACAGGGCCCCGGACGTCGTCGGCCGTCAGTGTCGGCTCATCCTTCGTTCCACTTGAAGAACCGCAGCGTCAGCCCCGTCACCACGGCGGCGAAGGCCAGCATGCCGCCCATCGTGGGCAGGACGTCCAGGACACCGCCGCCCCGGCTGAGCACCGACTCGCCGCCCTCCACCAGGTAGTGCAGCGGCATGACGTACGACACGACCCGGACCCACTCCGGAGCGCTGTCCAGCGAGAAGAACGACCCCGACAGCAGGGACATCGGCAGGACCAGCAGCTGGGCCAGACCGCCCGCGGACTCCTCCGTCTTCGTGAGCGAGCCGATGAGCAGACCCAGCGACATCAGCGCCAGCGTCCCGCAGACCACGAGCGGCACCACCAGCCACCAGTTCCCGGTGAGCCGCAGACCGAAGTACGGCAGGGTCGCCACCGCCAGGAACAGGGCCGTCTGCGTCAACGCCATCAGCATGGTCATGGAGATACGGGCGGCCACCACCTCCCAGGGCCGGATCGGCGACAGCTGCATCCGCTGCAGGATCTTCTTGCGCCGCAGCGTCACCAGCGTCAGGGCGGTGCTGAACACCGAGCTGGTGGCGATGGCGAAGCCCAGCAGACCCGGGGTGAGGTACTGGATGGGCTTGACCGACTCGTCCTCGACCTGGGAGGCCTTCAGCGTGTACTTGGCGGGCATGCCGGTGGCGGCCAGGTTGACCTGCTCCAGCACCGCGTTCAGCGTCGCGCGGGCCGAGGCCCCCTTGACCGAGTCCGAGACGCTGTAGCGCAGCACGACGGTGTCCCCGTCCTGCTCGACCAGCGCGTCGTAGTCCCCCTCGCGTACCTTCGCCAGCGCGGCCGACTCGCTCTTCACCTTGGTGATCTTGGCGGCCTTGGAGAGCTGCTCCCGCTGCGCCCCGGTGAGCGAGTCGAGCACCTGCACCTCGCCGACCTGCGCCACCTTGATGTGCGAGGTCCCCTCGCTCTTGAACAACGTGCCGAACAACATCAGGAACAGGATGGGGAAGATCATCAGGAAGAAGATCGTGCCCTTGTCCCGCAGCACGCTGAGGATCATCGCCCGCGCCAGCTCGCGGATCGGGTTCAGCCGCCTGTCCTTGACGGGCCCCTTGCGCCCCGGACCGGCCTTGACCGTCGCCGCCTCCGGCTCCGCCGAGGCCTGCGCGGCCGTCCCGGTGGAGCGGGAGGACGTCTCGTCGATGCTCACGCGCGGTACTCCCGTCCGGTCAGCTGGAGGAAGACGTCCTCCAGAGTGGCGCCGCGCACCTGAAGACCGCGCAGCGCCCGGTGGTCGGCCAGGATCGACAGCACCGGCCCGGGGGAGGGCGTGGCGATCGACAGCGTGATCCCGTCGTCCTCCACCACCGCGTTCTCCACCCCGGCCGTCACCAGTCCGTCGCGCAGCGCGTCCGCCTTGACCAGCCCCGACTCCACACTGACCCGCACCATGTCGTCGAGCTCGCGGACCAGGGCCGCCGGCGCGCCCGTCTTGAGCACCCGGCCCTTCTCCATCACCGACACCCGGTCGCAGAGCATCTCGGCCTCGTCCAGGTAGTGGGTGGTGAGGACCAGCGTGCGGCCCTCGTCGTTGACGTCCCGGAGCAGGTCCCAGAGGTTGCGGCGCGCCTGCGGGTCCAGACCCGCGGTGGGCTCGTCCAGGAAGACGATCTCCGGGTCGTGCACCAGACCGCACGCGATCGACAGCCGCTGCGCCTGGCCGCCCGAGAGCTTGTCGGCCGGTACCGCGCCGAACTCGGTGAGGCCCACCCGCTCCAGCATCGCGTCGGCCTGCCGGGTGCCGACCCGGTAGAAGGAGGCGAACAGGCAGATCGTCTCGCGCGTGGTGAGCTTGTCGAAGAACGACGACGCCTGGAACTGCACGCCGATGCGGCGCAGCAGCCTGGGATTGCGCGGCCAGGGGCTCTCGCCGAACAGCTCGATCCGCCCCTCGTCGGGCTCGCGGACGCCCTCCAGAATCTCCAGAGTGGTCGTCTTCCCCGCGCCGTTGGGCCCCAGGATGCCGTAGAACTCGCCCGCCTCGATGTGCAGCGAGACTCCGTCGACGGCCTGGATGTCCCCGTACCGCTTGCGGACGCCGTCCGCGACGATCGCCGCCGTCATGACGCGCCCGTCCTGACCGTGCGGGACCGCCAACCGGCCCCGCCGCACATGAACTGAAGGTCCATCACTCGCCTGTCGTCTCTCCGTGATCGGTTGAGGGATCGAGGCCGGGCCGTGGGAGTGACAGGGCGCTGCGAACGCGTCCACCGCAGGTCGGCCGGGAAGGGGACGAACCGCCGCGGGGCGCGTGGCCCCGGGGCGGTTCGAAGACCCACACCAGCACAGCCGCGACAGCCGCGGCCACCGCGGGCGCCGAAGACTAGGGAATCGCCCCTACTCCCGGACCCGGAGTGGGGAACACGCCGTTCCGGCAGCGGTCTCCGACCGTAGGTTCGACGGGCAAGTCTGCGCGGTGCTCCCATCGCGAAGCCGACAGGAACGAGGAAGCGACGATGCCCCCCACCACCCGGGACGAGGACACCCACCGCGACGGCGGGTACCGACCTCCCGGGGCCACATCCCGTGTCCCCACCCCCGCCGCCCCGCCGGTGGACCCACCCCCACCCCTGGCCCTGCTGCCGGTGTGCGCCGTCGCGTGCGCCACCGCGGCCCTGCTGCTGCTCACCGCCGACCGCTTCGGCTACTTCAGCGACGAGCTGTACTTCCTCGCCGCCGGCCGCAGCCCCGCGTGGGGGTACGCCGACCAGCCCCCGCTGCTGCCCCTGCTGGCCCACGCCCTCGACGCCCTGGCGCCCGGCTCGCTGGTGGTGCTGCGCGCACCGGCCGCGGCCGTCACCGCGCTCGGGGTGCTGATCGCCGCCCTGACCGCCCGTGAGCTGGGCGGCCGACGCGCCGCCCAGCTCGCCACCGCCGGCGCGTACGCCGTCTCGCCGGTCATGCTCCAGATGGGCCACCTGCTCATCACCGCCACCCTGGACATCTTCCTGACGACGGCCGGGGTCTGGCTGCTGGTGCGCTGGGTCCGCACCCGGCGCGACCGGCTGCTGCCCCTGCTCGGTCTGACCGCCGCCGTCTCCCTCCAGGTGAAGTTCCTCAGCGTCGGCCTGTGGGCCGTGCTGCTCGTGTCCCTGCTCCTCGCCGGACCCCGGGAGCTGCTGCGCCGCCCGCTGCTGTGGGCCTCGGCGGCGGGGGCCCTGCTCACCGCGGTGCCCGGGCTGCTGTGGCAGGCCCGGGCCGGCTGGCCTCAGCTGGCCATGACCGGCGTCATCGCCCGGGAGGTCGCCGCCGAGGGAAGCCGGGCCACGTTTCTCCCCACCGTCCTGGCGGCCGCCGGACTGGCCGGCGCCCTCCTCCTCGGCTGCGGGCTCTTATGGCTGCTGTTCGCCCGCGCGGCACGCCCCTACCGGTTCCTCGGACTGACCTTCGCCGGACTGTGCGCCTGTTACCTCGTCGTCCACGGACGGCCCTACTACGTCGCCGGGCTGTTCGCCGTGCTGTGGGCGGCGGGCGCCACGGCACTGCAACGCCTGGCCGCCACCCGCCCGCGGATCTGGTCGACGGCCGTGGTCTACCTGGCGTCGGCGGCCCTGGCGGTCCAGGTCCTGCCGGTCTACCCGGTGCAGCGGCTCACCCGCTCCTCCGCCGACCGGCTGGCCATGGAGAGCGTCGGCTGGCCCGACCTGGCCGCCTCGGTGGCCCGCGTCTACCGCGGCCTGCCCGCCGACCGGCGCCGCCGGGCCCTGCTGGTCACCGACCGCTACGACCAGGCCGGCGCCCTCGACCGCTTCGGCCCCGGGCTCGGACTGCCGCGGCCCTACAGCGGCCACCGCGGCTACCGGTACCTGCGCCGACCGACCGACGACACCGCGACCGTGGTCTTCGTCGGCGCGGACGCCCGCTACCTGCGGGAGTTCTTCACCGACGTGCGCCGACGCGGCACCGTCACCAACGCGGACAAGGTGCACAACCTCAACTGGGGCACCCCCGTCTGGGTCTGCGAGGGACTGCGCCGGCCCTGGCGCACCACCTGGCCCCGCATGTCCCACCTGAGCTGAGCCCCAGCCCGGCCCTCCCGCGCCCCGCCAGGGCGGCGGAAACGGGAACCGCGGGCCGCCCCGTTGCCGGGACGGCCCGCGGTTCGTGTCCGGGGGGTCGGCTCACCCCCCAGGTCACGGGCAGCGCGTACACGCCGTAGTGCATCGCCTTGTCCCGCAGCGGGACCTCCCCCGGCTCGACCGCCAGCCGGAGGTCCGGGAAACGGTCGAAGAGCTTCTGGAAGCCGATGCGCAGGGTGGCCCGGGCCAGATGCTGCCCCAGGCACTGGTGGATGCCGAAGCCGAACGCCAGGTGGCGGCGGGAGGGGCGGGTGACGTCGAAGACCTCGGGGTCCTCGAACTGCTCCGGGTCCCGGTTGGCGGCCGGCAGGGACAGCACCACGGTCTGTCCGGCCTCGATCTGCTGTCCGCCAACCTCCACGTCCTCCAGCGCCACCCGGCTCGCGCCCATGTGGGAGATCGTCAGATAGCGCAGCAGCTCCTCCACCGCCCGCTCCATCAGCTCGGGCCGCTCGCGGACCTTCGCCAGCTGCTCCGGATGCTCCAGCAGGGCGAACGTGCCGAGACCCAGCATGTTCGGCGTGGTGTCCAGGGCGCCGCCGATGGTGATCCAGGCGATGTTCGCCAGCTCCTCCTCGGTCAGCTCACCGGTCTTGACCAGCTTGCCGAGCAGCTTGTCGTTCGGCTCGGCGAACAGGTCCTTGACGACCCGGGCCAGGGTCTGGTCCAGCGCCGTGTTGTGCTCGATGAACTCCTCGAGCGTGTAGTCGATCCGCATGATCGCCGAGAAGTGCCGGTCGAGCTCGGCGATGTCCTCCTCCGGCACCCCCATCACCGAGTGCACCGACCGGTGGACGACCTTCTGCACGAACGCCGGCAGCAGGTCCACCGGCGGTTCGAGGTCCGCCATCTCGTCGAGCACGTCGTCGATGATCCCGGCGAGCGTCGGCTCGTACTCCTGGATCTTGCGGACCGTGAAGAAGCCGGTCAGCAGGCGCCGGTAGCGCGTGTGGTCCGGGGCGTCCATGCGGACGAACGACCCCGGGCCCGACGGCTGGGGCTCGTACTTCTCCACCTCGAACGGCGGCGACGCCACCAGCGCCAGCAGCTCGGCGCGGTGACTGAACCGGGGGTCGGTCATGATCGCCCGCACATGGTCGTGCCGGGTGACCAGCCACCCGTCGTCGCGGCCCGGTGCGATGTCGAACCTGACCGGGCTGATCGGTTCCTCCTCACGCAGCCGGCGGTACTCCGGATCGGGGTCGAAGGGGCAGGTGCGGTCGGTGGGGATCACCGGTGGTTTCGGCTCGTAGGCCATGAGTCCTCCGTCTGGTGGGTTGTCCGCCCGGATGCGCCGGTCAGGCACGGCGGACCGTCAGGGGCAGCCGCCGAAGACCGAAGACGTTGACACGGTTGTCGAAGTAGGACAGCGGTGCGTCACGGTCGACCCGGATGTCGACGTAGCGGTCGAGCATCAGATTGAGCGCGATCTGCCCCTCCATACGGGCCAGCGGGGCGCCCAGGCAGTAATGGATGCCGTGCCCGAAGGCCAGCTGCTTGGCGTTGGACCGGCCGGGCAGGAAGCGGTCCGGGTCGGGGAAGACGCGCTCGTCGCGATTGGCGGACAGCAGCCAGAGGTACACCATCGCGTTCTCGGGCACCTTCTCCCCGGCGATCTCCACCGGGGCCGTGGGCACCCGCTCGATCTTCAGGAACGGCGGCCGGCAGCGCAGGACCTCTTCCGTGAACGGCGTGATCCTCGCGCGGTCGGTGCGCAACTCGGTGAGCAGGCCCTCTTCCTGATCCAGGGTCAGCAGCATGTTGCCGAGCAGCACGGCGGTGGTGACATGGCCGGCGAGCAGCAGCAGCGCGGCGAAGCTGACCACGTCGTCGTCGTTCAGGCTCTCCCCGTCGACCTCGGCGCGGACCAGCAGGCTCATCAGGTCGTCGTGCTCGCGTGCCCGCCGCTCGGCGACGTGCCGGCGCAGATATGCGTCCAGCTCCTGCACGGTCCGGCCCATGACCTCGGCGCCCTCGGGCGTCTCCCAGTCGACGGTCAGCAGGTTGTTCGCCCACACCTGGAACAGCGGGTGGTCGGACGGCGGGACCCCGAGCATCGAGGAGATCACGATCACCGGCAGCGGGTTGGCGAACGCCTCGATGAGGTCGAAGCGGTCGCTGCCGTCGAGACCGTCGAGCAGTTCGGTGGCCACCTCGGTGATCCGCGGCGTCAGCTCGTTGATCATCTTCGCGGTGAAGACCTTGCTCACCAGTCGCCGCAGCTTGCCGTGGCGCGGCGGGTCCAGCAAGAGCAGTGTGCCACCCGGCGGTTGGCGCTCACCGCCCGACAGCCGGGTCACCGTGTCCGAGGAGTAGGCCGCCGGGTCGGCGGTGATCCGCTGGATGTCCTCGTGCCGGAAGACGTGGTAGCGGCCCGCCGGATCGCGCCACACCGGCTGCTCGTCGCGCATCCGCCGCAGCCATGCCAGCAGGCTCGCACCGCCGTCGAGACCGACCTCGGGCGGCGCGGCCACCGCGGGGCCGGCAGGAGCGGGCACGGCTGTCATCGGGAACCCCTCTCGTAGGCGGGCCGCACGGGAGGCGGGCCGGGAGCGGCCTCAGCGCAGCACGCCGGGCCGAACGAAGGCCAGAAGAGCCGCGCAACTCTAGGGATTTGCCGGTGTCGGCCGCCGTCGACCGGTGCCGGGCGCGGGCCGGACCGGCGCCGGGCCGGTGCCGTGGGCAACTAGGGGATTTTTCAGAGTCGGAGGTAGAGCGGCCGTGGACCGCCCGGCCGCCCCCAGACTGGGCCGGGTTCGAGGTGTTCGAGGAGCCATGCCATGAGCGTGGGTGTCCGAGCCTGAGGAGATTCCGGTGTTGTCTACCGTTCCGAGCGCAGCGGGCCTGCCACAGCTCTCCGTCGTGGTGTGCGACCCGGGTCTGGGGGCCGAGCTGTGAGCGAAGACCGCCTGCGGGACTATCTGAAGCGGGTCACCGCCGACCTGCACCGCACCACCGGCCGCCTGCGCGAGCTGGAGAGCAAGGACCGCGAGCCCATCGCGATCGTCTCCATGGCCTGCCGCTACCCGGGTGACGTGCGCACCCCCGAGGACCTCTGGCGCCTGGTCGCCGACGGCACCGACGCCATCACGCCCTTCCCGGAGGACCGCGGCTGGGACGTGGCGTCCCTCTACCACCCCGACCCCGAGCGCCCGGGCACCTGCTACACCCGCGAGGGCGGCTTCCTGCACGACGCCGCCGACTTCGACCCCGACTTCTTCGGCATGTCGCCGCGCGAGGCCCTCGGCACAGACCCGCAGCAGCGGCTCCTGCTGCAGATCTCCTGGGAGGCCCTGGAGCGGGCCGGACTCGACCCCGGCACCCTGCGGGGCAGCCCCACCGGCGTCTTCGTCGGTGTCATGTACAACGACTACGGCTCCCGGTTCGACGTCCCCCCGCCCGGTCTCGAGGGCTTCATCGGCAACGGCAGCGCCGGCAGCATCGCCTCCGGGCGCGTCGCCTACACCCTGGGCCTGGAGGGCCCCGCCGTCACGGTGGACACGGCCTGCTCCTCCTCGCTGGTCGCCCTGCACCTGGCCTGCCGGGCGCTGCGGGCGGGCGAGTGCTCCCTGGCCCTGGCGGGCGGTGTCGCCGTGATGTCCACGCCGGTCACCTTCACCGAGTTCAGCCGCCAGCGCGGACTCTCCGCCGACGGCCGCTGCAAGTCCTTCGCGGACGCCGCGGACGGCACCGGCTGGGGCGAGGGCGCGGGCCTGCTGCTGCTGGAACGGCTGTCCGACGCGCGGCGCAACGGACACCAGGTGCTGGCGGTCATCCGGGGCAGCGCGGTCAACCAGGACGGCGCCAGCAGCGGACTGACCGCCCCGAACGGTCCCTCGCAGCAGCGGGTGATCCGGGCGGCCCTGGCGAGCGCCGGGCTGTCCACGGCGGACGTGGACGCGGTGGAGGCCCACGGCACGGGCACCACGCTGGGCGACCCGATCGAGGCCCAGGCGCTGCTCGCCACCTACGGACGCGACCGCGAACAACCGCTCTGGCTCGGCTCGTTGAAGTCGAACATCGGGCACACCCAGGCCGCCGCCGGGGTCGGCGGCGTGATCAAGATGGTCATGGCCATGCGGCACGGGCTGCTCCCGCGCACGCTCCACGTCGACGCCCCCTCCCGCCACGTCGACTGGTCGGCGGGCCGGGTGAGCCTGCTCGCCGACGCTCAGCAGTGGCCGCGGACCGACGACGACCGGCCGCGCCGCGCCGGCGTCTCCGCCTTCGGCGTCAGCGGCACCAACGCACATGTGGTGCTGGAGGAGCCGGGGGAGACCGAGGAGTCCGCCGTGTCCGGTGGCGGCGACGGCGACGCCGGGGTGGTGCTGTGGCCGGTGTCGGCGCGCGGCGAGGGGGCGCTGCGGGCGCAGGCGGCGCGGCTGCTGGACGCGCAGGCTTCCGCCGATCGCGCCGTCGATGTCGCGTGGTCGCTGGCGACGACGCGGTCGGTGTTCGAGGACCGTGCGGTGGTGGTCGGTTCCACGGCCGAGGAACTGCGGGCCGGGCTGGCCGCGGTGGCGGCGGGTGAGGAGGACGCACGAGCGGTGCGCGGGACGGCACTGCGCGGGCGCACGGCCTTCCTGTTCGCCGGACAGGGCTCCCAACGCCTGGGTATGGGACGGGAGTTGTACGACACCTATCCCGTGTTCGCCGAGGCCTTCGACGCGGTCGACGCCCACCTCCCCTTCGATCTGCGGGAGATGCTGTTCGGCGCGGACGCCGAGCGGGTGCACCGTACGGAGTTCGCGCAGCCGGCGCTGTTCGCGCTGGAGGTGGCGCTGTTCCGGCTGCTGGAGTCGTGGGGGGTGCGCCCGGACCTGCTGGCCGGTCACTCGATCGGTGAGATCGCCGCCGCGCACGTGGCGGGGGTGTGGTCCCTGGCCGACGCCTGCCGTCTGGTGGTCGCTCGCGGCCGCCTGATGCAGGCGCTGCCGGCCGGTGGTGCGATGGCCGCGGTGCAGGCCTCCGAGGACGAGGTGCTGCCCCTGCTCGGCGACGAGGTGGGCATCGCGGCGGTCAACGGGCCGCAGGCCGTGGTGGTTTCCGGCGCGGCCGGGGCGGTCGAGGAGATCGCGGGCCACTTCCGCGGCCAGGGCCGCAAGGTCACGGCGCTGCGGGTGAGCCATGCCTTCCACTCCCCGCTCATGGAACCGATGCTCGACGACTTCCGCGCGGTCGCCGACAGCCTGACGTACGAGCGCCCCCGGCTGACCGTCGTCTCCACGCTCACCGGGGAGACCGCGAGCGCCGAGGAACTGATGTCGCCGGACCACTGGGTGCGGCACGTCCGTCAGGCGGTCCGGTACGCCGACGCGGTCCGCACCCTCGTACGGAACAAGGCCACGCGCTTCGTCGAACTCGGGCCGGACGCCACCCTCACGGCGCTCGCCCGTACGTTCCTCGACGACGACCAGGGCGTTCTGGCGCCCGCCCTGCGCAAGGACGCCCCGGAGCCGGTGACCCTGCTGCGTGCCGTCGCCGCGCTGCACGCCCACGGGCACAGCCCGGACTGGTCCGCCCTCTTCCCCACCGGCCGGACGGTGGACCTGCCCACCTACGCCTTCCAGCAGCGACGCCTCTGGCTCGATCCGGTGCCCGGCACCGGACGGCGCGCCGGCGGGCATCCGCTGCTCGGTGGCGCGGTGACCCTGGCGGACTCCTCGTCCGTGCTGTCCACCACCGTGCTCTCGGCCCGTACCCACCCCTGGCTGGCCGACCACACGGTCGCGGGCGCGACCGTGCTGCCCGGCGCCGCGTACGTCGACTTCGCCCTGCACCTCGGCGCGCTCGTCGGCTGCCACCACGTCGTGGAGCTCGCACAGGAGCGACCGCTCGTTCTCGACGGCCACCGGCCCGTGGAGATCCAGGTCGTCCTCGACAGCCCGGACGAGAACGGCGTCAGGACGTTCTCCTGTCACTCCCGGCCCCTCCCGGCCGCCGACCGCGCACCGGACGACGCACACCAGGACGACCGGCCCTGGGTCCGCAACGCCCGCGGTGTCCTGGACCAGGCCGGGGCCCCGCCGGAGCTCCCCGGGCCGGACGCACCGGAAGCGGCCTGGCCGCCGCCGGGCGCCCAGGCCCTGACCGCCGACGAGATCGACGAGATCTACGACGCGTGGCGGGACCTCGGCCTGGACCACGGTCCCGCCTTCCGCGGGCTCACCGCGGTGTGGCGGGCCGGGGACCGCACCTACGCCGAGGTCGCCGTACCGGAGGAGTTCCGGCCGGACGCGCTGCGGGTCGCCCTGCATCCCGCGCTCCTCGACGCCGCCCTGCACACGGCGCCCGCGCTCGGCCGTCCCGGCGGCTTCGCCGTGACCTGGCGGGACTGCGCCCTGCACGCGGCCGGCGCGGAGACCCTGCGGGTCGCACTCCGGTCCCACTCCGACGGCACCCTGCGAGTCGACCTCACCGACGAGTCCGGCACCCCCGTCGCCACCGTTGGCGCGGTCACCCTCACTCCCGTCGACGAACTGCCCCTGACCGCCCCCTCGGAGGGCGGTGACGACCTGTTCGCCGTCGACTGGATCCCCCTGCCGACGGCCGGGACGGCCACCCACCGGCCGACCCTCGCCTTCGTGGGCGCCGCACCGGCCCCGGCCGACGCCGACCGTCACCCCGACCCGGACGCCTTCTTCACCGCCCTCGCCGACCCCGGCGCGCCGGTGCCCGACCTGGTCCTCGTGTCCTGGCAGGGAGGCGACGCGGAACTGCCCGCCGCCGCACACGAGTCGGCGGCCGCGGCCCTGGACCTGCTCCAGCGCTGGCAGGCCGAGGAACGCACGGCGGACGCCCGGCTGGTCCTGCTCACCCGGAACGCGGTGGCCGTCCGGCCCGGCGAACCGGTCGCCGACCTCGCCGCGGCCGCCGTCCGCGGTCTGGTGCGGTCGGCGCAGTCGGAGAACCCGGGGTCCTTCCTGCTCGTGGACACCGACTCCGGCACCGACCCGGAGGTCCTCCTCGCCGCCGTCCGCGACGCGGCGCACACCGGGGAGACCGAGATCGCCCTGCGGGCCGGCCGCGCCCACGCCGCCCGCCTCGTCCGGCACCAGCCGGAAACCCCCGCCACCGCCGCGCGGCCGCTCCTCGATCCGGAGCGGACCGTGCTGATCACCGGGGCGGGCGGCACCGTCGCCTCGGCCCTCGCCCGGCACCTGGTCACCGCGCACGGAGCACGGCACCTGCTGCTGACGAGCCGCCGCGGCCCCGAGGCGCCCGGCGCCGCGGAGCTCCGCGCCGCCCTCGAAGAGGCCGGTGCCGAGGTGACGCTCGCCGCCTGCGACGCCGCCGACCCGGCCGCGCTGGCGGCGCTGCTGGACGCCGTACCCGCACCGCACCCCCTCGGCGCGGTCTTCCACGCCGCCGGGGTGATCGACGACGGCGTCGTCCCCGCGCTGACCCCCGACCGGCTGTCGGCCGTGCTGCGGCCCAAGGCGGACGCCGCCGTGCATCTGGCGCGCCTGACCCGGGACCTGGACCTGTCGGCGTTCGTGCTGTTCTCGTCCGCCGCCGCCACCTTCGGCGGTCCCGGACAGGGCAACTACGCCGCCGCCAACGCCTTCCTGGAGGCGCTCGCCGCCACCCTGCGGGCCGAGGGACGGCCCGCGCTCGCCCTCGGCTGGGGCCTGTGGGCCGAGGAGAGCGGCATGACGGCCGGCCTCGGCGACGCCGACCGCACCCGCATGGCCCGGGCGGGCGTCGCACCGCTGCCCACCGCCGACGCCCTGCGCCTGCTCGACCTCTCCGCGGCGCAGGACCGCCCGGTGCTGCTGCCGGTCCGGCTGGACCTGGCCGCGGCGCGGGCCGCCACCACCCCCACCCCTGCCCTGCTGCGCGACCCCGCCGCCTCCGTGCCCCGTACCGCCCGAGCCGCCGCGTCGGGCGGACGCCTGGCCCGTACCCTCACCGCGCTGCCGGCGGCCGAACGGCCCGGCGCCGTCCTGCGCCTCCTGCAGACGGAGATCGCCACCGTCCTCGGCCACACCCCGGACGCCCCCGCCGCCGACCCCGAACGCGCCTTCCGCGACCTCGGCTTCGACTCGCTGACCGCCGTCGACCTGCGCAACGCGCTGCAACGCCGCACCGGCCTGCGGCTCGCGCCCAGCGTCGCCTTCGACCACCCCACCCCGGCCGCCCTCGCCGAGCACCTGCTGCGCTCGCTGCCGGCCGGCGACGGCGCCGCCCGGTCCGTCACCGCCCCGACCCGCCCCGCGTCCGGCGGCAGCGACGAACCCCTCGCCGTCGTCGGCATGGCCTGCCGCCTCCCCGGCGGCGCCGACACCCCCGAACGGCTCTGGGACCTGCTCGCCTCCGGCGGCGACGGCCTGACCGGATTCCCCGACGACCGCGGCTGGGACCTCACCTCGCTGTACCACCCGGACCCCGACCACGAGGGCACCAGCTACACCCGCACCGGCGGCTTCCTGTCCGGCGTCGACCGGTTCGACGCCGCCTTCTTCGGCATCTCGCCGCGCGAGGCCCTGGCCATGGACCCGCAGCAGCGGCTCCTCCTCGAAGTGTGCTGGGAGGCCGTCGAGCGCGCGGGCCTCGACCCGCGGACCCTGCGCGGCTCCCGCACCGGCGTCTTCGCCGGCACCAACGGCCAGGACTACCCGACCCTGCTGCGCACGTCCGCGGACGACGTCGACGGCTACCTCGGCACCGGCAACGCCGCCAGCGTCGTCTCCGGCCGCATCTCCTACACCCTCGGCCTGGAGGGCCCCGCCGTCACCGTCGACACCGCCTGCTCCTCCTCCCTGGTCGCCCTGCACTGGGCGGCGCGGGCGCTGCGCGCGGGGGAGTGCGACCTGGCCCTCGCCGGCGGCGTCACCGTGATGTCGACCCCGGCCGCGTTCCTGGAGTTCAGCCGCCAGCGCGGCCTGGCTCCCGACGGACGCTGCAAGGCCTACGGCGACGGCGCCGACGGCACCGGCTGGGGCGAGGGCGCCGGCATGCTGCTCGTGGAGCGGCTCTCCGACGCCCGGCGCAACGGACACCGGATCCTGGCCGTGGTGCGCGGCAGCGCCGTCAACTCCGACGGCGCCAGCAACGGCCTGACCGCCCCCAACGGGCCCTCGCAGGAACGGGTCATCCGGGCCGCGCTGGCCGACGCCGGGCTCACCCCCGCCGACGTCGACGCCGTCGAGGGACACGGCACCGGCACCGTCCTCGGCGACCCCATCGAGGCCCAGGCGCTCCTCGCCACCTACGGCCAGGACCGGCCCGACGACCGGCCGCTGTGGCTCGGCTCGGTCAAGTCCAACCTCGGCCACACCCAGGCCGCCGCAGGCGTCGCCGGCATCATCAAGACGGTCCTGGCGCTGCACCACGGCGAACTGCCCCGCACCCTGCACGCCGACCGGCCCTCCAGCCGGGTCGACTGGGCCTCCGGCGCCGTCCACCTGCTGACCGAGGCCCGGCCCTGGCAGCGAGAGGAGGGCCGCCCGCGCCGCGCGGGTGTCTCGTCCTTCGGGTTCAGCGGCACCAACGCCCACGTCATCCTCGAAGAGGCCCCGGCCGCGTCCGCCACCGTCGCGCAGCCCCCCGCACGGCCGGTCACCCACGCGACGACCGCCTGGCCGCTGTCCGGCCGCACCCCCGAGGCGCTGCGCGCCCAGGCCGAGAAGCTGCGCGAGCACGCCCTGCGCCACCCCGAACTGTCCGCCGCCGACCTCGGCCACTCCCTGGCGACCACCCGCCCCGCCTTCGAACACCGCGCGGTGCTGCTCGGCACCGGACGCGACGACCTGCTCGCCGAGCTGACCCGGCTCGCCTCCGGCACCACCCCGCCCGACGGGACGGGCACCGCCGCGCGCGGCGGACGCACCGCCTTCCTCTTCACCGGGCAGGGCGCCCAACGCCCCGGCATGGGCGGCGACCTGTACGCCGCCTTCCCGGTCTTCGCCGACGCCTTCGACGAGGTGTGCGCCCACTTCGGCGCCGACGTCCTCGGCACCACGCTGCGCGAGGCCGTCCTCGGCGACGCCGGAGCCCTGCTGGAGCGCACCGGATACGCGCAGCCCGCCCTGTTCGCGCTCGAAGTCGCCCTCTACCGGCTCGTCCGCGCCCTCGGCGTGACCCCCGACCACCTGTTCGGCCACTCCATCGGCTCCCTGGCCGCCGTCCACGCCGCCGGAGTCCTCAGCCTCGGCGACGCCTGCGCCCTGGTCGCGGCCCGCGGCCGGCTGATGGACGCCCTCCCGGCCGACGGCGCCATGGTCGCCCTCCAGGCCACCGAGGAGGAGGTGCTGCCCCTGCTGGAGGGCCACGAGCACCGGGTGGGCCTGGCCGCGGTCAACGGACCCCGCTCGGTGGTGGTCTCCGGCGACGAGGACGCCGTACGCGAGGTCGCCGCCCGCATCGAGGAGCTGGGCCGGCGCACCAAGCGGCTGCGGGTCAGCCACGCCTTCCACTCGCCCCTCATGGAGCCCATGCTCCAGGAGTTCCGCGAGGTGGCCGCCACGCTCCGCTACCACGAACCGCTCATCCCCGTGGTCTCCGACGTCACCGGCCGCCCGGCCGGACCCGACGAACTCGCCTCGCCCGACTACTGGGTCCGGCATGTGCGGCAGGCCGTCCGCTTCCACGACGGCGTACGCACCCTCCAGCAGGCCGGCGTCCGCCACTACCTGGAGATCGGCCCCGACGGCACGCTCACCGCCCTGGCCGCCGACGCCGTCACCGACCCCGCCGGCACCACCGCCGTCGCCCTGCTGCGCCCCGGCCAGGACGAGACCGTCACCCTGCTCGCCGGTCTCGCGCGCGCCCACACCCAGGGCGTCGACGTCGACTGGAGCGCCGCCACCGGCGGCACCGGTCGCGTCGTCGACCTGCCCACCTATGCCTTCCAGCGGGAGCGCCACTGGCCCACCACGGCCGGCCGGAGCGCGTCCGACCTGGCCGCGGCGGGCCTCGCCGACGCCGGACACCCGCTGCTCGGCGCCCGCGTCGACCTCGCCGACGGCCATGTCTTCACCAGCCGGCTCTCCGTCACCGACCAGCCGTGGCTCGCCGATCACGCCGTCGGCGGCACCACCGTCCTGCCCGGTACCGCCCACCTCGACCTGGCGCTGCTCGCCGCCGAACGCGTGGGATGCGACCGCATCGCCGCACTCACCCTGGTCGAGCCGCTGCTGCTCGCCGCCGACCAGGCCGTCACCCTGCACCTGCGGGTCGGCGCCCCCGACGCGGACGGCAACCGCCCGCTCGGCGTGCACTCCCGGCCCGCCGACGCCCCCGCCGACCGGCCCTGGACCCTGCACGCCGACGGCATCCTCGCCCCCGGCGCCGGTCCGGAACCCGAGGGTGCCCCGCTCGCCGACTGGCCGCCCGCCGGAGCCGAGGAAATCCCCGTCGACGACACCTACGACCGCCTCGCCGCCGCCGGGTTCGCCTACGGACCCGTGTTCCGGGGGCTGCGCGCCGCCTGGCGGCTCGACGACGACGTGTACGCCGAGATCGCCCTGCCCGAGCAGGCACACGCCGACGCCCCCCGCTACGGTCTGCACCCCGCGCTGCTCGACGCCGCCCTGCACGCCACCGCCTTCCTGCCGCTGGACGACTCCGCGCCCGGCCGTCTGCCGTACTCCTGGCGGGACGTGACCCCGCACGCCACCGGCGCCACCGCCGTCCGCGTCCGGCTCGCCCTGAGCGGCGAGGACACCGTCACCCTCGACGTGGCCGACGTCACCGGGCGGCCCGTGGCCTCCATCGGATCGCTCACCCTGCGCGAGATCGACCCCGAACGGCTGCGCGCCCGGCCCGACCGGGGCGCGGGCGACCTCTTCCGCCTCGACTGGCAGCCGCAGCCCGCCACCGGCGGCCGCCCGCACCCCCAGCCGCTCACCCTCCTCGGCGACGCCGCCGGCCGGGAGTTCGCCGCCCTGCTCGACGCCGCCGGGGTCCCCGCCGACGTCACCGAGGCCGCCGACCTCACCGCCCTGGCGGCGGCCGACACCGCACCCGGCACCGTCCTCGCCGTCCTGCCCCACCAGGACGGCCCGCTCGACCGCGCCGGACACACCGCCGCACAGCGCGCCCTCGCCCTCGTCCGGCAGCTGTCCGCCGAGCGACGGCTGGACGCCACCCGGCTGGTGCTGGTGACCCGTGAGGCGCTCATGCCGGACGGACCCGCCGGCCCCGGGGTGCGCCACCCGGCCGCCGCATCGGCCTGGGGCCTGGTCCGGTCGGCACAGTCCGAGCACCCCGGCCGGTTCGTCCTCCTCGACACCGACACCGCGGCCGCCTCACTCGCCGCCCTGCCCACCGCACTGGCCCGCACGGACGCCCAACTGGCGCTGCGCGAAGGGACCGTGCACCTCCCGCGTGTCGCGCGCACCGACCCGGCCACCGCCCTGCGGCCCCCGCACTCCAGCCCCGGTACCGCCTGGCGGCTGGACATGGTCCGCAAGGGCACCCTCGACGGCCTGGACCTCGTCGCCGCCCCGGACGCCGAACGCGCCCTCGCCGACGGCGAGATACGGATCGCCGTCCGTGCCGCCGGCGTCAACTTCCGTGACGTGCTCAACGCCCTCGGCATGTACCCCGGTCCGGCCCGCGACTTCGGCCTGGAGGGAGCCGGGGTGATCACCGAGGTCGGCCCCGGCGTCACGGGTCTCGCCGTCGGCGACCGCGTCATGGGCATGTTCCCCGCCGCCTACGGACCCGTCGCGGTGGCCGACGCCCGTACCGTGGCCCCCGTCCCCGACGGCTGGACCTTCGCCCAGGCGGCGACCGTACCGATCGTCTTCCTCACCGCCTACTACGCCCTCGTCGACCTCGGCGGAGTGACCGAGGGCCAGACCGTCCTCGTGCACGCGGCGGCCGGCGGCGTCGGCATGGCCGCCACCCAGCTCGCCCGCCACCTCGGCGCGGAGGTGTACGCCACCGCCGGCCCCGGCAAATGGGACGCCCTGCGCGCCGCCGGCCTGGACGACCGGCACATCGCCTCCTCCCGCGACCTCTCCTTCGAGACCGCCTTCCGCGCCGCGACCGGCGACCGCGGCGTCGACCTCGTCCTGGACTCCCTGGCGGGCGAGTTCGTCGACGCCTCCCTGCGGCTGCTGACCCCCGGCGGACACTTCCTGGAGATGGGCAAGACCGACGTCCGCGACCCCGACGACGTCGCCGCCCGCCATCCCGGCGTCCACTACCGGGCGTTCGACCTCATCGAGGCCGGACCCGACCGCATCGGCGAGATGCTCACCGCCCTCGTCGACCTGTTCGCGGCCGGGGTCCTGACCCCGCTGCCGGTCACCCCGTGGGACGTGCGCCGCGCGCCGGAGGCCTTCCGCCACATGTCGCAGGCCCGCCACATCGGCAAGGTCGTCCTCACCGTCCCCGCACCCCTCGACCCGCACGGCACGGTCCTCGTCACCGGCGGCACGGGCGGCCTCGGCGCCCTGCTCGCCCGCCACCTGGTCACCGAGCACGGCGTACGTCACCTGCTGCTCGCCTCCCGCCGCGGACCCGCCGCCCCCGACGCCGCCCCGCTCGTCACCGAACTGGAGGAGCTCGGCGCCGAGGTGCACGTCCGGGCCGCGGACGTCACCGACCGCGACCAGGTCGCCGCCCTCCTCGCCTCGGTACCCGACGGGCATCCGCTGACCGCCGTCGTCCACACCGCCGGCGTGCTCGACGACACCGTCGTGGACCACCTCACCCCCGAGCGGCTGGACGCCGTACTGCGCCCGAAGCTGGACGCCGCCGTTCACCTCCACGACCTCACCCGCCACCTCGACCTGAGCGCCTTCGTCCTGTTCTCCTCGGTCGCCGGCACCCTGGGCGCCCCCGGCCAGGCCAACTACGCCGCCGCCAACGCCTTCCTCGACGCCCTCGCCGAACACCGGCGCGCCCTCGGCCTGCCGGCCCTGTCCCTGCCCTGGGGTCCCTGGTCCCAGGCAACCGGCATGACCAGCGGCCTCGGCGACGCCGACATCCGCCGTATGGAACGCGCCGGGCTGCCGCCGCTCGCCCCCAAGGAGGGCCTGGCCCTCTTCACCGAAGCCCTGGACCAGCCCGCGGCCGTGTGCCTGGCGATGGCGGTCGACTCGACGCGCCTCGGGGCCGAGGGCCCGGTACCGCCCCTGCTGTCCGGCCTGGCCCGGACCCGACGCGCCGTCGCGCAGCACGCACCCGCCGACCGGCCGGGCGGCGGCGAGGACCTCGCCGCCGCACTGGCCCGGCTCGGTGCCACCGACCGGCACCGCAGGCTGGCCGAAGAGGTCTGCCGCCAGGTCGCCGCCGTCCTGGGGCACGCGTCCGCCGCCCGGATCGACCCGGAGCAGTCCTTCAAGGAACTCGGCTTCGACTCGCTCACCGCCGTCGAACTGCGCAACCGGCTCAACGCCGCCACCGGAGTGCTGCTGCCCGCCACCCTGGTCTTCGACTACCCCACCCCGACGGCGCTCGCCGACCATCTGAACCGGGAGCACTTCGCGGCCGGAACCGACCCGGCCGCGCCGGGCACGGCCACCCCCCGTCCGGGTGAACCCGACGAGGCGGCCCTCCGCAAGCTGCTGACGTCCATCCCGATCACCAGGTTCCGCGAGTCGGGGCTGCTGGACGCGCTCATGGACCTCGCGTCGGCCCCCGCCGCCCGGCCCGGTCAGCAGCCGCCGGCCTCGGCCGACGGCGCCGACGTGGACGTCGACGACATGGACGTGGACGACCTCGTCCGGATGGCCCTGGGCGCCGACGACTGAGCGTCACCGCCCCCGTCCCGATCCCTCCAGCCCCGACTGGACCCCTGTCTTCATCGAAGCGCGAAGTGTGGAGCTGAGCTGAGCATGTCCTCCGAAAAAGTCGTCGAAGCCCTCCGTGCCTCGCTCCGGGAGAACGAACGGCTGCGCAAGCACAACCAGCGGTTGCAGGAGGCGATGACCGAGCCGGTCGCCATCGTCGCCATGGCCTGCCGCTGGCCGGGCGGAGCCGACACCCCCGAGGACTTCTGGCGGCTCCTCGCGGACGGCACGGACGCCATGACGGGCTTCCCCACCGACCGCGGCTGGGACCTCGACGCGCTGTCCGGCTCCGAGGGCACCGACGGCGGCAGCGCCACCGCCCAGGGCGGCTTCGTCCACGACGCCGACCGCTTCGACGCCGACTTCTTCGGCATCTCACCGCGTGAGGCCCTCGCCATGGACCCCCAGCAGCGCCTGCTTCTGGAGGTCGCCTGGGAGACGGTGGAACGCGCGGGCATCGCCCCGGCCGCCCTGCGCGGCAGCAGCACCGGTGTCTTCGTCGGCGCCAGCAACCAGGAGTACGGCTCCGTCCTGCGCGACGTCCCCGACGGCGTCGCGGGCCACATCCTCACCGGCAACACCGGCAGCGTCGTCTCCGGACGGGTCGCCTACACCCTGGGCCTGGAGGGCCCCGCCATCACGGTGGACACGGCCTGCTCCTCCGCCCTGGTCGCCCTGCACCTCGCGGCGCACGCCCTGCGGGCCGGGGAGTGCTCCCTGGCCCTGGCGGGCGGTGTCGCCGTCATGTCCACCCCCGGCGCCTTCGTCGAGTTCAGCCGCCAGGGCGGCATGGCGGGCGACGGCCGCTGCAAGCCCTTCGCGGACGCCGCGGACGGCACCGGCTGGGGCGAGGGCGCGGGCCTGCTGCTGCTGGAACGGCTGTCCGACGCACGGCGCAACGGTCACCGCGTGCTGGCCGTCCTCCGGGGCAGCGCGGTCAACCAGGACGGAGCGTCGAACGGTCTCACGGCGCCGAACGGTCCGTCGCAGCAGCGGGTGATCCGCGCGGCCCTGGCGAGCGCCGGGCTGTCGACGGCGGACGTGGACGCGGTGGAGGCGCACGGCACGGGCACCACGCTGGGTGACCCGATCGAGGCCCAGGCCCTGCTCGCCACCTACGGGCAGGACCGCGAACAGCCCCTGTGGCTCGGGTCGGTGAAGTCCAACATCGGACACACCCAGGCCGCGGCCGGCGTCGCGGGAGTCATGAAGATGGTGCTGGCGCTGCGCCACGGCCTGCTGCCGCGCACCCTGCACGCCGACACGCCGTCCACCCACGTCGACTGGTCGGCGGGTGACGTGCGCCTCCTGGACCAGCCACGCGACTGGCCCCGGACCCAGGACCGTCCGCGCCGCGCCGGTGTGTCCTCCTTCGGCATCTCGGGCACCAACGCGCACGTGGTGCTGGAGGAGGCCGAGGAGGCCGAGGAGACCGAGGGCGCTCAGGAGGCCGCCGCGCCCGCCGGCAGCGGTGGCGGGGTGGTGCTGTGGCCGGTCTCGGCGCGCGGCGAGGAGGCGCTGCGGGCTCAGGCGGCGAAGCTCCTGGACGGGGCGCCGCAGGGTTCCGCCGCCGATGTGGGCCGGTCGCTGGCCGTGACGCGGTCGGTGTTCGAGGACCGTGCGGTGGTCGTCGCCTCCGGGCTCGACGAACTGCGCTCGGGCCTGGCCGCGTTGGCGGCCGGTGAGACGGACGCCCGGGTGGTGCGGGGCAGCGCCCTGCGCGGGCGCACGGCGTTCCTGTTCGCGGGGCAGGGCTCCCAACGGCTCGGCATGGGGCGGGAACTCTATGACGAGTACCCGGTCTTCGCCGAGGCCTTCGACGCGGTGGACGCGGAACTTCCCTTTGATCTGCGGGAGGTGGTGTTCGGTGCGGACGCCGAGCGTCTGAACCGTACGGAGTTCGCGCAGCCGGCGTTGTTCGCTCTGGAGGTGGCGCTGTTCCGGCTGCTGGAGTCGTGGGGTGTGCGGCCCGATGTGCTCGCGGGTCATTCGATCGGTGAGATCGCGGCGGCGTATGTGGCGGGGGTGTGGTCGCTGGCCGATGCGTGCCGTCTGGTGGTGGCGCGTGGTCGGCTGATGCAGGCGCTGCCGGCCGGTGGTGCGATGGTCGCGGTCCGGGCGTCCGAGGAGGAGGTGCTGCCTCTGCTCGGTGAGGAGGTGGGTCTCGCGGCGGTCAACGGGCCGCAGGCGGTGGTGGTTTCGGGTGCTGCCGGGGCGGTCGAGGAGGTCGCGGGTCACTTCCGTGGTCTGGGGCGCAAGGTCACGGCGCTGCGGGTGAGCCATGCGTTCCATTCGCCGTTGATGGAGCCGATGCTCGACGAGTTCCGTGCCGTTGCCGAGGGTCTCGTCTATGCGGAGCCGGGTCTGCCGGTCGTCTCCAGCCTGACGGGTGCGCTCGCGTCCGCGGAGGAGCTGTGCTCTGCGGACCACTGGGTGCGGCATGTCCGTCAGGCGGTCCGTTTCGCCGACGCCGTGGGTGTGCTCGCCGCGCGGGGTACGACCCGCTACCTGGAAGTCGGACCCGACGGCACCCTCACCGCCCTCGCCCTGGCGCTGCTGCCCTCCGGGCCCGGCCAGGAAGGGGAAGCGGCACAGCACATGGCCGTACCCGCCCTGCGCAAGGACGGGCCGGAAGCGGTGACGCTGCTCCACGCCGTCGCCCAGCTGCACGCGCACGGGCACAGCCCGGACTGGTCCGCGCTGTGCCCCGACGCACGCCACGTCGACCTGCCCACCTACGCCTTCCAGCGCGTCCGGTACTGGCCGGCCGACACCGCCTCCGGCCAGGAGGGGCGTCCCACGCACGCCCTCGACTCGGCGTTCTGGTCCGCCGTCCGCAGGGGAGACGTCCGCGACCTCGCCGAACGCCTGGCACTCGACCCGGACGTCCTGGCACCCGTGCTCCCCGCCCTCACCTCCTGGCACCACGACAGCATGCGGCGTGCCACCGCCGACTCCTGGCAGTACCGGGAGACCTGGACCCCCCTTCCGTCGCCCACCGGGTCCCCGGCCGGCGTCTGGCTGGTGCCCTTCTGCGCCGCCGACCCGGACGCCGCCGCGACCGCCGACGCCCTGGCGGAGGCCTTCACCGCGGCCGGCGCGGACGCCGCGCCCTTCCCGGTGACCGCCGACACCGACCGCGCCCGGCTCGTGGAAACGCTCACCGAGGCCGCCGCGGGCCACGGCGGTCCGCTCCAGCTGGTGTCCGTGCTCGCCCTCACCGAGGAACCGCACGCCGCGCACCCCGACGTACCGCTCGGGCTGCACCTCAACACCCTGCTGGTGCAGGCACTGGCCGAGACCGGCATCCGCGCACGGCTGTGGGCGGCCACGCGGTCCGCGGTGTCCGTCGGCGCCGCCGACCGGCTCACGCGGCCGACGCAGGCCACCACCTGGGGCCTCGGCCGGACCGCGGCCGTCGAACACTCCGATCTGTGGGCCGGCCTCCTCGACCTGCCGCAGCACCCGGAGCCGCGGGCGCTCGCCCGCCTGGTGGCGCTCGTCGCGCAGCCGGGGGACGAGACCGAGCTCGCCGTCCGCGACGCGGCCGTCTTCGCCCGACGACTGACCCGTGTCACCCGTGACGGCGCCGAGACCCCTCCCGCGCCGCGGTTCACCGGAACGACGCTCATCACCGGCGGCACCGGAATCATCGGTGCCCACGTGGCGCGCCACCTCGCCCGGGAGGGTGCCGAGCATCTCCTGCTCGTCAGCCGCAGGGGCCCGGAGGCCCCCGGCGCCGAGGACCTGCGCCGCGAACTCGAACAGACGGGGACCGGCGTCACCGTCGCCGCCTGCGACCCCGCCGACCGGTCGGCGCTGCGGGCGCTGCTCGCCACCGTCCCGGCCGACCGGCCGCTGACCTCGGTGCTGCACGTCGCCGGCGCCCTCGACGACGCGCCCCTGACCGCGATGGACCCCGAGCGGTACGCCACCGTCCTGCGCGCCAAGCTGCGCGCGGCCGACAACCTGGACGAGGCCACCAGGGAGCTGGACACCCCCCTCACCGCGTTCGTGCTGTTCTCGTCCATCGCCGGTGCGCTCGGCTCGGCGGGACAGGCCGGGTACGCGGCCGGCAACGCCCACCTCGACGCCCTCGCCCGGCGGCGGCGCGCCGCCGGACTCCCGGCGCTCTCCGTCGCATGGGGGCCCTGGTCCGGCGGCGGCATGGCCGACGACCCCGCGGTGCTCAACCGGCTGCGGCGCGGCGGCCTGACCCCGATGGAGGTCGAACCGGCGCTCACCGCCCTCGGCAGCCTCCTCGCCCATGACGACACCTGGGCGCTGGTCTGTGACGTCGACTGGACGAGGATCGCCGCCGGGCGGCGGGGACTGCCGGGCGGCGCCCTGCTGAGCCGTATCCCGGAAGCCGTCCAGGGCATGGCGGCCCACGACCCGACGGCCGGGCAGGGCGGCGGCCTGCGCGCCGAACTCGCCCCGCTGGGTGCCGCCGAACGCCGCCAGGTGCTGCTCAAGCTGGTCCGCCACAGCGCGGCCGGCGCGCTCGGCCACCCCACCCCGGAGAGCATCCAGCCGTCCCGCGCCTTCCAGGACTGCGGCTTCGACTCGCTCACCGCCGTCGAGCTGCGCAACCTCCTGGCCACCGCAACCGGCCTCACCCTGCCGACGACGCTGGTGTTCGACCACCCGACCCCGCTGGCCCTCGCCGAGCACCTGGTGCACGAACTCGACGACGGCAGCCTGGAGTTGGGCCACCGGGCGCCCGGCGCCGACCTGCTCCCGGCGGGCGGCCGCGGCGACGAGGACGAACCGATCGCCATCGTCGCCATGGCCTGCCGGTTCCCCGGCCGCATCACCTCGCCGGAGGAACTGTGGGACCTCCTGACGCGCGGCGGTGACGCCGTCGGCTCCTTCCCGGCCGACCGCGGCTGGGACCTCGACGCGCTGTACGACCCCGACTCACTGCGCCCCGGCACCAGTTACGTCAACGAGGGCGGCTTCCTGACCGGCGCCGACGCCTTCGACGCCGCCTTCTTCGGCATCTCGCCGCGCGAGGCCGTCGCCATCGACCCCCAGCAGCGGCTGCTGCTGGAGGTCTCCTGGGAGACCGTCGAACGCGCCGGGTTCGACCCGCGCTCACTGCGCGGGAGCCGCACCGGTCTGTTCGTCGGCTGCGGCCACCAGGGCTACGGTGCCACGTCCGGCGAGGTCCCGGACGACGTCCGAGGCCATCTCCTCACCGGCAGCGCGGCGAGCCTGGCCTCGGGCCGGGTGTCGTACGCGCTCGGCCTGGAGGGTCCCGCCGTCACGCTCGACACGGCGTGTTCGTCGTCGCTGGTGGCGCTGCATCTCGCGGCGCAGGCGTTGCGTGCGGGTGAGTGTGATCTGGCGTTGGCCGGTGGTGTGACGGTGATGTCGACGCCGGGTGTGTTCGTGGAGTTCTCGCGGCAGCGGGGGCTCGCGGAGGACGGTCGGTGCAAGGCGTTCGCGGAGGCCGCGGACGGTACGGGGTGGTCCGAGGGCGTGGGCATGCTCCTGGTGGAGCGGCTGTCGGACGCGCGGCGCCTTGGTCATCGGGTGCTGGCGGTGGTGCGGGGCAGTGCGGTCAACCAGGACGGTGCGTCGAACGGTCTGACGGCGCCGAACGGGCCTTCGCAGCAGCGGGTGATCCGTGCGGCGCTGGCCAGTGCGGGGCTGTCGACGGCGGACGTGGACGCGGTGGAGGCGCACGGCACGGGTACGGCTCTGGGTGACCCGATCGAGGCGCAGGCGTTGCTTGCCACGTATGGGCAGGGGCGTGAGCGGCCGTTGTGGCTGGGTTCGGTGAAGTCGAACATCGGGCACACGCAGGCCGCTGCCGGTGTGGCGGGTGTGATCAAGATGGTGCTGGCGATGCAGCACGGCGTGCTGCCGCGCACGCTGCATGTCGACGAGCCGTCCTCGCACGTGGACTGGTCGGCCGGTGCGGTCGAGTTGCTGACGCAGGAGCGGGAGTGGGCCGGTGAGGACGGACGACCGCGCCGCGCCGCCGTCTCCGCCTTCGGGCTCAGCGGCACCAACGCCCATGTCGTCCTGGAGCAACCGCTCCCCGCCGGGGCCCCGGAAGCCCCGCCCGCCCCGAACCCCCCGTCGGCCACGGTGCCCTGGCTGATCTCCGGCCGCAGCGACGAGGCGTTGCGCGCCCAGGCCACCCGACTGGCCGAGCACCTCGACTCCCACCCCGAGCTGAGCCCCGCCGTGGTCGCCCACGCGCTCGCCACCTCCCGGTCCGCCTTCGAGCACCGCGCCACCGTGATCGGTGCCGACCGCGACGACCTCCTCACCGCCCTGAAGGCCGTCGGCCGGGGCGAGCCCTCGCCCTTCGCGGCCGTCGGCACGGCCGGCCCCGAGGGCGGCCTCGCCTTCCTCTTCGCGGGACAGGGCTCCCAACGGCTCGGCATGGGCCGGGAACTCTACGCTGCCTACCCGGAGTTCGCGGAGGCCTTCGACGCCGCCTGCGCCCACCTGGACAACGAACTCGGGCGCTCGCTCAAGGACATCGTGTTCGGCGACGACGAAACGACGCTGAACCGCACCGAGTTCACCCAACCCGCCCTCTTCGCCTTCGAAGTGGCGCTCTTCCGGCTGCTGGAGTCGTGGGGTCTCCGCCCCGACGTGCTCGCCGGCCACTCCATCGGCGAACTGGCCGCCGCCTACGTCGCGGGAGTGTGGTCCCTGGACGACGCCTGCCGTCTGGTCGCGGCCCGTGGCCGACTCATGCAGGCGCTGCCCGAGGGCGGCGCCATGGTCGCGCTGCAGGCCTCCGAGGAGGAGGTGCTGCCCCTGCTGGCCGGGCTGGAGACCGAGGCCGGCATCGCCGCCGTCAACGGACCGCAGTCCGTCGTGATCTCCGGCGGCGAGGAGAGGGTGGCGGAGATCGCCGCGCACTTCCGGACCCTCGGCCGCAGGACCACCCCCTTGCGGGTCAGCCACGCCTTCCACTCGCCCCTGATGGAACCGATGCTGCGGGACTTCCTCAGCGTCGCGGAGGGCCTCACCTACCACCGTCCGCAGATCCCCGTCGTCTCCGACGTCACCGGCACCCTCGCCGACCCCGGCGAACTCTGCGCGGCCGGATACTGGGTGGCGCACGTCCGCCAGCCCGTACGCTTCGCGGACGACGTACGACGCCTGCACGAGCAGGGCGTCACCCGCTACCTCGAAGTCGGCGCCGACGGCACCCTCACCGCCCTCGCCCGCACCTGCCTCGCCGACGACCCGTCCACGGGCAGCGGCTCGCTGCTCGTCCCCGCGCTGCGCAAGGACCGCCCCGAGGTCGCCGGTCTGTACGGCGCCCTGGCCCAGCTCCACGCCCACGGCGTCGACGTCGACTGGTCCCCGGCGCTGGGCGCCGCCCCCACCACCCCGGCGGCGGACCTGCCGACCTACGCCTTCCAGCACGAGCGTTACTGGCTCGACCACGGCACGGCCGCCACGGGCGGGGCCGGGGAAGCAGCCCGGACCGCGGCGGACACCGCCGACGACCGGTTCTGGGAAGCGGTCGAGTGCGAGGACGTCGACGCCCTGACGCAGACCCTGGGGCTCCCGCCCGAGGACATCGGCGCGGTCGTCCCGGCGCTCGCCTCCTGGCGGAAGCGGCAGCAGCAGGAGAATGCCGTCGAGGCCCTCTCCTACGAGGTGGTGTGGAAGCCCGCCACCATCGAACCGGCCACCGCACCGGACGCCACCGACGCCCGGTGGCTGCTGGTCCTCCCGGCCGGCCCCGACAGCGACGACCCGGCCGTCACCGCCCTCAGCACAGCCCTGGGCGGCCCCGACCGCGTCACCACCGTGGTCGCCACGGGCGCCACCGACCGTGCCGCACTGGCCGACCGACTGCGTGACGCCACGCAGGGTCACCCGGTCGCGGGCGTCCTCACCTTCGCGGGACTCGCCGGAGCCGACCCCGAAGGCCTGCCCCTCGGCCCCGCCCTGGTGGCCATGGTGGTGCAGGCGGTCGGTGACGCGGGTGTGGGCGGCCGGGTGTGGGTGCTGACGCGTGGCGGTGTGTCGGTGGGCCGTTCGGACGGTCCGGCCGATCCGGTGCAGGGTGCGGTGTGGGGTCTGGGCCGGGTGGCGGCGTTCGAGTACCCGGATCGGTGGGGTGGACTGATCGACCTGCCCGAAGTCCTGGACCGCCGCGCCGTCACGCGTCTGCTGGGCGTGCTGTTCGGCGGCGGCACGGAGGACCAGGTGGCTCTGCGGCCTTCCGGCGTCCTCGGGCGTCGTCTGGAGCGGTTGCGTGGCGCCGGCGCTGCTGCCGGTGGGGAGTCGGTGTGGCGTCCGCGGGGGACGGTGTTGGTGACGGGTGGTACGGGTGCGTTGGGTGCGCGGGTGGCGCGGTGGGTGGCGGCTGAGGGTGCCGAGCATGTGGTGCTGATGAGCCGTCGGGGTGTGGAGGCTCCGGGTGCGGTGGAGTTGCGTGAGGAGCTGACTGCTGCTGGTGTGCGGGTGTCGGTGGTGGCGTGTGATGCGTCCGACCGGGAGGCTTTGGCGGGGGTGTTGGCGGAGTGTCCGGTGGATGCGGTGGTGCATACGGCGGGTGTGCTGGACGACGGTGTGATCGACGCGTTGACGCCGGAGCGGTTCGCGACGGTGTTGCGTGCGAAGGCGCTGGGCGCGTTGCACCTGGACGAACTGACCCGTGACCGCGACCTCGACGCCTTCGTCCTCTTCTCGTCGATCTCCGGCACCCTCGGCACCACGGGCCAGGGCAACTACGCCTCCGCCAACGCCTTCCTCGACACCCTCGCCCAGCGCCGCCGGGCGGCCGGGCTGCCCGCCACCTCGATCGTGTGGGGGCCGTGGGCCGACGGCGGCATGGCCGACGAGGAGGTCGTGCACTGGCGCATGCACCGCGGCGGCGTGCTGCCCCTCCAGCCCGCCCTCGGTGTCCTGGCGCTGCACCGCGCCGTCGGTGAACCCCTGCCGGTCGTCATGGTCGCGGACATCCACTGGGCCGAGTTCGCCCCCGTCTTCACCGTCACTCGCCCCAGCCCGCTGATCGAGTCGCTGCCCGAGGCACGCGCGGCCGTCGAGAAGGCCGGAGCCGCTTCCGAACGGTTCGGACGCGGCGACGGCTCCGTCCTGCGCGACCAGCTCATCGGGCTCACCCCCGCGGAACAGGAGCGCGTGCTCCTCGAAGTCGTCCGCTTCTGCGCCGCCGGCGTCCTCGGTTACGCGGGGGCGGCCGCCGTGCCGGCCGAGCGTGCCTTCCGTGACCTGGGTGTCGACTCCCTCACCGCGGTCGAACTCCGCGGCACACTCGCCATGGCGACCGGTGTCCCTCTGGCCGCCACACTGGTGTTCGACTATCCGACGCCCGTTCTGCTCGCGCGCCACCTGCGGGAACAACTGCTGGGCGACGATGCGCCCGGTGCGGAGGCCGTCGTTCCGGCGGTGGGGGGTGCGGTCGTCGCCGAGGACCCGGTGGTGATCGTCGGTATGGCGTGCCGGTTCCCGGGTGGGGTGCAGGACCCCGAAGGGCTGTGGCGGCTGCTGTCCGAGGGCGACGACACGATCGGCCCGTTCCCGGCCGACCGGGGCTGGGACCTCACGGCCCTGTACGACCCCGACGCCGAACACCGCGGCACGAGTTACGTGGACGTGGGTGCGTTCCTCGATGCTGCGGGTGGGTTCGACGCGGGGTTCTTCGGGATGAGTCCGCGGGAGGCGTTGGCGACGGATCCGCAGCAGCGGTTGTTGCTGGAGACGTCGTGGGAGGCGCTGGAGCGGTCGGGGATCGCTCCGGGTGGGCTGCGGGGCAGCCGGACGGGGGTGTTCGCGGGGACCAACGGTCAGGATTACACGGGTCTGCTGCTGGCCTCGGGTGAGGATTTCGAGGGTCATGTGGGCACGGGGAACGCGGCGTCGGTGCTGTCGGGGCGGGTGTCGTACGTGCTGGGTCTGGAGGGTCCGGCGGTGACGGTGGACACGGCGTGTTCGTCGTCGCTGGTGGCGCTGCATCTTGCGGCGCAGGCGTTGCGTGCGGGTGAGTGTGATCTGGCGTTGGCCGGTGGTGTGACGGTGATGTCGACGCCGGGTGCGTTCGTGGAGTTCTCGCGGCAGCGGGGGCTTGCGGTGGACGGTCGGTGCAAGGCGTTCGCCGAGGGTGCGGACGGTACGGGGTGGGGTGAGGGTGTCGGTGTGCTGGTGGTGGAGCGGCTGTCGGACGCGCGGCGCCTTGGTCATCGGGTGCTGGCGGTGGTGCGGGGCAGTGCGGTCAACCAGGACGGTGCCTCCAACGGACTCACCGCGCCGAACGGGCCTTCGCAGCAGCGGGTGATCCGTGCGGCGCTGGCGGCCGGTGGGCTGGATGCGGCCGAGGTGGACGCCGTCGAGGCGCACGGCACGGGTACGGCTCTGGGTGACCCGATCGAGGCGCAGGCGTTGCTTGCCACGTATGGGCAGGGTCGTGAGCGGCCGTTGTGGCTGGGTTCGGTGAAGTCGAACATCGGGCACACGCAGGCTGCCGCGGGTGTGGCGGGTGTGATCAAGATGGTGCTGGCGATGCAGCACGGCGTGCTGCCGCGCACGCTGCATGTCGACGAGCCGTCCTCGCACGTGGACTGGTCGGCCGGTGCGGTGGAGCTGCTGACGCAGGAGCGGGAGTGGGCCGGTGAGGACGGACGACCGCGCCGCGCCGCCGTGTCCGCCTTCGGCGTGAGCGGCACCAACGCCCATGTCGTGCTCGAACAGCCCGTCGCGGAAGAACGTCAGACGATCCCTGCTGACGGACCGGTGTCGTCGGTTGTTCCGTGGGTGGTGTCGGCGCGCAGTCGGGCCGCGTTGCGGGCGCAGGCCGGTCGGCTGGCGGAGTTCGTGGCCGGTTCCGGTGTGCTGGATGTGGCGGGTGTCGGTGCGGCTCTGGTCCGGTCGCGGTCGGTGTTCGAGCACCGGGCCGTGGTGTGGGGTGCGGATCGTGCGGAGCTGCTGGCCGGTCTGGGCGCGGTGGCGTCCGGTGAGTCGGTTGCGGGCGTGGTGACGGGCGAGGTCGGCGAAGGCGGCCGTACGGCGTTCCTGTTCGCCGGTCAGGGCTCGCAACGCCTCGGTATGGGACGTGAGTTGTACGAGGAGTATCCGGTGTTCGCGGATGCCTTCGACGCCGCCTGCGCCTACCTGGACACCGAACTGCCGCGTCCGTTGCGTGACGTGGTCTTCGGCGATGATGCCGACGTACTGAACCGTACGGAGTACGCGCAGCCGGCGTTGTTCGCGCTGGAAGTCGCGCTGTTCCGGCTGCTGGAGTCCTGGGGTGTGCACCCCGATGTTCTCGCCGGTCACTCGATCGGTGAGATCGCTGCCGCGCATGTGGCGGGGGTGTGGTCCCTGGCCGACGCGTGCCGTCTGGTGGCTGCTCGCGGCCGGCTGATGCAGGCGCTGCCGGCCGGCGGGGCCATGGTCGCGGTCCAGGCGTCCGAGGACGAGGTGCTGCCCCTGCTCGGTGAGGGAGTGGGTGTCGCGGCGGTCAACGGGCCGCAGGCGGTGGTGGTTTCGGGTGCTGCCGGGGCGGTCGAGGAGGTCGCGGGTCACTTCCGTGGCCAGGGCCGCAAGGTGACGGCGCTGCGGGTGAGCCATGCCTTCCATTCGCCGTTGATGGAGCCGATGCTCGACGACTTCCGCACCGTCGCCGAGAGCCTGTCGTACGAGCCGCCGCGGACACCGATCGTCTCGACCGTCACAGGCGCCGCTGCCACGGCGGAGGAGCTGACCTCGCCGGACTACTGGGTGGAGCACGTCCGTGCGACGGTGCGCTTCGCCGCCGCCGTACGCACCCTGGACGGACAGGACAACGTCCGCCGCTTTCTCGAACTCGGGCCCGACGGCACGCTCGCCACGCTGGCGCAGGACTGTGTCAGCGACGACGACCGGCTCTTCGTGCCGGTGTTGCGCAGGAACCGGGCGGAGGTCGACGCGGTGGTGGCCGCGGTGGCGGCTGTCTTCGCCGGTGGCGCCGAGGTGGACTGGTCCGCTCTCCTGCCCGCCGACGGCTGGGTGGAGCTGCCGACGTATGCCTTCCAGCACCGGCGGTACTGGCCGGATGTCGTGCGTCCGGAGCCGGTCGTCGGTGCGGGTGGTGAGATCGACGCCCGTTTCTGGGAGGCGGTCGAGCGGGAGGATCTGGGAGCCCTGGCAGGGGAGTTGGAGCTGGGCGAGGAGGTCGTGGGGGCTGTCCTGCCGGCGCTGACCTCCTGGCGGCGGCAGAGCCGGGAGCAGGCCGAGGCGGACCGCTCCCGGTACCGGGTGCACTGGGAACCGGTGACCGGTGTCCCCCGTGCTGCGGTGCTGTCGGGCCGTTGGCTGGCTGTCGTACCGGACGGCTTCGAGGCGGACCCCTGGGGCGTCTCGGTACGGGAGGCCCTCGCCGCGGCGGGCGCCGACGTCGAGTGCTGGACGTGCGATCCGCGTGCGGACCGCGCGCTGCTCGCCGCACGGCTGAAGGACGTACCGCCGGTGGCAGGAGTGGTGTCCTTGCTCGCCTCCTCGGACGGGGAGACCGGGGACGGCGTACCCCTGGGTGTGTCGGGTTCGCTGGCGCTGGTCCAGGCTCTGGGCGACGCCGGGGTGACGGCTCCGCTCTGGGCGCTGACCCGGGGCGCGGTCGCCGTGACTCGCGCGGACGCGGTCGTCGACCCGGTCCTGAACGCCGTCTGGGGGCTCGGCCGGGTGGCCGCCCTCGAGGCACCCGGCCGATGGGGCGGCCTGGTCGACCTGCCCGCCGACCTCGACGCCACCACCGGGAACGCCCTGGTGGCTGTGTTGGCGGGTGTGGGTGATGAGGATCAGGTGGCGGTGCGGGCGTCGGGTGTGTTCGGGCGTCGGCTTGAGCGGGTTCCTGCCGGGGGTGTTGGTGGGGAGTCGGTGTGGTGTCCGCGGGGGACGGTGTTGGTGACGGGTGGTACGGGTGCGTTGGGTGCGCGGGTGGCGCGGTGGGTGGCGGCTGAGGGTGCTGAGCATGTGGTGCTGGTGAGTCGTCGGGGTGTGGAGGCTCCGGGTGCGGTGGAGTTGCGTGAGGAGCTCGCCGCGGGTGGGGTGCGGGTGAGTGTGGAGGCGTGTGATGTGGCTGATCGGGGTGCGGTGGAGGCGTTGTTGGGGGTGTATCCGGTGGATGCGGTGGTGCATGCGGCGGGTGCGGTGGTGAATGTGCCGTTGGGTGAGGTGTCGGTGGGGGATCTTGCCGGGGTGTGGTCGGGCAAGGTGGCCGGTGCGGTGCATCTGGATGCGGTGCTGGGGGATCGTGCGTTGGATGCGTTCGTGGTGTTCTCCTCGATTGCCGGTGTGTGGGGCAGTGGGGGGCAGGCGGGGTATGCGGCGGCGAATGCGGCGTTGGACGCTTTGGTGGCGGCGCGTCGGTCGCGGGGGTTGGTGGGGACGTCGGTGGCGTGGGGTCCGTGGGCCGGTGGGGGTATGGCTGCGGACGAGGGTGCTGTGGAGGCGTTGCGGCGGCGGGGTCTGGTGGCGCTGGATCCGGAGCGTGCGGTGCGGGCGCTGGGTCGGGTCGTCGCTGGTGGGGACGGGGTCGTGGTGGTGGCGGACGTGGAGTGGGAGCGGTTCGCTCCGGCGTACACGAGTGTGCGTCCCAGCGCGCTGCTGGCCGGGCTTCCCGAGGCACACACCGCCCTCACCACGACCACGGCCCTCACCGGGCAGGAGGGCGAACGGGACGCCGGGCTACGGGAGAAGCTGGGCGGGCAGTCCGCGGACGAGCGAGGGCAGGCGCTGCTCGAGCTGGTCCGCAGGCTGGCGGCGCAGGTCCTGGGACACGGCGACACCGGCGAGGTGGGACCGGGCCAGGCCTTCAGGGAACTCGGCGTCGACTCACTGACCGCCGTCGAGCTGCGCAACCGGCTCGCCGCCGAGAGCGGCCTGAAGCTCCCCAGCACCCTCGTCTTCGACTACCCGACCCCCCGCCATCTGGCGGGCTTCCTCGACGCCGAGCTGTTCGGCTCCGGAGAAACGGACCCGGAGACCGTCCTCGCCGCCGAGCTCGACCGGCTGGCCTCCACGATTTCAAGGCTTTCCCCAGATAACAGCGCCAGGACTCTCGCGAAGGCCCGCCTGCGCAGCATGCTGACCGAGCTGGGTGATCAGGGCGAGGGTGATCCCAAGGCCTCCGTCTCCCAGCACCTCGAGGCGGCCTCGGACGACGAGATCTTCGACTTCATCAACCGGGAACTCGGCCGGTCCTGACCGCCCGCGTCACTGCAGGCCGAATCGTTCCTACCGATACGACGTATGGGGCAAGTTCCAATGGCGAATGAAGACAAGCTCCGGGACTACCTCAAGTGGGTCACCGCAGACCTGGCCGAGACGCGTCGCCGGCTCCAGGAGCTGGAGGCCCGCGAGGACGAGCCCATCGCGATCGTCGGCATGAGCTGCCGGTTCCCCGGCGGGGTGCGGTCCCCCGAGGACTACTGGCAGCTCCTGGCCGACGGTGGCGACGCCATCTCCCCCTGGCCCACGGACCGTGGTTGGGACACGGAGGCGCTCTACGACCCGGAAGCCCGCCGCGTGGACGGCAGCTACGCCCGTGAGGGCGGCTTCGTCCTGGACGCCGGCGACTTCGACCCGGCGTTCTTCGGGATCTCGCCGCGCGAGGCCGTCGCCATGGACCCCCAGCAGCGGCTGCTGCTGGAGGCGTCCTGGGAGGCCTTCGAACACGCCGGCGTGGACCCCGAGTCCGCGCGGGGCGGCCGCGCCGGCGTCTTCGTCGGATGCAGCAACCAGGAGTACGGCGCGGGCCTCGGTGACATCCCCGACGACGTCCGGGGCCACCTGCTGACCGGCAACTCCACCTCCGTGGTCTCCGGACGCGTCTCGTACGTGCTCGGCCTCGAAGGACCCGCGGTGACGGTGGACACGGCGTGTTCGTCGTCGCTGGTGGCGCTGCATCTTGCGGCGCAGGCGTTGCGTGCGGGTGAGTGTGATCTGGCGTTGGCCGGTGGTGTGACGGTGATGTCGACGCCGGGTGTGTTCGTGGAGTTCTCGCGGCAGCGGGGGCTCGCGGAGGACGGTCGGTGCAAGGCGTTCGCGGAGGCCGCGGACGGTACGGGGTGGTCCGAGGGTGTGGGCATGCTCCTGGTGGAGCGGCTGTCGGACGCGCGGCGCCTTGGTCATCGGGTGCTGGCGGTGGTGCGGGGCAGTGCGGTCAACCAGGACGGTGCCTCCAACGGACTCACCGCGCCGAACGGGCCTTCGCAGCAGCGGGTGATCCGTGCGGCGCTGGCCAGTGCGGGGCTGTCGACGGCGGACGTGGACGCGGTGGAGGCGCACGGCACGGGCACCACGCTGGGTGACCCGATCGAGGCGCAGGCGTTGCTCGCCACGTACGGGCAGGGTCGTGAGCGGCCGTTGTGGCTGGGTTCGGTGAAGTCGAACATCGGGCACACGCAGGCCGCCGCGGGTGTGGCGGGTGTGATCAAGATGGTGCTGGCGATGCAGCACGGCGTACTGCCGCGCACGCTGCATGTCGACGAGCCGTCCTCGCACGTGGACTGGTCGGCCGGTGCGGTCGAGCTGCTGACGCAGGAGCGGGAGTGGGCCGGTGAGGACGGACGACCGCGCCGCGCCGCCGTCTCCGCCTTCGGCGTGAGCGGCACCAACGCCCACGCCATCCTCGAGGAGGCACCCGCGGAGGAAGCTCCCGAGAACGCGGAAGCGCCCGCCGACGGCGACAGCGAGACCACAGCCGCCACTTCCCACGCGCTGCCGCACCCGGCCCCCCGCGTGCTGCCCTGGGTCCTGTCCGCCCGTACCCCCGAAGCCCTGCCCGCCCAGGCCACCCGTCTCCTCGCGCATCTGCGGGAACACCCCGGGGCCGAGCCCCTCGACATCGCCTGGTCGCTCGCCGCGCACCGATCGGCACTGCCGTACCGGGCCGCCGTCATCGGTTCCGACCGCGCCCGACTCATCGAGACGCTCGCCGCCTTCGCCGCCGGTGACCGGAGCGAGGGCATCGTCACCGGCACCGCCCACCCGGACGGCCGTACCGCCTTCCTCTTCGCGGGTCAGGGCTCCCAACGGCTCGGCATGGGGCGGGAACTCTATGACGAGTACCCGGTCTTCGCCGAGGCCTTCGACGCGGTGGACGCGGAACTGCCCTTTGATCTGCGGGAGGTGGTGTTCGGTGCGGACGCCGAGCGTCTGAACCGTACGGAGTTCGCGCAGCCGGCGTTGTTCGCGCTGGAGGTGGCGCTGTTCCGGCTGCTGGAGTCGTGGGGTGTGCGGCCCGATGTGCTGGCCGGTCATTCGATCGGTGAGATCGCGGCGGCGTATGTGGCGGGGGTGTGGTCGCTGGCCGATGCGTGCCGTCTGGTGGTGGCGCGTGGTCGGCTGATGCAGGCGCTGCCGGCCGGTGGTGCGATGGTCGCGGTCCGGGCGTCCGAGGAGGAGGTGTTGCCTCTGCTCGGTGACGAGGTGGGCATCGCGGCGGTCAACGGGCCGCAGGCGGTGGTGGTTTCGGGTGCTGCCGGGGCGGTCGAGGAGGTCGCGGGTCACTTCCGTGGTCTGGGGCGCAAGGTCACGGCGCTGCGGGTGAGTCATGCCTTCCATTCGCCGTTGATGGAGCCGATGCTCGACGAGTTCCGTGCCGTTGCCGAGGGTCTCGTCTATGCGGAGCCGGCTCTGCCGGTCGTCTCCGGCCTCACGGGTGCGCTCGCGTCCGCGGAGGAGCTGTGCTCTGCGGACCACTGGGTGCGGCATGTCCGTCAGGCGGTCCGTTTCGCCGACGCCGTGGGTGTGCTCGCCGCGCGGGGCACGACCCGCTACCTGGAAGTCGGACCCGACGGCACCCTCACCGCCCTCGCCCAGGACTGCCCGGACGCGCTCGCCGCCGGAGACACCGGCGGCCTCCTGTTCACCCCCCTCCTGCGCAAGGACCGGGACGGGACCGCCGACGTGGTCACGGCGCTCGCCCGTCTCCACGCCCATGGCGCCACGGTCGCCTGGGACGCCGTCCTGCCCGGTGGCAGCCGGGTGGAACTGCCCACGTACGCCTTCCAGCACCAGCGTTACTGGCTCGCCGACCAGGGCCGCCCGGCCGCGGGCAGCGGCGTCGAAGGCGGACAGCGCACCGGGGGCGCCGCCGAGACGGAGTTCTGGAACGCCGTCGAGCGGGGTGACCTCGGTTCCCTCGCCGACTCGCTGGGTCTCGCCGAGGAGTCCCTGAACGGACTCGTCCCGGCGCTGTCGTCCTGGCGGCGCCGCCGCCAGGAACGCTCACGCGCGGACGGGTGGTTCTACCGAGCACACTGGAAGCCGCTCGCGTCGACCACCACCCCGCCCGCCGGCCGCTGGCTGGTACTCCGGCCGGAAGGCACGGGACAGGACACCGGCACCGACGCCATCACGGCGGAACTCGCCGCGCGCGGCGCCGACCTCGCCGTGATCGACCTGCCCGTCGCGTCCGACCGTGCCTCCGTGGCGGCGCAGTTGGAGTCGGCCGGAGCCGACGAAGTCTCCGGGATCGTCGTCGACACCGTCGTCGGTACGGACGCCGCGGAGGTGTGCGGCCTGGTGGCCGTGGTGGTGCAGGCGGTCGGTGACGCGGGTGTGGGCGGCCGGGTGTGGGTGCTGACGCGTGGCGGTGTGTCGGTGGGCCGTTCGGACGGTCCGGCCGATCCGGTGCAGGGTGCGGTGTGGGGTCTGGGCCGGGTGGCGGCGCTGGAGTACCCGGATCGGTGGGGTGGTCTGATCGACCTGCCCGAGGTCCTGGACCGCCGCGCGGCCAACCGGTTCGCCGCGGTTCTCGCCGGCGGACTCGCCGACGAGGACCAGGTGGCGGTACGGGCGTCGGGTGTGTTCGGGCGTCGGCTTGAGCGGGTTCCTGCCGGGGGTGTTGGTGGGGAGTCGGTGTGGCGTCCGCGGGGGACGGTGTTGGTGACGGGTGGTACGGGTGCGTTGGGTGCGCGGGTGGCGCGGTGGGTGGCGGCTGAGGGTGCCGAGCATGTGGTGCTGATGAGCCGTCGGGGTGTGGAGGCTCCGGGTGCGGTGGAGTTGCGTGAGGAGCTGACTGCTGCTGGTGTGCGGGTGTCGGTGGTGGCGTGTGATGCGTCCGACCGGGAGGCTTTGGCGGGGGTGTTGGCGGAGTGTCCGGTGGATGCGGTGGTGCATACGGCGGGTGTGCTGGACGACGGTGTGATCGACGCGTTGACGCCGGAGCGGTTCGCGACGGTGTTGCGTGCGAAGGCGCTGGGCGCGTTGCACCTGGACGAACTGACCCGTGACCGCGCCCTCGACGCCTTCGTCCTCTTCTCGTCCTTCGCGGGAAGCATCGGAGCGGCGGGCCAGGGCAACTACGCGGCGGCCAACGCCTTCCTCGACACGCTGGCCGAGCGCCGCCGGGCGGCCGGGCTGCCCGCCATCTCGATCGCCTGGGGGCCGTGGGCCGACGGCGGCATGGCCGACGAGACCCACTCCGCCGCGCGGATGCGCCGCGGCGGTGTCCTCCCCCTGGACGCCGAGGCCGCCACGAACGTGCTCGCCCGCGCGGTCGCGTCCGACACGCCCGCCGTCGTCGTCGCCGACCTCGACTGGGCGGAGTTCGCCCCCGCCCTCACCCTGACCCGCCCGAACCCGCTGCTCTCCTCGCTGCCCGAGGTGCACGCGGCCCTGGAAGCCGCCGCCACCGAGACCGGGAGCACCGGCATCGGCGACCGGGCCGGGCTGCTCGGCCGGCTGGTCGGCCTCAGCCGCACCGAACAGGACCGCGTCCTGCTGGAGACGGTGCAGTCGTGCGCCGCCGCCGTGCTCGGTTATGCGGGGGCGGCCGCCGTGCCGGCCGAGCGTGCCTTCCGTGACCTGGGTGTCGACTCCCTCACCGCGGTCGAACTCCGCAACGGTCTCTCCGCCCTCACGGGTGTCACCGGCCTGACCGCGACGGTGGTGTTCGACTACCCGACACCGCTGGCACTCGCACGACACGTGCGGGAACAACTGCTGGGCGACGATGCGCCCGGTGCGGAGGCCGCCGTCCCGGCGGTGGGCGGTGCGGTCGTCGCCGAGGACCCGGTGGTGATCGTCGGTATGGCGTGCCGGTTCCCGGGTGGGGTGCAGGACCCCGAAGGGCTGTGGCGGCTGCTGTCCGAGGGCGACGACACCGTCGGCCCGTTCCCGGCCGACCGTGGCTGGGACCTGGCCACTCTGTACGACCCCGAGGGCGAGCGCCCCGGAACCACGCTGGTCGACATGGGTGCGTTCCTCGATGCTGCGGGTGGGTTCGACGCGGGGTTCTTCGGGATGAGTCCGCGGGAGGCGTTGGCGACGGATCCGCAGCAGCGGTTGTTGCTGGAGACGTCGTGGGAGGCGCTGGAGCGGTCGGGGATCGCTCCGGGTGGGCTGCGGGGCAGCCGGACGGGGGTGTTCGCGGGGACCAACGGTCAGGATTACACGGGTCTGCTGCTGGCCTCGGGTGAGGATTTCGAGGGTCATGTGGGCACGGGGAACGCGGCGTCGGTGCTGTCGGGGCGGGTGTCGTACGTGCTGGGTCTGGAGGGTCCGGCGGTGACGGTGGACACGGCGTGTTCGTCGTCGCTGGTGGCGCTGCATCTTGCGGCGCAGGCGTTGCGTGCGGGTGAGTGTGATCTGGCGTTGGCCGGTGGTGTGACGGTGATGTCGACGCCGGGTGCGTTCGTGGAGTTCTCGCGGCAGCGGGGGCTTGCGGTGGACGGTCGGTGCAAGGCGTTCGCCGAGGGTGCGGACGGTACGGGGTGGGGTGAGGGTGTCGGTGTGCTGGTGGTGGAGCGGCTGTCGGACGCGCGGCGCCTTGGTCATCGGGTGCTGGCGGTGGTGCGGGGCAGTGCGGTCAACCAGGACGGTGCCTCCAACGGACTCACCGCGCCGAACGGGCCTTCGCAGCAGCGGGTGATCCGTGCGGCGCTGGCGGCCGGTGGGCTGGATGCGGCCGAGGTGGACGCCGTCGAGGCGCACGGCACGGGTACGGCTCTGGGTGACCCGATCGAGGCGCAGGCGTTGCTTGCCACGTATGGGCAGGGTCGTGAGCGGCCGTTGTGGCTGGGTTCGGTGAAGTCGAACATCGGGCACACGCAGGCTGCCGCGGGTGTGGCGGGTGTGATCAAGATGGTGCTGGCGATGCAGCACGGCGTGCTGCCGCGCACGCTGCATGTCGACGAGCCGTCCTCGCACGTGGACTGGTCGGCCGGTGCGGTCGAGTTGCTGACGCAGCAGCAGGAGTGGCCCGAGGCGGGGCGTGCGCGGCGGGCAGGTGTGTCGGCGTTCGGTGTCTCCGGTACGAATGCCCACGTCGTCCTGGAGCAGCCGGTCCCGGAGGAGCTTCCTGCCTCTTCCGGCGGCGAGGAGCCGGTGTCGTCGGTTGTTCCGTGGGTGGTGTCGGCGCGCAGTCGGGCCGCCTTGCGGGCGCAGGCCGGTCGGCTGGCGGAGTTCGTGGCCGGCTCCGGTGTGCTGGATGTGGCGGGTGTCGGTGCGGCTCTGGTCCGGTCGCGGTCGGTGTTCGAGCACCGGGCCGTGGTGTGGGGTGCGGATCGTGCGGAGCTGCTGGCCGGTCTGGGCGCGGTGGCGTCCGGTGAGTCGGTTGCGGGCGTGGTGACGGGCGAGGTCGGCGAAGGCGGCCGTACGGCGTTCCTGTTCGCCGGTCAGGGCTCGCAGCGTCTGGGTATGGGGCGCGAACTCTATGACGAGTACACGGTGTTCGCGGATGCCTTCGACGCCGCCTGCGCCCACCTCGACGCGGAACTCGAAGTGCCTCTGAATGAGGTGGTGTTCGGTCAGGAAGCGGAGCGCCTGAACCGTACGGAGTACGCGCAGCCGGCGTTGTTCGCGCTGGAAGTCGCGCTGTTCCGGCTGCTGGAGTCCTGGGGTGTGCGCCCCGATGTTCTCGCCGGTCACTCGATCGGTGAGATCGCTGCCGCGCATGTGGCGGGGGTGTGGTCCCTGGCCGACGCGTGCCGTCTGGTGGCCGCTCGCGGCCGGCTGATGCAGGCGCTGCCGGCCGGTGGTGCGATGGCCGCGGTCCAGGCGTCCGAGGACGAGGTGCTGCCCCTGCTCGGCGACGAGGTGGGCATCGCGGCCGTCAACGGCCCGCGTTCTGTGGTGATTTCGGGTTCCTCAGAGTGGGTCGAGGAGATAGCGGAGCACTTCCGCGCCCAGAACCGCAAGGTGACGGCGCTGCGGGTGAGCCATGCCTTCCACTCCCCGCTCATGGAACCGATGCTCGACGAGTTCCGTGCGGTCGTGGAAGAGCTCTCCTACGAGCGTCCGCAGCTGCCCGTCGTCTCCACGGTGACCGGCGCGCCCGCCACCGACGAGCTGATGTCTCCGGAGTACTGGGTGGACCACGTCCGCCGTACGGTCCGCTTCGCCGACGCCGTGGCCACTCTCGACGGGCAGACCGTCACCCGCTTCCTCGAACTCGGGCCCGACGGCACGCTCGCCACGCTGGCGCAGGACTGTGTCACGGACGACGACCGGCTCTTCGTGCCGGTGTTGCGCAAGGACCGGGCTGAGGTCGACGCGGTGGTGGCCGCGGTGGCGGCTGTCTTCGCCGGTGGCGCCGAGGTGGACTGGTCTGCCTTCTTCCCCGCCGACGGCTGGGTGGAGCTGCCGACGTATGCCTTCCAGCACCGGCGGTACTGGCCGGATGTCGTGCGTCCGGAGCCGGTCGTCGGTGCGGGTGGTGAGATCGACGCCCGTTTCTGGGAGGCGGTCGAGCGGGAGGATCTGGGAGCCCTGGCAGGGGAGTTGGAGCTGGGCGAGGAGGTCGTGGGGGCTGTCCTGCCGGCGCTGACCTCCTGGCGGCGGCAGAGCCGGGAGCAGGCCGAGGCGGACCGCTCCCGGTACCGGGTGGCGTGGCGGCCGCTGGCCGACGTCCCCGGCTCAGGCGCACTCTCGGGCCGTTGGCTGGTGGTCGAGCCGGCCGGACTCACCGCGGACCCCTGGGCGCAGTCGGTGTGCGACGCGCTGTCGGCGCATGGTGCCGAGGTCGAGCGGGTCGCCCATGAGGCCACCATGGACCGGGTTGGGCTGGCCGCGAGCCTGGAGGGCACGGCGCCGGTCGACGGAGTCGTGTCCCTGCTCGCCCTCACTGAGGACGTCTCCGAAGACGTCGCCGAGGGCGGCGTGCCGCTCGGCGTGTCGGGTTCGCTGGCGCTGATTCAGGCTCTGGGCGACGCCGGGGTGACGGCTCCGCTCTGGGCGCTGACCCGGGGCGCGGTCGCGGTGGGCCGTTCCGACGGCGCCGTGGACGCCGCGCAGGGCGCCGTCTGGGGCCTGGGCCGGGTGGCGGCGCTGGAGGCCTCCGACCGCTGGGGCGGTCTGATCGACCTCCCTGCCACGATCGATCGCCGTACCGCGAGCCGCCTGGTGGCTGTGTTGGCGGGTGTGGGTGATGAGGATCAGGTGGCGGTGCGGGCGTCGGGTGTGTTCGGGCGTCGGCTTGAGCGGGTTCCTGCCGGGGGTGTTGGTGGGGAGTCGGTGTGGTGTCCGCGGGGGACGGTGTTGGTGACGGGTGGTACGGGTGCGTTGGGTGCGCGGGTGGCGCGGTGGGTGGCGGCTGAGGGTGCTGAGCATGTGGTGCTGGTGAGTCGTCGGGGTGTGGAGGCTCCGGGTGCGGTGGAGTTGCGTGAGGAGCTCGCCGCGGGTGGGGTGCGGGTGAGTGTGGAGGCGTGTGATGTGGCTGATCGGGGTGCGGTGGAGGCGTTGTTGGGGGTGTATCCGGTGGATGCGGTGGTGCATGCGGCGGGTGCGGTGGTGAATGTGCCGTTGGGTGAGGTGTCGGTGGGGGATCTTGCCGGGGTGTGGTCGGGCAAGGTGGCCGGTGCGGTGCATCTGGATGCGGTGCTGGGGGATCGTGCGTTGGATGCGTTCGTGGTGTTCTCCTCGATTGCCGGTGTGTGGGGCAGTGGGGGGCAGGCGGGGTATGCGGCGGCGAATGCGGCGTTGGACGCTTTGGTGGCGGCGCGTCGGTCGCGGGGGTTGGTGGGGACGTCGGTGGCGTGGGGTCCGTGGGCCGGTGGGGGTATGGCTGCGGACGAGGGTGCTGTGGAGGCGTTGCGGCGGCGGGGTCTGGTGGCGCTGGATCCGGAGCGTGCGGTGCGGGCGCTGGGTCGGGTCGTCGCCGGTGGGGACGGGGTCGTGGTGGTGGCGGACGTGGAGTGGGAGCGGTTCGCTCCGGCGTACACGAGTGTGCGTCCCAGCGCGCTGCTGGCCGGGCTTCCCGAGGCACACACCGCCCTCACCACCCCCTCCGTCCCCCTCGCCGGGGAACCGGCCGGCTCGGGGCTGCGCGACCGTCTCGCCGGACTGCCGGCGGCCGAACGCGACCGTGCCCTGCTGGAATCGGTCCTCGCCGCTGTCGCCGCGGTGCTCGGGCACGCCGACGCCGCGGCGGTGGAGGCCACACGGTCCTTCCGGGACCTGGGATTCGACTCGCTCACGGCTGTCGAGCTGCGGAACCGGCTCGCCGCCGAGAGCGGCCTGAAGCTCCCCAGCACCCTCGTCTTCGACCATCCGACGCCGGCGGCTCTCGTCCGGCTGCTGCGAGCGGAACTGTTCGCCGACGACGCCGCCGACCAGGCGACCGACGCGCTGTCGCCCGTCCCGGCGCTGACGGTCACGACGGACGACCCGGTCGTCATCGTCGGCATGGCCTGCCGGCTGCCCGGCGAGGTGGAGGGCCCGGACGACCTGTGGCGGCTGGTCACCCAGGGCGCCGACGCGATCTCCGCGTTCCCCACCGACCGGGGCTGGGACCTCGACGCCCTGCACGCCTCCTCCGCGGACGGCGGTCCGAGCCGCAGCCACACCCGGGCGGGCGGATTCCTCTACGACGCCGGGCAGTTCGACCCCGCCTTCTTCGGTATCTCGCCCCGTGAGGCCCTCGCCGTCGACCCGCAGCAGCGGCTGCTGCTGGAGACGTCCTGGGAAGCCCTCGAACACGCGGACATCAGGCCCGGCTCGCTGCACGGCAGCCGTACCGGCGTGTTCGTCGGCGCCGGCAGCTCCGGCTACGGCGCCGGACTCCGCGAGGTGCCCGAGGGGCTCGGCGGGCAGCTGCTGACGGGTGTCGCGGGCAGCGTGGTCTCCGGCCGTGTCGCGTACACCTTCGGCTTCGAGGGCCCGGCGGTGACGGTGGACACCGCCTGCTCGTCCTCCCTCGTGGCGCTGCACCTGGCGGCGCAGTCGCTGCGCTCCGCCGAGTGCGACCTGGCGCTGGTCGGCGGTGTGACCGTGCTGGCCGACCCCGGGGCGTTCGTCGAGTTCAGCTCCCAGGGCGGGCTGGCGGCGGACGGCCGCTGCAAGGCGTTCTCCGACGACGCCGACGGTACCGGCTGGGCCGAGGGCGTGGGCGTGCTCGTCGTGGAGCGGCTCTCCGACGCCCGCCGCAACGGTCACCAGGTGCTGGCCGTGGTGGCCGGTTCCGCCGTCAACCAGGACGGCGCGAGCAACGGTCTGACCGCGCCCAACGGGCCCGCCCAGCAGCGGGTCATCCGCCAGGCGCTGGCCGGGGCCGGGCTCACCCCGGCCGACGTCGACGCCGTGGAGGCGCACGGCACGGGCACGAGGCTGGGCGACCCGATCGAGGCCCAGGCACTCCTCGCCGCCTACGGCCAGGACCGCGAACAGCCGCTGTGGCTGGGCTCGTTGAAGTCCAACATCGGACACACCCAGGCCGCCGCCGGCGTCGCCGGCGTGATCAAGACGGTGCTGGCGATGCACCACGGCCTCCTGCCGCGCACCCTGCACGCCGACCGGCCGTCGAGCCACGTCGACTGGTCGGCGGGCAAGGTCCGGCTGCTCACCGAGAACACCGAGTGGCCGGTGACCGAGGGACGTCCGCGGCGAGCCGGTGTGTCGGCGTTCGGCGTGTCCGGCACCAACGCACACGTCGTCCTGGAACAGCCCGACCCGCAGCGACTCGCCCTTGAGATGGAGTCGTCCTCCGACGGGCACGTGGACGGTGCCCGTCCCGAGGCCACCGCCCTGCTTCCCTGGCCGGTGTCCGGCCGCAGCAGGACCGCGCTGCGTGCCCAGGCCGCTCGGCTGGCCGACCATGTCGCCGGCCGTCCCGGGGCGACGGCGGTCGAGGTGGCCGCCGCGCTCGTCGGCTCCCGCGAGGCGTTCGAGCACCGGGCCGTGGTCTGGGGCACGGACCGCGAGGACCTGCTCCGCGCCCTGCGGACGGTCGCGGACGGCGAGCCTGCCGACGGCGCCGCCATCGGCTCCGACGGCGCCGCCATCGGCTCCGTCATCGGCTCCGTGCTGCAGGACGGCCGTACGGCCTTCCTGTTCGCCGGCCAGGGCTCGCAACGCCCTGGCATGGGACGTGAGTTGTACGAGGAGTATCCGGTGTTCGCGGATGCCTTCGACGCCGTGTGCGCCCACCTGGACACCGAACTGCCGCGCCCGTTGCGCGAGGTGGCCTTCGGTGACGAGGCGGACGTACTGAACCGTACGGAGTACGCGCAGCCCGCGCTGTTCGCGCTGGAGGTGGCGCTGTTCCGGCTGCTGGAGTCGTGGGGTGTGCGTCCGGACGTGCTGCTGGGGCACTCCATCGGTGAGCTGGCCGCCGCGCACGTCGCGGGGGTGTGGTCGCTGGCCGACGCGTGCCGTCTGGTGGTGGCGCGCGGCAGGCTGATGCAGGCGCTGCCGGCGGGTGGGGCGATGGTGTCGCTCCAGGCGTCGGAGGACGAGGTCCTGCCCCTGCTCGCGGGCCGGGAGGCCGAGGCCGGTATCGCCGCCGTCAACGGACCGCTGTCCGTGGTGGTCTCCGGCACCGAGGACGCGGTGAGCGAGATCGCGGCGGCCGCCGAGGCGCTCGGCAAGCGCACCCGGCGGCTGCGGGTCAGCCATGCCTTCCACTCCCCGCTGATGGAACCCATGCTCGCCGGCTTCCGCGCCGTCGCCGAGGGCGTCACCTACGCCGCCCCGCACATCCCCCTCGTCTCCGACGTCACCGGCGCCGCCGCCACCGCCGAGGAGATCACCTCCCCGGAGTACTGGGTGCGGCACGTGCGCGACGCCGTCCGCTTCGCCGACGGCGTCGGCACCCTCGCCGGCCTGAACGTCACCCGTTGGGTGGAACTCGGCCCCGACAGCACCCTGACCACGCTCGCCCAGGCCTGCCTGCCCACCACGGACGGGCTGCACATGCCCGTGCTGCGGCACGACCGGCCCGAGCCGCACACCCTGCTCACCGCTGTCTCCGCCCTGTTCACGCGGGGCGTCGACGTGGACTGGACGCAGGCCCTGCCGGTGCTGTCCGGGACGCGGCGCGTCTCCCTGCCCACCTACGCCTTCCAGCGCCGGCGCTACTGGCTGGAGGTGCCGGTCGCCACGGGCGACGCCTCCGCGCTGGGGCTCGCCGCCACCGGCCATCCCCTGCTCGCCGCCGCCGTACCGGTCGCGGGCAGTGACGCGGTCGTCCTGACCGGACGGCTGTCGCTGCGCTCGCACCCGTGGCTGGCCGACCACCGGCTCGCCGGTGCCGTCGTGGTGCCCAGCACCGCCTTCCTGGAACTCGCCGTCCGCGCGGGCGACGAGGTCGGCTGCGACGAGGTGCGCGAACTCGCCCTGGAGGCGCCCCTGGCGGTGCCCGAACACGGCGCGGTCCGGCTCCAGGTCCGTGTCGAGGAGCCGGACGCCCGGGGCACCCGTGCCCTCGCCGTCTACTCGCGGCCCGACGACCCACGGTCCGACGCCCCGGAGTCCGACGGCCCCGGCTGGACCCGCCACGCGGCCGGCCTGCTCGCGCCGACCGGCTCCGCCGCCGCCCGGCGGGACGTCCACGCGGGCCGGGAAGCCGACTTCACGGTCTGGCCTCCGGCCGGAGCCGAGCCGGTCCCCGTCGGAGACCTGTACGAGCGGCTGGCGGCCGACGCCGGCCTGGAGTACGGCCCGGCGTTCCGCGCCCTCACCGCCGTATGGCGGCACGGCGACGACGTGTACGCCGAGGTCGCCCTCGACGCTCAGACCCGCGAACAGGCGCGGGGCTTCGGGCTGCACCCGGCCCTGCTCGACGCGGCGCTGCATCCGCTCGGCCTCGGCCTGCCGGAAGGACTGGGGGAGGGGCTCCTGCTCTTCGCCTGGCAGCGGGCGTCCCTGCTCGCCGACGGCGCCGCCACCCTGCGCGTCCACCTGGCCCGGACCGGCGAGGACGCGGTGACCCTCCGGGCCGCCGACGCCTCCGGGCAGCCGGTGCTCACCGTGGAGTCGCTGCGCCTGCGCCCCGCCACCCCCGCCGCCTCCGCCGCGTCCGGCCCGGTCACCGCGACCGCCGGGGACCGTACGGACACGGCGGGTGCCGGGGACCGTACGCCCGCAGAGGCAGCGGACGACCGCGGGCACGGAGCCGACGTCCCCGGCGACACCGCCGAGGGCGCACGTCCCGCCGCCCCGGCGCGGGCCGGACGCCGTCGCGCCGCCGACTCCGGTGACGAGGCCGGGGAAGCGAGCCTGCTGGACCGGCTCGCCGGGCGGTCCGCGGCCGAGCGCCGGCGCGTGCTGCTCGACCTGGTGCGCCGCAAGGTGGCCGCCGTGCTCGACTACGTCGACCTCGACGAGGTGGAGCCCTCCCGCGTCTTCAAGGACCTCGGTTTCGCCTCGGTCACCGCGGTGGAACTGCGCAACCGGCTCAGCGCGGACCTGGGCGTCCTGCTGCCGGCCACCCTGGTCTTCGACCACCCGACCCCGCTCGCGCTCGCCGCACACCTCGACGAGGAACTCTTCGGCACCCGGCCGGACACGGCCGCGCCCGCGGCCGTGCGGAACCGGCTCGACGACGATCCGATCGTGGTCGTCGGCATGGCCTGCCGCTACCCGGGCGGCATCACCAGCCCCGAGGAACTGTGGGACCTCGTCGCCAACCGCGGCGACGGCATCTCCCCGCTCCCGGCCGACCGGGGCTGGGACCTCGCCGCGCTCTACCACCCGGACCCGGACCACCCGGGCACCTGCTACGCCCGCGAGGGCGGCTTCCTGCACAACGCCAGCCAGTTCGACCCCGGCTTCTTCGGCATCTCCCCGCGTGAGGCGCTGGCGATGGACCCCCAGCAGCGGCTGCTGCTGGAGACGTCGTGGGAGGCGCTGGAGCGGGCGGGGATCGACCCGGCGTCCCGGCGCGGCAGCCTCACCGGAGTCTTCGCCGGTGTCACCTACCAGGACTACATCGGCATCCTCGGCGCGGCCAAGGAGAGCTTCGAGGGCTACATCGGCACCGGCAACTCGCCGAGCGTCCTGTCCGGCCGGATCGCCTACGCCCTCGGGCTGGAGGGCCCCGCGCTGTCCGTCGACACCGCCTGCTCCTCCTCCCTGGTGGCCCTCCACCTCGCGGTGCAGTCGCTGCGGCAGGGCGAGTGCGATCTCGCCCTGGCCGGCGGTGTGACCGTCATGTCGACGCCGGGCTCGCTCATCGAGTTCAGCCGGCAGCGGGCGCTCGCCGAGGACGGCCGCTGCAAGCCGTTCTCCGCGGACGCCGACGGAGCGAGCTGGGCCGAGGGCGTCGGCATGGTCGTGCTCGAACGGCTGTCCGACGCCCGGCGCGCCGGACACCCCGTCCTCGCCGTCGTCCAGGGCAGCGCCCTCAACCAGGACGGCGCCTCCAACGGACTGACCGCCCCCAACGGGCCCTCGCAGCAGCGCGTCATCCGCGCCGCGCTGGCCGGCGGCGGGCTCACCCCGGCCGATGTTGACGCCGTGGAGGCGCACGGCACGGGGACGACGCTGGGCGACCCGATCGAGGCCCAGGCCCTGATCGCCGTCTACGGCCAGGACCGCGCCGACGACCGCCCCCTGTGGCTGGGCTCCCTGAAGTCCAACATCGGCCACTCCCAGGCCGCGGCCGGCGTCGGCGGCGTGATCAAGATGGTCATGGCCCTGCGCAACGGGCTGCTCCCGGCGACCCTGCACGCCGACAATCCGACCTCCGAGGTCGACTGGTCCGCGGGTGCCGTACGGCTGCTCAACGACCCGGTGCCGTGGCCGCGGACCGACCGGCCGCGCCGCGCGGGCGTCTCGTCGTTCGGCATGAGCGGCACCAACGCGCACGTCATCATCGAGCAGGCCCCCGACGACGTGACCGAGCCCGACACGACAGCGACGCCGCAGGACCCGACCGTCCCGGCCGCCGTCCCCGTCGCCGTCCCGCTGTCCGCCCGCACCACCGACGGACTGCGCGCCCAGGCCGGCCGGCTCCTCGCCCACCTGCGCGCCCACCCCGGAGTCGGCCTCGCCGACCTGGGCCTGTCCCTGGCCACCACCCGCACCGCCTTCGAACAGCGGGCGGTCGTGCTCGCCGCCGACGAGGAGGGCCTGGTACGCGGGCTGCGCGACCTCGTCGAGGACGGCATGGTCAGCGAGGTCGTCCGCGGCGTCGACCGGCGCGGCACCGGACCGGTGCTGGTCTTCCCCGGCCAGGGCGCCCAGTGGCCCGGCATGGGCCGTGAACTCCTCGACACCGCACCCGAGTTCGCCCGTCGCATCGCCGAGTGCGAGCAGGCGCTCGCGCCCCACGTCGACTGGTCGCTGACGGCAGCCCTGCGCGGCGGCCCCGACGCCCCCGACCTCGACCGGGTGGACGTCGTCCAGCCCGTCCTGTGGGCCGTCATGGTCTCCCTCGCCCACCTCTGGCGCTCCTACGGCGTCGAGCCCGCCGCCGTCGTCGGCCACAGCCAGGGAGAGATCGCCGCGGCCGTCGTCGCCGGTGCCCTGTCCCTGGAGGACGGCGCCCGCGTCGCCGCCCTGCGGAGCAAGGCCATCACCGCCATCGCGGGCGACGGCGGCATGATGTCCGTCCCGCTGCCCGCCGACGAGGTCCGCCCCCGGCTCGAACCGTACGGCGACCGGCTCGCCGTGGCCGCCGTCAACGGCCCCCGCTCGGTCGTCGTCTCCGGCGCCGCCGACGCCCTGGACGACCTGTTCACCGCACTGACCGGGGACGGCGTACAGGCCCGCAAGGTCGCCGTGGACTACGGCAGCCACTCCACCCACGTCGAACCCGTCCGCGAGCAGGTCCTCGACACGCTCGCCGCACTGCGGCCGACGCCCCCCGAGATCCCGTTCCGCTCCTCGGTGACCGGCGACTGGCTGGCCGACGACACCGTCCTGGACGCCGCCTACTGGTACACCAACCTGCGCGAGACCGTCCGCTTCGAGGACGCGATCCGCGGCCTGCTCGGCGCCGGACACCGCGCCTTCATCGAGGTCGGACCGCACCCCGTCGTCGCCTTCGGCCTCCGGGACACCGTCGAGGACGCCGGCGCCGACGCCGTCGTGCTCGGCACGCTCCGCCGCGACCAGGGCGGCCTGGACCGCTTCCTGACCTCCCTCGCCGAAGCCCACGTCCAGGGCGTCCCCGTCGACTGGCACGGTGTCTTCGCCGGCACCGGTGCCCGCCGCGTCGACCTGCCGACCTACGCCTTCCAGCGGCTGAGGTTCTGGCCCGAACTGCGGGACGCGGAGCCCGCGGCCGAGGACGGCGCACAGACGTCCGACGAGGTGGAGAGCCGCTTCTGGCGGACGGTGGAGGAAGCGGACCTCGCCTCCCTCACCGCCACCCTCGACATCGGCGGCGACACGCCGCTGCGCGAGGTGCTGCCCGCGCTGTCCGCCTGGCGGCGCAGCAGCAAGGAGCAGTCCACCGTCGACAGCTGGCGCTACACCGTCGGCTGGACCCCGCTCACCCAGGACACCGCCGCGGCGCCCCCGTCCGGCACCTGGCTCCTCGTCCGGCCCGCCGCCGGCCACGCCCTGGCGGACGCCACCCGGCAGGCACTGACCGACCACGGCGTCACCGTCCGGACCGTCACCGTCGACGGCGCGGCACCCGGCACCGACCGCGAGGGACTGGCCGGACTGCTGACCGCCGCGCTCGCCGCCACGGACGCCGAACCCGCCCTGGAGCCAGCCGACCTCGGCGGAGTGCTCTCGCTCCTCGCCCTGGACGAGACCCCGCACCCCGACCACCCGTCCGTGCCCACCGGTCTCGCCGCCACCCTCACGCTCGTCCAGGCCCTCGGCGACCTCGGCATCAGCGCACCCCTGTGGTGCGCCACCCGGGGCGCCGTCGCCCTCACCGCGTCGGAGACCGTGCTGAGCGCACCGCAGGCCCTCGTCTGGGGCTTCGGCCGGGTCGCCGCCCTGGAGCACTCCGACCGCTGGGGCGGCCTGATCGACCTGCCCGCCACCCTGGACCGCCGGGCGGGCGACCGGCTGTGCGCCCTGCTCGCCCGTCCCGACGGCGAGGACCAGACCGCCCTCCGCGCCTCCGGCACCTACGGCCGCCGCCTGCTGCGCGCCCCGCTCGACGGCGCCACACCGCCCGGCGAGACCTGGCGCCCCCGAGGCACCGTCCTGATCACCGGCGGCACCGGCGCGGTCGGCGGACACATCTCCCGCTGGCTCGCCTCCCTCGGCGCCGACCACCTGCTGCTCACCAGCCGCCGGGGCGCCGACGCGCCCGGCGCCGCCGAACTGGCGGCGGAGCTGACCGCGCTCGGCGCCGGCCGTGTCACCCTCGCCGCCTGCGACGTCGCCGACCGCGACGCCCTGCGCGAGCTGCTCGGGTCGATCCCCGCGGAACACCCGCTCGACGCCGTGCTGCACATCGCCGGATCCCTCGACGACGGTGTCATCGACGCCCTCGACCCCGGCCGCATGCACCCGGTGCTGCGCACCAAGGCCACCGCCGCGGTGAACCTGCACGAACTGACCGCCGGACTCGACCTGTCCGCCTTCGTCCTGTTCTCCTCCACGTCCGGCACGATCAGCGGACCCGGCCTCGGCAACTACGCCCCCGGCAACGCCTTCCTCGACGCCCTCGCCCAGCAGCGCCGCTCCCTCGGCCTGCCCGCCACCGCCGTCGCCTGGGGCCACTGGGCCGACGGTGGCATGGGCGACGGCGCGGTCGGTGACCGTCTGCGCCGCTACGGCGTCTACGACATGCGGCCCGAACTGGCCTGCCAGGCCCTCCAGCAGGCACTCGACCACGGCGAGACCCACGTCGCCGTGACCGACATCGGCTGGGAACGCTTCGCGCCCGCCTTCACCGGCTCCCGGCCCAGCGCCCTCCTGCGCGACCTGCCCGACGCCCGGCGCGTCCTCGCACCGGCCGGCACCACCGCCTCCCGCCCGACCGCCGGCGACTCCTTCGGCGGCGACGGCGACGGCACCGGCCAGCCCGCGCTCCGCCGCCACCTCGCCGGCCTGCCCGCCGACGAACGGGCGGACGCCGTACTCGACGTCGTCCGCGGCTATGTGGCCACCGTGCTCGGCTACCCCGGGCCCGAGGCGGTCGAGCCGACCCGCGCCTTCAGCGACCTCGGCTTCGACTCGCTCAGCGCCGTCGAACTCCGCAACGGCATGAACAAGATCAGCGGCATGCGGCTGCCGGCCACGCTGGTCTTCGACTTCCCGAACTGCGCCGAACTGGCGCGGATGCTGCTCGGTGAACTCGGTACGGCGTCCGACGGCACGGACTCCACGGACGACCGCCTGCCGGCGGCCACCCGGACCGCCGCCGACCCTGTCTCCGTCGCCGACGACCCGATCGTCATCACCGCGATGAGCTGCCGCTTCCCCGGCGGGGCGGACACGCCCGAGGACTACTGGCGGCTGCTCGCCGACGGCACCGACGCCATCGCGCCGTTCCCGGCCGACCGCGGCTGGGACGTCGACAACCTCTACCACCCCGACCCCGACCACCCCGGCACCTGCACCGCCCGCGAAGGCGGCTTCCTGCGGGACATGGCCGCGTTCGACCCCGCCTTCTTCGGCGTCTCGCCGCGTGAGGCGCTGGCGATGGACCCGCAGCAGCGGTTGCTGCTGGAGCTGGCGTGGGAGACGTTCGAGCGGGCCGGGATCGACCCGACGACCCTGCGCGGCTCCCGCACCGGCGTCTTCGCCGGCACCAACGGCAACGACTACACCCCGCTCCTCGTCGCCTCCGGCGAGGACGTCGGCGGCCACCTCGGCACCGGCAACGCGGCGAGCATCGTCTCCGGGCGGGTGTCCTACACGCTCGGCCTGGAGGGCCCGGCCGTCACGGTCGACACGGCGTGCTCGGCCGCCCTGGTGGCGCTGCATCTGGCGGTGCAGGCGGTGCGTTCGGGTGAGTGTGATCTGGCGTTGGCCGGTGGTGTGACGGTGATGTCGACGCCGGGGCTGTTCCTGGACTTCAGTCGGCAGCGGGGGCTTGCGGGGGACGGGCGGTGCAAGGCGTTCTCGGACGCTGCGGACGGTGCCGGGTTCTCCGAGGGTGCGGGTCTGGTGCTGGTGGAGCGGCTTTCGGGTGCGCGTGCGGCGGGGCGTGGGGTGCTGGCGGTGGTCGCGGGTTCCGCGGTCAACCAGGACGGTGCGTCCAATGGTCTGACGGCGCCGAACGGTCCTTCGCAGCAGCGGGTGATCCGGCAGGCGCTGGCGGGTGCGGGGCTCAAGGCTGCTGATGTGGATGCGGTGGAGGCGCACGGTACGGGTACGGCGTTGGGTGATCCGATCGAGGCGCAGGCGATCCTGGCGACGTACGGTCAGGATCGGGAGCGGCCGCTGTTGTTGGGGTCGGTGAAGTCGAACATTGGTCATACGCAGGCTGCGGCGGGTGCCGCGGGTGTGATCAAGATGGTGCTGGCTCTGCAGCACGGTGTGCTGCCGCGGACGCTGCATGCGCAGGAGCCGTCGTCGCACGTGGACTGGTCGGCGGGGGCGGTGGAGCTGCTCACGGAGCGTGTGGAGTGGCCGCGTGTGGAGGGGCGGACGCGGCGTGCGGGTGTGTCGTCGTTCGGGCTGAGTGGTACGAACGCGCATGTGGTGCTGGAGGAGCCGCCGGTGGAGCCGGTGGCGGATCCGGTGCCGGTGCCGGTTGTCGGTGGTGTGGTGCCGTGGGTGGTGTCGGGTCGTACGGCTGCGGCGGTGCGGGCCCAGGCCGGGCGGCTGGCGGAGTTCGTGGCCGGTGACGAGATGCTGGGCCTCGCCGAGGTGGCTGGTGCGCTGGTGCGGTCGCGGTCGCTGTTCGAGCACCGGGCGGTCGTCTGGGGTTCGGGCCGTGCGGAGTTGCTGCGGGCGCTGGAGGCGGTTGTTTCCGGCGAGGAGGCACCCAACGCGGCGACGGGCACGGCCCGCCGTGAGGCTCGCACGGCGTTCCTGTTCGCCGGGCAGGGCTCACAACGCCTCGCCATGGGACGGGAGTTGTACGACGCCTACCCCGTCTTCGCAGACGCCTTCGACGCGGCCTGCGCCCACTTCGACACCGAAGTGCCGCGTCCGCTGCGGGAGGTGGTGTTCGGTGAGGACGTCGACCTGCTGAACCGTACGGAGTTCACCCAGCCGGCCCTCTTCGCTCTGGAGGTGGCGCTGTTTCGGCTGCTGGAGTCGTGGGGTGTGCGGCCGGACGTGCTGGCGGGTCATTCGATCGGTGAGATCGCGGCGGCGCATGTGGCGGGTGTGTGGTCGCTGGCGGACGCGTGCCGTCTGGTGGCGGCGCGCGGCCGGCTGATGCAGGCGTTGCCGGCCGGTGGCGCGATGGTGGCGCTGCAGGCGGCCGAGGACGAGGTCCTGCCTCTCCTCGGTGAGGAGGTGGGTGTCGCGGCGGTCAACGGCCCGCGCTCGGTGGTGATCGCCGGTGCGGCGGATGCCGTGGCGGAGATCTCCGATCACTTCCGTGCCCTGGACCGCAAGGTCACGGCGTTGCGGGTGAGTCATGCGTTCCACTCGCCGTTGATGGAGCCGATGCTCGCCGACTTCCGCAAGGTGGCGGAGAGTCTGTCGTACGGGCGTCCGAAGCTGGCGATGGTCTCGACGGTGACGGGTGAGGTGGCCTCGGCCGACGAGGTGATGTCGGCGGACTACTGGGTGGCCCATGTGCGCCGGCCGGTGCGGTTCGCGGACGCGGTCCGGGTGCTGGCCGGACAGGGTGTCGGGCGCTGGGTGGAACTCGGCGCGGACGGTACCCTCACCGCCCTCGCCCAGGCCTGCCTCGACGACACCGACGCCGTGGTGATGACGCCGGTGCTGCGCAAGGACCGGCCCGAGACGCCGTCCGCCCTCGCCGCCCTCGCAGCCCTGTTCGTGCACGGCGCCGACGCGGACTGGTCCACCCTCACGGGCGGCGACCGGGGCCCGACCCCGAACCTGCCGACGTACGCCTTCCAACGCCGCCGTTACTGGCCGGACTTCACCGGCGTCACCCTCGGCGACCTCGGTTCCGCGGGCCTCGGCTCGGCCGAGCACCCGCTGCTCGGCGCCGCCGTGCGGGTGGCCGGCAGCGAGGAGGCCCTGTTCACCGGGCGCCTCTCCCTCAGGTCCCACCCGTGGCTCCGCGACCACGCGGTCACCGGCACCGTCCTCTTCCCGGGTACCGGATTCCTCGAACTCGCCCTGTGCGCGGCCGGACAGCTCGGCTACGACCGCGTCGAGGAACTGACCATCGCCGCCCCACTGGTCGTGCCCGAGCGCACCGGACGACTGGTGCAGGTCAGGGTGGGCGAGCCCGACGAGTCGGACAACCGCACGGTGGAGGTGTACTCGCGGGCCGAGGACGCCCTCGACACCGATCCCTGGACGCTGAACGCCAGCGGCTCGCTGACCGCCGACCCGGCGCCCGAGACCGCGGCCCCCGACCTGACCGCCTGGCCCCCGCCGAACGCCGAGGCCGTCCCCATGGAGGGCTTCTACGACCGCTTCGCCGAGGCGGGCTTCGCCTACGGGCCGGTCTTCCAGGGCCTGCGCGCGGTCTGGCGGCGCGGTGAGGAGGTCTTCGCCGAGGTCGGGCTGCCCGACGAGCACGATCGACTCGCGGGCGACTTCGGTCTCCACCCGGCGCTCCTGGACTCCGCCCTGCACGCGATGATGTTCGTCTCGCTGGCCGACGCAGGCCAGGGCAGGCTGCCGTTCTCCTGGAGCGGTGTGTCGCTGCGCGCGTCCGGCGCGCGGGCCCTGCGCGTCCGGATGGTGCAGGCCGGTCCGGAAGCCGTCGCCCTGCAACTGGCCGACCCGACCGGCGGCACGGTCGCCGCCGTCGAGTCGCTGCTGCTGCGCCAGGTGTCCGGCGACCTCGCCGCGCGCGCCGAGGCCGACGGACACCGTGACGGCCTCTTCCAGGTGGACTGGACGAAGGTGTCGCCGGACGCGTCCTCGGCGGGTGCCCTCGTGGCGGTCGGCGCCGTCGGCCCCGTGCCCGGCGCGGTGTCGTACCCGACCCTGGCCGAACTGCCGGCCACCGTGCCCGCGACCGTGCTGTTCGCCGCGGGCGGCGGCCTGGACGGCGCCGACGGCGACACGGCGGCCGCGGCCCGCGTGGCCACCGGTCGTGTCCTGGACGCCGTACGGTCCTGGCTCGCCGACGAGCGGTTCGAGGAGTCCCGCCTGGTGGTCGTCACCGAGGGTGCGGTCACCCTGGACGGCACGGCCCCCGATCCGGCCCTGGCCGCGGTGTGGGGCCTGGTACGGGCCGCGCGCGCCGAGGCACCCGACCGGTTCGCCCTGGTCGACACGGACGGCACGGAAGCGTCTCGTGCCGCCCTCGCCCAGGCCCTCGGCACCGGCGAGCCGGAGCTCGCGCTGCGGGACGGCGTGCCTTACGCGCCGCGCCTCGGCCGCGTCCCGACCGGGGACGGACTCCCGCTCCCGGCGGGTGAACCGGCCTGGCACCTGGACAGTGTGGAGAAGGGCACCCTGGACAACCTGGCCCTGACCCCGTTCCCGGAGGCTGCGGCCGAGTTGACGGAGGGACAGGTCCGTATCGCCGTCCGTGCGGCGGGCGTCAACTTCCGCGACGTGCTCAACGCGCTCGGCATGTATCCGGGCGAGGCGGGGCTGCTGGGCGGCGAGGGCGCGGGCGTGGTGACCGAGGTCGGTCCCGGCGTGTCCGGACTGACCGTCGGCGACCGGGTGTTCGGCATGTTCCCCGGCTCCTTCGGGCCGGTGGCGGTCGCGGACGCGCGGACGGTCGCGCGGGTGCCCCAGGGGTGGTCGTTCGCCGAGGCGGCGTCGGTGCCCATCGTGTTCCTGACCGCGTACTACGCGCTGACCGACCTCGGGGCCGTCAAGCCCGGCGAGTCGGTGCTGGTGCACGCGGCCGCGGGCGGTGTGGGCATGGCCGCGGCGCAGCTGGCGCGGCACCTGGGTGCCGAGGTGTTCGGTACGGCCAGTGCCGGCAAGTGGGACACCCTGCGTGCCCTCGGCCTCGACGAGGGGCACATCGCCTCCTCGCGTGACCTGACCTTCGAGTCGGCGTTCCTCGCGGCGACCGGCGGCGACGGCGTGGACGTCGTACTGGATTCGCTCGCCGGTGAGTTCGTGGACGCGTCGTTGCGTCTGCTGCCGCGCGGTGGCCGGTTCCTGGAGATGGGCAAGACCGACGTCCGTGCCCCGGAGGCGGTCGCCGCCGAGCACGCGGGAGTCATGTACCGGGCCTTCGACCTGTGGGAAGCGGGTCCGGAGCGGATCGGCGGGATGCTGGCCGACCTGGTGGCCCTGTTCGAGGCGGGGGTGCTCAAGCCCCTCCCGGTCACCTGCTGGGACGTACGCAGGGCTCCGGACGCCTTCCGGTACCTGTCGCAGGCCCGGCACGTCGGCAAGGTGGTCCTCACCGTCCCGGTGCCGCTGGACCGGGACCGCACGGTCCTGGTCACCGGTGGTACGGGTGGTCTGGGCGCGCTGGCGGCCCGTCATCTGGTGACGGAGCACGGGGTACGGCGTCTGCTGCTCGCCAGCCGACGCGGCCCCGATGCGCCGGGAGCCGGTGAACTCCTCGCGGAGCTGGCCGCCTTGGGCGCCGAGGCGGAGGCCGTGGCGGTGGACGTCGCCGATCGCGACCAGCTGGCCGCCGCGCTGGCCGGGCATGCGCTGACCGCCGTGGTCCACACGGCCGGCATCGTCGACGACGGTGTCGTCGCCTCGCTCACCCCGGAGCGGCTGGCCGAGGTCATGCGGCCCAAGGCCGACGCCGTGGCGCACCTGCACGAGCTGACCCGTGACGCGGATCTGTCCGCCTTCGTGGTCTTCTCCTCCGTCGCGGGGACGTTCGGCAGCGCGGGTCAGGCCAACTACGCGGCCGCCAACGCCTTCCTGGACGCCTTCGCCGCCCGCCGCCGCTCCGCCGGTCTGCCGGCCGTGTCCCTCGCGTGGGGCGCGTGGGCGCCCGGCGCGGGCATGACCGCCGACCTGACCGAGGCGGACCTGCGCCGCATGGCCCGCGGTGGCATGCGGCCGCTCACCGCCGAGCAGGGACTCGCCCTCCTCGACACCGCGGGGCTCGTGGCCCCCACGGCCCCCGCACACCGGGCTCTCCTGCTGCCGGTGAACCTCGACCTCCAGGCGCTGCGGGCGCACGCCGAGGCCGTACCGCCGCTGCTGCGCGGCCTGGTGCGGGCACCGGCGCGGCGGGCCGCGCAGACGGCGGCCGGGGCCGGTGCGGAGCGGCAGGACCTCGGAGCCCTGCTGGCGGCCCTCGCGCCGGCCGACCGGGAGCAGCACCTCGTCGATCTCGTCTGTGCCCAGGCGGCAGCCACCCTCGGCCATGCCTCGGCGGACGAGATCGAACCGGACCAGGCGTTCAAGGAACTGGGGTTCGACTCGCTCACCGCCGTCGAACTGCGCAACCGGCTCAACGCGGTCACCCGGCTGCGGCTTCCGGCGACGTTGGTCTTCGACCACCCGACGCCGACGGCGCTGGCGGCGCACCTGCTGGAGGGGATCACCCTGCCGGAGGCGTCCGGCACGGGTGCGGGCGAGGGCCCGGGCGCGGCCGTGCCGGCGGCGCCGCTCCTGGTCGAACTGGACCGGCTGGAGGCGGCGCTCGGCGCCGCCGCGGTCGGCGGGGACGACCACGCGACGATCACTTCCCGGCTCCAGCGGCTGACGGCGAAGTGGCAGGAGAAGACAACGAAGGGCGGCGGTGCCGGACACGACAACGGCACCGGCTCCGGGGGTTCCGGAGCGGCGCTCGCCGACGTCGACGACGGGGAACTGGACTCCGTCGAGACGGCGGACGAGCTGTTCGACCTGATCGACAAAGAACTCGGGATGTCGTGATCAGCCGCGGGAAACCGTTGGCATCGGCTCAGGGATGTGGCGTTGGTGGCTGAAGACGGCAAGACGGACGACAAGTACGTCGAGTACCTCAAGCGGTTGACCGCGGAACTGCGGCAGACACGCCGGCAGTTGCGGGAGGTGGAGGAACGCGACCGGGAACCGATCGCGATCGTGGCGATGAGCTGCCGCTACCCCGGCGGGGTGGAGAGCCCGGAGGAGCTGTGGCGGCTCGTCGACGAGGGCGGGGACGCCATCTCCGGCTTCCCCGCCGACCGCGGCTGGGACATCGAGGCGGGCTACGACCCCGACCCCGACAACCCCGGCACCTTCTACGCGCTCGGCGGCGGCTTCCTGCACGAGGCGTCCCGTTTCGACGCGGACTTCTTCGGGATCTCGCCGCGTGAGGCGCTGGCGATGGACCCGCAGCAGCGGCTCCTGCTGGAGATCTCCTGGGAGGCGTTCGAACGGGCCGGGATCGCCCCGGCCTCCGTGCGCGGCAGCAGCACCGGGGTCTTCGTCGGCGCCGCGACCTCCGGCTACGGCGCCGGCGTGAGCGAGTTCCCGGACGGGGTGCAGGGCCTGCTGCTGGCGGGCAACGCCACCTCGGTCGCCTCCGGCCGCATCGCCTACACCCTGGGCCTGGAAGGGCCCACCGTCACCGTCGACACGGCCTGCTCGTCCTCGCTCGTCGCCCTGCACTGGGCGTGCCAGGCGCTGCGCCGCGGCGAATGCGACCTGGCGCTCGCGGGCGGTGTCGCCGTGATGGCCACCCCGGCGATGTACTACGAGTTCAGCCGGCAGCGCGGCCTGGCCGCCGACGGCCGCTGCAAGGCGTTCTCCGACGACGCCGACGGCACCGGCTGGGCGGAGGGCGCCGGCATGCTGCTCGTCGAGCGGCTCTCGGACGCCCGCCGCCTGGGCCACCCGGTCCTGGCCGTCGTCCGCGGCACCGCGATCAACTCCGACGGCGCCTCCAACGGCCTCACCGCCCCCAACGGCCCCTCCCAGCAGCGGGTCATCCGCGCCGCCCTGGCCAACGCGGGCCTCGCGCCCGCCGACGTGGACGCCGTCGACGCGCACGGCACCGGCACCTCGCTCGGCGACCCGATCGAGGCACAGGCCCTGCTCGCCGCCTACGGCCAGGACCGCGAACAGCCGCTGTGGCTGGGATCCCTGAAGTCCAACATCGGGCACACCCAGTCCGCCGCCGGCGTCGGCAGCATCATCAAGATGGTCGAGGCGATGCGGCACGGCGTGCTGCCGCGCACCCTGCACGTCTCCGAGCCGTCCCGGCACGTCGACTGGTCGGCCGGGGCCGTGCGCCTGCTCACCGAGCCCGTCGACTGGCCGGAGGCGGGCCGCCCGCGCCGCGCCGGTGTGTCCTCGTTCGGCATCAGCGGCACCAACGCGCACGCCGTCATCGAGCAGGCTCCCGCCGCCGGAGCGGACGAGCCCGAGGCCCCCGCCGCGGAGCCGGCCGCCCCCGCCGTCGAGCCCCGGACGCTGCCCGTCGTGCCGTGGCCGGTGTCCGCGCGCAGCGCGGAGGCGCTGCGGGCGCAGGCCGCCCGGCTGCTGGGCCGGCTGCGGGCCGGCGGCGAGCCGCCTCGCCCGCTGGACGTCGGCCACGCCCTCGCCACCGGCCGGGCCGCCCTGGAACACCGGGCGATCGTCCTCGCCACCGACCACGACACCGCCGTACACGAACTGACCGCGCTCGCCGACGGCCGGGCCGGCACCGCGACCGTCCTGGGCCGCACCGTGCGCGGTGCCACCGCGTTCCTGTTCGCCGGTCAGGGGTCCCAACGGCTCGGCATGGGCCGCGAACTGTACGACACCCATCCCGTCTTCGCCGCGGCGTTCGACGCCGTGGACGCCGAACTGCCCTTCAGTCTGCGGGAGATCGTCTTCGGCGAGGACGCGGACCGGCTGAACCGCACCGAGTACGCGCAGCCGGCGCTCTTCGCCCTCGAGGTGGCGCTGTTCCGGCTGCTGGAGTCGTGGGGTGTCACCCCGAAGTTCCTGCTGGGCCACTCCGTCGGCGAGCTGGCGGCCGCGCATGTGGCGGGAGTGTGGTCGCTGGCGGACGCCTGCCGGCTGGTGGTGGCGCGCGGCCGGCTGATGCAGGCCCTGCCCGAGGGCGGGGCGATGGCCGCGCTCCAGGCCACCGAGGAGGAGGTGCTGCCGCTGCTGAACGACCGCGTCGGCATCGCCGCCGTCAACGGGCCCCGCGCGGTGGTCGTCTCCGGTGCCGCCGACGCCGTGGAGGAGACGGCCGCGCACATGCGTGCCCAGGGCCGCAAGGTGACGGCCCTGCGGGTCAGCCATGCCTTCCACTCCCCGCTGATGGAGCCCATGCTCCAGGAGTTCCGGGCGGTCGCCGAGACCCTCACCTACCACCCGCCCCGGCTGACGCTCGTCTCCGACATGACCGGCGAGGTCGCCCGCCCGGCCGACCTGTGCTCACCGGACTACTGGGTGCGGCACGTCCGTGAGCCCGTCCGGTTCGCCGACGGGATACGGCTGCTGGCCAAGCGCCGGGTGGCCCGCTTCGTCGAGCTGGGCCCCGACGGCACCCTCACCGCCCTCGCGCAGGGCTGCTTCGAGGGCGAGGCGCCGGCCGCCGTGCCCACGCTGCGCAAGGACCGGCCCGAGCCCGCCGCGCTGATGGCGGCCGTCGCCGGTGCCTTCGCCCACGGCGCGCCCGTCGACTGGCCGGCCGTGTTCGAGGGGACCGGCGCCGGGGCGGTGGACCTGCCCACGTACGCCTTCCGCAGGGAACGCTTCTGGCTGGAGCCCACTCCGCCGTCCGCCGCCGGCCCCACGGGCGACACCGGTGCCGCGGACACCGGCTTCTGGACGGCCGTCGCGGACGAGGACATCGCCGCCCTCGCCGACACCCTGGACGTCGACGAAGGGCTCGTACGCCCCCTCGTACCCGCCCTGTCGTCGTGGTGGCGCGGACGGCGGGAGCTCGGCCGGGTCGACCGGCTGCGGTACCGCGTCGCCTGGCACCCCCTCGATCCGGGCGCCGGCGGCACGCTCACCGGACAGTGGCTCGTCCTCGCCCCCGCCGGAACGGGCGACGGCCGCCCCGTCGGCACCGTGACCGACGCGCTGACGGCAGCCGGGGCCGACGTCGTGCTCCTGGAGTACGCCCCCGATGAGGAGCGTGCCGAGCTGGCCGCCCGGCTCACCGGCCTCGCCCCCTGTGCCGGCGTCCTCGCCCTGCCCGTCGACGACGACCAGGCGTCACCGGCCGACACACTGCTGCGCACGCTGCGGCTGGTGCAGGCCCTCGGCGACGCCGAGGTGACCGCACCGCTGTGGCTCGCCACCCGGGGCGCGGTGGCCACCGCCCGCTCCGACGACGCACCCGAGCCGGCCCAGGCCGCACTGTGGGGCCTGGGCCGGGTCGCCGCACTGGAGCTGGCCGGCCGGTGGGGCGGCCTCGTCGACCTGCCGCCCACCGTCGACCGGCGGGCGGGGGCACGGCTCGCCGCGGCGCTGGCCCGGCCCGGCGACGAGGACCAGCTCGCCGTACGTGCCTCCGGCGTCTTCGCACGCCGTCTGCTGCACGCCGAGGACCCCACCGCCCCGCCGACCGGCGGGAGCGGCTGGCAGCCGCGCGGCACCGTCCTGATCACCGGCGGCACCGGCGCGCTGGGCGCCCGGGTCGCCCGCTGGGCCGCCGAACAGGGCGCCGAACACCTCGTCCTGACCGGCCGGCGCGGCCCCGACGCACCGGGCGCCGCCGATCTGACGGCCGCGCTCACCGCGCTCGGCGCCCGCGTGACGATCGAGGCCTGCGACATCGCCGACCGCGCGGCCGTCGAGGACCTGCTCGCCCGCCACACCGTCGACGCCGTCGTCCACGCGGCCGGCGTCACCGACACCCTGCCGCTGCCCGACCTCGACGCCGACCGCCTCCACCCGGTCGTCGCCGCCAAGGCACACGGCGCCGCCCACCTCGACGCCGTGCTGCGCGCCCAGGGTGACCGCCCGCTCGACGCGTTCGTGCTGTTCTCCTCCATCGCCGGCGTGTGGGGCAGCGGCGGCCAGAGCGCCTACGCCGCCGCCAACGCCTACCTCGACGCCCTGGCCGAACAGCGGCGCGCCCGCGGCGCCACCGCCACTTCCGTGGCCTGGGGGCCCTGGGGCGAGGGCGGCATGGCCGCCGAGGACGGCGCCGAGGAGTACCTGCGCCGACGCGGCCTGGCCGCCCTCGATCCCGACACGGCACTCGCCGCGCTGCGCCGCGTCCTCCAGCAGGACGTCACCGGCCAGGTCGTCGCCGACGTCGACTGGACACGGTTCGCCCCCGGCTTCACCAGCACCCGCCCCAGCCCCCTCCTCGCCGACCTGCCCGAGGCACGGGACGCGCTCAGCACGGGGCGGACCGAACCGGACGACGCCGGAACGGCCGCGGCCCTGCGCGCACGTCTGGCGGGCCGCCCGGCCGCCGAACGCACCCGCGCCCTCCTGGAGCTGGTCCGCACCCACGCCGCCGCCGTCCTCGGCCACACCGACGCGGCGCTGCTGGAGACCCGGCGCGCCTTCCGCGACTCGGGCTTCGACTCCCTGACCGCCGTCGAACTGCGCAACCGCCTCGCCGCCGAGACCGGCCTGGCCCTGCCCGCCACGCTCGTCTTCGACCACCCCACCCCCGTCGACCTCGCCGCGTTCGTGCACGGCGAGCTGTTCGGCGACACCGGGCCCGCGGACCCCGACGGCACGGGCGGCGCGGTCCGCGCGGAGCGCGCCACGGACGACCCGATCGTCATCGTCGGCATGGGCTGCCGTCTCCCCGGCGACGTGCGAGGCCCGGACGAGCTGTGGCAGCTGGTCGCCGCCGGACGGGACGCGATCGGCGAGTTCCCCGCCGACCGAGGCTGGGACCTCGACGCGCTCTACGACCCCGAACCCGGCCGCCCCGGCACCAGCTACACCCGGCACGGCGGATTCCTCACCGGCGTCGGCGACTTCGACCCCGCCTTCTTCGGCATCTCGCCGCGCGAGGCCGTCGCCATGGACCCCCAGCAGCGCCTGCTGCTGGAGACCTCCTGGGAGGCGCTGGAGCGCGCCGCCATCGCCCCGGGCGCCCTGCGCGGCAGCCGTACCGGCGTCTTCATGGGCTCCAACGGCCAGGACTATCCCGCCCTGCTGCTCAGCACACCCGACGCCGGGGACGGCTACCTCGGCACCGGCAACGCCGCCGCCGTGGTCTCCGGCCGTATCGCCTACGTCCTCGGTCTCGAAGGACCGACCCTCACCGTCGACACCGCCTGCTCCTCCTCGCTCGTGGCCCTCCATCTCGCGGTGCGCGCGCTGCGCGCGGGCGAGTGCGACCTCGCCCTCGCCGGCGGCGTCACCGTCATGTCGACCCCGGGCGCCTTCCTGGAGTTCAGCCGGCAGCGCGGGCTGGCGGCGGACGGCCGCTGCAAGGCGTTCTCCGACGACGCCGACGGCACCGGCTGGGCCGAGGGCGTGGGCGTGCTCGTCGTCGAGCGGCTCTCCGACGCCCGCCGCAACGGGCACCCGGTGCTCGCGGTGGTCGCCGGTTCCGCCGTCAACCAGGACGGCGCCAGCAACGGCCTGACCGCGCCCAACGGGCCCGCCCAGCAGCGCGTCATCCGCGCCGCCCTGGCGGACGCCGGGCTGACCCCGGCCGGCGTGGACGCGGTGGAGGCGCACGGCACCGGCACGACCCTGGGCGACCCGATCGAGGCCCAGGCCCTGCTGGCGGCCTACGGCCAGGACCGCGAACACCCTCTGCTCCTGGGCTCGTTGAAGTCGAACATCGGGCACACCCAGGCCGCCGCCGGTGTCGCCGGCATCATCAAGATGGTCATGGCGATGCGGCACGGCGTGCTGCCGCCCACCCTGCACGCCGAAGCCCCCAGCACCCATGTCGACTGGTCCGCGGGCGCCGTGGAACTGCTCGCGGAGAGCACGCCCTGGCCCGGCGGCGACCGGCCGCGCCGCGCCGGAGTCTCCGCGTTCGGCGTCTCCGGCACCAACGCCCACGTCATCGTCGAGCAGCCCGGGGACGACCAGCCGTCACCGGCCGACGACCGGCCCCGTGACGCCGCGCCGCAGGACGCCGACACCGGTGCCCCGCTGCCCTGGGTGATCTCCGGCGCGTCCGAGAACGCCCTGCGCGAGCAGGCCGAACGACTCCTCGACCACGTCGGGGCCCGGCCCGGCCTCACCGCCGCGAGCCTCGGCCTCGCCCTCGCCACCACCCGTACCGCGCTCGAACACCGCGCCGTCCTGCTGGGCGCCGACCGGGCCGAACTGCTGGCCGCCCTCACCTCCCTGGTCCAGGGCGAGCCCGGCCCCGCGGGCGTCACCGGCCGCTCCCGGCCCGACGGCCGCACGGCGTTCCTCTTCGCGGGCCAGGGCGCCCAACGGGCAGGCATGGGACGGGAGCTGTACGAGACGTACCCGGTCTTCGCGGACGCCTTCGACGCCGTCTGCGCGCAGGTCGACGCCGAACTGCCCCGCCCGCTCCGGGAGATCGTCCTCGGGGACGACACGGAGGCCCTCGGCCGCACCGAGTTCACCCAGCCCGCCCTGTTCGCGCTGGAAGTGGCCCTGTTCCGGCTGCTGGAGTCGTGGGGTGTACGCCCGGACGTCCTCGCGGGTCACTCGATCGGTGAGATCGCCGCGGCGCATGTCGCGGGCGTCTGGTCGCTGGCGGACGCCTGCCGGCTGGTGGTGGCGCGCGGCCGGCTGATGCAGGCCCTGCCCGAGGGCGGGGCGATGGTCGCCGTCCGGGCCACCGAGGAGGAGGTCCTGCCGCTCCTGGACGACACACGGGTCGGGATCGCCGCCGTCAACGGCCCCCGGGCGGTCGTCGTCGCCGGGACCGCCGACGCGGTGCAGGAGGTCGCGGACCGCTTCCGCGCCCAGGACCGCAAGGTCACGGCCCTGCGGGTGAGCCACGCCTTCCACTCCCCGCTGATGGAGCCCATGCTGGCCGCCTTCCGCGAGGTCGCGGAGAGCCTGACGTACGAGGTTCCGCACCTGCCCCTCGTCTCGACGGTCACCGGCGAGCCCGCCACGGCCGAGGAGCTGTGCTCCCCCGAGTACTGGGTCCGGCACGTCCGCAGGCCGGTCCGCTTCGCCGACGCGGTCGCCGCCCTGGAGTCCGAGGGCGTCACCCGGTTCCTGGAACTGGGCCCCGACGGCACCCTCACCGCGCTGGCCCATGCCTCGCTCACCGACGGCGAACCGGTCGCGGTCCCGGCCCTGCGCCCCGACCGCCCCGAGCCCGCGACACTGCTCGCGGCGACCGCGACCCTCCACGCCCACGGCGCGGACGTCACCTGGTCCGCGTTCTTCCCCGCCGAGCGCCCCGCCGAGCTGCCCACCTACGCCTTCCAGCACGGCCGCTACTGGCCGCGCACGGCCGGCGGACCCCTCGGTGACCTCCGCTCCGCGGGGCTCTCCGCCGCCGGGCACCCGCTGCTCGGCGCCGCCGTCACCCTCGCCGACAGCGGAGCCGCGCTCTTCACCGGACGGCTGTCCACCCGGCTCCAGCCGTGGCTGGCCGACCACGTCGTCTCCGGTTCCGTCCTGCTGCCCGGCACCGCCTTCCTCGAACTCGCACTCCACGCGGCCGACCGCGTCGGCTGCGCCCAGGTCGAGGAACTCACGCTGCACGCACCGCTGGTGCTGCCCGCTCAGGGAGCCGCCCAGCTCCAGGTCACCGTCGGCGCCCCGGACCCGGAAGGACGCCGCGAGATCGGCGTGTACGCGCGCCCCGCCGACGGCTCCGACACCGACGGACCCGACGACGAGCCGTGGACCCGGCACGCGAGCGGCACCCTGCTCCCCGAGCCCGCCGGGCCGGCCGCCGAAGCGGACGCACGACCGCCCGCCGACGCCACCGCGATCCCCACGGACACCCTCTACGACCAGCTGGCCGAAACCGGCCTGTCGTACGGGCCGCTGTTCCGCGGACTGGCCCGCGTCCGGCAGCACGGCGACGACCTGTTCGCCGAAGCGGGCCTCCCCGACGAGGCCGCCCAGGACGCCCGCCGTTACGGCATCCACCCCGCCCTGCTGGACTCGGTGCTGCACGCCCTCGCCACCGCCCCGCCGGCCACCGGCGACACGGCGGCGGGGGAGCCGCCGGCCCCCGGCCTGCCCTTCTCGTGGACCGGCGTCACTCTCTACGCCACCGGCGCGGCACAGCTCCACGCCCGTCTGCGCACGACCGGCAACGGCTCGGTCACCCTCGACCTGGCCGATCCCTCCGGCGCACCCGTCGCCACCGTCGGATCGCTCAGCCTGCGCGCCCTCACGGCACCGGCCGCCGGAACGGCGGACACCCCGCACGCGGAACTGCTGCACCGGGTCGACTGGACGCCGCTCCCGCTGGACGGAGCCTCGTCGGCGGCACCGGCAGCCCTGCCGTCGTCCCTCCCGACCACCTTGCCGACGACCGGCGCCGCAGCCGGGGAGGACGTGCTGATCGGCCTCGCACCCCCGGCCTGCGACCCCGGGGACGCGGTGCGCACGGCCACCCTGAACGCGCTGGAACTGGTACGCGCCTGGCTGACGGACGAGCGCTACGAAGGCGCCCGTCTGGTGGTGGTCACCGAGGGCGCCGTCACGCTCGACGCGACGGCCCCCGATCCCGCCCTCGCCGCGGTGTGGGGTCTGGTGCGGGCGGCCCGGGCGGAGAACCCGGGGCGGTTCGCGCTCCTCGACCTGGACGGTGCCGACGAGTCGTGGGCGGTCGTCCCGGCCGCGCTCGCCTCGGACGAGGCCGAGGCCGCGGTCCGCGCCGGCACCGTCTTCACGCCGCGTCTGGCCCCGGCCGCGACCGGCCGTGACCTCGCCCCTCCCACGGGGGAGGCGGCCTGGCGGCTGGCCATCGCGGAGCAGGGAACCCTGGAAGGGCTGGCCCTGCGGCCGGCCCCGGAGGCGGAAGCGGACCTGCCCCCCGGTCACGTCCGCATCGCCGTGCGGGCCGCCGGGGTGAACTTCCGTGACGTGCTCAACGCGCTCGGCATGTATCCCGGCGACGCGAAGGACTTCGGTCTGGAGGGCGCCGGACTGGTGACCGAGGTCGGTCCCGGGGTCACCGCTCTCGCCGTCGGCGACCGCGTGATGGGCCTGTTCTCGGGCTCGTTCGGACCGGTGGCCGTGGCGGACGCCCGCACGGTGGCCCGGATCCCGGCCGGCTGGACGTTCGCGCAGGCCGCGTCGGTGCCCCTCGTGTTCCTGACCGCGTACTACGCGCTGACCGACCTGGGGGCGCTGGAGCCCGGCGAGTCGGTGCTGGTGCACGCGGCGGCCGGCGGTGTGGGCATGGCCGCCCTGCAACTGGCCCGGCACCGGGGCGCCGAGGTGTTCGGCACCGCGAGCGCCGGCAAGTGGGACACGCTGCGCGGCCTCGGACTGGACGACGCGCACCTCGCCTCCTCCCGCGACACGGACTTCGAGCCGGCCTTCCTCGCCGAGACCGGCGGCCGCGGCATGGACGTCGTACTGGACTCCCTGGCCGGGGAGTTCGTCGACGCGTCCCTGCGGCTGCTGCCGCGCGGCGGCCGCTTCCTGGAGATGGGCAAGACCGACGTCCGTGACGCGGAGACCGTCGCCGCCGAGCACCCGGGCGTGACCTACCGCGCCTTCGACCTGTGGGACGCCGGTCCGGAGCGGATCGGACACATGCTGTCCGACCTGGTCGCCCTGTTCGAACAGGGTGTGCTCGAGCCCCTCCCGGTCACCTGCTGGGACGTACGGCAGGCCCCCGAGGCGTTCCGGTATCTGTCGCAGGCCCGGCACGTGGGCAAGGTGGTCCTCACCGTCCCCGCGCCGCTGGACCGGGACCGCACGGTCCTGGTCACCGGTGGTACGGGTGGTCTGGGCGCGCTGGTGGCCCGTCATCTGGTGACCGGGCACGGGGTACGGCGTCTGCTGCTGGCGGGCCGTCGTGGCCTCGATGCGCCGGGAGCCGGTGAACTCGTCGCCGAGCTGGGTGGCTTGGGCGCTGAGGTGGACGTCGTAGCGGTGGATGTCGCCGATCGTGACCAGCTGGCCGCCGCGCTGGCCGGGCGTTCGCTGACGGCCGTGGTGCACGCGGCGGGTGTCCTGGACGACGGCGTGGTGTCCTCCCTCACCCCGGAGCGGTTCGCGACGGTGATGCGGCCGAAGGTGGACGCGGTGACGCATCTGCATGAGTTGACCCGCGATGCCGACCTGTCCGCGTTCGTGGTCTTCTCCTCCGTCGCCGGGATGTTCGGCGGCGCGGGTCAGGCCAACTACGCGGCCGCCAACGCCTTCCTGGATGCCTTCGCCGCCCGTCGCCGTTCCGCCGGTCTGCCCGCGGTGTCCCTCGCCTGGGGTCCGTGGGCGCCCGGTGCGGGCATGACCGCCGAGCTGACCGAGGCCGACCTGCGCCGCATGGCCCGCGGCGGAATGCGGCCGCTCGCCCCCGCACAGGGCCTCGGCGCCCTGGACGCGGCCCTGCGACGGACCGAACCCGTCCTCGTGCCCCTCGCGCTCGACCGGCGCGTACTGCGGGACAGGCAGGCGGTGGCGGCCCTGCCCGCCATGCTGCGCGGCCTCGCCGTCGCCCCGGCGCGCCGCACCGCGGCCACGACGGACGGCGCCGACGCCGGGCAGAGCTTCCGGACCCGCCTCGCCGCGCTCGGACAGCCCGAGCGGGAGACGGCGGTCCTGGACCTCGTACGCACCCAGACGGCCCTGGTGCTGGGCCACACCGGCCCGGACACCGTGGAGGCCGGCCGGGACTTCCGCGGCCTCGGCATCGACTCGCTGACCGCCGTCGAACTGCGCAACCGCCTCAACGCGGCGACCGGACTGCGCCTGCCGGCCACCCTGGTGTTCGACTACCCCTCGCCGCAGGCGCTCGCCCGTCACATCGGCGCCGAACTCCTCGACACCCAACCCCCGGCCGCCGCGACCGCTCCCGTGCCGACGGCCCCGCGTGCCGCCGACCCGGCCGACGACGACGCGCGGATCGCGATCGTCGGCATCGGCTGCCGCTTCCCCGGTGGCGTCCGCGGACCGGAGGACTTCTGGCGCCTGCTCGCCGACGGCGTGGACGCGATCGGGGCACCGCCCGCCGACCGCGGCTGGCACGCGGACGGCGTCCAGGGCGGATTCCTGTACGACGCCGCCGAGTTCGACGCGGACTTCTTCGGGATCTCGCCGCGCGAGGCGGTGTCCATGGACCCCCAGCAGCGACTCCTGCTGGAGATCTCCTGGGAGGCGCTGGAGCGGGCCGCGATCGACCCGCGGGGCCTGCACGGCTCCCGTACCGGCGTGTTCGTCGGCACCAACTACCAGGGGTACGGTTCGGCCGCGCACGACGTCCCCGAGGACGCGCGCGGACAGCTCCTGACCGGGCACGCCGCCAGCGTGGCCTCCGGCCGCGTCGCCTATGTGCTCGGCCTGGAGGGCCCGGCGGTCACCGTGGACACCGCCTGCTCGTCCTCCCTCGTGGCCCTGCACTGGGCGGCCCAGTCGCTGCGGTCCGGCGAGTGCGACCTGGCGCTCGCCGGCGGTGTCACGGTGATGGCCACACCGGGCGCGTTCGCCGAGTTCGACCGGCAGGGAGGGCTCGCCGGCGACCACCGCTGCAAGGCCTTCTCGGACGACGCCGACGGCACCGGCTGGGGCGAGGGCGCCGGAATCCTCCTGCTGGAGCGGCTCTCCGACGCCCGCCGCAACGGCCACCCGGTGCTCGCCGTGGTCCGCGGCAGCGCCGTCAACTCGGACGGCGCCAGCAACGGACTGACCGCGCCCAACGGGCCCTCGCAGCAACGCGTCATCCGCGCCGCGCTGGCCGCGGGCGGACTCACGCCCGCCGACGTCGACGCGGTGGAGGCGCACGGCACCGGCACCGCGCTCGGCGACCCGATCGAGGCCCAGGCCCTGCTCGCCACCTACGGGCAGGACCGCGAACAGCCCCTGTGGCTCGGGTCGGTGAAGTCCAACATCGGACACACCCAGGCCGCCGCCGGCGTCGCCGGCGTCATCAAGACCGTGCTGGCGATGCGGCACGGAACGCTGCCGCGCACCCTGCACCTCGGCCGGCCCACCACCCACGTCGACTGGACGTCCGGCCGGATCGAGCTGCTCGCCGAACCGGTGGCCTGGCCGGCCACGGGACGCCCGCGGCGCGCCGCGGTCTCCTCGTTCGGCATCAGCGGCACCAACGCCCACGTCGTCCTGGAGCAGGGCGCGGGAGACGACACGGCGGAGGGCGCCGGAGAACCCGCCGCGCCGCACACCGCCGGGCCCGTCGCCTGGCCGCTGAGCGGACGATCGGCCGCCGCCCTGCGCGGACAGGCCGAGCGGCTGCGCGCCCGGCTGACCGCCGACCCCGAGCCGACCCCCGCCGACGTGGCGCACTCCCTCGTCACCGGCCGCGCGGCCTTCGAACACCGGGCCGTGGTGGTCGCCGAGGACCGCGCCGGGCTCCTGGCCGGGCTCGCCGCGCTCGGCCGCGACGAGGACACCGCCGCGGTGGTCCGCGGGCGCACCGGGCCACGGGGCCGCACGGCGTTCCTGTTCAGCGGCCAGGGCTCCCAGCGGCCCGGCATGGGCGGGGAACTCCTCACCCGCTTCCCGGTGTACGCCGAGGCCTTCCACCGTGTCTGCGCCGCGTTCGCCCCGCACCTCGACGTGCCGCTGGCCGACGTCGTCCTCGCCCCCGAGGGCACGGAGCAGGCCGGCCTGCTGGACCGCACCGCCTACACCCAGCCCGCCCTGTTCGCCGTCCACGTGGCGCTCTACGAACTGGTGCGCTCCTGGGGGGCCGCGCCGGACGCGCTGATGGGGCACTCCATCGGCGAACTGTCCGCCGCCCACGTCTCCGGAGTGCTGTCGCTGCCCGACGCGTGCGCCCTGGTCGCGGCCCGCGGCCGGCTGATGGAGGCGCTGCCCGAGGGCGGCGCGATGACCGCCGTACAGGCCTCCGAGGACGAGGTGGCGCCGCTGCTCGCCGGACGCGACCAGCACATCGCGGTCGCCGCCGTCAACGGGCCCTCGGCGCTGGTGGTCTCCGGTGACGAGGACGCCGTCCGTGACATCGAGGGACATTTCGCCGCGCTGGGCCGAAAGACTAGGCGTTTGCGGGTCAGCCATGCGTTTCACTCGGCGCATATGGACGCGATGCTTGCGGAGTTCGAAGAGGTCGCACGCGGCGTGCGCTACGCCGCGCCCGCGATCCCGATCGTCTCCAACGTGACGGGCGACCGGGCCACCGAGGCCGAACTGACCTCGCCGGACCACTGGGTGCGGCATGTGCGGCAGACCGTGCGCTTCGCGGACGGCGTACGCCGCCTGCGTCAGGACGGCGTCGGCACCTTCGTGGAACTCGGGCCGGACGGCTCGCTGACCGCGATGACCCTCGACAGCCTGGCGGAGCCCGCGCACCACGACCCGCGGGAACCGGCCGACGCGGCCGTCGCCGTGCCCGTGCTGCGCCGGGGCCGGCCGGAGCCGGTCGCCGCCCTGCTGGCCGCGGGCGTCCTGCACGTGCGCGGCCTGGCCGCCGCGCCGACCGGGCTGACCGGTCCGGCCCGCACGGTGGACCTCCCGACGTACGCCTTCCAGCGCGACCACTACTGGCTCGCGGCCGCCCTGCCCGCCGCGGCCGGGGCGCCGGACGACGGCGCGCGCGTCGACGACGAGTTCTGGGCCGCCGTCGAGCGCGGCGACCTGGGCGAGCTGACCGAGCGCCCCGACCTCGGCGACGACACCCCGCTCAGCGAACTGCTGCCCGCGCTGTCGACCTGGCGGCGCCGCCGCCGTGAGCGCGCCACCCTCGACTCCCGCGCCTACACGGTCCTCTGGCGTCCGGTGCCGGACGGCCCGCCGCCGGTGCTGTCGGGCACCTGGCTGCTGGCCGTGCCCGCCTCCCGGGCCGACGACCCCTGGACGGACACCCTCGCCGAGGGCCTGACCGCGCACGGCGCCCACGTCGTGCCCCTGGTCGTGGACTGCGCCCTCACCGACCGGACCGCCCTCGCCGACCACCTGCGCAAGCTTCCCGAACCGGACGCCGTACGCGGCGTACTGTCGCTGCTCGCACTCGACGAGGAGCCGGTGGCCACCACGGACCGCGCGGCCACCCCCGCCGGCCTGGCCGCGCTGCTCGCCCTGACCCAGGCGCTCGGCGACCTGGAGATCGGCGCCCCGCTGTGGGCCGCCACCGTCGGCGCCGTCGCCGCCACCGACCGGGAGGGCGTCACCTCGCCCACCCAGGCCGCCACCTGGGGCCTGGGCCGGGTCGCCGCGCTGGAGCACCCGCAGCGCTGGGGTGGTCTCGTCGACCTCCCCGCCACCCTCGACGGGCGGACCGCCGAACGGCTCGCGGCCCTGCTCTCCGGCACCACCGGAGAGGACCAGACCGCCGTACGGGCCGCCGGGGTCTTCGCCCGCCGCCTCGTGCACGCCCGGCCCGCCGACCCCGCCGCCGACGCACCCGAGTGGAACTGCGCGGGCGAGACCGTGCTGATCACCGGCGGCACCGGAGCACTCGGCGCCCGGGTCGCCCGCCGGCTCGCCGAACGCGGCGCCCGGCACCTGGTGCTGGCCGGCCGCCGCGGCCCCGACGCCGAAGGAGCCGAGGCGCTGCGCGCCGAACTGGCCGCCCACGGGACGACGGTGACGCAGGCCGCCTGCGACACCGCGGACCCCGACGCCCTGGCCGCCCTGCTGGCCCGGCACCCGGTCGACGCCGTGGTGCACGCCGCCGGGGTCCTCGACGACGGACTGCTGCAGTCGCTCACCCCCGAGCGACTGGAGGCGGTGCTGCGGCCGAAGCTGGCCGCCGCCCGCAACCTCGACCTGCTCACCCGCGACCGCGCCCTGTCGGCGTTCGTCCTGTTCTCCTCCTTCGCCGGCACCGTCGGCTCGGCGGGACAGGGCAACTACGCCGCCGCCAACGCCTACCTCGACGCCCTCGCCGCCCGGCGCCGCGCCGAGGGCCTGCCCGCCACCTCCGTGGCCTGGGGTCCGTGGGCCGGCGGCGGCATGGCGGCCGCCGACCCCGACGCGGAGGCACGCCTGCGGGGCGGCGGGATCGTCCCGCTCGACCCGGACACCGCCCTCGCCGCCCTCGACCGGGCGGTGACCGGCGCGGACGCCGCGCTGACCGTCGCCGAGCTGACCTGGGACCGCTTCGTGCCCGGCTTCACCGCCGTGCGTCCCGCACCGCTCCTCGCCGAACTGCCCGAGGCCGAGGCCTTCCGCCGGCAGGCGCGGGACGGGGACGGCGGTGCCGCGGCGGAGAGCGGCGCCCTGCGGACCCGGCTGGCCGGACTCGCCGAGGCCGAGCAGGAACGGCTGCTCATCCACCTGGTCCGCGGCCATGTCGCCACGGTCCTCGGACACGCTTCCGCCGACTCCGTCGACGCCGACCGGGCCTTCAGCGAACTCGGCTTCGACTCGCTGATGGCGGTGGAACTGCGCAACCGGCTCGGCGTCGCGGCCGGGCTCCAGCTGCCCGCCACCCTCCTGTTCGACCAGCCCACCCCGCGCGTCCTCGCCCGCCATCTGCGGTCCCTGACCGCGGCCGAGGGCGGCGGAGCGCCGGCGCTGGACGCCCTCGACCGGCTGGAGGCCGCGCTCGCCGGGCTCGCCGAGGACGACGCCGGGCGCGGCCGCATCGCCTCCCGCCTGCTGGCGCTCGCCACCCGCTGGAGCGGCCAGGGCGAACCGTCCGCCGAGCGGACGGGCGACGACGGCGGCGACCTCCAGGACCGGATCGAGACGGCCGGCGCCGAGGAGATCTTCGCCCTCATCGACAACGACCTGGGCCTGTCATGACCGGCACCACGGCCACCGCCACGACCGACACGACCTGCCAGGTGGGGGAGTACGCGTGAACGAGCAGGAGAAGCTCCTCAGTTACCTCAAGAAGGTCACCGGAGACCTGCACGAGACCCGCAGGCGGCTGCGGGAGGCCGAGTCCGCCTCCCGGGAACCGGTCGCCATCGTCGCGATGAGCTGCCGCTTCCCCGGCGGCGCCGACTCGCCCGAGGAACTGTGGCGGCTGCTCGCCTCCGGCGGCGACGCCGTCACCGAGTGGCCCGCCGACCGCGGCTGGAACCTCGCCGACCACTACGATCCCGAACCCGGCCGCCCGGGGAAGACGTACAGCACCTCCGGCGGCGCCCTCGCCGGAGCCGGCGACTTCGACGCCTCCTTCTTCGGCATCTCTCCGCGCGAGGCGATGGCGATGGACCCCCAGCAGCGGCTGCTCCTGGAGATCTCCTGGGAGGCGTTCGAGCGGGCGGGGCTCGACCCCACGGCCCTGCGCGGCTCCCGCACCGGCGTCTTCGCCGGCACCAACGGCCAGGACTACCCGGCCCTGCTGCTGGCCTCCCAGGAGACCCTGGAAGGACACGTCGGCACCGGCAACGCCGCCAGCGTCGTCTCCGGGCGCATCTCCTACACCCTGGGCCTGGAGGGCCCGGCCGTCACCGTCGACACCGCCTGCTCCTCCTCCCTGGTCGCCCTGCACCTCGCCGTACGGGCGCTGCGGTCCCGGGAGTGCGACCTGGCCCTCGCCGGCGGCGTCACCGTGCTGTCGACTCCCGGCCTGTTCCTGGAGTTCAGCAGACAGCGGGGCCTCGCCCCCGACGGCCGCTGCAAGGCCTTCGCCGAGGCAGCCGACGGCACCGGCTGGGCCGAGGGCGCCGGCATGCTGCTGGTGGAGCGGCTGGCCGACGCCCGCCGCCTCGGGCACCCGGTGCTCGCCGTCGTCCGGGGCAGCGCCGTCAACCAGGACGGTGCCTCCAACGGACTGACCGCCCCCAACGGCCCCTCCCAGCAACGCGTCATCTGGCAGGCCCTCGCCGACGCACAGCTGTCCACCGCCGACGTGGACGCCGTGGAGGCGCACGGCACCGGGACCATGCTGGGCGACCCGATCGAGGCCCAGGCCCTGCTCGCCACGTACGGGCAGGACCGGGAGACGCCGCTCTGGCTCGGATCGGTGAAGTCCAACATCGGGCACACCCAGGCCGCCGCCGGCGTCGCCGGCGTCATGAAGATGGTCCTCGCCATGCGGCACGGACTGCTGCCCCGCACCCTCCACGTCGACCGGCCCACCACCCACGTCGACTGGAGCGCGGGCCGCGTCGAACTCCTCACCGAGGCACGCCCCTGGCCCGCGGCCGAACGGCCGCGCCTGGCCGGTGTGTCCTCCTTCGGCGTCAGCGGCACCAACGCCCACGTCATCCTCGAACAGCCCGTCCCCGAACCGGCCGACCCGGCGACGCCCGCCCCGCCCGACGCCGTACCGGCGCGCACGCTCGCGTACGCCGTCTCCGGCCGCGGCGCCACCGCCCTGCGGGCCCAGGCCGCCGCCCTGCACGCCCGGCTGCGCACCGACGAGACGGTGGCCCCGCACGACCTCGCCTGGTCGCTGGCGACCACCCGGTCCGCGTTCGAACACCGCGCGGTCCTGCTCGCCGACGACCGCGCCGAACTGCTGCGCGGCCTGGAGGCGCTGGCGGCGGGCTCCCCGGCGGCCGGTCTCGTCCAGGGCGTGGCCGACGTCGACGGCCGCACCGTCTTCGTCTTCCCCGGCCAGGGCCCCCAATGGCCCGGCATGGCCACCGAACTCCTCGACACGGACCCGGACTTCCGCGACCACTTCACCGCCTGCGCGTCCGCCGTCGAACGGCACGTCGACTGGTCCGTCGAAGCCGTCCTGCGCGGCGCCGACGGCGCCCCCACCCTCGACCGCGTGGACGTCGTCCAGCCCCTGCTGTTCGTGACCATGGTGTCGCTGGCCCGGCTGTGGCAGTCCCGCGGCGTGCGCCCCGACGCCGTCGTCGGCCACAGCCAGGGCGAGATCGCGGCCGCCTGCGTCGCCGGCGGCCTCACCCTGGACGACGCGGCCCGCGTCGTCGTCCTGCGCAGCAGGGCCATCACCGCGCTCGCCGGACGCGGCGGCATGGCCTCGGTGCTGCTGCCGGTCACCGACGTCCGGGAACGGCTGGCACGCTGGGAAGGACGGCTGTCGGTCGCCGCCGTCAACGGCCCCGCCGCCGTGGTCGTCTCCGGGGACGCCGACGCCGTACGCGACCTCTGCGCCGAACTCACCGCCTCCGGCGCGCAGGCACGGCAGATCCCCGTCGACTACGCCTCCCACTCCGCGCAGGTCGAGGAGATCCACGAGCGGCTCCTCGCCGACCTCGCCGCCCTCCGCCCGCGCACCGCCGACGTGCCGTTCTTCTCCACCGTCACCTGCGACTGGCTCGACACCGAGCGCCTGGACGCCACCTACTGGTACGACAACCTGCGCCGCACCGTCCGCTTCGCCGACGCCGTACAGGCCCTCGCCGCCCAGGACTTCCGCGCCTTCGTCGAGTCCAGCCCGCACCCCGTGCTCACCGCCGCCGTCCGCGACACCCTCGACCAGGACGGCCGCACCGGCACCGTCGTCACCGGAACCCTGCGCCGCGGCGAGGGCGGCCCCCGCCGCTTCCTCACCTCCCTGGCCGAACTGAGCGTCCGCGGCGCGGTCCCCGCCGACCACATCGCCCCGGTCCCGACCGGCACCCGCGTCGACCTGCCCACCTACGCCTTCCAACGCCGCACCTACTGGCCCACCCCGGCCCAGCTCGCGCCCTCCGCGCCGACCGCCGGCACGGACCTCGACGCCCGCTTCTGGGAGACCGTCGAGAACGGCGAGACCGCCCCGCTGGCCGCCGCCCTCCACCTCGACCAGGACACCCTCGCCACGGTCCTGCCCGCCCTGAGCGACTACCGCAGGCGCAGCCGCGAGAACGCCACCGTGGACGCCTGGCGGTACCGCGTCACCTGGAAACCCCTGCCCCCCACCCCGGCACCCGTCCTGCACGGCAGCTGGCTCGTCGCCCTGCCCGCGGCGCACCAGGACCCCGACCACCCCGGCCACGGCCTCGCCACCGCTGTCGTCGACGCCCTCGCCCGCGCGGGCGCCGACCCGGTCACCGTCGCCGTCGCCCCCCACGACGGCCGCGACCGCATCGCCGAAGCCCTGAAAGCCACCGGCCAGGACCGGCCCCGGGCCGTCCTGTCGCTGCTCGCCCTCGACGAGGAGGAGTACGACGGGCTGCCCGGCCTGCCCCGCGGCTTCGCCGCCACCGTCTCCCTCGTCCAGGCGCTCGACGACCTCGGCCAGGAGGCACCCGTCTGGTTCGCCACCCGCGGCGCCGTCGCCACCGGTACGACCGAGACCGTCGACACCCCGGACCAGGCCCTCGTCTGGGGCTTCGGCCGCGTCGTCGCCCTCGAACAGCCCCAGCGCTGGGGCGGCCTGATCGACCTGCCCGCCACCCTCGACCCCGCCGGCGCCGAACGCCTCACCGCCGCCCTCGCCGGGGTCGGCCTGGAGGACCAGCTCGCGATCCGCGACACCGGCCTCCTCGCCCGCCGCCTCACCCGCGCGGCGACGGGCGGCCTCGGCAACGGCCGGGACTGGACCCCCACCGGCACCGTCCTCGTCACCGGCGGCACCGGCGCCCTCGGCCGCCAGGTCGCCCGCAGACTCGCCCGCCAGGGCGCCCCGGGCCTCCTCCTGGTCAGCCGCACCGGCGCCGACGCCCCCGGCGCCGCCGAACTCCGCAGCGAACTCACCGCACTCGGGGCCGGAAACGTCGACATCGCCGCCTGCGACATCGCCGACCGCGACCAGCTCGCCGCCCTGCTGGCCGCCGTCCCCGCCGAGCGGCCCCTCACCGCCGTCTTCCACACCGCCGCCGTCCTGCGGGACGGCGTCGTCACCACCCTCACCCCCGACCTGCTCGCCGAGGTCCTGCGCGTGAAGGTCGGCGGCGCCCGCAACCTCGACGCCCTCACCGCCGGGCTCGACCTCTCCGCGTTCGTCCTCTTCTCCTCGACCGCCGGCACGATCGGCGCCCCGGGCCACGCCAACTACGCCCCCGGCAACGCGCTCCTCGACGCCCTCGCCCAGCAGCGCCGCTCCCGCGGGCTGCCCGCGACCGCCGTCGCCTGGGGCCCCTGGGCCCACGGCGGCATGGCCGAGGGCTCGGTCGGCGAACGCCTCCAGCGGCACGGCGTACGCCCCATGGACCCCGAGCTCGCCCTCGGAGCCCTGCAACAGGCCCTCGACCACGAGGACATCACCCTCGCCGTCACCGACATCGACTGGGACCTGTTCGCCCACGCCTACACCACCGCCCGGCCCCGCCCCTTCCTCGACGACCTGCCCGACGCCCGGCGTGCCCTGACCGCCCGGCGCGGCCCCGACCACGACCCCCGGCACACCGCCGACGGCGACCCCCAGGACACCGGCGACCTCGTCCGGCGACTCGCGGCACTCCCCGAGGCCGAACAGCGCGCCGCCTTCGGGGAACTCGTCCGCGCCCACGCCGCCGTCGTCCTCAACCACGCCGGCCCGCAGGACGTCGAACCCACCCGCTCCTTCCGCGAACTCGGCTTCGACTCGCTCACCGCGGTGGAACTCCGCAACGCCCTCAGCGCCGCCGTCGGCCGCCCCCTGCCCGCCACCCTGGTCTTCGACTACCCCACCCCCACCGCCCTCGCCGAACACCTCCGCGCCGCCGTCGCCCCGGCCACCGGGAACACCCCGGACACCGCCCTCGCACTGCCGCGCGCGACCGACGACGACCCGATCGTCATCACCGCGACGAGCTGCCGCTTCCCGGGCGGGGCGGACACGCCCGAGGACTACTGGCGGCTGCTCGCCGACGGCACCGACGCCATCAGCTCCTGGCCCGACGACCGCGGCTGGGACGTCGACGCCCTCTACGACCCCGAGCCCGGCGTGCCCGGCCGCGCCAGCACCCGCGGCGGCGGATTCCTCGATCGCGTCGCCGACTTCGACCCCGGCTTCTTCGGGATCTCGCCGCGTGAGGCGCTGGCGATGGACCCGCAGCAGCGGTTGCTGCTGGAGCTGGCGTGGGAGGCGTTCGAGCGGGCCGGGATCGACCCGACGAGCCTGCGCGGCTCCCGCACGGGCGTCTTCGCCGGCACCAACTACCAGGACTACGCCTCCCGCCCCCTCGACCCCGCCACGGCCGAGGAGGTCGCGGGCCACCTCGGAACGGGCAACACCGCGAGCGTCATGTCCGGCCGGGTGTCCTACACGCTGGGCCTGGAGGGTCCGGCGGTGACGGTGGACACGGCGTGCTCGTCGGCGCTGGTGGCGCTGCATCTGGCGGTGCAGGCGGTGCGTTCGGGTGAGTGTGATCTGGCGTTGGCCGGTGGTGTGACGGTGATGTCGACGCCGGGGCTGTTCCTGGACTTCAGTCGGCAGCGGGGGCTTGCGGGGGACGGGCGGTGCAAGGCGTTCTCGGACGCTGCGGACGGTGCCGGGTTCTCCGAGGGTGCGGGTCTGGTGCTGGTGGAGCGGCTTTCGGGTGCGCGTGCGGCGGGGCGTGGGGTGCTGGCGGTGGTCGCGGGTTCCGCGGTCAACCAGGACGGTGCGTCCAATGGTCTGACGGCGCCGAACGGTCCTTCGCAGCAGCGGGTGATCCGGCAGGCGCTGGCGGGTGCGGGGCTCAAGGCTGCTGATGTGGATGCGGTGGAGGCGCACGGTACGGGTACGGCGTTGGGTGATCCGATCGAGGCGCAGGCGATCCTGGCGACGTACGGTCAGGATCGGGAGCGGCCGCTGTTGTTGGGGTCGGTGAAGTCGAACATTGGTCATACGCAGGCTGCGGCGGGTGCCGCGGGTGTGATCAAGATGGTGCTGGCTCTGCAGCACGGTGTGCTGCCGCGGACGCTGCATGCGCAGGAGCCGTCGTCGCACGTGGACTGGTCGGCGGGGGCGGTGGAGCTGCTCACGGAGCGTGTGGAGTGGCCGCGTGTGGAGGGGCGGACGCGGCGTGCGGGTGTGTCGTCGTTCGGGCTGAGTGGTACGAACGCGCATGTGGTGCTGGAGGAGCCGCCGGTGGAGCCGGTGGCGGATCCGGTGCCGGTGCCGGTTGTCGGTGGTGTGGTGCCGTGGGTGGTGTCGGGTCGTACGGCTGCGGCGGTGCGGGCCCAGGCCGGGCGGCTGGCGGAGTTCGTGGCCGGTGACGAGATGCTGGGCCTCGCCGAGGTGGCTGGTGCGCTGGTGCGGTCGCGGTCGCTGTTCGAGCACCGGGCGGTCGTCTGGGGTTCGGGCCGTGCGGAGTTGCTGCGGGCGCTGGAGGCGGTTGTTTCCGGCGAGGAGGCACCCAACGCGGCGACGGGCACGGCCCGCCGTGAGGCTCGCACGGCGTTCCTGTTCGCCGGGCAGGGCTCACAACGCCTCGCCATGGGACGGGAGTTGTACGACGCCTACCCCGTCTTCGCAGACGCCTTCGACGCGGCCTGCGCCCACTTCGACACCGAAGTGCCGCGTCCGCTGCGGGAGGTGGTGTTCGGTGAGGACGTCGACCTGCTGAACCGTACGGAGTTCACCCAGCCGGCCCTCTTCGCTCTGGAGGTGGCGCTGTTTCGGCTGCTGGAGTCGTGGGGTGTGCGGCCGGACGTGCTGGCGGGTCATTCGATCGGTGAGATCGCGGCGGCGCATGTGGCGGGTGTGTGGTCGCTGGCGGACGCGTGCCGTCTGGTGGCGGCGCGCGGCCGGCTGATGCAGGCGTTGCCGGCCGGTGGCGCGATGGTGGCGCTGCAGGCGGCCGAGGACGAGGTCCTGCCTCTCCTCGGTGAGGAGGTGGGTGTCGCGGCGGTCAACGGCCCGCGCTCGGTGGTGATCGCCGGTGCGGCGGATGCCGTGGCGGAGATCTCCGATCACTTCCGTGCCCTGGACCGCAAGGTCACGGCGTTGCGGGTGAGTCATGCGTTCCACTCGCCGTTGATGGAGCCGATGCTCGCCGACTTCCGCAAGGTGGCGGAGAGTCTGTCGTACGGGCGTCCGAAGCTGGCGATGGTCTCGACGGTGACGGGTGAGGTGGCCTCGGCCGACGAGGTGATGTCGGCGGACTACTGGGTGGCCCATGTGCGCCGGCCGGTGCGGTTCGCGGACGCGGTCCGGGTGCTGGCCGGACAGGGTGTCGGGCGCTGGGTGGAACTCGGCGCGGACGGTACCCTCACCGCCCTCGCCCAGGCCTGCCTCGACGACACCGACGCCGTGGTGATGACGCCGGTGCTGCGCAAGGACCGGCCCGAGGCCGCCTCGCTCCTCGCCGCCCTCGCCACTCTCTTCACCGACGGGTCCCCCGTCGACTGGGCGGCACAACTCCCGCCCACGGCGCCGGTGTTGCTGCCCACCTACGCCTTCCAGCGCCGCCGCTACTGGCTGGACGCCGCCGACCACGCCGGTGATGTCACCGCGGCCGGGCTGGAGCGCGCCGGGCACCCGCTGCTCTCGGCCACCGTCAGGGTCGCCGACACCGGCGGGCTCGTGCTCAGCGGGCGGCTGTCGGCCCGGGGCCACACCTGGCTCGCCGACCACTGCGTGCTGGGCCGTGCCATCCTGCCCGCCACCGCCTACCTCGAACTCGCCGTGCACGCCGGTGACCAGGTCGGCCTCGGCCAGGTCGCCGAACTGACCCTGGAGACCCCGCTGGTGCTGCCCGAGCGCGGTGCCGTGCAGCTCCAACTCGCCCTCGGCGGGGAGACGGAGGACGGGCGGCGGCCGTTCAGCGTGCACTCCAGGGCAGCCGACGCCGCGGCCGACCAGCCGTGGACCCGTCATGCCCAGGGGGTGCTGGCCGAGGAGTCCGAGCCGGTGCCGCAGGACACCGGTTCCTGGCCGCCGCCGGATGCCGTTCCGGTCGTAGCGGACCCGGCGGGGGAGGGCGACTGGTACGAGCTGTTCGCCGCCGGAGGGTTCGACTACGGGCCCGCGTTCCAGGGGCTCGGCCGTGTGTGGCGGAGGGACCGGGAGCTGTTCGCCGAGGTGGCGCTGCCGGAGTCCCACCGGTCCGAGGCGTCCCACTACGGGCTGCACCCGGCCTTGCTGGACGCCGCCGTACAGACCCTGCTCGTCAGGGCGCTGGACGCCTCCGGCGACCGGGAGGCGTCGGCGACCCTGCCGTTCGCCTGGAGCGGCTACTCCCTCCACGCGGCCGGAGCGACCGCCCTGCGCGTCCACCTGGCGCCCACCGACCGCCCGGACGAGTACGCGGTGACCGTCGCCGACCCCGACGGCCGGCCGGTGGCGACGGCGGACGGACTGCTGCTGCGCAGGATCGACGCCGAACGGCTCCAGGAGGCCCCCGGGGACGCGACGGCTCCCACCGCGCCGCCCCTGCTCGTGCAGCGCTGGCGGCGCGCCGATCCGCAGCCCGTCGCCCCGGCACCCGAGACCGTGCGCTGGGCGCTGATCGGGCAGGGCGACGGCGGCCTCGCCGAGACGCTCGACGCGGCCGGGGTGCACCTGGAGTGCTACGCCGACCTCGCCTCGCTCGCCGCGGCCGTCGACACCGGCACCGCCGCGCCCAGGATCGTCCTGACCGCCTGCACGGCCTTCGCCGAACCCGCCCCCGAGGGCACACGGGAACTGCTGGCCGGGGCCGTCGACCTCGTCGGACACTGGGTCGGCGACGACCGGTTCGCCGACTCGCGGCTGGTCCTGGTCACCCGCGGCGCCCTCGCCACCACCGACGCGGAGGACGTCGGCGACCTCGCCGCCGCCGCGCTGTGGGGGCTCGCCCGGTCCGCCCAGCTGGAGCACCCCGACCGCGTGCTGCTCCTCGACCTCGCCCCGTCCGGCACGGCGGACGACGACGCCTCGCCGGGCGCCGTAGCCGCCGCGGTCGCCGCCGCCCTCCCGCAGGCCGCTGTGCGCGACGGAGCACTGCTGGTGCCCCACCTCGCCGCAGCGGTCGCGGCCCTGGGCGACGCCGCCGAGCCCACGACCCCCTTCGCGGCCGGGGGCACCGTCCTCGTCACCGGCGCCACCGGAGCCCTCGGCACGCTGGTGGCACGGCACCTGGTCACCGCGCACGGAGCGCGCCGGCTGCTGCTGGCGTCCCGGCGGGGGCCGGACGCGCCCGGGGCCGACGCCCTGGCCGCCGAACTGGCCGCGCTGGGTGCGGAGACGACCCTCGTCGCCTGCGATGTCGCCGACCCCGACCGGCTGGCGGAGCTGCTCGCCTCCGTACCCGAGGAACACCCGCTGACCGCCGTAGTGCACCTCGCCGGTGTCGTACGGGACGCGACCCTGACCTCGCTGACCGACGCCCAGGTGGACGCCGTCCTGCGGCCCAAGGCCGACGCGGCCTGGCACCTGCACCGGCTGACGCAGGACCGCGACCTGTCCGCGTTCGTGGTGTTCTCCTCCGCGGCGGGCACCTTCGGCGCCGCCGGACAGTCCGCCTATGCCGCGGCCAACGCCTTCCTCGACGGGCTCGCCCGGCACCGGCGGGCGCACGGACTGCCCGCCACCTCCATCGCCTGGGGCCTGTGGGCGGCCGAGAGCGGAATGACCGCGGGGCTCGGCACCGCCGACCGGGAGCGGATGGCCAGGAACGGCATGCTGCCGCTGACCGCCGAAGCCGGCCTCGCGCTCCTCGACTCCGCCGTCGCCGCCCCCGACGCGGCCCTGGTCGCCGTCGCGAGCCGGTCCGCGGCGCCCGCCTCCCGTACGGTGGCGCGGCGCACCGCGGCCTCGGGTGCGCCGGCGGACGGCGGACGGGCGCTGTCCGCGCGGCTCGCCGGCCTCCCCGGCCCGCAGCGGCTCGCCGCGCTGCTGGACGCGGTCCGCGACCAGGTCGCCGCCGTCCTCGGGCACGACTCGACGGACGAGGTGCTGCCCGACCGGCACTTCGCGGAACTCGGCTTCGACTCGCTGACCGCCGTCGAACTGCGCAACAGGATCGCGACCCTGACGGGACTCCGGCTGCCTCCGACCCTCGTCTTCGACCACGACACCCCGCACGCGCTCGCCGCCGAACTGGCCGAACGGTTCGGGGAGGCGGACCCCGCCGGGCCGGACGACCCGGGCACGTCCCCGGGCGACGACACGACGGCCCGGCCCACCGCCCGCCCGGAGGACACCGTGGGCGCGCTGTTCCGCACCGCCTGCCGACAGGGCCGTGTCGACGACGGCTTCGCCCTGCTCCAGGCGGTCGCCGAGCTGCGCCCGGTCTTCGATTCCCCGGCCGCACTCACCGGCCCGCCCGCCGGACTGCGGCTGGCCGCGGGCGACGACGGCCCGTCCGTGATCTGCTTCAGTTCGTACGTGGCGCTCGCCGGTGTCCACCAGTACGCGCGGTTCGCCTCCGCCTTCCGCGGCCGTCAGGACGTGTGGGCGCTCCCCACGCCCGGCTTCGGGCGCGGCGAGCCGCTGCCCGCCACACTGGACGTGGTGGCCAGGACCCAGGCCGAGTGGGTGCTGCGCTGCGCGAACGGCAGGCCCTTCGTCCTCACCGGGTCGTCGTCCGGCGGCATCCTGGCCCTCGCGGCCGCCCGCCATCTGGCACAGTCGGGGCATCCGCCGCTGGGGGTGGCCCTCCTCGACACCTACATGCCGCGCGCCGACTCGCCGTTCACCCGCTTCTCGGCCGAGATGCTGAGCGGGATGTTCGACCGGGAGTCGATGTTCGCCGCCATGGACACCGACCGGCTCTCGGCCATGAGCTGGTACATCCGGATGATCGGCGAGTGGGACCCGGGCGCGCTGCCGGTGCCGGTGCTGCTCGTGCGGCCCGCCGAGCCGCCCGTCACCGGACCGACGCCGCTCGCGCCGGGGGAGTGGCAGAGCTCCTGGGACGGCGCGGACAGCGTGCTGGAGGTCCCCGGCAACCACTTCACGATGATGGAGTCACACGCCGCCACCACGGCGGGCGCCCTCGCCGGCTGGATCGCCACGGCACTGCCATCGCACACCGCGGGCCGCGACGCGGCCCGACCGACCGAGGGAGCATGATGCGGGTCCTGTTCGTCAGCCTGTCCGAGAAATCCCACATCTTTTTCATGACCCCGCTGGCGTGGGCGCTCACGGCGGCCGGGCACGACGTCCGGGTGGCCAGCCATCCCCTGGCGGTCGAGACCATCACCCGCGCCGGCCTCACCGCCGTCCCCGTCGGCACCGACCACGGCGTCCACCAGGACATGTCGGCCTACCGGGAGTCGCAGGACTACGAGACCGCCAACTGGAGCCGCTGCGAACGCGACCAGGTCGACTGGGCGGAACTGAAGGAGCGCTTCGCACTGAGCGTCCCCTACGCGTTCGCCCCCTACAACGACTCCATGATCGACGACCTGGCCGCGTTCGCCCAGGCCTGGCGGCCCGACCTGGTGATCCGCGACCCGCTGGCGTACGCCGGTGCCCTCGCCGCCCGGATCAGCGGAGCCGCCCACGCCCGCCTGATGTGGTGCTCCGACGTGTGGGGCCGCACCCGGCAGACGTATCTGGAGCTGATGCGGGAGCAGCCCGAGGCGGAACGGACCGACCCGCTCGCCGAGTGGATGGCCGCGCGGTCCGAGCCCTTCGGGTTCTCCTGCGACGAGGAACTGCTGCACGGCCAGGCCACCATCAGCACCCTGCCCCGCTCCCTGTCGATCCCGTCGGCCTCCCCCGAACTGCCCATGCGGTACGTCCCCTACAACGGCCGCGCGGTGGTCTGGGACTGGCTGCGGGAGGCGCCCAAACGGCCCCGGGTCTGCCTCAGCCTCGGCACCTCCAACACCGAGAACTACGGCGACGACTACGTCTCCATACCGCGCATCCTCGACGCCCTCGCCGACGAGGACGTGGAGGTGGTGGCCGCCCTGCTGCCCGCCCAGCTGGAGCAGCTCGGCACCGTCCCCGACAATGCCCGGGTCGTCCACTCGGTCGCCCTGAGCACGCTCCTGCCGAGCTGTTCGGCCGTCATCCACCACGGCGGCTACGGCACCTTCGCCACCGCCATGGTCGCCGGAGTGCCCCAGATGATGCTCTCCACCCTGATCGCCGACCACGAGCAGCGCGGCGGGGCGCTCGAACGCGCGGGAGCCGGCATGTACCTGCGCCACGGCGACGCCACCGTGGAGAAGGTCCGCGACGGGGTGCGGCGGCTCGTCGGCGAGCCGGAGCCCCGGGACGCGGCCCGCCGGCTGCGCGCCGAAGCCGAGGCCATGCCCCGCCCGCACGACCTGGTGGCCGACCTGGAACGCCTGGCCGAAGTGCGCTGAGCACCTCCGCCGGCCGGGTGCCGCACCGAGAACCAACCCCGACGAAAGAACAGGACAACCCCATGAAGATCACCGTCGACCGCGAGCGCTGTGTCGGAGCCGGTCAGTGCGTGCTGGCCGCGCCCGCCGTGTTCGAGCAGAAGGAGGACGGTCTCGTGGAGCTGCTGCTGCCCGAGCCGGAGCAGGACCTGCACGAGGCCGTGACCGAGGCGGAGCTGATCTGCCCCTCGGGCGCGATCGAGCTGCAGTCCTGACGGCGGCCCTCCCCCTCACCCACGACCCCAGTCAGACGGGATGAATCCGTGAAGGCTCTCGTGCTCTCGGGGGGTGCGGGCACCCGGCTGCGGCCGATCACCCACACCTCCGCCAAGCAGTTGGTGCCGGTCGCCAACAAGCCCATCCTCTTCTACGGCCTGGAGGCCATCGCGGACGCCGGGATCACCGAGGTCGCGATCGTCGTCGGCGACACCGAGAACGAGATCCGGCAGGCCGTCGGCGACGGTTCCGGCTTCGGCCTCGACATCACCTACCTGCGACAGGAAGCACCCCTGGGCCTGTCGCACGCCGTCCTGATCGCCCGGGACTTCCTCGGCGACGACGACTTCGTGATGTTCCTCGGCGACAACTTCGTCTTCGGAGGCATCACCGACGCCGTGGACGCGTTCCGCAAGGAGCGCCCGGACGCCCAGCTCCTGCTCACCCGGGTGCCCGACCCGTCCGCCTTCGGCGTCGCCGAACTCGACGACCTCGGGCGCCTGGTGAGTCTGGAGGAGAAGCCCGCGCAGCCCCGCAGCGACCTCGCGCTGGTCGGCGTGTACCTCTTCGGGCCCGCGATCCACGAGGCGGTGCGCGCCATCCGCCCCTCCGCCCGCGGCGAGCTGGAGATCACCGACGCCGTCCAGTGGCTGCTGGAACGCGAGCACGACGTGCGCACCACCGTGATCACCGGCTACTGGAAGGACACCGGCAACGCCGCGGACATCCTCGACGTCAACCGCAGACTGCTGGACCTGCTGGAGTACCGCGTCGACGGTGACGTCGACGAGACCAGCGAGATCGTCGGCCGGGTGCACATCGACGCGGGCGCCGTCATCCGCGGTTCGCGCATCGTGGGCCCCGCGATCATCGGTCCCGGCACCGTGGTCGAGAACTCCTACATCGGCCCGTCGACGTCCATCGCGGAGGACTGCGTCATCCGCGACAGCGAGATCGAGTTCTCGATCATCCTGCGGGAGTCCCGGTTCGACAGCATCCGCCGGGTGGAGGGCTCCCTCGTCGGACGCAACGTACGGGTCTCCCTGGGCCCCCGCGTGCCCGCCACCCACCGGCTGGTGATCGGCGACCACGGGCGGGTGCAGATCTCCTCATGACACGCCCGCACCCCGCCCCGCCCACCGCCCGCACGGGCGCCACCCGCATCCTGGTGACCGGCGGCGCCGGCTTCATCGGCTCCCACCACGTGCGGACCCTCCTCGGACCCGCCGGTCCGGCCGGTGTCACCGTCACCGTCCTGGACCACCTCACCTACGCCGGCAACCCCGCCAACCTGGACCCGGTACGCGACCACCCCGCGTTCTCCTTCGTCAAGGGCGACATCTGCGACCGGGAACTCGTCGACGACCTCATGGCCGGCCACGACGACGTCGTGCACTTCGCCGCGGAGTCCCACGTGGACCGCTCGATCCTGCATCCCGCCGAGTTCGTCCGCACCAACGTCCTGGGCACGCAGACCCTCCTCGACTCGGCGCTGCGCCACGGCGTGCGCACCTTCGTGCACGTCTCCACCGACGAGGTGTACGGCTCCCTCGACACCGGGGCCTGGACCGAGGACAGCCCGCTGCTGCCCAACTCCCCCTACTCCGCCTCCAAGGCCTCCTCCGACCTGCTCGCCCTGGCCTACCACCGCACCCACGGCCTGGACGTACGGGTGACCCGGTGCTCCAACAACTACGGCCACCACCAGTACCCCGAGAAGGTCGTCCCGCTGTTCGTCACCCACCTCCTCGACGGCCGCAAGGTGCCGCTGTACGGGGACGGCGGCAACGTACGCGACTGGCTGCACATCGACGACCACGTCCAGGGCATCGAACTGGTCCGCACCGGCGGCCGCCCCGGCGAGGTCTACAACATCGGCGGCGGCACCGAGCTGACCAACCGCCACCTGACCGACCTCCTCCTCGACGCGTGCGGCGCCGGGCCGGACCGCGTCGAGTACGTCGCCGACCGCAAGGGCCACGACCGTCGCTACTGCGTCGACTGGTCCAAGATCCGCGACGAGCTCGGCTACCGGCCGCGCAAGGACTTCGCCACCGGCCTGGCCGAGACCGTCGCCTGGTACCGCGAGAACCGGTCCTGGTGGGAGCCGCTGAAACAGACCGTGGAGATGACCCGTTGAGCAGCCTGGACGAGATCGTCGTCGTCGGCGCGGGCGCCGCCGGCGCCACCACCGCCGAGACCCTCAGACGCCAGGGCTACGAGGGCCGCCTCACCCTCGTCGGCGGCGAACCCCATTCGCCGTACGACCGGCCGCCGCTGTCCAAGCAGGTCCTCGCCGGCCGGTGGGAGCCCGACCGCATCCGACTGCGCGGGCCCGAGGTCTACGACCGCCTCGGCATCGACCTGCGCCTGGGCACCCCCGCCGCCCGCCTGGACCCGGCCGGCCGCGCCGTCGAACTCGCCGACGGCGGCCGGCTGCGCGCCGACGCCGTGGTGATCGCGACCGGCGTACGGCCCCGGACCCTGCCCGGCACCGAGGGCGTGACCGGTGTCCACGTCCTGCGCACGCTCGACGACGCCCTCGCCCTGCGCGAGGCCCTGGGCGAAGGACGCCGCCTGGTCGTGGCCGGGGCCGGTCTGCTCGGCACGGAGGCGGCCGTCGCCGCCCGCGGCCTGGGGGCGGACGTCACGCTGGTGGGCGGCGACCCGGTACCGCTGCTCGACCTCCTCGGACCGCAGGCGGCCGGACTGGTCGCCGCCGCCCACCGCGATCTCGGCCTGCGCTTCAGGCGCGGACGGGTGAGCGCGGTGGTGGGCGCGGGGGGCGTGGCCACCGGGGTCCTGCTGTCCGACGGAACGCACCTGCCCGCGGACGTGGTCCTGATCGCGACGGGTTCCCTCCCCCACACCGAGTGGCTGGCGGGCAGCGGCGTCCCGGTCGGCGACGGCGTCCTCTGCGACGACCTGGGCGCGGCCCGCCCCGGGGTGTGGGCCGCGGGCGACGTCGCCAACCGACCCGACCCGCGCACCGGACGGCGCCGACGGTGGGAGCACCGTACGCAGGCCACCGACCAGGCGGTCGCGGTCGCCCGCAACCTGCTCGCCGGCGCCGGGGCCCGGCCCGCCGCGCCGCTGCCGTACTTCTGGACCGACCAGCACGACCTGCGGATCCAGGTGTTCGGGGAGATCGCCGGCACCGACCGCTGCCATCTCGTCGAAGGCAGCCCCGCCGAGCGGAAGTTCACCGCGGTCTACTGCGCCCAGGACCGGGTCCGCGCCGCCGTCGCCGTCAACCTGCCACGCGCCGTCCAGCAACTCCGCCCCCTGGTGGAGAGCGCAGCCGTGTGGACGGGGCTGCCCACGGAGGCCCCTACCGGTCAGGTGCACTGATCACGAGCGCTGTCGACGGTCCTCGGCTTGATCATGGCGAGACCGCCGGGGTGGTGTCGAGGCCGAGACGGGCACCTCACGCGTCGCGGCCCCCACGTGGACGGCTCGCCGGCGGGCCGAGCGGAAGCAGGGGCTGCCCGACCGGCCCGGCCCGTCCCGGGGCACCCCGCCTCGACCGCGCACCGCGTGCTGCTCTCGGGCCGGTGGGCGCGGGCCGGGTCGCCGGTCGCGCCACCGTCTCTCCCGCCGGGAGGCGTCAGCCCTGGGGTGGGGCCACGACGACGGGGAGGGTCTCGTGGGCGCGCAGGATGAGCCGGTCCTGGCGGGTCGGCTCCGCGTCGGGCGCGAGGGCCAGGGCGGGGAACCGGGAGATCAAGCGGGAGAAGGCGATGGTGGCCTCCGAGCGGGCCAGTACGGCACCGAGGCAGTAGTGCGCGCCTCCGCTGAAGCTGAGCGGCTGGATGTCCTGGCGGCCCGGGTCGAAGCGGTCGGGGTCGTCGTAGCGGGCCGGATCGCGGTTGGCGGCTCCCAGGAGCAGCAGCACCTGACTGCCCGCGGGGACGGGGACGCCCTCGATCGAGATGCCGTCCGCCATCGCCACGCGATGGGTGACCTGCCCGGGGGTGTCATAGCGCAGCACCTCTTCGACGAAGTCGGCCACGTCGACGGTGCCCTCGCGCAGGCCGGCCATCACCTGGGGGTGCTCGAGCAGCAGTTGGAGACCGTTGCCCAGGAGATAGGTGGTGGTCTCAAGGCCCGCCAGAAGCACTTGGGTGAGGTTGGCGACGAGCTCCTCGTCGGTCTCCAGGGCACCCCGTTCCCGTGCCTTCACCAGAGCGGTGACCAGGTCGTCGCGCGGATCGGCTCGACGTGCCTCGGCCAGATGGGTGAAGTAGTCTCCGATCTCCAGAGCCGCCCGGTCGGCGGTCTCGAGGCCGGAGGGGTCGGCCATGAGTTCCAGTGCGGCCATCATGTCGATGGCCAGGCCGTGGAGGTGGGACCGGTCCCCGTCGGGCACACCGACCAGTTCGCAGATGACACGGGCCGGCAGGGGGAAGGCGAAGGCGTCCATGAAGTCCACCGGGCGGGCACCGGCTTCCGCGAGGGCGTCGAGCAGGGTGTCGGTGTGCTCGGCGATCGTTTTCTCCATGGCGGCCACCCTGCGGGCGGTGAACAACGGGGAAATCGGTGATCTCATACGCCCGTGGTGGGGCGGGTTGGCGTAGAGGATGGACCGGTTCAGCATGGCAAGGGAGGGATGTTCGTCGAGGTCGACGCCCAGCGACGCCATGGTGATGTCGGTCCCGAGCCCCGGGTTGCGCAGAGCCTCTTTGACGGCCTCGTAGCCGCCGACCATCACGAGGCCTTCACCGGCCGGGGCGGCGGGCCCCAGTTCATGGACGAGGGTGTACAAGGGGTAGCGATCGGCCCGCCCCTCGGGTGTCAGCAATTGGTTGATGATGGACTGTGCGTCCACGGGCCCTCCTCGTGATGCGAACGGCGAGTTCGATGAAGCCGGGTGGTTCGGAAGCCGAACGTCCCTGCCCGGTTCGGCGCACCGCGCAAGCCTGTGGGCGCCGTCCGGTCGTCGAAGCACCAGTGCGGACTCGGGGCCGGTGACGGGGACTCCTCGAGCAGCCGTCGCGCAGGACAGGGACGGACCGGGTACGACGACGCTAGGGCCGTATGGCGTCCGGCAGCCGCCCCGAGGGCCGAGGGCTGGGGGAACCACCAGTTTCCGCCGCCTGACCGACGCCGTGGTACCGGCTGTCGGTCCGCACACCTACGAGGTGGCCGGCCTGCCACGGGGCCCGCCGTCGTGACGGGCTCTCTCGGGTGAGGGGTGAGGGGTGAGGGGTGAGGGGTGAGGGGTGAGGGGTGAGGGGTGAGGGGTGAGGGGCCAGGTCCGGTGCGCCCCGCGGTGGTCGGGGCGTTCACCCGGCGGGCGGCGCGGTGGGACGGTCCACCCGTAGGGGGCGGTCCGTCAGGACAGCCACGCGTCAGGTGCCGGGCCGCCGCGCCCGACGGGCGGGAAGAGGGCGTCGAGCCCCGCTACGAACGCCTCCGGCAGCGGGGAACGCAGCGCTGCGAGCGCCCCGTCGACGTGCTGTTCCGTCCGCGGACCGATCACCGCGCCCGTCACCCCGGGGCGCGACAGCGTCCAGGCCAGCCCCGCCTCCGCCGGATCGAGACCGTGGTCGGCGCAGAGCTTCTCGTAGGCGCCGATGGTGTCGCGGTACTGGTCGAGGGCCTCCGCGGCACGGCCCTGGGCCGACTTCACCGCGTCGTTCTCCCGCAGCTTGCGCAGGACACCGCTGAGCAGACCGCCGTGCAGCGGGGACCACACCAGCACGCCGAGGCCGTACGCCTGCGCCGCGGGGATGACCTCCAGCTCGGCGTGCCGGGTCACCAGGTTGTACACGCACTGCTCGGACACCAGGCCGAGGGTGTGGCGACGCCTCGCCGCCTCCTGCGCGGACGCGATGTCCCAGCCGGCGAAGTTCGACGAGCCGACGTAGCGCACCTTGCCCTGGGCGACCAGCAGGTCCATCGCCTGCCACACCTCGTCCCAGCCCACCGACCGGTCGACGTGGTGCATCTGGTAGAGGTCGATCCAGTCCGTGCCCAGCCGCCGCAGCGACGCCTCACAGGCGGAGACGATGTTGCGCACCGACAGGCCGTGCGCGTTGAGACCGTCGCCCATCGGGTCGCCGACCTTGGTGGCGACGACGACCTCGTCACGCCGGCCGGGGCTCTTGGCCAGCCATCTGCCGATGACCTCCTCCGTGTGCCCCTTGTACACCCGCCAGCCATAGGTGTTGGCGGTGTCGACGAAGTTGATGCCCTCGGCCAGGGCGTGGTCCATCAGACGATGCGCCTCTGGCTCCTCCACCCGGCCACCGAAGTTCACGGTGCCGAGGACCAGCCTGCTGACGCGCAGACCCGTCCGGCCCAGCTGAGTGTGCAACACGTGGTCATCCTCGTGAGTGAGGGCCGGACCCGCTCTCCGGGCCGCCGGCCGTGGGGGTGCCGGGCTGCGGCGACAGGAGGGGCCACAGACCGGCACGCGCGTGGTAGATGTTGACGATCACCAGCATCAGCAGCGTGAAGACGCCGTACTGGGCGCCGTTGAGCGCGGGCACCACATGCACCGGCAGCGTGTACGCCATCAGCGTCCGTATCCCGGAGTCCACCAACAGCCCGACGCCCCAGATCACCGTGGTGACCCGCCAGATCCGCCGGAAGAGGGGCTCCTCCTCCCACAGTTGGTCCCAGTCCCGGTCACCGGTGGTACGCCGCTCCAGCAGCCGGCGGGAGAAACCGAACGCGAGGGGCCGCCGGCCGCGCAGGGACACCAGGAAGCCGAGCCCGGCCACCGCCGTCAGCCAGCCGTCGCGCACCAGCAGCAGCCGCGCGCTCCCCCCGGCCAGCGAGACCACGATGCTCAGCACCAGCATGGTCGTCACGAACGCCCCGAGCACGTCCACCCGCCGCGTCCGCACGAACCGCACCAGCGTCGCCGCCCCCGGCACCACGGCCCCGGCGGTCAGCGCGAGCACATCGCTCACACCGGCGGCCGTCAGCCCGTAGTAGAGGCCGATGGGGACGCCCAGGTCCACCAGGACGGTCAGCAGCAGGGGTGGCCCGGACGCGGTCTGCGGGTGCTGTTCCGGATGGGGGTGTCCACCGCTGGTCATGAGTTCTCCGTCCGATGGGGGCGGTACGGAACATGTGCCGGATCGCCCTCTTGCCGAGGCAGTCCGGCACACGCACAGCGTACGGGCGACCCCCCGCAACGGTCCCGCCGGCACCCACCGCAGCGTGCCAACACGCTGGAATTCCCTAGAACTCCGCGGCACTTGACGGCCCGGCGGCTCCTCGGTGCTAGCGTCGGGCGCCAGCTCCACCGGGCATATATGTCCTTTTTCGCCGTGGCCGCAGGAATCCCGATCCGCCCGCCGTCGCCCGGCCCACCGAGCCCTGTCAGCCTCCGCAGACCAGGAGACATCCGTGACCGACGTTCATACGACCCCCGAGTCGGCTGCGCCGACCGAGTCCATCCCCACCCCGGACTCCTTGGGGCTGAAGGAGATGCGCGAGGTCATCCGCAACATCCCCGGCTACATGTCCCGGCTGCGCGACAAGCACGGCCCCGTGGTCCGCATTCCCATGGGCAAGGACGAGGTCTTCCTCCTCAGCGACTTCGACGTCGTCCAGGACGTCATCGTCGCCTCCAGCCGCCGCTTCGACAAGGACACCAAGAAGACCGGCCCCGGGCCCGACGACTGGGGCGCCAACCTCGAGACCATCCTGGGCCGCAACGTCCTCGGCAAGGGCCTGGTCACCAGCGTCGGCACCTACCACCGCCGGCAGCGACGGCTCATCCAGCCCGTCTTCCACCGCAAGCGCATCGCCGGATACGGCTCCAGTTTCGCCGCCATCGCCGACGAGGCCTCGGGGAAGTTCACCGACGGCGAGAAGTTCAACTTCCACGAGTCCATGTACGAACTCGCCCTCGGCATGGTCACCCGCACCCTCTTCGACGTCTCCCTCGAAAGCGAGGCCGCCGAGAGCATCCGCACCGCCTTCCCCCGCGAGGGCGGCCCGCTGCGCTGGGAGCTGAGCCCCTTCGGCAAGGTCCTGCTGCGCCTGCCGCTGCCCGCCAACCGCCAGCTCAAGCGCGGCCTGCGGAACATCGACGACATCGTCTACGCCATGATCGAGGAACGGCGCCAGGGCTCCGGCGACGGCGCGGACCTGCTGTCCGTCCTGCTGACCGTCACCGACGCCGACACCGGCGAGCACCTCACCGACCTGGAGGTGCGCGACGAGGCCGTCACCCTGCTGATGGCCGGTCACGAGACCTCCTCCGGTGCCCTGACCTGGGCGTACCAGCTCCTCGGCACCAACCCCGAGACCCGCGAGCGGCTGCACGCGGAAGTCGACGAGGTGCTCGGGGACCGGCTGCCCACCGTCGAGGACCTGCCCGACCTGAAGTACGCCGACGCCGTCTACTCCGAGGCGCTGCGCCTGTACCCGCCGGCCTGGAACCTCGTCAGGCGCTCGCTGGAGGACTACACGGCCAACGGCTACCAGATCCCCCGCAACAGCGTGGTCATCTGCAGCCCCTACGTCCTGCACCGCGACCCCACCTGGTGGCCCGAGCCCGAGCGGTTCGCCCCCCAGCGGTTCCTGGCCGAGTCCGACCCCTCCGACCCGCTGGCGGGTCACGCCAAGGCGGCCGGCCGGCCCAGGCTGGCGTACCTCCCCTTCGGCGCCGGACCCCGGCAGTGCATCGGGAACGTCTTCGCTCAGATGGAAGGCGTCATGGCACTGGCGACCCTCAGCCGCCACTGGGAGTTCGAGCCCGTCGACAAGGGGCCCGTCCGGGTCGCCAGCGACATCACCCTGCAGCCCCGCGGCGGCCTCGAGATGATCGCCCGCCGCCGGCGCTGAACGCCGCTGACCAGGGCGGAAGAAGTAGAAGTCTCCCTAGATGGCGGCTAGCGCGCGGGACTGATCCGCTCGCCAGCCGCAAGGATGACGAACACCGGAACCAACGATCGCATCGCAGACATCGATCGTCTCGCAGGTCGCGCGGGAGTCGGATCCGGCCGGAATGCGCGGCCGGAAGTAGAGCCGGATCCGTAGGGCGGAGGCAGTGGCCGTGTTGCCAGAAGACGCACAGGCACGGGAAAACGCGTCGGAATCCCTTCAGGGACCCGAGAACCCTCAGGAAGGGGCTTCTCTTCGAAGGCCCGTCCTGCCGGGGGAGACGGCCCGTATCTCGTCGGAACCCCCGAACGCCACGGCGCTCCACAATGCCGTGGCGGTCGTGGGCCTGTCCTGCCGTTTCCCGCAGGCACCCGACCCCGCCGCCTTCTGGCGCCTGCTCACCGACGGCGCGAGCGCCGTCACCGAAACGCCCGACAGCCGCCGGGACACCTCGGCCGCGTCCGGCCCGGACGCCCCCGGCACCGTGCGCCGCGGCGGCTACCTCGACCACGTCGACCGCTTCGACCCCGGCTTCTTCGGTATCTCGCCGCGCGAGGCCGCGGCCATGGACCCCCAGCAGCGCCTGGTCCTCGAACTCGGCTGGGAGACCCTGGAGGAAGCAGCCGTCGTCCCCGCGCGCCTGCGCGGCAGCCGCACCGCGGTCTTCGTCGGCGCCATCTGGGACGACTACGCCACCCTCGCCCGCCGCCTCGGCCCCGAGACCGTCGGCCGGTACACCCTCAGCGGCCTCAACCGGGGCATCATCGCCAACCGCCTCTCCTACGCCCTCGGCCTGCGCGGCCCCAGCCTGACGGTGGACGCCGGCCAGTCCTCCTCCCTGGTCGCCGTCCACCTGGCCTGCGAGAGCCTGCGGCGCGGCGAGTCCGACCTCGCCCTGGCCGGCGGTGTCAACCTCGCCCTCGCCCCGGACAGCGCCCTCGCCTCCGCCGGTTTCGGAGCGCTCTCCCCGGACGGCCAGTGCTACACCTTCGACGCCCGCGCCAACGGCTACGTACGCGGTGAAGGCGGCGCCCTGGTCCTCCTCAAGCCGCTCGCCCGCGCCCTCGCCGACGGCGATCGCATCCACTGCGTCATCCGTGGCAGCGCCACCAACAACGACGGTGGCGGCGACGGCCTGACCGCACCCCTGCGCGAGGCGCAGGAGGACGTGCTGCGCCTGGCCTACCGCCAGGCCGCCGTGAACCCCGCCGACGTCCAGTACGTCGAGCTGCACGGCACCGGTACCCGGCTCGGCGACCCCATCGAGGCCGCCGCCCTCGGCACGGTCATCGGCGGCGCCCGCCCCGACGGCACCCCCCTGCTCGTCGGCTCGGTCAAGACCAACATCGGTCACCTGGAAGGCGCGGCCGGCGTCGCCGGGCTCGTCAAGACCGTCCTCTCCCTCCGCCACCGCCACATCCCCGCGAGCCTCAACTACCAGAAGCCCAACCCCGCCATCCCTCTCGACGCCCTCAACCTGCGCGTCGCCGCCGAGTCCCAGCCGTGGCCCGACCAGGACGGACCCCGACGGGCCGGCGTCAGCTCCTTCGGAATGGGCGGCACCAACTGCCACGTCGTGCTGGAGGAATGGCCCACCCCGGCGCCGGCCGACGCCGAGACGCTCGACGCCACGACGCCGGACTCCGTGACGCCGGCACCCCACGCCGAGCCGGAAGCGGCCGACCCGGGGGCCGCCGCCCCCGCACCGCTCCCGTGGATCGTCTCCGCCCGCACCCGCAAGGCACTGCGCGGCCAGGCCCGCCGACTGCTCACCCGCCTGGAGAACGATCCCGACGCCGACCCGGCCGACATCGCCTGCTCCCTGGCCGAGACCAGGACCCGCTTCGAACACCGTGCCGTGGTCGTGGGCGGGCACCGCGACGAACTGCTGCGCGGTCTGACCGCCCTCGCGGCGGGCACCCCGTCGAACGACGTCGTCACCGGCGTCTCCCAGCCCTCCCCGGCCACGCCCGCGTCCGCCCCCGACGGCATCGCCGCCCCCACCCGCACCGCCTTCCTCTTCGCCGGTCAGGGTTCCCAACGGCCGGGTATGGGGCGCGAGTTGTACGACGCCTATCCCGTCTTCGCCGAGGCCTTCGACGCCGTGGACGCCGAGTTGCCGTTCGCGCTGCGGGAGATCGTGTTCGGCGACGGGGCGGACGTACTGAACCGGACGGAGTACACGCAGCCCGCCCTGTTCGCCCTCCAGGTCGCCCTCTACCGCCTCGCCGAGTCCTTCGGCGTACGCCCCGACGTCGTGTTCGGGCACTCCGTCGGCGAGATCGCGGCGGCGCACGTGGCCGGCCTCTGGTCGCTGGCCGACGCCTGCCGCGTCGTCACCGCCCGCGGACGCCTGATGCAGGCCCTCCCCGCGGGCGGCGCGATGGTCGCCGTCGAGGCGACCGAGGACGAGGTGCTCCCCCTGCTGACCGACCAGGTCGGCATCGCGGCGGTCAACGGCCCCCGCGCGCTGGTCGTTTCGGGCACGGCCGAAGCCGTCGAGCAGGTCGGCGCGCACTTCCGGGCCCGCGACCGCAAGGTGACGGCCCTGCGCGTCAGTCACGCCTTCCACTCCCCGCTCATGGAACCGATGCTGGACGAGTTCCGCGCCGTCCTCGCCGGCATCACCTACGGGCAGCCCACCCTCCCGATCGTCTCCGACGTCACCGGCCGCCTCGCGACGGCCGAGGAACTGACGTCCCCCGACTACTGGACCCAGCACGTCCGGCAGCCCGTACGGTTCGCCGACGGCATCCGGACGCTGGAGGAGCAGGGCGCCCGCCGCTTCCTGGAACTCGGCCCGGACGGCACCCTGACGGCCCTCGCCGAGCAGAGCCTCAACGACGACGAGACGGTCGCCGTGCCCGCCGTGCGCAAGGACCGCCCGGAGCCGACGGCCTTCCTCGCGGCCCTCGCCGGACTGCACACCCGTGGCCTCCCCGTCGACTGGACCCCCCTCTTCGCCGCCCGCCGGGCCCGGCCCACCGCCCTGCCGACCTACGCCTTCCAGCGCCGCCGCTACTGGCTGCCCGACCCCGTCGCGTCCGGGACCCCGACGTCCGCGACGCCCGTGCCGTCCCCGGCGGCTCCGGAAGACACCGAGGACGCGACCGCCGCCGTAGCGCAGGACACCGACGACGCGCTCTCCCCGCTCCACGACGACCTGGCCGGACTCTCCCCGCGCGACCGGCACGGCGCTCTGCTGGACCTGGTGCGGGCCCACGCCGCGACCATCCTCGACCACGAGTCGGCCGACGAGGTCGAGCCCAGCCGCACCTTCAAGGACCTCGGCTTCGACTCCCTCACCTCCGTCGACCTGCGCAACCGGCTCAAGGCCGCGACCGGCCTGCCCCTGCCCGCCTCCCTGCTGTTCGACTTCCCGACCCCGGACGCCGTGGCCGGACACCTCGACGAACGGCTCTCCGGCGCCACCGTCTCCGCGCCCCTGCCGACCGGACCGGCGAACCCGGCCGACGATCCGGTGGTGATCGTCGGGATGGCCTGCCGGTTCCCCGGTGGGGTCGGTTCGCCGGAGGATCTGTGGCGGCTGGTCAGCGAGGGCGGGGACGCCATCGGCGCCTTCCCGACCGACCGTGGCTGGGACCTCGACGGGCTGTACGACCCGGAGCCCGGCACTCCGGGCCGCGTCTACGTGCGCGAGGGCGGATTCCTCCAGGACGCCACGTCCTTCGATGCCGGACTGTTCGGGATCTCGCCGCGTGAGGCGCTGGCGATGGACCCGCAGCAGCGCCTGCTGCTGGAGACCTCGTGGGAGGTCCTGGAGCGTGCGGGCATCGACCCGGCGACGCTGCGCGGCAGCCGCACCGGCGTCTTCGCCGGGCTCGTGGAACAGGGCTACGGAGCCTGTCTGCGCGACGCAGCCGAGGAGTCGGACGGCTATGTCCTCACCGGCACGACCCTCAGTGTGGCGTCGGGGCGTATCGCGTACACGTTCGGTTTCGAGGGTCCGGCGGTGACGGTGGACACGGCGTGTTCGTCGTCGCTGGTGGCGCTGCATCTGGCGGCGCAGGCGCTGCGTTCGGGTGAGTGCGATCTGGCGCTGGCCGGTGGTGTGACGGTGATGGCGGGGCCGGAGATGTTCGTGGAGTTCTCGCGGCAGCGGGGGCTGGCGGTGGACGGCCGGTGCAAGGCGTTCTCGGACGGGGCGGACGGCACTGCCTGGTCGGAGGGTGTGGGTCTGCTGCTGGTCGAGCGGCTCTCGGATGCGCGGCGCCTGGGCCACCGGGTCCTGGCGGTGGTGGCGGGTTCGGCGGTGAACCAGGACGGTGCGTCGAACGGTCTGACGGCGCCGAACGGTCCGTCGCAGCAGCGGGTGATCCGGCAGGCGCTGGCCGGTGCGGGGCTCAAGGCCGCTGATGTGGATGCGGTGGAGGCGCACGGTACGGGTACCCCGCTGGGTGACCCGATCGAGGCGCAGGCCCTGCTCGCCACGTACGGCCAGGACCGTGAGCAGCCGCTGCTTCTGGGGTCGTTGAAGTCGAACATCGGTCACACGCAGGCGGCGGCCGGTGTGGGTGGTGTGATCAAGATGGTGATGGCGATGCGGCACGGCGTCCTGCCGCGGACCCTGCACGCCGACGCGCCGTCCTCCCACGTCGACTGGAGCGCCGGTGCGGTCGAGCTGCTGACGGAGGAGCGCGGTTGGCCCGAGACGGACCGGGCGCGCAGGGCCGGGGTCTCGTCCTTCGGTATCAGCGGCACCAACGCCCACGTCATCCTCGAACAGGCCCCTGCCGCTCCGGCGGAGGCCGAGACGTCCGCAGAACCGCAGCGTCTCCCGGTGGCGCCCGTCGTGCTGTCGGGCGCGGCCGACTCCGCGGTGCGCGATCAGGCGGCGCGCTTGTCGGCGTGGCTGGAGGACGGCCCGACCGAGGACGTCCGCCCGGCCGACGTCGCCCTCGCGTCGGTCACGAGCCGGGCCGTTCTGGAGCACCGCGCGGTGGTCCTGGCCGCCGACCGGGACGACCTGCTGCGAGGTCTGCGCGCACTGGCGGCCGACGCCGAAGCACCGGGGCTCATCCGCGGTGCGCAGGCACGTGCGGGCAAGACGGCACTGCTCTTCGCCGGTCAGGGTTCCCAGCGCCTCGGCATGGGCCGGGAGTTGTATGCCACGTACCCGGTCTTCGCCGAGGCCTTCGACGCCGTGGACGCGGAACTGCCCTTCGATCTCGCGGAGGTGGTGTTCGGCGAGGACGCCGAGCGCCTGAACCGCACGGAGTTCACCCAGCCGGCCCTCTTCGCTCTCGAAGTGGCCTTGTTCCGGCTGCTGGAGTCGTGGGGTGTGCGCGCGGACGTGCTGGCCGGTCACTCGATCGGTGAGATCGCCGCCGCGCACGTCGCGGGAGTGTGGTCGCTGGCCGACGCGTGCCGTCTGGTGGCGGCGCGCGGCCGGCTGATGCAGGCGCTGCCGGCCGGCGGTGCCATGGTCGCGCTCCAGGCCTCCGAGGACGAGGTGCTGCCCCTGCTGGAGGGGGAGGTCGGCCTCGCAGCCGTCAACGGCCCACGAGCGGTCGTGATCGCCGGTGCGGCGGACACGGTGGAGAACGTCGCCGCGCAGCTCCGGACCCAGGGACGCAGGGTGACGGCCCTGCGGGTCAGCCACGCGTTCCACTCGCCGCTGATGGAACCGATGCTCGACGACTTCCGGGCCGTGGCCGAGACACTGACCTACGGCGCACCGCGTCTGGCCCTCGTCTCCACGCTCACCGGTGCCCCCGCCGAACCCGCGCAGCTCATGACCCCGGACTACTGGGTACGACATGTGCGCCAGGCCGTCCGCTACGGCGACGCCGTGCGCACGCTCGCGGGACAGGGCATCGCGCGATTCGTGGAGATCGGTCCCGACGGCACGCTGACCGCACTCGCGCAGGCGTGCCTGGACGGCGAGGGGGAGGGCCCGCTGCTGCAGCCCTGCCTGCGCAAGGACCGCCCGGAGGGCGAAACGGTACTGGCCGCGGTCGCCGCCCTGTTCACCCGTGGCGGAGACGTGGACTGGCGCGAGGTCGTCGCACGGACCGGGGCCCGCGCGGTCGAGCTGCCCACCTACGCCTTCCAACGCAAGACCTACTGGCCCACCAAGGCCCGGGAAAGGTTCGACGGTGACCTCTCAGGACTCGGCCTCGCGGCCGCCGATCACCCCCTGCTCGGAGCGGCGCTGGCACCGGCCGACTCGGACCGGGTGGTCCTCACCGGTCTTCTCTCGCTTCGGAGCCACCCCTGGCTACGGGACCACGTCGTCTCCGGAGTGGCGCTCTTCCCCGGCACCGGCTTCCTGGAACTGGTCCTCCGCGGGGCCGACCAGGTGGGCTGCGACCGGGTGGAGGAACTGACGATCTCCGTCCCGCTGGCACTCCCCGAGCACGGTGGTGCACGGGTCCAGGTGCTGGTCGACGGACCGGACGACTCGGGCCGTCGGGGAGTGAGCGTCTTCGCACGGGCGGAGGGCGCGGCGGAGGACGAGGCGTGGACCCTCCACGCCACAGGTGTGGTGACCGACCGGACGGAGGCTCCGTACCCGGACCGCTCCCTCGACACCGCCTTCGCCGTGTGGCCCCCACGGGACGCGGTGGCGGAGCCGGTCGAGGGCGCGTACGAGGCGCTGGCCGGGCTGGGGCTGTCGTACGGACCGGCGTTCCGGGGCCTGCGTGCCATGTGGCGGCGCGGCGACGAGGTGTTCGCCGAAGTGGCCCTGCCCGAGGCACAGGGAGAACTCGCGGACCGGTTCGGGATGCATCCCGCGCTGCTGGACGCCGTCCTGCACGCCGTCCTGCGCGGAACGTTCGGTGCCGAGAACTCGCTGCGACTGCCCTTCTCGTGCAGCGGTGTGTCGCTGTGGGCGACGGGCGCGCGGGAGCTGAGGGTGCGCGTGACCCCGGCGGGTCCGGACGCCGTGACCCTCGATCTCGCGGACACGACCGGCGCCCCGGTCGCCTCGGTGGACTCACTGGTGATGCGTGAGGCGACCGGGGGAATCGCATCGGCCGACGGTGGACGAGACGGCCTGTTCCAGCTCGACTGGGTGCGCGTCCCGGCGGCCACCGGCCCCGCCCCCCAGGTGAGGACAGGACTGCCCGAACCGACCGAGGCCGTGGCCGGCGACGTGCTGGTGCGCTTCGATCGCCCTGACGGAGATCAGCCGGCAGCCGCCCACGCCGTCGCCCGCACCGCGCTCGAAACGGTGCGCGTCTGGCTGGCGGAGGAGCGGTTCGAGGGTGCGCGTCTGGTGGTGGTCACCGAGGGCGCGGTCACGCTCGACGCGACGGCTCCCGATCCCGCCCTGGCCGCGGTGTGGGGTCTGGTGCGGGCGGCGCGGGCGGAGAATCCGGGCCGTTTCGTGCTGGTGGACGTGGACGGCACGGACGAGTCATGGGCTGTGGTGAGCGGGGCTCTGGCTTCTGGTGAGGCCGAGTTCGCGGTGCGTGGTGGGGTGGTGTTCGTTCCGCGGCTGGTGCGTGCGGCGTCCGGTGGGGCGTTGGCGGTTCCGGTGGAAGAGTCGGCCTGGCGGCTGGACATCGTGGAGAAGGGCACGCTGGAGGGGCTGGCGCTGCGTGGTGTTCCGTCGTCGGATGGGTTGGCGGATCAGCAGGTGCGTATCGCCGTTCGTGCGGCGGGTGTCAACTTCCGTGATGTGCTCAACGCGCTCGGTATGTACCCCGGGGACGCCAAGGACTTCGGTCTGGAGGGTGCGGGTGTGGTGACCGAGGTCGGCCCTGGGGTGTCGGGGCTGGCGGTGGGTGACCGGGTGTTCGGGATGTTCTCGGGTGCGTTCGGGCCGGTGGCGGTGGCGGATGCGCGCAAGGTGGCGCGGGTGCCCCAGGGGTGGTCGTTCGCGGAGGCGGCGTCGGTTCCGATTGTGTTCCTGACCGCGTACTACGCGCTGACCGACCTCGGGGCGGTGAAGCCGGGCGAGTCGGTGCTGGTGCACGCGGCTGCGGGCGGTGTGGGCATGGCTGCGGTGCAGTTGGCGCGGCATCTGGGTGCCGAGGTGTTCGGTACGGCGAGTGCCGGCAAGTGGGGTGCTCTGCGTGCCCTCGGTCTGGACGAGGGGCACATCGCCTCGTCCCGGGATCTGGCCTTCGAGGCTGCGTTCCTCGCGGCGACCGGTGGCGACGGCATGGATGTCGTCCTGGATTCGCTGGCGGGTGAGTTCGTGGACGCGTCGTTGCGTCTGCTGCCGCGCGGTGGGCGGTTCCTGGAGATGGGCAAGACCGATGTCCGTGACCCGGAGACGGTGGCGGCGGAGCACGCCGGTGTGGTGTACCGGGCGTTCGATCTGATGGATGTGGAGCCGGAGCGGATCGGCGGGATGCTGGCCGATCTGGTGGCTCTGTTCGAGGCGGGGGTGCTCAGGCCGCTTCCGGTCACGTGCTGGGATGTGCGCAGGGCTCCGGAGGCGTTCCGGTATCTGTCGCAGGCCCGGCACGTGGGCAAGGTGGTCCTCACCGTCCCCGCGCCGCTGGACCGGGACCGCACGGTCCTGGTCACCGGTGGTACGGGTGGTCTGGGCGCGCTGGTGGCCCGCCATCTGGTGACCGAGCACGGGGTACGGCGTCTGCTGCTCGCCAGCCGACGTGGCCCCGATGCGCCGGGAGCCGGTGAACTCGTCGCCGAGCTGGGCGACTTGGGTGCCGAGGTGGACGTCGTGGCGGTGGACGTCGCCGATCGCGACCAGCTGGCCGCCGCGCTGGCCGGGCATGCGCTGACCGCTGTGGTCCACACGGCCGGCATCGTCGACGACGGTGTGGTGTCCTCCCTCACCCCGGAGCGACTCACCACGGTCATGCGGCCGAAGGTCGACGCGGTGACGCACCTGCACGAGCTGACCCGCGACGCCGACCTGTCCGCGTTCGTCGTCTTCTCGTCCGTCATGGGCACCTTCGGAGGTGCGGGGCAGGCCAACTACTCGGCTGCCAACGCCTTCCTCGACGCCTTCGCCTCCTTCCGCCGGAAGGAGGGGCTGCCCGCGGTGTCCCTGGGCTGGGGTCCGTGGGCGCCGGGGGCCGGCATGACCGCCGAGCTGACCGAGGCCGGCCTGCGCCGTATGGCACGCGAGGGCATGCAGCCGCTGGCTCCTGAGCGGGGCCTGGGCCTGCTGGACGCGGCACTCGAACAGGGTCCCGGGCTGGAGCGGGCGGCCGTGCTGCCCATCGAGCTCGATCTGACGGGGCTGCGCCGGCGACCGGCGGAGGAAGTGCCGGCCTTGCTGCGTGCCCTGGTCCGGGTCCGTGCCCGTCGCAAGGCCGAGGCCGGAACGGGCAGCGGAACGCGGCACCAGGACCTCAAGGCACAGCTGTCGGCCATTCCGCCGGCGGACCGCGACCGGCTCGTGTCCGATTTGGTCCAGGGTGCTGCGGCCGCCGTGCTCGGCCACGCCTCCACGGCCGACATCGAGGTGGACCACACCTTCAAGGAACTGGGTTTCGACTCCCTGACCTCGGTGGAGCTCCGCAACCGCGTGAATGCCGCGACCGGCATGAGGCTCCCCGCCACCCTGATCTTCGACTACCCCACGCCCGCCGCCTTGATCCGGCACATCGGAACGGAGCTGGTGGGAGGAGACGAGCAAGCAGCCACGGCCGCACTGCCCGCGCCGACGAGTGTGACCGACGATCCGGTGGTGATCGTCGGGATGGCCTGCCGGTTCCCCGGTGGGGTCGGTTCGCCGGAGGATCTGTGGCGGCTGGTCAGCGAGGGCGGGGACGCCATCGGTGGCTTCCCGACCGACCGTGGCTGGGATCTCGACGGGCTGTACGACCCGGAGCCGGGCACGGTCGGGCGTACGTACGTCCGTGAGGGTGGCTTCCTCCACGACGCTACGTCCTTCGACGCCGGCCTGTTCGGGATCTCGCCGCGTGAGGCGCTGGCGATGGACCCGCAGCAGCGGCTGCTGCTGGAGACCTCGTGGGAGGTTCTGGAGCGTGCGGGCATCGACCCGGCGACGCTGCGCGGCAGCCGCACCGGCGTCTTCGCGGGCGCCATGGCCCAGGACTACGGCTCCTCCCTGCGCGGTACTTCCGAAGGCGCCGACGGCTACCTGCTGACCGGGAACACCGGCAGTGTGGCGTCGGGTCGTATCGCGTACACGTTCGGTTTCGAGGGGCCGGCGGTGACGGTGGACACGGCGTGTTCGTCGTCGCTGGTGGCCCTGCATCTGGCGGCGCAGGCGCTGCGCTCGGGTGAGTGCGATCTGGCGCTGGCCGGTGGTGTGACCGTGATGTCCACGCCGGACACCTTCGTGGAGTTCTCGCGGCAGCGGGGGCTGGCGGTGGACGGCCGGTGCAAGGCGTTCTCCGACGGCGCGGACGGCACGGCCTGGTCGGAGGGTGTGGGTCTGCTGCTGGTCGAGCGGCTCTCGGATGCGCGGCGCCTGGGCCACCGGGTCCTGGCGGTGGTGGCAGGTTCGGCGGTGAACCAGGACGGTGCGTCGAACGGTCTGACGGCGCCGAACGGTCCTTCGCAGCAGCGGGTGATCCGGCAGGCGCTGGCCGGTGCCGGGCTCAAGGCGGCTGACGTGGATGCGGTGGAGGCGCACGGTACGGGTACCCCGCTGGGTGACCCGATCGAGGCGCAGGCCCTGCTCGCCACGTACGGCCAGGACCGTGAGCAGCCGCTGCTTCTGGGTTCGTTGAAGTCGAACATCGGTCACACGCAGGCGGCGGCCGGTGTGGGTGGTGTGATCAAGATGGTGATGGCGATGCGGCACGGCGTCCTGCCGCGGACCCTGCACGCCGACGAGCCGTCCTCGCACGTCGACTGGACGGCCGGGGACATCGAGCTGCTCGCAGAGGAGCGGGCGTGGCCGGAGACGGGCCGTGCGCGGCGCGCGGGTGTGTCGTCCTTCGGGATCAGCGGCACCAACGCCCACGTCATCCTCGAACAGACGCCTGAAGCGGCGGTCGTTGCGGAGAGTACCGCGATCGACGAGGCGGCAAGCGGCGAGGCGTCGGTGTTGCCGTGGGTGTTGTCGGCGGCCGGCGGTGGCCTGTCGGCCCAGGCCGAGAATCTGGCGGCGTTCGTCGAGGCGCGGCCCGACCTCCCCCTCGCCGACACTGCTCGGGCGCTCGCCACCACAAGGACCGTCCTGGAGCACCGCGCGGTGATCCTGGCCGCCGATCGCAACGAACTGCTCCACGCTCTGAGCGCTCTCGCCGAGGGCGGTACGGAGCCCAACGTCATACGGAACTCCGCGCAGACCAACGGCCGGACGGCCTTCCTGTTCGCGGGGCAGGGTTCGCAACGCCTGGGTATGGGGCGTGAGTTGTACGAGGCGTATCCCGTCTTCGCCGAGGCGTTCGACGCCGTGGGCGCGGAACTGCCCTTTGATCTGCGGGAGGTGGTGTTCGGCGAGGACGCCGAGCGTCTGAACCGTACGGAGTTCACCCAGCCGGCCCTCTTCGCTCTGGAGGTGGCGCTGTTCCGGCTGCTGGAGTCGTGGGGTGTGCGGCCGGACGTGCTGGCCGGTCATTCGATCGGTGAGATCGCGGCGGCGCATGTGGCGGGTGTGTGGTCGCTGGCGGACGCGTGCCGTCTGGTGGTGGCGCGCGGCCGGCTGATGCAGGCGCTGCCGGCCGGTGGCGCGATGGTGGCGCTGCAGGCGGCCGAGGACGAGGTCCTGCCTCTCCTCGGTGAGGAGGTGGGTCTCGCGGCGGTCAACGGGCCGCAGGCTGTGGTGGTCGCGGGTGTTGCCGAAGCCGTGGCGGAGATCGCGGACCGCTTCCGTGCTCTGGACCGCAAGGTCACCGCGTTGCGGGTGAGTCATGCGTTCCACTCGCCGTTGATGGAGCCGATGCTTGAGGACTTCCGGGTGGTGGCCGAGGGGCTGTCGTACGGGCAGCCTCGGATTGCGGTTGTCTCGACGGTGACGGGTGAGGTGGCTGCGGCTGAGGAGTTGATGTCGCCGGGGTACTGGGTGGAGCACGTGCGTCGGCCTGTGCGGTTCGCGGGTGCGGTGGGGCGGTTGGCGGAGCAGGGTGTGTCGCGGTTCGTGGAGCTGGGCGCGGACGGAACCCTGACGGCGCTGGCGCAGGGCGGCCTTGACGGTGCGGACGGGGGCGTTCTGCTGACCCCGACCCTGCGCAGGGACCGCGCCGAGACCCACTCGCTCCTCTCGGCGGCAGCGGAGCTGTTCGCACGCGGCACCGCACTCGACTGGACCGCCGTCTTCACCGGTACGGCTGCTGCCGCGACCCCCTGCGACCTGCCGACGTACGTGTTCCAGCGGCGCCGCTTCTGGCCCGCCGCCTCCGCCCTGCACACCCGGGATCTGGGTGCGGTGGGGTTGGGTGTGGCGGGGCATCCGTTGCTGGGTGCGGCGGTGGAGTTGGCCGGTGGGGATGGTCTGCTGTTGACGGGGCGTGTGTCGTGTGGGGTGCAGGAGTGGTTGCGGGATCATGTGGTGGCGGGTGTGGTGGTGTTTCCGGGGACGGGGTTCCTGGAGTTGGCGTTGCGGGCGGGGGAGCAGGCCGGGTGTGACCGGGTGGAGGATCTGACGATCGCGGCGCCGTTGGTGGTGCCGGAGCGGGGTGGGGTCCGGGTTCAGGTGCGGGTGGGTGCGGCGGACGAGGCCGGCCGCCGCACACTGGAGATCCACTCCCGTCTCGAAGAGCTGCCCGACGATCTCCCCTGGACCCTGCACGCCACGGGCGCACTGGCCGCGCTCGCGGACGCCCCGTCCGCGGCTTCCCCCGATCTCGGTGTGTGGCCGCCGCAGGGTGCGGTGGCGGAGCCGGTCGAGGGGGTGTACGAGCGTTTCGCCGGTCTGGGGCTGTCGTACGGTCCGGTGTTCCAGGGTCTGCGGGGTGTGTGGCGGCGTGGCGAAGAGGTCTTCGCGGAAGTCGCGTTGCCCGAGGAGCATGAGGATGGGGCGGAGCGGTTCGGGGCGCATCCGGCGTTGGTGGATGCGGCGCTGCACGCGGTGATGTTCACGTCGGTGCTGGGGGACGGGCGGGCGCGGTTGCCGTTCTCGTGGTCCGGGGTGTCGTTGTGGGCGTCGGGTGCGCGTGCGTTGCGGGTACGGGTGGTGGAACTGGGTTCGGACGCGGTGGCGTTGGAGCTCGCGGATGCCGCGGGTGGGCTGGTGGCGTCGGTGGAGTCGCTCGTGCTGCGGGAGGCGTCCGGCGACCTGGCGAAGGCGGACGCCCGCCACGTCGACAGCCTCTTCCAGACAGACTGGGCCCCGGTCCCGCTCGCCCCGTCTGCCGACGGCGTGACGCAAGCCCCCGCTGTGCTCGTCGGTCTCCCCGACACTGCTGTGGAGCCCGGGACGGACGTCCTGCTGCGGGTGCGGCGGCCGGTCGGCGGCGCGGCCGAGGCCGCGCACGAGGTCACGGCCCACGTACTCGCCCAGGTCCAGGCCTGGCTGTCGGAGGAGCGGTTCGAAGGCGCCCGCCTGGTGCTCCTCACCGAAGGGGCCGTCACGATCGACGAGTCGTCCGCCGATCCGGCCCTGGCCGCGGTGTGTGGCTTGGTCCGCGCGGCTCGCGCCGAGGCGCCGGACCGGTTCGCACTGCTCGACGTGGACGGCACGGACGGGTCCTGGGCCCTGGTGCCCGCCGCGCTCGCCTCGGGCGAGCCGGAGCTGGCGCTGCGCGGTGGCACCGCCTACGCGCCCCGGCTCGTCCGCGCCGCGACCGGTACGGCTCTGACCATTCCCGCAGGGCAGTCGGCCTGGCGGCTGGACATCGCGGAAAAGGGCACGCTGGAGGGGCTGGCGCTGCGTGGTGTTCCGTCGTCCGATGAGTTGGCGGACCAGCAGGTGCGTATCGCCGTTCGTGCGGCGGGTGTCAACTTCCGCGATGTGCTCAACACGCTCGGCATGTACCCCGGGGACGCCAAGGACTTCGGTCTGGAAGGCGCCGGTGTGGTGACCGAGGTCGGCCCGGGCGTGACGGGGCTGGCGGTCGGTGACCGCGTCATGGGCCTCTTCTCCGGTTCGTTCGGGCCGGTGGCGGTGGCGGATGCGCGCAAGGTGGCGCGGGTGCCCCAGGGGTGGTCGTTCGCGGAGGCGGCGTCGGTGCCGGTGGTCTTCCTGACGGCGTACTACGCGCTGACGGATCTGGGGGCGGTGAAGCCGGGCGAGTCGGTGCTGGTGCACGCGGCCGCGGGCGGTGTGGGCATGGCTGCGGTGCAGTTGGCGCGGCATCTGGGTGCCGAGGTGTTCGGTACGGCGAGTGCCGGCAAGTGGGGTGCTCTGCGGGGGCTGGGCCTGGACGAGGGGCACATCGCGTCCTCGCGTGACACGGGCTTCGAGGCTGCGTTCCTGGCGGCGACTGCCGGCAGGGGCATGGATGTGGTTCTGGATTCGCTGGCGGGTGAGTTCGTGGACGCGTCGTTGCGTCTGCTGCCGCGTGGTGGGCGGTTCCTGGAGATGGGCAAGACCGATGTCCGTGACCCGGAGACGGTGGCGGCGGAGCACGCCGGTGTGGTGTATCGGGCGTTCGACTTGATGGATGTGGAGCCGGAGCGGATCGGCGGGATGCTGGCCGATCTGGTGGCTCTGTTCGAGGCGGGTGTGCTCAGGCCGCTTCCGGTCACGTGCTGGGATGTGCGCAGGGCTCCGGAGGCGTTCCGGTATCTGTCGCAGGCCCGGCACGTGGGCAAGGTGGTCCTCACCGTCCCGGCGCCGTTGGACCGCGAGGGCGGGACGGTGCTGGTGACCGGTGGTACGGGTGGTCTGGGCGCGCTGGTGGCCCGTCATCTGGTGACCGGGCACGGGGTACGGCGTCTGCTGCTGGCGGGCCGTCGTGGCCTCGATGCGCCGGGAGCCGGTGAACTCGTCGCCGAGCTGGGTGGCTTGGGCGCTGAGGTGGATGTCGTGGCGGTGGATGTCGCCGATCGCGACCAGCTGGCCGCCGCGTTGGCCGGGCGTTCGCTGACGGCCGTGGTGCACGCGGCGGGTGTCCTGGACGACGGCGTGGTGTCCTCCCTCACCCCGGAGCGGTTCGCGACGGTGATGCGGCCGAAGGTGGACGCGGTGACGCACCTGCACGAGCTGACCCGCGATGCCGACCTGTCCGCGTTCGTGGTCTTCTCCTCCGTCGCCGGGACGTTCGGCGGCGCGGGTCAGGCCAACTACGCGGCCGCCAACGCCTTCCTGGACGCCTTCGCCGCCCGTCGGCGTTCCGCCGGTCTGCCCGCGGTGTCCCTCGCCTGGGGTCCGTGGGCGCCCGGTGCGGGCATGACCGCCGAGCTGACCGAGGCCGACCTGCGACGCCTGGCGCGGAGCGGGATGCTCCCGCTGGCCCCCGCCCAGGGTCTCGGCCTGCTGGACACCGTGATGGACCTGGGTGCGGGCCTGGAACGGGCCGGCGTGCTGCCGGTCCACATGGACATCGCGGCGCTCCGCCGACGGGCACCCGAGGACGTGGCCCCGCTGCTGCGCGCCCTGGTGCGCGGTCACGGCCGCCGCAAGGCCGGGATCGCCGCGGCGGGCGAGGCCACGAGCCTGCGGCAGCAGCTGCTCGCGCTCCCGGCCGGCGAGCGTGAGCGCTTCCTCCGCGGTTTCGTCTCGACGCAGGCCGCCTCGGTGCTCGGGCACCAGTCGACGCAACAGGTGGACGCGGACCATACCTTCAAGGACCTCGGCTTCGACTCGCTCACCTCGGTCGAACTGCGCAACAGACTGAACGCGGCGACCGGCATGCGGTTCCCCGCCACGCTGGTCTTCGACTACCCGACCCCGGCTGACGTGGCCCGTTTCGCGCTCGCGGAACTGGTCGAGGACGGCGGGCCCGACGCCGTCGCCACCGACAGGCTCCTGCCTGCGCCGACGAGTGTGACCGACGATCCGGTGGTGATCGTCGGGATGGCCTGCCGGTTCCCCGGTGGGGTCGGTTCGCCGGAGGATCTGTGGCGGCTGGTCAGCGAGGGCGGGGACGCCATCGGTGACTTCCCGTCCGACCGTGGCTGGGACCTCGACCGCCTCTATGACCCGGAGCCGGTCACGCCCGGTCGTACGTACGTCCGTGAGGGCGGGTTCCTCTACGACGCCGCCCTGTTCGATTCCTCGCTGTTCGGGATCTCGCCGCGTGAGGCGCTGGCGATGGACCCGCAGCAGCGCCTGCTGCTGGAGACCTCGTGGGAGGTCCTGGAGCGTGCGGGCATCGACCCGGCGACGCTGCGCGGCAGCCGCACCGGCGTCTTCGCCGGCGCCATGGCCCAGGACTACGGTTCCTTCCTCAGGTCGGGCGAGCTCGACTCGGGCGGTTACCTCATGACCGGGAACACCGGCAGTGTGGCGTCGGGTCGTATCGCGTACACGTTCGGTTTCGAGGGTCCGGCGGTGACGGTGGACACGGCGTGTTCGTCGTCGCTGGTGGCCCTGCACTTGGCGGCGCAGGCGCTGCGCTCGGGTGAGTGCGACCTGGCGCTCGCCGGTGGTGTGACCGTGATGTCCACGCCGGACACCTTCGTGGAGTTCTCGCGGCAGCGGGGGCTGGCGGTGGACGGCCGGTGCAAGGCGTTCTCCGACGGCGCGGACGGCACGGCCTGGTCGGAGGGTGTGGGTCTGCTCCTGGTCGAGCGGCTCTCGGATGCGCGGCGCCTGGGCCACCGGGTCCTGGCGGTGGTGCGGGGCAGTGCGGTCAACCAGGACGGTGCGTCGAACGGTCTGACGGCGCCGAACGGTCCCTCGCAGCAGCGAGTGATCCGGCAGGCGCTGGCCGGTGCCGGGCTCAAGGCCGCTGATGTGGATGCGGTGGAGGCGCACGGTACGGGTACCCCGCTGGGTGACCCGATCGAGGCGCAGGCCCTGCTCGCCACCTATGGCCAGGACCGTGAACACCCGCTGCTGCTCGGCTCGTTGAAGTCGAACATCGGTCACACGCAGGCGGCGGCCGGTGTGGGTGGTGTGATCAAGATGGTGATGGCGATGCGGCACGGCGTCCTGCCGCGCACCCTGCACGCCGAAGAGCCGTCCTCCCACGTCGACTGGACGGCCGGGGACATCGAGCTGCTCGCCGAGGAGCGGGCGTGGCCGGAGACGGGCCGTGCGCGGCGCGCGGGTGTGTCGTCCTTCGGGATCAGCGGCACCAACGCCCACGTCATCCTCGAACAGGCGGCCGCGCCGGACCGCACCGACGAGGACAGGGCGCGCGACGAGAGCCACGGGGCCGCCGACCGTGGCGTCATCCTCCCCCTCTCCGCCGCCGAACCGCAGGCCCTGTGCGACCAGGCCGAGCGCCTGGCGACCCTCCTGTCGTCGGACACGGAGCTGTCGCACCATGACGTCGCCCTGTCCCTGGCGACGACGCGTTCCGCACTGGAACACCGTGCCGTGGTGGTGGCCACCGACCGCCGGCAGGTCCTGGCCGGGCTGCGGGCCGTGACCGGCCGGCAGCCCGCCGCGCAGGTGATCAGCGGCACGGCGGTCGCCGACGGGGGCCGTACGGCCTTCCTGTTCGCGGGCCAGGGCGCGCAACGGCTGGGCATGGGCCGCGAGTTGTACGCAGCCCATCCCGTCTTCGCCGAGGCCTTCGACGCCGTGGACGCGGAACTGCCCTTCGACCTGCGCGAGGTGGTGTTCGGCGAGGACGCCGACCGGCTGAACCGTACGGAGTTCGCGCAGCCCGCGTTGTTCGCGCTGGAGGTGGCGCTGTTCCGGCTGCTGGAGTCGTGGGGTGTGCGTCCGGACGTGCTGCTGGGGCACTCCATCGGTGAGCTGGCCGCCGCGCACGTCGCGGGGGTGTGGTCGCTGGCGGACGCGTGCCGTCTGGTGGTGGCGCGCGGCAGGCTGATGCAGGCGCTGCCGGCGGGTGGGGCGATGGTGTCGCTCCAGGCGTCGGAGGACGAGGTCCTGCCCCTGCTCGGCGACGAGGTGGGCATCGCGGCGGTCAACGGACCGGAGGCGACCGTGGTCGCCGGCAGCGAGGCGGCCGTCGAGGCGATCGCCGCGCACTTCCGGGACCTCGACCGCAAGGCCACCCGGCTGCGGGTCAGCCACGCCTTCCACTCGCCGCTGATGGAACCCATGCTCGCCGAGTTCCGCAAGGTCGCGGAAAGTCTGGCGTACGGACGTCCGCGGCTGACCGTCGTCTCGACGCTCACCGGCGAACTCGCCGAAGCCGACGACCTGATGACGCCCGACCACTGGGTGCGGCACGTTCGCCACGCCGTACGGTTCGCGGCTGCCGTGAGCCGGGCGAGCGACGAAGGAGTGTCCCGCTGGGTCGAGTTGGGACCGGACGGCACGCTCACCGCGCTGGCGCGGGAAGTGGTGCAGGCCGGCCCCGCCGAACAGATCCTCTTCGTGCCCGCGCTGCGCAAGGACCGCGACGAGCGCGCCACTGTACTGACCGCCCTGGCCGAGCTGTACGTGCGCGGTACCGAACCGGACTGGCCTGCCGTGTTCGAGGGTGGTGGCGCCCGCCGGGCCGAGCTGCCGACTTACGCCTTCCAGCGGCAGCGCTTCTGGCCGGACGCCCCGGCCGCCACGGCCGGTGACGCGACCGGTCTCGGACTGACCTTTGCCGGGCACCCGCTGCTCGGCGCGGAGGTGGCGCTGGCGGAAGGCGGCGGAGCGCTGCTCACCGGCAGGCTCTCCCTCACGACCCACCCCTGGCTGCGGGACCACGCGGTGGCGGGCACGGTCCTGTTCCCGGGGACCGGCTTCCTCGAACTGGCCCTCCAGGCCGGTCTGCGCGTGGGCTGCGCCCGTCTGGCGGACCTGACGCTCGAAGCACCGCTCGTCCTCACCGAGCAGGGCGGCGTACGGATCCAGGTCGCCGTCGGCGGCCCGGACAGCTCTGGACGGCGTACCGTGTCCGTCCACTCCCTGGCCGACTCCGCCGAGGCCACGGCCGAGGGATGGGTACGTCACGCCGGTGGCGTCCTCGACACCGACCCCACCGACGAGACGGACGCCGACGGCCCCTTCGGAGACTGGCCGCCCGCGGAGGCGACCCCCGTCCCGCTGCACGGCTTCTACGACCGTCTCGCGGACGAGGGGTACACCTACGGCCCCGTCTTCCAGGGCCTGCGTGCCGTCTGGCGGCAGGGCGAGGACGTCTACGCCGAGGTCGGACTGCCCGCCGGCCAGCAGGACGAGGCAGGGCGCCACGGCCTGCACCCGGCCCTGCTCGACGCCGCGCTGCACGCCTGGCTCGCCGCGGGACGGGCGACGGCGGACGCCTCCGGCGAGGCACCCGCCGCCGACGGGGTGCGGCTGCCGTTCGCATGGAGCGGGGTCTCGCTGACCGCGGTCGGCGCCTCCGCCGTGCGGGTACGGCTGGCACCGGTGGACGAGGACACGATCACGCTCGCCGTCGCCGACGCCGAGGGCCGAGGCGTGGCCCGCGTCGACGCCCTCACCCTCCGTGAGCTGAGCGGGGAGGCACTCACCCCCGCCGTCCGCCCGTCGGCCGGGCACGACACCCTGTTCCGGGTGGACTGGAGCGCGCTGCCCGCGCCGTCCGGCGCCCTCCCCGACCAGGCCGGACAGTGGGCCGTCGTCGGGCCGGAGATCGCCGGGCTGCCGGACGCGCCGGCCGGTCACTACGCCGACGTCACGGCCCTGGCCGAGGCGGTCGCCACGGGCACACCCCTGCCGGGCGCGGTGCTCGTCGCCTGCGACCCGTCCGCGACCGGGACACCGGCACCGGCGACTTCCACGGTGGACGTCACCAAGACGGTGCTGCACCAGGTCCTCGCCCTCGTGCAGAGCTGGCTGGCGGACGACCGCCTCGGCGCCGCCCGACTGGTGCTGGTCACCCGGGGCGCGGTGCCCGCCGACGGCGACCGGGCGCTCACCGACCCGGTGGCCGCCTCCGTCTGGGGTCTGGTCCGCTCCGCCCAGTCGGAGCACCCCGGACGCCTGGTCCTGCTCGACCTCGACCCCGGAACACCCGTCGCTCCCGATCACGTCGCCGCCGTCCACGCCGTCCACGAGAGCGGCGGGGCCGGCGCCACCGACCCCACCCCCGCACTCGCCTCCGGCGAACCCCAACTCGCCCTGCGCGCGGATGCCGTACTCGTGCCCCGGCTGCAACCGGCCGGCACCGGCGGCGCGCTGCTGCCGCCGCCCGGTGAGTCCGTGTGGCGGCTGGACGTCACCACGCCCGGCACCCTCGACAGCCTGGCCCTCGTCGGCTGCCCCGAGGTCACCGGACCGCTCGCCCACGGTGAGGTACGGGTGGCGATGCGGGCCACCGGCGTCAACTTCCGTGACGTCCTGGTCTGCCTCGGCATGCTCGACCGCGAGGTGCCCGGCCGTGAGGGCGCGGGCGTGGTCCTGGAGACCGGCCCCGGTGTCACCGGGCTCGCCCCCGGCGACCGGGTGCTCGGCCTCTTCTCCGGGGCGTACGGCCCGGTCGCGGTCACCGATCACCGTCTGCTCACCCGGCAGCCGCACGACTGGTCCTTCACCGAGGCCGCGGCGGCGCCCATCGTCTTCCTCAGCGCCTACCACGGCCTGGTGGACCTGGCGGACCTGCGTCCCGGCGAGGCCGTCCTCGTCCACGCCGGCACCGGAGGCGTCGGCATGGCCGCCGTCCAGCTCGCCCGGCACCTGGGCGCCGAGGTCTTCGCCACCGCCGCCCCCGCCAAGTGGGAGACGCTGCGGGCCATGGGTCTGGACGACGACCACATCGCCTCCTCGCGCGACACGGACTTCGAGGAGAAGTTCCTGCGGGTGACCGCCGGCCGCGGTATGGACGTCGTCCTCAACTCCCTGGCCCGGGAACTGATCGACGCGTCGTTCCGGCTGCTGCCGCGCGGCGGACGCTTCATCGAGATGGGCAAGACCGACCTGCGCGACGCGCCGACCGTCGCCGCCGCTCACCCGGGCGTGGTCTACCGGGCGTTCGACCTGCGGGACGTCGACCCCGACCACACCGCCGAGATGCTGACGGCCGTGCTCGCCCTGTTCGAACAGCGGGCACTGCGTCCGCTGCCGGTCACCACGTGGGACGTACGGCGGGCCCCGGAGGCGTTCCGGTACCTCAGCCAGGCACGGCACACCGGCAAGATCGTCCTCACCGTCCCCGAGCTGCCCGTCGACCTGGCCCACGCCGTGGAGGACGCGCACGACGGACGCACCGAGGAGCGCGCCCACCGCGAAGGCACCGTCCTGATCACCGGCGGCACCGGCACGCTCGGCGCGCTGTTCGCCCGGCACCTGGTCACCCGCCACGGCGTCCGCCATCTGCTGCTCACCAGCCGCAGCGGCCCAGACGCCCCCGGCGCCGCCGAACTCGCCGCGGAACTGACCGGCCTGGGCGCCACCGTCACCGTCGCCGCCTGCGACCTCGCCGACCGTGACGCCCTGGCCGCACTGCTGGCCGGGATCCCCGCCGAGCGACCGCTGACCGCCGTCCTCCACGCGGCCGGCATCCTCGACGACGGCATCCTGGACGCCCTGACACCCGACCGCGTCGACCACGTCCTGCGCCCGAAGGCACAGGCCGCCTGGACCCTCCACGAACTCACCCGCGACCTGCCCCTGTCGGCGTTCGTCCTCTTCTCCTCCGTGGCCGCCACCTTCGGCAGCCAGGGACAGGCCAACTACGCAGCTGCCAACGCCTTCCTCGACGCCCTGGCCCAGCACCGCAGGGCCCGGGGACTGGCCGCGCTCTCCCTGGCCTGGGGCCTGTGGGACACCGACGACGGCATGGCGGGCACCCTCGGCGCCGCCGACCTGCGGCGCATCGGCCGGATGGGTCTCGCCCCGCTCCCGGCGGACGAGGGCCTGGCCCTGTTCGACACGGCCCTCGCCGCCGACCAGGCGCTGCTGCTGCCCACCCGCCTGGACCTGCCCGGGCTGGAACGCCGCGGCACCGAACCGCCCGCCCTGCTCAAGGCCCTGGCCCGCACCCCGGTCCGACGGGCCGCGGCCGACACCACCGGCACCCCGGCCGACGGCCAGGACGCCGGAAGCGGTACGCAGGTGTCGTTCACGGAGCTGCTGCGGCCACTGCCCGCCGAGGAACGGGAACGGGCCGCCCTCGACCTCGTCCGCACCCACACCGCGGCGGTCATCGGGCACTCCGACCCCGAAGCGGTCGACGCCGACCGGCCGTTCAAGTCGCTGGGCTTCGACTCGCTCACCGCGGTCGAGATGCGCAACCGGCTCGGCGCGGCCACCGGACTCACCCTGCGGGCCACGCTGGTGTTCAGCTACCCGACGCCCGCGGTCCTCGCCCGCCACCTGCTGGAGCAGTGCGCGCCCCGCGACGAACGACCGGCCGACGTCCTGCTCGCCGAACTCGACAAGATCGAGTCCGTGATGGCCGGCACGCACCCCGCGGCCGACGGTACCGACGACGCCGCGCTGAACGACAAGGTGACCGCCCGCCTGCGGGACCTGCTGACCCGGTGGACGAGCAGCACCGGCACCACAGGCGACACGGCCACCACAGGCGGCACGGCGGGCACGGCCGCCACGGGTGACACAAGTGGCACCACGCCGACCGTCACCGGACTCGAATCCGCGACGGACGACGAGATGTTCGACCTCATCAACAAAGAGCTGGGCATTTCCTGACCCCGACCGACCCCGGACCGCTCAGGACCCGACGTCTCCGGATCCCCTCGGGGCTCCTCCAAGGAAGTGGCATCGAATGGCGAGCAACGAAGAGAAGCTGCGGGACTACCTCAAACTGGTCACGGCCGACCTTCGTCAGACACGCAAACGTCTGCAGGACCTCGAGGAACAGCGGCAGGAACCCGTCGCGATCGTCGCCATGGGCTGCCGCTTCCCCGACGGGGCCGACAGCCCCGAGGCCCTGTGGCGGCTCCTGGCCTCCGGCACCGACGCCGTCACCCCCTTCCCGGCCGACCGCGGCTGGGACCTCGACGCGCTGTACGACCCGGACCCCGACCGCCCCGGCACCTCCTACGTCCGCGAAGGCGGCTTCCTGCACGAGGCGCCCCTGTTCGACGCGGAGTTCTTCGAGATCTCCCCCCGCGAGGCCCAGGCCATGGACCCGCAGCAACGGCTCCTCCTGGAGACCTCCTGGGAGACCGTGGAACGCGCGGGCATCCTCCCGGCCTCCCTGCGCGGCTCGGCCACCGGCGTGTTCGTCGGCGCCATCGCCCAGGACTACCTGCCTCGCTCCCACGACTCCCAGGCCGACCTCGGCGGCCATCTGCTCACCGGCAGCACCATCAGCGTCGCCTCCGGCCGTATCGCCTACTCCTTCGGCCTGGAGGGCCCCGCCGTCACGGTCGACACGGCCTGCTCGTCGTCGCTGGTGGCCCTCCACCTCGCCGTACGGTCCCTGCGCTCGGGCGAGTGCGACCTGGCGCTCGGCGGCGGCGTGACCGTCATGTCCGGTCCCGAGATGTTCGTCGACTTCGGACGACAGCGCGCGCTCGCCGTCGACGGCCGCTGCAAGGCGTTCTCCGCCGAGGCCAACGGCTTCGGGCCCGCCGAGGGCGTCGGCATGCTCCTCCTGGAACGCCTCTCCGACGCCCGCCGCAACGGCCACCCCGTACTCGGCGTGATCCGTGGCAGCGCGGTCAACCAGGACGGCGCGTCCAACGGCCTGACCGCCCCCAACGGCCCGGCTCAGGAACGGGTCATCCGCGCCGCCCTCGCCGACGCCGGCCTGTCCGCGGACGACGTCGACGCCATCGAGGCCCACGGTACCGGCACCCCCCTCGGCGACCCCATTGAGGCGGAGGCGCTGCTGGCCACCTACGGCGCCGCACGCCCCGAGGACCGACCCCTGTGGCTCGGCTCGGTGAAGTCCAACATCGGACACACGCAGGCGGCGGCCGGCGTCGCCGGAGTCATCAAGCTCGTCCTGGCCATGCGCCACGGCCTGCTTCCCCGCACCCTGCACGCCGACGAGCCGTCCCGGCACATCGACTGGACCGCCGCCGACCTGCGCCTGCTCACCCTCGAACAGGCCTGGCCCCGTCACGACGACCGACCCCGCCGTGCGGCCGTCTCCTCCTTCGGCATCAGCGGCACCAACGCCCACTTGATCGTCGAAGAGGCGCCCGCGCCGGCGCCGCTCGAGGGAGCCGACCAGACGGAACAGGCACCCCCGCAGACCGCTTCCCCGGCCGAGCCGGAGCGGCCGACCGGTGACCACCCGCTGCCCTGGGTGCTCTCCGCCCGCAGCCGCACGGCCCTGCACGCCCAGGCCGCCCGCCTGCTCGCGCACCTGGACGACGTGCCCCACCCGGACCCGGCCCGCATCGGCCGCGCCCTCGTCACGACCCGCTCCACCTTCGAACACCGGGCCGTGCTCACCGGACGCACCCTCGACGACTTCCGCACCGCCCTCACCGCCCTCGCCGCCGGCGAACCCCACCCGGGCACCGTCACGGGAACCGTCCGGCCCGGTGGACGACTGGCCGTCCTGTTCACCGGCCAGGGTTCACAACGGCTGGACATGGGGCGTGAGTTGTACGCCACCTATCCCGTCTTCGCCGAGGCCTTCGACGCCGTGGACGCGGAACTGCCCTTCGACCTGCGCGAGGTGGTGTTCGGTGAGGACGCCGAGCGCCTGAACCGTACGGAGTTCGCGCAGCCCGCGTTGTTCGCGCTGGAGGTGGCGCTGTTCCGGCTGCTGGAGTCGTGGGGAGTACGCCCCGACGTCGTCGTCGGTCACTCGATCGGTGAGATCGCCGCCGCGCATGTGGCCGGGGTGTGGTCGCTGGCGGACGCGTGCCGTCTGGTGGTGGCACGGGGCCGGCTGATGCAGGCCCTGCCGGCCGGCGGTGCGATGGTCGCGCTCCAGGCGACCGAGGACGAGGTCCTGCCGCTGCTCGGCGACGAGGTCGGTCTCGCGGCGGTCAACGGCCCGCGCTCGGTGGTGGTCTCGGGTGCCGCGGATGCCGTGGCGGAGATCGCCGACCGCTTCCGTGCCCAGGACCGCAAGGTCACCGCGTTGCGGGTGAGCCATGCCTTCCACTCGCCGCTGATGGAGCCCATGCTCGACGCCTTCCGGGCCGTGGCCGAGACACTCACCTACAGCGCACCGCGCATCGCCGTGGTCTCCAACGTCACCGGCCGCCCGGCCGAACCCGCCGAACTCACCTCGCCCGACTACTGGGTGCGGCACGTCCGCCAGCCGGTCCGCTTCGCCGACGGCGTACGTGCCCTGGCCGAACGCAAGGTCGGCAGGCTGCTGGAACTGGGCCCCGACGGCCAGTTGACCGCCCTGGCCCAGAGCTGCCTGGACGGCGGCTCCGAACTGTTCGCCACCGCCCTGCGCAAGGACCGCCCGGAGCCCGAGACCCTGCTCGAGGCCCTGGCCCAGCTCCACACCGGCGGTCTGCCGGTCCGCTGGCAGACGGCGTTCCCCCACGAGGAGCCCACCGCTCCCGACCAGGATCAGGTGCCCCTGCCCACCTACGCCTTCCAGCGGCGCCGCTTCTGGTCCCGGGACACGGGCTCGACTCTCGGCGATCTGGGTGCGGTGGGGTTGGGTGTGGCGGGGCATCCGTTGCTGGGTGCGGCGGTGGAGTTGGCCGGTGGGGATGGTCTGCTGTTGACGGGGCGTGTGTCGTGTGGGGTGCAGGAGTGGTTGCGGGATCATGTGGTGGCGGGTGTGGTGGTGTTTCCGGGGACGGGGTTCCTGGAGTTGGCGTTGCGGGCGGGGGAGCAGGCCGGGTGTGACCGGGTGGAGGATCTGACGATCGCGGCGCCGTTGGTGGTGCCGGAGCGGGGTGGGGTCCGGGTTCAGGTGCGGGTGGGTGCGGCGGACGAGGCCGGCCGCCGCACACTGGAGATCCACTCCCTCGCCGAGGACGCCCTCGACTCCGATCCGTGGACGCTCCATGCGACCGGTGCGCTGTCCACGACCTCGGCCGTGCCGCCCGCCGACCGTTTCGACTTCGGTGTGTGGCCGCCGCAGGGTGCGGTGGCGGAGCCGGTCGAGGGGGTGTACGAGCGTTTCGCCGGTCTGGGGCTGTCGTACGGTCCGGTGTTCCAGGGTCTGCGGGGTGTGTGGCGGCGTGGCGAAGAGGTCTTCGCGGAAGTCGCGTTGCCCGAGGAGCACGAGGACGGGGCGGAGCGGTTCGGGGCGCATCCGGCGTTGGTGGATGCGGCGCTGCACGCGGTGATGTTCACGTCGGCGTTGGGGGACGGGCGGGCGCGGTTGCCGTTCTCGTGGTCCGGGGTGTCGTTGTGGGCGTCGGGTGCGCGTGCGTTGCGGGTACGGGTGGTGGAACTGGGTTCGGACGCGGTGGCGTTGGAGCTCGCGGATGCCGCGGGTGGGTTGGTGGCGTCGGTGGAGTCGCTCGTGCTGCGGGAGGCGTCCGGCGACCTGGCGAAGGCGGACAGCCGCCACGTCGACAGCCTCTTCCAGACCGACTGGGTGAAGGTCCCCGCGAGCAAGGGACCCGCCCCGGCTTCCGCTCGCACCGCTCTGCCGGGACCCGACGAGGCAGTGCCCGCCGACGTACTCCTCCGGGTAGAACGCCCGGCCGCCGCCGACACCGCCCAGGCCGCCCACGCGGTGACCACGCGGGTCCTCGGCCTCCTCACGGAGTGGCTGGCGGAGGAGCGGTTCGAGGGTGCGCGTCTGGTGGTGGTCACCGAGGGCGCGGTCACGCTCGACGCGACGGCTCCCGATCCCGCCCTGGCCGCGGTGTGGGGTCTGGTGCGGGCGGCGCGGGCGGAGAATCCGGGCCGGTTCGTGCTGGTGGACGTGGACGGCACGGACGAGTCATGGGCTGTGGTGAGCGGGGCTCTGGCTTCTGGTGAGGCAGAGTTCGCGGTGCGTGGTGGGGTGGTGTTCGTTCCGCGGCTGGTGCGTGCGGCGTCCGGTGGGGCGTTGGCGGTTCCGGTGGAGGAGTCTGCCTGGCGGCTGGACATCGTGGAGAAGGGCACGCTGGAGGGGCTGGCGCTGCGTGGTGTTCCGTCGTCGGATGGGTTGGCGGATCAGCAGGTGCGTATCGCCGTTCGTGCGGCGGGTGTCAACTTCCGTGATGTGCTCAACGCGCTCGGTATGTATCCCGGGGACGCGAAGGACTTCGGTCTGGAGGGTGCGGGTGTGGTGACCGAGGTCGGCCCTGGGGTGTCGGGGCTGGCGGTGGGTGACCGGGTGTTCGGGATGTTCTCGGGTGCGTTCGGGCCGGTGGCGGTGGCGGATGCGCGCAAGGTGGCGCGGGTGCCCCAGGGGTGGTCGTTCGCGGAGGCGGCGTCGGTTCCGATTGTGTTCCTGACGGCGTACTACGCGCTGACGGATCTGGGGGCGGTGAAGCCGGGCGAGTCGGTGCTGGTGCACGCGGCTGCGGGCGGTGTGGGCATGGCTGCGGTGCAGTTGGCGCGGCATCTGGGTGCCGAGGTGTTCGGTACGGCGAGTGCCGGCAAGTGGGGTGCTCTGCGGGGGCTGGGCCTGGACGAGGGGCACATCGCCTCGTCCCGGGATCTGGCCTTCGAGGCTGCGTTCCTGGCGGCGACTGCCGGCAGGGGCATGGATGTGGTTCTGGATTCGCTGGCGGGTGAGTTCGTGGACGCGTCGTTGCGTCTGCTGCCGCGCGGTGGGCGGTTCCTGGAGATGGGCAAGACCGATGTCCGTGACCCGGAGACGGTGGCGGCGGAGCACGCCGGTGTGGTGTATCGGGCGTTCGATCTGATGGATGTGGAGCCGGAGCGGATCGGCGGGATGCTGGCCGATCTGGTGGCTCTGTTCGAGGCGGGTGTGCTCAGGCCGCTTCCGGTCACGTGCTGGGATGTGCGCAGGGCTCCGGAGGCGTTCCGGTATCTGTCGCAGGCCCGGCACGTGGGCAAGGTGGTCCTCACCGTCCCGGCGCCGTTGGACCGCGAGGGCGGGACGGTTCTGGTGACCGGTGGTACGGGTGGTCTGGGCGCGCTGGTGGCCCGTCATCTGGTGACCGGGCACGGGGTACGGCGTCTGCTGCTGGCGGGCCGTCGTGGCCTCGATGCGCCGGGTGCTCCCGAACTCGTCGCCGAGCTGGGCGGGTTGGGTGCCGAGGCCGAGGTGGTGGCCCTGGACGTGGCGGACCGTGACCAGCTGGCCGCCGCGTTGGCCGGGCGTTCGCTGACGGCCGTGGTGCACGCGGCGGGTGTCCTGGACGACGGCGTGGTGTCCTCCCTCACCCCGGAGCGGTTCGCGACGGTGATGCGGCCGAAGGTGGACGCGGTGACGCACCTGCACGAGCTGACCCGCGATGCCGACCTGTCCGCGTTCGTGGTCTTCTCCTCCGTCGCCGGGACGTTCGGCGGCGCGGGTCAGGCCAATTACGGGGCCGCCAACGCCTTCCTGGATGCCTTCGCCGCCCGTCGCCGTTCCGCCGGTCTGCCCGCGGTGTCCCTCGCCTGGGGTCCGTGGGCGCCCGGCGCGGGCATGACCGCCGAGCTGACCGAGGCCGACCTGAGCCGTATGGCACGCGAGGGCATGCAGCCGCTCGCCCCTGAACAGGGGATCGGGCTGTTCGACACCGCCCTGGAGATCGCCCCGGCACTCGACAGGGCAGCGGTGCTGCCGATCAACCTCGACCTCGCGGCCCTGCGCCGACGCGGACAGGTCCCCGACCTGCTGCGCTCCCTCGTTCGCACGCCCACCCGCCGGGCCGCTGAGGCACACGCCGCCCTGGGAGGGGCAGGCGATCTCCGCCGACGGGTCAGCGGGCTCACCGAGGCCGAGCGGGAGAAGTTCCTGCTGGAGCTCGTGTGCGGGCAGGCCGCCTCTGTCCTCGGCCACGCGTCGGCAGCCGATCTGGAGGCCGATCAGGCCTTCAAGGCCCTCGGCTTCGATTCCCTGACCTCGGTGGAGCTGCGCAACCGGGTGAGCACGGCGACCGGCATGAGGCTCCCGGCCACGCTGGTCTTCGACTACCCGACCCCGGTCGCGCTGGCCCGGCACCTCCTGTCCGAACTGTCGGACGGACAGGATGCCGTCGACACGGCGTCGGCACTGCCCGCACCGACGAGCGTGAGCGACGATCCGGTGGTGATCGTCGGGATGGCGTGCCGGTTCCCCGGTGGGGTCGGTTCGCCGGAGGATCTGTGGCGGCTGGTCAGCGAGGGCGGGGACGCCATCGGCGGCTTCCCGACCGACCGTGGCTGGGACCTCGACCGCCTCTATGACCCGGAGCCGGGCATGGTCGGGCGTACGTACGTCCGTGAGGGCGGGTTCCTCTACGACGCCGCCCTGTTCGATTCCTCGCTGTTCGGGATCTCGCCGCGTGAGGCGCTGGCGATGGACCCGCAGCAGCGCCTGCTGCTGGAGACCTCGTGGGAGGTCCTGGAGCGTGCGGGCATCGACCCGGCGACGCTGCGGGGCAGCCGCACCGGCGTCTTCGCCGGCGCGATCACCCAGGATTACGGCTCCTGCATGCGCGCCGGGGAGCACGACTCCGACGGTTATCTGCTGACAGGTTCGACGGGCAGTGTGGCGTCGGGTCGTATCGCGTACACGTTCGGTTTCGAGGGTCCGGCGGTGACGGTGGACACGGCGTGTTCGTCGTCGCTGGTGGCGCTGCATCTGGCGGCGCAGGCGCTGCGTTCGGGTGAGTGCGATCTGGCGCTGGCCGGTGGTGTGACGGTGATGGCGGGGCCGGAGATGTTCGTGGAGTTCTCGCGGCAGCGGGGGCTTGCGGTGGACGGCCGGTGCAAGGCGTTCTCCGACGGGGCGGACGGAACGGCCTGGTCGGAGGGTGTGGGTCTGCTCCTGGTCGAGCGGCTCTCGGATGCGCGGCGCCTCGGTCACCGGGTCCTGGCGGTGGTGGCGGGTTCGGCGGTGAACCAGGACGGTGCGTCGAACGGTCTGACGGCGCCGAACGGTCCCTCGCAGCAGCGAGTGATCCGGCAGGCGCTGGCCGGTGCCGGGCTCAAGGCGGCTGATGTGGATGCGGTGGAGGCGCACGGTACGGGTACCCCGCTGGGTGACCCGATCGAGGCGCAGGCCCTGCTCGCCACCTATGGCCAGGACCGTGAACACCCGCTGCTGCTCGGCTCGTTGAAGTCGAACATCGGTCACACGCAGGCGGCGGCCGGTGTGGGTGGTGTGATCAAGATGGTGATGGCGATGCGGCACGGCGTCCTGCCGCGGACCCTGCACGCCGAAGAGCCGTCCTCGCACGTCGACTGGACGGCCGGGGACATCGAGCTGCTCGCCGAGGAGCGGGCGTGGCCGGAGACGGGCCGTGCGCGGCGCGCGGGTGTGTCGTCCTTCGGGATCAGCGGCACCAACGCCCACGTCATCCTCGAACAGGCACCCCACACTGCGGCCGACCCGGAAGACGCCGGAGAGGGCAAGGCGTCGGTGCTGCCGTGGGTGCTGTCCGCGGCAGGCGGCGCGCTGCCGGAACAAGCCGAGAACCTTGCGGCCTTCGTCGAGGCGCGGCCCGACCTCCCGCTCGCCCACACGGCCCGGGCGCTTGTGACCACCAGGACCGTCCTGGAGCACCGGGCGGTGCTCCTGGCCGCCGACCACCACGAACTGGTGACGGGTCTGCGTGCGCTGGCCGAAGGTGCCGACGCCCCGGGGCTGATCCGGGGTGCGCAGACCCGCGCAGCGAAGACGGCACTGCTCTTCGCCGGTCAGGGTTCCCAGCGCCTCGCCATGGGCCGGGAGTTGTATGCCGCCCATCCCGTCTTCGCCGAGGCGTTCGACGCCGTGGACGCGGAACTTCCCTTTGATCTGCGGGAGGTGGTGTTCGGCGAGGACGCCGAGCGCCTGAACCGCACGGAGTTCACCCAGCCGGCCCTCTTCGCTCTGGAGGTGGCGCTGTTCCGGCTGCTGGAGTCGTGGGGTGTGCGGCCGGACGTGCTGGCGGGTCATTCGATCGGTGAGATCGCTGCGGCGCATGTGGCGGGGGTGTGGTCGCTGGCGGACGCGTGCCGTCTGGTGGTGGCGCGCGGCCGACTGATGCAGGCGCTGCCGGCCGGTGGCGCGATGGTGGCGCTGCAGGCGGCCGAGGACGAGGTCCTGCCTCTCCTCGGTGAGGAGGTGGGTGTCGCGGCGGTCAACGGCCCGCGCTCGGTGGTGATCGCCGGTGCGGCGGATGCCGTGGCGGAGATCTCCGATCACTTCCGTGCCCTGGACCGCAAGGTCACGGCGTTGCGGGTGAGTCATGCGTTCCATTCGCCGTTGATGGAGCCGATGCTCGCCGACTTCCGCAAGGTGGCGGAGAGTCTGTCGTACGGGCGTCCGAAGCTGGCGATGGTCTCGACGGTGACGGGTGAGGTGGCCTCGGCCGACGAGGTGATGTCGGCGGACTACTGGGTGGCCCATGTGCGCCGGCCGGTGCGGTTCGCGGACGCGGTCCGGGTGCTGGCCGGACAGGGTGTCGGGCGCTGGGTGGAACTCGGCGCGGACGGTACCCTCACCGCTCTCGCCCAGGCCTGCCTCGACGACACCGACGCCGTGGTGATGACGCCGGTGCTGCGCAAGGACCGGCCCGAGACGCCGTCCGCCCTCGCCGCCCTCGCCACCCTGTTCACCGCGGGCGCCGAAGTGGACTGGCGCGCCGTCCTGCCCGCCGCCGGCCCCGGCGCCGTCGAACTGCCGACGTACGCCTTCCAGCGGAAGCGGTTCTGGCCGCAGCCGTCGGCGAGCCCGGGCGACCTGGCCGCCGCCGGGCTCGACGTGGCGGCGCACCCGCTGCTGGGCGCCACCGTGGAACTCGCCGACGGGGGAGCGGTGCTGACCGGACGCCTCGCGCTCAGGTCGCACCCGTGGCTGCGGGACCACGACATCCTGGGCACGGTGGTCTTCCCGGGTACGGGCTGGGCCGAGCTGGCGCTGCGCGCCGGCGACCAGGTGGGGTGCACGCGGGTCGAGGAGCTGACGATCGCGGTGCCGCTGCTGGTGCCGGAGGCAGGCATGCTTCGGCTGCGGGTGACCGTCGGCGTGGCCGACGACGCGGGACGCCGAACCGTGGAGATGCACGCACGCCCCGAGGACGCCCCGGACGACACCCAGTGGGTGCTGCACGCCGACGGAGTGCTGGCCGCGGACACGGCGGCGGAGACACACCGCGACGCGGCGTCCGGCCTCGCCGAGTGGCCCCCGCCGGGCGCCGAGCCCCGGCCCGTGACCGACGTGTACGAGCGGTTCGCGGCTGCCGGGCTGGCGTACGGCCCGGTGTTCCAGGGGCTGCGGCAGGTGTGGCGGCGCGGCGATGAGGTGTTCGCCGAGGTCGCCCTGCCGGAGGAGCACGAGGCGCTCGCGGCCCGCTTCGGGCTGCATCCCGCCCTGCTCGACTCCGCCCTGCACGCCGTCCTGTTCGGTCCCCTCGGCGACACGGGCCCCGGCCGGCTGCCGTTCGCGTGGCGCGGGCTGTCGCTGTACGCGGGCGGGGCGCGTGCCCTGCGGGTGCGGGTGGTGCCCGCCGGACCCGACGCGGTGTCCCTGTACGTGGCCGACCCGTCCGGCGGCCTGGTCGCCGCCGTCGAATCGCTGGCGCTGCGCGAGCTGCCCGCCGAGGGTGTGGGCGCTTCGGGCCCGGCCCCCCTCACCGGGACGTACCGGATCGACTGGACCGCGCTGCCCTTCACGGTCCAGGCTCCGGACCCCGCCGATCCGGCGGCCCCGGGTGACGGACGTACGGTGCTGCTGACGGATCACGCGGCCCCGGACGACCACCCGTCCGCGGCCCGCCCCGACATCCCCGCCCGCACCTGCGCGGAGCTGATGAGGGCCGTGCACGACGGAGAGCCCGTCCCCCGGACCGTGCTGCTGCCGTGGAGCGGCCCCGCGGACGCCTCGCTGGCCGGGTCCTCGGCCGTGGCGCACGCCGTCACGGCCGCCGCACTCACCTTCCTTCAGGAGTGGCTGGCCGCCGACGAGCTCGCCGAGGCCCGGCTCGTCGTCGTCACCCGAGGTGCGGTGGCGGTACGGCCCGAGGAGGAGTCGGATCCGGCGCTGGCCGCGCTGTGGGGCCTGGTGCGCTCGGCCCGTACGGAGAACCCCGGCCGTTTCGCGCTGGCCGACCTGGACGGCACCCCCGAATCCTGGGACACCCTGGTTGCACTGCTCGCCGGACCGGTCCTCCCCACCGCCGAGACCGAACTGGCCGTCCGCGGGGCCGAGGTACTCGTCCCGAGGCTGGTGGCCGCCCCTCTGCCCGCCCCCGCCGCCCACCTCGGCGGCGAGGACGACACCGCGCGCCTCGTGGACGACACCACGGGCCCCACGGACGACACCGTGCGCCTCGCGGACGGCACCGTCCTCGTCACCGGAGGCACCGGCGGACTGGGCGCCCTGGTCGCACGTCACCTGGTCACCGAGCACGGCGTACGCCACCTGCTGCTCGCGGGCCGGCGCGGTCCCGAGGCGCCGGGTGCGGCGGAACTCACGGCCGAACTGACGCAGTTGGGCGCCGACGTCACCGTCGCGGCCTGTGACGTGGCCGACCGGCAGGCACTCGAAGCCCTGCTGGCGTCGGTCCCGGCCGACCGCCCGCTGACCGGAGTGATCCACACCGCCGGTGTCGTCGACGACGGCGTGCTGACGTCCCTCACCGAGGAGCGGCTGCTCACGGTGGTCCGTCCCAAGGCGGACGCGACCGAACACCTCGACGCGCTCACCCGTGACCTGGACCTGGCCGCGTTCGTCCTGTTCTCCTCGGTCTCCGCCACCTTCGGCGGCGCCGGACAGGCCAACTACGCCGCTGCCAATGCCTACGTGGACGCCATCGCCCGGTGCCGCCGGAACCTCGGCCTGCCCGCGGTCTCGCTCGCCTGGGGCCCCTGGGCGCCGGGCAGGGGCATGACCGCGGAGCTCTCCGAGGCGGACCTGAACCGCATGGCGCGCGGCGGTGTCCGGCCGCTCGCCGTCGAGAAGGGCCTCGCCGTCCTCGACGCCGTCCTCGGACAGGCCGAGCCCGCCTTCCTGCTCCCGGTCGAACTCGACCTGCGTACACTGCGCCAACTGCCCGAGGTCCCGGCTCTGTTGCGGGACCTGGTGGGCGGGCCGGCCCGGCGTGCCGCGCACACCGGCGGCCACGGCACGGGCGGCCACGGTGCCGGCGGCGACGCGCTGCGGAACCGGCTGCTGACCCTGCCCTCCGCCGAACGCGAACCGCACCTGCTGGAGTTGGTCACCGGTCTGGTGGCCCAGGTACTCGGCCACGCCTCCGCCGGCGACGTGGAACCCGGCCAGGCGTTCAAGACACTCGGCTTCGACTCGCTGACCTCGGTCGAACTGCGCAACCGCGTCAACGCGGCGACCGGACTGCGACTGCCCGCCACCCTGGTCTTCGACCACCCGTCGCCTGTCGCCCTCGCCCGGCACCTGCTGACCGCCCTCGCCGGCGACGCGGCCGAGGCCCCGGGCGGGGCGCTGCCCGCCTGGAAGGGCATGGACGACGACCCGGTGGTCATCGTGGGCATGGCGTGCCGTTTCCCCGGCGGCGTAGAGTCGCCCGAGGACCTCTGGCGACTGGTCAGCGAGGGCGGCGACGCGATCGGTGACTTCCCGACGGACCGCGGCTGGGACCTGGAGACGCTGTACGACCCCGAGCCCGGCCGACTCGGCAGGACCTATGTCCGGCGGGGCGGCTTCCTCTACGACGCGGCGTCCTTCGACGCCGGACTCTTCGGGATCTCGCCGCGCGAGGCACTGGCCATGGACCCCCAGCAGCGGCTGCTGCTGGAGGTGTCCTGGGAGGTCCTGGAACGGGCGGGCGTCGACCCGACCGCGCTGCGCGGCAGCCGCACCGGCGTGTTCGCCGGTGTCATGGGGCAGGACTACAACTCCTGCCTGCGGGAGGGCGAGCACGACTCCGACGGCTACCTCCTCACCGGCAACACCAGCAGTGTCCACTCCGGCCGTATCGCCTACACCTTCGGCCTGGAGGGCCCGGCGATGACGGTGGACACGGCGTGCTCCTCCTCCCTGGTCACCCTTCACCTGGCCGCCCAGTCGCTGCGGGCCGGCGAGTGCGATCTCGCCCTGACCGGCGGCGTGATGGTGATGTCCACGCCGGACACCTTCGTCGACTTCAGCCAGCAGCGCGGCCTCGCCTCCGACGGCCGCTGCAAGTCCTTCGGGGCCGGGGCCGACGGTACGGCCTGGTCGGAGGGCATCGGCATGCTGGTGCTGGAACGGCTCTCGGACGCGCGCCGCAACAACCACCGGGTCCTGGCGGTGGTGGCGGGTTCGGCGGTGAACCAGGACGGTGCGTCGAACGGTCTGACGGCGCCGAACGGTCCGTCACAGGAGCGCGTGATCCGGCAGGCGCTGGCCAGTGCCGGGCTCAAGGCGGCCGACGTGGATGCGGTGGAGGCGCACGGTACGGGTACCCCGCTGGGTGACCCGATCGAGGCGCAGGCCCTGCTCGCCACGTACGGCCAGGACCGTGAACAGCCGTTGCTGCTCGGTTCGTTGAAGTCGAACGTCGGTCACACGCAGGCGGCGGCCGGTGTGGGTGGTGTGATCAAGATGGTGATGGCGATGCGGCACGGCGTCCTGCCGCGCACCCTGCACGCCGAAGAGCCGTCGCCGTTCGTCGACTGGACGGCCGGGGACATCACCCTGCTGACGGAGAACGTGGAGTGGCCGGAGCCGCAGGGCCGTCCCCGGCGCGCGGGCGTGTCGTCCTTCGGTATCAGCGGCACCAACGCCCACGTCATCATCGAGCAGTCCCCCGAGTCCCTCCCCGCGGCGCCCGAGACGGACAGCCCCGAACAGGCCGCGAAGAGCGCCGAGTTGCCGCTCACACCGATCGCGCTGTCCGCCGCGTCCGAGGGCGCCCTGCGCGGTCAGGCCGAACGGCTGTGGGCCCAGGTCGACGCCGACCCCGGACTCCGCCTGGGCGACCTGGGCCTCTCGACGTCCCTCCGCCCCTGGCTGGAGCACCGCGCCACGGTCCTGGCCGCCGACCGCACCGAACTGCTGCGAGGACTGCGCGCACTGGCGATCGGCGAGCACGACCCCTCCGTCCTCACCGGCACACCTGGCCGTTCGGGCCGCCGACTCGCCTTCCTGTTCGCGGGGCAGGGTTCGCAACGCCTGGGTATGGGGCGTGAGTTGTACGAGGCGTATCCCGTCTTCGCCGAGGCGTTCGACGCCGTGGGCGCGGAACTTCCCTTTGATCTGCGGGAGGTGGTGTTCGGTGAGGACGCCGAGCGTCTGAACCGTACGGAGTTCACCCAGCCGGCCCTCTTCGCTCTGGAGGTGGCGCTGTTCCGGCTGCTGGAGTCGTGGGGTGTGCGGCCGGACGTGCTGGCCGGTCATTCGATCGGTGAGATCGCTGCGGCGCATGTGGCGGGGGTGTGGTCGCTGGCGGACGCGTGCCGTCTGGTGGTGGCGCGCGGCCGGCTGATGCAGGCGCTGCCGGCCGGTGGCGCGATGGTGGCGCTGCAGGCGGCCGAGGACGAGGTCCTGCCTCTCCTCGGTGAGGAGGTGGGTCTCGCGGCGGTCAACGGGCCGCAGGCTGTGGTGGTCGCGGGTGTTGCCGAAGCCGTGGCGGAGATCGCGGACCGCTTCCGTGCTCTGGACCGCAAGGTCACCGCGTTGCGGGTGAGTCATGCGTTCCACTCGCCGTTGATGGAGCCGATGCTTGAGGACTTCCGGGTGGTGGCCGAGGGGCTGTCGTACGGGCAGCCTCGGATTGCGGTTGTCTCGACGGTGACGGGTGAGGTGGCTGCGGCTGAGGAGTTGATGTCGCCGGGGTACTGGGTGGAGCACGTGCGTCGGCCTGTGCGGTTCGCGGGTGCGGTGGGGCGGTTGGCGGAGCAGGGTGTGTCGCGGTTCGTGGAGCTGGGCGCGGACGGAACCCTGACGGCGCTGGCGCAGGGCGGTCTCGAGGGTGCGGACGGGGGCGTTCTGCTGACCCCGACCCTGCGCAGGGACCGCGCCGAGACCCACTCGCTCCTCTCGGCGGTCGTAGGGCTGCATCTGCACGGCGGGCAGGTGGACTGGGCCGCCGTCTACGCCCCGACCGGGCCGACCGTGGTGGACCTGCCGACCTACGCCTTCGAACGTGAGCGTTTCTGGCCCGACGGCGCCAGGCTGGGCGGCTCGTCCGCGGCGGTCACCTCCGACCGCGCGGACGCCGGGTTCTGGTCCGCCGTCGAGCAGGGTGACGCCCGTACGCTGGCCGACTCGCTCGGTGTCGCCCAGGACGCGCTGGACGGGCTGTTGCCCGCGCTGTCATCGTGGTGGCGGGGGCAGCAGGAGCAGTCCAGGGTCGACGACTGGCTCTACTCCATGAACTGGAAACCGCTCGGCGCGGTGTCCGGTGGTGGGCTGCCCGGCCGCTGGCTGGCCGTACTCCCCGCCTCGCTGCGGGACGACGCGTGGGGCTCCGCCGTGCTGGAGGGGCTCGCCGGGTACGGGGCCGAGATCGCGACGGTCGCGTACGAGCCCGGCACCGACCGGGCCGAGCTCGCCACGCTGCTGACCGCGGCGGCGGGGGACGGGCCGGTTGCCGGTGTCCTGTCCTTCCTGGCGCTGTCCGAGCCCCAGGACGAGGACGTCGACGAGGTTCCGGCCGGCCCCGCCGCCACCGCCGTACTCGTCCAGGCGCTCGGCGACGCGGCCGTCGCCGCCCCGCTGTGGGCCCTGACCAGGGGCGCTGTCGCGGTGAACCGGTCCGACCCGGCGCCCGACCCGGCGCAGGGCGCGGTCTGGGGAGTGGGCCGGGTCGCCGCGCTGGAGCACCCGGAGGGCTGGGGCGGTCTGGTCGACCTTCCCCAGGTCGTCGACCGGCGCACGACCGGCCGCCTCGTCGGCGTGCTCCAGGGCCGCGCGGGGGAGGACCAGGTGGCGATCCGGGCGACCGGTGTCTTCGGTCGCAGGCTCGGCCGTACGGCACCCGGTGAGCTCGGCGCGGGCTGGCGCCCCTCGGGCACCGTGCTGATCACGGGCGGTACGGGTGCGCTGGGCGCCCGGGTGGCACGCTGGGCCGCCGTGCGGGGAGCCGAGCACCTCGTCCTGCTCAGCCGGCGCGGTCTGGACGCTCCCGGCGCACCGGCTCTGCGTGACGAACTCGCCGCCTCGGGCGTACGGGTGACCGTGACCGCCTGCGACGCGGCGGACCGGGACGCACTCGCCGCGCTGCTGGCCGAGCACCCCGTGGACGCGGTGGTGCACACCGCGGGTGTCCTCGACGACGGGCTGGTGGAGGCGCTCACTCCGGAGCGCTTCGCGGCCGTCCTGCGCGCCAAGGCGGTCGCCGCCCGCAACCTCGACGTGCTCACCCGGGACCGGGAGCTGTCGGCGTTCGTGCTGTTCTCCTCCTTCGCGGGCTCCGTGGGCTCGCCGGGCCAGGGCAACTACGCCGCCGCCAACGCCTACCTGGACACGCTCGCCGAGCGGCGCAGGGCGGCCGGGCTGCCCGCCACGTCCCTGGCGTGGGGGCCGTGGGCGCAGGACGGCATGGCGGCCGACGGCGGTGTCGAGGAGTATCTGCGCCGCCGGGGCCTGACCGGCCTGGACCCCGAGCCCGCCCTGGCCGCGATGGAACGGCTGGTGGGCTCCGGAGACCCGGCCGCCGTCGTGGCACGGGTCGACTGGACGCGGTTCGCCCCCGCCTTCACCGCGGGGCGGGGTACCGCCCTGCTGGGGGAGATCCCCGAGGCCGAGGCCGCGCTGCGGGACGCCGCCTCCGGGGCGGACGCCGACGCGCTGCGCCGGCGGCTCGAGGGACTGGGCGCCGACGAACGGTCGGCGGCCCTCGTGCAGCTGGTGCGGGAGCAGGCCGCCGTGGTCCTCGGACACGCCAGGACCGAGGCGGTCGATCCGAGCCGCGCGTTCCGCGAGGCCGGATTCGACTCGCTGACCGCGGTGGAACTGCGCAACCGGCTCGGCACGGCCACCGGACTCCGGCTGCCGGCGACCCTGGTGTTCGACTACCCGGCCCCCGTGGACATCGCCCGCTACCTGGAGGGCGAACTCGTCGGCCCGGACGGTGACCCGGCCGCCGGGTCCGGGCTCCTCGCCGAGATCGACCGACTGGCGGGGGTCCTCGCCGCCGAGGCCGGGACCGGCGGCGCGACCGGCCCGGAGATCACCGCGAAGCTGCGGGGACTGCTGGCGCTGTGGACCGGCACCGACGCCACCGACGAGACGGACGACGCGATCGCGGAACTGGACGGGGCGACGGACGACGAGATGTTCGACCTGATCGACAAGGAATTCGGGATCTGATCACCCGGCCCGTGCGACGGGTCCGTTCACGGCTTTTGCGCGAGGAAGTGGAGCACGATGGCGAGCAATGAAGAGAAGCTGCGGGACTACCTGAAAAGGGTGACGGCGGACCTCCGTCAGACCCGCAAGCGTCTTCATGACGCCGAGACGGGCCGCCAGGAGCCCGTCGCGATCGTCGGCATCGGCTGCCGCTTCCCCGGAGGAGCCGACACACCGGAGGAGTTCTGGCGGCTGCTGAACGAGGGGCGCGACACCGTCGCCGACTTCCCCGCCGACCGCGGCTGGGATCTCGACGGCGTCTTCGACGCGGCGGGCGGCGTCGGCACCACGTACGCCCGCCAGGGAGCCTTCCTCTACGACGCACCACTGTTCGACTCCACCTTCTTCGACATCTCGCCTCGCGAGGCCACGACCATGGACCCCCAGCAGCGGCTGCTGCTGGAGACCTCCTGGGAGGCACTGGAACGCTCCGGCATCGACCCTGCCGCGCTGCGCGGCAGCCGCACCGGCGTGTTCACCGGCACCAACGGCCAGGACTACCTGGCGCTCATGCTCAACCGGCCGGAGGAGTCCGACGGCCACCTGACCACCGGCATCACCGCGTCGGTGCTGTCGGGGCGGGTGTCGTACGTGCTGGGTCTGGAGGGTCCGGCGGTGACGGTGGACACGGCGTGTTCGTCGTCGCTGGTGGCGCTGCATCTTGCGGCGCAGGCGTTGCGTGCGGGTGAGTGTGATCTGGCGTTGGCCGGTGGTGTGACGGTGATGTCGACGCCGGGTGCGTTCGTGGAGTTCTCGCGGCAGCGGGGGCTTGCGGTGGACGGTCGGTGCAAGGCGTTCGCCGAGGGTGCGGACGGTACGGGGTGGGGTGAGGGTGTCGGTGTGCTGGTGGTCGAGCGGCTGTCGGACGCGCGGCGCAACGGTCATCGGGTGCTGGCGGTGGTGCGGGGCAGTGCGGTCAACCAGGACGGTGCGTCGAACGGGCTGACGGCGCCGAACGGGCCTTCGCAGCAGCGGGTGATCCGTGCGGCGCTGGCCAGTGCGGGGCTGTCGACGGCGGACGTGGACGCGGTGGAGGCGCACGGCACGGGTACGGCTCTGGGTGACCCGATCGAGGCGCAGGCGTTGCTCGCCACCTACGGGCAGGGACGTGAGCGGCCGTTGTGGCTGGGTTCGGTGAAGTCGAACATCGGGCACACGCAGGCTGCCGCGGGTGTGGCGGGTGTGATCAAGATGGTGCTGGCGATGCAGCACGGCGTACTGCCGCGCACCCTGCACGCCGACGAACCCACCTCCCAGGTGGACTGGACGGCCGGCTCCGTCCGGCTGCTCCAGGCCACCACCGACTGGCCGGAGGCGGCGGACCGCCCACGCCGGGCGGGCGTCTCCGCCTTCGGGGTCTCCGGCACCAATGCCCACGTCGTACTGGAGCAGGCCCCCCAGGAGCCCGCCGCGGAGCCCGGCACTCCCGCTCCCGCCCCGGCCGCCCTGCGCCTGCCGTCCTCGGCCGTGCCGTGGCTGGTCACCGGCCGTACCCCGGCCGCCCTGCGCGAGCAGGCCCGTCGGCTCGCCGACTTCGTACGGTCGGGTCCGGCCGCCGATCCGGCGCACACCGCCGCCGCGCTGCTGACCACCCGGTCCGTCTTCGAGGAACGAGCCGTGCTGCTCGGCTCCGACCGCGACGACCTGCTGCGCGGTCTCGACGCCCTGGCCGCGGGCCACGCCCGGCCCGGCCTCGTCACCGGCTCCGCCTCCGCGAGCGGCCGGACCGCCTTCCTGTTCGCCGGGCAGGGCTCGCAGCGCCCCGGCATGGGGCGTGAACTCCACGCGACGTACGAGGTGTTCGCGGACGCCTTCGACGAGGTGTGCGCCGAGGTCGACACCCACCTCGAACGCCCGCTCCAGGACGTGGTGTTCGGTACGGACGCCGACCTGCTGAACCGTACCGAGTACGCGCAGCCCGCCCTCTTCGCCCTGGAAGTCGCCCTGTTCCGGCTCGCCGAGTCCTTCGGTGCACGCCCCGACGTGGTCCTCGGCCACTCCGTCGGCGAGCTGGCGGCCGCGCACGTGGCGGGGGTGTGGTCCCTCGCCGACGCCTGCCGGCTGGTGGCGGCGCGCGGGCGGCTGATGCAGGCGCTTCCCGAGGGCGGCGCCATGCTCTCCCTCCAGCTCCCCGAGTCCGAGGTGTCGGCCCTGCTGGAGGGGCGCGGCGACCGGGTCGGCATCGCCGCCGTCAACGCCCCCCACGCCACGGTGGTCGCGGGTGTCGCCGCCGATGTCGCGGAGATCGCGGAAGAGGCCAGGGCGCGCGGCCATCGCGCCACCGCCCTCCGCGTGAGCCACGCCTTCCACTCGCCGCTGATGGAACCGATGCTGCGCGACTTCCGGCGGGTCGCCGAGTCGGTGGAGTTCCACCCGCCGCGTCTGACCGTCGTCTCCGACCTCACGGGCCGCCCCGCCGACCCCGACGAGCTGACCTCCCCCGAGTACTGGGTGCGGCACGTCCGGCACGCGGTCCGCTTCGCCGACGGCGTCCGCGCCCTGGCCGGTCTCGGCGTCACCCGCTGCCTCGAACTGGGGCCCGACGGCACCCTGTCCGCCCTGGCGGCGCAGAGCCTGCCGGCCGAGGACGAGGTGCTCGCCGTTCCGGCCCAGCACAAGGACCAGCCCGGACCCCGGGCCTTCGAGACCGCCCTCGCCGCCCTGTACACCCGGGGCGCAGCCGTCGACTGGACCGGCCTCCTCACGGGAACGGGAACGGGCGCGGGCACGGGAACGGGTGCGGGCACGGGTGCGGACGCCGGCGCGTACGCCCCGCCCACCGAGCCGCTCCCGACGTACGCCTTCCAGCGGCGCCGCGCCTGGCTGCCCGCAGGACCGTCCGGCGCCGCCGGGATCCGGGCCGCGGGCCTCGGAGCCGCGCGCCACCCGCTGCTCGGCGCCACCGTCGAACTCGCCGGTGCGCAGGGTGTCCTCCTCACCGGCCGGCTGTCCGCGCGCTCCCACGCCTGGCTCGCCGAACGCGAGACCGCCGGCAGCACGCTGCTGCCCGGGTCCGTCCTCGTCGAACTGGCCGTACGGGCGGGAGACGAGGCCGGCTGCACCACCCTGGAGACCATGACCCTGCGGGAGCCGCTGCCGCTGCCCGCGCAGGGCGGGGTCCGGATGCAGATCCTGGTCGGAGCCGCCGACGACTCGGGGCGGCGCACGGTCACGGTCCACTCCCGGCCGGACGACGACGAGGGCGACCACCCCTGGCGCTGCCACGCCGAGGGCACCCTGACCGCCACCGGCAACGCCGGCGCCCAGCCCGCCGAGACCGCGTCCGCGACGGACATCTGGCCGCCCGAGCAGGCCGAACCCGTCGACGTGGAGGATCTGTACGAGGACCTGTCGCTGCGCGGCCACTCCTGCGGACCCGCCTTCCGTGCGGTGCGGGCCCTGTGGCGCCGAGGCAGCGAGCTCTTCGCCGAACTCGCCGTACCGGACGAGCCGCGCGAGGCGGGTGCGGCCGCCTTCGGCCTCCATCCGGTGCTGCTCGACGCCGCGGCGCAGACCGCCCTGTGGGCCGCGCCCGATGCGGGCGAGGGCCGCGTGGCGCTGCCCCAGGACTGGCACGGCGTGACCGTGCACGCGACCGGCGCGGCCACCGCCCGGCTGCGGGTCACCGGCGCGGGCACCGACCGCGTCTCACTCACCCTCACCGACGCCCACGCGAGGGCGCTGGCCACGGTCGACTCCGTCTCCCTGGCCTTCCCCGCCGTCTCCGCGCTGGTCACCGATCCGCGGGTCGACGGGCTCTACGCGCTGGAGTGGGCGCCGGTGTCCGGGCAGGCCGCCGAGCGACGACCTGCCGACGGTGACTGGGCGGTCCTCGCCCCGGACGGCGCGGCGCTCGCCGCCCACCTCGCCGAGCGCGGTGTGACCGTCCGCGTCCACCCCGACCTCGCCGCGCTGCGGGCCGCTCTGGACGAGGGCACCGCGGCGCCCACGACCGTGCTGCTGCCGGTCGCCTCCGCCGGCCGCCCGGACGACGGCACCAGCCTCGCGACCGCGGCCCGGGACGCCACCGCGGCCGTCCTGGCCACCCTGCGGGAATGGCTGGCCGACGAGCGCCTCGACGGAACCCGGCTGGCGGTGCTCACCCACCACGCCGTGGCCGCGGGCCCCGACGACCGGGTGCCCGACCTCGCCCACGCCCCCGTGTGGGGACTGGTCCGCACGGCTCAGTCGGAGCACCCCGGCCGGTTCCTGCTCGTGGACCGGGACACGCCCGACTCCCTCCCGCCGTCGGCCCTGCACGGCGAGGAGCCGCAACTTGCCGTCCGCGACGGGGTGTTGCTGGCCCCGGGCGTGGTGCGCGCGCCTCGCCCCGCCGAAGCGGCGTCGTCCGGGTTCGGCCCCTACGGCACGGTGCTGATCACCGGCGGCACCGGCGGCCTGGGCGCCCTGACCGCCCGGCACCTGGTGGCCGAGCACGGCGTACGGCGGCTGCTGCTGGTCAGCAGGTCCGGCCCCGGGGCACCGGGCGCGGCCGCCCTGCGCGACGCGCTGACCGCGCTCGGTGCCGAGGTGACGGTCGAGGCGTGCGACGTCAGCGACCGCCCCGCGCTGGCCGCCCTGCTGGCCGCCGTCCCGGCCGCACACCCGGTCACCGCGGTGGTGCACACCGCGGGTGTCCTCGACGACGGCCTGCTCACCTCCCTCACGCCCGAGCGTCTCGCCACGGTCTTCGACGCCAAGGCGACCGCCGCCGCGCATCTGCACGAGCTGACCCGGGACCTGGACCTGTCCGCCTTCGTGGTGTTCTCCTCGGCGGCGGGTCTGCTCGGCAATCCCGGCCAGGCCACCTATGCCGCCGCGAACACCTTCCTCGACGCCCTCGCCCGGCACCGCCGCGCGGCGGGACTGGCGGCGACCTCACTGGCCTGGGGGCCGTGGGAGCGGTTCGCCGGTATGACGGCCGCCCTGGACGCCACCCACGCCGCGCGAACGGCCGCCCAGGGGGTCGTTCCCCTCTCCGCCGAGCGGGGCCTGTCGCTGTTCGACGCCGGCACAGCCGCCGACCCGGCGCTGCTGCTCGCGATGCGGCTCGACGCGCGCGCCCTGCGCTCCCGCGCCGAGGCAGGGGAGCTCCCGCCGATGCTGCGCGGACTGGTGCGCGTCACCGTCCGGCGCGGCGCGTCCGGCACGGCGGGCGAGGGCGGCGGCTTCGCCCGTCGGCTCGCCGCGCTGCCCCGCGCCCGGCGGCACCGCGCGCTGGCCGACCTCGTCACCGGCCAGGTCGCCGCGATCCTCGGCTACGACAGCACCGACCTCGTCGGCTCCGACAAGCCGTTCAAGGAGCTGGGGTTCGACTCGCTCGCCGCCGTGAACCTGCGCAACCGGCTCGGTCAGGAGACCGGACTGCGCCTGCCCGCCACCCTCGTCTACGACCACCCCACCGCCGGTGCCCTGATCCGGTACCTGGCCGCGGAACTGGGCGTGGGCGGGGAACGGACCGACGGCGACGGCACCCCCGACGGCCCGGCCCCCGCCGTACCCGACGACGACCCGGTGGTCATCGTCGGCATGGGCTGCCGCTACCCCGGCGGAGCGGACTCCCCCGAAGCGCTGTGGCGCCTGGTCGCGGCGGGAGCCGAGGGACTGGGCCCGTTCCCGGCCGACCGCGGCTGGGACCTCGACGCGCTGTACCACCCGGACTCCGACCACCCCGGCACCACGTACGTCCGCGAGGCGGGGTTCCTGTACGACTCGGGCGAGTTCGACGCCGAGCTCTTCGGTATCTCCCCGCGCGAGGCGCTCACCATGGACCCCCAGCAGAGGCTGCTGCTGGAGACCTCCTGGGAGGTCTTCGAGCGGGCCGGGATCGCACCCGCCTCCCTCAAGGGCAGCCGCACCGGTGTGTTCGCGGGGGTGACCTATCACGACTACGCCTCCGGGATGCAGCTGGGCACCGCCGGGAACGTGGCCGCCGGCCGGGTGTCGTACGCCTTCGGTCTGGAAGGCCCCTCGGTGGCCGTGGACACGGCCTGCTCGTCCTCCCTGGTCGCCCTGCACCTGGCGGCGCAGGCGCTGCGGGCCGGGGAGTGCGACCTGGCGCTGGCCGGGGGAGTGGCGGTGATGTCGCAGCCCGACCCGTACGTGGCCTTCAGCCGGGAGCGCACCCTCGCCGCCGACGGCCGGTGCAAGCCGTTCTCGGCCGACGCCGACGGCACCAACTGGGCCGAGGGCGTGGGCCTGCTGCTCCTGGAGCGGCTCTCCGACGCCCGTCGGCGCGGTCACCGGGTCCTCGCCCGGATCGCCGGGAGCGGCATCAACCAGGACGGTGCCTCCAACGGACTGACCGCCCCCAGCGGCCCCGCCCAGCAGCGGCTGATCCGTCAGGTGCTGCGCTCCGCCGGACTGCGCGCCGCCGACGTGGACGCCGTCGAGGCCCACGGCACGGGCACCCCGCTCGGCGACCCGATCGAGGCCCAGGCGGTCCTCGCCACCTACGGACAGGACCGGGAACGGCCGTTGTGGCTGGGCTCGATGAAGGGGAACGTCGGCCACACCCAGGCGGCCTCCGGCGCGGGCGGCGTCATCAAAATGATCATGGCGATGCGGCACGGCGTCCTGCCCCGCACCCCGCACACCGACCCGCCCTCCCCGCACGTCGACTGGTCCGCGGGCGCCGTGGAACTGCTGCGGACGGACGTGCCCTGGCCGTCCGGCGACCGCCCCCGCAGGGCCGGCGTGTCCTCGTTCGGCATCAGCGGCACCAACGCCCACGTCATCCTCGAAGAGCCGCCCCGGGACGGGGAACACGCCGACGGCGACGATGACACCCCTGTCGACACCCCCGCCGGCGACGGCACCCCGCTGCCGCTGCCGTTGTCCGCGCGCAGTGCCGAGGCCCTGCGCGGGCAGGCGGCCCGCCTGCACGCCTTCCTGACGGAGGAGCCGGCGCCCGGGCTGGCGGACGTGGCGCTGTCGCTCGCCACCACCCGCTCCGCCCTGGAACACCGGGCGGTGCTCACCGTCCCGGACCGCGAGCGCGCGCTGGACGCCCTGAAGGCCCTCGCGGACGGGACCGCGTCCCACCCCGCCGTCGTCAGCGGCACCGCCCCCACCGGCTCCGCCGCACCCGCCGTCGTGTTCGCCTTCCCGGCCGCCGACGCCCGGTGGACGGCGGGTGCCGCCCCGCTGGCCGACACCGCCCCGGTGTTCGCCGAGACGCTCGCGGCCTGCGGACGGGCCCTGTCCGGGCTGGTCGACTGGACGCCCGCCGAGGTCCTGGCCGGACGCGCCGCCCCCGACTGGACCGACCGTCCCGAGATCGCCGGACCGCTCGGCTGGGCGGTGGCCGTCGCGACGACCGCGCTGCTGCGTTCGTACGGCATCGAGCCCGCGGCGGTGACCGGCCGGGGACTCGGCGAGATCGCGGCCGCCTGTGCCGCCGGGCTGCTCCCGCTGGAGACCGGTGCCCGCATCGCCGTGCACCACGGCCGGACCACGCCGGGGGACCTGCCCCCGGTCCGCTTCGGGGCCGCCGACACGCCGTTCTGCTCCGCCGCGACCGGTGGCTGGCTCGACGGCGACGAGAGCGAGGCCGACGAGTGGGCCGCAGGCCTCGCGGGCGATCCCGCACGGCCCGGACAGGCGCTGCGGGCGCTGCTGGACAGCGGCCACCGCACGCTGGTCGTCCTCGGCACCCCCGACCGGGGCGAAGAGCAGGCTCACGACGGCACCCCGGCCGACGCGCGGGCCGACCTGCTGCCGCTCACCGCACCGGACGGACCCGGACTCGTGACCCTCCTCGCGCACCTGCACGTCCGGGGTGTCGACGTCCAGTGGAGCACCCTGCTCGCGCCGTCCGGGGCACGCCGGATCCCGCTGCCGACGTACGCCTTCCACCGCCGCCACTACTGGATGGCCCCCGCCCCGCACCCCGGCGCCCCCGCCACCGGCCCGGCGGGCCGCCACCCGCTGCTGGACTCGGCCGTCGAACTGCCCGAGCCCGGCGGGCTGGTGCTGACCGGCACGCTGGACCGCGCCGCCCTGTGGCCCGCCGCTCACTCCGGCACCGGGGCCGTGCCCGGCTCGGTGCTGGTCGAACTCGCCGTCCAGGCCGGCGAGCGGGTCGGTTGCGACCACGTCCTCGAACTGACGCCCAAGGCTCCGCTGGTCCTGCCCGAGCGGGACGAGGTCGCGCTGCGCGTCACGGTCGGCGAGGCGGACGCCGCGGGGGAACGCGTCCTGCGCGTCCACTCCCGGCGCGTCGGCGCCCTGCCCGGCACACCCTGGACCTGCCACGCCCGGGCGGTGCTGTGCCCCGCCGCCGGACCGGCCTCCTTCGACCTCGAACTCTGGCCGCCCGCCGACGCCGAGCCCGTCGACCTCACCGGGCTGCCCGGGACGGCCGACGGCAGCCTTCGGGGCCTGTGGCGGCGCGGTGACGACCTGCTCGCCGACGTCGCCCTCACCGACGGACAGCGGCCGCAGGCAGCCTCGTACTGCCTGCATCCGGCGCTGCTGGACACCGCCCTGAGCACCCTCGCCCGCACGGAGGAGACCACCGGCACCGGCGGACCGGCCCTGCCCGGCTCCTGGCACCGCACGGCGCTGTACGCCGTCGGCGCCCCCGCGCTGCGCGTCCGCCTGACGCGTACCGGGAGCGAGACGGTCGCCCTGGAGGCCGCCGACGACACGGGGCTGCCCGTCGTGTCCATCGGCGAGATACGGCTCGCCGCCGCCGACCCGGAGCGGCTCACCGGTGCCCGCACCGCGCACCACGGACCGCTGTTCCGGCTGGAATGGCCCCGGACCGAGTGCCCGGCCCCCACGGACAAACCCCGCTGGGCACTCGTCGGCCCCGATCCGCTCGGGGCCCGCGCGGCCCTGATGAGGGCGGGTGTCTACACCGAGGCGTACGACGACCCGGCCGCGCTCGCCGAGGCACTGGACTCGGGCATGGCCGTGCCCGAGGCGGTCCTGGCCGGCTGCGTGCCGGAGCCCGGGGACCCCACCGGCGCCGCAGCGGTGCGCCACATCGCCGCGCTGGTGCAGGAGTGGCTCTCCGACGACCGCTTCGCCGATGCCCGGCTCGCCGTGCTGACCTGCGGCTCGCTCGCCGCCGACGGCACCCGCGCGCCGGACCCGGCCGTCGCCGCGGTGTGGGGCCTGATCCGCTCCGCCCAGCTGGCCCGTCCGGGCCGGATCGTCCTGGCCGACCTGGACGGCAAGCGTGCCTCCTGGCGGGTCCTGCCGGCGGCGCTCGCCCTCCCCGAGCCGCAACTGGCCCTGGCCCAGGGGGAAGTACGCGTCCCACGGCTGACCGCCGTGGCCGCCACGACCGCCCCCGCCGACGGAGCGGGCCTGCCGACCGGACCCGAAGGGACCGTCCTGGTCACCGGTGCCGACCGGCCGGCCGGCACCGAGATCGCCCGGCACCTGGCGGTCCGGCCGGACGTGCGCCGGCTGGTGCTCACCGCCCCGGCACCCGGCGAGGAGCAGCGGCTGCTGCGGGACGAACTGGCCGCGCAGGGCACCGAGGTGACCGTCGCCGCGTGCGACCCGGCCGACCGCGAGGCACTGGCCGCGCTGCTCGCCTCGGTGCCTGCCGCGCACCCGCTGACGGCTGTCGTCCACGCGGCCGGGGTACCGCGGCACCCCGGGACGGACGAGGCGGCGGCTGCGGCGGCGGACCCGCTGCACCGGGAACTCCTCGCCGCCCAGTACCTCGATGAGCTGACGACACCGGGGCGGCCCGGCTACGCCGCGCTCCCCCTGGTCCTCCTCTCGTCCGCCGCCGGCACACTGGGAGACCCCGGACACGGTGACGAGGCCGCCCTGGGCGCCTTCCTGGACGCCCTGGCGCTCCGCCGTCGGGCCGCCGGGCTGCCCGGGCTGTCGGTGGCGTGGGGCCCCTGGGACGGCGAGGACCGGGCCACGGGCGCGTTGCCCGCGGGCGTGGGACGGCTGTCCCGGACCGCCTGCCGGGACCTCTTCGACGCGGCCTGCGCCCAGGACGCGCCCACCGCCGTCCTGCTGCGCCCGGACACCGGGACGCTCCTCGGCCGCGCGGGCGACGCCGGCCTGCCGGCACCCCTGCGCGACCTGGCCGGCGCACCGGCCCGGCGCCGGGCGGGCCGGCCGGGATCCGCGGGCGCGCTCAGCATGCTCCGGCGCCGCCTCGCCGGGCTCGGCGACACCGAACGCGACGCCTTGCTCATGGCCCTCGTGCGCACCGACGTGGCGGCGGTGCTCGACTACCCCTCGCCCGCGGCCGTCGAGGACACCCGGGCCTTCCGGGACATCGGTCTCAACTCGCTCACCGCGTTCGCCCTGCGCAACCGGCTGCGCGAGACCACGGGACTGCGGCTGCCCGCCGCCCTGCTGTTCGAGGCCGACACCCCCGTCCTGCTGGTGAAGCGCCTCAAGGAAGAGCTGCTGCACGGATGACACGGGCGCCCCGGCGCCCCCGCGCGTCGGCCGCCCGACCCCGACACCACCACCCGAACGACACGACACTCAAGGAGAACAGCCACAGATGAAGACGAACGGCGTCTACGTCGACACGGTCGGGGTCTACATCCCGGAGCAGCGGGTGACCGTCGAGGAGGCCGTCGAGCAGGGGCTCTACGACGAGTTCTCCATCCAGTACGCGACCGGGCTCACCGCCGCCTACATCGCCGGCGACCTGCCCGCGCTCGACATGGCCGTGCGCGCCGCCCGGCACGCGTTCCGGCGCTCGGACAACGAGATCGACGACCTCGACTACCACGTCCACTGCACCGCCGTGCAGCACGGCCCCGAGGGCTTCTACCCGCCCGGGTACGTGCTGCGCGAGCTGGGCGCGAGCGGGGTGGCCAGCACGGACGTGCGCCAGCACTCCAACGGGCTGCTCGCCGGCATCGAGGTCGCCGTGGGACAGCTGACGGGAGCAGCGGGTGCCGAGACCGCGCTGGTGACGGCGGCGGAGAACTTCACCAGCCCGCTCATCGACCGGTGGCGCGGTTTCGGCACCGGGTTCACCGCCAGCGACGGCGGCGCCGCCGTCCTGCTCAGCGGCGAGGGCGGGTTCGCGGCGCTGCGGGCGGTGAACTCCGGGACCATGCCGGAGCTGGAGCAGTGGCACCGCGGGCAGGAGTCGCTGCTGCCGTTCCGCGGGGAGGAGCGCAAGGCCAACGGCACGATGGACCTGCTCATGTACTTCAACCAGCACGTCATGCCGCTCGACAAGTGCATGGAGATGATCCGCGACTTCGAGCTGGACCTGGTGCACCGCTCGCTGGTGGACGCGGGGCTGAACGCGTCGGACCTGCGCTGGGTGGTCGCCGCCAACAGCGACTCCCTCATGGTCGAGCAGACGAAGATGCAGCCGCTGGGCCTGCCGATGTCGCGCTCCACCGCCCACTTCGGCAAGGAATACGGTCACATGGGCGCCTGCGACATGGCGGTCTCCCTGAACCACCTGCTCACCAACGGGCTGGTGTCCCCCGGCGACAACGTCCTGATGACGACGTCGGCGGCCGGCTGGGTCTCCACCTCGGCCGTGCTCACCATCCTGGAGATCCCGGAGTGGGCCCGGTCCTGAGGCCCCGGGGCCCCGCGCCCGCCGCGGCGTCCCGCGCGAAAACGCCGGACCCGGCACCACGTCCCTGTGGTGCCGGGTCCTTTGCGCGCCGCGCGCGGGTGCTCACGCGTCCCGGTTGCGCAGCACGAGATACCCGCCGAGCAGTGCCGCGGCCACCCACGCCAGCATGATGACCAACCCGCCCCCCGCCCCGTAGGGCAGGTCCGACTTCGGCACCACCCGCACCATCGCCGCACCGGCCTGGTCGGGAAGGTACTCCGCCGCCTTCTTGGCTCCCGGCACGGAGGCCAGGATCTGTGTGACGAGGAAGAAGAACGGCATCAGGATGCCCATGGACAGCATCGAACTGCGCAGCATGGTGGCCACGCCCATCGAGAACACGGCCATCAGCGTCATGTAGAGCGCCGCGCCGAACGTCGCCCGGAGCACGTTGTGCGCGCCGAGGGTGGTGCTGTGCGATCCGAGCGCGGCCTGCCCGGCGAAGAAGGTCACGAACGTGGTGGCGAGGCTGACGGTCAGGGCCGCACCGGTCGCCACCGCGACCTTGCTGAGGTAGAAGACCCCGCGCCGGGGGACCGCCGCCAGGGAGCTGCGGATCGCGCCGGTGCTGTACTCGGAGCCGATCACCATGACACCGAACGCGATCATCGCCAACTGGCCGAGGAGACCGCCGGTGAAGCTGGTCCCGGCGGCGTCGAAGGAGAGCTTCTCCTGCTCCGAGAGGCTGTCGTAGTCGGAGTTGGACAGGGCGCTCACGAGCGTGCCGAAGGCCACGGTGACGGCGAAGGCGGCGAACAGGGTCCACCCCGTGGAGCGGACCGTGGTGAGTTTGGCCCACTCGGAGCGCAGGGTCGCTGTGGGTGCGGACATGGGTCAGGACTCCGTTCCGGTGGTCTGCGGCGCGTTCGTGGCGACGCTCGACGCGGCGGCGGGGGCGGGCGCCCCCGTGCGGTACTCGGCCGCCTCACCCGTCAGAGCGATGAACGCCTCTTCCAGGGAGGCGTGCTGCGGGCTCAGCTCGTGCAGCAGGACACGGTGCTCCAGGGCCAGTTCCCCGAGCCGCTCCACCGGCGTCCCGGTCACCTCGAAGACCCCCGGGGCGCTCTCGTCGGCGGTGATGCCGGCCGCCGCGAGGGCGTCCCGCAGCTTCTCCGGTTCCGGGGTGCGGATCCGCACGGACGAACGGGAGTTGCGGTCGATGAAGTCCTGCATACCGGTGTCGGCGAGCAGCCTGCCGCGGCCGATGACGACCAGATGGTCCGCGGTCAGCGCCATCTCGCTCATCAGGTGGCTGGAGACGAACACCGTGCGGCCCTCCGACGCCAGCCGCTTCATCAGCGTGCGGATCCAGTGGATGCCCTCCGGGTCGAGACCGTTGACCGGCTCGTCCAGCATCACGATCTCCGGGTCGCCGAGCAGCGCCGCGGCGATGCCGAGCCGCTGCCCCATGCCGAGCGAGAAGCCCTTGGGCCGCTTCTTGGCGACCTCGCCCAGACCGACCTCCTGGAGCACGTCGTCGACCCGCTGCATCGGTATCCGGTTGCTCAGGGCGAGGCACCGGAGGTTGTCGTACGCGCTGCGCCCGCCGTGCATCGCCTTCGCGTCCAGCAGCGCGCCGATGCGGCGCAGCGGTTCCTTCAGCCGGGCGTAGGGTTCACCGTCGATGAGGACGTGGCCCGCCGTGGGACGGTCCAGACCGAGCATCATCCGCATCGTGGTGGACTTGCCTGCTCCGTTGGGGCCGAGGAATCCGGTGACGCAGCCCGGCCGGACGCTGAAGGTGAGGTCGTCGACCACCACCTTCTCGCCGTACTGTTTGGTCACTCCCGCAAGCTCGATCATGTGTCCACGCTAGGTGGAGTCACCGCTTCCGGCCGGTGTCCGGGGGGACATGTCTAGGGGTTTCCCCAGTTTTGCGGCGCGGTCACCGGGCGGGCAGCGCCGCCAGATCCCGCGGCTGGGCGGTGTAGTACGGCAGATACGCGTCCAGCAACGCTCCGAGATAGGCCGGGTCGGGGACCGCGGCGCGGAAGTCCGGCACCAGCCGCCGCAGCCGCCGTACGGACGCACGGGTGACGGCGGTCGGGCCGGGACGGTGTACGCGCCGGGCCGTGACGCCCAGCCGCTCCTCGACCGCGGTCACGATCGCCTCCACCGGTTGCGGGACCCCCGAGGCGACGTTGACGACCTCGCCGTGGACGCCGTCCTCGAGGAGGCGGCCGACCGCGTGCACCAGGTCCCGCACGTCCAGCAGGTCGCGGTGCGCTCCCTGATGGACCGTCACCTCGCCCTCGGAGACGTGCCGTACGAGGGTGGGCAGCAACTGGTGCGGCCGCTGGTGGTGGCCCACGGCGTGACTCACCCGCAGGATCAGGTGCTCGACGCCCGAGGAGCGCACCACGCTCTCCAGGGCCAGCTTGTGCCGGCCGTACGCCGTCGGCGGCCGCAGCGGGCCCGTCTCGTCGACCTCGTCGTCCGTGAAGCCGTACATGGAGAACGAGGCGGTGGACAGGAACAGCAGCCGCCGGCCGTCCCGGCGGCACGCGTCGAGGACCTCGTAGAGGAGCTGCGCCTCACGGTCGTACTCGGACACGGCCGTGGTGGCCGTGCTGGAGACCCCGGAGGCGATCGTGGTCACCTCGGGGAAGCGGTCCCCGAACGACTCGGCCAGATTGCGGGCCAGGAATCCGTCACCGATGATCCGCACGGCTGCCTCCCCTGCCCGGGGCGCCGGCCCCGATCGCGCGGACTCCCGCCGCGGGCAGCCCGGTCGGGAGCCCGGTGACGCTGCGCAGGGCCGCGACCAGTGTCCGCGCCTGCACGTTGACGTAGTGGCTGTACTTCAGCAGCTCGCCGAGCTGACGCAGCGTCACCCACCGGTAGTCCGACGGGATCTCGTCGGGGACGCCGTCGTCCGCCTCGATGATCAGGTACCGGTTCTGCGCGTTCAGGAAGCGGCCGCCCTCCTCCGACAGCACCGTGTCGAACAGCACCTGCTCCGGGCGGGCCCCGGTCACCAGGTCGAGGAAGCGGGGCTGGTCCGACGCGGGAAGGCGGGCGTAGTTCTCCGGGGTGCACTGCACGGTGGGGCCGAGCTCGACCACGTCCAGGTAGCCCGGCTCGACCCGGGCCTGCACCAGACAGTGCGGCACCCCGTCGATCCGGCGCACCAGCATCGCCGAGATGCCGATGCCGTGCGGTTCGAGCAACGGCTGCGACCAGGACGTCACCTCACGCCGGTTGGACGAGACGTCCACCGGCACGATGCTGAAGAACAGCCCTCCCCGGTGGGAGATGCGGTCCTCGGTGCGGAACCAGTCCCGCCCCTCCACCTCGCTCAGCGGCAACAGGGAGGCGCTGACGTCCCGTTCGCTCTGCTGGGTGGTGATCCAGCTGCGGATCGCCACGTCCGGGTGGAGACCAGTCGTCGGACCGGTCCCGTGGTGCCAGTCGGGGAGACAGGAGAGCACCGTGCGCGCGTCCATGTTCACCAGGTTCTCGTAGTGCAGCAGCGCGTTGACCTGCCGCAGGGTCAGCCAGCAGAAGTCCTCGCCCGCCTCCACCTCCGGACCGACCTCGACGATCATGTTGCGGTTGCGCTTGCAGAAGAACCACGAGCCCTGCTCCGACTGGAGCACGTCCGCCAGCACCCGGTGGCCGCGGGCCTCCGGCTCGCGGAAGCAGTCCAGGTACGGCACCGACGCACCGCCGTGCACCCGGGTGTAGTTGCTCTTGGTCGCCTGCACGGTCGGGGACAGCTGCACCCCGTTGACGTTGCCCGGCTCGGACTTCGCCTGCATCAGGCAGTGGAGCACCCCGTTGGTCTCACGGACCGCGAGACCGAGGATGCCTATCTCCGGTTGCCTGATGATCGGCTGGGTCCATTCCGGCACGGGACCGAAGTCGGTGCTCACCCGCACGCCGCGCACGGTGAAGAACCGCCCGCTGCGATGCGCCAGATCGCCGCTGCCCGGGACGAAGTCCCACCCCGACATCTCGGCGAAGGTGGTGCGCCGCACCACCTGGCTGTGCCTGCGGCGGCGCTGGTCGAACCAGTCGAAGAACTCGACGTCGGTCATCACCTCGCCGCCCTCGGCCGTCGCGGAGACGGCCAGCCGCGCGGCCAGGAGCGCCTCGCTGTCGGACTCGGGTCCGGTCGTGTTGAGCTGGGGCATCGCTGCCTCTCCATCGGATCGTCATCGGTTCGAGGCGCCTCACGGCAGCCGGTGCGGCCCAGGGGGATCGGCCTGCGGCGGTGGGCGCAAGGCGTCGGACAAGGCCGTCACGCGGGTGCGGACGGCCGGGTGCGCGGCGCGCCGGACACGGCGCGGCCCATGGGCTCGCAGGAGGCCGGTACCCCGCCGGGTGCCTCCCCCGGTCCCTCGGCCGGGCGGCGCACGACGGGTGCCAGCGCGGTCAGCACCAGCCCGTCGTCCACGAGCCAACGGCCGGTGAGCCCGGCGCCGCCCACGGGACCCGCGAACTCACGGGGCACCGGTACCAGCAGCGTGACGTCGAACGTGCCGCGCGCCGCACCTGTGAGGTCAGGCTCCCGGGTGAAGCGCAGCCGGGCCTCCTCGAACCCCAGCGGCCGGCGGGCGAGCGGGAACCACACCTTGTAGACCGACTCCTTCGCGCTGAACAGCAGCCGGTCCCACGGCACCTGCGGTGCGGTGCGCGCCAGCCGGGCGAGATCGGCGCGCTCCTCGGGCAGGGACACCGCCTCCAGGACACCGTCCGGCAGCGGGGCCGCCGTCTCGGCGTCGACGCCGAGCGCCGCCAGATCGGTGGCGCGGGCGACCGCCGCCACCCGGTAGCCGTCACAGTGGGACACCGCACCGACCACCCCGGCGGGCCAGCGGGGTTCCCCCTGGGGACCGGACAGCAGCGGAACGGCCGGGAGCCCCAGCGCGGCCAGCGACAGACGGGCGCACCGCCGGCCGGTGGCGAACTCGCGGCGGCGCTTGTCGACCGCCCGCGCCACCACCGCCGCCTCCTCCGGGAACAGCGGCGGCCCGGTCAACTCGCCCCGCACCTCGGTCACTTCGACCGTGTCGGGCAGCAGGCGGCGCATCAGCGGCGTCACCGGGCACCTCGCCGGGGCAGGATCTCGCGCAGCAACGGATCGGGCATGCCGCGGGCCTGCCACTCACGCGGGTAGCCCAGCGACACCTCGCGGTGCGGCACCCCGTCGTGCCAGGTGGTGCGCGGGATGTGCAGATGGCCGTAGACGACGGTCGCCGCCCGGTAGCGCCGGTGCCAGTCATGGGTGGCGGTCGTCCCGCACCACAGGGCGAACTCCGGGTACCGCAGGATGCGGGTGGGTTCGCGCACCAGCGGGAAGTGGTTCACCAGCACCGTCGGCAGGTCGGACGGGCAGGCGTCCAGCCGCTCGCGCGTGTACTCCAGCCGTGCCCGGCACCAGGCCGCCCGGTCGGGGTAGGGGTCGCTGTGCAGCAGGAACTCGTCGGTGGCCACCACCCCGGCCTTCTCCGCCCGGGTCAGCGCGTCGGCGGTGCCGGTGGCGCCCGGCGGCAGGAACGAGTAGTCGTACAGCAGGAACAGCGGTGCGATCACCACCGGTCCGTCCGGTCCCGGCCACTGCACGTAGGGGTCCTCCGGGGTCAGCACGCCGAGGGACCGGCACAGTTCGACCAGGCTGCGGTAGCGGGCCTCACCGCGCAGCGGCACCGGATCGTCGGGATGTGTCCACAGCTCGTGGTTGCCCGGCACCCACACCACGGTGGCGAACCGCTCGGCGAGCAGCCGCAGCACCCACTCGACGTCCGCCGTCAGCTCCCCGATGTCACCGGCGACGATCAGCCAGTCGGAGGGATCGGACGGGCGCAGGCTCCGCACCACGGCGCGGTTCTGCTCGTAGGCGACATGCAGGTCACTGACCGCGAAGAGCCTGCCGCCCGGGACGGGGCTCACCGGTGGTGCGCCTCGCCCAAGGCGGGCCGTGGAACCGTGGTGCTGGGCATGGGAACTCCTCGCTGGGGGGCCGGCGCCTCGGATACGCGTCCGGCGCTCAGCTTTATGCCACCGTGCCGTCCCGCCGCACAACGGGCAGCCGCCCCACAGCTCCAAGGACAGGGGAAACGCCCAGACTTCGGGGAGCGGCCGCCGTTCGGCCCCTGCGGTGCCCGATAGTGGCGGCACACCTTCAGGAGCACGCCAGTGATCCAGCCCACCGAAATCCGCTGACACAGGACGGACGAACAGCGTGAGTGTTTCCCCCGCAGACGACGGACTGTGGTGCCGACGGTTCGACCCGGCCCCCGACGCCGCCCACCGCCTGGTCTGCTTCCCCCACGCCGGCGGCTCGGCCAGCTACTACCTCCCCGTCGCCACCGCGCTCAGCCCGCGCGTCGACGTCGTGGCCGTGCAGTACCCCGGCCGACAGGACCGGCGCAACGAGCCGCTGATCGACGACATCGGCACGCTCGCGGACCGGGTGCACGAGGTACTGCGCGGCTGGGACGACCGCCCGCTGACCTTCTTCGGGCACAGCATGGGCGCACTCGTCGCCTTCGAGGTCGCCCGGCGGTTCGAGCAGGAGGGCAGCGGTCCGGTACGGCTCTTCGCGTCGGGCCGGCGTGCCCCCTCCCGCTACCGCGACGAGAACGTCCACCGCCGCGACGACGACGGCATCATCGCCGAGATCAAGTCCATGAGCGGCACCGACGACCGGCTGCTGGGCGACGAGGAATTGATCCGCATGATCCTGCCCGCGCTGCGCGGCGACTACCGGGCCGTGGAGACCTACCGGTCCGCCCCGGGTGCCACGGTGGACTGCCCGGTCACCGCGCTCGTCGGCGACAACGACCCCAAGACGTCGATCGACGAGGCCCGGGACTGGGAGAAGCACACCACCGCGGACTTCGACCTGCGGATCCTGCCCGGCGGCCACTTCTACCTCAACAGCCGTGCAGCGGATGTGCTGAAGCTGCTCGAGGAGCACTTCAGCGCGCAGAGCGCACCGCAGGCCACCTGACCGGGGATGGGGAGCCGCCCGGTCGCCCGCTGTCCCGGACCCGGCCGGCGGTCAGGCCGCGCCCTGAGGGCGGATCGTTTCGGCGGGCGGAGCCGGCGTGCCCGGCGACTCGAACAGGCCCGCGTCCTCGAGCGCGCTCGCGAGCCCCGAACGGCCGGACGTCGACATCTTGCGGTAGCAGTTCGTCAGGTGCTTCTCCACGGCGCGCCGGGAGACCCCGAGCGCGTCGGCGATGGCCTGGTTCGTCAGCCCCTCCACGGCCATCCGCGCCACCATCCGCTCCGTCGACGTCAGGCCCCGCGTCGGGACGCCGGCCGCCGCCGGCCCCAGCAACTCCTGGGCGCGGGCCGCGATCCGCGCGGCTCCGCACTCCACGGCCAGCTCGAACGACGTGCGCAGCGCAGCCTCCGCCTCCGCTGCATGACGAGGGGCCACCGCCTCCGCCAGCCGCAGCAGGACCGACGCCCGTGTGAGCAGGTCGCCGGACGCCTCCAGCACCCCTGCGGCCTCCCGCAGCAGTTTCGGCGCCGACGACCCGCCCGTCACGGCGGCCTGGAGGGCGAGCGCGCGGCCCAGGCCCGAGGGGGCACCCCAGGCCCTCGCCTGTTCCAGGTGCCGTTCGGCCAGGGGCTCGGCGCGCTCGGACTCGCCCATGCGGTGCAGGGTGCGCGCCGCCCAGTACGCCGCCGGCGCGAGGACGGGATTGCGCCAACCCGCCCGGTCCAGGGCGTACTCGGCGTCGAGGTAGTGCTCCACGGCCATGCCCGGCTCGTGCCGGCGCTCCGCCTTCATGCCCCGCACCATGACGAGCAGGGCGGCCAGCACACAGTTCTCGTGCACCCCGCGGATCCGCTCCGGCAGCGCCTCGACCAGGTCCGGCTCGCGGGTCCGCAGTGCCACCAACGCCGAAGCGATGATCGAGAGCGTGCTCGCCTCCTCGGCGCCGGACACCGACAGGGCCCGTACCGCCCGGTCCCGCGCGGCGGTCAGCCTGCCCTGGGCGAGCAGGACCAGCGCCTGTTCGCTGAGCACCACCGACTGCTCCAGCCGTCCGCCCCGGCGTTCCGCGTCGGCCAGTGCCGTGTCCAGCCAGGACATCAGCCCGGTGACCGAGTCCGCGGTGACCGCGACCGGAATGACCAGCGGCACCACGGTGTGCACATGGGCCGCGCACGCCGGCTCGTGTTCCAGGACCCGCCTCGCGAGCGCACTGACCTGACGGGCGGGCAGCGTGGCGGAGACCGTCGCGGTGTACGCGAGCGACACCAGCAGCTCCCGCTGCCCCGGGTGTGTCATCTCCGGTCGCCCGCCCAGCCCGCCCAGCCGGTCCGCGGCCGACGCGAGCACCGACGGATCGAGGTCGCAGAGGTGATGGAGCCGGGCCTCCAGCCGCAGCTCCAGTAGCCGCCGGTCGGCCGGCCGCATCTCCGCGGCGGGCAGCTCCCGTGCCGTCTGCCGCATCGCGTCCCCCAGCGACAGCAGGGTGGCACCGGTCGCCACCGGGGTGAGCGTCAGCAGCGCCTCGGCGCGGGCCCGCGCGCCGGTCAGCAGCGGGAGCGCCTGGGTGATGTGCCGGACGGCCACCGACGGCGCGAAACTGCGCTCAGCCGTCGCCAGTTCGACCAGCAACGCGGCCCGCGCCTCACTGTGCGGCGGTACGTCGAGCAGCGCCCGGCGCAGATAGCGGGCCGCCGTCTCCGGGGCGCCGCGCCGCACCGCGGCATCGGCGGCGTGCCGCAGCGCCGCCACCGATTCGTCGTCCAACGGGGCGGTGCTGGCGAGGAGATGGCCCGCCACCCGCTCGGGCGTGCTGCCCCGGTACCGCAGGAGTGCGGCCGCTCGCAGGTGCAGCCGATTGCGCTCGCCCGGCGGCATGGTGTCCTCGATCACCTCGTGCACCGCTTGATGCGCCAGCCGCAGACCGGTGCCCTCCCGGACGACCAGCGTCAGCCTGTCCAGCCGCCACAGGCCCGTCTCCCGGTCCACCCGGTCCAGTCCGGCCAGTTCCCCCACCACCTGCGGGTCGGCACCGTCCCCGAGGACGTGCAGCGCACGCGCCGCGGCCAGGACGGAGGGCGGCTGGTCCTGGAGCCCCAGCAGGAGTCGCCGGCGCAGCGCCGGCGGCACCAGCGCGGCCACCTCGGACGCGCAGGCCGCCACCGGGGCGATGCCGCGGGACCGGCATTCCTGGAGCAGCGACACGAGGTGCAGCGGGTTGCCGCGCGTGGCGGCGTGACACGCGGCCGTGAACTCCGCCTCGCCCGGGGTGCCCAGGTGCTGCAGGATCAGGGCGTCGACCGACGCCGTGCCCAGCGGGGCCGGGAACAGCGTGTGCTCCGCGGCGGCGACCGGACGGACCCCGGGCGGATCCGCCGCGGGCTCTCCCTCGCAGACCGTCGCCGCGACCAGGATTCCGCGCTGGGGCACCTGCTGCACGAGCTGGTCCAGCCAGTCCAGCGTGCCCTCGTCCGCCCAGTGCAGATCGTCGATCAGGAGCACCGGAGTGCGGTCCTGGCTCATGTTCTCCACCAGGGACAGCAGGGCCCGCACCGTCGTCGCGGTGTGCTGGCGGGGCGACTCCGGGTCGCCCTGGAGGAAGCCGAGCGCGGGCCGCGCGGAGCCGGCGCTCCATCTGCTCACGAACGTGCCCGACTTGATCACCGGCTCCAGCAGTTGCCGGGTGACACCGAGAGCGAAGGAGCGTTCCGCGGGGGCGGCGTAGGCACGCATCACCAGGGGCCGGGGAAGCGCCGCCGACCCGGCAGTCGGGCCGGTGGTCAGGCGGAGGGCGAGTTCGCCGATCTCCGACAGGACGGCCGACTTGCCGATTCCGGGCGGTCCGCTGATCACGACCATGGATCCGTTGCCGTGTGCGGCGAGCCGGAGGGCCTCGGCCGCCACTGTCAGTTCGTTCTGCCGCTCGAGCAACATGCCAGCGGCCTCCTTGCGCGGTGTGATGGAGCTTGAGGGGGGTGGATACGAGGTGCGTCGAGTGCGCGGCGTCAAGGACCCATCGACAGCCCGCCGTCCTGGTACCCCGGTCCGGGGGACGCGGGGACCGACCGTACCCCGGAGCGCGCTCCGGCGGCCTCCCGGGCGACCACCGACTGGACGAAGCGCCGGGACCCGGGCGTGTGACCCAGCCGGCGCAGTGCGAGTTCGGTCAGCCGCGCCGCCTGCGGCGCCGGTGAGCCGAGGCCACGGCGCAGGTCGGTCCAGGCCAGGGCGGAGTCGGTGCCCCACCGTCGGGCCAGCCGCGACTCCTCCGCGAACCGCTCGGCCGCCCGGTCGTCCTCCCCGCAGCCCAGGTGGGCCAGGGCCGCCAACGAGCGCCAGGCCACCAGCCCCGGGTTGGCCCACCCGCGGGCGGCCATGCGCCGGCCGCACTCCTCGGCCTCGGCCAGCGCCCGCCGGGGGCGCCCCTGGCAGAGGTACAACTGGGCGCGGGAGTAGAGCAGATGGATCGCGGCGTCGCTCTCGTCGGCTGCCGGCGTCAGCTCCTCGCGGGCCAGCCGGTCCGCCTCCGCGTAGCGCTCCCGCGCGACCAGGAGGCGGATCTCCAGCGACCGCAGCAGGGTGAGCCGGGTGGGATCCCACACCTCCGCCGGTGCCAGGGACCGGCAGGAGGCGAGGTCGTGCACGGCGGTCTCGGGGGCTCCGGCCTGCAGGTTGAGCTGCGCCCGCAGCAACCGGCCCCACGCCACGAGTGCGGGACTGCGGCGGCGTCCGGCCTCGGCGAGGGTGATGTCCAGGGCATCCCGCGCCGCGTCGTGGGCGTCCGCCACGGACAGGGCGCAGCAGGCGGAGAACCGGGGGAGCAGCGCCGCGTCGAGCGGCGCCCGCAGGGCCTGCCGGCACATCTCGCGCACCGCGGCCGCGTCGTGGCCGCGCACCGTCTGCCGCCACGCCTGCGCGGTGAGCGGGCTCGGGTGCAGTGCGGCCCCGGACGCGTCGTGTGCGCCCGGCCGCCCCCCGGAACCTCCGGGCGCCCCGAGGCGCGGGGCGTCCTCCTCCAGGATCTCCGCGGACCCCGTGCCGTAGATCCCGAGCGACACCGGCAGGCTGTGGGGGCTGCGGTTGATCCGGAGGTCCTGGGCGGCGGCGCGCACCCGCGAGGGCGCCTGCGTCCCGGACAGCAGCTCCGCGATCCTGCGGTCCGCGGCCTCGGGCGCGGTCATCGTGTACGACTCGGCGGCCTCCAGGAGCACTTCCGCGCGCTCCTCGGGACTGAGCGGCTCGCGCAACGCGCGCTCCAGCACCATGGCCGCCTCGGCGTGACAGCCGCGGGTGAGCAGAGCGCGGGCGGTCCGGCGCAGCACCGACGGCACCCAGGGCTCGCCCAGCGGCACGGTGTTCAGCAGCAGGACGGCGAGCGCCTCCTCGTCGGCGTCCCAGCGGTGTGCCCAGCGGGCCGCCTGCACGTGCAACCGCTTGCGCTCGTCGCCCGTCAGACCCGTCAGCAGACCGGCCGTGCAGCCCGGCATCCGCAGCGGCGGTGGATCGCCGTCGCCGATCAGGCCCTGGACCCGCAACGTCCGCAGGGCGCCGGACAGTTCGGCTTCGTCCAGCTGCACCAGGGCGGCGACCCGCTCGACCGGCAGCAGCTCCCGGCAGACCGCCAGCCCGCGCAGCAGCGCGAGCGGACCTCCCACCAGGTGCGCGGCCGACTCGGTCGCCCGGTCCCGGTGCGCGGCCTCGATCTCCTGGGCGAGCGCCGTGCGCAGTCCCACCGAGGACACCAGCGCGGGGTCGCGGCGGACCTTGTCCACGGAACGCAGCATCACCCAGGGACTCCCGCCGGTGAGCCGGCTGACGTCGGCCCACCAGAGGTCGTCGGAGGTCGGGGGGACGGGCAGTCCCGAGGCGGTGCACATCGCATGGATCTCGGGCACGCCGAGCGGGCCGAGTTCCAGCAGCAGTCCCCGGTGGTCGGGGGAGGCGGCCGCCTGGTCGAGGAGCCCGGCGCAGGCGTCGGGGAACTCGCCGTGGGCGCCGGTGACGGTCAGCAGCACCCCGAGCGGTGCCGAGGACAGCCTGCGCAGCAGTCCCGCGAGCACCTGCACCGATTCCGGGTCCGCCCACTGGACGTCGTCCAGGGCGACGAGCGTCGGCCGGTGCGCGGCGGCCAGGAGGGAGCGGCACCAGCCCTGCACGGAGTCCTTCGCGGACGGCTCTCCGGCCAGGGCCGCACCGCCCACCGCGGACCGGCCCGGCCGCAGCTGTCGTACGAGGGAGTACGGTGCGGCCGGGGCCGGGGCCGTGCCCACCGCGGTCAACACCTGGACACCGGCGGCCCGGGCGAAGGCCGTGCCGCGCCGCAGCAGGCGGCTGCGCCCGGCGCCCGGCCTGCCGTGGATCACCGTCACGCCGGGATGCCCTGCGGCGAGCCGGTTCATCATGTGCAACAGCGCCGCTTGTTCGGCCTCTCGCCCGTACAGCGGGGTGAAGCCGTCCAGGGAGGCCGGCTTGAGCGGGAACGGGGCGGCGGAGGACGCCGTCCGGCCGTCCGGTGCGGCACTCATCGCTCTCCGCCGCCGGACGGGGACGCCCACATTCCGGTGGCCCGCAGGACGCCCACCAGATCCTCCCGGCCGCTCACGCCGAGTTTCTGGTAGGCGTGGGTCAGGTGCAGTTCGACCGTACGGCGGGTGATGTACAGCGTCTCGGCTATCTCCCGGTTGGAGCGGCCTGCCATCGCCAGGGCGGCGACTCTGCGCTCGCGTGCCGTCAGGGCGTCGTCCGGGCGGCCGCTGAGCTGGCGGGGCCGCCCGCCCGCCTCGGCCAGCCGGACCCGGATGTGCGTCGCGGCGTTGCCGGCCCCGCACCCGATCGTCAGGTCCAGCGCGGTCCGCAGCCGGGGCCGGGCGGCCAGGGGGTCGCCCGCGTCCAGCAGGGCGGAGCCCAGCGCGTACTCGGCGCGGGCCCGCAGCAGCCGTGCCGGGGATTCGGCCAGGCGGCCGCAGGCCTCGTCGAGGAGCCGGTGTCCGGCCCGGCCAGCAGTGGCCAGTCCGCGGGCCAGCAGCTGCAGTCCGGCGCCCCGCGGGGTGTCGCACCGGCCGACGAGGGCGGCGCCCTGGGCGGCCACCTGCCGCGCCTCGGCCGGCCGGTCCAGCTCGGTCAGCAGGTTGGCCGTCTCCAGCCACCACGGCAGCACCAGCGGGGACTCGGCTCCCTGCGGACCGAGGGCCCGGCCGCCGGCGCGCAGGGCCACCAGGGCGCCGGCCAGGTCGCCGTGTTCGCGGCGTACGGCCGCCGTCGCCCACCAGTACAGGGGGTGGACGTGCGACAGCCGGCGCAGGTCGGCGGAGCCGACCTCGGAGAGGACCGCCGCCGCGGCGGCGATGCTGCCGCGCTGGGCGAGGACATAGGCGAAGACGACGGCGGACGTGACGGCGGGGCCGTCGTCACGCCGCCGCTCCAGTTCCAGGGCCTGCCGGCTGTCCCGCTCGGCCGCGGGCAGGTCGCCCGTCGCGCTCAGCACCAGGGCCCGGACCGTGAAGGCCTGGATCCGGCTGGGGTCGAGTTCTCCGCGGAGCGGGTTGCCGAGGAGCCGGTCGAGCGCGGCGAGCGCCGTGGTGTTGTCGTCGGCGAGGTTCGCGACGACGGCGGCGGCGATCATCGACAGGTCGTCCAGCGGGGTGCCGGGGGTGCCGACGGCGTTGAGGCCGGGATGCTCGGGGACGGGGCGGCCGCTGAGCACCGACAGGGCGGCGCGGGCCAGCCGCAGCCGACGGGTGCCGGGGCTGTCGTCGCAGGGCTCGCTCGAGGTCCGCAGGCGCTCCTTGACCCAGCGCACGGTCCCCGGTTCCAGCGCTCCGCTGAGCAGCAGGGCGGATTCCAGAGCCGCCCGGCACTCCTGCGGAACGACGACCTGCGACGAGCCGGGGCGGCGGTCCAGCACGTCGGCGAGCAGCCGGGCCGCCTCGTCGCCGCGGCCGAGGGGGACGAGCGTGTCGGTGTACCGCAGGGCGAGCTCGGCGAGTTCGTGTCCGTCGGTGCTGCTGGCGATGAGCATGCTCAGGTGGTGGACGGCCAGGTCCGGTGCGACGGTGCCGAGGGTGTCGGCCAGCAGGCCCCTGATCCGGCGGAGCGTGCGGGTGTTCTCCCCGGCACCGATGTCCAGTGCGTGGGAGAGGTACCGCACGGCGGCCCTCGGGGAGTCGGTGGCCAGGGCCGCGCTGTAGAGGGCCTCCAGCATCCACGGTGCGGCCCCGAACCGGATCCGCAGGAGGGCCTGCGCCACCTGGGTCGGGGGGCGGCCCGCGTCCTCCAGCAGCCGGGCCGCGCGGGCGTACAGCGGGATGAGGTCGTCGCTCGAGAGACCGGCCGGCATGTCGTCGTCCGGATCGCGGGATCCGGCTCGTGCGCCGTCGAGCGGCAGGATCCGGCGTTCGGCGAGATGGTCCAGAGCCCGGCGCACGGTCGGCAGCGGCATCCGGATCAGTTCGCTCACCAACTCCGGTTCGGAGCAGCCGAGTACGGCCACCGCGGACAGGACGGCCGAGGCCGAGGAGGGCAGTTGGCCGAGGTCCTGCGGCGTGGCGCGGTCTCCGCCTGCCGCTCCGTCCGTCGCACCGCCTGTGCCGGTGTACCGGTGGACGAACGCGTGGACCGCCGCGGGGATGCCCTCGGACTGCTCCGCGCACCGGCGCAGCAGGGCCGTGGAGGGCTCGTGCCCCAGTTTCCGGAAGAGTACTTCGGAGATCTCGTCGGCGGTGAGGGGGTGCAACTCCCGTGCGCTCCAGGGGTGGTGGGTGAGCAGGGCGGCGAGGGCCGGCGGCTCGGTGACGGGGGGCACCGTGATCACCGGCAGCAGCGGCAGTCCGACGGATCTGCGCAGGACGTAGTCGAGTGCGCGCAGCGACCGGGGGCGGGGCAGGTGCGCGTCGTCCATGGCGAGCACCACGGGCCCGCGCCGGCACATCTCCGTCACCGACTCAAGGAGCTGATGGCTCGTCAAAGAAGCCTCGCCGAGCGGTGATCGGCCTCGGTCCGCGGCGCCGTGCACGGCCCCGACCGCGTCGTACCAGGTGCCGTCCTGCGCGCCGGCGCGCAGGACGGACGCCCAGGGGCCGACCAGGTCGCAGAAGGCGTGCAGCAGCGCGCTGCGGCCGACTCCGACCGGTCCGGTCAGCAGCACGCCGGGGGAGGCTCCGGAGTCGGTCCCGGGGATGCGGCGGATGAGTGCCGAGAGCAGGGTGGATCTACCCACCAGGGGTTCGGCCGAGGTGGCACGTGTGAGCGGCGAGCGAGGGGCCGGTAAGGCCGAAGTGAGGTTCACGGGGCCACCGAATGTTCTGGGGGGACGGACACTTGATGGGCTTTGTGGGCGAGGCGCCGGGGAAATGGGGAGCCCGGCCGCGCGGGCGGCACACGGCATGGGGAGGGTGGAGCTCGCGGTGGCCCAAGGGGTGAAGGGCGTCGGCGCTCACCGCTTTGTAAGCGGTTTTCAGCGCTCTCTTCTCTGTTCACAGTTGGTGCACACACAACGCTGTGGATTGTAGCCGATACTCACTGTCGACATGTGAGTGATGTGAAGGATGCAGGGGTCGGAATGCCCCGGCCAGGTGCGGGGACGTGCCCGGGAAAGGCCAGAAGTGCCTGCTGGCGCGGGTATTGCGTCCGGTTCATCCAATTCGCGTTGATGTGGTTCGGGGTGTGAATGGAACGGGACTAGTGAATCACCTAGAATTTAAGTCAATAGTGCCGGTGGATACGTCGTGGATCGCGCGCACCGCTTTTCCCGTGACCGGCCGGCCGCCCCGGGGTTTTTCTCCTCGCGCGCGACGCCTTCTCGCCCGGCAGCGGCCCCGGCCCCGTCGGGTCGGGCCAGGAATTCGGTGCGGGGCAGGTGTCGGGGCGGGCTCAGGCGGGCAGCCTGATGCGAAACCACGCTCCCCGGCGCCCGGGTTCCAGCGACACGGTCCCGCCGTGCGCGGTGACGATGGCCGCCACGACGCTCAGGCCCAGCCCGTTCCCGCCGCCCGTGTCCGCGACCGGGGGGCGCGTCGCCGCCTTGCCGCCGTGGACGAACCGTTCGAAGGCCGAGTGCCGCAACTCGACGGGGATGCCGGGCCCGTCGTCGATCACCTCGATGACCCGGAAACCGTCCTCGGTGCCCAGCCCCAGCGCGGTGCGTGTGCCCCCGGGTGTGTGATGCCGTACGTTCGCCAGCAGGTTGGCGACCGCCTGGTAGAGCCGGTCCCGGTCGCCGACGACGGCGTGGGTGCCCGGCAGGATCGTGAGCCGGATGGGATGGTGCGGAGAACAGGCCTGGGCGTCGGCCACCACTTCCCGGCACAGCTGGGCGAGGTTGACCGGCTCGCTGCGCAGGGGCTGGCCGAGGTCCAGTCTGGCGAGGAGCATCAACTCGTCCAGGAGCGCGGACATACGGCGGGTCTCGTCGGCCATGCGGTCCATGACCAGGTCGAACTTCTCCACGTCGGCCAGTCCGCCCAGCCGCGCCAACTGGACGTAGCCGGAGATGGCGGTGAGGGGAGTCCGTAATTCGTGGCACGCGGTCGCCACGAACGCCATGATGCGCTGCTCGGACTTGCGCCGGTTTCCCCGGTCCCGGTGCAGTTGGGTGCCGAGCCCGATCGCCGCCAGCAGCGGCAGGAGCAGCAGGGCCAGCTTGAGCATCGCCCGTGAACCGGGGGCGCCCAGAGCCCCTTTGGGGCCGACGACCCCCATGCTCTGCCGGCTGCCGCGGATCACGGCCACCCGTTCGCGGCCGCCGCCCGCGGCACCCGCGTGGAGGGCCATCGCGTGCGTCAGGGTCGGCCTGACCGGCGGGGGTGGCCCTCCCTCCCGCGTCGGACCGGCGGACAGGACGAGGAGAAGCACCATGAGGGAGAGGGCGCCGACCGCCGCACCACCGTGCGGGGTCCACGCCGAGGTCAGGGGGCGAGGCACCGACACCGCAGTCTCCTCGTGGGTCTCTCGAAGATACACCTCACCGCCCGATCAGGGTCCCCTGCGCCAACGCGACGAAAACAAGCCTTGCTTGGCGGCACGATACCGAAGGGCCCTCTCCGGTCGGCAAGTGTTCGCGTGACCAGGTTGTTACAAGGCGCTATCGATGTCGACAGGTTGGTCGTACCAGGTGGGAAGGGGTGCGGGCGGATCAGCGGCCGAGGCGCCGTCGGGTCGGGGCGGCGCCGCCCTCGAGGCAGGGCCGGGCAGCCCGGCCGTCGGCCCGGCGGGCCGCGCGGGCCCCGGGGCCCACTGCCGGAGTGCCGAGCGCGGTGAAAAAGCACTGATCACAGGGCGTCGCGGGGCGCGGAAAGGGTCAGGCGCGCGGCCACCCGACCTCCGGCTCCGCCCCGCAGCGGGGGGACGCGAGGCAGTCCGGCCGTGACGAACTCCCGCCCCGTGGATCTAGGGGAATCCCTGGTTTTCGCGCAGGTGCGCGACACGGGGCGGGTGTCTGTGCAGGGCGCTTTCCCCGGTCCCGCGGGCCGTGGTCGCGCGGAAGGTGCTCAGCGGGGCGCCGTTGCGCTTCAGGGCAGTGGCTGAGGGGAGGTGGAGCCGAGGCGGCGCCCCGCGCTGGCGGGCAGGCTCACCCGGAACCAGGCGCCCCGCTCCGAGGGTTCGAGGTCGATCGAGCCGCCGTGCGCCGTGACCACCGCCGCCGCCACGCTCAACCCCAGCCCGCGTCCGGAGCATTGCGGCAGATCCGGATCCGTGGGGGAGGGATGCGGCGCGCGGAAGAACGGCTCGAAGATCCGGTCCCGCACACTGCCCGCGATCCCGGGCCCGTCGTCGATGACGTCGATGACATGGCGGTCCCCGTCCAGACCCAGCCGGACCTGGGCCGAAGTCTCCTCGGGGGTATGGGCCAGCACGTTGGCGAGCAGGTTGTCGATCGCCTGCTCCAGCCTCTGCCGGTCGCCCTCCACCCAGTGCGGGAAGGACTCCACCTCACAGCGCAGCGTGCGGGGAGCGCCGGGCGCCTGGGCCCGGTCCACCGCCTGGAGGCAGACCTGGGCCAGGTCCACCGGACGCTGTTCGAGGATGCCGCCGTGCCCCAGCCGGGCCAGCAGCAGCATGTCCTCGACCAGGCTGATCAGACGCCGGGTCTCCTTCTGGACGTGCCCCATGGCCTCGTCCAGTCGGCGTGGGTCGTCCAGCGCCCGGATCAGGGCCAGTTGGGTGTACCCGGTGATGGTGGTGAGCGGCGTGCGCAGTTCATGACTGGCGGCCTCGACGAGTTCGCACAGCCTGTTCTCGTCCTGTCGGCGGCGCAGGGCCGCCTCCTCGATGCGGCGCAGCAGGTAGTTGTACGTGTCGGCGGTGCGCTGCAGCTCCCTGGGCGGGTGCGTCGTGACCGGGACGCGCTCCGAGGGGTCCTCGCTGCCTTCCGCGATGCGTCGGGCGTCGGCCGACATCTCGCGCAGGGACACGCAGGCCCGACGACTGGTCCACAGGGCCCCGAGGGCCAGCGCGACGATCAGCGGGACGGCGGTGACCGTCTCGATGTCCACGAGCGTCCGTACGGTCGCCGCGTCGGCGGCCGTCGACCGGGCGGTGACCAGGTAGCCGCCCTCCGGCAGCCTGTCCACGAGGGCCCGAGCCGCCCGGCCGGGCACCGGCAGCGGCTGCTCGATACCGTCCCGCTCCCGCAACAGCGCCGCCGACATCGGCAGTCTGCCGAGCGGGGGTGTGGCCCCCGTCGGCAGGCGCACGACACCCCGGGCGTCGGTCACCACGGACGCGGAGTCCTGCTGTGACGGGTACCAGTCCCTCCCGGCGCGCAGTGCCTCCAACCGCAAGCGGTGGGTCTGGACGATCTGCTGGTCCGTGCGCTCCCGGAGGCGGTACGACAGCGCGCACACGCAGTAGAAGTCGGCCCCGAGCACCCCGATCGCGGCGATGACGAGGAATCCCCAGACGAGCCTGCGGGTCAAGGACGTGGTGGGGGCCGGACGGGAGCGGGCCCCCTGGTCCTTTCGACGGTTCTGGGAGGGGCACGCGGCGGTGGACATCCTCAGCCCTCCGTGAGGTGTCCGGGAGGGGCCGAGCGCACCAGATAGCCCGCCCCGCGCACGGTGTGGATGAGAGTCTGGTCGGTGTCGCCCAGTTTCCGCCGCAAATAGTAGATGTAGGTCTCGACGATTCCGGACTCGCCCCGGAAGTCGTAGCTCCACACGTTGTCGAGCATCTGGGCCTTGGAGAGCACCTGGTCGGCGTTCTCCAGGAGATAACGCAGTAACGCGAATTCCGTCGACGACAGCTGAACCGGCTGACCGTGTCTCCAGACCTCTCGCGTGTCCTGGTCCAGTTCCACCCAACCGGCGCGCAGCCTGCGGCCATTGGCCGGAGTCAGCTCACGGCCGCGGCGCATGACGGCCCGGATCCGGGCCACCACCTCGTTGAGGTCGAAGGGCTTGGTGACGTAGTCGTCGGCGAGTTCGAGGCCGCGGACCTTGTCCGCCACCGCGTCACGGGCGGTCACGAACAGGACGGGGGCGTTGACGCCCGCGCCGCGGAGGCTGCGGCAGACCTCGAACCCGTCCATGTCGGGCAGGACGACGTCGAGCAGAACGACGTCGGGGGCACAACTGGTCGCCAGGGCGAGCGCCTTGCTTCCCCGGTCGGCGGTGATCACCGCGAATCCGAGGAACTGCAACGCCATGGTGAGCATGGAGGCGATGCTGGACTCGTCCTCCACGACGAGCACGGTCGTTTTCGAGGACGTGTCGCTCTGGATCATCGTGTGCGCACCAAGTCGGTAAGAACCCATTGTTGTCGAGATCTGCCCGCGGAATCGAGGAAGCCGGGATCAGTGCTGTCGTTGTCATGATGGCACAGGGATGATCCATCGGATCGTATTCCGATCGTGCTCTGAGCGGACTTTGATGTATCTCTGAACTTCGTGGACTTTCCTGTCCTGACATGACCACACACGCGGAGCCGATACCCGACCTTCACCCACTCTTCGCGTCGGAGGGGATCGAGGATGTCGACGAAGTACGCCGCAGGGTCCGGTGGGAGATCTTCTCGGCCCTGACCGAGGTGGTGTCCGGCCAGGGCGACTGGAGCTGGCAGAGTGCGGCTCGCATCCGCGCGGAGGGCCGGGCGTGGGCGCGACGGGGCCGGTCCCTCGACGAACTGCTCGCCATGGTGGGCGGGATGACCCGCCACCTCATCAACCGCTGCACCGTCGGCGCCCATGACCAGGACGCCATGACGCACGAGGTGATGGTCCTGCGCCTCGGTGACGCCGGCAGGCTGGTGGGCCGTGAACTCAACTGCGGCTTCTTCGACGTGGGGATCGGCGGTGAGGACGCCCCCGAGCCTCCCCGCCAGGTTCCGGCGCCGCGCACCGCGGGGACTGCCGACGAGGCGCGCGCGGTGCTCGCCGTACGCGCTCTGTCGTGCACGATCGCCGACATCGACCGGGTCTTCCGCGGTCTGGCGGCGGCCGTGGTGCCGACGTCCGAGGACGGAGCCCACGTCCTGCTGCGGGCCGCCGGCCAGGAAGAGGCCGTCGCCCTCGCCCGGGAAGCCCACAAGGACCTTCCCGGCGACGTCTGGATCGCGGTCCACTGGCAGGAGCCCGGCCCCGGCACACCGGGCGGACGGGCGGTGCCGGAGGGCGGCGGGGTGTCGGTCGCCGACGGCATCTGCGCCACGCTCCTCGCCCTCGAGTGTCCTCCCGGGGTGTACGGACTCGACGACGTCCTGGTGGAGTACGGAGCGGCGGAGACCCCGGCCGTCTCCGAGCGGCTCCTCAAGATGGTCGAGCCGCTGAACGAACACCCCGTCCTCTGGGACACCCTGACCGCCCTCATCGCCGCCGACGGGGTCCGTCACCGCGCCTGCGAGCGGCTGGGCGTCCACCGCAACACGCTGGACCGGCGCCTGCAGCGGATCGGCATGCTCACCGGCCAGCGCCTCGACGGGCTGCGCGGTCTGTGCACCCTGCGTGCGGCTCTCGCCGTCGTCGCGGTGACCCGGCTCCAGCGCGCCGCGGGCCTGACCTGGTCCGAATCGACGACGCCGGGCGGGTGGTCCCCGGAGGACGCCCTTGACTTCGGCGGCCACGAGGCCGTTCCGGACGGCCCGCCCCCGCACGCCGCAGGCACGACCCGCCCGCGCGTGCCGGCCCCTCTTCGGTGACCGCGCCCCAGACCCACGCTCTCGGCTGAGCCCGGCTGAGCCGAGCCCTGCCCGAACTGCCCCTGCCGAACTGAGCCGAGCCGAGACAAGCCGGGCTGACAAGCCGGCCGTACGTTCTTCAGAGCGCCGTGGAGAAGGGTGGCGGTCACCGGTCGTGTGGTCAGCCGCGATGTGCGGCACCGGACCGACCCGCCCTGTTTCCCCTGTGCCGCCGAGGACGCCTCGCCCGCGGCCGCCCGCACCACCACCGCACGGGCCCGCCACCGCCCAGCGCCGACGACGAGACGGCGTCAGGCCCCCCCTGCCGCACGCTTCCCCCACTTCCCCCACCTCCCCTTGGGCCCCTAGGCCTCCTTGGTCTCCTGGACCCATGGCCCCCGGCCCTCGGGCCCACAAACCCGCCCCGCCGCCACGGCCCGTCCTCCGCGCAGGGGCGCACGACGCCGGTTCGGACCACACCCCCACGACGACTTCCGTTCTCTCCCCACCCGCATTTCCGCGAAGGGAACGCCCGTGTCCCCTCTTGTCACGTTCGAGATCCCGGAGACCGTCACCGGGACGCCCGAGGACGTCCGTCTGGGTCGGCAGCTGATCGAGGCCTGGCAGCGCGACGGCATTTATCAGGTAGCCGTCCCGGCCGGGCAGCGCGGGGTGGTCGCCGACGCCTACGCGGCGAGCCGGCGCTTCTTCTCCCTGCCGCTCGCCGAGAAGTCCCGGCACGTCAGCGACCTCAGCTACAGCGGATACGTCGCCTCCGGCGAGGAGGTGACCGACGGCGTCCAGGACGGCTCGGAGATCTTCACCGTCACCAAGGACGTCTCCCCGTACGACGCCCGGGTCGCCGAGAACTGGCCCTGCCACGGCCCCGTCCCCTGGCCCGGGGACTCCTACCGCGACGCCGTCAACGCCTACATGGCACAGTCCGGCGACCTCGGCGAGCGCATCCTCCGGCTCACCGCCCTCGGACTCGGCCAGGACATCGAGGCCTTCACCCGGCTGACCGACGACGGCTGGCACCACATGCGCGTCCTGCGCTTCCCCGCCGCCACGCCGGACACCGACCGCGGCATCGGCGCCCACACCGACTACGGACTGCTCGTCATCGCCACCCAGGACGAGACCGGCCAGGCCCTCTACATCCGTCCCCCCGTCGAGGGCGAGCGCCGCAACCGCAACTGGCTGCCCGAGGAGAGCGCCGCCGGCGTGTACGAGGACGACGACCACTGGACCTACGTCCCGCCGGTGCCGCACACCTTCACCGTCTTCCCCGGCGACCTCTTCCAGTTCGTCACCGGCGGGAGCCTGCTCTCCACCCCCCACAAGGTCAAGCTCGCCGACCGCGAACGCTACGCCTTCGCCTACTTCCACGAGCCGAGCTTCCAGGCCGCGGCCCGCCCGCTCGGCAGCACCGACGACTCCGAAGTCCTGCACTACGGCAGCCACTTCACCCACATGTTCTTGCGCTGCTATCCCGACCGCGTCACGACCCGGCGCATCCACGACGAGGGCAGGCTCTCCGTCCTGGACAAGCTGAGGGAAGAGGCCGCCGCCACCTCGTGACCCCGCTCGGGGCCGTGCGTCCGCGCGACGGCGTGGGTACGGCTCCGGGGGTACGACGCGCGGGCTCGGCCTTCCGCCGAGCCCGCCACGCCGGTTCCACACCGGAGCCGGAGTGCCGTCACGCCGTCAGCGCTGCAGTGTCAGCAGACCCGGGCGGTAGGGCAGGAGGCCGTAGTCACCGCCGGAGTTGGGGCTGCGCCCCTGGTAGAGCAACTGCAGGTTGCAGGGATCGACGGTCATGGTCTGATCGGGGCCGGTGCGGATCAGTTCGCCGTGGCTGATGTCATTGGTCCATGCGGCGCCGCTGTTGGCCTTGCCCGCGAAGGGGTTGCTCTCGGTCGCGGCCTGCGGCGTCCATGAGCCGTTCAGACTGGTGGCCGTGAACGAGCGGAAGTAGCGCCCCCGCGCGCCGATCGCCTCGACGATCATGAGGTAGCGGTTCTGGCCCTGCAGCTTGTAGACCTGCGGAGCCTCGAACAGGTTGTTGGTCGAGTCGCTCATGACCACCGTCGAGGTCGAGCCGAAGCTGCCCGGGAAGTTCCCGATCGGCATACTGGCCCGGTAGATCTTGCCGTTGTCACCGGCGAAGAACAGGTACATGTTCGTGCCGTCACCGATGAGTGTCTGGTCGATGGGTCCCGTTCCGGAGCCGGCGATGCTCCCGGAGAAGAGCACCTGCGGGGATGACCAGCCATTCGGGTTGGTGGGGTTGCTCGAGGTCCGGTAGGAGAAGGCGGTGCCGCCCCACTGGTAGGTGAGCACCCAGATGTTCTTCGGCGCGAAGTAGAAGAGCGTGGGCGCGACGGTCGAGGCCGACATCGTGTTCTGGCCTGCCGAGGCCATGTCCGACCAGTTGGTGAACAGGTTGAAGTTCATCGAACCCCAGCGCGTTCCCGTGTCGTGCGTCGTCGCATAGACCAGTTGCCGGCCGTTGTAGGGGACGACCGTGAAGTCCTTGAGCGAGACCCACCCGGCCTTGGGCTGTGCCAGCGCGCCCGTCGAGGTCCAGCGGTACGCCGAGGGAAGATCGCACGCGGCGGTGGAGCCGGCGCCCACCTTGACGAGCCGCCACTGCTGGTTCGTGCCGCCCCGGTCGTCGTACTGGACGACGTTCGCGTTCTCGGCGGTGGAGGCGCCCTGTACCTCCAGGGCTTTGCCGCTGTGGCGCGAGACGAGCCGCACGTAGCCGTCCGGGCTGTCGGCCAGCCGCCACTGCTGGTGGGTGGCGTTCCGGTCGGCCCACTGGACGATCGAGCCGCCGTTCGCGGTGGAGCGGTTCTGGACGTCCAGGACCTTGCCCGAGAGGCGGGACTCGATACGGAAGTAGCCGCCTCCGGAGTCGACGAACCGCCACTGCTGCTGCTTCTCGTCGTTCCTGGACCACTGGGTGATGCGGGCGCCGTCGCCGGTCGCCATGTCGTGGACGTCCAGGGCCTTGCCGCTGTTGCGGTTGACCAGCACGTACGAGGCGTGGGTGTCCACGGTCGCCGCGCCGGAGGGCTGGGCACCGAGGAAGACGGATACGAGCAGCAGGGGCGCCAGGACAGCGAGTAATCGCCTCAGACGGACCGCGGACCGGGCCGCGGACGGATGACGGAACCACATGGGAGGGCCTCCTTGGGGGTGGGGGTGAGGGGACCTCGGTGAAGCACGGAGCGGACATGCCGGGAGAGGGGGCGATCTCGAAAGTTTCGAAGATTTCCCGCAAGCTTCGACGCCACAAGCTAGGAATTCCGGGCCCTCTGGTCAAGAGCTGTCGCCGATGTGTCCACAAACAGCTCCTCCTTCTGAGCCGGACGGGCGTCCAACCGGCCGCAGGCGTAGGCAGTCCGGCCATGACGCTCTGGCGGCGCGCCGGATTCCGGAAGTTTCGAAGGGGTCCCGAAACTTCTTCTGTGAGGGCTATTGACGATGCATCGTCAATTCCTCAATCATCCGTGCCGGAGGGGCCGGTCGCGGTTCGAGATGTCGAACGATGGTGGACCGAGTCTGCGCTGCACTGCAGATCCACGCACTGCCCGGGTTCCGGCCCGCCCCGACCGGCTGCCGAGTGGGAGCGGGCCACGCATTCCCCTGCGCTTCAGTCCTTCTCCGATTCCTACCCTGGAGGCACAGTCATGGGCTGTCCTGCCCTTTCCAGAACAGTGATCCGCCGGAAGGTCCACGGCCTGCTGCTGGCGCTGGTCGCCGGCGCCCTCGGTGTGGTCGCCACGCTGGTCGCGTCGCCGGGCGCGCACGCCGCCGAGAGCACGCTCGGCGCCGCGGCGGCGCGGAGCGGCCGCTACTTCGGCACGGCCATCGCCTCCGGCAGACTGGGCGACTCGGCGTACACGACGATCGCGAGCCGTGAGTTCAACTCGGTCACGGCCGAGAACGAGATGAAGATCGACGCCACCGAACCGCAGCGGGGCCAGTTCAACTTCACGGCCGGCGACCGGGTCTTCAACTGGGCTGTGCAGAACGGCAAGCAGGTGCGCGGCCACACCCTGGCCTGGCACTCCCAGCAGCCCGGCTGGATGCAGAGCCTCAGCGGCAGCACGCTGCGCCAGGCGATGATCAACCACATCAACGGCGTGATGGCCCACTACAAGGGCCGGATCGCCCAGTGGGACGTCGTGAACGAGGCCTTCGCCGACGGCAGTTCAGGAGCCCGGCGCGACTCCAACCTGCAACGCACCGGCAACGACTGGATCGAGGTCGCCTTCCGCACCGCGCGCGCCGCCGACCCGGCCGCCAAGCTCTGCTACAACGACTACAACGTCGAGAACTGGACCTGGGCCAAGACCCAGGCCATGTACTCCATGGTCCGGGACTTCAAGCAGCGCGGCGTGCCGATCGACTGCGTCGGCTTCCAGTCGCACTTCAACAGCGGCAGCCCCTACAACAGCAACTTCCGCACCACCCTGCAGAACTTCGCCGCCCTGGGCGTCGACGTGGCGATCACCGAACTCGACATCCAGGGCGCTCCGGCCTCGACGTACACCAGCGTGACCAACGACTGCCTGGCCGTACCGCGCTGCCTCGGCATCACCGTCTGGGGTGTGCGCGACACCGACTCCTGGCGGTCGGAGCAGACGCCGCTGCTGTTCAACGGCAACGGCAGCAAGAAGCCCGCCTACACCGCCGTCCTCAACGCGCTCAACGGCGGTACCTCGACGCCGCCCCCCGCGGACTCCGCGACGATCAAGGGCGTCGGTTCGGGCCGGTGCCTGGACGTGCCCGGCACCAGCACCGCCGACGGCACCCAGCTCCAGCTCTGGGACTGCCACAACGGCACCAACCAGCAGTGGGCCGCCACGGCCGCCGGCGAGCTGAGGGTCTACGGCGACAAGTGCCTGGACGCCGCCGGCACCGGCGCGGGGACCAAGGTCCAGATCTACGGCTGCTGGGGCGGTGACAACCAGAAATGGCGCCTCAACTCCGACGGATCCATCGTCGGCGTCCAGTCCGGCCTCTGCCTCGACACCGCCACCGCAGGCACCGCCAACGGCACCCTGGTGCAGCTCTCCTCCTGCACGAACGGCGACAGCCAACGGTGGACCCGCACCTAGAGCCGCACCCCACCGCGCGCGGGGTGGAGCCGGGATCATCCCGGCTCCACCCCGTCGACGTCCGTCCGGACAGCGCCTTTCGAGCGCCGGTGACTCCCGTCGCCAACTGTTTCGGCTCGGCTCGCGGCCCTCTGTCATGGCCGGTAGACCATGCCCGGCTGCGCCTTGGCGGGAGCGAGTAGCTGCGACACCGTGACGATGGTGTAGCCGCGTTGTTCGAGCGCCTTGATGATCCCGGGGACGGCGGGCACGGTCCCCTTGTGCAGGTCGTGGAGCAGGATGATGCCGTCGCGATGGGTCTGGTCCAGCACCCTTCTGGTGATCAAGGCCGAGTCGGTCGTCTCGTAGTCCTTGGCCGTGACGCTCCACAGCACCTGAGCCAGCCCCAACTCCCGGCAGACCTCGGCTACTTTGCGGTTGGTGCGGCCCTCCGGAGGACGCATCAGGACCGGCCTCTCGCCGGTGATCCTCTCGATGGCGTCCTGCGTCCGGGCCAGTTCCCGACGGGCGCCGGCCTCGTCGAGATCTGTCAACCTGGGGTGGGTCCAGGTGTGGTCACCGATTTCGTGCCCCTCGGCCGCCATACGGCGCAGGATGTCCGGGTACTTCGCTATGTGGCCCTTGCCCTGTGCGAAGAACGTGGCGTGCAGCCCGTCCTGTCTGAGGATGTCCAGCAGCCCGGGGGTCGTCGGGCTGGGGCCGCCGTCGAAGCTCAGGGCCACGCACTTCGTCTTGCGGCAGTCGACGTTTCCGGCCACCTTTCCCTCTGCCCTGTTACGGGCGGCGCGCGGTGAGGTGTGATCGTAGGTCGTGACCGTCAAGGCCAGAGTCAGCGCGACTGCCAGGGCAGCGGCCACCGCTGTCAGGCCGGCGATGAGGATGCGCGGGCGTCTTGTTCGCCTGTCGAGGGGCATGCGAGATCTTTCTTCGGACGGAGTCACGGGGTTATGGCGTACGGATGACAGCCGGCCTCACGGCGGGATCCCGCACTCGCATGTCGAGCGTCAGGCGATGCCTCAGCAGGCGTCCGAGCCGACGCTCCACGGTTGTGTGGATGAGCAGGGACAGCCCCAGCACGCAGAGGACGGACACCGCCATCGAAGGCAGCGGCCCCAGCTTCGGAACGAGTCGGAGCAAACCCTTGGCCAAGGGAACTCCGACGCTCTGGTGGAGGAGGTAGAAGGGGTACGTGAGTCCCCCCGCGGTGACCAGCCAACGCCGGCGCAGCCTCGCCAGCGGTCCGTCGACACCGGCCAGCGCCAGCAGCCCGAGACAGACCGTGAGCACGACCGCGCACACGGCCCAGGAGGGCCGGCTCTCGCCGGTGGGTACGGTGGCGTGGTCGGCCACCCGGAGTTCGAGCACGGTGAGTTCGTAGGACCAGGCGAAGCCCAGCAGCAGCCACAGCAGGAGGCTCCGGCCGAACCTGTGCATGAGGTGGAGGACGATTCCGGCGACGAACAGACCGGTGTACCGGGGCAGTACGAACTCTTCCAGCAGGGGCGAGTGGAGTTCGAGCGTGATGACACCGGCCAGGAGCCAGGCTCCGCAGAAGGTCACCACCCGCCGGTACGACAGCCCGCGGACGAGCAGCACGGCCATCAGCAGGTAGAAGCGGGCCTCCACCCAGAGCGTCCAGCTGACTCCGTCGACCAGGTCGAGCCCCAGGGGGCCCGGGGCCATCGTCAGGTTTCCGAGGACGGTGCGAAAGTCGACGCGGGTGGCGGCGGGCCAGTGGCCCATCCGCGAGACAAGGACGAGCGCGACGACGAGGAGTACGGCGCACCAGTAGGCCGGGAAGAGTCGTGCGATGCGGGAGACGGTGAACTGTCCGGGAGTCCGCCCCCAGCAGCTCATGCAGATGACGAAGCCGCTGATGGCGAAGAAGAACTCGACGCCGAGCCAGCCGTAGCGGCTGATCTCGTGCAGGAACGGCACGAGGTCCCGGAGTTCGGTCCTTCCCCAGAAGTGCGAGGTGGGCGTCCCGAGGAAGTGGTACGCGGCCACCATGAGCGCTGCCGACAGGCGGAGCCCGTCTATCGCGGCCAGGCGTGCCGGCCCGCTCGGCGGTCCGGGAGACGGCATCTGGGAGACCGTCTCAGGCGGCGGGCAGAGGCGCGCGGCTGACACGTATCTTCGACTGGCCGTGCGGGCGCTGCTCCCAGTCCGCCATGAACCGCGCGTGCAGGCCGTGCCGCCTCGCCAGAGCCAGCAGCGTCTCGGTCCGGTAGTAGAAGTCCTCGCGCAGCACCTGGTGTTCGGTGCCCTCGGTGCGGTCGAAGGTGAAGTCGAAGAACCCGGTGTCGGTCAGCACCCGGCCGACGTGCGCCAGGCACTGGTCGATGACCTCCAGTGGCGAGTGGGAGAAGACGCTGTGCGCGTGGACCACGTCGAAGTGGTCGTCGGGCAGGAAGTCCAGGGTGAGGTCGCCGGTGATGGTCAGATGCGGCAGCTTGTCCTGGACACGGCGCTCGACCAGGGTCTTCTTGGCGGCTATCAGGATGTCGGGCGAGATGTCGATGCCGTAGTAGTTGCCCGTGTCGAGGTGGCTGATGAAGCGCCAGCCGCCGCGCAGGTTGCCGCAGCCGATGTCCAGCATGCGGTGGTCGGGCCGCAGCCCGTGTTCGACGAGGTAGTCGAACTGCATCTGCCCGAGCGCGAGCCAGCGGTCGTGCGTCTGGCTGCCGACGGCGGCCTCCGGGTTGCGGCGGGTGTCCGAGGCCATCACGGCACGGTAGTAGCCGACGTGGTCGGGGTGCTTGAGGCCCAGCCACGCGTCCCGGCCGGCCCGGCGCAGGTACGGGACGACGCGGCCGGGGTGGCGCAGGGCGTAACCGGTCTTGTGGGTGAGGGTGGCGCGGTTGTTGCGCAGTTTCTTCGGTGACGTGGCGTCGGCGGGCATGGCGAAGCGACCTCCGTGCGGTTGCAGCAGGGGAACCCTGGTGAAGGAGAAAGACAGACAGGCGGACGGGCGGACAGGCGGAGCGGACGGTCCCGATCCGGTCGCCGCGGTCAGACGCGGCGGCGCAGGAGCAGGACGGTGAGGACCGTGAGCAGTGCGGCGAGGCCGCCGAGGACGGCGGTGTCGGTCCACTGGAAGGTCCAGTAGTCACCGGCGGGGTTGGCCTCGTAGAAGCGGGACACGTACCCGTGCGCCGCCATGCACTCCTTGAGCTGGGCACCTGACGGATAGGGGCAGTTCAGCACGTCGTCGTGGCGGCCGGAGGAGGTGATCAGGCCGTAGGTGCCGGTCGACCACTTCTCTCCCATGGGCGCCTTGGGGGTGGGGCCGGTGCTGACGTAGGTGTGCGGCGGGACCAGCAGCCGGGTCCGGTGCGTCCACTCCAGCAGGAGCGTCGTCACCCCCGTCACCAGCAGGGTCAAGCCCATCGCTGCCAGGACCCGGCGGGCCAGCAGGCCCAGCAGGGTGCCGGCCGCCAGGCCGAACAGAGCGGCCGCGACGACGCGGGGGCCCGAGCCGCTCAGGGCCGTTTCGTCGTACCAGAACAGGCCGTAGCTCCGGTCGGCGGCCGGCCGCCACCACCACGCGAACACTCCTGCCAGCAGGGCGGAGAGGGCCGTCGTGATCAGCGCCGCGAGGGCGAACCGGGAGGCGAACCACTGCCCGCGGCTCACGCCCTGGGCGAGGATCATGCGGTGCGTGCCCAGTTCCCGGTCGCGGCCCAGCAGCGGGGCGCCCCAGAAGACGCCGATGGCGACGGGCAGGGCGATGTTCAGCGCCCCGAGGTACTTCAGTGGCTCGACGTCCAGCAGCAGGGGCAGGCCGGTGTCGGACCGGGTGCAGTACAGCGGCCCGGTGGCGCAGTGGTCGAACAGCCCGCTGTGCAGGGCGTCGAGCATGTCCGAGCGGTAGTACGCGGCGATCGCCGCGGCGAGGAGCAGAGTGACCGCGCCGATGCCGGCGGAGACGCGTTGCTGTCGCCAGGCGAGCCAGAGGGAGCCTTTCATGCGGCCGCCTCCGTCGGCTCGGCGGGGGCGGTGCGGGGGTGCCCCGGCTCTGCGGCCTGGAGGTAGCCGATCAGGACGTCCTCCAGTCCGGGCCGTTCGACGTGCCATGTGCCGTGCAGGGGGCCGTGCTGCCGTATCAGGGCGGTCAGCTGTCTGCCGCCGGTACGGCTCCGCACGACGGTGTGCTGTGCGGCCAGCGTGTCCGCCTGGTCGGTGGGCCCGGTCAGTACGGCATGGCTCCGGCGCATTGTCTCGGCATCCTCGCTGAGCTCGACGCGGCCGTCCCGCAGGACCAGCACCCAGTCGCAGGTCTCCTCCAGTTCGGGCAGGACGTGCGAGGACAGCACGATGTTCGTGCCGCGCTCCGCGGCCTCGGCCATCAGCTCCGCCATGATCTCGCCTCGTGCCACGGGGTCGAGGTCGGCCAACGGCTCGTCGAGAAGCAGGAGTTCGGGCCGTTTGCCCAGTGCCAGGGCGAGCGCGACGCGAGTGCGCCGCCCAGGGGAGAGTTCGCCGACGCGGGCGTGTGGCGGGATGCCGCCCTCGTGGACGATCCGCTCGGCGGTCGTCCGGTCCCACGAAGAGTTGAGCCTCTCGCCCATCAGCAGGGTGTCAGCCACGGTGAAACGGGGGTAGAGCGGCTTGTCCTGGGTGAGCAGCGCGACCCGGTTGCGGGCCTCGGCCGTGCCGGGTACGGCGCCCAGCGTCCGCAGTTCCCCGCGGCTGGGCCGCAGCAGGCCGCCGGCCAGGTGCAGCAGGGTGCTCTTGCCCGCGCCGTTGCGTCCGACGAGTGCGGTGATACGACCGCCCGGCACGGTGAACTCGCAGTCCCGTAGGGCCCAGCCGCCCCTCATGCGGTACCGGAATCCCAGTCCTGTGGCGCAGAGCGCGGCCGACGCGTCAGGCCCGGTCATACGTCCTCCTTCGTCTTGCGTCCCCGGTCGCCCGGGGTCCTGCTCTCGTGCTCGTGCTCGTGCTCGTTGTCGTAGGCGTCCAGGACGGCCGTGACCAGGGCGAGGACATCGGCCCGTTCCAGCCCGGCGGCCCGCGCGCGGGCCACCAGGTCGGTGGCGTCGCGGCGCAGCGGGGAGTCGTCCTCCGCGCCGGGCCGGGCGAGCGACCGCGTCACGAAGGTCCCGAGGCCACGGCGCAGTTCGACCAGACCGGCCTGCTCCATGTCGCGGTAGGCCCGCAGCACCGTGTTGGGGTTGATGGCGGTAGCCGCCACCACCTCCCTCGCCGTGGGCAGCTTGTCCCCGACCTGCAGGGTGCCCATCCGCAGCGCTCGTTCGGTCTGCTCGACGATCTGGACGTAGGCCGGTACACCGCTGCCACGGTCGACCCGGTAGTCGATCACATCGGCTTCCTCTGCTCCACCATGCTTGTGTTAATGAATTAATGGAAGCATGGTGGATGTCCGGCGGCGATGTCAAACACGCGGGGGAGAACCACTGCCCACCGGATCAACGGCCGCCGACGGCGCCTGCTCCCCGACACCCTCGACACCGGCTGGAAAATTTCCTCCACCCCACCGTCTGGATCCGGCCGGGGTTGCGGCGGAGCAGCGACCGCACCTCCTCGGCGAACCGGAGCGGTGTGCCGCGCTGCGCGCGGCAGGTGCACGCGATGCCGTCACCTCCGTTTCACACGACACCCATCGCCGCTGGCGCGCTGTGCTGAACCAATACGATCTCGCCCCGGCCTTGACTTGGACGGACACCGGACCGTGCACCCCTGAGCGCCGCGTGGCCGGCTATCGGCGTCTGAGGCCGGATCAGCTGCATTGCGACGCGCTCGACGAACTCGTACCGTTACAGGTCGGCGGCGACGCCGCCGGCGACCGGTCTCGCTTGCCTTCGCCCTGCTCCCGCCCGGCGACTCGAATGATGAAGCGGACTGACCTCGCCGCCCGCATCTACGCTCGTCGTGTGTCCCTCGCCGTGCGCCGTGTGGACCGGCGGGGGATCAGGACCGGTTGTACGAGCCGACGCCGGTCCACCCCGACGCGGCCGTTGATGACGGCGACCAGCAGATCGACCGCCGCCTCGCCGGTGCGGTCCGGTCGGAGACTGAGCGCGGTGACGGGTGGTGTGGTCGTGGCGTAGTCGGGGTCCTCACTGACACAGGCCACCAGGAGATCCCGCGGTACCCGAAGACCGTGGTCGCGCGCGACGGCGAGGATGTTGTGACCGGAGTCGGAGTAGACGCCGATGACGGCGTCCGGTCTCGGATCGCGGTCGAGCAGCCGCGCGACCGCCTTCTGTTCCGCCGTGAAGTAGTCGGGCATCGCCGCGTACTCCTCCACCAGGATCTGCATGTCCTGGTCGGCGCACCAGAGCCGGTAGGCGTCGGCGATCAGGTGCGGGTACGTGTTGTCGTGCACGGGCAGGGTGAGCCCGATCCTCCGGGCACCGGCCGCAGCGAGGTGGTCGAGCAGGAGCCGCAGACCTGTGTCGTGGTCGGCGTCGACCCACGTGTCGCACCCGTTCCCTTCGGGCGGCCGGCCTTCGCAGACCATGGGGATGCCCCGCTCGAGCAGCAGGGAACGTACGTGGTCGTCCGCGCGCGGGCCGACGTGGATGACGCCGTCCATCGGCGTGTTCAGCCACATCCACGACGACATCGAGTTCGGCATCACCTGCAGCAGGTAACCGCGGTTGTGTGCCGCCGCCATGGCAGCCAGCACCAGGTGCGCGTAGAACGGGATCTCGGTGTAGGGGACGCGCAGGTTGCCGTACGTCGTCATGGTCAGGCCGAGCACTCCGGTGGCTCCGCGCGCCAGGGCGCGGGCGGTGCTGGCGGGGGCGTAGCCGAGTTCGCCCGCTGCGGCCAGGACGCGTTGCCTGGTCGCCTCGGAGAGCCGACCGGTGCCGTTGAGCGCGTTGGACACCGTGGCCGTCGACACGCCGGCCCGGGCGGCCACGGCGTCCAGCGTGGGACGTCGCCAGACACGCGAACTCGTCATGCGGACCCCACGTTCCCAACTGCACTGTGACGCCTTGCGGTTAAGAGCTTAATCAGTCAGCGTACCCGGCGTCGGCCCCGGCTGCCGGTTGGCGGGGCTCAGGCGTGGACACGTCACCAGGACATGAAGAGGACGCGGTGGAAGCGACATATACGCAGGTGCGGCGAAGCACCACATCTCCGGTCGGTGCGGCGCGGCGCGCGCTGTGGACCTTCGTTGTCGTCAACGTGGTGATCGTCGAGGTGCTGTTCCTCAGCGCTGGCACGGGTAAGAACGCAGTGCTCACGGTCGCCAAGTTCTTCGGCCTGCACGCCGCCGTACTGATGCTCTTCCAACTGCTGCTGGTGGCACGGCTGCCGTGGCTCGATCGCCGCATCGGCATGGACCGGTTGACGGTGTGGCACCGATGGGTCGGCTTCACCCTGCTGTGGACCATCCTCGCCCACGCCGGCCTGGTGGTGCTGGGCTACGCGAAGCTGAGTGGCACCTCACTGCCGAAGACGTTCTCCTCGCTGGCCGACGTGCCGGCCTCCCTGCTGGGGATGTGCGCGGCGGCGATCGTCGCGGTGATCGCCGTGGTCTCCGCCCGCTCCGTGCGACGGCGGCTGCCCTACGAGGTCTGGCACGGTCTGCACCTGCTGCTGTACGTGGCGTTGGGGCTGGCGTTCGTCCACCAGTTGCAGGAGACCACGACGTTCAAGTCCTCCGCCTTCGCGGAGATCTACTGGTGGGCCTTGTGGTTGTTCGCCTTCGGTGCCCTGATCGCGGGGCGGGTCGTCATGCCGCTGTGGCGCAACGTCTATCACCGCTTCGAGGTCGCCGCCGTAGTGATGGAATCCGACAACGCGGTGTCTGTGCACGTCACCGGCCGCCACCTCGACAGACTGCCGGTCCAGGCGGGGCAGTTCTGCATCTGGCGGTTCCCCGGGCACAACCCCTGGTGGCTGGCCAATCCGTTCTCGCTGTCGGCAGCGCCCGACGGCAGGACGCTGCGCCTGACCGCCAAGGCGGTAGGCAGCACCAGCGCCGGACTGCGGCACCTCGAGGTCGGCAGCCGCGCCTTCGTGGAGGGCCCGTACGGCGCGTTCACATCACTGCACCGAACACGGTCCGGTGCGTTGCTGATCGCCGGAGGCGTCGGCATCACGCCCGTCCGCGCGCTGCTGGAGGAGGAATCGGCCGGTGATGTCGTCGTGCTGTACCGCGTGCGCAGCGAGAGCGACGCGGTACTGGTCGACGAGGTACGTACCCTCGTGGCCCACCACGGCGGCCGGCTGCACCTGCTCACCGGTCCACGGGGCGAGGGAGCGTCGCCCTTCGAGCCGGACGGTCTGAGTGCTCTGGTCCCGGACGTGGCCGAACGCGACGTGTATGTCTGCGGGCCGCCGGCGATGACCTCGACCGTGCTCAGTGCCCTGCGCACGCTGGGGGTTCCCCGAGGACAAGTGCACGCCGAGCGGTTCGGTCTGGCCTGAGGCACACCGGTGCCTGGGTCGGCGTTGACATAGCTGCCGCCTCCACCGACCCAGTGCGCACGGTGTCCACGTGAACGCCGACGCGGTTGGCGATGCGCGCGTTGGCCCGGCCCGGGGCCGCCAGCACCACGATGCGCCCGCACCCGGGCCTGATGCGGGGTCTTGTGGCCCCGGGCCGCTTCTCTTCTTGAGCGGGCGCCGCTCAGCGGCGGTCGGGAGTACCGGACGGGCTGCGGCAACAGGCATGAAGGGCGGACCGATCGGATGAAGTGGATCAGGCCTTGCCGCCATCTGCCGCACCTGCCTCGGCGAGCAGGGTTCGCCACGCGGCACGGATCGGGCAGCAAGGAGCGGCGAGATCAGGTTCGGCACTCTGCCGATGCCGGCTGCCGGTCAGCGCGCTCGGCCTTCAGCCGGTGCCCGGGAATGGCCATCAGTGGCCCAGGCCAGCAGCATCCGCAGGGCGTCGTGCGATGCGCTGCCAGGCTCGGCGGCATACGTGATCAGCGCCTGCTCGGGATCGTCCGCTGCGCGCAGAGTCTCGTAGGCCAGTTCCAGATCGCCGACCACCGGATGGTGGAATCGCTTGGTCCCCGAGGTCTTGTCCCGCACCGGGTGCTCTGCCCACCAGCGGCGGAAGTCCTCGCTCTTCATCGACAGTTCGCCGATCAGGCTCGCCAATCGGGGGTCCTCGGGGTGACGTCCTGCGTCCAGGTGGGCGAAGGCCAGCACCGGGGCGAGCAGCAGACTCACCGCGTAGACCCGGAACGGAACGCGCCAGCCCGCCGCGCCGGCTGCTCCGCCGAGCACGAAGAACGCTGTGGCGGACGCGGAGGCGCACATGGTCTGCAGGGCGAGGTACCTCACCCGCCGGTGACCGGAGTAGTAGTGTGCCGAACAGCGCGTACAGGACGGTCGCCACCAGCAGCAGACGCTTGCGGCCCAAGCGATCGACGATCACGCCGGCGAACGGGGCCAGCAGCGCCAGAACCAGCGCCGGAACAGTCAGCGCCAGGGGAACCAGCGCCTTGGCGCCGGGGGCCGACGCGAAGTGGTCCTGCATCTTCGGCAGCACAGGAGCGATCAGTACCGCTCCCAGCACGGGCAGACAGCTGCCCGCCATCAGCGCGGTCACCCGCAGCTGATGCGCCGGACCCGACACGCTCACCGGCGGAGGGGTGGAGTCGTCGACAGTGGTGGAGGGCACGGGCACGGCAGCGGGCCTGGTGACTCCAGGGGGACGAAGTATGGGAGCGGGCATGCCGCACAGGCGCTCTCGGCGCTCGGCATGCTGCGGAGGACCTCACGCCGATCGGGAACCGGGGACGTGGCGTGCGGGTGGGACGACCATGCGGCCTCGGGGGCCCGCTGCCCCCCACCCCCGCGCGATCGGTATTCCGGATTCGGCGCCTCCATGGAACGAATGGGGATGTCACGGTCCGGGCAGGGCGGACGGTGATGCGTCAGCGGCATCGGAGTATGAAAGGCGCGGGGGCGTGCGGGTCGGGCTCGGGTACGCCCGGCCCGACCGGCTGTGCCCGGATCGGATCAGGAGCGGCTCCGGGGACGTCGGCGAGCCACCGGCAGGGGCACCGGCTCGGTGCCGGGGACGACGGTGTTGCGGACGGAGCCGAGGACGTCCGCGGTGAGGGTGACGGTGTCGCCGGGCTTCAACGGCGGCGGGACCCGCTCGCCCCGGATGCCCCACAGTTCGGCCAGGCAGCCGCCGTTTCCGCAGGTGCCCGAGCCGAGGACGTCGCCGGGGCGGACGACGGTGCCGCGTGAGGCGTGGGCGATCATCTCCTCGAAGGTCCAGCTCATGTTGGACAGCAGGTCCTTGCCGACGACCTCGCCGTTGATCTCCGAGGTCAGGGCGAGGCGCAGGAAGCCGTCCGGGTCGCGGTACGGCTCCACCTCGTCCCCAGTCACGAGGTAGGGGCCGAGGGTGGTGGCGGTGTCCTTGCCCTTGCAGGGGCCGAGGCCCACCTGCATCTCGCGGATCTGAAGGTCACGGGCCGACCAGTCATTGAACAGGGTGTATCCGGCGATGCGGTCGCGCGCTTGCTCGGGCGTCAGGTCGCGGCCCTCGCGGCCGATGACCACCGCGACCTCGAGTTCGAAGTCCAGCACCTTGCTGCCGGGCGGATACGGGACGTCGTCGTGCGCGCCGATGAGGGCTTGAGGGTTGGTGAAGTAGAAGGTGGGCGCGTCGTACCACGCCTCGGGTACGCCGCGGTCACCGGAGCGCCGTACGCCCTCGATGTGTTCTTCGAAGGTGTAGAAGTCCCGCACGGAAGGCGGTTCCAGGGGCGGGAGCAGCCGTACGGCGTCCAGCGCGACGGGGTCTGCGGTGGGTGGGAGGTCGGTGGCCGCTCGCGGGAGTCCGGAGCGGATCAGGTCGAGCAGTGTCGTGCCGTCGGGGAAGGCGCGTACGGCGGCACCGTCGATCACGCCGCAGTTGCGGCGGCCCTGATACTCGTAGGTGGCGAAGCGCATGGGGGCTCCAGGGGGCTGGGCCGGGGGCGCGGCGGGCACTCAGGGCCCTGAGCGGAGCGTCGCCTCGCCCCCGGAGTAGGGAGGATCAGACCGGCGGGGCGATGAAGCAGCCGCGGTCGGGGTCGTTGAAGGACTCCTTGGCGACCAGTTCGTTCACGGGGTTGGCAGTGCCCCACTGGTCGGAGACCTCGTCGGTGGAGAAGTCGTAGACGTGGGGGTGCCAGGTGTCCTCGTCCAACTGCTCCAGCTCGGTGGTGTACTCGACGGTGTTGCCGTGCGGGTCGTGGAAGTAGGAGAAGGTGTTGTCGCCCGCGCAGTGGCGGCCGGGGCCCCATACCTTGTGCACCCCGGCGCGCAGCAGTCGGCCGGTGCCGCGCATGTACTCGTCGATGCCGCGCATCTCGAAGGAGATGTGGTGCAGGGCGGTGTGCGGTCCCTGGGCGATGGCCATCGAGTGGTGCTGGGAGCTGATCCGCATGAAGTGCATCGCCTCACCCATCTTCGGGTGCCAGAGGGTGTCGGAGAGCCGGAAGCCGAGGTGGCGCTCGTACCACTCCTTGGTGGCGTTGAGATCGGGGGAGTTGATGACGACGTGCGACAGCTTGACCGGGATCGACTCCTTCTCCTCGATCTTGCGGTGCTGTCGTATGGCGACGTCGGCGGAGACCTCGATGGTGCGGCCGTCGATGTCGAAGAAGCGGAAACCGTAGCCGCCGCCGGGGGTGTCGACCTTGCCCGGCTGGGTAATCAACTGCACTCCGCCCGCAAGGAGTTGTGCGGCGAGGGTGTCGACGTCGGCCGGGGTGGCGGCGCCGTAGGAGATGAGGTCGAGGCGCTTCTCCTCGGCCTTGCGCAGCCGCACGATGTACTGCTCGGGGCTGCCCTCGGCGGCGAGGAAGGAGACGCCGGAGTCCTCGGCGACCTCGGTCAGGCCCCAGATGCCGGCGTAGAAGTCGAGCTGTTTGTCGTAGTCGGGCACGGCGAGGTCGACATGCCTCAGATGGGTGAGCAGACGCTCGGTCATGAGTGGGGCTCCTGTTCAGGTGGCCTCAGGTGAGGCGCAGCAGCGAAGCCGCGTTGGCACCGCGAATGGCGTGGAAGTCGGAATCGGGCAGGTGGGCGGCGCGCAGAGCGGCCAGCGGGTGGTCGGCCCCCATGTCGAAAGGGAAGTCGGAACCGAGCAGCACCCGGTCGGCGCCCACGATCCGGACCAGCTCGCGCAGGACGGACGGATCGTGGACGAGCGAGTCGAAGTACAGCCGCTTGAGGTAGCTGCTGGGCGGGTGGGCGCAGCCTCGGGCGTCAGGACGGACCCGCCAGGCGTGGTCGGAGCGGCCGATGTGGGTGGGAAGATAGCCGCCCCCGTGCGCGGCTATCAGCTTCAGCTCCGGGTGCCGGTCCAGGACACCGGAGAAGATCAGATGGGAGAGCGCGACGGCGTTCTCGGTGGGCTGGCCGACGGTGTTGGACAGGTACCACCGGTCGAGGCGCTCGTCGAGGGTGCAGCCGTAGGGGTGCAGGAACAGCACGGCCCCGGTCTCCTCGGCGCGGCTCCAGAAGGGTTCGTATGCGGGGTCCGACAGTTCGCGGCCGGGTGCGTGCGAGGAGATCTCGACACCCGACAAGCCCTGTTCCACGGCGTGTTCGAGAGCCTCGACGGCCAGGTGCGGATGCTGGAGCGGGACCAGCCCGAGGCCGCGCAGCCGCTCCGGTGCCTGCGCGCAGTGTGCCGCGACACCGGTGTTCGCCAGCTCCCACACGGTGCGGGCCGGCTCCTGTTCCGTCCAGTAGTGGTAGTCCGGGACGGGAGACACGAGCTGTATGTCGACATCGCAGGCGTCCATCGCGGCCAGGCGGGCTCTGGCGTCGGTCAGCTTCGGGATGCGGTCACGGATCATGGGCCCACTGACGGCCTGGGCCTCCGGGCCGATGCGGCGGGCCTCCAGAGCGCGGGCGGCGGCGCGTCCCGGCCACCCGGCGATGGTCTCCTCCAGCTCGGGGAGTACGACGTGGGCGTGGACGTCGACGGTCGGCGTCGTCACGGCAGCTCCGTCAGCATGGTCATCGTGCGGCCGATCAGACCGGGCACGTCGGCGTCGCGTACCCCGTCCAGCTGCCACCGGCAGATCTGGACGGCGCCGTCCACGACCAGCCGGACTCGGGGGATACGCCGCTCGTAGTAGGCCGTGAGCAGTTCGTCGTTCCAGTCGTCGTGGCCGGCGAGCAGCTCCGCCAGGACCAGGGCGTCCTCCAGGGACATCGCCGCGCCCTGGGCGAGAGTGGGTGGGCAGCTGTGCGCGGCGTCGCCGACGAGCACGACGCGGCCGCGGTGCCAGGAGCCCTCGACCAGGTGCCGGGTGAACACCGTGTAGTTGACCTTCTTCGGATCGGTGATGGACGCGCGGATCTCGTCCCAGGCACCGCCGTACGGCTCGGCGAGGCGGCGCATCTCCTCGTCGAAGGTGTCAGGGTCGAGGTTCGCACGGTCCCGCTGGGGCTCCACCAGGTACGCGTAGAGGGAGTCCGGGCCGGTGGGACAGTAGCCGGCGATGTAGCAGGGGCCGCCGTAAGCGAGGTCAGTGCGCTCGACGTTTGTGGGACGAGGGGCGCAGACACGCCAGATACCCATGCCGACGGGTTCGGGCCGCTCGCTCATGCCGATCATGGCGCGGGTGGCGGAGTGCAGTCCGTCGGCGGCGACGACCAGGTCGTACCGGCCCGAGGTGTCGTCGCTGAAGGTGACGTCGACTCCCGCGGCGTTCTGTTCCAGTTGCCGGACGGTGGTGCCGAGCCGGACCCGGACGCCGGATCTTCGGACCGCGTCGATGAGGATGCGCTGGAGGTCCGCCCGCTGCATGCCGACAACCGAGGGCAGGTCCGGGCCGCCGGTGCGGTGATGGGCGTCGAGGTGCAGCACTGTCCCGTCGGGAGCGGTGATGCCGAGCGCGTCGAACCCGAAGCCGTGCTTCTCGACCTCCTCCCACACGCCGATCTCGCGCAGGACGCGCAGGGCGTTGCCCTGAGTGGTGATTCCGGAGCCGTGGACGTTCCAGTCGGCCTTGGCTTCGACGAGGTCGACGTCGATGCCGGCTTTGCGGAGCAGGACGGTCAGGCCGTTTCCTGCGGTGCCGCCGCCGATGACGAGGACGGTGCGGGTGTGGGTCATGGGAACTTCCTTGTTCCTCTTGTCAGGTCGTGACGGCCGGGTCGATGGGCTACTTGACGGCGATCGGATTGACGGGCGAGCCGACGGCGCCGGTGATGGGCAGGGGCGCGGCGGTGAGCCAGAACTCGTACACGCCGTCGTCCGCGCAGTCCGCGGCGAGGACGTCGAGGTCCCACATCTCGCCGATCAGCAGGCCCATGTTGGGGATGACGACCTGGTGCAGTGGCTGGAAGGCGCCCTCGAACTCGTTCGGCCGGACCTCGAAGCCCCAGGTGTCGGTGGCGATCGCGGCGATCTCGGTGCGGTGCAGCCACCCGGCGGTGGTGAAGGACAGGCCGGGCGCGGGCCCGCCCGCGTAGTCGCCCCAGCCCTCGCGGCGGACGCGGGTCAGCTGGCCGGTGCGTACCAGGGCGATGTCTCCGCGGCCGACGGCGACGCCGTGCGCATCGACGGTCGCGGTCAGGTGCTCCTCGGTGATGGCGAAGCCGTCGGGCAGCTCGCCGTCGGTGCCGATGACCCGTCCCACGTCGAGGAGAACGCCGCGCCCGGCCACGTGCGGGGCCATGTGCTCGATGCCGGTGACCAGGTCGCCCTCGGCGGTGACTACCTTCTGCGCGTCGCGTCCGTTCCATGCCTTGCCGTGGTCGAAGACGTGGCCGAGTCCGTCCCACTGGGTGGAGCACTGCAACGGCATCGTGATGAGGTCGTCGGCGCCCCCGATCCCGTGGGGGGAGCCCTGGTTGCCGAGAGCCGCGTCCGTGCCGGTCATCAGCATGGTGTGGACGGGGTTGGTGCGCCGCCGCCAGCCCTTCTGCGGGCCGTCCATGTCGAAGCGCTGGGAGAGCGAGAAACTCACCCCGCGCCGTCCCAGGGCCATGCCCTCGCGGCGTTTGGCCTCGTCGAGGAAGTTCAGGGTGCCGAGAACGTCGTCCTCTCCCCAGCGTCCCCAGTTGGAGTACGCCTCGGCGGCCTCGGCGATCGCGCCTTCGGGATCCGTGCGGTCCAGGCTCACGAGGACGTCTCCGCCACACTTCGGGTGCGCTGGGTGCCCAGTCCGGTGATGGAGCCCTCCATGACGTCGCCGTCGCGCATCAGCCGTCCCCAGTGCATGCCGTTGCCGGCCGGGGATCCTGTCAACACCAGGTCGCCGGGCAGGAGCCGCGCCGTCTGGGAGATGTACGACACCAGGCGTGCGACGCCGAAGAGCATGTCCTTGGTGGACTCGTCCTGCATGGTCTCGCCGTTCAGCTTCAGCGTGACCCGCAGGTCACCGGGGTCCGCGATCGACTCCGCGGGGACGATCCAGGGGCCGAGCGGGGTGAAGCCGGGGGCGTTCTTGCTGTGCAGCCAGTCGGTGCCGATTCCGGGCATGTCCTGGCGGAAGACGGTGGCGCGGTCGGTGAGGTCGTTGGCGATCGTGTAGCCGGCAACGTACTCCAGCGCCTCCTCCACGGAGACTCGGTGGGCGGGCTTGGCGATCACGGCCACCAGCTCCAGTTCCCAGTCCGGCTGTGCGGCCCAGGCGGGCAGGAGGACGTCGTCGTACGGGCCGGTGATCGCGCTCGGCAGGCCGATGAACACGTAGGGCAGGTCGTCGCGCGTCCGGCGGTCCATGGCCTCCGCGAACTCGACCCGCGCCGCCTCGACCGTGCGGGGGTCGTCGGGGGAGCGGTGGGCGACTGCCAGGTCGATCACGTGCTGCCGGTAGTTGGCGCCGGACTGGAAGACCTGCCGTGGCTCCACGGGGGCGTGGATCCGCAGACCGTCCAGAGGCAGCCAGTTGCCGGCCGTGTCCGCGGCCAGAGTGCGCAGGCGCGGCAGCACGTCGTCCCAGCCCTCCAGCAGGGTGCGCACGGTGAGCTCCGGCGCGCCCAGGGCGGCACGCAGGTCCAGCACGCGGTCGCCCGGCACGACCAGAGCGGGGAACGGATCTCGGCCTGGTGCGCTGACGGTGCCGAGGGCGAAGGGGCCGGAGAAGGTCGGTGAATCAACATCGCGTTTCACGGATGTGTCCTCTCGGTGGCGGTGCGACTAATGTGGCCGCACCGCATCCGATCGGGGAAATCGATTCGCCGGATGAAGCCCATCGGTGGGACCGATGAGCCATTGGTCTCGTATCTCGTCTCGCGACGGGTGTTCAGCGCTCGGGAGTGTCATGCATCTGGCCAGCCTTGACCTGAATCTCCTGGTGGCTCTGCGCGCTCTTCTGGAGGAACGCAACGTCACCAGGGCCGGGCAGCGTATGGGGCTCAGCCAGCCCGCGATGAGCGGCGCCCTCGCGCGACTGCGCCGGCATTTCGACGACGAGCTCCTCTTCAGGACCGGCAACAGCTACGAGCTGACCGCCCTCGGCCAGGCGCTGCTGGACCGGACGGCCAGGGCCTGCGACATGGCGGAACGGGTCTTCAGCAGCCAGGCCGAGTTCGACCCCGTCGAGGACCAGCACGAGTTCAAGATCATCACCTCGGACTACGCGGTGACGGTCTTCGGCACCGAACTGACCCGCACCGTTCACGCGGAGGCGCCCGGGGTCCGGCTCCATTTCGAGCTGACTCCCGCCACGGTCACCGAGGAGACAGCCGCGTTGCTGAGTACCACCGACGGGATGCTCCTGCCGCACGGCTTCATCAGCGGTTACCCGGCGCTCGAGGTCTTCCAGGACCGCTGGGTCTTCGTGATCTCACGGGACAATGCCGACGTGGGTGACGAACTCACGCTGGACGACCTGAGCCGGCTGCCCTGGGTGACGTACCGGCGGCTGTACGACACCCCGTCCACGCGGCAGCTGAGCATGCTCGGCATCGAGCCCCGCTCGGAGGTCTCCGCCGACACCTTCCAGGCACTGTGCTTCCTCGTCGCCGGAACCCGCCGAATCGCCCTCGTCCAGGCCCGGCTCGCCGAACTGCTCCGGGACACGGCCGGCATCCGCGTCATGGAGCCGCCGTACAGCGCGATGCCCCTCCACGAAGCCCTCTGGTGGCACCCCGTCCACGCCCACGACGCGGCACACACATGGCTTCGCGCGACCGTCGCGCGGGTCGCGAAACGGATGGCAGAGCGCTCACCGGAAAAGTGACCGGGTCTGCCCTCAGGGCGCCGACGGTCTCGGCTCGCCTTCCTCACCTGCGAAAACGCGGAGCTGCAGGGCGAGCGTGGAGTAGTAGCCCACCAGGGTCGTCAGCTCGAACAGGCCGCGCTCACCGATGGCCGACACCGCCGCGTCGTACTCGCCGTCGCCCAGGCTGCCAGAGTCCAGGAGCGAGGCCGTCGTCCGCAGCGCGATCGTCTCGTCGGCGTCGGTGAGGGCCGGCAGCGCACCGGAGCGCAGCGAGCCGAGCTCCTCCTCGGTCAGACCGCAGGCACGCCCCACGGCTTCATGGGCCTCCCGTTCGAACGAGCTGCCCCAGTGCGCGGCGACCAGGAGCACGGCCATCTCACGTACGCGGTCGCTGAGCGAGGAGCGGTAGCGCACTGCCGCGCCCACGGTCTGCAACGCGGCGCCGACCGGTGGGCTGAGCAGCATCGCGTTGAACGGTCCCCGAAGCCGTCCCTCGCCGTCGGTGAGGGCGAAGAGCTGCGGGCCAGTGGCGCGTGGTCCTCCGGAGATGGCCTGGTAGACCGAGGCCTGTTCCTCGCTCAGATCGCCGGGGAGAAACCCTGCGAGGCGCGCGATCATCGTCGCTCCCTTCGTTCGATGACGCGGAATGACGCGGAACTATAGCCCGCTGTCACCCTCGCGCCGCGAGCCCGTCAGCCCTCGCGGCGCAGCGCGGCCGGCGTCGTACCGAGGTGGGAGCGGATCACTCGGGTCAGGTGCTCCTGATGCGAGAAGCCGCACGTGGCCGCCACCTGTGCGATGGGCATGGAACCCGCGCGCAGCAGGCGGGCGGCCTGCTCCACGCGCAGGCGCACGAGGTACCGGTGGGGAGGGCAGCCGACGCGGGTCTTGAAACGCCGGGCGAACTGGCTGACGCCGAGGCCCGTGGCCGCGGCAAGGTCCTCCAGCGACAGCGCCTCGGAAAGCCGGGCGTCGATGAGATCCCGAACAGCCGCGAACTGCCGGTCGCTGAGCCCCACTTGCCGCCCCGTCGGCTCGGCGGCCCTCCCCCGGCCTCCGGCCGGGGGTGCCCCCAGCCGCACGCTGTGGCGACGGGTCAGCTGGGCAGCGGTCATGAGCGCGAGCTGATCCGCGTAGGTGCTGGCACTGGGCTCCCAGCGCCGTACGACACCGTCGAGGGCCAGGACGAGCTGCTCCAGGAGCGGATCCGTGGTGCCGAACTCCTCCTTCAGCCGTACCGGCCGGCCGTCGTCCGCGGTCGTCTGGAGGGCCGAGTCCGACAGGTAGACGTGCACGGTGTTCAGGTAGCCGCCGAGTTCCACGTCCAGCTCTGTCCCGGCGGGATGCAGGAACAGACCGCCGGGCGGCACGTGCCGTGCGGCCGTCAACCCGCGGCGTCCCCTGCGCACGGTGACGGGGCCGTCCAGATGAAGGATCACCAGATGGCTGCCGGCGCCCTGGAAGGCATCCCGGTACGGCAGCTCCCGCTGCGTCGACACATACAGCCGCTCCCAGCCGAGACCCGCGCTCGTGCGGACGGGACGCACCCCGGGCCGGGCCAGTATTCCGTGGGTGTCATCGAGTCCCATCTCGCTCATGCGACCCTCCTTCGCAACACAGTCTCGCTGCCCTCCGTACGGGCAGGCAAGCACGGACCGGGCGACAGCCGAAGCCGTTTCTTTGCAAAGCGATGCCGAGATTGTGCAGGAACGGCTGGCGCACGGGCCCGAATACTGCGACAGGCCCACTGACCCCCCACAGCACGGAGAGCAGCTTCATGAGGAGTTTTGTGCACACGGCCGGCCCGAGCCGGGTGGTCTTCGGCGCGGGAACGCTCCCGCAGGCCCGCGATGAGGCCGAACGGCTCGGCGGGTCCCGGGTACTTCTCCTCTCCGATGGATCACCGGTCCTGCGCAAGGACACCGAACGGCTCCGTGAAGTTCTGGGCGACCTGTTGGTGGCCGAGTTCGACGGCGCGGCCATGCACACCCCCGTCGAGGTGACCGAGCAGGCCCTGAGTCTCGTGCGCGACCAGCGCGCGGATTGCCTGGTGGCCATCGGCGGCGGCTCGACGACCGGCCTCGCGAAGGCGCTGGCGGTCCGCACGGACCTGCCCCAGATCATCGTGCCGACCACCTACGCCGGCTCCGAGGTCACTCCCGTGCTCGGCGAGACGGTGGACGGCCGCAAGGTCACCCGGTCCTCACCCGTGATCCTGCCCGAAACGGTCGTGTACGACGTCGAGCTCACCCTCGGCCTCCCTGTCGCCATGTCAGTGACAAGTGGCATCAACGCGCTGGCCCACGCCGTGGAAGCCCTCTACTCGCCGGACGCCACTCCGGTCACCGACGCCATGGCCCTGGAAGCGGTCGCCGCCATCGGCAGAGCCCTCCCCGCTCTCCAGGAGAATTCCTCCGACCTGGACGCACGGGCGGAGATGCTGCAGGCGGCATGGCTGTCCGGCAGCTGCCTCGGCGCCGTCGGCATGGGACTGCACCACAAGCTCTGTCACACCCTGGGCGGTACCTTCGGCCTGCCGCACGCCGAGACCCACACCGTGATCCTCCCGCACGCCATGGCGTACAACGCGCCCGCGGCACGGGAGGCGATGGACCGCATCGCGCGTGCCCTGGGCGTGCCCGACGCACCCACCGGCCTCTTCGACCTGATCCGCCGGAGCGGCGGGCCGACGTCACTGCGCGACCTCGGCATGGCCGAGGCCGACCTGGACCGCGCAGCGGAACTGGCCACGGCACAGCCGTACCCGAACCCGCGCGAACTCACCCGCACCGGCCTCGCGGACCTGCTGCGCGACGCCTGGCAGGGCCGCCGCCCGCAGGCGGCGGCCGGCTCGGCACCCGACCTGCGCCCGTTGACCGACGAGGTGGTGGCCAGCTTCGACGGCTGCACGAACCCGCGCCTCAGGCAACTGCTGACCGATCTCGCCCGCACCCTCCACGCCTACACGATCCGCAACGACCTGACCCCGCAGGAGTGGCAGCGGGCCATCGGATTCCTCACCGAGGCCGGCCACATCACCACCGACAAGCGGCAGGAGTTCATCCTCCTCTCCGACACCCTCGGCGTGTCCAGCGTCGTCGATGCCCTCGCCAACTCCCGTACGCCCGACACCACTTCCTCCGCGATCCTCGGCCCCTTCTACGTCGCCGGGCCGCCCGCTGCCGAACACGGCAGTGACATCGCGGGAGACTTCACGGGCACACCGATGTGGGCGGACATCACGGTGACCGACCAGGCGGGGGAGCCGGTCGCCGGTGCCGTCGTGGACGTCTGGCAGTCCAACGAGGACGGCTTCTACGACGTCCAACTCCCTGATCTGGACGGGCCGGTGTTGCGCGCCCGGTTCACCACCGGCGCCGACGGGCGTTTCACGTTCTGGTCGATCCTGCCGTCCGCATACCCGATCCCGGACGACGGTCCGGTCGGCGAGATGCTCTCCGCCGTCGGACGCCACCCCTACCGTGCACCGCACGTGCACTTCCTGATCAACGCTCCCGGACACCAGCCGCTGATCACCCAGCTGTTCGTCCGGGGCGGGGCCTACCTCGACGGAGCCCCGGGTCAGCGCGACGCGGTCTTCGGCGTCAAGGACGACCTGGTCACGGACTTCGTCCGGCGCACCGGCCCCACGCCCGACGGCCGGCCTGTCGACGGCGAGTGGCGCCGACTCGACTTCACCTTCCGCATCGCGCGTCTCGGGCATTGAGCGCCCCATTCCCTCACGGATTCCCACAGAGCTTCACGGAGACAGCATGAGCACGCCCGAAAGCTACGACACCGACGTCCTCGTCGTCGGCAGCGGACCCGCCGGCGGAACCGCAGCCCTGCTGCTGGCCACCTACGGTGTGCGCACCCACCTGGTCACCAAATACGGCTGGCTCGCCGACACCCCGCGCGCCCACATCACCAACCAGCGCGCCATGGAGGTCTTCCGTGACCTCGGCATCGAGCAGGAGGCCCTGGAGAAGGGCACACCGAGCCACCTGATGGGCGACACCGTGTTCGCCACCTCACTCCTCGGCGACGAGATCGGCCGTATCCGCACCTGGGGCACCGGCGACGAGAGCCTGACCGAGTACGCGTCCCAGAGCCCCTGCGGGATGATCGACCTCCCGCAGACCTACCTGGAGCCCATCCTCCTGGCCAACGCCGCCAAGCGCGGCGCCGTGGTCCGGCTGAACACGGAACTTGTCGACTTCGAGCAGGACGCGGGCGGCGTGACCGCGCGCCTGCGCGACCGGGTGGGCGGAACCGAGACCACTGTCCGCGCCCGTTACATGATCGGCGCCGACGGCGGCCGCAGCATCGTCGCGGAGAAGCTCGGGCTGCCCATGGAGGGGCAGATGGGCAAGGCCGGCAGCATGAACATCGTCTTCAGGGCCGACCTCGCGCAGTACGTCGAGCACCGTCCCAGCGTCCTGTACTGGATCATGCGCCCGGGCGCCGACGTCGGCGGCATCGGCATGGGCCTGCTGCGCATGGTTCGTCCCTGGAACGAATGGCTCATCGTCTGGGGATACGACATCGACAACCCCCCGCCGGAGGTCACCGACCAGGGGGCGGCAGCGATCGTCCGTGACCTCGTCGGCGATGACGAACTCGACGTGCGGATCGACAGCGCCTCCCTGTGGACGGTCAACCATGCCTACGCCACCCGGCTGCACGCCGGACGCGTCTTCTGTGCCGGGGACGCCGTCCACCGGCACCCGCCGTCCAACGGCCTCGGTTCCAACACTTCCGTCCAGGACTCCTACAACCTCGCGTGGAAGCTGGCGGCTGTCCTGAAGGGACACGCCGGGCCCGAACTCCTGGACACCTACTCTGACGAACGCGCCCCCGTCGCCAAGCAGATCGTTGAACGCGCGAACCTGTCCCGAGACCAGTTCCTTCCGCTCTTCGAGGCTCTCGGTGTCGTGGGCGGGGACGAGGAAGGCATCTCCAAGGCGCTGCACGCGGCTCGGCAGCCGGACGCCGACGGGGCGAAGAAGCGGCGGGCCATCCGCGAGGCGATCGAGTTGAAGCACTACGAGTTCAACGCCCACGGCGTCGAGCACAACCAGCGCTACGAGTCGGCGGCCGTCATCCCCGACGGCACCGTCGAAACGATCTCACACGACGATGAACTCTTCGGGCGCCCGACCTCCCGTCCCGGCGCGAAGCTGCCGCACGCCTGGCTCGTCGACGACCAGGGCGGGCGCATCTCGACGCTCGACCTGGTCGGCAGGGGCAGGTTTACCATCGTCACCGGCCTGGCCGGTGCCCTGTGGGCCGACGCCGCCGAAACCCTGGCTCGGGACCTCGGTCTCGACCTGCGCGCCGTCGTCATCGACCGCGACGCGCACGACGCGTACGGCGAATGGAGCCGCCGCGCGGAGATCGACGAGGAAGGCGTACTGCTCGTCCGCCCCGACGGATACGTGGCCTGGCGTCGACCCAACGGTGCCGCCGACATCACCGAGGCGACCCGGCTGCTGCGGGAGACGCTGACCATGGCGCTCTGCCGACCCGCATGACGCGCGGCACCATGTTGCGCAGTTCTCGCCGGCAATCGGCACTGCAGAATCCGTAGCCTTCTGTGGATTCCAGCTGGACGGTCCGTTCACTTCCCGGCTACGGACCGCCGGGCCGGGAACAGAGCGTGTTGCGCGAAGGGCGCCTGACGGGTGAAACCCGGGGCAGGCGCCTTTCCGCAGGTGTCTAGAAGAAGCCGAGCTTCTGAGGGCTGTAAGAACACAGAATGTTCTTCGTCTGCTGGTAGTGCTCCAGCATCATCTTGTGCGTCTCCCGCCCGATGCCCGACTGCTTGTACCCGCCGAAGGCGGCGTGCGCCGGGTAGGCGTGGTAGCAGTTCGTCCAGACGCGGCCCGCCTGGATCGCCCGGCCCGCGCGGTACGCCGTGTTGATGTCCCGGGTCCACACGCCGGCCCCGAGGCCGTACGGGGTGTCGTTGGCGATCTTGATGGCGTCGTCGAAGTCGTCGAAGGAGGCCACCGAGACGACCGGTCCGAAGATCTCCTCCTGGAACACCCGCATCCGGTTGTCGCCCTCGAAGATCGTCGGCTGGACGTAGTAGCCGCCCTTCAGCTCGCCGTCGTGCTCGGCGCGCTCACCGCCGGTGAGCACCTTGGCGCCCTCCTGCCGGCCGATGTCGATGTAGGACAGGATCTTCGACAGCTGCTCGCTCGACGCCTGCGCGCCGATCATCGTGTCGGTGTCGAGCGGGTTGCCGGACTTGATCAGCTCGGTGCGGGCGACGGCCGCCTGGAGGAAGTCGCCGTAGTTCCCGCGCTGGATCAGACCGCGGGACGGACAGGTGCACACCTCGCCCTGGTTCAGCGCGAACATGGTGAACCCTTCGAGGGCCTTGTCGCGCAGGTCGTCGTCCTTGTCCCACACGTCGTCGAAGAAGAGGTTCGGCGACTTGCCGCCCAGTTCCAGCGTGACGGGCTTCAGGTTCTCCGCGGCGTACTGCATGATCAGCCGGCCCGTGGACGTCTCGCCGGTGAAGGCCACCTTCGCCACCCGGGGGCTGGACGCGAGCGGCTTGCCCGCCTCCGGGCCGAAGCCGTTGACGATGTTGACCACGCCCGGCGGCAGCAGGTCCGCGATCAGGCTCATCCAGTAGTGCAGCGAGACCGGCGTCTGCTCGGCCGGCTTGATGACCACCGCGTTGCCCGCCGCGAGCGCCGGCGCCAGCTTCCACGAAGCCATCAGGATCGGGAAGTTCCACGGGATGATTTGCGCGACGACACCGAGCGGCTCGTGGAAGTGGTACGCCACCGTGTCGTCGTCGATCTCGCTGAGCGAGCCCTCCTGCGCGCGCACCGCCCCCGCGAAGTAGCGGAAGTGGTCGATGGCCAGCGGGATGTCCGCCGCGAGCGTCTCCCGGACCGGCTTGCCGTTCTCCCAGGTCTCCGCGACCGCGAGAGGCTCCAGGTAGGCCTCCATACGGTCCGCGATCTTCAGCAGGATGTCCGACCGCTCGGTCGCCGACGTACGCCCCCATCCCGGCGCCGCAGCGTGTGCCGCGTCGAGCGCCCGCTCCACGTCCTCCGCCGTGCCGCGCGCCACCTCGGTGAAGGGCTGCCCGTTCACGGGGGACGGGTTCTCGAAGTACTGCCCGCGGGCCGGCGGCACGTACTCCCCGCCGATGAAGTGGTCGTAGCGCGCCTGGTAGGAGACGATCGCGCCCTCGGTGCCGGGCGCCGCGTAACGGGTCATGGGGGTGTGCCTCCCTCAGCAGGGCCGCCCGCCGTTGGACGGCTCTGCCCGGAGGCTAGGGACCCGGACGTTGCAGCAACGTTGCGGTGATCCCCGCGGCGCCCGGCCCGGGCCGGGGCCAGCCGTCCGGCGCCCGCAGTTCCGCCTCCAGCGCCGCCAGCCGCGCCCGAGTCGCCGCCGTCGGGCGGGCCGCCGCCAGCGCCCGCCAGACGTCCAGGTCGTCCTCACCCCACGGCGCGTGCGCCCAGTCCGCCAGGAGGTCGGGATCCCGGCCGGCGATCAGCGCGGCACGCAGCCCGTCGGCGAGACGCTGCCGCAGCCGTACGACCGCCGGGGCCTGCGACGCCGGCAGCAGCGGCCCGGAGTATGCCGCCGCTGCGGCCGTCAACGCTCCCGACGCCAGGCGCCGTTCGACGATCGCCACGTCCGACTGCAGCGGAACGGTGAGCCGGTAGGGTCGCGAGGCCAGCAGCCCGGGCCCCAGCACCCCGCGCAGCCGGGCGAGTTCCGCCCGCAGGGTCACCGGCGTCACCGTCTCGTCCTCGTACAGCGCGCACAGCAGCTCGTCGCCGGTCAGACCCTCCGGATGACGGGCCAGCAGCACCAGGATCTCGCTGTGCCGCCGACTGAGCCGCACACTGCGGCCACCGGTGACCAGCCGAGCCTCGTCCCGGCCGAGCACGGACAGCTCCGGTACGTCGAGCTGCGGCAACTCCGGCGCGAGCAGGGCGAGCTGGGACTCGGCGGCCCGGGCGACCGCCTGGACGAAGCCCAGGCTGTGCGGATGGGCCAGCCCGTTCCCGCCGGTGATGTCCACCGCCCCCAGCACCCGTCCCGTCCGCGGATCGTGCACCGGCGCGGCCGCGCACGTCCACGGCTGCACCCGTCGGATGAAGTGCTCGGCGGCGAACACCTGCACCGGCCGGTCCAGGGCGACCGCCGTGCCCGGTGCGTTCGTCCCGACGGCGCACTCCGACCAACGCGCACCCGGCACGAAGTTCATCGTCCCGGCCCGCTTGCGCGTCGCCGCGTGGCCCTCGACCCACAACAGCCTGCCGTGCGCGTCGCACACCGCGAGGAGATGCTCGCCGTCGGCGGCGAACGTGCCCATGAGCTCCCGGAACAGCGGCATCACCCGCGCCAGCGGATGCTCGTCCCGGTAGCTGCCGAGATCGCCGTCGGTCAGCTCCACGCTCGCGGTGCCGTCGGGGCCGACCCCCGCCCGCGCCGACCGCCGCCACGAGTCGGCCACCACCGACCGCACCGGCCGGGCGACGGTGCCCGCCTCGGTGAACGTCTGGTACGCCCGGCGCAGGATGCGTGCCCGCTCGGCGGCATCGGCCCCTGGTTCCAGGGCCACCCATGGGTCGCTCGACACTCGCCCTCCCGGGGGACGACACGGCTGGGACGTCCACTGGGGACATCGGCTGGGACATCGGCTGGGGACATCGTCGCCCCGGGCGTGCGGAGCGACAACCATTTGAACGTGGATCAGACGCCGTTGACGAGTCTCAGATAGCGCGCCCAGTCCCAGTTCGGGCCGGGATCGGTGTGGTCCGTGCCCGGCACCTCGTAGTGGCCGATGATGTGCGCACGGTCCCGGGGGATGCCGTACCGCTCGCAGACCGACGCGGTGAGCCGGGCGGACCGCTCGTAGAGGGCGTCGGTGAAAGAGGCGGGCCGGTCCACCCAACCCTCGTGCTCGATGCCGACGCTGTGGGTGTTGACCTCCCAGTTCCCCGCGTGCCAGGCGATGTCGGACTCCCGCACGCACTGCGCCACATGCCCGTCGGCGGAGCGCACGACGTAGTGCGCCGACACCCTCTTCCTCGGGTTCTGGAAGACGGCCAGGGTCTTCGCGAAATCGGTCTGGGTGACGTGGATGACGACCCGGTCGACCGGATGGGACACGGGGCGGTCGGCCGCGGTGTAGTTGGCCGCGGTCGCCGGTTGCCATGCGGCGGGCCGGTAGTCGACGGCCTGGGTCTGCGCACCGGCCGGCGGATCCGGGAGCAGGGTGTACGGGACGGCCGCGAGCAGGGCACCCCGCAGCAGCCGCCGCCGGGTGGGAAGGGACACGTGTGGGGTCATGGCTGGGCTCTCCGTTCCGCGGAGGCCGACGGCTGCGCCCCGCGTCGATCACACTACGGCGACCACCGGCCGGGCCGTGGGACGTCGGGTGGTTCGGTGGACAGCCGGCCGCATGGGGACAACTCGCTCACCCGAACGAGGAATTCCGGTCGCGCGCCGACGTCAGGAGCCGTCCTTCGCCACCGCCGCCGGGTCGTCGAGCACGGCCCGGACCACGGAGTGCGCCGCCCCCAGCAACGGCCCTTCGGGACCCAGCAGGGAGACGGACACCGGGCGCGCGGGGCCTGCCGTCCGCCGGGCGAGTTCGGACTCCAGCGACGGCAGCAGCCACGGCGCGAGCCCGGCCAGCGCGCCGCCGAGCACGACGCTCTCGGGGTCCAGCAGATTCAGCGCACCGGTCAGGGCGATGCCGAGGGCCGTGCCCGCCTCGTGCAGGGCGCGCCGCACCTCGGCATCGCCGTCCGCCGCCCGGCCCGCGAGGAGGCCGACCCGGTCGCCCCCCGGCTCCAGCCCGGCCGCGCGCAGTACCGCCTCCTCGCCGGCGTACTGCTCCAGACACCCGCGGCCGCCGCAGCCGCACCGCGGCCCGTCGGGGTGGACCGGCACATGCCCCAGCTCGCCCGCGAAGCCGCGGGTGCCGCGCAGCAGGCGGCCGTCCACGACGACCGCGGCGCCGATGCCGATCTCCGCCGACACGTGCAGGAAGTTCTGCGGGGTCCGTTCGCCGAGCCAGAGCTCGGCCAGTCCGCCGAAGTTGGCCTCGTTGTCCACCGTCAGCGGCCAGTCGGCGGGCAGCAGGGCACCGAGGTCGGTGTCGTGCCAGCCGAGGTTCGGGGCGCGGACGACGGTCCGGGCGTCGCGGGCGATCAGGCCCGGGACGGCCACGGCGAGCCCGGCCGGCCACAGCCCCGCGCCCTCCGCCTCCGCGACGGCCGCCCGCAGCAGCTCGGTGAGTTCGCCGATCACCGGCTCGGGGGAGCGGCCCCGGTTCGTACCGTGCCGCACGGCACGCGCGCGTACCTCGCCCCGCAGATCGACGACGCACACCGCGAGATGATCGACGCCGACCTCGGCGCCCAGCCCGGCCGGGCCGCGCCCGCTGACCGCCAGTGCCGAACCGGGCCGGCCCACCCGGCCGGGCCGCTCCGGGCCGAGTTCCTCCAGCAGTCCGGTGCGTATCAGCTCGTCGACGAGGGTCGACACCGCCGCACGGGTCAACCCGATGCGGGAGGCGACCGCCGCCCGGGACAGCGGCCCCTCCGCGCTGACGGTGTGCATCACCCGCGCCAGGTTGCGGCGGCGCATGCCCTGCTGGGTGTCGGGCAGCGCGCGCCCCGGGCCGGTGCCGGGGGCCTCGTGCAGCGGTGCGGTCATGCCTCCATCGATTCGTAGATTCGTAGATTCGTAGATGTGTGAATTCGTGGATATCTGGTTGCCGTAGCTTCGTTGCTCCGTCGATATCGCCGGTTCGTGGCCTGGCGGATCTCGTCGGTCCGTCGCCGGCGCGTGGACGCGCCGCCGCTCAACCGGTGTGCGTGCCCCGCTCCAGCAGCGGAGCCGCGTCGGAGAGTACCCCGGCGATCCTGGTCAGCGTCGCGTCGTCCCGCTCCACGGCGTCGAGGACCGGGCCGCGCGCGGTGTTCCAGCGGCGGGCGACGGCGGCCGGGTCCTCCCCGGTCAGCAGCCCGGCCGCCTGTGCCGCCGCGCCCAGCGCGACCAGCTCCTTGGCCTCCGGGATCTGCACCGGCCGCCCCGACAGCCGCCGTACGGTCTGCTGCCACGCCGCACCCCGCGCGCCGCCGCCGATCAGCAGCAGCGGTGCCGACGGGTCCGCGTCCGCGTCGAGGACCAGGTCCAGCGCGCCCAGCAGCGAGTGCACGGCACCGTCGTAGGCCGCCTGCAGCAGCTGCCCGCCCGTGGTGTCGTGGCGGAGGCCGTGCAGCAGACCCGAGGCGTTCGGCAGGTTCGGGGTGCGCTCGCCGTCCAGGTAGGGCAGCAGCGTGAGGCCGGTGGTGGGCTCCACGGCCTCTCGGTCGAGGCCCAGCAGCGCCGCGAGCCGGTCCACGGCGAGGGTGCAGTTCAGGGTGCAGGCCAGCGGCAGCCAGTCGCCGTGCGCGTCCGCGAAGCCCGCCACCGTGCCGGTCGGGTCGGCCGGCCGCCGCTTCGACACCGCGTACACCGTGCCGGACGTGCCGAGGCTCAGCACCGGCGTGCCGGGACGCAGCCCGAGGCCCAGGGCGGCCGCCGCGTTGTCGCCGGTGCCCGCGGCGACGAGGGTGCCCTTGGCGAACGGCAGGTCGTGGCTGTCGCGCACGGTGCCCGCGATCTCACCGGGCCGCACCACACGGGGCAGCAGCGCCGGATCGAGCCCCACGCGCGCGAGGATCTCCTCGTCGTACCCTTCCGTCGCCGACGCCCACCAGCCGGTGCCGGAGGCGTCGCCGCGATCGGTCGTGCCCTCGCCGGTGAGACGCCCGGTCAGGTAGTCGTGCGGGAGGCGTACCGCCTTCGTGGCGTGCAGCGCCTCCGGCTCGTTCTCGGCGAGCCACGCCCACTTCGTGACAGTGAAGGACGCGGCCGGTACGGATCCGGTGCGCTCCGCCCAGAACTTCGCTCCGCCGAGCTCCTCGGTCAGCCGTCGGGCCTGGGGGGCCGACCGCACGTCGTTCCACAGCATGGCGGGCCGCACCGGCTCGCCGTTCGCGTCCAGCGTCACCAGTCCGTGCTGCTGCCCGCCGATCGACACCGCGGCGGCCTCGCGCGCCGGCTCCCCGCACTGGCGCAGCGCCTCGTGCAGCGCGTCCCACCACTGACGCGGGTCGCTCTCCCGGCCGGCCCCGGCGGAGACCGTGTGCGGTGCCTGGCCGCCGGCGACGATCTCGCCGGTGCCCGCGTCGACGACCAGCACCTTCGTGGACTGGGTGGACGAGTCCACCCCGACGACGAGCGGACCCTCGGCTGCTGACATCGGGTTCTCCCTCAAGTTTTTTCGCGGCTCCGTGGGATCTGTCTTCCCAGAGATGCGTTGGCATACTAATTTGTAAACGGCCATGACGAAATAGTTCGCCACCGACCGCCACCGACCCGCACGACCATCTGCACACCAAGGAGCAGCGGCAATGAGCTACCAGCCCACCCCTGACGACAGGTTCACCTTCGGCCTGTGGACCGTCGGCTGGCAGGGAAGGGACCCGTTCGGCGACGCCACGCGGCGTGCCCTCGACCCGGTCGAGACGGTGACCCGCCTGGCCGAGCTGGGCGCCTACGGCGTGACCTTCCACGACGACGACCTGATCCCGTTCGGGTCCTCCGACAGCGAGCGCGAGGAGCACATCAAGCGCTTCCGCCAGGCCCTGGACACCACCGGCATGACCGTGCCGATGGCCACCACCAACCTTTTCACGCACCCCGTCTTCAAGGACGGCGCGTTCACCGCGAACGACCGCGACGTACGCCGCTACGCCCTGCGCAAGACGATCCGCAACATCGACCTGGCCGCCGAGCTCGGCGCGAAGATCTACGTCGCCTGGGGCGGCCGCGAGGGCGCCGAGTCCGGTGCCGCCAAGGACGTGCGCGTCGCCCTCGATCGTATGAAGGAGGCGTTCGACCTCCTCGGCGAGTACGTCACCTCCCAGGGCTACGACCTGCGCTTCGCCCTCGAGCCCAAGCCGAACGAGCCGCGCGGCGACATCCTCCTGCCCACCGTCGGACACGCGCTCGCGTTCATCGACCGCCTGGAGCGCCCGGAGCTGTACGGCGTCAACCCGGAGGTCGGCCATGAGCAGATGGCGGGCCTGAACTTCCCGCACGGCATCGCGCAGGCGCTGTGGGCGGGCAAGCTCTTCCACATCGACCTCAACGGCCAGTCCGGCATCAAGTACGACCAGGACCTGCGCTTCGGCGCCGGCGACCTGCGGTCCGCGTTCTGGCTGGTCGACCTGCTGGAGAGCGCCGGCTACGCGGGCCCGAAGCACTTCGACTTCAAGCCGCCGCGCACCGAGGACCTCGACGGCGTGTGGGCCTCGGCCGCGGGCTGCATGCGCAACTACCTGATCCTCAAGGAGCGCGCGGCCGCGTTCCGCGCCGACCCGGAGGTCCAGGAGGCTCTGCGGGCCTCCCGCCTCGACGAGCTGGCCCAGGCGACCGCCGCCGACGGCCTGCAGGGCCTGCTCGCCGACCGCACCGCGTTCGAGGACTTCGACGCCGACGCGGCCGCCGCCCGCGGCATGGCCTTCGAGCGCCTCGACCAGCTCGCGATGGACCACCTGCTGGGCGCCCGCGGCTGACCCGCCCCGGCCCGGACCTCCGCACGGAATACGCCGGAATCATGCCCTCCACGGCATGACCCGGTAGCAATTTCCGCGCGGAGGTCGTTCCCGGTCTCCGTTCGCGGGGACGCTGGACCTATGGCCACGCCACCCGTACCGCCCCATCCGCCCGGTCCGCCGGGCGACGACACACCGCCGCACGGCGGCTTCGGACCGCCCGCCCCCGGCTACGGTCCCGGCGGCCCCCGGCGGCGCCGCAGCCCGCTCGTCGCGGTCCTCGTCCTGCTCGTCGGCGCCGTCGCCGTCTTCGTCGTCGTCCTGATGGCCTCGTCCGGCGACGACGATCCGGACGACAAGCCGACCGGCGGGACCGCCACCACGCCCGCTCCCTCGATCAGCCTTCCGACCGAACTGCCCAGCACGCTGCCGAGCGGACTGCCGTCCAGGCTCCCGAGCACCCTGCCGACGGAGCTGCCGAGCGACCTGGACTCACTGCTGCCGTCCCTGACGGCGCTGCTGCCCTAGGGGGCGCCGTCTCGGCCTTGGCCTCCAGGACGGGTCGCCGAGGGTGTAGGCCTCTCGGGGCTGCCTCGGGGCTGCCTCGGGGCTGCCTCGGGGCTGCCTCGGGGCTGCCTCGGGGTGGAGCTCAGGGACGTTTCAGGGTCGGTTCCGGAACCGCGCGCGGCGCGGACCCGTTTTCATGACAGAGAGCGGCAGGGGCCGCGAAGGAGGCGACGCACATGTCGAGGAACGCGAAAATCGCCGCCGGAGGTGTGGCGGTCGGGATTCTGCTGTTGATCTGGCTGCCCTGGTGGGCGGCTGTGCTGATTGTGCTGGGGGTTCCGGCGGCGGCCTACCTCACCCTGGATCCCGCACAGCGGCGCAGGCTGCGCCGCGTCACCCGCAAGGAACTCGGCCGCTGAGCAAGCCACCACGACAGCGGCCGAGGGAGCCACGGCCGCGAGGACCGCGGTGGGCGTGCGTCCCGGAGGGACGGGCGGGGGTGATTCCCCCCGCGCAGCGCCTCACCGCGGTCCTCGTACCGTCTCAGTACGGGCGTACGGCCATCTTGTCCAGCGCCTCCAGGAGCCCCGGCAGTTCCGGTCCCCGGCCGACCGGTAGGACCTCGCCGGGCCGCGCGTCCAGCAGAAGGAACGCGATGTCGTCGGTCCTGGCCACGAGCGACCAGCCGGGGCCGTCGGCGCGCAGGGTGCGCGCGTCGCCGGGTGCGAACGACGACCGTACCCGCCCCGGCGGCGGCGGAGTCTCCACGTAGGCGCGGGCCTCGGCCAGCACCCGCCGGATGTCGCTGTGTCCTGTGGGCGGAGTCTGTCTGGCCCCGGTCCCGTCCGTGTCCCCGTCGGTGCCGCCGCCCTTCTCGGCGTCGTCCAGGCCGTTCCCCCCGGTCTCCGTCGTGAAGTCCGCGTCGTCCAGCTGATCCCGCCACAGGGTCCACTGGACCCCGATCTCGTCGGCCCCCAGCCGCCGCCGGGCCGGGCCCCACACGGACGTGTCCGGCGGGGTCAGCGTGGGGGCGTCCGTGATCTCCGGGGCGGGATCGTGCGGTGCGGGCACCCCGGGCGCCGCGACGGCGACGTCCAGCGGCCAGCCCGGCAGCGCCGCGACCACCGTCCGCTCGTCGGGCGACAGCTCCTGCTCCATGCCGCAGTCCCACGACGCGATGGCGACCGCCACGAGCGACACGTCGTCGATGACGACCGTCCACCGCGCACCCTCGCCGTCCTGGCCCAGCACCAGGCCGTACCCGTCGGCCCGCGGCGCGAGACCGAGCGCCGCACAGGCCTCCGGGTAGTCGTCCCCGAGCACCGCCGGGAACTTCGCGGGCGTCAGCAGCGCCGCCGTGAGCACATAGAGCGCGTCGTCCGCGGCGGCGACGGTGTCCTCGTCCGTCCCGGCCATCCCAGCCTCCCCATCCATTGGTCCAACGGCGCGCACCCTAATGCGGCGGGAAGGCGCTTGTCACGACTGCCCGGCACACCCGGAGCTGCCGTTTTCCGACGTGACGGGGCGAAACGGCCACCCTTCACCGGTCTGTCACACGGCCGGCAGCCCCAGCAGCGCCCGTGCCACGGTCCCCGGCGACTCGTCGCGCTCCCGCGCGAGGGCGAGGACGGCACGGCAGGCGAGTTCGTTGACCCCGAAGGACAGCGCCTCCGGCGACACCCAGCCCGCCGCCTCCTCGATCCTGTCCTGATCGTCCACCGCGCGGGCGGAGACGTACACGGCGGCCGCCTCGAACAGATTGTGCGGGCGCTTCGCGGCGGCGGAGCCCTTTCCGGCGGCGGGCCGCGACCCGCCCGGGCCGTCGGGCGACGGTGTGCTCCGCGCGCCGAAGAGTCTCGCACCGGCCTTGCGGATCCTGTCGAACATGGTGAAGCCCTTCCCCGATACGGTGTACGCCGTGCCATGGTCCTTTCATCACCCCATACCCAAGCTGGAGTTAGAGTCACGGCGACAGAGAGGGAACCGTACGGTGAAGCGATTCGAGCGGCTCGAACAGATCCGGCGCATGGACCCGTACCGGGACGCCCACGAGATCTACCGGCTGACCGCGGCGTACGAGTTCCCCTGGGACTTCACCCGCGCCCTCGAACTCGCCCTCTACCGCACCTACGCGGTGCCGAGCATCGGCCGGCTGCTGGCCGAGACGGCGGAGCTCACCGACCGCTCCCAGAAGCGCTACGACGACACCTCCCTGCTCCTCGACGCGGTCGTCGAGCACGGCTTCGACAGCGAGCGGGGCCGCACGGCGGTGCGCCGCATCAACCAGATGCACCGCAGGTACGACATCGGCAACGACGACCTGCGGTACGTGCTCTGCACGTTCGTCGTCATGCCGAAGCGGTGGACCGACGCCTACGGATGGCGGCGGATGTCCCGCCACGAGACGGTGGCCTCCACCGTCCACTACCGCACGCTCGGCCGCCTCATGGGGATCCGGGGCATCCCCGAGACGTACGAGGAGTTCGAGGACTGCCTCGACGCCTACGAACGGGCCCACTTCGCCTGGGACGAGCAGGCGCGCCGCGTCTCGGACGCCACGCTGGACCTGATGGCCTCCTGGTACCCGCGTCCGCTCGCCCCCGCCCTGCGCACCGCCACCCTCGCCCTGCTCGACGAGCCGCTCCTGACGGCCTTCCGCTACGGCCCGCCGAGCCCTGCGGTCCGCACCCTGGTGCGCAGGGCCGTACGCGCGCGTGGACGCGTGGTGCGACTGCTCCCGCCCCGCCGCGAGCCCCACTACGCCCGGCAGAACTGGGAGATCAAGAGCTATCCGGACGGCTACCGCCTGGAGGACCTGGGCACCCGCCCCGTGCCCGGTCTGCGCGGCTGCCCGGTGCGGCATGCCGGGGGCGAGTCAGCCGCCCAGTGAGTCCAGGGTCTCGCGCAGCCAGGTGATCTCGGCCCGGGACGTGGCCCGTGCGACGGTCAGCACACCGCGCCGGAACGGGTCGTCGAGCTCTTCGGCGCGCAGGGGCCGCTCACCGTCGTAGAAGAAGCTCGTCGGCTCTCGGAGGAAGTCCAGGCGGCGACGGAGCACAGCGGCCTGCGCTCCGGGATCCTCCAGGTGCCGCAGGAACGTGAGGACCGTGAACCAGCGGTTCTCGTCGGTGATGTCTCGCTCGCCCGGCTCGGCCAGCCTGCGGCGCAGTTCGCTCCGGCCCTCGTCGGTGAGGCTCAGGACATGGCGCGGGGCGGCCACGACCCCCGGTTCGGTGGCGCGCACCAAGAACCCCGGCCTCTCCAGGCGCTTGATCGCCGGATAGAGGGTGCTCTCCGCCACCGGGCGCACGTGTCCCGTCAGCGCCGTGAGACGTTTGCGCAGCTCGTAGCCGTGCAGCGGGGTGTCGTACAGGAAGCCGAGGATGGCGAGCTCCAGCATGCCCGCATCCTATATCTCGTTGACGTAATACCTCGGTGCCGATGTATTGTCCTCCCCGGACGTGACAGCCGGGTGCGCGAGGGGGGCGAGATGCGGCAGGCCGTGTTCGACGACGGGGGAAGCGGCATCAGGTGGACGGAGACCCCAGGGGACGACCCCGCGCGCGTGTACGTGCACGGACTGGGGTCGGTCTCCGCCGTCTACCACGCGCACGTGGCGGCCAGGCCCGAACTCGCCGGTCGGCGCAGCCTGTTCGTCGACCTTCCCGGGCACGGCATCAGCGACCGGCCCGAGGACTTCGGGTACACCCTCGAGGACCACGCCGACGCCTTGGCGGCCGCCCTCGACGCGGCGCGGGTGAGCGGAGCGGAACTCGTCGCCCACAGCATGGGCGGCGCCGTGGCCATCGTCCTGGCGCACCGCCGGCCCGACCTGGTCGCCCGGCTGGTCCTCACGGAGGCCAACCTGGACGCGTACCCGCCGCTCACCGCCGGCAGCGCCGACATCGCCTCCTTCTCCGAGGAGGAGTTCCTGGACCACGGGTACGCGCGTGTTCTCGACCGGGTGGGTCCCCTGTGGGCCGCGACGATGCGTCTCGCCGATCCGCTCGGCCTCTACCGCAGCGCCGTCGCCCTGCGGCGCGGTTCGGAGCCGGTCATGCGCGAGATCCTGGCCGGGCTGCACACCGTCGACCGCGTCTACCTCCAGGGCGAACGCAGCGGTGCGCTCGACGGGGCGGACGCGCTGGAGGGGGCGGGCGTGCGCGTCGTGACGGTCCCGGGCGCCGGACACAACGTCATGTTCGACGCCGCGGACGCGTTCGTCGGGGCGGTCGCCGCGGCTGCGTGAGCCGTCAGGCCTCCCGGACGGCCAGGGCCAGGAAACGGGTGTCCTCGTCGGCGTACGAGGTCATGCGCCAGCCGGAACCGGCCAGCAGGGGGCGCAGGTTCGGCTCCGCGCGCACATCCTGCGGTGTCAGCTGCCTTCCCTGGCGGGCGGCCAGGGCGGCACGTCCGATCGGATGGAACAGCGCCAGGACGCCGCCCGGGCGCACCACCCGGGCCAGCTCCCGCAGGTTCTCCGCCGGCCGAGGGAGATGGGCGACGAGCCCCGCCGCGAACACCGCGTCGAGCGACTCGTCCCGCAGGGGGAGCGCGGCGACGTCCGTGAGCAGCAGTCGCCCCGCGCGGTCGCGTCCGGCCCGTACGGCGGCCTGGAGCATGGCCGGGGTCAGATCGGCCCCGACGACCACTCCCGAGGGCCCCACGGCCGCCCGCAGCGGCGTGAGGGCACGCCCGGTGCCGCAGCCCGCGTCCAGCACCCGGCTGCCCTCCCGCAGGCCCAGCTCGGCGACGGCTGCCGCGTAGAGGGGGCCGTCGTCGGGGAAGCGGGTGTCCCAGTCCGCCGCCCGCGCGCCGAAGAACTCCTGGACATGTGTGTGGTCGTCGCTCATGGACCGCATGATCCCTCACCGTCAGGGAGGACGTCGCTGTGTGCATGTTCGAGCGTGCGGCGATCGGCACGGCACACTTATGCGTCACATTCCATCACCTTTCGAAATGCGCCCCCTTTGTGCACCCGTGCCCCCACTAGCGTCCCCTGGCCATGGGACACCTGGACCACGCCGCCTTCGGCTGGCTGACCCCCGTACTGTCGTACGTGATGGCGTGCACCGGCGCCGCCCTCGGGCTGCGCTGCACCGTGCGCGCCCTCGGCGCCACCGGGCACTCACGGCGCAACTGGCTGATCACCGCCGCCTCCGCGCTCGGCACCGGCATCTGGACCATGCACTTCGTGGCCATGCTCGGCTTCGCAGTCGGCGGCACCGACATCCGCTACGACGTTCCGCTGACCGTGCTCAGCCTCCTCGTCGCCATGGTCGTCGTCTGCGCCGGTGTGTTCGCCGTCGGCTACGGCCGTGACCGCACGCGCGCGTTGCTGATCGGCGGGCTCACCACCGGGGTCGGCGTGGCGAGCATGCACTACCTGGGCATGGCCGCGGTCCGCCTGCACGGTGACGTCTCCTACGACCCGACGCGCGTCGCCCTCTCCGTCCTGATCGCCGTCGTCGCCGCGACCGCGGCCCTGTGGGCGGCGCTCAACATCAAGTCGCCGATCGCGGTCACCGTCGCCTCGCTGGTGATGGGCGCGGCGGTCAGCAGCATGCACTACACCGGCATGTTCGCGGTGCGCGTGCACGTCACACCCTCCGGGGCGGTGCTGCCCGGGGCCACGGCGATGCAGTTCATCTTCCCCCTCGCCGTCGGCCTCGGGTCCTATCTCTTCCTGACCTCGGCCTTCGTCGCGCTGTCGCCCACCACGGGGGAGCGTGAGGCGTCCGCCTCGGCTCAGCAGCCGCTGGAGAGCGGAGCCGTCCGCGGTCCGGCCCGGACCGTGTGAGCGGCCCGGAGCGCACACCCGAGTCGTTCCGCACACCCCGCGTCGTTCCGCACGCCGCGAGCCGTTCCGCACGGCTCGTCCCCCGCACTACTTCCGAGCGAGGAGGCCATGCGTACACCCCGTAGGACCCCCACCGCCGGCGCCGAGGCGCCGCCCCCGGTGCGCGGCCGGCGCGCCCACGCCGGGCCGCCCGCCGACGAGGGCCCGGACGAACAGCCGGGCGCGCCGGACGGCACGGCACCCGCGCGTGCGGGACGTCGGCACCTGAGGCCGCGCACCGTACGGGCCAAGATCATCTGCCTGCTGATGGTGCCGGTCGTCTCCCTGCTGGCCCTGTGGGCGTACGCCACCGTCAGCACCGCCCAGGACATCTCCCGGCTCCGCCAGCTGCAGCGGGTGGACGCCCAGGTTCGTACGCCCGTCGCGGCGGCGGTGGCCGCTCTGCAGAACGAGCGGGCGGCCGCCGTACGGTACGCGACCGAACCCGCCGCCGGGCAGGACGACGACCTCAGGCGACTCGCGGAGCAGACGGACGCGGCTGTCGCCCGGCTCCGCCTGGGGGACCACAGCACCGTCGCCGACGGCCAGGAACTGCCCGCCGGAGTCGCCCGGCGGCTGGAGACGTTCGTCTCCGGAGCCGAGGCCCTGAGCCCGCTGCGGACCGCCGTGCTCAACGGCGGCGCCGACTGGCGGGATGCCTACGACCGGTACACCGCCACCCTCTCGGCGGCCTTCCAGGTCGACGGCGCGCTCTCGGGCATCCAGGACGCGGAACTCGGCTCCGACGCGCGCGTGCTGCTCGAGTTCTCCCGCGCGGGCGAGGCGCTGGCCCAGGAGGACGCCGTCCTCGCGAGCGCCCGCCTGGCCGGGCGCCTGGACGGCGAGCGCCTGAGGCTGTTCACCGGCGCCGTCGCCACCCGCCGTACCTTGGCCGAGTCGGCCGCCGCCGACCTGCGAGGCCCCGAACGCACCGCCTGGCAGCGCCTCGCCGCGGGCAGCGCCTACGCGGCGCTGGCCGCCACCGAGAACCGCGTGCTCGGGGGCGGATCAGGGGCGAAAGCGCTTTCGGCCGCGTCGGGGGCCACCTGGAACAAGGCCCACGCGCGCGTGCGGGACGACCTGCGCGGCATCGAGTCCGCCGCCGCACGCGACGTCGCGGACCGCGCCGACCCGTTCACCCGGGGCGCGCTCACCCCCGCGGGCGCCGCGGTGCTCTTCGGTCTCGCCGCCGTCGCCGCGTCGCTCGTGATCTCCGTCCGCATCGGCCGCGGGCTCGTCGTGGAACTCGTCAGCCTGCGCAACAGCGCCCTGGAGATCGCCCGGCGCAAACTCCCCGAAGCCATGCGCCGGCTCCGCGCCGGGGACGAGATCGACATCCGCGCGGAGGCACCGCCCGGACCGGCCGCCGAGGACGAGACCGGTCAGGTCGCCGAGGCGCTGACCACCGTGCACCGGGCCGCGCTGCGGGCCGCGGTGGAGCGCGCCGAACTCGCCAGCGGCATCTCCGGCGTGTTCGTCAACCTCGCCCGCCGCAGTCAGGTTCTCGTCCACCGCCAGCTGAGCCTCCTGGACAGCATGGAGCGCCGCTCCGACGACCCCGACGAGCTGAGCGACCTCTTCCGGCTCGACCACCTCACCACCCGCATGCGGCGTCACGCCGAGAGCCTGATCATCCTCTCCGGGGCAGCCCCCGGCCGGGCCTGGCGCATGCCGGTCTCCCTGACCAACGTGGTCCGCGCCGCGGTCTCCGAGGTCGAGGACTACGCGCGCGTGGAGATACGGCAGCTGCCCGAGACCTCCGTCGTCGGCGCCGCCGTCGCCGACCTCACCCATCTCCTCGCCGAACTCGTGGAGAACGCCGCCCAGTTCTCCCCGCCCCACACGCGCGTGCGCGTGACGGGCGAGCCCGTCGGCAACGGCTACGCCGTCGAGGTGGAGGACCGCGGACTCGGCATGGGCAAGGAGACCCTCGCGGAGGCCAACCGGCGCATCGCGCAGTCCGAGGCGCTCGACCTGTTCGACAGTGACCGGCTCGGTCTGTTCGTCGTCAGCAGACTCTCCGCGCGCCACGGCGTCAAGGTGCATCTGCGGACCTCGCCCTACGGCGGCACCACCGCGGTGGTCCTCCTGCCGACGGCCCTCCTGCACGGCGGGAAGCCGGAACGTTCCGCGGTCGATGCCGTGGAGGCGGCGGAGGCGGTGCAGGCCGAGGCGGTGCAGGCCGAGCGGGTCACGGCACGCGCGTACGCGCGCGTACCCGCCCCCGAGCGGTCGGCGCCCGAACCGGAGGCCGTTTCCGCGCCCGCCGAGCGGCCCGCGCTGGTCGCCCCGTCCCGCGCCGCCGCCGAACCGGCCTCCGCCGACCCGCCGCCTCCCGGAGTCACCGCCTTGCGTCTGCATCGCCCCCCTGACGACTCCGAGGGATCGGACGACCTCCCGCGCCGGGTAAGGCAGGCGCACCTCGCCCCCCAACTGCGCAGATCGCTCCCCGAGGAACCGCCTCGCGACACCCACCGGCGCGACGACGGGCGTACCCCCGAACTCGTACGGGACCGCATGGCCGCCTACCGGGCCGGCTGGGCACGCGGCGGCGGCAGGCAACCCGGCCGGGCCGGAGCACCGCATCCCGCACCGGGCAGCGACAGCAGCGAAGGAGACCCCGCATGATCCACGACCCGAGCCCGAGGCCGGCCCAGCGGTCGGGCGAACTCGACTGGCTGCTGGACGACCTCGTGACGAGAGTCAGGGAGGTACGGCATGCCGTGGTGCTGTCCAACGACGGCCTCGCCGTCGGTGCCTCCACCGGCCTGAGCCGCGAGGACGCCGAACACCTCGCGGCCGTCGCCTCCGGCTTCCACAGTCTCGCCAAGGGCGCCGGACGCCACTTCGGCGCCGGCGGCGTCCGGCAGACCATGGTGGAGATGGACGAGGGCTTCCTGTTCGTGGCCGCTGCCGGAGACGGCTCCTGCCTCGCCCTCCTCACCGCCGTCACCGCCGACATCGGCCTGGTCGCCTACGAGATGGCACGGCTGGTCAAACGGGTCGGCGAGCATCTCTTCACCGGTCCGCGCACGGGCGCGCGGCCCCCCGCCGCCGGATGAGACGAGAGAGCGACCGGCCGACATGACCGAGGACAGGACCGGCGCCCCGCACGAGCCGGGCAGCCAGTGGTACGACAACGAGGCCGGACCCCTGGTGCGCCCGTACGCCATGACGGGCGGCCGCACCAAGCCGGGCCCCTGCGGAGTGCGCTTCGATCTGATCGCCCTGGTCACCCTGGAACCGGGGGCGCCCGACACGGACGACCCGGCCGTCGGGCCCGAGCACCGGGCGCTCACCGACCTGTGCCGCGCGGAGACGCAGTCGGTCGCCGAACTCGCGGCGGGCGCCGACCTGCCCGTGGGAGTGGTCCGGGTCCTCCTCGGCGACCTCCTGGAGCTCGGCCGCGTCACCGTCAGCCTGCCGGTCCCGCCCGCCCGCCTGCCCGACGAGCGCATCCTCCGCGAGGTGATCGAGGGGCTGCGGGCCCTGTAGGCCGGGGGCCCGGCCCCGGACCACACGGACCCGAGCCGACCCGGACGCAGAACGGACCCGCCTGGCACAGGCTCACGCACACCTTCGGACCGTGAACGCGCAGCGAGCGGTCAGATCGGTCAGATTACGGTCGAACCCCCCGGAAAGGGGCCCACGTTGTCATGATGCTGACTTCGCACACCTGCACCGCAGCCGTCCTCTCCCGAGAGAAGTGATCCATGGTCTCCGAGCACTCCGATGCCACAGGTGGCGAGACGGCCCCCCTGGCGTTGAAGATTCTGGTCGCAGGCGGGTTCGGCGTCGGCAAGACCACCCTGGTGGGCGCCGTCAGCGAGATCAGACCGCTGCGCACAGAGGAACTGCTGAGCGAAGCCGGCCAGTGGGTGGACGACACCGACGGAGTGGACCAGAAGGTCACCACGACCGTCGCCATGGACTTCGGCCGGATCACCATCCGCTCCGGCCTCTCCCTCTACCTCTTCGGAACCCCCGGCCAGGACCGCTTCTGGTTCCTGTGGGACGAGTTGTCACAAGGGGCCCTGGGCGCGGTCGTCCTGGCCGACACCCGGCGCCTCGAGGACTGCTTCCCCGCCGTCGACTACTTCGAGCACCGGCACATCCCCTTCGTCGTCGCCGTCAACTGCTTCACCGGCGCCCGGACCTACGGCGCCCAGGACGTCTCGCGCGCTCTCGACCTCGACGGCGGAACCCCCGTCGTGCTGTGCGACGCACGGGACCGCGCCTCGGGGAAGGAGGTGCTGATCCGGCTCGTCGAGTACGCCGGGCGGATGCACACCGCCCGGCTGCTCGACTCGGTGAGCTGAGGGGTGCCGCTCAGTCGGCGACGGACCTCAGAGCCAGCACCTTGTCGATCGCGACCCGCACCAGCAGCTCACCGGGTACGCCGTTGCGGGCGCCGAACTCCTCGGCACGCTCCTCGCCCATGTACCGGGCCCCGATACGGGCCGCCCAGTAGCGGACCTCGTCGAGCACCTCCGAGATCCGGGCCCGGCCCTGGAGCACCACGAAGTCGAACGGCGGCCGGTCGTCGTCCACACACAGGGCGATCCGGCCGTCCCGCGCCAGGTTCCGCCCCTTCACCGTCTCCTTGCCGGTGTTGAACACCACCTCGTCCCCGTCGAGCAGGAACCACACCGGCGCCACATGCGGACTGCCGTCGGCCCGCACCGTGGACAGCTTTCCGGTGCGGGTGCCCTGCGAGACGAACGCCCGCCACTCCTCGTCGGTCATCTTCTGCGCCATGCCGTAATCCTCCTTGCTCCGGCGCCCGTTCCTGGGGAAGGCTGGCGGGCGTTTCCTCCGGCGAGGCGGGGGAGCACGGGCGAATCTCACGGGGACATGACACGCGGGGAGACGGAGACATGGCGCAGAACCAGGGGCTGGGCCGGCTGCTGGACGACCTGACCGAGCGCGTCGACCACGTCCGCCATGCGCTGGTGCTGTCCAACGACGGACTGGTGGCGGGCGCGAGCACCGGACTGCGCCGCGAGGACGCGGAGCACCTCGCGGCGGTCTCGTCCGGACTGCACAGCCTGGCCAAGGGCTCCGGACGCCACTTCGGCGCGGGCCAGGTACGCCAGACCATGATCGAGTTCGATGAGGCGCTGCTCTTCGTCACCGCGGCCGGCTCCGGCAGCTGTCTGTGCGTGCTCAGCGGCGCGCAGGCCGACATGGGCCAGATCGCCTACGAGATGACGCTGCTCGTCAGCCGGGTCGGTGAGCACGTCACCGTGGACGTCCGCAGGCCCGACCGAACGCCACTGGAAGACCTCTGACCTGCATTTTTCGTGACCCCCGTGGAGTTATCCACAGGCCCGCCACGAGATCCGCGGTTCCGGCTACGGTTTTTTCCGAGGCCACCGCGGACCGTGCGGGGCCGTCGTACTCCACGGGGGAGACCGGACATGTCCTCGAACACCGTCGCACCACAGCAGACCCCGTCGTGCCCCGCGAGCCGCGCCGCTCGGGAACTCGGCCTGAAGCGCAGCGAGTTCGACCTCGCCGTGCACCTGGGACGGATCAGGACCGTCCCCGACGAAGGCGGCGGGGGCCGCCGGGTGGTGCCCCGCACCGAAGTCGACCGGCTGCTCGGAGCCACGCGGGAACTGCGCGAGCACGTGCGGGTGGTCGGCACCGGCGAGGCGGCCGCCCTCATGCAGGTACCGGCCTCCCGGTTCACCCGCCTCGCCCGACTCGGAGTCGTCGTGCCCGTGCGCTTCTACTTGAACCGCTATCGGGCCGTCGTCTGGCAGTACCTGGCCGAAGAGCTGGAGCAGTTCACCGCCGACGACCACAACGCCTGCCTGCTCAAGGGCCGTACACCCGAATCGATGCGGGGCCACCTGGCGGCCGGCCGCGACCTCAGGGCCCGGAACTGGCGAGGCCGTCACCTGGGCTTCCTGCTGCGGCAGTGCGACGACCCCTGGCAGAAGGCCGGAGCCCTGGCCGCGTTCCTCGACCCGCTCCAGATCGCGGAGATCGTCGACGATCCCTACGAGCGCACCCACCTGAACCGGTACCGGCCCGGGCCACCCGCCCACGGCGCCCCGGGCAGCCCGGCCGCACACCTCGTCGAGAAGATCGCCACGGCCGACGACCCGGACGAGATCGCCTGGCTCCGGGCCGACCTGCACCGCACCCTGGACGAAGCCCGAGCCCACCGCCCCGCGCCCCGCCCGGAACCCTCGGGCCACGCGGAGGAACCAAGGCCCCCGCACCCCACGGCGGAACCAGGGACGCCACCACGCCCCCGGCGCGCGCCGCGCGACCTGCTGAGCATCCTGCGCCGCAGAAACTCCTGACAAAGGACAGGCGCGCTACAGCTTGCGGAACAGGCCTTCCTGGACGACCGACACCAACAGGCGCCCCTGAAGGTCGTAGATCCGCCCGCGGGCCAGGCCGCGCCCACCGGTGGCGATCGGTGACTCCTGGTCGTACAGGAACCACTCGTCCGCGCGGAACGGCCGGTGGAACCACATGGCGTGATCCAGCGACGCCATGTCGAAGTTCCGCTGCCCCCACAGGGGTTCCACCGGCAGCCGGACGGCGTCCAGGAGCGTCATGTCGCTGGCGTACGTGAGCGCGCAGGTGTGCACCAGCGGATCGTCGCCCAGCGGACCGACCGCGCGCATCCACACCGCGCTGCGCGGCTCGGCGTCCCGGACGTCCTCGGCGCTCCACCGCAGCCGGTCCGCGTACCGGATGTCGAAGGGCTGACGGCGCGCCATCCGCTCCAACTGCTCGGGCAGTGCGCCCAGATGCTGCCGGATCTCCTCCGTGACCGTCGGCAGGGACTCCGGGTCCGGGACCTCGCGGGCCGGCGGCAGCTGGTGCTCGAAGGGGCCTTCCTCAGGCTTGTGAAAGGAGGCGGTGAGATTGAAGATCGTGCGGCCCTGCTGCACTGCGGTGACCCGGCGCGTGGTGAACGACCGCCCGTCCCGCACCCGCTCGACCTGGTACACGATCGGCACGCCCGGCCGCCCCGGGCGCAGGAAGTACGCGTGCAGCGAATGCACGGGCCGGTCGCCGTCGGTGGTCCGGCCGGCCGCGACCAGCGCCTGGCCGGCCACCTGCCCGCCGAAGACCCGCTGCAGGGACTCCTGCGGACTGCGGCCGCGGAAGATGTTGACCTCGATCTGCTCCAGGTCGAGCAGATCGACGAGCCTCTCGGCAGGGTTCGTCATCGGTGCACTTCTCCTGTGCCTCGCGCTGATCTCACAGTTGACCCACGTCCGTGACCCGGACGACCGCCCGGCCCTCCGCGTCGGAGGCCGTGAGGTCGATCTCCGCGCTGATGCCCCAGTCGTGGTCGTCGTTCGGGTCGTCGAAGATCTGGCGGACCCGCCACAGGGCGTTCTGCGGCTCCTCCTGGATCACCAGCAGCTTGGGACCGCGCGCGTCCGGGCCGGTGCCCAGGTCGTCGTACTCGTCCCAGTACTTGTCCATCGCCTCGCCCCACGCGTCGGCGTCCCAGCCGGACTCGGCGTCCATCTCGCCCAGCTCCTCGACGTGGTCGAGAGCCGCCAGCTCGACCCGCCGGAACAGGGCGTTGCGCACGAGCACCCGGAAAGCCCGCGCGTTCGCGGTGACCGGCTTGACCTCGTCGGCCTTCTCCTGCGCCTCCTCCGCGGTCATCTCCTCGGGGTTGGCGAGCTGCTCCCACTCGTCCAGCAGACTCGAGTCGACCTGGCGCACCATCTCGCCCAGCCACTCGATCAGATCCTGGAGGTCCTCCGACTTGAGATCGTCGGGGACGGTGTGATCGAGGGCCTTGTAGGCACTCGCCAGGTAGCGCAGCACGATGCCCTCGGTGCGGGCCAGCTCGTAGTGGGAGACCAGCTCCGTGAAGGACTGGGCCCGCTCGTACATGTCACGGATGACGGACTTGGGCGACAGCGGGTGGTCGCCGACCCACGGATGACTCTTGCGGTACGTGTTGTAGGCGTGGAACAGCAGTTCCTCGAGGGGCTTCGGGTAGGTGATGTCCTGGAGCCGCTCCATGCGCTCCTCGTACTCGACACCGTCGGCCTTCATCAGGGCGACGGCCTCCCCACGCGCCTTGTTCTGCTGGGCGGCCAGGATCTGCCGGGGGTCGTCCAGGGTGGACTCGACGACGGAGACCATGTCCAGCGCGTACGACGGCGACTCGGGATCGAGCAGTTCGAACGCGGCCAGCGCGAACGTGGACAGCGGCTGGTTCAGCGCGAAGTCCTGCTGAAGATCCACGGTGAGGCGGACGATCCGGCCGGTGGCGTCCGGCTCGTCGAGCTTCTCGACGATCCCGCCGTCCAGCAGCGAACGGTAGATCGCGATCGCACGCCGGATGTGCCGCAGCTGCTGGCGCCGCGGCTCGTGGTTGTCCTCCAGCAGATGACGCATCGCCTCGAAGGCGTTGCCCGGCCGGGCGATCACCGACAGCAGCATCGTGTGCGTCACCTGGAAACGGGACGTCAGCGGCTCCGGCTCCGACTCGATCAGCTTGTCGAACGTATTCTCCGTCCAGCCGACGAAGCCCTCCGGCGCCTTCTTGCGGACCACCTTGCGGCGCTTCTTCGGATCGTCGCCCGCCTTGGCGAGCGCCTTCTCGTTCTCGATGACGTGCTCGGGGGCCTGCGCCACCACGAAGCCCGCCGTGTCGAAGCCGGCCCGTCCCGCCCGGCCGGCGATCTGGTGGAACTCACGCGCCCGCAGCGTCCGCACCCGGTTGCCGTCGTACTTCGTGAGGGCCGTGAACAGCACGGTGCGGATCGGCACGTTGACCCCGACGCCGAGGGTGTCCGTCCCGCAGATGACCTTCAGCAGACCCGCCTGGGCGAGCTTCTCCACCAGGCGCCGGTACTTGGGCAGCATGCCGGCGTGGTGCACGCCGATGCCGTGCCGTACGTAACGCGAGAGGTTCTGACCGAACTTGGTGGTGAAGCGGAAGTTGCCGATCAGATCGGCGATCTGCTCCTTCTCGTCCTTCGAGCACATGTTGATGCTCATCAGCGCCTGCGCCCGCTCCACCGCCTGCGCCTGGGTGAAGTGCACGATGTAGACGGGGGCCTGCCGGGTGTCCAGCAGATCGGTGAGCGTCTCCGTCAGCGGGGTGTAGCGGTACTCGTACGACAGCGGTACCGGCCGGGTCGCCGAGCGGACCACGGCGGTGGGGCGGCCGGTGCGGCGCGTGAGGTCCTTCTCGAAGAAGGACACGTCACCGAGGGTCGCCGACATGAGGACGAACTGCGCCTGCGGCAGCTCCAGGATGGGGATCTGCCAGGCCCAGCCGCGGTCGCCCTCGGCGTAGAAGTGGAACTCGTCCATCACGACCTGGCCCACGTCCGCGTGCTTGCCGTCGCGCAGGGCGATCGAGGCGAGCACCTCCGCGGTGCAGCAGATGACGGGGGCGTCGGAGTTGACGGACGCGTCACCCGTCAGCATGCCCACGTTCTCCGTGCCGAAGATCTTGCACAGCTCGAAGAACTTCTCCGACACCAACGCCTTGATCGGCGCGGTGTAGAAGGTGACCTCGTCCCGGGCCAGCGCCGCGAAGTGCGCGGCCGCGGCGATCATGCTCTTGCCGGAGCCGGTCGGCGTCGACACGATCACGTTCGCCCCGGAGACCACCTCGATCAGCGCCTCCTCCTGGTGGGGGTAGAGCGTCAGCCCCCGCTCCTGCGCCCAGGACTCGAAGGCGTCGTACAGGGCATCGGGATCTGCGGTCGGCGGCAACTGATCGATGAGGGTCACGACCCCATCTTGCCTGCCCGGCAGCCCGATGGGGGAATCGGCTGCCGGCCCGAAGATCACGGCCGCTACGCTGTGTCGCCGACGGAGCGTCATCGCACCCGGTCAACTGGACAGCGGCACTCGAGGAATGGGGCGGGCAACGGCCATGATGGGACCAGCACACTCACTGTCGGGCGCCGCCGCCTGGCTAGGCGTCGGCGCGGCCGCCGCCGCGGCGGGGCACACCATGCCCTGGCCGGTCCTTCTCTCCGGTGCGCTGATCTGCGCCGGTGCGGCGCTGGCACCGGACCTCGACCACAAGGCCGCCACCATCTCCCGCTCCTTCGGCCCGGTCTCCCGATGGCTGTGCGAGATCGTCGACAAGCTCTCGTACGCCGTCTACAAGGCCACGCGGAAGCAGGGCGACCCGCGCCGCTCCGGCGGGCACCGCACGCTCACCCACACCTGGCTGTGGGCGGTCATGATCGGCGCGGGCGCCTCGGCCCTGGCGATCGCCGGTGGCCGCTGGGCGGTGCTGGCGATCCTCTTCGTGCACATGGTGCTGGCGATCGAGGGCCTGCTGTGGCGGGCCGCCCGGGGCTCCAGCAGCGATGTGCTGGTGTGGTTGCTGGCCGCGACCAGCGCGTGGATCCTCGCCGGTGTCCTGGACAAGCCGGGCAACGGCGCCGACTGGCTGTTCACGGACCCCGGCCAGGAGTACCTCTGGCTGGGCCTGCCGATCCTGCTGGGCGCTCTGGTGCACGACATCGGCGACGCGCTGACCGTCTCGGGCTGCCCGGTCCTGTGGCCCATCCCGATCGGGCGCAAGCGCTGGTACCCGCTCGGTCCGCCGAAGGCGATGCGGTTCCGGGCGGGCAGCTGGGTCGAGCTGAAGGTGCTGATGCCGGTCTTCATGCTGCTCGGCGGAGTCGGCGCCGCGGCCGCGCTCAACGTCATCTGAAGCCGGCCGCGGGCGGGGGTGACGGCTCAGCCGGTCTTGTCCTCGCCGTAGCGGCGCTCGAAGCGGGCGACGCGGCCCTCCGTGTCCACCGTGCGGGCCTTGCCCGTGTAGAAGGGGTGGCTCTCCGAGGAGATCTCCACGTCCACCACGGGGTACGTCTCGCCGTCGTCCCACTCGATGCTCTGGTCGCTGGAGGCGGTGGACCGGGTGAGGAACGCGTAGCCGGCGGCGCGGTCGCGGAAGACCACCTCGTGGTAGTCGGGCTGCTTGTCCTGCTGCATGGGTGCTCCTCGTCCTCGCTGGGCGGCGGGTCAGCCGGAGAGGCTGTCCTCGTCGACGATGTGCATGGCCGCCTCCTCCGCGGACGCGGCCGCGCCGTCGATACCGATGTCACTGGCGACCATGGCGCTCTCCTCGTCCTCGTGGGCGCCTTCGTCCGGTGCGACCAGCCGGCCCGAGCGGGCCGCGCCGACCTCGTTGTCGAGGAGTTCCCCGTCGGTGCCGTCGCAGTCGCCGAGGCCGTCCCCGTCGGGCACGGGCGGATCGGGCACCTCTTCGGCGAGCCGCTGGTCGAGGGTCTCGCCCTGCCGGCGCTCGGCGGCCGTCACCCCGTCGTGCTCCACGGCCCAGGGCCGCTCGGGCGGGGACCAGCCGCGGTCGAGGGGGTCGGAGACACCGTCGTCCACGAGTGTGTCCTCCGCGTCGAGCAGTCCGGAGTCCTCCTGGATGTCGGAGGCGTCGGGCTGGTAGACGTCGTCCCCCCATCCGTCGACGCTGTTCACGGGTACCTCCAGGGGCTGACCGGCCCGTTCTCACCGCGATCGGCGGTGGGGTACCGCCGCACGGGGCACCGGCCTGGCCCGGCGTGCGCCGGACGGATCCGGGCCGACTCGGGCGCGGGTGCCGGTATCCAGCGTTCCATCCCGCTTCGGCACCGCGCAACGCCAGCGCGGCGTCGAAACGGGGCCGGCCCCGCCGGGTCCGGAACGCCGGGTGCTCACCCTCCGAGGATCGCCGGGCCCCCTGCCCCGGCCCGCACAGGGCGCCGAGCCTCGGGCGCGACGCGGCCGTCGGGTGCCGACACCACCCCACCGCGCAGGCCCCCGCCCCTCGCCTTCCCTAGCCTCGGCGGCCACTGACCGGCCTCCCGGCTGCCGCCTTCCCGGGCTTCGACCGCCAGCGACTCGGCCTCCCGGCCCTCGTCTTCCCGGCCCCTCGTCTTCCCGGCCCCTCGTCTTCCCGGCCCTCGTCTTCCGGGGCCTCGGCGGCCAGAGACCCGGCGGCCAGGGGCCCGGCCTCCCGGCCCTCGCCTCCCCGGGCTTCGGCCGCCGGGGCCCCGGCCTCCCGTCCCCGCCTTCCGGGGCCCCGGTGGCCAGGGCTCCGGTCTCCCGGCTCCCGCCGCACCGGACCCCGGCCGCTGGGGCCCCCGGCCTCCCAGGTCGCGCTCCCGGCGCCCGACCTCCCGGCACCCCACCCCCCACCCTTAGGACCCGGCCGCCTGCCGGGAGCCCGCGCTCCCGCGTGGCCCGTCTCAGCCGTGCCAGGAGCGCCACAGTGCCGCGTACGCCCCGTTCGCGGCGACGAGGTCCGTGTGGCTGCCCAGCTCGCTGATGCGGCCGTGCTCGACGACGGCGATCAGGTCCGCGTCGTGGGCGGTGTGCAGGCGGTGGGCGATGGCGACGACGGTGCGGCCGTCCAGGACGCGGGAGAGGGACCGCTCCAGATGGCGGGCGGCACGCGGGTCCAGCAGCGAGGTCGCCTCGTCCAGGACCAGGGTGTGGGGATCGGCCAGCACCAGCCGGGCCAGGGCGATCTGCTGGGCCTGGGCCGGGGTGAGCGTGAAGCCGCCCGAGCCGACCTCGGTGTCCAGCCCCCGGTCCAGGCCCCGCGCCCAGCCCTCAGCGTCGACCGAGCCCAGCGCCGCCCACAGCTCCTCATCCCCGGCTCCGGTCCGGGCCAGTCGCAGGTTGTCGCGGAGGGAGCCGACGAAGACGTGGTGTTCCTGGTTGACGAGTGCCACGTGGGAGCGGACGCGTTCGGCGGTCATCCGGGACAGCTCGGCGCCGCCGAGGGTGATCCGGCCGTCGCGCGGCGCGTAGATGCCGGCGAGGAGCCGGCCCAGCGTGGACTTGCCCGCGCCGGACGGTCCGACGAGGGCCAGCCGGGTGCCGGGGGCGACCTCCAGGGACACCTTGCGCAGCACGTCGACGCCCTCGCGGTAGCCGAAGTGGACGCCCTCGGCGAGTACGTCCCGCCCGTCCGGCGCCAGCCCGCTCTCACCGGCGTCCGGCTCGATGTCCCGCACCCCGACGAGCCGGGCCAGCGACACCTGCGCGATTTGCAGCTCGTCGTACCAGCGCAGGACGAGGTTGACCGGGTCGACGAGCATCTGCGCCAGCAGCGCGCCGGTCGTCAGCTGGCCCACCCCGATCCAGCCGTGCAGGACGAACACCCCGCCGAGCATGAGGACCGAGCCCAGCACGGTGACGTGCACCAGGTTGATGACCGGGAACAGCACCGAGCGCAGCCACAGCGTGTAGCGCTCCCAGGCGGTCCACTGCCGGATCCGCTGCTTCGACAGTTCGATCCGGCGGTCGCCGAGACGGTGGGCCTCGACGGTGCGGCCGGCGTCCACGGTCTCGGCGAGGGCGGCGGCCACGGCGGCGTACCCGGCGGCCTCCGAGCGGTAGCCGGAGGGCGCCCGCTTGAAGTACCAGCGGCAGCCCACCACCAGCAGCGGCACCGCGACCAGCACGGCCGGTGCGAGGGGCGGTGCCATGACGACGAGCCCGCCGAGCAGCAGGGCCGCCCACAGCACACCGATGGTCAGCTGGGGCACGGCCTCGCGCATGGCGTTGCCGAGCCGGTCGATGTCCGTGGTGATGCGGGACAGCAGATCGCCGGTACCGGCCCGCTCCAGGACGCCCGGGGGCAGCCGGACCGACCGTACGAGGAAGTCCTCGCGCAGGTCCGCCAGCATCCGCTCGCCGAGCATGGCGCCGCGCAGCCGCACCTGGCGGACGAACGCGGCCTGGACGACCAGGGCGGACACGAACAGCGTGGCGACGATCCCCAGGTGGAGTTCCTCGGTTCCGGCGGAGAGCCGTTCCACCACGTCGCCGAGGAGCCAGGGGCCCACCATCGAGGCGACGGTGGCGACGGTGTTGACGAGCAGCAGGAGCAGGAAGGCGCGGCGGTGCCGGCGCAGGAGTTCGGCCACGTAGGCGCGGACGGTCGCCGGGGCGCCGACGGGCAGCGTGTTCGCCGTCGTCGGTGCCGCAGGGTCGAACACGGGTGGCGGCACGCCGATCATGCGGTCTCCTCGATCTCTTGCAGCTCGTCCAGTTCGTCCAGCTCGTCCAGCCCGGCCGGCCCGGCCGGCTCGGTCCGGTCGAGCGTGGTTCCGTCCGGCCCCGTCGGCGGGTCGGCGGCGGCCGACTCCTCGTCGGTCTCGCGGGTGACCACGGCGCGGTACCGCGGTTCGCCGTGCAGCAGCGCGCGGTGCTCACCGACGGCGACGACCTCGCCCTCGTGCACCAGGGCGACCCGGTCGGCCCGGTCGAGCAGCAGCGGGGAGGAGGTGAACACCACGGTCGTGCGACCGGTCCGCAGCTCCCGCACCCCCTCGGCGATCCGGGCCTCGGTGTGCGAGTCGACGGCCGAGGTGGGCTCGTCGAGGACGAGTACCTCCGGGTCGGTGAGCAGCGACCGGGCCAGGGCGAGTCGCTGCCGCTGGCCGCCGGACAGCGAGCGGCCGCGTTCGGTGATCCGGGCGTCCATCGGGTCGTCGGCGTCCAAGGAGCCCTGCACCAGGGCCTCCAGGACGTCCTCGCACTGGGCCGCGGCCAGCGCGGCAGGCGCCGCCACGTCACCGGAGGCGGGCACGTCGAGCAGTTCGCGCAGTGAACCGGACAGCAGCACCGGGTCCTTGTCCTGGACGAGGACGGCCGTGCGCGCGGCCTCCAGCGGGAGTTCGTCCAGTGGGACACCGCCGAGCAGGACCGAGGGACCGTCCTCCGGAGGGTGGCCGCCGAGTCGTTCGGCGAGCCGTCCGGCCGCGTCCGGGTCGCCGCACACCACCGCGGTGAGCCGTCCGGCCGGCGCGAGCAGTCCGGTGGCCGGGTCGTACAGGTCGCCCGAGGGCACGTCCCCCGCGCGTGATCCGCCGATGTCCGTGGCCCGTCGCAGCGACAACACGCGGGCGGCTCGTCGGGCCGAGGGACGCGAGAAGGAGTAGGCCATCGCGATCTCCTCAAAGTGCCGCAGGGGATACGTCAGGACCATGACGGAGCTGTAGACCGCGACCAGTTCTCCGACGGAGATACGGCCCTCGTGCACGAGACGGACGCCGTAGCAGACGACCACGATCACCAGCAAGCCGGGCAGCAGCACCTGGATGGCGGTGATCAGGGACCACATGCGGGCGCTGCGGACGGCCGCGTGCCGGACCTCCTGGGAGGCGCGGCGGTAGCGGTCGAGGAAGAGGTCCTCCCCGCCGATGCCGCGCAGCACCCGCAGTCCGGCCACGGTGTCCGAGGCCAGTTCGGTGGCGCGTCCCGCCTTCTCACGCTGGTCGTCGGCCCGGCGTGTCGCGCGCGGCAGCAGCGGCAGCACCGCGAGCGCGAGGACGGGCAGGCCGACGGCGACGACGATGCCGAGGGCCGGCTGGTAGACGACGAGGCCGACACAGACCAGCACGACGGTCAGGGCCGCGGCGGTGAAGCGGGAGACGGCCTCGACGAACCAGCCGATCTTCTCGACGTCACCGGTGGAGACGGCCACCACCTCGCCGGCCGCGACCCGCCGGGTCAGCGCGGATCCCAGCTGGGCGGCCTGGCGGGCGAGGAGTTGCTGGACGCGGGCGGCGGCGGTGATCCAGTTGGTGACGGCGGCGCGGTGCAGGAAGGTGTCGCCGATCGCGGTGGCCGCCCCGAACAGGGCCATCAGCCCACCGGCCAGGGCGAGTCGGCTGCCGGAGCGGTCGACCACGGCCTCGATGGCGTACCCGACGCAGAACGGCTGCGCCGAGACGGCGACGAAGTGCAGCAGTCCCCAGGCCAGGGACTTGAGCTGGCCGCCCAGTTGGTTGCGGCCGAGCCACCACAGGAAGCGGGGTCCCGAGCGTGCGTCCGGCACACCCGGGTCGGGATACGGAAGGTCTTGGATCTGCATGACGTCCCAGTGGCTCGTGTCAGGGGAGGGGGGAAGGGCCCGCGAGGGGCGGCAACAAACCGTGAAAGGTTCGCGTCGGGGTGTGGTCGGAATCAACTGGTTTTCCGATGCGGGTACGGGGTTCCGGCTGTTCTCCGACACGGTCCCGGTGTCCGGAATCTGACGCATATACCGGGAAAGTGATGCAAGCATGGGCGGATGCGACATGGCGGTGTGCGGTCCGGGGTGGCCGTGGCGGTGGCCGGAACCCTCCTTCTCGCGGCCCTGTCCGCGTGCGGCGGCGCGGACGCGGGACGAAGCGGCGGCGACGGGGCGGCAGGGCCCGGGGGCAGCGCCGCCCCGGCGGGCGGGGCGGCGGAGAGCGGCGCCCGGTCGGGTGACGGTCCGTCGGGTGGTGCCGGTTCGGGCGGATCGGCGTCGAGTACGCCCGCCCTGACGCGGATCCCGGACATCGGCGACCGGCTGCACCGGCGTATTCCGGCCACGTCGAGCCAGGTCCTGGCGGTATACGGCGACGGAGCGGACTCGGCGGAGTCGACCGTCGTGCTCTACGGCAGGCGGGGCGCGTTCTGGGAACGCGTGGCCGGCTGGCCCGCGCACAACGGCAGGAAGGGCTGGACCCCCGACCATCGTCTGGGCGACCACCGCAGCCCCGTCGGGGTCTTCACGCTCACCGCCGCGGGCGGGGTCCTGGCCGATCCCGGGACCAGGCTGCCGTACACGCACTCGGAGGACTACGCGGCGCCGCGCTGGTGGGACGAGTCGCACTGGCACGACTTCGACTACGTCATCGCCATCGACTACAACCGGGTCCCGGGCACCCCGCCCGACGACGGGGAGCAGCCGCTGGGGGAGGAGAAGGGCGGCGGGATCTGGCTGCACCTGGACCACGGCGACGGCACGTCCGCCTGTGTCAGCCTCTCCAAGGAGGCGATGGAGTACCTGCTGCTCGCGCTCGACCCGGAGCGGGATCCCGTCGTGGTGATGGGGGACAGGGCCGCGCTGAAGGCGTAGGGCCGGTGGGGGAGGCATTGGAGGCGTCATTGCGGGTGCGGGCCGACTCCCCGTAGAACACCGGCCATGAAGAGTCGATTAATCATGTCCATGCTCACCGGGGCGACCCTCCTGGTGGGCACCATCCTCGGGGCGGCCCCGGCCCGATCGGCCGACGTGCCCGCCGAGTTCGGCACCGACTGGCACGACCCGGTGACCGCGGCGCCCCCGGTCGACCGGCCCGGGGGCAGGTCCTGCCGCATCACCCTCGCCGAGGCGCAGTTCCGGGACTTCACCCCGTACCGGGGCGTCTACACCCCGCCGGACGGCTGCGGCGACCGCTGGAGCAAGGTGGTGCTGCGCCTCGACGGCAAGGTCAGGGGGTGGCAGTTCGACCGGCTCGGCCATGTGCAGGTCGGCGGGGTCGAGATCTTCCGTACGTCGACCCCCGAGCCCTCGCCCGACGGCATCGCGTGGTCCGTGGAGAAGGACGTCACCCGGTACAGCGACACCTTCCGCCGGAGCCAGGACGTCGAGATGCTCATCGGGAACGTCGTCGACGACACCTACACGGGTGTGCTCGACGTCAAGGTCACGCTGACCTTCTACGCCGGCAAGGAACCGGCCGCGACCCCCGACAGCGTCCTCACCCTGACCGGCGGCGCGACCCTCACCACGCCCCGCAACGGCGAACGCGTCGTCGCCGAGGTGTACGCGACCGGCTCGGGCGGCGGCTGCGAGGAGTACTGGTACCTGACGGTGCCCGCGCAGGCGCCGTACTCCTGCCGGGCTGACGACGGCCCGTACCGCGAGGTGCAGGTGAGGGTCGACGGACGACTGGCGGGAATCGCCACCCCGTTCCCGACCGTGTGGACCGGCGGCTGGTCCAACCCCTTCCTGTGGTACGTGATCCCGGGCCCCCGCGCCTTCGACGTCAAGCCGATCGAATACGACCTGACGCCCTTCGCCGGAGTCCTCAACGACGGACGCCCGCACCGCGTCGAGGTGTCGGTCGTCGGTGTGCCCGAGGGGCAGAGCGGGTGGAGCACACCGGTCAACGTGCTGGTCTGGCGGGACCACGGCAGGGCGGTCGTGCCCGGGAGACTGCTCACCGCCGATGCCGGCGACCCGACCGGTTCCAGCGTCTACACGCCCGGCACGGAACACCGCCTCGACACCGAAGGGGGCCACCGGCTGACCGTCGCCGGGTACCTCGACACCTCGCACGGCCGGGTGCGGACCACCGTCACCCGCTCCCTGGACCACACCTCCGCGCACCGCTGGACCGACGGCGAGACCGTGGACGGCCTCGACGCGGTCTGGAAGGACGACGAGAAGGTCACGGTCGCCGGCCACGGACGGACCGTCACCACCGCGACCCGGCGCACCTGCACGATGGACGGCACGACCACGCTCGGCGCGGACGACCGGCTGCGGACCGTGCTGACGCTCGGCGACCGGGCGCACGCCGTGACGATCCGCAACGGCCGCCGCACGGCCTGGTCGCGGCTCGACGACACCTACACCGGTGACGCCACCTACACCGTCGGAGTGCCCCGGGACCAGCGGCACGCGGTCGGCGCGACGAGCGAGCACTACCGGCTCCGCGGCTCGGACGGCTGCCACGACCGCCGACTCGCCACGGCCCAGGGGGTGTTGACGGAAGACCGTGACGGCTGCTGAGCGCGAAAGGCGCGCGACGCGGCACGGGTGACGGGATTTACACGGCCGAAACGCGGCGGTCTTGTGCGCGATCAACGACACCTTCACAGTGATCGCAACGGAATTCGCTTTCCGCATTGCAGAAGTCCCTCGTCCCCAGGGGCTTCTGCGATGCCGTCGTCCTGCACAGGTCGTCCCCCACAAGTCGTCCCCCACAAGGAGTGCCCGTGCCGCCGTCCGTCCCGTCCCTGCCACGACGCGTCGCACGCCTGCTGCGTACCTCACTCTTCGCGCAGGTCGCCTGCGCGCTCGTGCTCGGCATCGTCGTCGGAAAGCTGTGGCCCGGTGTGGCCACGGATCTCCAGCCGCTCGGCGACGGTTTCACCCGGCTCGTCAAGACGATCATCTCTCCGCTGGTGTTCTGCGTGGTGGTCGTCGGCATCGCCAAGGCCGGTGATCTCAAGGCGTTCGGCCGGATCGGGCTCAAGGCCCTGATCTGGTTCGAGGTCGCCAGCACGCTCGCCCTGATCATCGGGTTGCTCGCCGCCAACGTCGTCCAGCCCGGCTCGGGGATGCACGTCGACCCGGCCACCCTGGACACCGCGGCGGTCGACGCCAAGACCGGCGGCGGCTCGCTGCCCACGACGACCGAGTTCGTCGTGAACGCGCTGCCCACCAGTTTCATCGGCGCGTTCGCCGAGAACTCCCTCCTCCAGGTGCTCATCCTGGCGTGCCTGGTGGGCGCCGCACTGCTTCACCTCGGGCACACCAAGGTGCCGCAGGTACTGCCCGCCGTCGAGCAGGCCCAGGAGATCATCTTCGCGATCGTCGGCTTCGTGATGCGGCTGGCGCCGATCGCGGTGTTCGGCGCGATGGCCGTGCTGATCGGCAACTACGGGCTCGGTGTCATCGAGACCTACGCCAAGCTGATCGTCCTCTGTTACGCGGCGGCCGCGTTCTTCGTCGCGCTGCTGGCCGTGGCCCTGCGCCTGGTGACCGGGCTCAGTCTCTGGAAGTTCCTGCGCTACATCCGTGAGGAGATGCTGCTCGCCCTCGGCACCGCCTCCACCGAGGCCGTCATGCCGCGCGTGATGCAGAAGCTGCGCAGGGCGGGTGCCCGTGACGACGCGGTGGGCCTCGTGCTGCCGACCGGCTACTCCTTCAACCTCGACGGCGCCTCGCTGTACCTGTCCATCGGCACGCTGTTCATCGCCCAGGCCGTGGACGTCGATCTCAGCCTCGGGCAGCAGATCACCGTGATCCTGGTGCTGATGCTGACGAGCAAGGGCATGGCCGGCATTCCCGGTTCGGCCTTCCTCGCCCTGTCCGCCACGGCGTCCTCGCTCGGCGCCATTCCGGCGGGCGCCGTGGCCCTGCTGCTGGGGGTCGACCGGATCATGGACTCGATGCGGGTGGTCACCAACCTCCTCGGCAACTGCGTCGCGGTCTTCGCGGTGTCCCGCTGGGAGGGGGCGCTGGACCTGGGGCGGGCGAAGAGGGTGCTGGAGGGCGAGAGCGCGGGCGAGGAGGAGGTCGCGGTGCCGGAAGAGGCGGCGCCGGTCGCCCAGTAGACCGGGTGTGCGTGGCGGTTGATCGCGCAGTTCCCCGCGCCCCGGAAAGGCCGGACCGCTGGTCCGGCCTCGAAAGGGGCGCGGGGAACTGCGCGATCGCCACGAACCACCCGCAGCCGCCCGCGAACCGTAGCCCCCTCCCCGTAGCGCCCCCTACGGCATCCCGTCCACGAGCGTGTCCAGCAAGTCGCCCAGTACCTCCCGCTGCCCGCCCGAGAGCGGGGCGAGGATCTCCTCGGCCGCCGACCGCCGGGCGGCCCGCAGGTTGCGCAGGGCCGCCCGGCCGTCGTCGGTGAGTTCGATGCGGATCACCCGGCGGTTCGTGGGGTCGGGCACCCGTCGTACCTTCCCGCCCGCCTCCAGGCCGTCGACCAGCGTCGTCACCGCGCGCGGGACCACCTCCAGGCGCTCGGCGAGATCGGCCATCCGCGGCGGCGAGCCGTAGCACGCCAGGGTGCGCAGCAGGCGGGACTGGGCCGGGGTCACGCCGATGCCGCACTGTTCGATGTGCCGCTTCTGGATCCGGTGCACACGGCGGGTGAACCGCAGCAGTTGCTCGGCGAGCACGCTGTCGGAATCGGGGGTGGTCATGCGGGAACAATATCAGGATGCCGTTCATTGTGAGTATAGGTAACAATGAGCTATGGTCAGCTCGATCAACCCGCTCACCTCCCGTAGGAGCCCATGCATCCCGACACCCCGGCATCCTGGACACCGTCCGCCGACAGCGAGGCCCAGCCCCGGCAGGTCCGCCGTATCGTCGGTCTCTTCCGTCCCTACCGCGGCCGGCTCGCCGTCGTCGGCGTCCTCGTCGGCGCCTCGTCGCTGGTCTCGGTCGCCACGCCCTTCCTGCTGAAGGAGACCCTCGACGTCGCCATCCCCGAGGGCCGCACCGGGCTGCTGAGCCTGCTCGCCCTCGGCATGATCCTCAGCGCCGTGCTCAGCAGCGTCTTCGGCGTCCTGCAGACCCTCATCTCCACCACCGTCGGCCAGCGCGTCATGCACGACCTGCGCACCGCCGTCTTCGGCCGGCTCCAGCGCATGTCCCTGGCGTTCTTCACGCGCACGCGTACCGGCGAAGTGCAGTCCCGCATCGCCAACGACATCGGCGGTATGCAGGCCACCGTCACCTCCACGGCCACCTCCCTGGTCTCCAACTTCACCAGCGTGGTCGCCACGATCATCGCGATGATCGCCCTCGACTGGCGGCTGACCGTCGTCTCCCTGCTCCTGCTGCCGGTGTTCGTCTGGATCAGCCGTCGCGTGGGCAACGAACGCAAGAAGATCACCACCCAGCGCCAGAAACAGATGGCCGCCATGGCCGCCACGGTCACGGAATCGCTCTCCGTCAGCGGCATCCTGCTCGGCCGCACCATGGGCCGCGCCGACTCGCTCACCCGCTCCTTCGCCGACGAGTCCGAGCGGCTGGTCGACCTGGAAGTGAAGTCGAACATGGCCGGCCGCTGGCGCATGGCCGTGATCACCATCGTCATGGCCGCCATGCCGGCGGTCATCTACTGGACGGCCGGCATGGCCCTCCAGCTCGGTGGCCCCGATGTCTCCCTCGGCACGATCGTCGCCTTCGTCTCCCTCCAGCAGGGCCTCTTCCGCCCCGCCGTCAGCCTGCTCGCCACCGGCGTGCAGATCCAGACCTCCCTCGCGCTCTTCCAGCGCATCTTCGAGTACCTCGACCTCCCGATCGACATCACCGAGCGCACCGACCCGGTACATCTCGACCAGATCAAGGGCGAGGTCCGCTTCGAGAAGGTCGTGTTCGCCTACGACGGGAAGGGCAGCGCCGTCCTCGACGGCATCGACGTCACCGTCCCCGCGGGCGGCAGCCTCGCCGTCGTCGGCCCGACCGGCGCCGGCAAGTCCACCCTGGGGCACCTGGTGCCGCGCCTTTACGACGTGACCGGCGGCCGGGTCACCCTCGACGGGGTCGACGTCCGCGACCTCGACTTCGACACCCTCGCCCGCGCGGTCGGTGTCGTCTCGCAGGAGACGTACCTCTTCCACGCGACGGTCGCCGACAACCTGCGCTTCGCCAAGCCGGACGCCACTGACGAGGAGCTGTACACCGCCGCGCGCGCGGCGCAGATCCACGACCACATCGCCGCCCTGCCCGACGGGTACGACACGGTCGTCGGTGAACGCGGCCACCGCTTCTCCGGCGGTGAGAAGCAGCGCCTGGCGATAGCCCGCACCATCCTGCGCGATCCGCCGGTGCTGATCCTCGACGAGGCGACGAGCGCCCTGGACACCCGCACCGAGCACGCCGTCCAGGAGGCCCTCGACGCGCTCTCCGCAAACCGCACCACCCTCACCATCGCCCACCGGCTCTCCACCGTCCGCGACGCCGACCAGATCGTGGTCCTCGACGCGGGCCGACTGGTCGAACGGGGGACGCACGAGGAACTGCTGGAGCGGGACGGGCGGTACGCGGCCCTGGTGCGGCGGGACGCCAGCCTGGAGCCGACAAGCTGACAACCGTCAAGCGCATGACCGGTTATGCCGGGTTTATGACGATATGAGGGTTACCGTGCCCGCATGCAGATGAACACTCCGCCACGGAGCACGATTCGACTGACGCGCCGGGGCCGGCTCGCCCTCATCGCGGCCGGAGCCGTCGTGGCCGGTACCGCCGTGGCGGTGCCGCTGCTGAGTACCGGGCACAAGGTGGTGCCGGAGGCACCCAAGAAGCCGACGGCTCTGGTCATCCCCGAGGGCTGGCGCGCGAGTCAGGTCTACGAGGCCGTCGACAAGGCCCTCTCCCTGCCCGCCGGCACGACCAGGAAGGCCCTGCCCCAGGCGGGTCTGAAGCTCCCGGCCGACGCCGACGGCAACCCGGAGGGCTACCTCTTCCCGGCGACGTATCCGCTCGACGGGAAGACGACGCCGCAGGCGCTGCTGGCCTACATGGTCGACACGGCGAACAAGCGGTTCAACGGGGCACCGGTCACCGCGGGCGCCCAGCGGAGCGCGATGAACGTCTACCAGGCCGTCACCATCGCCAGCCTGGTCCAGGCGGAGGCCGCCACCAAGGCCGACATGGGGAAGGTGGCCCGGGTGGTCTTCAACCGGCTCGCGCGCGGCATGCCGTTGCAGATGGACTCCACCATCAACTACGCCCTGAACCGGTCCACGGTGCGGACCACGGAGAGCGACACCCGGATCGAGAGCCCCTACAACTCCTACCAGCGCATGGGCCTGCCGCCGACGCCGATCGACAATCCCGGCGAGGAGGCCATGCACGCCGCCCTCAGCCCCACCCCCGGCGACTGGTTGTACTTCGTCACGGTCAAGCCCGGCGACACCCGCTTCACCGCGAACTACCAGGAGCACCTGCGCAACGTGGCCGAGTTCAACCGGAACCGGCAGAGCGCGTCGGCCAAGGCGGCCGGTTGACGCGACGGAACGTCAGGCGGCGGCCGCCTCCGGCTCGGTCTCGGGTCCGGTCTCCGGCTCCGGTCCCGGCCCGGGCTTCCCGGCCCCCTCGGACAGCAGCCGTCCGATGTCCCGCACGGCGGCGCGGCCGGCCCGGTTGGCCCCGATGGTGCTCGCCGAAGGCCCGTAGCCGACCAGATGGATCCGCGGATCGGCGGCCACCCGCGTGCCCTCCAGCCGGATCCCGCCGCCCGGACCGCGCAGCCGCAGCGGGGCGAGATGGTCGATGGCGGGCCGGAAGCCCGTCGCCCAGAGGATGACGTCGGCGTCCACACGGCGGCCGTCGTCCCACTCCACACCCTCCGGTGTGATCCGGTCGAACATCGGCAGCCGGTCCAGGACCCCGTCCGCCAGCCCCTGCCGGATCGCGTCGTTCAACGGCAGCCCCGTCACCGACACCACGCTCCTCGGCGGCAGCCCCTGCCGCACCCGCTCCTCCACGAGCGCGACCGCCGCACGGCCGGCCTCCTGGTCGAAGGGCCCCTCGCGGAACACCGGAGGCCGCCGTGTCACCCAGGTCGTGGAGGCGGCGTAGGGGGCGATCTCCAGCAGGTGCTGGGTGCCGGACGCGCCCCCGCCCACCACGACCACCCGTTGCCCGGCGAACGCCTCGGGCCCCGGATAGCCGGCCGTGTGCACCTGTCGGCCCCGGAAGGTCTCCTGGCCCGGGTAGCGCGGCCAGAACGGCCGGTCCCAGGTGCCGGTCGCGTTGATCAGCGCCCGTGTCGACCAGGTGCCGGCGGAGGTCTCCACGAGCAGCCGCCCACCGGACCCCTCGCGCACGGCCCGTACGTCCACCGGACGCCGTACCCGCAGATCGAAGGTCCGCTCGTAGGCGGCGAAGTACCCGGAGATCACCTCGGACGACGCCCGCGCCGGATCGGCTCCCGTCAGTTCCATGCCCGGCAGTGCGTGCATCCCGTGCACCGTGCCGTACGTCAGCGAGGGCCAGCGGAACTGCCAGGCACCGCCCGGACCGGGCGCGTGGTCCAGCACCACGAAGTCACGCTCCGGCTCGAACCCGGTGCGCCGCAGGTGATACGCCGCGGCCAGCCCCGCCTGACCCGCTCCGATCACCACGACGTCGACCTCAGGGACGTCGACTTCAGGTGTGTCGTTCACGCCTCAACTAACACTGCCGGCCGGGCGGATCTTCCCCGGACCCGTCCGTGGGCCAGGATGGTGGCATGTCAGACGCGTTCACCACCCGAGTACTGCACGTCGCCTCCGGCACCCGGGAGCGGGTCGTCGATCTCACCCAGGACTGCGAGGCCTTTCTGCGGGAGGCCGCCGGAGAGCGGGACGGCCTGCTGAACATCTTCGTCCCGCACGCCACCGCCGGCATCGCCGTGATCGAGACGGGCGCCGGGAGCGACGACGACCTCCTCGCCGCCCTGCACACCCTCCTGCCCGCCGACGACCGCTGGCAGCACCGCCACGGCAGCCCCGGTCACGGCCGGGACCATGTCCTGCCGGCCTTCGTCCCGCCCCACGCGACCCTGCCCGTGGTGGCCGGGCGGCTGGAACTGGGCACCTGGCAGTCGGTGTGCCTCGTCGACACCAACAAGGACAACCCCGAGCGCAAGGTCCGCCTGTCGTTCCTGGGTTAGCCCGTCGGGACAGGGAGCCCTGCCCGCCCTGCGCGGCCGTCCCCCCGGTGTCAAGCTGGAGCCATGTCCCCGACATCCGGGCAGGCCGTGTCCCGCGTCTCCCGCGCGGAGTTCGACGCGCTGTTCGAGGCGGTGTGCACCTGGGGCCGCTGGGACCGGGCCGACCGCGGGGCCTGGAACCGGGTGACCGCCGACCGGGTGCGGCAGGCCCTGGCCGAGGCGCGGTCGGGGACCGTCGTCCCGCTGGCCCTCCCCTGGAACACCCGGCCCGAACCCGGCAACCCCAAGCCGGCCCTGCATCACATGACCGACCTCGGCGACGTGGAGACCCCCGAACCCGCCGCCCACAAGGACTTCATCGCCGTCGACTACCACGGCAGGGGCGTCACCCATCTCGACGCGCTCTCCCACATCGCCTACCGGGGCCTGCTCTACGACGGCCGTACGGCACGCGAGGCCGTCGACGCCGGCGGCGCCCGCTTCGGCGCGGTGGCGGAACTGGGGCCCCTGGTGACGAGGGGGGTGCTGCTCGATCTGCCCGTCGTGCTCGGGGTCCCCTGGCTGGAACCGGGGCAGGCGGTGCACGCCCGCGACGTCCTCGCCGCGGAGGCGGCGCTCGGGGCGGTGATCGGCGAGGGGGACGCGGTACTGCTGCGCACGGGGCATGTCCGCCGTCGTAGGGAACGGGGACCGTGGGACTCCGGCGCACTGAGCGCGGGTTTCCACGTGGACGCCGTACCGCTGCTGGCCGAGCGGGGTGTCGCCCTGCTTGGAGGGGACGGCGACAGTGACGTACGGCCCTCACCCGTCGTGGAGGTGCACTCGCCCGTGCATGCCCTGGCCGTCACCGCGATGGGGGTGCCGCTGCTGGACAACCTCGACCTGGAGGCCCTGTCGGCCGCGACGGCGGAGGCGGGCCGATACACGTTCCTGCTCGTCGTGGCGCCACTGAACATCCCCGGCGGGACCGGGTCGCCCGTCACCCCGGTCGCCGTCCTGTGACGACCGGCGTACGGACGTCACCGCATGTGAGGGGCGGGCCGGAGGCCGTCGCACGCCAAGGCGGGCGGCCCATGACTCACGCCGCTTATGTCCGTATGCTCTTCAATGTCGGATTAAATATTGCTCCGGTCATCTGCTTGACCGGAGGAGGGACGGGCGACAGGGCGAGTGGACGCGGGCGCGAGTGAGGCGAGGCGTGTTTCGATCCGAAGGAGAACAGGCTGCGGTGGGGCGTGCGACGGACGGCACGGGTCCCACGCTCTTCCGTGAGCGATTCCTGCAGGGCGAGTCCGTCGAACGCGGCGTAAGGCTGTCCATCCTGGACTCCTGGCAGCGCTGCCGGACCCTGGGGCTCTCGCCTGACCAGTCCGACCTGCCCTTCCGGGACGACTTCGAGGCGGACGGCCGTATCGTCCGCGCCGCCGCGCCGGTGCTCGACCGGCTGGAGTCCCTGTTCGCCGGCAGCAAGATCAATATCTCCGTCGCCGACGCGAACGGGACGGTCCTCCTGCGCCGCTTCGGCGAGACGTCCATGTCCCACAGCCTTCCGGCGATCCAGCGCGTCCCGGGCTTCGTGTTCGCCGAACGCGTCGCCGGAACCAACGGCATCGGTCTCGCCCTCGCCGAACGCCGGCTCATCCGCGTCTACGGCGCCGAGCACTTCGCCGAGCGCGCCCAGGCGAACGCGTGTGTCGCGCTGCCCGTGCGCGATCCGCTCAGCGGCGGCATCGAGGGCGTCCTGTGCTTCGGCTACCCGCGCGGCTTCGAGACCCCGGCGCTCAGCGGCGTGATCCGCAAGGCGGCCCGCGCCATGGAACGCCGGCTGCTGGGACAGAGCTCCGCTCGTGAGCGCGCACTGCTGCGGGCGTACCTGGCCACCCAGGCCGAAGCCGACGAGGCCGACGGCCGTGAGGGGAGTGCGCCGGCCCTGCGGCTGCGCCCCGGTGACCGGGCGCTGCTCATGGAGAAGGCCGCCGAGCTGATCTCCCGCGCGCAGCGGGCCGCCGTGGACGTACCGCTGCCCGACGGGCGCCGGGTGACCCTGGTGAGCCGACCGATGCGGAGCGCGTCGGGCGTGGAGGGCGTCGCCATCGAGGCGGTTCTGCCGGGTTCCACGCCCGGGGAACGCCTCGCGACCAGGGAACCGCTCGTCGTGCCGGCCCGGGGCGACGAGCGGCTGCCGACGCTCCCCGTCGGATTCCCCGTCGAGCCGGCCGTCGTCGCCGCCGTCTCGCGGCTCGACCGGCTCTCCCTCACGCCACCGGTGGGGCACCTGCCGAACGGGAACGGTGCCGCGGACGAGGATGGGGCCGAACGAGCCACGGTCGACCGTGACGGAGCCGATGGAGCCGTCGGTGCCGGAACCGCGGCTGTCTCCGTCACCGGCGCCGCAGCCGCCGGCGTCATCGCCGACGGCCTCGGTGCCGCCGCCAACGGTTCCCCCGAGCCGCCGCCCTCGGCGCGGGGGCTCGTCATGGTCGGGGAGCCGCAGGTCGGCGCCTACGCCCTGGCGGCGCGCCGCAGGCTGGAATTGCTGTCCGAGGCCAGCGCCCGCATCGGCACCACCCTGGACGTCCGTCGCACCGCCGAGGAACTCGCGGAGACCGCCGTCCCCCGGCTGGCCGACTACGTCACCGTCGACCTGCCCGACGCCGTCCTGCGCGGCGAGGAGTCCGCCGACCCGGTCGGTGACCTGCACCGGACGGTGATCCACGGCCTCCGTGACGACCTGCCCTTCACCCCCGTCGGCCGGCGGACCGACTTCGGCCCGACCGCGCCCCAGCGGCGCGCGCTGACCGGCGGTCAGGCGGTCCTGGAACCGGACCTGGCGAGCGCCGCGGGCTGGCTCGCCCAGGACCCCGAGCACACCGGGACCCTGCTCACCCAGGTGCACTCGCTCATCGCGGTCCCCCTGGTGGCGCGCGGGGTCGTGCTGGGCGTCGTCAGCTTCTACCGCGCCCAGGAACCCGCCCCCTTCGGCGACGACGACCGCTCGCTGGCCCAGGAACTCGCCACCCGCGCCGCCCTCTCCATCGACAACGCGCGGCGCTACACGCATGAGCGCGCCATGGTCCTGGCCCTCCAGCGCCGACTGCTCCCGCACGGGCTGCCCGACCAGGAGACCGTCGAGGTCGCCCACCGCTATCTGCCCGCCGAGGCCGACGTCGGCGGTGACTGGTACGACGTCATCCCGCTCTCCGGCGCGCGCATCGGCCTCCTGGTCGGTGACGTCGTCGGCCACGGCATGCTGTCCGCCGCCACCATGGGCCGGCTGCGCACCGCCGCCCGCAGCTTCGCCGAACTCGACTTCCCGCCCGACGAGGTCCTCGTCCACCTCGACAACCTCGTGGGCCGCCTCGACCGCGAGGACCCCGAGGGGGAGGGCGAGGGGATGGGCATCATCGGCGCGACCTGCCTGTACGCCGTCTACGACCCGACCTCGCAGCGCTGTGTGATGGCCCGCGCCGGACACCCGCCGCCCGCGCTGGTCCACCCCGACGGCGGCGTGACCTACCCGGACCTGCCCGCCGGACCCCCGCTCGGCCTCGGCGGACTGCCCTTCGACGCGGTGGAGATCGACCTGCCCGAGGACAGTCAGCTTGTCCTCTACACCGACGGTCTCATCGAGGACCGTCACCGTGACGTCGACCTGGTCCTCGACGAGCTGCGCGGGGCCCTGGCCCACCATCCCGAGCGCACCCCCGAGGACACCTGCCAGGCGATCCTGGACACGGTGGCGCCCGCGCATCCGTGTGACGACATCGCGCTGCTGGTCGCCCGCACCCATGCCCTGGACCCCGGCCGGATCGCCACCTGGGAGCTGCCCGCCGACCCCGCCCGAGTCGGCGAGGTCCGCGCCGCGGCCATGCGACAGCTGAGCGACTGGGGACTCGACGAGGCCGCCTTCGCCGCCGAGCTGATCCTCAGTGAGCTGGTCACCAACGCCATCCGGCACGGCACCGGGCCCGTACGGGTACGGCTGCTGCACGACCGTTCCCTGATCTGCGAGGTCGCCGACGCCAGCAACACGGCCCCGCACCTGCGCCGGGCGGCCAGCACCGACGAGGGCGGGCGCGGCCTCTTCCTCGTCGCCCAGCTCTCCCGGACCTGGGGCACGCGCTATCTCCCGGAGGGCAAGGTCATCTGGGCCGAGTGCGGGCTCGACGGCGTCTGAGGCGCACAGCCGAGTCGAATATCCGAAATGACATGAATGATCCCGATAGGATCGCCCCATGTGCGACGCTTCCGACCCGTCCGCCCCGGCGGCCGCGCCCCTCGCGTCGGAGCCCCTGGTCCGCATCCGCGGGCTCGGCAAACGGTTCGGCGGGACGCTCGCCCTGGCCGGGGTCGACCTCGACGTCCACGCGGGCAGCGTCCTCGCCCTCCTCGGGCCCAACGGCGCCGGGAAGTCCACCCTCATCAAGATCCTCGCCGGCGTCCACCACGCCGACGCGGGACGGATCACGGTGGACGGGCACCCCCTCGGCAGCCAGGCCGCCGCCCGCCGTATGTCGTTCATCCACCAGGACCTCGGGCTCGTGGAGTGGATGACGGTCGCCGAGAACATCGCCCTGAGCACCGGCTATCCACGCCGCGCCGGACTGGTCTCCTGGCGGCGCACCCGCGAGAGCTGCGCCGACGCCCTGGGCACCGTAGCCGCCCACGTCGATCCCGACACCCCGGTCGCCCGGCTGGCGCCCGCCGAACGGTCCCTGGTCGCCATCGCCCGGGCGCTCGCGGCCCGCGCCCGGCTGATCGTCCTGGACGAGCCGACCGCCCGCCTGCCCGCCCCGGACTGCGCCCGGCTCTTCGGCGTCCTGCACGCCCTGCGCGACCGCGGACACGCCGTCCTCTACGTCAGCCACCGCCTCGACGAGGTCTACGAGGTCGCCGACACCTTCGCCGTCCTGCGCGACGGCCACCTAGTCCGTCACGGCCTCCTGGCGGAGCACGCCCCCGCCCGCCTGGTGCACGACATCGTGGGCCCCCGGCCGACTGCCCCGGAGACCGAACAGCCGGCCACCCATGCCGGGGGTCGGCCCCCCGAGGAGGCCCCACCGCCGGCCCCCGCCCCGGCTCCCTCTTCGGCCCCGGGTCCGCCCGCCGCCCCGGCTCCGGCCCCAGGCCTCGGCCCAGCCTCCACCCGCGCCCCGGCTCCCGCTCAGGCTCCCGGTCCGGCCCCCGCCCCGGCTCCGGCCCCCGCCCCCGCCCGCACCCCCACCCCCGCCCTTCTCACCCTCGAAGCCGCTCGGGTCGCCGGCGCGGGTCCGGTCGACCTCGCTCTGCGGGCCGGGGAGGCCCTCGCTCTGGTCGGGCTCTCCGGTGCCGGGCACCTCGACCTCGGCCGGGCGCTCGCCGGGGCCCGTCCGCTCCTGGCCGGGCAGGTACGGCTCGGCGGGCAGCCGTACCGCCCCCGCACGGTCGCCGACGCCGTACGGCGAGGCGTCGGCTTCGTGCCCGGCGACCGGCTGCGCGAGGCCTGCCTCGCCGACCTGACCGTGCGCGAGAACCTCTTCGCCAACCCCGCCGCCGGAGGCCGCCCCGCACCCCGCTGGCTCGGCCCCCGCCGGGAACGCGCCGAGGCCGCCGCCCTGGTCGAGCGGTTCGCGGTGCGCCCCCATGACACCGAGGCGCCTCTCGCCACGCTGTCCGGGGGGAACCAGCAGAAAGTCGTGATCGGCCGCTGGCTGCGCGCGGACCTGCGGCTGCTGATCCTGGAGGAGCCGACCGCGAGCGTCGACATCGGCGCCAAGGCCGCCGTCCACCGCCTGCTCGACGAGGCGCTGGCCGCGGGCCTCGCGGTCCTGCTGATCTCCACCGACTTCGACGAGGTCGTCAGTGTGTGCCGACGCGCCCTGGTTTTCGTCCGGGGCGCCGTGACGGCCGAGCTGAGCGGCGCGGCCCTCACCGCCGCCGGGCTGACCCGCGCAGCCTCCGCCGTGCCCCCGCCCCGGACGGACCCGGGCCCGTGACGGCCCCCACCCCGCCCCGGCCCCGCCGACCGGGCGGGCACCTCGTCGGCGCCTACGGACTGCTCGCCCTCACCGCCCTGCTGGTCCTGGTCTTCTCCCTCGCCCTGCCCCGCACCTTCCCGACCCTCGACACCCTCGACTCGATCCTGTCCTCCCAGTCGATCCCGGCGATCCTCGCCCTCGCCGCCACGATCCCCATCGTGACCGGCGCGTTCGACCTCTCCCTCGGCTACGCCCTCGGGCTCGCCCACGTCATGGCGATGGAGCTGATCGTGAACGAGGGCTGGCCCTGGCCGCTCGCCGCGCTCGCGGTGATCGCGGGCGGCGCCGCCGTGGGCGTGCTCAACGGGGTGATCGTCGAATACGGGCGGATCGACTCCTTCATCGCCACCCTCGGCACCGGCAGCATGCTCTACGCCCTGACCGGCTGGGTCACCGACGGCGGCCGGATCGTCCCCGGCCCCGAGGGCCTCCCGCCCGCCTTCACCGACCTCTACGACTCCACGTTCCTCGGCCTCCCGGTCCCCGCCTTCTACGTCCTCGCCCTCACCGCGGTCCTGTGGCTGGTCCTGGAACGGCTGCCCCTCGGCCGGTACCTGTACGTCGTCGGCTCCAACCCCCGCGCCGCCGACCTCCTCGGCATCCCCACCCGCAAGTACACCGTGTACGCCTTCACCGCGTCGGGCCTGATCGTCGGCATGGCGGGGGTGCTGCTCGCGGCCCAGCAGCAGATCGGCAACCCGAGCGTCGGCCTGGACTACCTGCTGCCCGCCTTCGCCGGGGCCCTCCTCGGCGCCACCGCGATCAAGCCCGGCCGGCCCAACGCCCTCGGCACCCTGGTCGCCGTCACCGTCCTCGCCGTCGGCCTCACCGGCATCGGGCAGCTCGGCGCCGACTTCTGGACGGTCCCGCTGTTCTACGGCGGCACCCTGCTTCTCGCCGTCGGCCTAGCCGGATACGCCGCCCGCCGCCGACTGAGCGGCGGGGTGCACGCAGCCCGCGACGCACCGCCCGACCCCTCCCCGTAGCTCCCCGCCCGCGCCCACCCGGCCCTGTCTCCAACCATCCGTCCCCACTCGTCCCCACCCTGTTCTCCGTCTGTTCCCCTCCCACGAGGAGTACCCGTGCACGGCAACCGCAGAGCCACCCCCGGCGCCCGTACCGCCCGGACCGGCTCGTGTGCCCTGCTCCTGGCGGCGGTCACCGCCCTCGCCGGCTGTCAGCGCGGCTCGTCGGACACCTCGGGGGAGACCCCCACCGGGCCCAACGGCTGCCCCGCCGTCCACGCCACGGCACAGGCCTCGGTCCTGCGGGCCGAGCAGAGCGACGTCCCCTGGGGCGGGCCGACCACCGGACCGCGGGCCGTGCCGCGCAAGACCCTCGTCTACGTCGCGCAGACCATGACCAACCCGGGGGTCGCGGGCGTCGCGAAGGGCGTACGGGAGGCCGCGCGGGTCATCGGCTGGAACGTCCGGGTCATCGACGGCGGCGGCACTCCCGCCGGCCTCCAGTCGGCGATGAGCGAGGCCGTCGCCCTGCGACCCTCCGGCATCGTCATCGGCGGCTTCGACCCGAACTCGACCTCGGAACAGGTGGCACGGGCCAACCGGGAGGGCATCCCGCTCGTCGGCTGGCACGCTCTCCCCGCCCCCGGCCCCAGCCGCCGGCCCGAGCTGTTCACCAATGTCACCACTCATGTCGAGGAGGTGGCCGAGATCAGTGCGCGCTGGATCATCGCCCACTCCCAGGGCCGTGCCGGGGTCGTCCTGATCACCGACGCCTCGATCCCCTTCGCCAGGAACAAGTCCGAGCTGATCAGGAAGGAACTCGCCACCTGCCCGGGCGTCAGCCTCCTCGCCTACCCCAACATCCCCATCCCGGACGCCGGCAGCCGCACCCCGCGCGAGATCTCCTCCCTCCTCGCCCGTTTCGGCGCCCGGTGGACCCACTCCGTCGCCATCAACGACCTGTACTTCGCCGACGCGGCCCCCGCCTTCCGCGCCGCGGGGAAGAAGGGTGCCGGGCCGCCGTACAACATCGGCGCGGGCGACGGCGACCCCTCCGCCTTCCAGCGCATCAACAGCCGCCAGTACCAGGCCGCCACCGTGCCAGAACCGCTGTCCCTCCAGGGCTGGCAGATCGTCGACGAGTTCAACCGCGCCTTCTCCCGGGCGCCCGCCAGCGGCTACACGGCACCCGTCCACATCGCCACCGCCGACAACAGCGCCGGCACCAGCTCCTGGGACCCGACGGGCTACCGGCAGGCGTACCGCACCATCTGGGGGAAGTAGGCGTCAGCCCAGGGCCCGGTCCAGGTTGAAGGCCGCGCTGATCAGCGCCAGATGGGTGAACGCCTGGGGGAAGTTCCCCTGCTGCTCACCCGTCTGGCTGATCTCCTCGGCGAAGAGGCCCAGGTGGTTGGCGTAGGTCAGCATCTTCTCGAACGCCAGCCGTGCCTCGTCCAGCCGCCCGGCGTGCACCAGCGCCTCGACGTACCAGAACGAGCAGATGGAGAACGTGCCCTCGTCGCCGCGCAGCCCGTCGGGGCTGGCCACCGGGTCGTAGCGGTAGACCAGGGAGTCGGAGACCAGGTCCTCGGTGAGCGCGTCGAGCGTCGACAGCCACTTGGGGTCGGTCGGCGCGATGAACTTCGTCAGCGGCATCATCAGCACCGCCGCGTCCAGCACGTCCCCGTCCTCGTGCTGCACGAACGCCTGCCGCCGCGGCGACCAGCCACGGTTGTGGATGCGCCGGTAGATGGTGTCGCGGGCCTCCTGCCAGCGGGGCAGGTCGGCGGGCAGTCCGCGCCGGTTCGCCATCCGGATCGCCCGTTCGAGCGCCACCCAGCACATCAGCCGCGAGTACAGGAAGTTCTTGCGGCCGCCCCGGGTCTCCCACACGCCCTCGTCCGGCTGGTCCCAGTGGGCGCACACCCAGTCGACCAGGGCGCACACGTCGTCCCACTGGTCGCTGGAGACCGGCTGCGCCCACTTGTCGTACAGGTACACCGAGTCGATCAGCGCGCCGTAGATGTCCAGCTGGAGCTGGTCCGCGGCGGCGTTGCCGACCCGTACCGGGGCGGATCCCTGATGGCCCTCCAGATGCGTGAGCTCGCTCTCGGACAGGTCGGTGCGCCCGTCGATGCCGTACATGATCTGCAAAGGCCCGGAGGGCTTGCCGTCGCCCGGGGTGATGTGCCGGGTCACGAACTCCATGAAGGCCCCGGCCTCGTCGGAGAACCCCAGCCGCAGCAGCGCGTACACACAGAACGCGGCGTCGCGCACCCAGACGTACCGGTAGTCCCAGTTGCGCTCGCCGCCCACCTGCTCGGGCAGGCTCGTGGTCGGCGCGGCCACGATCGCCCCCGTGGGCGCGTAGGTGAGCAGTTTCAGGGTGAGCGCGGAGCGGTGCACCATCTCCCGCCAGCGGCCCCGGTACCGGGAGGCGGACAGCCAGCGCCGCCAGTACGTCACCGTCGCCGCGAACTGCTCCTCGGCCTCGGTGCGTGCGCACCGCCGCGGGGTGACCTCGCCGCCCACCTGGTCGAGGGCGAACACCGCCGACTCGCCCTCGGACAGTTTGAAGTCCGCCCGCACGTCCGGCCCGTCGCACTCCAGGGGCACCGTCGAGGTCAGGGAGAGTGCCAGCTTCTCGGACTCGAAGACGGCCATGCCCTCGACCAGGCGGACGGTGTGGGCACTGGCGCCGTAGTCGAACCGGGGCGCCACCCGGGTACGGAACGGCAGCGCGCCGCGCACACACAGCACCCGCCGGATCAGCCGGTGCCGTTCGACCTCGGCGGACCCGCCGGTCACCGGCATGAAGTCCTGCACCTCACCCACCCCGTCCGCGGTGAAGAACCGGGTGATCAGGACGTTGGTGTCGGGGAAGTAGAACTGCTTCGTACGGGCCGCCACCGCCGCCGCCAGCTCGAACGAGCCGCCGCGCCGGGCGTCCAGAACCGATCCGAACACGCTCGGCGAGTCGAACGACGGACAGCAGTACCAGTCGATCGTGCCGTCCGTCCCCACCAGGGCCACACTGCGCAGATCACCGATCAGCCCGTGCTCGGCGATCGGCAGATAGCCGTCGGCATCGGCCATGACAGCCTCCCTGTCCCGACCCGCTCCGGCGAGGCTTCCAGCCTAGGCGGGATCGGCCGCCGCGTCCTCGGCAGCCGGTCGCCCGCCCAGGGCGTCGAAGGAGAGGCCCGCCGGTCCCGGGCCCCGGTCCGCGCTCGCGTCACACCTGGTGCGGTGCGAACAACTCCAGATGACCGCAGACACGGCAGCGATAGGCGTCTATCTGGAAGCGGGGCCGGCCCAGACGCCTGGCCCCGCCGAAGATCCCCCGCTGGAGCGGCCCGGGAATCCACCGCGCGTAGCCGCGGGAGTGCTCGCCCGAGTCCTCGACGAACCCCGGCTCCAGCTCGAACCCCTGGCACTGCGTGCATCTCATCTCCATGGCCGCACTGTAGGAGCAGCCGGAGCGGGCCGGTGAGCCCCCTGCGCCAACGGCCCGTCACCGTTCATCCGTCGTCGTCCACGCTCACCCGGCTCACCCGACTCACCCGATGTCCACCACCCGTGCCCAGTCGGGCGGCGCGTCGGGCACATAGTCGAGGTCGCTCTCCCGCCAGGAGCCCCCGGGCCGGGAGAAGAGCCCCACGACCGTACGGCACGGCGGACGCGCCTCGGGCCAAGGCGTCTGACCGTCCGTCAGCACCACGATCACATCCGGCCGGGGCCGCGTCCGCAGCGCCCTCGCGAAGCCCGTGCGCAGATCCGTACCCCCGCCGCCCATCAGCGCGATCCCCTCGCCCCGGCAGAGCGAGTGCGCGAACGGGGCGTCCGCGTCGCACGGCAGTACGGTGACCAGGTCCCGCCGCCCGCCCACCGCACGGCAGATCGCGGCGACCTCCAGCAGCGCGCCGCCCAGTTCGGCGTCGCTGACCGACCTCGACGTGTCGATGATCACGGACACCCGGGGCGGCCGTCGCCGCAGGCTCGGCAGGACGACCCCGGGCACCCCGGACGAGCGCCGCGCCGGCCTCCCGTACGAGTAGTCCTCGCCCCCGCCCGCGCCCGACGCGGCCGAACGGACCGCCGCGCCCAGCAACTCCCGCCAGGGCTGCGGCGGATGGAACGCCTCCTCGGCCCACCGCCGCCACCGCTGCGGCGCGTTCCCCGGACGGCCCTTGATGCCCTGCGCCACCCGGAACCGGACGGCGTCCCGCTCCTGCTCGCTCAGCCCGTGCGCGCCGTCGGGGCCGAGGTCCCATTCCCGCGCCAGCCCGTCGGCACCGCTGCCGCAGTCCAGCCAGGCCAGGTCCTGGGTGGGTGACCCGAGCGTGAAACACCGCAGGTAGTCCTCCATCAGCCTGCCCTCGGGCAGCCCCAGGAACTCCGGGTCGACGGCGCCCGTCGGACGGACCAGCCCGTCGCCGTAGACGTCGTCGTTGATCTCGCAGTCCGCCGCGATGTTCATCCGGAGCCGTTCCCCGGGCCCGGTCAGTCCGCGCTCCCGGGCCACCCGGTCGCTGCGCCCGTGATGGTCGCGCAGCAGGTGCGAGACCTCGTGCACCCAGACCGCCGCCAGTTCCTCCACCGGCATCCGCGCCACGAACGCGGGCGAGACATAGCACCGCCAGTGGGGGTCGACGCCCATCGTCGGCACCCGCCGGGACTCGACGACCTGCAGGGCGAACAGCGCGGTGGCCAGGTAGGGACGGGCCCGCGCGGCCTGCAGCCGGGCGCTGAAGAGCTTGTCGCGGTCCAGGGGCATCGGCGGCAGTGCTCCGGCTGTGCCCTCCGTGTCGCTCACGTCCACGTCGTCCGCGTCCCGGTCCTTCATCGGCCGTGGCCCCCTCATGCCTTCGCCCGGGCCGCCGTACGCGTCGCCGCCCGGTCCGCCCGCCGGGACAGCGAGACGACCCCGGCAAGCTGCTCGATCGAGGCCGGCACCTGCCACTCCTGGCAGCGCAGCGCCGCGAGGCTCGTCGCCGGGACCACCACCAGGTCCGGCGCCCCCGTCTCCACCGCTCGCACCATCAGTGCCCAGGCCGCGTCCCAGCGGGACTTGTCGGGACGCTCCCGGACGGCGGCCACCACGCCGTCGAGCACGGCCTGCCGGAGGTCCCCGCGCTCGGGCAGTTCGGCAGCGGCCGGGTCGGCAAGCAGCGCCTCGGGGTCCGGCAGGTCCAGCCGGTCCAGGCTCGATGAGCGTACGGATCGTCGCCACGGCCCGCCACGCCATTTATGACGACCCGCCACCCCCTTGCGGTACGACCCGTGTCCCCCGTTCGGCCCACCGCGCGTCACCGACGGCCTCCGAGTCATTGCGGCCGGGTCCGAGCCGCCCGACTGTGGAGGCAGGACCGGCGAGCGAGGAGGACGGGCGATGACGGACGCCGAAAGACCGGTGGACGCCGAGCGGCGGCGGCTCGCGGAGGCCGACGCCGGCGTGGCGCCCTGGCGGCGCTGGGGCCCGTACCTGAGCGAGCGGCAGTGGGGGACGGTCCGCGAGGACTACAGCGCGGACGGCGACGCGTGGTCGTACTTCACCCATGACCAGGCCCGCTCCCGCGCCTACCGCTGGGGCGAGGACGGCATCGCCGGGGTCAGCGACGACAAGCAGCTGCTGTGCTTCGCGCTGGCCCTGTGGAACGGCCGCGACCCGATCCTCAAGGAACGCATGTTCGGCCTGACCAACGCCGAGGGCAACCACGGCGAGGACGCCAAGGAGTACTGGTTCCACCTCGACAACACGCCCACCCACTCGTACATGAAGTACCTCTACAAATACCCGCAGAGCGCGTTCCCCTACGCCGACCTCGTCGCCACCAACCGGGCGCGCGGCCGACGCGACCTCGAGTACGAGCTGCTCGACACCGGCGTCTTCGACGAGGACCGCTACTTCGACGTGTTCGTCGAGTACGCCAAGGCCGGCCCGGAGGATCTGCTGGTCGAGATCACCGCGCACAACCGGGGCCCCGACGAGGCCACCCTGCACCTGCTGCCGACCCTCTGGTTCCGGCACACCTGGTCCTGGGCCGGCGGCACGGCCGTCCCCGCCCTGCGCGCGACCGACGGCGCCGTCCGCGCCGACCACCGGGACCTGGGGCCGCGCTGGCTCCACCACGAGGGCGGCGAGCCGCTCTTCACGGACAACGAGACCGACGACGAGCGGATCTTCGGCAGCCCGAACACCACCCCGTACGTCAAGGACGGCATCGGCCGCCGCGTCGTCCACGGCGACACCACCGCCGTCAACCCGGCCCGCACCGGCACCAAGGCCGCCGTCCACCACGTCCTGACCGTCCCCGGCGGCCGGAGCGCCACGGTCCGCCTGCGCCTGACCGACACCGAACTGCCCGCTCCCTGGGCCGACTTCACCCAGGTCATGGACGCACGCCGCACCGAGGCCGACGCCTTCTACGACGCCCTCACCCCCGACAGCATGGGCGACGACGAGCGCCGCACGGTCCGCCAGGCGCTCGCCGGAATGCTGTGGTCCAAGCAGTACTACCACCTGGACGTCGAACGCTGGCTCGCCGAACACGGCGTCGACCCCCTCGCCGCCGACCCCGGGATCCGCAACAGCGGCTGGTACCACATGGTCCACGACGAGATCATGTCGATGCCCGACACCTGGGAGTACCCCTGGTTCGCGGCCTGGGACCTCGCCTTCCACACCCTCGCCCTCGCCATGGTCGACATCGCCTTCGCCAAGGACCAGCTCGCCCTGCTGCTGCGCCGCCTCTCGCTGCACCCCAACGGCCAGATCCCGGCGTACGAATGGAACTTCGGTGACGTCAACCCGCCCGTGCACGCCTGGGCCGTCCTCTTCGTGTACGAACTGGAGAAGCGCCGCACCGGCCGCGGCGACCGCGCCTTCCTGGAGAACGCCTTCCAGAAGCTGATGAAGAACTTCACCTGGTGGCTCAACCGCAAGGACACCGACGGCAACAACGTCTTCCAGGGCGGCTTCCTCGGCCTCGACAACATCGGCGTCTTCGACCGCAGCGCGCCCCTGCCCACCGGCGGTCACCTCGACCAGGCCGACGGCACCGCCTGGATGGCGCTCTACTGCCAGAACCTCCTCGACATCGCCATCGAACTCGCCGTCGACAACCCGGTCTACGTCGAACAGGCGCAGATGCTCTTCGAGCACTTCGCGTGGATCGCCGTCGCCATGAACCGCATGGGCCCGGACAACGCCAGCCTCTGGGACGAGGAGGACGGCTTCTTCTACGACGTGCTGCGCCTGCCCGACGGCAGTGCCACCCCGCTGAAGGTACGGTCCCTGGTCGGTCTGATACCGCTGGCGGCGACCAGTGTGATCGGCGGCCGGGCCGATCGCGCCTTCCCCGAACTCGTCGCAGGGGCAAAGGAGTTCATCCGGCGGCACCCGGCAGTGGAGGCGGTCGTCGAGCAGCAGGACCTGGGGTCCGGAGCCGACGGCCGGTACCTGTTCGCGCTGTTCGGCGAGGACCGGCTGCGCCGCGTCCTGGCCCGGATGCTCGACGAGGACGAGTTCCTCGGCCCCTACGGCATCCGCTCCCTCTCCCGCCACCACGCCGAGCACCCGTACACCTTCGAGGTGCACGGGCAGACGTACGGTGTGGGCTATCTGCCCGCCGAGTCCGACTCCGGCATGTTCGGCGGCAACTCCAACTGGCGCGGCCCGGTGTGGTTCCCCGTCAACGTCCTGATCATCCGCGCCCTGCTGAACCTGCACGACTACCACGGCCCCGCCTTCACCGTGGAGTGCCCGACCGGATCCGGCCGGTCGCTGAACCTCTACGAGGTCGCCCGCGAGATCTCCGACCGGCTCACCGCCACCTTCCTGCGCGACGCCGACGGCCACCGTCCGGTGCACGGCGCCCAGGCCAAGTTCGCCAAGGACCCGCACTGGAAAGACCTGATCCTGTTCCACGAGTACTTCCACGGCGACGACGGCTCGGGCCTCGGCGCCTCCCACCAGACCGGCTGGACCGGACTGGTCGCCGCGATCGCCACCCTGTTCCACACCATCGACGCCGACGACTGGCGGCACGGCGGCCGCACCTCGCTCGAACCCGCGCCGGACGACCGCGGGGAGCCGCTGTCGTGACCGTGATCCATGAGATCAACACCCTGGTCTGGCTCGACGGACTGGGCCGCCGTCTCGGCCGCCGCATCACCCTGGGTGAGGTGCCGGGCGAGGTCTGGGACACGCTCGCACGGCCCGGCGTCGACACGGTCTGGCTGATGGGCGTCTGGGAGCGCAGCCCGGTAGGCCTCGGCGTCGCGCTGCGCGACGAGCACCTCCTGAAGTCGTTCCGCGAGGCCCTGCCCGACCTCACCGAGGCGGACATCGCCGGCTCCCCCTACTGCGTACGCGACTACGTCGTCGATCCGTCCCTCGGCGGCCCCGGCGGCCTGGCCGAGGCCCGCGCCCAACTGGCCCGTCGGGGACTGAGGCTGATCCTCGATCACGTGCCCAACCACGTGGCCCCCGACCACCCCTGGCTCGCCGCGCACCCCGAACGCCTGATCCGGGGCACGGCGGACGACCTGGCCCGAGACCCCGGCGGATATCTGGAGCGGGAGGGGCACGTGTTCGCCCGGGGCCGTGACCCCTACTTCCCGCCCTGGCCGGACGTCGTGCAACTCAACGCCTTCAGCGAGGAGTTGCGCCGGGCCACGGTCGACACGCTCGTCTCCGTCGGCGACCAGGCGGACGGCGTGCGCTGCGACATGGCGATGCTGATGATGAACGACGTGTTCGCCAAGACCTGGGGCGAGCGGGCGGGACCCGCGCCCGCCGAGGACTTCTGGCCCCACGTCCTTCCCCGGGTGCGCGCCCGCCACCCCGACCTGCTCCTCGTCGCGGAGGCGTACTGGGACCTCGAAGGGGCCCTCCAGCAGCAGGGCTTCGACCACTGCTACGACAAACGGCTCTACGACCGGCTCGCCCACGAGGGCGCGGGACCGGTCCGCGCTCATCTGGGCGCCGACCTCGCCTTTCAGCGAGGCCTGGTCCGCTTCCTGGAGAACCACGACGAACCGCGCGCCGCCACCGCCCTGCCCGGCGGCCGGGGACGCGCGGCGGCCGTCACCGTGGCGACCCTGCCCGGCGCCACCCTCTGGCACGAGGGCCAGTTCGAGGGGCGCGCCGTGCGGCTCCCCGTATTTCTGCGCCGGGCGCCCGAGGAACCGGCCGACACCTCGCTCCGGGACTTCTACGCCCGACTGCTGCCCGCCGCCGCCCGCGCCCGCCGCGGCGAGTGGCGGCAGCTCACCCCGACGGGCTGGCCCGACAACGACACCCACTCCCGGCTGCTCGCCTGGACCTGGACCGCCTCCGACGCCCGCCACCTGGTCGTCGTCAACCACTGCGACAGCCCGTCCCAGGCGAGGATCCCCCTCACCTGGGACGGGCTGCGCGGGCACACCCACCGACTGACCGACCTGCTCACCGCACAGTCGTACGACCGCGAGGGCGCCGAACTGACCGACCCCGGTCTCTTCGTCGCCCTGGAGCCCTGGCAGGCCCACCTCTTCGAGGTCAGCCCATGCTCTTCGCCCCGTCCAGGGACTCCCGGATGATGTCGGCATGACCGGCGTGCTGGGCCGTCTCGGCGACGATGTGGATCAGCACCCGGCGCGCCGACCGACGGCCGCCCGGCTCGAACCACGGCGCCTTCGGCAGCGGGTGCTCCACGTCCAGGCTGGGCAGGGAGACGACCAACTCGTCCGTACGGCGGGCCACCTCCTCGTACTCCTTCAGCACGCCCGCCAGCGTCTCGCCCGGCAGCATCCGGAACTCGTCCGCCCGCCGGGCGAAGTCCGCCTCGGTCATCGCGTCGAAGTCACCCAGCGCGGACGGACCCTCGACGATGAAGTCGGCCCAGCCGCGCTCCATCGAGGTCACATGCTTGATCAGCCCGCCCAGACACAGTTCGCTGGCCGTCGTCCGCTGCCCGGCCTGCTCGTCCGTGAGGTCACGGGCGGGGAAACGCAGGAAGTGCCGGGCAGCGGCCAGCTCCTTCAGCAGGTCGGCGCGCTCGCCGGTGACGGCCTGGGCGGGGGTGGCGGTGGAGTCGCTCATGGTCCTCTTCTCCCGTGTGGTTCCGCGGTCGAGTACCACGTTAGGAGCCATGCAGGTCAGATCCTGACCTAAAGCCCCACGCCGTCGCGCACAACTCGCGCTCCACCCCTCCCGTGTAGCAGGCCGCCGCCAGCCACGCCCGGGCGAAGCGGGGCGTGCCGGCCGGAAGGAGCCGGCCGAACGCGTCCCGCGTGCGGTCCGCCGCCGTCGCGTGCAGCTCGTCGAGCACGGCCGCGCCGGTGGCGAACCCGTTGCGGCGCAACCGGGCCGGATCGCCCGCCGCACCCCCCGGGAAGGCCAGCACCCGGCGCCCCCCGGACACCGCCTGGTGCACCCGGCGCCGCAGCAGGTGGAGCGGGGCCTCGTCCGGCACGGGAGCGGCGGCCGGCGGCACGGCCGGCGCGGGCAGATCGGCCCGCTGGAGTCGGTCCAGACCGAGATCGACCCGCACGCCCGGCCGGGACGGGTGCTCGGCGGCCAGCAGCAGGGCCCGGGGGAGCGGCCCCGGCGCCAGCCGCGCGATCACCCGCAGACGGGTGCCGAGGGCGGCCGCCAGCAGCCGTAGGTTCTCCCGATGGGGGAGCGCCGGATCGTCGTGCGCCGCGGCCAGCCGCAGCGTCAGCCCCTCGCAGTCCGCCAGCAGACAGTCACCCGCGGCCTCCCGGACCGTGCCGACGAGCGTGACGTCGAGGAACAGCAGGTCATGCGGCCCGCCGTCGAGGGCCCGGCGCACCTGCTCGGCCACGGGCACCGCCCACAGCCGCTCCAGCGGCTCCCCGCGCCAGTCGGCGCCGGACGCGCGGACCGCCCGTACCCCCGCCCCCGCGCCCAGGCGTCCGGTCGGCGACACCGTCGCGCCGGACACGGCGAGCCCCGCGCGCGACAGCTCGCGGTGGGTCAGGGCCGTGTCCCCGATCCGCACGGTCCGGTCGGCGGCGCCGGTGGCCCGGCCGGCACCGCCCGGCGCCACATCGGACACCGTGTACAGACGGCCCTCCGTGTCCGCCGTCCAGGTGACCGCACCCGCGTACCCGGTCGCCGTCAGCACCGGTTCGGAGAACAGCCCGTACAGCCGCAGCGAACCGTCCGGCGTGTACGGCTGCCGTACCGTCCCGCGCAGCTCCGCCAGCTCGGCTCCCGCCGCACCCGGCAACCGGTGCGCCACCCCCAGGACCGTCCGCAACGCCTCCACCAGGTCGGGCAGCCGGTAGGCCGGGTCCGCGGAGCGCGCCGCCCGCACCCCGGTCACCACCGTGACCGCCGCCGAGGCGGCCCGGGGGAGCCCGGCGAGCCGCGCGGTGTGCGCGGCCCGCAGCAGCTCCGCCTGGAGCACGGCCCCCGCCCCGTCCGTACCGGCCTCGAGCACGGCGGCCGCCGCCTCGAAGACGGCGCGGGCGGCGCCGAGCTGCTGGGGGGAGGGGCCCTCGGGCTCCGGCTCCGGTGCAGGTTCCGGCTCCGGAGACGACGGCTGCCGCGGGGACTCCCCGGCCGCCGCCGGTGTCTGCGGGCCGCCGTCCTCGACGGCCCCCGCGGGGACGCCGTCGGCCACCGGCGCCGCCGAGGCCGCCGCCGCGCGGTGCAGACAGTCAGGGGCGAGCAGACACCCGCAGCGGACCGCGTCCGCGCTGGTCACCACGGAGCCGGGGGCGTGCAGTTCGAGATCGGTGTCGTCGTCGATCGCGATCCGCACGGTGTCCCCGTCGCGCACGACGGGACGCCCCGCCAGTTTGGCGACGCCCGCGTCCAGCCGCTTGCGCAGCCGGGGCGACAGCGCCTCCACGAGTTCGGCGGTCACGGCCGGGACGACCGCGGGCAGCTGCGGACTCGTGCTCATGCGATCTTCTCCCCTACCCAGCGGGCCAGTTCGAGCGGACTGAGGGCGGCCACGGGCATGCCCGCCGACACGAGCTGACCCGCGACCCCCGTGGAGTAACGCGGCCGGCCGGTGTCGTCGAGGCTGGCGCAGCCCAGCACATGACAGCCGGCGCCGACCAGGGCGCGGACCTCGGCCAGCAGCCCGCCGAGCGGATACCCCTCCTCGAAGTCGCTGACGACCACGACGAGGGTGCGCGAGGGCACGGTGACCAGCTCACGCGCGTGCCGCAGACCCGCCGCGATGTGCGTGCCGCCGCCGACGCGCACCTCCAGCAACAGCGACAGCGGATCCTCGACATGCCCGGTGAGATCCATGACCTCCGTGGAGAAGGCCAGGAAGTGCGTCGACAGGGTCGGCACCCCGGCCAGCACCGACGCCGTGAGCGCCGCCCACACCGTGGAGGCCTCCATGGACCCCGACACGTCCGTGACCAGGATCAGCCGCCAGTCGGCGGCCCGGCGCGCCCGGGTACGGAACACCGGGTGCTCCGGGACGACCCGGACCGTGCCGTCCGGGCCGCGCCGGGCGGTCGCCAGGTTGGCCCGCAGGGTGCGGGGCAGGTCCAGCCCGCCGCCCGGCCGCCGGCTGGGCCGGGGCAGGACCGTGCCGTGCAGCGCGGGCCGCAGCCGGGTGGCCAGCTCCCGGGTGAGCGCGTCCACCAGCCGCCGGACGAGCGGCCGGAGCGCCGCCAGCCGGGCCTCGGGCAGCCCGCCCGCATGGCTCAGCACCGTGCGCAGCAGCTCGACCGAGGGCCGCACGGCGGCCGCGTCCAGCTCCGTCAGCACATCCTTGCGGCCCTCCGCGGCGGCCGCCGCCAGCACCTCCTCCCGGATACCCGGTCCGAACAGCGCCGCCAGCTCCTCCGACCACTCGCGCACCCCGGGATACGGTGCCTCCCGGCCGCCGCCCACCCCCGTACCCGTGAGGTCGCCCCGGCTGCCCTCGCCGCGCCCGCTGCCGTACAGCTCGTCGAGCGCGGTCGCGAGCGGTGCGGCGGAGGCCGAGAGCCGCTCCTTGCGCCGGCCCAGGACGAGCCGCCAGCGGTCGGCGGGGGTCAGCCGCCGCTCCTCGGCCGGGGACGGCGCCTGGTCGTGGCCCTGGTCTTGGTCTTTGTCTTTGTCTTGGTCCCGGTCCGGGGCGACCGGTGCCGTGTCGGTGCTGTCCGGCTCGGTGCCGGGGGCGGATGAGGGCAGCAGGCCGAGGGAGCGCAGGGCGGTGTGCGCCGCCAGGTCGGCCTGTGTCCAGGCGGCCAGCGCGGCCGGGTCCACCCCGCCGGTGTCGGCCACCCGGTCGGTGCCGAGGCGTTCCTCCACGGCCGACAGCAGCCGGTCCCGGGCCGCCGGGCTCAGCGTGTCGAAACCGCCCCGCAGCGCCGGGAGCCGCTCCAGGAACGCGCGGTCGGGCAGCTCCGCCACCCGGGTCAGCAGCGGATCCAGGGCGTCGGCCGCCGCCTCCAGCAACGGCCCCGCGGCCGTCAGCAGCCCCGTCAGCCGGGCGGTCAGCGCGGACCGCGCGTCGGCGTCCACCGCACCGTCGACCCATGAGGCCACCCGGTCCCCGAACGCCCGCGCGTCCTCCTGCCCGAGCAGCACCCGTACGGCCCCGGCGGCGCCGCGCATCAGCGGCGAGCCCCCGGCGGCCAGCCGCGCGAGGGCGTCGGCGAGCCGGATCCCGCCCAGCAGGTCCGCGCGATGGGCCAGTCCGAGCAGGGCGTGCGCGTCGGCCGCCTCCTCGGAGCCGGTCAGACCGTCCACCTGCCGCACCGCGGCCGACGTCAGCAGCTCGGCCACGTCCGCCGCCCGCGCCGTACGGCGGCCGTCGGCGCCGAGCCCGGCCACGTGACCGGCGCGGACCCGGTCCAACAGGGCCAGCCCGGCGAGCAGTTCGGGCAGCGAGCCGGCCTGCGGCAGGGTCTCGGCGAGGTCGTCGAGCCGTTCGTCCGCCAGCGTCGGCAGACCGCACTCCGCGGCCCGCGCCAGCCCTTCGAGCACCTGGGCGCCGGTCGAGCCGCCCTCGTCCCGCTCTGCGCGTCGCCGCTCCCGCAGCACCCCCTCGGCGGCCTGGGCGGCGGTCACCCCGCGCACCCCGGCCGCGGTCAGCATGGCCGCGGTGGCCGGCGTCCAGCGCACCTCCCAGCGCGAGGTCAGCGCCTCGGCACCGCCCGCGCCGGCGACCTCCTTCGCCTCCCCGTACGGCACACCGCACACCGCCAGCCGACGCAGCAGCAGCTCCCGGCGCCGGTCCAGGTCGGACCGCAGCGGGTCCAGACGCAGGTCCTTGGCGGCCGGGGCCGTGCCGTTCCCCGGTCCGGGCAGGCCCAGCTCGGCGACCTCGGTCTCCACCGCCGGAGCGAGACCGCTGCGCGGGGCGCCGGGCGCGGGACGTCCGGTGCGGGTGCCGACCAGCACCCGCTCCATCGCCCGTGCCACGGCCCGGCCGCGTCCGTACGGCTCCCCCTGGGCGAGCACCGTCTGCACCGCCTCGACCAGCTTCGCCACGGCCCGCCGCCGGGAGACCGCGCAGCCGGGCCAGGTCCGAGGCGAGCCGGGTGATCTCCCGGGCATCGGCGGGCCCCGACGGATGCCCGAGTCCCCGCAGCTCCGCGCACACCCGTACGGCCGCCCGCGTCAGCGCCTCCTCCAGCGCGGCGGGCTCCCCGCCCGCCCGCAGCACCAGGTCCTGCCACTCCGGGTCCCGGATACCGGCCGGATACCCGGAGCGCTCGTCCAGGAGGGCGTAGGTGTACGGGATGAGGGAGGTGGTCCAGGTGCTCGAAGGGGTGCTCGAAGGGGTGCTCGCGGGGGAGGGGCGGTCGTCGGAGGCATCGATACCGCAGGCGTCGGCACCCGGGGCGCCGGAGTCCGCTTCCTCCCCGCCCCCCGGCTCCGTCAGCGCCGGGGCGTGGAAGGCGCCGACGACCACCGCCGCCCGCCGGCCCCCCGCCGTGGCCTCCGCGATCCGGGCCCGCATCCACCGCTCCCGCCGCAGGTCCAGCTCCGGCACCCCGCCCGCGGCGGCCGCGTCCTCGCGCAGCGCCCAGCCCGTCAGCAGGGCCGCCCGGCGCAGCGCCTCCGGCGGTGACCCCGGTGCACTCGCCTCGACGAGCCGGTCCCACAGATCGTCCCCGGGGCGTCCGGTGAGCCGGGACCGCAGCGCCGAGGTGAGCCCCAGGGGCTCCCCGGCCGCGGAGCCGTCACGCCCCTCGCCCCACGCCCGGTGCGCGAGCGGCAGGTCGCAGGCGACCACGGGCACGCCGCGCCGGGCCGCCCACCGCACGGCCGCCAGCTCGGGCGAGAAGTCGGCGAACGGATAGAACGCCGGCCCGGCGCCGCCCCGGCCGTCCCCGGGCGCGGCGGCGAGGGCGACCGGCGCCCGCGTCTCCTCGTGCCCCAGCCAGGGCAGCCACTGCTGCATCTCGGCCGGCAGCTCGACCAGCACCACGTCCGGCCCCGCCGCGTCCAGCAGCGCGGGCACGGCCGCGGCCAGGGAGGGCGCGTGATGCCGCACACCGATGAGGAAGGGCGCGTCGTGACGGGTGAGCGCGGCGAGCGCCCGGTCGGGGGCCACGACGGCCTTCCGGGGCGAGTCGGGGCCGCACGGCTCCGTCGTGGTGCGGGGTGCGACCCCGTGGGAGTGGGACACGACCGTCAGCCCTCCAGGACCGTGCGCAGGTCCCACAGGGTCCGCCAGGTCGCGGAACCCTGCTCGGCGCGGCGCCGTACGGGGCCGTCCCAGTAGCCGCGCAGCCGGGCCGCGTCCGCAGGGTCGTCCTTGCGGACCACCCCGAGCAGATGGCCCGGCAGCAGACCGAGCACATCACGGTCGCCGGGGAAGTACGCCGCGGCCAGCCCCAGTGCACCCGCCACCGACACCGCCTCCGCGGTGCTCATCACGGTCGACGGCCGCTCCACCTCCCAGCCCTCGGCCGACCGGCCCTCACGCAGGTCCCGGAACGCGGTGACCAGCGCCTCCAGCACCGCGTCGTCGACCTGGAACGGCGCCCCGGACCGCTCCACGGAGGCCCGCGCCTGGCTGCGCACCAGCGCGGTCTCCGCGTCCAGGTCGGGGATCGGGCCGACCGTCTCGAAGTTGAAGCGGCGCTTGAGGGCCGCGGACATCTCCGAGACGCCCTTGTCCCGCAGGTTGGCGGTGGCGATGAGGTTGAAGCCGGGTGCCGAGTGCGCCAACGCGTCGTCCGTGCCGGCCAGTTCGGGCACCGCGATCCGCCGCTCCGACAGCAGCGACACCAGCGAGTCCTGCACCTCCGGCAGACACCGGGTGACCTCCTCGACCCGGGCGATGCCGCCCCGGCGCATGGCGGTCAGCACCGGTGAGGGCACCAGCGCCTGCGGGCTGGGCCCCTGTGCCAGCAACAGGGCGTAGTTCCAGCCGTACTTGAGCTGGTCCTCGGTGGTGCCGGCGGTGCCCTGCACGACCAGTCCGCTGGTCCCGCACACCGCGGCCGACAGCAGCTCGGACAGCATCGACTTGGCGGTGCCGGGCTCGCCGACGAGCAGCAGGCCGCGCTCCCCGGCGAGGGTGACCACACACCGTTCGACCAGAGCGCGGTCGCCGACGAACTTGCCCTCCACGACCAGCCGGCGCGGCACCCCCTCGGGTGCCTCCGCGCCGTCGGGCAGCTTCAGGGCCCGGCCGTCGCTGCCCATGACGAAGGTGACGACGGCACGCGGGGTGAGCCGCCAGGCGGGCGGGCGCGGACCGGCGTCGTACGCGGCGAGGAAGGCCAGCTCGACGGCGTACCGCTCCTCCGGCGGCACGATCTGGCGGGCGGTGTCGGGGGACAGGGTGGCGGTCATCACGGTGCGTTCTTCCAGGTGGGGCGGGACGGTGGTCATCGGCGGCGGCCCTTGCGGGTCGCGCGGGACGTGAGCTCCTCGTACGCCGGGGCGTCACCCGTGCGGACCCGGTCCCAGGCCCGCTCGTACACCTCGGCCACCGGCAGCAGCGGTACGGCGCGTCCGTACCCGCTGAGCGGGTAGAGGCCCTGCTTCCAGAGCTCCACCGGCAGCGCGCCCCGGGACTTCAGGTCCAGCCAGCCGCACGGCAGGAACAGCGTGCGTCCGGCGCGCGACCGCTTGGCCTCCACGACCAGGTCGGTCGCCGCGAGTTCGGCCCGGGCCTTCTTCATCCGCGCGGGCTTCCAGCCGGTCCAGCGGGCGCAGTTGCGGTCCGTCGGGTCGGGCAGGGCGAGCAGCATCAGATACAGCGCCGCCGCGTCCGCACCGAGACCGTGCCGCTCGGCGACCTCGGCGACCAGCGTGGGCACGCTGAACATCGGGTCCTGCGCATGCCCCGAGGGCCCCTCGGGGTCGACACCGACCGCGAGAGCGCGCGTGAGCTCGTCGTCGAGGAGGGTCCGCAGGGCCCCCATGCCCTGTCCGCGCCCGGGGCCGACGATCCCTTCGAGCAACCCGAACACCGGGTCGTCCGAACCGGTGAGCGCACCGGGACGCACCAGTACCGTCTCCTGCTCCCCGTACCAGGGGCGCAGCACCAGCGCCTCGCCCGCCCGGGTCAGCCCGTCCTGGCCGGCGCCGCCGGTGGCGGGCATCCCGTACGCCTTGCGCAGGGCGACGGCGGTCGGCTCGGCGGTCGCCGTCCAGGCCAGATCCAGGTCGAGGAGCAGCCCCGGGTCGGCGACCCGGCGGCGCAGCGCGGCGAGACTGTCCGGCAGCACGGCCCGCAGCGGATGCCCGTACGGCAGCGCGTAGGCGAGGCCGGCCAGGGCGTGCACCGCCTGCGTGATGTCGTACCGGCCGGGCAGGGCCTGCGGGTCCTCCGCGACCAGGGCGCCGTCCTTGTCGGGCCGCTGCACGGTGGTGCGGCTGATCCAGGGGGTGCGCCCGGGGTTGAGGACCTCGTACGCGGAGCCGAGGGGCAGGGAGACGAGGGAGAGCTCGGCGGCCAGCTCCTCGGGCAGCCGCACGACATCGGCCAGGAACCGCTTCCAGATGCCGCCCACCGCGTCCGTGTCCGGGCCGGTCGTCCACAGGTCGGCGGGGTTCTCGGGCAGCAGCGCGCCGACCATCGGCTTCCAGTTGCCGGGCTCCAGCGAGTTCAGCAGCTGGTCGCCGAGCTCCTTCTGGCGAGGCTTCAGCCCGGTCGCCGCGCTCACCTCGTCGGTGAGCTGCGCGGGCCGGCCGGCCAGCAGCAGGGCCGCCTGCACGGGCCCCAGCCCGCCCCGGCTCGCCGTGACCAGCGCGTCGACCGCCTCCGGCTGCCAGGGGGCCGGGCCCTTGTCCCGGACGAGCCGGGTGACGGCGGCGAGCGTCTCGGCGGGGTAGACCGCCGGATGCGCCTGTTCCTGCTCCAGGGCGAAGTGGGCGATCGCGCCGCGGTCGTCGGCCGGGCCGTGATCCAGGGCCAGCCAGTGCATACGGTTGTGCTCGTCGACGTTGCGGGAGCCGATGACGACGACCGTGCGGTCCGCCCGGCGCAGCACCTGGCCGACGCGCTGCTGCTTGTCGTGGGGCTCGCTCAGCACGACCTGCCGCAGCAGCTTCCCCGGAGCGGCCAGCGGCCCCTCCACGATCGCCTCGAACAGCAGGAGCAGCGCCGCCCGGTGCGTCTCGGTCGTCGCCGGGGTGGCCGCCCGGTAGGCCAGCGGGCGCAGGGCGTCGAGAAGGGACAGCCACTGCGCGCCGTCGCCGGGGACGGTGAACTCGTCACTGGTCCAGCCGTCCTGCGCCCCGGTGGTCCGCAGGGCCTTCGGCAGCGGCTTGCCGTCGGCGGGCTCGCCGGACAGCACGTGGTTCACGGCGCGGATCTGCCGCAGCGTGCTCCACCGCGGGGTGCCTCCCCACCAGCCGTGCAGACCCGCCAGGCCGCTCACCGCCTCCTTCAGGGTGGTGTCGTCGCCGTACTCGGGGCGGTAGTCCGCGAACATGCCCTCGGTGCGCCGGGGGTCCCGCTGCGACTTCTCGGCCGGGGGCGCCACGTACACCGCGGTCGACTCGTCGAAGCGCAGGGCCGCGCGCACCAGCGCCGCCACCCCGGTGACCAGCCGTTCGTCGCCCAGCTCGGGCAGGGCGGCCGAGACCACCGTCCGCAGTACCTCGTCGGCGGCCGGGACGCCCGCCTTGGCGTCGTCCGTGCCGTCGACCGCCGCGGCCGCGGCTATTCGCGCCTGCCGCTCCGCCAGCGCCTCGGCGCCGGCGCGCATCACCTCGGCCACGCGCGCGTCGGTCAGCGCGCGCAGCACGGCGGAGGCCCGCTCGTCGCGCGGACGCAGCGCGTGCCAGAACTCCACCGGCGGCACGAACCGGGTGCCGGCGGCGAACTCGCTGCCGCGCTCCATCGGCGTCACCCGCCCGAGTTCACCTGCGGCGGAGGTGTCGGCCCCCGCGTACAGCGCGAGGTGCTGCTGCCTGCGCACGACGACCGGCTCGGCGCCGCCCGGCAGCCGCAGCGCGCCGAGCGGAACGCCGGAGTTCCCGCCGCTCCGTGCCACGGTGACGGTCCGGCCGTCCGGGGTCCCGGCGACCGTACGCGCCTCGGCGCCCTCGCCCTCGGTGCGCACCCAGCGGCCGAGGACCGTGCCGTCGGTGCCGAAGGGGCTGTGCTCCAGTCCGGGCTGGAGCGGCAGCACCTCGCAGTCCTGCTGCCGCAGCGTGGCGCCCTCCCGGACACCGCCCTGCACGAAGGCGGGCAGCGAGGCACGCCCGTGCGTGCCGGTGGCCGGGTCGTACTCGAGCCACACCTGCTGCCGGCCCTGCCGCCCCTGACGCCAGTAGGACGTGCCGTCGCCCAGGATGCGGCGGCCCGGCGGCAGCACCGTGTCGCCGGCGTGCAACGTGCGTCCGCCGGTGGCCCGGCCCCCGCCCGGCAGCGGAACGGAGGCAGCGCCCGCGTGGCCGGAGCCGTACCAGTAGTAGGGGATCGTCTCGCCGCCGAGCGGGAACACGTCGGCCGCGCGGGCGGACCAGTAGCCGACCTGCTTGCCGTCCTCCCGCCACATCACCAGCAGCTCGCCGTCCGTGTAGCGGAACGACGGACGGTTCCACCGGCCCAGCTCCACGGGGAGCCGCAGCTCGTGCTCCAGCAGGATCTCCTCGGGGCCGACGACGAACACCTTGTGGCCCCGGTGGACGATCAGCGCGGGCCAGGCCTCCTGGACCGTCACCGTCTTGTCCTGGTCGCCCTGGGGCTTGGTCTCGGCGTCGATCCGGCGCAGCGCCTCGTCGAGCGCGGGCCAGCCCAGCTCGTCCAGGAGGCCTGCGCGCAGGGTGTGCCCGAGCAGCGGCGCGGCCTCGTGCGCGGCGACCCGCGCCACGGCGTCCGGGGCCACCTCGGCGGCCACCGTGCGGAACGGCTGCATCCGCTCCAGTGCCGCGCGAGCGGGGGGCAGACCCGTGGCGGCGGTCAGTTCCCCGGCCGCGTCGCTCAGCCACTCACGCAGGACGTCGCTGAGCACCGGGTGCGCGGCGATGCCCTTGAGCACCGCGGCGTCCGGGCGGTTGCCGCTCTGCGTGCCGATCTCGGTGTACAGCAGACGCCGGAAGCGGGCGTCCGCCGCGATGCCCGTCAGCTCGCGCCGGCCGGGCCGGTCCTCGCTCAGCCAGCGCTGGAGACCGAGGTACACCACCTCGTCCGCGGGCGGCGGCGCCAGCGGGATGCCCTCGGCCAGGCAGAGGTCGAGCAGGTCGAGGTCGGCACCGGCGTGCCAGCGGCCCGTGACGATGTCCACGGGCCGGCCCTGGGCCCGCAGCCGGGGGGCCATCCTCGCCACGAGCGCGAGGGTGGCCGCGGAGCGGTCGCAGATGTTGCCCCCGTGCTTGCGGTGCAGCGCCCAGCGGGTCAGCCAGTCCGCCGCGTCGACCGCGTCGGACTCGTCCGGCCCCGCACCGGCTTCACCGGTCAGCAGCAGGTCGGCCCCGCACTCCGCGAGCAGCGCCAGCCAGAACTCGTCGTCCTCGACGGACCGGCCGAGAGCGGCCGGCATGATCTCCAGCAGTCGGCGCCGCACCGCGGGCTCCCGCTCGGCGAGCACGACGAGCGTCGCCCGGTAGGAGTTCCAGAAGGACGCCGGGGCCCGCACGGCCGCGGGCGAGGCGAGCAGGTCGCCGACCAGCCCGCACTCCTCGGTGACCCGGTCCAGCCCCGCCGCCTTGATCAGCCCGCGCGCGTCCTGCGGCAGCGACGCGTAGGGCGGCATCCCGGCGGCGCACCGCTCCACCGTGAGCTGCCGGAACTGGCTCCAGGCGTCGGCCGGGCTGAGCCGCGCGGCGAGCGCCTTCACATGCTCCTTCAGCGCCTTGACGGTCAGCGCGCCCGCGAACGCGAACTCCAGGAACACGGCGCGCTGCCGCTCCTCGTCCACCGTCAGCGCGTGCACCCGCTCGGCCTCGCGCGCCTTGCCGAAGAAGGCGGCGGCGTACGTCGTGTTCTCGTGCTGGAGGAAGACCCGCGCCGCCTGCTCGTAGAACGTCGGCAGGAAGTGCGGGACGGCCCGGCCCAGCCGGGTGCCGAGCTCCTCGAAGCCGTCCTTGGCGTTGCCGGGCCGGGACTTCGCCTGGCGCGCGAGCCGCTCGACGTCCCTCACCAGCGCCAGCGCGTGATGGCCGTTCGCCGGGTCGTTGACCAGCGCCCAGGCCGGGAAGCCCAGGGTCACCCGGCGCACCTGGCCCACCTCGGGGACCTCGGGGTCCCGCACCAGACCGAGGAAGTCCAGGGCGAGGTCCTCGGCCTCGCCGAGCGTGCCCGGCACCAGCCGGACGATCCGCCGGTCGTCCAGTCCGGGGTGGGTGTAGGTGCGGACGGTGAGCGTGTCGGCGTCCTCGCGGTCCGTGCTGCCCGGCGGCAGGACCGCGCCCGCGTCGAGCAGCGTGCCCGCGGTGGTCTCGTCGTAGGTCGTCATGCCGCCCGCTCCTCGTCCTCGATGTCGCGCCCCGCGTACAGTGCGGCCGCCATGCGCATGCCCTCCGACCAGGCCACCGGTCCCACCTGACCGAGCCTCAGCACCCGGCCCGCGGGATCGGTGAAGGTCAGCGGGCCGGTCTCGGACTCCTCGTAGCTCTCGTAGTCGCCCACCCACACCCGCGCCTCGACCGTGCGCCCGTCCTCCAGGACGGCGTGGACGGCGTTGCCGCCGCGCACCCGGTAGCCGAGCTGGGTCACCCGGCCGTGCAGGAACCGCTGCTCCTTGAAGGCGCCGCCCGCGTACTCCTCGACCGAGGTGCCCTCGGCGTCCAGCGTCGCCGGACGGTGCCACACCTCGCGGAAGAGCTGCTGGGCGCGCTGCTCCACACCGAGCTCCACCGCGAACTCCCGCAGGTCCTCCAGATCGTCGAGGAGGACCGGGTGCGGCAGGCGGACCAGGTCGGGGGTGATGCGCACGGTGTCGCCGTCGAGGTCGACCAGTCCCAGGCCGCGCTCGGGGTCGGCGTCCCGCAGGAACCCGGCCACCTCTCCGTCGGCCCCGGTGACCACCAGGTCCCGCAGCGCCGCCTGCCAGGCGGGGTCGGGCCACACCCGGGCCACGACCGCGAACGGCACCGGCAGCGAGCGCACCATCCACCGCTCCACATCGGTCAGGCACTGCCGCTCGTGCCGCTCCAGCCACTCGACGAGCTGGCGCAGTCCCACCACGGCCGGATCGTCGGCGATCTTGGGCGGTACGGACTTCAACAGCCGCCCCGCCGCGTTGCGGCACACCACCTTGCCGTCGTCGAGGGCGACTTCGTAGTCGCCGGCCGACACCCACCCCATACGTGCCTCCCGCACCCGCATCGATCAAGTGACGGGAACTGTAGAACAAGCCACTGACAACGGGGCCCGGCCGAAGCAGATCTGACGGCGGACCAGGCGTGACCTGCGGGAATTCCTGTCATGACCCCGCCGAGTAGCCCCGAGAGCCCCCGAGATCCCGCCAAGAACCCGCCACGAACACTCCGGGAACGGGTCCGCGGGCCGCGCGCGGAGGCGGAAAAACGACGGGACCCCCGTCGGTGTCGACGGGGGTCCCGATGCCCTCGGGCATGGGTCCGAGGGTCAGCCCTCGACCCAGCCGTGGTTCTTGGCGAACTGCGCGAGCCCGCCGCGCACCTGCAGGATCTGCTCCCCGGTGAGCGAGGGCGCCGCGCTCAGCAGGGCCTCGGTGACGTCCCGGACGAACTCCTCGGTGCTGAGCACATCGCACAGCACGTCGTCGTCGGCCGCGAGCGGCTTGCCGTCCTCGCCCCGCGCGAGCCGGACCGCGGACGCCTTCGGACCGCGCTCGCCGTCCTCGATCTCGAACTCGACGAGGATGCCCCGCCGCACCTGCGACTCGGGCATCAACATGTCGTTGACGTGCAGGAAGACATCCTCCCCGCCGTCGTCGGGCGCGATGAACCCGTAGCCCCGCTGGCTGTCGAAGCGCACCACACGACCAGCAACCATCCCAACCCCCAGCAACCTCGAAACACCCACTTCGGTGAACCTGCCCAGATCGTAGTCAAACCGACCGCCCCCAGGCGACTCCCGGGTCCCACCGCGCGCGGCGCACCTCGCTGAGCTGCGGAAACCGCCCGTGTCAGTCCTCGGTGGCGGCGCGCTCGGCGTCCCGCTTCTTCAGCCGGGCCGCCTCCTTGCGGACCTCGGCCTGGGTACCGCGCTCCTTCTCCAGCCACTCCGGCTCGGCGTCCTTGAGCGCGTCGATCTGCTCGGTGGTGAGCGCCTCCGTCACCCCGCCCCGGGCCAGGCCCGCGATGGACACGCCCAGCTTGGCCGCGACCACCGGACGGGGGTGCGGGCCCTTCTCGCGCAGCGTCCGCAGCCAGGCGGGCGGGTTCGCCTGGAGCTCGTTCAGCTCGGCGCGCGAGACGACGCCCTCCTGGAACTCGGCGGGCGTGGCGGGGAGGTACACACCCAGCTTCTTCGCCGCGGTGGCGGGCTTCATCGTCTGGGTGGTCTGCTGCGACTTCATACGGTCCAGGGTATCGGCCGCCGCGGAGACCTCCGACCACAGCCGGTAGCCTGGCGGGATGACCGACCAGGCGGATTCCCCTTCGTTCCGGCTCGCGTACGTTCCCGGAGTGACGCCCGCCAAGTGGGTGCGGATCTGGGAGGAGCGCCTGCCCGACACCCCTCTCACCCTGCTCCAGGTGTCCCCGGCCGAGGCCTGCGAGGTCCTGCGCGGCGGCGCCGCCGACGCGGCCTTCCTCCGGCTGCCCGTCGACCGTACGGTGTTCAGCGCGATCCCCCTTTACACCGAGACGACGGTCGTCGTGGTCCCCAAGGATCATGTGATCACCGCCGCCGAGGAGATCACCCTGGACGATCTCGCCGACGAGGTGGTGATCCACCCCCTCGACGACGTCCTCGGCTGGTCCGAGCTGCCCGGGGAGCCCGCCTTCGAGCGCCCGCGGACCACGGAGGACGCGATCGAACTCGTCGCGGCGGACATCGGCGTCCTGATCGTGCCGCAGTCCCTGGCCCGCCTGCACCACCGTCGCGACCTCACCTACCGCACGCTGGTGGACGCCCCGCAGTCGGCGGTCGCCCTGTCCTGGCCCGAGGAGGCGACCACCGACCTGGTCGAGGACCTCATCGGCATCGTCCGGGGCCGCACGGTCAACAGCACCCGGGGCCGGGCCCAGCAGGCCCCGCCGAAACAGCGCGAGCCCCGCGGGACCGCCGGAAGCGGCGGAGGCACCGGAGGCGCGCGCGGCCGCAGCGGCGGCACGCGGAGCGGCGGCTCGGCGAAGGGCGGCAGCGGCACGAGGAGCGGTGGCGGAGCGCGGGGCGCGGGCGGGACGAAGGGCGGCGGCGGTACGAAGGGCGGCGGCCGGCGCGGAACCGGCGGCGGCAAGCCCCGCCGCCGGTCCTAGCGCCGAGCCATCGGCGGCCGGTGCCGCCGCCGATGCCGCTCCGCTCGTCCGTTCAGGCCACGTAGCTCGCCGCGGCCGCGGTGCTCACCACCTTCTCGCCGTCCGCCGACGGCAGCAGCCCGGTGGCCACCCAGGCGTCCACCACCGACCGTACCCGGGCGACGAGGGCCGCCTTGGAGGCGAACGGCGCGGCCGCCCAGACCTCGTCGAGCAGCGTGGTGCCGTCCGGCTTCGCGGGATTGGCGACCCCTGAGTCGACGGTCCCGAAGACGGCCTTCGGCTCCGAGCGCCGGACGTAGGCGTGCGTGGGGTCCTCCGTCCCCTCGAAGAACGGCGCGAACTCGGTGCCGTTCAGCGTGTAGTGGAGGGACTTGCCGCTCACCGGCGTCAGCGTGGGCAGCAGATCGCCGGAGAGCGCCGCGTTGGCGTACAGCCCGCACCGCAGATACCCGGTGGAGGAGTCGCGGGCGACCAGGTTCACCGGTCCGTAGAACAGGGTCTGCAACGACGGATCGTCCAGGGCCTTCTCGACGCGCAGCCGGAACGGCACGCCGACGCGTACGACGTCACCGGACTTCCAGGTGCGGGACACCGTGAAGTAGCTCCCGGCGACCGGAGTGCCGTTCACCGCGCTGCCGTTGACCGTCACCCGGAAGCCCGCGGTCGCCCAGGACGGCACCCGCAGCCGGAGGGCGAAGGACGCGCTGCTCCCGCCGAAGGTGAGGGTCGTGCCCTGTTCCACCGGGTAGGCGGTGGTCTGGGTGACCGTGACGCCCTTCTCCGCCCAGGTCAGCGTGGACGGGCTGTAGAGGTTGACGTACAGCGCGCTGCCGTCGGCGGCCTTGAAGTACACCGAGTCCTGGTACTTGGTGGCGCTCTCCATCCCGGTGCCCTCGCAGCAGGTGGTGCCCTGCTTGGGCGTGTAGTCGCGCACATGGCCGGGGGTGAGGCCGATGAAGTACGTGACGAGCGGCTTCTCCGTGTCCGCGGTGTCCTGCTTGGAGCCGAGGACCTGGTTGAGCAGGGTCCGCTCGTAGTAGTCCATGTAGGCCGGGGTCTGCTCGTGGAAGAACAGGGTCCGGCTCAGCTTCAGCAGGTTGTACGCGCAGCAGGTCTCCGCGTTCGTGGTGCTGATCGTGCCCGCGATGACGTCCCGCGCCTTCCAGAACTCACCGGTGCTGGTGCCGCCGATGCCGTACGTCCGGTGCGGGACGACCATGCCCCAGAAGTTCTTCGCGGCCGTCAGGTAGCGGGTCTCGCCCGTCGCGTCGTACAGCCTGAGCAGTCCGGTGAAGATCGGGATGTGCTGGTTGGCGTGCAGCCCGTCGAGCGTGTCGGTGTTCGCGGCGCACGCGTCGATCAGCGAGTCGAGGTCGAAAAGCCTGGCCAGCGCGAGGTGTTCGGCCTTCCCGGTGAACGCGTGCAGATCGACGATCGCCTCGACGATCCCGCCGAACTCGCCGCTGGAGAACAGCCCCCACATCCGCTGGAGCGTCGCCGCGGAGAGCACCGACAGCCGGGAGTGCATCCAGTCGCCCATGCCGGACGCAAGATCGAGGGCGCGGGCGTCGTCGGTGGCGAGGTAGGCGTCCAGCAGGCCGCGCAGGATCTTGTGCGCGGTGTAGTACGGCGCCCAGACCTTGGTGTAGTCGCTGCCGGTCATCGACTCCAGGAGGATGAACTGGGTCTCCGGGTAGGCGGCCAGGAACCCGGGGTGGCTGGGCCCGCCCCAGGTGCGCTTCAGGGTGGCGGTCAGCCCGCGGCCCGAGGCGTCCGAGAAGGTGCCGCCGGCGGTGGCCTGGAACCAGTACGACGCGAGGTTGCCGAGTCCGGGCGAGGAGAGCTTGGCCTCGCTGGTCTGGAGCGAGGTGATCTCGGCCTGGGTGAGGACCCGCGACCACACGTTGAACTCGTCGTAGCAGCCGGCGTACAGGGGGTCGCCGGAGTAGTTCGACCGGCCCAGCCAGTTGTTGGTGAGCGTGCCGAGCGCCGCGGGGGTGAGGGTCATCGCCGTGTTCGTGGCGACCGCCGTGCCGTTGACGTACAGGGTGCCCGTGCTGCCCGAGAGGGTGACCGCGAGGTGGCTCCACTGGTTCAGCGGCAGCGCGGCCGTCCCGTTGAGGCCCTGCTCGCCGCCCGCGCCGCCGGTCGTGATGGCGAACCGGGGCACACCGCTCGCGTTGCGGCTCGCCAGGTACATGTACCGGGTGGTGTTGTCGCCGAAGTCGAACACCCGCTGCCAGTCGGCGTCATGGGTGGGCTTGACCCACACGGCCAGGGTGATCGCGGAGGCGCCGTTCAGCACGGTGGCGGGCAGGTCGACGTACTGGTAGGAGCCGCGCACCAGTTCCAGACCCCCGCCCCACTTCCCCGTGACGGCAAGCATCTTCGGGTCCGTGCGCAGGGCCGCGCGGACCTCGGACAGCGCGCCGACCACGGTCGCGATGCGGTCGGCGAACACCTGCTCGCCGGTGCTCGCGTACGCCTGCGCCAGCATGGTCAGGAAGTGCCCGGTGTAGTGCCCGCGCAGATTGCCGTTGGCCTCGCCGTCGAGCCCCTCCCAGCCGCCCGGCGCGACCGCGCCCAGCGTGGAGAGGCCGGCGTTGGCCCGGAACACCTGGAGCAGCCGGTTGACGTCGTAGCCGCGGGCGTGGTCGAGCATCAGCTTCCGCTTGCTGGCGAAGATCCCGGCGCCGAGGGCCACGTCCTGGAGCGCGAAGGGCTGCAGCGCCCAGGAGGCCGGCGGCGGAAGCGTGGCCGCCGAGGCCGAGGGGGCCACCGCCGCGCCGACACCGGGGGCCGCGGTGGCGAGGATCGCGCTCCGGAGAAGGGTCCGTCTGCTGAGGGGAGGTGCCATGTACTGCTCCTCTGATCCACAAGGGGGTGTGTTCGCCGTCGCGTGTCCGGAAGGCGTCCGAGCGCTGTTCGATATGACGAACGATGTGCGGATGGTCGACCAGACGTTAGAAGGGGGACGGGAAGGCGTCAACGGGCCTGACAGGACCGAAAGTTGAGAGAGTCACCTGCGGGCCGCGCGGCCGATCGACTCCACCAGCGGCAGCAGACGGTGCGGTACGCGCTCGCGCAGCGCGACCTCGGTCCGGGTGCGCACCACTCCGGGGAGGCTGATCAGCTTCTGGATCACGTCCTCCAGATGGGCGTTGTCCCGCGCCACCACCCGGGTGAGCAGGTCCCCGCCCCCGGTGATCGAGAAGGCCTCGACGATCTCCGGTACGGCGGCCAGCGCGTCGCCCACGTCGTCGAGATGCCCCTGGGTGACCTCGATGTGCACGAACGCGAGCACCGGGTGACCGAGCGCGGCGGGGGAGAGCGAGGGGGCGCTGCCGGTGATCACCCCGTCCCGCTCCAGCCGGTCCAGCCGGGCCTGGAGGGTGCCGCGCGCGACACCGAGGATCCGCGCGTACTCCCGCACGCTGGTCCGCGGCTGTTCGAGCAGCAGCCGCAGGATGCGGGTGTCCAGCTCGTCGACGGCCATGACTCCCGGCCTCCTGGTACGGGACTGATCTTCGCCGACTGTACCAACGGCCCGGCCGGACGGCCCACACGGTGCGCCGGGGACGCCGCACTCCCCGACCCCGCTCGACGGGTGCCATGCTGGATGCGGGGACCCGTGCGGGCGCCGGGGGCGGGAGCCACGCGCGGCGCCGCAGCCGCCCCAGGAAGAAGATGACGGTGATGATCTCCCAGCCGGTCCGGGTGCCCGTCGACGGCGCGGCGCTCGCCGGCGATCTCCTCGTCCCGGAGCACGCCCGGGCCGTGGTGCTCTTCGCCCACGGCAGCGGCAGCTCCCGGCACAGCCCCCGCAACCGCGCGGTCGCCGCCGAACTGCGCTCCGCGGGCCTCGGCACCCTGCTCGTCGATCTGCTCACCGAGCCCGAGGAGCGCGCGGACGCGTCCACGGGCGAGCACCGCTTCGACATACCCCTGCTCGGCGGACGTGTGGTCGCCGTGGTCGACCGGCTCGCCGCACGGCCCGACACCGAGGGCCTCCCCGTCGTCCTGTTCGGCGCCAGCACCGGCGCGGCGGCGGCGCTGACGGCCGCGGCCGAGCGGCCCGGCCGGGTGCTGACCGTGGTCTCCCGCGGCGGGCGGCCCGACCTGGCCGGGGCCGCCCTGGACGCCGTACGGGTGCCGGTGCTGCTGATCGTGGGCGGCCGGGACCCGGAGGTGCGGCGGCTGAACGAGGAGGCGGCGCGGCGGCTGCCGGGGCCGTGCACCCTCCACGTCGTACCGGGCGCCACCCATCTGTTCGAGGAGCCCGGCGCGCTGGAGCAGGTCGCCGGGGTCGCGAAGCGCTGGTGCGCCGATCGGCTGCGGGAGCTGCCCCCGCCGTCGCCGCGAGCGCATCGCCGGGACGGAGGAGGCGGTCGTCATGCGGTTCCCTGACCGTGCCCGGGCCGGACGCGAGCTCGCCGAGGTGCTGCGCGCGCGCCAGGACGACGGCGAACTGCCCGACCCCGTCGTCCTCGCCCTGCCCCGGGGCGGCGTCGCCGTGGCCGAGGAGGTCGCCCGCGCGCTCGGCGCGCCGCTCGACGTGCTCGTCGTACGGAAGATCGGCGCGCCCTTCCAGCCGGAACTCGGCGTCGGCGCGCTCGTGGGCGACGCCGAGCCGCTCTTCGACGAGGCCATGCTGGGCGCACTCGGCCTCACCGAGCGCGACCTCGCCCCGGTGGTGGAGCGCGAGCGCGCCGAACTGCGCCGCCGTGAGATGCTCTACCGGGACGGCCGCCCCGCCCCCGACCTGCGCGGACGTACCGCGATCGTGGTCGACGACGGCCTCGCGACCGGAGCCACGGCCCGCGCGGCCCTGCGCCACCTGCGGCACGTGGCGCCCCGCCGCACGGTCCTGGCCGTGCCGGTCGGCGCCCCGGAGGCGGTCGCCCTGCTGCGGTCCGAGGCGGACGACGTGATCTGTCTCCACCGGCCGGCCGCCTTCACGGCCGTCGGCCTCTGGTACGAGGATTTCGACCAGCTCAGCGATGCCGACGTGCTGCGTGCCCTGCGCACGGCGGCCGGCCGGTGAAGCGCCGCCGCTGGTCCGATGGCACCCCGCCGGTCCACCCGCTGAGGTCTTCACTGCACCATTGGCCCAGTGCTCACGGCACCGGTTGAACCATCTGCCGACCGGATGTTCCTATGGACGCGTCAATGGCGCTGCGGACCCCGCGGCGCCTTTTTCGTGCGGGCGTCCGACAGGGGTGGGAAGCAGTGCTGAAGAGGGTGTTCACGGCTCCGGACCCGGGGCGGACCCGGCTGCGCTTCGCCGCCCGGGCCGTCCTGGGCATCGGCCTGGCCGTCGTCGCGTGCGGTCTCGCCGGGCACGCGCTCCCCGGGATCGTCACCGGCGGCCTCGCGGCCCTGCTCGCCCTGTTCACCGTCGCGGACGCCTCCGTGCGCGGCCAGGCGGTCACCACCGCCCTGCTGCCCGCCGTGGGCCTGCCCGTGCTCACCGCGGCGGCCGTCCTGCACGACCACCCCGTGGTCCGCGACCTCACCTTCCTCGCCGTCATCGGCGCGGGCGTGTACGCCCGCCGCCGGGGGCCGCGCGGGCACAGCCTGGGCGTCTTCGCGTTCATGATGTTCTTCGTCGCCCAGTTCCTGCACGCGACGACCGGAGACCTCCCCGAGCTGTACGCCTCCCTCGCGCTGTCCCTGACGGCCGCCGCGGCGGTGCGCTTCGGGGCGTGGTGCTACGAGCGCCGCACGCCTCCGGCGCCCGTGCCCGCCCCGCCCGGCGGCCGCGGCCTGGCCCGGGTCACCACCCGCCAGGCCGTCCAGGCGACCGCCGGCGCGGGCTTCGCCCTCGTCCTCGGCCAGCTCGTCTCCGGGCAGCGCTGGTACTGGGCCGTCGGCGCCACCTGGTGGATCTTCGTCAACACCGCCTCGCGCGGCGAGACCCTGGTGCGCGGATTCCGCCGGGTCCTCGGCACGGTGATCGGCATCGGACTCGGGCTCCTGGTCGCGGTCCCGGTGCACGGAGCCCCCGCCCCCACCGCCGCCCTGGTGGCACTCTCGGTCTTCGGCATCTTCTACACGGCCGCCGTCTCCTACACCTGGATGATGCTCTGGGTGACCCTGCTCGCCGAACTGCTCTACGGCCTCCTCGGCGTCCTCACCCCGGGGCTGCTGGCGCTGCGGCTCGCCGAGACCGCGGTGGGCGCGCTCGGCGCCGCGCTCGCCGTGCTGTTCGTCCTGCCGGTGACCACGCACACCATCACCGACGCCTGGATCCAGCGCGCCCTGCGCTGTGTCCACGCCTGCACCGCCGAGGCCGCCGCCCGCCTCGCCGGCGACCCCTTCGCCGACCCGGCCGGGCGGGCCGCCGAACTGGACCAGCTCCTCGGCCGGGTCCGGCTCGCCGTCGCGCCGCTCGTGCACCCCCTGAACCCGATGGCCGGCCGCAAGCGACGCGCCCGCCGGGTGCTGGCCCTGCTGGACGACTGCGCCCGGGAGAGCCGGGGTCTGGCCGCCGTCGCCGCCGACCCCGAGGCCTCGCACGACGCCCGGCTGGCCGCGGCCTGCTGGCGCGTGCAGGCGGCCGTGGAGGCCCTCACCGGCGGCGGTGCCCCGGCGGCGGTCCCCGGGGAACGGCCCCCGGCAGCCCATCCCGCCCTGCCCGCCCTGGCCCACCTGCACGGTCTGGAGCACGCCCTGGCGGAACTGTCCCAGCCGCTGCGGACCCCGTCGGGATCGCCACTAGTCGGGGCGTGACGTTTCGGCGCGGGTCTGGTCTAGACCTGCGCCGGTCAACTGCTACCGTCACCCCGGACAGCAGCGACCGAGAGGGGACAGCGGTGGCAGACCTCGGCGGACGGACCCGGCGTGCGTTCATCGGCTCGTTCACGGCGGCCGGCGGTCCCGGCATCGTGACCGCCGCCGTGGACCCGGACAGCGGGGCGCTCACCGCGCTCAGCAGCCTCGACGCGCTGCCCGACCCGTCCTACCTGGCCCTGTCGGCCGACGGCGGCACCCTCTACGCCGTCAGCGAGACGGCCGAGGGCGCGGTGGCCGCGTACCGGGTCACCGGTGACCTGCCGGAGGCGGCCGGGGCGCCCGTGCCGGTCGACGGCAGCGGCCCCACCCACCTCGCACTGTTCGACGGCCATGTCCTGACCGCGAACTACGGCTCCGGCAGCGTCACCGCCGTCCCCGTCCGGGCGGACGGCGGCCTCGCCCGGACCGCCTCCGGCGTTCTGCACCACACCGGCTCGGGCCCGCACACCCGCCGCCAGCAGGGGCCGCACGCGCACCAGGTGCAGGCCGACCCCAGTGGGCGCTGGGCGGTCAGCGTGGACCTCGGGACGGACTCGGTGCGGGTGTGCGCCCTGCGCGACGGCACGCCCGTCCTGCACCGCGAGCACGCCCTGCGCCCCGGCTCGGGGCCGCGCCACCTCGCCTTCCACCCCGACGGCTCGTACGCCTACGTCGTCAACGAACTCACCCCGACCGTCACGGTGTGCCGCTGGGACGCCCTCGACGGCTCCCTGAAGCCCCTGGCGGAGGTGCCGGTGCTGCCCGGCGCCCCCGACGGGGACGCCTACCCCTCGGGCGTCGCCGTGGCGCCGGACGGCCGGTTCGTGTGGACGGCAACGCGCGGCGAGGACGTGCTGTCCGTGTTCGCCGTCGAGGGCGAGGGCGACGCGCTGCGGCCGGCCGGCACGGTGTCCTGCGCGGGCCACTGGCCGAGGGACCTGGCCGTCTCCGCCTGCGGCAGAACCCTCTACGTCGCCAACGAGCGCTCCGGCGACGTCGCCTGGTTCACCCTGGACCCCACCACCGGCCTGCCCCGGCCCGCGGGCTCACTGCCGCTCCCGGCCGCCTCGTGCGTGGTCCTGGGCTGACCCCGTTCCCGTCCGGACCTGCTCGTCGCCCTCGCTGCCCCAGGGCACGGCGAAGGGCCCGCTCCTCGATCGGAGCGGGCCCTTTCGCGTCGTGCGGCGTCCTTGACGGTCGGCCGGTCAGCGGACCGGCGCGCCCTGCGGCTGCGGTGGGGCGATGCCCAGGGCGGTCGTGTACTTGGCCAGCGCGAGCTTGCCGATCGCCGGGTAGGCGCCGAGCGCCTCGGCGGCGGCGCAGTCCGCTTCCTTGGCGGCCTCCTCGATCAGCGTGGCGTCGATCTCCGGGCCGATCAGGTACGGCGCGAGCGCCAGCTGCTGGGAGCCGGAGGAGCGCAGCTGGTCGGCCACGGAGGCGATGGAGCCCTCCTGGTCGAGCGCGGCGGCCATCACCGGCACGGCGAGACGCGCGGCGAGCAGCATGCCGGTGATCCCGGCGGCCTGCACGGCCTCGTCACCGCCCACGGAGGCCAGGATGATGCCGTCCGCGGCGGTCGCCACGGTGAACAGCCGGGCCCGGTCCGCGCGGGCCAGACCGGCCTCGGACAGCCGCACGTGCAGCGCCTCGGCGAGCAGCGGGTGCGGGCCGAGGACGTCGGTCAGATCGGCGGCGACCCGGCTCTCCATCACGGCCTGACGGACCTGGCGCAGCAGCGCGCTGTCGGGGCCGGCCAGCAGCGGCACCACGACGCCGACGGGGCCGTCCGGCTCCTTGACGTCGTGACCGGCGGCGCGGGCCTGCTCGTAGCGGGCGGTGCGCTCCTCGGCGGCGTGCGCGAGGACGGACTGGAGGGCGGGGAACTCGGCGTCGTCCCCGTCGAGGTAACCGATGCGCGCGTCGACGCCGGGGAGCTCGGAGCGGGCGATGCTCACGATCTCCTCGGCGATGCCGCGGGTGGCCCTGCTCGGGGTGCCCGGCACCGCGAGGACGAGCGCGGGCGCGCCTTCAGGAGCCGCCAACGGCTCGGGTCGCCGGTGCCGCCCGGGCTGGCGGGGGCGCGGCATTCGTACGGGCAGGCCGGACGCGGGCCCAGTGGGGGAGCTCATGGCGCCGCATGTTACTTGTTTCCTGGGCTCCCCTGTTCGGGGAGGGTGCAGGTGAGCGGTATCCGTCCGGTTTTGTCTGATGAGTTACGTACGGATCAGAAGTGATCAGCGTGTTTTCCGGGCGACTTGCCCACGAAGAGAGCAATCCCTCTTTTGGGTAATGCTGTACGACTCGTTCCGTACGTTTCACTCCGTACGTCCCCTACGTACACCCCCGATCAGCCGCCTACGCGCGACGCAAAACCGACAGAAGCACCCCGTCGACCGGCAGCGCGAGTCGGCCTTCGGCCAGATCGGCGGCCATCCGCACCGCGCCGTGCAGCGGATCCCCTTCGGGGTCCACCCGCCGTGCGTGCGGCAGCAGCCGGGCCACCTCCTCCGCCAGCGGTACGAGGAGGGGCGCGCCCAGTCCCGCCAGGCCCCCGGTGAGGGCGAACGGGGGCTGTCCGTCCGGCGGGCAGACCGCGGCGGCCGACTCGGCGATGTGCCGTGCCGCCGCCCGCAGGATGTCCGAGGCCACCGGATCGCATGCGGCGCACCCGGCCACCTCGGGCGCGAAGGAGGCGAGGACGGCCGCCCGGTCCGGCCGCGGGTAGAGACGGCCCGGCAGCCCGGGCACCGGCCCGAACCGCTCCTCGGCGCGGGCCAGCAGCCGGGCCGAGCCGCCCGGCCGCCCGTCGTGGGCGCGCAGCGCGGCCTCCAGCCCCGCCCGTCCGATCCAGGCGCCGCCACCGCAGTCGCCCAGCAGATGACCCCAGCCGTCCGCCCGCTGCCAGCCCGTCAGATCCGTGCCGAGCGCGATCAGACCGGTGCCGGCCGCGGCCACGACTCCCGGCCGGGCACCGAGCGCGCCGCTGAACGCGGTGACGGCGTCCGCGGCCAGCGCGGTCGTCCGGACGCCGAACGCGCGGGCGAGGGCGTCCGGGAGCGTGGCGCGCAGCCCGTCGCCCAGGCCGGCCAGTCCGGCCGCACCCACGACGGCCGTGGTCGCTTCCGCGACCCCGGTCCGCTCCTCCAACGCCCGTACCATCGGAACCAGTTGATCCAGCAGGTGCCCGGGGTCGATGCCCCGCTCGCCGGTGCGCACCGGCACCGGCGAGGACTGCTCGGCCAGGGCGCCGGCCCCGGAGGTGCCCACGGCCACCCGCAGACCCGAGCCGCCCGAGTCCACGGCGAGGATGCCGTGGCCGCGCTCCGGATCCGCGGGGACGGTCACGGCAGTTGCCAGTCCACCGGCTGACCTCCCTGCCGGACCAGCAGGTCGTTGGCCCGGCTGAACGGCCGTGAACCGAAGAAGCCGCGGTCCGCCGACATGGGCGAGGGGTGCGCGGACTCCACCGAGGGCAGATCGCCCAGCAGCGGACGCAGGTTGCGGGCGTCCCGGCCCCACAGGATGGACACGAGCGGCTTGCCGCGCGCCGCCAGCGCCCGTATCGCCTGCTCGGTGACCGCCTCCCAGCCCTTGTCGCGGTGTGCGCCGGGCTTGCGCGGGGCCGTGGTGAGCGCCCTGTTGAGCAGGAGCACGCCCTGCCGCGTCCACGGCGTCAGATCACCGTTGGACGGCTGCGCCAGGCCGAGGTCCGAGGTCAGCTCCCGGTAGATGTTGATCAGACTGCCGGGCAGCGGGCGGACGTCCGGCGCGACCGAGAAGGACAGTCCCACCGCGTGCCCCGGCGTGGGGTAGGGATCCTGTCCGACGATCAGGACGCGGACGTCGTCGAAGGGCTGCTGGAACGCCCGGAGGACATTCTGACCGGCCGGAAGGTAGGTGCGTCCCGCGGCGATCTCCGCGCGCAGGAAGTCGCCCATCTCGGCGATCCGTCCCGCCACCGGTTCCAGGGCCTTCGCCCAGCCCGCTTCGACGATCTCATGCAAGGGTCGTGGTGCCACGGGCGTCACCCTACTGCCGTACGCACGACGATGATCAACCGGTGGCCAACGCCCCGCCAGCCCCCCACCCGGCTCATCCGACCACCGCGGCCCGCACACAGAGCACGTCCGGCAGATGGGACGCCAACTGCCGCCAGCTGTCGCCGTCGTCCGCCGAGGCGAACACCTCGCCGTTGCGGTTGCCGAAGTACACGCCCGCCGGGTCCGCGTCGTCCGTGCACAGCGCGTCGCGCAGGACCGTGCCGTAGTGGTCCTCCTGCGGCAGACCCGCTGTGAGCGGCTCCCAGCTCGCGCCCGCGTCCGCCGTACGGAAGACCCGGCACCGGTGGCCGGCGGGGACCCGGTCCGCGTCGGCGTTGATCGGGAAGACGTACGCCGTGTCCCCGCGCGTGGGATGGGCGGCGGCCGCGAAGCCGAAGGTGGAGGGCAGGCCCGCGCCGATGTCCGTCCAGCTGCGGCCGGTGTCGTCGCTGCGGTACACGCCCCAGTGGTTCTGCAGATAGAGCCGGTCCGGGGTCGCCGCGTCCTGGGCGATCTTGTGCACGCACTGGCCGAACTCCGGGTGCGGATCCGGCAGGAACACCGCCGAGACCCCGGAGTTGGAGGGCTGCCAGCTCGCCCCGCCGTCGGTGCTGCGGAAGACCCCGGCCGTGGACACCGCCACCGTCACCGCGTCGGGGTCGCGCCGGTCGGTGAGGACGGTGTGCAGCCCCTCCCCGCCGCCGCCCGGCACCCACTTCGAGCGCGTCGGGTGCTCCCAGAGCGGGCGGACCAGCTCGAAGGTCTCCCCACGGTCCTCCGAGCGGTACAGCGCCGCAGGTTCCGTCCCCGCGTAGACCACGTCGGGTTCGGCCGCCGCCGGGTGCAGCTGCCACACCCGCTCCAGGGACGCCTCCGTGTCCTGCGGGAACCTGACGGCGGGCGTGGCCGGTTCGGTCCAGGTCCGGCCGAGGTCGTCGGAGTGGAACACGGACGGGCCCCAGTGCGCGCTGTCGCCGCCGGCCAGCAGCCGCGGCCGCTCGCCCCGGGTGTCGATGGCGACCGAATAGATCGCCTGTGCGTTGAAGTACGGGGATGCGTCGAACTCCCATGTGCCTGCGCGCCGACGCCCGATGAACAGGCCTTTGCGCGTGCCCACGGCGAGCAGTACCTCGGTCATGCCGCTCTCCTCCACTGTGTCCTCGACCTCGTTGTCCCGGACACCGGCCAGTCTGCACCCCGCCACTGACAGTCACCTCCGGACAGACCGTCTCCGCAGGTCACAGCCGTCGTGCCGGACCCGTCAGCGGCGCCTCGGCCCCCGCCCGGACGGACGGCCGCGGGGCCGACGGGACACGTGCGGCCACCGGAACGAGCCACTCGCCCTGAGCATCCGGACCGCGCGCCCCGTATGGGAGGGCGGTCCAAGGATGTTCGTGCGCTCATGAGGAGGAAGCCTTCGATGGCGTTCCGTGGTCCGAAGGTGTGGCTGTGGCGCTGGCGGCGCAACCCGCTCAGGCGTCGCGCCGACGCGGTGGAGGCCTGGGTCGTGCTCGGTGCCTGGGCACTGACCGTCCTCGTCGGGGTCCTGGCGGGATGGGGGGCCGCCGGGTCTGTCGAACACGGGCTGGCCAGAGAGCGCGTCGAGTGGCGTCCCCTGGAGGCCCGGCTGACCGAACCGGCGCCCGGGAAGGCCGACCGGCAGCCCGGCTCGGCCGGTGGCGACATGGTCTGGGCGAAGGTCGGCTGGACCGGCCCGGACGGCTCCTCGCACACCGGTCAGGTCCGGGTCGCGACCGGCAGCCCCACCGGCACGCCGGTCACCGTCTGGACGGACCGCCAAGGCCGGCTGGTCACCCGGCCCGCCACCCCGGACCAGGCCCGGCTGCGCTCCGCCATGGTGGGCGGCCTGGCCGGTGTCGCCGCGGCGGCCCTGCCCTTCGCGGCCGGCCGGCTCCTGCGCGGACGTCTGGAGCAGCGCCGCATCGAACAGTGGGACACCGACTGGGCCCGCTTCGACGCCCTCCGGGGCCGCCGCCCGATGAGCTGACCGGCACGGCCCTCGGGACGTCCTGCCTGCGGTTCCCGTCCGGGCGGCCGGCGTACCGACGGGATGAGGCGACTTCCCCGCGGCCAGGTCCCGCGGGGGCACCGCGCCGGTGCCTGGACGGCCTGACAGGCGGCGATGCCCATGCGCGTGTGCGGTGCGCGGCCCGGACGGCGCGCGGGGGAGCGGCGACCGTCGGCTCCCGCCTCCCGGCTGACCCGGGTCATGGCGCAGGCGACGGCCGTCGCGGACTGCCGGCGGCGCGCCCGGGGGATGCCGTCCGGTGGAGCAGGGCCAGGGCCGCGCGTGCGGTGCTGCCGGGCCGGGCCGGGCCTGGCTACGGGCGGCGCGCGGGGGAGGGGCGAAGGCCGACTCCACCGGCCCGGCGACCCGGGCAGCGGCGGCGGCCGGCTCCCTTTCCCCGGCGACCCGGCCATCGCGCAGTCGGCGGCCGGCCCGGAGCGCCGCCGGAGCGCCCGGGGATGCCGTCCGGCGGAGCACAGGCAGCGCCGCGCGCGCCGCCGCCGGGCCGGACCCGACCGCGCGCGGCGTGCCCGGTAGCGTTGCCGTGAGCCGACTTCCGTGGCAGGACGGGCAGCACCGCTCCCGGGTCGGCTCACGTAAGCGACGGCGGAACCCAGGTTGCGGGACAGGACGCGCGAGGTCTCCGTCAGCCGGGCCGGCACCCGGACCGCACGCGAATCCCCGGCCCCGGCCGGGGCCCGCACCGCTGCCCCCCGACCCTCGTCACCCCGGGCGGCCACCGTCGTCACCACAGGTCGGGCCGCACGACCACCAGCACGCGGAGGCCGCCGGGGGACGGGGACCGGTCCCGCCCCCCGTCCTTCGCACCGCTCGCGGTCACGCGCGCGTGGCGGGCCCGACCCCCGGCGTGATCCCCGGAGTGTTCCCCGGCGCGATGCCCGGCGCGACCCTCCAGCAGATCCCGAACCCGGACACCAGGTCGGCCGGAAGCCGCCCCGGACGGCGGGCGGCGGGGCGGAAGCGGCACGGAATCCGACGCCGCTCGCAGGCGACGGGCGTCAGTGCGCGCCGGGAAGGCTCCGCTCCAGGATGCCGTCGACGTCGGCCCCGTCGGGAAGCGTGCCGAAGGCGTGGCCCCAGTCGCCGCCGAGCCGGGTCGCGCAGAACGCGTCCGCCACGGCCGGCGGGGCGTGCCGGACCAGGAGGGAGGCCTGGAGGGTGAGGGCCATGCGTTCCACCAGCCGGCGCGCCCCGGACGGTGTCGCCGTGCCGAGATCGGACCGCAGCCGCGCGACGGCCGCGTCCAGCCGGGCGTCCGCCCCCCGGGCCAGGGCGAGTTCACCGAAGAGCGCCTGGGCGGTCTCCGGTTCGCGCGTCAACGCGCGCAGGACATCAAGGGCGTTGACGTTCCCCGAGCCCTCCCAGATCGACAGCAGCGGCGCCTCGCGGTAGTGGCGGGGCATGCCGGAGTCCTCCACGTAACCGTTCCCGCCCAGGCACTCCAGCGCCTCCGCCGTGAAGGCCGGACCCCGCTTGGTCACCCAGTACTTGCCGACGGCGGTGGCGATCCGCCGGAAGGCCGGCTCGGCCCCCTGGCCGTCGTCCCCGCGCACCGCGCGGTCGGCCGCCCCCGCCAGCCGCAGCGTCAGCGTGGTCGCCGCCTCCGACTCCAGCGCCAGATCGGCCAGGACGTTCCGCATCAGCGGCTGGTCCAGCAGCCGGGCCCCGAACGCGCTCCGGTGCCGTACGTGATGACCCGCCTCGACGAGCGTCTTGCGCATCAGCGCCGCCGACATCATCACGCAGTCCAGACGGGTGCAGTTGACCATCTCGATGATGGTCTTGACCCCCTGCCCCTCCGGTCCCACCAGCCAGGCCACGGTCCCGTCGAACTCCGGCTCGGAGGACGCGTTGGAGCGGTTGCCCAGCTTGTCCTTCAGCCGCTGGACACGGAACGTGTTGCGGGTGCCGTCCGGCAGGACGCGCGGCACCAGGAAGCAGGACAGCCCGCCCGGCGCCTGCGCCAGCACCAGGAACAGGTCGCACATCGGCGCCGACGTGAACCACTTGTGCCCGCGCAGGGTGTACACACCGGGCTCCGCCGTCGGCGAGGCCGCCGTGGTGTTGGTGCGGACGTCCGAGCCGCCCTGCTTCTCGGTCATCCCCATGCCGGCCAGCAGCCCGCGCTTCTCCGTCGGCACCCGCAGCCCCGGGTCGTACTCCCGGCTCGTCAGCAGCGGCTCGTACACCTTCGCCAGCTCCGGCTGCCGGCGCAGGGCGGGCACCGCCGCGTAGGTCATCGACGTCGGGCAGCCGTGCCCGGCGTCGGTGTGCCCCCACACCAGGCCGCCCGCCGTCCGCGCGACATGCGCGCCGGGCCGTTCGTCCGCCCACGGCGCGCCCGCCTGCCCCTCGGCGACCGCCACCCGGAGCAGCTCGTGCCAGCTCGGGTGGAAGTCGACCTCGTCGACCCGGTGGCCGTACCGGTCGTGCGCGCGCAGCACCGGAGCGTGCCGGTTGGCCAGCTCGCTCCACTCCTGTGCCTCGGGGCCGCCGGCCAGCAGCCCGAGCCGGCGCACGTCCGCCTCCGCCCAGCCGGCGCCCTCCCGTCGCAGCCCCTCCAGCAGGGCGGTGTCGTCGGACGCGTCGTAGGGGGACAGCGGCGGCGGCTGATTGGTCACGTCGTGCGTGGCGTACGGCGGGGTCTGCGGGAGCGTCGAGGTCATGCGGGACATGTTGCACTTTTCCTTCGGTCGCAGCAATAGTGCAGCAATAGGGAGGTCGTACAGTACGTTTCCATGCGGATGAACGTCCCGGCGGAACCCGGAGCAGTCGAGCTGCGCCCGCTGTCGGCCCGGTCGGTGGTGCTGAGCCTGCTGCTGGGGGCGCACCCGCCCGAGCTGCCCGCGCGGGACCTGGTGCGGGGGGTGGAACCCTTCGGGGTGGGCGGATCGACCGTGCGGGCCGCGCTCAGCAGGATGGTCGCCGCCGGTGATCTGCGGCGCACGGACACGGTCTACCGGCTCAGCGACCGGCTGCTGGAGCGGCAGCGCCGGCAGGACGACGCCGTCAGTCCCGACACGCGCGCGTGGGAGGGCGACTGGGAGATGGCGGTGATCACCGCGACCGGCCGCGGGCCCGCCGAACGCGCCGATCTGCGCACCCGGTTGACCGCCCTCAGGCTCGCCGAACTCCGTGAGGGCGTCTGGCTGCGCCCCGCCAACCTGGGCCACCGCTGGCCCACCGACCTCGACCAGGTCCTCCAGCGCTTCACCACCCGGCCGGCGTCCCCCGACGCCGAGCTGGCCGCCGGTCTGTGGCCGCTCGACGCCTGGGCGGACGCGGCGAGGGCCCTGCTGGCCCACGTGGAGCGCTCACCCGGGCCGGCCGAGCTGTTCACGGTGCTGGCCGCGGTCGTCCGGCATCTGCTGGCCGACCCGGTGCTGCCGCCCGCGCTGCTGCCCGCCGACTGGCCGGGCCCGGCGCTGCGGACCGCCTACGAGCACCACAGTCGCATGCTCGCCGGGATCGCCCTCGGCGCCCGGACACAGGAGCGGCGGCCGTGCGAAGCGCCGTGCGGGGACGCTTCGTACGGCCGCCTTCACCGTGGGGGGACGACGGGACAGGGGCGGACTACCTGTACGTGATGTCGGCCGCCGTGTAGTTGCAGTACGTGCCGTCGGCGCTGGTGCCGTTGGTGGTCGGCTCCGCACCCGTGTTGTTCCCGATGTACTTCTGGCACGGGACGATCTTCCTGCTGCTGTCGCCGACCACGGTGACGGCACGCAGCGCCACGCTGTCGCCGTAGTTGGTGTTGATGCCGGCGATCCGGCCGCCCGGGTAGGTGACCTCGATGGTGTTGAGGGTGATCGACCGCTTGTACTGCGTCCTGCAGTTGCCGCAGGACCGGACGAAGGTGCCGAAGTTCTGCACGGCGAACTTGGAGACGACCAGCTTGCCCGCGCCGTTGAACTGGAACACCTTGTCGCTGGCCCCCTTCGCGCCCCCGCCGTAGACGGTGTAGACGCTCGACGAGGAGGCGCCCTTGAAGGTGGCGGCGTCCTCGCCGACGTCCTCCCACCACACGTTCTGCAGGGTGCAGCTGCCCTTGCAGTGGATGCCGTCGGCGGCCGGGGCGCCGATGATGACGTTCTTCAGGACGGCGCCGTCGGCCAGTTCCAGGATCGGCCCCTGGTCCTCGTCCTGGCTGCCGCTGCCCAGGTCGCCGGTGCCGTACAGGCGGACGTACCCGTAGTCCTTGGTCCCGGACACGGAGATGGTGGAGGAGACCGCCTTGTTGCCGGTCGCGGTGGGCCAGGTCGCGGCGTTGGCGGGCGCGGAGCCCAATGTCGTGATCATGCCAATCGAGAGGCCAAGGGTGGCCAGTATGCCGCTCAGCGCGCGCACGGACGAGCGCGGACGTGCCGAAGAAGTCATGTCCCGATTCCTTCTTCCTCGTCGGGGATGGTCAGAGCTTTCCGGCGCCCGCTCCGGCCGTCATCGAGGCGACGACGGTCGAGGCGGGCTCGGCGGTGCAGCTGTAGGGCGGCTCGGTGAAGGTCCCCACCCGTGACACCTCGGTCGCGGCTCCGCCGAGGCCGTCCACGTCGCTGTCCCGGCTGGTGGTGACGGCGACCAGGGTCGAGCGGAAGACGTTGTTCTCGACCGGCATCCGGGCGCCCATCCGGGAGTGGACGGCGCTTCGGCGCCGACGACGCAGTTGTCGTAGAAGTGCCCGGTGCCGAACCCGACCGGAGAGGTGTCGGCCGCGCCGGCCGGCTGGGGGGAGGGCGGGCACCGACGCCGTGGTGACGAGAGCGGCGGCCGCCTCGACGAGGGTGGATCTTTGCGCCTGGGTACGTGGGGGGTTGCCGGACACGCGGATGCGTCCCTTCGGGGAAAGTGGGGAGAACACATTCATGACTGTTGTACTTGTGCTTGAACTCTGAAATGCCGCAAGTGCCACTCTTGAGGGATCTTCCGGAGGCAGCTCGGTCACACTGCTGAACGGAACGTAGAGGGCAAGCGCTTTCTAGTCAACGCTTTGCGCAGAACGAACCCGCCGTGCGCGAAAGCAGTGGGAGCGCTTCCATGGCGCGCATGCGCATGCCACCATGCGAGGCGGACTCCACGTACGACGTCCCCCGAGCCCCACAGAAAGGGACAAGCACGTGCCCGACTTCTTACGCAGAGCACTGCGTTCCCTGGGCGGAGCCCTGGCGCTCCTGCTCGCGACGGCCCTTCTCACCGCCCCCGCCGCCGTGGCCCGTCCGCAGGCCGCGGCGCCCGTCCCGACCGCCACCCTCACCGAGGTCACCGGCTTCGGTGCCAACCCCAGCGGCCTGCGCATGTACGTGTACGTGCCGGCGAGCGTCACCGCGCACCCGGCCGTCCTGGTCGCGGTGCACTGGTGCACCGGCTCCGGCCCCGACATGTACAACGGCACCGAGTACGACACGCTGGCCGACCGGTACGGGTACATCGTGGTCTACCCGTCGGTCACCCGCAGCAGCAAGTGCTTCGACGTCTCCTCGCCGCAGGCGCTCCGGCGCGGCGGCGGCAGCGACCCGGTCGGCATCAAGTCCATGGTCGACTGGGTGACCACGAACTACGCCGCCGACACCGGCCGGATCTACGTCACCGGCATCTCCTCCGGCGCGATGATGACCAACGTCCTGCTCGGCGACTACCCGGACGTCTTCGCAGCGGGCGCCGCCTTCGCCGGCGTCCCCTTCGGCTGCTTCGCCACCACCGACGGCTCCGAGTGGAACAGCGCCTGCTCCGGCGGCACGGTGATCCACACCGCGCAGCAATGGGGCGACATCGCCCGCGCCGCCTACCCCGGGCACACCGGCGCCAGGCCACGGATGCAGCTCTGGCACGGCACCGTGGACGACGTCCTGCGCTATCCCAACTTCGGGGAGGAGATCAAGCAGTGGACGAACGTCCGCGGCATCGGGCAGACCCCGGCCGCCACGGACGCACCGCAGTCAGGCTGGACCCGCACCCGCTACGGCGGCACCGGTGACCAGGCCCCCGTGGAGGCCATCAGCCTCCAGGGCACCGGCCACAACGTGTACACCTACGGCATGGCGGCCCGCGTCCTCACGTTCTTCGGCCTCGACGGCGGCGGCCCCGCACCCCAGCCCCAGCCCGGTGGCTGCAAGGTGACCGCCACGACCAACGCCTGGAGCACCGGACTGACCGCCTCGGTGACCGTCACCAACACGGGCACCACCGCCGTCAACGGCTGGCAGCTCGCCTTCACCCTGCCCTCCGGCCAGACCGTCACCAACGGCTGGGGCGCCACGTACAGCCCGGCCGCCGGTGCGGTGACGGCGACGAACGTGTCGTACGACGCCACCATCGCCCCGAACGCCGGCATCAGCATCGGCTACCAGGCGAACCACACGGGCAACAGCGCCGCGCCGGGTGCCTTCACCCTCAACGGGGCCGCCTGCACCCTGGGATGAGACTGAAGATCTTGCTCCGGCCGCCTGACTCGCCCCGGATTGCCAGTCAATGTCAATCACTATGAACCGGTGCAAGTCGGGCGCGATTTCAAGATCTTCAGGACGCTTCTAGTGTCCTGAGTCTTTGATTCGATTCAGATATCCGGTGAGGCGTTCGAAGATCTCGTCAGCGGTCTTCGTCCAGACGAAGGGCCTCGGGTTGTCGTTCCAGTCGGCGATCCAGGCCCGGATGTCTTTCTCCAAGGCTTGGACGTTCCTGTGGACGCCACGCCGTATCTGCTTGTCCGTCAGCAGTGCGAACCAGCGCTCCACCTGGTTGAGCCAGGACGAAGCTGGTCGGGGTGAAGTGCATGTGGAACCGGGGATGGGCCAGCAGCCACTTCTGGATCGCGGGCGTCTTGTGGGTGGCGTAGTTGTCGCAGATCAGGTGGACGTCGAGATGGTCTGGGACCTCCTTGTCCAGCTTGGCCAGGAACTTCTTGAACTCCACCGCGCGGTGCCGGCGGTGGAGCGAGCTGATGACCTCGCCGGTGGCCGCGTTCAGGGCGGCGAACAGGGTCGTCACGCCGCCGCGCAAGTAGTCGTGGGTGCGGCGCTCAGGCATGCCCGGCATCATCGGCAGCACCGGCGCCGACCGGTCCAGCGCCTGGATCTGTGACTTCTCGTCCACGCACAGGACGATGGCCCGCTCGGGCGGGTCCAGGTACAGGCCGACAACGTCGCGGACCTTCTCGATGAACTGCGGGTCCTTGGACAGCTTGAAGGTGTCCACCAGGTGTGGTTTGAGGCCGAAGGTCCGCCAGATCCGCGAGACGGTGGACTGGCTCAGGCCGCTGGCCGCGGCCATGTCCCGTGTCGACCAGTGCGTGGCGTTCTTCGGAGTGGTCTCCAGGGTCCGCACGACCACCTCCTCGACTTTCTCGTCGCTCACCGTGCGGGGCGGGCCGGGCCGCGGCTCGTCCGACAGACCCTGGAGCCGGTCGGCCGCGAACCGCTTACGCCACTTGGCCACCGTGACCGGGTGGACCCCAAGCTCCATTCCCACCGCGGTGTTCGAGCCGCCATCAGCACACGCGAGTACGATCCGGCACCTCAACGCCAGAGCCTGCGAGGACGTTGCCCGCCGTGACCAGCGCAGCAGCGTCTCTCGCTCCTCATCCGTCAGAACCACCTCGACCGTCGGCCGACCCATACGCGCCATGAGCCCAGCCTACTTCTGTATCGAAATAAAGACTCATGACACTAGAGCCCTCCGCCGGTGGGCGGTGACGGCGCCGTCCGCGGCGCCGCACCGCCCTTCGCCGGAAGGTGGTTGAAGACCAGGTTGAGCACGATCGCCGTCAGACAGCCCGCGCTGATACCGCTGTTCATGATCGTCTGAAACCAGTCGGGGAACTTCTCGTAGACGGTCGGCACCCCGACCGGCAGCATCCCGACGGCCACGGACACGGCGACCACGGTGAGGTTGTGGTTGTCCTGGAAGTCGACGCGCGCCAGGGTGCGCAGTCCGCTCGCGGCGACCGTCCCGAACATCACCAGCCCCGCACCGCCGAGGACCGGTGCGGGCACGGCCGCCACCACCGCGCCCAGCTTGGGCAGCAGACCGAGCAGGACGAGGATGCCGCCGGCGGTGGCCACCACCCAGCGGCTGCGCACCCGGGTCATCCCGACCAGACCGACGTTCTGGGCGTACGCCGTGTAGGGGAACGTGTTGAACACACCGCCCAGGACGGTGGACAGTCCGTCGGCGCGCAGCCCGTCGGCGAGGGAGCGCGGCTCGACCCGGCGGCCGGTCATCTCGCCGACCGCGATCAGGTCACCGGTGGTCTCCGTCATCGTCACCAGCGCCACCACCAGCATCGACACGATCGCCGAGACCTCGAAGGAGGGCGCCCCGAAGTGGAACGGGGTGCTGATCCCCAGCCAGTCGGCGTCCTGGACCCCGCCGAAGTCGGTGAACCCGAACGGCACCGCCACCACCAGCCCGACCGTGATCCCGGTCAGCACCGCGATCCGGCTCAGGAACGCCGGCGCGAACCGCTGCACCGCCAGCACCACGGCGAGGACGAAGGCGGCCAGCGCGAGGTTCTTCGGCTCCCCGAAGTCCTGCGAACCGACGCCGCCCGCGGCCCAGTTGCCCGCGACCGGCAGCAGCGAGAGACCGATGACCAGGATCACCGTGCCGGTGACGAGGGGCGGGAAGAACCGCAGCAGCCGGCCGAACACCGGGGCCAGCAGGACGATCGCGAGCCCCGCCACGATCACCGAGCCGTAGATCGCCGTCAGTCCGCCGCCCGTCGTCCCGATCAGCACCATCGGCGACACGGCGGCGAACGTGCACCCCTGCATGATCGGCAGCCGGACACCGAAGCGCCAGAACCCGACGCACTGGATCAGCGTGGCGATCCCGCACACCAGCAGATCGGCCGTGATCAGATACGCCAGGTCGGCGGGCGACAGCTTCATCGCCCCGCCCACGATCAGCGGCACGGCCACCGCGCCGGCGTACATCGCGAGCACGTGCTGCAGGCCGAAGGCGGCCAACTGCCGTACGGGAGGCACCTCGTCGACGGGATGAACGGGTGCGGTCGTGGCCATGGGCACTCCTGAGCGGGGCGACGTCCGAACAGCACGGAACGGTACGCCGATTAAACAGATTGTTGATTTCCGTGGTGTTGCCGCTGTGTGCGGTCGTCGGCGATCCCTGCCCGGTCCACGGCCGTCCGCAACGCCGCCCAGTCGGGCAGTTTCACCACGTCCCGCCCCAGCGAGGCCCCCAGCTCCGCCTCGGCCCGCTCGATCCCCAGCCACCCCTGCCACCCGACCGGCTCGGCCCCCGCCGCCCGCAACGACGGCAGCACGTCCTTCGGCACCTGCCTGCGTACGAGCAGGGCGGCGTCCTCGAGGAGCGAGGTCGCCGTCTCCTTCGCGCACGGCCGGTTGGTGCCGATCACCCCGGTCGGCCCCCGCTTGATCCAGCCCGCCACGTACTCGCCCGGTGCGGCCGCGCCCGCGCGTACCACCCGCCCGGCCGTATGCGGCACCGTGCCCCGCACCGCGTCGAACGGCAGCCCCTCCAGCTCCACCCCGCGATAGCCCACCGACCGCAGCACCAACTGGGCCTCGACGATCTCGTGGCGGCCGGTGCCCGTCACGCCGCCCCGGCCGTCGGGTGCGGTCCGCTCGAACCGCACCGCGCCCACCCGGCCCCCGACGGCGAGCAGTTCGACCGGCCGCAGGAAGAAGCGGAGCCGGATGCGCCGCCGCACGTCCCGCGCCGGCAGGGCCGTCCAGCCGCGCAGCACCTCCACGTTGCGGCGCTGTGCCGCCGGCAGCCCGGACGGATCGCCGTACGCCGGGTCGAGCGCCAGCTCCGCCGCGTCCACGCGTACGTCCGTGTCCGGCAGCGCGCCGAGTTCCCGCAGCTCCTTGGTGGTGAAGCGGGCCTGGGAGGGGCCGCGCCGGCCCACCGTGTGGATGTCCATGACCCCGCTCGCGGCCAGCGCGGTCAGCGCGGCCTGGGGCATGTCGGTGGGGCTCAGCTCGGCCGCGCCGCGCGCCAGGATGCGGGTGACGTCCACGGCGACGTTCCCCACGCCGATCACGACCGCCGAGCGGACGCCCCGCAGAAACCCCTCGTCGGCCGCGTCCGGATGGGCGCTGTACCAGGAGACGAACTCCGTCGCCGACCAGCTGCCCGGGAGTTCCTCGCCCGGGATGTCCAGCCGGCGGTCGGCCGCCGCGCCCACGCAGTACACCACCGCGTGGTACAGCTCGCGCAGCCGGGCGACCGGCACGCCGCCCGCACCGACCTCGACCCCGCCGAGGAACCGCACCCGCTCGTGCTCCAGCACCGTGCGCAGGGTGCCCTGCAGCGACTTGATCTTCTCGTGGTCCGGCGCCACGCCGTACCGCACCAGGCCGTACGGGCAGGGCAGCCGGTCCAGGACGTCGACCTGCACCTCGGGATCCTGCTGGACGAGGCTCTGGGCGGTGTAGACCCCGCTCGGCCCGGAACCGACCACGGCGACACGCAGCACGGCGTGACCCCTTACCCGCACGACACCCGTGCGACGGAGGAGAGCGCTGGTGCCTCCAGCATCGCACCGAGGGTGCTCCGCTGACAGGGTGCGTCACCGCGGCCCGTGTGCGTGTCCGTTCGTATGGAAAGTGATCATGCGGTTACGTTGCGTGTGTGCTAGAAGCATCTTTCCTTAATCTTTCTGATCGTTCCGCAGAGGACGGGACCGTGACCGTGTCACCGGCGTGGGAGCTGCGCGAGAACGGCGACCCCGCGGCGACCTGGTTCGACGTCCGGCTCGCCTTCGCCGACGGCGCCGGGGTGGACCTGCTGGCCGTGGTGTCCGGGGGGTGCGTGTCCTTCGAGGACGTCCGCGCCCGGCCGCCCCTGTCCCTGGTCGACCTGACGGAGCTCGCGGACTGGATCGAGGGTCCGCTCTTCGACAGCTGCGCGGGCGCAGGCGGGACGCAGGCCGAGCGGGGGACGGCGGCGGGCGGTGCCCGTCGCGCCCGTCCGGCCTGGCCGCGCGGGAGCGAGGGGTGCCGACTGGTCGCGCAGGAGTACCGGGCGGCCCAGCAGCAGGGCGCGGACCCCATCCTCGCGGTGATGAGTGCGACCGGGCACAGCCGTCGCGGGTCCCTGCGTCTGATCGCCCGGGCGCGGGACGCCGGCTATCTGGCGCCGCGTCACGCGAAGGGATGAGCGGGGACCGGGGAAACCCGGTCCCCCGGGTCAGCTCATCTGCCGCATCCGGGTGATCTCGCTCGTCTGCTGGGCCACGACGTCGTCCGCCATCTCCTCGATCCGCAGGTTGTTGCCCTGCGCCTTGACCTCGGTGGCCATCGTGATCGCGCCCTCGTGATGGGTGATCATCAGGCTGAGGAAGAGGGCGTCGAAAGCCTTCCCGTGCGTCGCGCGGAGCGTGCTCAGCTGGGCGTCGCTCGCCATGCCGGGCATCGCGGCGTGGTCGTGCGCACCGCCGGTCTCGGCCTTGTCGTACGACCCGAGCCAGGCCTTCATCGCCTCGATCTCCGGTCCCTGCGCGGCCGCGATGCGCAGCGCGAGGCGCTTCACGCCCGCCGACGCGGCCCGCTCCGGGACGAGTTCGGTCATCACCAGGGCCTGGGCATGGTGCCGGATCATCATCCGGGCGTACGACACGTCCGCCGCGTTGGGGGAGTCGTCCTCGGCCCGCTGCTCGGCAGCCTCCTGGGCGGAGAGCGTCCGGTTGCCCTCGCCCGGCATGCCCGGCGCGATCACCGAAGGGCCGCCCGCCGCGGCCGGCTTGTCCTGCGCACCGGAGTCGCAGCCCGCGAGGGCGAGCACGAGCAGTGCGGCCGCGGCGGTGAGGGGTGCGCGGCGGTGGGGCACAACGACCTCCTGAAGCAAGGGAGTTGGATTGATCGCACTACCCGGCGGAGAGATTCATTACGTCTGCGTTGCCAGCCTTTGATATGTGCATGATGAAGACGATACTGCAGGGGACCGTGAACCGTTCCACAGGAACGGCAACGAGGGAGGACGCAGTGACCCTGTCGAACGATCCCCGAACGCGGCGCAGACGGCTGGGCGTCGCCGCCGCCTGTACCGGGCTCCTGGCCGCGCTGCTCGCGGCGGTCCCGGCTGCCGCCACCCCCGACCCGGGGGACGCGCCGGCCGTGGAGCGGGAGGTGTCCGGAAGCGCCCGGGCCGGGGCGGCCGCCGCGATCGCGGACGGTGACATACCCGGACAGGACGAGATCGTCCACTCCGCCAACATCGAGCACCTCACCAACGTCCCCAAGGACGCGCTGTCCGGCACCAATTCGGACCTCGCCTTCCAGGGGAAGTACGCCTTCGCCGGCAACTACGACGGCTTCCGCATCTTCGACATCAGCGACCCGAAGTCCCCGAAGACCGTCTCCCAGGTGCTCTGCCCCGGCTCGCAGAACGACATCTCCGTCTCCGGAGACCTGCTCTTCCTCTCCACCGACTCCTCGCGCAGCGACAGCAGTTGCAACAGCACCACGCAGCCCGCTACGGAGAAGTCCTCCTGGGAGGGCATGAAGGTCTTCGACATCAGCGACAAGAAGAACCCCAAGTACGTCGCCGCCGTCGAGACCGCCTGTGGCTCGCACACCCACAGCCTGGTGCCCGAGCGCAAGAACGTGTACATCTACGTCTCCTCGTACTCGCCGAGCGCCGCCTACCCCGACTGCCAGCCCCCGCACGACGGCATCTCCGTCATCAAGGTGCCGCGCAAGGCGCCCGAGACGGCGGCGGTCGTCGACTTCCCCGTCCTCTTCCCGGGTGAGGGCCCGGACGGCGGCGGCAACCCCGGCTCGCCCACCAACCCGGGCGTGTCCAAGACCACCGGCTGCCACGACATCACCGTGCTCCCGGAGAAGGACCTCGCGGCCGGCGCCTGCATGGGGGACGGCATCCTCTTCTCCATCAAGGACCCGGAGCACCCCAAGGTGATCGACCAGGTGCAGGACAACGTGAACTTCGCGTTCTGGCACTCGGCGACCTTCAACCAGAAGGCGAACAAGGTCGTCTTCACCGACGAGCTGGGCGGCGGCGGAGCGGCCACCTGCAACGCGGCCATCGGCCCGAACCGGGGCGCCGACGGCATCTACGACATCGTCGGCAAGGGCGACAAGCGCAAGCTCGTCTTCCGCAGCTACTACAAGATCCCCCGCCACCAGGCGGACACCGAGAACTGCGTCGCCCACAACGGCTCGCTGATCCCGGTCAAGGGCAAGGACCTCATGGTCCAGGCCTGGTACCAGGGCGGCGTCTCGGTCTGGGACTTCACCGACTCCTCCGCCCCGAAGGAGATCGCCTACTTCGAGCGCGGCCCGCTGAGCACAACGGCCCTGTCGGTCGGCGGCGCGTGGTCGGCGTACTACTACAACGGCTACATCTACTCCAACGACATCGCCAAGGGCTTCGACGTGCTGAAGCTCAGTGACCGGCGTACGGATCCGGCCAAGCGGATCCACCTGCGGGAGCTCAACGTCCAGACGCAGCCGGACTACTTCGACTGATCTGCGTCGGCCTGAGCGGCCGGCTCCGTCGCGAAGTAGCGTGACAGATCCTGCGCGCATCTCCCGCCGGGCGCCTCGGCGTCCGGCGGGAACCCCGACTCCCAGTCCAGCCGGTACCGTTCGAACAGCTCGGCACGCAACCGGGCCAGCGGCAACGGTACGTTGGGCAGCACCAGCGCGTACACGGCGCCCATGAGCTGCGAACGCAGCATCGGATAGTCGTGGCCGACGTCCCGCGACCCGTGCCGGGCCGCCGTCTGCCGCAACAGCTCGGCCAGTCGCTGCTGTTCGGGACACTGCACGAAGCCCTCGGCCTGGAGCAGTCCGGCCATGTGTTGGCGCATCAGCACCGTACGGTCCCGGGCCAGTCCGAGGATCGCGTCGATGGCCCGCGCCATCCGTTCCCGGCCGTCCTCGGTACACGGCTCCCGCTCCAGGGCCTCCTCGAGCGTACGGTGCATCAGCCGGTGCACCGCCGACTGCACCAACTGCCGCTTGCCGGGGAAGTAGTACGACACCAGACCGCGCGCCGAACCGGCCCGGTCCGCGATGTCGCCGAGCGTCGTGGCCTCGTACCCGCGCTCGCTCACCAGCTCCAGGGCCGCGTGCAACAGCCGCTCGCGCGAACGTCGCCGCAATTCTTCATTGACCGAGGCGCTGCGCGGGGACATCCTGTAACTCCTGCGTTGACTGGCTATCAGCCAACTATACTCAGGGCATCCCGGACAGTTCCGCACGGAGCAGGTCCGGGCTGCTGCCCGCTCTGGGCGACGCGGGGGATCGTCCAGAGTGGGCGCGCCTTCGCCCACATGGTGGCCTGGGGCTACTGATCGGTGGGGCGCGCCGGAACCGGCCACCGCCTGCAGCAGAGGCCGGGCCACACCTCGGCCCGACCAGGACGACCTTTCTGCCGTCTACCGCATTCCGAGCTCCCGGCTGCGACCCACCAGGTCCAGGACCGGGCGCAGTCCGTCCGGCCGTTCGGCCGCTGGGAGATGGTCCACGAAGTGCACCGTGCAGCCCAGCGCCGCCGCCCCGCCGTCCGCCCGCCGGTCGTCCCCGACCATCAGGGCCGCGCGCGGATCGACCCCGAGCGCCTCGCAGGCCGCCGTGAACAGCCGGGGATGCGGCTTCTGCACCCCGTGCTCGTACGACAGCACATACGTGTCGACGAACCGGTCGAGCCCGTGCGCACGGAACACCGGCCGCAGATCCCAGCCGATGTTGCTGACCACGCCCACCGCGACCCCCGCCTCCCGCAGCCCGCTCAGCACGTCGAGGGCGTCGGGATACGGCGCCCAGGCCGCCGGGGTCATGTGCCGGTCGTACAGCGCGTCGTGCAGCCCCGGGTCCGGCAGCGTCACCTGACGGGAGAGCCCGGTGTACGCCGCCCGGTGCGCCTCGGCGCTCTCGTCCCGGACCCGCCACGCCGCGGCCACCTCCTCGGGCACCCGCCCCGGAGGCGCCCCGCCGGGCAGCGCCCCGGCCGCCTCCAGCGCACGCGCCGTGGCGGCCAGCTCTTCCTCCGGCAGGCCGGCCCCGGCCTCCTCCAGCACGGCACGCAACCAGGCCTCGGTGGACTCGACCCGGAACAGGGTCCCGGAGAAGTCGAACAGAACGGCAGTCATGCGCTCGATCCTAGGAACTCGGAGGATCTCGCGGGGCCACGTTCCAGAAGAGGGGCAACTCGTCCTCGCAGAACACACAGACGTACACCTCTTCCCGCACCACGTTGATCTCCCGGCACCGCTCGCAGCGCCGGAACACCAGCGCGTGGGTGAACGCGTCCGGTCGCACGATCCCCGCCCGGTCCAGGGCGGCCGCCACCGCCGGCCAGCAGCCGGGGTCGGGGCAGTAACCGGTGGACTGGTTGGTGACCTCGTGGACCTCCCAGCCACGGCCGGTGCGCCGGAACGAGACCTCGCCCGCCCCGAGGACGGCCCCGCCGCCCGCACAGGCCACGTGCTCGCTGCGCCGCGGGGCCAGGCGCAGCCGTCCGTCGAGCCCGACGACGTACGTGTACGGCTCCCCGTCCTCCACCGCGAAGGCGGTCAGGCCGGCGAGGTCGCGCACGGCGTACCCCTCACTGCCCGGTACGACGGCTCGCAGGATGTCCTCGGGCCCGACGTACCGGTACGGCCCGGCCGGGGGGTGCGGCGGGACGGTCACGGGTACCGGCGCTGGTGCACCACGACGGCCCCTGTCACCAGCAGGGCGCCCAGCAGCCAGCCGCCGAGGACGTCCGAGGGCCAGTGGACGCCCAGCCAGATCCTGGTCAGGCCGACGCCGACCACGGAGACGACCGCCACCGCCACGGCCGTACGCCAGACCGGGCGGCTCACGCCGTGGCGGTGCAGCAGCCACAGGAGGAGACCCAGCACCACCGTGGCGGTCAGGGCGTGGCCGGAGGGGTAGGCCTGGTAGTGCGCGGAGTCGACGGGGTCGGGCCAGACCGGGCGGTCCCGGTCGACCGCCGCTTTGAGGCCCTGCTGGACCAGCGTCCCCACCGCCGACGTGACCACCAGCCAGCCCGCGGTCCACCAGGCCGCGTGCCGCCACACCAGCCACACCGCCGCCGCGGCCCCCACCAGCCGCATCGTCACCGGATCCCACACCCAGTCCGTGAGGATGCGGCAGACACGCGTGAAGCCGGGGTCGGCCACGGCCCAGCGGTGGGTGGTGCGGGCGAGGTCTCCGTCGACGGCCATCAGCGGGTGCCACTCCGTCGCGACCAGGACGAGAAGGGCCACCGAGCACAGACCGAGGACCGCCGCGAGGCGGACGGCCGTGCGCCGGGCCGGTGGACGGGGCGGGGGAGTCGACGGACCGCGTGTGCATGATGCGATCCTCGCCGAACGGAGGGGCCGGAGGCCAACCCGGGCTGTCACGGAGCGGGCCCCTGGGGTTTCGCCGAGGTGGAATCGAGGTGTACGGGCACTCCGCGGCCCCCGCTCACCCGTGACCGGGGTCTGATGCCGGCCAGCTGGCGCGGCTGCGGCTCGCCGCCGACCGTGCCGCCGTCCCGGCTCCGCAGCCCGCCCACCCACCCCGGAAGCCCGTGTTTCCCGACCGCCGGCGCTCCTCAGCCCAGTGCCCTCAGGCCAGGTACCAAAGTCACCAGGACCGGGATCACCGGCACCAGTGCGGCCGCCGCCGTCAGACGCAGTCTGCGTGCCGGGGGGAGCCGGTCCGGGGGAGTGAGGAGCCGGTGCACCCGCTGCGGGACGTGTGCCTGCGGAGTGGGGGTGGGGCCGAACACCCCGCGGTCCTCGTTGAGTTCGACCAGCGCAAGCGCGGTGGTCAGCCGGCCGAACCGTCGGGACGCCATGTCGTCGGCGGCCAGCTCCACCAGCCGGTGCATCTCGTCGCGGAACGCCGCGAACACCGGCACCTGCGGGAACCCGGTGGCCAGTGCCGACGACGAGTGCAGCAGCCAGTGGTGCCGGGCCTGCGCGTGCCCCTGCTCATGGGCGAGCAGAGCGTCCAGCTGACGCCCCTTCAGTCGCTGCAACGCGGCCGTCGTGACGACGAGTCGGGGTGCGGCACCCGACAGCCACCAGGCGTCCGGCCGCGCACCCTCCAGGACGACGAGCCGCCCCGCCGCAGGCTCCTCGCCGGGCAACAGCGGTGCGCGCAGCAGCAGTTCGGCCCGGCGTGCCCGGCTGCGGGCCCCGGCGCGCGCCACCTCCCGTACGAGCATCGCCGCGCTCCACAACCCGGCGCAGGCCAACGTCAGCGCGGTGGCCGCCGCCCAGGGGCCGGTGGAACCGAGGGCGTAGGCATCCACGACCGCCCGCGGCGCCGGAGCGAAGACATGACCGCGTACCGCCTGCCACGCCGCCGCCGCACTCAGCGTCATCGACAGCGCACAGCAGAGCAGGACCGCCGCCACCACGCACTGCCACGCCCACAGCGCGACCACCGGTTCACGGTCGGGCCAGTCGGCCCGGGCGAGCAGCCGGGGGTGCTCCGACCGCGGTCAGGGCGCCGAGCAGCAGCAGGACCGCGGGGACCGTCATGGACAGCACCCTATGAGCGGCGCACCGCTCAGGGGTACGGCTTGCCCCGGCAAAGTGACGCAGGCCACGGCCGAGTTGAGGCCGGCGCGACCTCACAGAGCCAGCAGCATCGCCAGCATCCCGATCCCCATGGACAGCCGGCACGCCCGCGCCAGTTCGGGACGGTCGCTCCACCCGACGGCGCCCCCGGCGGACCCGGGAACTCCCCCCGCCCCGGCACTCCCGCCGGCCGCGGCCGTCCCCGTCCACGGCAGCAGCCGCGCCCCCGAGAGGAGGACGTACCCGGCGAAGTACAGCAGCAGTACGCCCGTGAGGACCGGTACACCCGAGGCGGCCGCGCCGTGCGCGTGCGCGTCGGGCGGCGACACGGCCATCGTGACCGCCATGTAGACCATCGCCGAGCTGCCCACCAGGTGGTGCAGATGGTGGCTGTCCGCACGCGCCGTCCACAGGGCCCGTAACGCGGCGGCCCCGAACACCGCCGCGTAGGCGGGCCAGGCCCACGGGGGCGGGATGAACACCGAGGGCGGCACCGCCATCACCGCCATGCCGAACCCCATGAGTGCCTCACCGCCGGCGGCTCTGCGCTGCTCCTCCACATGGCTGCGCATCCGCAGCAGACAGTAGGCACCGGTCGCCGCACACAGCGTGACCAGCAGCCAGCCGGGCGAAGTCGGTCCGTGCACGCGCACCTCCCCGCTCGACGGACGCGTCGAGGGTTGCGATGCCCACGCCACGCGGCGCGCACGCGGCGCAACGAGGTACACGGGGAGCATTCGAGGGAGCACGGTGCGTGAGCGATTGCCCGCCGCATATGGCACGAGCGTGCGCGGCTCCTGCCTCCCCCGTCCGCCGCCGAGCGGTGGCGACGCGCCCTGCCGAGGAGCGGGTCAGCGCTGCCGAACGGTCCGGACGCCGTACGCTCGCCGCGACGGTACGGCACCGGGGACCGCCCCCGGATCGGGACGCGACCACGACGGCGGAGGGTGTGCGGCGATGACGGCGACGCGGGGACCAGCGGCGGCCGGGGACGGGGCGGGGAGCGACACCGTCGCGTCGGTGGTGGGGCAGTGGCAGGTGGTGCGGCCCGACCTCGACACCGGCCCCATGGAGATCATCGGCCGTGTCAACCGCTGCGCCGCCCTGCTCCAGCAGGCCGAGGACGCACCGCTGCGCCGGGCGGGTCTGAGCCGCCCCGAGTTCGACCTGCTCGGCGCGCTGCGCCGTACCGGCCATGAACTGACCCCCGGCGACCTGGCCCGCGAGACCTTCTCCTCGGGGGCCGCCGTCACCAAACGCCTCAAGCAGCTCACCGAACGCGGCCTGGTGGAACGCCGGGGGGACGCCCGCGACCGCCGCGTCGTCCACCTGAGCCTCACGGACGCCGGCCGCGACCTCGTCGACGCCGTCCTCCCCGAGCAACTCGCCTACGAGCGCGCCGTGCTGTCTGCCCTCGACGGCGACCGCCAGGGCGAACTGGCCGGACTCCTGGGGGAGTTGCTGAGCCGCCTGGAAGGGTCCATGCGCACCGCCCGCGCCTGAGGCGTCAACCGGCCTGCCCGACGCCGGGGTTCAGCCCTCCTCCCCGGCCCGGTACACCCCGAACACGGCTCCCTGCGGGTCCTGCAGTACGGCGATCCGCGGGCCGTCGGGCACGGACAGGGGCTCCACCGGCGCGGCGCCGCCCGCCGCCGTCGCGGTGGCCGTCGAGGCGTCCACGTCGGCCACCGCGAAGTACGGCAGCCAGTGCGGCGGCACCTCGGGCGGGAACCTCTCGTCCATCCTGACCATGCCGCCGAAGTCGGCGCCGCCGACACCCCACTGCAGATAGTTCTCCGACGAGGTCACGGTCCAGCCGAACACGGTGGTGTAGAAGGTCTCCGCCCGGTCCGGGTCACGGGTCAGCAGCTCCACCCAGCCGAGCGAACCGGGCGCGTTGAACAGCCCCGCGCCCGGGAAGGCCCGCGCCTGCCAGAGCTGGAACACCGCTCCGCCCGGATCGAGGGCCACCACGAAACGGCCCGTGTCGAAGACGTCCATCGGCCCGACCAGCACCTTGCCGCCGGCCTCGGTGACCAGCCGTGCGCTGACATCGGCGTCGGTCGCGGCGAAGGACACGTTCCATGCGCACCGCTGCGCCATCTGGTACAGGGGCGTCAGCGCGGCGACGGCCGCCTCGCCGAGGTGCGCGACGGTGTAGCCGCCGGCCTCCTGCCGGGGGTCCGTCTGCGCACGCCAGCCGAAGAGCTCCGCGTAGAAGCGCTTCGCCGCCTGCGGATCACTGGTCCCCAGCTCGGCCCAGCAGGGCCCGCCGGGCACCGGTGCGTCGAGCTTCATGACGTTCCTTCCAGAAAAGGAGGCCCCTCCAGCACGCTATGCCCGCCCTGCCGCCCCGGCATCCGCTCACGCTGTCGACGAGCCCCGCACCACGGGCAGGGGGCGCCACCGTCCCGCGGCTCCCGGGGCGCCGGCCGCTAGTGCCGTGACCGGAAAGGTTCACCGGCTCGCGGCGTCCGGCACGGCACCTCGCCGCGTTGTCGCATCACCCGAGTACATCCGGTACGCGGGCGACGCTCCGCCTTGCGATGCACCGCACCGGACGCCGCGAGCTTCCCGGCAAACCTTTCCGGTCACGGCACTACTAGATCCCCGGCCGGTACCTGATCGGATGATCCTTCGGCACCTCCACCAGCACGATCGGCGTCCCGTCCGGATCCTCGATCCACATCTCCACCAGCCCCCACGGCTCCTTGACCGGCGCCCGCACGACGGCAACCCCCTTCGCCCGCAGCTCCTCGTACGCCGCCGTCACGTCCGCGACCTGCAACCAGAGCCGTACGGCGGGGTCCGGCGGTGTCTGCGCGCGCCCCGAGAGCTCCAGGAAGCCACCGCCGAGGAAGTAGACGACCCCGCGCTCCGGCCCCGTACCGAACTCGCGGTAGACCCCGAGCCCGAGCTGCTCGCCGTAGAAGACGCGCGAGCGCTCGGGGTCGGTGGGGCGGAGGAGGACCCGGCTGCTGAGTACGTGCACCATGCGCCGGGAGCCTACGGCCTGGCGCCGTGCCGAGCGGCCGGACGGGCCGGGAGCGGGTGGCGATACCCTCGTCCGAGTCCCAGCCGTGCCACACACCGGAGACCGCCCGCATGGAGATCACCGCCGACCCCGCCCCCACCTTCCGTGACGCCACCGACGCCGACGTGGACGAGGTGGTCGCGCTGGTCGAGTCGGCGTACCGCGGGGAGTCCAGCCGGGCGGGCTGGACCACCGAGGCGGACATCCTCCAGGGGCAGCGCACCGACCCCGAGGGGGTCCGGGCGATCATCGGGTCGGCCGACGGACGGGTGCTCACCGTCGAGCGGGACGGCCGGATCGTCGCCTGCTGCCAGCTCGAACACCGCGGCGACCACGCCTACTTCGGCATGTTCGCGGTCAGCCCCACGGCCCAGGGCGGCGGCCTCGGCCGGATCGTCCTGGCCGAGGCCGAGCGGCAGGCCCGCGAGGTCTGGGGAGCCGCCGAGATGCACATGACCGTGATCTCCGTACGCGAGGACCTCATCGCGTGGTACGAGCGCCGCGGCTACGGCCGCACCGGACGGATGACGCCCTTCCCCTACGGCGACGAGCGCTTCGGCATCCCGCAGCGCGACGACCTCCAGTTCGAGCTGCTGGTCAAGCCGCTGTCCTGAGGCCCCTCACGCGGTGAAGCGCCCCGTGCGCCTGATCTCCGGGTAGTCCGTGGTCGCGCCGTCCAGCTCCAGCGCGCGCACCAGCCGCAACTGGTGCTGGGTGTTGACCACCCAGCCGATGATCCGCAGATCCCGTCTGCGGGCCTCCTCGACGATCTCCAGGGTGAGGCGCCGCATGTTCAGGCACACGGTCGCGGCCCCGGCGTCCGCGGCCCGGGAAACGATGTCGAGGCCGAAACGGCTGCCGATCAGCGCGGTGCGCACCCCGGGCACCAGCCGGGCCATCTCGGCCACCGCCTCGTCGTGGAACGAGGACACCTCCACCCGGCCCACCAGATCCCGCTCGCGCAGCACCTCGGCCAGCGCCCGGGCCGCCTGCACGTCCTTGATCTCGGCCTGCAGCGGCAGCGACACGGCGTCCAGGACCTCCTCGAACACCGGCACCCGCTCCCCGCGCCCCGCGTCCAGGGTCTTCAGCTCCGCGAGCGTCTGATCGGCGATGGGGCCCGTGCCGTCGGTCGTCCGGTCCACGTCCGGATCGTGCATCACCACCAGCGCGCCGTCCTTGCTCAGATGCAGATCGAGTTCGATCACATCGAGGCCGGCCTCCTCGGCGGCGACGAACGAGCGGAGGGTGTTCTCGGGCTCGACACCCATGACGCCGCGATGACCGATGGTGACGAAGTTCAAGACGGGACTCGCTTCCGTCGACGAGCGGGTGCGCAACCGCAGCCTAACGGCCCGGGTTCGTCATGGACACGTGTAGACGCCGTTGGTCGCAGCGTGTACCCACCCTGAGCGGAATCAGTCACTCCTGGGATGGCGGACAGGAAAAACTCACGTTAACCCCCGTGTGTGCAGAATAATTTTCGGTAGCCCCCCTTGCTGAGGCAAACCTCGTATGCATACGGTGTCCATACGCGAGGTTCTCCCGTGGAGGATGGGACATGACGGAAATTCTTGTGCAGGCGGCGACGGGGGAGCAGCTTCCTCCCGGCACCAGGGTGGTGGAGCACCCGGCGTGGCCCGTGCTCAAGGATGCCGTGGAGCGGATCCGCCCCTGGCAGTCCAAGGACGGATCGATCGACTTCTCCGCCGTCGACGCCCCCGAGCGCCCCGAGGCCGAGCGGGCCGTACGGGACGTGATCGACGCGGTCGAGCAGCTCTCCCCGCTGCTCCCGCACGACGCCGACTACCACCGGTCCCTGGTGAAGGACCTGCACCGCTGGGCCGAGGGCGGCTTCGAGGTGCCGGACTTCCTCGACTCGCTGCTGGCCTTCCAGCCCGCCGCGAACCGCGCCGACGGCCTTCAGCACCTGGTCGTCTTCCCGATGTACACGCAGAACGGCAACCCCGACCGCAACCTGGAGGCGGTCGTGCTGCGCATGGTCTGGCCGGACTGGCTGGCCGAGCTGGAGCGCACCCGCTACGACAACCCGCTGTTCTGCGGCATCAAGTTCGAGGACTTCACCGCCGGCTACGACACCAACTCGGCCGTGCTCTTCCCGGAGACCATCGCCGTCCGTGAGGCGCCGGAACGTTTCTCCTGGGGTGGGATCTTCTGCGACCGCGAGGCCGCCCGCTTCCGCCGGGTCACCGACGCCGCCGTCGGCATCCTGGGCCTGGAACTCCCCGAGGACATCGCCGCCATGGTCCACGACCAGAAGCGCTGCGAGGAGGCCTTCGTCCTGTGGGACATGGTCCACGACCGCACCCACAGCCACGGCGACCTGCCCTTCGACCCCTTCATGATCAAGCAGCGCCAGCCGTTCTGGATGTACGGCCTGGAGGAGCTGCGCTGTGACCTCACCGCCTTCAAGGAGGCCGTGAAGCTCGAGGCCGACGGCGTCCCGCAGGCCCGTGACGTGCAGTACGCGGTCCTCTTCGACCGCATGTTCCGCTTCCCGGTCACCGGCGAGCGCGTCCGCAACTACGACGGCCTCGGCGGCCAGCTCCTCTTCGCCTACCTGCACCGGCACGAGGTCGTCCGCTGGACCGACAACAAGCTGCACATCGACTGGCAGCGCGCCCCACAGGTCACCAACGAGCTGTGCGCCGAGATCGAGAAGCTGTACCGCGACGGCATCGACCGCCCCAAGCTGGTCCACTGGTTCGCCGGCTACGAGCTGGTCTCCACCTACCTCTCCCCGCACCCCGGCTCGCGCTGGGCCAAGGGCCCCGACGCCCTGGATCTCTCGCAGCCGCCGCGCAAACTCGTGGATGACGTGCTTCCCGACGAGTTTCCGCTGAGCATGTTCTATGAGGCACTGTCCAAGAAGCTCAAGCACGTGATCGCCTCCACCAAGGGCATCACGGCGGACAGCGCCGAGAGGGTCGCCGCGTGAGCGACCGTACGGACACCGCTCAGCAGGAGGCAAGGATGGGGAACGGCGCTCTCAACGGTGCGGTGATCGCGGTGGCCGGCGCGGGTGGACCTGCCGGCCGTGCGGCACTGCTCCGGCTCGCCCGCGCGGGCGCGACCGTCGTCGGCTCGGACAACGACCCCGAGCGCCTGGCGGAGGCCGTCGACCACGCCCGCTACGAGGCCGGCGGCGCCACCGTCACCGGCGACACCGTCGATCTGCTCGACCTCGGCTCCACCCAGGAGTGGGCGGCGCGCGTCGAGAAGGACTTCGGCCGCATCGACGGACTGGTCCACCTCGTCGGAGGCTGGCGCGGCAGCGAGACGTTCGTCAAGACCAGGCTGGACGACTGGGACCTGCTCGAACTCCTCCTCGTCAAGACCGTGCAGCACACGTCGCTGGCGTTCTTCGAAGGGCTCCAGCGCAGCGAGCGCGGCCGGTACGTGCTGATCAGCGCCGCCGGCGCGTCCAAACCCACCGCGGGCAACGCCGCCTACGCCGCCGCCAAGGCCGCAGCCGAGGCCTGGACGCTGGCCCTCGCGGACGCCTTCCACAAGGCCGGGGGAGCCGCGGGGCCCACCTCGGCGGCCGCCATCCTGGTGGTGAAGGCGCTGGTGCACGACGCGATGCGCGCCGACCGGCCCAACGCCAAGTTCGCCGGCTTCACCGACGTCACGGACCTCGCCGAGGCGATCGCCGGTGTCTGGGAGAAGCCCGCCCCCGAAGTGAACGGACAGCGTCTGTGGCTCACCGAGAAGCCGTGAACCCCCCGAAGACCGACGCCCGTCGCCACCACGACCCGGAGGTCCGCGGTTTCGCCAGCGACAACTACGCCGGGGCCCACCCGGAGGTGATGGCCGCCCTGGCCCTGGCCAACGGCGGCCATCAGGTCGCGTACGGCGAGGACGACTACACGGAGAACCTCCAGCGGATCGTCCGCGGCCACTTCGGGGCCACGGCCGAGGCGTTCCCGGTCTTCAACGGCACCGGCGCCAACGTCGTCGCGCTCCAGGCGGTCACCGACCGCTGGGGAGCGGTGATCTGCGCCGAGAGCGCCCATATCAACGTGGACGAGGGCGGTGCTCCGGAGCGGATGGGCGGACTGAAGCTGCTCACCGTCGCCACCCCCGACGGCAAGCTCACCCCGGAGCTGATCGACCGGCAGGCCTGGGGCTGGGAGGACGAGCACCGCGCCATGCCTCAGGTCGTCTCGATCACCCAGAGCACGGAGCTCGGCACCCTCTACACCCCGGCCGAGATCCGCGCGATCTGCGACCACGCCCATGCGCACGGCATGAAGGTGCACCTGGACGGCTCCCGCATAGCCAACGCGGCCGCCTCCCTGGACGTCCCGATGCGGACCTTCACCAACGCGGTCGGCGTCGACATCCTCTCCCTCGGCGGCACGAAGAACGGCGCGCTGTTCGGCGAGGCGGTCGTCGTGATCAACCAGGACGCCGTCCGCCGTATGAAGCATCTGCGGAAGCTGTCCATGCAGCTCGCCTCCAAGATGCGCTTCGTCTCCGTGCAACTGGAAGCACTGCTCGCCAAGGATCTGTGGTTGCGCAACGCCCGGCACGCCAACGAGATGGCCCAGCGGCTCGCCGAGGGGGTGCGCGCCGTGCACGGGGTGGAGATCCTCCACCCCGTCCAGGCCAACGGCGTGTTCGCCCGGCTGCCGCACGAGGTGAGCGTGCGCCTGCAGAAGCGGTTCCGCTTCTACTTCTGGGACGAGGCCGCGGGCGACGTGCGCTGGATGTGTTCCTTCGACACGACCGAGGAGGACGTGGACGCGTTCGTCGCCGCGGTCAAGGAGGAGATGGCGGACTAGCGGCTCCCCCACGAGCATGTATGCATAGATATGCGGTCACCCGAAAAAGTATTGACGATCGGGTGATCGCGTTTCTATGCTCTCCGATCATGGAGCTGATCCAGGAGAACCCCGACCTGTCCGCCTATCTGGCCGACGACGAGGTCGTCGACCACCATCACCCGCTCGTCCGGGAGACCGCCGCGCGACTCGCCGACGGCGCGACGGACTCGTATGCCTATGCGCGCCTGGCCTTCGAGTTCGTGCGCGACACCATCCGCCACTCCCAGGACTTCGGCGATCCGCGCGTCACCTGGCGCGCCTCCGACGTGCTGGAGCAGGGCACGGGCATCTGCTACGCCAAGGCCCACGCGCTCACCGCGCTGCTGCGGGCCGAGGACATCCCCACGGCGCTGTGCTACCAGCGCCTCACGCAGGACGACGGCGCGGGGCACTGTGTGCACGGGCTGGTCGCCGTGCGCTTCCACGGCGCCTGGCACCGGCAGGACCCGCGCGGCAACGGGCCGGGGGTGGACGCCCGATTCTCCCTGGACGGTGAACAGCTCGCCTTCCTCCCGGACCGGGAGCAAGGCGAGCTGGATTATCCGACGCTGTACGCGGCACCGCACCCGGCGGTGCTGGACGCGCTCAGGGCCGCCCCGGACCGGTCGTCCCTGTGGCGGACGCTCCCGGCCGAGCTGACCTGACGCGCCTCCCGGCCGCCGTCAGTGGGCCTCGGCCGCCCGCACCTGCTCCGGAGTCGGCGCCGTACCGCCGAGGTGCGCGGGCATCCACCAGGTGTCGTCGGCGTCCTTCGGGCGGACCGGGTAGGCGCGCTGGGCGGCCTCCAGCAGCTCCTGCACCCGCTCGCGCAGCTGACGGGTGATCGCGCCCGCGTACTTGTCCTTGGACGCCTCGATCGCCTCGCCGACACGGATGGTGATCGGGGTGTGGCTGCGCTTGAAGTTGCGTGGGTGCCCCTTCGTCCACAGCCGCTGCGTCCCCCACACGGCCATCGGGATCAGCGGGACGCCCGCCTCCTGCGCGAGCCGCGCCGCACCCGACTTGAAGCTCTTCAGCGTGAACGACTGGGAGATGGTCGCCTCGGGGAAGACCCCGATGATCTCGCCCGAGCGCAGCGACGCCAGCGCGTGCTGGTAGGCCGCCTCGCCCTGGTTGCGGTCCACCGGGATGTGCTTCATCCCGCGCATCAGCGGACCGGAGATCTTGTGGCGGAACACGGACTCCTTCGCCATGAAACGGACGAGCCGCTTCTGCGGGAGCGCGGCCAGGCCGTCGAAGATGAAGTCGAGGTAACTGATGTGATTGCTCACCAGCACGGCACCGCCCGACCGCGGGATGTTCTCCGACCCCTTGCAGTCGATCTTGAGGTCCCAGACCTTGAACAACGTCAGGGCGAGGCCGACGGCGGGACGGTAGACAAGCTCTGCCATGGGCGGCGCGGACCCTTCCTTCTGCCCGGGCGGGGTTCCCCTCGGGCAAAGTTACGCTGCCGTAGGTTTACGGCATCTCGCAGATCGTGCCCGAAGAACGGCCGGGGGGCCAGCCCCCGTGCCCCACGACGACGAGATCCTCGTCACTCCGCCCCGTAATCCACCTCGGCCTTTTAAGTCACCTTTACTGCGCGCGCACCGTCACCCGCCGTACGAGCAGGTACGCCTCGCAGCCCAGGCAGTACCCGAAAGCGGCATTGAGGAAGGCGGCCGCGAGCGCCGCGCCGGTCGCCGCGAGCCCCAGCCAGCCGGGGCCCAGCGCCAGGCCCACCAGACCCACGGCCGCGAAGACCAGCCCCACCGCCTGCGCGAACCGCGGCGGCTCCGGCGGCTCGAACTCCGTCGGCGGCCCGATCCGCGGCCGTACGATCCTGCGGAACGCCCAGCCGTACGGCGAGCGCCCCACCCCGCCCGCGGCGCCCAGTGCGAACGCCAGCGTCTGCCAGGCCAGCAGCCACACACTGCCGGTCACCAGAACGACCGCCAGTACTACGGTCGTGACGGCGGCCCCGAACCGGGGGCCCCTCACATCGATGTCCATGGATCGAGCATTCCTCAGAAGAAACGATTCTTGGTGCAGGGAATCTTTGCAGTCTCATGAACGCTGGAGCAGCTGGTGACCGGACTGGTGGTGTGTGTGGCGGTGCTCGCTGCGGCGAGCGCCTACGGAGTGCTGCAGCGGCGGCGGAGCGGGAGGGTGCGCGTGCGCGGGCGCGACGACGGAAAGCGGCTCGACGCCGGCCGGCTCGGCGGCGAACTGGGGGAGCGGGCCACCCTCCTGCAGTTCTCCAGCGCCTTCTGCGCGCCCTGCCGGGCCACCCGCAGGGTCCTCGGCGAGGTGGCCGGCATGGTGCCCGGCGTCACCCACATCGAGATCGACGCCGAGGCGCACCTGGACCTCGTGCGCGAGCTGGACATCCTCAAGACCCCCACCGTGCTGGTCCTCGACGCGGACGGCCGCATCGTGCGCCGCGCCACCGGGCAGCCCCGCAGGGCCGACGTCATCGCCGCCCTGGGGGAGGCCGTATGACCGGCCGACAGGTGAGGGTGAGGCACCTTTCGGATCGCGGAACGTACTTGACTGGACACGCCACCCGTCGTCAGCCTGAGCCCATGCCCGAGGAACTCCTTCTCCACGGACGGGTCCACGTCGACCTCGTCCGTACCGCGAGCGCGCGCTGTCCGGGCCGTTGACAGCCCCCGGACCCTCCCGCCGCCGCTCACCCCAGAAGGACGCCAACTCCATGACGGCCTCGCCCGACCTCGGCACCGCCCAGCTCGCCTCACCCGACCTCCTGCGTTCCGTCTTCCGCCGGCATGCCGCGGGGGTCGCCGTGATCACCGCCGCGGGTGCCCGCGGCCCGGTCGGCTTCACCGCCACCTCCCTCACCTCCGTCTCCGCCGAACCCCCGATGCTCTCCTTCGGCGTCGGCACGGGCGCCTCCAGCTGGCCCGCGATATCCCGGGCGGAGCACGTGGGCGTGCACCTGCTCGGCGAGCACCAGCAGGAGCTGGCCGCCACCTTCGCCCGCAGCGGCGCCGACCGCTTCGCCGAACCCACCGCCTGGCGCGAGGGCCCCGAGGGCGTCCCCGTCCTCGACGACGTCCTCGCCTGGCTGGTGTGCCGCGTCGTCGCGCGGGTCCCCGCCGGGGACCACCGGATCGTGCTGGCCGAGGTCGTCCTCGGCGACCCGGCGGGCGCGGGCCGGCCGCTGCTCTACCACCAGGGCCGGTTCACCGCTCTGCGGGATTGATCACTGCCCGGCTCTCCTGCGAAGCCGTCGAGTTCCGGTTACGCTGCGTTGCAGAGGTCACAGTTCAAAGCGCTTGCTTAGCGGGCAGGAACTGGGTGTACTGACGAGTAATATTTCGTTCGGAGCGCAGGCCGCCCCGATCGGGATCGGCCGCTTGTGGCGCCTATGCTGCCTGAAAGAAGGCAGCCGAGAACTGACGATGCAGTAGGAGAGCCGGCGTGAGCTTGAGGATCGTTGTCACTGTGAAGTACGTGCCCGACGCCACTGGCGACCGGCACTTCGCCGATGACCTGACCGTCGACCGGGACGACGTGGACGGTCTGCTCTCCGAGCTCGACGAGTACGCCGTCGAGCAGGCGCTGCAGATCTCCGAGAACTCCGACGACGACGTGGAGATCACCGTTCTCACGGTGGGCCCCGAGGACGCCAAGGACGCGCTGCGCAAGGCGCTGTCGATGGGCGCCGACAAGGCGATCCATGTCGAGGACGACGACCTGCACGGCACCGACGCCATCGGCACCTCCCTGGTGCTGGCCAAGGCCATCGAGAAGGCCGGCTACGACCTGGTGATCTCCGGCATGGCCTCCACCGACGGCACCATGGGCGTCGTACCCGCCCTGCTCGCCGAGCGCCTCGGCGTCCCGCAGGTCACCCTGCTCTCCGAGGTCTCCGTCGAGGACGGCACCGTCAAGGGCCGCCGCGACGGCGACGCCGCGAGCGAGCAGCTCGAGGCCTCCCTGCCGGCCGTCGTGTCGGTCACCGACCAGTCCGGCGAGGCCCGTTACCCGTCCTTCAAGGGCATCATGGCGGCCAAGAAGAAGCCCGTTCAGGCCTGGGACCTGTCCGACCTCGACATCGAGACGGACGAGGTCGGCCTCGAGGGCGCCTGGACCAAGGTCGAGGACGCCTCCGCGCGCCCGGCCCGCACCGCCGGCACGATCGTCAAGGACGAGGGCGAGGGCGGCAAGCAGCTCGCCGAGTACCTCGCGAGCCAGAAGTTCATCTAAGGCTCGACACGCCGACCGCCCCCTCAACTTCGTTTCGCAGGAGAGCAATCCCATGGCTGAAGTCCTCGTCTACGTCGACCACGTGGACGGTGCCGTCCGCAAGCCGACCCTGGAGCTGCTGACGCTGGCCCGCCGCATCGGCGAGCCCGTCGCCGTCGCGCTCGGCGCCGGGGCCGAGAACACCGCCGCCGCGCTCGCCGAGCACGGCGCCGTCAAGGTCCTCACGCACGACGCCTCCGAGTACGCCGACTACCTCGTCGTACCGAAGGTGGACGCGCTGCAGGCCGCCGTCGCCGCCGTCTCCCCGGCCGCCGTGCTGGTCCCCTCCTCCGCCGAGGGCAAGGAGATCGCCGCCCGCCTGGCGCTGCGCATCGGCTCCGGCATCATCACCGACGCCGTCGACCTCGAGGCCGGCGACGAGGGCCCGGTGGCCACCCAGTCGGTGTTCGCCGCGTCCTTCACCACCAAGTCCCGCATCGCCAAGGGCACCCCGGTCATCACCGTCAAGCCCAACAGCGCCGCCGTCGAGGCCGCCCCGGCCGCCGGCAGCGTCGAGGCCCTCGCCGTCACCTTCTCGGCCGCCGCGACCGGCACCAAGGTCACCGGCCGCACGGCCCGTGAGTCGACCGGCCGCCCCGAGCTGACCGAGGCCGCGATCGTCGTCTCCGGCGGCCGCGGCGTCAACGGCGCCGAGAACTTCGCCGTCATCGAGGCCCTCGCCGACTCCCTCGGCGCGGCCGTCGGCGCCTCCCGCGCCGCGGTGGACGCCGGCTGGTACCCGCACACCAACCAGGTCGGCCAGACCGGCAAGTCCGTCTCCCCGCAGCTGTACATCGCCAACGGCATCTCCGGCGCCATCCAGCACCGCGCCGGCATGCAGACCTCGAAGACCATCGTGGCCGTCAACAAGGACGCCGAGGCCCCGATCTTCGACCTGGTCGACTACGGCATCGTCGGCGACCTCTTCGACGTCGTCCCGCAGCTCACCGAGGAGATCAAGGCCCGCAAGGGCTGATCGCCACCCGGTCGGCGCAGTCGCCCGAGGCCCCCGTGACCCCAGCGGTCGCGGGGGCCTCGGCCGTTCACTTCAGGCTCACCGACGCCAGCACCGGCAGATGGTCGCTCGGATAGCGGCCGTCCACCGTGAACGGGTCCGCCCACGCCCGGTGGACCGTCACATCGGGGGTCGACAGGATCCAGTCGATACGGTCCCCGTCGGGCCTGAGCGCCTGCCAGCCGTTGAACGTCCCGAACACCGGCCCCGTCTCCCGCGCGGTGACCCAGGTGTCGACGAGACCGGAGCCCAGCAGGGTGCCGTAGGCCGGGTCCGTGGTGGCAGCGGCGTTGAAGTCGCCCGTCAGCAGGACCGGACGGGAGGGGCCGAGCCGTCTGATCCGATCGCCGATCAGCCGGGCCGCCCGCACGCGCGCGTACGCGCTGCGATGGTCGAGATGGGTGTTGAGGACGTGGAACTCCCGTCCCGGGTCCCGCCGGTCGCGGAAGAGCACCCGGGTCACCAGCCGGGGGAAGGCCGCCCCCCAGGTGTTGGAGCCCGGTACGTCCGGCGTGTCGGAGAGCCGGAAGACATCGTGCTCGAGCGGCTCGAGCCGGCGGACGTCGTAGTAGATCGCCACCGACTCCTCGTCACCGCTGCCGGGCGTGCCGATCCAGTCGTAATGCGGGCCCATGTCGGCCCACACGGCCTGGAGCTGCCTGAACTGTCCCTCCTGGGTGCCCATGACATGCGGCGCGGTCTCCTTCAGCAGCGCCCGCATCACCGGACGCCGGTGGACCCAGCTGTTGCCGTCCTGGTCGACCGGGACCCGGAGGTTGAACGTCATGATCCTCAGCGGGGGCACGGGCTGCGGCTCCCGGGCCGGTGACGGGACCGCCCGGCGCGGCTCGGCCGCCCCGACCGCGGCGAACAGCGGGACCGCGACGGCCGCCGAGACCATCGCTCTCAGTCCCGCCCGCCGGGTGGGTCCCGCAGCGCCTGTCATGTGTCCCCTCTCGCCTCGTGAGCCAGGATGAAGGTGTGCGGGTCTGTGCGAAAGAGGGGCAAGGTGCGGAAGTGATCACACGCGACCACGGCTCGGTGATCACACAAGAGAGCGGTGAGCTGCGAGTGACCAGGACGTGGACGGGGTGTTGACCCACCGGAACGTGCACGGATAGCTTCGCTCTACGGATTGTTGATTCCGTCATACGGAAACAGGAGGTTGCGGGATGGGCCAGGGCCAGCACGAGACGGGCCGGCGCGAGACGGTGGCGACGAGCCTCACGGGCGCCGTCAGCGACGAGATCAGCGCTTCCCTCGCCCCCGTCGACGCCGAACTCGACCGCCGCTACCCCGGCGACCCCGGCACCCGCCAGCCCGTCCACACCGTCTACGTCCCCGCGGACGCCTTCACCGCCGGCACCGTCCGCTCCTGGGGCGACCGCGCCCTCGCCGCCCTCGACGCACACGCCCCCGACGCCGCCACCTTCGCCGCCTGCCTCGGCCTGCCCGACCACCTCGCCGAACCCGTCCACACGCGCGTACGCGCCAAACTCCACCGCGAGCCGGTGGAGGACCTGCGCATCGACTTCGAGGACGGCTACGGCCTCCGCCCCGACCCCGAGGAGGACGAGACCGCCGCCCGCGCCGCCCGGCTCGTCGCCGAGGCGTACGCGAAGGGCACGGCAGCCCCCTACATGGGCATCCGCATGAAGTGCATGGAGGCCGCAGTCCGCGCCCGCGGCATCCGCACCCTCGACATCTTCCTCACCGGCCTGCTGGCGGCCGGCGGCCTGCCCGAGGGCCTGGTGCTGACCCTGCCGAAGGTCACCTACCCCGAGCAGGTCACCGCCATGGTGCGGCTCCTCGAGGCCTTCGAGAACGCCCACGGACTCCCGCCCGGCCGCCTCGGCTTCGAGATCCAGATCGAGACCAGCCAGGCCATCCTCGCCACGGACGGCACCGCCACCGTCGCCCGCATGATCCAGGCCGCCCGGGGCCGAGCCACCGGCCTGCACTACGGCACCTTCGACTACAGCGCCTGCCTCGGCGTCTCCGCGGCCCACCAGGCCAGCGACCACCCGGCCGCCGACCACGCCAAGGCGGTCATGCAGGTCGCCGCGGCCGGCACCGGCGTACGCGTCTCGGACGGCTCCACCAACGTCCTGCCCGTCGGCCCCACCGCCCAGGTCCACGACGCCTGGCGGCTGCACTACGGCCTCACCCGCCGCGCCCTGGCCCGCGCCTACTACCAGGGGTGGGACATGCACCCCGCCCATATCCCCACCCGGTACGCAGCCGTCTACGCCTTCTACCGCGAGGGCTTCGCCCAGGCCGCCGAACGCCTGGCCCGGTACGCGAACCGGGCCGGCGGCGACGTGCTCGACGAACCGGCCACCGCCAAGGCCCTCGCCGGCTACCTGCTGCGCGGCCTGGACTGCGGCGCCCTCGATCTCGCCGAGGTGATCCACGCGACCGGGCTGTCCCGGGCGGCTCTGGAGGGCTTCGCGGCCCCTCGACGGGGCGAACTGACGGCTTCGGCACCCTGACCGCGACCGGCCGGGCGTCCAGAAGCCGCCTTTCAGGCCGTGCGCAGATGTTCCAGCCCGGAGCGCGTCACCCGGCGCTCCTCGGCGAGCAGGCGCGTGCCGCGCTCGCAGAGCGCCGCGTCCGACCGGGCGCGGGCCACGAACTCCTCCGGCGTCGTCCCGAACAGCCGCCGCAACGCCGGTGACGCGTCGAGGAGTTCGGTGATGAGCGGACGCTGGCCGGGGTGACTGCGCGGAGCGCCGCGGCCGTTGTGCAGGACGCCGTGGCGATTGACGTACGAGAACACCTCGTCCAGCGTCTCGCCGCTCTCCAGCCCGACCCTGAACCGGGGCACGGGCAGGACGACCCGGTCGTAGTTCGGCTCGGTCGCGTCGACGGCGGCGAGCTGCTCGTCGTCCAGCCAGATCACGAACAACTCCCGTGCCGCACCGGGGGAGTCGACGGGAGAGGCGGACATGTACCCCAGCCGGCTGACGTGCGCCGAGACCCCCACCCCGACACCGCTCACCCGGGTCCGCACCATCGGGATCGGCGAGGTGATCCCCAACACCGCCATCTTGTGCCGCAGTTGCCCCGGGGAGGCGTTGGAGCCGACGGCCAGGACCGGGCTGCGGCCGGGATGCGTGAGGCGGTCCAGGGGCAGCAGCAGATCACCGGCGAGCAGACCCGACCCGGCCGGCCACACACCCGGATAGCCGAGCGGATGGTCGCACGGCGCACGACCCAGCCCCAGCTCCTCCAGCGAGCGGTGTTCCCGGCGTTCGTCCATCCGTGCCCAGTCTGCCTCAGTCCGCGGGCGGCAGCTCACCCGAACCGCGCGCGATCAGCCGGGTGGGCAGCTCGATGCGCTCCGGCACCACGAGCGTGCCCTCCAACTGCCGGAACAACCGCTCCGCGGCGGTCCGGCCGAGCGCCGCCGCGTCCTGCGCGACCACGGTCACCCCCGGCTCCAGCAGATCGGCCAGCTCCAGATCGTCGAAGGCCACCAACGCCACCCGGCGGGCCCGCTCCGCGAGAACCCGGATCACGGTGACCGTCACCCGGTTGTTCCCCGAGAAGACCGCCGTGACCGGCTCCGGACCCGACAGCATCTCCTCGGCAGCCCGGCGCACCCGCTCCGGGTCGGTGGTGCCCAGCGAGACCCAGGCGTCCGCGACCTCTATCCCCGCGTCCTCCATCGCCGTCCGGTAGCCGCGCAGCCGCTCCGCGGCGGTGTGGATGCGCGGCATGTCGCCGATGAAGCCGATCCGCCGGTGTCCGTGCGCGATGAGATGGGCCACGCCCTCGCGGGCCCCGCCGAAGTTGTCCGACAGCACGCAGTCGGCGTCCATGTGCCCCGCCGGCCGGTCCACGAACACCGTCGCCACGCCCGCCTTGACCTCCGGCTCCAGATACCGGTGGTCGTCGCCGGCCGGGATCACCACGAGCCCGTCCACCCGCCGCGCGCACAGCGCCAGCGCCAGCTCCTGCTCACGGTCCGGGTCCTCGGCACTGGAACCGTTGATCAGCAGCGCCCCGTGGGCCCGGGCCACCTCCTCCACCGCCCGGCTGAGCGGGCCGTAGAACGGGTCCGCCAGATCCTCCAGGACCAGACCGATGCTCGCGGTACGCCCCTTGCGCAGCACCCGCGCGCTGTCGTTGCGGCGGAACCCCAGCGCGTCGATGGCCTCCTGGACCCGGCGTTCGGTCTCGGGGGTGACCCCCGGCTCGCCGTTGACCACCCGGGAGACCGTCTTGAGGCCGACGCCGGCGCGGGCCGCGACATCCTTCATCGTGGGACGGTTGCCGTAACGGCTGTCGGGGCGGCGCGGCGTCTCGGGCACGATGCGGAGTCCTGTTCCTGTCGTCCACGGGACGGCCGGTCACGGCGGCGGCCGCGAAGACGGTGCCGACGGGATGGACGGGTCCCTGGGTGCGGATGAGGGTGTGGCGTCGAGCATAGAGCCTGGACAACGTTGTCAGATGCGGGAGAGACTGTCCAGCGACAAACTCCGGCCCACGTCCCCCACCACAGGCCGGCCGGCCCCTTTTCCAAGGTTGACGGGGAGAACCGAGACTTTGATGCAGACCGACCTCGTGGCCGCGCTCGACATGGGCGGCACCAAGATCGCCGGAGCCCTGGTGGACGGCGACGGCACGATCCTGGTCCGCGCACAGCGGCCCACACCAGCGCAGGAGGACGGCGACACCGTGATGGCGGCCGTCGAGGAGGTGCTGAAGGAGCTGACCGCCTCCCCGCTGTGGCCCCGCGTGTACGCCGTCGGCATCGGCAGCGCCGGCCCGGTGGACGCCTCCGCCGGCACGGTCAGCCCGGTGAACGTGCCCGGCTGGCGCGACTACCCGCTCGTCGACCGCGTCCGGGCCGCGACCGGCAACCTCCCCGTCGAGCTGATCGGCGACGGCGTGGCCATCACGGCGGCCGAGCACTGGCAGGGTGCCGCCCGCGGCCACGACAACGCCCTGTGCATGGTGGTCTCCACCGGCGTGGGCGGCGGCCTCGTCCTCGGCGGGCGCCTGCACCCGGGCCCCACCGGCAACGCCGGTCACATCGGCCACATCAGCGTCGACCTCGACGGCGATCCCTGCCCGTGCGGGGCGCGCGGCTGCGTGGAACGCATCGCCAGCGGGCCCAACATCGCCCGGCGCGCCCTGGCGAACGGCTGGCTTCCCGGCCCCGACGGCGACACCTCCGCGGCCGCCGTGGCCGCCGCGGCCCGCGCGGGCGACCCGGTGGCCGTCGCCTCCTTCGACCGCGCCGCCCAGGCCCTCGCCGCCGGCATCGCGGCCACCGCCACCCTCGTCGAGATCGACATCGCGGTGATCGGCGGAGGAGTGGGCAAGGCCGGCGACATCCTCTTCACCCCCCTGCGCCGGTCCCTCGCCGGCTACGCCACGCTCTCCTTCGTCCAGCGCCTGCAGGTCGTCCCGGCCCAGATGGGAACGGACGCCGGACTCGTCGGAGCGGCCGCGGCGGCACTGGCGAAGGCGGGGGCGGTACGGGTGTGAGGCACGCGCGCGGCGACGGCGAGCGGTGCCCTGCCCTGAGGGCACTGCTCGGCTCTGGGCGCACCGCCCTCCCGTGAGCACGGCGCTCCGCCCTGCGCTCGGCGCTCAGCGGGGTCCGTCGGGCGCTGGGCGCTGGGCGCTCAGCGAGTTCCGCCGGGCGCTGGGTGCTGGGCGCTGGCCTGGAAGAGCGGGGCTCCGGGCTGAGAGCGGTGCCGAGCCTCGACGCCGGGCGATGGGCGCCGGGCCCTCGGGCGCTGGGGTGCGGCTCTCCCGTGGCCTGTGACTCCAGCTCCGTGGGACGTGGAGGCGGTTCCGTGGGGCAGGTGGGTGCGGCGGGTCCGGGGGGGTCCGGCCCGCCGGGTCCGGCGGGTTGGGTGGGCCCGGGACTTCGGGCTCAGGGGCCCGGCGGGTGTGGGGACTTCGGCGTCGGGCCCAGCGGGTTGGGGCGCACCAGGGCTGGGGCCGGCGGGTCTGTGCGCATTTCGGGCTTGAGGTCCTGTGGGCCCGGGGACTCCGGGTTTGGGACCCGCCAAGTCTGTGGGGACTTCGGGCTTGGGCCCCTGCGGGTCCGTGCGGAGCAGGGTACCGAGCCGGTCGGCCATACGGGCCCCGGTTCGGGCGGTGGGCCTGGGCGGGGCGTGACCTCTGTGGCGCCCTGCCGTTGGAGTGGGCATGAAGAAGCGCAGCATGCTCGCCATCGCCTCCCTCGCCACCGGGTTCGTCGTCGCGGCCATCACCCCCTCCCACGGCCTGGGCGCCGACGACCTCGACGACCTGAACGTCCGTGACACCGTCGGCAGCCTCGACCACACCATCGCCAGCGAGAGCCTGGCGATCGACGACAACGCCCTGGGCCAGACCGACTGACGGCGGACGCGGCACGCAGGACGCATCGGCCGTGGCACCGGTGCCCCCTTCGCGGGAGCACCGGTGCCACGGCCTTCGTGCGCCCTCTTCGCGGAGGTGGTTTCCATGGCAGGGTGGAGCGGGCAAGCCACAGGGGGCCACCAGAAGAGGGGGAAATGTGACCGTCGTTTGGATCAACGGCGCGTTCGGTGCGGGCAAGACCACCACCGCACGGGAACTGATCGACCTGATCCCGAATAGCACGCTCTTCGACCCCGAGGTGATCGGCGGAGCACTCCCGCACCTGCTGCCGCCCAAACGCCTCGCGGAGGTCGGCGACCACCAGGACCTGCGGATCTGGCGCCGGCTGGTGATCGACACCGCGGCCGCCCTTCTCTCCGAGGTCGGCGGCACCCTGGTCGTCCCCATGACCTTGCTGCGCCAGGAGTACCGCGACGAGATCTTCGGCGCTCTCGCCGCCCGCCGGATACCGGTCCACCACGTGCTCCTCGCCCCGGCGGAAACGATCCTGCGCGGGCGCATAGCCGGTCGCGAGGTCCCGCCCGACCTCCCCGACGGCGAGATCCGCGTCCGCCAGTGGTCCTACGACCACATCGAGCCCTACCGCGCCGCCCTCGCCTCCTGGCTCACGGCCGATGCCCACCTCGTCGACACCAGCCACCTCACCCCGTACGAGACCGCCGTCCGCATAGCCGATGCGGTAGGCACCGGCGCTGTGCCCGCCTGCGACATCGTCCAGACCCCCGAACCCACCGGCGAGACCCTCGCCTCCGGAGTGCTGCTCTTCGACGAGCACGACCGGGTGCTGCTCGTCGACCCGACCTACAAACCGGGCTGGGAATTCCCCGGCGGGGTCGTGGAACCCGGCGAGGCACCCGCCCGCGCCGGGATGCGCGAGGTCGAGGAGGAGACCGGCGTCCACCTGGAGGACGTACCCCGGCTGCTCGTCGTCGACTGGGAACGGCCCGCACCCCCCGCCTACGGCGGACTGCGCCTCCTCTTCGACGGCGGCCGCCTCGACACGGCGGCCGCCGAGGGGCTGCTGCTGCCCGGCCCCGAACTGCGCGGCTGGCGCTTCGTCACCGAGGCGGAGGCCGCCGATCTCCTGCCGCCGGTCCGCTACGAGCGGCTGCGCTGGGCGCTGAGGGCGCGGGAGCGCGGCGCAGCCCTGTACCTGGAGGCCGGGGTTCCGGTCGGCTGAGCGCACCTCTGCCGAGCGCACGCCGCACGCCCCGCGCCGGGAACGGAGTCGCGCGGCTCTCCTCCACCAGCCGGCGCCGGAACTCCTCCATCACCACGGCGACCGGGGCGTGGCGGCGCGGCCGCGCCCCGGGATCCCCTCCGGCCCCATCCCCTGCGGACCGGCGCCTGCATCTGCTGTTCCCTCTCCCGGGCCACCAGCGGCACGCCGCGTCCGCCGCCGTGCCCGCCGCCGCGTCCGGCGTGCGCAACCGCGCGCCCGGCCAGTCGTGGAGGGTGTCCGGGACGTACTCCAGGAACAGCGTGCCGGCCGCCCCTCCAGCCGTTTCGCGCACTCCCCGGCCGCCGCCCCAGTACCACACCGTCCGCGCCACGTCGGCCAGTTCGGGCGGCAGCGGGCGCGGTTCGTCGGGCAGCACCCGCCAGTGGTGCAGCAGCGGGAAGCCGGCGAACCGCCCGGACAGCGCCCAGCGGGTCGTCATCAGCTAACGGATCGGCCGTGGACTGCCGCGCTTGGGCCGCAGCACCGTCGTCCAGGCGTTCCCCGGCCGCGGCGACGGCGTGGTGGGCGACGATCCGGCCGGTCAGCACGGCCCCATCCGCCGTCAGCCCGGCGGCACTTGTCCGCTCATCCGGCCGCGTAGTTCCGCAGGAACAGTGCTTCCGCCACGGACAGCCGCTCCAGCTCCTCCGGTGACACGCTCTCGTTGACCGCGTGGATCTGGGCCTCCGGCTCGCTCAGCCCGATCAGGAGGATCTCCGCGGCCGGGTACAGGGCCGCGAGGGTGTTGCACAGCGGGATGGAGCCGCCCTGGCCGGCGTACTGCATCTCCTGGCCCGGGTAGGCGACGGCCATCGCGTCGGCCATCGCCGCGTATGCCGGGCTGGTGGTGTCGGCGCTGAACGGCTGGCCCTGGCCGATCTGCTCGGTGCTCACCCGCGCACCCCACGGCGTGTGCGCCTCCAGGTGCGCCTGCAGCAGCTTCGTCGCCTCGGCCGCGTCGACGCCCGGCGGCACCCGCAGGCTGATCAGCGCACGGGCGCTCGCCTGCACGGACGGGGTGGCGCCGACCACCGGCGGGCAGTCGATGCCGAGGACGGTGACGGCCGGCCGGGCCCAGATGCGGTCCGCGACCGTGCCGGAGCCGATCAGCTCGACGCCTTCCAGCACCTTGGCGTCCTGGCGGAACTGCTCCTCCTCGTACTGCAGTCCCGGCCAGTGCGCGTCACCGGTCAGCCCGTCGACCGTCGTCGAGCCGTCCTCGGCCCGCAGCGAGTCCAGTACGCGGATCAGGGCGCCCAGCGCGTCGGGGGCCGCTCCGCCGAACTGGCCCGAGTGCAGGTTCCCCTCGAGTGTGTCGATCTTCACGCGCAGCATCGTCATCCCGCGCAGGGTGGAGGTGGCCGTGGGCAGGCCGACCCGGAAGTTGCCCGAGTCGCCGATCACGACGGCGTCGGCGGCCAGCAGCTCCGGGTGCTGCTCGGCGTACCGCTCCAGACCGCCGGTGCCCTGCTCCTCCGAGCCCTCCACGATCACCTTCACGTGCACCGGGACCCCGCCGTTCGCCTTCAGGGCGCGCAGCGCGAGCAGGTGCATGACGAGGCCGCCCTTGCAGTCGGCGGCACCGCGGCCGTACCAGCGGCCCTCGCGCTCGGTCAGCTCGAACGGCGGAGTGGTCCAGCCCGCCTCGTCCAGCGGCGGCTGCACGTCGTAGTGCGCGTAGAGCAGCACCGTCCTCGCGCCCTCGGGGCCCGCCAGCCGGCCGTACACCGACTGCGTGCCGTCCGGCGTGTCGAGCACGGCCACGTCCTCGAAGCCCTCGGCCTCCAGCGCGGTCGTGATCCAGCTCGCGGCGGCCTCGCTCTCGCTGCGCGGGAACTGGTCGAAGTCCGCCACCGACTTGAAGGCCACCAGTTCGGTGAGCTCCGCCTTCGCCCTGGGCATCAGCGAGGCGACGGTCTCGGCGACGGGATTCGACGACATGGGCACGCTCCTTGTGGGTGCGACGTTGTACAGGGTGGCACTGGTCCGTTCGGGGACCGTGCGAGCGTACGCGCTGCCGGGATGGGGTCGCGCACCTCGCCGATCCTTCCACAGCGGACTGTCATCGGGCCGCGACGATCTCCGCCGTAGGATGCGGGGGACAGGTGCGGCAGGCGGCTTGATCGGGAGCAGTAGACCATCGTGAGCAGCGAGAACTCTTCGGCGGACGACGTGCGGCAGGTGTGGGACGTCGTCGTGGTGGGCGCGGGACCTGCGGGGGCTTCGGCCGCGTACGCGGCGGCGGTCACGGGACGGCGTGTCCTGTTGCTGGAGAAGGCGGAGCTGCCCCGCTACAAGACGTGCGGCGGCGGCATCATCGGCCCTTCGCGGGATGCGCTGCCACCCGGATTCGACCTGCCCTTCCGGGACCGGGTGCACGCGGTGACCTTCTCCAACAACGGGCGCTTCACCCGTACGCGCCGCTCGCGGCAGATGCTGTTCGGGCTGATCAACCGGCCCGAGTTCGACCAGCAGCTGGTCGAGCACGCACAGAAGGCGGGCGCCGAACTGCGGACGGGCGTCACGGTCACCCGCGTCGAGCAGCACGGCTCGGCGGTCCCCGACCGGCGCACGGTCGCGGTCGTCCTCCAGGGCGGCGAGACCGTGCTGGCACGCGCGGTGGTGGGCGCGGACGGCAGCGCCAGCCGCATAGGGGCGCACGTCGGGGTGAAACTCGACCAGGTGGACCTCGGCCTGGAGGCGGAGATCCCGGTGCCCGACACGGTCGCCGAGGACTGGAGGGGCCGCGTCCTCATCGACTGGGGCCCGATGCCCGGCAGCTACGGCTGGGTCTTCCCCAAGGACGACACGCTGACAGTCGGTGTGATCTCCGCGCGCGGCGAGGGCGCCGCCACCAAGCGGTATCTGGAGGACTTCATCGGGCGGCTGGGCCTGGCCGGCTTCGAGCCGAGCATCTCCTCCGGCCACCTCACCCGCTGCCGCGCCGACGACTCGCCGCTCTCCCGGGGACGCGTGCTGGTCTGCGGGGACGCGGCGGGCCTGCTGGAGCCGTGGACCCGTGAGGGCATCTCCTTCGCCCTGCGCTCGGGCCGTCTCGCGGGCGAGTGGGCGGTACGCATCGCGGAGGCGCACGACGCGGTGGACACCCGCCGTCAGGCGCTGAACTACGCGTTCGCGATCAAGGCGGGCCTCGGTGTGGAGATGGCGGTCGGCAAGCGCATGCTGGCGGCCTTCGAGCGCCGCCCCGGCCTTTTCCACGCGGCCCTCACCGGCTTCCGCCCCGCCTGGCGGGCCTTCGCCGACATCACCCGGGGCCGTACGACCCTCGGTGAGCTGGTCCGTTCGCATCCGATGGCCCAGCGCGCGCTGACCCTGATGGACCGCAGGCAGGAGCCGGCCGCGACACCGGCCGAGGAGCCCGAGGAGGCCTGAGCCGGGGGCGCGCGTCGGTCAGCCCTCGACCGTGATCCGGAACACCGGGTGGTCGGGGGCCGCCGCCGCGATCTCCGCGTCGGTGGACTTCGCCGTGACCCCGTTGAAGTACTGGTTGACCTCCCAGCCCCACTTCTCCAGATAGGTCCGCAGGATCGCGGGCTTCTCCTCGTCGGGGACCTCCACCGCGGTGAACGAGCGCACCTTGCGTCCCACCCGCAGCTCCCCGCCGCCGGCCGCCCGCATGTTGCGCACCCACTGGGAGTGCCCGCGCGCCGAGACCAGGAACTGCGCACCCTCGTACGTGTGCGGGTTGACGGGGATGCGCTGCATCTGCCCGCTCTTGCGGCCCCGCACCGACATCTCCGCCGAGCCCATGAGGCTCAGCCCGTGCCGGGCCAGCCAGCCGATGACGCCGTTGAAGCGGACGTTGATCGGGCTGCCCTTGAGGTAGTACGGCTGCGACGACATCGGTGACCCCAGTCAGTTTGAGAGAGCGGTGCTCTCGCTTGCTTCGAGTGTGCCGGAGGTCGGCGATGCAATGCAAGAGCAGTGCTCTCGAATTTTTGCGCCGCTCTCGAATGTGTGCACTGATCTGATCGCGTGGGAGACTGAGGACATGAGCACCAATGCCGCCCAGGGGGCCCGCGCCCGCGCCCGGATCGAAGTCACCGCCGCCATCAAGGAGGAGGCGCGCAGACAGCTGGCCGCCGAGGGCGCCGCCAAGCTCTCGCTGCGGGCGGTGGCGCGTGAGCTGGGCATGGTGTCCTCCGCGCTGTACCGGTACTTCCCGAGCCGTGACGACCTGCTCACCGCACTCATCATCGACGCGTACGACTCCCTCGGCGAGCGTGCGGAGGTTGCGCACGCGGCTGTCGCCGGGGCGGATCCGGTACGGCGCTGGGTGGCGGTGTGCGAGGCGGTGCGCGCCTGGGCACAGTCGCATCCGCACGAGTACGCGCTGATCTACGGCACGCCCGTCCCGGGATACAGCGCGCCGCAGGCGACGGTGCCGGCCGCGTCCCGGGTCGGGCTCCTCCTCATCGGTATCGTCCGGGACGCGCACCGGTCGCAGGTCCTGGAGGTGCCGCTGCTCACCGACGAGCTTGTTCCGGAAGCTGTGCGCATGGCGGGCGACTTCGCCCCCGACCTGCCCCCGGGAGCGGTCGCGGCGCTGGTCGCGGCCTGGGCGCAGCTGTTCGGACTGGTCGGCTTCGAGCTGTTCGGCCAGTTCAACCGGATCGTGGAGGAGCGCGAGCCGTTCTTCCGGCACGCGGTGACCCGGCTGGCCCACGGCGTGGGCCTGCGCCAGGTGCACTGACCCGCCCGCGGGTCCCACCCTGGACGAGGTGCCGACGCGGCTCACTCTGCGGGACCCCGCGCCACCCTCCTCGCCGGTTGACGGGCGAGCAGTGCACCGAGACGGTCCGGGTGCTGTCCGTGACGGCAGGCAACGCGGAGGCGTTCACGGTCCACCGAGCGGGCCGTGTGCGCGGGGAGCGGCAGCGGCGTACTTCCAGGGGAGTACGGCTGATCACCTCGCCCGGCGGACGTCCGCCCCGGCTCCGGACGTCTAGCGTGGCCGACATGGACGCAGAGCAGGAGCGCGGGGGCGGCGCGCCGGGGCGGTGGCGGCGGTACGGGCGGCTCCGGCCGCGCCCATGGCCGCAGGAAGGCGCTCAAGGTGACGGCGACGGCGACGGTGACGGTGACGGTGACGGTGACGAGCGTCGGCCGTGGTGGTCCACGCTGCTGCTGACCGCCTTCGTCCTCGCCGGTTCGGCCTTCGCCGCCCATGTGCAGCAGGGCGAGCGCGCCGGACTGGACCTCTTCGCCCGTGTCCTGCTGCTCGCAGCCTGCGCACTCCTGCTGTGGCGGCGACGGCATCCGGTGGCCGTCGTGTTCGGCACGGCGGTCGTGGTCGCGCTCTATCTGGGGGCGGGCTATCCGTACGGCCCGGTGTTCTTCACGGTGGCCGTGGCCTGTTTCGCCGCCGTGGTCGCCGGGCACCGGCGCGCCGCGTGGACCGCGCTCGGCCTGCTGTGCGTCGTACATCTGCTGGTCGCGTACTGGCTGTACCGGTGGCTGCCGCCGTCCGGGGACCGGTCGGCGTCCCTCGGGCAGGAGATCGTGGTCACCGGCTGGGTGGTCGCGATCGTGGCGGTCGCGGAACTGGCGCGGGCCCGGCGCGAGCAGTGGTCACGGGATCGGGCCGAGCGTGCGCAGGCCGCACGGCGCCGCGCCGACGAGGAGCGGCTGCGGATCGCCCGCGAACTGCATGACGTCCTCGCGCACAGCCTGTCCGTCATCAACGTCCAGGCGGGGGTCGGTCTGGCACTCCTCGACGCCGATCCCGATCAGGCGCGTACGGCGCTCACCACCATCAAGTCCGCCAGCAAGGAGGCGCTCGGCGAGGTGCGCCAGGTGCTCGACACCCTCCGCGCACCGGGAGACGCGCCGCGCGCCCCGGCGCCCGGCCTGGACCGGCTCCCCGAGCTGGTCGAGCAGGCGGCACACGCCGGGCTCACCGTCGAGGTGACGGGCAAGCCGCCCAGGCTGCCACCCGGCACGGACCTCGCCGCGTTCCGCATCCTCCAGGAGGCCCTCACCAACGTCGTGCGCCACTCGGGTTCACGGCACGCGCGCGTACGGCTCGACGAGGACGGTACGACGCTACGGCTGCGTATCGACGACGACGGGCCGTCGGCCGGCGCGGACGCGGGCGGCAGCGGCAAGGGTCTCGCCGGGATGCGGGAGCGTGCCGCGGCGCTGGGTGGCACGATCGAGGCGGGGTCGCGCGCCGACGGCGGCTTCCGTGTGCTCGCCGTCCTGCCGGTGCGGGCGACGGCGCGGCCGACCGCGGCGGAGGGTGGGGAGAGCCGGTGATCCGCGTACTGCTCGCCGACGACCAGTCCCTGGTCCGGGCGGGGTTCCGGGCGCTGCTCGACGCGCAGCCGGACATCGAGGTGTGCGCCGAGGCGGCGGACGGCGAGGAGGCCGTGCGCGCGGTCGGTGAACTCCACCCGGACGTGGTCCTGATGGACATCCGCATGCCCCGGCTGGACGGCCTCGTGGCCACCCGCCGCATCACCGGGGACGAGACGCTCGCCGGGGTGAGGGTGGTCATGCTGACCACGTTCGAACTCGACGAGTACGTCTTCGAGGCGATCCGCTCGGGGGCCTCCGGCTTTCTGGTCAAGGACACCGAACCCGAGGAACTCCTGCGGGCTGTCAGGGCGGTGGTGGCCGGTGACGCGCTGCTCTCGCCCGGTGTGACGCGCCGGCTCATCGCCGAGTTCGCCGCCCGCTCCAAGGAGCCCGCCGCGGCGGAGGAGCTGGGCCGGCTCACGGAACGCGAGCGGGAGGTGATGACGCTGGTCGGCATCGGCCTGTCCAACGAGGAGATCGCCCGCCGCCTGGTCGTCAGCCCCCTCACCGCCAAGACCCACGTCAGCCGTACCATGGTGAAACTGGGTGTCCGGGACCGTGCCCAACTGGTCGTGCTGGCCTACGAGTCGGGCCTGGTACGACCGGGCTGGCTGGGCTGAGCCGCCCGGGGGAAGCGCCACAGCACGCTCACCACACGGACCACGAACACCGCGGCGGCGGGAGCCAGCGCCGCGCGCGGCAGCAACCGGGCGACGACGTCCGGCAGTTCGAACACCAGCACCGGACCGGCGACCGCGCCGAAGACGACCGCGGCCGCGAACGCCGCGCTGAACAAGGCGTATCCGATCTCCACGGTGATCGCGTCGCGCTCGACCCGGCTCCGCCGTCCCCCGTGACCGCTCATCCCGCGATTCTCACCGCTCGGCGCCCGGCCGGGCAACACCCCCGCCGGGCGCACCGTTGAAAGGGAATCCCTCAGTCGCCGACCGGTACGCGGTCCGGCCGCGACGTCTCCGGCGTGGAGCCCGCGACGACGACCGAGCCGCGGGCGTGGCGGGTGCGCAGCCCGGGAAGGGTGATGAGCAGACCCGCGGCGGCGATCGCCGTCACCACCGCGAGGCCGGGGCGGTAGCTGTCCAGGACGGCCTGCGGGGTCGGCTCGGCCGGGGCCCCCGCGGTCACCACCGCCGTCACCACGGCGAGGAAGATCGCACCGCCGACCTGCACGGACGTGTTGAGCAGACCGGACACCATGCCCTGCTCACGGTCCGCCACGCCGTTGGTCGCCTGGATGTTGAGCGAGGGGAAGACCAGCGCGCAGGCCGCGCCGATCAGCAGCATGGTGGGCAGGATCACGGTCGCGTACACCGGGTCGAGGTCGACACGCAGGAACAGCGCGTACCCGGCGACCATCAGGGCGAAGCCGGCCGCGATCAGCCGCGGGGTGCCGAACCGGTCCACGATCGCGCCGACCCTGGTCGAGGACACCGCCACCAGCGCACCCGCCGGCAGGAACGCGAGTGCCGTGTGCAGGGCCGACCAGCCGAGCAGCGACTGCAGGTAGAGCGTGGCCAGGAACTGGAAGCCCACGTACGAACCGAAGAAGGCCATCGCGCCGAGCTGGGCGCGGATCTGGTTGCCCGAGCGCAGGACACCGAGCCGGATGAGCGGCCCGGCGGAGCGCTGCTCGACCCGCACGAACACCGTCAGCAGCACCGCGACCGCGAGGAACGAGAGCAGTGTTCGCGCGGATGTCCAGCCCGCCTCCGGTGCCTGGACGACCGTGAACACCAGCAGCAGCATCGACAGGGTGCCGAGGACGGCGCCGGGGACGTCGTAGCCGTTGTGCTCCCGTTCGCGCTCGCTGCGCGGCAGCAGCCGCATCCCCGCGAACAGCGCGATCAGGGCGATCGGCGCGGGCAGCAGCATGGTCAGACGCCAACTGGCCTCCGTGAGCAGGCCGGAGAGGACCAGCCCCATGGAGAAGCCGGTGGCGGCGCAGGTGGTGTAGATGGACAGGGCCCGGTTGCGCAGCGGCCCCTCCGGGAACGTGGTCGTGATGATCGACAGGCCGGCCGGCGCGGTGAACGCCGCGCTCAGGCCCTTGATGAAACGGCTGGCGATCAGCAGCGGCCCCGAGTCGACGAGCCCGCCCAGCAGCGAGGCGAGCGCGAAGACACCGAGGGCGACCAGGAAGACCTGACGCCGGCCCAGCAGGTCGGCGGTCCGGCCGCCCAGGAGCAGCAGTCCGCCGTAGCCGAGGATGTAGCCGCTGACGACCCATTGCAGCGTCGAGGTGGAGAGGCCCAGGTCGGAGCCTATGGACGGCAGGGCGACGCCGACCATCGACACATCGAGCGCGTCCAGGAACATCGCGGCGCAGAGCACCAGCAGGGTGCCCCACAGCCGGGAGGTCCAGCGTCCCTCGGGCACGCCGGGGACGGGTGAGGTGAGCGGAGAGGTCATGGGACGACAGTACATGCGCACGCATTGAATGCAAGCGCATTTAATTCTGGTGCAACAAAATCGTTTCTCTGCTACGGTGCGGGCCATGGCGGCGAAGAGCGGCGAGGCGGACAGAGCCGAGCGGGCGCTGGTCGAGCAGTGGCGGGACATGCTCGCCCTGCATGCCCGCACCCAGTGCGAACTCGACCGGGTGCTGCACCGGCACGGCCTGTGCGCCAGTGACTTCGAAGTCCTGGACGTCCTCGCCGAGTCGGTCGGGGACGCCGCGTGCAGCTACCGCGTCCAGGAGATCGCCGAGCGGGTCCACCTCACCCAGAGCGCGCTGTCCCGGCTGATCGCGCGGCTGGAGAGGGACGGCCTGGTCGAACGCCGCCTGTGCGCCGAGGACCGCAGAGGCGTCCGGGTCGCGCTCACGGGGAAGGGGCGGACGCTGCACGGCGACCTCCTGCCCGCTCAGCGAGCAGTGCTCACCCGCATGCTGACGCAGTCGGACACGCCCTGGAGAACCAGCTTCAGGTGACGTCAGGTCGCCCGGCGGGTGGCGAAGCCGATCAGGGCGGCCAGCGCGGCGAGGGCGGCCACGCTGGTCAGTGCGACGGACAGGGAGAGCCACTCGGCCAGGAAGCCGATGGCGGGCGGCCCGAGGAGCATGCCGCCGTAGCCGAGCGTGGAGGCGGTGGCCACCCCGCTCGGTCCGGCCAGGGCGCCCGCGCGTTCGACGGCCACGGGAAAGAGGTTGGCCAGACCGAGTCCCGCGATCAGATAGCCCAGCAGGGCCGCCCAGAGCGCGGGGGCGAGCGCGCCCAGCAGCATCCCGGCCGCCGCGACGGAACCGCCGGCCACCACGGTGAGGGTGCGGCCGAGCCGTTCGAGGAGCGTGGTGCCGGTCAGCCGGCCGACGGTCATGGCCAGTGCGAAACACGAGTACCCGATCGCGGCGGCTCCGGCGGAGCTGCCCAGGTCCTGCCGCAGATGCAGCGCGCCCCAGTCGGCCAGGGCACCCTCGCCGTACGCCGTGCACAGGGCGATCAGACCGAAGACGAGGACCAGTCGGCGGGTGCGGGGGGCTGTCGCCGACTCGCGGGAAGGCCGGGGCGGCCCCGGCGCCAGGGGTGCGGTCGCCGCTGTCCGGGCGGCGGGCGGTGACAGCGTTGTCGGGGCGGTCGGCTCCACGGCTGCCGCGCGCCCCGCCGCGGCGGACGGACCCGCCGGTGCGCGCGGACCGCCAGGGGGGTCCGCTGAGCCCGCCTGCGGGGGAAGCCCCGGCGAGGCGGGCTCGGTGATGATCGTGGGCGACGGCCCCGAGGCCGCGGCCGGTGCCTGGCGCAGCAGTGCCGGACCGGCGACGGCTGTCACGGCGAGGCCGAGGAGCCCCAGGCCGACCAGGTGGACGGTGGGCGACAGCGTCCCGGCGACGAGCGCGCCGAGCCCCGCGCCCAGCATGCCGCCCAGGCTGAACGCGGCGTGGAAGGTGGGCATGATCGGCCTGCGCAGGGCCGTCACCAGGTCGACGGCGGCGCTGTTGAAGGCGACGTTGATGCCCCCGTACGCACTGCCGAACACGAGGAGGACGAGGCCGAGGGTGAGGGCGGAGTGGGCGAGCGGGGGCAGCATCACGCCGAGGCAGAGCAGGACGGCGCACACGACCGTGACGGGATGGCTGCCGTGGCGGCGGCACAGGCGCCCGGTCAGGGTCATGGTGACCACCGCCCCGGCGGAGACGCCGAGCAGGGCCAGGCCGAGGGTGCCGGCGGTGGCGTCGGTCTGTTCCTTGATGGCGGGGATGCGGACGACCCAGCCGGCGAAGACGAAGCCGTCGAGGGCGAAGAAGACGGTGAGGACGATCCGGAGGCGAGTGAGGGTGAGACCCGGCACGACGCTGTGCGTTCGGGTTTTGTTTATTTGCGGCACAAACTCAGGCTAGGTGTGCGCCAGGCTTCGGACAAGGTGGCGATGTTCACGGCGGCGGGGCCGGAACGGCGAGGACGCGCAGCTGGAGGGCGGGCGCGCCGTAGTGGCCGGCGCCTGCCGACCGTTCGAAGAGGGTGCGTTCGCCGGGGCGGACGGATCCGGGTCCGTGCCCTCCCGCAGTGCCGGCAGCGCGGTGTCCGTCGCCCCCCGCGGCGCCGACGCGTTCGTGTGCCGTGCCCGCGGGCGCCGGTCGCGGCCCTCGGCCGACTCGGGACGCCGCGTGATCCATTCTTTGTAAAGTGGCCCTCGCCCGTCCTTTACAGGAGCCCCTGCGACCCGTGAGGTACACCCGAACCATGACGACCGAAACGTTTGAGTTCCAGGTAGAGGCCCGTCAGCTCCTCCAGTTGATGATCCACTCGGTCTACTCGAACAAGGACGTCTTCCTGCGCGAGCTCGTCTCCAACGCCTCCGACGCGCTGGACAAGCTGCGCCTCGCCAAGCTGCGGGACGACGCGCTCGACGCCGACGTCTCCGACCTGCACATCGAGATCGACACCGACGCCGAGGCCCGTACGCTCACCGTGCGGGACAACGGGATCGGCATGTCGTACGACGAGGTCGGCCAACTCATCGGCACCATCGCCCACTCCGGCACCGCGCAGTTCGCCAAGGAACTGCGCGAGGCGCAGGACGCGGACAGCGCGGAGGGGCTCATCGGTCAGTTCGGCGTCGGCTTCTACTCAGGGTTCATGGTGGCCGACGAGATGACCCTCGTGACCCGGCACGCCGGGGAGAGTCACGGCACCCGCTGGTCCTCGCGCGGCGAGGGGACGTACACCCTCGAGACCGTCGAGGACGCGCCGCAGGGCACCTCGGTCACCCTGCACCTCAAGCCGGCCGACGACGAGGACAAGCTGCACGATTACACCTCCGCCTGGACGATCAAGGACATCGTCAAGCGCTACTCGGACTTCATCACCTGGCCGATCCGCACCGTCCCGCGCCCGGACGAGGACGGCACCACGCCCGAGCCTGAGACACTCAACTCGATGAAGGCGCTGTGGGCGCGCTCGCGCGAGGAGGTGTCCGACGACGAGTACCACGAGCTGTACAAGCACATCAGCCACGACTGGCGCGAGCCGCTGGAGACCATCAGGCTCCAGGCGGAGGGCACCTTCGAGTACCAGGCCCTGCTGTTCGTGCCCTCGCACGCACCGCACGACCTCTACACCCAGGGCTACAAGCGCGGCGTGCAGCTGTACGTCAAGCGCGTCTTCATCATGGACGACTGCGAGGCGCTGCTGCCGCCCTACCTGCGTTTCGTCAAGGGCGTGGTCGACGCGGCGGACCTCTCGCTGAACGTCTCCCGCGAGATCCTCCAGCAGGACCGGCACATCCGGATGATGCAGCGCCGGCTGACCAAGAAGCTCCTGTCCACCGTCAAGGAGATGCGGGAGAACGCCCCGGAGCGGTACGCCACGTTCTGGCGGGAGTTCGGCTCCGTCCTCAAGGAGGGCCTGCTCAGTGACGCCGACAACCGTGACACCCTGCTCGCCGCCGCGTCGTTCGCCAGCACGCACGCCGAGGACGGGCTCACCACGCTCGCGGCGTACGTGGAGCGGATGAAGGACGGCCAGGAGGACATCTACTACCTGACCGGCGAGTCCCGCGAGAGCGTCGAGAACTCCCCGCACATGGAGGCGTTCCGCGCCAAGGGCATCGAGGTCCTGCTGCTCACCGACGCCGTCGACGAGGTCTGGGTCGACGTGGTGGGCGAGTTCGAGGGCAAGCGGCTCAAGTCCGTCGCCAAGGGCGAGGTCGACCTCGACGGCGACAGCGACGAACAGGCCGACGAGGAGCGGGAGAAGCAGGGCGAGGAGTACGCCGCCCTCCTCGGCTGGATGAAGGAACAACTGGGCGACGACATCAAGGAGGTGCGCCTGTCCGCACGCCTCACCGTCTCCCCGTCCTGTCTCGTCTCCGACACCGGCGACCTCACCCCCGCGCTGGAGAACATGTACCGCGCGATGGGCCAGGAGGTGCCGAAGGCCCAGCGGATCCTCGAACTCAACCCGGGACACCAGCTGGTGCAGGGCCTGAACAAGGCCTACCAGGAGCGCGAGGACCGCTCCGAACTCGCCGGTACCGCCGAACTGCTGCACGGCCTCGCGGTGCTCGCCGAGGGCGGCCGCCCGACGGATCCCGGCCGGTTCGTGAAGCTCGTGGCGGAACGGCTGGAGCGCGCGCTCTAGCACCGTGCCGGGCGTCGCGAGCCGGTGAACCTTTCCGGTCACGGCACTATGGGGTGTTGCCGAAGTCCCGCACAGCACCCGCGGCGCCCGGCACGCTCCCCCGGAGGGGGCACCCCCACTCGCCGCACCGGCCGAAACCCCAAGTACGTCCAGTACGAGGGCTTTCGTCCGGCACTCCCCCAGCCTTCGGCCGGGGGGACCCCCAGAGCACGCACCGGACACCGCGGGCACCGCACAGGACTTTCGAAACACCCCCTAGCGGCCGCGGGCGATTCCGGGTGATTCCGGGCGGGGACGGCGTGGCGGCCCGTCCGGAATCTTCACGGCCCGCACACCGAACCTTCTGATTGGTTGAGTCAATCAACTGGGCCTACGATGCTGGGCAGTTCGTGCTGGAACGCATCCCCCCACGGAGGCCCCCACCATGTCCCCCACGCATCCCGCGCCCGCCCGGGCGGGGGCCTCCACACCCGCGAGGACGGGGGAGCCCGCCGCCCGGCGGCCGGGTCTCGTCGTCGCGGTGCTCGCCTTCGGCGGGATCGTCGTCTCGCTCATGCAGACGCTGGTCATCCCGATCGTCCCCGAACTGCCCACGCTGCTCGACGCGTCGGCCTCGGACGCGACCTGGGCGGTCACCGCCACCCTGCTCGCCGCCGCCGTCGCCACCCCCGTCATGGGCCGGCTCGGCGACATGTACGGCAAGCGCCGCATGCTGCTGGCCGGCCTGTTCATGCTGGTCGCCGGTTCCGTCACGGCCGCCCTCGGCGACACCCTCGCCCCCGTGATCGTCGGCCGGGCGCTCCAGGGCCTCGCCTCCGGAGTCGTCCCGCTGGGCATCAGCATCATGCGCGACGAACTCCCCACCGAGCGGCTCGCCCCGGCCACCGCGCTGATGAGCGCCTCCCTCGGCGTCGGCGGCGCCCTCGGACTGCCCGCCGCCGCGCTGATCGCGGACCACTTCGACTGGCACGCGCTGTTCTGGACCTCCGCCGCGCTGGGCGTGGTCGCCGCCGTGCTCGTCCCGCTGTGCGTGCCGGAGTCGCCGGTGCGGGCCGGCGGCCGCTTCGACGTCGTGGGCGCCGTCGGCATGGCGGCCGGGCTGGTCTGTCTGCTGCTGGGCATCTCCAAGGGCGCCGACTGGGGCTGGGGCAGTGCCACCACGCTCGCCCTCTTCGGCGCGGCGGCCGTCGTACTCCTCCTGTGGGGCCTGTTCCAACTTCGGGTCCCGGAGCCCCTGGTGGACCTGCGGGCCACCGCCCGCCGTCAGGTGCTGTTGACCAACCTGGCCTCCCTGGCCTTCGGCTTCTCCATGTTCGCGATGTCCCTGGTCCTTCCCCAGCTGATCCAGTTGCCTGAGGCGACGGGCTACGGTCTGGGCAGGTCGCTGCTGACCGCCGGTCTCGTCATGGCCCCCACCGGCCTGGTCATGATGGCCACCGCGCCGCTGTCCGCGCTGGTCTCCTCGGCACGCGGCCCCAAGACGACCCTGATGATCGGCGCCGCGATCGTGGCCGCGGGGTACGGACTGGGCATCGTGCTGATGGACGCCGTGTGGCAGCTCGTGCTGGTCTCCTGCGTCGTCGGAGCCGGCATCGGCTTCGCCTACGGCGCCATGCCCGCGCTCGTCATGGGCGCGGTGGACCCTTCCGAGACGGCCGCCGCGAACAGCCTCAACACGCTGATGCGGTCCATCGGCACCTCCACCGCGAGTGCCGTCGCCGGGGTGATCCTGGCCCGGATGACCACCCCCTTCGGCACCGGCGCCCTGCCGTCCGAGAACGGCTTCAAGGTGGTCATGGCCGTGGGGTCGGGGGCGGCGGCGCTGGCGCTGCTCGTCGCCGCGTTCCTCCCCGGGCAGCGCCGCTCGGCGCGGGAGCCGGACGCGGTGACGGCGGAGCCCGCCGGGCCGGACGAGCGGGCCGTCGGCGCGGCCGTCGCCGTCCCGCTGGCCCGTGCCGTCGCCGAGGTGGTCGCCACGGTGCCGGGCCTCGACGACGGCGAGCCGGGCGTCGGCGCGCACCCCGTGCGCGGACAGGTGAGAGGCGCGGAGGGCACCCCGGTCGCCGGGGCGGCGCTGACCCTGATCTCGCTGGGCGGACGGCAACTGGGCCGCGCGGTCACCGCGGACGACGGCTCCTACACCCTCCAGGCGCCGGGGGAGGGGACGTACGTACTGGTCACCGCTGCGGACGGCCATCAACCGCAGGCGACGACCGTCGTGGCGGGGGCGGCGCCGGTGACGTACGACGTCCTCCTCGTCGGCAGCAGTGGGCTCGCCGGAGCGGTGCGCTCGGCCGAGAGCGGTGCTCCGGTCGCCGAGGCGGTGGTGGTCGTCACCGATGTGCGCGGGGATGTGCTGGCCAGCGTGCGGACCGACGGCTTGGGCGAGTTCGCGGTGGCGGATCTGGTGCCCGGGCCGGTGACCGTCGCCGTCAGCTCGCCCAAGCACCGGCCCCTGGCGCTGCCCGTGGAGATCGGCGGCACCGGCATCACCCGGGTCGACCTCGCACTGCGGTTCGGCGCGCAGGTCCGGGGCACGGTACGCGGCGCGGGCGCCCCGCTCGGCGACGCCCGGGTGACACTGGTGGATGCCGCCGGGAACGTCGTCGCCTCCACGACGACGGGCGGCGACGGCACGTACGCCTTCTGCGATCTGGACGGCGGCCCGTACACGGTGATCGCGACCGGCTACCCGGCCCGTGCGAGCGGGGTCAGTCTCGGCGGCGGTGACGTGGACGACCACGACATCGAACTCGCCCACGCGGGCGAGTAGCCCCGGCGCCGCCTCACGAGCGGACCGGCATCCGCCCCACTCGGGTGCCGGTCCTTCACCGACCGCCGCCAGCACAGCGGTGGCCGCGGTCGCCCCGACCCCGACCCCGACCCCGGCCGTCGGCGTCGGCAGCGGGCACGCGATGACCACCCGCACCGCGCCCTCGACCACGCCCCGGCCGGCGCGGCTCTCCGAGGCGGTCGACGTACCGCTTGCTTCCGCACGGTCCGTCCGGCCTCCCCGGCGGCAGCTCACGGCTGCCGTGGCAGGCGCGATCACCGGGGCGAGGCCGACATCGGCATCGTGCTCGACCAGGCCCCGACGGGCGCGAGCCGGGCGTTCCCGGACACCGATCCGGCCGTCGTCGACCGCGCCGCTACCCGGCGGCGGGCCGGGAGGCGACGGCCCGGACCGTGAAGCGGACCCTGCGCCTGTTCATCCGCGCCTGACCGCCTTCAGCACCACGAACTTCGGGTCCCCGGCCACCAGCCGGCAGTTCCCGAACAGCCGCTTCAGCGTCACGTGGTAGCCCAGATGCCGGTTGCCCACCACCCACAGCTCCCCGCCCGGCCGCAGCACCCGCCGGGCACCCGTGAACATCCGGCGGGCCGTCGCGTCGGTGGTCGCCTGGTGGGAGTGGAACGGCGGATTGTTCAGGACGACGTCCACACTGCCGTCCGGCACCCCGGTCAGCCCGTCCCCGACGCGGAACTCGGCGTGGCCCGGCACCCCGTTGGCCTTGAAGGTCGCCTCCGCAGAGGCCACCGCCTGGAACGACTCGTCGGTGAACAGTACTTCCGTCCGCGGGTCGGCCAGCGCCACCGCCGTCCCCACGATCCCGTTGCCGCAGCCGAGGTCCACGACCCTGTCCCTGCCGTCGGTGCCCGGCAGGTGCCGCAGGAAGAACCTGGTGCCGATGTCCAGCCGATCGGCGCAGAAGACCCCCGCGTGGTTGACGACCGGGCGGCCCGAGAGCGGTCCGAGGCCGTCGGGAAGGTCGTAGAGGTAAGGCCACGGGTTCGCGGGGCGGGACAGCGACGCATCCGGGGTGCAGAAGATCAGCCGCGCCTTCTGCTCGGCCAGCGAGGTCGTGGTCGGGCCGAGGATCCGCTCGAACAGCCTCAGGGTGGAGGTGTGGATCTCCTTGACCATGCCGGTGCCGATCACGACCGTGCCCGGGTGGACGGCGGGCGCGAGCCGCAGCAACTGGTCCTCCAGCAGCGCCAGGCTCTTCGGCACCCTGACGAGGAGCAGGTCGATCCGCTCGGGCACCGGGTCCTGGGTGGTGAGCAGCCGCACCGTGCCGGGCCCTGCACCCGCACGCGCCAGGTTCGCCCGGGTCGCCTCCTGCCCCAGCCAGGAGTCGGTGATCTGCACCGGGTGGTGCGCCGCGAGCGCCGTGACGAGCGCGCCCCAGCGGTCGCCCAGCACCACGACCGTGCCGGTCAGGGGCACGTCCCGCTGCGCGAGATACCGCAGCAGATACGCGTCGGAGGCGTCCCAGGCACGCAGCCGGTCGCGCGGATCCTCGGGGAAGCGGGCCAGGGCGACCTCGCCCCACGGCGTCGTCATACGGTCGTTCATGGTGCCCCAAGGCTAGCCCAGCCGCAGCTCAGGCCCGGTGGCGGTGCGGTGGGGGAGGATGGCCGCATGGACGGCGAGCTGTTTCCCCGGCAGCGGGCCCGGATCGCGCCCGGCGCGGTGCACGTGCCCGACTGGCTCGACGCGGGCCGGCAGGCTGACCTCCTCGAAGCCTGCCGCGACTGGGCGAGACCCCCGGCCGGCCTGCGCACGGTCCGCACGCCCGGCGGCGGCACGATGACCGCCCGCCAGGTCTGTCTGGGCTGGCACTGGTACCCGTACGCCTACGCCCGCACGGTCGTCGACGGGGACGGCACACCGGTGAAGCCGTTCCCGGACTGGCTCGGTGAGCTGGGCCGGCGCGCGGTGGCCGACGCGCTCGGACCCCGGGCGGTGGCCGCTGCGCCGTACGACATCGCGCTGATCAACTTCTACGACGGCGACGCCCGCATGGGACTGCACCGGGACGCCGACGAACGCTCCGACGCGCCCGTGGTGTCCCTGAGCCTCGGCGACACCTGTGTGTTCCGCTTCGGCAACACCGAGACCCGCACCCGGCCCTGGACCGACGTGGAACTGCGCAGCGGCGACCTGTTCGTGTTCGGCGGGGACTCCCGGCTCGCCTACCACGGGGTGCCGCGCGTCCTGCCCGGCACGGCACCGGCGGGGCTGGGCCTGACGGGACGGCTGAACCTCACGCTCCGGGTGAGCGGCTTCCCGCGGACGTCCGGCGTCGGCTGACGAACGGATCATGGGAGACTCCCCCTCATGAGCGGCGACGCGGACCCCCGGCCGGCGGGGGAAGGAACCACCTCCAGGGCGCGGTTGGACCGGGGGCGCGGTGCGCTCGGGCCCGCGTTGGAGCTCGTGCACACCGGGCGGGCGCCCACCCGGTCGGTGCTCACCGCGGAACTCGGCGTCACCCGCGCCACGGCCGGCGCGGTCGCCGCGGAACTGGAGGCGCTCGGGCTGATCCGGGTCGACGCACGGCCCGGTGCCGCCGCCGGTTCCCAGGGCCGGCCCTCGCACCGGCTCGAACTCGCCGAGGAGGGCCCGGTCGCCCTGGCCGCCCAGGTGCACGCCGACGGGTTCCGGGCCGCGCTGGTCGGCCTCGGCGGCCGGATCGTCGCCACCACCCCCAGCTGCGAGACCGTGGACGCCGACCCGGCGAAGGTGCTCGGCGCCGCCATGGACGCCGGTGCCGAACTGCTGCGGCGGACCGGCCGCCGGTGCGTGGGCGCCGGGCTCGCGGTGCCGTCGGCGGTCACCGAACCGGAGGGCCTGGCTCTCAACCCCCTGCACCTGGCCTGGCCGGTGGGGGCGCCGGTGCGGGAGGTCTTCGCCGAACGCGTCCGGGCCGCCGGGATCACCGGCCCCGCCTTCGTCGGCAACGACGTCAACCTCGCCGCCCTCGCCGAACACCGGCACGGGGCCGGCCGCGGCGCCCGCGACCTGCTGTGCGTGGCCACCGGGCACCGGGGCGTCGGCGGCGCGCTCGTCCTCGACGGACGTCTGCACACGGGCAGTTCGGGACTCGCCCTGGAGGTCGGGCACCTCACCGTCAACCCCGAGGGCCGCCCCTGCCACTGCGGCGGCCGCGGCTGCCTCGACGTCGAGGCCGACCCGCTGGCCCTCCTGACGACCGCCGGCCGCGAGCCCGGACCCGAGGGCTCGCTGCTCCACCAGGCCAACGAGCTGCTCCGCGAGGAGTACGGCGACCCGGTCGTCCGCACGGCCGCCGAGGCCCTCATCGACCGGCTCGGCCTCGGACTCGCGGGCCTGGTCAACATCCTCAACCCCGACCGGATCATCCTCGGCGGCCTGCACCGCACCCTCCTCGACGCCGACCCCGACCGGCTGCGTGCCGTCGTCGCCGACCGCAGCCTGTGGGGCCGCAGCGGCGGCGTCCCCATCCTGGCCTGCACCCTCGACCACAACAGCCTGGTCGGAGCGGCCGAGCTGGCCTGGCAGCCGGTGCTCGACGACCCCCTCGGCGCACTGAGCGCGGCCTGAACCGCTCCCGCTCACGTCCGTCGAGACGCCACGGCCGCTTCGTACCCAGCTCGTCCGTCTCACGGGGACCTGCCGGGCCTGATGGGCGTGCGGGGACTTGCCGGGCCTGCGGGGCCTGCTGAGTCCGTCGAGCGCGCCCGGCTGCCGAGCCCTGCGGGGCCTGTCCGGACCTGTCGAGACCGCCGGGCCTGCGGGTCTCGCCGAGTCCGTCGGGACCTGCCGAGTCCGCCGGGCCTTCAAGTCCGCCCGGCTGGCCGAGGGGGTCGGGCCTGCCGAGTCCGTCGAGCGCGCCCGGCTGCCGAGCCCCGCCGCACCTGCCCGGACTTGCCGAGCCCGCCGGGCCTACGGGGGCCTGCGCGTCTCGCCGAGTCCGTTGAGACCTGCTGATGAGTCCGTCGAGCGCTCCCTGCTGCCGGGCCTGCCGGGCCTGCCGGGCCTGCCGGGCCTGCCGGGTCTGCCGGGTCTGCCGAGCCCGACGGGCCAGCCGGGCCCGCCGAGCCCGACGGGCCTTTCGAGCCCGTCGAGCCCGCCCGGCGTGCCGGGCCCCTTCCCGCCTGCCGAGCCCCGCCGGAACTGCCGGGACGTGCCCAGCCCCGCCGAGCCCGCGGGGTCTGCCCAGCCCGCCCGGCCCAGCCCGCCCGGCCCGTCGCGCCCGGCCCGTCGCGCCCGTCGGCCGGTGGCTCCGGGGGGCCGTTCGATGACGGCGGCGATCAAAGGCCGTCCAGCAGCGCTGCGCAGCGGGGCGCACCGCTCACCCGCTCGGACGTCCGCGTCGACGCGGTCCGCCCGGCCGGGGGGTGGTCACCGGGCACCGCCGCACGGTCGCACGGCCGTGGGAGCGTCGCGTCGAAGTAGGTTGACGGCATGAGCCACAAGACCACCGTGAGTGTCCTCGGCACCGGCATCATGGGTGCCGCCATGGCCCGCAACCTCGTCCGCGCCGGACACCCCGTCCGCGCCTGGAACCGCACCCGCGCCAAGGCCGAGCCGCTGGCCGCCGACGGCGTCACCGTCGCCGACACCCCCGCCGAGGCCGTCCGGGACGCGGACGTCGTCCTGACCATGCTCTACGACGGTCCCTCCGCCCTGGAGGTCCTGCGCGAGGCCGCTCCCGCCCTGCGCTCCGGCGCCGCCTGGGTGCAGTCGACCACCGCCGGCATCGCGGCCGTCGGCGACCTGGCCGCCTTCGCCAGGGAGCACGGGCTCGTCTTCTTCGACGCACCGGTGCTGGGCACCCGCCAGCCCGCCGAGGCCGGGCAGCTGACGGTCCTCGCGGCCGGTCCGGTCGCGCACCGGGACGCGGTCGCGTCCGTCTTCGACGCGGTCGGCGCGCGTACCGTCTGGACCGGCGAGGACGGCGGCGCGGGCAGCGCCACCCGGCTGAAGCTGGTCGCCAACAGCTGGGTCCTCGCCGCGACCGCCGCGACCGGCGAGGTGCTCGCCCTCGCTCAGGCGCTCGACGTCGACCCGGCGGCGTTCTTCGGGCTGATCGAGGGCGGCCCGCTGGACATGGGCTATCTGCGGGCCAAGGCCCGGATGATCCTCGACGGGCGGCTCACCCCGCCCCAGTTCGCCGTGGACACCGCGGCCAAGGACGCCCGGCTGATCGTCGAGGCCGGCCGTGCGGGCGGCATCCGCCTCGACGTGGCGGCCGCGAGCGCGGAACGCCTGGAGCGGGCGGCCGCGCAGGGACACGCCGACGAGGACATGGCGGCGGCCTACTTCGCGAGCTTCGACGAGAAGCCGTCCGCCTGAGGCAGCACAGCACCGCCACCGCCACCGTCACCGCGCCGGACGCCGCCGCCCCTCATGAGGCACGTGCGGCGCCCGCGCGCCGCGGCCCGGGCCGTCAGACCCCGGCGGCTCGGCGCGGCCGGGACACCAGCTCGCCGCCGCAGTTGGGGCAGACACCCCCCAGCGCGTCGCCGCACGGCCCGCAGAACGTGCATTCGTAGGAGCAGATCAGCGCCGGCCCGTCGGGCGGCAGAGCAGCCGTCGTACAGCGCTCGCAGCGCTCACGCATCTCCAGGGCCATGACCGTGCCGCTCCTCATCCTCGGGGTCTCTCCGTCACCGGCCATGCTCGCGGACCGTCCGGCGACCGGCAGCGCCCCGGCAGGTCAGGAACCGACATGATCGGGCCACCCGTCCGCTCCGCCGCTCCGTCCGAAGCAGTCCCGCGCCCGGCGCGTACTCCCCGGGAGGTACCCGCACTGCCGCCGCCCGCACGACGACCCGGGCCCCCTCCCAGCGGGATTCTCGAGGCGTCGCAGCACCGGGGAACCCCACCGAGGCCCCCGGCGGGAACCCACCGAGGAGATGACCCGAGATGTACACCCTGGCGAACTGGGACGGCGGCGGCCCCGGCCCCTGGATCCTGTTCCTCCCGCTGATCTGGGCGGCCGTCGTGGCCGGCGTCGTCACCCTGCTGCGTCGCACGGTGTGGCGCGGCCCGTGGCGGCCGGTCGACCGGCCGACCGGCGACTCGCCGCTGGCCGTCCTGGGCCGGCGCTTCGCCTCCGGCGAGATCGACGAGGACGAGTACTGGCGCCGACTGTCCGTCCTGGACGAGCAGTTCGGCCGGAAGGGCGGCGCGCTGTGACCATCGCGACCGCCCTCACGACGGCCGCCCGCGTCACCGACGCCGTCAAGGTGTACGGCGTCGGTGACACCGCCGTACGGGCGCTGGACGGGGTGAGCGTGGCCTTCCCGGCCGGACGCTTCACCGCGATCATGGGCCCGTCGGGCTCGGGCAAGTCCACCCTGATGCACTGCGCGGCGGGCCTGGACACGCTCACCTCCGGCGCTGCCTGGATCGGCGACACCGAGCTGGGCGCCCTCGACGACCGCCGCCTCACCCTGCTGCGCCGTGAACGGGTCGGGTTCGTGTTCCAGTCGTTCAACCTCGTCCCCACCCTGACCGTCGAGGAGAACATCCGGCTGCCGCTGGACCTCGCGGGTGCCACGGGCGAGGCCGAGTGGATCGACGCGCTGGTCGACACCGTCGGTCTGCGTGACCGGCTGCACCACCGGCCCGCGCAGCTCTCCGGCGGACAGCAGCAACGGGTCGCCGTGGCCCGGGCGTTCGCCGGCCGTCCCGACGTCGTCTTCGCCGACGAGCCCACCGGCAACCTCGACTCGCGCACCGGGGGAGAGGTCCTCGGGCTCCTCGCCGGGACCGTGCGCCGCACCGGTCGTACCGTCGTCATGGTCACCCACGACCCGGTGGCCGCCGCCCACGCCGACGAGGTGGTCTTCCTCGCCGACGGACGGCTCGTCGACCGGATGGAAGCCCCCACCGCCGACCGCGTCCTGGACCGCATGAAAGCCTTCGAGGTGCCGTCATGAACGCGTCCGTGCGGCTCGGTCTCACCTCTCTCACGGCTCACGGGAGGCGGTTCGCCGGCACCTTCCTCGCGGTCTTCCTCGGCGTGGCCTTCCTCGCCGGAACGCTCGTCATGGGCGACACCCTGCGCGCGAGCTTCGACTCGATGTTCGGCAGCGCCACCGCCGGCACCGACGCCGTCGTCCGCGGGGCCGACGCCCTCACCACCCCCGGCGAGAGCCAGGGCGCACGGCGGCCGGTGGACACCTCCCTGGTCGCGGCCCTGACGAAGGTGCCGGGGGTGGCGGCCGCCGCCCCGGACATCCAGGGCGCGGGCCAGCTCCTCGGCGCCGACGGCAGGCCGATCGGGGGCCAGGGGCCGCCCACCCTCGCCGGCAACTGGATCGCCGACCCGAAGCTCAATCCGTACCGGCTCGCCGAGGGCCGGGTCCCGGCCCGGTCCGGCGAGGTCGTCGTCAACCGCGGCACCGCCGAGCGGGGCGGACTGAGGATCGGAGACACGACCGTCCTGCGCACCCCCGACCCGGTGCGGGTGACGATCGTCGGGCTCGCCACCTTCGGCGGCGAGGACGGCATGGCCCAGGTGACCTACACCGGAATGACCCGGGCCGACGCCGAGAAGTACCTCACCGCCCGGCCCGGTCAGGCGACGCGCATCGTGGTCCGCGCCGCGTCCGGAGTGAGCCAGGCGGAGCTGGTCCACCGGCTGACTCCCGTGCTTCCCCGGGGCGTCGAGGCCATCACCGGGCAGGAGGCGGCGCGTGAGAACGCCGACATGATCGCCAGCCGGTTCCTCACGGTCTTCACGACCTTCCTGCTGGTCTTCTCCGGAGTCGCCCTGCTCGTCGCGACGTTCTCCATCCACAACACCTTCGCGATCGTCGTCGCCCAACGCACACGGGAGAACGCCCTGTTGCGTGCCCTCGGTGCCTCCCGCCGCCAGGTCACCGCGGCCGGGCTCGCCGAGGCGAGCGCCGTCGGCATGACGGCCTCCGCGGCCGGACTGGCCGGCGGCATCGGGATCGCGGCCGGACTCCAGGCACTGTTCCCGGCCATCGGGTTCCCCTTCCCCGAGGGCGATCTGGTGATCAGTGGCCTGTCGCTGGGCCTCCCCCTCGCGGTCGGCGTCCTGGTCTGCCTGGGCTCCGCCCTGCTGCCCGCCGTGCGCGCCGGACGCACCGCCCCGCTGGCCGCGCTGCGCGAGAGCGCCGTCGACACCTCCGGCGCCTCCCGGCCGCGCGCCGTCCTCGGCGCGTCACTGCTGGCCCTGGCTCTCGCCGCGACGCTGACCGGCGTCCTCGTCTCCCCCTCCGTCCGGACGGCCGGCCTGGGCGCCGTCCTCGCCCTGGTCGCCTTCGTCGTCCTCGGCCCGGTCGCCTCCGGCACGGCGGTACGCGTCCTCGGCAGCCCCCTGGGCCCGCTGCGCGGCGTCACCGGAGCCCTCGCCCGGCGCAACGCCCTGCGCAGTCCGGAGCGGACGGCCGCCACCGCGAGCGCCCTGATGATCGGCGTGGCCGTGGTGTCCCTGTTCACCGTGTTCGGGGCGTCGCTGAAGGCCACGACGGACCAGACCGTCTCCCGGTCCTTCGCGGGCGACGTGGCCGTCAGCACCCCGTCCTTCGGGGCGGGCGGCAGCGGCCTGAGCCCGCGGCTGGCCCCCGCGATCGGCGCGCTCCCCGAGGTCGAAACCGCCGTCGGGCTGGGCCGCGGAGTCGCCGAAGTCGACGGCGAGGGACGTGCGTTGACCGTGACCGACCCGGTGGCCCTGGCCCGTACCTTCGACCTGGGCACCGTACGCGGTGACCTGCGCGCCCTGGGCACCGACGGACTCGCCGTCACCCGCGCGGAGGCGGCACGGCGGGGCCTGCGCGTCGGCGAGCGGGCGCGGCTCGCCTTCACCGACGGACAGCGGCGGACCTTCACCGTCCGAGCGGTCTACGGGCAGTCGGAACTCGTCGGCGACTACGTCATCACCCGCGCCGCCTGGGCCCCGCACCGCACCCAGGACGCCGACACGCTGATCGCCGTCTCCTTCGAGGACGGCGTGAGCACCGCGCAGGGCAGGGCGGCCGTCGAGCAGGTCGCCGCGCGGTACGGCAACCCCGAGGTGCAGACCCGCGACGCGTACGCGGCCTCGTCGGCCGGCGGCATCGACATGATGCTCACCCTCGTCTACGCCCTGCTCGCCCTCGCGGTCCTGATCGCGCTCCTGGGCATCGCCAACACCCTGACGCTGTCGGTCCACGAACGCACCCGCGAACTCGGCCTGCTGCGGGCCGTCGGCCAGACCCGGTCCCAGCTGCGGGCCATGGTCCGCTGGGAGTCGGTCCTGGTCGCCGCCTTCGGCACAGCGGGCGGCCTGGGGCTCGGCACCTTCCTCGGCTGGGTGCTGGTGCGGGCCTCCGACGGGGCGGGCGACAGCGCGTTCGCCTTCGCGCTGCCGCCCGCCCGGCTCGCCGTCGTCGCCCTCGTGGGGCTCGCCGCCGGAGCCCTCGCCGGACTGCGCCCGGCCCGGCGCGCGGCCCGCCTGGACGTGCTGCGGGCCGTCGCCGCCGAATGACCGTACGGGAGGCCCCCGGTGACGGCGGGTCACCGCCCGGTCAGCCGACGACGGCGGACCGGGCGGGAGCGTGGGAGGCACGGTGGACGTCCACCGCGACCACCTCGGGGAACGGGGACACGACCTGCTCCCGGGGCGTACGGCGCGGCGGGCGCGCCGACCGCTCCGGCACCACGGCCGACGCGGGCAGCGTGAACCAGACCACCTTGCCGGACTCCCCGTCGGGCCGGGCGCCCCAGCTCTCGCTCATCGCGGCCACCATGGCGAGCCCGCGCCCGCAGGTGGTGAGGGTCCCGCTCTCCGGGACGTCCGCCGGAACCGGCAGCCGCGGATCGTGGTCGCGGACGGAGACGGTGAGCCGGTCCAGCAGCAGCTCCATCTCCACGACACACGTCTTGTCGGGCCGGGCGTGCAGGTGGACGTTGGTCAACAGCTCCGTCACACCGAGCGCGGCCCGGTCTATGAGGGGATCCAGATGCCAGTAGCGCAACTGCGCCGATACGATTCTGCGGACCTGGCCGATCCGCGACGGCAGGGCTTGGAGCTCCACCGTGCAGTGCCTGCTTGGGTTGCTGATCACGGCTGCGACTCCCCGACTGAGGTCCGGAAGAACACGGAGTTCGGATCGATGGAGCAGAGCTGCTGCGCGAGGCGGCCGCCTGCTGCGGTGGCCGGCGGGCTGGTTCGCAGCGTTATCGCCGGTAAACCCAGAGTGACGTGAGAACAGCGTGACTCAGGGGATCCCGCGGCGCAACTCGCACGGCCCGGGGCTGCTCGGCTGCCTCGCCTCAGCGGGAGTGACCCGCCGCCTTCCGTACGGCCTCGATGAACCGGCGGGCCGCGGGCGGCCCCGGCTCACCCGGCGCGGGGTCGTGCTCGCCGAGGGTCAGCAGGTACCGGTTGCCGTTGAGGTCGGCCAGCGCCCGGTCCTCCGGGGCGAACCAGGGCCGGGAGGCGCGGACCGCCTGCACCGGCGCGCTGTCGATCTCGCTGCCGTAACTGGTGAGCAACTCCAGCCTGCCGCCGCTGATCCGGACCTGCCCGGCCCGGGTGAGCGAACGCAGTCTCTTCCCGATCCGCACGCCCGTCGCCGTGAACTCCGGCTCCGCCATGCCTTCCCGCCCCCTTGCGGTCGTCCTCGCGTGAGTGAACTCGTCGCCTCCGTGATCCAGTGTGCGCCCCCGTCCGGGACCCGCGCCGCGCCCAGGGGCGTACGCCCTGACCGGGAGCCGCGCCCCGCCGGGTGCAGTCTGCCCGCGCCCGGCGTCGAGCACCAGTGCGTACGCCCCGCCGACCTCGCCCTTCAGGAGCACTCGCGTGAATGCGCCCCCCTGTGCGCCCGCACTGCCGTCCCAGGCCGCCTTTGAGGTTCCCAAAGGGGTGTTTATGCAGGTGAGAAGCGGTACGGAAGGTGCCTATGATCGGTGTGCCGGCCGCCTCGGGCGCCCGTCGGCGCGATGCGTGTAAGGAGCTCCTGCCGTGACCACCCCCCAGCAGACCAGGACCGGCGCCACCCTCGACGTCGACCACAGCGACGCCTTCTACCGCGACTGGCTGAAAGAGGCCGTCCGAAAGGTGCAGGCCGACGCCCAGCGCTCGGCCGACACCCATCTCCTCCACTTCCCCCTCCCTGCCGACTGGGGCGTCGACCTGTACCTCAAGGACGAGTCCACCCACCCCACCGGCAGCCTCAAACACCGCCTCGCCCGCTCGCTGTTCCTGTACGGCCTGTGCAATGGCTGGATCCGGCCGGACCGCCCGGTGATCGAGGCGTCCAGCGGCTCCACCGCCGTCTCCGAGGCGTACTTCGCCAAGCTCATCGGCGTGCCCTTCATCGCCGTCATGCCCCGCACCACGAGCGCCGAGAAGATCCGCCTCATCGAGTTCCACGGCGGCGGCTGCCACTTCGTCGACGACCCGCGCACCATGTACGAGGAGTCGGCCCGCCTCGCGGCGGACACCGGCGGCCACTACATGGACCAGTTCACCTACGCCGAGCGGGCCACCGACTGGCGGGGGAACAACAACATCGCCGAATCCGTCTTCCGCCAGCTGGAGTCGGAGCGGTTTCCCGAACCGGCCTGGATCGTCGCCACGGCCGGCACCGGCGGCACCTCCGCGACCATCGCCCGGTACGTCCACTACACCCAGCGCGACACCCGCATCTGCGTCGCCGACCCCGAGAACTCCTGCTTCTTCGAGGGCTGGACCACCGGCGACCCGGACGTCACCTACGACTGCGGCTCCCGCATCGAGGGCATCGGGCGGCCCCGGATGGAGCCGAGCTTCGTCCCGGGTGCCATCGACCGCATGATGAAGGTCCCGGACGCGGCCAGCGTCGCCGCCGTACGGGCGCTGGAGCAGGTCATCGGCCGCAAGGCGGGCGGCTCCACGGGCACCGGACTGTGGAGCGCGCTCAAGATCGTCGCCGAGATGGTCGCCGACGGCCGGCGCGGCAGTGTGGTCACCCTGCTGTGCGACCCCGGCGACCGCTACCTCGACAAGTACTACTCCGACACCTGGCTGGCGGCACAAGGTCTGGACATCGCGCCCTACACGGCGGCCATCGAGTCGCTCCTGGCGACCGGCGTCTGGCCGGAATGAGCCGGGTCCGCCGCGCTACGAACCCGCCGCGAGCCGCCGTTCCAGCCGGCCCATCGCATCCCGGAACGACAGCCCGAGCCCCGGGCCCGCCAGCCGCAGCGCACCCCGCACCGGCACGGGCCCGTCCGCGGCGAACGTCCACCGCACCCGGGTCCCCGCCCCGGCCGGCGCCAGCCGCCACTCCTCGACCAGCGCCCGCACCCCCGGCGCGTTGGTGAGGTCCACCCGGTAGGCGTACAGCTCGGGCTCCTTCGCCGCGAGGACCGTCTCCCTGAACCGCGTGCCACCCCACAGCCGTACGTCCCGTCCGGCCCCCTCGTCCAGCGGCTCGACCGAGGAGACCGCCGGGAACCACGCGGCCCAGCCGGAGACGTCCGAGGCCAGCGCATGGAAGACCCGTTCCGGCGCGACGGACAGGTCACGGGTGAAGCCCAGCCGGACGGGAGCGGCCCCGACGAAGTCGAGGCCCTCGGGACGCAGACGACGGACCATGGCGACACGGACCCCCTCGGTCGACGGAGCCGCCACCCTAGCCGTCACCCCGTCAGATGTCTTCCCCCGCGCCGTTCTCACCGGCGACCACCAGCCGCCGCAGATGCTCGGAGATCTCCGCGCGTGCCGCGCCCGGCAGCCCGCCGTCCGTGACCAGGGTGTCGACCTGCTCCAGGGCCGCGAACGAACTCAGCCCCACCACGCCCCACTTGGTGTGGTCGGCGACCACCACGACCCGGCGCGCCGAGTGCACCAGGCGCCGGTTGGTCTCGGCCTCCGCCAGGTTCGGCGTGGACAGCCCCGCCTCGGTGGATATCCCGTGCACCCCGAGGAACAGCAGATCGAAGTGGAGCGCCGCGATGGCCTGGTCCGCCACCGGCCCCACCAGCGAGTCGGACGGCGTGCGCACCCCACCGGTCAGCACCACCGTCGCCGCGCCCTGCCGGGGGCCCGAGGTGCGCTGCGCCACGTGGAAGACGTCGGCCACCCGCACCGAGTTCGTCACCACGGTCAGGTCCGGCACCTCGAGCAGCTGGTGGGCCAGCGCATAGGTCGTCGTACCGCCCGACAGCGCGATCGCGCTCCCCGGCGCGACCAGCTCCGCGGCGGCCCGCGCGATGTCCTCCTTGGCGGTCAGCTCCAGCCCCGACTTCGCCTCGAAGCCGGGCTCGTGCGTGCTCGCCTCCACCACCGGGACCGCCCCGCCGTGCACCTTCTCCAGCACACCCTGCCGGGCCAGCGCGTCCAGGTCGCGGCGGACCGTCATGTCCGACACGCCGAGCTTGCGGGTCAGCTCGTTGACACGGACGCCGCCCCGGCGGCGCACCTCGTCCAGGATGAGGGAGCGGCGCTGCTCCGCGAGGAGGTTCTGATTCTCGCTCACGTACGCTCCGGTCCTTTCCTCGACGGTTCGACAGGCCCGCTCACCTGCTGCGACGAGAGGATTCTCACCGGTCCCGGGTGCGCGGGCGTCCCATCCTCGCACGACAGGACCCCGACCGTGCCAGCACCCCGACGTGTGCATGCCAGCCAGGGCGGTGAAGTTCCCGTGTCGCTCGGATCGGGGACATTCGGTGTACCGGGGTGTGGACGCCCTCCGGAGCGGAGATCCTGTGCCCGCACGAACACAGGAAAGCGGCGTGTCAGGGGGGAGTGCGAACGGTGGAAGGCGCCTCGACGGGCAGAGCGGCCCTGGAACTCCTGGTCCACGGCGTGGGCGGCGCCACGCCCGAGAAGATGCTGAACGATCCGCGCACGGTGCGGATCACCGGCGACGAGACGGCGGCGGTCTACCGCCGCGCCGAGGACGCCGACGCGGACGCCCCCGCGGCCGACGCCAACGCGCCCTCCGGCGGACCCGACGGGCGGCCGGTCCCGGAGGCGTACGTCTGGTCCAACCTGACCTCCGGCAACGGCACCCGTGCGCTGTGGCTGTTACTGCTGCCGTTCATGGTGGTCAACCTCGCCCACTGGATGCGCCCCGCGGCCCGCGAGGGCACCCGCGCGGTCCGCCTCTACGGCCTGCTCGTCCGGCTCGCCGGCCTCAGCCTGACGGTCCTCCTCGTCGCCGCCGCCTGCGAGGTCGCCCTCGACCTCACCGCCTGGCAGTGCGCCGGCACCGGCGCGTGCGCCGCCCGCCACTCCTGGCTGGGCTTTCTGTCCCCCGGCGGCCCGCACGGCGGCTGGTGGAGCACGCCGGGCCGCCGCCTCGCCCTCGCGGCCCTCGTCCCGACCGCCCTGACCGGCCTCCTGTGGTACCTCTCCCACCGCACCTGGCGGGCGTACGAATCCCAGGAACCGCTCGACCGCGTTCCCGAGCCGGAGCACGGCCCCGTCCACACGGCGCTGAGCCGCCCCGGCTTCTGGTACGGCCGCCGTCTCGTCGCCCGACTGCGCGCCGCGCACACGGCGGCGGGGCTGCTCACGGTGGCCGCGGCCGTCGGCACGGCCGCGGCCCGCGAGGACCACCGGCCCGGCGGCCCCGCCGTCCTGGACGCGCTCGGCCGACTGCTGGAGGTGTCCCTGGCTGCCGGAGCGCTCGCCGTGGTCTGGGTGGTCTGCCGGCGCGGCCGCAGCGAGAACCGCCTCGACCGCACCCTCGACGCCCACCTCGTGCACCGCCTCCCCCTCACCGCCCTCGCCCTCCTCGCCCTCACCCTGCTCTACGCCGCCTGGAGCCGCCCGCACTGGCACTCCTCCGGCCGCCTGGCCGGTGACACGGCCTTCGGCGCCCTCACCCTGGCCCAGGGCACCCTCGTCCTCACCCTGGCCGCCGTCGCCCGCGCCCTGCACCGGGGCCGGCCGGACCGCACGGGCCAGGGAAGGGGCGCCGCGGTCGCGGTACCTCCCCGGGCTCCCCAGGCAGAGGCCGCCGGTGAATCCGCCCCGCCGGACCCGACGGGTACGGCCGCCGCGGCCCGGCCGGGGGACGGTCAGCGGTCCGCGCTGCGGGGGCTGGGCGGGCCCGCCGTCGTGATGCTGGCCTGTGCGCTGGGCGGGGTGATGTCCGGCGGGGTGGCACAGCGGGTCGCGGACTGGCTGGACGGGACCGGGACCTCGATCGACGGTCCGCCGGTGCTGCTGACCTGGCAGGCGTCCGTGATCCCCGTGCTGCTCGCCGTCCTGGCGGTGCTGTGCGCCCTGCTCGGGCGGCGGACCTGGCAGCTCACCCGGGCCGAGCGGGCCGCGGTGGTCCGGGAGTACCGGGCCGACCCCGGCGACCCGGCCCGCACCCGCCGCATCGCCCGCACCCGTTCGATGGCCGCGCTCACCGACCGCGGGCCCCTCCTCGTCGCCGTGACCGCCACCTCGACCCTGCTCCTCGGCGCGGGCGCCCTCGTCGGGGCCTCCGTGAGCGGTGAGACCCCGGTCCGGGCCACGGCGGCGGCGGGCCCCCTCGTCCACGGCGCCGCCCAGGCGGCCCAGGCGCTCGGCTCCTGGCTGATCGGCTTCGGCTGCCTCCTGTTCGTCACCTGGGGGCGGCGCGCCTACAAGGACGCCGCCGCACGGCGCACCATCGGCATCCTGTGGGACGTGGGCACCTTCTGGCCGCGCGCCGCCCACCCCTTCGCGCCGCCCTGCTACGCCGAGCGCGCGGTGCCCGACCTCACCTGGCGGATGACCGGCTGGACCCGCGCGACCGGCGGCCGGCTCGTCATCTCCGGGCACTCCCAGGGCAGCGTCCTCGCCGCGGCCGCCGCCTGGCAGCTGAAACCGTCCGACCGCAGACGGGTCGCCCTGCTGACCTACGGCTCCCCGATCGAGCGCCTCTACGGCCGCTGGTTCCCGGCCCACTTCGGCCCGGCCGCGCTCGCCGCCCTGCACCGGGACATCGACTGCTGGCGCAACCTGTACCGGCTCACCGACCCCATCGGCGGCCCGGTACGGCTGACCGGCGACGACTGCGGCCCCGAGGTGGACCGCGCGCCCCTCGCGGACCCCCTGGCGTACGGCCGCACCGCCGAGCACCCGCTGCCCGCGCCCGTCCTCGGCCACTCCGACTACCAGGCGGACCCGGCCTTCGCCGAGGAGCGCGCCCGCCTGCTGGCCCGGCTGAGCCCGGAACTGCCCGGGCAGCGCGCCTGAGAGCCCGGGTCAGGGCAGCTCGGGCAGGTCCTCCACGAACAGCAGGGTCAGGTCGTCCGTGCTCGGCTCGGCGAGCTGGGCGACCCGGCTCGCGTGCCGCTCCACCATCGCCTCGAACGTCTGGCGGGCCGTACGCCCGTTGCCGAAGGCGGCGCCCTTGGGGATCTCGGTGAAGTACTTCAGCAGGGCCTCGGCGCTGCCCGGCGCCAGCCGGTACTCATGCTCCTCCGCCTGCTGCTCCACGATCCGCAGCAGCTCGTCCGGGCCGTAGTCGCCGAAGGTGATGGTCCGTGAGAACCGGGACGCCACCCCCGGGTTGACCGTCAGGAACCGCTCCATCTCGGCCGTGTAGCCCGCCACGATCACCACCACGGAGTCCCGGTGGTCCTCCATCAGCTTCACGAGCGTGTCGATGGCCTCCTTGCCGAAGTCCCGGCCCGCGTCCTCCGGCGAGAGCGCGTACGCCTCGTCGATGAACAGCACCCCGCCGTGCGCCCGCTGGAACGCCTCCTGCGTACGGATGGCGGTGGAGCCGATGTGCTCGCCGACGAGGTCGACCCGGGACACCTCGACGAGATGGCCCTTCTCCAGCACCTCCAGGGCCGCGAGGATCTCGCCGTACAGGCGCGCGACCGTCGTCTTGCCGGTGCCGGGGGAGCCCGTGAACACCAGGTGGCGCTTGACCGAGGCGGCCTTCAGGCCCGCCCGCTGCCGACGCCGGCCCACCTCGATCATGTCCGTCAGCGCCCGCACCTCGCGCTTGACACTCTCCAGGCCCACCAGTGCGTCGAGCTCGCCCAGCACGTCCAGGGAGGTCCGCACCGGCACCTCCGTCCCGGCCTCGGCCGACGCCGCCAGCGGCTCCGGCACGGTCACCCGCTGCTCGGGGATCGGACCGAGCAGACCCACCGCGGCGGAGGTCGTCTGCACGGCCGTCTCCCGGCTCGCCGCGGTCCGCAGCCCGGCGCTCTCGTCGCTGGTGCAGTCCTCGACCACGGCTCCCGCACCGGGCGCCCCGTCGGCCCCGGTCTCCGCGAACTCGTACCCCCCGCGCGCGCAGCGCTCCGTACGGCATCTGCGCAGGGTCGCCCGGCAGCCGTCTATCACATGGAAGCCGTAGCCCCCGCTGTCGGTGACCCGGCAGTTCAGGAAGCTGCCCCGGCCCCCGGCGGAGACGTAGAAGCCGGCCTCGGCGGGGGAGGTGACCGTGCAGCGCTCCACCGTGGGGTCGGCGCCCTTGGTGACGATCACCCCGGTCTGGACGCCGTCCACCGTGCAGTTGTTGAGGGTGCCGCCGCTGCCGTGGTCGCGGAACCAGGCGCCGGTCGCGGCCTCCCGGATCCGGCAGTCGTCGAGCTGGGCCGTCGCTCCGTCGCTCACCGACACGGCCGTGTTGCGCACCTGCGCCAGATCGCTGTCGATGACGTCCGCGCGCGAACCGCGGTCGAGGACGAACAGCGCGTCCGGCACGTCGTGCACCCGGCAGGAGTCGAGGACGGCGGTCGCGCCGTCGCTGACCCAGACGGCCGGGTAGTCGCCGGTGCTGTCGAAGATCTCGCACTGGTTGGCGTCGACCCGGGTGCCCGGGTCCCACACCGACAGTCCGTTGCGGCCGAACTGACGCACCGTCGTGCGGGTCAGCGTCAGCACGGAGCGCGACCTGAGGTCGATCGCGTTCTCCGGGATGTCGTGGATCCGGCAGTCGGCCAGCGTCAGCACCGCGTCCGTGTCGAGCGTGACGCCGTCGGCGGTGGTGCGGTGCACGGCGCAGTCGGTGAGGTGCGCGGTGGCCCGGGCGGTGACCTGCACCCCGCTGCCCCGGACCTCGTAGATCTCGCAACCCACCGCTTCCAGACCGGAGTTGTCCCCGGTGACACTCACACCGGTACCGGAGGCGTGATGAATCCGGGAGCGCTCGAGACGGGGGTGCGCGCCCCCGCGGACCAGGACGCCCGCCTGCCCGGCCGCGACGACCTCGCACTCCTCGAAGACGCCGCCGCCGCCGTCGACCACGGCGATCCCGATGCCGGCCGGGTTGTCGACCGTGCACCGGCGCACCGTGGGACGGGCGTTGCCGCGTACCTCGATGCCGGCGGCGGACCGCGTGACGATCCGCACGTCGAGCAGCTCCGGCGTGCCCTCCTCGACGAGGACCGCGGGGGCGGCCGCGTCCTGGCCCTCCACGTGCAGGTCCTGTACCACCGCCGACGCGCACAGGGTCAGCGGCACCCCGTCGACGGGTGCGATCCGTACGGAGCCGGGCGAGCCCTCGGGGCCGCGCAGGGTCACCGACCGCTGCACGACGAGGTTCTCCCGGTAGGTTCCGGGAGCGATGGTGAGGACGTCGCCCTCGGCCGCGGCCTCCAGGGCGGCGGCGAGCGATGCGTACTCACCCGTGCGGCGGCGCCACCTCGATGTGCCGGTGTGCGTCACCTGGACCGTGCCCTGTGCCATGGCGTTGCTGTGCCCCCACCTCGTCGTACGCGGGTTTGATGCCGAATCATGCATCATCCGGCCGGACCACCGTAGCGTGCGCGCGGGCGGTGGGTTGACCACTGACCGAACGGCGTCAGCTACCGGTACCTGTACGGCCCCAGTCCGGGCCCGCGCGGTCCCACTCCTGGTCCCAGCGGGCGTACCGGCGGCGGACCATGCGCCAGAGGATCAGCCGTCTGCCGCCCTCCACCGCGCCGGCGGTCAGCAGGGACGCGCCGAATCCGGCCAGCACCGCGTGTGTCGTCGCGGTGGCGGAGTCCAGCGGCCGGGCCACGAGGGTGCCGTGCGTGTCCGTCCATATCCCGAAGTGGTCGCCCCGGTGCGGGGTCTTCAGGGCGGCCAGCACGGTGCCGTGCCGGTGGGTGCCGTCCGGGGCGGTCCAGTCGGCGAGGACCCGGCTGCGTGCCTCCCGTCCGGAAGCGGCCTCGGGATCGGCCTCCAGTGGCGAGGAGCCCTCCCTGCGCACCACCGTGGCCGTGATCTCGTGCCTGCCCTGGCGCTGCTCTCGGACCGCCTGTTGCAGGGAGTCCTGGGCGACCGCGCCGATCAGGGAGCCCACGACGGGCGCCACGAGCAGGACCAGCAGCAGCGCCGACAGCGCCAGCCAGGCCTCGACCAGATCCGTCCCGCGGCACAGCGGATTGTGCCGCCAGCGCCAGATCCCACCGATCGCTCGCACCGTCCGCACCCCCTTCCCGCTCCGTGATGACCCCCGCCGGAGCCGTCCACGTGGGGACCCGGGCGGAGAGAGAGCGAAATCACCCACGCCCGGGACCTCTCATGGACTTCTCACGAAAGCCCAACGCGTCGGCACCCGGTGGAGGTTCCCGCGGTCGAGGCGGTGCGGAACGCGGCCGGATTCAGCCGGTCACCCGGACCGGGTCGCCGATCCGGACCGTGCCACGGCCGAGCGGGACCAGGTTCTGCCCGAAGACGAGCTTGCCGTCGATCCGGCGGTGCCGGCCGAGGGAGTGCAGGGGTTCCCGGCCGCGCCCGGCGGTGCTCTGGTCGGTGGTGGTGACGACACACCGTCCGCAGAATTTGGCGACCCGGAAGGCGACCTCGCCGATCTCGACCCGTGACCAGCCGTCCTCGGCCCAGGGGGCGGTGCCCGACACGACCAGGTTCGGCCGGAAACGGTTCATCGGCAGCGGGCCCTCGGCGGCGTGGTCGCCCTCGGCGATCAGCGTGTTGAGGGCGTCGAGCGAGGCGGCCGTGGTGAGGAGCAGCGGATAGCCGTCGGCGAAGCCGACGGTCTCGCCGGGCCACGCGTACGCGGGATCGACGGGCCGACCGGTCGCGGGATCGTCCATGTGGACCAGGCGGACGCCGACGCCGAGATACGCGCTGCACCAGGCATGCGCCTCGGCGTCGGCGAGGACCCCCTCCACCTTGTCCCGGAAGATCTCCAGCGTGACCCGGTCCATCGGCTCGGGCACCGCCACGGTCAGTGGCTCCAGGCCGGGCGCGGACAGCCGGACGCCGCCGCCGGGCACGAGTGCGGCGACGACCGTGGCCAGGCGCGGCTGCTGACGTTGCGTGACGACCTTTCCCCCGTCGTCGATCAGCGCCCAGCGTCGGTCTCCGGCCAGCCCCCAGGGCTCCACGACGGCCTCCCGGGGCGCCTGGCCCCGGCATGCCTTGACCGGATAACGATGGATGGACAGCAGGTGCGCGTTCCGCATGAGGTCATCCTGCCGGGCGGGCGGGGCGACCCCGGGGCGGATCAGTAGCCGCGGTACTGCTGGTTGTTGTACGGGTCCTGGTACTGCGGCGCGGCCGGCCGGGGAGCGGCGGGGCGCATGGCCTCGTAGCCCATCCCGGGCGCGGCCGGGATGGGCTGCTGGGCCATCTGCGGCATCTGCGGACCCGGGTAGCCACGGGGCGCGGCGGCCTGCGGCGGGATGTACGCCGCGGGCGCCTGCTGCAGCGGCGAGGGCTGCTGCGCCTGCGGGTAGCCGTACGACGCCTGCGACGGGCCCGCCGGGAGGGCGGGCAGTGCCGACGGCAGCGCGGGCAGGTTGCTGCTGCTCGGCGTGTCGTAGGCGGCGGGGACCCGGATCGGGGCGATCTGCGGGGTGCCTCGCTCGGCCACGAGCGAGTCGTAGATCGGGGTGTCCGGGAAGGCGGAGTAGTAGCCGCCATAGGTGGAGCGGGGGGAGGTCATGGCCATAAGTTAAGCCCACGATGTGCTGGTTGGGGAGACCGATAAGAGGGTTGATTTCCGTGTCGGCAGTGCCCTCGGAGCCCCAATGCGAGCGAACATGGGAAAAAGGGGCGCCAGGTGCGCCCCTGATCGTGTAAAAGCCGAGTTCCGGGCGGGTTACCGGCGGGTCGGGCGGGGCCGTTCCCGTGCCTTTCCTGGGCCTGCGCCGTCCCGCCGAATAAGTTGACGGGGTAGACAGACGAGAAGCGCCGGCACACGGCCCGGCGCAGCGGAGGTCGAGGGGGCGGACATGTCGATGCCGAAGGGTTCCAACACCCCGGTGCCGACCACGGCGCTACGGGTCGAGCTGGGCTGGCGCTCGGGGCCCGGGGTGCCCGACGCGGACGCCTCGGCCCTGCTGCTGGTGGGCGGAAAGGTGCGGTCCGACGCCGACTTCGTCTTCTACAACCAGCCGGCCCACTCCTCGGGCGCGGTCCGCCACGAGGGCAAGAGCACGGCCGGCGGCCGGGTGACCGACACCCTGCTCGTCGACCTCGCGCGCGTGGAGCCCTCGATCGAGACCGTCGTGCTGGCCGCGTCCGCCGACGGCGGCAGCTTCGCGGGCCTGCCCGACCTCTACATCGAGGTGCGGGACGCGGCGCGGGGCACCGTCGCCGCACGGTTCGACAGCACCGGCGCCACGGTCGAGACCGCCTTCGTGCTGGGCGAGTTCTACCGCCGCCAGGGTGCCTGGAAGTTCCGTGCCGTCGGGCAGGGGTACGCGACCGGCCTGGAGGGACTGGCCACGGACTTCGGCATCACCGTCGACGAGCCGCAGCACGCGGCCCCGCCCCAGCCCCCGACCACGCCCCGGCCTCCGTCCACGCCTCAGCCCTGGTCCCCTCCTCAGCCGCCGTCCCCGCCGCTCACGGCCACGCCCCCGCCGCCCCCGTCCGTCCAGCCGACCCTGCCCGCGCTGCCGGTCACCGTGCCCCCGCCCGTCCACCGGACACCGCCGCCCCCGCCCGCCCCGCCCGCCGCCCCCGTCCGGCTGACCAAGGTGACGCTCACCAAGGCCGCCCCCGCCGTGTCGCTCAGCAAACAGGGCGGAACCTCGGGGGTCATGCGCGTCAACCTCAACTGGGAGGTGCGCAGGCAGTTCTCGGGCTGGGGCAGCAAGCGCGGCCGGGCCGTCGCCCTGCACAACGACCTCGACCTCGACCTGTGCGCCCTGTTCGAGCTGACCGACGGCCGCAAGGGTGTCGTGCAGGCCCTCGGCAACGCCTTCGGAGCGCTGCACCAGCCGCCGTACATCCACCTCGACGGCGACGACCGCACCGGAGCCGTCGCCGACGGCGAGAACCTCACCATCAACCTCGACCACAGGAACGACTTCCGGCGCATCCTCGTCTTCGTCACCATCTACGAAGGGGCCCGCTCCTTCGCGGACCTGCATGCGACGGTCACGCTGCAGCCCCAGTTCGGCGCCCCGGTCGACTTCGCCCTCGACGAGTGCACCGTCCCCTCGACCGTGTGCGCGCTCGCGCTGATCACGCAACAGGGCGGCGACCTGATCGTCCGGCGCGAGGCCCGCTACCTCGTGCCCGACCGAGGGGTCAGCCCGCAGCGGACCGTCGACCGCGTCTACAACTGGGGCATGAACTGGACACCTGGCCGCAAATAGCCCCTTCGGAGCCCCTTGGCAGCCCCTTCGGGACGGTTCAGCCCTCGTCGGTCACGGTGTCCGGACGCGCGTAGGTCCGGCCCTTCCAGGCCGCGCCCCGCCCCCGGTGGTGCTGCACGGCGGAGTCGACCGTCATGAGCAGGTACAGGAACGCGGTGAACGGCAGCAGCGGCGCGAGCCACAGGGGCTGACGGTAATAGCGGAGCATCGGCAGGTACGTCCCCGTCATCACCAGCCACGCCAGCCCGCCGAGCACCGCGACGGCCGGGTCGCCGACCGCCGACCCGGCGACCAGGGCCAGCGGCGGCACCAGGTACACCAGCGCCAGGCCGAGCACCGTACCGGCCAGCAGCAGCGGACTGTGCCGCAGTTGCGCGTAGGCGCTGCGCGAGACCATCCGCCACAGGTCGTGCAGCCCCGGATAGGGGCGCACGCTGTCCACCCGCTCGGCCAGCCCCAGCCAGATCCGGCCGCCCGTGCGCTTCACCGCGCGCGCGAGCGCCACGTCGTCGATGACCGCCTGACGGATGGAGTCCGGGATCCGAGCCCGCTGGGCCGCCTCGGCGCGCAGCAGCACACACCCGCCCGCCGCTGCCGCCGTCCGCGCCCCGGGCCGCCCGATCCTGCGGAACGGATACAGCTGGGCGAAGAAGTAGACGAACGCCGGCACGACCAGCCGCTCCCACAGGCTCTCCACCCGCAGCCGCGCCATCTGCGACACGACGTCGAAGTCCCCGGCGCGCGCCGCCGCCACCAGCTCCCGCAGACCGTCCGGCGCGTGCGCGATGTCGGCGTCCGTCAGCAGCAGATACTCCGGCCCACGCGCGCGGGCCAGGGCGATGCCGTGCCGCACCGCCCACAGCTTCCCCGTCCAGCCCGCGGGCGGTTCGCCCGGCGAGGCGACGGTCAGCGGCAGCCCGCCGTGCCGCCGCGCGAGTTCACGCGCGAGGTGCCCGGTGCCGTCCGAGCTGCCGTCGTCGACGAGGAACACCTCGGCGTGCCCCGGATAGTCCTGGGCGAGCAGCGTCGGCAGGCTCGCGGGCAGGACCGCCGCCTCGTCACGCGCCGGGACGACCACGCACACCCGCGGCCACTGCCGCGGCTCGCGCCGGGGCGGCAGCCTGACGTCCGTGCGCCAGAAGAAGCCCTGACAGAGCGACAGCCACACCCAGGCGGCCAGGGACACGGCGGCGATCCACACGACGGCGCTCACCCGCGCAGTCTGCCCCACCCCACCGGTCACCAGGAGCACATCGTCTAAGGTGGCCGGGTGAAGATCGCGCTCATGGACTCCGGAATCGGGCTGCTGGCGGCCACCGCCGCGGTACGGCGTCTGCGACCCGACGCCGATCTCGTGCTCTCCCTCGACCCCGACGGCATGCCGTGGGGCCCGCGTACCCCGCAGGACCTCACCGCGCGCGCGGTGGCCGTCGCCGAGGCGGCCGCCGCCCACCGTCCCGACGCCCTGATCGTCGGCTGCAACACCGCGACCGTGCACGCCCTGCCCGCCCTGCGCACCCTCCTCGAACCGGGCATCCCGGTCATCGGCACCGTCCCCGCGATCAAGCCGGCCGCGGCCGGCGGCGGCCCGGTCGCCATCTGGGCCACCCCGGCCACCACCGGCAGCCCCTACCAGCGCGGCCTGATCGAGGACTTCGCGGGAGGGGTCGGCGTCGCCGAGGTCCCGTGCTGGGGCCTCGCCGAGGCCGTCGAACACGCGGACGAGACGGCGATCGCGTCCGCCGTCGCCGCGGCCGCCGCCCTCACGCCCGAGGACGTCACGACCGTCGTCCTGGGCTGCACCCACTACGAACTGGTCGCCGACCGCATCCGCGCCGCGGTCCAGCGCCCCGGCCGGCCGCCCCTCGTCCTGCACGGCTCGGCCGGTGCCGTCGCCGCACAGGCCCTGCGCCGCATCGGAGCCCAGCCCGAGCCGGCCGCGACCGGCCTCGGTTCCGTGACCGTTCTCCTCAGCGGCCGCGAGGGCGGCATCCCGCAGCCCGCCCTCGCCTACCCGGAGGGCCGGCTGCTCCAGAGCGTCACTCCGGCCCCGTGACCGGCGGTCACCGACCTTAGTCCCGCCTTCCGCGCGCCGCGGGGCGGCGCTGTCACCCTGTGCGACGCCCTACCAGCGCAGGGAAACCTGGGTAACCTCATGTATATGAGGGACCACTCCCACGTTCACCCCCCGGGCGCGGGCGGGGACACCCCGCATCCGGACGTCTGGACCGGCCGGGCCACCAACCGGTTCCAGTGGCTGCTCGCGCTGGTCGGCGCCGCCTGCATGGCGCTCGGCATCGAACTCGCCGTCGACTCCGCCTGGACGTCCGGCACCGTCCCCCTCGTCATGTCCGTCGTGGGCTGCATCGCGGCCGGACTGCTGGTCCTCTTCGGCACCCTCGCCTTCGTCCACGTCGACCTCAGACTCGACCAGGACGCGCTGGAGGTGCGGTGCGGCCACATCGGTCTGCCCCGCCGCCGGATCCCGCTCTCGCACGTCGCGGGCGCCGAATTCGACCCCTGTGTCACCCCGCGCCACTGGGGAGGCTGGGGCTACCGCTGGCGTCCCGAGAAGGGCACCGCCGTCGTCGTACGCCGGGGCGAGGGCGTGGTGCTGCGGCTCTGGGACGGCCATACGTTCACGATCACCGTCGACGAGGCGGAGTCCGCCGTGGAGGCGATCCGGGCCCGGCTGCGGCCACGGACGCCCGGCCCGGCCCTGTGACCTCGGCCCTCCCGGACGTCAGACGGCGGGACGGTCGCGTTCCCTGCGCGATCCGGCCGACGGCCCGGACACCGGTTCGTCGGCCAGCGGCCGGGCCGTCGCCAGACCCGCCAGGAGGCCGGCACCGACCGACACCGTCGTGAAGCTCAGCGCGTTGCCGAGGGCGGAGAGCGCCGCGACCGCGGTGAGCGCGGCGCCCGCCGTGAGCACGACCGGCGTCGGACGGGGCGCGCGCCCCAATGCGAACAGCACCCAGGCGTACGCCGCCGCGAGGAGCAGCACCCCTACGACACCCTGTTCCGCCGCCAGCTGCAGAGGTGCCGAATGCGGCTTGCCGTCGGGAAGCGCCGACTGCGCCGCCGCGGTGCTCAGCTCCCCGAAGCGGCCGGGCCCCACACCGAGCCCCGCGTTGTCACGGGCCAGGTGCAGCGCGTCGCGCCAGAGGGCGACCCGGCGCGGTGTGAGCTGGTCCACCAGCGACGAGCCGAGCCCCGAGGGCAGCGCATCACCGGCGACCGCCCAGGTCAGGCCGGTGACCGCGGCCGTGGCGAGGGCGAGACCGGCGAGGGCCGCACCCCGGTGGCGCATCCGCCCCGCGGCCAGGGAGCACAGCAGCACGGCAGCGCACGTCACGACCGCCGCGACCGATCCCAGTGCGGCTCCCGTCACCACCGCACCGCAGGCAGACAGCCGCAGGGCGAGCCGCAGCAGCGGCACGGGCGTCGCCCAGGCGGCGCAGCACGCGGCACCGGCCGACAGCGAGAGCACCGCGGCGGTGGCACCCGCGTGGCCCAGCGGTGAGGCGGTCTCCGGTCCCGGCGCCAGCCGGGGCAGTGCCACGGTCAGGGTGAGTCCGGCCAGCGCCGCGGCACAGGGCGCGGCCACCGGCAGCAGCACTCCGCAGATCCGCCCCGTGGCGTAGCCGGCCGTTACGGCCAGCACCGCGAGCAGGACGCCCTCGGGGCGGCCCCCGTGCACGGCCGCGCTGAGCAGCGACCACGCGGCGCAGGCCCCGAGCACGGCCACTCCCACCGCGTCGGCGGCGGTGTGTCTGTCTCCGTCGGCGCCCGCGCCCGCCGCCGACGTCATCCCCGTGGAACCCGTGGACCCCACCAGACCCCCCGAACCCGGTCGCCCCCGGCCAGTACCACCCCGGACGTCTGTGCGAACGGGGTTCCGGCACACCGTAACGGCTGATGGCCGGTTTGTGGATGAGATGTGCCGGGATTGTGCATCACAGTGGTCCCCAGGAGGCCTCAGTGGACCGTGCTGTCGGCCAAAAGGTGACCCGCCGTACACTCCCGGAGTGACCGTCACCGCAACTTCCGTGGGCCAGCCCGACCAGCTCGAGCCCCAGACCACGCCGGTTTCCCGCCGTGCGCGGCTGCTGCGCCTCCTGCCCGCCGCTGCGGCGGCGCTCGCCGGAGTGCTGCTCTACGCCAGCTTCCCGCCCCGGACCGTCTGGTGGCTGGCCCTGCCGGCCTTCGCGGTCTTCGGCTGGGTGCTGCGCGGGCGCACCTGGAAGGCGGCGCTCGGCCTCGGCTACCTGTTCGGCCTGGGCTTCCTGCTGCCGCTCCTCGTGTGGACCGGCGTCGAGGTCGGCCCCGGCCCCTGGCTCGCCCTGGTCGCCATCGAAGCGGTGTTCATCGCCCTGGTGGGTGTCGGCGTCGCCAAGGTCTCCGCGCTGCCCGCCTGGCCGGTGTGGGCGGCGGCCCTCTGGACGGCCGGCGAGGCGGCACGCGCGCGCGTGCCGTTCAACGGCTTCCCGTGGGGCAAGATCGCCTTCGGCCAGGCGGACGGTGTCTTCCTGCCGCTCGCCGCGCTCGGCGGCACCCCGGTCCTCGGCTTCGCCGTCGTGCTGTGCGGGTTCGGTCTCCACGAGACGGTCCGGCTGTTCCTGGACCGCCGCCGCACCGGTGAGGTCCGCAGGTCGGCCGCCGCCGTGGCCCTGCTCAGCCTGGCCGTCCCCGTCGGCGCCGCCCTGGCCTCACGCACCCTGGTGAGCGACAAGGCGGAGGACGGCACCGCGACGGTCGCCGTCATCCAGGGCAACGTCCCCCGCCTCGGTCTGGACTTCAACTCCCAGCGCCGCGCCGTCCTCGACTACCACGCGCGCGAGACGGAACGGCTGGCCGCCGAGGTCAAGGCGGGCAGGAAGCCGCAGCCCGACTTCGTGCTGTGGCCCGAGAACTCCTCCGACATCGACCCCTTCGCCTATGCGGACGCGGCCGCCGTCATCGACAAGGCCGCCAAGGCCGTCGGGGTGCCCATCTCCGTCGGCGGGGTCGTCGAGCGCGGCGGCAGGCTCTACAACGAGCAGATCCTCTGGGACCCCGAGAAGGGCCCCACCCAGACCTATGACAAGAGGCAGATCCAGCCGTTCGGCGAGTACCTCCCGCTGCGCTCCCTGATCGGCGCGATCAACAGCCAGTGGACGTCGATGGTCCGCCAGGACTTCAGCCGCGGCACCAAGCCGGGCGTGTTCACCATGGACGACACGAAGGTGGGACTGGTCACCTGCTACGAGGCCGCCTTCGACTGGGCGGTGCGCTCCGAGGTCACCGACGGCGCCCAGCTGATCTCCGTGCCCAGCAACAACGCCACCTTCGACCGCAGCGAGATGACCTACCAGCAGCTCGCCATGTCCCGCGTCCGCGCCGTCGAGCACAGCCGCACCGTGACCGTGCCCGTCACCAGCGGCGTCAGCGCGATCATCATGCCCGACGGCAGGATCACCCAGAAGACCGGCATGTTCGTCGCCGACAACCTGGTGCAGAAGGTGCCGCTGCGGTCCTCCGAGACGCCCGCGACCCGGCTCGGCATCCTTCCGGAGATCGCCCTGGTGCTCGCGGCCGCGGGCGGTCTGGGCTGGGCGGTCGCGGCGGGCGTCCGCGCCCGGCGGGGCGCCGGCGCCCAGGCGCAGGTGTAGGTGCAGGTCGGGGGAGCCTCGCCGCCCGGTCGTCGGCCGGCGGGGGACCACTGCGGTTAGGGTCGGTCCCATGCCGACTCCTGAGTTCATCACCGAGATCCGCGCCGTCGCCGGCCACCAGCTCCTGTGGCTCCCCGGCGTCAGCGCCGTCGTCTTCGACGACGAGGGACGCGTCCTGCTCGGACAGCGCGCGGACAACCGCCAGTGGACCGTGATCACCGGCATCCCGGACCCGGGCGAGCAGCCCGCGGACTGCGCCGTGCGGGAGGTCGAGGAGGAGACGGGCGTGCACTGCGTGCCCGAACGCATCGTCCTGATCCGCTCCGGGCGACGGGTCGAGTACCCCAACGGCGACCAGTGCCAGTTCATGGACGTCACCTTCCGCTGCCGGGCGGTCGGCGGCGAGGCACGGGTCAACGACGACGAGTCCCTCCAGGTCGGCTGGTTCGAGCTGGACGCCCTCCCGCCGATGCACGAACGTCAGGTGTTCCGCATCAAGCAGGCGCTCTCCGACGAACCCACGTGGTTCGAGACGACACCGGCCGAGTGAGGCGCGGGGGCCCGCCCCCGCCCGAGTGGGGCGCACACGAGCGCGGGTACGGCGCGCGCGTTGTGCAATGCGCTTCTGTCTGCGCACCGCTTCCTTCGGCACTATGAGGTGAGCACAGGGCGAGAGGCAGCGGGGCTTCGGCGGAGCGCCGGGCAGTGCGGGGGTGTGGGTGGACAAGGGGACACCGCGGGTCGTACTCGCGCAATACCACGTGGGTGACGACGATACCCGCGTGTTCGTGGTGACACCCGAAGGCCACGAACCCGACGTCGTGACGGTCGGGGTCGGCAGAGCCGAACTGGCCTGCATCGCAGGGGAGATGGGCGGCACGGACACGGAGGCCACGTTGCGGGAGGGAGCGCTGGACCGCCTGCTGACGCCGGCGCTGCGCGCCACCGACCCGGGCGACCTGCTCTATTTGATACCGCACGAGAGTCTGCATCGCATCCCCCTGCAGGCCGCCTGGGTGGACGGGGCACCGCTCATCGAGCGCAACCCCGTGGCGACCGTGCCCAGCGCCTCGGCGCTGCACAACTGCCGTGCCAAGCGCAAAGGGCGCCGCCGGTCCATGCTCATCGTCGCGGACCCGGGGGGCGGGTCAGCACCGCTGGTCTTCGCACGTGAGCAGGCGCTGGCCGTCGCGGAACAGTTCGGCGTCTACCAGCTGGTGTCCGGGGCGAGGGCGTCGAGGGAGTACCTCGTGGCGGCGCTGAACGGGCACCAGGCGTCACCGGACATCCTGCACTTCACCGCCCACGGCGTGTTCGACCCGCACCAGCCCATGCGATCCGGGATCGAGCTCGCCGACGGCAGGCTGACGGCGGCCGACATCCTCGGGATGTCACTCGACGTCGACCTCGTCACCCTGGGGGCCTGCGAGACCGGACTGGGCGCGGCCACGGCCGGCGACGACATCATCGGTCTGGCATGGTCCCTGTTCTGCGCCGGCACTCCGACGGCCCTGGTCAGCCTGTGGCGCGTGGAAGAACTGTCCGCGACCATGCTGCTCAAGCGCTTCTACGCGGAACTGCAGGCAGGGCGTTCCAAGGCACACGCGCTGCAAGCCGCCCAGCTCTGGCTGCGCAGGCTCAGTGCCGCCGAGGTGCTCGCCCATGCCGGCACCGCCCGCGAGCGGCTGGGCGGCCGACCGGACTTCGAGCGCGTCATCACCGAGCACGAGGCATGGCTCCGCCTGACCTCCGGTGATCACCAGGGGGCGCTCGCCCTGTACCGCGCCCTGCGTGCGGAGCCGACGCTGCCCGCTGCCGAGCGCGATCGTCTGGAGGTCCTGGAGTTACGGGCCGGCGTGCTCGCCCGCGGGCGAGCACGCCGGCCCGTGGCACTGCCGTTCTCCGACCCTCGTCACTGGGCCCCGTTCTTCCTCACCGGCGATTGGCTGTGACACCGTGACGCACCCCCTCACGACCGGCGAAGTGATGTCCGCGGAATTCCTCTCGGGCACCGAGGCGGCCCTTCTCAGCGCGAGCCTGGCCGGGCGCGGCGACGCCGCCTTCGCGGTCCTCACGGGACGGGGCGGCGAACCGGCGGGCCTGGTCGGTGCCGACGGCCACTGGCCGGCGGTGGTGGTCGCGAAGAGCCTGCCCCTGAAGGACCTGCTCGCCGACAAGACGGTCCTGCGGGCCCTGACCAGCGGCATTCCCGCAGTGGTCGTGGCGGAGGGCGGACGCGTCGCCGGAGTCGTCGGCGCCCAGGCCTTGGACGACCTGCTGGCGGCGGACGTGATCGAGTCCGGCCCGGGCACCAAACTCGGGCTGGAGGCGCAGCCCATGGGGCTCCCCGACCCACACCCGGCCTTGCTCATCCAATGCGTGGCCCCCGTCCCGGGGGGTGGTCAGTGCGGTGCCACCAACGCGTTCCCGCGTTGGCCCCCCGAGCAGGGGAACGGGGAGTGCGTCGAGGGCGGGCACGCCTTCCGCCCGTTCTGGGAGGCGTAGATGGGCGGGCTCGTCGAGACCATCACGGGCCTGCTGGACCGTCGGCAGCTGGCCACCACGTACGGCCCGGCGGTCGCCTTCCTCAGTGCGCTGGGCGTCGTCGTCGCCTCGGCGCAGGGCTGGTCCCGCTGCCTGCGTGCGTGGGAGTCGCTGCCCATCGCCGCGCAACTCCTCGTCCCCGTGGCGGCCTTGGGCGTCGTCCTGCTCCTCGGCCAGGTGCTGCAGACGTGCCGGCTCCCGGTGATCCGGATGCTGGAGGGGTACTGGGCGGGCCTGCCCGGTGGCCGGCGTCTGGCCGAACGATGCCGACGGCGGCACCGGGAGATGCGCGACCGTGCCGCTGAGTCCGACCCGCGACGTCACGAGTACCCGTCGGCCGACCGTCACGTGATGCCCACCACCTTGGGCAATGTGCTGCGGGGCGCGGAGACGCACAGCACCTACCGGTACGACCTCGACGGAGTGGTGGCCTGGCCCCGCCTCTACCCCACCCTGCCCGAGGGGTTCCAGCAGCTCTTCGCCGCCGCCACCGGCCGCCTCGAGGCGATGGCCACCCTCAGCGCCCTGGGGGCGTTCTTCGCCGCGGTGGGAGGTGTCCTCGGGACGTGTCTCCTGCCCTGGTACGGTGCGGCCGCCTGCGTCCTGGGCGGTGGTGCGGTCGCCTGGGCCGGTTACTGGGGCGCCGTCGGCGCGGCACGCGCCTACGGGCAGCTCTACCGTTCGGCCTTCGACGTCCACCGCTGGGCCCTGCTCGACGCGATGGGGCTGACCCGACCGGGCGACTACCGGGCGGAACGGCGTCAGTGGCGGGCACTGAGCCGACTGTGGCTCCTCGGCGCGGTGGACACCCACGCCGTCGGTGACCTGGGCTACACCGCTGCCACCCCGGCCCTCCTTGTCCCGCCCGCCTCACCGCCCGTCCCGCCTCCCCCCGCACCGCCCGCCGCTCCGGACCCCGCCGCTCCGGACCCCGCCGCCCCGGACCCCGGTGCCCCCGTGCGCCTGGGCCGCAGGCTCACCGCCGTACTCCTGGTCGCGGCGGTGGTGGCCGCCTGCGCGGCGGCGCTGCGACCGGGCGCGGACCAGGGGTGCCGCACCCGGACCGCCCTGCCCGCCTACCATCAGCTGCGGCCCGGGGACGTGCGGGGATCGGTGTGCACGAAGGTCGTCGGCCACTATCTGCTGCAAGGGGTGCGGGCGGACCGGACGCTGTCGTCGGCGGTGCTGGGACCGGCACTGGCCCCCGCCGCCCTCACCGGCCGGGAGTGGACGGTGCTGAGCCCCACCCCGGCCCAGGACCTCGCCCGCACCGTCGCGAGGGGAGCCGAGGTCTCGGTCGTGGTCGTGCCGCCGAAGGGGCCCTACCGCGCCGTCGAAGGGCTGAGGGTCCTCGACCTGCTCGACCGGGGCCGCCGTGTCGTCGTCGCCGGGACCGCGGCGCAGCTGCGCACGCTCCTCTCGGCCGGCGCCAGGAGCGAGGTGCACCTGCTGCTCAGCCCGGGCTGAGCCGTCCGCCGCTTTCCTCGCGCAGCAGCTGCCGGACCTCCGCGAAGCCGATGGGTGTGCCACGCCGCAGCCTGAGGTATGCGGTGCCGGCGTCTCCGGACGCCTCTATCCGGCTCTGCACCTCACGCAGTTCACGCTCGGCGCCCCTCACGCGTGCCATGACATCGGCGTCCTCGACGGCGGTGCCCCCGATCGACACCAGCTGCGTACGCAAGGCACGCACCCGCGACAACGCCGCACGCTCCCGCTCGACGAGGGGCTCCAAGGCGCCGTCGACGGGGATGGTGAGAGTCTCGCCCAGCACGTCCAGCAGCGCTCGCGCCCGCGAACGCTCCACCAGTTCCCACGCCCTCGCCCTCGCCTCGGGCGGCGGCCAGTCCCGACCGTCCGTGCCCTCCAGCAGCAGCATCACCATGGCCCCGTACCAGAGCTGCTGGGCGTACGTCGCCTCGCTCTTGCGCTGGGGGGCGAGCAGTTGCTGGCGGGCCAGCTCGGCCATCTCGACCGCCTGCGCCAACTCGTGGTGCACGGCGCGCCACTGCCGTCGCCGCGTTCCCAGGTCCATGAGGAAGTTGCAGGCAGACGTGTACTTTCCGAACTCGCCGTAGCGCAGCGCCACCACCTTGGCCCGCGCCGCCAGATACCGAGCCTGGTCCTCACGCCCGGCCCGGACGCACCGCTCGGCGCTCTCCAGCAGGCTCTCGGGCTCGTGCATCGCCCCTATCAGGCCGTCGAAGCCGTGTCCCTTCCCCTTTGCGAGAACCTTTCCGTGAGCGGCCATCTCCTCGGCCATGCGCAGCGTTTCGGTCAGCACGTTGCGCATGCTCATGGCCATCAACTGGGGGATGCCCGGAGGAAGCTCGGCGTGCAGGACCGCGATGTCCCGGGCTGCTTGCGCCGGGCTCACCTCGCGGGGCCCGCCGTGCGGATCGGCGCAGGGCCGCGCGTCCGGATCGCGCACGCGCCGCATGGCCTCGGCGCAGGCCCACGCCGTTCTGCGCACGATGCCCACCAGGCTTTCGTCGTCGGCGACGGCGCGCAGATCCCGCAACGCGTCCTCGGGGGCGAAGAAGGCCGTGCACAGTTCGCCGTTCGCCAGCAAGCGGGTCAGGGCGGCCAGGTTCGGCATTCCCGCCTCCGCGTAATGGGCACCGGCCGCCGAGAGGCCCGCGGCCGCTTCCTCGCGCCGTTGCTCGCGCTGTGCCAGGGTGGCGTGGACCTGCTGGATCATCCCGCGGGCGAACAGCACGTCCTTGTCCTGCGGACCTCGGCGCCCCTCGTCCCGGCCCGCGAGCACGGCGATGGTGTCGATCGCCGACCGCGCCACACCCAACAGCATCTCGGCCTGTGCGCTCGTCGGCGTGGGCATGAACGGCACCGGGGTGCGGCCCTTGAGATCGCTGAACGCGGCGGTCGACTGGGCTGTGCTGGTCAGCGCCAGGACCAGGGAGGTGTCGAGCCGGTCCGGCCGCCGCAGGGCACGCCGCCGGACCCAGTCGTCCACGGCTGCCTCGACCAGCTCCCTCGGCAGTTTCCGGAGCATCGCCGCGTCGTTCAGCACCCCGTACACGTCATGGTCTGCGGACGTGCGGTGCAGCAATCGCAGCAAGGAAAGCAGCGCCACGCCCCAGGCGGCGAGGATGAGTTCGGGATCGGGCTGCCGGAACCCCACGAGCAGCAGAGCCAGGACGCCGTCCCCGCACAGGAGGGCGGCCGGAATGCTCACCACCGTGAACAGACAGCCGGCCAGGGCCTGCGGTCCGCCGCTCTGGCTCCACGCGATCTGCCTGATGCCCGCCGTGAAGCCCAGCAGGGAGAGCACCAGCGGTACCACCAGCCCGGCGGTACGGGGGAGCGCGGTCCACCAGCCGATCAGCCACCCGCCGACGGGGCTCACCACCAGCAGTACGGTCAGGGCGAGCCAGACGTCCGCTCTGCGGCGCAGACGCAGGCGGGTGGGCAGCGTCCGCCGCAGCGCCAGACGATGCTGCACATACAGCTCGACCGAGACGGTGACGGCACATCCCAGACGCGGCCACCACACCTCGCCCCGGCCTTCGGCCAAGGGGCCGAACAGCGCCGCCCACGTCGGGGCCAGGATGGTGATCCAGAAGCTGTACCGGCTCAGGCGATCGCGCGAGCGGACATGGTCGAGCAAGTGATCGGTCGGCTGCGGGGTGGATCCGGAGGACCGGTTCATCGTCCCAGAATCCAGGAGGGGAACCGGATCCCGACAGGGCGCGTGGGAGCGGCGACCGGCGTACGCCCGGGGCGCGCCCGCCCGGCTCCGACGTGCGGGCCGGGACGAGCGCGGCCGCCGCGCCGGGCCGGCACCCCGCCCCTCGTATCCGGTACGGCGATCACCACCGGGACGCCACCCGCCCACCGCGATGGATTGGGACAAACGTGTCCGTGCCGGCCGCCCCCGCGGCCCGGCCGCCCGGACGGCGCGGCATGGCGGCCGCAAGCTCGTCGGGGCAGGGCGGATGCTCATGGACCTCAACACCGTCACCGAGGTGGTCCGACGGCCGTCCGAGTGGCCCGGCGTCCACTGGCGCGAGGGCGATGCCTGGCTGGCGGGCGGGACGTGGCTCTATTCCGTGGAGCAGCCGGACCCGCGGCGGCTCATCGATCTGACGGCGTTGCGCTGGGACCCGCTCGTCCCGACCGCCGAGGGCCTGGAGATCGGCGCCACCTGCACCACCGTGACCTGTACGCCTTCCCGTGGCCCCAGGACCGGCCCGTCGGACGCTCTTCCGGGCGAGGGCGACGGCAAGGAGGCACCGCCGCCGTCCGAGACCAGGACCTCCCTCGCCGTGGGGGTCGGCCTGTACCCGACCGTCGTCCTGCTGACGCTGGCCCTGTTCCCGCTGCACCTGCCGCTCTGGATCGGTCTGCTCGTCGGCAACCTGCTGTCGAGCTTCCTCATGAGCTTCCCGACCATGCCCTACTACGTGAGCCCGCTCCTCGGGCGCTGGCTCCGCCCACCGCGGGACGAACCGCCGGTGCGCGGCACACGGTACGTTTCTGGACCCTGCCCTGACGGACGCCCGGTCAGGCAGACCGGGTCAGGGCGACCGGGTCAGCCGGGACGGTGAGCCCGCAGTCTGGCTGCCCTCGTCCTCCAGTGTGAGGGCGTCGGTACCGGTCTTCGTCAGGGTGTAGACGTTCCCGGGTGTGCAGAGCACGCCGGTGGACGGGTCGGTGGGGCTGCTGGTGGCCGCCTCGAAGACCATGGTCGTGCCGTGGGACTCCTGGAGGCGCAGGGTCTCGGTGCATCCGATGTCGCGGCCGCTCGCGGCTTCGCGCACCTCGCTGACCTGCCGGCCCACGATCTGGCCCCGTTCCGCCGCGTGGAACGTGACGGTGACGGTCACCTTGCTCGTACGGGCGTTGACCACCCCGTCGCCGGAGGAGCTGCCGGGGCCCGTGCCCTGCCAGGTGCCCACCCAGGACGCGGGCAGGGCGTCCGAGGCCGTGGAGGCGGACGGGGAGGCGGAGGAGGGGGAGTCGGAGGGAGCCGCGGTCCCCTCGTCCTTGCCGTCGTCCGGCCAGGTGACCGCCGCGACGACGGCCGCGGCCGCCACCACGCAGGCGAGTACGGCCGCGGTACGGACGGAGAGAGGACGCCGACCGGGGGCCGGGCCGGGAGGGGGAGGGGGAGGGAGGAGGGGCGGCGGGGCCGGAGGGGGAAAGGGCGCGGGGGCCGGTCCGAACCCCGCCGGCGGGGCGGGAGCGAGGGGGACCGGCCGTCCCAGTACCGGCCGTTCCGCCATCGGCCGTTCCAGCGTCGACCGCAGTGCGGCCTCCCGCGCGGTGATCTCCGCCTCCAGCCCGGCCGGCAGCGAACCGGCCCAGGGATCCCGGTCGCCGCCGAGCCGGCGCAGCAGGTCGTCCGTCGTGGGGCGGGCCTCCGGGGACTTGTGCAGGCAGGCGGCGGCCAGCGGCCGGAGGGCGGGCGGTACGCCGTCCAGCACCGGCTCCTCGTGCACGATCCGGTAGAGGAGCTGTGCCGCCGACGGATGCTCGCCCGGGTTCAGGAAGGGGCTCGTCCCGGTGGCCGCGTAGACGAGGACGGCGCCCAGGGCGAACAGGTCGCCGGGCTCGGCGGAGATCCCGCCGGTCACCTGCTCCGGCGGCATGTATCCGGGTGAGCCGATCACTCCGCCGGTCCGGGTGTGCCGGGTGTCGTCCACGGCGCGGGCGATGCCGAAGTCGATGAGCAGGGGGTGGCGGCGGGCGAGCAGCACGTTGGAGGGCTTCAGGTCGCGATGGGACAGACCCGCCCGGTGCACCGCCCGCAGGCCCTCGGCGAGTTCCGCCACGAGCGCGCGGACCGAGGGCTCGGGCAGCGGGCCGTACCGCTCCACCCAGTCGGCGAGGGAGGGGGCGGGGACGTACTCCGTGGCCAGCCACTGCGGCCGGTGTCCGGCGGGGCTGTGGTCGACGACGGCCACCGTCCACGCGGAGCGCACCCGCTCGCTGCTGGCGATCTCGCGGGCGAACCGCTCCTCGAACCCCGGATCGGCGCCGAACTCGCTGCGCACGGTCTTCAGCGCCAGCGGCCTGCCGGACGCCGTACGGGAGAGGAAGACCTGCCCCATGCCCCCGGCGCCGAGCTGTGCCAGCAGGGGATAGCCGCCCATCTCCGGAGGGTCCCCGGGCTCCAGACTCCTCATGCGCCTCTCCGAGTGCTGCCCGGCCACAGGAAGGCCGTGATCACGTCATGTCAGCTTACGTCGCGCACAACGGAGACAGACGGCCGGCGGACGGATCGAGGATCGCCGATCCGTCCGCCGGTGAGGGCCGGAGGAGTGCCCTGGGTGCCGGGGTGCCCCGGGGGATGTCAGGGGCGGTTGGTCAGGTAGCCGCCCATGGAGGTGAAGTACTCGGCCGCGGGCAGCTCGCGGCCGTCCTCGGTGCGGACACGGGTGATCGCCAGGCCGTGGTTGCGGCCGGTGCGGGCGTCGGCTCCGGCGACGATCACCACGCCGTCGCCCTCGCGGTAGAAGATACGGCCGGGCGTACCGCCGTAGCGGCCCTCGGAGACGACGGCGGCCAGGACCTCCAGCCGCCTGCCCCTGTGGAAGGTGAACGCGCTCGGGTACGGCTCGGACTGGGCGCGGACCAGGCGCTCCAGGTCCGCGGCCGGCCAGCTCCAGTCGATGCGGCTGTCCTCGGGGGAGCGCTTGTGGAAGAAGCTGGCCTGCGAGCGGTCCTGCCGGGTGAACTCCGTCCGCCCGGAGGCGATCAGGTCGAGTGCGCCGATGGTGACCGGTGCGATGAGGTCGACGGTCTTGTGGAAGAGGTCGGTCGCGGTGTCCGTGGGGCCGACCGGCACCGCCTCCTGCCGCACGATGTCACCGGCGTCGAGCTCGTCGTTCATCATGTGCGCGGTGACGCCCACCTCGGGCTCCCCGTTGATGAGCGCCCAGATCAGCGGGGAGAAGCCGGCGTACTTCGGCAGCAGTGAGTCGTGCACGTTGAGCGTGCCGTGCCGCGGCAGGCCGAAGATGCGCGGAGGGATCCACGTACGCCAGTTGTTGGCGACGATGATGTCCGGGTCGGCCTCCTTCAGGCGCTCGAACAGCTCCTCGTCGTCCGGGCGGTTGCGGATGACGACCGGTACGCCGTTCTCCTCGGCGAGGTCGGCGACCGAGTCGCTCCAGATCTTCTCGTACGCGTGCTCGCTCTTGGGGTGCGTCACGACGAGGACCACGTCGTGCTCGGAGTCCAGCAGGGCTTGCAGGGTGCGGTGCCCCCAGGTCTGGTAACCGAACATGACGACCCGCATGGGGTTCCTCCTCAGGCCAGGGATGGGGCCCGCACAGTAAAGCAAGGCTTACCTAAGTGGTCAACAGGGGCTTCGTGAAAGCGGGTTGACGGGTACTCACTCTCCGACTGTCCGGTTTGTTCTATGGACATGCCTCGCAGGATGAGCTTAGCCTTACCTAAGTTCCGGTCGCGGCCCCCTTCGGTGTGCCCGGCTTCTCGTACGTCCCGTACTTCCCGATGCTCGACCCACGGCCGCCTTCCCCGCAGGGCGGCCGCCCGCACGATGGGAGTGACATGGCACAGGCTCGTCCTGGCGACGCCCCTTTGATCCACGACCTCATAGGTATCGGCTTCGGGCCGTCCAACGTGGCCATGGCGATCGCGCTCAGCGAGCACAACGCAGGCGTCGCCCCCGAGGAAGCGGTCACCGCTCACTTCTTCGAGCAGCAGCCGCGCTTCGGATGGCACCGGGGCATGCTCATCGACGACGCGACCATGCAGGTCTCCTTCCTCAAGGACCTGGTGACGCTCCGGAACCCGGCCAGCGAGTACAGCTTCCTGTGCTACCTCCAGAGCCAGGGCCGGCTGATCGACTTCATCAACCACAAGAACCTCTTCCCGCTGCGGGTGGAGTTCCACGACTACTTCGAGTGGGCCGCCCGCAAGGTCGACGACCTCGTCTCCTACGGCCATGAGGTCGTCGGCGTCATGCCCGTCGTCCGCGACGGCGCGGTGGAGTACCTGGACGTCACGGTCCGGTCGGCGGAGGGGCTCGCGGTCCACCGCGCCCGCAACCTCGTCATCGGCACCGGTCTGCGTCCCCTCGTGCCGGAGGGTGTGGAGCGCTCCGAGCGTGTCTGGCACAACTCCGAACTCCTCGCGAGAGTGGAGGAGTTGGACGGCAGCTCGCCCTCGCGTTTCGTCGTCGTGGGCGCCGGGCAGAGCGCCGCCGAGAACGTCGCCTACCTCCACCGGCGCTTCCCCGAGGCCGAGGTCTGCGCCGTCTTCTCCCGCTACGGCTACAGTCCGGCCGACGACAGCAGCTTCGCCAACCGGATCTTCGACCCGGCGGCCGTCGACGAGTTCTTCGCCGCGCCGGAGGACGTCAAGCGCCGGCTGATGGACTACCACGGGAACACCAACTACTCCGTGGTGGACGTCGACCTGATCGACGACCTGTACCGGCAGATGTACCAGGAGAAGGTGCTCGGCAGCGAACGCCTGCGCTTCCTCAACGTCTCCCGGCTCACCGCCGTCGACGACGCGCAGGGCACGGTGCGGGCCACGGTCACCTCCCTCGTCACCGGGGAGGAGACCCTCCTGGACGCGGACGTCGTGGTCTTCGCCACCGGCTACAGCCCCGCCGACCCCGTCGCCCTGCTGGGCGAGGTCGCGGACCGCTGTCTGCGCGACGACGAGGGCCGGGTCCGCGTCGAGCGCGACTACCGCATCGCCACCGACCCCGACCTGCGCTGCGGCATCTATCTCCAGGGCGGCACCGAGCACACGCACGGCATCACCTCGGCGCTGCTGTCCAACACCGCCATCCGGGTCGGCGAGATCCTCGACTCGCTCGTCGGCCGGAGCCCCGTCGCCCCGGGCGGTGCGCGGGCGGTCGCCGACGGCACCGGCAGCACCGCGCGCTAGCCCCGAGAACAGAGGGATGACGTACGCCGACATGGGCACGACCGCAGTGCAGCGACCCACGTCCGGGGCCCCGACGCAGGCCCGGCGCAGGCGAGTCGTAGGGCTCGGCATGCTGCTGGCGGTCCTCGTCGCCGCGGCGGTGGTGTCGTTGGCGGTGGGGGCGCGCGCGTTGAGCCCCGGCGAGGTGTGGCACGGGCTGTTCGCGGCGCCCGATCCCGATCGGCGGCTCACCGAGATCCGGCTCATCGTGCGGACCGTACGGGTGCCCCGGACGGTGCTCGCGATCGTCGCGGGCCTCGCCCTGGGCGTGGGCGGCGCCCTCATCCAGGGCTACACCCGCAACCCGATCGCCGACACGGGCCTGCTGGGGGTGAACTCCGGCGCGTCCTTCGCCGTCGTCACGGCGATCTCGGTGTTCGGCTTCTCCCAGCCCTTCCAGTACGTCTGGTTCGCCTTCCTGGGTGCGGCGGTCGCCGGTGTCGTCGTGTTCGGCCTGGCCAGCATCGGCCGGGGCGCCGGCAACCCGCTGACCCTCGCCCTCGCCGGGCAGGGGGTCACGGTCTTCCTGGCGGCGATGACCACGGCGGTCGCGCTGACGGACCAGAAGTCGCTGAACGCCCTGCGGTTCTGGAACGCGGGCTCGGTGGCCGGGGTCGGCTTCGACGTCATCGGGCCGGTGAGCGCGTTCGTCCTGGTCGGCCTCGTGCTGGCGCTCACCGCGCTGCCCACCCTCAACCTGCTGAACCTCGGCGAGGACGTGGCGCGCGGGCTGGGCGTGAACATCGCGCTGAGCCGGACCGTCGGCATCGCCGCCGTCACCCTGCTGGCGGGCGCGGCGACGGCGGCCTGCGGCCCCATCGCCTTCCTCGGCCTCATGGTGGCCCATGTGGCCCGGTACCTCACCGGACCCGACTACCGCTGGCTGGTCCCGTACGCCGGACTGCTCGGCGCCGTCGTCCTGCTGGTCTGCGACATCGTGGGGCGGCTGGTGGTGCGCCCCGGGGAGCTGGACGCGGGGGTCCTCGTCGCCCTGCTCGGCGCGCCGTTCTTCGCGGGGCTGGTGTGGCTCGGAAAGTTCAGGAACGCATGAACGGGACGGACGTGAAACCTTCGGTGGCGCCGGGCCTCAGGCTCGGCGGGGTGTCGTTCGTCTGGCGGCCCTGGCTCGTGCTCGTCACGCTGCTGCTGGCGGCGGTCACCTTCCTGGTGTTCTGCCTGTCCATCGGCGTCGGGGACTTCCCCGTCAGCCTGCCCCGGGTCGTCGCCACGATCCTCGGCCGGGGCGAGCAGGTCGACGAGTTCGTGATCATGGATCTGCGGATGCCGCGCGCCCTGGCCGGGGTGGTGGTGGGCATCGCGCTCGGCGTGTCCGGGGCGATCACGCAGTCCGTCGCGCGCAATCCGCTGGCCAGCCCGGACATCCTCGGCATCACCGGGGGCGCGGGTGCGACCGCGGTGTTCCTGGTGACCGTGTCGGGCGGGACCGCCGCGGCGATCGCCGACTCGGTGGGCGTGTCCGCCGCCGCGCTCGTGGGCGGTCTCGGCACCGGGCTCCTGGTGTACTTCCTGGCGTGGCGGCGCGGGATCGACGGCTTCCGGCTGATCCTCATCGGCATCTCGGTGAGCGCGGTGACGGAGGCGATCACGACCTGGCTGCTGGCCACGGCCGACATCCGGGACGTGGCCCGGTCCCAGGCCTGGCTGGTCGGCTCGCTGGACGACCGCTCCTGGAGCGAGGTCCGACTGGCGCTCTGGGGCACGCTCGTCCTCCTGCTCGTGGTGGCGTGCGTGTCGTTCCAGTTCAAGCCGTTGCACCTCGGCGACGACGTCGCCGCGGGCCTCGGCGTCCGCCACTCAGCGGTGCGGGCGGCCCTGCTGCTGTGTGCGGTCCTGCTGGCCGGCGTGGCGGTCAGTGCCGCGGGCCCGGTCCCGTTCGTGGCCCTGGTGGCCCCGCAGGTGGCGATGCGGCTGACCCGGTGCCCCACACCGCCGATGCCGGCCTCCGGTGTGGTGGGCGCGCTGCTGCTGACCGGCTCGGACCTGCTCGCGCGCACGGCCCTCCCCGTCGCCCTCCCGGTCGGTGTGGTGACCGCCGCGATCGGCGGCCCCTTCCTCGTCCATCTGCTGGTGCGGGCGAACCGCAGATAGCTGACATGTCATCGGGTACGTCCGAACAAGGGGGCCTTGTGGTCGCTCAGTCCATCACCGGCGTCAAGACCGGGACCGATACGGCCGCGAGGCTGGCGGCGAGGGGGGTCACGGTCGGGTACGGCGCCCGGACCGTGATCGAGGATCTCGACGTGGCGATACCGCCCGGCGTGATCACCACGATCATCGGCCCCAACGGCTGCGGGAAGTCGACGCTGTTGCGCACCCTGGCCCGGCTGCTGAAACCGTCCGGCGGGACGGTCGTACTGGACGGCGAGGACATCGCCGGGCTCCGGACCAGGGACGTGGCGAAGAAGCTCGGTCTGCTCCCGCAGGCGCCGGTCGCGCCCGAGGGGCTCACGGTGTCCGACCTGGTGGCCCGGGGCCGCCATCCGCACCAGAGCTGGCTGCGGCAGTGGTCCTCGGACGACGCCGCCGTGGTGGAGCGCGCGCTCGCCATGACCGGGGTGTCCGATCTGGCCGGCCGGGCGGTCGACACCCTCTCCGGCGGGCAGCGGCAGCGGGTCTGGATCTCGATGACCCTGGCCCAGGGCACCGATCTGCTGCTGCTCGACGAGCCGACCACCTATCTGGACCTGGCGCACGCGATCGACGTGCTCGACCTGGTGAGCGACCTGCAGGGCTCGGGCCGCACCGTGGTCATGGTGCTGCACGACCTCAACCTGGCCGCCCGCTACAGCGACCACCTCGTCGTGATGCGCTCCGGGGCGGTCCTGGCGCAGGGGCACCCGCGCGACGTCATCACGGCCGAGCTGCTCCACGAGGCGTTCGGGCTGTGCGCCCGGGTGATCGACGACCCGGTGGGCGACCGGCCGCTCATCGTCCCCATCGGGCGTACGCACGTCCAACTCGACTAGGCAGCAGTCCAGTTGGCCGCATTAGGCTAGGCTAACCTAACTTTCATGCGGTACGGTTTGCCTGCCCTTACCCAGGGCGTACCGGACAGCGCGAACAGCAAGGGGATAGACGGATGCTCCTCCACAGAACGACGCGCAGGACGCCGTGGCGGCGGCTCGCGGCGACCCTGTCCGCCGCGGCCCTCGGCGTCGGCCTCCTCGCGGGGTGCGGATCCGGCTCGGACACGGACCCGGCCGCCGAGGCGGGCGACGCCACCTCCGCCGCCGCGGCCGGAGCCTTCCCGGTCACCGTGGAGCACGCGTTCGGCAGCACGACGGTCAAGAAGGCCCCCGAGCGGGTCGTCACCGTCGGATACACCGACGACCAGACCGTCCTGGCGTTCGGCGTCACGCCCGTCGGCATGGTCGACCAGTACCCGAACCCCGCGGGCCGGAGCCCCGACATCAACACCCAGTGGCCCTGGGTGAAGGACAAGTGGGGCGACACCCGGCCCGAGGTCATCATGGCCAACGGTGACTCCGGCCCCAACTACGAGAAGATCGCCGCCCTGCGCCCGGACCTGATCATCGCGGTCTACTCCGAGGTCGACCGGGCCGCCTACGACAAGCTCTCCAGGATCGCTCCCACGGTGGGCCGTACCAAGACCGAGAAGGAGCCGTTCAGCGCGCCCTGGCAGGACAACGCGCTCCAGATCGCCAAGGCCCTCGGCAAGGCCGAGGAGGGCCGGAAGGCGGTCGACGCCATCGAGGCCAAGCTCGACGCGGCGAAGAAGGCCCACCCCGAGTTCGCCGGCCGGAAGGCCGTGGTGCTGTCCTGGTACGAGAACTCCGTGGCGCCGTTCACCTCCACCGACGTCCGCGGACGGCTGGTGTCCGGCATCGGCTTCGGGTACCAGACCGAGATCGACAAGATCGCGGACGGCAGCTTCTACACCAAGCTCTCGCCCGAGCGCCTCGACCTCGTCGACGTCGACCGCGTCTTCGTCATCAACGACAAGGCCGACACGGACGCGCTGAAGAAGTTCAAGCTGTTCGCCAACCTCGACGCCGTGAAGAAGGGCCACGTGTCCTACCTGCTGGACAGCGAGGGCCCGGCGGTCGGCGCGGCCATCTCCCAGGGCACCCTGCTGTCGATGCCCTACGCGATCGACGAGCTCGTCGAGTCGGCGGCCGGCCGGTAGATGGCGACCGACACGCGCGCGGCCCCCGCGACCCTGCGCACGGCGTCCGGACGCGAGGCCACCCGGTGGGTCATGGCGCACTGCCGCGAGGCGCCCTGGCTGACCACGGCCACCGTGCTCACCACGGTGGCCGGGGCCGCGCTCCAGGTGCTCCCCGTCCTCCTGCTCGGCCGGGTCGTCGACGGGGTCGTCGAGGGCGGGTCCCGCTCGGTCCTCGTCACCGTCGCCGTGCTGATCGGAGCCGCCGCCCTGCTCGGCGCGGCGGCCACCGCGGCGTCGACCTACCTGATCGGACGGCTCGGCGCGGACCTGCTCGCCCGGCTGCGCGAGGGCGCCGTCCGCGCGGTGCTCGGCATGCCGAGCGCGCGCATCGAGGAGGTCGGCCGGGGAGACGTCCTCTCCCGGGTCGGCGACGACGTGGCCGTCCTCTCCAAGGGCATCCGCACCGCCGTCCCCACGGTGTTCTCCGCGGGGGTGCTGGTCACCATCGCCACCGCCGGCATGTTCGGACTGGACTGGCGGCTCGGCCTGGCCGGCGCCGCGGCCCTGCCGGCGTACGCGCTGGCCCTGCGCTGGTACCTGCCCCGCTCCGCCCCCCTCTACCAGCAGCAGCGCAGAGCGCAGGCCGACCGCGCCCAGGCCCTGATCAGCGGTCTCGACGGGATCGGCACGGTACGGGCCTACCGCCTGGAGGACGCCTTCCGGGAGAAGGTCACCGCCGAGTCGTGGCGGGTGCGCGACCTCGGCATCGACGTGTTCCGGTTCTTCGGCCGGTTCGTCGGCCGGGAGAACCGCGCCGAGTTCATCGGGCTGGTCCTGATCCTCCTGGTCGGCTACGGCCTGCTGGAGGCGGACGCCGCCACCCTGGGCGAGGTGTCCGCGGCGCCGCTGCTGTTCCACCGGCTGTTCACCCCGCTGGGCCTCATCATGTTCACCTTCGACGAGGCGCAGAAGTCGGGCGCGAGCCTGACCCGGCTGGTCGGGGTGCTGGGCGAGTCCGCCGAGGGGCGGCTGGTGGGGGACCCGGCCGTCGCGCCGGCGGACCCCGCGCCCCTGCCGGTCACGGTGAAGGGGCTGACGTTCCGCTACCCCGGCGCCGACGAACCGGTCCTCAGGGACGTCGACCTGTCGATCCCGGCCGGGGGTTCGCTCGCCCTGGTGGGCGCGACGGGTGCCGGCAAGACGACCCTGGCCGCGCTGATCGCGGGCATCGGCACCCCGACGTCCGGGTCCGTCCACGTGGGATCGACCGACCTCGCCGGGCTGGACGAGGCCGGCGCGCGGGCCGTGGTGAGCATCCTGACCCAGGAGACCCATGTGTTCTCCGGCCCGCTCCGCGACGATCTGCGGCTGGCCGCCCCGCAGGCCACCGACGACGAGCTGATGGGCGCCCTGCGCCGGGTCGGCGCCGGCGCGTGGGCGGAGACGCTGCCCGACGGGCTGGACACCGCGGTCGGCGAGGGCGGCGAACGTCCGGACGTCACCAAGGTCGCCCAACTCGCCCTGGCCCGGCTGGTGCTGGCCCGCACGCCCGTGGTCGTGCTCGACGAGTCGACCGCGGAGGCGGGCAGCGAGGGCGCCGCCGAACTGGAGCGGGCCGTCCTGGCCGCGTGCTCCGGGCGGACCACCCTGTTCGTGGCGCACCGGCTCACCCAGGCGATGGCGGCCGACCGGATCGCCGTCCTGGACGCGGGACGCGTGGTCGAACAGGGCACGCACGACGAACTGGTGGCGGTGGGCGGCCGCTACGCACGACTGTGGCGGGCCTGGCGCGAGGGCAGTTGATCGGCCCCACGCCAGGCAGCACTCCGTTATGTGAGGCAACTTTCATGCTCAGAAGGGGCGTTGAGTCGTCGATGGAATCGAGCGCTCGTCTCGTACTGCTGTCCACCGATCGCCTTCTTGACGTACGCCGGCGCATCGGCGACCACGGCGACCGGACCGTCGCCGAAGCCTGCGCCGTCGGGCTGGCGTACTGGGCGACGGGCCTGAGTCCCGACGGCATCGACCTCACCGCCGGCACACCCTTCGCGGACGTCCTCCGCTGGGTCGACAACGGCGGTGCCGCTCCCGCCGGTTGGGAGGTCCACGCGGACGGGCGGAGCATCACCGTGCCCGAGGGCGTCCATCTGGCCGACGCCCAGCTCGCCCTGGACGACCTCGCCGACTTCCCCGACCGGCACCTCGGCACGATCGGCCCGTCCAGCGCGGCGGCGCGCCTCGCGACCCTGGCCGAGTGGAACGACACCCGGTCCGACCGCGATCGCCCCACCCTCGTGGAGATGTTCCACGAGCAGGCCCGCACCCGGCCGGACGCCGTCGCCCTCGTCGACCCCCACCGCACCCTGACCTACCGTCAGCTCGCCGACCGTGCAGCCCAGTTGTCCCACCACCTGATCGAGCGCGGGCTCACCGCCGAACAGGTCGTCGGCATCTCCCTCGGCCGCTCCGCCGACATGGTCGTCGCCCTGCTCGCCGTGCTCCAGGCGGGAGGCGCGTTCGTCCCGCTCGACCCGCAGTGGCCCGCCGCGCGCCGGGCCGTCGTCATCGAGGACGCCCGGGTCGTCCTCCAGCTCGACGCCTCCGGCGAGGCCGCCCCGGGCGAACCGGACGCCGTGGCCGTGGACCTCGGCGACTGGCGGTTCGGCGCGTATCCCACCGGGCCGACCGGGGTCACGGTCCCCGGCGACGCCCTGGCCTACGTCATCTTCACCTCCGGTTCCACGGGGCGGCCCAAGGGCGCGATGATCCGGCACGAGGCGATCAGCGAGCGCCTGCTGTGGCAGGTGCACGAAATCCTGCACTTCGGCCACGACGACGCCTCGCTGTTCAAGGCGCCGCTGTCCTTCGACATCTCCGTCAACGAGATCTTCCTGCCCCTGGTGTCCGGCGGCCGGCTGGTCGTCCTGCGGCCCGGCGGCGAACGCGACCCGCACCATCTGCTGGCCGTCATCGCCGAACAGCGCGTCACCTTCACCTACCTCGTCTCGTCCATGCTGGACGTGCTGCTGGAGATCGCGGGCGATTCGGGGCGCCTGGACAGCCTGCGGCACGTGTGGTGCGGCGGCGAGGTGCTGACCCCGGAGCTCTACGAACGCTTCCGCACCACGCTCGACATCCCGATGTACCACGGCTACGGCCCCGCCGAGACGACCATCGGCGTCTCGCACGTCATCTACCGGGGCGCGGCCGAACGCCTCACGACATCGATCGGCAGGGCCAACCCGAACACCCAGCTCTACGTCCTGGACGACGAACTGCGCCCGGTCCCGGTGGGCGTCGGCGGCGAACTGTACGTGGGCGGCTTCCTGCTGGGACGCGGATACGTGGGCGCGCCCGGACTGACCGCCTCCCGGTTCGTCGCCAACCCCTTCGCCGCCGACGGCTCCCGGCTGTACCGGACCGGCGACCTCGCACGCTTCACCGCCGACGGGTCGCTGGACTTCCTCGGCCGGGCCGACAACCAGGTCAAGATCCGCGGCATGCGGCTGGAGATCGAGGACGTCGAGGCCGGGCTGGCGGAGCACCCCGGCGTCCGGCACACCTGCGTCGTCGCGAAGAAGAACACGGCGGGCGGCACCTACCTCGTCGGATACGTCATCCCGGCGGCCGGCAACGAGGACCTGCGGGCCGACGACGTCACGGCGTGGGCCGCCGCGCACATGGTGGAGTACATGGTGCCCGCCCAGGTCGTCGTCCTGACGGAGTTCCCGCTCACCGCCAACGGCAAGCTCGACCGGGCCGCGCTCCCCGAGCCCGTGATCGGCACGGACGCGCTCGTGCGGCCCGTCACCGAGGACGAGCGGGCGGTGTGCGCGGCCGTCGCGGCCGTCCTGCGGCTCGACGAGGTGGGCGTCGACCAGAACTTCTTCAAGCTCGGCGGGGACAGCATCCTCGCGATCTCGCTGCTGAGCGCGCTGCGCGAGGCCGGGCTGCATGTCACCGCAGGGCAGATCTTCAGCCACGGGACGGTGGGCGCGCTGGCCGCGGTGGCGAGCCGCGAGGACGTCCCGTCCGTCGACCACCGCGATGTCGCCACCGGCTCCGTCGTGGGATCCCCCGTCGTGCAGTGGCTCGGCGAGACCACCGACGCCATCGACGGCTTCGTCCAGTCCGTCGTGCTGACCACCCCCGCCGACCTGACCGCGGACACCCTCGACGCCCTCCTCACCGCGGTCGTCCGCCGGCACGACATGCTGCGCGCCAGGCTGGTCCGCGGCGACCGGTGGAGTTTCGAGATCCCCGAGCCCGACCGGGCCGTGGCGGGCTGGCAGGAGAGCGACCGGCCGCTCGACGCGTGCGTCGCCCTCGCCACCGCGGGGCTCGACCCGGCGGGCGGCGCGATGCTGCGGGCCGTCTGGCGCCGCGAGGCCCGCCAACTGGTCCTCGTCGCCCACCACGTGGTGATCGACGGGGTGTCCTGGCGGATCCTGATGGAGGACCTCGCCACCGCATGGCGGCAGCACACCGGGGGCGTCCCGGTCGAACTCCCCAGGGCGGGCACCTCCTTCCGGCGCTGGACCCAACTCCTCGAAAGGGCCGCGTTCGACGCGGACAGCGCGTACTACCGGCGGCCCCTGCCGGGCGAGGACCTGCCCGTGGGCCGGCGTGCCCTGTCCGCGGCCGACACCGTCGCGCGGGAGCGGCTGCGGACCGTCCCCGTCGGCCCCGAGATCACGGCCGCGCTGCTCGGCGAGATCCCCGCGAAGTTCCACGCCGGGGTCAACGACGTCCTGCTGACCGCGCTCGCCGTCGCCCTCGCCCGGTGGCGCCGCGACCTCGGCCAGCGGCAGACCTTCGCCCACATCGAACTCGAGGGCCACGGCCGCGAGACCTCCTTCGTGGCGCCCTCCGCCGGCTTCGAGCCCGAACTGTCCAGGACCGTGGGCTGGTTCACCACCCTGTTCCCCGTGACCGTCGACCCCGGGGACACCGCCGACTTCACCGCGCCCTCCTACCTGGCCGCCGCGCTCAAGGCGGTCAAGGAGGACCTCGCCCGGGTCCCGGACAACGGCGTGTCCTACGGCGCCCTGCGGTACCTGGCCGGGGCCGAGTTCGAGGCGCCCGCCCCCCAGGTGCTCTTCAACTACCTGGGCCGCTTCGCCGCCGGAGCCCCCGGCGACTGGCAGCTCGCGCACACCACAGGTCAGTTGGGCGAGAGGCGCGACCCGGACATGCGTCTGCCGCGCGCCCTGGAGTTCAACGCCATCGCCGAACCCGCCGCGAACGGCGCCTACGAGCTGGTCACCACCGTCTCCTGGCCCGAGGGGATGTTCACCGACGACGACATCACCGCGCTCACCACGTACTACCGGACGGCCCTGGCCGGACTCGCCGCGCTGGAGGAAGGCGGCCGCTCGCCCAGCGACTTCGACCTCGTGCGGCTCACCCAGGCCGACGTCGACGCCCTCGACTGCCCCCGGCTGCTGGACGTTCTGCCGCTGACCCCGCTCCAGGAAGGCCTCTACTTCCACTCCGTCTTCGACGACGACTCGGCCGACTCCTACGTCGAGCAGCAACTGCTCACGCTGGACGGCGAGGTGGACGCGGACCGGCTGGCAGCGGCGGCCACCCGGCTGCTCGCGCTCTACCCCAACCTCGCGGCCCGGTTCACGGCCCTCGCCGACGGCCGGGTGGTCTCCGTCCTGGAGAGCGGGGCGCGGGCGCCGTTCCGCACGCTCGACCGCCCCGGCATCACCGACGCCGAACTGCGCGCGTTCGCCGAGCGGGACCGCCGCGCCGGGTTCGACCTCGCGACCGGCCCGCTGATGCGGTACACCCTCGTGCGCGGGGGCCCCGGCCGTGACGTCCTGGTGCAGACCGTGCACCACCTCGTCGCCGACGGCTGGTCGGTGCCGCCGATGCTCCGGGCGCTGCTGGCCGAGTACCACGCGCCGGGGACCGTGTACCCCCTCGGCGGCTTCCCCGACTACGTGCGCCGGCTCGCCGGACACGACGAGGACACGAGCGACCGCGTCTGGCGGGAGCAGCTCCGCGACCTGCCCGGCCCCTGCCTGGTCGCCGAGGGCCACACGCCCTCCGACCGCTTCGCGGACACCCTCCTGGAGCCGGAGGACGACATCGACGCGGCCGCCCGGTCGGCCGGCGTGCCGCTCAGCGTGGCCGTGCACAGCGCCTGGGCGGTGACACTGGGCTCCGTCCTGCACGGCAGGGACGTGGTCTTCGGCTCCACGGTCTCCGGCCGCGACCTCGACCTGCCCGGCATCGAGGACATGGTCGGCCTGTTCATCAACACCATCCCCGTGCGGGCCCGTTGGACCCCGACCACCACCGCGCGCGAACTGCTCGCCTCGGTCCGGGAACACCAGAGCGCGGTGCTGCCGCACCAGCACGTCTCGCTCGCGAGGATCGGCCGGCTCGTCGGCGCCGGCGCCCTGTTCGACACCCTGGTGGTGTTCGACGTCGCCACCGACGTGGCGGCCCTGCGGCGGCCCGGCGACACCCTGGCCGTCACCGGCGTCGTCAACGAGGGCGCCCCCCACTACCCGTTGACGCTGGTCGTCGAGCGCACCCCCGACGGGCGGGTCCGCTTCAACCTGATCCACGACGGCCGGCTCATCCGCGAGACGGTCGCCCGGTCGCTGCTGCACACCTTCGCCCGGACCCTCACGGCACTGCTCAGCCGGCCGGAACACCCCGGTCGCCGACCTCACCGCGGACGACCGGAGTCCGGCGCCCCTCGCACCGGCCACGCTCGGCGCCCTCTTCGACGCCGCCGCCCGCCGCGACCCGGCCGCCACCGCCGTCACCCAGTGCGCCCTCGACGGCGCCACCCGCTCCCTGACCTACGGCGAACTCCTGTCGGCGAAGGACGAGTTGGCCGCGACCCTGCGTGCGGCCGGGGTCGGACCGGGCCGACGGGTCGCCGTCGCCGTCCCGCGCTCCGTGGAGCAGGTCGTCGCCCTGGTCGCGGTCGTCGGAGCGGGCGGCGCGTACGTGCCACTGGACCTGGCCTACCCCGACGAGCGGCTGGAGTACGTCCTCGCGGACGCCGCTCCCCAGGTCGTCCTCGTGGACCGCGACCAGCGCGACCGCTTCACCCGGCTGCTGGCCCGGGCGGACGTCCCGGCCCGGGTGCTGGTGCAGGGCGGCGCACCCCGGCCGCCGCGGCACGCCACCACCGCGCCCGCCGCCGAAGCCGGCCGGCACGATCCCGCGTACGTGATCTACACCTCCGGCTCCACCGGCCGGCCCAAGGGTGTCGTCGTCCCGCACTCCAGCGTGGTCGCCCTGCTCGGCAACACCCGGCGCGACATGGACTTCGGCCCCCAGGACGTGTGGGTCCAGTTCCACTCCTTCTCCTTCGACTTCGCGGTCTGGGAGCTGTGGGGCGCGCTGGCGCACGGCGGCGAGCTGCTGGTGCCGGAGTACGGGCTGACCCGCTCCCCGGTCGACTTCCACCGCCTGGTCCGCGAGCGCGCGGTGACCGTGCTCAACCAGACGCCGTCGGCGTTCTACCAGTTCATCGAGGCCGACCGGCACGCGGGCGAGCCGCTGCCCGCCCTGCGCCGGATCATCTTCGGCGGCGAGGCGCTGGACCCCGGGCGGCTCCGCGGCTGGGTCGAACGGCACGGCACCGCCGCGCCCGAGCTGGTCAACATGTACGGCATCACCGAGACCACCGTCCACGTCACCCACCGGGTGCTCACCGACGAGGACTTCGCCGGGGACGACGTCAGCCCCATCGGCGGCCCGATCCCCGGGCTGGCCACCTACCTCCTCGACGACCGGCTCCGGCCGGTCCCGCCCGGCACGGTGGGCGCCATCTACGTGGCCGGCGACCAGGTCTCGCTCGGCTATCTGGGCCGTCCCGGGCTCACGGCGTCCCGGTTCGTGGCGAACCCGTTCCGGGACGACGGCTCCCGCATGTACCACACGGGTGACCTCGCCCGCCGTACCCTCGACGGCGCGCTCGAATTCACCGGCCGCGCCGACGACCAGGTCCAGCTCAAGGGATTCCGGATCGAGTCGGGCGAGGTGGAGACCGCGCTCCGCGAACTGGACGGGGTGGTCGACGCGGCCGTCACCGTCGCGGCCGACGGCGACCACCTGGTGGCGCACGTCGTGGGCCGCGTCCCGGACGACCTCACCGCCCGGCTGTCCGCCAAGCTGCCGGTGCACATGGTGCCGGCCCGCGTACGGACGCTGGACGCCCTCCCCCTGACGGTGAACGGCAAACTGGACCGCAAGGCCCTGGTGGCCGGTGCGGCAGCGCTGCCGCCCAGGGGCGCGGGGCAGTCTGCATCGGCGGCTCCGCCGCGGGGCGCGACCGGCCAGGAGGCGCCCGCGGACGAGAACGCCGCACTCACCGCGTTGACAGCCCTCTTCGCCGAGGTGCTGCACGACACCGACGCGACCCCCGACACCGACTTCTTCCGCGCCGGAGGCGACAGCATCGTCGCCATCACCCTCATCAACCGGGCCAGGGCGCTCGGCCTGCCCGTCGCGCCCCGCGACGTGTTCCTCCTGCGGACCCCCCGCGCGCTCGCCGCGCACCTGAGGACCCGGGAACCCCGCGCCGCGGCAGCTCCCGCACCCGACCGCCGCACGGACGGCCCGCTGCCCGCCACGCCGATCATCCTGCGCCAACGCGAACTCGGCGGCTCCCTCGCCCGGTTCGCCCAGGCCCGGACCCTCCTGGCCCCCGAGGGCACCGGGTTCGCCGACGTCGAGCGCGCCGCGCGTACCGTCGTGGCCGCCCACCCGGCCCTCCGGCTCCGGCTGCGGACCGAGCACGGGGTCTGGACCCTGCGGACCGAACCGGCCGGCGAGATCACCGTCGTACGGCCGGACACGACCGACGCCACGACGGCGGCGAACGACGCCGCCGGACGGCTCGACCCCGAAGCCGGGGAGGTCGTCGCGTTCTCCTGGCTGGAGCACAGCCGGACCCTCGTGGTCACCGTGCACCACCTCGCCGTCGATGCGGTGTCCTGGCTGGTCCTGCTGGACGACCTGGCCACCGCCCTGCGCGCGGAGGCCCTGGCGGCCCCGACCACCTCGTACGCCGAGTACGCCGAGGCACTCGCCCTCGACGCCGCCCGCACGACCGAGGACCTCGGGCACTGGATCACCACGCTCCAGGCGCCCCCGCTGCTCCCCGCCGTCGACGGGCTCCGCGCGACCACGGTCGTCCTCGCGCCCGACGTCAGCGACCGGGTGACCCGCGTCGCGCCCACCGCGCTCGGGATCGGCCTCACCGAACTGCTCTGCGGCGCGCTGCGCGCCGCCCTCACCCGCGTCCAGCCCGAGCCCACGGATCTGGCGGTCGAACTGGAGCGGCACGGCCGGGTCCCGGTCCTGGAGCACCACGACTACACCCGCACGGTCGGCTGGTTCACCGCCGTCGCGCCCGTACGGCTCACCCCGCACACCGATCCGGTCGCCGCGGCGCGCGAACTCCTCCGGCGCCAGCCCGACGAGCGCGCGCACGTCCGCTACGGCCTGCTCCGGTACCTCAACCCGCAGACGGCCCCGCTGCTGACCGCCCGCCCGCAGGTGCTCCTCAACTACCTGGGCCGGGGCAGCGAGTCCCGGGCGGTGCCGCTCACCGGCGGCGACGAGGGCAGCCGGTACGCCGTCGAGGTGAACGCCTGGCTCGACGCCGCCACGGGAAGCCTGCACGCGGACTTCACGCTCGCCGAGGGAGTCCCCGACACGCTCCTCGACCACTGGCGCGGCGCCCTGGAGCACCTCGCCGACGTCTCCGCGCGGGCCGAGCGCACCGCACCGGTCACCCCCCTCCAGCGGGGCCTGTACTTCCAGGCGCAGCTCGCGGGCCCGGCCGGACACTACGTCGCGCAGAGCTGGTTCACCTTCGACCGGCGGCTGGACACGGACGCGCTCGCCGACGCCATGGCCTACGTGACGGCCCGGCACCCCGTGGTCGGCGCCGGCTTCGGCACCGACGACGACGGCGACCCCGTGCAGGTCCTCGGGGCGGGCCGGCGGGTCGGGGTGCGCACCGTCGAACTCGCCACGGACGCCGAGGTCGACGCGCTGCGCGCCCGCGACCGCGCCACCGGCTTCGACCCCGGCGAGCCGCCGCTGGTCCGGCTGACCGTGGTCCGGCTGCCCGACGGCCGGGACGGGCTGCTGCTCAGCTACCACCTGCTGCTGTGGGACGGCTGGTCCCGCGAGATCGTGCTGCGCGACCTGTTCGACGCCTACGAGGCCGTCGTCGCGGGCGAGCCGCCCGTCCCGGTCCCGGCCGTGCCGAGCTTCGAGGACCACGCCAGGGCGCTCGCCGCCCGGGACGGCGCCGCGGCCGAACGCTTCTGGGCGGAGCACCTCGCCGAACTCCCCGGCCCGACGCTCCTCGCCGGACCGGCGCCGGTGTTCCCGGACGACCTGCCGCGCGCCCTGGTGCACACCCTGAGCGCGGCCCGCTCGGAGCGGCTGGCGCAGGCCGCCAGGACACACGGCGTCACCCTGAACTCCGTGCTCACCGGCGCCCTCGGCCTGCTGCTGGGCGCCCGCACGGGCCGCGCCGACGCCGTGTTCGGCGTGACCGTCTCCGGCCGCGAGGGCGAGGGCCTCGAGGACGTCGTCGGCGTGCTGCTCAACACCGTGCCGATGTGGACCCGGCCCCGGCCGCACGACTCCGTCCGCGCCTACCTGTCGGGCGTGCAGGCGGCCCGGGTCGAGGCGATGGAGCACGAGCACCTGGGGCTCGGCGAGATCCAGCGGGCCGGCGGGCACGACACCCTGTTCGACAACCTGTTCGTACTGCAGAACTTCCTCGACCTGGACGCGTTCGCCGAGATGAACGCCCGCCACGGCATCGTCTCGGTCCAGGCGGACGACTCCACCCACTACCCCTACACCTGGGTCGTCACCCCCGGCGACCGGCTCACCGTCAAGCTGGAGTACCGCGACGGCGACACCGAGGCCGCCCGCCGGCTCCTCGACGACTACCTGCGGGTGCTGGACGACCTGACCCGGGCGACCGGACCGGTCGGCGCGCTGCCCGGGCCGGCGCCGCAGCCCGAGCGGGGCGAGCGCACGGACATCGGCACGGACACCGTCGTCGACCGGTTCGACCGGGCGGCCGACCGCGACCCCGGACGGGTGGCGCTGGTCACCGACGGCGCGACCCTGACCTTCGCGGGGCTCCGGGACCGCAGCCGCGCCCTGGCCGGGGTGCTCGCGGCGCGCGGCATCGGCCCCGAACGGACCGTGGCGCTCGCGCTCCCGCGCTCCCTGGACTTCGTCGTCGCCCTGTTCGCCGTCCTGCGGACGGGCGCCGCGTACGTGCCACTGGAGCTGGACCACCCGGACGAGCGGATCGCCGCGATCGTCGAGGACGCGCGCCCGGACGTCGTCCTCACCGTCGGCCCGGTGGCGCCCCGGCTGGCCGGCCCGACCGGCGAGCTGATCGAGCTGGACCGTCCGCTGCCCGCGGCCGAGCCGCTCGTGACGTTCGCGCCCGGCGACCCGGACCGGCTGCGGCACCCGGCGTACACGATCTACACCTCCGGCTCGACCGGAAAGCCCAAGGGCGTGGTGACGGAGTACGCCGGTCTCACCAACATGCTGATCAACCATCAGCGCCGGATCTTCGAACCGGTGCTGGCCGACCACGGCCACCGGGTCTTCCGGATCGCGCACACCGTGTCGTTCGCCTTCGACATGTCGTGGGAGGAGCTGCTGTGGCTCGCCGACGGCCACGAGGTGCACATCTGCGACGAGGAACTGCGCCGTGACGCGCCCCGGCTCGTCACGTACTGCCTGGAGCACGGCATCGACGTCGTCAACGTGACCCCGACCTACGCCCAGCAACTGGTCGCCGAGGGGCTCCTCGACAACCCGGCACGGCGCCCGGCTCTGGTGCTGCTGGGCGGTGAGGCCGTCACCCCGACGCTGTGGCAGCGGCTCGCCGAGACCCCGGGCACGGTCGGCTACAACCTGTACGGACCCACCGAGTACACCATCAACACCCTCGGCGTCGGCACCTTCGAGTGCGCGGACCCGGTCGTGGGCGTGGCCATCGACAACACCGACGTCCATGTCCTCGACCCCTGGCTGCGTCCGCTGCCGGACGGGGTCCCCGGGGAGCTGTACGTGGCGGGCATCGGCATCGCGCGCGGCTATCTCGGGCAGCCCGCCCAGACCGCGCACCGGTTCGTCGCCTGCCCGTTCGGCGAGCCCGGCGAGCGCATGTACCGCACCGGCGACCTGGTGATCCGCCGGCCCGACGGCAACCTCCTGTACCTGGGCCGCACCGACCAGCAGGTCAAGATCCGCGGGCACCGGGTCGAACCAGGCGAGGTCGAGGCGGTGTTCGCGGCGCACCCGGCGGTGCGGTTCGTCGCCGCGGTCGCCCAGCCGGACCCGCAGGTCGACGGCTCCCACCGGCTGGCCGCCTATCTCGTGCTGGACGGGGCGGACCTGGCGACGGTCGCCGCCGAGGTCGGCGCCGGGCTCCCGGACTTCCTGCGCCCGACGCACTACGCCGAGGTCGACGGCATCCCGCTGACCGTGAACGGAAAGGCTGACACGAAGGCACTGCCCGAGGCCAGGCCGCTGGGCGCGCTGACCACGGCGGGGGAGCGGGGCCCCCGGACGCCGACCGAGACCGTGGTGTGCGAGTTCTTCGCCGAGGCACTGGACCTGGATGACGACGAGGTGAGCGCGGTGAGCGACTTCGTGTCCCTCGGGGGGCACTCCATGCTGGCGGTACGGCTGGTCGGGCTGCTCCGCCGCGAGTACGGCCCCGTCGTCACGATCCGAGACCTGTTCGCCCTGCGCACCCCGGAAGCGATGGCCCGCCACCTCGATGACCACTCCTGACACCCAGCGGCCCCGCACGGGGTCCGACATCCTGCGCACCGCCCTGCGCCGCAACATCGGCGCCATGGCCGGGGGCACCCTCCTCATGGGCCTGTACCAGGCCGGTGAGACGGCGTTCCCGATCGCGCTCGGCCTGATCGTCGAGCACACCATGCGCCACCGCAGCCCCGGTTCGCTCGGTCTGTCGATCGCCGCGCTGGCCGTGATCATCACGACGGTCTCGCTGTCGTGGCGGTTCGGCATGCGCGTCCTGCAGAAGGCCAACACCACGGAGGCGCACCGCTGGCGGGTGCGGGTCGCGGCCTGCGGACTCCAGCCGGTGGCCCGGGACGTCGACCTCAAGTCCGGCGAGGTGCTGACCATCGCCACCGAGGACGCGGACCAGACCGCCGACATCGTCGAAGTGGTACCGCTGCTGATCAGCTCGCTGGTCGCGGTGGTGGTCGCGGCGCTCGCGCTGGGCCTCGCCGACCTCCGGCTCGGTCTGCTGGTGATCGTGGGCACCGTCGCCATCATGGCGGTCCTGAGCGTGCTGTCCCGGCGGATCGGCTCCAGCACCCGGGAACAGCAGGCGCGGGTGGCGCGGGCCGGTGCGAAGGTCGCCGACCTGATCACCGGACTGCGTCCGCTGCACGGCTTCGGCGGCAACCACGCGGCGTTCCGCTCCTACCGCACGGTCAGCACCGAGGCGAAGCGCCAGGCGGTCACGGTCGCCAAGGTCAACGGCGCCTACGCGGGCACCGCGCTGGCCCTGAACGCGGTGCTCGCCGGCGCGGTGACCCTGACGGCGGGCTGGCTGGCGTTCGAGGGCCGGATCGACATCGGGGAGCTCGTCATGGCCGTGGGGCTGGCGCAGTTCATCATGGAGCCGCTGAAGCTGTTCTCCGAGATGCCCAAGTACGTCATGATCGCCCGCGCCTCGGCCGAGCGGATGGCGCTGGTGCTGGCCGCGCCGCCGGTCATGGTTCCGGGGCCGGAGCACCCGGCCGCGGGCGGGGGACTGGAGCTCGACGGGGTGCGGTACGGGTCCCTGCGCCGGTTGAAACTCCAGGTGTCCGCAGGTGAGTTCGTGGCGATCGCCGCCTACCAGCCGCGTACGGCCGCGGACCTCGCGTCGGTGCTGGCCGTCGACGTGCCGCCCGCCGCGTACGAGGGCGTGGTGCGGGTCGGCGGGCGGGAACTGGCGGAGCTGTCGATCGAGGCGCTCCGCGCGCACCTGCTGGTCAACCCCTACGACGGGGAGATCTTCGCGGGCACCCTGCGCACCAACATCGACCCTTCGGGCACCAGTCGGCTGGTCCCCGAGGCGGTCGAGGCGTCCCTGCTCACCGATGTCGTCGCCCTGCACCGCGAGGGACTCGACCACGCCGTCCGCGACCGCGGCGCGAACCTCTCCGGCGGGCAGCGCCAACGGCTGTCCCTGGCCCGCGCCCTGGCCGCCGACGCCGAGGTCCTGGTGCTGCACGACCCGACGACGGCCGTGGACGCGGTGACCGAACAGCTCATCGCGCGGGGCGTCGCACGTCTGCGCCGCGGTCGCACCACCCTCGTCATCACCAGCAGCCCGGCCCTGCTGGACGCCGCCGACCGGGTCCTCGTCCTGGACGAGGGCGTCATCACGGCCGAGGACACCCACCGCAACCTGCTGGCGACGGACGAGGCGTACCGGGCGGCCGTGACCAGGTGATCCTGCCGGCAGGCGCTAGGCGGTGACCCGAATGTCTAGCCGAGGGCCCAGGCGACATCCCTGAGCAGGGCGTGGCGCCACCCCGCGCGGTCGTGGCCGGACGCCGACCGGGAGACCCGTACGGTGGCGCCGGCCTGCCGGGTCAGGGTCTCGGTCAGCTCGCAGTGGGGCAGCATCCGCCGCTCGTGCTCACCCACGTCGAACGCGATCCGCAGGCCGGAGAGATCGGGGCGCCCGCGCAGCCGGTCGGCGACGGCACCGCCGACCGGGCCGCCCAGTGGGTCGGCGCGGTCCAGGGCGTCGGGCGTCCACCAGAACGAGCCCGACTGGCAGGCCACGCGGGAGACCAGCTCCGGGAACTCCAGCGCCGCGTACAGCGCGCTCAGCCCGCCGAGGCTCTGCCCGGCGACCACCAGCCGCCCCGGGTCGGCGGGCGTCCCGGACCGGGCTACCAGCGGCAGCAGTTCGTCGCGGACCGCCTCCCACAGGTCGGGCCGGCACGCGAACTCGGCCACCCGGTCCCGGGCCGGGAGGAAGACGAGGGTGACGGGGGGCAGGTCACCGGCGGCGACGGCCGAGTCGAACGCGGTCATGGCCGGGTGCAGATACAGCCAGTCGTCCCCGTCCAGCAGCAGCACGACCGGTCCGCCGCCGCCCGCCGGGTGGATGCGGACCGTGCGCCGCCCGCCGAGCCGGCCGCCGGCCCAGCGGATCCGGGCGAGCGGCACGGGCAGCACCCCGTCCGCGCCGACCGCGGGCCAGTGCGGCTGGGCCGGGGCGTCCGGCGTCGCGGCGATGGACCGGTCACCGCCCGCGGCAACCGGGTTGAGGGGGTCGGCGTACGTCTCGTCGCCCACGAGGAACCGGTAGGTCACCCGCAGCCGCGCCGGCATGCGGACCTCCGCGTACCAGCAGTCCGAGGCGCCCCACCGGCGCAGCGGCACCGGCTGCGACCAGCTCTCGAAACCGATGATCGCCTCCGGCCCGCGCCACAGGAACAGGGTGCGCCAGCCGCCGTCCTCGGCGGGGACCGACACGGGCGCTCCCGCAGCCGCCCAGAAGGCGTCGGTGCCGGGTGCGCCGGACAGCCCGAACTCGGCGAAGCCGTCTGTCATTTCGGCCGGGAGGCCCCGCATGAGCGTCTCCTTGTGAGGGGGAAGGGGAAGAGGTTAGGCTCATTCCAATTAGGCGAGGCTAACCTAATCTTGACCTTTCCGGGAGGCACTCAGCATGAGCACCAACCCCTTCGACGACGCCGACGGCCGTTTCCTGGTCCTGGTCAACGACGAGGGCCAGCATTCGCTCTGGCCGTCCTTCGCCGGGGTGCCCGGCGGGTGGACGGTCGCCCTCGGCGAGACCACCCGGGAAGCGTGCCTGGAGTACGTCGAGGCGAACTGGACCGATCTGCGGCCCCGTTCCCTCGCCGCGTCCGGGGATGCGTGACCGCCACCGGACTGTCGTACGCGCACCCCTTGGGGGTGCCGCTCGTACGCACCGCGTGTCCCGCGGACGCCGCCGCCCTCGCCGCGCTGTCCCGTCCGTTCGTGCGGTCGGGAGCGCTGCGGGAGCGGCCCCTGTCGCTGTACGCGGCCCACGCGGCCGACTTCCTCGTGGTGCAGGCCCATGACGGCACCCTCGAAGGGTGTCTGGGCCTGCGGGTGCACGGGGACGGCGGGCACGGCCCGGCCGGCGTCCTCTGCAACTTCTGCGTGGCGCCGGACCGGCAGGGCCGTGGAACCGGGGTGCGCCTGCTGGAGGCGGCGCCGGCCCGGGCCCGCACCCTGTCGCTGGGCGCCCTGTTCACGGCGACCACCGGCGGGGGCGGCCTGTTCCTGCGCCACGGCTTCGCGCCCACGGGTCCGAGTCCGGCGCCGGCCGACTGGGTGCGCTCCCTGGGCCCGCGGCGCGACGCGCGGGCCCTGGGGCGGGCGTTGTAGGGGCGCGCTACCGGACGGGGGTCCGCCCGTGCGGCGCCCCGCCCGCCCCGGTGCCCGGGACCACGGTCGTCCCGGACCGCTCCTCGCCCAGCAGGCCGCGCAGCAGCGCGTGCGGCACTCTCCCGTCGAGCACCCGGGCCCGGTGCACACCGGCCCGGACGGCCCGCAGGCAGCCCTCCATCTTCGGCAGCATCCCGGTCGCCAACTCCGGCAGCAGGAGGTCGAGTTCGTCGGCGGTGAGACGCTCGATCACCTCGGTGCCGCGCGGCCAGTCGGCGTACAGCCCTTCCACATCGGTGAGCACCACCAGACGGGCCGCGCCGAGCGCCACGGCCAGCGCGGACGCCGCGAGGTCCGCGTTGACGTTGAAGACCTCTCCGTCCTCGCCGCGTGCCACGGGGGAGACCACGGGGATGTGTCCCTGCTCCAGGAGGGCCCGCACCGCGCCCGGGTTGACGTCGACGATGTCGCCCACCAGCCCGATGTCCACCGGGCGGCCGTCCACCCGGGCCGGCCGGCGTACGGCGGTCAAGGTGTGCGCGTCCTCGCCGGTCATGCCGACGGCGAAGGGGCCGTGCGCGTTGATGTGCCCGACCAGATCCCGCTGGACCCGGCCCGAGAGCACCATGCGCACCACGTCCATCGTCTCCGGGGTGGTGACCCTGAGGCCCGCCTCGAAGCGGCTCTCCAGCCCGAGCCGGTCGAGCATCGCGCTGATCTGCGGGCCCCCGCCGTGCACGACCACCGGGCGCAGCCCCGCGTGCCACAGCTCCACGACGTCCTCGGCGAAGGCCTGCTGGAGGCTCTCGTCCACCATGGCGTTGCCGCCGTACTTGACGACGACCGTGCTGCCCCGGAGTTCCTCGGCCGGCCGCGGTCCGCCGGCCGGGGTCTGACGGTGTGTGTGCTCCGCGACGGCGGTCATCACGTCTGCGGCCCCTGCGGTCATGCTCGCTCCCCTGTGCGGTGTCCCGGTGTGGTCACGCGTCGCGCCGTTCCCCGTGCAACAGGGGGCCGTCGAGTCATCCGGACCCCAAGATTGGTTAGCTGAGCCTAGCCTAAATTACCTCCCTTGGGTGGGGTGCCGCATGCACCCGGGGCCTCGGGGAGAGGTTCTCCCCGAGGCCCCGGGCGGTGGGTGGTACGTGTGCGGCGGAGGCGGATCAGCGCTGGGTGTAGATGAACCCGACCTTGTCGACCTCGTCGCCGGACCGTCCGTGGAAGCCGGCGATCTGCCAGCCGCCGGGTGCGGTGCGGGTCACGCAGTCCGAGGTGGTGGTGCCGCCGGCCAGGGTGCGGCCGAGGTTCGTCGTGAACTTCGCGTAGAAGATCCGGGTGCGGCCGTCCTTCTGGGCCTGGCACAGGTACGCCGACGTCACGTACTCACCGCTGCCCAGGGTCAGCGAGGAGGCGGTGCCGCCGGTCCCGCCGTGGGTCAGGGTGGTGCCGTTCGACAGGGTGACGCTCAGCTGGTCGACCCGGGAACCCGCCCGCAGCGCGATGGTGGAGGCGCGACCGCCGGCCGGCACAGCGGTGATGTCGTTGTAGTAGTCGCCGTGCGGACCGCCGTACTGGTCGCTCAGCTGGAAGGCGGGGTTGCGCGACCAGGTGAAGCCGACGGCGATCGGGTCGTGGTCGGAGAGCATCAGCCCGCCGGAGGTGAGGAACTTGGCGTGCTCGTTGTTGTACGTCGTGGCGTTCAGCGAGACGAGCTTGCTGCCCCGGTAGAGGACCTTGTCGACGACCTCGCAGGTGTTGGGGACGGTCGCCCCCGACTGGTCGCAGACCAGGGCGTCGCTGCCCTTGGCGGGCGCCGAGCCGCCGCGGATCAGCTGGACCCAGGCGTCGGTCAGTCCGTTGGCGGCGGCGAACTCGCCGATGGTGTCGCCGGAGCGGGTGTAGCGCGTGTTGGTGTCGCCCATCACCACGACCGCGTTCCCGGCGGAGTGGGTCGAGATGAACGAGGTGAGCTGCGCCAGGTTGTCCGCGCGCGAGGCGAGGTCGCCGTCGTTGGTCCCGGCGTTGGTGTGCACGTTGTAGAAGTCGACGTACACCCCCTCGGCGAGCCGCTCACGCATGAAGGTGAAGCCCTTCGGGGTGAGGCAGTCACCGGAGTCCAGCTGGCAGGAGTTCCAGCGCACCCGCTCGAAGTCGTCCCCGTCGTAGGAGATCTTCGACAGTGTGTTGAGCCCGCTGCCGATCCCGGCGCCGCCGCTGGTGGGGGTGCGGTAGGCGTGCGTGGTGTCGCCCGCGTACAGGTAGGCGTGGTAGTTGAAGTCCTCCTGCACATGCACGATGTCGTACGGCGCGATCCGCTCGCCGATGGTGGTCGTGCTGGACTGACGGGGCGTCGACGCGCTGGAGAGGGCCTCGGGCAGTCCGGCCACGTTGTAGCTGAGGACGTTGAAGGTGCCCGAGTCGGCGGCCGTGGCGGGCGGGGCGGCCACGGCGAGCCCACCGAGAACGGCGGTTGTCGCCGCCAGGCAGGCGAGGAGTCTGCGCATGTGGTGTGTCTCCTGGAGGGGGGAAAGCGGTTGCGGACAAGAATATGGCGGAAGTTACCGCTGGTTACCACATTCGTGTCCAGAGTTTGCCCGCACTTTCGGAGGAGTCGCCGCCCGTACACGGACGATTCGGATTCCCGTCATGGAGCCCGCCGGCGCCCGTCGGGGTGCGCCGGGCTCAGGCCGCCTGCGGATGCAGCAGCCGGGCCAGCAGGTCGTCGAGCGTGAGCAGGCCGGTGAGCCGGCCCGTCTCGTCCCGGACCACGGCCAGTGAGGCCCGTCGGCGCCGCGGTTCCTCGACGGCGTGGCCGACCGTGTCCCGCTCGGTCGGCTCCGGCACGGGTCGGCCCAGGCCGGCCGCGGTGACCTGCCTCCCCCGGGCGCGGGCGACCAGCGTCGCGGGCGTGGACCGAGCCGACGCGGCGATGTCGCCGACCAGTTCCTCGGCGATGTCCTCGTAGGTGACGATGCCCGCCACCCCGCCGTGCTCGTCCAGGACGACCGCGAACTCGTCGCCGCGGGAGCGCATCTGCTCCACCGCGTCCGGCAGCGGGAGGGTGTCCGGCGACAGCAGGGGCGGCCGGGCCACCGCCCCGGCGCTGGTGCCGGCCGGCCGGTCGGCGGGCAGCCCCAGGAGGTCCCGTACGCCGAGCACACCCGCGACGTCGTCGGGGCGGTCGCCGAGGACCGGGTAGTTGGAGTGGCCGTGCCGGGAGATGAGGCCGACCGCGTCCGCGGCGGAGGCCTCCCTGCGGACGAACACGGCGTCCGCGCGTGGCATCGTCGCCTCGTCCAGGGTGCGCTCGGAGAACTCCAGGGCGTGGTCCAGCAGCGCGGCGGTGTCCTTCGGCAGCTCGCCCTGCTCCCGGGACTCGCCGATCAGATGGCCGAGTTCCTCCAGGGTGGCGCCGTGGTGGAGCTCCTCGACCGGTTCGACCGCCCGCCTTGCGCAGCAGCCCGTTCGCCGCTCCGTCGAAGACGCGCACCAGGGGGCCGACGACCTTCCGAAGGACGACGGTGGCGCCCACGAAGGCGAGGACCCCGGAGATGCCGCCGGCCGCGGCGCCGGGGACGCCGAGGCCGGACAGCGCCGGCTCCAGCAGCGCGGACACCGACGGCTCCGCGAGGAAGCCGACCACCAGGCCGGTGACGGTGATGCCGAGCTGGGCGCCCGACAGCATGAACGACAGGCGCTCCAGCACCCGCAGCGCACGGGCGGCCCTGCGGTCGCCCGCCTCGGCCTCCCGGGCCCCACCCCAGGGCGAGCCGGTCGGCGGAGACGTAGGCGAACTCCTGCGCGACGGAATAGCCGGTGCCGGCGGCAGGACGAGAACGGCCGGCAGGCCCAGCACGGCGCTCGTGGCACTCACGCGCCACCACCCCGCCGTGCGCCGGAGTGACACATCCGGTCACCGGTGCCGCAGGGTGCCCACCGCCCTGAGGAAGCGGACCGCCCCGTTCTTCAGGGCGGGGTGCGAGCGCACCAGGTGGTGCGCGGCGCGCACGGGCTCGTGGCGCAGCCAGTGCACGGCCGCGGCCGGTCCCGCCGTCCGCAACGCCCCTTCGTGGACCATGAGGTCCCCGGTCTTGAAGGAGTTCTTGTACGGGGCCTCACCCCGGCCGAAGTCCACCAGCCGGATGCCGGACTCGGCCGCCGCCTCGATCATCCGCAGATAGAGGATGCGGCCCGGCGAGTACGGCGCGAGGGCCCGGTCGTACGAGGGGAACCAGCAGGACAGGACCGTGCGGGAGCGCAGTCCGAAGTGGGCGGCGACGGGCCGGCCGGCCGCATAGAGCACCGACAGCGTCCCCGAGCAGTCCGCCGCCCGGGTCGCGGCGAGGCCGTCCACCAGCCGGGCGATCCACGGCTGGGCGAAGGGATCGCGTCGGCCGGTGCGGCGGTAGTGGGCGGACTTCCAGGCGACGAGTGTGCGCAGGGCGGCGGGGCTGCGGTCGTCGTGGACGAAGCGGACCGGCCCGATGTTCCGGCCGAGCCGCCGTTCCTGGGCCCGCGCCGTCTTCAGGAAGCTGCGGGCGTGGGCCCGCAGATGCTGCTCGTAGTGCGCGAACCCGTGCGTGAGGTCGACGACCGGGGACGCGAACTGGCCCGTCGCGTACGGCAGGAAGAGGTCCTGGCCGCTTTCGAGGTGGTTGAACTCCCAGGTGTTCAGGGCGCAGGCCCGCATCAGCTGGTGCGGATCCAGGTGCAGACCGGGGTCCAGGACCGCGCCCTGGCAGTCGGAGACGCCCAGTCCGACGGCCCGGCCGCAGCCCCAACGGCCTCTCTGGTAGGGGAAGTAGCCGACCGTGCGGCCGTCTCGGCGCAGGACCGCCACCCGGGTGTCGTGTCGCACCCGGCCGACGGCCTGGCTGAACTGGGCACTCATGAAGGGGTTGGCGGCGGTCGTGGTCGCGGCGCGCAGGTCGTTCCAGTGGTCGAGGTCTGCGGCGGTCAGATCACGGGGGTGCACGATGGAGATACGCGGAGCGGTGGTGGTCATGGCATCTCCATCGTCGACGGTACGCGCAGGTCAGGCGCCCGGAACGGGAAAACTGGCCCATGTGAACGTTCAGCCGAGTACTCACGGGGACGAGTGAATCGCCTCGGGGAAAACATGACGGAACGTGTCAGGTAAGACGGCCACCATGGGCGCGCCAGGACGGCATTCCACGAGGTGAGGAGTTCCCGTGCACAGCCTGCAGACCGTCATCCCCCTGGGGTGTGAGGAAGCGCCGGCCCGCGAGGAGGCCGTTCCGCCGGAGCGGGCCTGGCTCGGTGTGGTGTCGGCCGACCACGCCCGCCGAGCGAGCCGGTACGGCTGGATCCAGCTCAACCACGGCGCCCGCCGCAATCTCGTCCGGCTGCGCCGGGGAGACGGATTCGTCTTCTACTCGCCCACCGAACACAGGGGCGGCCGGGAGAGACTGCGCGCCTTCACGGCGCTGGGTACCGTCGCCGACGACGAGCCCCGTCTCGCCGACGAGGTGGTGGACATGGGCGAGAGAGGCACGGTTCGGCCCTGGCGGCGGACCGTCGACTTCGCGCCGGTGCACGCCGTCGCCCTGTACGCCGTCACCCACGAACTGCTCCTGACCCGGGAGCGGAACTGGGGCTACCAACTGCGCTTCGGCCTGCTGCCGCTGGCGGTGGCGGACTTCGAGGTGCTGCGCGGCGCGATGGAGCGATGAGGGGCGGGCACACCCGCGGTCGAGGAGCGCGCCGGGGCGCTCCCGCGCGGGACGGCGGCCGACCGGGCCGCAGACACCCGTCTCCTCCACGGACACCCGCCCCGTGAGCCCCCGACCTCCACCGCCCGGGCGTTGTCAGTGGCCCGGAGGAGGATGCCGATCATGACGTCGCCGCTGACCTCGCCGCTGACCCTGCCCGCTTCCCTGACGGCCGCCCGTCGGATCGATCCCGCCGGTGACGGGTGGAGGTTCGTCACCCGTCACGCGGTGGCCACGCCCGCCGGGGACACCTACGTGCTGTCCGGGGCGAGGCGCTATCGACGGGAGGCCGAGGCGGCGACGGACCCCGCCGAGCAGAACTTCGCCTGTCAGCTCATCACCCGCCACGGCACCGACGGACGGCCCGTCGCCGTCGCCCTGTACGGACAACCGCGGCCGGACGGCACGCCCTCGGCGGTCGAGGAGGGCACCGCGCCGACGCTGGCGGTCCTCCCGGACGGGACCGTCGCCGTCAGCGCCGAACCGGGCAGCACCCATCTGATCTCCGCGGACCTGAGCCGCGTCCTGGCCTCCTGGCGGATGCCCTGGGGCTGGCAGGAGGAGAAGGAGCGCAACGGCGACCCGTACGCCGCGTCGATATCCGTCACGCCCTCGGGCCGGCTGCTGTGCGTGACGTCCGAGTACGGGCTGAGCGACTTCGCCGGCGCGCACCCCAACATCGTCGCCCTCTCCGAGCCCGGCGAGCGCCTCGCCCCCGGCTCCAGGGCCACCCTCCGGGCCCTCGCCACGCACGACGCGCGCACCGACCGGCAGACCGACGCCGACCTCTACGCCCACGTCCGCCACCGGGGCGCGCCGGTGGGCCGCGGCAACCGCCCCTCGCCCTCACTGACCGAGATCGTGTCCCGGGACTCCGGCCGCCCCTTCGACTACCGCGACTGCACGTTGGGACGGCCCGCGGCGCTGGGCGACGACCTGTTCGTCGTCCCCGTCTTCGGGCGCCTGCACCGCTCCGGCAACCGGGGCCAGGTCTTCACCTTCGCGCTCCTCGACGACCAGGGCACGGTCCGGGGCCGTCTGGAGGGACTCGACCGGTACGAGGACAGTCCGTTCACCGGCTTCTGCTTCACCGTGGTCGGCGATCCGTACCGCGCCCGCGCCTTCCACCTCAACCGCTTCGGCCTGTACGCCTGGAGCGCCGACGGCCGGCTGCGCTCCCGCATGTCCACCGAGGACAAGCCGTACAAGGCGCTCACCCACTTCACCCTCCTGGAGGTCACGCCCGCAGGTGAGCTCCTCCTCGCCCACCGGGGGCAGCACCTGCTGCTCCGCGTGCCCGTCCCGGAGGACCTCGACGGCCTCGCGGCCGCGGTGGAGGCGGCCCTCAAGAGCTACGCCCGCGGGCGTACGGCGTGGAAGAAGGAGTACGCCCCGGTGAACTGGCACTGGGTCGACGGCTCCGCCCGGGTGCACCACCTGTGAACCCGGGCCGGGAGCCGTCGTGCGCGCCCGGAGCGGTCGGGGAGGGGCCGGAGCCGTCGGCGGGGCCCGTCCTCACGCCGTCGGGGCGGGCAGCCACAGGTCGGGGCCGAAGACCTCGTACCTGACCCGCCGGGCCGGGACGCCGGCGCGCAGCAGAGCACCCCGGACCTCCCGCATGAAGGGCACCGGTCCGCACAGGAACACCATGGCGTCCGGGGGCAGTTCGATCCCGTCGAGGTCCATCAGACCGGCCCGGGCGGTGGGCTCCTCCGCTCCGGGACGCTCGTACCAGAACGTGGCACGGGCGCCGGGCAGCCGCTCCACGAGGGCGTGGGTCTCCGCCCGCAGCGCGTGCTCGGCGGGGGAGCGGTCGGCGTGCAGGACCAGCACCGGCCGGGTCGAGCCGAGGTCGGCGAGGTGGGCCAGGATGCCGGTCATGGGGGTGCAGCCGATGCCCGCGGAGACCAGGACCACCGGGGTGCCGGCGTCGGCCGGCTCGTCGAGGAACACATCGCCGAACGGCGCGGACAGCATCAGCTCGTCCCCCGCCCTGACCTGGTCGTGCAGCAGGGCGGAGACCTCCCCCTCCGGCCCGTCCGCCGTCCCCGCGACCCGTTTCACCGTGATCCGTCGCAGCTCGCCGCCGGGGGCGCAGGACAGGCTGTACTGCCGCAGCTGACGCACCCCGTCGGGCATCCGGACCCGCACGCTCACGTACTGGCCCGCCCGGGCGTGCGGCGCCGGAGCGCCGTCGGCGGGGCGCAGCAGGAACGACGTCACGTCCGCCGTCTCCTCCCGGCGCTCGACGACCGTCCACGACCGCCACACCTCGCCGGGCGCGACCCCCGCGTCCTGGTAGAGCCGGGCCTCCCGTCCGATCAGGGCCCCCGCCATCAGCCAGTACACCTCGTCCCAGGCGGCTGCGACCTCCGGGGTGACCGCGTCCCCGAGCACCTCGGCGATCGCGCCGAACAGGTACTTGTGGACGACCGTGTACTGGTCGTCGGTGACCCCGACGGCCGCGTGCTTGTGCGCGATCCGGTCCAGGAGCAGGTCGGGACGGGTGTCCGGCGCGTCCAGCAACGCGGTCGCGAACCCGGCGATCGAGGCGGCGAGGGCCCTCCGCTGGGCGCCGCTCGCCTGGTTGCCGCGGTTGAACATCCCGTCCAGCAGTTCGGGCCGGTCGCCGAACATGGTGGCGTAGAACCGCGTGGTGATCTCGTCGAGCGCTCCGGCGACCGCGGGCAGGGTGGCACGGACCACGGCGGCGGATTCTGCGGACAGCATGGAGCCTCCCGGGCAGGGCGTGAGCAGAGGGTGGGCGCCGTTCCCGACCGGGGCGGCGCATCCCTGTCTAACAGGCGAAAGACCGGATCCCGGGCCTGATCGGCCGTCCGCGGCGAAAAGGGGACCAATGGCCCCACCGGTCCGGGAACATCGGTCCGGCGGACGTCCCGGCGGCCGGGACGTACGGCGGGACACCGCCGCCCTTCGGCCCGGAGACCCGGCGCAGTAGGGCCGACCGGCCCTGGCCCCGCGGACCCGGATGACGCAAGATCTCCGTAAGGCCAGGACCGGTCACGCCCCTGCGGGGTGGAGCCGCCCAGGCGTCCCACGGTACGAACGAGGAGCGATCCGATGGCGGACGGCGAGCGTCCCGAACCCGAGAACCCGATCCGGGTCTTCCTGCTGGACGACCACGAGGTGGTCCGGCGCGGGGTGCGCGACCTGCTGAACGACGAGCCCGACATCACCGTGGTCGGCGAGGCGGGCACCGTGGAGCAGGCTCTCGTACGGGTGCCCGCGCTGCGCCCGCAGGTGGCCGTGCTCGACGTACGGCTGCCGGACGGCGACGGTGTGACCGTCTGCCGGGAGCTGCGGTCGAGCATGCCGGAGCTGGTCTGTCTGATGCTGACCTCGTTCGACGACGAAGAGGCCCTGCTCGACTCGATCATGGCCGGCGCCTCCGGGTATGTGCTGAAGCAGATCCAGGGCACCGACCTGGTCTCCGCGGTCCGCACCGTGGCCGCCGGGCAGTCGCTCCTCGACCCCAGCGCCACCACCCGGCTGATGGCCCGGCTGCGCCAGGGCCAGGAGCCCGAGCCCGAGCCGGACGCCCTGCCGGGCCTGACGGAGCGTGAGCGCGAGATCCTGGCGCTGATCGGCGAGGGTCTGACCAACCGGCAGATCGGGCAGCGGCTGTACCTGGCCGAGAAGACGGTCAAGAACCACATCTCCCGGCTGCTCGCCAAGCTCGGCGTGGAACGGCGCATCCAGGCCGCCGTCATCGCCACCCAGGCCCAGGACCGGCTCCGGCAGAAGGGGCACTGAGGCGGAAAGGCACTGAGGCGGAGGGGCACCGATTCCCTCGGCGCACCCGCCCGCACGCTCCTTCCGGTACGGCAAGGGACCCGTGAGCCCTTGCCGTACCGCCGTGCTCAGGCGCTGTCCCGGGCCCCGATCACCTCGCGACCGCTGACCATGCCGGGCTCGATCCGGACGAAGACGCCGTCCCTGATCGGCATCCACGAGGTGGGGCCGCTCGCGGACAGCCGGTCGTGTTCGGCCGGGTCGGTCACCACGGCCGCCTGCCCCGTGACGACGACGCTCCAGCCCGACTGGGTCGCCGCGTGCCACTCGTCCGCCTGGAAGGCGACCACGACGCCGTCGATCGCACGGACCAGGTCGGAGGCGGCCGAGGTGCGCAGCACGACGGAGGCGTCCGGGTCGAGGGTGAAGTTCACGGGGAGGACCGCGGGCAGTGCGTGTCGGGTGTACACGACACGGCCGACCGGCACCTTCGCCAGCAGGCGCAGGCACTCCTGCCGGTCGAGCGCACGAAAGGCATCGTTCTGAACCATCCGTCCATCGTGGGACGTGCCCCGGGGCCCCGGTAGGGCCGGACGGCCTGTTCTGGGCGGGTAACAGGGACCGTCGAACGGAGCCGGGCACGCGGAGGGCACGCAGGAAGGCACGGGGGAAGACGCGCAGGTAGGTGAGCCGGGAAAAGGCACGCAGGAGGCAACACGGAAGAGCCCCGCGCCATGACGGTCGCGGGGTCCCTTCGGACGGGGCGCGGGATCAGACGGCGCCGGCCGCGCCCCACGGGGCGTACAGGTCGAGCAGCCGGGTGCGGGTGGAGCGCAGCCGGTGGGCGAGGACGTCCCCGACCCACTGGCCGACGGCCCGGCCCAGCTCCGGGTCCTCCTCGCACATCATGCGGACGGCCGTGGCATCGAACTCGTACGCCCGCACGGGCGTCGCCGCCTCCGCGCCCAGGTGCCAGACGTGGGGCTTGAACAGCCAGGACCAGCCGACGAGTTCGTTGTGCCGCAGCGACTCGATGACGGCCGCGCGGCGGCCGGGCACATGCATGTCGAGCTCGACGGTGCCCGTACGGACGATCCAGAACCGGTCGGCCCGGCCGCCCTCCTCGAACAGCCGCGTCCCCTGCGGGAAGGACACCTCGCGGGCGACGCGCAGCAGCCGCTCACGGTGCTCGGCGGGCAGGGCGCGCAGCATGCTGGGTGCAGGGATGTCGATCATGGCGTGCCTCCGGGCGGGTCGGCGGGATCTGCCATGTCCAGCATGTGCCCGGTGCCCGCGGGCGTTCCATGGGCCCTCCGGCACCCGGCCCGGGCCGGTCGGCCCCGGCCCCGGACAGGGCATGCTGGCGGGATGCGCACCGTCGGCGTGGACCTCTCCGCGCGCCCCCGTCGTACCGCCGTGTCCGTGATCGACTGGTCCGGGGGGCGTGCCGTCGTGCATGCCCCGGTCCTGCGCTGCACGGACGAACGCCTGCTGGAGCTGCTCACCGGCCTGGGGGAGGGGGACCGGGCCGGCGTGGACTGTCCGTTCGGCTGGCCCGTCGCGTTCGTCGAGGCGATGGCCGCCCACGCCGCGCCGCACCCCGACTGGCCGGGCCGGGACACCGAGGGCGACGACGACCTCCGCGCCCTGCGCTACCGCCGCACCGATCTGCTCGTCGCCCCGCACGCCCCGCGCTTCCCGCTGTCCGTCTCCTTCGACAAGCTCGGCTCCGTCGCCGCCCGTTGGGCCCGCCTCCAGGCCCGGCTGGCCCGGCTCGGCCACCCGGTGGACCGCACGGGGGCCGGCCGGGTGGCGGAGGTGTACCCCGCCGCCTCCCGTCATCGGTGGGGCCTGCCCCTCGGTACCGTGGACGAACTGATCTCCGCCGCGCCCTGGCTGCAGCTCTCCGGCACGGCACGGCTGACGTACGCCTCCGACCGGGACGCCTACGACGCGCTGATCGCCTCGCTGACGGCCCGCGCGGTCGGTGTGGGGCGCACCGTGTGGCCCAGCGCCGATGATGCGGGCTCCGCACGCACCGAGGGCTGGATCCACCTTCCCGCCCCCGACTCCCTCCCCGGCCTGCCGCACGACTGACGGCACGGCTGCCCTCCCGTACCTGACGGAGCATCACTTGTGCTGGGTGATAGGGCCGTTCGGTCCCCGGCAGGGACCTCGGGCCCCTGCCGCCCCGGGGGCGCCTCGCCCGAGACTTGCGGTGCATCCCCCAAGGAGGTCCGCACATGTCCGTCATCACCGTCGGTCTCGACGGCTCGCCCGAGAGTCTCGCCGCCGCGGACTGGGCCGCCCGCGAGGCGGCCCAGCAGGAGGCACTCCTGCGGCTCGTCCACGCCGAGGAACCGGTGGTCCCCCTGTACGCGCCGCTCGGTGGCATCCCCGCGCCCGGTGTGCTCGCCGGGCAGCGCGACTGGGCCGCGCGCCTGCTCCGGGAGACGGAGTCCCGGCTCGTGCTGCGCCGCCCCGATCTGCGGATCACCGCCGAGGAGACCCGGCAGGAGGCGGTGCCCGCCCTGCTGTCCGCCGCCGCGCACGCCGACCTGCTGGTGCTGGGGTCCCGCGGCCTCGGCACGGTCACCGGGTTCCTCGTCGGCTCCGTCGCCCAGGCCGTCGTGGCGCGCTCCGAGCGGCCCGTCGTCCTCGTCCGGGCCGGGGAGCGCGCCGAGGACGAGCATCTGCCGGACGCCGCCGGAGCCGCCTCCGAGACCACGCCGTACCGCGACGTGGTGCTCGGCCTGGACGTCGCCGCCCCGGCCGCCGAGGTGATCGAGTTCGCCTTCGAGGCCGCCCGCCGCCGCGCCGCGCGACTGCGGGTCGTGCACGGCTGGAACCCGGCGGCCGTCTACGGTTACGGCGCCGTCCTGGACGCCGATCTCAACGCCGAGCTGGCGGCGGAGGCGCGGCAGGGGCTGACCGAGGCCCTGCGCCCGTGGCGGGACAAGTTCCCCGGTGTCGAGGTCCGGGAGCAGGCGGTCGTGGGCGGCGCGGGCCGCCATCTGGTGCACGCCTCCCGGGACGCCGCCCTGGTCGTCGTGGGCCGCGCGCGTCGCCGCACCCCGGTCGGCGGCCGCATCGGCCCCGTCACCCACGCCGTCCTGCAACACGCCTCGGCACCGGTCGCGGTGGTCCCGCACGACTGACGACACGCCCCTGCCCGGCCCACCGGCCGCTGCCGTCCGGGCCCGTGCGGAAGGCCCCACCCCGCCGGGGTTCGCCGGCCGGGCGACCGGATCTCTCCGGGGCCCCGGGCCTCTGCCGTTCGGGCCCGGGCCCGAACGCGAGGTGGCGCCGCGTCGAGTCGGCTGGGCATCCGGACCTTCCCGGGGCACCGGCTCACTGCCGCTCGCGCCCCGCGCGGAAGGCGCCACCCGATCCCGTCCGGGACGGTCGGACCCTACCTGGGACCACCGCCCCCTGCCGCCCGGCCCCGCGCCGAAGGCGACACCCGTCCGGGTTCGGCGCCCGGGCGACCGGACCTTTCCGGGGGCACCGGCTGCTGCCGTTCGCGCTCGTGCGAATGGCCGCGCCGCATCGAGCCGGCCCCCTGCCGCTCGCGCCCGCGCGGAAGGCGCCACCCCGTCGGGGTTCGCCGGCCGTGCAACCGGATCTTTCCGGGGTACTGGGCCCGGCCCTGCGGGCTGGGCGGACCGACCGCCCGGGGGCACCGGCCCCTGCCGCTCGCGCCCCGGGCGGAAGCCGGCCCCCGTCCGGGGCCGGACCGTCGGCCAAGACTCTCGGCCGGGGCCCTCGGCCAAGATCCTCGGCCAAGATCCTCGGCCGGGACCCTCGGGCCCCACCCGGGACCACCGGCCCCTGCCGCCGAGGGTCCCGGAGAACCACGCTGGAATCGGATCCCTTGTCCCAGGAGGTGGAGATCATGCTCCGCACTGTCACCGCAGGCCTCGACGGCTCGCCCGAGAGCCGGGCCGCCGCGGAGTGGGCGGCCCGCGAGTCGGCCCTGCGCGGCCTGCCGCTGAAGCTCGTCCATGTCTGGGAGCCGGTGCCGGAGCCGATGGCCCAGGCGCCGCTCCTCGGCGCGGAGACCCAGCAGCACTGGACCGAGCGCATCCCGCGCGAGGCCGCCGAAGGCATCGCCCTGCGCCACCCCGGCCTCGAGGTGATCACCGAGCAGCTCTACGGCCACCCCGCCGACGTGCTCCCCGAGGCGGCGAAGGACGCCGAACTGCTCGTCCTCGGCTCGCGCGGCCTCAGCGGCCTGGGCGGATTCATCGTCGGCTCGGTCGGTCTGTCGGTCGTCGCGCACGCCGAGCGCCCCGTGGTGCTGGTGCGGGCGCTGGAACAGGCCGCCGACGAGCACGAGCCGGACCCGGTGGGTATCCCGTCCGCCGCGACGCCCTTCCGGCCCGTGGTCCTCGGGCTCGACACCGCGCACCCGGACGAGACGCTCATCGCGTTCGCGTTCGACGCCGCCCTGCGCCGCGAGACCTCGCTGCGGGTCGTCCACGCCTGGAACCCGCCGCCGTACTACGCCTACGGCACCCCCGCCAACCCCGCTCTGCACGAGGCACTGGCCCTCAGCGCCGCCGAGGACCTCGCCAAGGCGCTCAGCCCCTGGCGGACCAGGTTCCCGGGTGTGGAGACCGTCGAGGTCACCCGCTACGGCAGCCCCGCGGTCCACCTCGTGGACGCCTCGCGCGAGGCCTCCCTGGTCGTCGTCGGCCGGCGCGCCCGCCGCAACCCGGTCGGCAGCCACATCGGCCATGCCACCCACGCGGTCCTGCACCACGCCACCGTCCCCGTCGCCGTGGTCCCCCACCACTGACGCGTCACCCACAGGAGTTGACCTCATGAAGGCAGCAGTCGTCCGAGCGTTCGGCGAGCCGCTGGTCATCGAGGAGCGCCCCGACCCCGAACCCGGTCCCGGTCAGGTCCGGGTCCGGGTGGAGGCCTCCGGGCTCTGCCACACCGACATCCACGCCGCGCACGGAGACTGGCCCGTGAAGCCGAGTCCGCCGTTCGTGCCCGGTCACGAGGGCGTCGGCCTGGTCGAGAAGCTCGGCGAGGGCGTCACCCACCTCGCCGTCGGACAGCGTGTCGCCGTGCCGTGGCTGGGCACCGCGTGCGGACGCTGCGAGCACTGTCTGTCGGGCTGGGAGACCCTGTGCGAGCAGCAGGTCAACACCGGCTACGGCTGCGACGGCGGCTACGCCGGGAAGATGCTGGCCCGGGCCGACTTCGCGCAGCCCGTGCCCGACGGCGTCAGCCCCTTCGACGCCGCCCCGCTGACCTGCGCGGGCGTCACGACGTACAAGGCGCTGAAGGTCGCCGGCGTGCGGCCGGCGCAGCTCGTCGCGGTCTCCGGCGTCGGCGGGCTCGGCCATCTCGCCGTGCAGTACGCGAAGATCGCCGGCGCCACGGTCGCCGCGATCGACGTCACCGACGAGAAGCTCGACCTGGCCGCCGACCTCGGCGCGGACATCCTCATCGACGCCCGCAAGGACGACGTGGGCGAGGCGCTCAAGCGGCACGGCGGCGCCCACGCGGCGATCGCGCTGGCCGTGGACGAGGCCGCCTTCTCCGCCGTCCATTCCGGTCTGCGGCGCGGCGGCAAGCTGGTCATGGTCGCCCTGCCCGCGCACGGCACGGTCCGCCTCCCCATCTTCGACACGGTCCTCAACGGCACCTCCGTCATCGGCTCGATCGTCGGCACCCGCCAGGACCTCGCCGAGGTGTTCCAGCTGCACGCGGCCGGCCGCACCCGGGTCATCCACGAGGTCCGCCCGCTGGAGAGCGTCAACGAGTCGATCGAGGCCGTGCTGCGCGGCGAGGTCAGGGCCCGGATCGTCTTCGACCTCGGGGCGCACCGGTGAGGACCGACGAACGGCCGGTCGTGGTCGGCGTGGACGGTTCCGCGCCGAGCCTGCGCGCGGTGGACCGGGCCGCCGACGAGGCCGTGCTGCGCCGGGTGCCGCTGCGGGTGGTGTACGCCTCCCTCTGGGAGCGCTACGAGGGCACGGCGCTCGTCGGCGACCACAAGCCCGCCGAGGAGGTCAGGGCCGACGACATCGTGGCGGTGGCCGCCCGCCGGGCCCGCGAGCGGCGGCCGGAGCTGGCGGTGTCGGCCGAGGTGGTCGCCGAGGAGCCCGAGTACGTCCTGGTGCGGGAGGGGCGCGGCGCCTGCGTGCTGGTGCTAGGCGCCCGGGGTCGCGGCAGCGTCCGCGAGATGCTCCTCGGCTCCGTCAGCCTCGCCGTGGCCGCGCACGCCCACTGCCCGGTGATCGTGGTCCGCGGCGACGGCGACGGCTCCGGCGCGCAGGCACACGGCCCGGTCGTGCTGGGCGTCGGGGCGCACGGCAAGGACGCGGCGGCGGTGCGCTTCGCCGTCGCGGAGGCGCGACTGCACCGGGTGCCCCTGGACGCCGTACGGGCCTGGCGCTGCCCCGCGAGGCAGAGCGTGGCGCACCCCCTGCTGAGCGGGGAGCCCGCGCGCCTGCACGAGGAGCGGGCCGCCGAGGCCCTGGAGGAGGCCCTGGCGGACGTCCCGGCCGACGTCGGGCTGCGCCGCCGTACCGTCGAGGGCCCGGCCCGTGACGTCCTCCTCGACGCCTCCCGGGACGCCGGCCTGCTGGTGGTCGGCGCCCGGCGCACCCACGGGAACCTCGGGCTCCAGCTCGGCCGGGTCGCGCACGGGGTCCTGCACCGGGCGGCCTGCGCCGTCGCGGTGGTGCCCGAACCGGAGTGAGGGGCGCTCAGAGAGCCGCCGCGTGATCGGGGACGTACGTCCGCAGATCGCGCGGCGAGCGCTGGTAGCCGGTCGACGGCGGCCGCTGCGGCAGCTCCAGGACCGGCGGGGGCACCTCGTGGTACGGCACCGTCGACAGCAGATGGGCGATCATGTTCAGCCGGGCCGTGCGCTTGTCGTCGCTCTCGACGACGTACCAGGGCGCCTCGGAGATGTCGGTGTGCACCATCATCTCGTCCTTCGCCCGGGAGTACGCCTCCCAGCGGCTGAGGGACTCCAGGTCCATCGGGGACAGCTTCCAGCGCCGCAGCGGGTCCTCCAGCCGGCGCCGGAACCGATCCTGCTGCTCGGTGTCGCTCACCGAGAACCAGTACTTCCGCAGCAGGATGCCGTCCTCGATCAGCATCCGCTCGAAGATCGGGCACTGGCGCAGGAACAGCTCGTGCTCCTCCTTCGAGCAGAACCCCATCACCTGCTCGACGCCGGCCCGGTTGTACCAGGACCGGTCGAACAGCACGATCTCCCCGGCGGCCGGCAGATGCTCGACGTACCGCTGGAAGTACCACTGGGTGCGCTCGCGCTCGGTCGGCTTGGGGAGCGCCGCGATCCGGGCCACGCGCGGATTGAGGTGCTCGGCCACCCGTTTGATCGTGCCGCCCTTGCCGGCCGCGTCCCGCCCCTCGAAGACCACCACCAGCCGGACGCCGTTCGCCCGCACCCACTCCTGGAGCTTCACCAACTCCGTCTGGAGACGCAGCAGTTCCTTCTCGTACACCTTGCGCGGCAGCTCCGCCGCCTTCTTGCCGGACATGGACGTCACGCTACCCGCCCGGGCGCCGGCCGACGGGACCATCGGCGCGGGACGGGGCCGACCGGCCCCTGCCCGCGCCCGTCGTGGCGCGCGACGATCGAAGGGTCCCGCGCGGTGTCGTCGGACGCGGGAGCCGATCGTGGAGGAGGCGAACCGTCATGGCCGACAAGGTGCTGGTCACGTACGGGACGACCAACGGTTCGACGGCGGAGATCGCCGAAGCGGTGGCCGACGTACTGCGCAAGGGAGGGCTGTCCGTCGAGGCGCGCCCGGCGCGCGACGTCGCGAGCGTGGCCCCGTACGACGCCGTGGTGGTCGGCGGCGGGCTGTACGCCGGGCGCTGGCACAAGGACGCCCGCCGGTTCGTGCGGCGCCACCGCCGGACGCTGGCCGGACGCCCCGTCTGGCTCTTCAGCAGCGGCCCGCTGGACCCCTCGGCGTCCGAGCGGGACATCCCGCCCGTACGGGGGGTGCGGCGGGCGATGGCGGGCCTGGACGCCCGGGAGCACATCACGTTCGGCGGGTGCCTCGAAGAGGGTGCGAAGGGCCGGGTGGCCGGAATGATCCTGCGCTCGGGCAAGGGCGGCGACTTCCGGGACTTCGGCGCGATCGAGACCTGGGCGGACGGGATCGCCCGCGAACTGAACCGCTCGTAGGGCGTTTCGACCCCTCCCCGTGTCCCGGCATCCCCGCATCCCGGTCCCCGCATCCGCACGCACCCCAGCCGTACACCCCCCAGCCGTACACCCCCGCATCCCCCTGCACGCAGCCGCGAAAGGACGTGACGGCCATGGCCGCCGAGCAGACACCGACGCAGGTCACCGAAGGACCGCCCGCCGGAGATCTGGGCCGCCGGCTCGCCGCGCGGCGAGCCGTGCTCGGGCTGTCGCTGCGGGAGACCGCGGAACGGGCCGGCATGGCCCCCAGCTACCTGGCCCATCTGGAGCGGCACCCCGGAGCCGCCCCGAACCGGGGCGCCCTGCTCAGCCTGGCGGGCGTGCTGGGGACCACGGTGTCGGCCCTCACCGGCGGCCACGCCGACCTCCCGCCGGGCACCGGACAGGCCGGGCACACGCCCGATTTCACCGAGCTGACCCGCACCGAGTGCGGCGATCTGCTCGCCACGCACGGGGTCGGCAGGCTGGCGGTGCCCACCGCTCAGGCGCCGGTGATCGTGCCCGTCAACTACAGCGTGGTCGACGGCATGATCGTCTTCAGGACCGCGCGGGGCGCGACGCCGTCCCTGGCGGTCGGCTGTCCCGTCGCCTTCGAGGTCGACCGCATCGACGACGTGTTCAGCGAGGGCTGGAGCGTCCTGGTGCGCGGCCACGCCCGCATGGTGACCGACCTCGACGAGGCACAGCGCCTCGCACGGCAGGTCCACAGCGCCCCGTGGGCCGGCGGCCGGCGTGACGTCTGGGTGCGGATCCAGCCGTACGCCGTCACGGGGCGCCGGATCGGCCGGCGCGCGGTGCGCGAGGCGCCCGTCGGGTGACACGGAGACGGAGCGACACCGCGGGGGATCGGTGCCGCTCCTGCACCCAGGGTCGTACGGAAAGCCCCCGTCGGCCAAGTGCCGGACGTCCCGCTCCGGACGCCGAACGGCCCCCTGGCCGGCCGGACCGGACGACCGGGCCCCACCGGTTCCGCCCCGGTTCGCCGGGCACTACCGTGGCACATGATCGGACCGATGGGTGTCCGGCGTGGTCAGGGGACCTGGAGGAGCGCAGGTGGGAAGCCCAGAGGAGGCCCGGGTTCGGCTGCCTCAACTCAGGCTCGACGAGTTGCTGGAGGAGCTGCAGGCACGGCTGGACGCCGCCCGTGGCACCCGGGACCGGGTGCACAGCCTGCTGGAGGCGGTGCTCTCGGTCGGCCGGGAACTCGACCTGGAGCAGGCGCTGCGCAGCATCGTGGAGGCGGCGGCGGTGCTGGTGGACGCCGAGTACGCGGCGCTCGGGGTGATCGGCCCCGACGGCAGACGGCTGTCGGCGTTCCACACCGTCGGGGTCAGCGAGGACGAGATCGCCCGCATCGGCCCCTACCCGGAGGGGCACGGCATCCTGGGTGAGCTGATCCGCCACCCCGAGCCGCTGCGGCTGGCGAAGCTCTCCGCGCATCCCGCGTCGTACGGCTTCCCGCCCCACCATCCGCCGATGAACACCTTCCTCGGCGTCCCGATCCGGGTCCGTGACCAGGTGTTCGGCAATCTCTACCTGACCGAGAAGCGGGGCGGCGGCCAGTTCGACGAGGAGGACGTCTCCGTCACGCTCACCCTGGCCGTGGCCGCCGGTGTGGCCATCGACAACGCCCGGTTGTACGCGGAGTCCCGGCTGCGGGAGCGCTGGCTGGGGGCGAACGCGGAGATCACCCACAGTCTGATGTCGGGGGCCGGGCGGGCCGAGGTGCTCGGTCTGATCGCCGGGCGGGCCCGGGAGATCACCGGTGCGGCGCTGGCCGTGGTCGCCATGCCCATGGAGGAGACGGGCTCCCTCACCGTTGAACTCGCCCTCGGCGCGCAGGCGGAGGCGCTGCGGGGCCTGGTCCTTCCGGCCGGGGGCAACCTCATCGGTGAGGCCTTCTCCACGGTGACCGCCGTGATCAGCGCGGACGTCACCGAGGACGAGCGGATGGCGGCGGGCCCTCTGCGCCTGACCGGGCTCGGTCCGGCGGTGGCCGTCCCGGTGGGCACCGGGGACAGCGGCGCACGCGGTGTCGTCCTGCTGGTCAGGGCGTCCGGGGACACTGCGTTCACCGAGAAGGAGACCGAGCCGCTCCAGGTGTTCGCGGGGCAGGCGGCGATCGCGATGGAGCTGGCGGAGCGCCGGCAGGACGCCGAGCGGATCGCCGTCCTCACCGACCGCGACCGCATCGCCCGCGATCTGCACGACCTGGCGATCCAGCGGCTGTTCGCGACCGGTATGACGCTCCAGAGCGCGGGCCGTTTCATCGAGCATCCCGAGGCCTCCGAGCGGGTGGCGCGGGCGGTCGACGACCTCGACGAGACCATCAAGATCATCCGGTCGACGATCTTCGGCCTGCGCACCCGTGACGGGGCCGGCGGCACCGGGCTGCGCGCCCGCGCGGTCCGGGTGGTGGGCGAGGCGGCCCCCGTCCTGGGCTTCGCCCCCAGTGTGCGGATGGAGGGACTCCTCGACACCGACGTGCCGAAGGAGGTCGCCGACCATGTCGTGGCCGTCCTCTCGGAGTCCCTCACCAACATCGCCCGCCACGCGCGCGCCGACCGCGTCGAGGTCGTCCTCGCGGCCGACGGCCGCGAGGTGCGCCTTTCGGTCACGGACAACGGCGTGGGCATCCCGGACGGCGGCCGCCGCAGCGGGCTGCGCAACATGGCCGAACGCGCCGAACAGCTCGGCGGCACCTTCGATCGGACGCGGCCCGCCGAGGGCGGCACGTCACTGGTGTGGCGGGCACCGTTGAAGCCGTAGCCGTAGCCGTAGCCGTAGCCGTAGCCGTAGCCGTAGCCGTGGCCCCGGCGGTCCTCGTCGGGGCCGGTGACGCGCGCCGCGCCGGTCACCCGGTGCGCGGCGCGCTCACGCCGGGTCCACCCATGTGCCCGTCGCGGCGGACCGGGTCATCGCCTCCAGCGCGGCGGCGCTGCGCACCGCGTCCGTGAGCGTCGTGCCGTACGGCGTGCCCTCCGCGATCGAGCGCAGGAAGCGGTACGCCTCCACGACCTTCAGGTCGTCGTAGCCCATGGCGTTGGCGGCGCCGGGCTGGAACGCGCCGTACTCGCCCGCGCCGGGGCCCACGTACACCGTGCTCACCGGCTGGTCCTGGTACGTCGTGCCGCGGCTGACGCCCAGTTCGTTCATCCGGCGGAAGTCCCAGAACACCGCGCCCCGGGTGCCGTGCACCTCGAAGCCGTAGTTGTTCTGCTCGCCGACCGAGACCCGGCAGGCCTCCAGGACGCCCCGGGCGCCGGAGGCGAAGCGCAGCAGGCAGTTGACGTAGTCCTCGTTCTCCACCGGGCCCGGCTCACCGCCGCCGCGGCTGTGGCCGGCCGTCGCGCCGGTCGGACGGGCCCGCTCGGGGACGAAGACCGCGGTGTCGGCGGTGAGGGAGGCGATGTCGCCGAGCAGGAAGCGGGCCAGGTCGACCCCGTGCGAGGCGAGGTCGCCCAGGACCCCGCTGCCGCCGCGTGCCCGCTCGTAGCGCCAGGTCAGGGCGCCCTCGGGGTGGGCCGCGTAGTCACTGAAGAGGCGGACGCGGACATGGGTGACCGTGCCGATCTCCCCGGAGGCGATCAGCTCGCGGGCGGCCTCCACGGCGGGCGCGTTGCGGTAGTTGAAGCCCACGGTGCCCTGCACGCCCGCCCCGGCGACCGCGTCGGCGACCGCCCCGGCGTCCTCGGCACTCAGGCCCACCGGCTTCTCGATCCAGATGTGCTTGCCGGCCCGGGCCATGGCGACGCCGATCTCCCGGTGCAGGAAGTTGGGCGCCGTGATGCTGACCGCCTGGACACGCGGGTCCGCGGCCACCTCGCGCCAGTCCCGGGTGGTCGAGGCGAAGCCGAACTGCTCCGCCGCCTCCTCCGCCCGGCCGGGCACCTCCTCCGCGACCAGGACCAGCTCCGGGCGCAGGCCCAGGTGCGGATAGTGGTGCGCGATCCTGGCGTACGCCTGGGTGTGCACCCGTCCCATCCAGCCGAACCCCACGACGGCGACACCGAGCGTGCTTGCCATGACACCCCTTTATGTCTTTGGACCGTTCCACAACGCGACGTGCCTCACCCTGGGCCTCGAATCCGCAGGTGTCAACCCTGTGACCCCCCTTTGACAAGCCGGTCACCCTGTGGAACGGTCCACCTCATGAGACCTCCGACGATCCGTGACGTGGCCGAACGCGCCGGGGTGTCGAAGTCCCTGGTCTCCCTCGTCCTGCGCGGCTCCGCCCAGGTGCGCCCCGAGAAGCGGCAGGCCGTACTGGCCGCCGTCGAGGACCTCGGCTACCGGCCCAACGCCGCCGCGCGCAGCCTGAGCGAGCGCCGCACCCGCTCGGTCGGGGTCCTCCTGAACGACCTGCGCAACCCCTGGTTCGTGGAACTGCTGGACGGGCTGAACTCCCGGCTCCACGACAGCGGCCTGCGCATGCTGCTCGCCGACGGCCGCCTCAACCGCCGCCTCGGCGAGGACCTCACCCGCACCTTCACCGAACTGCGAGTCGACGGACTCGTCGCGGTCGGCACCCTGCCCCCCTCCGAGGCGCTGCGCGACGCCGCCCATCACATCCCCACCGTGGTGGCGGGCGCCCGCGAGCCGGATCTGCCCCGCGTCGACGTCGTCGCCGGCGACGACGAGCACGGCGCGCGGCTGGCCACCGAGCACCTCATCGCCCTCGGCCACCGCCGTGTCGCCCACATCGCGGGACAGGGCGTCGTCGGCGCACTGCGCCGTCGCGGCTTCGAGACGGTCATGGCCGAACACGGGCTCGCGGCGGACGCGACGGTGGAGCAGGGCGACCTCACCGAGGAGGGCGGCTACCGGGCCATGGTCCGGCTGCTCAGCGCCCCCGACCGGCCGACGGCCGTCTTCGCCTTCAACGACATCGCCTGCGTCGGCGCCCTGTCGGCGGCCGAGGAGTCGGGCCTCCAGGTCCCCCGGGACCTCTCCCTCGTCGGCTACGACAACACCTACCTCTCCCGGCTGCGCCACCTCTGGCTGACCACGGTGGACAACGCCAGCCACGACATCGGCCGCGCCGCCGCCCAGCACCTCCTCGACCGCATCGAGGACCCGGCCCGCCCGAAGCGGACCGTCCTGTCGCCGCCGACCCTTCAGGTGCGGGGCACGACCGCCCCTCCCGCACGGGCGGGGAGCGGCCCGGGCGACGGCTTTTCCCGTCGATGACCGAAAACGATCAGGAGCTTTACTGCAACTGACTTGCAGGTACGGGTGCTGAGCAGAAGGGTGGACCTGCAGCCGTCCCCCCTCAGGAAGCCAGCCCTCGCGATGACCGACAAGTCGCCCCCCGGCGCCTCGCCCTGGCACCGTGTCCGCACCGCTCTCACCCGTGAGGAATGGGCGAGAGCCGGGGGCATGGCCGCCTTCGTGCTGGCCCTGCACGTCATCGGGTGGTTCACCCTCGTCGTGATCGTGGCGCCCGAGCACCACAACGTCGGTACGCAGTCCTTCGGCATCGGGATCGGCGTCACGGCCTACACGCTGGGCATGCGGCACGCCTTCGACGCCGACCACATCGCGGCCATCGACAACACCACGCGCAAGCTGATGCACGAGGGACGGCGCCCGCTCTCGGTGGGCTTCTGGTTCTCCCTCGGCCACTCCAGCGTCGTCTTCGCCCTGGCCGTCCTGCTGTCCCTGGGCGTCAAGAGCCTCGCCGGTCCGGTCGGCGACGACGGCTCCGCGCTGCACGACGTCACCGGCCTGATCGGTACGACGATCTCGGGGACCTTCCTCTACCTCATCGCGGCCGTGAACCTGGTCGTCCTCGCGGGGATCTGGAAGGTATTCCGGCAACTGCGCTCGGGCCGTTTCGACGAGGCGGCACTGGAGGAGCGGCTGAACAGCCGCGGCTTCATGAACCGCCTCCTCGGCCGCTTCACCAGGTCCATCACCGAGCCGTGGCAGATGTACCCGCTCGGCCTGCTCTTCGGCCTGGGCTTCGACACCGCGACGGAGATCGCCCTGCTCGTCCTCGCGGGCTCCGGCGCCGCCTCCGGGCTGCCCTGGTACGCGATCCTCTGTCTGCCCGTCCTCTTCGCCGCGGGCATGTCGCTGTTCGACACCCTCGACGGTTCGTTCATGAACTTCGCCTACGGCTGGGCCTTCTCCCAGCCGGTCCGCAAGGTCTACTACAACCTCACCGTCACCGCGCTGTCGGTCGCCGTCGCCCTGGTCATCGGCACCGTCGAACTCCTCGGCCTGCTCGCCGAGCGGCTCCGTCTCCACGGCGTGTTCTGGGACTGGGTCTCCGGCCTCGACCTCAACACCGTCGGCTTCGTCGTCGTGGGACTCTTCCTGGTGGCCTGGGTGATCGCGCTGGCCGTGTGGAAGGTGTGCCGCATCGAGGAGAAGTGGACGGCGGCGCCGTCCGGCGAGGTGGAGTACCCGGCGTAGGCGTACCCGGCACGTCGGACACCGGCCGCGGGGCCGCGAGCCGGCCCGGCACGTCGGTCGGGGCCGGGCGGTCCGCCGGGTTACCGTCGGCGGGTGGATGGTGATCGCCGAGGGTGGGGGCCGTGTCTGCTCAGCGGGGCGGTGTTCGCCGTCTGCATGGCCGGCACCACCCTGCCGACCCCCCTCTACCCCCTGTACCAGGAGAAGTTCGGGTTCTCCGAGCTGACCGTCACGGTCGTCTACGCCGTGTACGCCTTCGGGGTCATCGGCGTGCTGCTGCTGACGGGCAACGCCTCCGACACCGTCGGCAGACGCCCGGTCCTGCTGGCGGGACTGGGCTGCGCGGCGGCCGCCGCGGTCTGCTTCCTGCTCGCCGGCGGGCTGGGCGCCCTGTACGCGGGCCGGCTCCTGTCGGGTTTCTCGGCCGGACTGTTCACCGGCGCGGCCACGGCGTACGTGATGGACCTGGCGCCGCGCGGCGGCTCCTCGCGGGCCACGTTCGTGGCGACGGCCGCCAACATGGGCGGGCTCGGCTGCGGGCCGCTGCTCGCGGGAGTGCTCGCCGAGTACGCGCCCTGGCCCCTGTACCTGCCGTTCGCCGTGCACCTCGTCCTGGTCGCCGCCTCGGCCGTCGCCCTGATGTGGCTGCCGGAGACCGTGCGCGAGCCACGCCCGCCGAGCACGGTACGGCCGCAGCGGCCCGGACTGCCCCGGCGGGTGCGGCCGGTGTTCGTGCCCGCGGCGATCGCCTCCTTCGCCGGGTTCGCCCTGTTCGGGGTGTTCACCTCGGTCAGCCCGGCGTTCCTCGCCGAGTCGCTGGACGTGCACGATCACGCCGTGAGCGGGGCGGTCGTCGCCCTGGCCTTCTTCGCCTCGACCGCCGGACAGCTGGCCGTCGGCCGGGTCGGGGTGGGGCGTTCCCTGCCGGTCGGCTGCGCCGTGCTCTTCGCCGGCCTGGCCCTGCTCGCCGGCGCCCTGCGCTGGGACCTGCTGGCGCTGATCGTGCTGAGCGCGGTCGTCGGCGGGTTCGGCCAGGGACTGGCGTTCCGCGGGGCGCTGTCCGCGGTGGCCGGGGCCTCGCCCGCGGAGCAGCGCGCGGCGGTCATCTCCACCCTGTTCGTGGTGGCCTACGCCGGTATCTCGGTGCCGGTGATCGGCGTCGGAGTGCTGACGGTGCCCCTCGGTCTGGAGGGCGCGGGGCTGGTGTTCATCGCGTGCATGGCGGTGCTGGTCACGGTCGCGGCCGGTTATCTCAGGCGACGTCCGGTGCCCGCGCAGACCTGACGCGACCCGTCGGCACGGCCCGCACCCCGGAGAAGCGGCCCGCACTTCCACACCCGGGGGCGGCACCGCGTCGGCGCCCGCCCACAGGCCGACGGACCTGCCCTGCCGGTCCGCGTGCGTCGGGCGCCGCACGGACGACGGACCTGCCCGACGGTCCGCCCCCGGCCCACGCCTCCGGTCGACGTCACGGCGGGCGTTCGGTGCCGTAAGGGCCGGCGGACGTGTCGGGCTGCCGTGTCGTGCCCGGGCCTCGGTCGGCGCTGCCCGCGCAGGTTCGGGCCGAATGGTGCGGCGAACTCGGCGGGCGCCGGGTGCCGGGTGCCGATCGCGCCGGTGCTGCCGCCCCGCGTGACGCCTCTGTCCCGCGGACGCCCCGTCCCGCACGCCCCCGGCCTCACGCGACGCCCCCCGACCCCTCTCCCAAGCACCGCCTCACCCCGCGCGCTGCCCGTCGCCGCGGTCACCGCGCCGCCCGCGCGCCGCACCCTGTCGGCGTCCCCGGCGCCGTAGACCTGTCGGCCCCGCCCGGGCGGTCGTGGCGGGCTCACCGGAGGTGGTCCGGCGGGTGGGCGGAGGCGGTCCGGTGGGACCGCTTCTCGGTGGCCGGAGGCGCTTGCGCCGGGTCCGGGCGGAGCGCGAGCACGGCCCGGTCGTCGTTGTCCGTGTCGCCGGTGCTCGCCGACCAGCGCTCGGAGTCGGACCGTACGAACGCCACCACCGCCTCCGGGTCCGGGGCGCACTCCCCGCGGAAGCGCTCGCCGAGCCGGCGCAGGACCGGGTAGAAGACGCCGTCCGCGTCGCGCGCCTCGCTCACCCCGTCCGTGTGCATCAGCAGAACCTCGCCCGGCGCGAGCGGATGCACGGTCGTCGCGGCCCCGCCCACCGCGAGGGTTCCGAGGCCCAGCGGCAGTCCGGGCTCCGTGACCAGCCGCCGCGTCTCCCGCGCACCGACCACCAACGGCGCCGGATGCCCGCGGTCGACGATCCGCACCTCGCCGCCGCCCGGCGGGAACTCCAGCACCAGCGCCGTCACGAACAGCTCGGGGTCGCCGTCCTCACCGGCCGGGCCGTTGCGGGCGATGCTCAGCTCCAGCCGCTCGGCCAGCCCGCTCAGGCTCCGCCACTCGTGGGCCGACACCCGGAAGCTGCCCAGCACCGCGGCCACCGTCTGCACCGCGCCCAGCCCCTTGCCCCGGACGTCACCGATGATGGCCCGCACCCCGAACGGCGTCTCGCACACGTCGTACAGATCCCCGCCCACCAGCGTGCCGCCCACCCCGGCCTCGTAGAACCCGGCGGCGCGCACGGGGCCGAGCCGGCGCGGCACCGGACGCAGCAGGGTCCGCTGCATGGCCTCCGCGGCCGAGTGCGCCCGGATCAGATGCCGCCGCGTCAGCTCCCGCTGCCGGGACAGCGCGACACTGGCGATCCCGATGAGGATCGTCCCGACGTACACGGCGACATGGTGCTCCTCGGCGAAGTGGCCGGGACGGCGGGCCGCCATCCACATCTGCAGGCCGAGACAGACCACCGTCGACAGTGCGGTCCCGCGCGGGCCGCGCGTCGCGGCCGCGAGCGGTGGCACGGCGATCAGGATGAAGCTCACCGGCTCCTGGCCCCGCACGACCGCCTCCACCAGGACGTCGACGGCGACCGCGATCAGCGGCAGCCACCACACCCACCCCCGCCGCGGGGACGGGGGCCGCAGCGCGGCGTCGAGGCTGTAGCGGGACACGGACGCCCCTACCGGCCGCGCCCGTGCGGGCCGGCCGCCTCCGGCAGGGCCGCCTCGACCCGGGAGAGCTGCGCGGTCAGGCTCAGCAGCCAGGCCTCCAGGTCGACGAGGGTGACCAGGGGAGGGGCCGGCGCGGGCGGGGTCCTCGGCCGCGCCTCCTCGGGCGGCGGCCGCTCCCCGTCGCACCGTGCCGCGAGCCGCTCGACCGTCCCGGCCGTCGCCCGGGCGTCGGCCCACGCCCGGCGCACGGCGTCCGGCGGCAGAGGGGCCGCGGGCAGGTCGAAGCGGGGCAGCCAGTGGGCGCCGAGCAGGATCTGATGGGTCGCGATGAGGACGCGGTGCCAGTCGGCGCCGGGTTCGGCGCGGGCCGCCGGTTCACTGCGGAACTGCGCGTACGCGGACTCCGCCAGCCGCATCCGGTGCAGCGCGGGGAACGTCGACGGGGGCGGCGCGGAGCCCGGCGGCACCGCCGCCAGCGCCGCGGCGGTCGCCCGGATCAGCGACGCGCACTCGCGCAACAGCCCGGCCATGGTCCGCCGCACCTCGCGCCGGGCCCCCGAAGGCCACGCCAGCAGCGCGCACAGCAGACCGATGAGACTGCCCGTCACCACGTCCACGATCCGTGCCTCCGCGAGCCGCCAGGTGGCCGGCGTGATCTGGGCGAACGCGGTCGCCACGACCAGGGTGAACAGCGCCTGCGCCCAGGCGATGCCGAGCAGCGGCCCGATCGAGAACGCGATCAGCATTCCCGGCGCCAGGATCGCCGCGTAGGCGTCGGTGTGCTCGCCGAGGCCGATCAGCAGCGCGCCCGCCGCGACGGCGCCCACCAGGTTCCCGGCCACCGCCTGACGCATGGCCGCCCAGGTCTCCCCGACGGTGGTCCGGCTCAGCGTCAGTACCGCCAGCAGCACCCAGAAGCCGTGGGTCAGATCGAGCGACCCGGCCACCAGCCGGGCCGCGCCCAGGGCGAGGGCGATCCGCAGCGCGTTGTGGAACTGCACCGAGCGGACGGTCAGGTTCCCGGCGAACCGGCGCACCCACAGCCGCGCCGTCGGCGCGTCCGTGTACCAGAACAGCTCCCGCGGCTCGATCGGCCCGGTACGCCGTCCGTCCAGGGCGACCCGCACGGAGATCTCCAGCGCCCGCACCGACTCGGCCACCCCCAGCAGCGCGGCCTGCCGGCGCAGCACGGCCGCCGTCCCCGGTCCCTCGGCGCCGGTCCGCGGCTCCTGCCGCATCCGCATCCGCTGGAAGGCACCGATCGCCTCGTCCAGCCGCCGCGGGACCGGCGCGCGGCGGCCCGTGCGCAGCGTGCCGGCACTGTCCGCGCAGCGCGCCGCCACCTGGGGAAGCAGCCACCTCGACGCCCGGTCGCCGGGCCCGCCCACGCCGCCGAGCAGGTGGTGCAGTTGCCCCGTCTCCGTCAGACGGGCCAGCTGTTCCAGCAGCCGACGGGACGCCGAACCGGCCTGGGCGAGGCCCCGCGCCGCCCGGCCCGGGCCCGCGGGACGCTCGGCGGGCGCGAACACCGACAACCGCAGCCGCTCGCCCTCGGCCCGCAGCGTCGCGGGCGGCAGCCGGGTCCGGCCGGCGAGGGTGTCGCCCGCGATCGCCGCGGCCCTCGCCACGCCCGAGCGGTACGTCGCGCCCCCGGGCTGCGGCAGCAGGACCACCTCGCACACCGCCAGCAGCACCACCCCCGTGCTGAGCCCCGCCAGCCGCAGCCCCAGGGTCTGCGGTGCGTACGGCGGGAAGCAGGCCAGGATGTAGAAGAGCTGGAGCCCCGGCGCCGCCCCGGCCGGACGGGGACCCGCGACGGCGGCGAACGCCAGCAGGAAGCCGACGACGAGCATCCCGAGCACCGCCGCCCAGGTCCGTACCGCCAGCGCCGTCCCCAGCGTCACCAGCGCCAGGCCCACCGGCAGCGCCTTCAGCATCACCTCGGCACGCTGGCGCCCGGAGCCGGGGACGGCGGACAGCAGCCCGAGGGCGATGGGCCCGAACAGCGCGTACAGGGCGAGGACCGGTTCGTCGAGGCCGTACAGGAAGGCGTAGAAGCCCGTGGCCGACGCCACCGTCACGCGCACCGCCCGGTGCAGGATCCCCGCCCACCCCGCGTCGGCCAGGAAGGTGCCGATCCGGGCGGTCGGCGAAGCCTCAGCGCGCATGAGCACGTTCCTCTCGGGCCGACGCCCCCGAGGCATCGCGAGCGGGGCGGACCGCGCCCCGCCACCTCATTGTCGGCCGCCCCCGTGCGGGCCGCAGCCCGGCCGGCGCCCGGGGGTGCGGGCCCGCGCGCGGCCCCCGTTGACGGGCCGCCACGGCGGCCTACGCTCACTGCGAAGGCCGTGCGGGGCGGGACGGCGACACGGCCGCGACGGCTGCCGGAACGTCCGGGACGGTGACACTGCACAGGAAGGCGAGCGGGGGGCTCATGATCTGGTCACGTCTGCGCCGCGGGCCGACGGCGCCCAGGCTGCCGCTGCCCGGCGGCTGCGGGCAGCGGAGGCACACCCTGCGCACCGAGCGGCTGCTGCTCTACACACCGCGGACCCAGCTGGACCTCGTCGTCTGCCGGGCGGCCGGTGCCGACCCCGAGGCCCAGCGCTGGCTCGGCTGGGACGACGTGGGCGTGACGGCCGATGAGGGGGTCCGCGACGCCCTCGTCCGGCTGCGCCCCGCCGACGCCGGTGTCCGACCCCCGCTCCCGGGGCTCGCGCGGCTGCTGGCCCGGCCCTTCGAACCCGCCCCGGGACAGGCCCACGTCCTGGTCGCCGTCCGCCTCGACGACGGCCGCTACGCCGGATGCACCGAACTGGCCCCCGGCACCGGTGAGATCGGCGGCTGGCTCGCCCCGCACGCCCGCGGCCTCGGGCTCGGCACCGAGCTGTTCCGGGCCGCGGCCCTGCTAGGCCACGACCACCTCGGACGGGACACCGTGCGGGCCGGCTACGAGCCCGCCAACACCGCGAGCGAGCGGGCGCTGCGCGGGGCCGGGTTCGTCGCGGCCGACGGGCCGCCCCGCCACCGGCTGGGCAACGGCCGTGTGATCGACGCCCGCTGGCTGCGGCACGCCTCGCCGACCCCGCCCCGTCACTGCCCAGGCGACCCGCCCGCGGCTACAGCGCCCTAGCCACGAGCAGCGCCACGTCGTCGTGGTCGTCGGGGTGCCGCAGGCCGTACAGCAGGAGGTCGCAGATCTCCTCCAGCGGCCGGTCCGGCTCGTCCAGGAAGGCCAGCAGCACCGCGAGGCGGTCGTCGATGGAGTGGTGCCGCGTCTCGACCAGACCGTCCGTGTAGAGGACGAGCGCGTCCCCGGGCGCCAGCTCGGCCGTGGTCGTCCCGAACGGGACCCCGCCCACCCCGAGCGGGGCACCGGGCGGCAGGTCGAGCAGTACCGGGGGCTGGCCGGGGCCGGCCAGCGCGGGCGGCATGTGCCCCGCGTTGGCGATCCGGCACTGCCGGGTACGGGGGTCGTACACCGCGTACAGGCAGGTCACGATGTAGTGCTCCAGATCGCAGGTGATCTTGTCGAGGTGCTGGAGCACTTCCCCGGGATCGAGGTCGAGGTCCGCGTAGGCGCAGGTCGCGGTGCGCAGCCGGCCCATCGTCGCGGCGGCGTCGATGCCGTTGCCCATGACGTCCCCGACGACCAGCGCGGTCTTGTCGTCGGTCAGCGGGATGACGTCGTACCAGTCGCCGCCGACCTCGCTGGTCGCCTGGGCGGGCTGGTAGCGGGAGGCCAGGTCCAGACCCGCGTGGTGCGGCGGATGGTCGGGCAGCAGGCTGCGCTGGAGGGTGAGCGCGGTGTTGCGCACACTCTCGAACCAGCGGGCGTTGTCGATGGCCACCGCGGCCCGGCCGGCCAGCTCACCGGCCAGGACGACGTCGTCCTCGTCGAACGGGAGCGGATTGCGGGTGCGCTTGAGGTCGAGGGCGCCGAGCACCTCGCCGTGGGCGATCAGCGGCACCGCGAGGTACGAGTGCACACCGGCCCGCGCCAGCAGGGCGCCGGCCTCGGCGTCCCGGGCGATGCGGGGGATGTCGGCGGCACCGACATGACGGACCAGGACCGGACGGCCGGTGTGGACGCACAGGGTGACCAGACGGTCCCCGTCGTACGCCGCCACGTCCCCGGGGGCGTCGGCGGCGCGCAGCGCCACGGTCGGGTGGGCGGCCTTCAGGGCGAGGGCACGGAAGAGTTCCGGGCCGTCGTCCGGTCGGCGGGAGCGGCGGCAGGCCAGGGCGGAGTCGAGGACATCGACGGCGACCACGTCGGCGAGCTGGGGGACGGCGATCTCGGCCAGTTCCCGGGCGGTCCGGTCCACCTCCAGCGTGGTGCCGACCCGGGTGGACGCCTCGGCGATCAGGGCGAGCCGCCGCCGGGCCCGGTCGGCCTCGGCCGCCGCCCGGTGCCGTTCGGTGACGTCGACGACCGAGGCCGCCGCGCCCAGCACCCGCCCGCCGGGGTCCTCGAGCCGGTAGAAGGAGAGCGACCAGGCGTGCTCGCGGTCGGGATCGGCGGGCGGCCGGCCGACGTGGTACTGGTCGAGCAGCGGCGTCCCGGTCGTGAGGACCTGCCGCAGCGCGGACTCGATGGTCCCGACGTCGGGCAGCGGCAGCGCGTCCCGCAGCCGCCGGCCGATGTGCTCCTCGGCGGGGATGCCGTCGATGCGCTCCAGCGCCGGATTGACCAGCAGGTACCGCAGATCGGGGTCGAGGAGCGCCAGCCCGATCGGGGACTGGTCGATCAGCCGCTCGCACAGCGCGAGGTCGGTCTCCACCCGCTGGAGCAGGGTGTGGTCGGCGGCGATGCCGAGCGCGTACACATCGCCGAGGTCGTCCTGGAGCCGCATGTTGCGGAACTCCATGAGCCGGCTGCTGCCGTCCTTGTGCCGGATGGGGAACGTGCCGGCCCAGCTCCGGCCGGTCTCCAGCACCTCCGCGAACAGCCGGACCACGGCCTTCAGATGCCGGGAGTGGATGAACAGCCGCGCCGCGTACTTTCCGAGGGCCTCCTCGGCGGTGTAGCCGAACAGCTCCTCCGCCTGCGGCGTCCAGAACACGATCCGCCCGTCGGCGTCCAGCACCATCGCGGACACGCTCAGCATGTCCAGCAGACCGGTGGGCGGAGGTGGCGTCGCCGCCTCGGCGCCGTACACGTCCTCCTCGGAGGGGAAGGGTTCGGCCGTCATCGCCCACCTCCTCCCCTCCATGCTGCGCCTGCCGACGGCGTCCGGAAAGCGCCGGGCACCACGCGGTACGCGACCGTGCGCATCCGCCGGACAGGCAGCACCATGGGTCGTGTAAAGGATGGCCCGATGGACTCTGCGCGAGAAGCCATGAATGCTGCGGGAGAGGCGCCCGGCACCCCTCCGGCACAGCCGCGTGATCCCCTCGACGCGTCGACCGACGCGGCGGCGGTCGTGCGGGCGGACGGTGTCGTGATCGGCTGGACCCGGGGCGCCGCGGCCCTGCTGGGCCGGCCGGCGGAGGACGTGGTGGGCCGCTCCGCCGCGCGGCTCGTGGCGGACGCCGGGGACCCGGCCCGGGTCGCGGGCGTCGCCGCGCACTGCCGGGCGGGCAGGGGGTGGAGCGGCCGGCTCTCCGTACGACACCGTGACGGCCATGCCCTCGACGTGGACCTGCGCGTCTCCGCGTCCTTCCGGATCGGCGAGGACGAGTGCTTCCTGATCTCGGCCCGGCCGCGCACCCCGCACTGGACGGTCGGCCAGTCCGTCCTCGACGGATTCCTCACCCGCTCCCCGGTCGGGATGGCGGTGATGGATCTCCAACTGCGCTACGTGTGGCTCAACGACACGCTGGAACGCTTCGGCGGGGTGCCGCGGGAACATCGGCTCGGACACCGGCTCAGCGAAGTGCTGCCCGGCCTCCAGGCCACCACCCTGGAAGGCCTGATGCGCAAGGTCCTGGAGTCCGGGGTCCCGATCACCGACCACGAGTACCTGGGCTGGAGCTGGGCCGACCCGCACCGTCAGCACGCCTACTCCACGTCCTTCTTCCCGCTGGTCGACTCCGCGGGCTCCGTCACCGGCGTCTGCTACATGGTCCAGGACGTCACCGAGCGGTGGACGGCGCGCCGGCTGCTCTCCCTGGTCAACGAGGCCGGCACCCTGGTGGGCACCACCCTCGACGTGCTGCGGACGGCCCAGGAACTCGCCGACTTCGCCGTGCCGCGCTTCGCGGACTTCGTCGTCGTCGACCTCCTGGAGCCGGTGCTCAGCACCGAGGGCCACGGCGCGTGGCTGACGGACGCGGGCCCGGCCCCCGCGCGGCCGGCGATGCGCCGGGCCGGGATGAGCTCGGTGCGCGAAGGCTGTCCCGAGGCGGTGGCCCAGGTCGGCGACCGGGTGGACTTCCTGCCTCCACCGCACGACGCGCACCTCCTCATCGAGGGCGAGCCGATCCTCATCCCCGTCCTGGACCCCACCGACGAGCTGTGGACCAGCCGGCAGCCCGCGCGGGCGGCGACCATCCGCGAGTTCGGACTGCACTCGCTGATCTCCGTGCCCATGCGGGCCCGGCACACCGCGCTCGGTCTCACCACGTTCATCCGCTCGGTCAATCCCGTGTCGTTCGGGGCGGACGACGTCCTGCTCGCCCGGGAACTGGTCGCGCGGGCGGCGCTGTGCGTCGACAACGCCCGCCGCTACACCCGGGAGCACACCGCGGCCGTCACCCTCCAGCGCAGTCTGCTGCCCGACGCCCTCTCGGGCGGCACCGCGCTGGAGGTGGCCTCCTCCTATCTGCCGGCCGATCCCAGCGACGGGGTGGGCGGCGACTGGTTCGACGTGATCCCGCTGTCCGGGGCCCGGGTGGGCCTCGTCGTCGGCGACGTGGTGGGGCACGGCATCACCGCCGCCGCGACCATGGGCCGTCTGCGCACGGCGGTGCAGACCCTCGCCGACATGGACATGCCTCCCGAGGAGCTGCTGGCCCACCTGGACGACCTGGTGCTCCGGCTGAGCGCGGACCGGACCGACGGCGTGTCGCCCGCACAGGGCACGACCGCGTTCCTCGGCGCCACCTGTCTCTACGCCGTCTACGACCCCGTCACCCGGCGCTGCCGGATGGCCCGCGCCGGGCATCCGCCGCCCGTCGTCGTCACCCCCGACGGGCGGGTGTCCTTCCCGGAACCGCCGGCCGGACCCCCGCTCGGCCTCGGCGGCATGGCGTTCGAGGCGACCGAGATCGAGCTCGCCGAGAACAGCCTGATCGGCCTGTACACCGACGGCCTCGTCGAGGGCTCCGACCAGGACATGGAGCGGGGCATGGACCGGCTCGGCGCCCTGCTCGCCGGGGCCGACGCCGACCTCGCCGCCCTGTGCACCTCGGCGGTACGGCGGCTGGTGCCCGTGCCGCAGCCCGACGACATCGCCCTGCTGCTGGCCCGCACCCACGGCCTGGGTTCCGACCGGGTCGTCTCCTTCGACGTGCCCGCCGACCCGGCCGCCGTCGCCGACGTCCGGGCCCGGGCCACCCGCCAGGTCGAGGCCTGGGGGCTGGCGGACCTCGCGATGACCTCGGAACTCATCGTCAGCGAGGTGGTCACCAACGCCGTGCGCTACGCGACCCCGCCCATCCGGCTGCGGCTGCTCCGTGACACCCGGCTGACCTGCGAGGTCTCCGACGCCAGCAGCACCGCTCCCCGGCTGCGGCACGCCCGCAGCCTGGACGAGGGAGGCCGCGGTCTGTTCCTGGTGGCGCAGCTCGCCCACCGGTGGGGATCGCGCTACACGGGCGAAGGAAAGATCATCTGGGCCGAGCAGGAGATCGGCCACTGACCCGCCCGCCCGTCCCGCCCCGCCCCACCCTCGGTGACCTGCTGTGACATCCCCCACCTGCTCTTGCCCGGGCGCGGGACGCTTCCCTACGTTCGATGACATGTCCCACCACGGCCCCACCCCTCCCGGCGCACCGTTCGACTGGTCGGTCGACCTGAGCGCGCACGAAATGCTCCGGCGGGCCCATGTCATGGACGCCCTCGGCGCCGACTGGGACCCGGTCGAGGCGCTGCGCGGGGAGGAGGCGGCGTACGCACTGCTCTACTCCGGCCTCAGCCCCGAGCAGCAGCGCATCCACGACGAACTCGTCGCGGCGGGGGTCCTGCCGCCCCGGGGAGACGGGCATGCTGCCGCTTGACCCGCAGGCCGACCCCGGCCGCCGCGCCTGGGTGGCCTGCCCCCGCTGCAACGACCAGCAGGGCTGCGCCACCTGCGAGGAGCGCCGCACCTGCGCCACGCACTGGCGCTACCTGCTCTCCAACGTCGGCAGCCTGCTGCATCTCCAGTGCCCTTCATGCACCCACGTCTGGGACCACGAGACCCACTTCGGCGCCACCCGCACCCCCTGGCAGCGCATCACCAGCGGCCTGCGCCACCCCTGAGCCCCGCCGGACGACACCGATCGCCCCGGCCACGACGAACACCTCGACGGCGCGTCATCCGCGTGCGGCCGGGTGGCCTCCGTCCGCGTGGTGCGCTGCCGTGTCCGCCCGGCGAGCCGGACGGCCGAGCTGTGCCCGCTTGCGGCGCTGACTTCCGTCGGCCGTCGCCCAGCGGGACGGCCGGGCTGTGCCTGCTTGCGGCGCTGACTTCCGTCGGCCGTCGCCCAGCGGGACGGCCGGGCTGTGCCTGCTTGCGGCGCTGACTTCCGTCGGCCGTAGCCCAGCGGGACGGCCGGGCTGTGCCTGCTTGCGGCGCTGACTTCCGTCGGCCGTAGCCCAGCGGGACGGCCGGGCGGACCAGTGCGGCGGTCCGGCGGTGGCCGGTGGGAACCGCGCTGTGCCCGCTCGCCGCGCCGACATCCGCCCGCCGTAGCCCAGCGGGACGGCCGCGCTGTGCCCGCTCGCCGCGCTGACTTCCGTCGGCCGTAGCCCGCAGGCGCCGCGTCGTCCGACGCGGCCGGGTGGCTGCCTCCATGTGGTGGGCCCCGTGGCCGCCCCGTGAGTCCGGACGGCCGAGTCGTGTCCGCTTTCGGATGACCCGGCCGTCTGTCGCCGGGGGGCGGTGGGCGGGGCTGGCGGAGGATCGCCCCGGCGGTCATCCCCGTCTGCCGCCCGTCCGCCCGGAGGCAGCCGTGCACATCCTGCTCGTAGCCAGCGCGTTCAACAGCCTCACCCAGCGCGTCCACGCCGAGCTGCGCGACCGCGGCCACTCGGTGGCGGTCGAACTCGCCCTGCCCGACGGCTCGTTGCCGGACGCCGTACGGCACCACGCACCGGACCTCGTCCTCGCCCCGATGCTGCGCACGGCGATCCCCGAGGAGGTGTGGACGGCGTACCCCTGTCTCGTCGTGCATCCCGGCCCCGCCGGCGACCGCGGACCGTCCTCCCTGGACTGGGCGATCCACGAGGGCTTCGACGAGTGGGGCGTCACCGTGCTGCGGGCCGACGCCGAGATGGACGCCGGGGACGTGTGGGCCTGCGTGCCCTGCCGCGTCCCCGAGGTGGCCAAGAGCGACCTGTACCGGGGCGAGATCGCCGACGCCGCGCTGCGGGCGGTCCTGCTCGCCGTGGACCGTTTCGCCGGGGGGACGTACGTACCGCTCGGGCAGGACGCGGCGGCCGCGGCCGACCCCCGGCTGCGGACCCGCCCGTACCTCGACCAGGGCGTCCGGCGGATCGACTGGGCCGAGGACTCCACCCGGACCGTGCTGCGCAAGCTGCGGGCGGCGGACTCCCAGCCCGGTGTGCTCGACGTGCTCTTCGGCGAGGAGTGGTACCTGCACGGCGGTCACCCCGAGGACCGGCTGCGCGGCCGCCCCGGCGACCTGCTGGCCACCCGGGCGGGGGCGATCTGCCGGGCCACCGCCGACGGCGCCGTGTGGATCCCCGAGCTGCGGCTGCGGCGGCTGCGCGGGGCGCCGCCCACCTTCAAGCTGCCCGCCGTGCTCGCCCTGGGTGACCGGCTGCCGCCGCTGCCCGACCGCACCCCGCCCCGGCTGCCCGACGCCCGGGAGCGCGGCTGGACGGACATCCGCTACCGCGAGGAGGGGACCGTGGGCTTCCTGTCCTTCTCCTTCCCCGGCGGTGCCATGAGCACCGAGCAGTGCCGGCGCCTGCTCGACGCCTACCGGGAGGCCTGCGACCGGCCGACCACGGTGCTGGTGCTGGGCGGCGCGCGCGACTTCTTCTCCAACGGCATCCACCTCAACGTCATCGAGGCCGCCGCCGACCCGGCCGCCGAGTCCTGGGCCAACATCAACGCCATCGACGACCTGGTCGAAGCGGTCCTGACGACCACCGACCGCCTGACCGTCGCGGCCGTCGCGGGCAACGCCGCCGCGGGCGGGGTGATGCTCGCCCTCGCCGCCGACGAGGTCTGGTGCCGCTCCGGCGCCGTGCTGAACCCCCACTACCGCCTGATGGGCCTGTACGGCTCGGAGTACTGGACCCACACCCTCCCGCGCCGGGCCGGCCGCGCAGCCGCCGCCCGCCTGATGAGCGAGGCACTCCCCGTGAGCGCGACCACCGCCCGCCGCCTCGGGCTCGTCGACCGGCTCGTCGACCGGGCCCCGGACGCCTTCGCCCCCGAGGTCGCCGAGCTGGCCGCCCGCCTGGCCGCCCTGCCCGCGACGGCGGCCCGGATCACCGCCAAGAAGGCGGAACTGGACCGGCTCCAGAGCCTCACCCCGCTGTCCGGCTTCCGGGACCGGGAGCTCGCCCGGATGCGGGAGACCTTCGACGATCCCGACGCCCCGTACCACGCCCTGCGCCGGGCGTTCGTGCACAAGAGACGCCCCGCCCACACCCCGCGGCACCTCGCCCCGGTTGCGCACACCCGGCCGACCCCCTCCCCGGCCGACGTCACCGCAATGGCCCCCGATCGTGTCTCACCCGGGCCGAACCGCTGGTACGAAGAAACCTGATGGCCGAAATGCAGGCCTTTGTCCCTCACCTCCCCAGGAGGCGGTCCCCATGAGCCAGGCGACGCCGAACACGGTCGGCGCTGCGGACGCCACAGGCGCACCCGCCGACGAGACGCCCACCATCCACGTCCTGTGGATCAACGCCGGGCTGAGCTGCGACGGCGACTCGGTCGCGCTGACCGCGGCCATGCAGCCCAGCATCGAGGAGATCGTCCTCGGTGTGCTGCCCGGCCTGCCCCGCATCCAGGTGCACTGGCCCCTCATCGACTTCGAGTGCGGCCCGATCGGCGGCTCCGACACGTTCATCGAGTGGTTCTTCAAGGGGGAGCGGGGCGAGATCGACCCGTTCGTGCTGGTCGTCGAGGGCTCCATCCCCAACGAGGCGATCAAGCCCGAGGGCTACTGGTGCGGCTTCGGCGACAATCCGGAGACCGGCCAGCCCATCACCACCAGCGAGTGGATCGACCGCCTCGCGCCCAAGGCCCTCGCCGTCGTCGCCATCGGCACCTGCGCCACGTACGGCGGCATCCACGCGATGGCCGGCAACCCGACCGGCGCGATGGGCGTCCCCGACTACCTGGGCTGGGACTGGAAGTCCCACGCGGGCATCCCGATCGTGTGCGTCCCGGGCTGCCCCATCCAGCCCGACAACTTCGCCGAGACGCTCACCTACCTGCTCTACCAGGCCGCCGGGTCCGCCCCGATGATCCCGCTGGACGACAAGCTGCGGCCGACCTGGCTGTTCGGCGCCACCGTGCACGAGGGCTGCGACCGGGCCGGCTACTACGAGCAGGGCGAGTTCGCGACGACGTACGACTCGCCGAAGTGCCTGGTCAAGATCGGCTGCTGGGGCCCGGTCGTCAAGTGCAACGTGCCCAAGCGCGGCTGGATGAACGGCGTCGGCGGCTGCCCGAACGTCGGCGGCATCTGCATCGCCTGCACCATGCCCGGCTTCCCCGACAAGTTCATGCCGTTCATGGACGAACCCCCCGGGGCCAAGGTCTCCAGCACGGCCAGCGGCGCGTACGGCGCCGTGATCCGCAGGCTGCGCGACATCACCGCGAAGACCGTGGACAAGGAACCCAAGTGGCGCCGCAGCGGCGAGAAGATCACCACCGGCTACCGGCCGCCCTGGTGACGCCCTCCCGCACCCGGACCGAGTGATCCGCTTCTGCTTCGTGCACCCCCCACACCCGAACCTCCCGCGCAACGAAGGGCACGGCAACGACCATGGCAAGGACGAAGGCGGCCGGAGACGGCACCGGTCTGGTGGAGATGTCCTGGGACCCGATCACCCGGATCGTGGGCAGCCTGGGCATCCACACGAAGATCGACTTCAAGCAGAAGCGGGTCGCGGAGTGCTACAGCACCTCGTCGGTGTTCCGCGGCTACAGCGTCTTCATGCGCGGCAAGGACCCCCGCGACGCCCACTTCATCACCAGCCGCATCTGCGGCATCTGCGGCGACAACCACGCCACCTGCTCGGTGTACGCGCAGAACATGGCGTACGGCGTGAAGCCCCCGCACCTCGGTGAGTGGATCATCAACCTCGGCGAGTCCGCGGAGTACATGTTCGACCACAACATCTTCCAGGAGAACCTGGTCGGGGTCGACTACTGCGAGAAGATGGTCAGGGAGACCAACCCCGGCGTCCTCGAACTCGCCGAGCGCACCGAGGCCCCGCACGCCGCCGAGCACGGCTACCGCACCATCGCCGACATCATGCGCTCGCTCAACCCGCTCGAGGGCGAGTTCTACCGCGAGGCCCTCCAGGTGAGCCGGTACACGCGCGAGATGTTCTGCCTGATGGAGGGCCGCCATGTGCACCCCTCCACGCTCTACCCGGGCGGCGTCGGCACCATCGCCTCCGTGCAGCTGTTCACCGACTACCTGAGCCGCCTCATGCGGTACGTCGAGTTCATGAAGCGGGTCGTCCCGCTCCACGACGACCTGTTCGACTTCTTCTACGAGGCCCTGCCCGGCTACGAGGAGGTCGGCCGCCGACGCGTCCTGCTCGGCTGCTGGGGCGCGCTCAACGACCCCGAGTACTGCGACTTCACGTACGCCAACATGACCGACTGGGGCCGACGGATGTTCGTCACCCCGGGCATCGTCGTCGACGGCAAACTGGTCACCAACGACCTCACCGCGATCAACCTCGGCATCCGCATCCTGCTCGGCAGCTCCTACTACGAGGACTGGCAGGGCCAGGAGCAGTTCGTCACCCACGACCCGCTCGGCAACCCGGTCGACCCGCGCCACCCGTGGAACCAGCACACCATCCCCGCCCCGCAGAAGCGGAACTTCGACGACAAGTACAGCTGGGTGATGTCCCCGCGCTGGTACGACGGCAAGGACCACCTCGCCCTGGACACCGGCGGCGGCCCCATCGCCCGCCTGTGGTCCACCGCGCTGTCCGGGCTCGTCGACATCGGGTACGTCAAGGCCACCGGGCAGAGCGTGGTCATCAACCTGCCCCGCACCCTGACCAAGCCGGAGACCACCTTCGAGTGGAAGATCCCGAAGTGGTCCAACGCCCTGGAACGCAACCGCGCCCGCACCTACTTCCAGGCCTACGCCGCCGCCGTCGCCCTGCACTGCGCGGAGAAGGGCCTTGAGGAGGTCCGCGCCGGACGCACCCAGACCTGGGAGAAGTTCGAGGTCCCGGACGAGAGCATCGGCTGCGGCTTCACCGAGGCCGTCCGCGGTGTCCTCTCCCACCACATGGTGATCCGCGACGGCAAGATCGCCAACTACCACCCCTACCCGCCCACCCCCTGGAACGCCAGCGTCCGCGACTCCTACGGCACCCCCGGCCCGTACGAGGACGCCGTGCAGAACACCCCGATCTTCGAGGAGAACCCCCCGGAGAACTTCAAGGGCATCGACATCATGCGCGCCGTCCGCAGCTTCGACCCCTGTCTGCCCTGCGGCGTCCACATGTACGTCGGCGGCGGGAAGACCGTGAAGTCGATGCACGTGCCCACCGGCCTGAGCGGACTGGGCGGATGAGCGCGCCGACCGCGGCACGCCCGGTGACGGCCGAGCGGACCGGGCACCGGATCGAGGAGGTCCTGGACCGCCTGGCCACGACCGGCGAAGGCGCCGCCGCGGCCGAGGAACTCGTCCGCTCCCTCATGGAGCTCTACGGCGCCGGCCTCGCCCGCGTCGTCGCGACTCTGGACCCCGCGCCCGGCGGCCCCCTCGCCGAGCTGCTCGACGACGACCTCGTGGCCGGCCTGCTCGTCCTGCACGACCTGCACCCCGAGGACCGCGACACCCGGATCGCCCGCGCCCTCGACGGCGTCCGCGACCACCGGCTGGAAGTGGTCGGCTTCGAGGAGCACAGCGGCACCCTGCGGCTGCGCGCCCGGGCGGGCGGCGGCTGCGGCTGCGGCTCGGCCGGGGACGCCGCGCGGGCCGCCGAGACGGCCCTGGCCGGCCTCGCCCCCGAGGTCAGGGCCGTGGACGTGGAGACCGCGCCCGCCGGGCCCACGCTCCTGCAGATCGGCACCGCACCGACGGGGGCACGATGAGCACGACCACCCCCGGGCTGCGGAGGTTCCTCACCGAACGTCCCCCGCAGCCGGAGCGGTGCGAACTGTGCGCGGCCGTGGTGCCCGAGGGCCACCGCCATCTCGTCGACACCGAGCGGCGCTCCCTCGCCTGCGCGTGCACGGCCTGCGCGGTGCTGATGGAACAGCCCGGCGCCGCCGCGGGCCGCTTCCGCGCGGTCCCGGCCCGCTACCTCGCCGACCCGGGACACCGCCTGGACGAGCGGGCCTGGGAGACGCTGCAGATCCCGGTCGGCGTCGCCTTCTTCTTCCGCAACGCCGCCCTAGACCGGCTCGTCGCCCTCTACCCGAGCCCCGCCGGAGCCACCGAGAGCGAACTCGACCCGGACACCTGGACCGCGGTCCTGGGCGACAGCCGGCTCGCCGGCCTCCTCGAACCCGACGTGGAGGCACTGCTGCTGCGCCGCACCGACGACCACGTCGACTGCCACCTCGTCCCGATCGACGTCTGCTACGAACTCGTCGGCCGGATGCGACTGCTGTGGCAGGGCTTCGACGGCGGCCGGGAGGCACGCGCCGCGCTGGACGCGTTCTTCACGGAGGTGGCGCACCGCGCCCGGCCGCTGGAGGAGGCGGGCCGCCCATGACGGAGTTCTCCTTCACCTGCACCGGTGTGCGCGCCGACCGGTACGCGGCCGGGCCGACGCTCGTCTTCCGGCTGCGCGTCACCGCGTCCGGCGACACCCCCGTGCACGCCCTCGCGCTGCGCTGCCAGATCCGCATCGAACCCGCCCGGCGCGGTTACGGCGATGGGGAGGCCGACGGCCTCAAGGACCTGTTCGGCGAGCGCTCCCGCTGGGGCACCACCCTCAACCCGGTGCAGTTCGCCCAGGTCCCGCTGATGGTGACCGCGTTCACCGGGGAGACCGAGGCCGACCTCGTCGTCCCCTGCACCTACGACCTGGACATCGCCGCCACCCGCTACCTCGCCGCCCTCACCGACGGCGAGGTCCCGCTGCTGCTGCTGTTCTCCGGCACCGCCTTCACCGGCTCCGGCGGCTTCCGCGTCGAACCCGTCCCCTGGGACCGCGAGGCCCCCTTCCGGATGCCGGTCGCCACCTGGCGGGAGATGGTCGAGCAGCACTTCCCCGGCTGCGGCTGGATCAGGCTGCCCCGCGACACCATGGACGCCCTCCTCGCCTACCGCTCCCGGCACGCCCTGCCCTCCTGGCAGGCGACCGTCGAGGCACTGCTCGGCGGGGCGCCCGCGGATCAGCCCGAGAGCCGCGACCCGCTGCGCGCGCTCACCGCCCTGACCGGGAGGACCGACCCGTGACCGTGACCGCGTTCGCCCCCGGGACCGAGGAGCGCTTCGCCCTCGCCCGGCAGGTGGCCGACGCCGTCCTCTTCGAGGGCTATGTGCTCTACCCGTACCGCGCCTCGGCCGCCAAGAACCGGCTGCGCTGGCAGTTCGGGGTGCTCGTGCCGCCCGCCTGGGGCGCCGGGAGCGAGGAGCACGACTTCCAGCACACCGAGTGCCTGATGGAACCGAGGAAGGACGCCACGCTGTCGGTCGAGGTGCGCTTCCTGCACGCCCGCCGGCGGACCGTGCAGCGGGCCCGCCCGGACGGCGGCTGGGACACCGTCGCCGAACTCCGCCTCGACGACCGGGTGCTGGTGCCCTGGGACGAGGGCGCCGAGGAACGCGTCGCCCTCGTCGTACCGGTCGAGGAGTTGCTCGGGGAGGGCATCACGCGCCCCTTCCGGCTCCCGGCCCGCGAGGACACCGAACCGGTCCTGGACCCGGCGGGCCGCACCGTCGGCCGGCTGCACCGGCGGTCCGAGGAGGTCCACGGCAGCGTCCGGCTGTCCGCCCGCGAACTCGACGGCCCCTACCGGACGCTGCGGCTCACCGCCGTCGTGGAGAACACCAGCGGCTGGGTGCCCCCGGAGGGCCGGACGGCCGACCGGGACGCGGCCCTGCCGCACTCCCTGGTGGCCACCCACCTCCTCATGGCCCTCAGCGCCGGATCGTTCCTGTCGATGACCGATCCCCCGGAATGGGCCAGGGGCGCCGTCGCCGGCTGCCGCAACCTGCACACCTGGCCCGTCCTCGCGGGCGAACCGGGCAGCGCCGACCTCGTGCTGTCCTCCCCGATCATCCTGGAGGACCACCCGGCGATCGCACCGGAGAGCCCCGGCGCCCTGTACGACGCCACCGAGATCGACGAGATCCTCGCCCTGCGCACCGCCGCCCTCACCGACGAGGAGAAGCGCGAGGCCCGGGGCACCGACCCCCGGGCGGCCGCCGTGATCGACCTGGCGGACTCGATGCCGGCCGAGGTGCTGGAACGGCTGCACGGCGCCGTGCGCGGCCTGCGCGAGGTCACCGGGGAGACCGGCTTCCCGGACGAGCACGGGGTGACGCGCCCCGACACCCCCTGGTGGGACCCGGCGAGCGACGCCGGCTTCGACCCCGAGCACGACACCGTCGTCGTGGGTGACCGGCCCGTCGGCAGGGGCGACCGCGTCGAACTGCGGCCCGGCCTGCGCCACACCGACGCCCAGGACCTGTTCCTGCACGGCCGCGCGGCGACCGTCGAGGCCGTGCTGCACGACGTCGACGGCACGGTGCACCTCGCCGTCACCGTCGACGGCGACCCCGGCGCCGACATCCGCCGCGAACAGGGCCGCTATCTCTACTTCCAGCCGGACGAAGTCGTACCGCTGGAGGCCGGACCGTGACCCGCACCCTGGTGGCCGGCATCGGCAACATCTTCCTCGGCGACGACGGCTTCGGCGTCGAGACGGTCCGCCGGCTCGCCGGGACCCGGCTGCCGGAGCGCGTCGAGGTCGCCGACATCGGCGTCCGCGGGGTGCACCTCGCCTACCGGCTCCTCGACGGCTACGACACCCTCGTCCTCGTCGACGCCACGGCCCGCGGCGGGGCCCCGGGGGACGCTCTACGTCATCGAGCACGAGGGTCCCGCCGCCGAACCCGGCGCGGTGCCCGCGATCGACGGCCACCGGATGACCCCCGACACCGTCCTGGCCCTGCTGGACACCCTCTGCGCCGGCACCGGCGGACACCCACCCCGGCGCACCGTGGTCGTCGGCTGCGAGCCGGCCTGTGTGGAGGAGGGCATCGGACTGAGCCGGCCGGTGTCCGACGCCGTGCCCGAAGCCGTACGGCTGATCGAAGAGCTGCTGCGGGACGGCGAGCCGTCCGCGGCACCGGCCGGGGCCGCCGAGGCCCCGCCGGCGAGATGAAGGAGAGACGGATGAAGAAGATCGTCATCGGGGGAGCCGCCGTGGCCGCGGTGGCCGCCACCGCAGCCGTCGCCGCCGAGCTGTTCCCCGACCTGCGGCGCTACCTGCGGATCCGCCGTATGTGACCCGGGACGCCGGGCCCCCGCCCCGCGACGCCCGGACGGCCGCGCGGTTGCGTCGAACGGGCGTAGCCGCCGACCGGTGACGGCGCGGCGGGCCGGGTGCCCGGGCGCCCCCGCCTCTAATGAAGCCCGGCGGGGGGCACGCCCACGTCCGGGAGGTCCGAGACCGATGCACGAGATGTCCGTCGCGCTGGCCGTCGTCGAGCAGGTGACCGAGGCCGCCGAGCGCGCCGGGGACGTCACGGCGGTCCGCTCGGTCCGGCTCCGGATCGGCGAACTCGCCGGGGTCGCCCCCGACGCGCTCTCCTTCTGCTTCGAACTGGCCTGCGCCGGGACCCTGCTGGAGGGCGCCGAGCTCGTCACCGAGCCCGTGGCGGGCCGGGCCCGCTGCACCTCCTGCGCCCACGAATGGGCCGTCGGCATGCCGCCCCGGCTGACCTGCCCCGGCTGCGGCGGCACCCGGACCGACCTGTGCACCGGGCGGGACCTGCAGATCGCCGCCGTCGAGTGGGAGGACGGCACCCCCGCGCCCGCCGGCGCACCGATCCAGGAGGAGTGCTGAACCATGTGCCGTGTCGTCGACCTGCGACAGGCCGTGCTCGCGAAGAACGACGCGAGCGCCGACATCCTGCGCGACCGTCTCGGCGCCGGTGGCACCACCGTCGTCAACCTGCTCTCCAGTCCCGGCAGCGGCAAGACCGCACTGCTGGAGCAGGAACTGCTGCGCGCCCGCGAGCGGTCCGTGTCCGTCGCCGCGCTCACCGCCGACCTCGCCACGGAGAACGACGCGGCCCGGCTGGCCCGTTCGGGCGTTCCCGTCAAGCAGGTGCTGACGGACGGACTGTGTCATCTGGAGGCGGGCATGCTCGCCGGACACCTGGACGGCTGGCTGCCCCCGGCCACCCGGCTGCTGTTCGTGGAGAACGTCGGCAACCTCGTCTGCCCCGCCTCCTACGACCTGGGGGAGACCCTCCGGGTCGTCCTCGCCTCCGTGACCGAGGGCGAGGACAAGCCGCTGAAGTACCCCACGGCCTTCGGGCTCGCCCAGCTCGTGGTGGTCACCAAGACGGACCTCGCCGAGGCCGTCGAGTTCGACGAGATCGCGTTCCGCGCGCACGTGGAGCAGGTCAACCCGGGCGTGGAGATCGTGATGACCTCGGCCCGCCGGGGCAGGGGCGTCGGCGCGCTGCTGGACCGGGCGCTGGCCGCGGCGGAGGGGGCGCCCGTCCACACGCCGGTCATGGCCCGCCGGACCGACGGACACACCCACGGACACGAGCACGCACACGACCACGGGCACGGGCACGCCCACACGCACGCCCACGCCCCCACACCCGACGGCGCTCCTCCGCTCGGGGACGCCGCCGACGTCCTGGCCCGCACCCACCCGTGAGCGCTCCCGCGTCCCCGGCGGTCGTCACCGGCGACGGGCCGCTGCGCCGCCGGATCGTCGTCCGGGGGGTGGTGCAGGGCGTGGGCTTCCGGCCGTACGTCTACGGCCTCGCCACCGAACTGGCCCTGGTCGGACATGTCACCAACACCCCGGAGGGCGTCGTCGCCGAGGTCGAGGGCAGCGCCGCGGCCGTGACCCGGTTCTGCGAACGCCTCGCCCCCCAGGCGCCCCCGCTGGCCGTGGTGGAGTCCGTGCACCACCAGGAGGTGCCCGTCACGGGCGGCGAGGCGTTCACCATCCTCGCCTCCCGCACCGGCGGCCCGGCCCGCACCCTCGTCTCCCCGGACACCGCCACCTGCGCCGACTGTCTCAGCGAACTGGCCGACCCCACCGACCGGCGCCACCGCCACCCCTTCGTCAACTGCACCCACTGCGGCCCCCGCTTCACCATCGTCACCGGGCTCCCCTACGACCGGGCCCACACCACCATGGCCGGCTTCCCGATGTGCGCCGACTGCGCCCGGGAGTACGGCGACCCGGCCGACCGGCGCTTCCATGCCCAGCCCGTGGCCTGCCCGGCCTGCGGGCCACGGCTGCGGCTCGTCGCCCCCGGGGCGGCGGCGCAGGATCCGTGCGCGTCGGGGGGATCCGGTCGCCGGGGCCCGGGCCCTGCTCGCCCGCGGTGCGATCCTCGCCGTGAAGGGCCTCGGCGGCTACCACCTGGCCTGCGACGCCACCGACGGGAGGGCCGTCGCGCTGCTCCGCCGTCGCAAGGCGCGCGGCGACAAGCCCTTCGCCGTCATGGCCCGCGGAACGGCCGACGTCGAGCACCTCGTGCGGATCGGCGCCGAGGAGCGGTGCCTGCTCGAAGGGGGCGTCCGGCCCGTCGTCCTGCTGCGGCGACGCCCGGACCCGGCGTACGCGCCCGGCCGCCCTCGCCCCGCCGACGCCGTCGCGCCCGGCAGCCCCGACCTCGGTGTGATGCTGCCGTACACCCCCGTGCACCACCTGCTGCTGGGCCTGCCCGGCGATCCGGACGGCCCCCGGCTGCTCGTCATGACCAGCGGCAACGTGTCCGGGGAACCGATCGTCACCGACGACACCGAGGCCCTGGAGCGCCTCGCGCCCCTGGCCGACGCCTGGCTCGTCCACGACCGCCCGATCCGGGTGCCGTGCGACGACTCCGTGGTCCGGGTCTGCGACGGCGAGCCCCTGCTGATCCGCCGCTCGCGCGGGTACGCGCCCCTGCCGGTCGCCCTGCCACTGCCCGTCCGCCCCGCCCTCGCCGTCGGCGGGGACCTGAAGAACGCCTTCTGCCTCGGAGCCGGCCGCAAGGCCTGGCTGTCGGCGCACATCGGCGACATGGACGACCTGCGCACCCAGGGCGCGTTCGAGGGCGCGGTGGGGCAGCTGGAGTCGATCACCGGGGTACGGCCCGAACTCCTGGCCGCCGACCGGCACCCCGGCTACCGCTCCGCCGGCTGGGCCGCCCGCAACGCCGGCGGGCGGCCCGTGACCCGGGTCCAGCACCACCACGCCCATGTCGCCGCCGCGATGGCCGAGCACGGTCTCGACGGCACCCGTCGGGTGATCGGGGTCGCCTTCGACGGCACCGGCCACGGTGACGACGGGGCGGTGTGGGGCGGGGAGTTCCTGCTCGCCGACTACGACGGCTTCACCCGCTTCGGGCACCTCGCGTACGTCCCGCTGCCCGGCGGCGACGCCGCGGTGCGCCGCCCGTACCGCATGGCGCTGTCCCATCTGCGGGCCGCGGGCCTCGACCGCTCGGCCGACCTGCCCTGTACCGCGGCCTGCCCCTCCGGCGAACTCGGCATCCTGGAAAAGCAGTTGGAGCGCGGACTGCACTGCGTCCCCACCTCCAGCATGGGCCGCCTCTTCGACGCGGTGTCCTCCCTCGCCGGGGTCTGCCAGGCGGCCGGGTACGAGGCGCAGGCCGCAGTCGAGCTGGAGGCGGCCGCCCTGCACGCGCCCGCCGGGGACCCCACCGCCTACGCCTTCGCCCTGCGCGAACCCGAGCAGGCGGGGAGCGGGGCCGTACGGGCCGAACCCGCGCCGGTCCTCGCGGCCGTCGTCCGTGACCTGCGCGCCGGGCACACGGCGCCCGCGATCGCGGCCCGCTTCCACCGGGGCGTGGCCGCTCTGGTGCATCGCATGTGCGCGCTGGCCCGTGACCGCCACGGCCTGGACACGGTCGCCCTCACCGGCGGCGTGTTCGTCAACACGCTGCTGTCCACGGCCTGTTCCGCCGCGCTGCGCGAGGACGGCTTCACGGTCCTGCGGCACCGTCTGGTGCCGCCGGGCGACGGGGGCCTGGCGCTGGGCCAGCTGATGGTGGCCGCGCGGACGACACCCACCGACTGACCACATCCACAGCGAGGAGAAGGCCCATGTGCCTGGCGGTACCCGGCAGAGTGCTGGACATCGAGGAACGCGACGGCACCCGGATGGCCACCGTCGACTTCGGCGGCGTCGTCAAGGAGGTGTGCCTGGAGTACCTGCCCGACCTCCGGGTCGGCGAGTACGCCATCGTCCACGTCGGGTTCGCCCTGCAGCGGCTGGACGAGGAGTCCGCCCGGCGGACCCTGGAACTCTTCGCCGAACTCGGCATGCTCCAGGAGGAGTTCGGCGACGCCTGGGAGACGGCGGCGACCGAGGCGGGCCGGGACGTCGTACGGGAGGCGGGGCAGTGAGGTACATCGACGAGTTCCAGGACCCCGGGCTCGCCCGCCGGCTCCTCGACGACATCCACGCCACGGTCACCCGGCCCTGGGCGCTGATGGAGGTGTGCGGCGGCCAGACCCACAGCATCATCCGGCACGGCATCGACCAACTCCTGCCCGAGCAGGTCGAGTTGATCCACGGTCCGGGCTGCCCCGTCTGTGTGACCCCACTGGAGGTCATCGACAAGGCGCTGGAGATCGCCTCCCGGCCCGAGGTGATCTTCTGTTCCTTCGGCGACATGCTGCGGGTGCCGGGCACCGGCCGGGACCTGTTCCAGGTGCGCGGCGAGGGCGGGGACGTACGCGTCGTCTACTCACCGCTCGACGCCCTGCGGATCGCACAGCAGAACCCGGACCGCGAGGTGGTGTTCTTCGGTATCGGCTTCGAGACGACGGCGCCGCCCAACGCCATGACGGTCCACCAGGCCCGCCGACAAGGCATCCGCAACTTCAGCATGCTGGTCTCGCACGTCCGGGTTCCTCCCGCCATCGAGGCGATCATGTCCTCGCCGACCTGCCGGGTGCAGGGCTTCCTCGCCGCCGGGCACGTGTGCAGCGTCATGGGAACGGGGGAGTACCCCGAGCTGGCGGAGCGCTTCCGGGTGCCGATCGTCGTGACGGGCTTCGAGCCGCTCGACATCCTCGAAGGCGTACGCCGGACCGTACGGCAGCTGGAACGCGGCGAGCACACCGTCGACAACGCCTACGCCCGGGCCGTCCGCCCGGACGGCAACCCGGCCGCGCGCGCCATGCTGGAGGACGTCTTCGAGGTCACCGACCGCGCCTGGCGGGGTATCGGGGTGATCCCCGGCAGCGGCTGGAGGCTGTCCCCGAAGTACCGCGACCACGACGCCGAGCACCGCTTCTCCGTGGCGGACATCCGGACGGAGGAACCGGCGGAGTGCCGCAGCGGGGAAGTCCTCCAGGGGCTGCTCAAGCCGCACGAGTGCGCCGCCTTCGGCACCCTGTGCACCCCGCGGACCCCGCTGGGCGCCACGATGGTCTCCAGCGAGGGCGCCTGCGCCGCGTACTACCTCTACCGGCGGCTGGACCTGCCGACCGGTACGGCCCGGGAGGCGAGCCCCGTTGTCTGACACCGCCCCTGCGCCCGCCCCCGCCCTGGACGTCGAGGCGTGGACCTGCCCGGCTCCCCTGCGCGACCGGCCCCGGGTCGTCATGGGCCACGGCGGCGGCGGGGTCCTCTCCGCCGAACTCGTCCAGCAGATCTTCGCCCCGGCCTTCGGCGGCGAGTTGCTCGCCCAGCTCGGCGACTCCGCCGTCCTCTCCCTCGGTGGCGCGCGGCTGGCGTTCTCCACCGACTCCTACGTGGTGCGCCCCCTCTTCTTCCCCGGCGGCAGCATCGGCGACCTTGCGGTCAACGGCACCGTCAACGACCTCGCCATGAGCGGCGCCCGCGCCGCCTACCTCTCCTGCGGGTTCATCCTGGAGGAGGGCGTCGAACTCGACACCGTCACCCGGGTCGCCCGGGCGATGGGCGCGGCCGCGCGCACCGCCGGCGTGGAAGTGGCCACCGGGGACACCAAGGTGGTGGAGGCCGGCCACGGCGACGGGATCTTCGTCAACACGGCCGGTATCGGCGTCGTCCCGGCGGGCGTCGACCTGCGTCCGCAGCGGGTCGTCCCCGGGGACGTCGTGATCGTCAGCGGGGCCGTCGGTGTCCACGGAGTGGCGATCATGAGCGTCCGGGAGGGCCTGGAGTTCGGGGTGGAGATCGCCAGCGACTGCGCGCCGCTCGGCGGGCTGGTCGAGGCCATGCTCGCCGTCACCCCCGACCTGCACGTGCTGCGCGACCCCACCCGGGGTGGTCTGGCGGCCGCGCTCAACGAGATCGCGAGCGCCTCCGGCACCGGTGTGGTCCTCCAGGAGCGGGCCGTCCCGGTCCCGCCGGCCGTGGCCAACGCCTGCGCCATCCTCGGTCTGGACCCCCTGTACATCGCCAACGAGGGCAAGCTGGTGGCCTTCGTGCCGCGCGAGCACGCGGACGCGGTCCTCGCGGCGATGCGGGCCCATCCGCTCGGTCGCGACGCCGTGATCGTCGGCGAGGCCGTGGAGGCCCACCCCGGCATGGTCGTGGCGCGCACCGGGCTGGGCGGCACCCGGGTGGTCGACCTGCCGATCGGGGAGCAACTGCCCCGCATCTGCTGAACCGTTCGGCCGGAGGACCACCCGCCGGGTGGTCCTCAGCCGGGAGCCCCGGGACCCCATCCGCGCCGTAAAACGTGTTAAAAGCCGATATGGCGGAATAGCTGGCCTAGGGTGATCCCGTGCGCGGAATCCTGTTGGCCGGAGGGACCGGCTCGCGACTGTGGCCCTTGACCCGTTCGGTGTCGAAACAACTGCTGCCGGTCTTCGACAAACCCATGGTGTATTACCCGCTCTCCACACTGGTGATGGCCGGCGTCCGGGAGATTCTCGTCATCACCACGCCCGAGGACCAGGGCCAGTTCCGCCGGTTGCTCGGTGACGGAAGCCACCTCGGCCTGCGGCTGGAATACGGGGTGCAGAAACGCCCGGAAGGCATCGCCCACGCATTCGTGCTGGGCGCCGAATTCCTCGGCGGGGAATCCGTCGCCCTCATTCTCGGCGACAACATCTTCCACGGCAGCGGACTCGGCACCCGGCTGGCCCGGCACGAGGATCCGGTGGGCGGCCGGGTGTTCGCCTACCAGGTCGCGAACCCCTCGGCGTACGGCGTGGTGGAGTTCGACGACCGCGGCCGGGCGGTCTCCCTGGAGGAGAAACCGGCCCGTCCCCGGTCCCGCTACGCCGTCCCCGGCCTGTACTTCTACGACCACCGCGCCGTCGACATCGCGCGCGCCCTGCGGCCCAGCGCCCGGGGCGAGCTGGAGATCACCGATCTCAACCGCGTCTATCTGGAGGCGGGCGAACTCCGGGTCACCCGGCTCGACCGGGGCACCGCCTGGCTGGACACCGGGACGTTCGCCTCCATGGTGCAGGCCTCGGAGTTCGTCCGGGTCATCGAGGAACGCCAGGGCTTCAAGGTCGGCTGTGTCGAGGAGGCGGTCTGGCGGGCCGGACTGATCGACGACGACCGGCTGCGCGAACTGGCCCGGCCGCTGCTGAAGAGCGGATACGGCCACTATCTGCTCGGGCTGCTGGAGGAGGGCCGGCCCCTCGTCGCGGCCCGGCCGGACCGGGGGCCCGGCGGTGCGAGAAAGGTGAGCCCATGAGAGCGCTCGGGATCGAAGGGGCGTGGGTGGACACGCCCCGGGTGTTCGCGGACGACCGGGGCCGCTTCCACGAGTGGTTCAGGAGCGAGGACTTCCGCGCGGCCGTCGGGCACCCGTTCACCTTCGAGCAGGCGAACTGCTCCCGTTCGGTGCGGGGGACGCTCCGCGGTGTCCACGCCGCGGCCGTCCCGCCCGGCCAGGCGAAGTACGTCACGTGCGTCGGGGGTGCCGTCCTCGACGTGGTGGTCGACATCCGCGTGGGTTCCCCGACCTTCGGCAAGTGGGAGGCGGTGCGGCTGGACGACACGACACACCGCTGCGTCTATCTCTCGGAGGGACTCGGCCACGCCTTCATGGCGCTGGAGGACCGTTCCACCGTCGTCTACCTCTGTTCGCGGGGATACGCACCGGACCGTGAATTCGGGATCGACCCGCTCGACCCGGCCCTGGCGATCGCATGGCCCGACGACGTCACCCCCGTCCTGTCCGCGAAGGACGCGGCGGCGCCGACCCTGGCGGAGGCCGAGCGGCAGGGGCTGCTGCCGTCCTTCGAGGAATGCGTGGCCTTCCGCGGCCGTCTGTGACGCCGCTCGGGTGATCCTCATGGTCGAGATGGGTCGTCAATTCATCATTTTTTCATAGCGGTGGAAGGGATGAGGTCGTTCATGGCGGGCCGCTGCACGCGAGGTGCGCGCCGCCTTCCGCTCCCTCCCCAACGTGAGGAAGGTTCTCTTGAACCGCAGGACTATCCGAATTGCGCGCCTGAAATCCGTCATCATGGTCACGACGGGCGCGGCGACGGTGGCGCTGAGCGTGCTGCCCAGCACGGTGGCGGTCGCCGACGCGATGCAGCGGCCGGACGCCGGTCGCCCGGTACTCCAGCAGGTCCCTGAGGGGGTGTCCGAGGCGGCCGTGACCGACGCGATCCGCCGCGCCGGCTCCGACGGCCGCGCGCCGGTGGACTCGTACGGCGGCCCCACGGCCCACGGGGGCCGCGACCCCCACCACCAGCAGGGTGCCCGAGGCCCGCAGGGCCCCAGGGGCCCGCAGGGCCCCAGGGGCCCGCAGGGGCCCAAGGGCCACCCGGGCCGGCCCGGCAAGCCCGGACCGCAGGGCGCTCAGGGTGCTCAGGGCGCGCAGGGAGCCCAGGGCGCGCAGGGAGCCCAGGGCGCTCAGGGCGCGCAGGGTGCCCAAGGTGCTCAGGGCGCCCAGGGTGCCACCGGCCCCGCGGGCCTGAGCACCTACATCGTGGCCGCGTTCTCCGGGGCCCCGGGCAACACCGCGACCGCCAACTGCCTGAGCGGCGACATCGCGACGGGCGGCGGGTTCATCGCGGGCAACGGCTCGCGGGTGTCCAGCCGGCCGGTCGGCGCCGCGGGTGCCGCGGCCACGGGGTGGCAGGCCACCCAGAGCATCGGGGTCAACGGGATCACCGCCTTCGCGATCTGCGTCGACCTGTGACCTGCCGGTGAGGTGCGCGGTCGAGCCGTCCACCTCACCTGGAGACGAGTGACGGCGCCCCGGGGCCAACGGCCTCGTGGGGCGCCGTCGCCCTCGTCGCCCGCTGTCCCTGACGGGCCTCCCGATCCACCCCCGGCCCCCTTCCTGGAGGACTCGTGCGCCCCACGGTGTGCCTGAACATGATCGTCAAGGACGAGGCGCCGGTGATCCGGCGGTGCCTCGAATCCGTACGCCCCATGATCGACCGCTGGGTCGTCGTGGACACGGGCTCGACCGACGGCACGCAGGACGTCATCCGCGAGACCTACCGGGACCTGCCGGGGGAGCTGCACGAGCGCCCCTGGAAGGGGTACGACGGGAGCCGCACCGAGGCGATCGAACTCGCCCGGCCCGGTGCGGACTACCTCCTCTTCGTGGACGCGGACGACGTCATGACCCTCGAACCGGGTTTCCGCATGCCGGAGCTGACCGAGGACGCCTACCGCGTCGACATCCGCTACGGTCCCTTCCGCTACTGGCGGCCGGCCCTGGTCTCGACGCGCCTGCCGTGGCGCTACCGCGGTGTCCTGCACGAGTACATCGACTGTGGCTCGCGGTACAGCCTGGGGACCCTCGCGGGGGCCGAGATGGTCATCCTCGGCGGCGGCGGCCGCCTCAGGAACGAAGGCACCCGTGCGAAGTACCTGCGCGACGCGCAAATCCTGGAGCAGGCCCTGCTCGACGAGCCCGGGAACGCCCGCTACGCCTTCTACCTGGGCCAGAGCCTGCGCGACGCCGGTGAACCGGAGCGGGCGCTCGACGCCTACGACCGCCGGGCCGCCATGGACGGCTCGGCCGAGGAGACCTACTGCGCCCGGCTGTGGGCCGCTCGGCTCGCGGAGAGCCTGGAGCGGCCCTGGACGGAGGTGATGGACCGTTACCTCCGTGCGTACGAGACCCGGCCCTCACGGGCGGAGGCCGTCGGCGACCTGGCGCGCCTGTGCCGGACGAACGGCCCGCGCTGGCCGCTCGCCCACCTGTTCGCCCGTCAGGCGGCCCGCATCCCCTTTCCGCAGGACGACCTGCTCGTCGAGCCCGGCTGGTACGAATGGCAGGCGCTCGACGAACTCGCCGTGGCCGCCTACTGGGTGGGCGAGTACGAGGAGTGCAGGGACTGCTGCGAACGCCTCCTGGAGAGCGGCGGGGTGCCCGCCGAACACCGTGAGCGGGTGACCCGGAACCTGGAGCTGGCCCGGGAGCACCTCGGTCTGACGCGGCTCGTGGGGGTCTGACGGCCCCTACACGAGCAGCTTCCCCCCGCACCGCGCGGCGCCCTCCTTCATCGCGATGAGGTTGGCGACCACGTACGAGATGTCCTTCTCGGTGTGCCACTCGCTGGGGAAGTAGGTGACCAGCCGGGAGGACTGGAAGCGGGCCTCGATGTCGGGGACGAAGGTGCGGTACTGGTCGTCCGTGTAGTACCAGAACGAGTTCTCGTTGTAGTAGGCGACGTGCGTCGGGTCCTGGTACGCGCCGCGGCCGTCGGAGCTGGCCGTCAGGGTGAGGAGCATCCCCCCGGGCGCCAGCAGCCGGTACAGCTCGTTGATCAGCGGCACTTTCGCGGGGACGTACTCCAGGAAGTTCACCGCCCGCACCAGACCGACGGAGTCGTCGGGCAGGTCGAGCCTGCCGGGGAGCGTCGCGACGATGTCCACGCCCTCGCCCGCCCGCCGGTCGACGCCGGTGTACCCCGGCGGCTTGCGGCCCGCCGAGCCGAGGTCCAGGGCGAGCAGCCCGCGCCGCAGCGTCCAGGCCAGCGCGTTGGCCTCGATGTACTTGTCGTACAGGGCGACCGTCTCGCGCTGGATGTGCGCGTTGATCTCCGGCTCGCACTGCGTGTTCGCCGGGTGCACCCGCTGGAGGTACAGACAGCGGTCGAGGTGGTGGAAGTCGCCGAGGTGGAACAGACGGCACATCAGGTCCTGGTCGTCCAGGACGGTGCGCGTGGCGTCGTACCCGCCGGCCTTCTCGTAACTCTCCTTCCGGAAGGCACGGACGTGGTTGGGCGCGTACCAGATGTAGGCGACGTTGTGCGGCGTCGGCGCGAGCGAGACGACCTGGAGCAGCCGGCGGCCGTCGACGTCCACGTCCTCGTACTGCCAGCCGAACGTCTCGTCGAAGCGCGTCTCGTCCCGACCCCCGTCCTCGGTGATCTGCGCGGTGTTGCTGTACACGAGGACGGCCCCGGGATGCGCGTCGAACGCCTTGCCCAGCTCCGCCAGACAGGCCTTGGCCAGCAGGTCGTCGTGGTCGAGTTCGACGAGGATCTCGCCGCGGGCCAGCTCGCAGGCCCGGCGCTTGGCGGCGCCGACACCGGACACCTCGTCCGCGATCACCACCCGGATCCGCTCGTCGGGGTATTCCGGCCGCCAGCGGGCGCCGTTGTTGAGCAGGACGATCCACTCCCAGTCCGGACACGTCTGCGCCTGGAGCGTCGCCAGGCACTCGTCGAGGAAACGCGGACGGTGGCTGGGGGTGAAGACGGAGAACCTGGGGGTGGCGGTCGACGGCGTCATCTGCTGCTCCCTGCGTCGCTCGGGGCGGATGGGGCGACGCCGGTGACATCCCGGAATCCCGCAGGTAGGTGGCCTGGGTCGCAGTGGTCCGCAGCCGGGCAGGCGCCGTTTCCGCCGAGGGTACGAGCCTGGCCGGACACCGGCGCCGCACGGCGGGGGCCGGTGGCCGCGGACCACCCGAATGCACGCACTGCCCGGCCCCGTCGAGGGGGAGGAGCCGGCCGGCTCAGGCCGGGGCCGTGATCTCCCGCTTGAGGATCTTGCCGCTCGGACCGGTCGGGAGCCTGTCCATCAGCCAGATCTCCCGCGGGTACTTGTACGCCGCCACCCGCTCCTTCACGAATGCGCGCAGCTCGTCCGGGGTCGCCCGGGCGCCCGGGCGCAGGACGACCGCCGCCGCGATCTCCTCGCCCAGCCGCGCGTGGCCGACTCCCACCACGGCGGCCAGCGCCACGGCCGGGTGCTCGTGGAGGACCTCCTCGATCTCCCGCGGGTAGACGTTGTAGCCACCCCGGATGATCATGTCCTTCTTGCGGTCGACGATGTAGAAGTAGCCGTCCTCGTCCTGCCGCGCCAGGTCGCCGCTGCGCAGCCAGCCGTCGGGAACGGCCGCCGCCGTCTCCTCGGGACGGTTCCAGTAGCCCTTCATCACGTTCGGGCCGCGCACGGCCAGTTCGCCGACCTCGCCCGCCGGAACGTCCTGCCCCTTCTCGTCCAGCAGCCGCACCTCGACGTCCTGGACCGGGGTGCCGATGGACCCCGCCTTGCGGGGACGGTCGGGATGGTTGAACGTCACCACCGGACTCGTCTCCGACATGCCGAAGCCCTCCAGGACCGCGCAGCCGAACCGCCGCTCGAAGCCGTGCAGGATCTCCACGGGCAGCGAGGCACCGCCCGAGATGCACATCCGCAGCGTCGACACGTCCGCCTCCGACGGGTGCTGGAGCAGCGCGGCGTACATGGTGGGCACCCCCTCGAAGACCGTGGCCCGGTCGCGGGAGATCGCGTCCAGCACGGCCTGCGGATCGAAACGCGGGACCAGCGTGAGCGAGGCACCGGCCCGGACGGCCACGCTCATCGTGCAGATCTGACCGAAGATGTGGAACAACGGCAGACAGCCCACCACCACGTCGTCCGCGGTCATCCGCTGCACATGCACCGTGTTGACCTCGGTGTTGTGGCGCAGCCCGCCATGGGTGAGCGCGGCCCCCTTGGGGCGGCCCGTGGTCCCGGACGTGTACAGCAGCACGGCCACGTCCGCGTCGTCCGTCCGCGCCACGCCCGGCAGCGGCTCGTGCCCGGCCAGCAGCCCGGCGAAGGCGGAGGGCTCCACGGCCACCTGCCGCACCCCGGCCGCCGCCGCACCCTGCGCGCCCTCGCCCGGCGCCTGGTGCCACTCGAACAGCAGGCTCGCCCCGGAGTCCGTGAGGTGGTACTCCGTCTCCCGCGCCTTCAGCAGCGGGTTCAGCGGGACGACGACGGCCCCGGCGCGCAGAGCGCCGTAGTACAGGACGACGAACTCGGGGACGTTGGGCAGCATCAGCGCCACCCGGTCGCCCGGGCGCACCCCCTCGGCCCGCAGCAGGGCGGCGGCACGGGCACTGGCCCGGTCCAGCTCCGCGTACGCCACGACCCGCTCGCCCAGCCGCAGGGCGGGACGGTCCGGCTGCCGCTCCGCCGTGTCCACCAGAAAGCCCGCCAGATTGGCCATGCCCGCCTCCACGCATCTCACCGCTGAAATCCGCCGTTCACGTGCACGACATGGTGCTGGCGCATCCGGCGGCGACCTATGGCCCGGGGGACAGCATCCGGCCACCGGGTTTGTGCCAGAGGACAAGACGGCCGGTCTAAGCTGCGGCAATGGACCTCTCGGGTGTGACGTCCGCGCTCCACGCGCGGCTGCCGGAACTCGGCGAGCGGATGGCGCGGCGCATCCGCTCCGCCGTCCCCGCCTACCAGGACGAGTCACTGATCCCCTTCGACTCGCTGCGCCGCTCCTGCACCGCCAACGCCGACCTCGTCCTGAGCCACTTCCACCGCACCGACACCCCCGATCCCCGCCCGGCCCGGGACACCGGCCGGGTCCGCGCCGAGCAGGGCATGCCGCTCGCCGACACCCTGCACGCCTACCGGATCGGCTTCGAACTGCTGTGGTCGGAGATCATCGAGGAGTCCCGCACCCACCCCGAGGTCACCGACGCCGTGCTGGTCACCCGGTCGGCGGAGATCTGGGCGCTGTTCGGCCGCTACGCGGAGGCCGTGGCGGCGGCCCACCGGGAGACCGCCGCCGAACTGACCCTCCAGCGTGAGGCCCGCCGCTCGGCGCTGGTGGAGGCCCTGTTCACCGGCGTCCTCGCCGACCGCACCACGCTGTGGGAGGCCGCCCGCGAGCTGGGCCTGCCCGAACAGGGACCGTTCGCGGTCGTCGCCGCGGCCGCGGGCGCCCCCGGCGAGGAGCCCCTCAGCGGCATCGGGGCCGCGCTGCGCCAGGCACGCCTGCCCTCCGCCTGGCGGCTGCTGCCCCACCAGCAGATCGGCGTGGTCGCCCTGGCCGCCCCGGGGGCCGAGGACGCCTGTCTGCGCGCTCTGCGCCGCTCCCGGGCCCGGATCGGCGTCAGCCCCGGTTTCCTCTCGCTGCGCGACACCCCGCAGGCCCTGCGCTTCGCCCGGCTGGCCCTGGCCGGGCTGCCCGGTACCGGGCCCGGCGTCGCCCGCTTCGACGACAACCCGCTGGCCATGCTCGTCGCCGCCGCGCCCGCCGAGGCTGCCCATCTGACGGAGGTGGTCCTCGGACCGGTGCTCGCGCTGCCCGCCGCCGAACGGGCCCGGCTCCTGACCACCCTGGAACACTGGTTCGCCGCCGCAGGCTCCGCCGCCGACACGGCCCGTACCCTCTTCGTCCACCGCAACACCGTCCGCTACCGGCTGCGCCGCGTCGAGGAACTGACCGGCCGCTCCCTCTCCGACCCCCGTGCGACGGCGGACCTCGGCGCCGCCCTGCTCGCCGTAGGCACCTCGGGGCCGGGCGGGGGCGGGGCGCCCGCCGGGACCCCGCGGGACTGAGCCCTCAGGTGTGCCAGACACCCGTGAAGTCGATACGGCCGGACCAGCCGGGGTGGTCTATCAGCGGGTTGCGGTTGCCCTGGATCTCCGCGGCGGCCGCGTTGCGGTGCTGCTCGTACTCGCTCACCGGCTCGCTGTCGTGCCAGGTCAGCAGGGTGGGCAGCCGCTCCGGCGGGAACTCCCGCGGCGCGTCGCCGACCAGCCCCGGGTAGCGCAGCAGGAAGTACAGGGTGGCCCGGGCGACGGTCCCCCTGCCCTGTTCCGGCTCGAACCCCTCGTCCTCACGCCTCCCGCAGGCGTCCCGCACGGCCTCCCGCACCTCGGGGAAGTCGATGTAGGGGAAGTTGCCCCGGAAGCTGTTGCACCCGGCCTCGCACGCGAACAGATGGTGCAGATCGCCCCGCATCGGCTCCTGCTTGGCGAACCACGACTGCGGCACGACGTGTTCGCAGTTGAACGGCATCGCCTCCTCCAGCGCGTCGAACTCGGCCTCGAACTCGGCCGGGCCCGCCGTGCTCTCGTGCAGCAGCAGCTCCCGGACCCGGGTCAGCCGGCCCTCCGCGACGGCGGCGTCGGCCCGGATGAACTCCTCCGGCGCGAAGTCCCGCCCGGAGTAGACGCCGTGCAGCCGCCCGTCCTGATGCAGGTCGACCCACGGATACACCAGCCGGATCGGTTGGTACCTCGGCCGGGGCGCGTGGGTCCGCTCCAGCAGACCGGTGAGCGCGCGGCGCAGCGCGTCGCCGTTCAGGTCGCCGACGCCCGCGTAGTAGGCCTCGCGGGCGGCCCGGTCGGCGGTCCGGTCGTAGTACGGCCGGTCCTGGGCGAGCCGCAGGCTGACCAGGGCGGCGGTCACGTCCCGGCCGGCCGCCGAGGCCGTCCCCGACGGGGCGGTGGCGGCGGCGCCGGCGCCCGGTGCGGCGGGTGGCGGCCCGACCGGCGGCGCGAGTGGCGTGGGCGGGGGAGGGGGCGCGGAAACGGGCGGCGCACCGTCGGCGCCGACGACCGTCGCCGCGTACCCCGACGGACCGACGCCGACGGTGACCCACAGGGGCACGGTCAGCCCCGTGGTGCCGTCGGCGCCGCGCGCCGCGCGGGCCCCGTCGGCCGCGGCCCCGTCGGCGGCGGTCGGGGCCGGCGGAGCGCTCCCGGGCGGCGCCGCGGGGACAACGGATACGGCCGGTACGGCCGGTGCGGACGGCCCCCCGGTGAACACCTCGTCCCGCAGCCTTGCCGTCTCCCCGCCCGGGCTCATGGCGTGCAGAGCCCTCAGCACCCGGCTGATCCGCACCCCCTCGTTCGCCTTCCACGCCAGCCGCGCCTCGCCCATGTCCGGCTGCCGAACCGTGCCGTCCACGCTCAGCGGTCTGCCCTGCTCGTCGGTCCTCGGCACGACCGAGTGGTGCAGGGCCACGACCTCCCACTGGTCGTTGAAGACCGGCGCACCCGAAGATCCCGGCTGGGTGTCGCTCTCGTAGTGCAGGAAGTCGTCGAGCACGTCCACGACCCGGTTGTCCCGCAGCGCCAACTGCTTCGGCTCGCCCCGGGGATGATGGACGACGGTGACGGACTCCCCGATGACGACCTTGCCCTGTGCCGCGCTGAGCGTGAGCCGTCCGTACGACGACAGCGCCTCGCCCCGGGTGCCGTGCGGCGCGACCGCGACCAGGCTGAAGTCCAGCCGCTCGTCGGTGACGAAGAACCGCCGCGGCTCCAGCCCGAACACGGCCGGCACGAGCGGACCGCCGCCGACGCCGTCCTGGAAGGCGAACGCCACCTCGCCGCGGGCCGCCTCCTCCTGATCGCCCAGCACGTGGTGGTTGGTCAGCAGCAGTGCGGGGGAGACGAGGAAGCCGGTGCCGTGACCGCCGCCGGGCCCTCCGACGGTGACACGGCCGACCGGACGCGCGGCGAGGACGCCCTCCTCCAGGAACGCGACGGGCGTGAGGTCGGTGCGCCCGATGAGCCGCTCCAGGCCCAGCAGCTCTCGGCCGAAACGGTCCGGAGGCAGCGACAGGGTGCTCGACGCGGTGGCCGCCGGAGCCGACGGCGCCCGCTCGATCGCCCGGGCCAGCGACCAGTCGGCGCCGAGCCGGGCCAGCCGCTTGCCGACCCGCTCCGGATCGTCGGCGTACAGCACCCCGGCGGTGGCGAGCACCGCCTTGTTGCGGTCGCGCCGCTCGGTGCGGTCCGTGTAGCGCCGGGCGGCCCGCGTCAGTTGGGTGAGGCAGTCCGAGGCGCGCCGGGTGCGCGGTTCCGTCGTCATGGTCCGCCTCCTCGGCCTTCACGGACCGAAAGTCCGCTACGACGGGTGTGCGAGGATGGTCATGACCTACCTGACATCATCACCTTTCGGGGTGGTTCACGCCAATCGGGGCCTCAGTCGCTGCCGCGCAGCGCCACCCAGGTGGCGTGGGCCACGACGCCGTCGGCCGACAGACCCTTGTCGCCCTGGAAGGCGCGCACCGCGCTCGTCGTCTCGGGGCCGAACTCACCGTTCACACCGCCGCTTCCGATGCCGTAACCGCGCTCGGTCAGCATGCACTGCACCTGGAGCACCTTCTTGCCGCTGTCTCCCTCGCCGGTCTTCCCGTTGCCGCCGTAGTACGTGCAGTCGGTGTTCCAGGGCTGGGAGGCGGGCGGTTCGGCCGCCGGGGTCGTGGCGTCCGTGCTCGGCGAAGCGGAGGCGCCGGTGCCGGTGCCGGTGCCGGTGCCCGTGCCGGCGGTGGTGGTGGTGGAGGCCGGGGCGCCGGGCGTGCTGCCGGCGGTCGTCGAACCGGAGGCCCCCGGCCGCGCCGGGTCACCGCTGCCGCCGACGTCCGCCCGGCCGTCGGCGGAACCCGCCACCGAGGCCCGGTCGGGCACACCGGACGCCCCCGGCCGGGCGACGCCGCCGGGCAGCCGGCCGGGTGCCGTGCCGGACGCCGTCTCCATGTCCTGGGGCGGGGCCGCGGTCGTCCCGCCGTCCGGCTGCAGGAGGACGAGCCCACCGGCGGCGACCGCGCACAGCGCGACCCCCGCCGCCACGGCCATCCCGCGCCCGCGGCGGCTCCACCGGCGGGATCCGCCCGGCGGTAAGGCCGCTGACGCCGCTTCACGAGGGGCGGAGCCGGGCGGCCGCTCGGTCGAGGCGTCCTGGCCGGCCGCGCCCGGCAGCGCGGCCCCGGCCGACCCGCCGGAAGCCCCGTTGGCGGCGGACGAGGCCGACTTGGCACCGGCGCCGGTCAGGGCCGCCCCGCCACCGGCACCCCCGAGGGCCGTCCCGGCGGCGGCGCCCGACAACGCCGATCCGTCACCGGCGGCGGACAGGGCCGACGCGTGACCGGCACCCGACACCCCGGACCCGTCCCCGGCACCCCTGAGGGCCGTCCCGGCGGCGGCGCCCGGAAGAGGCGCCCCGTCACCCGCGCCCGCGGCAGCCGACCCGTCCCCGCCGCTCGGCAGCCCCGACGAGCCGTCAGCGGCGGCCAGGGCCGGCGCGTCACCGGCGTGCGACCGCGCCGGTGCGGCATCGGTCCCGAACCGCGACTCGGAGCCGGCGGCGGACGGCACCGGCGAGGACAGCGGAGCGCGCTCGGCGTCGAACGGGTCCACCCGTGCGGCGGCCAGGCCCGCCGGTGCCGGGCGGCTCACCGGGCCCGGTGCGGCACGGGAGGCCGAGGCGGGCCGGCCCGCCGGGAGCAGGCGGACCGCCCGCTCCACCGGGACCCGGTGCAGCGTCTCGTACGCCTCCTGCCGGGCCAGCACCTCGCCCCGGAGCGGCTCGGGCCAGTCGTCCGCACCGGTGTGCGCCGCCCCGAACGCGACCAGTTGACCGGCGGTGGGCCGCAGTCCGGGCTCCTTGGCCAGGCACTGGGCCAGCAGCGCGGCCAGCTCGGGGTCGGCCGCCGCGAGCGCGCCGGTCACCTGCGGGTCGGGCTCCTCGAACGCCACCCGGTGCATCACGTCGACCCCGGTGCCGTCCCCGAACGGGGCCCGCCCGGTGACCGCGTACACCAGGCTCCCGGCGAGCGAGAACACGTCCGAGGAGGCGTCGCAGTGGCCCGTCCTGAGGTACTCCGGCGACATGTAGGCCGGGGTGCCCACCCGGTTCCCCGTGCCGGTGAGCGCGCTGGCGTCCGCGGCCTTGGAGATCCCGAAGTCGATCAGATGCGCGCCCTGCACGGACAACAGCACGTTGGACGGTTTGAGGTCCCGGTGGACCACCCCGGCGGCGGACAGGGCGGCCAGCGCCCGCCCCAGATCGGCGACCAGTCGCCACACACTGGCCGCGGGCAGCGCGCCGCCCCCGCGGACGGCCTCCGTCAGATCGAGCCCCGGGATGTACTCGGTGGCCATCCACAGCAGTTCGTCGTCGAAGCCCGTGCCGCACAGCCGGGGCGCGTACGGCGGGCCCAGCCGGGCGTGCACCGCCGCCTCCCGCTCGAAACGGCGCTGGAAGCGGACGTCCTCGGCGTACTCCGGCCGGATCACCTTCACCGCGAACAGCCCCGGGCCGTCGTCGGCGGCCCGGGCCAGGTACACCCGCCCCATCCCGCCGCTGCCGAGCAGCGCCAGCGGCACATAGGGACCGACACGGCCCGGATCCCCGACCCGTAGGGGTGAGGCGCCGGTCTGCCGCAGTGCGGCGGCCTCGGCCGCCAGGGCAGTCGGTGGGGTCGGCCGCTGGTGAGTCACGGAACTCCCGAAGTGATGTTCGCCGTACGCCTGTTCGTTCTATGGCGGGAACAACGAGGCTAGCCCAGTCGTCGCCTGTGCTCAGCCTTTCAAACACTTCCGTGATCGCTCGGTCACCCGCCCCCGGTGCGATCCGTTCCGCGCCCCGGGGCCGTCCGCCCCCCTGCCCGGTGCCGCCCGGCCCTCGACCGGTACCGTCCGCCCGTCAGGCCGTCGATCCCCGCCCCACACCGAGCCGTTCGAGGAGCCGCTCGCGATGGAGGGCGGCCACGGGGCCGATCAGGTCGGGGTGGCGCAGCAGGACCGCCGCCCGGCGGTCGTGGTCGTCGGGTGCGAGCAGACGCCGGAACCGCACCGGCGTACCGCGGGCGAGGGCGCCCCTGGTGAGGCGGGCCACCGCTCGCGCGGCCAGTTCGGGCTCGGTCAGGAGGCCGGCCGCCCAGCTCGCCACGACCTCGTCGACCCAGCAGCGCCAGGCCGGGTCGTCCGGGTCCGCCCCGGTGCCGCTCAGGCGGTCGAGCCCGGCCGAGCCCCCCGGACCCGAGCCCCCGCCGGGCCCCGCACCCGTCGTCGCCGGATAGCGCAGCCGGGCCGCGACGGTGACCGCCTGGCGGGCCTGCGCCTCGCACAGGGCGGCGGCGAGCGCGCCACCGGGAGCGGGAAAGGCGCGCGTCAGCCACAGCGTGGTCGCGGCGACGATCGGGGCGAGTTCTGCGAGCACTGGGGACCGTCCGTGCGTGAGGGTTCTCGCGAAAACGGTAGCGGAGCCCTGCGCGCTCTCTTGACGTGTACTTGGCACGGTGGCTTGATGGGAGCGCTCCCATGCCCTCGTGCACCCGAACGCCCCCCACCCCCGCCTTCTTGGCCTCACTCCTGGAGTCGCAGTGAGAACGACAAGAAGCACGACGACGACGTACGGCACGACGCGAAGGACGGCGAGCCGGACCGCCCGCCCGCCCCGGCAGCGCTCCCTCGGCGCCCTGCTGACCCGGCTGGCCGTCCTCCTCGGCCTGGTCGGCCTCGGCGTCCTCGCCCCGTCCCAGGCCCAGGCCCGCCCGGACGGCCTCGCCGCCACGGGGCTGCACATAGCCGACGGCCGGCTGGTCGAGGCCAACGGGAACGACTTCGTCATGCGCGGCGTCAATCACGCGCACACCTGGTACCCCGGCCAACTCCGGTCGCTGGCCGACATCAAGGCGCTCGGCGCCAACACCGTCCGCGTCGTCCTCGCCGACGGCCACCGCTGGAGCGCGAACAGCGCCTCGGACGTGGCGAACGTCATCGCCCAGTGCAAGGCCGACCGGCTCATCTGCGTCCTGGAGGTGCACGACACCACCGGGTACGGCGAGGAGTCCGCGGCCGGTACCCTCGACCAGGCCGCCGACTACTGGATCGGGCTGAAGGACGTCCTGGCCGGCCAGGAGAACCACGTCGTCATCAACATCGGCAACGAGCCCTGGGGCAACACGAACCCCGAGGGCTGGACCGCTCCCACCATCGCCGCCGTGAAGAAGCTGCGCGCCGCCGGGTTCCAGCACACGATCATGGTGGACGCGCCCAACTGGGGCCAGGACTGGCAGGGCGTCATGCGCGCCAACGCCCGGTCCGTGTACGCCGCCGACACCACCGGCAACCTGATCTTCTCGATCCACATGTACAGCGTGTTCGACACCGCGGCGGAGATCACCGACTACCTCAACGCCTTCGTCACGGCCAGACTTCCGCTCCTGATAGGCGAGTTCGGTGGTCCGGCCGACCAGTGGGGGGACCCCGACGAGGACACCATGATGGCCGCCGCCCAGCAGCTGAAGCTGGGTTGGCTGGCCTGGTCCTGGAGCGGCAACACCGACCCGGTCCTCGACCTGGCGACCGCCTTCGACCCCACCCGCCTCAGCTCCTGGGGCCGGCGCGTCTTCGACGGCGTCAACGGCATCGCCCAGACCGCGAAGGAAGCCACGGTGTACGGCGGCGGCACCCCGGCCGACAGCCAGGCGCCGACCACCCCCGGCACCCCGACGGCCTCCGCCGTGACGGCCACCTCCGCGACGCTCACCTGGACGGCCGCGACCGACAACGTCGGCGTGAGCGGCTATGACGTCGTCCGGATCAGCGGCGGCACGGAGTCCGTCGTCGCCGCCTCCACCACCAACGGTGCGACCGTGACCGGGCTCAGCGCCGGTACGGCGTACACCTTCGCGGTCTACGCCCGGGACGCGGCCGGCAACCGCTCGGCCCGCTCGGGCACGGTCGCCGTCACGACGAGCACCGCGCCCGCCACCCCCTGCTCCGTGCGCTACCGCGTCGTGGGCGAGTGGCCGGGCGGCTTCCAGGGCGAGATCGTGCTGGGCAACCCGGGCACCGCCGCGATCAACGGCTGGAGGCTCGCCTTCGCCTTCGCCGACGGGCAGACGGTGACGAACATGTGGGGCGGCACGGCCACCCAGAGCGGCGGCGCGGTCACCGTGGCCCCCGCCTCGTACACCACCACGGTCCCCGTCGGCGGCTCGGTCACCGTCGGCTTCATCGGCGCCAAGGGCGGCACCAACACCGCCCCGACCGCCTTCACCCTCGACGGGACCGCCTGCACGACCACCTGACCCGACGCCGCACCCGGCCGTCCGGCACCCCACGCCGCCGGCCGGGTGCGGGGGTCGGCAGAAAAAGGGCTTGCCGGGGCCGCTCGCATCCCCGTAGCGTCGCAGCACTCTTACGCATCACGCTCTCTCGAACGATCGCCGCAGAAAGGGAGCAGGCCCGCGCACGGCGCGCGGAGTCAGGAGGGGCGGCAGCCCTGTCCGCATGCCCTCCTGAAGGACTGTCCCCATGAAGATCGGCCTCGGCCTTCCCATCGACGACCCCGCCCTTCTCCTGACCTGGGCCCGGCGCGCCGACGCGGGCCCGTTCAGCACCCTCGGCCTGCTCGACCGGCTCGTCTTCGGCAACCCCGAGCCCCTGGTCACCCTCGCCGCCGTCGCCGGCGCCACCTCCCGCATCCGCGTCCAGACCGAGGTGCTCATCGCGCCCGTCCACCGCACCGCCCTGCTCGCCAAGCAGACCGCGACCCTCGACCGTATCTCCGGTGGCCGGTTCACCCTCGGTGTCGGAGTCGGCGGCCGGGACGACGACTTCCTCGCCGCCGGCGTCGACCCGCGCCGCCGCGGCCGCCGCCTCGACGAGCAGATGGCCCTGCTGCGCCGCCTCTGGGCCGGCGAGCCGTACGGGGAGGGCGCGGCGTCCATCGGACCCGCGCCCCTCACCCCGGGCGGCCCCGAAGTGCTCTTCGGGGGCTTCACACCCGCCGCCCTCGAACGGGTGGGCCGTTTCGGCGACGGCTTCCTCGGCGCCGCACTGGCCCCGAACCACCTCGACGGCCTCTTTCGCCAGGTGGAGGACGTCTGGGAGAGGTACGACCGCCCCGGCCGGCCGCGGCTCGTCGCCCAGATCAGTGTCGCCCTCGGCCCGCAGGACACGGTGGACCGGGCCCGGCGCAACCTCCTCGACTACTACGCGTTCACCGGCCGCGCCGCCTACATGGCCGACGGGCTGCTGACCACCCCGCGGACGATCGGTGCGGCCGTCGCCGACCTCGCCGGCATCGGCGCCGACGAGGTCGTTCTGTACTGCTGGGCCCCCGACCCCGAGCAGGTGGACCGGCTGGCCGAGGTGGTGTCCCAGCCGCTCCCGGCACAGGGGTACGTGAAAATTCGTACAAAGGGCGATCCGGGTACCGTGTGACCATGTCCACGACGCCGCGCTGGCTCACCGCAGAGGAACGACGGGCCTGGCTCGCCTACGTCGACTTCTCCACCCTGCTCGCCGACCACCTCAACCGGCAGTTGCGGCGCGACGCGGGCATGACGCACTCCGACTACAGCCTGCTCGCCTACCTCTCCACGGCCCCCGACGGCGTCCTCGGGATGTCCGAACTGGCCCAGCGGCTGAAGATCACGCGCAGCCGGCTCACCCACGCGGTGAACCGGCTGCGCGAGGTCGGCCTCGTCGAGCGCCGGGAGGACCCCGCCGACGGCCGCGGCCAGCTCGCCCACCTCACCGAGGAGGGCAAGGCGCTGCTCGTGGAGGTCGCCCCCGGCCACGTCGAGGCCGTCCGCCGCGCGGTGTTCGACGTCCTCACGCCCGCACAGGTACGGCAGTTCGCCGAGATCGGCGAGGCCATCAGCGACGCCCTGCACCGCGCCGAGAGCACCGAGGCCGATCCGGCCGTGCTGCCCTGGCGACGCCGCTGAACGAGGGGTCCGCCCCACCTCCGTGACGGATTCCGGCAGTTCGTCGGGCCCGGCATCGAGAAGAACCGGCCCGGCGCGCGTACCTGGAGGTACGGGGCTGCCCGCCCCCTTCGCAACACGCCAACGATCCAAGGGACGTACCTCGTGAACGCAACCGCCGCCATCGGTGTCACCGGCCTCGGCGTGATGGGCCGCAACCTCGCGCGCAACTTCGCCCGCAACGGTTACACCGTCGCCGTCCACAACCGATCCGTCGGCCGTACCCGCGCGCTCGTCGAGGAGTTCGGCCACGAGGGCGCCTTCGTCCCCGCCGAGTCGGCCGAGGAGTTCGTGGCCGCGCTCGAACGCCCCCGCCGACTGATGATCATGGTGCAGGCGGGTACGGTCACCGACGCCGTCATCGACGAGTTCGCCCCGCTCCTGGAGCCCGGCGACATGATCATCGACGGTGGCAACGCCCACTTCGCCGACACCCGCCGCCGTGAGGCGGCGCTGCGCGAGAAGGGCATCCACTTCGTCGGCACCGGGGTCTCCGGCGGCGAGGAGGGCGCCCTGCACGGGCCGTCGATCATGGTCGGCGGGTCGAGCGAGTCGTACGACGTCCTCGGCCCGATGTTCGAGTCCATCAGCGCGAAGATCGACGGCGAGCCCTGCGCCGCCCATGTCGGCACCGACGGCGCCGGCCACTTCGTCAAGATGGTGCACAACGGCATCGAGTACGCCGACATGCAGCTCATCGCCGAGGCGTACGACCTGCTGCGGCAGGTCGCCGGCTACACCCCCGCCGAGATCGCCGACGTCTTCCGCACCTGGAACGAGGGCCGCCTCGGCTCCTACCTGATCGAGATCACCGCCGAGGTCCTCGCCCACACCGACGCCGCCACCGGCCTCGCCTTCGTCGACGTCGTCACCGACGCCGCCGGCCAGAAGGGCACCGGCCGCTGGACCGTGCAGACCGCCCTCGACCTGGGCTCCCCGGTCACCGCCATCGCCCAGGCCACCTTCGCCCGCGCCGCCTCCGGCCAGCGCGAACTGCGCGCCGCCTACGCCGGGCTGCCCGGTGGCACCACCCCGCCGCTCAGCCGCACCGAGGCCGCCCGCTTCACCTCCCAGGTCGAGCACGCCCTCTACGCCTCCAAGGTCATCGCCTACGACCAGGGCTGGAAGATGATCCAGGACGCGGCCGCCGAGTACGGCTGGAAGATCGACCTGGGCGCGGTCGCCAAGATCTGGCGCGGTGGCTGCATCATCCGCGCCTCCTTCCTGGACCGCATCCGCGCCGCGTACGCCGCCGACTCGGAACTGGTCAGCCTCCTCGGCGAGATGGAGTTCGCCATGGAGATCACCGACGCGCAGGTGCCGTGGCGCGAGACGGTCGCCTCCGCCGCCCGCCGGGGCATCCCCGTCCCCGCCTTCTCGGCGGCCCTCGCCCACTACGACACCCTGCGCGCCGGACGGCTGCCCGCCGCCCTCCTCCAGGGCCAGCGCGACTACTTCGGCGCCCACACCTACGGCCGTACGGACCGCCCCGGCGCCTTCCACACCCACTGGGCGCAGGACGGCCGCCCGGAGACCGAGGCCTGAGAGGGCCCCGGCCTACGGGGGCCGGTCCGCGGCGCGAGCGGGTCCGGGCCGACACGGCTCGACCCGCTGCAGCCCGGGCCGGCCCGGTCCCCGTCCGGTGCGGTCAGCCCCGGGCGGTCACCGACTGCCGGATCACCAGTTGGGTGCTGAGCACCACGTGGTCGTCCGCGGAGACCCGCTCCTCCCGCTCCAGCGCCAGCCGAACGGCGGACCGGCCCAGGTCCTCGTACGGCACGCGGACCGTGGTCAGCGCGGGGGTGAGGTCCGCCGCGAAGGGCACGTCGTCGTAACCGACCAGGGAGACGTCGTCCGGGACGCCCAGCCCGGCCTCGCGCAGCGCGGCCAGCGCGCCGAGGGCCACCATGTCGGTGCCGGCGAGGACGGCCGTGAACTCCTGCCCCGCGCGCAGGGCGTCACGGGTGCGCAGATAGCCCGAGGCGCGGGTGTACGGCCCCGGCACGTCGAGTTCCTCCTCGTACGGCACGCCGTACGCCCGCAGCGCGTCCAGGTGGCCGGCCCGGCGCTGCTGGGCGGTGGCGAACCCGGTCTCGCCGCCCAGGAACAGCACGCGCCGGTGCCCCGCGGCGAGCAGGTGGCCGGCGGCCTGGAAGGCGCCCCCGCGGTTGTCGTACTCGATCACCGTGGCCGGCGCGCCGGCGGGCAGCGGCGGGCGTCCGACCAGGACCAGCCGGGATCCCGCCGACGCCAGGCCGTGCGCGTATCCGGCCATCCGCGCGTAGTAGGCGTCGTCGACCTCCGCGCCGCCGACGAGCACCACGGCGGCGGCGTGCTGTTCGCGCATCAGCTGCACGAGGTCGTTCTCGCGGGCCGGATCGCCGTGCGTGGCGCAGACCAGGCTCAGCCGGCCGCGCGTCGCCGCCTCCTGCTCCACTCCGGCCGCCACATGGGCGAGGGAGGGGCTGGTGATGTCGTGGAGGACCAGGGCGACGGGGCCCGGAACGCCGCCCGACAGCGCCTTGGCGTGCACGTTCACCACGTAGTGGAGTGCCTCGACCGCCGCGGTCACCCGGGCGCGGGTCGTCTCGGACACCGGGTAGTTCCCGGCCAGCGTGCGGGACACGGTGGCCACCGACACGCCCGCCCGGGCGGCGACGTCACGGATGGTGGCGGGCTTGTCCCGGCCCGCGGTGCCGCGCCGCCGCCTGCCCCCGCCCGCGGGCAGCCGGCCCGCGCTGTCTCCGGTGGTGTGATCCGTCACGCGGCACGACGTTACTGCATCCGGGGGTGCCCGCAGACGGGCGTGACGGCCGCACTGATCGCGGTCTGCGCCCGGCGGACGGGCGGCCATCGGCTCGATCGGCTTCCGACGGCCGCCCGGTGTCGGACCGGGTGCGCCACACCCGGCGGGATCACCCGAGGTGACGCAGCGCTACTGGGCGCTCGTCGCCGGGTACGTCGGGTACTCGACCCCGGAGACGTGCTGCACGACGCGGACGACCTGGCAGGAGTAGCCGAACTCGTTGTCGTACCAGAGGTAGAGGATGGCGTTGTCGCCGTCGACCTTGGTGGCGCCCGCGTCGACGATCGAGGCGTGCCGCGAGCCGATGAAGTCCATGGAGACCGCGTCGGGGGCCGTGGTGAAGTCGATCTGGCGGCGGAGCGGCGAGGTCAGCGAGACGTCCCGGAGGTGGTCCAGGACCTCGTCACGGGTGGTCTCGCGGCCGAGGCGCAGGCTGAGGATGGCGATCGAGACGTCCGGCACGGGCACCCGGATCGAGCTGCCGGTGATCGGTGCCTTGAGCTCGGGCAGCGCCTTGGCGACGGCGGACGCCGCACCGGTCTCGGTGATCACCATGTTCAGCGGCGCCGAGCGGCCGCGGCGGTCGGCCTTGTGGTAGTTGTCCAGCAGGTTCTGGTCGTTGGTGAACGAGTGGACGGTCTCCACGTGGCCGCGCTCCACACCGAACTCGTCGTTCATCGCCTTCAGCGGCGGGACGATCGCGTTGGTGGTGCAGGAGGCGCAGGACAGGATCTGCTCGTCCGGCTTGATCGTGTCGTGGTTGACGCCGTGCACGATGTTCGGGACGTCGCCCTTGCCGGGCGCGGTCAGCACGACCTTGTCGATGCCCGGCCGCAGGTGCTGCGAGAGGCCCTCGCGGTCGCGCCACTTGCCGGTGTTGTCGATCAGGATGGCGTTGTCGATGCCGTACGCCGTGTAGTCGATCTCGGCCGGGCTGCCGGCGTAGATCACCTTGATCGCGTTGCCGTTGGCGACGATCGTGCCGTTCGCCTCGTCGACCGTGATCGTGCCCTGGAACTGGCCGTGGACGGAGTCGCGGCGCAGCAGCGAGGCGCGCTTGACCAGGTCCTGGTCGCCGCCGCCGCGCACCACGATGGCGCGGAGCCGCAGGCCGTTGCCGGAGCCGGTCTTCTCGATGAGCAGCCGCGCGACGAGCCGTCCGATGCGGCCGAAGCCGTACAGGACGACGTCACGGGGCTCGCGGCGGTCGATCTTGTGGGCGCCCGTGGCGCCCGCGACGGCCTCGGCGGTGAAGTCCAGGACCGACAGACCGCGGTCGTCGGCGCGGTGGCTCTCGGCGAGGATGCCGATGTCGATCTGGGACGGGCCGAGGTCGAGCGTGGTGAGTGCCTCGAGGAACGGCAGGGTCTCGGTGACCGAGAGCTCCTCGCCCGCGATCTGGCGGGCGAACCGGTGGGTCTTGAGGATGCTGACCACCGACTTGTTCACCAGGGAGCGGCTGTGCAGCAGGATCGTCACGTCCCGCTCGCGGTGCAGCTTCCCGATCATCGGGATCATCGACTCCGCGATCTCCTCGCGGTTCTTCCAGTGGGTGAACGAATCGTCGTTGAGCGTCACGGGCCTATCTTTCGAGCTAGGTGGCGCTCAGATGCTAACCCGACGTTCACCTGATCATTCAAGCGGGGGTGTGCTCAGGTGTGCAGGACCGTGCGGCCGGCGGGGGATCCCCAGGGCGCACAGCGCCCCGGCGAACACCACGGCGACCCCCACCCACACCGCGGGATGCAGGCCGTCGACGAACTGCCGGGGGTCCTCGGTGCTGCCGTGGGCCACGAACACCGTGCTCAGTACGGCGATGCCGAGCGCGCCGCCGACCTCGCGCACGGTGGTGTTGGCGCCGGAGGCCTTGCCCGCGTGCTCCTCGGCGACCGAGCCGAGCACGACCGCCGCCGTCGGCGCGAACACGAACCCCATGCCGACACCGGCCACGACCATCGGACCGACCAGCGAGGCGTAGTCCGTGTCGACGTCGGCGACCAGGTTGATCCAGCCCAGTCCGACGCCCTGGAGGAAGAGCCCGAGGGCCATCAGCCGGCCGCCGCCGACCTTGTCGGTGAGCAGTCCGGCGACGGGGGCGACGAACATCGGCATCAGCGTCCAGGCGAGCGTGCGCACACCCGCCTCCAGTGGGGTGCGCGCCGGCACGATCTGGAGGTACTGCGCGAGCAGGAACAGCGAGCCGAAGACCCCGAAGTACATGGTCGCCGAGACGACGTTGGCAAGAGTGAAGGCCCGCACGCGGTAGAAGGACAGCGGCAGCATCGGATGCTCGGTCCGGGCCTCCCGGGCGACGAACGCGGCCAGCAGCACCGCGCCGCCGGCGAAGGCGCCGAGCACCCGTGCGGAGGTCCAGCCGTCGGGCTCGCCGCGCACGATCGCCCACACCGCGGCGCACAGTCCCGACGCCGCCAGCACCATGCCGGGCAGGTCGAGCCGGATGCCGGGCAGGGAACTCTCCTCGAGCGCGAACAGCACCAGCGGGACGGCTGTCACGCACACCGGCACGTTGATCCAGAAGATCCACTGCCAGTCCAGGCCGTCCACGACCGCACCGCCGACCACCGGGCCCATCGCCACGGCGAGCCCGCTCACCCCGGACCACACGCCGAGCGCCATCCCGCGCAGCCGCGCCGGGACCGCCTGCGACAGCAGGGTGAGCGACAGCGGCATGACGGCGGCGGCGCCGAAGCCCTGGACCGCGCGGAAGGCGATCAGCCCGGCGCCGGTGTCCGACAGGCCGCAGCCGACGGAGGCCAGGGTGAACACGGTGATGCCGACGACGAACACCCTGCGGCGCCCGAAGCGGTCGCCGAGCGCGGCGCCGGTCATCAGCAGACAGGCGAAGCTCAGGACGTAGGCGTTGACGAACCACTGCAGTTCCTGCGTGTCCGCCTTCAGGTCGACGGCCAGGGTGTGCAGGGCCGTGGAGACGACGAGGTTGTCCAGCGCGACCATGAACATGGGCACGCTCGCCGCGACGATCGCGAGCCAGAGGGGTGTCCGGCGGCTGCCGGTCGCCGGGGCGGAGGCGGCCGGGTCGTCGAGGACCGGGCTCTGCGCGGACGGTGTCATGGTCGGGCTTCCTCCGGGGTGGGGGGTGTCAGGCGCCGGCGCGTTCCTGGTCGGCGAGGCGGCGTCGGGCGTCCGTCCAGCCGATGGGCAGGCCGGCGGCCGGGACCTGCCAGAACGTGAAGACCGAGTCCTTCATCACGGGACGCAGCCCGATCATGATCGACTTGTGCGGCTCGGTCCGTGCGTACGCGTGGAGCGCTGCCTCGTCCTCCCAGGCCGACAGCGTCCAGAACGTGCGCTTGAGGGGCTCGGCGACCAGCGAGGCGCCGTACGCCCCGGGCGCGCCGGAGATCTGCTTCCACGCGGCCAGCGACTTCAGGAAGAAGCGCGGTACGTCCTGGAGCGAGCGCACCTCCAGCCGGGACGCCATCACGAACGCCACGGCGTCGGGAGCGGGGGTGCTGACTGTCGTCCAGCGCAGGGTGGGCATGGCTGTGGCCTTCTCTCCGGCGAAGCGGGGAAATATTGGATACCTCTACTATCTATGTTAGACAGTAGCAGTATCCAGTTTTTCAGTGGGAGGCCGGACGCAGTGCAGAGCCGGACGAATCGGAGCCGAACCGTATGCGCATCTCCGAACTGAGCCGCCGCAGCGGCGTCTCCGTGACGACGATCAAGTACTACCTGCGCGAGGGGCTGCTGCCGCCGGGCCGTCAGACGGCCGCCACCCAGGCCGAGTACGACGACCAGCACCTGCGCCGGCTCCGCCTGATCCGCGCCCTGACCGGTGTGCGCGGACTGTCCGTCAGCACCACCCGCGAGGTGCTCGACGCCCTCGCGGAGTACACCGGCGACACCCACCGCCTGCTGGGCCTCGCGCTGGGTTCCATCCGGGTCGGCGAGCAGCCCGGGGTCGACACCCCGCAGGCGGCGGAGGTCGAGGCGCTGGTCCGGGAGCTGGACTGGGACGTGCACGCCTCGGCGCCCGCCCGGGACACCCTCGCCGAGACCCTCGCCTCCCTGCGCGCCCTGGGCGTCCCGCTCGACTGGCGGACCCTGCTGCCGTACGCCCGGCTCGCCGAACGCACCGCGGCCCTCGACCTCGACCAGCTCGAAGGGCTCGACGACCCGCTGGAGACCGCCGAGCGCGCCCTGCTGCTGACGGTCCTCCTGGAACCCGCCCTGCTCGCGCTCAGACGCCTGGCCCAGGAGAACGAGTCGGCCCGCCGACACGGGGGCTGACCGTCGGGTGCCGTCGGTACGGGTTCTGGCCGTCGAGCCCGCCGGCACGGTCCGATCGCCGCGTCCCGCTGGCGTGGGCCCCGACGGCCGAGCCCCGCTGGTGTGGGCCCCGACGGCCGAGCCCCGCTGGTGTGGGCCCCGACGGCCGAGCCCCGCTGGCGCGGGTCCCGGCCGTCGAGTGCCGTCGGCGCACGTCCCGGCCGTCGAGTTCCGCCGGTACCCGCGGGCATCGGGCCCGCGTCCGCCGGGGGTGCCCGGGCGGCCTCGCCCTGTCCTCCGGTGTCGGCGCGCTCGCGCGCGGGTGACGGCCCGGGTCGGTGGCGCATGATCCCAGGCCGATCGGGTACGCGAGGCCGGACCGCGTCCGGAGGGAAGCCTTCCGGAGCGGGCCGTACGACCGCCGCGACAAGGGGAACTGTCATGGAGACGCCCGCCCACGACCGCAACGCCGACTCCGCCCGCTGGGCACTGGACGCGCTGGCCCGGGACACCGAGGACACCGTGGCCCTGGACACGCTCGCGCACTGCGACGTCCTGGTTCCGGTGCCGGACGACGCCACCGACGAGGACGTCAGCGACCCCGCCCGGCTGGCCCTGCCGGTCCTGGACAACCCCGGCGCCGCACCCGTGGTCCCGGTGTTCACCTCCGAACCCGAGATGGCCGGACTGCTGCCCGGGATCGACCGCTACCGGCTGGTGCCCCTCGGCGCGCTCGCCGCGCAGTGGCCCACCGGAGAACTCTCGCTCGCCATAGACGCCGCCGGCGACCACCCGCTGACGCTCACCTCGGAAGGAGTGCGCACCCTGCTCGCCCGCTGACCCGCCACCCGGGCGGCCCGTGCCCGCCGACTCGCCGTGATCCAGAATGGCCCCATGATCTGGCTCTCCGGTGCGGCCGGCGGACTCGTCCTCGCCCTGGTGCTCGGAAGCGTCCTGCGCACCCTCGTCGTCCCGCGCGGCCTGTACTCCGTGGTCGTGTACCGGCTCTGGTGGACCCTGCGCCGGCTGCTGCACCTCGCCGCCCTGCGCCGCGGGTACGAGGCCGTCGACCGGTGGCAGACCTGGCTCGCCCCGCTGATGCTGGTCGGCATGCTGGGGATCTGGCTGCTCGGCGCCCTGGCCGGATACGGGCTGCTGCTGTACGCGCTGTCCCCGCTCGACTGGACCACCGCCTTCCGGGAGGCCGGCTCCAGCCTGTTCACCCTGGGCTTCGCCAGCGGCGCCCGGGTACGGCTGTCCGTCCTCGACTTCGCGGCCGCGATCACCGGCCCGGTCGTCATCGCCCTCCAGATCGCCTACCTGCCCACCCTGTACGCCGCCTACAACCGCCGGGAGCTGGAGGTCACCCTGCTCCAGTCGCGGGCCGGCGAGCCCGCCTGGGGTCCCGAGATCCTCGCCCGGCAGTGGCTGGTCGACACCGAGACCGCGCTGCCGGAGCTGTACCGCGCCTGGGAGCGGCTGGCCTCGGACATGGGGGAGAGCCATGCGACGTACCCGGTGCTGCTGGCGTTCCGCTCCCCGCGCCCGCAGCGCAGCTGGCTGGTCGGGCTGATCGCGGTCATGGACGCGGCGGCCCTGCAGCTCGCGCTGTCCCCGCGCACCGCGCCGCCGGAGGCGCGGCTGGTGCTGCGCGCGGGGTTCACCGCCCTGCGGGACATCGCCCGCTCGATCCGCTTCGGCTTCGACCCCGACCCGGCCCCGGACGACCCCGTCCGTCTGACGTATGCCGAGTTCGAGGCGGCGGTGTCGATGCTGGAGTCGACGGGCTTCCGGGCCGAACGCGGCCCCGAGACGGCCTGGCCGCACTTCCGGGGCTGGCGCGTCAACTACGAGGCGGTCGGCTACGAGCTGTGCCGCCGCTGCGACGCGGTCCCCGCCCTGTGGACGGGCCCCCGCGACTTCCCCTCCACCCCGATCCCACCCCGCCGCCCGGCGGACCGCCGCCCGGCGGACCGCCGCCCGGCGGACCGCCGCCCGGCGGACCGCCGGCCGGGGGAGGAACAAGGCTGAGACCAGTACCCCGAAGGGGCGCGGTGCCGTGTCGGTACGCGGCTGCGCCGCGCGGGCGCGACCGGCCACGCCGCCGCGACGTGCTCAGGAACCGCCGAGCATCCGCTCCAGCACGCCCCGCTGCAACGGCAGGACCTCCGCGTGCAGATCACGGCCCTTGCGGGTGAGCGTGACATACACCCCGCGCCGGTCCTCCAGACAGACGGCCCGGGCCACCAGGCCCTCCTTCTCCAGCCGCCCGATCAGCCGGGACAGGGCGCTCTGGCTGAGGTGGACCCGGCCCACGAGATCCTGCACCCGGCACTGCTCGCCCTGCCCGGGCGCCTCGGCGGCGAGGATGTCGAGCACCTCGAAGTCGCTCGCGCCGAGGCCGTGCGGGTGCAGGGTGCGGTCGATCTCGCACATCGTGCGCGCGTGCACCGACAGGATGCCCCGCCACCGCTCCTCGAGGCCCGCCCCGGCCGTCTTCGCTGCCATATCCGCACGGTAACACCCCCGTCCGCTTTTGTTGAGTGTGCAACCAGTGCGGGTGCAAGCACGGTGCTACGAGGGGTCCTGGAGCAGCCCCACCAGGTTGCCGTCGGGGTCCTTGAGCGACGCGATGAGCCGGCCGTTGCCGACGTCCTGCACGTCCTGGAGCACCTCGGCTCCCGCCTCCACCAGGGCCGCCAGCCGCCCGCGGATGTCGGAGACGTGCCAGAACGGAACCGCCCCGGTCAGCCCTTGGGCGTGCCCGTTCGGGTTGAGGCCGACGTCCTGGCCGGCCGCCTTGTAGCCGACGTAGTAGGGCTCGTCGGCGTACGGCTCGACCTGGAGCAGCGCCCCGAACACGGCCTTGGCCCGCTCCAGGTCCTTCACGGGGTAGATGATCGTCTGCACACCGGTGGTGGTCGTCATGGCCGGTCACTCCTCGGTCTTCGCGTGGTTCCGGCGGGATGGGCCGGTGGTCTCACGCTAGGTCCGGGTGAGGGCGGCGCGCTTCTCCGATCCTGACCGACCGGCGCCACCGCTCAGGTCGAGTCCCGCTTCACCAGCTCCGTCGGCAGGATCACCGCCGCCGGGTCCTCGCCCCCTATCTGGGCGAGGAGGACGCGCACCATCTCGGCGCTGACCCGGTCGTAGGGCTGACGGATCGTGGTCAGCGCGGGCACCGCCTCCGTCGCCGCGACGGAGTCGTCGAAGCCGCCCACGGACACGTCCTCGGGAACCCGGCGCCCCGCCCGGCGCAGCGCCGTCAGCGCACCCCGCGCCATCAGGTCGGAGGCGACGAACAGGGCGTCCAGATCCGGGGCCTGCGCCAGCAGCCGTTCGGCGCCCGCCTCCCCGCTGGCCCGGCTGTAGTCGCCGGAGACCACGAGCCGCTCGTCGATCCCGATGCCCGCTTCCGTGAGCACCTCCTTGTAGCCGGCGAGCCGGTCCACACCGCCCGGGGTGTCCAGCGGACCGCTGACCATGCCGATCCGGCGCCGGCCGAGCGACAACAGGTGGCGCACCATGTCCCGGGCGCCGTCCCGGTCGTCCGCCGCCACGTAGCTCACCTTGGAGCGCAGCCCCATCGGCTTGCCGCACTGGACCAGCGGCACCCCCGCCTCGCGCAGCTCCTCCGCCACCGGGTCGCCGGAGTGGCTGGAGACCAGCAGCACCCCGTCGACGTGCCCGGCGGTGATGTAGCGGGTGATGCGCCGCCGCTCGTCCTTGGTGCCCGCCAGCATCAGCAGCAGCGGGATGTCGTGCGCCGCGAGCGCCTGGGTGCAGCCGCTGAGCAGCACATTGAAGTTCGGGTCCTCGAAGAACCGCTCCTGGGGCTCGGTCAGCAGGAATCCCACCGAGTCCGAACGGCCGGTGATCAACGAGCGGGCGTGCCGGTTCACGACGTAACCCGTCTTGCGGATGGCGGCGTTGACCGCCTCCGCCGCCGCGGGGCTGACGTAGTGCCCGCCGTTGAGCACCCGGGAGACGGTGCCGCGGGAGACCCCTGCCTCCCGCGCCACGTCGTGGATCGTCGGCGGTCTGCGCCGGGCCCCCGCATTGCTCATGGTCATGACTTTACGGCCCCGGAGAGCAGATCCAGGCTCCAGAACCGCTGAACGACCAGGAAGAGCGCCACCAGCGGGATCACCGCGAGGAACGCCCCGGTGATCACCAGGGTGTAGAGCGCGGGCTGGTTCGAGCCCTGTTCGAGCAGGGTGAACAGGCCGAGCGTGATCGGGAACTTCTCGTCGTCGCTGAGCATGATGTACGGCAGGAGGAAGTTGTTCCACACCGCCACGAACTGGAACAGGAAGACCGTGACCAGTCCGGGCACCATCATCGGCAGCGCGATCCGGGTGAAGATCCGCCACTCGCTCGCCCCGTCCATCCGGCCCGCCTCCACCACGTCGGCGGGCACGGCGGCCGCCGCGTAGATGCGCGCGAGGTAGACGCCGTACGGCGAGAGGATCTGCGGCAGCAGCACCGACAGGTACGAGTCCGTGAGGTCCGCCTTGGCCAGCAGCAGGTACTGCGGGACGGCCAGGATGATCGGCGGCATCAGCACGCCCGCGAGCAGGACGTTGAACGCCGTCTCACGGCCGCGGAAGCGGTAGGTCGCCAGGGCGTAGCCGCTGAACGCCGACACGCCGGTCGACAGCAGCGCGCCGAGGACGGCGTACAGGGCGGAGTTGCCCATCCACGTCCAGTAGACGCCGTCGCGGTAGGCGGTGAGCTGCCGGACGTTGTCGGTGAAGCCCGTGCCCGGCAGGAAGGTGAAGGTGGAGAACAGCTCGCGGCCCGACTTGGTGGAGGCGATCACCACCCACGCCACGGGGAGCAGACAGTAGAGCGCGCCCAGCAGGAGGGTGACCGTCGGGACGAGCGCCACGCGGCCGCGCAGCGGCGGCCGGCTCTGCGCCGTGCCCGTCGTCCCGGCCGCTGCGGGTGCCTTCTGTACGGCGAGGGAACTCATCCCGCTGCCTCCTGCTTGTCACGGCGGTTCGCCGCCCGCAGGAAGCCGAAGCTCAGCACCAGCGTGGCGAGGGCGATGATCACGGCCTCGGCGGCCGCCTGGTGGATGTCGCCCGTGCCGAACGCGTCCCGGTACACCTTCATCAGCGGACTCCACGTCGTGGACACGGAGTTGGTGAGCGGTTTGAGGGTGGTCGGCTCGTTGAACACCTGGAGCGTGGCGATGATCGAGAAGAAGAAGGTCAGCACCAGCGAGGACGCCACCATCGGGATCTTGATCCGCAGGGCGATCTGCAGCGGCGTGGCGCCGTCCAGCTTCGCCGCCTCGTACACCTCGGCCGGGACGGCCTGGAGCGCGGTGTAGATGACGATCATGTTGAAGCCGGTGCCGCCCCAGACCGCGATGTTGGAGAGGGCGAGGTACAGCGGGCCGCCGTCCAGCAGGTCCGGCTGCGGCAGGCCGAGCTTGTCCAGCACGAAGGAGAAGGGGCTGACGTCCGGCAGGTACAGAAAGCCCCACAGCAGCGCCGCCACCACCCCGGGGATGGCGTACGGCAGGAAGATGGCGAGCCGGGTGAACGGGGCGAGCCGCACCTTCTCGGCGTCCAGCATCAGCGCGAACAGCAGGGCCAGACCCAGCATCACCGGGACGACGATGCAGCCGTAGCCGAGGACGCGCAGCGCGCCGTCCAGCAGCTCGCTGTCGGTGAGCGCGTCCGTGTAGTTCTCGACGCCGGCCCAGACCTCGCTGCGGGCGCCCTTGCCCAGCCCGAGGCCGAAGACGTGCACCTTGTGGAAGCTGAGCCAGACCGCGTAGCCGATGGGCAGCGCGAAGAACGACGCGAACAGGACCGTGGCGGGGAGGAGGAAGGCGTACGGGGCTCCCTTGACCCCGTACGGCTTCCGGCGTGCGGTGGTCACTCCGAGACCTCGAAGCCCTGCTTCTCGAGGTCGGCGACCGTGGCGTCCTGCATGGTCTTCAGGGCGGCGGAGAAGTCCGACTTGTTCTTGGCGGCGGCGCCGAAGGCGTCGTTGAAGGTCTGGTAGGCCACGTTCACGTTGGGGCCCCAGGCGGAGGGAGCGGTGGTGCGCGCGATCTTGGCGGCCAGGGTGTAGAACTCCGGCTGCGTCGAGAAGTAGTCCGGCGGGGTGGCGAAGGCGCCGCTGGTCTGGGCGTTCGTGGCGGCCGGGTAGATGCCGCTCTCCTTGGCCAGTGCCGCGAGGGCCGCGTCGTCGGTGTTCAGCCAGGCCGCGAACTTCGCGGCGGCCGCCCGGTGCCCGGAGTCCGTCGTCACGGCCGTGGAGGAGCCGCCCCAGCTGCCGGTGACGTTGTCGCCGGCCGACCACTGGGGGAGCGGGGCCATGGCCCACTTGCCCTTGGTGTCGGGCGCGGCGGTGGTCAGGGTGCCCGGCGCCCACACCGCCGAGACCCAGGCGATCTGCTTGCCGGTGTTCAGCGCCTTGTTCCAGGCCGGGGTGTACATCGGCTGGTTGTCGACGGCGCCCTCCTTGACCAGGCCGCCCCAGAAGTCGGCGACCTTCTCGGTGGCCGCGTCGTCGATGCCGACCCGCCACTTCTCGCCTGAGGTGGTCCACCACTTGGCGCCGGCCTGCTGGGCGAGGCCCGCGAAGAGACCGGAGTCGTTGGCGGAGAAGGTGGTCAGGTCCGTGTCCGGGGCCTTCTTCTTCAGCGCGCGGGCGGTCTCGGCGAACTCGTCCCAGGTCGTCGGGACCGTCAGGCCGTACTTCTTGAAGAGGTCGGCGCGGTAGTAGAACATCATCGGGCCGATGTCCTGCGGGATCGCGTAGACCGCGTCCGTGCCCAGCGTCGTCTGCTGCCACACGCCGTCGGCGAACCTGCTCTTCGCGTCGCCCACGTTCTTCGCTATGTCCGCGAGCGCGTCATTGCTGACCAGCGTCGGCAGCGCCTGGTACTCGGCCTGCACCAGGTCGGGCGCCTTGCCCGCCTGGTGCGCCGTGAGGATCTTGGTGACCAGCGTGTCGCCGGACGCCTGCTTCTTCACCGTGACGGTGATCTTGTCCTTCTTGCCCGGGCCCCGGTTCCAGAGGTCGACGACCTTGTCCATGCCCGGCGTCCAGGTCCAGTACGTGAGCGAGACCGGGCCGGACGCGGACCCGCTGTCGTCGTCGGACGAGCCGCACGCGGCGAGTGCGGTGCTGCCGAGGGTGACGGCAACGGCAGTTGCCACGAGGCGACGGCGCTTCGTGTGGGGCATGGATCTCTCCCTGACCTGGGTTTCTGGTGTCTGTGAGCGTTCACAGTAGAGAAACATCCTGGACACTTGTCAATGGTTGTTGCTCTGCGGTTATGTTGGGCTCCGAACGCCGCCACCGTGTGTGCACGTTCCCAATTGATCGATTCAACGGGAGACAATCCATGCCGGAGACCACCCCCAAGGGCCTCACCGGGCTCGCCTTCGGTGGGGACTACAACCCCGAGCAGTGGCCGGAAGCCGTCTGGCAGGAGGACGTCCGCCTGATGCGGGAGGCCGGCGTCACCATGGTGAGCGTCGGGATCTTCTCCTGGGCCCTGCTCGAGCCCTCGCCCGGGCACTACGACTTCGGCTGGCTGGACCGGATCATCGGCCTGCTCCACGAGCACGGCATCCGGGTCGACCTGGGCACCCCCACGGTCGTCCCGCCCGTCTGGTTCTACCGCGCCCACCCCGAGGCCCTGCCCGTGACGGCCGAGGGCGTCCGCATGGAGTTCGGCTCGCGCGGCGCCATCTGCCACAGCAGCGCCGACTACCGCGCGGCCGCCGCGAACATCACCACCCGGCTCGCCGAGCGCTACGGCGACCATCCCGCCCTCGCGATGTGGCACGTGCACAACGAGTACGGCGTCCCCGTCTCGGCCTGCTACTGCGACTCCTGCGCCGCCCACTTCCGCCGCTGGCTCGCGACGACGTACGGCACCGTCGAGGCGGTGAACGACGCCTGGGGCACCGCCTTCTGGGGGCAGCGGTACGCGAGCCTCGACGACATCAACCCGCCGCGCGCCACCCCCACCGTCGGCAACCCGGGCCAGGCCCTGGACTACAAGCGCTTCGCCGACGCCACCATGCGCGAGAACTTCCGCGCGGAGCGGGACATCCTGCACCGCCTCGCACCGGGCGTCCCGGTCACCACCAACTTCATGACGGCCCTCAGCCAGTGCGACTCCGTCGACTACTGGGCCTGGGGCCGCGAGGTCGACATCGTCACCAACGACCACTACCTCATCACCGACGGCCGCCGTACCCACGTCAACCTGGCGATGGCCGCCGACCTCACCCGCTCCGTCGCGGGCGGCGCCCCCTGGCTCCTGCTCGAACACTCCACCTCCGGCATCAACTGGCAGCCCCGCAACCCCGCAAAGGCCCCCGGCCAGATGGCCCGCAACTCCCTCGGCCATGTCGCCCGCGGCTCCGAGGGCGCGATGTTCTTCCAGTGGCGCCAGTCACGGCGCGGCGCCGAGAAGTTCCACTCGGCGATGGTCCCGCACGGCGGCACCGACACCCGTGTGTGGCGCGAGGTGGTCGGACTCGGCGCCTCCCTCGACTCCCTGGCCACCCTGCGGGGCACCCGCACCGAGGCCGACGTGGCCGTCCTGTGGGACTGGCACTCCTGGTGGGCGCAGAACCTCGCCTGGCGCCCCAGCGAGGACCACGACGCCAGCGAGCGCGCCGACGCCTTCTACGAGGCGCTCTACGACCGTCACCTGACCGTCGACTTCGCCCGCCCCGAGGCCGATCTGTCGGCGTACCCCCTGGTCGTGGTGCCCGCGCTCTACCTGATGACGGAAGCCGCCGGGAACAACCTCAGGGAGTACGTGGAGAACGGCGGCACCCTCGTGGTCTCGTACTTCTCCGGCATCGTCGACGAGCACGACTGCGTCCACGAGGGCGCCTACCCGGGCGCGCTGCGCGACGTCCTGGGCCTGACCGTCGAGGAGTTCTCCCCGCTGCTGGCCGACGAGAGCGTCCGGCTGACCGGACCCGACGGCTCCGCACTCGCCGGTGACGTGTGGGCCGAGTTCGTCGTGCCGCGCGGCGCCGAGACCGTCTGGACGTACGCCGACGGCCTCACCGCCGGCCGGCCGGCCGTCACCCGGCACCGCCTCGGCGAGGGCACCGCATGGTACGTCTCCACCCGCCTCGGCCGCGAGGGACTGGACGCCGTCCTCGGCCGGGCCGTCCAGGACGCGCGCCTCGCCCCGCGCGCCGACCTGCCGCACGACGTCGAGGTCGTGCGCCGCTCCGGGGAGAGCGGCAGCTACCTCTTCGCCGTCAACCACACGGCGGCCGACGCGAAGGTGCCGCTGGAGACCTCAGGCACCGAACTGCTGACGGGCGAACGCGCCGCCGGCCGCCTCGCGGTCCCGGCGGGAGCCGTCCGGGTCGTGCGACTCGACGGCTGAGCCGACTCCCCCTCCGCCCGTTTGGAGCCGCGAGCCGCGGGCGGAGGGGGTCCCTCCCTCGTCAGAGGGAGCCCACCCCCTACGTCGAAGGGACGACGGACGACGATGTTCCATCCCAGACGCACCCTCAGAGCCCTGCTGCTGCCGCTGGTCGCGGGGCTCGCCCTGACCGCGCTGCCCGCGCAGACCGCCCGGGCGGCGAGCACGCTCACCAACGGCGGCTTCGAGTCCGACGGCACCGGCACCGCCACCCCCGCGGGCTGGGCCACCTACTCGGCGGCGGGCCAGAACGCCGCCTCCTTCACCGAGCCCGGCGGCCACACCGGCGGCTACCGCCTCACCCACTGGGCGTCCACCGCCTACAAGGTGGAGACCTACCAGTACCTCTCCGGGCTGACCAACGGGAACTACACCCTCACGGCCTGGGTCCGCTCCGGCGGCGGCCAGAACTCCGCCTACCTCGCGCTGAAGAACTGCGGCAGTTCCGAGCAGCGCACCGATCTGCCGGTGTCCACCAGCAGCTGGGTGCGGATCGTCACGTCGATCAAGGTGACGAACAACCAGTGCACCCTCAGCGTCAACAGTGACGCGAACGCCGGCAACTGGATCAACCTGGACGACCTGACCTTCACGTCGGGATCGACCGGCCTGTCCGTCAAGGGGGCCGACATCTCCTCCCTCGCCAAGAGCGAGGCCCACGGCGGTGTCTACCGGACCGGTTCCGGCACCACCGGCGACGCCGTCACCCTCCTGAAGAACGCCGGCATGAACTACGCGCGCCTGAAGGTCTGGGTCAACCCCGCCGACGGCTACAACAACAAGACGCGCGTCCTGGCCATGGCCAAGCGGATCAAGGCCGCCGGCATGAAGCTGCTGGTCGACTTCCACTACTCGGACACCTGGGCCGACCCCGGCAAGCAGACCAAGCCCGCAGCCTGGTCCGGCCACTCCTACAGCCAGCTCAGGACGGACGTCTACAACCACACCTACGACGTGCTCAACGCGCTGAAGGCGCAGGGCACCACGGCCGACATGGTCCAGGTCGGCAACGAGATCAACGGCGGCATGCTGTGGTCCGAGGGCTCCACCGACAACTGGTCGCAGCTCGCCGGGCTGCTCAACTCCGGCTACGACGCGGTCAAGGCGGTCTCCTCCGGCACGACGGTCGCCCTGCACCTCGCCAACGCCGGTGACGACGCCACCGTCCGCCGGTGGTTCGACAGCGCCAGGACGTACGGCGTCACCTACGACGTGATCGGTCTGTCGTACTACGGCTACTGGCACGGCTCTCTCGCCGCCGCCCAGACCACCCTCGACGACGTGGCCTCCCGCTACGCCAAGCCGGTGTTCGTCGCCGAGACGGCCTACCCCTTCCGCCTCGACAGCGACGACTCGCTCACCAACCAGATCGACACCACCGGTGAACTGGTCAGCGGCTACCCGGCGAGCGCGGCCGGACAGCTCGCCTGGATGAACGCCGTCGCGAACATCGTGGAGGCGGTGCCGAACGGCCGCGGACTCGGCGTCTTCTACTGGGAGGCGACCTGGACCGCCGTCAGCGGCAACGGCTGGGACCCGGCCGACGCCACCTCCGGCAACGGCTGGGAGAACCAGGCCCTGTTCGGCTACGACGACAAGGCCCTGCCCTCTCTGGCGTGGTTCAGCCACCGCTGACCCCCGCCCCCCGGTGCGCAGGGGGCCCGGCCGCACCCCCGCGGCCGGGCCGCACGGCGCGGCCGTCCGCCCTCCTTCCCGAACCGCCGGGCGCCTCGGGGCTGTTCGATCCCGGCCAAGGCTTGCGGAGTGCGGGACACGGCACCCCCGACTGCGGAAGAGTGGGACGACACGGCACCAGGAGGCCAGGACGGAGGAGGACGACGATGCCGAGGACTCCCGTGGGCGAGAGACGACTGGTCATCCTGGAATGGCTCAAGGAGCCGCACCGGCACTTCCCGCCCCAGCGGCACGCCGACCTCGTCGAGGACGGCGTCAGCGCGGACGCCGTCGCGGCGAGACTCGGGGTGCGCCGCGAGGTCGCCGTGTCCCATCTCGCCCTGCTCACCGACCTCGGCCTGCTGCGCGCCACCCGTGTCAAGCGGCGCGTGTACTACCGGCGGGACGAGATCCGCATCGCCGAGGTGGCGCGCATCTTCGAGAAGGGATGGTGACCGGCCCCTGAACCGGCCCCCGGGAACGGACGCCCGAGCACCTGCGAGGACGGCCGCCTCCTCCAGGAAGGCGGACCCCGTGGACCGGCGGACGGCCCTCGTTCCGATCAGGTACCTCGCTCTCCCCGGGCACGGACCCGAAGACGTCGTGGCCGACTCCCTCGGACGGGTGCTGACCGGGGTGGCCGACGGACGAATCCTGCGGATCGACGGCCTGGACGACCCGTCCGCGACCCGCGTCACCTGCGTCGCCGAGACCGGCGGCCGTCCGTTCGGCCTCGAACTCCTCCCCGACGGTGACCTGTTGGTGTGCGACGCCGAGGGCGCCCTGCTGCGCGTCGATCCCGACGGCGGCCCGGACAACGTGCGCGTGCTCACCCGGACGGCGGCGGGGGAGCGGCTGCGCTTCTGCAGCAACGTCGTCGCCCTGCCCGACGGCACGGTCTGCTTCACCGTCTCCACCCGCGTCCACCCGCTGCACGACTGGATGGGCGACCTCGTCGGACACACCGGTACCGGGCGGCTGCTGCGCCTCGCACCCGGCGCGGACGACGCCGAGGTCGTCCTGGAGGGCCTCCAGTTCGCCAACGGGATCGCCCGCGGCGCCGGCGACACGTTCCTGGTCGTCGCCGAGACCGGCGCCCGCCGCCTCACCCGGTTCCACCTCACCGGCCCCCGCGCCGGACAGGCCGAACCCTTCGCCGAGAACCTGCCCGGCTTCCCCGACAACCTGTGGCGGGGCACCCCCGACGGTCCGATCCGGGTCGCCCTGGCCGGCCCGCGCGTCCCCCCGCCCGACCTCCTGCACCGCGCCCGGCCCGCCGTACGCCGCCGTGCCGCCCGCGTGGCCCTGCGCGCGCCGTACCGCCCCTCGGGCACGATCGGGGTCCTCGCGCTCGACGACGACGGCCGGACCGTCACCCACCTCACCCGGCGCCGCTCCGGCTACCGCATGGTGACCAGCGTCTGCGAGACGGGCGGCCGGCTGATCCTGGGCAGCCTCCGGGAACCCGGCGTCGCCGTCTGCGAGGCACCCCGGCCCGAGCGGCACCCCTGACCGGTCATGACGGCGCCCTCGGTGCCCCGACCCCCCCGGCGATACGCTGGTGCGACATGTCAGCTTCCGAGGCCGAGAGCCTCCGCACCAGGACCCCGCGCGGGACCACCGGGACCGGTCAGCTCCCGGTGGTCGCGGCCGTCGCCGTCGGCGGCGGGATCGGCGCCGCCGCCCGCTACGCCGCCGCGCTCCGGTGGCCCACGGCCACCGGCGGCTTCCCCTGGACCACCTTCTGGGTGAACGTGGCCGGCTGCGCGGTGATCGGCGTCTTCCTGGTGCTGATCACCGAGGTGCTGACCGTGCACCGGCTGGTGCGCCCGTTCTTCGGCACCGGTGTCCTCGGTGGTTTCACCACCTTCTCGACGTACACCGTCGAGGTCCAGCGGCTGGTCGACGCGGGCCGCCCCGGTACCGCGTTCGCCTACCTCGCCGCGACCCTGTGCGCGGCCCTCGGCGCCGTGTGGCTCGCCGCCACCGCGACCCGCCGCGCCCTGCCCACCCGCCTCAGGAGGCAGTGATGACGAGGCTGTCCGGCAACGCCCTGCGCCTGACCGTGTTCGTCGGCGAGAACGACACCTGGCACCACAAGCCCCTCTACAGCGAGATCGTCCACCGCGCCCACGCGGCCGGACTCGCCGGCGCCAGTGTCTTCCACGGGGTGGAGGGCTTCGGCGCCTCCTCCCGGATCCACACCTCGCGGCTGCTCTCGCTCAGCGAGGACCTCCCGGTCGCGATCGTCGTCGTGGACACGGAGGAGCGGGTGCAGGCCTTCCTGCCGCAGCTCGACGAGCTGGTGGTCGACGGCCTCGCCGTGCTCGACGAGTGCCATGTGATCAGGTACGGGGGCCACGCCAAGAACCAGGATGAAACGGACGTGAAGGGTAAGAAGTCGTTGTGAACTGGCTGGTGGTCGTCGCGGGCGGCATGGTCGGCGCCCCCGCGCGCTATCTCACCGACCGCGTGGTGCAGTCCCGGCACGACTCGGTGTTCCCCTGGGGCACCTTCGTCGTCAACGTGACCGGCTGTCTCGTCCTCGGCACCCTGACCGGCGCCGCCTCCGTCGGCCCCGACCTGCGGTTGTTCCTGGGCACGGGCTTCTGCGGGGCGCTGACCACGTACTCGACGTTCTCGTACGAGACGCTCCGGCTGACGGAGACCGGCGCGGGCCTCTACGCCGCCGCCAACGTCCTGGGGAGCCTGGTGGCGGGCCTGGGGGCCGCGTTCGCGGGGGTCGCGATAGGCCAGGCGGTGTGGTCGTAGACGGTCCGCACCCGTCCGCGCCTGGTAGGACTGTGTACACCACTCGACCGTCTACAGCACTGTCGACCGAACCGTCTCCTCAGAACTGGATTCCATGAGCGCCATCTCCGTCGGCCAAGCCGTCGTCCTCGGAGCCGTCGAGGGAGTGACCGAGTTCCTCCCCGTCTCCTCCACCGGCCATCTGAAGATCACCGAGGGCCTGATGAGCATCCCGGTCGACGACGACGCGGTCGTCGGCTTCTCCGCGGTGATCCAGGTCGGGGCGATCGCCGCCGTGCTGGTGTACTTCCGCAAGGACATCGTGCGGATCGTGTCGGCCTGGTTCCGGGGCCTGCGCCACCGCGAGGAGCGCGTCCACCACGACTACAAGTTCGCCTGGTGGGTGATCTACGCGACGATTCCGATCGTGGTCGTCGGACTCGCCGCCAAGCCCCTCATCGAAGGCCCGCTGGCCTCCCTGTGGGTCGTCGCGGGGTCGCTGATCGCCGGCAGCGGGGTGATGTGGGCGGCCGACCAGATGGGCCGGCACAAGCGCGGCGAGGACGACACCTCGTTCAAGGACGCGATGCTCGTCGGCAGCTCCCAGATCCTCGCGCTGCTCTTCCCCGGCTTCTCCCGCTCCGGCGCCACCATGTCCACCGCGCTCATCCTGGACCTCGACCGCGTCGCCGCCACCCGGCTCTCCTTCTTCCTCGGCATCCCCGCCCTGACCGGCGCCGGCCTGTACGAGCTGAAGGACGCGCTCGGCACCGGCGTGGGCGCCGCCCCGCTCGCCGTCGGCACCGCCGTCTCCTTCGTGGTGGCGTACGCCTCCATCGCCTGGCTGCTGAAGTTCGTCGCCAAGCACTCCTTCAACGCCTTCGTGATCTACCGGATCGTCATCGGCGTCCTGCTGTTCGGGCTGCTCGGCACCGGTGTGCTGAACAGCTGATCTCCGGGCGGTCGATCACCGGCCCGGTCACCTGCGCGATCACCGGCGGGCGGGAAGTCCTGGATACAGGTCTCCCGCCCGCTGAATTTTTCGTTTCGGTGCCCTTGACACCAGCCATACATAAACCGGAACATCACTCCCGTGAACCTGTCAGACAGCCAGACAGGTGGTCCGGCACCGCGGCGCGTCAGCGCCATGGAAGCGGTGCTCGGTCACCTCCGCGGCGCCATCGAGCGTGGCGAGTACGCCATCGGTGAGAAGCTCCCCTCCGAGGCGGAGCTCTGCCGCACCCTCGAGGTGTCCCGGCCCGTGCTGCGCGAGGCGCTGCGCGCCCTGCAGACCATGGGCCTGACGGTCGCCAAGACCGGCAAGGGCACCTTCGTGATCGCGAACACCGTCGAGGACCCCACCTTCGGCGACTACGCGGCCAGCGACCTGCTGGAAGTGCGCCGCCACGTCGAGATCCCGGTCGCCGGGTACGCGGCCGTGCGCCGCACCCCGGAGAACCTGGACCACCTGGCCCATCTGCTCGACCGCATGGAACGGGAGACGGACACCACCGCGTGGGTCGCGATGGACACCCTCTTCCACCTGGCCGTCGCCGAAGCCGCCCAGAACCCGGTCTTCCGCCGGGTCATCGAGGAGATCCGGGACGCACTGGCGCGTCAGTCGGCCTTCCTCAACGAGCTGGGCGGCCGGCGCGAACAGTCCAACCGCGAGCACCGGGCCATCGTCGAGGCCCTGATCGACGGTTCCGAGCACGACGCGGTGGCGGCGATGAGCCATCACCTCGACCGCGTCGAGACGACCCTCACCGACATCGTGCGCTCCCCTGGCACGATCACTCCCCTGGAAGGCGGACCCGAGGCGTGAGCGAACAGCACCTCAAAGACGAGACGCGCCCCTCGTCCGGTCACATCGACGCCGGAGACCACGGCTACAGCAAGTCGCTGAAGCACCGGCACGTCAACATGATCGCGATCGGCGGTGCCATCGGCACCGGCCTCTTCCTCGGCGCGGGCGGCCGGCTCGCCGACGCCGGGCCCTCCCTCTTCGTCGCGTACGCCGTCTGCGGCGTCTTCGCGTTCCTCGTCGTGCGCGCGCTCGGCGAACTCGTCCTGTACCGCCCCTCCTCCGGCGCCTTCGTGTCGTACGCCCGGGAGTTCCTCGGCGAGAAGGGCGCGTACACGGCCGGCTGGATGTACTTCCTGAACTGGGCCACCACCGGGATCGCCGACATCACCGCGGTCGCGACCTACACCCACTACTGGGGCATGTTCTCCGACATACCGCAGTGGGTGATCGCCCTGATCGCGCTGGCCGTGGTCCTCTCCGTGAACCTGATCTCGGTGAAGATCTTCGGCGAACTGGAGTTCTGGTTCGCCATCGTCAAGGTCAGCGCCCTGGTCGTCTTCATGTGTATCGGCATCTTCCTGCTGGTCACCCAGCACCCGGTGGACGGCATCACCCCCGGCCCCTCCCTGATCACCGACAACGGCGGCGTCTTCCCCAACGGCCTGCTGCCCATGCTGCTGATCATCCAGGGTGTCGTCTTCGCCTACGCCTCCGTCGAGCTGGTCGGTGTCGCCGCCGGCGAGACCGAGAACCCCGAGCAGATCATGCCGAAGGCGATCAACTCGATCATGTGGCGCGTGGGCCTGTTCTACGTCGGCTCGGTCGTCCTGCTGTCGATGCTGCTCCCGTGGAACAAGTACACGTCCGGCGAGAGCCCCTTCGTCACCGTGCTGTCCAACATCGGTGTCCCGGCGGCGGGCGGCGTGATGAACCTGGTCGTCCTCACGGCGGCCATGTCCTCCCTGAACTCCGGCCTCTACTCCACCGGCCGCATCCTGCGCTCCATGGCCGTCAACGGCTCCGCCCCGCAGTTCACCGCGAAGATGAGCCGCACCCAGGTGCCCTACGGCGGCATCCTGCTCACCAGCGGCATCTGTGTCCTGGGTGTCGGCCTGAACTTCGTGGTCCCGGCGGACGCCTTCGAGATCGTCCTGAACTTCGCGGCGATCGGCATCCTCTCCACCTGGGGCATGATCATGGTCTGTCACCTCCTCTTCTGGCAGAAGACCCAGAAGGGCGAGCTGACCCGCCCGGGCTACCAGCTCCCCGGGCTCCCCCTGGACCGAGCTCGTCACCCTGTTCTTCCTCGCCTCGGTCCTGGTCCTCATGTACGCCGACGGCGGCGCCGGACGCACCACCGTGCTGTGCCTGCCGTTGATCATCGGAGCGCTCGTCGCCGGCTGGTACGCCATCCGCGGCCGCATCGAGCGCGCCCAGGCCAAGGCCGACGCGTGAACCCGGCGCCGGCCCACGACGACTCCCCAGTGATCCAGGCAGTGACGTACAGCAGTTCCCTCGCGGACGCCCCCGCGATCCGTGAACCCCTCCACGCTCCCGTCGCCCACCTCGTCCGAGGCGGAGCGATCGAGGGCGTCCACCACGGCTCGGTCGTCGTCCGCGGAGCGGGCGGTGACGTCGAGTTCCAGCTCGGCGACATCGAGGCCGCGTTCTACCCGCGCTCCGCGCTCAAGCCCGTGCAGGCGGTCGCGATGCTGCGGGCCGGACTGCCGCTCGACGGCGAGCTGCTCTCCCTCGCCGCCGCCAGCCACTCCGGCGAGGAACGCCACCTCGCCGGGACACGGCGGATCCTCGAGCTGGCCGGCCTCACGGAGGACGACCTGCGCAACGTCGAGGACATGCCGTACGGCCCGGCGGTCCGCGACACCTGGATACGCGAGGGCCGCGAGCCCTCCCGTCTCGCGCAGAACTGCTCCGGCAAGCACGCGGCCATGCTGTACACCTGCAAGCTCAACGGCTGGACCCTCGACGACTACCTCGCCCCGGAGCACCCGCTCCAGCAGGCGATCGCGGAGATCGTCGAGGACCTCACCGGACAGCGGATCGCCCGGGTCACCGTCGACGGGTGCGGCGCCCCGCTCTTCTCCGTCTCCCTGCACGGGCTCGCCCGGGCCGCCGCCCGGATCACCACGGCGGCGCCCGGCACCCCCGAGGCCCGGGTCGCCGACGCCATGCGCGACCACGCCGAGATGGCCTCCGGCGCCGACCGCGACGTGGCCGCCCTGATGCGGGCCGTTCCCGGTCTGCTCGCCAAGGACGGCTTCGAGGGCGTCCAGGTCGCCGCCCTGCCCGACGGCCGGGCGGTGGCCGTCAAGATCTCCGACGGCGCGAACCGGGCCCGGATCCCGGTCGCCGCGGCCGCCCTCGCCCGCGCGGGCGTCGACCCCGCCCTCCTCACGGAGTTCGCGGGCGAGGCGCTGCTCGGCGGCGGCGTACCGGTCGGCTCGGTCCGCCCGGTACGGGCCCTGGACCCGGTGACCGTCCGCGCCTGCGCCTGACGACTCCGGTGGCCACCGAGTGTGCGCGGTGGCCACCGGCGGACGGCCCGACCGGTCGTACGGCGACCCGACCGGGTCGTACGGCGGCCCGGTCCGTGAGGCCGTTCCCCGCAGCGTCGGCCGTACCACCCCGGCGGCCCCGAACCCGCCGGTCCGGTCACCACCGGTCCGGTGTTCCGGCCGGCTCGGGCGGACCCACCCCGTTCCGTCCGAGCCGGCCGCGTGCCGCCGCCGTCGCAGGCTCCCCCTCACCCTCATCACCCTCAGAAAGAGGACTCGTACCTCATGACCGCCGCAGCCACCCGCAGCGAACACGACCTGCTCGGCGACCGGGACGTCCCCGCCGACGCGTACTGGGGCGTCCACACCCTGCGCGCCACCGAGAACTTCCCCATCACCGGCGCCACCATCTCCGCCTACCCGCACCTCGTGGACGCGCTCGCCGCCGTCAAGGAGGCCGCCGCCCTCGCCAACGAGGAACTCGGCCTGCTGGCGCCCGAGAAGGCCGCCGCGATCGTCGCCGCCTGCCGCGAGATCCGCGCGGGCAGGCTGCACGACCAGTTCGTCGTGGACGTGATCCAGGGCGGTGCCGGCACCTCCACCAACATGAACGCCAACGAGGTCGTGGCGAACCGGGCCCTGGAGCTGATGGGGCACGAGAAGGGGCAGTACCAGTACCTGCACCCCAACGAGGACGTCAACCTCGGCCAGTCCACCAATGACGTCTACCCGACCGCCGTCAAGATCGCGACGGTCTTCGCGGTCCGTGGCCTGCTCAAGGCGATGGCCGTGCTGCAGGACTCCTTCGGCCGCAAGGCCGTCGAGTTCCGCAGCGTGCTCAAGATGGGCCGTACCCAGCTGCAGGACGCGGTCCCGATGACGCTCGGTCAGGAGTTCTCCGCGTACGCGGTCATGATCGACGAGGACCGCAACCGTCTGGACGAGGCCGTCCAGCTGATCCATGAGATCAACCTCGGCGCCACGGCCATCGGCACCGGGCTCAACGCTCCCGCCGGATACGCCGAGTCCGCCCGCCGCCACCTCGCCGACATCACCGGCCTGCCCCTGGTCACCGCCGCCAACCTGGTCGAGGCCACCCAGGACTGCGGCGCGTTCGTCCAGATGTCCGGTGTGCTGAAGCGGATCGCGGTCAAGCTGAGCAAGAGCTGCAACGACCTGCGCCTGCTGTCCTCCGGTCCGCGCGCGGGCCTCGGGGAGATCAACCTCCCGCCCGTGCAGGCCGGCTCGTCCATCATGCCCGGCAAGGTCAACCCGGTCATCCCCGAGGTCGTCAACCAGGTCGCCTTCGAGGTGATCGGCAACGACGTCACCATCACGATGGCCGCCGAGGCCGGACAGCTCCAGCTCAACGCCTTCGAGCCGATCATCCTGCACTCGCTGTCGGAGAGCATCACGCATCTGCGCGCCGCCTGCCTCACCCTGGCCGAGCGCTGTGTCGACGGCATCACCGCCAACACCGAGACCCTGCGCGCGACGGTCGAGAACTCCATCGGCCTGGTCACCGCCCTCAACCCGCACATCGGGTACACCGCGGCCACCGACATCGCCAAGGAGGCGCTCGTCACCGGCCGGGGCGTCGCCGAACTCGTCCTGGAGAAGGGCCTGTTGCCCGCCGACCGGCTCGCCGACCTGCTCCGCCCCGAGGTGCTGGCCGGCAGCGGGGCACCCCAGCTGTGACCCCTTCCTGACCTGCGGTGACGCACCAGGACCGGCCCGGAGGCACAATGGTGATCATGACAACGACGTCGTCCCTCGCCTTCCAGCCGGTCCTGGAGCGCATCGCCGAGGAGCTGGAGCACACCCCGGGGCGCGGCCGGCCCGCCGACTACATCCCGGCGCTGGCCGCCCGCGATCCGCGCAGCTTCGGCATGGCCGTCGCCGAGCTCGACGGCACGGTGTACGGCGTGGGGGACTGGCGCGAGCCGTTCTCCACGCAGTCCATCACCAAGGTCTTCACCCTCGCCCTCGACCTGGCCCGCGAGGGCGACGCGCTCTGGGAGCACGTGGGCCGCGAGCCCTCGGGCAACCCGTTCAACTCCCTGGTCCAGCTGGAGTACGAGCACGGCATCCCGCGCAACCCGTTCATCAACGCCGGTGCCCTCGTCGTCACCGACCGCCTCCATACCCGTACCGAAGACGCGTCCGGCACACTCCGCGCCTTCCTGCGGGCCGAGAGCGGCAACCCCGGGCTCGACTTCGACGCGCAGGTCGCCGCGTCCGAGTCCGCGCACGGCGACCGCAACGCCGCCCTCGCCCATTTCATGGCGTCCTACGGCAACATCGACAACCCGGTGCCGGACCTCCTCGACCAGTACTTCCGCCAGTGCTCGCTCACCGCGTCCTGTGCCGACCTGGCCCTCGCCACCACCTTCCTCGCCCGGCACGGCATCCGCGCCGACGGCACCCGGCTGCTGACCCGCAGCCAGGCCAAGCAGGTCAACGCGGTCATGCTGACCTGCGGCACCTACGACGCGGCCGGCGAGTTCGCCTACCGCGTCGGCCTGCCCGGCAAGAGCGGGGTCGGCGGCGGCATCATCGCCGTCGTGCCCGGCCGCTGCACCCTGTGCGTCTGGAGCCCGGGCCTGGACGAACACGGCAACTCGGTGGCGGGCGTCGCGGCCCTGGACCGCTTCACGACCCTCACCGGCCTGTCGGTGTTCTGAGCCGACGCCCGACGCCCGACGCCCGACGCCCGGCGGCCGCGGGGAAACGCACCGGTCACGCGCAGGTCCCCGGGCGGAGGGCGGCACGTCAGGTTCCGGCCACCCCGCGTTGACACGCTGACCGAGTGTTGGCCATGGGTTTCCCCGTTGATCTCCGTCGCTGCCAGGTCATGGGCCTGGCCGGTACGGCCTGTCTCGCGCTGGGCGGCGAGAGCGCCGGCGCGCTGCCCGCGCGGGAGCTTCTGGCCCCGTCCTCCGTGCACGCCGTCCTCGGTCTGGTCGGCGTGTACTTCGGGCTGGTGCTGCTGACCGCGGCCTGGGTCCTGCTGGGCGGGCTCGTCCGCGGCGCCGAGCCGCCGACGCCGCGCGCCCTGGTGCTCGTCCTCGCGGTCTGGGCGGCGCCCCTGGTGGCGGGGCCGCCGTTGTTCAGCCGGGACGTCTACAGCTATCTCGCCCAGGGCGCGATGGTGAACGCCCACATCGACGTGTACACCCACGGCCCGGCCCGGCTCGGCGGCCCGCTCGCGGCCGAGGTGGCCCCGCTGTGGCAGCACACCGGAGCCCCGTACGGACCGGTCTTCATGGCCGTCGCCGCCGCGCTGTACGGCCTGACCCACGGAGAACTGCCCGCCGGGCTGCTCGGCATGCGGCTGGTCGCGCTGTGCGGGGTGGCGCTGATGGCGGTCGCGCTGCCCCGGATCGCCCGGCACAGCGGCGCCGACCCGGCCGCCGCCCTGTGGCTGGGCGTCCTCAACCCGCTGGTGCTGCTGCACCTGGTGGCGGGCGCCCACAACGACGCCGTCATGCTGGGCCTGCTCGGCATCGGACTGGTCGCCGCGCTCGCCCGGCGACCGGTCCCGGCGGCCGTCCTCGTCACGCTCGCCGCCCTGGTCAAGGCCCCGGCGATCCTCGGGCTCGCCGCGGTCGTGCTGCTGGCCGTGCGCGCGGGCCGGCATCCCGCGCGGGCCGTGCTGACCACCCTGGCCGCCTGCGCCGCGACCACGGTCGCCGCGACCGCCCTCGCGGGCACCGGTTACGGCTGGATAGCCGCCCTGGACACGCCGGTGTCCCCGCAGAACTGGGCCCTCACCAGCCTCCTCGGCCGCGCCACCGGCGCCCTCCTCGAACACCTCGGCAGCGATCTCGCCCCGCTGGCCGTCCCCGCCTGGCACGCGTTCGGCCTGGCCGTCACCGCCGTCGCCCTGGTCGCCATCTGGTGGCGGCTGCGCCCCCGCCCGGTGTACGCGCTCGGTCTGAGCCTCGCCGCGGTGGCCGCGTTCGGCCCGGCGATCCGCCCCTGGTACGCGCTGTGGGGCCTGTTCCTCATCGCCGCGGCGGCCCCCAGTACCTCGGTGCGGCACCGTATGGCGGCCGTGGCCGGTGTCCTCGCCCTCGCCGTCCTGCCGGACGGCGGGCCCGCCGACGGCAGCCGGCTGCTCCTCGCGGTCTGCGGCGGCGCGCTCGCCGCGGTCGTCCTGTGGCAGGCCCACCTCGCGGCCCAGGCGCCGGCCGCGCCGGTGCGTACGGCATGAGAGCACCCGCCACCGACCGCGGCCGTCTGCTGCTCCTGGGCTGTCTGGTCGCCGCCGTCACCCTGTTCACCGCCACGGTCCCGCTGCTGCGCGACTGGTTCGACCTCCGCGTCTACTACGGCACCGTCAACACCTGGATCCACCACGGCGGCCACGTCTACGACTACCGGGTGCCGGGGACGCCGTACGGCTTCACCTATCCGCCGTTCGCGGCCGTCACCATGCTGCCGATGGCGCTGGTCGGACTGCGGACCGCGATCGCGGCCGCCCTGCTGCTCGACCTGGCGGCGCTGGCCGTCGTCCTCCGGGTGCTGGCGGGGCCGGGCTGGCGGCGGCACGGCTGGTACGGCCTGGTCCTCGCGGCGTGTGTCCTCGCCCTGTTCGAACCGCTGCGGGACACCGTCAGCTTCGGCCAGGTCAACCTGCTCCTGCTGGCCCTGGTCCTGGCCGACGCCTGGCTGCTGGCGAGCGGCCGGGGCCGCTGGGCCGGAGTGGGCATCGGGCTCGCGGCGGCCGTGAAGCTCACCCCGGCCGTCTTCATCGGGCTGCTGCTGGTCGCCCGCCGCCGGCGCGCGGCCGCCGTGGCGACGGCCGTCGCGGTCGCCGCCACGGCGTGCGCGGCCCTGGTCGCCCCGCAGGCGTCCCGGTTCTACTGGACGCAGGCGCTGTGGGACACCAGCCGGGTGGGCCGGCTCGGCTATGTGTCGAACCAGTCGCTCCAGGGCGTCCTGGCCCGGCTCGGCGTGGACAGCAAGGCCGTGTGGGCGGCGCTGGTCCTGGTGGTGCTGGCCGTGTGGGCCCGGCGGGCCCGGCGGGCGGTGGGCGCCGGGGACTGGCAGGCGGCCTTCGCCCTCACGGGCGTCACCGCCTGCCTGATCAGCCCGGTCACCTGGGTGCACCACCTGGTCTGGCTGCTGCCGTCGTTCGCCGTGCTGCTGCGCGCCGGGCACGCGCGCGTGGCGGGTGCCCTGTACGCGGTGCTGTGCACCAGCGTGGTGTGGCTCTGGTTCGACGACGCCTCCGGCGTCGACGGCTTCCTCGGCAGCAACACCTACACCTGGGTCACGCTGGGCCTGCTGCTGTTCCTGCCGGCCGGTCAGTCCCGCGCCGAGCGCCGCCCCACGAGCCACAGCGCCAGCGCGACGACGGACCCGCCGAGGACGGCCGCCCCCGCGATCGCCGCCGCCCGCGACCAGCCGGCCCGCCCGGCCGCGACGGGCACGGCCGCCGCGTGCGCCGCCGACCGCGCCACGGGGTCCGCCCCGGAATCCGCCACGGGTCCGGCGGCGGGCCTGGGCCGGGCGCGCAGCGCGTCCAGCGACCCCACCGGCTCGACCCGTCCGCCGGCCGCGAACCCCCAGTCGAGCAGCTCGCGCGCCTCCTCGTAGACGGCGTGCCCGCCGCCCTGCCGCGGGTTCATCACCGTGACGACGAGGGTGCGCCCGCCCCGGCGGGCGGCGGCGACCAGGGTGTTGCCGGCGTGGCTCGTGTAGCCGTTCTTGACGCCGATCAGCCCCGGGTACGGCTCGACGCCGTCGTGCCCGGTCAGCAGCCGGTTGGTGTTGGCGATGCCGTACGACCCTCCCGCGCGCCCCGGGAAGGTCGCCTCGGCCAGACCGCAGTAGCGCGAGAAGTCCGCCCGGCGCAGCCCGGCCCTGCCGAACACCGCCAGGTCGTACGCCGAGGACACCTGCCCCGGTGTGTCGTAGCCGTCGGGCGAGCGGACGTGGGTGTCCAGCGCGCCCAGCGCCCGCGCCTTCTCCTGCATCCGCGCGGTCGTCGCCCGCCAGCCGCCGTTGAGGGCGGCCAGCACGTGCACGGCGTCGTTGCCGGAGTTCAGGAACACCCCGCGCCACAGATCGGCGACCGAGTACGTCTGTCCCTCGGCGACCCCGACGAGAGAGCTGCCCGGACCGATGTCCGCGAGTTCCTCCTCGGACACCTCGTGCCGCACGCCCGCGGGCAGGACCGGCAGCACGGTGAGTGCGAACAGGGTCTTGAGGGTGCTGGCGGGCGGCAGCCTGCGGTGCGCGTTCGCCGCGGCGAGCACCTCGCCGCTGCCGGCGTCGGCCACCAGCCAGGACAGTGCCGAGAGGTCCGGGACCTCGGGGGCGCCCCGGTGGGGTCTGACCTGCGTACCGGCACGGAAGAGGAGCGACGGCTCCGGCGTGTGCGCCCGTTGCGGCGTCCGTGCCCGTACCGCGGTGGCGGTGGGGCCGGCTCCGGCTGCGGCCGCAGTGGGCCCGAGGGCCAGGGCACCTGCCGCGCAGAAGACACAGGCCGACAGTCCGACCCGAGAAGGGAATCCGATCTTCATATGATCAACGTAGGAATCGGTGGGGCGTTCCCCGCGCTGCCCGTGCCGTAGGCGGGCCGGTGAGCACCCGGATGCCGCACGTTCAGCGGTTCGAGGCCGGGAGCGTCGGCTGGATCCGCCGCAGGAACGTCGCGTTGTCGGGGGTCTCCCGCAGCCGCTCCAGGAGGGTCTCCAGGTTCGCCTGGCCGTCGCGGGCCCGGAGCGCCCGGCGCAGTCCTCGGGTCGCGGTCAACTCGGCGGCGGAGAGGAGGAGTTCCTCGCAGCGGGTGCCGGAGCCGTTGATGTCGACGGCGGGGAAGACGCGGCGTGAGGCCGGTTCGCGGTCGAGGCACAGCTCCATGTTGCCGGTGCTCTTCAGCTCCTCGAAGAAGAAGTCGTCGGCGCGGGAGCCCGTTTCGACCAGCGCGGTGGCGAGGACGGTGAGCGAGCCGCCCTCCTCGGCGGCCCGCGCGGCCCCGAAGAACCGCTTGGGGCCGATCAGCGCGGTCGCGTCGACGCCGCCGCTGAGGGTGCGGCCCCCGGCGGCGGCCGCGTTGTTGTGCGCCCGGCACAGCCGGGTCAGCGAGTCGAGGAGGATCACCACGTCCTCGCCCGCCTCGACGAGCCGCTTCGCCCGCTCGACGACGAGTTCGGCGAGGGCGATGTGCTGCCGCGGTGCCCGGTCGAAGGTGGAGGCGTACACCTCGCCGCGCACGGAGCGCCGCATGTCGGTGACCTCCTCGGGGCGTTCGTCGAGCAGCAGCACCATGAGGCGGGTCTCGGGGTGGTTGCCGGCGACGGCGGCGGCGAGCTGCTGGAGCAGCACGGTCTTGCCGGACTTGGGCGGTGCGACGATCAGTCCGCGCTGGCCCTTGCCGACGGGGGCGATCAGATCGGTGACCCGTCCGGCCAGTCCGGCGGCCGGGTGTTCGAGGCGAAGTCGCCGGTGGGGGTGGAGGGGAGTGAGGTCACGGAAGTGCGGACGGCCGTGGAGGGCGTCGGGCGTACGGCCGTTGACGCGGGCCACCTCGGTCAGGGCGCGCTGGGTGCCGCGCACCCCTTCGACGAGGTCGCCCTTGCGCAGTCCATGACGGCGGATCAGGGCGGCCGGGACCTGGAGGTCGCCGGGCGCGGGCAGACAGTCCGCGGCCCGCAGGTGCCCCGTCCCGCTCGCGTCGATGTCGAGGACACCGGCGGCGACCCGGGCCGGGGTCTGCTGCACAGGGGGGTGTTCGAGAGTGGTGGTCATGGTGGTCGGTCCTTTCACGGACGGAAGGCATGAGGCAGGTGAAGAGAGGGAGCGGGCCGCGAAGGGAGGGCGCGTCGCGCACCTCGGGCGGCGAGGAGCAGCACCTCGGGTACGGCGGAGCGGGTCCGCTGCCGAGGTGGTGCGGGAAAGCCACTGCACCGGCCGATGGAGAACGGCGGGCGGATCAGCGGGCTGAAGGAGAATCAGTACGTTGCCCGGACCGGGACTTACACAGGTACTAACCCTACTGTACCACAGGGTATTCCCGGGCGGGCTAGTGCCGTGACCGGGAAGGTTTGCCGGGAAGCTCGCGGCGTCCGGTGCGGTGCATCGCAAGGCGGAGCGTCGCCCGCGTACTGGATGTACTCGGGTGATGCGACAACGCGGCGAGGTGCCGTGCCGGGCGTCGCGAGCCGGTGAACCTTTCCGGTCACGGCACTAGCGAAGGCGTCCCAGGGCGTCGGGGGAGAGGCGCTCGGCGAGCTGTTCGAGCAGGTCGACCGTGTCGGCGATCCGGTCGGGGTCGTCCGTGCCGAGGGCGTCCGCGAGTGCCGAGTCGACGGGGGTCGCGGCCACCTCGGCGCGACGGCCCGAGACCTCCGGGCCACGGCGCAGCAGGGTGCGGCGCCGGTCGGCCGGGTCGGGGGCGGCGACCACGGAGCCGACCTCCTTCAGCCGGGCCACGCACCCGGACACCGCGCTCTGCGGAAGCCCGGTCCGGGCGGTGATCTCGCCCACGGTGGTGTCGGGGTGGGCGTAGACGTCGAGCAGCACGATCAGCATCGAGCGGGTGCTGGTGGAGCGCGGGCCCATCCCCTCCGTGGGGATGGCCTCCTCGCCGATCTTCATCAGCGTGCGGCCCAGCAGAAAGAGCTCGACTCCGTTCATGGCGGCAGATTACATCGGAGATGATGCATCAGATTTGATGCATCAGTCTTGATGCATCAAAAATGATGGATTACGGTGAAGGTGTCGGTGTAGGTCTCGGCGCGCGATGCCGGCCCAGCAGGAACCCGCCACGGAGGAGGCCCCATGCAGTCCACCCTGACCGTCCCCGGTGCCACGCTGCACTACGAAGTCCGTGGCCGCGGGCCCCTGTTGCTCGTCTCGCAGAGCGGCGAGGGCGACGCCAACCGCAGTGACGCGATGGCCGACCACCTGATCGACGCGTACACCGTGGTGACGTACGACCGCCGCGGCCTCTCCCGCAGCGCCCTGGACCGGCCCGGCTCCGGCGCGTCACTCGACGAGCACGTCGACGACGTGCACCGGCTGCTCGCCGCGCTCACCGAGCGGCCCGTCCTCATGCTCGGCTGCAGCATGGGTGCCGTCATCGGGCTGCGGCTCGCCACCCGGCACCCCGGGCAGCTGAGCACCCTGGTCGCCCACGAGCCCGCCGTCCCCGGCCTGCTGCCCGAGGCGGAACGGCTGCGCACGCAGGCCGAACTGGACGAGATGCGGGCCGTGTTCCAGCGGGACGGCTGGATCGCCGGGGTTCGGCGGATCGGCGAGCTGCTGGGCATCGACCCGGCGCGGCAGGAGACCGAGCCCGGCGCCCGGCTCGCCCCCCTCGACGCCTCGCGCGAGGCCGACTTCGACTTCTTCATCCGTCACGACGCCCTCGCCCTGCGCGACGCCGGTCTGCCGCCCGCCGAGTTGGACGCCCTCAAGGCAGGGCCGGTCCGTGTCGTCCCCGCCGCCGGACGCACCACTCCCCGCACGGTCTTCGACTACCGCTGCGCCGAGGAGCTGGCCGCCGGACTCGGCACCGGCCTGACCCGTTTCCCCGGCGGCCACAACGGCAACCTCACCCACCCGAAGGGCTTCGCGCAGAGCCTGCGCACCGCCCTGGAGGCGACCGCCTGATCCACTGCCGTCCGCACTGCAGGACACGGGAGAGGCCGGGGAAAACCCGGCCTCTCCGATGTTTACGGCAGATGTCCCTAGAGCGTAACGATCCCGCACGTCAAGGGCCTTGACCGCCATCCGGCCCTTATCTTCACGTCATGTCCACGCCGCCTGAGCCGCCGCAGCAGCCCACATCGCCGTCCGACGCTCCGGCCCCGCCGAGCGCCTACCCCTACCCGAGCCCGCAGTCGCCGGGCGTCGGCGGCCCGCTGGGATTCCCGCCGGCCGCGCCCGCGCCCCAGGGTGCCCCGCAGGGCGTCTACGCCCAGCCGACCCTGGTCGGCGTCCCCGCGCAGCCCGGTCAGCCGGGCCCGCCGCAGCCCCAGCCGGGCAATCCCTACCTCCAGCCGGGCCCGTACCCCGTGGTGGGGCCGCCGCCCGCCGGCCGCGGCGGCGGGGCCGGGAAAGCCGTCCTGTGGGCCGCCCTCGGCGCCCTGGTGGCCTCCGCCGCCTGGGCGGCCGGCGTCTTCCTGATCACCGGCCCCGACAAGGCGGACCTGGCCGGTTACACGTCCCCGTCCAACCTGTGCAACGCCCTCGACTACTCCTCCTTCAAGGCGGAGTACCCCGACAACGACGGCTCCCCGACCCGCAACCGGCTCGAGGACGACGCCCTCGACGAGGGCCTGTGCAGCATCAGCCTGAAGAAGACCGCGTCGACGTACGCGGACGCGTACCTCTACGCCCAGCTGGACCTGCACAAGAAGACCGATCCGGGACCGGAGTTCACCGCCGCCTGGAAGAACTACGGCGACAGCCACACCGGCTACGACGTGGAGACCGTCACCGGCATCGGCGACGAGGCCTACCTCGTCAGCAACGACACCACCTCCGGCTCGTCGAGCGGCTCGCTCTATGCGACGCTCGCCGTGCGGGACGGCTGGGTGACGTACACGATGACCTACAGCGCCTACTACTCCTCGTACGACGACGACAAGGACCCGCCGACCCTCGACGAGGTGTCGGACATGCTGAAGACGGACACGAGGACGACTCTGGCGGACCTCAAGGACTGAGGTCCGCCCAGCACACCGGGTTTCCGCGGCACGGTGGCCGGCTTCCGCGTCAGCGGTCGGCCACCGGCGCGTCCAGCGCGTTCGTGATCGCCTCGAACCGTGCCCCCATCGCCGCCGCCAAGGCCTGAAGGCCCGACAACGGCCGGACCATGACCGTCAGTTCGTCGATCAAGCCGTCTTCGTCCACATGGATGAAGTCACAGCCGGTCAGTTGCTTCTCGCCCACGCGCGCCGTGAACACCAGCGCATGGTCGCGGCCCTCGCCCCCGGTGAGCTCACGGGCGTACCGGAAGTCCTCGAAGACCTCCGACACCGCGCGCAGGATCGCCGCGGTGACGGCCCGGCCGGCGTACGGCTTGAAGACGGCCGGGCTGCTGAACACCACGTCCTCGGCCAGCAGTGCCTCGACGGCCCCGAGATCGCCGGCCTCGACCGCCTCACGGAACGCGCGCATCGGATCACCCCAAAGAGTTTCATAATCAATTCGTTTACTAGGTGCGGTCGACAATAATCACCCGCTGCTACCGTGTCCACATGTCCCTCAAGTACGCCGTCCTGGCCGCCCTGCTGGAAGGCGAGGCCTCGGGCTACGAACTGGCCAAGCTCTTCGACGTCTCCTTCGCGAACTTCTGGTCGTCCACCCCTCAGCAGCTCTACCGCGAGCTGGAGCGGCTCGCGGGGGACGGGCTGATCGCGGCACGGGTCGTGGAGCAGGAACGCCGCCCCAACAAGCGGATGTTCACGCTCACCGAAGCCGGCCGGACGGACCTGGACGCGTTCGCCGCCACCGCGCCCCGCCGGCCCACCGCGATCCGCGACGAACTCCTCATCAAGATCCAGGCGGTGGACGGCGTCGACCCCGCGGCGGGCCTCGCGCTGATCGAGGAACGGCTCGGCTGGTCCCGGGCCAGGCTGGCGCGCTACCTGCGCGTCCGCGAGCGGCTGCTCGCCGGGCGCACCGAGGACGTGTACCTGGCCGAGGCCGAACGGATCGGCCCTTACCTGACCCTCATGGCCGGGATCGGCTTCGAGGAGGAGAACATCCGCTGGTGCGAGCGCGCGAGCGTGCTCCTCGGGCGCCGGGCCGCCGTAGGCTGAGGGCGATGTTCAGTCCCCACGGCCCCAGCCTGCGCGAACTCGCCGTCCAGGCCCTGTCGTCCGTCGAGCACGGCTACGACCTCCTCGCGCCCAAGTTCGACCACACCCCCTTCCGTACGCCGGACTCGGTGCTGTCCGCCGTGACCGCCGCCCTGAAGAAGTCCGGCCCCTACGGCGACGGCCTCGACCTGTGCTGCGGTACGGGCGCCGGACTGGACGTCCTCGCGCGTGTCTGCACCCGCAGCGCGACCGGCGTCGACTTCAGCGCGGGCATGCTCGACGAGGCGCGTGGTCGCGCGCCCGGGACGGGGGCGCGGGTGGCCCTGGTACGCGCCGACGTCCGCGCCCTGCCCTTCACGGCCGCCTTCGACCTGGTCGTGAGCTTCGGTGCGTTCGGGCACTTCCTGCCCCGCGAGCTGCCCGGGCTCTTCGCCCAGGTGCACCGGGTGCTGCGGCCGGGCGGACGCTTCGCGTTCCCCGTGCTCGCCCCGCCCCGCCCCGCGGACCCCGCCTTCTGGATGCTCCTCGGCTTCGACGCGGTGATGCGGGTGCGCAACGCCGTGTGGCGGCCGCCGTTCGTGATGTACTACCGCGCCTTCCGGCTCGGCGAGGTGCGGCGGGAGCTGGAGCGGGCCGGGTTCCGCGTGGACCTCCGCGCGCTGCCCGAGTTCGGCACGCGCGGCGACGGAAGCCCACGGGTCCGTATGGTCGAGGCCCGACGGGAGGCGTGACGCCCGGGCCGGGGCGGTCACAAGGCGCTGTACAGGGCGTCGACCAGCGCCATCTTGCGCGGGTCGTCCGAGATCCTCGGCCCCATGCGGTTCATGACATAGCCGAGGGACACCCCGGCCTCCGGATCGGCGAGCCCGCAGGAGCCGCCGTACCCGTCGTGACCGGCCGCGCGCGGGTTGGGCCCGTAGGAGCCTTCCGCGCCACTCAGCCAGAGCCCCAGCGCCATCTCCGTGTCATGTCCGAGTCCGGCCCCCAGCACCAGGTCCCGGCAGGCACCCTGCCCCTCGCGCATCCGCTCGGCGGCCGCGGGGGAGAGCACCCGGCGACCGCCGTGGGAACCGCGCCCGGCGACGACGCCGTAGAGCGCGGCGACCGCGCGGGCCGTGCCGTGGCCGTTCGCCGCCGGGATCTCGGCGGCCCGCCACGCGGGTGAGTTGGCCTCGGCGACGCCGACCAGCGGATTGGCCAGGGCGGCGATCGCCTCGGGAGTCAACTGGGCGAACACGGCGGCCTGTTCGCTGGCCGGTGGGGACGGCGCGGCCACCAGCTCGGCGACCCGCCCGGCTTCCTTCTCCGGCAGCCCCACGGTGAAGTCGATGCCGAGCGGGCCCGTCACCTCCCGCTCCAGGAACGCCCCCGGCAGCAGTCCCGACACCCGTCGGACGACCTCCCCGACCAGGAAGCCGTACGTGAACACGTGATAGCCGGACCGGGTGCCCGGCTCCCACCAGGGCTCCGTCGCCGCGAGGCGCGCGGTGGTCGTCCCCCAGTCGTAGAACTCCTGGAGCGAGTGCGGCTCGCGCAGCCCGGACAGCCCCGCCCGGTGCGACAGCAGATGCCGTACCAGCACGTTCTCCTTGCCCGCCGCCGCGAACTCCGGCCAGTACGCGGCGACCGGTGCGTTCCAGGTCGAGCAGCCCCCGGTCGGCCAGGACGTGCGCGCACAGCGCGGTGGGGCCCTTCGTCGTCGACCAGACGTTGACCAGGGTGTCCCGTTCCCACGGGCGCGTGCGTGCCCCGTCGGCCCAGCCGCCCCACAGGTCCACCACCGGCACCCCGTCGACCGTGACGGCGACCGCGGCGCCCAGCTCGCCCCGGTCGCGGAAGTTCTCCTCGAACGCGGTGCGCACCGCGGCGAAACGCGCGTCGCAGTGGCCGTGAACCTGTGGCACGTGCTCGGACATGGGCCCTCCGTCGGACGCCGGAAACCCCGGACCGCCACCGCGCGGCCCGGGCCCCCTGAACATACCGACTGGTCGGACTGGGGGGAAGGGGTGTGCCGGGGCCTCAGGCGTACGCGCGCAGCCAGCGCAGCTTGGCCGCCTCCTGGTAAGGGCCGCCGCCCTCGTGGTCGTTGAAGTCGTACACCTCGATCGCCTTGTCCTGCCGCGCCCAGGCGTTGAACGCGGCGAACACCGTGGACGGCGGGCAGGTCTGGTCCTCCAGCGCCGCCGAGAACAGCGCGGGCGCGGTGCCGCGCGCGGCGAAGTGGACGCCGTCGAAGTAGGACAGGGTGCGCAGCACGTCCTGGCTGCGGCCCCGGTGCGTCTTGAGGAACAGGCCGATCTCCCGGTACGGGTGACGGTCCGTCAGGGTCGCCGCGCGCGGGAAGTCGCACAGGAACGGCACGTCCGGCGCGACCGCCACCAGGTCCGGTACGAGACCGCCGACGGCGATCGTGATCCCGCCGCCCTGGCTGCCGCCCAGCGCCACGGTCCGGCTCGCGTCGGTCAGCGGGTGCGAGCGGGCCGCCTCCACCGCGCGCACGGCGTCCGTGTAGACCCGGCGGTAGTAGTAGTGCTCCGGCGCGTCGATGCCCCGGGTCATGAAACCGGGGTAGGAGGGCGCGCCGCCCACCGGGTCGGCGGTGCCACCGCCGCCGCCCCAGGCGCTGCCCTGGCCCCGGGTGTCCATCACGAAGTGGGCCCGGCCGGTCGACGCCCACAGCAGGTTCTCGTGCGGCAGCCCGCGCCCGCCGCCGTACCCGATGAACTCCACGACCAGCGGCAGCGGCCCCTCGGCGGCGGCCGGCAGCTTCAGCCAGCCCTTCACCGGGTGCCCGCCGTATCCCGCGAACGTCACGTCGTACACGTCGACCGTCGACAGGCCGGTCTCGACCCGCTCGAAGCGCGCGTCCAGGTCGTGCTCGCGGGTCTCCTGGAGCGTCTTGGACCAGAAGGCGTCGAAGTCCTGCGGTTCGACGGACTCGCTGCGGTACTCGTGGAGCTCCTCGAGAGACAGGTCGAACAGGGCCATGAAGGACCGCCTTTTGTCAATGGGCCATACGAATGATCACACCGTACGTGCCCCTCGACGGCCCCCGCCAGACCGTGTCACCCGCCCCGCCACGAACCTCAGGCAGGCCTGCGCCGCGTCCATTCCGGCTCCGTGCGCGCCCAGGCGCGGTCCCACTCGTCGAGCCGGTGCCGCATCGCCACCCGGCGGATCGCGGTGTGGCCGAGGAGCACCAGGGCGGCGGTACCGCCCGCCGCGCAGCCGCCCATGGTGAGCGTGTGCTGCCAGACCGCCGTGCCCGTCGGCGGCGCCGGAACGCTGCGGCCGTGCGCGTCGAACCACACGTCCACCAGATCTCCCTGGTGCGTGCCCTCGGGCACCCGTGCCGCGGCCGTGCGCGCCGTCCCGCCCGGGGGCGTCCAGCGCACGGTCACCCGGTACGTCCGCTGACGCACCCCGTCCGCCGAGGGTAGGTTCTCGGGCACCCGTCCGACGACCTCGGCCCGCACCCGGTGCCGCTCGGTGCGCTGCTGCACCGCGACGGTCTGCGCCTCGGCATGGGCCCACAGGCCGGCCACCGCCCCGGCCAGCGGCACGGCGACCAGCAGCAGCAGGGCGACGGCCAGCGCCGTCCACGCCTCCACCACGTCCGACCGGCGCCGCAGTGGGTTCTTCCGCCACCGCCAGCCACGTATCCGGCTTCGCATGTCGACCTCCTCGCCGTCACGCGAGTGCCCACATGAAAGTGGTACCCCCATTGGAGTGCATCCGCGACCCGGAGCCGGCCCCGCAACGGCCCCGGAACGGGCCCTGAGCCGGTGCCGGCACGGGCCCGGCCGCTCAGCCGAACCGTTCGATCCGGATACGGTCCACCGGCTGTCCGGCGGCCACCAGCAGCCGCGAGGCATGCTCGGCGAACGCGTTCGACCCGCACACGTACGCCTCCCATCCGCCGGCCGGAACCTCCTCGAAGGCCGGCCGCAGATGCGCGGCGCCGAGCCGCCCCACGGGCACGCCCGCCGGCGCCCGCCGCGTGAAGACGGGCGTGGTCTCGGCGCCGTACTCGCGTGCGTAGATCAGCTCCTCGGGGCCGCGCGCGGACACCAGCAGCCGCAGCGGCACGTCCAGGGCGCGCGCCCTCCGGTGCCGGACCATCGACATCAGCGGCACCACCCCGGAGCCGGCGCCGATCAGCAGGGCGGGCCGGTCCCCGGGCCAGGCGAAGAAGCCGCTGAGCGGACCGCGTACCTCGACCCGGTCGCCCGGCCGGGCCAGGGTGTGGAACCAGCCGGAGACCTCGCCGCCCTCGACATGGTCCAACGTCAGTTCGACGTGCCCCGAGTCGTCGGGCGCGGAGGCCAGGGAGTAGTGCCGCTGGGCGGTGTAGCCGTCGTCGGCGGTCAGCCGCAGCATCAGGTGCTGGCCGGGCAGATGGCCCGCCCAGGCCGGGACCGCCAACCGGAACGTCGCCGCGTGCGGGGTCTCACGGCGGATCTCGGTGAGCGTGGCCGTCTGCCACACGGCGGCGGTCCGGTCGCTCACCGCGATCCGGCCGGGCACGGCGAACCGGGTCGGCGGCACGAAGGACGGCGAGGCGGCGGTCTCAGTCACCGGAGTACCTCTGCTCCTCCCAGGGGTTGCCCCGCGCGTGATAGCCGTTCTGCTCCCAGAACCCCGGCTCGTCGTGGTCGAGCAGCCTGAGGCCCGCGATCCACTTGGCGCTCTTCCAGAAGTACAGATGCGGCACCAGCAGCCGCGCCGGGCCCCCGTGCTCCGCGGTGAGCGGCTTGCCGTCGTACTCCCAGGCGATCCAGGCCCGCCCGCCGGTGAGGTCGGCGAGCGGCAGGTTCGTGGTGTACCCGGTGTGCGCGTAGGCGACCACGTGCGTGGCCGACTCCCGCACCCCCACGACGTCGAGGAAGGCGTCCAGCGACACACCCCCGAACCGCACCCCGAACTTCGACCAGCTGGTCACGCAGTGGATGTCACCCTCGTACGCCGACGCCGGCAGCGTGTGCGCCTCGTCCCAGTCCCAGGTCCGGGGCTCCCGGACCAGCCCGTCGATCCGGAACGACCAGTCGGCGGGGGAGAGGTCGGGGGTGACCTCGGCGGAGAGCACGGGCCAGTCGTCGCCCGCGTCGTACTGCCCCGGCGGAAGACCGGGGTTGTCGACGCGGGCGCGCCCGGTGAAGCCTCGGGTGACGTTCATGCTCCCACCGTACGCTGTCGTCGGGAGTGCTCCGTCCCAGGTCAACGCCCCCGTCATTGCGGCCGTATGAACACTTTGCGGCTCCGGGAATACCCGCCCGGCGCCGCTCCTTGGCGATCGGTGCCGGGGCCGTGCTCCGGACGCAGCGCAAGGAGAGTGAGGAAGAAGATGCCCAAGGCGTACGTCTTCACGCGGTACGGCGGACCGGAGACCGAGGCGTTCGTGGACCTGGAGCGCCCGCGCCCCGGCCCCGGGGAGGTGCTCGTCGCGGTGCGCGCCGCCGGGGTGAACCCGGTCGACTGGAAGCTCCGCCGGGGCTACCGGCGCCCGGGTGACACCGCCGAGCGGGTGTTCCCCTCGGTGCTGGGCAGCGAGGTGGCCGGTGTGGTCGAGGAGACCGGCGAGGGCGTCACCGGGTTCGCGCCCGGCGACGAGGTGTTCGGCACCGCCGTCGCGGGCGGCTACGCCGAGTACGCGCTGCTCGCGGCCGGCATCACCGCGCACCGGCCGGCGGGCCTGTCCTTCGCCGCGGCGGCCACCCTCCCCGTGGCCGCCGCGACCGCCTACGACGGCGTCCACCAGCTCGGCCTGCCCGCCGGGGCGACGCTCCTGGTGACGGGGGCGGGCGGCGGGGTGGGCGTCGCGGCGGTGCAGATCGCCCGCGCCCTCGGGGTACGGGTCGTCGGGCTGGCCGGCGAGGGCAAGAAGGCCCTCCTGGAATCGCTGGGCGTGGTCCACGTCCCCTCGGGGCCCGGCTGGGAGGACCGCGTCCGGGCCGCCGCCCCGGACGGGATCGACGGGGTCTACGACCTGGTCGGCGGCGAGGTGCTGCACACCGCGGCCGCCCTGGTGAAGGACCCCGCGCGGCTGATCACCGCCGGTGCGCCGGCCGAAGAGGCCGAGGCGCTGGGCGGCGCCCGGGTGCTCAGGGCCCGCAGTGCGGACGTCCTGCGGGCCGTGGCGGACCTGGTCGTCGCCGGGGAACTGGACCCGCACATCACCCGGACCTTCCCGCTGGAGCGGGCCGGCGAGGCCCTGCGCGAGGTCGAGAGCGGGCACACGCAGGGCAAGACGGTCATCGAGGTTGCCGGATGAGCGCGCACGTCCTGGACAACCCCGCGCGCGCCTCCCTCACCGGGCCGCACGCGCACTTCGCCGAGCGCCGGGGCCGGGTGCTGCGCTACCCGGTGGACGTCTCGCCCTGGCTGGCCCTGCCGGACGAACCGGACGCCGGCGACTGGGCGGACCTCGCGGCCCTCGCCGGTCCCGGCGCGGAGGTGCCGTTGCCCGGCTTCCGGGGCGAGGTCCCCGAGGGCTGGGAGATCACCTTCCGGATGGAGGGCGTCCAGCTCGTCGACGACGGCCTCGCGGCGGCGCCCGATCCGGAGGCCGTCCGCCTCGGTCCCGCCGACGTCCCGGAGATGCTCGACCTCGTCGCGCGCACCCAGCCCGGACCGTTCGAGCGGCGCACCGTCGAACTCGGCACCTACCTCGGCATCCGCCGCGACGGCGCCCTGATCGCCATGGCCGGCGAACGGCTCCACCCACCGGGCTGGACCGAGATCAGCGCGGTCTGCACCGACCCGGCCCACCGCGGCGAGGGCCTCGCCACCCGGCTGATCCTGGCCGTCGCCCACGGCATCCGCGCCCGCGGCGAGACCCCGTTCCTGCACACCGGCGCCGGCAACACCGACGCCATCCGCCTCTACGAGTCCCTGGGCTTCCGGCTGCGCCGCAGAACCGCGTTCGTGGCGGCGCGGACCCCGGAGCGGCCGGGGGCGCTGGTGCCGTGACCGAGGGGCTGTCGGCCGGGAGGCGTCCGGGACGTCCTCCCGGCCGACGGCCGTGCGAGGGCTCGGGTGCCGGAGGGGTCAGCCGTGCGCCCGCCGGACCGTGACCTCGTACTGGTCGGCGGCGCCCTCCCGCTGGATGACGAGCCCGTCATCGGTCTCCGCGTCCGCCATGGCGTGCAGGCTCAGGGCCAGGTCGTGCGACTCGGGATCGCGGAACGCGGCCAGGTAGGCGCGCAGAGCGTCGTCCCGGACGGCGGCGACCCGCTCGTGCGCCTCCTCCTCGACCTCGTCGGCCGCGTCACCGGGACCGGCGGGCACCTCGTCGGGTCCGGCCGCGGCGTGCAGTCCGGTGGCGGCCCGCAGCGCGTCGAGGAGGCTGTCGCCGGAGGCTATCCGGGCCTCCCACACCCTCCAGGCCCTGCCCGGCACGCCCTCGGCGGCGAGGTCGACGCCGTGCCGCTCCGCGAGCCGGCCCAGCTCGGCGCCGGACAGCAGGTCGCCGTGGGCCGGGCCGAGCGCGGGGAGGTGCTCGGCGAGCCCGGTGGGGAACGCGTCCGCAACCACGGTGAACAGGGACCGGCTCGCGTCGAAGACCAGGACCGTCTCGTCGCGGTCACCGGGCGGCGTCAGCAGCAGATGGTCCGGGCGCACCGGCTCCGCACCGGCAGGCGCCGCGCGGTCCACCCAGGCGGGCTCCCCGTCCACCTCGCTCTCGGCGAGGAAGTTGCCCGTGTAGCAGGCGCCGTAGGGGACGTCCGGGAACGAGGCGAGGGGACGGCCGACCACCTCGCCGAAGGCCTGGGCGAGGCTGTCCCGCCAACTGTCGGCGGACGGGGTCGGATGGGTGCCGGGCATGGGCGAACTCCCGGGACGCGGGGCAAGAGTGACGTACAGGAGGAAGTGAACCGCACGGCACCGACAACGGCACCGCCCCTCGGGCCCGGGACCCCGCACACATGGTCCGTCAGTCGGCCGGCGCGGCGCCCCAGGCGTTGTACCGGACCAGATACGCGGCGAACCGCTCCAGGTCCTCCGGCGGCCACTCGGCGAGCCGCTCCCGGAAGGCCGCGCGGCGGCTCTCGGTGACCTGGGCGAGGATGCGCCGGCCGGAGTCGGTCAGGTGGAGGAGCTGGACGCGGTGGTCCTCGGGATCGACCCGGCGCTCGATCAGGGCGGCCCGCTCCAGGGCGGCCACCTGACGGCTGACCGTCGACTTGTCCAGGGCGTGCAGCGCGGCCAGGTCCGTGGCGCGGCAGCCGCCGCTCTCCTCCAAGTGGCCGAGCAGGGTGTACGACACCAGCGACAGCTCGGGGTGCAGCCGGCCGGCGGAGGCACGGGCGCGCCGGGCGAAGACCGTCATCTCCCGCTGGATGGTCTCCACGGCCTCGGCCGACTGCATCAGGGCTCCCTCACGCTCTTGGTTGCATAGTACAACTCCCCGGGCTGGGGTGCTAAGGTGATCGACCGGCCGTGACCTCACGGCCCGTGCGACGCGAGGAGGTGAGACCGATTACCGCCGTTCGTTTCCCCGAAAGGTGTTCGTCTTTCCATGTCTCCCTCTTCACCGTCCGCTCCGTCGTCCTCCCGTGACACCGTCGTCGCCGCCCTGCGCGCCGCCGGGTGCGTCTTCGCCGAGGACGAGGCGGAGCTGATCCTCTCCACCGCCCGTACGCCCGCCGAACGCGACGCCATGGTCGCGCGCCGCGCGGCCGGTCATCCGCTCGAACTCGTCGTCGGCTGGGCCGAGTTCCGCGGTCTGCGGATCGCCGTGGAACCGGGTGTCTTCGTGCCCCGGCGCCGCACCGAGTTCCTCGTCGAACAGGCCCTCGCCCACGCCCCGCGCGCCTCGGTCGTCGTGGACCTGTGCTGCGGCTCGGGCGCGGTCGGCGCCGCCCTGGCCGCGGCGCTCGGCGACGTGGAACTGCACGCGGCCGACATAGACCCGGCGGCGGTGCGCTGCGCCCGCGCCAATGTCGCCGCCCACGGCGGCCACGCGTATCAGGGCGATCTGTTCGAGGCGCTGCCCGCCGGGCTGCGGGGCCGGATCGACATCCTGGCCGCCAATGTGCCGTACGTCCCCACCGACGAGGTCCCCCTGCTGCCGGCGGAGGCCCGCGACCACGAGCCGCGCACCGCCCTCGACGGCGGCGGCGACGGACTCGACGTGCTGCGCAGGGTCGCCGCCGGGGCGCCCGAGTGGCTGGCGCCCGGGGGGATCCTGCTCGTGGAGACCAGCGAGCGGCAGGCCCCGGCCGCCGTCGAGGCCTTCGCCCGTGCCGGCCTGACGGTCCGCCCGGCCGAGGACGAGGACCGGTACGCCCACGTCGTACTGGGGACCAGGGCCGGGTAGCGACGCCGCCGCCCGTCGGACCGGGGGAGCTGTCCGTCGCCGTGGTTCCGCGGGCTGTGGTGGCGGCTGTCGTGCCTGTCCGTCCGGGGCTGTGGAGGCGGCTGTCGTGGCTGGTCGTCCGGGTGCGGGCCGTGGGCCGGGTCAAGTGGTGACGCTGCCGCCCGTGGGGGCGGGGGAGTGTCGTCCTCGTGGTTCCGCGGGCCGCGGCGGCTGTCGTGCCTGTCGGTTGTGGCCCGTCAGGTGGTGGCGCCGTTGTTCGTGGGGGCGGGGGAGGTGTCGTCGCCGTGGTTCCACGGGCCGTGCCGGAAGCCGTCGTGGCCCTTGTCCCGGTCCGGGCCGCGGTCGCGGAAGCCGGGGAAGTCGCCTGAGACGACCCGGACCGCCGTGTAGGTGTCGCCCGAGCGGGAGCCGACGACGACCACCGTGTCGCCCTTCTTCAGCGCCGACGCCCCGGAGCCGGACGTGCCACCGGTGCGCACCGCGGCGTCCGCGCCGACCGTCCAGGTCCACGAGGTGCCGTCCTCGCTCTTCACCGTGACCCGGTCGCCGTCCACCTTCTCGACCGTCCCGCGCTGCCACACGCGGACGACCCACGTGCCGGTGTCCCGGTCCTTCACGGTCGCCTCGCCGTGCGCCGCGTCACCGCCGAACCCGAAGCCCGACCACGGTCCGCCACGCCAGTGCCCGCCGCCCGGTCCCTCCGAGGGCGACGACGACGCCGGGGCCGGCGAGGGGGAGCCGGACGAGCCTCCCGAGGTCGCCGCGTAGGCGACCGTGCCGCCGAGGGCCAGCACGGCGACCGCCGTGGCCGCGATCACCGCTCGCCCGCGCGCCGACCGGCGCCACGCGCGCGCGGCCGGCGAACCCGGCTCGCGCTCCTCCCCGCCCGGCCCCGAGAGCACCTCGACCTCTTCCGGCTGCTCATGCTCCTGCATCACGGCTCACCTTCCTCGGCCCGGTGGGCGGGCGCGGCGGGAAACAGCTGGCACTCCTCTACTGTGATTGTCGGATCAGCACGATAAGGAAGCGGTAATAAAACCCTGTGAATCGGGCCGCCCGGCTCCCGGAGGCGCTCTCAGTCGCGGGCCCGCGCCACGAGAAGGGCGACGTCGTCGTGGTTGTCGGGATGGTGCAGCTCGGTCAGCAGATGGTCACAGAGCTCCTCCAGCGGGAGCCGGGGATCGTCCAGGAGGGCGAGCAGCGCGGCCAGGCGCTCGTCCAGCGAGTGCACCCGGGTCTCCACCAGCCCGTCGGTGTACAGCACCAGCTGGTCGCCGGGCGCGAACGCGACCTCGGTCGTGGAGAAGGCCACGCCGCCCACGCCCAGCGGCGCGCCCGTGGGCAGCTCCAGTAGCTCCGGCGGCAGGCCCGGGCGCACCCGGACCGGCGGCAGATGCCCGGCGTTGGCGATGCGGCAGCGGCCCCGGCGGGGGTCGTGGACGGCGTACACACAGGTGGCGATGGAGTGGTCCAGCCCCTGGGTGATCCGGTCGAGGTGCTCCAGGAGCACCGCGGGGTCGAGACCGAGCGAGGCCAGGGTGGTCGTCGCGGTGCGCAGCCGGCCCATCGTCGCGGCGGCGTCGATGCCGCTGCCCATGACGTCGCCGACGACCAGCGCGGTCTTGCCGTCCTGGAGCGGGATGACGTCGAACCAGTCCCCGCCGACCTCGGTGGTGGCGCCCGCCGGCTGGTAGCGCGAGGAGACCTCCAGGCCGCCGGTGACCGGCGGATGGCTGGGCAGCAGGCTGCGCTGGAGGGTGAGCGCGGTGGTCCGGGCGTGCTGGTACCAGCGGGCGTTGTCGATCTGCACGGCCGCGCGGGCCGCCAGTTCCCGGGCGAGCAGCAGGTCGTCCCGGCCGAACGGCAGCGGGTTGTGGATCCGCTTGAGGTCCAGCGCGCCGAGCACCTCGCCGCGGGCGATCAGCGGGACGGCCAGACAGGAGTGCACCCCGGCCCGGGCCAGCAGCTCCGCGGCCTCGGCGGAGTGCGCGATCCGGGCCAGGTCGGCCTCCTCGACCCGCGCGATCACGACCGGCTGGCCGGTGCGCACGCACTCCGTCACCAGCTGGCCGGGGGCGTAGCGGACCACCTCTCCGGCCGGGTCGGCGGCGCGCAGGGCCTCGGGCGCGTCGACGGCCCGGACCGCCAGGGAGCGGATGGCGGCCGCCCCGGCGGGGTGCGGACCGAAGGGACGGCCCGCCACCACGTCGTCCAACAGGTCCACCGAGGCCACGTCCGCCAGTTCCGGCACGGCGACCTCGGCCAGCTCGCGCGCGGTGCGCTCCAGGTCCAGGGTGGTGCCGATGCGGGCCGAGGCGTCGGCGATCAGCGCGAGCCTGCGCCGCGCCGCCTCCGCCTCCACGCCCGCCCGGTACTGGTCGGAGACGTCGACCACCGAGGCCGCCACGCCCAGCACGGTGCCGCGCGAGTCCTCCAGCCGGTACAGCGAGATGGACCACGCGTGGTCGCGGTCCGGGTCGGCCCGGGTCCGGCCGACGGTGGACCGGTCGACGAGCGGCTCCCCGGTCCGCAGCACCTCGCGCACCGCCGCCTCCAGCGCGTCCGCCTCCATCGAGGGAAGCACCTCGCGGATCCGGCGCCCGAGGTGCTCCTCGGGAGGCAGGCCGATGATCCCCGCCAGCGCCGGATTCACCGAGACGAACCGCAGGTCCGGGTCGACCACCGCCAGACCGATGGGGGACTGCGCGACCATGCGCGTGGACAGCGCCACGTCCCGCTCCAGCCGGCGTACGGTCGACTGGTCCGCGGCGAGCCCCAGGGCATAGACGGTGCCCTGGTCGTTGACCAGCCGCATGTTGCGGAACTCCACCATCCGGGTGGAGCCGTCCTTGCGGCGGACGGGGAACGCCCCGGCCCAGCTCTGCCCGGTCACCATGACGTCGGCGAACAGCTTGACGACCAGGTCGACATGGCGTTCGTGGATCATGACCTGGGCGGCGTACCGTCCCAGCGCCTCGTCCGCCGTGTAGCCGAACAGCTCTTCGGCCTGTGGACTCCACAGCACGACCCGTCCCTTGGTGTCCAGCACCACCGAGGCCACGTTCAGTACGTCCAGCAGTCCGCTGGGCAGGGCCGGGGCGCCGCCCGCGGCCCGGGACGCTCCGGCTGCCGCGCTCATGCCACGCACCGCCTCCGCTCGTCGCCGAGGCACCCTGTCCCCCGTGCCGACTCCCCCTGTTCCACCGCGCTCAATCCCTCTCGCCCGCGAACCGGGACGTTCTTCTCCATGCTCCTCCAGTACGCGGGCGGACGCCGTTCGCCTCAAGGCCGGACCGGGTCCGTCGGCGCACCGGAGGATCGCCGGACCGGCGTCCCGGCGCGTGAGCGTGGTGCCCGCGCGGGTTCGTGGCGCCGCCCGCCTCGCTGGTACCGCCCGGGAAGTGGTGCTTTTCTGGGGTTGTGCCGCGGTGTGCGGGGAACCCGCCCAGCCGCGCCACCGCACGAGAGGAGCGATCGCGATGGACCGTGCCCGACCGCACGAGGAGCCCGTCTCCCTCGAGATCAGCGGATGCAGCAAGGAGGACGCGCGGATCGTCTTCGACACCCTCTGCGCCTGCTTCGAGTCCGACCGCGGCCCCGACGATGTGCCGCAGCAGCTTCACGAGACCCGTCCGATGGTGTGGCTGGGCACCTTCGAGGTCACCGAGGCCCACGAGTGCCCGCCTCCCGCCCGGCTCTCGGCCTCCGTCGAGGCCGACGCCCAGGGCGGCTACTGGGCGATCGAGCGGCTGCGCTCCACGCTCGACTCGATGTTCTCGGTCCGCGACCTCGCCTCGGCCTCCGGGGACCAGGAACGCGAGCTGCACGTCCTCCTGGAGAGCAGGTGAGTGCCGCAGATCACCGCTGACCTTGTTTTGCAACTAGTTGCATAAACCGTGCCGGTCCTCTACAACTGGAGGCGAACACCGCCGCGCACGGAGGCCGCCATGAGCCGTTACCCCCATCTGCTGAGCCCGCTCGACCTGGGCTTCACCACGCTGCCCAACCGCGTCCTGATGGGCTCGATGCACGTCGGCCTGGAGGAGGCCGACCGCGGCTTCGAGCGCATGGCGGAGTTCTACGCCGCCCGGGCCCGCGGCGGAGTGGGCCTGATCGTCACCGGCGGCATCGCCCCCAACGAAGAGGGGCGCCCGTACGAGGGCGGCGCCAAGCTCACCACCGAGGAGGAGGCCGAGCAGCACCGCGCGATCACCGAGGCCGTGCACCGCGAGGGCGGCCGGATCGCGATGCAGATCCTGCACTTCGGTCGCTACGCCTACCACCGGGACCTGGTCGCGCCGAGCCCGCTCCAGGCCCCCATCAGCCCCTTCCCGCCGCGTGAGCTCACCGACGCGGAGGTCGAGCGCACCATCGACGACTACGCCCGTGCCGCCCGCCTCGCCCGGCGGGCCGGTTACGACGGCGTCGAGATCATGGGCTCCGAGGGCTACCTCATCAACGAGTTCATCGCCGCCCCGACCAACCACCGCACCGACCGCTGGGGCGGCTCGTACGAGAACCGGATGCGCTTCCCCGTCGAGATCGTGCGCCGGGTGCGCGAGGCGGTCGGCGAGGACTTCATCGTCGTCTACCGGCTGTCGATGCTGGACCTGGTGCCCGGCGGCTCCACCCTGGACGAGGTGGTCACCCTCGCGAAGGCCGTCGAGGAGGCCGGCGCGACCCTCATCAACACCGGCATCGGCTGGCACGAGGCCCGGATCCCCACCATCGCGACCTCCGTGCCGCGCGGCGCCTACACCTGGGTGACACAGCGGCTGATGGGGGCGGTGAACATCCCGCTCGTCACCACCAACCGCATCAACACCCCCGAAGTCGCCGAGCAGTTGCTCGCCGAAGGCCGCGCCGACATGATCTCCATGGCCCGGCCGATGCTCGCCGACCCCGACTTCGTGAACAAGGCCGCGGCCGGCACCCCGGAGGCCATCAACACCTGCATCGGCTGCAACCAGGCATGCCTGGACCACACGTTCAGCGGCCGCATCACCTCCTGCCTGGTGAATCCGCGCGCCTGCCACGAGACCGAGCTCGTCCTCTCCCCGACCCGGCTGCGCAAGCGCGTCGCGGTCGTCGGCGCCGGACCGGCCGGCCTCGCCTGCGCGGTGTCGGCGGCCGAACGCGGCCACGACGTCACGCTGTTCGACGCGGCGGACGAGATCGGCGGCCAGCTCAACGTGGCCCGCAAGGTCCCCGGCAAGCAGGAGTTCGACGAGACGCTGCGCTACTTCCGCCACCAGCTCGACGCGCACGGTGTGGACGTCCGACTCGGCACCCACGTCGCGGCCGACGACCTGACGGGCTACGACGAGGTCGTCGTCGCCACCGGCGTCGCCCCGCGCGTCCCCGACATCCCGGGCGTCGACCACCCCAGCGTCGTCGGCTACCTCGACGTACTGCGCGACGGCGCGCCCGTCGGCGACCGGGTGGCGATCCTCGGCGCGGGCGGCATCGGCTTCGACGTCGCCGAGTTCCTCACCGACGGCGGCGACGGGGCGAGCGAGGACCCGGCGGTGTACTTCCGCCAGTGGGGCGTCGACATGGACTACGCCGGCCCCGGTGGCCTCGCCGCCCCGGAGCGACCCGCCCCGCCGCGCACGGTCCACCTCCTCCAGCGCAAGACCAGCAAGGTCGGCGCCGGTCTCGGCAAGACCACCGGCTGGATCCACCGCACCGAGCTCAAGCACCGGGGCGTCACCATGGTCCCGGGCGTGCGGTACGACCGCATCGACGACGCCGGCCTGCACATCACCGTCGGCGACGAGAGCACGGTCCTGGAGGTCGACACCGTCGTGCTGTGCACCGGCCAGGACCCGCGCCGCGACCTCCACGAGGCCCTGCTCGCCGCCGGCACGAAGGCCCACCTCATCGGCGGCGCCGACGTGGCCGCCGAACTCGACGCCAAGCGCGCCATCCAGCAGGGCACCGAGCTGGCGGCGGCACTCTAGTGCCCCGACGGGCAACGTTCGCCCCGTCGCGACGCCCGGCACGCTCTCTCGCCGCACCGGCCGAAAGCCCAAGTACATCCGGTACGAGGACTTCCGGCCGGCACTCCCCCAGCCTTCGGCCGGGGGGACCCCCAGAGCACGCACCGGACGCCGCTCCTTCACGGGCAAACGTTGCCTGTGGGGGCCATAGGCCCCCGGCGACCCCTCCCTAGGATGACGTCATGTCACTCCCGCACGCGATCCTCACCGCCCTGCTCGAGAAGCCGTCCTCGGGGCTGGATCTGACCCGCCGGTTCGACAAGTCGATCGGGTACTTCTGGTCGGCGACGCACCAGCAGATCTACCGCGAGCTGGGAAAACTGGAGGCCGACGGCCATATCCGCGCCCTGCCCGCCGCACAGCCGGCCCGGGGCCAGAAGAAGGCCTACGAGGTCCTGCCCGCGGGCCGCGCCGAACTGGCGCGGTGGACGGCCGCGTCACAGGACCCCAAGCCGCACCGCGACGCGCTGCTGCTCCGGCTGCGTGCCGCGGCCGTCGTCGGCACCGCGGGTCTGGAGGCCGACCTGCGCCGCCACCGGGAGCTGCACCGGATCCAGCTCGCCGAGTACGCGGAGATCGAGAAGCGCGACTTCCCGCCCGGTGACGACAGCGCGCAGGCCAGGCTCCAGCACCTGGTCCTGCGCGCGGGCATCGAGCTGGAGACCTTCTGGATCCAGTGGATCAGCGAGGCACTGGAGAACCTGCCGGTCGTGGAGGACACCCCTCAGGGGCGGTGAAGCGCCAGGGGCGTACAGCGGCTCGGAGTCGGCGCGGCGGCTACAGGCGGTACGGCTTGGCGCGGCGGCGCAGGAACCAGGCTGCCGCGATCACCCCGACGCCCACCAGCGCGCCGCCCACCCCCATCGTCACCGGACCGACGTCCCGGGCCGCGCCGCCGAGGCCGCCCATGACGCCCCGCGACGGCGAGGCGGACGCCGTGGCGGAGATGGTGGGGGTGGACGGGGCCGACACGATCACGGACTGGGTGCCGGCGGTGGTGCCGTTGGAGCACATGACGACCACGGTGTAGGTGCCGGGGGAGACGCCCGACCAGGCGGCGGACTGGCTGACGGTCGTCCCCGACAGCGCCACCTGGCGCCCCTGGGCGAAGCTCGCCTGGCCACTGCCCAGCAGCGCCGCGGTGCCCCAGCTGCCGTTGATCTGGGTGCAGGCACTGGTCACCACCGACACCGTGGAGCCGGTCGTGCTCACGGAGATGCCGGAGACCGCGGCCGCCGGCTGTGCGGTCAGGACGAGCGGCAGCACGGCGGCGGCTGCCACGGCCGGTCCCGAGCGGAGAAGAAGACGGGAAGTGCGCATCGGATGCCCTCCGGCGGCACGGTTGGCGGTACATCCCTTGCGCCGCCGAGGGTCGGGTACGCCCGTGCTGCCTCAGGGGCAGCCAATGTGCCGCCGGAGCCGCCCGCACCCGGACCGCATCCGCGCAGGTGACGGATTCCTTCGGACGGCCCAGGGGGCGGCCCCCGCCCGCACGTTCCGAGGCCCCCCGCTCACACGCCGGTGGTCACCGTCCGCTCCGCCGAGTACGCCCCCCACGTCCCGTCCGGCAGCCGCGCCCGCAGCCGCACCCGGTGCGTGACCCCCTTCTCCCGTCCCGGGCAGAAGCGGTACGCCGCCCTGCCGCGCGGGGGCGTCCCGCCCCACACCAGCGAGGTGACCGTCGAGCCGTCGAGCCGTATCCCGTACTCCGTGACCACGCCGTCCACCGGTGGTGCCACCCAGGACAGGTCGAGGTAGTACGCCCCGTCGGCCGCGCGGTGGGCCGTGGCGCGGAAGCCGGAAGGCGCCGTACCCGCCGTCCCGCCGGCCCCGGCCGGCGTCGACACGCGTACGGCAGGGCCGGCCGGGGACAGATGGTCGGCGGCGTCCCGGGCCCGGACGGTGAACGTGTACGCGGTGCCCGGCCGCAACCCAGTGATGAGGGTCGCCGTCCGGCCCCCGCCGACACTGTGGATCCGCGCACCGCCCTGGTAGACGTCGTACGACACCACCTTCCGGTCGTCCGTGGACGCGGACCAGGACAGCTGGACCGCGCGGCTTTTGGCGGGCCGGCCGGTGACCCGCCCCGGTTGGGCCGGCGCGGAGGTGTCCGCCACGGACGCCGCCGCGGTCGTCGCCCGCACCCGCCGGCTGGGCGGCCCGAGCCGGCCCCGACCGTCGCGGGCCCGCACGGTGAAGACGTAGGAGGTGGCGGGCGCGAGCCGGACGACGTCCAGCATGTGCGCGGTGCCGGGCACGTCGGCGACCTTCGCCGTCCCCCGGTAGACCTCGTAGACGCCGACCGGCGGATCGGCGGTGACCGCGTTCCACATGACGTGCACACTGGTCGCGCTCCCGGCCCGCGCGGTCACCCCCGCGGGGGCGCCCGGGGGCCGCTCCCCGTTCCCGCCGCCGGCCGAGCACCCGCACGACACGGCCAGTGCCAGCCCGCAGAGCATCACACGGCGCACGGCTACGCCTCCCGTCACCGATGCGCGGCGGTATTGGTCCGGACCAATATGGCGGGAGGGTGCGGGCTCGGCAAGAGGGCGAACCCGCGAAGACGGCCGCTGGTCACCGCCGGTTGCGTGACCGCTCAGGAAAATTACGTATGCTGATCCTCCTCCCGGCCCGAACTCTCCTTCGGGGAGACCGAGTTCAGGCCGGTGGCGCGGACCGCTGTCGTCGCTGATCCCGCGCCGGCGCAGCGGGCCGGGGGGCCGGAGCCGAGAGGCCGGCCGGCCCCCCGCCCCTGTCGGGCCGTCAGAAGCGTGCACCGTACGGCCCCCTCGGAATGGCCCCCACGGGCCGCTCCCACCAGATTGGGCTGAGTGTCCGTCACCGTCCCACGAGAGGGTCCCCCCACGTGCGCGCCCAGTCGCTGACCCTGGCCGCGGCCGGCCTCGTCCTGCTGGCCCCGACCACCGGCTCCGTCGCCGCCCGCCACGACCGGGGCAGCCCGGGTGCACCCGCGATACGCCAGGAGGGCGCCGTCCGCGCCGCCGACCTGCTGGCCCGGGTTCGCGACTGCGTTGCCGTCTCCCGGGGCCGCTACCGCACGGACGACGGGATGCCCGCCACCGTGCCGGTCTGCGGCACCCGCGAGGCGGTGTTCTGGACGGCCGACCTGGACATCGACTGCGACGGACGTCCCGGAGCGCACTGCAACAGCGGGACCGACCCGCTGTTCTCCGACGCCACCGCGTACACCCAGTCCGACGGCCGCTACCTCAGCGCCGAGACCCTGCCGTACATCGTGGTGCCCCAGGCGAGCGACCTGTGGAACCCCGGCGATCACGGGGTGCGCGGAGGCGCGGTGGCGGCGGTCGTCTACCGCGACCGGGTCCAGTACGCGGTCGTCGGCGACGTGGGCCCGCCCGACATCATCGGTGAGGCGTCCTACGCGACCGCGGCGGCCCTGGGCATCCGCCCCGACCCGCACGGCGGCGGCACCCCCTCCGGGGTGACCTACATCGTCTTCCGGGACTCCCGCGCCACCCCGATCGAGAGCCATGAGGCCGCAGTGGAGACCGGTGAACGGCTGGCGCGTTCGTTCGTCCGGGCCACCGGCCGGGCGGCGCCGGGGCCGCGAGCGGCGGATGCCCGGCCCCCGGATGCGCCGGCGGGCGGAGGTCCGACGGCCCGCGAGGACCGACGGCCCGAGGCCGGCCCGGCCGCCCGGACGGCGCGCGACGACCAGGCTGCCGAGCAGGCCGAGGACACCGGCGCGCTCCCGGAGGCCACCGACGCCGGGCCGGACGAGGAGACGGGAGCGGACGCCGGAGATGAGGCGGGGGAGGACCCGGGGGAGGAGTAGCGGGGCGGGCGCGGCGGCCCGGACCGAGCCGGCCCGGACCGCCCGCGCCGCCCTCGCCGCCGCCGGAGAGGGACCGGGGTGCGGCCGCTCACACCTTGCGGTAGGCGTACGCCTCGGAGGCCGCCGCCGTGACCGCGTCGAGGTCGGCTCCCGTCGCCGCCGTGACCACCGCGGCCACCGCGCCCTCGACGAACGGGGCGTCCACCAGGCGGGCGGACGCCGGGAGTTCGTCCCCCTCGGCGAGGAGTGCCTTGACCGTGAGCACGGCGCTGCCCAGGTCGGTGAGGAGGGCGACGCCGGCACCCCGGTCGACGGAGGCGGCCGCGGCGGCCACCAGCTCCGCGCTCGTGCCCAGCCCGCCCCCCTCGGTACCGCCCGCCGCCGCGACGGGGACGGCCGCGCCGCCGCCCGCGAGGCCCTTCGCCAGCTCGGCCACGGCGTTCGCCACCGCCGCGCTGTGCGAGACCAGCACGATCCCGACCAGCTTCTCGTCGCTCACCGTCGCCTCACTTCCGTTCACTTCCCGTCGGCCTCGGCGAGCGCCGCGATCAGCAGGGCGGACGAGGTCGCCCCCGGGTCCTGGTGCCCGATGCTGCGCTCCCCGAGGTAGCTGGCCCGGCCCTTGCGGGCCTGGAGGGGGATCGTGGCCTCGGCGCCCCGCTCGGCGGCTGTGCCGGCGGCGCCGAACCCGTCCCCGAGCGCGGCGACCGCCGGCACCAGGGCGTCGATCATCGTCTTGTCGCCCGGGGCGGCGCCCCCGAGCTGCATCACGGCGTCCACACCCGTCCGCAGCGCGTCGGCGAGCTCCGCCTCGCTCACCGCGGCCGCGTCCCCGAGCGCCTTGCCGGTCCGGCGCAGCAGGGTGCCGTACAGCGGGCCGGAGGCGCCCCCGACGGTGGAGATGAGCTGCCGTCCGGCGAGGACGAGAACCGCGCCCGGCGTGTCCGGCTCCTCCTTCGCCAGCGCGGCGGTCACCGCGGTGAACCCGCGCTGGAGGTTGCTGCCGTGGTCGGCGTCCCCGATGGGGGAGTCGAGAGCGGTGAGCCATTCCGCCTCGCGGTGTACGGAAGCGGCGGTCGCCGTCATCCAACGGCGGAAGAAGTCGGCGTCGAGCACAGGATCTCCCCTCACATGCCCCAGCGCAGGCCCGGAGTGCTCACCGGCGCGTCCCACAGGCGCAGCAGTTCCTCGTCGATCTGGCAGACCGTCACCGAGGCGCCCGCCATGTCGAGGGAGGTCACGTAGTTGCCGACGAGTGTCCGGGCGACGGCCACCCCGCGCTGGTTCAGCACCCGCTGCACCTCCGCGTTGAAGCCGTACAGCTCCAGCAGTGGAGTGGCACCCATGCCGTTGACCAGCACGAGGACGGGATTACGCGGGGGCATGTCGTCCAGGACGGCCTGGACGGCGAAGTCGGCGATCTCCCCGGACGTCATCATCGCCCGCCGCTCCCGGCCCGGTTCGCCGTGGATGCCGATGCCCAGCTCCAGCTCGCCGGCCGGCAGGTCGAAGGTTGGGCTGCCCTTGGCGGGCGTGGTGCACGCGCTGAGCGCGACACCGAAACTGCGGGAGTTCTCGTTCACCTGGCGGGCGACGGACTCGACCCGGTCCAGCGGCTGTCCCTCGTCGGCGGCGGCCCCGGCGATCTTCTCCACGAAGAGCGTCGCGCCGGTACCACGGCGCCCCGCCGTGTACAGACTGTCGGTGACGGCCACGTCGTCGTTGACCAGCACCTTGGCGATCTGGATGCCCTCGTCCTCGGCGAGCTCGGCCGCCATGTCGAAGTTGAGCACGTCGCCGGTGTAGTTCTTGACGATGAACAGCACGCCCGCGCCGCTGTTCACGGCGGCCGCCGCGCGCAGCATCTGGTCGGGCACCGGTGAGGTGAACACCTCACCGGGACAGGCCGCGGAGAGCATGCCGGGTCCGACGAACCCCCCGTGCAACGGCTCGTGCCCGGACCCGCCGCCGGACACGAGTCCGACCTTCCCGGCCACCGGAGCGTCCCGCCGTACGACCACCCGGTTCTCCACGTCGACGGTCAGCTCGGGATGGGCGGCCGCCATCCCGCGCAGCGCGTCCGCGACCACGGTCTCCGGCACATTGATCAACATCTTCATGGGTACCTCCTACTGACACGAGCAGGCCTGGTTCCTCCGAGGGAATTATCGACCTTGCGGCGGTGAAGGTCACGTGGGCGGCGGTCCGGGGACCGCGAGGGAGGTCCCGGCCGATCGGGAAAGCGCTTCCCCGGTGTCGTGTGCAAGCAGGTACATTTGCCTGGTCGAGCGGGTGCCGCACGCGGCCTCGAAGCAGCCGTTCCCGCTCCTTCGGAGGAGCAGCCCCAGCAGCCCCCCAAGGAGCAGTCTCATGGACAAGGCCGTGCGCCGCCGCCGTCGGTCGCTCTTCCTTGCCTTCCTGATCGCGGGCATCGCCATGTCCTCGTGGGTGACCCGCACGCCCGCGATCCGGGACCGGCTGGAGGTGTCCACGGCCCAGATGGGGCTGGTGCTGTTCGGGCTGTCGCTCGGCTCGATGGCCGGGATCAGCCTCTCGGGGCGGCTGGTGTCCCGGTTCGGGACCCGGCCCGTCATCGTCTGGGGGACCTGGCTGCTCATCGCGGGGATGGCCGTGATCTGCGCGGGCGCGCTCGCCTCGTCGGTCGCCGGGGTCACCGCGGGCCTGTGTCTCTTCGGCGCCGGCATGGGCGGCGGAGACGTGGCCGTGAACGTCGACGGCACGGACGTCGAGCGGATCAGCGGCCGGACCACCCTGCCGGCACTGCACGGCTGCTTCAGCCTGGGCACGGTGTTCGGGGCCGCCGCCGGGATGGCGGCGACGGCGGCGGGAGTGCCGGTGCACCAGCACCTCGCGGTGGTCGTCCTGCTCGTCGCGGGGCTGCTGCTGTTCGCCGCGCGCGCCATCCCGGCGGGCACCGGCCGGCTCGTGCCGGAGGCGCGGCGGGAGGGCGGCGTCGAGGGGCCGCACCCCGCCGTGTGGAAAGACGGCAGGCTCCTCCTCATCGGCGCGATCGTGCTGGCCATGGCGTTGGCCGAAGGCTCGGCCAACGACTGGCTGCCGCTGCTGATGGTCGACGGACACGGCATGGACGCCACCGCGGGCTCCCTCGTCTACGCCGGGTTCGCCGCCGCGATGACGGTGGGCCGCTTCACCGGCACGTACGTCCTCGACCGCTTCGGCCGGACCACCGTGGTCCGCGCCAGCGCGGCGTCCGGCGCGCTCGGTCTGCTGATCGTCATCGTCTCCGACAGCCCCGTCCTCGCCGGTGCCGCCGTGCTGTTCTGGGGGCTGGGTGCCTCGCTCGGCTTCCCCCTGGCGCTCTCCGCGGCCGGGGAGTCCGGTCCCGACGAGACGGCCCGGGTGAGTCTGGTGGCCGTCATCGGCTACGTCGCCTTCCTCGTCGGACCGCCCGGCCTGGGCTTCCTCGGCGATCACCTCGGCCTGCGCCCGGCCATGCTCGTCGTCCTCGGCTGCGTCGCCTGCGCCGCCTTCCTGGCCCCCGCCGTCGACACGTCCTCCCGCCGGACCACGGACACGGCGACCGGACACCGGGAGACCCCGGAGCACACCCGCTCCTGACCGGCGCGGGCGGGCCCGCACCCTCAGCGGGGCGGCCGGCAGCCCGGGCTCAGCGCGCCGAACGCCTCGTCCAGCAGGTCTTCGAGATCGAGACGCCCGTCCGAAGCCGTCCAGTGGTCCAGCGTCGACGACGAGTCACGGCTCGTCGAACTCCAGGTCGCGCAGGGGCGCCCCGCCCGGACCCGGAGCGTGCTGCTGCCGCCGTCGCACGCCAGGACGTACCGCGCGCGGACCGTGCGCCGGCGCCCCGCCCCGTGGGCCGTCCGGACGATCGCGCCCGTATGTGTATGAACTTCGACAGTCAGGGGTCGATCGCATCGCTCCCGCCCCGGAGCCCCCGCCCTGCGGTAAATTAGTAGGACGTCCTACTATCTCGGGGTCGGCGTACCCCTGATCCGTCCGGGAAGGTCCCCCATGAGCGAAGTGCACCGTCCCGTGCACCCCATTCGGCTGATCACCGCCTCGGCCCTGTTCGACGGGCACGACGCGTCCATCAACATCATGCGCCGGATCTTCCAGTCCCAGGGCGCGGAAGTGATCCACCTCGGTCACAACCGGTCGGTGCAGGAGGTCGTGGACGCGGCGCTGGAGGAGGACGCCCACGGGGTGGCGGTCTCGTCCTACCAGGGCGGGCACGTGGAGTATTTCGAGTACCTGGTCGACTCGCTGCGCGCCCGCGGCGCCGACCACGTCCGGGTGGTGGGCGGCGGGGGCGGGGTCATCGTCCCGGAGGAGATCGCCCGGCTGCGGGGGAGCGGGGTGACCATCTTCTCCCCGGAGGACGGGCAGCGGATGGGCCTGGCCGGGATGGTCAACTCGGTCGTCGCGGACTGCGACTTCGATCTGTGGGACGGCAAGCCGGCCGAGGTGTCCGCCGTCCTCGCGGGCGACCGGTTCGCGATCGCCCGCGCGATCACCGGCGCGGAGCTGGGCAAGCTGCCGGACGACTTCCTGGCCCAGGTGCGGGCCGCGGCGGCGGCCCGGACGGTGCCGGTGCTGGGCATCACGGGCACGGGCGGCTCCGGCAAGTCCTCGCTCACCGACGAGCTGGTGCGGCGCTTCCGGGTCGACCAGCAGGACAAGCTGCGGATCGCGGTGATCGCGGTCGACCCGACCCGCCGCCGGGGCGGCGGCGCCCTGCTCGGCGACCGCATCCGGATGAACTCCCTGGACGGCGCCCGGGTGTTCTTCCGCAGCCTGGCCACCCGGGGCAGCCGTGAGCTGCCCGAGCACCTGTCGGACGTGATCGACGTGATGAAGGCGGCCGGGTTCGACCTGGTGGTCGTGGAGACGCCGGGCATCGGCCAGGGCGACGCGGCGATCGTGCCGTTCGTCGACACCTCGATGTACGTGATGACACCGGAGTTCGGCGCCGCCTCGCAGCTCGAGAAGATCGACATGCTCGACTTCGCCGACGTGGTGGCGATCAACAAGTTCGAGCGGCGTGGCGCGAAGGACGCGATGCGGGACGTGGGCCGTCAACTGGTCCGCAACCGGGAGGCGTTCGGCAAGAGGCCGGAGGACATGCCGGTCTACGGCACCTCCGCCGCCACCTTCAACGACGACGGCGTCACCGCGCTCTACCAGCACCTGCGGACCGCCCTCGGCGAACAGGGGCTGCCGCTGGTCCAGGGCGCGCTGGCCCCGGTCGACGTGCGGCACTCGTCCGGGATCCGGCAGGTGGTCCCGGCGGAGCGGGTGCGCTATCTCGCCGAGATCACCGACACCGTCCGCGCCTACCACGCCGAGACCGCCCGGCTGGCGGCGGCGGCCCGGCGTGTGCAGCGCCTCGACGCCGTACGGGACGAACTCGCCGCGGCCGGCGCGGACGCCGCGAACGTCGCGTCCCTGCTCGACGGCGCCCGTCGCGACCTTCCGCACGCGATCACCGAGCAGCTCGCGAACTGGCCCGCGGTCGTCGCCTCGTACTCCGGCGACGAGCAGGTGGTGAAGGTCCGCGACAAGGAGATCCGCACCAAGCTGACGCGTGAGTCCCTCTCGGGGAACAAGGTGCCCCGGGTCGCCCTGCCCCGCTTCGACGACCACGGTGAGCTGGTGCGGTTCTGGCGCGCGGAGAACCTGCCGGGCAGCTTCCCCTTCACCGCCGGGGTGTTCCCCTTCAAGCGCGACGGCGAGGACCCGGCCCGGATGTTCGCCGGCGAGGGTGACCCGTTCCGCACCAACCGCCGCTTCAAGCTGCTCTCCGAGGGCCAGCCCGCCACCCGCCTGTCCACTGCCTTCGACTCCGTCACCCTCTACGGCCGCGACCCCGACGAGCGCCCCGACATCTACGGCAAGGTCGGTACCTCCGGTGTCTCGGTGGCCACCCTCGACGACATGAAGGCGCTCTACGACGGCTTCGACCTGGTCGCCCCCACCACCTCGGTGTCCATGACGATCAACGGCCCCGCGCCGACGATCCTCGCCTTCTTCCTCAACACGGCGATCGACCAGCAGATCGAGCGGTTCCGCGCCGCCGAGGGCCGTGAGCCGGGCGAGGAGGAGGCGGCCGAGCTGCGCGCCCGTGCCCTGGCGAACGTGCGCGGCACGGTGCAGGCGGACATCCTCAAGGAGGACCAGGGCCAGAACACCTGCCTGTTCTCGACGGAGTTCTCCCTGCGGATGATGGCCGACATCCAGGAGTGGTTCATCGCGCACAAGGTCCGCAACTTCTACTCGGTGTCGATCTCCGGCTACCACATCGCCGAGGCGGGCGCGAACCCGGTCAGCCAGCTCGCCTTCACCCTCGCCAACGGCTTCACCTACGTCGAGGCCTACCTCGCCCGGGGCATGCACATCGACGACTTCGCCCCCAACCTGTCCTTCTTCTTCTCCAACGGCATGGACCCCGAGTACTCGGTGCTCGGCCGGGTCGCCCGGCGGATCTGGGCGGTCGCGATGAAGGAGAAGTACGGCGCGAACGAGCGCTCCCAGAAGCTGAAGTACCACGTCCAGACCTCCGGACGCTCCCTGCATGCCCAGGAGATGGACTTCAACGACATCCGCACGACCCTCCAGGCGCTCATCGCGATCTACGACAACTGCAACAGCCTGCACACCAACGCCTACGACGAGGCGGTCACCACCCCCACCGAGGACTCCGTCCGCCGCGCCCTGGCCATCCAGCTGATCATCAACCGGGAGTGGGGCCTGGCGATGAACGAGAACCCCCTCCAGGGTTCCTTCGTCATCGACGAGCTCACCGACCTGGTGGAGGAGGCGGTGCTGCAGGAGTTCGAGCGGATCAACGAGCGCGGCGGTGTCCTGGGCGCCATGGAGACCGGCTACCAGCGCGGCCGGATCCAGGACGAGTCGATGCTCTACGAGCAGCGCAAGCACGACGGCAGCCTGCCCCTCATCGGCGTCAACACCTTCCGCAACCCGCACGCGGACACCGCCGAACCCGCCACCGTCGAACTGGCCCGGGCCACCGAGGAGGAGAAGGTCTCCCAGCTCGCACGGGTCCGCGACTACCAGGCAGGACACCGCGACCTGGCGCACGAGGCACTGGCCGCTCTGAAGGACGCGGCGGTGAACGACCGCAATGTCTTCGCGGTCCTCATGGACGCCGCCCGGGTCTGCTCGCTCCAGCAGATCACCGACGCGTTCTTCGAGGTGGGCGGCCAGTACCGCCGTAACGTCTGATCCGGCCCCCGGGTCCGCGCCCCGGGAACGGGGCGCGGGTGCGGCCGGGCCCGGCTATGACGAGCGTTACAGTCGAGGGGGCGCGGCCGGACCGGGGCCGCCGGAGGGAGAGCGGTCGTGGGCAAGCCGAGCGCGCCGTCGCGGGAACGCATCGTGGCGGGTGCCGCCGACCTGATCAGCAGGCGCGGCCTGAACGCCGCGAGCATCCGGGAGGTGGCCCGGCATGCCGAGGCGCCGCTCGGCTCGACCTACCACTACTTCCCCGAGGGCAAGCAGCAACTGGCGACCGAGGCGGTGCGGTACGCCGGTGACGCGGTAGCCCGTGTGCTGCGCAAGGAACTGGAGGCGGGTCCGGTCGCCGGACTGCGGGCCTTCCTCGGCCTGTGGCGCGGCATCGTCGTCGAGAGCGACTTCCGCGCGGGCTGCCCGGTGCTCGCCGTCTCCGTGGAGGAGCCGCCGGGCGAGGCGGCGGCGCCCGCCCTCGTGGCCGCCGCCGAGGCCTTCGCCACCTGGGAGCGGCTGCTCACCGACGCGCTGTGCGCGCACGGGGCCGCCCCCGACCAGGCCGTCGAACTCGCGGCCCTGGTCGTGGCCGCCGTCGAGGGGGCCACCGCCATGTGCCGGGCCGGGCGCGGCGTCCAGCCGCTGGACCGGGTCGGGCGGCAGCTCGAAGCGGTGCTCGCGGGCGCCCTCCAGCGCGCCGAGTGACGCGGAGGGCTGGTCCCCGCGTCCCGCGTCAGGCGGTGACCGCCGCGCGGATCGCCTCGGCCTTCTCCTCGGTGAAGACGCCGCTCTCCAGGAGGGAGAGGATCGACAGGACGCCGCCGCGGGATCCCCAGCTGCCCTCCTCGACGACCCGGAAGTTCACCCACCAGGCCGGGGACGGCTCCGGCAGGCCGCAGGCCTCGGCCAGCGCGGCGAGCAGGCGCTCGATGACCTCCGCGCGTACGTCCCGACGCCAGTCGCCGTCCATGACGGCCACGTCGATCACCATGACGTCGAGCTCCTGACCGGCGTCCGTCAGCAGGCGCCCGCCGATCGCCGTCATGTCCGGCTCGCGCTCCACGAAGTGCACCTGGAAACCGGCCCGGGCCGGTGGGCTGAACCGGCCGACCTCGGGCACCAGGACCGCGTCCGTGAGTGTCTCGGCCAGGACCCGGCGCTGGTCCGGGCTCAGGCGACCCGTCGGGGCGTTCACGGTGATGATGGTCAAGACGGCCCCCTATGACGACTGTTATGGGAGCGGCCTGCGCGGCGCCTATGACAGTCGTCATAGGGGGCCGTCGGCCGCGGTCAGCGGGGTCCCTGCCCGGAGTGTCCGCCCCGGTGACGTCCGTGATCGCCGTGCCGGCCCCTGCCGTGTCCGGGCTCCTTGCCGGTGTCCTTGCCCGGGCCGGGCGGGCAGTGCGGGTGCCCGTCCTCGTCGTTCCCGGTTCCGGTCCCGGGCTCGGGCTCCGGTTCGGGGTCCGAGGTCTGCGAAGGCTCGGGCTGCGGGGTCTCGGGAGAGGGGGTGGCGGGCGGCGCGGTCTCCTTCGGGCCGTCGCCCTTGCCGTCGCCCTTGCCGTCGTCGGCCGGGGCTGACGCCGTCTCCTCCTCCGTCGGTGTGGCGGTGGGAGACGGCTTGCCGGTGCTCTTCCCGTCCCCCGGCGGGGCGGGCCGCCCGCTGTCGGCCGACGCCGGTGTCCCGGCCGGCGAGGGCGCGGCGTCGGTGCCCGGGGGGCCGGGGGCGTCGGCCACACCGGCGGACGGCGCCCGCTCCGCGGCCGTCGCCTCGACCGGTGCGGCGGCGAGCACGGGAGGGACCGCTGGCGTCTCCGCCACGGGCAGCCGCCGTACGGGCGCGTCGGCGACCGGGGTGCGCGGGGCCGGTATCGGGGCGGACCTGCCCGGACCGATGACCAGGACGAACGCGGCGGCGCCCGCCACGACCGCGCCCGCCGCCACCGCGGCCTGCGCCTTCGAGCCGCCGACCGCCACCTGGCGCACGCCGTGCAGCAGACCGGCGCCGTGCCCGCCGGCCGTGGCCGCCGCGCCGGCGGTCCCCGCGGTGAACGCCATGAGGAACTTGCCCGTGCCGCCCAGCGCGAACAGCAGCAGCGCCGGCGCGACGATCGCGGGCAGCCGGTCGTTGGCGCGCATCAGCGCGGCCAGCCGGGCGCGGCAGTCGTCGCACGCGTCCACATGGCCGAGCAGCCGTTCCCCCTGGCGCGGCGTCGCGGCGCCCCGGACGTAGGCGGGCATCCGGGTCCAGTGCACCTGGCACGCCGGTGCGTCCGGGGCGCCGGCCTGGGTGCGCAGGAAGGCCTGCCGCATGCCCTCCCGCGCGCGATGCAACAGGACGGCCGTCGCCCCGTCCTTGGTGCCGAGCTGCGGCCCGATCGCGGCCAGCGGCTGCCCCTCCGCCTCCGCCAGCCACAGGGCCTTGACCCAGCGCTCGGGCAGCTGGCCCAGCACCCGCACCACCAGATCCACCTGGGACACCTGCTCGGCCGGGTCGCCGTCGTGCCTGCCCGGCTCCGCGCGCTCGTCGGTGTGCGGGTCCCGTGGTGTCTCGCGCACCGCGGTCCCCGAGGCGATCGCGAGATGCCGCACCGTCGTCCTGAGGTACGCCGGCACGTTCTCGATCTCGTGCCCCTCGGCCAGTCGCCGCCACACCCGGAAGTGCGCCTCGGCGACGAGGTCCTCGGCGGTCCAGGCGTTCCGGGTGAGCGAGCGGGCGTAGGCGACGAGTCGCGGCTGCTGCTCCTCGTAGATCCGGGCGTACGCGGCGGTCGCGGAGGCTTGCGCGGGGACGGCAGTGGACCTGTCGGTCATGGAGGAACGCTCCAGTTGCCTGCTGAGGGCCGAAGGGTTTGTCAGCCTAGATGACAAAACTTTCAAGGAAAGTTGCGAGGGTTGCGTGATGTGGCGCACATCACGCCCGGCCGTGCGCCTCCTGCGAGTGGCGGGACAGCGCGTCGATGACCACCGCCGCGAACAGCACCCCACCGGTGATCACGAACTGCACCGCCGGGGGAGTGTCCGTGATCGCCATGCCCGAGGAGATCGACTGGATGACGAGCATGCCGAGCACCGCGGACCAGGTCGTACCCCGCCCGCCGAACAGGCTGGTGCCGCCGATCACGGCCGCCGCGATGGCGTTCACCAGCAGCACACCCGAGCCCGAACTCTGGCTCACCGACGTGATGCGCGAGGCGAGGAACAGCCCGCCGACCGCGGCCATCGTGCCGGAGATCGCGAACACGGCCGTCTGGACCCGGAACACGCTCAGGCTGGCGCGGCGGGCCGCCTCGATGCTGCCGCCGAGGGCGTACACCTGCCGCCCGTAGTGGGTGCGACGCAGCAGGATGTCCAGGCCGGCCACCACCACGAGGAAGATCAGCAGGGCGAGCGGCAGCCCCTGGAAACGGTTGAGGAGATAGGCCGCGCCGAACGCGACCACCGCCGTGACCGCGGTGCGCACGGCCACCGCAGCCGAGGAGCGGTGCGGCATCCCGACCGCCGTACGGCGTCTGCGGTCCAGGTCGGCACCGAGGAACACCGCCGCGGTGGCCACCGCGGCCACTCCGTAGGCGACGGCGTCCTGGGTGAAGTAGTAGCTGGTCAACCTGGCGACCAGCCCGTTCTCGTCGAGGTTGACGGTGCCGCTGTCGCCGAGGACGGCGAGCATCAGGCCGTTCCAGGTGAGCAGCCCCGCGAGCGTGACGACGAACGCCGGCACCCGGGTCCGGGCGATGGAGAAGCCCTGGACGGTGCCCGTGACGGTGCCGGTGAGCACGCCGACGACGACGGCCAGCCACTCCGGGACCCCGTTGTTCACGTTCAGTACGGCGAAGACGGCCGCCGCCAGGCCGCTGATCGACCCCACGGACAGATCGAGTTCGCCCAGCAGCAGGACGAAGACGATCCCGACCGCGATCAGGCCGGTCCCGACGATGTCCACGCTGAGGTTGGACAGGTTGCGCGGGGACAGGTAGTTCGGGTTGAGGGCCTGGAAGGTGATCCAGACGACGGCGAGCACGAGCACCACGGGCAGGGAGCCCAGCTCCCCCGCCCGCACCTTGCGCTCCAGGAGCGCGAGCACCGCGCGCACGGCACGGACCCCGCCGTCCACGGCCCGGGAGGCGAGCCGCTCGCGCTGCGGCGGGCGGCCCTCGCCCTCGTCGGCGACGACGTCGGCCGCAGTGCCGTCCGTCACCTTGCGCATGTCCTTCACCACCCCGACTCCCGCTGGGCCGGCCGGCGGGGCACGTTCTCCGTGGCGCCGGTGATGGACGCGATGATCTGCTCCTGGGAGGCGGTGTTCACATCGAAGAAGCCGTTGTTGCGGCCCAGCCGCAGCACCGCGGCCCGGTCCGCCAGGGCCTTCACGTCCCCCATGCTGTGGCTGATCAGCAGGACGCCCAGCCCCCGGTCCCGCAGCCGGTCGATGAGGTCGAGGATCTCGGAGGTCTGCTCGAACCCGAGCGCCGCGGTCGGCTCGTCCAGCAGCAGCACGCGGGGGTCGCCGAGGAGCGAGCGGGCGATGGCGACCGTCTGCCGCTGACCGCTGGAGAGCGAGGCGACCGGCCCGCGCAGATCGGGGACCCGCCGGGTCAGGCGCTCCAGCAGCTCCCGGGTGCGGCGCTCCATCTCCATCTCGTCGAGGAACCCGTACCGGCGGATCTCCCGTCCGAGGAAGAGGTTCCCGACGACGTCGAGGTTCCCGCACAGCGCGAGGTCCTGGTAGACGGTGGCGATGCCGAGGTCCCGCGCGTCGTGCGGGCGTCTGATGTGGACCGACCGGCCCTCCCACTCGATGACGCCCTTCTCCGCCGGCGCCACTCCGGAGATCACCTTCACCAGGGTGGACTTGCCCGCCCCGTTGTCCCCCAGGAGGGCGACGACCTGACCGGAGTGGATCTCCAGCTCGATGTCCGTCAGGACGTCGACCACGCCGAAGCGCTTGCACACCCCGCGCAGCGCCAGCAAGGGGGCATCGGGCACGGCAACCAACTCCTTCCCCGGACCCGGACCAGGCCAGAGTCGCGCGATGCGGGCCCGTCAGATCAGCCCCGCCTCCTCGCAGGCGGGCCGGAGCTGGGGGGTGCAGATCTGCTCGGCCGTGTGCAGGCCTTCCTTCACCACGGTGTCCTTGATGGTGTCGGCGGTCACGGGCACCGGCTTGAGCAGCACGGCCGGGACCCGGTCGCCGCCCCGCGGTGTCACCTCGCTCGTCGCGACCCGGTCCAGGCTCTCGCGGCGGGCTGCGGCCACGGCCATCGCCCCGCCGGCCGCGGCTTCCGGACCGAAGGGTTTGAACACCGTCATGTCCTGCTCGCCGGCCACGATGCGCCGCAGCGCGCCCAGTTCGGCGTCCTGGCCGGTGACCGGGGGCAGTGGGGCGACCTTGTTCGCCTTCAGCGCCGAGATGCTGCCGCCCGCCAGTCCGTCGTTGGCCGCGTAGACGCCGTCGATGTTGTCGGCCCCGAGGGCCGCGATGGCCGCGGACATGTTCATGTGCGCGGTCTCCGTCCGCCACTGCAGGGTGTCGTACGCCTTGCCGATCTTCACCTTCCCGCGCAGCACGGACAGCGCGCCCTCCTTGAACAGGGCGCTGTTCGGGTCGGCGGGATCACCGTTCATCATGACGATCTGCGGCTGCGCCGCCCCGTCGCCCATCGCCTTGAGCAGCGCCCGGCCCTGGAGCCGGCCCACCTCCCTGCCGTCGAACGAGACGTACCCGGAGATCGGCCCCTGGGCCAGCCGGTCGTAGGCGATCACGGGGATGCCCGCCGCGTGGGCCTCCGCGACCGACGAGGCGAGCGACTTGCCGTCCACGGCCACCAGCACGATGGCGTCCACCCCCTTGGTGATCATCGAGTCCATCTGTTCCTGCTGGGTGGCGACCTCGCCCCTGGCGTTGGCGTGCTCGATCACGCAGGTGTCGCACAGTTCCCTGATCTTCTTCTCCAGGAGCGGCCGGTCCTGCGCCTCCCAGCGCGCCGTCGTGGCGTCCGGCAGCAGTAGACCGATGCTCGGCGCGGTCTCCCCGGCGGGGTCGTTCCCGGCGTCCGCCCCGCAGGCCGCGAGGGCGACGGCCGCCGAGACCGCGGTCACGGCGGCGGCCGTGTCCCGTATGCAGGCCTTCATGAGTGGTACCTGATGTCGACGACGATGGTGTCGATCGCGGGCGACCGACGAGAAGCTTCGGCAGATATGTCTGGTTGGTTCGTATATGCGATTCTGGTGGGTGGGTGCGCCGTTCTCAACCTGTCGGCACCCGCGGCGGGGACGGGAGGTACGTTGCGGACATGCCTCGACCGGGCCCTGATCTTGGCCGGAGCGACACAGGCGGCGGTCTACACGCCCGGGGCCGGGAACGAAGAGCTTCGGCTGGTGGACTCGGCGGGAGGGACCCCTTCCCAGCCGGGGCCCCCGGTCCGGCTCCCCCTGCCCGGTGACTCGCCCGCCGCACGCGCCTTCCTCACCGACCGCCCCCTGTGGCTGAGCACGGACCCCTCGCAGGGCGCGCTGCCCCTCGACGTGGAGGGCAGGCGCCTCGGCTGCCTGGTCGTCACGGGCGCCTCGGCCGACGGCTTCGAGGCCGACCAGCGCCGCTTCCTGGAGCGCTACGCCGACGCCGTCGCCGGTCTCCTCCAGCCCGTGACGGGCCCGGCCGAGCCGTCCTCGCTGCTGGACCCCGCCCTGCGCAGCCTGCGCGTCGGCTCCTTCGTCCTGGTCCCGGACACCGGTCTGATCGAGGCCGACGACACCCTCCTCGACCTCGTCGGCATCTCCGCGGACGACTTCGACGGCAAGGCCGACACCCTCCTCGCCCACGCCCTCCCGGAGGACATGCACGCCCTGATGTCGGTCCTGGAGCCGTCCCCCCAGGCCTCCGGCCGACGCGAACTGGAGTTCCGGGTCCGCGGGCCCACGGGCGAGATGCGCTGGCTCAGCCTGATCTGCCGGGCCGAACCGGCCACCGCCGACCTGCCGGAACAGGTCCTCGGCGTGGTGACCGCCACCCCGGTGCTGCGCCGCAGCGCCGACGACGTCTCCCGGATCCAGTGGCTGACCGCCGCCCTCGACGACGCAGTGACCGTCCGTGACGTCGGCCGCGTGGTGGTGTCCGCGCTGCGCGAACCGCTGGGCGCCGACCGGGTCGCCCTGGCCGCCCTCCAGGACGACCGGCTGATGGTCACCGTCCTCGACCCGCCGCAGCCCGCCGCCTGGCCCGACGCCTGGCGGGCCGAATGGCGCACCGAATGGCCCGACGCGCCCGTCCGCTCCCTGCCGACCCTGCAGGCCGCCCTCGGCGACGGCCGGATGGACCTGTGGCCCGCCGGCACACCCCTGGAACCCGGCCTCGCCGGCGTCGGGCCGGGCGGGCTCGCCGTCCTGCCACTGCCCGCCAAGGGCCGGGTCGCCGGCGTGTGCCTGGTCGGCTGGGACCTCCCGCACGACTTCGTCCCCGAGGAACGCTCGCTGCTCACCGCCACCGCGGCCCTCGTCGGCCAGGCCCTCCAGCGCGCCCACGCCCACGACGCGGAGCAGGAACTCGCCACCATGCTCCAGCGCAGCCTGCTGCCGCGCCGGCTGCCCGAACTGCCCGGCGGGATCGCCGTCGCCCGCTATCTGCCCGCCCGGCGGGGACTCCAGGTCGGCGGCGACTGGTACGACGTCATCGCCCTGTCCGAGGACCGCGTCGGCCTCGTCATCGGCGACGTCCAGGGCCACAGCGCGGGAGCCGCCACCATCATGGGCCAGATGCGCACCGCCGTCCGGGCGTACGCCATGGAGGGCCACCCGCCCGACGTCGTCGTCTCGCACGCCAACCGGCTCCTCGTCGGCATGGAGACCGACCTCTTCGCCACCTGCTGCTACGCCGAGCTCGACATGGAGGAGGGCAACACCCTCTTCGTCCGCGCCGGACACCTCGCCCCGCTGGTCCGCCACCCCGACGGCGGCACCGAGGAGGTGGAGGTCGCGGGCGGGCCGCCGCTCGGCATCCTCGCCGAGGCGGAGTTCCCCATGACCTCCGTCGCCCTGGCCCCCGGCACCGTGCTCGCCCTCGTCACCGACGGCCTGGTCGAGGCCGCCGACCTGCCCCTCGACGAGGGCATGCGGCGCATCCGCACCGCGCTCGCCGCGGCCGACCCCGCCGATCCGGGCGCCATGGCCGACGAACTGCTCGGCGACGCGGGCCGCCGCGAGGACGACGTGGCGCTGCTGCTCCTGCGCTACGACGGCATGGAGACCCGCCCGATCCGGGCCGGCTGGATGGTGTGGCGGCTGCCCGACGCCGTCATGCACGCCCGCCGCTTCACCGCGCGCACCCTGCGCCGGTGGAAGGTCGCCGAAGCCGGCGACGCGGTCCTGCTGGTCGTCTCCGAACTCGTCACCAACGCCCTGGTGCACACCACCGGACCGGTCCGGCTCGACCTGGTGCTGCGCGGCGACCGGGTCAGGGTCGGCGTGAGCGACGCCTCGCCCCGCGCGCCCGCCAAACCGGTGATCGTGGACTGGGAGTCCACCGGCGGACGGGGCCTGATGCTGGTCGAGGCGATGTCGGAGTCCTCCGGCTCGGTCCCGGTGGCCGGCGGCAAACAGGTGTGGAGCGAGATCGTCGTACCGGACGGGGAAACCGACGGAGAGACGGTCCGGGAAGCGGTCGGCGGGACGGACGGCGGGCACGACGGCCGGACCGGACGGGAGCCGGGCGCCGGGGCGGAAGCCGGTGACGTGCGATGAGACGGCTTGGCCGGCCGGTCACCGCGGCGGTCGCCGCCGCCCTCCTCGCGCTGCCCGCAGCCGCCTGCGGCGGCGACACCGGCACCCGCTCCGACGCCTTCACCGTCGGCCTGCTCCTGCCCAGCCGGTCCGTCCCCCGCTGGGAGCACTCCGACCGGCCGCTGATCGAGGCGGAGGTCAAGAAGCTCTGCCCCCGGTGCACCTTCGAGTACGCCAACGCCGAGAACGACGTGGCCCGGCAGCAGCAGCAGATGATCTCCATGATCACCAAGGGGGCCGCGGTGGTGATCCTCGACGCCGCCGACACCCGCGCGCTGCGCTCCTCGATCCAGGAGGCGCGCAAGTCGGGCGTCCCGGTCGTCGCCTACGACCGGCTCGCCGAGGGTCCCGTCTCCGGCTTCGTCGGCTTCGACGCCCTCCAGGTCGGCCGGCTCCAGGGCCAGGGGCTGCTGGACGGCATGGAGAAGCGGGCCGACGGCCGGACCGTCGTGATGATGAACGGCGACCCGGCCAGCACCAACGCCGCCTGGTACCGCAAGGGCGCCCTCTCCGTCATCCAGGACCGGGTGCGCATCACCAGGTCGTACGAGACCCAGGACTGGAGCACCCAGGCCGCGCACGCCAACATGTCCGCCTCCATCGCCGCCCTCGGCCCCTACACGATCGACGGCGTCCTGGCGGCCAACGACACCATCGCCGCCGGTGTCATCTCCGCCCTCAAGAGCGCCGGCGTCCACCGGCTGCCGCCCGTCACCGGCCAGGACGCCGACCTCGACGCCGTACGCCGCATCCTCGGGGGCGAGCAGTACATGACCGTCTACAAGCCGTTCCGCGAGGAGGCCGCCGAGGCCGCCGGCATGGCCGTCGCCCTGGGCCGCGGCGAGGACGCGCGCGACCACGCGCCGACCACCGTGGACAGCCCCACCAGCCGCGGCATCCCGGCCGTCCTGCTGACCCCCCGGTCGGTGAAGGCCGCCGACATCCGGGGGGACCCTGGTCAAGGACGGCGTGTACACCGTCGAGCAGATCTGCGCCCCACCGGTGCGGGCCGCCTGCGAGCGGGTCGGGCTCATCCCGTGACGGACGCCCCGGCCAGCAGCCGCTGCGCCTGCTGTCCGCTCACCTTCTCCTCCGCGCCGCAGAAGGTGCACTGCGTCAGGTACGTCGTCGATACCGGGAACAACGGCACGAAGAACAGCGTGAACTTGGTGACCCGCTTGCGCAGCGCGTGCGCGGCCGGGTTGCCGCACCGGCCGCACACCAGCGTCAGGATCGCCAGCTGGTACAGATAGCCCTTGGTACCGAAGATGATCACGCGGCTGTCCCTCCCGGTCCGTGCCCGTGCGCTCCGCCCAGTCTCCCGCATGCGGCACCCGGGTTCATGCCCTGGGCCACGCGGGGGAACGCCCGGCCGCGACTGCCGCCGCCGTCACCGGCCCGCCGCGATGTTCGTCAGGCGCCGCACCCCGGCGCCTGTCGCGCTCCCGCAGGGAGCCACCCCCATGCTCCCCCAGGAGAGGCCCATGTTCCGACTTCCCCGGCCGGCGGGCGTCATCGCGGTGACCCTCGCCCTCGGTCTGCTCGCGACGACTCCCGCGGCGGGCGGCGAACCGAGCGTGTCCGACCCGCGCGTCATCGCCCACTTCGACCTCGCGAAGGGGCAGACGCCCGAGAACATCGCCCTCGAACCCGACGGCTCCGCCGACCTGACCTTCTTCTTCGCCCGGAAGATCGTCAACGTCACCCGCGCCGGCGCCACCCGGACCCTCGCCACCCTGCCCGCCGTGGCGGACCCCGATACCCCGGTCGTCACGGCCGCCGTCGTCACCGGCATCGCCCGCGCCGCCGACGGCACCCTCTACGTCAACTACGCCACCGGCACCCGCAGGACCGGCATCTGGCGCCTGGCCCGCGGCGGCGGCGCCCCGCGGCAGATCGCCGAACTGCCCGCCGACGGCTTCCCCAACGGCCTGGCCCTCGACGAGCGCCGGGGCGTGCTCTACGCCGCCGACTCCGTGCTCGGCACCGTCTGGCGCGTCCCGGTCGGCGGCGGCTCCCGCACCGCCTGGGCCACGGGAGCCGCGCTCGCCCCGGGGACCGGAGCCGACGCCTCCGGCTTCGGCGCCAACGGACTGCGCTTCCACCACGGCGCCGTCTGGGTGTCCAACAGCGACGCCGGCACCCTCCTGCGCATCCCCGTCCGCGAGGACGGCTCCGCCGGACCCGTGGGCACCCGGGCCACCGGCCTCACCGGGATCGACGACTTCGGCTTCGTCGATCGGCACCGCGACACCGTCCTCGCCGCGCTGCTCGGCAGCAGCGAGGTGGTCCGTGTCGCCCCGGACGGCGGCCGCTCCGTCGTCCTCACCGCCGCCGACGGCCTGTCCAACCCGACCGCCGTGGCCGTCCGCGGCCGAAGCGCCTACGTGACCAGCGCGTCCTACCTCGAACAGGACGACCCGAACCTCCTCCTCGCCCGCGTCCACCAGCGCGACCGCGGCTGACTCAGCGCTCGTGCACGACCCGCCCGTCGAACACCGTCAGGTCGACCTGCACCTCGGTGATCGCGTGCGGGTCCAGGCCGAGCAGCGGCCGGTCCAGCACACACAGGTCCGCGGCCTTCCCCGCCTGGACCGTCCCCTTCCACTCCTCGGCGAAGTCCTGCCGGGCCGGATGGACGGTGTACGCCCGCAGTGCGTCGACCAGGCCGACGCACTGCTCGGGACCGCTGGCCCGGCCGCTCGCCTTCGACTCCCGCAGCATCATCGCGGCCACCCCCTGGCGCCAGTCCGGCACGGTGATCGGCGCGTCGGAGGAGGCGCAGACCGCGACCCCGGCCTCCAGCGCGGATCGCACGGGCCACTGGTAGGCGGACCGCTCCCGCCCCACCACCTCGTCCATCAGGTCCGACACGGTCCACTTGATCGCCGGGTTCATGTTGACGCCCCACCCGTGCGCGGCCAGCCGCGCCAGGGAGCGAGGGCCGACGAAGTCGCCGTGGATGACGTAGTGCCGGGCGTCCGGGCGGGGCAGGGCCGCATCGGCCGCGACGAACGCGTCCACCACCGCGTCGATCGCCAGATCGCCGGTGACGTGCACGCCCAGCTGGTGACCCGCCGCGTGCGCGACGCGGATCATCTCCCTCAGCTCCTCGGTCCGCAGCGCGGGGGTGTCGCCGTGCACGCACAGCGCGCCGTGACCGCCGCCCGCGTACGGCTCGCTCATCCACGCCGTACGGTTCGGCGGCACCCCGTCGGCGAAGATCTTCACCCCGAGCACGTTCAGCAGGCGCGGATCGGCGGTGAGCGGCGCGCCCAGCTCCGTCAGGCCCTTGCGCAGGTCGTCGGCCGAGCCGCCCATCGGCGCGGGCAGCAGCAGCACACCGACGCGGGCGTCGAGCTCGCCGTCGGCCACGAGTCCGGCGTACGCGGTCAGGTTGTCGGTGCTCAGCCCGCCGAAGAACGTCGTGGCACCGCCCGGCCCGAGCCCCGGCTCGGTGTAGCTCGTGATGCCGCGCGTGTGCAGCTCCGCCACGACGGCCCGGATCGCCTCGCGGCGCCGCGCGACGGTGGGGGAGGGCAGCGCGGCCAGCACCAGGGACTGGGCCGCCTCCCGCAGGATCCCGCTGGGCCGGCCGTCCGCGTCCCGGTCCACCACCCCGCCCGTCGGGACCGCCCCGCCGGCGTCGATGCCGCACACCCGCAGCGCCGCGCTGTTCACCCACACCATGTGCGAGGAGAAGTCGGTGAGACACACCGGATGGTCCGGTGCCACGGCGTCCAGGTCGCGGCGGTGCGGGAACCGCCGCGGATCGCTCACGCACTCCGCGAGATAGCCCGGGTCCCAGCCCAGCCCCACGATCCACTCACCGGGCCCGGCCGTGGCCGCGGCCCGCCCGACGGCCCCGGCGACGTCGGCGATCGACCGCACGGCCGGATGACCGACGTCCAGGGCGAACGGGGGTTTCGTCATCCCGTAGGCGGCCCCGTGCAGATGGGAGTCGTTGATGCCGGGCAGGACCGTCCGCCCGCCCAGGTCGACGACCCGGGTACCGGGCCCGGCCAGGGCGCGCACCTCGGCGTCCGAGCCGACGGCCACGATGTCCCGGCCGCGCACGGCCACGCCTTCCGCGACCGTGAACGCGTCGTCGAGGGTGAGGACCTGACCGCCGGTCAGGACGAGGGTGGGGGTGCTGTCGTTCACGCGAGGCCTTTCTGCGCGGTCGGAGGAGAGGGCGGTCACCGGGTCGTCCGGGGGCCGAGGAAGGCGAGGCCCGCGCCCGCCACCAGGGCCACGCCCTGGGCCATCTGCTGCCAGAAGGCGGGCACGTTCAACAGGGTGAGGCCGTTCTGCAGACAACCGAGGAACAGCACGCCGAGCAGCACTCCGAACACCGAGCCGCTGCCGCCGCTCAGCGCGACCCCACCGAGCAGCACCGCCGTCAGCACGGTCAGTTCGAACCCCGCCCCCGACGTCCCCGCCACCGCGCTGTCCAGCACCGACGCCTTGATCGCGCCGGCCAGCGCCGCCGCCACCCCCGTCACCACGAACAGCGCGAACGGCGCCCGGCGCACCGCGATGCCCGACAGATGGGCCGCCTCCCGGTTCACCCCGATCGCGAAGACGTGCCGCCCCGCCGGGGTGAACGCCAGGAACGCCGCGCCCGCCACCAGCACCAGCGCCGCGATCACCACCGGCGCGTCCACCCCGGCGATCCGTGACCCGCCCAGCCAGGCGAACCCCGGCCCGAAACCGCTCAGCGGCAGCGGGAACAGCTGCTGCGCCAGCCCGCGCACGGCGGTCAGCATCCCCAGCGTCACGATGAACGGCGACAGCCCCAGGTAGCAGCAGAGTGTCCCGTTCACGGCCCCGACGGCCGCGCCCACGGCCAGCGCGCCGAGCACCGCGACCACCGGCGACTGGTGCTGCTCGCCGGCGAGCCGGCCGGCCACCAGACCGCCCAGGGCGAGCGTGGACCCCACCGACAGATCGAGGTACCCGCTGATCACCAGCAGCGCGAGCGGGACGGCCACCACGGCGAGGGTCGCCGCGTCGGTGGCGATCCCGCGCAGATTGCCCGCGTCGAGGAAACTGCCCGTCGTCACCTGGAAGACCGGCACCATCACGGCGAGGACGGCGAGCAGCGGTTGGCGGCGTACGGCGGTGAGCCGCCCGTACGTCATCCCCCGCGGGGCGGTCAGAGTGGTCATGCTGCTCCTTCGTGGACGGCCGACAGCAGCGCGGCCTCGGTGAGTTCGGGTCCGCTCAGCTCGCCGACGACCCGGCCGGCCGCGACGATCAGGGCGCGGTGGGCCAGCGCGACGACCTCCTCGGGGTCGTTGGACGCGAAGAGCACGGCGGTGCCGCGCTCGGCGGCGAGGGTGCGGACGACGCCGTAGATCTCCTGGCGGGCGCCGATGTCGACGCCCTGCGTGGGCTCGTCGAGGAGCAGGACGTCCACCTCGCGAGCCTCGTTGATCCAGCGTCCGAGGACGAGTTTCTGCTGGTTGCCGCCGGAGAAGGCGGCGGCGGGCAGGTCCGGGCGGGCGGGGCGCAGGGCGACCGTGTCCGACAGCGCGCCGAAGATGCGGCGTTCGGCCCGCGCGGAGCGGACTCCGTGCCGGGCCAGTCGGCGGACGGTGGGCAGCAGGGCGTTGTCCTGTGCGCTGAGCACGGGGAACAGGGCCTGGGCGCGCCGGTCGCCGGGGACCAGGGCGATACGGGCGGCCAGCGCCTCCGAGGGGCGCGAGGGGCGGACGGTCCCGCCGCCGACCCGGAGGGTTCCGGCGGTCGCCCGGTGCCTGCCGTAGATCGTCTCGAGGAGGCTGGTGCGGCCGGAGCCGGTCAGGCCGTGGAGGGCGACGATCTCGCCTTCGGCGACGGTGAGGTCGACGGGGCCGAAGCGGGGGCCCTGCAGGGCGTCGAGGGTGAGGCGGTGCGGGTGCGGGTGCGGGTGCGTTTGCGGTTGTGGCTGCGGGGCGCGCGTGGGGCGTCGGCGCGGCTGGTCGCGCCCACGCGCGGGAGCCGCTTCGTGAGACGCGCCGCGCCCCTTCGCGGTGGGGCCGCTGATCGCCCGGACCAGGTCCCGGCGGGACTGGCCGGCCATCGGGGCGTGGTGGGACACCCTTCCGTCTCGCAGTACCGTCACCTCGTCGGCCAGGCGCTCGACCTCCCCCAGCAGATGGGTGACGTACACGATCGCCAGGCCCTGGGTGCGCAGGTCCTCCACCCGTTCCGCCAGGGCCTCGCTCTCCGCGCCGGAGAGGGCCGCCGTCGGTTCGTCCAGGACCAGGACCGAGGCGCTGCGGCTGAGGGCCTTGGCGATCTCCACCAACTGCCGCTGTCCCATGGGGAGTTCGCCTACGCGGGTGCGGGGGGAGCAGGTGGCGGCGACCCGTTCGAGCAGTCCGGCGGCCACCTCCTCCTGGGCGCGGCGGTCGATCCGGCCGTACCGGGTCCACTCCTGGCCGAGGAAGATGTTCTCGGCCACCGTCAGGGAGTCGACGACGCTGAGCGTCTGGAAGATGATCGCCACCCCGGCGGCGATCGACTCGCGGGGGCTCAGCCGGGTGTGGCAGGCGCCGCCCACCTCGATGGTGCCCGCGTCCGGCGGGAAGGCCCCGCCGAGGCAGCGGATCAGGGTGGACTTGCCGGCGCCGTTGTGCCCGAGCAGCGCGTGCACGCGCCCGCCCGGGACGGTCAGGTTGACGTCGTCCAGGGCCCGGACACCGCCGAAGGACTTGGTCAGCCCCCGGATGCGCAGATGGGGTTCGGTCATCGCGGGCGCCTAGGAGTTCTGGGCGAGCAGGGCGTCGATCCGCGCGGTGTCGGAGGGCCCGACCAGGGTGATCGGCACCTGGACCCCCGGGTTCGCCTTCCCGGCGGCCACCGCGAGCGGCACGTCCACGATCGCGTCGGCGATGTCCTGCGGGGCGAGCGCGGCGGAGGCGCGGTAGAAGGTGCCCTGCTTGATCGCCAGGAGGGAGGGGGCGGCGCCGTCCTGCCCGCCGACGAACGTCCGCGCGTCGCCCGCCTTGCGGCCCGCCTGCTGGAGTGCCTTGAAGCCGCCGTACGCCGCCGCGTCCGTGACGCCGAGGACGAGGTTGAGGTCGGGGTGCTTGGCGAGGACGGCGCGGGTTTTCGACAGCCCGGTGTCCGGGTCGATGGCCTGCTCCTGGGCGACGACGTCGACGCCGGGTGCCTTCGCCGTGAACGCCTCGACCATGCCCTGGGTGCGCTCGCGGCCGAGCTGGATGGTGCTGTCGGTGAGGAAGGCGATCTTGCCCTTGCCGCCGAGCGTCTCGTTGGCCCACCGCGCGGCGGCCTCCCCGAGGAGCCGGCCGCCCTCCAGGAAGCTGAACTGGATGTCCGCGCTCTGGTGTTCGAGCGATCCGCCGTACGTCACCCAGATCAGGCCCGCGTCCAGAGCCCGCTTCGCCAGCGCCTCGGTGGCCTCGAAGACCATCGGGAACGACACGATCGCCGGCACCTTCCGGGAGACCCACGTGGTGAGGTTGGCGGCCTGGGTGTCGGCGCTGCTCGCGTCGCTCGTGGTCAGCAGCGAGACGCCGCGCTTCTTCGCGGCGGCGGTGGAGAGCTTGACGAGGGTCGCGTACAGGGGGAGCTGGGTGAAGGGGTAGTCGAGGCCGATCTGCGTCAGCTCCGAGGTCCTCGCCGCGGGCGTGCCCGCCGCCTCGGCCGTGCTCGCGCCGCCGGGGGCCGAGCAGCCCGCGGCGCCGAGCGCCCCGGTCACCACGGTACCGGCCGACCAGGCGAGGAAGCGGCGGCGGGAGGCCGTGGGGGCGGGGACGTACGGGGATCTGGACATGGCGCAACTCCCAGGGAAGGCGGCCCGGCACTGCGGGCGTCCGGCTGTGCCGAACAGGAAAGACCCGGGCGCCGCGTCCCGCCATCCGTAGAAATACCGACCGCCTCCGGGTCCCGCGAACGCCTTGTGGCACACGCCCGCCGGCCCTATCGTTAGGGTCCAAACAACTTGCCCGCCCGCTCGCTGACGGTCCGCCCGCCCGTCCGCTCTCCCGCCCCTCGCAGAACTCCCCGGAGGCCCGCGTGTTCGGTCACCGGCAGATCGCCGCCGCCGCCCGCATCGGCATGCTCACCCGGGAACGGGACACGCTCGGCGCCTGCGCCGAGGCCGTGGCGGAGCTGGGCCGGGCCCTGCCGTTCGACGCGGTCACCCTGCTCTGCATCGACCCCGTCTCCCGCGCCCATGTCCAGGTCGCGGGCCTCGGCTACACCGCCGAGGACTCCCAGGCCATGGCCGCCGAGTTCATCGGCACGCCCTGGTACGGAAACGTCGTGGACCGTGCCCTGCCGATGTCCATCTCCGAGGACGCCGACGACGCCCCCGGCCCGCGCTTCCGGCAGGGCTGGTTCTACGCCGAGCGGGTCCGGCCGACCGGCTTCCGCGACGGCCTGACCGGGGCGCTGCGGCACGACGGGCGGCTGGTCGGCCTGGTGCATCTGTCCACCGAGGGGCGGGACGTCTACGACACCGAGGCGCGCCGCCTGCTCGCCTCCCTGCTGCCCGCCCTCGGCGCGCTCGCCGACCCGGCCGACCCGCGTGACCTGCCCACCGGGGCGCGGGCCGGGCTGTTCACGGCCGGCGGCGCCGTCGACCTGCCGGGCCGGGACGGCGCCGAAGTCCTGCACGACCCGGACTTCCGGCGCCTCGCCGAGGCCTTCGAGGCATCCGGCGGCCTCCGGCTGCGGGTGCTGTGGCCGGTCGGCGCGGGCTGGTGCCGGGTGGTGCTGCGGCGCCGTACCGTCGGCCCCGCGCGCGAGGCGGTGCTGGTCACCGAGGTGCCCGCCGAACTGCCGTACGGCGTCAGCCCCCGCGAGCTCGAGGTGCTGACCCGGGCCGCCACGGGCCAGACCAACCAGGCCATCGCCCAGGCCCTCTACCTGTCACCGCGCACCGTGCACAGCCACATCGAGCACCTGCTGCGCAAGACCGGCTGCGCCTCCCGCGCCGAGGCCACCGCCCTCGCGGTCCGCGACGGCGTCCTGCGCCCGGCCCCCGAGCACCTCGCCCACTTCGTGGAGCGGGTCCCGGCCGACTGAGCCGCGGGGGAGGCTCCGCCTTTGCCGGCCCCGGGGTCCGGCGACGCCGGGCGCGTGGGTGTCCGGTGAGGCTGGCGGGGGGCCGCACTCGACGTCGGCCGTGCCGCGCTGCCGCCTGCTTCGGCGGCACCCCGTGGCCGTCGGTGCTGACCCGGGCGCGCATGGCGCGGGGTGCGCGGGGTCGGGGACCGCTACGGGGCGGGCGCCGCCCGGTCTGGCGCGGTGTCCGGATCGGGGTGGCGGTGCGGCTCAGTCCCCGCGCAGCCGGTCGCGCTGGAGCCGCCTGGCCAGGGCGCGGCGTACCGAAGCGGAGGTGGTGGGAGGCGCGTCGTGCGCGGGCTGGTCGAGGCCGCGGCTGATCGCGTCGTACGCCGCCCGGAATCCGGTGGGCAGTTCCGCGGCGCTCGCCCTCAGGTCGGTCTCGACGAGCCGCCGCAGCGCGTCGACGGTCTGCGGGGTGAAGCGTTTCCTTCCCCGGTCGAGGGCGTCGAGGTGCCGGGTGCAGTGGGCCGTGCCGTCGAGGAGTTCGGAGATCTCCTCGGCCAGGCCCCACAGGCGCCCTTCGAGCCAGGGGGCGTCGGACTGGTCGAGGGCGAGTGCTGGCGGGCCCGACGGACTGACCCGGTGTTTCGTCATCTGCTTGGACACGGCCGGCTGGCTCATCCCGGCGAGCCGGGCGATGGTGTCCTGCGTCCAGCCGAGCCCGGCGAACACCTGGATCATCTCGGCGCGCAGCGCGCGCATCTCCTCGCCCGCGCGGATGACCTCGTTGATCTCCGTCAGCATGCGCTCGGCCTGCTCTTCGGTCAGCGTCTCGGGGGCGCCCCTGCTCTCCTCACCTGCCACAACCCGGTTATACACCCTGCTCGGCGCGGATCAGATCGCCATAACCGGGTTGTACAACCAGGTTATGGCTGCGAGGATCCCGTGCATGCCCACTTTCTGCGCCCCTGACGGCACCCGGCTCGCCTACCGTGAGACGGGCACCGGAGCCCCTCTGGTCTGTGTCCCCGGCGGCCCCACGGACTCCGCGTACCTCGGGGATCTCGGCGGTCTGTCCGCCTGTCACCGGCTGATCGTCCTGGACCTGCGCGGCACCGGGCGGTCCGCCGTCCCCGAGGACGCCTCCTCCTACCGCTGCGACCGGCTCGTCGACGATGTCGAGGCCCTGCGCGCGCACCTCGGACTGACCCGGATCGACCTCCTGGGCCACTCCGCCGGGGCGAACGTCGTGACGCAGTACGCGGCCCGGCATCCCGGGCGCGTCGGGAGACTGGTGCTCGTCACCCCCGGACTGCGGTCCGTCGGCATCGAGATCACCGGTGCGACACGGCGTGAGCTCGCGCGGCTCAGGAAGGACGAGCCGTGGTTCCCGCGGGCGTACGCCGCCCTGGAGGCGATCACCAGGGGCGGGCCCGCCGACGCGGAGGCGATCGTCCCCTTCTTCCACGGCCGCTGGGACGAGGCCGCCCGCCGGCACCATGCGCGGGCGCGCCCCGCCGACGAGCGGATCGCCGCCCTCTTCGGTGCCGCCGGGGCCTTCACCCCCGCGGCCACCCGTGCCGCGCTCGCCGCCCTCCCCGCTCCCGTCCTGCTGCTCGCCGGTGAGTTCGACGTCAACAGCCCGCCCCGCTCGGTCGCGGAGTTCGCCGGACTCTTCCCGGACGGGGCCCTCGTCGTGCAGCCGGGAGCGGGCCACTACCCCTGGCTGGACGACTCCGCGCGGTTCGTCGAGACCGTCTCGGCGTTCCTGGCCCCGGCGGCCGGCCTCAGCGGCACAGGGCGAACAGGTCGTCCTCGAACGTGGGGAACTCGGCCTTCGCCCCCTCGATGACCGCGCGGGCGGGACGGCGCGGGGTGGTGGCGTGCCGTGCGGCCAGCTCGGCGAGTTCCGGGTGGGGACGGACATCGCGGTCGGGGTATGTCGCGGCCTCCATCGGGCCGTATCCGTCGGCGAGGACCCACAGGAAGTCCGACAGGTTCCCCGCCACCACCCCGACCTCGCCCTCCGAGCCGAGGAACACCACCGGCTGCTCGGTGAGCGGCAGCCCCGGGCGCACACACCACAGGGCGGCGAGCCCGCCCGTACCGTCCTGACCGAACACCCGGTAGGCGGCGCCGTCGAGTTCGCGGTTGCCGGTCCAGTCGCGGATCCAGTCGGCGGTCTCCTCGGCGGAGTCGAAGGCGTCGTACGGCTCGAAGTCGAAGCCGTCCCCGTCGTCGTAGGGGAAGTCCGCCGTGGCCACCTCGGCCAGGGCGGGCGGGAAGCGGCGGTCGTCGGTGATCGTCTCGGTCATGGGCGCAGCCTAGGCGCGACCACCGACAACGCCCTCGTGGGGTTGTTGTGACCGCTGTCATGACCGAAGCTGCCCACCGGCAGCCGCCACCGACGAACGGGGAGGACCACCGTGGGGGACACCGTCGCACGCAGCCTGTGGGAGCGGTTCGAACCGGTCCACGGCCTGGTCTACTTCGCCCCCGAGGTCCGCCGGGCCGCCGACGACCTCGGCCTGCGCGGGTACTGGATGGGCTACTTCGCCCTGCGCGCGGCTCCGCTCGGCCCCGCGCCCGCCTCGGTGGTCACCGGCTGCTTCTACGTCTTCCACCCCGACCGCGTCACCCGCGCGCTGCCGGACGCGTGGAGGTACGCCGACCCGGCGGACGTCCTCGCGGTGCGCGCGCGTGCCGTCGCAGCCGCCATGACCGAGGTGTACGGACCCGGGGCCGTCGCCTCCGAGGAGATGTCCGAGGCGGCCGACCTGGCCTGGGCGGCGGCCGAGGCGGCGGACACGGCGGGGCGGGTGCTGGGCGCCGCCAACCAGGCGCTCGCCCGCCCGGCCGAGCCGCACGTCCGGCTCTGGCAGGCCCTGACCACCCTGCGCGAACACCGGGGAGACGGCCATGTCGCCGTCCTCGTCGCCCGGGGAGTGGGGCCGGTCGAGGCGATGGTCCTCAAGTGCGCGGCGGGGGAGTCGGACGAGGAGGCGCAACGGCAGACCCGCAAGTGGGGTCCGGAACCCTGGCGGGCGGCGCGGGCCCGACTGGTCGCGCGCGGCTGGCTCGGCGAGGGCGGGCGGCTCACCGAGGAAGGGGCGGCAGCCCGCGACGGGATCGAGGCCGACACGGACGCCGCGGCCGCCCGGCCCTGGGAGGCCCTCGGCACCGAGGCCACCGCCCGCCTCGCCGGACTGCTCACCCCCCTGGCCCGGACCGTCCTGGACTCGGGGATCGTCCCGCCCGCCAACCCGGTGGGACTGACCCGGGCGTCGTGGGGGAGCGGCGGCAGCTGATTCCGCCCCGGGCGGCAGGTGCCCACCTCACCCCGACTCCGTAGCTGCCCACGTCACCCCGACGCCGGGGGCGACAGCACCGGCTCCGCTCAGTAGGCTCCGGGACATGCGGATCTCCGTCTCCTCGGACATGGACGAAGCCGTGGCGCGCACCCTCGTCTCGGAGCTGCGCGGCCGCGGGCACGACGTCGTGACCCACGGTGCGCTGCGTCCCGGCGACGACCCGCAGTGGGCCGTGTGCGCCGAGGCCGCGGCGCGGGACGTGTCCGGAGGGATCTCGGAGCAGGCCGTGGTGTGCTGCTGGACCGGCACCGGCGCGTCGATCGCCGCCAACAAGGTCCCCGGCGTGCGGGCCGCCCTGTGCGTCGACGCCTACACCGCCGACGGCGCCCGCCGCTGGAACGACGCGAACGTCCTCGCCCTCAGCCTGCGCCTGACCTCCGAGCCGCTGCTCAAGGAGATCCTGGACGCCTGGTTCGGCGCGGAGCCCAGCCCGGACGCCGAGGACCGCCGCAACGTGCGGCACGTCGCCGGTCTCGACTCGGCCCGAGCCACGCCCTGAAAGCCCTCAAGGGCGCATCCGCTCGGCCGTATGGGCCGGTCGGCCCTGTCGGGCGCCCCGAGGACCGGGGAGAGTGGGGAGGTACGGTCCGGCACGCACCCGCGCGCGACCCCCGTCCGGAAGGGAACCCGTGATGCCCGTCGAACCGCAGCAGTCCTCCGCCCGGCTGTCCGACGACGAGCTCAGGACACTGCACGCCCACTGGCGCGCCGCGAACTACCTGTCCGTCGGCCAGATCTACCTCATGGCCAACCCCCTGCTCACCGAGCCGCTGCGCCCCGAGCACGTCAAGCCGAGGCTGCTCGGCCACTGGGGCACCTCACCGGGCCTCAACCTCGTGTACACCCACCTCAACCGGGTGATCCGCAACCGTGATCTGAACGCCCTGTGCGTGTGGGGCCCCGGGCACGGGGGCCCGGCGGTGGTCGCCAACTCGTGGCTGGAGGGGTCGTACACCGAGACGTACCCGGACGTCACCCGGGACGCGCCCGGCATGGCCCGGCTGTTCCGGCAGTTCTCCTTCCCCGGCGGCATCCCCAGCCATGTCGCCCCCGAGACGCCCGGCTCGATCCACGAGGGCGGCGAGCTCGGCTACTCCCTCTCCCACGCCTACGGCGCCGCGCTCGACAACCCCGACCTGCTGGTGGCCTGTGTGATCGGCGACGGCGAGGCGGAGACCGGTCCGCTGGCCGCCTCCTGGCACTCCAACAAGTTCCTGGACCCGGTCCACGACGGCGCGGTCCTGCCGATCCTCCACCTCAACGGCTACAAGATCGCCAACCCGACCGTGCTGGCCCGTATCCCCGAGGCGGAACTCGACGAGCTGCTGCGCGGCTACGGACACGACCCCATCCACGTCACCGGCGACGAGCCGTACGCCGTCCACCGCGCGATGGCGCAGGCCATGGACACCGCGCTGGACCGCATCGCCGCCCTGCAGCGCGCCGCCCGAGTGGAGGGCGCCGGGGAGCGGCCGCGCTGGCCGGTCATCGTGCTGCGCACCCCGAAGGGCTGGACCGGGCCCGCCCATGTCGACCGGCTCCCCGTGGAGGGCACCTGGCGCGCCCACCAGGTCCCGCTGTCCGCCGTCCGGGACAACCCCGACCATCTGCGCCAGCTGGAGGCCTGGCTGCGCTCCTACCGGCCCGAGGAACTCTTCGACGCCCACGGCGCGCCCCGCCTCGACGTCCTCGCCTGCGTCCCCGACGGCACCCGCCGCCTCGGCGCCACCCCGCACGCCAACGGCGGACTCCTGCTGCGCGAGCTCCCCCTGCCCGCCCTCGACTCCTACGCCGTCCCGGTCGACAAGCCCGGCACGACCCTGCACGAACCCACCCGCGTCCTCGGCCGGTTGCTCGAGGACGTCATGCGGTCCACCGCCGAGCGCCGGGACTTCCGGCTGGTCGGCCCCGACGAGACCGCCTCCAACCGCCTCCAGGCCGTCTACGGCGCGAGCGGCAAGGCCTGGCAGGCACAGACCCTCCAGGTCGACGAACACCTGGACCGGCACGGCCGGGTGATGGAGATCCTCTCCGAACACACCTGCCAGGGCTGGCTGGAGGGTTACCTCCTGACGGGACGTCACGGCCTCTTCTCCTGCTACGAGGCGTTCGTGCACATCGTCGACTCCATGGTCAACCAGCACATCAAATGGCTCCGGGTGACCCGGCGACTGCCCTGGCGCGCCTCCATCGCCTCCCTCAACTACCTGCTCACCTCGCACGTGTGGCGCCAGGACCACAACGGCTTCTCCCACCAGGACCCCGGTTTCGTCGACCACATCCTCAACAAGAGCCCCGAAGCGGTACGGGTGTACCTCCCGCCGGACGCCAACACCCTGCTGTCGGTCGCGGACCACGTCCTGCGCAGCCGCGACTACGTCAACGTCGTCGTGGCCGGGAAGCAGCCCTGCTTCGACTGGCTGTCCATGGACGCCGCCCGGGTCCACTGCGCGCGCGGCGCCGGGATCTGGGACTGGGCCGGCACCGAGAACGGCAGCCGCGAGCCCGATGTCGTCCTCGCCTGCGCCGGCGACGTCCCGACCCAGGAGGTGCTGGCCGCCGCCCAGTTGCTCCGCCGCAACCTGCCCGAGCTGGCGGTCCGTGTCGTCAACGTCGTCGACATCGCCCGCCTCATGCCGAGCGCCGAACACCCGCACGGCATGAGCGACTTCGAGTACGACGGGCTGTTCACCGTCGACAAACCGGTGATCTTCGCCTACCACGGCTACCCGTGGCTGATCCACCGCCTCGCCTACCGCCGGGCCGGGCACGGCAACCTGCACGTGCGCGGCTACAAGGAGATCGGCACCACGACCACGCCCTTCGACATGGTCGTCCGCAACGACCTCGACCGCTACCGCCTGGTCATGGACGTCATCGACCGGGTCCCCGGGCTCGCCGTGCGCGCGGCGGCCGTACGGCAGCGGATGGAGGACGCGCGACTGCGCCACCATGACTGGATCCGGGTCCACGGCACCGACCTTCCCGAGGTCGCGGACTGGTCCTGGGACGGCTGAGACGGCAGGTCACGGGCGGCCGGGCAGGGCGCACGACCGGGGGCGGACGGCGCAGGGCGAGGGGCAGGAGGACGGCGCGCGTGCGCCCTGGCACGGCGCCTCGCCCGGTGCCTACAGTGGTCGGCCAGCCCTGCACGCGGATCCGGCGGGGCGACATCCCCGTGGTCCCGGCCGGGCGTCCGCCCGGCCCCCCGGTTCGGCTCCCGCACGCCGGCGCGGCTCCCAGGGCGACCGGCGCGAGGACCGCCCGCGCGACAGGCACCATCCGTGACACCGCTCGCACCGCGCGCACGAGGGCACCCGCGGACGCGAGCGCGCGTCGACATCACTGGAGGCCGCTGTGTCCCGACCGAGCATCGCCCTGATCGCCGATCCCACCTCGTCCGAAGGCTGCCGGGAGTACCTCGCCGACGCGGTGGACCTGCTCACCGGCGCACCGCCCGTCCGAGTCGACGCCCGGCACTTCGCGACCGGCGGCCGTGGCCGCGGCGTCCGCGACGGGGGCCGGTTACGGCTCCAGGTCCCCGAGGAGGGGCTGGACTTCGTCCCCGACGTCGTCCTGCTCTACGAGATCCCCCCGCACCGCCGGCGGGACCTCGCCGCCTTCCAGGAACTCCTGCGCAACCATGACGTGGTGACGCTGGGCAGCGGAGCCGAGGCCTGGCGTACGGCGACGGAGAAGAACCTCACCGTCGCCCGCTTCCGCCGCGACGGCATCGCGCAGATGGAGACCGTGGTGCTGTCCCGGCCCTCTCTCTGGGAGGCGGCCGACGTGTTCGACCGGCTCGGCGGCGACACCTGGGCCCGCCCCGTCGTCGGCACCGGCGGCGACGACACCTTCCACGTCACCACCCCCGACCTGCTGGAGTACGCCACCGCCTACTACGCCGACCACGGCACCGACTGGATGCTCTCCCGCGACGCCGGCAACATCACCGCCGACGGGCTGCGCCACCAGTTCCGCGTCTTCGTCCTCGGCGGGCAGGTCGTCCACGCCCGTGAGCACCTCCAGCCGGAACCCGACACCCCCTGCAACACCTGCCGGGGCGCCACCCCCGTCCACATCGACCCGCCCGACCTGCCTCCGCGCCTGACCGAGCTGGCCGTCGCCGCCACGGCCTCGGTCGGGCTGCCCTTCGCCGGCGTCGACCTGGCGGTCGAGAACGGCGGGGTCGTCTTCGAGGTCAACGTCCAGCCGGCGTTCGTCGACGGACGCCTCGAGGTGGAGAAGGTGGCCGTGCCCTACGTCCAGGCCCATCTGGACGCCTTCGAACTGGCCCGCGGCGGCCCGTCCCGGGGGCTCACAGCCTCAGCGTGAACCAGGTGGTCTTGCCCTCGTCCGTCGGCCGCACCCCCCAGCCGGCGGCGAGGGCCCGGACCAGGATCAGGCCCCGCCCCGACTCCTCCTCCTCGGTGGCCAGCCGGGGCTGGGGCAGCTGCGGACTGCGGTCGCCGACCTCGACGGTGAGATCGGTGGCCGTGCGGTGCAGATGCAGTCCGATCGGGCCCTCGGCGTGCAGGACGGCGTTGGTCAGCGTCTCCGACAGCAGCAGCAACGCGTCGTCGGCGCGTGCCCCGCAGTTCCACGAGGCCAGGGTCCGGCGCAGGAAGGCACGCCCCTGCGGCACGGACGCCGGGGCGGCCGCCAGTTCGGTGGTGACCGACGCCAGCGGCGGCTCCGGGAGCCGGGCGAACAGCAGGGTCACGTCGTCGTTGTGGCTGTCGGCGTCCGGCAGCAGCCCCGCCAGCACCTGGTCGGCGGCGGCCTCCAGCGACGGCGTCCCGGCGAACAGGCCCTCCAGCAGCACGGTGAGTTCGTCGATCCTGACCTCGATGTCGCTGCCGGGCGTCTCCACCAGGCCGTCCGTGTACAGCACCAGAGTGGCACCCGGCGGTATCTCCGTGCTGGACTGCTCGTACAGCACGTCCCCCACCCCGAGCGGCGCGTTCACCGGGCAGGGCAGCGCGGTGATGCCGTCGCCCACCCCCGCCACCAGCACCGGCAGATGACCCGCCGAACAGACCGTGACCGTGCCCGCGTCCGGGGCGATGACGAGGTAGCAGCAGGTCACCAGCTGATCGGGGACGTCGAGATCGGCGACGCACGTGTCCAGCGCCCGCATCAGCTGACGCGGCTGCATCCCGGTCTTCGCCAGCGCGTGCGCGGCCGACCGCAACTGGCCCATCACGGCCGCCGCTTCGAGCCCGCGGCCCATCACGTCACCGATCAGCACACCCACCCGGTCGGCGCCCAGCGGGATCAGGTCGAACCAGTCGCCGCCCACCCCGGCGCCCTGGGTGGCCGGCCGGTAGCGGCTCGCCGTGTCCAGCCCCGGCAGGGCGGGCGGCGTGCCCATCAGACTGCGCTGCAGGGTGAGCGCGATGTGCCGCTGCTGCTCCAGGAGCGCGGTGAGTTCGGCCTCGGCGCGCTTGCGGTCGCTGATGTCCCGCACGATCGCGCAGGCCCCGACCACCGTGCCGTGCGTGTCCCGGGTCGGCCACAGCGTGACGTCCACGTCCAGCAGCGTTCCGGTGCTGGTCAGCCGTAGGGTCTCGAAGTGCTCGACCTTCTCGCCGTGCCGCAGCCGCTTCAGCAGGGAGCGGACCTCGCCCCGCAGCTCCGGCGGTGCGAGCAGCGACACATGACGCCCTATCACCTCCTCGGCCGTGTAGCCGTACAGCCGTTGCGCGGCGGCGTTCCAGTAGGTGATGTACCCGTCGAGCGTCTTCGCGAGGATCGCGTCCTGCGAGGACTCCACCAGCGCGGCGAGCTCGTTGATCCGGGCCTCGGCCGCCTTGCGGTCGCTGACGTCCCGCACGGCCGCCGACACCAGCAGGCCGTCCGCCGTCTCCAGCGGGCTGAGACTGATCTCCACGGGGAACTCGGTGCCGTCCTTGCGGAGTCCGTGCAGTTCCAGACCGGCGCCCATGGGCCGCACCTGGCGGTTGGAGGTGTACGCGCCCCGGTGGCCGGTGTGCTGGTCGCGGAAGCGGTCCGGGATGAGCAACTCGACCGGATGGCCGAGGAGTTCCTCACGGCCGTAGCCGAACAGCGCCTCCGTCTGGGCGTTGACCAACCGGATGGCGCCCCGGTCGTCGACGATGACCATGGCGTCCGGCGCGGCCTCCAGCAGTCCGCGGAAGCGCTCCTCGGCCCCGCTGGGCGCCCCGTCCGGTATGGGCGCGCCGCAGCCGCACCGTTTCTGCTGCACCCTGCCTGAACGCAGCCCGGGATCTGCCTGCATCACGTCGGCCATCTTCCACCTCACCCTGCGCGACGGTTCAGGCCACTACAGCGCCTTTCGGCCGCCACCGCTCCGGGAAGTCGTTTACTGTCCTTTCACTGTCCGAACCTGAACGCGGAGCCACGGGATGACCGCGTGAGGGCGCACGCTGTCCTGCGCCCCGGTCGGGAGCCGCCGTACGCTCGTGACGTGCCCCCGTCCAACCGGCCGGACCCGGACCCCGCCTCCGCCGTCACCGGCCTCACCGGCAGGCCCGTCCACCGGGTGCGCCCGCTGTCCGGGACGCTCTGGGAGGCACTGCTCGACGACGGGCGCACGGTGATGGTCAAACGGGGTGACGGGCGGGACGCCGTACGGGCCGAGGCCGCCGGGCTGCGTTGGCTGGCCGCGGCGGACACCGTACGGGTGCCCGGCGTGCTCGGCGACGACGAGCGGTGGCTGGTGACGGAGCGGGTGGTGACCGGGCCGCCGGGCGCGCGGGCCGCCGTACGGTTCGGCCGGGACCTCGCCGCGCTGCACGCCGCGGGCGCCCCGGGCTTCGGCGCTCCTCCGCCGGGCGGCCCCGAGAAGGCGTACATCGGCCGCGCCTCCCTGCGCAACACGGTCGGCGAGGACTGGCCCCGCTGGTACGCCGAGCACCGGGTGCTGCCCTATCTGCGTGCCGCGGTCGACGCCGGCACGGTGCGCCCCGCCGAGGCGGCCGACGTCGAACGCCTCTGCGCCCGGCTGCCCGGACTGGCCGGGCCCGCCGAGCCGCCCGCCCGGCTCCACGGCGACCTGTGGAACGGCAACGTCCTGTGGGGTGCCGACGGAGACGTGCGGATCATCGACCCGGCCGCGCACGGGGGCCACCGTGAGACCGACCTGGCGATGCTCGCCCTGTTCGGCTGCCCCTGCCTGCGGCAGGTCCTCCAGGGATACGAGGAGGTCGCACCGCTCGCCGAGGGGTGGGCCGGGACGCGTCGGCGTGCACCAGCTCTTCCCGCTGCTGGTGCACGCCGTGCTGTTCGGGAGGCCGTACGCCGAGCAGGCGCTCACGGTCGCCCGGACGGCCCCGTGACCCGCCTTCCCGCGGCTCAGTGGGCGCCCAGTCCGCCTCCGCCGAACGAGCCGCTGCTGCCCTTGCTCCAGCGGGGCCTGTTCTTGTCCGTGCTCGGCCGGGTCTGGAGGTTGGTCAGCTCATAGGGGGTGAGGGGGCGTTCGCCCTTGGCGGCGCGGGGTACCTCCTGCGACTCACGGTTCTCGCGGATCTCGCGCACCGCGCCGTCCTCGGGCAGGCGCGGCTGTTCCTCGGGACGCGGCCGCGGCGACTCGCGCGCCTTGACGCGCGCGCCGAACCAGAAGCTCCCGGCCAGCAGCGCCACGACGACGACTGCGACCAGGAACAGCACCAGGCTCATGAGGCCGCTCGCGGCGGCCAACTGCTCGCTTGCGGTAGTCATATCGCCTCAATACCCCAGGAATCGGTAGCAAACCCCGCGCCGCCCTACCCATTACTCACTGCTCGCAAACCGGCACACAGGGCGCCCGGCGGGGGGCGCGCCCGCGTTTGGCACGCTCCGCCCCGGCTACCCGCGACCCGTGACGACCACGACTGCGACCCCGACGACGAAGAAGACGACGACCGAGACCGAGACCGCGACCGCGACTGCGACAACGGCGGGGGCAACGGCCACGACCCCGGCGTCCTCCCCGCCCTCGCAGGAACTCGTGCGCTTCCTGGAGGACCGCTTCGCCTGTGCCGAGGCGTCCGCCGACTGCGCGCGGGCGTGCGTGCTGCGGGCGAGCGCACTGGATCCGGAGGGCACCGAACGGCTGCGGCTCCTGCGCCGCAAGGCCATCCTGTGCGCGGAGGTGTGCGACGCCACCTGCCGGGTGCTGGCCGAGGACACCCGGGTGGACGAGGCGGGCCTGCGCGTCCAGCTGGAGTGGTGCAGGACCGTCTGCCTGGAGACCGCGCACGCCTTCGGCGACCAGCGGAACCGGCCGTTGCCGCCGCAGGCCGGGGAGACCGCCGAGGCCTGCCGCGCCTGCGCCCGGGCCTGCACGGACTTCATGGCCACACTGCGCTGAGCACCCCTTACACGAGCGTCACCGAGCAGCCCTGCACGAGCGCCGCCCGCGCCTCGTCGACGATCCGCCGCATCACCGCCACCGGCAGCCCCGGATGCCGGGCCGCCGTCTGTGCGGTGGACAGGTCACGCAACAGCCCCACCAGGGTGCGCGCGGGCAGCCCCGGGTGCCGGGCCGCCGTCGCGCGGACGGTCTCGTAAGGGTCGCTGAGCAGCCGTACCGCCGAAGCGGCCGACAGACGGGGATCGGCCGCCGCCCGGGCCCGCACCTCCTCGCTCGCGTCCCGGCCGAACCGCTCGACCAGCTCGGGCGTCGAGTCCGGGTCGTCCAGCGCCAGCCGCCGCATCCGGGGGCTGGGGTCGTCGGCGTACCGGAGCAGATCGCGGCGGGGGAAGTTCGGATGGCTGTGCGGCCGGTCCGGGTGACTGAAGCTGCCGGTCCACCACCGCCACACCGACAGCAGCAGCTCGGCGGGCGCGTCCTCGCAGGACTCGGCGAGGAAGAGGTGGACGATCCGGTCCTCGTCCCGGGCCAGCCGCTCGACGACGTCCGCCGGAAGGTGCCGGGCCCGGGCGACGCTCCGCCGCAGCAGGGGATGGGCGGAGGCGGCCAGCCGGCGCATGGCGTCGGGGTCGCCGTGCAGTTCCCCGACCCAGCCGAGGGTGCGGCACAGGGTCTCCGGATCGAACGGGAAGTCGATACGGCCGCGGTCGTCCTCGCCGATGCCGGGGTGCACCGACGCCGCGAACCGGACGTCGCCGTCCTCGTCCCTGCCGAGCAGGAGGACCAGGTCGGGGTCGAGACGCGGATTCCGGGCGAGGCGCCGGCGCCGGACCGGGTCGGTGTCCCGGACCAGCTCCTCGGCCAGCGGGCGCTCCAGCCGACAGCTCTCCGCCGCCCGGTCCCGGAGCCCCTCGAACGCCTCGAAGACGGCCCGCGGCATCGGCCGGTCCTCATGGTGGCGGAGCAGCGCGGCGGTGCGGACGCCTGTGTCGGCATCGGCCAGGAGGCCTGCGCGCGCCGCCTCGTCCAGATGCGGCCAGGCGGGTCCGCAGACCGCGGCCCGCACGCCGGCGTGGGAGTCCGCCGCGAGGGCCCTCAGGACGGGCACGGGCAGCCCCCGCGCGTACGCCAGCTCCTCTCGCACGGAGGCGGAGGGGTCGGCGGCCAGCCGCTCGCAGAGGGCGGGCGGAAGTCCTGTGAGCCGCGCCTTCCACAGCAGGGCCGCCCGGCGCCGGGGTTCCTGCTCGGCGAGGACCAGGCGGCCGAGCTGCTCCGGCGTCAGGTTCGCCCCGTGCTCGGCGAACCCCGCGCGGACGTCCCAGTCCTCGTGGGTCATCGCCGCCTCGATCACCGCGGCCGACTGGGAGTGGTACGGCAGGAAGCCCGACAGGTCCAGCAGCTCGATCCGCAGGTCGTCGGGGACGCCGGGATTGCCGCCCAGGCTCTCCGCCCACAGCAGCCAGAACTTCCTCGGCACCCCCGACAGCAGCGACTCCCAGGACTCCTCCCGCTGCCGCGGGGTCTCCTCGGCGGCCCGGCACGCCTCCTCCTCGACACGCTCCGCGATCCGGTCCACCACCGTGATCCGGATGCGGTCGGCGTCGGCGGTCACCCCGAGCAGTGTGTCCCCGCCGACCGCCATGGCGACGAACTCCGCCGGCCCGTCCGGCGCCGGGCGGAGTCCCCGCGCGAGACTCCATCCGGGCGTCAGCCGTACCCGCGCCCAGTGCCGGGGGCCGCGGCCGGGGCTCGGGCCGTCGATCTCGACGAGGAACAGGCCGTCGCCGTCGAAGAAGCCGTTCTCCCGCGCGAGGCGGTGCCACCGCGCGTCGATCTCCGCGGGCCGGTCTGCCGGCAGGGTGACCAGCGGCGCGGTCTCCCCGGAGGTGACCCGGCGCCACGCCTCCCGGGGTGGCAGTGGCCCTTCGGAGTACCAGGGGTCCGCGATCTCGAGCCCCGCCCGCTCCAGCCGCGTATGCGTTCCGTCAACCGTCATGGGACGACATCCTCTCCGCACCCTCCCTCTTCCCGCCCTGCCATTCCCAATTAATGGAACACGTTCTACCGTGTGCGCCGTCAGGACACCGGCCTGGGGAAGCCTGGAGGCGCCGTGCACCTCGACCACACACCCGAGCAGCAGCGACTGCGCGCCGAACTGCGCGCCTACTTCGCCGAGTTGGTGCCGGACCATGCCTATGCGCGGCACTCCGACCCGGTCGGTGCGAAACGCTTCTACCGCAAGACCATCCGCCGCCTGGGCGCGGACGGCTGGCTCGGCGTCGGCTGGCCCGAGGAGTACGGCGGCCGCGGCCTGACCCCGATCGAGCAGTTCGTGTTCTTCGACGAGGCCGCACAGGCCGGCGTACCGCTGCCGCTGATGGCCCTGAACACCGTCGGTCCGACGATCATGCAGTACGGCACCGAGGAGCAGAAGGCGTACTTCCTGCCGAAGATCCTCTCCGGCGAGATCGACTTCGCCATCGGCTACAGCGAGCCCGACGCCGGCACCGACCTCGCCTCCCTGAAGACGCGCGCCGTCCGGGAGGGGGAGGAGTACGTCGTCAACGGCCAGAAGATCTGGACGACCAACGGGGACACCGCCGACTGGGTGTGGCTGGCGACCCGCACCGACCCCGCGGCCCCGCCGCACAAGGGCATCACCATGCTCCTGGTGCCGACCACCGACCCCGGCTACTCCTGCACGGTCATCCGCACCCTGGCCTCCCACGACACGACCGCCAGCTACTACGAGAACGTCCGCGTCCCCGTCACCCACCGGGTCGGCGCCGAGAACCAGGGCTGGCGGCTCATCACCAACCAGCTCAACCACGAGCGGGTGACGCTGGCCGCGCACGGCACCATGGCGATCCGCGCCCTGCACGACGTCCAGCGCTGGGCCACCGAGACCAAGCTCGCCGACGGCCGCCGCGTCGTCGACCTGCCCTGGGTCCGCAGCCGCCTGGCCCGGACGCACGTCAGGCTGGACGCCCTCAAACTCCTCAACTGGCAGATGGTGGGCGCCCTGCAGAACGGCACGCTCACCCCGCAGGACGCCTCCGCCGTCAAGGTCTACGGCTCCGAGGCCCGCCGGGACGCGTACGCCTGGCTCCTGGAGATCGTGGCGGCCCCCGGAGCACTCCAGGAGGGCTCGGCGGGGGCCGTGCTCCACGGCGAGCTGGAACGCGGCTACCGCTCCGCCGTGATCTTCACCTTCGGCGGCGGCAACAACGAGATCCAGCGGGAGATCATCTCCTGGATCGGCCTGGGGATGCCGAGGGTGCGGCGGTAGGCGCGTGCGACGAGGATTTTCAGACGTCGTCTCATTCGGCTGGTCTGCGGTAGCAGATGAGGCTGCGGGCGATGGCAGTGAAAGCCAGGAAGTGCCCGGCCTTGCGTTCGTAGCGACGGTGCAGACGGCGGCAGCCGCCCAACCAGGACATCGGGCGCTCGATCGTCCAGCGACGCCGGCCCAGCCGGGTGGAGGACTCGACGCCCTTGCGGGCGATACGGTGCCGGATGCCTCGCTTGCGCAGCCATCGGCGCAGGTGGTCGTAGTCGTAGCCCTTGTCCGCGTGCAGCTTGGCGGGCCGTCGTCTGCGCGGGCTGCGGCGGGAGCGGATCGGCGGGATGCCGCGCACGAGCGGCTCGAGTGCCTGGCGGTCGTGAAGGTTAGCGCCGGAGCAAGGTGATCTTTTGAGCCCTTCTTGCCCCGGTCCGAAGGGGTGCCTCCGGGGCGGAGGCAGGTGCGGGCGGACCCAGAACCTGTGGGCGGCCCCCGGCCCGGAGCCGCCCACAGGTTCGGTCCCTCGTCAGTTCCAGGGAGATGCGGTGAGCCAGGTGGTGTCCTGGGCCCACGACTTCGTGCTGTCCCAGGCGTTGGTGCCGCCGTTACTGGCGATGTAGGCCGTGTAGTTGTAGTGGCGGAGGTACTTCGTCGGGAAGTTGACGGACTGGAAGGAGGTGCCGACCCCGCTGTTGCCCGCGGTGGGGCAGAAGGTGGCGTCCTTCGCGAACGAGCTGCCGCCGTTGTCGGTATTCAGATACAGCTGGTAGTTGGAGTGGCGCAGGAACTGGCCGGGGTTGTTGGCGGACTCGAAGGTCAGGCAGGAGGAGTTGGCCAGGCCGGCGCGGACGATCCAGGTGGCGTCGGCCTTGTCGGTGGCCGAGCTGGAGGAGTTGATGCTGGAGATGACGACCTTGGTGTCGGCGTCGTTGTGGCGGAGGTAGTGCGAGGTGCAGCAGGGGGCGGTGGTCGCCTGCAGGGAGATCCGGGAGCCGGGGGTCAGTGAGCCGGTGCCGGTCGAGCCGCTGTTGTAGCCGGCGGCGGTGATGTTGGCCTGGACGGCGTCCTCGGTGGCGGCAGAGGGGTAACCCGAGGTCATGACGCCTTCGTAGAAGGTGCCTTGGCCGGTGTTGCTGTTGTCACCGCCGATCCCGAGGATGATCGCGCCCTGCTTCTTCATCGGGTTGTAGCCGGTGGCGTTGGGGCGCACGCCGTCGTAGAAGGTGGACAGGCCGCCCGACTGGGCGTTGCCGCCGCGGATGGCCCACTGGTTCGGGCCGCCCTTGACGATGGCGGTCACAAACCGGTGGCTGATGGTCGGGTCGCCCGCGTTGAAGCCGCGGTTGACCCCGGAGAACAGGCCGTTCTCCAGGTCGGCCATGATCCAGGGGCCGCTGCCGCTGCCGGAGCCCCAGCCTGTGCTGTTGCCGAAGTAGACGGCCTCCATGGTGCCGTTGCCGTCGTCGTTGCCGCTCGTCTCGGCGTTGCCGTAGTCGAAGCAGCAGCCGCCGTTGTAGTGCGTGCCGTCGAAGATGGCGTACATACCCTCGGGCTGGTCGCCGGTGGCGATGCCGTTGGTGTTGTTGTTGCGGTAGCCGGTGCCGGGGGCGACGTAGACGCCGTACGCCTTGTGGCCGCCGACCGTGATCGGCGCCTCGAAGGCGTTGGCCAGGTTGTCGTTCCCGCCCTCGGCCGGACCGGGCCAGTAGCCCTTGAGCGCCTGGGTGAGCTTGTTGCCCTTGCCGGACTGGTCGTAGATGACGGTGATGACGCAGCTGGTGTTCGCGCAGAAGGCGTCCTGCTGCGCGGCGTCGGCGACACCTCCGGCGGTCAGCAGGCCGATGTCCTTGGTCGTGTTGTCGGAGGCGCGCTTGACCTGGTACAGCGGGCCGTTGTACGTCCCGTACAGGGCGCGGGTGGTGCTGTGTGCGGCGACGCAGGGGGTGCCGCCCGCGGCGTAGATGTCGCACGGCCCCTGGGCGGCGGCCTGCGAGGGGGCGGCCGTGGCGGTGAGCAGGCCGGCGGCGAGCGCGGCGGTGGCACCGGCCGCGAGGAGCGCGCGTCTGACGCCGCGTATCCACGGTGGCTTGATCATGAAGGGACTCCTTCATCAGTGGGGATGTGAGGGTGAGCGCCGACCAACCCCTGATGTCCGGCGGTGCGGACGACGGGGGGTTGTGTGGACGCCTCCGTGCCTGGGGCAGCTTCGGCCGTCTTCGGCACCGGAATCGGGGCGGGCTGCTCGTCAGCCACCACGCCGCGGCCGCCGGGGCGTTCGGTGACGGACGCCAGGAGGTGCAGGCGTCAGCCCTGGAGGCCGGCACCCCTGGCGATGCGGGTCAGCTCGTCACACGGAAGGTGGCGTCGCTGCGCCCCGTCGCGGTGGTGACCGGGTCGAGCTTCAGGTAGTAGGCGTAGTGGCGGATGTACCGGTCGGGGTGGTTGTACGACTGGAACGACGACCAGGTCGAGTCGGCGAGCCCGGCGACCTTGCGGAAGGTGGCGTCGGCGGCGAACTGGGCGCTGCCGTCGTTGTAGGCCAACTGGAAGTCGTAGTTGGCGTGCCGCAGGAAGTACCCGGGGTAGTTCACCGACTCGAAGGAGACGGTGCCGTCGCTCGTCAGGCCGGGCCTGAGCCGGAACCGGGAGTCCTCGACGGGGGTGACGTCGGGGTCGATGCGCACGTCGAAGTTGATCTGGCGGACGTATCGGTCCTGGAAGTTGTACGACTGGAGCCGCTGGGCCGGGGTGTTGGGCCAGCGGGCAAGCACGCGGCTCTCCTCGGCGGCGGTGAGGGTCGTGATCGCGCCGTGGCGCTTCGGGGTGCCGCCCATGTCGTAGCCGGTCGCGTCCTGAAGCCGGTAGGTGCTGACGTCGAACGGGTTGGTCGTCAGGATCGGCCTGTACTCGCGTACGCCTTGCGGGTTGTTGTAGTCGATGTAGAGGGCCCACTCGCTGCGGTCCCTGAACTTCATCCAGACCGGGCCTTCGACCACATTGCCGGTGAGGCCGATGCTGGAGAGGTTGCCGAGGTTGGTCCACGTCCCCAGGATCGAGTTGCTGCCCTCGACGTTGTTCTGGCCGTCGCCGGAGACCCGGATGTAGCGGTAGGGGCCGGTGCCGGCGGGCATTTCCGTCATCTGGGTGTCGACGACCGGAGTGCTGCCGGGCGGGTCGATCCAGATCTGCGGGGTGGTGATGGTGCGGAAGTCCTTGGTGCGGGCGGAGTAGATGCGGTACTTGAAGATGCCGTTCACCGTGGCGTTGGTCGCCCAGTACAGGACGTAGTCGTTGGTCTCGGGGTTGAAGATCGCCTCCGGCGCCCACGCGTTCTTTCCGCCGGGGATCAGTCCGGCGGCGCCGAGCACCCACGGCTTCGACCAGGTCACCAGGTCGGTCGACTCCCACACCACGAAGTTGGGGCTGCCGTTGGTGTACGTAGAGCCGCAGCGGATGCACAGGTCGGTCGCGATGATCCAGTACTTGCTCCCGTCGGGAGAGCGCACCAGTGCGGGGTCGCGCACCCCCTTCGTGCCGATCAGGGAGTTCAGGACCGGCGCTCCGCCGTTGAGGTCGTTCCAGTGCAGGCTGTCCGTGCTGTGCGCGAGGTACAACATCTGACCGGTCGCGGAATCGCCGGTGAAATGCACCATCAGGTAGCCGGGGTCGGCGGCGGCCGCCCGCACGGGTGTGGTCAGGGCTTGGCCTGTGAAGAGGAGGCATACGGCGAGCAACATCACCGACAGCCGGGCGCGGAGCGCAGACATGGGATCTCCTGTCGCGTGCGGGTGCCACCCCCGGCTGGGGGAAGCGCGGCGGCGGGGGGGAACTTGGTCGCGGAATCGGGCGGGACAGGACCCGAACACCGCGCGAGCCGGAAGGGCGGATCCGGACAACGGTGTTTCACCGCTGCGCCCATGGCGCCATGGTGACGGATGGTCAGGGCGCGCGAGCACGCGCATCCACCCAGGTGGGGAGGTGTTGCGACACGGGCCGGGTGTCTGTGCTTCTCAGGGCCCGTGAAGGTGTTTCAGGTGCGCGGCGCTTCGGCCGGAAGCCTTCATAGCCAACTCACTGTCCACTGAGGCATGTTGAACGATATGTCGAACACTGTTCGTGAAATCGGGCAGAGGTTAAATCCGGACAGGAGGGCGCGTCAAGACATCCAACGCATCCGATCCACTGACGTACAAATGACCGATCCGGCACTCACCCGACCCCCTGGCCCGGCTCATACGAGATGTGCCACGTCCGCTTCCGACGGGACGACGGGGTCCAGTTCCGCTGATCGACCATGGCCGGCGGCGCGAACAAGCGCCGCGCCCCGCGCCGCCGGGTACGCGAAGCTGACCGCCAACCCGCATTCGCGGAGCGGCTGCACGGCCCGTCCGCAGGCCATCGTGTACCGGGGCGTGGAACTGCGCCCCCGCAGCACGTGGCCGCAGAACTACGGGATGGCCCGACAGTCGGTAAGGATTTTGCGTTCACAAGGGCTAGACACAGGCAACGTCCGTGTCCGTTAATCCATCCAATGTGTCAGCGAAGATGTGCGTTCTGCATTTCGGACGACGTTCGAAAAGCCGAACCGCGTGAGGGGGATGTCGTCGGCCTGTCGGCCGTAGGGCGCCGCGTCGGCAGCACACAAGCCCGTGACGCGCCACGCCCGACCGTCGACGTGTGAGCCGGCGCATCAAACGTCCAAGCAGTCGCTCTGCCGTACTGAAAGGCTCAAGATGTCTTCCTCCGTCAGCCGGCGTCGTCTCCTGCAACTGACCGGGGCCACCGTGGCCGCCTCTGCCACCGGATCCTTCCTCGGCGCGTCTTCCGCCCAAGCGGCCGTCCCTCCCGCAAGGGCCGACATCGGGGTCTTGGCGTACCCCTTCGAGCTCGGCCAGGTCCGGCTCACCGCGAGCCGCTGGCTGGACAACCAGAACCGCACCCAGAACTACCTGCGGTTCATCGATGTCGACCGGCTGCTGTACAACTTCCGCGCCACCCACAAGCTGTCCACCAACGGTGCGACCGCCAACGGCGGCTGGGACGCGCCGAACTTCGGCTTCCGCACCCACATCCAGGGGCACTTCCTCACGGCATGGGCACAGTCGTACGCCGTGACCGGGGACACCACCTGCCGGGACAAGGCCACTTACATGGTCGCGGAGCTGGCCAAGTGCCAGGCCAACAACAGCGCCGCCGGTCTCAGCCCCGGGTACCTTTCCGGCTACCCCGAGTCCAACTTCACTGCTCTCGAGCAGGGAACCAGTGGCGAGGTGCTGTACTACACGATCCACAAGACCCTCACCGGCCTGCTGGACGTATGGCGCCACATCGGCAGCACACAAGCCCGGGACGTGCTCCTCGCCCTGGCCGGATGGGTCGACTGGCGCACCGGCCGGCTGACCACCCAGCAGATGCAGACCATGCTGCGCGTCGAGTTCGGTGGCATGAACGCCGTGCTGACCGATCTCTACCAGCAGACAGGCGACGCACGGTGGCTCACCGTGGCCCAGCGGTTCGACCACGCCGCGGTGTTCGACCCGCTGGCGGCCAACCAGGACCAGCTCAACGGAATTCACGCCAACACACAGGTCCCCAAGTGGATCGGTGCCGCCCGGGAGTACAAGGCCACCGGCACCACCCGCTACCGGGACATCGCCACCAACGCCTGGAACATCACCGTCAACGCACACACCTACGCCATCGGCGGCAACAGCCAGGCGGAGCACTTCCGCGCCCCGAACGCCATCGCCGGCTACCTGACCAACGACACGTGCGAGAGCTGCAACACCATCAACATGCTCACCCTCACCCGGGAGCTGTTCACGCTCGACCCGAACCGCGTCGCACTGTTCGACTACTACGAGCGGGCATGGCTGAACCAGATCATCGGCCAGCAGAACCCGGCCGACGACCACGGCCACGTCACCTACTTCACCCCCCTCAAGCCGGGAGGCCGACGCGGTGTCGGCCCGGCGTTGGGCGGCGGCACCTGGAGCACCGACTACGGCACCTTCTGGTGCTGCCAGGGCACGGGCCTGGAGATGCACACCAGGCTGATGGACTCCATCTACTTCCACAACGACACCACGCTGACCGTGAACATGTTCGTGCCCTCGGTGCTCACCTGGACCGAGCGCGGTATCACCGTCACCCAGACGACGACCTACCCTGTCAGCGACACGACGACCCTTCAGGTCACCGGCAGCGTCAGCGGAACGTGGGCGATGCGCATCCGCATCCCGAGCTGGACCACCGGGGCCACCATCAGCGTCAACGGCGTCGCGCAGAACATCACCACCACGCCCGGCAGCTACGCCACCCTGAACCGCTCGTGGACCTCCGGCGACACGGTCACCGTCCGCCTGCCCATGCGGCTCGGCATCCGACCGGCCAACGACAGCGCGAACGTCGCCGCGATCACCTACGGCCCGGTGGTCCTGGCCGGCAACTACGGTGACTCCACGCTCAGTGCCCTCCCTGCGCTGACCACGTCCTCGATCAGACGGACCAGCAGCAGTTCACTCGCCTTCACCGCCACCGCCAACGGCTCCACCGTCAACCTCGGCCCGTTCCACGATGCGCACGGCTTCAACTACACCGTCTACTGGAACACCACCGGCAACACCGTCCGTCTCGTCAACGCGAGCAGCGGTCTCCTGCTGGGCATCCAGGACATGTCCACGTCCAACGGCGGCCGCGCTCTGCAATGGACGGACAACGGCACCGCCGACCACAACTGGGAAATGATCACCGACGGAGGCGCGGTCCGCTTCCGCAATGCCAACAGCGGCAAGGTGCTCGGCGTCCTGAACATGGACACGGCAGACGGCGCGACCGTCCTCCAATGGTCGGACAACGGCACCGCCGACCACAAGTGGACCCTGCTCGACCAGGGCGACGGGACCTACAAGATCCGCAACGTGAACAGTGGCAAGCTGCTCGCCATCGCGAACAACTCCACCGCGGTCGGCGCGTTCGCGGTCCAGGACGCGGACGACGGCACCGCCGACAACCGGTGGCGCATCGTGCTGAACTAGCGTCCGTCGCGGAAGGCGGGCTTGGTCGTTCTCCCTCATTTGCACTCAGCTCCTTCGATCGTCGTTCGTCATACCGGACAAAGCTTGTGGCGGTGCCTCTCGGACCCGCCACAAGCGGCTTCCGATGCCCATCACCTTTCTTGTAGAGCCCGGTTGGGACTCGTGGCCTTCGGGGCCGGTATGACTCTTTGCCCCTGTGACTTCACATCGATCGATGTGTTCTGCACCCTGGACGTGGGCAAGTCCACTCACCACGGCACGGCCCTGCTGCGTGATGGCCGCATCACCTTCGACTTACTCATCTGCCGGGCCTGTCGATGCGCCGACTCTCCGATTGCCACCCCGGCACGGGCAAGACCGGCGCTCGCGACGCCCAGGTCATCGCCGATACCGCCCGCACCATGCCCCACCTGCTGGACAGCATCGACCCCGCCGAGAGCGTGCAGGCCGAGCTGACCATGGTCCTGGGCTGCGACGACGACTTCGCCCAAGACACCACCCACGCCTCCAACCGGCTGCGCGGACTGCTCACCTCCGTCCCCCGGCCCTGGAACGCGTCCTGGGACCGCGACTGCGCCACCCGGGGGCCCTGGCCCTGCTGCAGAGGTTCGGTTTCCCGGCCGCATTGGCCCAGGCCCCCGCCGAGGAGCTCATCGAGGCCAGGACCGACGCAGCCCCACGCATACGGACCCCACGGGAGCTGGCCGGACAGATCCATGCCGCCCTGGCCGAGCAGACCGTTCAGGTCCCCGGCACGGCCTCGGGCGGCGAGACTATCTCCGGGCTGGCCGAGTCTCTCGCCGTTCTTCTCAAGCGCCGCCAGGTCCTGGAGACCCGCATGACGGCCCTGCTGGAGGCCCACCCTCTCGCGAAGGTCCTGACCTCCATGCCCGGGGGCGCGGTCAGGACCGGTGCCCGCATCCTGGCCGAGGTCGGCGACGCCCTTTCCATCTCCCAGACAGGCTCGCCGACCAGGTCGTTCACAGCGCCGGACTTCACGTCCGGGGAGTCGGTCGCGGTGCTGGCGGAGCTCTACCGACGAGATGGCGGATGGAAGATCCGCGCAGTGGGACAGGGCTACGCCTCCGGTCTGGCCGGTCTCGCGACCGACTACGGCGTCGATGCGCTGACCGGCGTCCGGCCACCGCACCCCCGCCCGTCGGGAGCCGGCACTGACGGAACCGCCGGGAGACACCAATCGCGCTGCACGCAGCAGGCGTTGGGGCTGTACGGACCTGTCCGACCGGGACCTTCGGCACCTCCGCGAGCCCCGTACGGCCGCTCCCCCGGTCCGGCACGGCGCAGAAGCATCGGTCCCGACCGACTCATCCGCAGCGACCGGCACAAGGAGCACAGCAATGCCCAGGACCTCAGCGAGTGGTGAACGAGCGGCGCCCGCCCCCCGGGCGGCGCTCGGTCTCCCGGCCGCGTCCGCGCTCGTGATCGGCACGATCATCGGCACCGGAATCTTCGCCCTCCCCTCCGCCCTCGCCCCGTACGGGCCGGTCTCCCTGGTCGCCTTCGTCGTCGTGACCCTGGGCGCGGTGGCGCTCGCGCTGACCTTCGGGGCGCTGTCGAAGCGCGTGCCGGCGAGCGGTGGGCCGTACGTCTACGCCCGGGAGGCGTTCGGGGAGTTCGCCGGATTCCTCAACGCCTGGTCGTACTGGATCACGGCTTGGGCCGGGAACGCGGCGATCGCCGTGGCCTGGGTCGGCTACGTCGAGGTGTTCGTCAACACGGGGCACACGACCTGGATCTCGATGAGTCTCGCTCTGGGCGGGCTCTGGGTCGCGGCCGCGACCAACCTCAGCGGCGTCCGCACCATGGGCGCGTTCCAGGTGGTCACCACCGTGCTGAAGTTCGTGCCGCTCGTCTTCATGGCGACCGTCGGTCTGTTCTTCATCGACCCCGACAACTTCGGTGCCTTCAACTCCAGCGGTCAGCCGGCGGTCGGCGCGATCTCCGCGGCGGCGGCCATCGCCCTGTTCAGCTACCTCGGCCTGGAGGCCGCGTCGGTCGTCGCCGGCCGGGTCCGGGACCCGGAGCGCAACGTGCCGCGCGCCACCGTGTACGGGACGCTGCTGTGCGCCGTCATCTACATCCTCGGCACCCTCGCCGTCTTCGGAACCGTCTCGCACGGAGCGCTCGGCGACACGACCGCGCCGTTCACCGACGCCGCGAACAACATGTTCGGCGGCACCTGGGCGGGAGACGTGGTGGCCGTCGCCGCGATCGTCTCGGGCATCGGCGCCCTCAACGGCTGGACCATGCTGTGCGCCGAGATGCCGTACGCCGCGGCCCGCGACGGGCTCTTCCCCGACGCCTTCGCGAAGCTGCGCGGCGAGAGCGGCGTCCCGGCCTTCGGGGTCATCGCCTCCACCGTGCTGGCGTCGCTGATCACCGTGTTCAGTTACACCCGCTTCGAGGATGTCTTCACGAAGATCGTGCTGCTGAGTGTCCTCACCGCGGTGATCCCGTATCTGTTCTCCGCCGCCGCCCAGATGTACTGGCTGCTGGTGCGCGGCCGGGAGACCCTGAGCCCGCGGCGCCTCGCCCGCGATGTCACCGTCGCCGCGCTGGCGCTGGCCTTCTCCTACTGGTCGATCCAGGGCAGCGGCTACCAGACCGTCTACTACGGGCTGTTCGTGCTGCTGCTCGGCGTGCCGGTCTACGTCTGGCTGAAGCGCGGCCAGGGCCGGTACGGCGACGAGGCCGCGGTGATCCCCGCCGCCCGTGCCCCGCGCGAGGAGCGCGCCCCCGAGACGCCGGCCCCGCCCAAGCGGCTCTCCCGAGGACTGGGCACCAACCGCGTCGGCGGCCCGCGCAAGCGCAACGCCCACCGCCACCAGGACTGACCACCGTCCACCTCACGACAGGGGAAACCACGCCATGACCACGTTCCATGTCGACTCCGAGGCCGGCCGTCTGCGCCAGGTGATCCTGCACCGCCCCGGCATCGAACTCTCCCGCCTCACCCCGCGCAATGTCGACGCGCTTCTCTTCGACGACGTCCTGTGGGCCAAGCGCGCCCGAGAGGAGCACGACGCCTTCGCCCAGGTGCTGCGCGACCACGGCACCCGCGTGCACTACTTCGCCGACCTGCTCGCCCGGACCCTCGACGGCGACGAGGCCCGCGACTGGCTGCTCGACCGGGTGGTCACCCCGGCCACGGTCGGACCGGCGCTGATCGACCCGGTCCGTGACCTGTGCGCCGAGCTCGACGGCGAGACCCTTGCCGGGCATCTCATCGGCGGACTCCTCAAGAGCGACCTGCCGCTCGCCACCCCGCACAGTCTGGTCTGGAACGCGCTGGACGCCGACGACTTCGCGCTCGCGCCGCTGCCCAACCACCTCTTCCCGCGCGACAACTCCTGCTGGGTGTACGACCGGCTGTCGGTCAACCCGATGGCCAAGACGGCCCGGCGGCGGGAGAGCCTGCATGCCGAGGCGATCTACCGCTTCCACCCGATGTTCGCCGGCGTCGCACCGGCGCCGATCCTCGACGGCTCGGTGGGCACGCTCGAAGGCGGTGACGTCCATGTCCTCGGCAACGGCGCCGTCATGGTCGGCATGGGGGAGCGGACCACCGCGCAGGCGGTCGAGAACCTGGCCACCCGGCTCTTCGCCGGCGGCACGGCGCGGCAGCTGATCGCCGTCCAACTCCCCGCCGCCCGCGCCTACATGCACCTCGACACCGTGCTGACGATGCTCGACCGCGACACCTTCGTCATCTACCCGGGCCTCGCCGACTCCCTGCGTTCCTGGACGCTCACGCCCAGCGGCACCCGCGAGTGCGGCTTCGACGTCGCCCCGAACTCCGATCTGGCCACCGCCCTCGCCGAGGCCCTCGACCTCGACAAGGTCCGGATGCTCTCCGCCCCGCAGGACATCCGCAACGCCGAACGCGAACAGTGGGACGACGGCAGCAACTTCCTCGCCCTCGCCCCCGGAGTCGTCGTCGGCTACGAGCGCAACGTCACCACCAACACCTATCTGCGCAAGCAGGGCATCGAGATCGTCACCGTCGCCGGCGCCGAACTCGGCCGAGGCCGCGGCGGCCCTCGCTGTATGAGCTGCCCGATCGAACGCGCCCCGGCCGCCTGAACCCCAGGGGGAACCACCATGACCATCGACCTGCGGGGCCGCTCCTACCTGAGCGAACTCGACTTCACCGCCGCGGAGATCCACCACCTCCTCGACCTGGCCGCCACCCTCAAGGCGGCCAAGCGGGCCGGCACCGAACAGCCCCGGCTGACCGGCCGGAACCTCGCCCTGATCTTCGAGAAGACCTCCACCCGCACCCGCTGCGCCTTCGAGGTCGCCGCCGCCGACCAGGGCGCCGCCACCACCTACCTGGGCCCGGGCGACACCCACATCGGCACGAAGGAGTCCATCGCCGACACCGCCCGCGTCCTGGGCCGCATGTTCGACGCCATCGAGTACCGCGGCTCGGACCAGTCGCTGGTCACCGAACTCGCCGCCCACTCGGGTGTTCCCGTCTGCAACGGGCTCACCGACACCGCGCACCCCACCCAGAGCCTGTGCGACGTCCTGACCATGCACGAGCACAGCCCCAAGCCGCTGCCCGACATCGCCTACTGCTATCTCGGCGACGCGCGCAACAACATGGGCAACTCGCTGCTGTCCATGGGCGCCCTGCTCGGCATGGACGTGCGGATCGCCGCTCCCGCCGTTCTGTGGCCGGATCCCGCGCTGGTCACCACGTGCAGGGAACTGGCCGAGCGCAGCGGCGCCCGGATCACCCTCACGGAGGACGTGGAGACCGCCGTCCGCGGAGCCGACTTCCTGCACACCGACGTCTGGGTGTCCATGGGCGAGCCCGCCGGCACCTGGCGGGAGCGGATCGAACTGCTGCTGCCGTACCAGGTCAACGACAAGACGCTGGCCGCCACCGGCAACCCGGACGTGCGGTTCATGCACTGCCTGCCGGCCCTGCACGACCGCCGTACCCGCCTCGGCAACGACCTCTTCGCCACCTACGGCCTGGACGGGCTGGAAGTCACCGACGACGTCTTCTCCTCGTCGGCGTCGATCGTCTTCGACCAGGCGGAGAACCGGCTGCACACCATCAAGGCCGTGCTCGTCGCCACCCTGGAGGACTGAAACCATGCGTATCGTCGTCGCCCTCGGCGGCAACGCCCTGCTGCACAGAGGCGAACGCCCCGACGCCGCCGTCCAGCAGGCCAACATCGACCGGGTCACCACCGCCCTCGCCGCCCTCGCCCATGAGCACGAGCTCGTCCTCACCCACGGCAACGGCCCCCAGATCGGGCTGCTCGCCATGGAGAGCGCCGCCGACCCCGCGCTCAGCGCCCCCTACCCCCTGCATCTGCTCGGGGCCCAGACCCAGGGCATGATCGGCTCCCTGCTCGCCTGCACGCTGCACGACGCCCTGCCGGGCCGACGCATCGTCACCCTGGTCACCCACACCCTCGTACGGACCGACGACCCGGCTTTCGCACGGCCCACCAAGTTCGTCGGCCAGGTCTACTCCCGGGACATGGCCCGCTCCCTTGCCCGCAAGCGCGGCTGGACCATCGCACAGGACACCACCGGCTGGCGGCGCGTCGTCCCCTCCCCGGCTCCGGAACGGATCCTGGAGACCGACACCGTCCACGAGCTGCTCAACAGCGGCACCCTGGTGATCTGCGCGGGCGGCGGAGGCGTCCCCGTCACCGCCGACGACGACACCGGCGCGCTGACCGGCGTGGAGGCCGTCGTCGACAAGGATCTGACGGCCGCGCTGCTCGCCGAGGACCTGAAGGCCGACTTCCTGCTCATCCTCACCGACGTCCCGTGCGTGTACGAGGACTACGGCAGACCCGACCAGCGCCCCGTCCTCGACGCCACCCCCGCCGAGCTGCGCCGCAGGGGCTTCCCCGACGGCTCGATGGGGCCGAAGGCCGAGGCGGCCGCCCGGTTCGTGGAGCGGACCGGCGGGCTCGCCGCGATCGGGGCCCTGGACGCGGCGTACGAGATCGTGCACGGCCGGTCGGGCACCCTGGTCCGCCCGGACCTCACCGCCGGCTGACCGAGGGGGCCGCGAGCGGATCGGCGTCCGCGACTTCGTCCAGGCCGACTGCACGCCCTACGAGGGCGACGCGTCGTTCCTGACCGGCCCCGCGGACCGTACCCGGGCCGTCTGGACGAAGGTCGGTTCGCTGGTGCCGGAGGAGCGGGCGCGTGGTGTCCGCGTACGCCCTCGCTCTCCGCGCGGCGGTGTCCGCCGAGTCCAACGACTCCTGGAGGCAGGGCCGTTCGGCCCAGCGGTCGTGGACCTTCGGCATCCGGCGCCGACCGGTGTGCGGGGCCAGAGTGAGTGACGTCAGAGAACGACCCGACCCCCCTCGAAGGGAACCACGACCATGGCCGTGCACGAGCACCCTCGCCACAGCTCCGGCTTTCACCTGCCCTCGTTCCGCGGGTACCGGGCCACCTCCGCGCCCGAGTCCGCGTCGGCGCACACCGGCACGCACTCCGCGCGGGCCTACGTCTTCGCGGCCCTGCGTCTGCTCACCGGGTTCGTGTTCCTGTGGGCCTTCCTCGACAAGACCTTCGGCCTCGGCTACGCCACCCCGTCCGGCAAGGGCTGGATCGACGGCGGCTCGCCGACGAAGGGCTTTCTCGGCTCCGTCGCCGTCGGGCCGATGGAGTCGACCTTCCACTCCTGGGCCGGCGGCCCGTGGGCGGACTGGCTGTTCATGCTCGGCCTGCTCGGGATCGGCCTCGCCCTGGTGGCCGGGGTCGCGCTGCGGATCGCCGCATGCGCCGGCACCGCGATGATGGCGCTGATGTGGATCGCCGAGTGGCCGCCCGCCAAGCACCTCTCGGACGGCTCGGCGAGCATGTCGACGAACCCGTTCGTCGACTACCACCTGATCTACGCCGTCGCCCTGGTCGTGCTGGCCGCTGCCGCCGCCGGCGACACCCTGGGCGCGGGCCGGCTCTGGGCCAGGCTCCCGTTCGTCCGCGACCGCGGCTGGCTGCGCTGATCACCGCTGCGGCGAACCCCTCGAAGACGGCGCTGGAACCGGATTCCCTGCCCAGGAGGTGGAGATCATGCTCCGCACCATCACCGTAGGTCTCGACGGCTCGCGTGAGAGCGGGGCCGCCGCCGAATGGGCGGCACGCGAAGCCGAACTGCGCGAGCTGCCGCTGAAGATCGTCCACGTCTGGGAGCCGGTGCCGGAGCCGATGGCTCAGACGCCTCTCCTGGGAGCCGAGACCCAGCAGCACTGGACCGAGCGCATTCCCCGGCGCGCCGCCGAGGGCATCGGCCTGCGCCACCCGGGCCTCGAAGTGATCAGGGAGCAGCTGTCCGGACACCCCGGTGACGTCCTCGGCGAGGCGGCGAAGAGCGCCGAGATGCTCGTCCTGGGCTCGCGTGGCCTCAGCGGCATCGGTGGTTTCATGGTCGGCTCCGTGGGCCTGTCCGCCGTAGCGCACGCGGCTCGCCCCGTGGTGCTGGTCCGCGCGCCGGAAGTGGCCGCCGACGAGCACGAGCCGGACCCGGCCGGCCTTCCCTCCGCGGCGACGCCCTTCCTGCCCGTGGTCCTCGGACTCGACGTCGAGCACCCGGACGAGACGTTGATCGAGTTCGCCTTCGGCGCTGCCGGCTGCCGCGCGACGTCCCTGCGGGTCGTCCACGGCTGGAACCCGCCGCCTTACTACGCCTACGGCATGCCCGCGAACCCCGCACTGCACGAGGCGCTGTCCCTCGCCGACGCCGAGGCCCTGGCCGGGGTGCTGAGGCCCTGGCGGAAGAGGTACCCGGACGTCGAGGTCATCGAGGAGTCCCGTTACGGCAGTGCGGCCGTGCACGTCGTGGACGCCGCGCGCGAGGCCTCGCTCGTCGTCGTGGGCCGGCGTGTCCGCCGCAGTCCGTTCGGCGCGCACATCGGCCCTGTCACGCACGCCGTCCTGCACCACTCCACCGCCCCCGTCGCCGTCGTCCCCCACGGCTGACCCGCCCCGCATCACCCCTGATCACTCGCGAGGAGAAGAGAGCCATGAAGGCAGCGGTCGTACGAGCGTTCGGCGAGCCCCTGGTCATCGAGGAGCGCCCCGACCCCGAGCCCGGTCCCGGCCAGGTCCGCGTCCGGGTGGAGGCCTCCGGGCTGTGTCACACCGACATCCATGCGGCGCACGGTGACTGGCCGGTCAAGCCGAACCCGCCGTTCGTCCCCGGCCACGAGGGCGTCGGCCTGGTGGAGGCCCTCGGCGAGGGCGTCACCCATCTGTCCGTCGGGCAGCGGGTGGCCGTGCCCTGGCTCGGCAAGGCGTGCGGACGGTGCGAGCACTGCCTGTCCGGCTGGGAGACCCTCTGCGAGCAGCAGGTCAACACCGGCTACGGCTGCGACGGCGGCTACGCCGAGAAGATGCTCGCCTGGGCCGACTTCGCCCAGCCGGTGCCCGACGGGATCACCGCCCTGGAGGCCGCACCGCTGACCTGCGCCGGGGTCACGACGTACAAGGCGCTGAAGGTCGCCGACGTCAAGCCCGCCCAGCTCGTCGCGATCTCCGGCGTCGGCGGCCTCGGCCATCTCGCCGTGCAGTACGCGAAGATCGCCGGCGCCACGGTCGCCGCGATCGACGTCACCGACGAGAAGCTCGCACTCGCCGCCGAACTCGGCGCGGACATCGTCGTCGACGCCCGCAAGGAGAACGTCGGCGAGGTGCTCAAGCGGCACGGCGGCGCCCACGCGGCCATCGCGCTCGCGGTGAACGACGCGGCCTTCGAAGCGGTCGACTCCGGACTGCGGCGCGGCGGCAAGCTGGTCATGGTGGCCCTGCCCGCGCACGGCACGGTCCGGCTCCCCATCTTCGACACGGTCCTCAACGGCACCTCCGTGATCGGCTCGATCGTCGGCACCCGGCAGGACCTCGCCGAGGTCTTCCAGCTGCACGCGGCCGGCCGCACCAAGGTCGTCTACGAGGCCCGCCCCCTCGCCTCCGTCAACGACTCCATCGACGAGGTGCTGCGCGGCGAGGTCAAGGCCCGGATCGTCTTCGACCTGGAGGCGGGGCGGTGAGCGCCGTGGTGCTCCCGATCGTCGCCGGAGTGGACGGCTCCGAGCCGAGCCTGCGGGCCGTCGACTGGGCGGCCGACGAGGCAGCCCTGCGCGGGCTGCCGCTGCGGCTGGTGTACGCCTCCCTCTGGGAGCGGTACGAGGGCGAGTCCCTCGCGGACGATCTCGGCCGGACGTCGGAGCAGGTCACGGCCGAGGACATCGTGCGGACCGCCGCACAGCGGGCCCACCTGCGCCGGCCCGGTGTCGCGGTCTCCACCGACGTGCTGCCGGAGGAGCCCGAGTACGCGCTCGTCCACGAGGGACGCAGCGCCGCCGCGCTCGTGCTCGGCACCCGCGGGCGCAGCGGCTTCGTCGAGATGCTCCTCGGGTCGGTCAGCCTGACCGTCGCCGCCCACGCGGTCTGCCCGGTGATCGTGCTGCGCGGCAGCAACGCCCACCAGGCCCGGGCAGGCGCGCACGGCCGGGTGGTCCTGGGTGTCGGCGAGAAGGGCACGCACTCCGCCTCCCTGCGCTTCGCCGCCGAGGAGGCGAGACTGCGCCGTGCGACGCTGGACGCCGTACGGGCCTGGCGGTGCCCCGCGCACGAGACCACCGACCACCCCCTGCTCGCAGGTGAACCCGCCCGTCTGCACGAGCAGCATGCCACCGAGATCCTCGACGAGGCGCTGAAGGACGCGCCGGCGGACGTGGACCTGCGCCGACGCACGGTCGAGGGTCCCGCCCGCAGGGTCCTCCTGGAGGCCTCCCACGAGGCGGACCTGCTGGTGGTCGGCGCCCGGCGCGACCCGGGGCACCTAGGACTCCACCTGGGGCGCGTCGCCCACGCGGTGCTGCACCACTCCGTCTGCGCCGTCGCGGTCGTACCCGAGCAGGGGTGAGAGAAGTGGCCGGCTGCTGAAGCTTCACCAACTCCGCCCGCAAACACACGAGTTCTTTCCCGTACACCACTTCCGGAGTCCCTCATGCCCAAGGTCGACCACCAGGACGCCACCGTACTTTCCGACGACGAGCTGCATACCCTGGACGCGCACTGGCGGGCCGCCAACTATCTGGCCGCCGGACAGATCTACCTGATGTCCAACCCGCTGCTGACGGAGCCTCTGAAGCCGGAGCACATCAAGCCGCGGCTGCTCGGTCACTGGGGCACCTCGCCCGGCCTCAACCTCGTGTACACCCACCTCAACCGGGTGATCAAGGCGCGCGGACTCGACGCCCTGTGCATCTGGGGGCCGGGGCACGGAGGGCCGTCGATCCTGGCGAACTCCTGGCTGGAGGGCAGTTACAGCGAGACCTACCCGGACGTCCCGAGGGACGGCGAGGGGATGGCCAGGCTGTTCCGGCAGTTCTCCTTCCCCGGTGGGGTGCCCAGCCATGTCGCCCCCGAGACGCCGGGCTCGATCCACGAGGGCGGTGAGCTCGGCTACTCCCTCTCCCACGCCTACGGCGCCGCCTTCGACAACCCCGGCCTGCTGGTGGCCTGCGTCATCGGCGACGGCGAGGCGGAGACCGGTCCGCTGGCCGCCTCCTGGCACTCCAACAAGTTCCTCGACCCCGTGCACGACGGCGCGGTGCTGCCGATCCTGCACCTCAACGGCTACAAGATCGCCAACCCGACCGTGCTCTCCCGACTGCCCGAGTCCGAACTCGACGACCTGCTCAGGGGATACGGCCACGAACCCATCCATGTGTCCGGCGACGACCCCGCGCAGGTCCACCGGGCCATGGCCCGGGCGATGGACGACGCGCTGGACCGCATCGCCGTGATGCAGCAGACCGCCCGGGAGGACGGTGTCACCGAGCGCGTGCACTGGCCGGTGATCGTCCTGCGTACGCCGAAGGGCTGGACGGGCCCCGCCGAGGTCGACGGCGTACCCGTCGAGGGGACCTGGCGTGCCCACCAGGTCCCCCTCGCCGCAGTTCGCGAAAACCCCGAACACCTCCGGCAGTTGGAGGCCTGGCTGCGCTCGTACAGGCCGCAGGAGCTCTTCGGCCCGGACGGCCGCCCCGCCGCCGACGTCCTCGCCTGCGTCCCCGACGGCGCCGGGCGGCTCGGTGCCTCCCCGTACGCCAACGGCGGGCTGCTCGTGCGCGACCTGCCCATCGCACCGCTCGACGAGTTCGCCGTCCCCGTCGACAAGCCGGGCACCACCGTGCACGAGCCGACCCGCGTCCTCGGTGACCTGCTGGCCCGGGTGATGAAGGACACCGGCGGTCGCCGCGACTTCCGCCTCGTCGGCCCGGACGAGACCGCCTCCAACCGGCTCCAGGCAGTCTTCGACGTCAGCGGAAAGGTGTGGCAGGGCCTGCACCTGCCGGTCGACGAGCACCTCGAACACCACGGCCGGGTCCTGGAGATCCTCTCGGAGCACACCTGCCAGGGCTGGCTGGAGGGATATCTGCTGACCGGCCGGCACGGGCTGTTCTCCTGCTACGAGGCGTTCGTGCACATCGTCGACTCGATGGTCAACCAGCACATCAAGTGGCTCAGGACGTCGCGGGAGTTGCCGTGGCGCGCTCCGATCGCCTCCCTCAACTACCTGCTGACGTCGCATGTGTGGCGTCAGGACCACAACGGGTTCTCCCACCAGGACCCCGGTTTCGTCGACCACGTCCTCAACAAGAGCCCCGAGGTCGTACGGGTCTACCTGCCTCCGGACGCCAACACCCTCCTGTCGGTCGCGGACCACGCGCTGCGCAGCCGCGACTACGTCAACGTCATCGTCGCGGGCAAGCAGCCCTGCTTCGACTGGCTGTCCATGGACCAGGCCCGCGCCCACTGCGCGCGTGGCGCCGGGACATGGGAGTGGGCCGGCACGGAGAACGGCGGTGAGCCGGACGTCGTCCTCGCCTGTGCCGGGGACGTGCCCACCCAGGAAATCCTGGCCGCCGCGCAGCTGCTGCGCCGGCACCTTCCGGACCTCGCCGTCCGCGTGGTGAACGTGGTCGACATGACCCGGCTGCTGCCGCGCGAGGAACACCCGCACGGGATGAGCGACTTCGAGTACGACGGCCTGTTCACCACCGACAAGCCGGTGATCTTCGCCTACCACGGCTACCCGTGGCTGATCCACCGCCTGGCCTACCGCCGCACCGGTCACAAGAACCTGCACGTGCGCGGCTACAAGGAGTCGGGGACGACGACCACGCCGTTCGACATGGTGGTCCGTAACGACCTCGACCGCTACCGGCTGGTCATGGACGTCATCGACCGCGTCCCCGGTCTCGCCGTGCGCGCCGCCGCCGTACGGCAGCAGATGGCCGACGTCCGCACCCGCCACCAGGCCTGGATCCGCGAGCACGGCACCGACCTGCCCGAGGTCGCCGACTGGACCTGGAACGCCTGACCCCGCCCCTCATTTCCGGAAGGAATTCACCGCCATGACCGTACGCGTCGGCATCAACGGCTTCGGCCGTATCGGCCGCACCTATCTGCGCGCCGCCCTCGACCGTGCCGAGGAAGGCACCCAGGACGTCGAGGTGGTCGCGATCAACGACATCACCTCACCCGCGACCCTCGCCCACCTGCTGGAGTTCGACTCCACCTTCGGGCGCATCGGACGCGACGTCGAGCACGACGACAGCTCGATCACGGTCGACGGGCGCCGTATCGCCGTCACCGCCGAACGGGACCCGGCCGCCCTGCACTGGTCGGACTACGGCGCCGGCGTCGTCATCGAGTCGACCGGCCACTTCCGTGACCGGGACTCCGCGGCCCTGCACCTCAAGGGCGGTGCCCACACCGTGCTGCTGTCGGCGCCCGGCAAGGGGGCGGACGCCACCCTCGTGATGGGCGTCAACGACCGGACCTACGACCGGCACCGGGACCGGATCGTGTCCGCCGCCTCCTGCACCACCAACTGCGTCGCCCCAATGGTCAAGGTGCTCGACGACGCCTTCGGTGTCGAGCGCGGCGTCATGACGACCATCCACGGCTACACCAACGACCAGTCCCTCCTCGACGGCCCGCACAAGGACCTGCGCCGGGCCCGCTCGGCCGCCCTCAGCATCATCCCCACCAGCACCGGCGCCGCCCGCGCCGTGGGCCTGGTGGTGCCGGAGCTGGCCGGCGCGCTCGACGGGATCGCGGTCCGGGTGCCCGTGGAGGACGGCTCGCTCACCGACCTCGCCGTCGTCCTCGCCCGGGAGGCGAGCGCGGACGAGATCAACGCCGCGTTCGAGGCGGCGGCGGCCGGGCCGCTGAACGGCATCCTGCGGGTCTCCAAGGCCCCCATCGTCTCCCGCGACGTGATCGGTGACCCCTCCTCCTGCGTCTTCGACCCCGCCCTGACGCAGGCCAACGGCACCCTGGCCACGGTCTTCGGCTGGTACGACAACGAGTGGGGCTACACGAACCGACTCCTGGACCTGACGGCGCTGGTGGCGGACGACTGACACCTCCGACCGCTCGTCGGCACGGCGGAAGCGGGACCGGTCGGCGGCCCAGAAGGGCCGACCGGGCCCGGGGCGGCCCCGTACAGCCCCTGGGCTCCTCCCGCGCTCCGCCGGACGATCGGAGTACCGAAAGCCATGAGGAGACCTGCGATGACGGACGACCTGCTCGACCGGCCCCCGGTGCACGCCCTGCTCGCGGACGGCACCACCGTGAGCATCCGGCCTGTGCTGCCGGGCGACCACGACCAGCTGCGAGGCCTCTACGAGGAGATGTCGCCGGAGAACCTGCGCCTGCGCTTCTTCGCGGCGAGCCGGCGTGCGGCGGCGATGGCCGCCGACCGGGCCTGCGCCCCGGCCCGCCCGGGGTACCGGGCCCTGCTGGCGGAGGTGGACGGCAGGGTGATCGGACTCGCCGAGTACGACACCGGCGGGGAGAGGGCCGGCGCGGATCAGGGGGGAGCGGACAAGGATGGCCAGGGTGGCGCGGACGAGGGGGGCGCGGACAAGGGTGGCGCGGAGATCTCCATCGCCGTCGCCGACGGCCTGCACCACCGGGGCGTGGGCACCCTGCTCGTCGAGCACCTGGTCTCCGCGGCGCGCGCGGAAGGCATCACCACCTTCACGGCCGACGCCCTGAGCGAGAACCACGAGGTGCTCCGGCTCTTCGCCGACCTCGGGCTGCGCACCTCCCGCCGCTTCGAGGGGCCCGAGGTGCGCTGCACCATCCACCTCGACCAGGACGACGCCTACCTGTCGGCCGTCGAGGCCCGGGGCCGGGCCGCCGACGTGGCCAGCCTGCTGCCCCTGCTGCGGCCGTCCGTCGTCGCTGTGGTCGGCGCCGGACGCACCTCCGGTTCCGTGGGCCGGGCCGTCCTGCACCACCTGCACACGGGCGGCTTCACCGGGCGCCTGTTCGCCGTGAACCCCAACGTCACGTCGTTGCTCGGGGTGCCCTCCCATCCCTCCGTCGCGGCGCTGCCCATGACCCCGGATCTCGTGATCGTGGCCGTGCCGGCCGCCGCGGTCCCGGCCGTCGCCGACGAGTGCGGCCGGGCCGGGGTACGCGCCCTCGTCGTCGTCACCGCCGGCCTCGACCACCCCCAGGCACAGGCCCTGCTGACCGCCTGCCGCACCTACGGCATGCGGCTCGTCGGACCCAACTGCCTGGGCATCGCCCACACCGAACCGGAACTCGGTCTCGACGCGACCTTCGCCGCCGGGCACCCCCGCCCCGGGACGGCCGGCGTCGCGGTGCAGTCCGGCGGGGTCGGCATCGCGCTCCTCGACGGGCTGTCCCGGCTGGGCATCGGCGTCTCCTCCTTCGTCTCGCTCGGCGACAAGTACGACGTCAGCGGCAACGACATGCTCCAGTGGTGGGAGAGCGACGGCCGCACCGAACTCGCCCTGCTGCATCTGGAGTCCTTCGGCAACCCGCGCGCCTTCTCCCGCACCGCCCGCCGCGTGACCCGCCGCATCCCGGTGCTCACCGTCGACGCCGGCCGCACCGAGGCGGGACGCAAGGCGGCCGCCTCGCACACCGCTGCCGCCGCCACCCGCACCATGACCCGCGGCGCACTGTTCATCCAGGCCGGCATCACCGCGACCCGCTCGGTCGGCGAGCTCCTCGAAACGGCGGCCCTCTTCCACTCCCAGCCGCTGCCGGAGGGCAGCCGCGTCGCGATCATCACCAACGCGGGCGGCGCCGGGGTGCTCACCGCCGACGCCTGCGCGGAGGCAGGACTCGTCCTTCCCCCCTTCACCCCCACGACGACCGCCGACCTGCTCGCCGTGCTGCCGGACGGCGCCGCCGTCGGCAACCCGATCGACGCCACCGCCGCCGTGTCGGAGGAACAGCTGACGGAGTGCGTCGACCGCCTCACCCGGTGTTCTGCCCTCGACGCCGTGATCGTGGCCCTCGTTCCCACGGCTGTCGCGGCCGCCACCGGAGACGACCTGGTTCGGGCGGTCACCGCCGCTCCCGGCCGGCGAGGGCGGCCCGTGATCGCCGTACGCCTGGAGCAGGACCGGTCCGTCCGGCTGCTGCCCGCCGCCGACGGTGGCACCATCCCCTCGTACGCCGAACCCCAGGCGGCTGCCCGCGCGCTGGCACACGCCGCCGAGCGCGCCGCCTGGCTCTCCCGGCCCGTCGGCACCGTCCCCGACCTGGACGACACCGAACCGGAGCGGGCCCGCACGATCGTCGAGGAGTACCTGGCGGCGCACCCCGAGGGCGGCTGGCTCGATCCGCGCATCTGCGCCGACCTGCTCGCCTGCTACAGCGTCCCGCAGATCCCGTGGGCCTGGGCCGAGAGCGAGGACGAGGCCGTGCTCGCCGCCGACCGGCTGCGAGGGTTCGACGGCCGGGTGGTCATGAAGGCCCACTGGCCCGGGCTCCTGCACAAGACGCAGCAGCACGCCGTCCACCTCGACCTGCGCGGCGACTCCCAGGTCCGGGCCGCGTTCCGCGACCTGGAGACCCGCTTCGCCGGGCTCATGACCGGCGTGGTCCTGCAACCCCTCGCCGCACGCGGCACCGAACTCTTCGCCGGCGTCGTCCAGGACGAGGTCTTCGGCCCACTCGTCCTGTTCGGGCTCGGCGGCACCGCCACCGAGGTCCTCGCCGACCACGCCGCCCGCCTCGCCCCCCTCACCGACCGCGACGTCCAGCAACTGATCACCTCGCCGCGGTGCGCCCCGCTGCTGCTGGGCGCGAACGGAAACACCCCCGTCGACCTCGCGGAACTGGAAGAGCTGCTCCAGCGGCTGTCCCGGATGGCGGCGGACCTGCCGCAGCTCGCCGAGGCCGACTTCAACCCCGTCCTGGCGACACCGGGCGGCGTCACCGTGCTCGACGCACGCGTACGCCTGCTGCCTCGCCGCTCCCAGGACCCCTATCTGCGCCGACTGCGCTGAGGAGGAACGTCATGCGACACAACAGGGTCGGCTCCGTGATGACCACGGACGTCGTCCGCGCCGAGTACGGCACCCCCTTCAAAGAGGTGGCCCGGCTGCTGGCCGCGCACCGGATCAGCGGACTTCCGGTGGTGGACGAGGACGGGAAAGTCATCGGCGTCCTGTCCGAGACGGACCTGATGATGCACCAGGCGACCACCCCCGACCCGTACGAGCCCAAGCCCCGTAGGCGGCTCGCCGAGCTGACGCCCGGTGCCAAGCGCCGGGCCGCGAAGGGCAAGGCCCGCACCGCCGGCCGGCTGATGACACAGCCACCCGTCACCGTGCACGCCGACGACACCATCGTCCAGGCCGCCCGCATCATGGCCCAGAAGCACGTGGAACGGCTCCCCGTCCTCGACGAGGAGGACCGGCTCGCGGGCATCGTCACCCGACGCGACCTCCTCCAGGTCTTCCTGCGGCCCGACGCCGAGATCCGCACCGCGGTGATCGAGGAGGTACTGCTGCGCGCGCTGTCGCTGCCGCCGCGCAGCGTCGAGGTCTCCGTGACGGAGGGCGTCGTCACGCTCACCGGACACATGGAGCGCAAGAGCGAGACGGAGATCGCCCTGTCCATGACGCGCCGGATCGACGGCGTGGTCGACGTGGTCGGCAGGCTCACCTACCGGCTCGACGACGCACGTCTGCGCGCCGAGGAGCAGGCACGGGCGGTGCGCGGCGTGACCGACGACTGGCTCCGCCGGCTGTGAACGACGCCGTCGTGATCGGCGGCGGGCCCGGTGCCTCCGCCTCCGGGCGGGACATCCCGCCCGTGCGGAGCCCGGTGTCCGTCGGTGTCCGTCGGTGTCCGTCGTACGGTCAGCCGGTCCTGTGACCCCATCGTGGTCCCACCAGATCCCATTCCCTGCCCCACCCGTCGACGCGCCGCCGGTCGAGCCGCCACCGGAGGACCGCTCCGGTGGCGAACACCAGGCCGGCCAGGCCTGCCGCCGCCGCGACGCCCAGGAAGCCCGACTCGATCGCCGCCTCCGTGGAGTTCGGCGGCGCCGGGGTGAGACGGCCGTGGCCGTCCTGCCAGACCGTGACCCTCGATCCTGCATCGAGGCCTGTGTGCACCAGGGTCCGGCCGGTGCGGGTCGAGCCGTCGGATGCCGTCCAGCGAACGGTGGCCGTCCGTTGACCGGAGGTGCCGGCGACCACGGCGGCGGCGAGCGGGACGTCGTCCAGGAGCACGGCACGGACGGACTGCCGCTCGGCCCGCTGCTGTGCGAACACCTCGTCCGCGGCATGAGCGGTCACCAGTCCGGCGACCGTACCGCCCACGACGAAGACCGCCCACACGGCCAGTACGATCCACGCCTCGACGATGTCGTCGTGTCGTCGCAGCGGGTTGCTTCGCCACCGCCACAACCGCTTCCTCGCGTAGGTGCCACTGGGCATCGGTCCGCACCTCCTCCTGTCGTGGTGACACTTCCGAAGGTGACAGCCGAGGCCGTGCCGCTGCATGGGCCGACCAGACGTCGCCGCCGGGCCACCCGGGACCAACTCCGCGGGCCAGGAGGGCCGTTCAGCCCCCTATGGCCCCCCGACCACGACCGTCGGGGCGACTGGCTGCGCGCCGGGCAGGCCGTCGAGCACGTGTGGCTCGTCGTGTACGGGGTCCACCGCCGCGCCGACTCAGCCGGCCGAAGCGGAGACGGAGCGCGCGACCGGCGTGCCGATCAGGTCGGCGGGCCGGCGGGGATGGATGCCGAAGGCGCCGGCCAGGCCCGTGCAGCGCAGGATCCGCAGGAACCACAGCACGCCCAGCCCGGCGCAGTCGATGAAGGACACGGGACGCAGGTCGAGCACCAGGTCGGGGCGCGGACCGGCGGTCAGCGCGTCCAGGCGTGACACGAGCGCGGGCGCCGCCAGGACGTCGATGTGTGGTGATCGGCCATGGAGCGGGCAAAGCGGCGTCGGCGGGACACGCGGAAGGGCCGTTGGGTACCTGTCCGGGGAGGTTCGACAGGGTCTGCTCGCCGCTCGCGGAGGGCAGGGACCGTCCGGCGGGCCGCGGGGACCGGACGGCCCAAGCGGATCGGGAGATTACCGCACAAAATGGATGCAGGTGATGATGTCTTCACGTGCTGGAAGGACGGTGAGAAGCGTCATGAAAGGCTTCGTCTTCCACGGCCCCGGGCAGTCCGCCTGGGAGGAGGTCCCGGACCCTGCTGTCAAGGAGCCCACCGACGCCATCGTACGGGTGGGCGCCGTCACGATCTGCGGCACCGACCTGCACATCCTCAAGGGTGACGTCCCCGAGGTGCGCCCGGGCACGGTCCTCGGACATGAGGCCGTCGGCGAGATCGTGGAGGTCGGCGGCGACGTCCGGACCGTACGTCCGGGGGACCGGGTGCTGGTCTCCTGCATCAGCGCCTGCGGCCGCTGCCGCTACTGCCGTGAGGGCAGCTACGGCCAGTGCCGGGGCGGTGGGGGCTGGATCCTCGGCCACCTGATCGACGGCACCCAGGCCGAGTACGTCCGCGTGCCCTACGCCGACCTCTCCGTGCACGCCCTGCCCAGCGCGGTGGAGAGCAAGGACGCCGTCCTGCTGGCGGACATCTTCCCGACCTCCTACGAGGTGGGCGTCCTCAACGGGCGGGTACGTCCGGGCGACACCGTCGCCGTCGTCGGCGCCGGTCCCATCGGCCTCGCGGCGATCGCCACGGCGCGGCTGTTCGCGCCCGAGCGGATCGTCGCCGTGGACCTGGCCGCCTCCCGGCTGGAGGCCGCACGGCAACTCGGCGCCGACGCCGTGGCCGACGCCCGCGAGGACCCCGAGCAGCTGATCGCCGATCTCACCGACGGGCTCGGCGCGGACGTGGTCATCGAGGCGGTCGGTGCGCCGGAGAGTTTCGAGACGTGCACACGCATGGTCAGGCCCGGCGGCCACGTGGCCAACGTCGGCGTCCACGGCAGGCCCGCCACGCTGCACCTCGAAGATCTGTGGATCAAGAACGTGACGATCACCACCGGTCTGGTGGACACCCACTCCACCCCCACCCTGCTGCGCATGGCCGCCGCCGGCCGGCTGCCCACGGCGCAACTGGTCACCCACACCTTCCCGCTGGAGCGCATGGAGGAGGCGTACGACGTCTTCGCGCGGGCCGCCGACACGGGCGCCCTCAAGGTGGTGCTCGGTGTGCCGTCGCACGAGGAGGTCGCCGTCCGGGCGGCCTGAACCGAGAGGACCTCTCGGGAAGCCGGTGAACGTCTGCCTCGACCAGGACGGCGCGGTTCTGGCGCGCAACCTGGGGACGTCTCGCGTGACGCCGTTCAGGCCCGCGGGGACGGACCGTCGGGTGTGAGGAGGACCCCGGTGACCAGATCGGGGCTGATACGAACGGCATGATCCATTCTCTGGGATCCCCACGGACGCAACAACGCCTGATAGCGAGCCAGTTCCCGCGGGTCCGTGACCAGTCGTGCATAGCCTGTGACGACGACGCTCCAACCGAGGTGGGTGTCGCGGTCGATGTCGTCGGCCTCGTAGGCGACCACGGCTCCCTCACCCCCTGCCTGCCGGGCGTACCGGGTCAGCGTGGCGTCACCGTGGGTGCGGACGACGATGTCGCCGTCGGCCAGCACGTGGTTGACCGGCCGGACGGTCGGCAGCGCGTGCCGGGTGAAGACGATCCGCCCCAGGGACACGCTGCCCAGCAGTCGCAGCGCCTCGACGCCGTCCAGCTCGACACTCCTGCGTGCCTCCGAGGCGCCCGACCCTCCGTCGTCGCCGGTGATGGCAGGTGTCCGTGTCATCGGATCTCTCACTGTCTTCCGTCTCCCGCAGCCACACGCGGCCTGACCGGACCTCGCGAACCGCGAGGGAGCCTCCCGCCAGGGCCGTTCGGCCCGGGGCGGCATCCGGAGGCGTCGGCGATCACCGGTGGTGCATGGTCTCCAGGGCTGCGGCCAGTACGTGGGGATCGTGGTGGCCCTTGTAGACCTCCGGCGGCTGCTTGTCCAGCTTCAGGAGCTGCGCCACGGCCGTCCATGCGGTGCGTACGGAGTACTCGACGGTGAAGACGACGTCGTCGGGCACTTCGGCGAACTGTCCTATGAAGGCCAGGTTGACCGACCCCTCCGGGACGACGTGGGGCCGGTCGTCGCGGCGACGGACCAGGAACTGACTGGTGATGTACGGCATCACGCAGGGCACGACGGTGGAGGTCTCCAGGATCCGGGCCACGGTCCGCTCGTCGAACGGGAGGTGGTGCAGGACCTCTTCGAGGATCTCACGGCCGGTGCACAGGGTCATCGGCTTGGGCGTGTGGTTCCCGGCGCGGGCGGGGAACAGGCCGTAGCCCCACCAGACCCCGACGTCCTCGGGCTGGTCGCGGTAGACGGGCTGGCGGTTGGCGACGACGGTGAGCAGCCAGTTGGAGTCGGTGAAGGTCATCAGACCGCCCTTGCCGGCCGGACGGCCGCTGAAGTCCTCGAGTGCCTCAAGGAAGGCCGGGTCCTTCGTGGTGACGGTGAAGGACTCCCAGCGGGACTCCTTGACGTGCTTGTCGAAGACGGCCGGGTTGCCGAAGTTCTCGCGTCCGCGGGCCAGCCGGTGCCACAGCAGCCAGGCGTCGGAGCGTTGGGGGGCGGGCGGGGGCGCGGAGGTGTGGGTGCCGTGGCTGGAGGCGTCGGTCATGGAGCCGTTGGTGACCAGCACCAGGTCCTCGGGCGTGACGGTGATTTTTTCGTCGCAGCCGTTCCGGCTCAGGTGGATGGTCTCGACCGTGCCGCTCCCGATGCCCGGGGTGAATGCGAGGTCGGTGACGCGGCAGCCGGTGTGGACGGTGACGCCGCGTTCGTGGAGCCACGCGGTCAGGGGCCGGACGATGGAGTCGTACTGGTTGTAGCGGGTCCGGTGGATGCCCGACATCGAGGCGAACTCGGGGAAGAGGTGGATGAAGCGCCTGAGGTAGCGGCGGAACTCGATCGCGCTGTGCCAGGGCTGGAAGGCGAACGTGGTGCACCACATGAACCAGAAGCCGGTCGTGAAGAAGTGCTCGCCGAAGCAGTCGGTGATGCGCTTGTCGTCCAGGTGTCCTTCGGGGGTGGCCAGGCAGCGGACCAGCTCAAGGCGGTCGCGCTCGGAGAAGCCCATTGTGGTGGTGTCGAGGATCTTGCCGTCCCCGTCGACGAGGCGGGCGATGTCGTCCCAGGCGAAGTCCTCGTGTCCGGCCAGGATCTCCTCGGTCACGGTGACGGCGGGGTCGTCGAGGGTGGGTATGCCGGACAGCAGGTCGTACGTGCAGCGGAACTCCGCCTCGAACATCCGCCCACCGCGCATGGTGTAGCCGGCGTCCGGTGTGCCGCCCGCGTCCAGGCTGCCGCCGAGGCTCCGTTGTTCCTCGAAGAGGTGGATGTCGGACCCCTCGAAGCCGCCGTCGCGGATCAGGAACGTCGCCGCGGCCAGTGCCGCGATGCCGCTGCCCACCAGATATGCCTTCGCCATCACACAACTCCTGTTTCGTCAGTGGGCCGTTGGTCACTTCACGGGTCCGGTCGGCCTCGAACCGGGTCCCGGCGGTCCGGTCGACGGACCGTGCCCGTCCGCAGCGGCTGTTCGCTGCCCGGTCACTCCATGCCGGCGGGCTCTCCCGAGCCGCCCGGTCCTGCGCCGGGAACCGGCCGCCCTCCTCCACCGCGCCACGGCGGGACCGCCGTCCGGTTCCTGCCGTCCCGGGTGTGGGCAGCATGATCGGTCTGGCGGCGCAGCCGGTCCTGAAGCCGGTCGACGACCTCCGTGCCGGTCGCTTCCTCGGCCTCCGCGACCACCTGACGACCGCCGATGCGCAGGTCGGCCGTGGCCGACCAGGGGCGGTCGGAGTGGTGGCTGGCCGCTCGCGCGATCCGCACCTCGCCGGTGGCAGCGGGCAGCCCCGGCCGGCCGACGACGGCGTCGATCTTCGTACGGGCGTAGCTCAGGGTCTCCTCGTCCACGGCGCCGTCGGAGCGCAGTCGGACCAGGGGAGTCTCCTGGGTGGGGTCGGTGGTCATGCCGGGTCCTTCCTTCGGGATGTCGGGGGATACGGGGGCAGGCCGCTGCGTCGGCCGCGCGCCTCGCGCATGAAGGTGGTGTCTCGGCGCGCAGGGCGTGGTCGTCGGGGGACGCGAACTACGGCTGTTGGCTCTGCTCGGCTTCCGCGCGGCCGTAGTAGGCGGTTCGCATGAGTTCCCGCATGTCGTCGAGCAGGGGCATCCGGGGGTTGGCGGGGGCACACTGGTCCTCGTAGGCGTTGAGGGCCTGTTGGGGCAGGGCGTCGAGGAAGGTGTGCTCGTCGACGCCGAGGGCCTGGAACGACGGCTCGATGCCGACGGCGCCGCGCAGCCGTTCCACCGCCGCGGCGAGGGACTCGACGCCCTCGGCCGGGGTGGCCGCCGGCAGGCCGAGGGCGCGGGCGATGTCCTGGAAGCGTTCGGGGGCGCGGTAGTGCTCGTACTTGGGCCAGCCGGTGAGCTTCGTGGGGGCGCTGCCGTTGTAGCGGATGACGTGCGGCAGGAGCACGGCGTTGGTGCGGCCGTGCGCGATGTGGAACGTGGCGCCCAGGGTGTGGGACATGGCGTGGACGATGCCCAGGAAGGCGTTGCCGAAGGCCATGCCCGCGATGGTGCCGGCGTTGTGCATCTTCTCCCGCGCCTCGGGGTGGCCCGCACGGTCGCTCACGGCCGCCTCGATGTGGTCGAAGATCATCCGGATCGCGTGCAGGGCGAGGCCGTCGGTGAAGTCGTTGGCGTAGACGGACACGTACGCCTCGATGGCGTGGGTGAGGGCGTCGAAGCCGCTGTCGGCGGCCAGCGCCCGAGGCAGTCCGGTGGTGAGCAGGGGGTCGACGATCGCCACGCTCGGGGTGAGCGCGTAATCGGCCAGCGGGTACTTCTTGCCGGTGGCCGGGTCGGAGATCACGGCGAACGGGGTCACCTCGGCGCCGGTGCCGGAGGTGGTCGGGACGCACACCAGGCGGGCCAGCCTGCCCAAGGTCGGGAAGCGGAAGGCGCGTTTGCGGATGTCGGAGAACTTGTGCCGCATGTCGGCGAAGTCGACGTCCCTGCCCTCGGCCTGCTCCTCGTAGAGCAGCCACATCACCTTGGCCGCGTCCATGGGGGAGCCGCCGCCCAGGGCGATGATGGTGTCGGGACGGAAGTCGCCCATGAGGCGGGCGCCGCGCCGGACGGAGTCGATGCTGGGCTCCGGTTCGACGTTGTCGATGACCTGGACGGTGACCGGCTCCCGGCGCCGGCGCAGCACGCGCTCGACCCGGTCGACGAGGCCGAGGCGGGTCATCGTCGCGTCGGTGACGACGGTGACCCGGTGGACGTCCGGCATCGACGTGAGATAGCGGAGTGACTGGGGCTCGAAGTAGATCTTGGGCGGCACCTTGAACCACTGGAGGTTGTTGCGGCGCGCGGACACGCGCTTGACGTTCAGTAACTGGGCGGCCGAGACGTTGTTCGACACCGATGTGCTGCCCCAGGAGCCGCAGCCCAGCGTCAGCGACGGCAACAGGCTGTTGTAGATGCCGCCGATCGCGCCTTGCGAGGACGGGGCGTTGACGATGATCCGCACGGTCTTCATACGGCGGCCGTACGCCTCCGCCAGCGCGGGGTCCCCGGTGTGGATGACGGCGGTGTGGCCCTGTCCGTGGAAGGCGACCATGTCGGCGGCCAGGTCGAAGCCCTGCTGCTCGGAACCGGCCCGCAGGACGGTGAGGACCGGGCAGAGCTTCTCGCGGGTCAGGGGCTCGTCAGGACCGACCCGGTCGGCCTCCACCAGGATGAGGGAAGTGCCGACGGGCACGGTGAAGCCCGCCTGCTCGGCGATCCAGGACGCGCTCTGTCCGACCGCCGCGGAGTTGACCTTGGGCTCGCCACCCGCGCCCGCCGCGGCGACGGGGAACAGAAAGGTCTCCAGCCTCGCCTTCTCCTCGTCGGTGGCCAGGTGGGCGTGCAGGGTGCGGAATTCGGCGAGAACCGCGTCGTAGATCTCCTCGTCCAGGACGACGGCCTGCTCGGAGGCGCAGATCATGCCGTTGTCGAAGGACTTGGACAGCGACAGGTCGTTCACGGCCCGGCGCACGTCGGCGCTGCGGTGGACGTAGGCGGGAACGTTGCCGGCGCCCACGCCCAGGGCGGGCTTGCCCGCCGAGTAGGCGGCCTTGACCATGGCGTTGCCGCCGGTGGCCAGGATGAGTGAGACCCCGGGGTGTCGCATCAGGGTGCCGGTCGCCTCGACGGACGGCGTCTCGATCCACTGCACGCAGTGCTCCGGCGCGCCCGCGGCGACCGCCGCGTCCCGCACGACACGGGCAGCCTGTGCGCTGCAGCGCTGGGCGGAGGGGTGGAAGGCGAACACGACGGGATTGCGGGTCTTCAGCGCCATCAGCGCCTTGAAGATCGTGGTGGAGGTCGGGTTGGTCACGGGCGTGACCGCGCAGACCACTCCGACCGGTTCGGCGATCTCGGTCATGTCGTCGAGGTCGTCGCGGGCGATGACACCGACCGTCTTCATCGGGCCCATGCTGTGCGTGACGTACTCGCAGGCGAACATGTTCTTGGCGGCCTTGTCCTCGAAGACACCGCGCCCGGTCTCCTCCACTGCGAGCCGGGCCAGCGCGGTGTGCTGGTCCAGGGCGGCGACCGAGGCCTTCTTGACGATGTGGTCGACCTGTTCCTGGTCGAGCGTCTCGTAGTCGGTGAGTGCCTTCAGCCCGTTCGTCACCAGGCGGTCCACCGCGATGCCGATGTCGGACGGCGCGCCGGCGGGGTCGGTGGTCGCTCTGCGGTCGTCGTGGCGGGTCATGGGGGCGAGCCTCCGTCGTCGAGTCGGGGAGCGCCGCGCCGGGGCGGCGCGGAGAAGGAGCGGTACCGCGGGACGGGCCGGTACAGCCTCCGCCGGCAGCGCCTTCCGGCAGCGCCTTCCGGCAGCGTCTCCCGTCAGCGGGGTCCGGGAGCAGGTCCCGTTGGTCCCTTCACCGGGCCGAACGGTCCCGAAGTGCCAAGGAGAAGAGGCCTGTTGACGACACCGATCACGCCGTCGACCCGGTACGTCAGCCGGATCACGAGCGTCAGATCTGCGCCGTGTTCCCAGGGGCCGTGCAGGGTGACCACGCCGTCCCGGACCGAGACGGTCACCTCGGGAGCGGTCCGGCCGAGGGCGCGGGGCAGTACGTCGTCGAGGATCTCCCGGCGGATCTCCTCGTCGGTCCGCAGGAACACCCGCAGCAGGTCACGCCGGGTGGCGATGCCGATCAGCCGGTCCTCCTCGTCCACCACCGGCAGCCGCTCGACGCCACGCCGCTCCATCAGCCGCGCGGCGTCCGCGATCCGTTGCTCCGGATGCACGGTGATCGCGGGCGTCGACATCAGCTCCCGCGCCGTCACGGCCCGGGCGACGGGCCGAGACGCCTGATGGCGGATCAGATCGGTCTCCGAGATGACTCCCACGACCTTGTCGTCGTGATCCAGGACGGGCAGGCCGCTGATCCGGTGTCGGTCCAGCAGCCGTACGACGTCCTTGAACGGCGTCTCCGGGTGCGCCTCGACGACGTCGACGGTCATCACCTCACCGACGATGCGGGCCATGCGACCCACCTCCTTGTCATCTGCTCTCGCTCGTCCCCACCTCGGGGAGCGCGGCTCGGCCGGCCTCGAGACGTGCGACCGGGACGCGGAACGGCGAGCAGGAGACGTAGTCCAGTCCGGCCGCGTGGAAGAAGTGGACGGAGTCGGGGTCCCCGCCGTGCTCGCCGCAGACGCCGATCTTCAGGTCCGGGCGCGTGGCGCGGCCCTCGTCGACCGCGATCCGGACCAGCCGGCCCACACCCGCACGGTCGAGCGTCTCGAAGGGGGAGATGGCGAAGATTCCCCTGTCGAGGTAGGCGGAGAAGAACGCCGCCTCCACGTCGTCGCGGGAGAAGCCCCAGGTGGTCTGGGTGAGGTCGTTGGTGCCGAAGGAGAAGAACTCCGCCTCCTCCGCGATCCGGCCGGCGGTGAGCGCGGCCCGGGGCAGCTCGATCATGGTGCCGACCGGGCAGTGCACCGGGACGCCGGACTCCTCGGAGACCTCGGCGAGGACCCGTTCCACTTCCTCGCGTTCGATGCGCAGTTCCTCCACGGCGCCGACCAGCGGCACCATGATCTCGGCCCCGGGAGAACCCCCGGCCCGGGTGCGCTCCACGACCGCCTCGGCGATCGCTCGCACCTGCATGGCGACCAGACCCGGCACGACCAGGCCCAGGCGCACTCCCCGCAGCCCGAGCATCGGGTTCTCCTCGTGCATCCGGTTGACCGCGTCGAGGAGTGCGGCGTCGTGCGGGTCGGGCTCGGTGCCCCGGGCCTCGGCGGTGGCGATGCGCACGGCGAGGGCGGTGCGATCCGGCAGGAACTCATGGAGGGGCGGGTCGATGAGCCGGATGGTGACCGGCAGACCGTCCATCGCTTCGAGAATGCCGATGAAGTCCTGCCGCTGCAGAGGCAGCAGTGCGCGCAGCGCCTTCTCGCGCTCGGTCTCGTCGCGTGCCAGGATCATCGCCTCGACCAGCTTGCGGCGCTCGCCGAGGAACATGTGCTCGGTGCGGCACAGTCCGACGCCCTGCGCGCCGAACCGCCGGGCCCGGGCGGCGTCCTCGGGGGTGTCGGCGTTCGCCCGCACCTCGAGCCGCCGGGCGCCGTCCGCCCGCTGCATGGCGCGGGCCACGGCCTCGACCAGTCCGGCCGACTGCTCGCCCGTCTCGAAGTACCGCATGACCGCGGAGTCGACCAGGGGAGCGGCGCCCAGGTACACCGCGCCCTCGGAACCGTCGACGGAGACGACCGTGCCCTCCTCGACGACGGTGCCGCCCACGGTGAACCGGCGTGCTGCGGTGTCGACGGTGATCTCCTCGGCGCCGCACACGCACACCGTGCCCATGCCACGAGCGACCACCGCGGCGTGGCTGGTCTTGCCGCCGCGGCTGGTGAGGACCGCCTGTGCGGCGATCATGCCGGGGAGGTCGTCGGGCGTGGTCTCCTGACGGACGAGGACGACCTTCTCGCCCGCGGCAGCCCGGCGGACCGCTTCGGCCGAGTCGAACACCGCCGCGCCCACCGCCGCACCCGGCGAGGCCGGCAGACCGTGCGCGAGCGGCTCGCCGACGGCCGAGGTGTCGAACCGGGGGAACATCAGCCGGGCGAGGCCGTCCCCGCTGACCCGGGCCAGGCCCTGGTCAGGGGTGATCAGCCCCTCGTCGGCCAGCTCGGCCGCGATGGCGAACGCGGCCTCGGCGGTGCGCTTGCCGACCCGGGTCTGGAGCATCCACAGCCTGCCCCGCTCGATGGTGAACTCGATGTCGCACAGATCCTGGTAGTGCGTCTCCAGCGTGCCCATGTGGCCGCGCAGTTGCCCGTACGAGACCGGGTCCAGATCCTCCAGGGCGGTCAGCGGGACGGTGTTGCGGATACCTGCGACGACGTCCTCGCCCTGCGCGTTCGCCAGGTAGTCGCCGTACAGGCCGGGCCGCCCGGTGGCAGGGTCGCGGGTGAAGGCGACGCCGCTGCCGGAGTCGGCTCCGAGGTTGCCGAAGACCATGGTCTGCACGTTGACGGCGGTGCCCAGGTCGTCCGGGATGTGCTCGCGGCGGCGGTACAGCCGGGCGCGCTCGCCCTTCCAGGATTCGAAGACGGCGAGGACCGCGCGGCGCAGCTGCTCGGCCGGGGACTGCGGGAAGTCCTCACCGGTCTCCGCGCGGATCAGGTCCTGGTACGTCCCGACGAGCTCGGCCAGGTCCGCCGCGTTCAGGCCCAGGTCGTCCGCAGCGCCCCGGACCCCCTTGAGGTCGGCCAGGGCGTTCTCGAAGAGAGAGCCGTCGACTCCCATGACGGTGCTGCCGAACATCTGCACGAGACGTCGGTAGGAGTCCCAGGCGAAGCGCTCGTTCCCGGACACCTTCGCCAGGCCGAGCACCGACTCGTCGCCCAGGCCGATGTCGAGGATCGTCTCCATCATGCCGGGCATGGAGAACCGCGCCCCGGAGCGGACGGACAGCAGGAGCGGGTCGTCCGGCTGCCCCAGCCGCCGTCCCGCGGCCTCCTCCAGGGCGACGAGATGTTCGGAGATCTCGCCGGCCAGCGTGTCCGGCTCGGCGCCGGTGGCCAGGAAGGCCCGGCAGGCCTCGGTGGTCACGGTGAAGCCCGGCGGGACGGGCAGGCCCAGCCGGGTCATCTCGGCCAGGTTCGCACCCTTCCCGCCGAGCAGGTCGGCCATGTCCCGGCCGCCTGATGCGAAGTCGTACACGTAACGGACCATGACGCCGGTCTCCTCCGATGGGCTTTCGGGCTGGGTACCTGTCCAGCGTCCGTCCTCCGGGACCGGAAGGGGCAGGTGCTGTCGGTCCCGCCCATGGGGCCGGTCGGCCCAGGCGGGTCCGTCTCCCTCCCGTCGACGGCCCTGATCCGTCGGCCGTGGGGTGCGCGACGCGATGCGGCGGCGGGGGACCTGGACGAGTACCGGTGGGAAGCCCCTCGAGGAGGCACGCATACGGCTGCCGCAGCTGAGGCGGGACGAGCTGCTGGAGGAGCTGCAGGCGCGCCTGGACGCCGTCCGCGGCACCCGGGACCGGGTGGACAGCCTGCCGGAGGCGGTGCTGTCGGTCGGCCGGGAGCCGATGTGCGTCGCTCCGGGCATGGCCCAGGGGCGGGAAGGACGCCACCCGCTTCTCGCGGATCCTGATTGCGCGGTGCGCGGCACTTCGTGACCGCTTCTCCGCGTCCGTGTCGGGTCCTTCCCGCCACCCCCAGCACACCACCGGGACCGGCACGGACGCCAGGGCCGACCGGCCCCAGGTCTGCCGACGCGCACCGGGCCCTGCGGCCCCGCGTACGAGGGCCGCTCCGCACCTCTCCGCGGTTCTCTCGGCTCAAGCGCCGCGCCCCGTCGCGGAGTTGGCTGGAAGCAGGGAGAACGACGCGACCAGGGAGGGCTGAGGACAGTGGGTACCAGTCTCACACCGGAGTTCTGGGAACGGTTCGTGGCGCTGCTCGTGCCGGCCATGGGGCTGACATGTGTTCTCGCGGCGGCCTTCGACAGTCTTGCCGTACGGCTGCTGCGCCGTCGGGCCCCCGAGGCGCCGCCGCAGGCGCCGCAGCGGCTGGCTCGGAAGGACCACCGCCACCGCACGTCGGTGCACTGCTGAGGCGCCTGACCGGTACTGGTTCCGATGGGCTGGGGACTTGGTTCCCGGCCTCGGCCCCTCCTGCGGCAGCGGGGTGCTCCGGAGACTGACGGCGCACCCCTGAAGGAAGTCCGCACATGCCTGCCGGCCTCGCCGCCGCAGACTGGGCCGCCCACCTGCTGCGCGAGACGCGGTCCCGGCTCACGGAACGCCACCCCGACCTGCGGATCACCATGACGCCTGCCGAGGACGAGGCCGTCCCGGCTCTGCCGGCGGCCGCGGAGGACACCGGACCGCTGGTCCGCGGGTCCCGGCGTCTCGACACGGTGGTCCGGTTCCTGGTCGGCTCCGTCGCCCTCGCCGTGGTGGCACGTACGGAACGGCGCGTCGAGCAGCACACCGTACCGCGAGGTCGTTGTGGGGCTGGACCTGGAGGAATCGCCCGCCGTGCGACGCCGGGCGGCGTCGAAGGTCGAACTCGACGACGTCGTCGCCCGGCGGCGGATGAGGCACGGGATGGACTGAGCGGCGTGGCGGTACTGCCAAAAAACCCTGCGCGGGGACATCGCCGACCTCCAGGGCGGCACCACGGGCGAGGGCGTCCACCTGGGTGCCATCCCGGCCCGAGTCATCCGCGTGCCACGGGGCGACATGCGTCACCTCCTCCTACCGGACCGACGGCGGGGCCTCATGCGGAGGGGCCGTACGGCCCCCGGCGGGGACCGGGCAGCCTCTGCCCTCGCACGGGCCGCGGAGTGACGCTGGTACCGGAGGACAGACCGAGCGTGGGAGGTGCCGAGATGCTTCGACCCGTTGTCGCCGGAGTCGACGGATCCGTCGAAAGCCTGGCCGCTGCCGCATGGGCGGCGCGCGAGGCCGAGCGACGGGACACGTCGCTTCACCTGGTGCACGCCTGGGAGTGGCACCCCCGCCGGCAGGAACGCGAGATCGCCGGCGCCGCCCAGCGGCATCTGGCCGGGCGTTCCCTGCGGCAGGCGGAAGCACGCGTCCGTGCCGAGTGCCCCGGCGTCCGTCTCACCGACGAACAGAAGGAGGGCCCGGCCGTCGCCGCCCTGCTGAAGGCGGCGGACCAGGCCGACCTCGTGGTCCTGGGCTCGCGTGGGCTGAGCGGGTTCGCCGGGTTCCTCGTGGGTTCCGTGGCGCTGGGCGTGGTCGCGAAGTCGACGTGCCCCGTCGTCCTCGTCCGGGCGGACGAGGAGGCGGCGGACGAACACGTACCGGCAGGTGACGGAAGCGACGCGACGGACACCGGCTACCGGGACGTCGTACTCGCCGTCGACCTCGCTGAGGCCTGCGACGAGGTCATCGAGTTCGCCTTCGAAGCGGCCCGGCTCCGGCACGCCCGCCTGCGGGCCGTGCACGCCTGGCACACGGCCGACCCCATCGGCCTCGGCCTCGGTGACACCGGTCCGGCGAAGGACACCTGGCAGGGCGAGGAGTGGCTGGCATTCCTCAGGGCCGTGCTCCGGGTGTGGCGCGACAAGTACCCCGATGTCGAGGTCCTCGAGACGGTCGTGGACGAGAAGCCCTCCACGGCGCTCGTCCGGGCCGCCACCGGAGCAAGCCTCCTCGTCGTGGGACACCGCCTCGCCGAACGCCCCGTCGGCCCCCGCACCGGAGCCGTCACCCATGCCGCGATCCACCATGTCGGCTGCCCTGTCGCCGTCGTCCCCCATTTCTGAGGAGGCGGGCATGTCCGAGACGGCGCAGGTCATGACGGGGCCGGTGGTGGCCGGTCCGGACGGTTCGCAGGAGAGCCTCGCAGCGGCTGACCGGGCGGCCGGGAAAGCCCTTCGCCGCAGACTGCCGCTCCGTCCGGTACACGCCTGGGAGGGCCTGCCCGACGACGGTGCCGACGCGGACCTGCCGGAGATCCGCGTACCGCAGTACCACGCGCGGAGAGTGCTGCGTGGAGCCCTTGCAGTCAGGGGACGGGCGGCGTCGGCGGGTTCATGTCGGGCCCGGTCGCCCTGGCCACCGTCGCTCACGCGCACACCGGGCCGGTGGCGCACGCACTGCTCCACCACGTGCGGCGGCCGGTCGTGATGGTCCCGCACGGCTGACGTCGCGGGCGGGGCCTCGGCCGACCCGCCGACCGCACGGTGTCGTAGAAAGGGTGGTCCTGATCATGTTCGCCGTCCACGCAGGCCCCTCTCACGCATCCGGCTACCTGGTCCGGGCCGCCGTCACCGCTCCATCTCCGTGCAACACGCAGCCCTGGACCTTCGTCGCCGAGGACGGGGACAGGGGCATCGAGGTGCACATCGACGGAACCCGGAGACTTCCCGTCGCCGACCCCGCCGGCCGGGAATCGGTCATCAGCTGTGGTGCCGCTCTTCTCAACGTCCGGCTGGCGATGCTCCACCTGGGTTTCACCCCGGTCGTCGAGTACTTCCCGAGCCCGGCGGACCCGGCGTTCCTGGCCCGGGTGGCGTGGGGTGCCCATCAGCGCCCCTCGCCCGAGGTCGAGCGCCTGTTCGGTGCCCTGCGGCGCCGGCACACGGTGCGCGGGCCGTTCCTGGCGGAGCAGCTGCCTCCGTCACTGGCCGACGATCTGCGTGACCACGCACATCGCGCGGGCGCCACGCTCGACTTCGTCACCGGCCGGGCGGGCCGACGGGACTTGGCCGAGCTGGTGCGGCTCGCCGAGGACGCGCACAGATCACGCCCGGACTACGCCGCCGAGCAGCGGCGGTGGACCTGGTGGCCCGACGAGCCGCGGTACGACGGGATTCCCCTCGACATCGACGCGACGCACCCGGACCTCACGACCTTCCCCGGACGGGACTACGTCGGCCTCACCCGGATGTTCCCCGCCCCTCCGCAGCGCCGACCCTCGCGAACCGGACCGGTCGCGATCCTCGGTACGGACCGTGACGACCCCGCGGCCTGGCTCCGCGCCGGTGCGGCCCTCCAGCGGATCCTGCTCGAAGCGGCGGACCGCGGGGTCATGGCGGCCTTCCTCACCCAGCCGCTGGAAGTGCCTTCCCTGAGGGTGAGGATCCGGCAGACGCTGAGCGGCGGCGCCTTCCCGCAGATGATGTTCCGTCTCGGACATCCGTCGTGTGTACGACCGCTGCCCCGGCGGCCGGTCGCCGAGGTCCTCAGGACGCCCGACGCCGACCTCACGTGATCTGGAACGCCTGCGAGTGGCCTCTTCGGCGGCCCACCACGCGGCCGTCACGCTCCCGGACGATGCGTCGAGTCCGATCACGACGGGTCCGATCACGACGGGTGCGGCCCCCACGGGTGCGGCCCCCACGGGTCCGGCCCCCACGGGTCCGGCCCCCACGGGTCCGGCCCCCACGGGTCCGGCCCCCACGGGTCCGGCCCCCACGGGTCCGGCCACCATGCGTCCGGTCATGACACACCTTCCGTGGCCGGCGCGAGAGGTGGCCGGAGCTGTCGACGACCGCGCGCGGTTCCCTCCATTGCCTCAAGCCTCATGACGGTGTCGCGAGCCCGCAGGGACAGGGCCGGACGGTGCGCTTCAGGGACCGACCGGCCCCTGCCGGAGCGATGTGCGCGAAGGGACGGTGGAGCGAGGAAGTAGCACGGGGCCGCCGGGCCCTAGGGGAAAGGGGGGGAGCCGTCATGAGCGGCCCCGTACTGGTGGGAGTGGACGGCTCGGCGACGAGCCTGGCCGCGGTGGAGGCCGCCGCGAGGGAGGCCGAGCGCCTGGGGGTGGAGCTCCGGCTGGCGCACGCCTGCGAGTGGCCGACGGTCCCGGTGCCGCCGGGCGTGCCTCCGTGGGATCCGGGCGGAAGCCGATCACGCGGTCCTGCCGGCGGCGCGCTGACAGAGGCCGAGCGCCGGGCTCGCGGCGCCGCGCCCGGTGTGCGTGTCACCCACACGGTCCTCATGGGTGAACCGGCGTCGGTGCTGGAGACCGAGTCCCGAGGTTCGTCGCTCACCGTCGTGGGCAGCCGACCCGTGAGCCGGTTCGGCGGGGGACGCCGCGGTTCCGTCGCCGCCCGGCTGGCCGCCGGCGGAGGTTCTCCGGTACTGATGGTCCGGGGCGGACCTCAGAGAGTCGGTGTCGTCGTGCTCGCCTGCGACAACGGCCGCCTCGGCCGGCGAGCGGCCGAGTTCGCCTTCGCCGAAGCGGCGGCACGCGAAACCGACGTGGTGGTGCTGAACGGGTCCGCGCCGCGCAACGGGCGGCCTCAGGACGGGAACCACGGCCCACTGGCGGCGCTGCGGGAGAAGTACGGGGACGTCCACGTGCGTCGTGCCCGGGTCCGGGGCGGGACCCGCCGGGCGGTGATCGAAGCGAGCGCACACGCCCAACTCGTCGTGGTCGGTACCCGGCGCCGGGGCGGATGGCCCGCCGCCCTGCGGGCCACGATCAGCCGAGCGGCCCTGCGGCACGCCGACTGCCCCGTCGCGGTGATCCACGAAGAGGGAGAGAACCGGTGACCGGGCCGCCGACGGCCAACTCGCGGGAGCGTACCGTCATAGCGCGGTCCGCGGCAGCGGCGGACGCCGACCGGCTCGCTCCGGCCCGATCGGCGGCCTCCTCCACGTACCGACGAGTGTCTCCGTCCGTCCTGGTCCACGTCGGCCGTTCAAACGGGCGTCAGGCGTTCATCGCTTCCCGCCTCATGCGGTGTCGTGGCCGGTGAGCTGCGGCTCGACGTCGACGACCCCTTCGACGGCGCGTATGAGGCGTACGGCGATCGGGACGAGCGCGGTGTCGCGCACATGTCCGCGCAGGGTGACGACCCCCTCGTGCACGGTGACGTCGAGCGAGTGGCCCGCAGTCGGATACAGGGAGGACACCACCGTCCGGCGGACCTCGTCGGCTATCTCGTCGTCCGGCCGCAGGAAGACCTTGAGCAGATCGGCACGGCTGACGATGCCCTGGAGCATGGCGATGTCGTCGACCACGGGCAGCCGCTTGACGTGCCGGACGGCCATGATCCTCGCGGCCTGGGCGAGCGTGGCGCCGGGATGGACCGTGACGGCCGGGGTGCTCATCAGTTCCTCCGCCCTGGTGGCACCTGCCTTGGCGACATCGGCCAGGCGCTGCCGCTGCTGGGAGAGGCTCTGCTCCTCGTCGTGGAACTCCTCCTTGGGCAGGAGGTCCGCCTCGGAGACGACACCGACGACGCGCCCCTCGCCCTCCAGCACCGGCATGGCGCTGACCTTCCACTGCTCCATGGTCCGCACGATCTCTTTGAACGGAGCGTCACGTCCGACGGCAACGACCGTCTGGGTCATCACATCGCTCACCTTGTACGGACTCCCGGTCATGTCCGGTCACCTCGTCTCGTGTTCGCCTGCCCGCTCATGTGGCCGGTCCCGCACGGCGCGGCACCTCGGGCTCCGGCACCGTGGAGGTGTCGTCCACCCGGTGGTGCAGCTCCGCAGACACGTCGACCACCCCGTCCACGCCCTGGCACAGACGGATGACGACCGGGACGAGCGACTTGCGCTCGACGGTGCCCTTCAGCGACACTCGGCCGTCGACGACCCGCACGGTGACCGCGCCGGGCGCGATGCCGAGCGTGCGCAGGAGTACCTCTCCCGAGATCTCCTCCCGGATGGCGCTGTCGCCCCGGAGGAACACCCGCAGCAGGTCGGTCCGGCTGACCAGGCCCACCAGCCGGTCGGCCTCGTCGACCACCGGCAGCCGTTTGACGTGGTGCCGCTCCATGACCTGGGCCGCCTCCACCGCCGTCCACTGCGGCCTGGCCGTCACGACCGGGCTGTGCATCAGCCCTTCCGCGGTCGTGGCCGCCGCCTTGGCCCGGTCGGCGGGCCGTGGGCGCAGCACCGGCAGCAGGCCCGCCGGATCCAGCAGGGCGGCCTCCTTGCGCAGCAGGTCCGCCTCGGAGACCACACCCACCGCGTGTTCCTCGTCGTCCACGACCGGTACGGCGGTGATGTCGTGCTCGGCGAGCAGTTTGGCCAGTTCCTTGAAGCCGGTGTCCCGGCGCACCTTCACGACCGGCGTGGTCATGAGGTCGCTCACGGTCCGGTGCCGCATGGCTCCCGCCTCCTCGCGTCGCGTACGTGCCTGCTTCCACTGTCCGCCCGGCGGACCTGAGCCGCATGGGCCGGACGGTCCCGACCGGACGGCAACGCGGCCACGGCCCGTCACACGCCGTCCGGGCCGGCACCCTCGTCCGGCCGCGGCGTGCGGCACCCGCCGCAGGGAGTGAGGCTGGAGGGAGAGCGGAGCGGACACACGGCGGCGCGGAGAGCACCCTGGAGGTGCCATGAACGGTGTGGACGGACGTCGGCCGATCGTCGTGGGTGTCGATCCGGACCCCTCGAAGCGGCTGGCTCTCGCCTGGGCCGCCGACGAGGCGGACCGGCGGGCGCTGCCGCTGCGGCTCGTCCATGTCCGGGCAGTGCCCTACGGCGGTTACCGGTCGGGAGAGACACGGCCGTCCTGGGAGCAGGGGAGCCGCACGCTGCGGTCCGCCGGGGAACGGGTGCTCGCGCAAGCCGTCGCCTTCGTCGAGTCCCGGCGGCCGGCGGTGGAGGTGTCGGCGTCGTCGGCGGACGGGGAGCCCGCGTGGGTCCTGCGCGAGGAGGCGCAGAGCGCCTCGATGGTCGTGGTGGGCTCCTGGCACCTGAGCACCGGGGGCGCACCGTTCACCTCTGCCTCGGTGGCGCTTCCGCTCACCGCACACCCCGGGGTGGAACTGCACCACGAAGTCGTCCGCGGCCACCCGGACGGGTCCTCACGCAGGCCTCGCAACACGCCCTCGGCCTGGTCGTGGGAACCCGCGGGCACGGCGGTTTCACGGGCATGCTGCTCGGCTCGGTGAGCCAGGGAGCGCTGCACCACGCCCGCTGTCCCGTCATCACCGTCCCGGTATGCGGGTCCGGACGGCCGCTGGTCCGCCCCGGACGGCCCTGGTGACACCGGGCCGGCCCGCACACGAGGGCAACGCGCCGCCGATTCCGTAGCGGCGAACCGGCGAGACGGCCGCCGAAACCCAGGGAGCCCGTGGCGGACGTGAACCCACGAGCATCGTCCGACAGTCAGGTGGCGGCTCTCGTTCCATGCCGACCCCGACGCGCGCGGCCACCAGGACCGGCACAGCGCCGACATCTCGGCCGGTCGGGGCCCGCACGATGTCCCTGCCTCATCGGGCGTACCACCGCAACCCGACCGGAGTGGCCCGACCCGTGTCGCGGTGGCTCGCGGGCGGTGCGACGGTGTTCACAGGGGGTCTCTCAGCAGCCGTACGGGAAGGCGGTGGCGGCGATGGAACTCCCGCTGGTCGTGGGCGTCGACGGATCGGACTCCAGCCTGCTGGCGGTCGACTGGGCGGTGGATGAGGCGGCACGGCACGGCCTGCCGCTGCGGTTGCTCCACGCCTTCCGGTGGGAGCGTTACGAGCGCGCACTGCCGTCGTTCACCACCGGTCGTCGCGCCGGAGAGGTGATGGCGCAGAACATACTCGCCGCCTGCGCCCAACGCGCCGGGCTCCGGGACCCGGAGGTGAAGGTGTCCGAGGAGGTACTGCCCGACGACGCCGTCTCCGCGCTGCTGCGCACGGCGCCCGACGCGTTCGCCCTGGTCGTGGGGGAACGCGGGCGGGGTGAGGTGTCCGGATTGCTCCTGGGATCGGTCAGCCTCGCGGTCGCGGCACGCGCGGCGTGCCCGGTCGTCGTTGTCCGGGGCGCGGGGCCCAACGTCCGAGGATCCCTCGGCCGGGTCGTGGTGGGCGTCGGTGAAGCCGCCGACCGCTCGGGCGCTGTGCGGTTCGCCGCCCGCGAGGCGCAGGCGCGCGGCTGCGCCCTGACGGCCGTACGGGCCTGGCGTCGCCCGGCCCACGAACACGGGGACAATCCTCCCGCCGCGGATGACTCCGCCGAGGCAGGCGACGCTCGGGCCTCCACGGAACTGGAGGACGCTCTGCGCGAAGTCGTGCGGGAACATCCCGACCTCTCCGTCCACCACCACACGGTCGAGGGGCCGGCCCACCGCGTCCTGCTGGACGCGGCGGCCGACGCCGACCTGATCGTCGTCGGAGCCGTCCGCAGGCACGGACACTTCGGTCTCCAGCTCGGCAGGGTCGCCCACACCCTGCTGCATCACTCCGCCTGCCCGGTGGCCGTCGTACCTCAGCGTGTCTGAGGCCCACGGAGAGGTGGGACTGGATATAGGCACCCGTGCTCCCGTCGGGCTTGACTCATGCGGGCCGCAAGACGGGCCGCCAGGTCAGGGCGCGACGGTGTGGGTGTCCGTGCCGCTGGAACTGGCGAAGTTCGAACTGCCGGTGTAGGCGACGGTGATGGGGTGGGTGCCGACGCTCAAGGTGTTGGTGGTTGTGTCGGCGGTCCCGTTGACGAGGGGGAGAGTGATGGGTGAGCGGTTGCCGATGGTGAAGGTGACGGAGCCGGTGGGGGTGCCCGCTCCTGGTGGAACGGCTGTGACGGTCGCCGTCACGGTCGCGTCCTGCCCCGGACGTGAGGGGTCCGGGGAGGAGACGACCGTGGTCGCTGACTGCGCCCGGTTCACGGTGTGAGGGCCCGTTCCGCCGGACCCGGCGAAGCTGCTGCTGCCGTTGTAGGTGGCGGTGACGGTGAACGGGCCGCTGGACCTGGTGGTGTAGGGGCGGGTGGCGGTGGCGGTGCCATTGGCCAAAGTGGCGGTGACCGGGGTGGTGCCGTCCCCGAAGTCGAAGGTGATCGTGCCGGTGGGGGTGCCCGCCCCGGGAGCGACGGGCGCGACGGTGGCGGTGAAGGTCACCGGCTGGCCCACCACCGACGGATTTGGCGACGAACTGACCGTCGTCGTGGTCGATGCCGGGTTGACGGTCTGCGTGTCCGTGCCGCTGGAGCCGGCGAAGTCGGGGCTTGCGCCGTAGGTCGCGGTGACCGTGTACGGACTGCCGCTCCTGGCGGTGTAAGCCCGCGTGACCGTAGCCGCGCCATCGGTCACGGTGGCCGTGACGGGGGTGGTGCCGTCCCCGAAGCTGAAGGTGACCGTGCCGGTGGGGGTGCCTGTTCCAGGGGCGAGGGGGACGACGGTGGCGGTGAAGGTCACCGGCTGGCCCACCACCGACGGATCCGGTGACGAGCTGACCGTCGTGGTGGTCGATGACCTGCTCACGGTATGCACGTCCGTTCCGCTGGAGCCCGAGAACGCCGGGGTTCCGTTGTAGGTGGCGGTGACCGTGCAGGGGCTGCCGGTCCTGGTGGCGTAGGGGCGGGTGGCGGTGGCGGTGCCATTGGTCAGGGTGGCGGTGACGGGGGTGGTGCCGTCCCCGAAGCTGAAGGTGACGGTGCCGGTGGGGGTGCCTGTTCCAGGGGCGAGGGGGACGACGGCGGCGGTGAAGGTCACCGGCTGGCCCACCACGGACGGATCCGGCGACGAACTGACCGTCGTGAGCGTCGACGCCCGGTTCACGGTGTGCGTGTCCGTGCCGTTCGGGCCTGTGAAGTCCGTGTCGCCGCCGTAGGCGGCGGTGACCGTGTACGGGACATCCTTCCGGTCGGTATAAGCCCGTGTGACGGTGGCGGTGTCACCGGCCAGTGGTGCGGTGACCGGGGTGGTGCCGTCGCCGAAGTTGAAGGTGATCGTGCCGGTGGGGGTGCCCGCCCCGGGAGCGACGGGCGCGACGGTGGCGGTGAAGGTCACCGGCTGGCCCACCACCGACGGATCCGGCGACGAACCCACAACCGTGGCCGTCGACGCCCGGTCCACGGCGTGCGTGTCCGTCCCGCTGGAGGAGACGAAGTCGAGGCTTCCTTCGTAGGTCGCGGTGACCGTGTACGGACTGCCGGCCCTTGCGGCGAAGACATGGACGACGGTGGCGGTGCCGTCGGTCAGGGTGGCTGCGACCGGTGTCGTGCCGTCCCCGAAGTCGAACTCGACCGTGCCGGCGGGGAGGCCTTCTGCGGGGGCCAGAGGTGCGACAGAGGCGGTGAAAGTGACGCTCGTGCCGACCACCGACGGATCCGGCGACGAGGTGACGTTGGTGAGGGTCAACCCCCGGCGCACCCGGTGCGTGTCGGTGGTGGTGGAGCCGGTGAAGTCCGCGTCGCCGCCGTAGGTGGCGGTGACCGGGTACGGGCTGTCGACGGCGCTCGTACAGGTGTGGGTGGTCGTGGCCGACGCCTCGGTCAGCGTCAGCGTGACGGGGGTGGTGCCGTCGCCGAAGTCGAGGGTGACGCTGCCGGTGGGGGTCCCCGCCCCGGGGTCGTCGGCTGTCACGGTGAGGATGAAAGTGACCGGCTCCCCCACCACGGACGGATTCGGCGCGGACACCACCTCGATCTTCGTCGATGCCGGTTCCACGGTGTGGGTGCGCGTCGTGGTGGAGCCGGCGAAGTTCTCCCCGTCGTCGTAGGTGGCGGTGACCGGGTACGGGCTGCCGCTGGCGGCGTAGGCGTGCGTGATCACGGCCGTGCCGTCGTCGACAGGGGCAGCGGCCGGCGCCGTACCGTCCCCGAAGTCAAAGATGACGGTGCCCGTCGGTAGGTCCGCCCCAGCGGTGTCCGGTGTGACGGTCGCGGTGAAGGTGACCGGCCGGCCCGTCACAGATGGCTCGGGTGAGGAGCTGAGCGCAGTGGTCGTGGGGGCCCGGTTCACCGTATGGAGATCGTGCCCCGCGGAGGAGCTGAGCGTTGCAGTGTCGCTGGCGTACACGGCGATGACCGGGTAGGGGCTGCCGGTCGCGGAGGTGTAGGTGTGGCTGACGGCGGCGATCCCGTCCGCCACGGGTGCCTGCCCGGTGGGCGTGCCGTCGCCGAAGTCGAAGGTGACGATGCCGGTGGGGGTACCGGCCCCGGCGGTGACCGGCGCGACGGTGGCGGTGAAGGTCACCGGCTGCCAGGCCGTCGACGGATCGGGTGCGGAGATCACCGTCGTGGTGGTGGCCTGGACACCGGAGCGCACCCGGTGGGTGCTGACGTCGCCGGAGGGGGCGTAGTCGGTGTCTCCGCTGTAGGAGGCGGTGATCGTGTAGGTGGTTTCGGTGGCGGGGTAGGCGTGGGTGACCGTAGCCACGCCGGCCACCAGGGTCTCGACGGCGGCCGGTGTGCCGTCGCCGAAGTCGACGGTCACCGTGCCCGTGGGCTGCCCGGCGCCGGGGGCGGCCACGACGACCCGCGCGGTGACGGTCGCCGGTGTATCGGGGTTGGAGGGCTCCGGGGAGGACAGAACCGTCGTTGAGGTCGGTGCCTGCCCCACGGCCTGCTCCACGGTGTCCGACGACGGGGCGAAGTCGTCATCGCCGCTGTAGGCGGCGGTGACCGTGTACGGGCTGCCGCCGGTGGTGGTGTAGCTGTGGGTCACTGTTGCCAGCCCGTCCACCACCACGGCGGTGACCGGGACGGTGCCGGCGCCGAAGTCGAACCAGACTGTGCCCGTCGGCGCGCCGGCCGCAGGAGCGGCGGGAGCGACGGCCGCGGTGAACACGACCGGCTCGCCGACGACGGGCAGTTCCGAGGAGGAAGTCAGCACAGTCGTCGTCGGCGGGTCGACGTAGGTGTAGGCGGGGCCGATGGAGATGCCGCCCAAGGCGGTCACCACCACTGGCGCACTGACGGTGCGCCTGGGCGGGGCGGGTGGCGCGGGAGGCGCGGCGAGGACGAGCTGGCTGTCGGAGACAACCGTCGGATACACGCTGACGGGCCCGATCCGTACCTCCTGGGTGGTGTAAAGACCGATGCCGGTGACGGTGACGGTGTTGCCGCCCTCGTTCGGCCCGGTGGTCGGGGAGATGGCCCGGATGCGTGGGGGCTGCAGGTAGAAGAACGTCCCGATCGTGCGGGCGACACCCGCGAGGGTGACGGTGACCGGGACGACGCCGGTGCCGGCGGGGGTGACGGCGGCGATGGTGAAGTCGTCCACGACCGAGAACGATGCGGCTGGGCGAGAACCGAAGCGCACTTGGGTGGCGCCGGTGAAGCCGCGGCCGCTGAGAATGACCGTGGTGCTCCCTCCGGTGGGCCCCTGGTCGGGCGAGACAGCCACCGGAATGTTCAGGACGGTGACCGTGCCGGTGTCGCCGTCCGCGACGTAGATGTTGCGGCTGTCGCGGGTCACGGCGATCCCGCCGGGCCGGCCGAGCCCGGTGACGGTGGCGGACCGGACGTTCGTGGCCAGGTCGATCGCCGCGACCGAACCGGAGCCGCTCTCGGTGACATAAGCCAGCGCGCCACGAGGGCCGACGGCCAGGGAGACGGGAGCGTCGAAGCCGCCGATCGCGGTGGCCACTCTGTATGTGGTGGTGTCCACGACACTGACCAGGCCGCTGCCCCGGTCGGCGACGTACAGCCGCTGCCCGTCGGGTGTGACGGCCACAGCCTGTGGCTGGGTGAACCCTCCGATGGTCGCTACGGCCGTGTTCGTATCGGTGTTGACGACGGTGATCGTGCCGTCGCCGAAGTTGCTGACGTACACGTAGGGGGCGTCCGGGCAGAGAGCCACCTCATACGGGGTGTTTCCCACCGCCACGCTCGCCACGGCCACGCGCGTGGCGGTGTCCACCGTGATCAGACTGCCGGTGTCCTGGCTGACCGCGTAGGCGCGGGTGCCGTCGTGGGAGAAGACGATGCCCATCGGTGCGGAGATGCCGCCGATCGTCGCGGTGACGGTCTGGGTCGCGGTGGCGATCACGCTGACTGTCCCGGAGGCGAAGTTGCCCACATACGCTTCCGTCCCGGCCGGGTTGACGGCGACTCCCCACGGGCCGGAGCCCACCGTGACCGTGGCGACGGCGGACCGGGTGACGGTGTCCAGGGCAGTGACCGTGCCCGAGCCGAAGTTCGTCACGTAACCGGCCCGGCCCCGGCGGGCGATGGCCACACCTGCCGGGCTGTCACCGACCGGGATGGTGGCGATGCGGGCAGCGGAAACCGTGGTGCTCACAGCACGCGACCGCGCAAGCAGATCGAGGGACAAGGGCGACACCCTCCTCCTGGGGAACGGGGTTGGCCGGGGACGCCCGGCGATGATGTCGGGAACCATCAGGACGGGGGCCTGACGGGTCCCCGTGCCACCTGACAGCGCGGGGACCGGTCGCTGAGTGGGCGGATCAGATGCCGGGGCCGGCGACGTAGGTAAACGCCCCGACCGCCGTGTCAGACCCGGCAGGGTTGGTGACGACCACGTCGACCGCCCCTGCGGTGCCGGGCGGGGTGACCACCGTAAGGGTGGTCGCGTTGATCACCGAGAACGGCGCCGCGGCGCCGTCGAAGGTGACCGAGTCGGTGGTGTCGAGGTTGGTGCCGGTGATGGTCACCGCCGTGCCGCCCGAGGTCGGGCCCGAGGTGGGCGTGAGGGAGGTGACCGTGGGGGCGTCGACGTAGGTGTACGTCAGACCGTTGTTGGTGCCGCCCGCGGTGGTCACGCTCACCGACACCGGACCGGCGGCTGCACCCGCCGGCACGGTGACGCTCAGGGAGCTGTCGGAGTTCACCGTCGGGGTGGCGGTCACACCGCCGAAGGACACGCTCACGGCCGTCGACAGGCCGGTTCCGTTGAGGGTGATGGTGTTGCCGCCGGCCAGCGGCCCGGAGGTCGTGCCCAGGGCGGACTTGAACGGTGCGCCTACGTAGAAGAACGGCACCGGGTTGCTGGTCCCGCCCGGCGTGGTCACCGTGACCCCGACCGTGCCGGTCCCGGACGGGGAAACAGCGGTGACCTGAGTCGGCGAGACCTGGGTGATGTTCGTGGCCGACTTGCTGCCGAACTTCACCGCGCTGGTGTTGGACAGGTTCGTGCCCGTGATGGTCACCAGCGTGCCACCGCCGTTGGAACCCTGATTCGGAGAGATGGGCATAGCTGTACTCCTCGCTCTAGGTGGGGACTTGCGAGGAACCGGCACAGAGGGCGGCAGCGTCACAGGGACCAGACCGTCACGCGGTCAGGGCAGCCAGGGGCCAGGGAGGACGAACAGAGACAAGGCCTCACCGTGGCCACGGCCGAGCACCCTGCAACCTTCCGGCTTCTCCAGTGGGCAAAGAAAAACCGGCAAACGGCTGCCTGTCCCAACACTCCCCCGGCACGGGGATGGGCAACCCGCCGGTTCACACTCTCAGTGACCCACACGCCCAATCGGGTGACAAGAGTCCAGCCGCCTCTATCACCCGAAGTGAGGAACCACCCGCTCGAGACGGGCCTCCCCGCCGGCCTGCCGCGACCCAGCTCGCACATGGCTTCGCCGACCCGCTGCCGCGGGTGATCGCCGCGACCGATCCGGCGAACGTCCAGCGGTGGCAGCTGCGCGACCGCAAACCGATCAAGCAGTGGACCAAGAGGCGCGCCACCCTGGTCGGCGACGCCGCCCACCCCACCTCGCCCTTCGCGGCCTACGGGGCCGGTATGGCCACCGAGGACGGCCCCTTCCTCGGGCGTCGCCTCGCCGGTGTGGATCTGGGGGACTACGGGCCCGATCTCATGGGCCCGAGGGCTTCTACGCGCGGCACGATGCCGGCGTCACGCCCAGCGCATCCCGAGCCCGGTCCGCCGGTCCAGCCGGAGGTCACGACGACCGGGTGCTCGGGGGTGCCCTCCGGCGGCGCCGGGTCCATCGGCTCCGTGCCCAGCGAGCCGGGGTTGTGGCCGGCCACCCAGTTCCCGCTCGCTTCGTCGCGCACCGCGCGGGTGGGCGGGCGCAGTGCGGTCATCAGCTCCAGCCCGGAGAGCGGTCAGACGGCCAGGTTCCGCCGCCGGCCATTTCGACGAGCTTGAGGGAATGCGCTGCTCGAGCCGGCCGCACTCCGCGCCGACCGCACGGGCAGCGGGGACGCGGCTGCGCGCGCCGCGACCCCGCTGCCTCCCTGGACACCTCCGGCCTGGTGGCCCCGACCGCGGCGTACGACGCTGCCGAGACCCATCTGGCTTCTGCCGCCCAGCAGTTCGCCCCCGGCCGAACAGACCGCGTTGCCGGGCCCTGCCCTAGAAGGTCAGGTTCCAGGCGTCGATCTTGCCCGTGTCGGAGGCGGCGTTGTCGTTGACGCGCAGCTTCCAGGTGCCGTTCGCGACCTCCGAGGAGGCGTTCACGGTGTAGGTCTGGGCGATGTTGTCGGCGCTGCCGCCGGTGTGGTTGTGCAGCGTGTACTCGGTGCCGTCCGGTGCCACCAGGTCGACCTTCAGGTCACCGATGTAGGTGTGCTTGATGTCCACACCCACCTTGAGAGTGGCCGGGGCGTTGCCCGTCACACCGGTGACGGCGATCGGGCTCTCCGCGGTCGCGTTGTCGGCGATGGCGAAGTCCGCGAGGTTCTCGAAGTACGTGCCGGGCGGCGGGGTGGTGCCGACGGCCTTGAGGGCGTCGACCTGTCCTTCGCCGAAGAACGAGTTGTTGGCCGTCGTGCCCGTGCAGCGGCTGTCCGAGGGGCAGGCGATGTCGTTGGCCTGGGCGGCCAGCTTGGCGCGGAGCTGCGCGGGGGTGATGCCCGGGTTGGCGCTCGCGAGGAGTGCCGCCACGCCGACCACGTGCGGCGTGGCCATCGAGGTGCCGCTCTTGCTGCCGTAGCCGCCGCCGGGGACGGTGGAGTACACGCTGCTGCCCGGCGCCGCGACGTCGATGACGCCCTGCCCGTAGTTGGAGAACGAGGCCTTGGTGACGCCCGTGCCGTTGGCCGCGACCGTGACCACGCCCGGCAGCTCGGTCGGGATGTCGAGGCAGGCGTTGGTGATGGTGCGGGTGACCGGCGTCGAGTCGTTGGGGCTCGCTGAGTCGGTCGTCTTGTGGGCGAGGTCGTAGTTCTCGTTGCCCGCGGCGGCGATCTGGAGGGAGCCCTTGCCCTCGGCGTACTCCTGGGCGCGCTTGACGCCCTCGATGATGGCGGCCTGGTCGATGTTGTCCGGGCAGTTGAACTGCCAAGGGTCCGTGTAATAGCTGTTGTTGGTGACCTTGAAGCCGTGGTCACCGGCCCAGACGAAGCCGCAGACGGTGTTCTCGGCGAAGAAGAAGGAGTTGCCGGGCTCGGCGACCCGGACCGCGGCGATCTTCACTCCGGGGGCCACACCGACGACGCCCTTGCCGTTCTTGGCCGCGGCGATGGTGCCCGCCACGTGGGTGCCGTGCGTGTCGACGTCCCGCCAGGCGCCGGTACGGGTGTCGGGCTTGCCGTAGGCGCAGGAGACCGAGTCGGCCGCGTCGAAGTTGGGCGCCAGGTCCTGGTGCTGGTCGTCCACACCGGTGTCCAGGATGCCGACCGTGACGGACGCGGAGCCCGGGTTCACGGCCCAGGCCTGGTCGGCCTTGATCTGGCTCATGTCGGCCCGGACCGGTTCTCCGGCCGGGGTCGAGGCCTGGGCCGGATTTGCCGGGAGCGTCGGGTTGTAGGCATCGGCCGGGACGTCCGAGGTGCGCGTGGCGCCGACCTGCTGCACGCCGGCGACGCCGCGCATGGTGGCGGCGAATCCGCTGGACGCCGAGTGGGCGACGATCACGCCGATGGCGTCGTAGTTCGAGAAGACGGTGCCGCCGTTGGCGGCGATCGCGGAGCGGACCGCCGCATTGTCACCGGGGGCGGTGATCACGAGGTAGGCACGCGTGCCGGCCACCCAGGCCGCGCTCTGGGAAGCCGGCACGGCGGCCGGGGCGTGGGCCTTGGCGGCCGGCGCGGTGGAGGAGACGACGGGGAGCGTGCCGGCGAGGGCGCCCGGGGTGCCGAACGCGAGGGCGGCGCCGAGCGTGGCCGCCAGGACCAGCGTGCGTCTTGGGCGGCTGGATATGTGGGGTATCAATGCGTCCTCCGGAGACGGCCCGGCCGTGCTGGTGGCAGCGGCCGGGCCGTACGAAACGAGTGGTGGATGCAAGATGTCAGGTGCATGCCCTAGTGCGGAAGTACCTTTCCGCGCAGGGGCGTTATGGAGGCATGGCTGAAAATAGACCTGCCCCGGGCGTCGGCGGGGCCCGGAATCCGCTGGGAGCCCGGCGACGCCGACCGCGTTGCAGGGCCGACCTCAAGCACGCGTACCGACGACGGCGTCAGAGCGTCGGCTCGTGCTCGCGCAGATGGGCGATGATCAGGCTTGTGAGGCCTCGGGGGCCTCGTCGGGGACCCAGCGACTGAGATCAACACCAGGACGCCGGGCTCGGCTTTGGCCGCCTCATGGTCAGGGGATACGCGGGGCACCAGCCAGGTTCGCGACCACAACGGTCGTCAGATGCCTCACGCATGGTCAGCCCGAGCTCTGCTTCGCCGCCGGGATCTCCGGCGCCATCCAGCACCGCGCCGGCATGCAGACCTCGAAGACCGTCGTCGCGGTGAACAAGGACGAGGAGGCTCCGTGTCGACGTCGCTCCCCGTGACCGAGCGCACGATCTGACCGTACGTCGGACTTGATAGCCTCGGTGTGCCAGTCGAGCCACACCCGAGGCCAGGGAATCCGGTGCGAATCCGGAACTGACGCGCAGCGGTGAGGGGGACGGGCGGGGCACGACGCCACTGGGAGACCGGGAAGGCGCCCCGACCGGACGAACCCGAGTCCGAAGACCTGCTGGCACCTCCGCGCCCCCGCGCGGGGGACACCCGTAGGCCAGGCTCCGCGTACGAGCCCCGACCCCCGAGGCGTGCCCGTGCTCCGTTCTCCCGCCCCATCCCGTACCGCGGCGTTTCTCCTCGCGTCCGCTGTGCTGCTCACCGCCTGCGGCTCCTCCGGCGACCAAGCGGCATCGAAGAAGACCACGGCCGCCGGCTACCCGGTGGTCCTCGACAACTGCGGTCACAGGAGCACCCTGAAGGCAGCCCCGAAGCGGGCCGTCTCCCTCAACCAGGGCACCACGGAGATCCTGCTCTCCCTCGGCCTCGCCGACCGCATGGCCGGTACGGCCACCTGGACCGACCCCGTGATGAAGGGCCTGGAGAAGGCCAACGCCTCGGTGCCGCGCCTCGCCGACAACAACCCCTCCTTCGAGAAGGTGCTGGACGCCGAACCCGACTTCGTCACCGCCTCGTTCGTCTCCACCCTCGGCGCGGGCGGGGTCGCCACCCGCGAGCAGTTCGAGAAGCTCGGCGTGCCCACCTATGTCTCCCCGTCCGACTGCGCGGCGGGCAAGGACAACGACAGCGGCGGCGACGGATCACGCAGCAAGCCACTCACCCTCGACGCCGTCTACGGCGAAATAGGCGACCTGGCACGCGCCTTCGGCGTCGAGGAGCGCGGCGAGAAGCTGGTCGCCTCGCTGAAGAAGCGGGTGAGCACGGCCACCGCCGGACTGCACGCCTCGGACGTCTCCCTCATGTACTGGTTCGCCAACTCCCAGTCGCCCTACCTCGCCGGCTGCTGTGGTGCGCCCGGCGCCGTCACCCGCGCGGTCGGCGCGGAGAACGCCTTCGCCGACACCCACGACGAGTGGCCCCAGGTCAACTGGGAGACCGTCGCCGACCGTGACCCCGACGTCATCGTGATCGGCGACCTGACCCGCAAGCAGCAGACCGCCGAGACCGCGCAGGCGAAGATCCGCTTCCTGGAGACGAACCCCGCCACCCGCAACCTGACCGCCGTGAAGAAGAAGCGGTACGTCCTGCTCAGCGGGCAGGCGATGAACCCGTCCATCCGCACGATCGAGGGGATCGAGAAGGTCGCAGCCGGTCTGCGTGACTTCGGGTTCGCCAAGTGAACGTCCGCTCGCTGCTGTTGACGGGCGGGGGACTGGTCGCGCTGTTCGTGTCGATCGCCGTCGCCGTGACGATCGGGCCCGCCGACATCTCCACCGGTGACGTCTGGGCGTCCGTCGCGGCCCATCTCGGCCTGGGGGAGGGCACGTTGGCTCCGCTGCGGGACGGCATCGTATGGGACCTGCGGATGCCGCGGACCCTGCTCGCCGCGGTGTGCGGGGCCGGACTCGCCGTCTGCGGCGCGGTCATGCAGTCGCTGCTGCGCAACCCGCTCGCCGACCCTTTCGTGCTCGGGGTCTCCTCCGGCGCGTCCACCGGGGCGGTCGCCGTGGTCGTGCTGGGGGTGGGCGGGGGAGCCGTGTCCCTGTCGGCGGGCGCCTTCCTCGGCGCGCTGCTCTCCTTCGCCCTGGTGCTGCTGCTCAGCCACACCCTCGGCGCGAGCACGGACCGGGTCGTGCTCTCCGGGGTCGCGGCCATGCAGCTGTTCTCCGCGCTGACCTCCCTCACCGTCCTGACCTCGGCGGACGCGGAGACCACGCGGGGCGTGCTGTTCTGGCTGCTGGGCTCGCTCACCGGCGCCGACTGGGGACAGGTGCTGCTCTGCGCCGTCGTCCTGGCGGTCGTGCTCGTGGTCTGCCTCGGGTACGCCCGTACGCTCGATGCGTTCGCCTTCGGTGACGATGCCGCCGCGGGACTCGGGGTCCGGGTCGCCCGCACCCGCCTGGTCCTGCTCTGCGCGACCGCGCTGCTCACCGCCGCGCTGGTCAGTTGCGCCGGCGCCATCGGCTTCGTCGGCCTGGTCCTGCCGCACGCCACCCGGGCCCTCACCGGCTCCGGGCACGCCCGTCTGCTGCCGGTCACCGCGCTGACCGGCGCCGTCTTCCTGGTGTGGGTGGACACGCTCGCCCGTACCGTCCTCGATCCCCAGGAGGTCCCGGTGGGCGTCGTGACGTCCCTCATCGGCGTGCCGGCGTTCGTGGCCGTGCTCTACCGAGGACGGAGCAGGGCATGAGCAGCCTGCACGCGGACGGGGTCGTACGGCGCCTGGGAGACAAGGTCGTCGTCGACGGCGTCACGCTCACCCTGCACCCCGGTGAGACCGTCGGCCTGCTCGGCCCCAACGGCTCAGGAAAATCGACGTTGTTGAGACTGCTGGCCGGTGTCCTCGCGCCCACTGCCGGAGTCGTGACCCTGGACGGGCGCCCGCTCACCGAGGTCAGCCGCCGTGCCACTGCCCGCCGTGTCGCCACCGTCGAGCAGCACGCCGACACCCAGACCGAGCTGACCGTCCGGGACGTCGTCGCCCTCGGCCGCATCCCGTACCGCCGCGCCTGGGCGCCCCCGACGACGGCCGACGCGCAAGCCGTCACCGAGGCCCTGGCGCGCACCGGCCTGGCCGACCGCGCCGGACAGTCCTGGCACACGCTCTCCGGCGGCGAGCGCCAGCGCACCCAGATCGCCCGCGCCCTCGCCCAGCAACCCCGCGAACTCCTCCTCGACGAACCCACCAACCATCTCGACATCCAGCACCAGCTCGACCTCCTGGAGCTGATCGCCGGCCTGCCGGTCACCACGGTGATCGCCCTGCACGATCTGCATCTTGCCGCGATGTACTGCGACCGCCTGCTCGTCCTGCGCGACGGGCGCGCCGTCACGGAGGGCACCCCCGCCGAGGTTCTCACCCCGGCCCTCATCGAGCAGGTCTTCGGCGTCCGCGCCGAGGTGACCCACGGCCCCGGCCACCCTGTGATCCGCTTCCTGCGCCCGGCTGCCCGGGACGTATCTTCCCCGAGGAAAGGTGTGACGAGCGATGCCTCGACAGCGCCCTGAAGCAGCCGGCCCGGACCGCACCCTTGCCGCACCCGCACCCGCACCCGCACCGGCACCGGCACCGGCACCGTGCCGCGTCGTCGTCTGCCGGGACTGCTGCTGCGGAACCCCGAAAGTCACCGGCGTGGATCACGACCGGCAGCTCGCGCGCCTGGCCGAGGAGGTACCCGTCCGCGTCTCGGACTGCCTCGACGTGTGCGAACACGCCAACGTGATCGTCGTCCAGCCCTCCGCCGAGGCTCGCGCCGCAGGCGCCCGCCCGGTCTGGCTCGGTCTCGTCAACGACCCCGACGCCGCCGAGGACGTCGCCGCCTGGGTCCGGGCCGGCGGCCCCGGAATCGCTCCCTGCCCCGACATCCTCGACCTCTACGTCTTCACCCCGCCCCGCAGGGCGCGATGAGCACGAGGGTCGGCCCGGTCGGGGCCGACCCTCTGCCTGGCACCCGGGCGGGGTCGACCCTTTGCCCGGCACAGGGGTCGCAGGGTTGACCTACGTCTCCGTGCGCGTCGTGAACATGGCCTGGTCCAGCCAGGTCAGCAGGTCGTCGACCACCTCCTTGCCGTTGGTCTCGTTGAACAGTTCGTGGCGGGCCCCCGGATACGTCCGGTACGTGATGTCCGTGACGCCGGCCGTGCGGTAGCGCTCGACCAGCAGGTCACTGAGCCGGAGTCCTTCGTTGAGCGGGTCCATGTCTCCGACCATGACGCACAGGGGCAGCCCGGCCGGAATGCCCTGGGGATCGGCGAGCAGGGGCGTCGCCGCGGCGAGGTCCCCCATCGCCTGGGGGTCCAGGCTGAAGCCGCACAGCGGGTCCGCGAGGTAGGCGTCGACGACGCGTTCGTCGCGGCTGAGCCAGTCGAAGGGGGTACGGGCGGGCTCGAACGCCACGTTGAGCGCGCGCAGGGGGTCCGCGCTCGTGGTCTGGCCCGCCAGCATGAGGTCGACCGCCGTGGTGCCGGTCAGTGCGACCGCGTCGACGAGGTCGGCGTGCCGCAGCAGGTAGTGCTGGGCCGCGAAGGACCCCAGGCTGTGGCTGATCAGTACGAGGGGGACGCCCGGGTGCCGCTCGCGGGCGATGGCCGACAGCGCGGCCAGGTCCTCGACGAGCCGGTTCCAGCCGTCGTCACCGAGGTGCCCCAGCGAGGCGTGCCTGCTGAGTCCGTGTCCGCGGTGGTCGTTGGCGTAGACGGCGAAGCCCTGCTCGATCAGGGCCGCGGCGAGCGGGGCGTAGCGGCCGGCGTGTTCTCCCATGCCGTGGGCGATCTGCACGACGGCACGCGGTGGTGCGTCGGGCCGCCATTCGTGCACGTGGATCGTGACGTCGTCCGTGCTGTCGAAAGTGAACAACTCAACTCCTGATGTGGGGATCCGGGCAGCGTCAGACGGGGTGTTCGCCGAGATAGCCGGCGACGATCCTGGCCTGGTCGGCACCGAGGTCCCGGGCCGCTGCGTGGGTGGTGATTTCGCCGTGGGAGAGGACGTAACCGTGGTCCGCGATCTCCAGGGCCAGGCCGACGTGCTGTTCGACGAGCAGCACTCCGCAGCCGGAGTCGTCCGCGTAGCGCCGTACGACGGGAAGCAGCTCCTCCACGATGATGGGTGCCAGACCGAGGCTGAGTTCGTCGAGCAGGAGCAGTGTGGGGCGCCGGGCCAGTGCGCGTCCCATGGCGAGCATCTGTTGCTCGCCGCCGGAGAGCAGGCCCGCCCTGCGGTCCTTGAGGCGGGACAGGACGGGGAAGTAGCGGTAGGCGGCGGCCTCGTCCAGGCGCTCTCCCCGATGGGCGAGGCGCAGATGTTCCGCCACGGTGAGCGAGGAGAAGATGCCCCGTCCCTCGGGGACATGGGCCATGCCGAGACGGGCCCGGGTGGCGGCCGGGACCCTGTCCAGGGGCGAACCGGCGAAGGCGATCGTGCCGGCCATGGGACGCAGCAGTGCGGAGATGGCCTTGAGCGTGGTCGACTTCCCCGCTCCGTTGGCTCCGAGCAGGGCCACGACCTGTCCTGCCTCCACGGTCAGGTCGACGTCGCGGACGACGGGGGCACCGTCGTATCCGGCGGTGAGTCCGCTCACCTCGAGAACAGGGGTGCTCATGAAGGCTCCGGTGTGCTGGTGGCGGCCTCGGACGGGCCGGGGGCGGACGGTGTGCCGGCGTGCTGCCGGGGTGCGGCGGTGGGCCGGACGGCGGAGGCCCCCAGGTAGGCGGTGATGACGGCCGGGTCGGTGCGGACCTGCGCGGGTGGCCCGGAGGCGATGACCTTGCCGAATTCCAGGACGACCACGTGGTCACAGATGCCCATGACGAGACTCATGTCGTGGTCGATCAGGAGCAGTGACGTGCCGTCGTCCGCGACGGCACGCAGGCGGCGTCCGAGTTCGGCGCTCTCCGCCGTGTCCAGCCCGGCGGCGGGTTCGTCGAGGCAGACCACGCGCGGCCGGGCGGCCAGGGCCCGGGCCACGCCGACGAGTTTGCGCTGGCCTTGGGACAGTTGCTGGGCCGAGGCGTGCGCGAGATCCTCCAGCCCCAGGGCTGACAGGGCCTGTGTGGCGGCGGTATCGGGGGACACGCGGCGGCCCAGGGTTTCGCCGAAGGCCCTCCACCAGCTCGGCCGGTCCGCCGTGATCTGCAGGTTCTCCGCAACCGTGAGGTCCTCGAAGAGCTCACTGCTCTGGAACGTACGGGCGAGCCCGCGTCGAGCCCGCGCGTGCGGCGGCAGACCGGTGAGGTCCCGGCCGTCCAGCTCCACCCGTCCGCGTGCCGTGACGAGGCCGGTGACGGCGTCCACGAACGTGGTCTTGCCCGCGCCGTTCGGGCCGATCAGCCCGACGAGTCGGCCTTCCCCGACGTCCAGGGACACCTCGCTCAGTGCGTGCACCCCGCCGTAACTGACGCTGACCGACTGGACCGACAGGACGTTCACGAGGCGACCTCCGAGGTGTCGAGCGCGGTGGGTGCGGGGTGCTCCGCGACGGGATGCCGGTCGTCCGGCGCACTCACCCGGGCCGCGGCACGCGCGGCTCTCTTCGCCGTTCTCCGGCGGTGGTCGGCGCCCGCGATGCCGTCCGGGTTGGCGATCAGCGTCACGATCAGGGACACCCCGCCGAACAGCAGCGCCCAGGTCCCCTTGATCCCGAACCAGGTGTCCAGGGCGTGCGGCAGCAGGGCCTCGGTCGACATCAGTCCCGCGATCACGGCCCCGGACACCATGGTGATGCCCCCGATGTAGGCGAAGCCGATGAGGCTCAGCGCGGCCAGCGCGGTGAACCGGGCCGCGCTGACAGAGCCGAAGTTGTAGCCGTACAGGGTGCCGGCGACGCTGGCGATGAAGGAGCTGATGGCGAAGGCGGCGATCTTCACGGCCCGTACGTCGACTCCCGACGCCGCCGCGGCCCGTTCGTTGGAGCGGACGGCGAGCATGCGCCTGCCGAGACCGGTGCGCCGCAGATGGGCGACGTACAGTCCGAGACAGACGGTGACGGCCAGTACGAGGAATCCGAACATGGGGCTGGGCTCGTTGCCGTCCAGACCGCGGAAGTCCGCTCCCGGGCCGAGGTTCACCCCGAACAGGCGCGGCGGGGGCACGGACACACCGGCGGTGCCGCCGAAGGAGGTGTTCCCGAACAGGGCCTGTTCCATGGCCAGGGCCGCGGCCAGGGTGACGACGGCGAGGCTCACACCGCGCACCCGGAGGGCCGACACGCCCGCGGCCACGCCGAGCAGGGTGGCCAGCACAGTGGCGCCGAGGGCGTCGAACGGGAAGGGGACGTGCCACTGGACCGCGAGGTGGGAGAGGGCGAAGCCCGCGGTGCCGGAGAGGGCCAGCTGCATCACGGAGATCTGTCCCACGTAGCCGGTGATGACGACGTACGACAGGACGATGACCATGCCGATCATCGAGTTGGTGAGTGCCTGGCGGAAGTCGAACGGCAGGACCACCAGGGCCACCGCGGCCACGACCGCGGCCAGCAGGGCCGGACGGAGCAGCCGTTCGGGCAGCGGGACGGCGGGCAGTCGCTGTTCCACGGCTTCACCGCGGCGCGGCAGGCCGGCGCCCCGGACGTACAGGGCGACCACCATCAGGGCGAAGACCAGGAGCTGCTGAAGTCCCGGCATGGCGTTGCCGTTGTCGGTCGGGAACCAGCTTCTGCGTGGAGAGGTAGTACACGATCGACTGCAGCACCCCGATGAGGATGCCCGCGGTGCAGGCGATCCACAGCGACGTGAACCCGGCGAAGAGGGCGGCCGCGAGAGCGGGGACGACCTGGAGCGGGAGGGTGAGGGAGTCGACCTGGACGATGGGCGCGGCCAGCACGCCGAGCAGGCCGGCGACCAGGGCGGCCAGGAGCGTGTTGGCCAGGGAGATGCCGTTCGGGGACAGGCCCGCGAGCAGCGCGGCCTGTTCGTTCTCCGACGCGGCGCGGGTGGCGAGGCCGAACCGGCTCCACCGGTACAGGGCGCCCAGCGCCAGGGCGATCGCGACGACCAGGCCGGTCAGCAGGAACCGGTCCGCCGGTGTGGTGATGCCGAGCACGGTGACGGTCTCGCCGGGAAGGACGCTCGGTGCCTGCTGGGGCTGGGTGCCGAAGACCAGCAGCACCGTGGCCTGCAGGGTGAGCAGGATGCCGAGCGAGGCGGCGAGCTTGGCCAGCGGTGAGACGGTGCGCAGCGGCCGGAACACCGCCACCTCGATGAGCACTCCGACGGCGAGCGCGGCCATGAGCGCTCCGACGAGAGCGGCCGCGGTCGGCAGGGTGAAGCCGAAGAACCCGGAGGTGAGCGCCCAGAAGATGTAGGCCGAGGCCATGGCGACGGCTCCGGTGGACAGGTTGATGATGCCCGAGCCCCGGTAGGTCACCACGACGCCGAGCGCGATACCGGCGATCAACGCTCCCTGGCCGAGTCCGAGCACGGCGAAGAGCAGGATCTGATCCATGCATGACTCCTGTCATGGCTGGGGGAGTCCCGTGGCGACGGTGCGCCGTCGGGGAGGGACGGCCGCACCGTCGCCACGGGGTGAGCCCGAGGGCCCGTGGGAGGGTGGGCGCAGGGCTCACCGGGGCGGGCGGATCCAGTCGGTCAGCGGCTTGAACTGGCCCTTGCCCTGGTACTGGTAGAACCGCGCCTGGTCGTTGCAGACCGCGGGGGCGTCCTGGTACTTGCCGCACTCGACCTCGGCGGCGCCCATGATCACCGGCCCGGTGAACTTCCTCAGCTGCTCGGTGACCGACGCGGGGGTGATCTTGTCGGGGCCGAGCGCGTCGAAGATCTTGGCGTACGTCAGCACCGTGCTCCAGGCCAGCGGTGCGAAGACCTTGGCTGCCGTGTCCTGGGGCAGCCCCACCTGCGCCGAGGCCGTCAGGAACGCCTTGGAGTCCGCTGCCGAGGAGTCGGCCGTCAGCGTCTGGGCGACCCCGTACGTCCAGGTGGGCAGGTCGCCGCCGAGGCCCTGGGCGACGTCCGGGGACATGCACAGGGGGGTCGAGACCACCGGCTTGGTGACCCCCAGTTGCTTCAGGGCCTTGGCCACGCCGACACAACCGGAACCGACGGTGATGGGGACGACGACGTCGGCCGTGCTCGCCCCCGCCGCGGTGACCGGGCCGATGAGATCGGTGGCCTGGGCGTCGAATCCGACGGACTTCACCTTCAGACCGGCGGCCTCGAGGCCCTTCACCGCCGCGCCGGAGGCGATCTTGTCTCCCGGTGTGTTCGTGTGGATCACCGCCGCGGTCTTCGCCTTGAGCACATCACGGGAGTACGTCCCCCAGGAGCCGAAGATGTGCGGCAGGTCGCCGAAGGTGCTGAAGGTGTTCTTCGCCGTGGACATGGTCGGGCCCGTCGCCACACCGACCAGCACCGGCTTCCTGCCCGCGATCACGGCGTTGAAGGAGGCGTCACCGACGTAGAGATTGCCGACACCGATGGCGGAGACACTCTGGTCGCCGAGCAGTTGCTGGCCGCACTTCTGTCCCTCCTCCTCGGCCGACACCACAGCGCAGACCTTCAGTTGAAGCGGGTGCCCGCCGATTCCGCCCAGTTTCTCGTTGACGTACTTCACGGCGGCGCGGGCGCCCGCGGTCGCCTCGGGGTTGCCTCCGGGGCCGCCCTCCACGTTCACCCAGCCCAGGCCGACCGGGGAGAGGCTCTCGTCGGCCTTGCCCGTCTTGCCTGCCACGTAGTCCAGGTAGTCGGTCACGACGGCGCTCGACGGGCGCGAGTCCGTGGTGGTGGAGGCCGCCTGCGAGTCGGCGGGCGATGTCGACGCGGGTGTGCTCGGTCCTCCGCACGCCGAGACGCCCAGCAGGGACGTCATGACGGCGGAGACGAGGACAAGTGTTCGGGGACCTGGGGTTGCGGGCATGCGGGATCCTCCGTACTGGGAACAAGGGCAGGGCAGTGCCCGGCGGGGCATGCGGAAGGAGAGGCGCGAGGCGGCGAGAAGCCCGGGGCGACCCGGGGTGACCGGCGCGGCGGACTGGCTCGAAGGGACACGAAAGGCCTGATCATTTGGCCTTCCGAGCTTTCGTAACTTTCTTACGGAGCTGGAATCTAGGTGTAGGCTTTCCGTCGTGTCAACGCCTTGGTGACACCGAATTAACGATCAGGCAATGGGGAGGGGCAGGGCATGACAACGGAAGCTGGGCGGCGCCGGCTCCCGCGGCGTTCCCTCGAGGAGACGCGGGCGCTGATGCTCGAAGCGGCCACCAAGCTCGTATGCGCCGGCACGGGCGACACCAGTGAGGCAGCCGTCTCCGCCGCCCTCGCCCATGTCCGCGTGAAGCAGGTCACCGAGGAAGCCACGCGCATCATGCGGGAGCGGCTGGGCGACGACCGGGCACCGGCGATCACGACCGGATCGATCTACCAGATCTGGCCGGCGCAGGCGGATTTCCAGGCGGAGCTCCTCTTCCATCTCACCAGCCGCCAGGCCGAGTTGGTCCCGAGCCTGCCGGACAGCATCCGCCGCTTCGAGGAAGCGGTCGACAGGGGTGCCACGTGGCAGGAGGCACTCAACGGCGTGCTCACCCACAACCACGAGAACCACCGCGTCGACCCGATCTACCGCGTGATGCTCGGCTTCTACGCCAGCGCGGCCAACCCGCGGGTGCGCGAGGCCCTCGGGCATTACGGCGATTCGTTCACCGAGATCGCCTGCGAGGCGTACCGGGCCCTGCTCGACGTGTACGGACTGCGGATGCGCGCGCCCTACAAGGTCGAACACCTCGCCACGACGCTCGCGGCCCTGCTCGACGGCTTCCACATGCGATGGATCGCCGGATACGCCGATCTGGACGACCCGGAGCGCCAGGAGGGCTGGTCGCTCCTGACCCGGGCCGCCGTCACGCTGTTCGACCAGTTCACCGAGCCGACCGGGCCGAGCGGCACCCCGGGGCGCGCCGAGGCGACCCCGAGCACACCGGCCTGACGGCGGCGGTGCCGACGGGGCCGCATGCGCACGAGCGGACCGCTCAGCCGTCGGCGCGCGCGGCGCGGGCGAGCTGTTCGACCCGGGCGTGGACGCGGTCGACGTGGTGCTCGGATTCCGGCTTCATCAGGACGCTGCGGAGGATGCGCGCGCCGTCGGCGTCCGCAACCGTCCTGGGGTGGCGCGAGGTGAATGCCTCGCGGTCGGCTCGCAGGGTGCTCAGGAACACCGGGTCGGGAGCGGTCATCCCGTTGGCCAGGACGCGCGCTGACGCGGCGTCGACAGCGCTCAGGGCGGCGGGGTCGGTGGTGGGGAAGTAGGTGACGATGTCCAGCTCGGGCTGCTGGTAGAGCTCCAGGCTGCTGGACTCGGTGATCAGTTCGGTCCACTTCAGGGCGGCCCGGCGTCCCGCGGCCAGCACCTGCCCCAGCCCGCCGGGGGTCGGCGGCAGCACCTGGAAGGTGAGCCACAGGGCGGCGGCGGAGGCGCCGGCGCGCGAGCACTCCAGGCTGATCTCGCCGAGGTGGAGTGCGGTCGACGTGAAGTAGGTGTACGGCGAGTCGTGCAGGTAGAAGCGGCCGACCTCCGGATCGCGGAAGAGGACGGCTCCGCAGCCGTAGGGCTGGAGGCCGTGCTTGTGCGGGTCGACCACCACCGAGTCGCAGCGTGCGATGGCCCGCCAGGGCTCGGGCGGGAGACCTTCGGGACCGTCGGCGCCGGCGAGCAGGGTGAAGAACCCCCCGTAGGCCGCGTCGACGTGGACGCGGACACCGTGCCGCTGGGCCAGGTGGAGCACCTCGTGGACGGGGTCGACGGCCCCCAGGCCGGTGGTGCCGGTGGTGACGACGACGGTGCCGACCCGCCCGGTGCGCAGTGCGTCCTCCAGGGCGTCGAGGTCCATGCGTCCCCGGTCGTCGGTGCGCACGGGGTGACCGGTGACGCCGAGGACGTGGCACATGCGGCCGTGGGTGTAGTGGGCGTCCGCGCTGTAGGCGACACCCCGGTCGGGATGGAGTTCCCGGGCGACGAAGAGGGCTTCGAGGTTGGCGATCGTGCCACTGGTGGTGAGGTGCCCGAGATGTGTCTCGTAGCCGAACATCGCGGCGAGTCGGGCGACGGCCTCCCGTTCCATCGAAGCGGTGGCGGGGCCGCCGTCCAGGGCGTGGTTGTTCGGGTTGATCAGCATGGCGGTGAGGTGACCGACCACGGCGGCGGGGTGCGGGGGCTTGAGCATCTGCCCCGCGTAGTGCGGGTGGAAGAAGGGGTAGTTGTCCTTGAGTCTCCCCTTGAGCTCCTCGAACGCCACGGCGAAGCGGTCGTCGTCGACGTGGAGTGAGGGATGTGTGTCGTAGGGGCCGAAGGTGTCGGCCCAGTCCTGTATCGCCTGGGCGCCTCTGCCGAGCCAGTGCTGCAGGTCCATGGCTTGCCCTCTTCTCGACTCGCTCCGGTGTGGGGCGCCCAGGATAGGATTTATTTGATGAGTCAGCAATTGAGTGCTCAGTAATTGATAGATCAGTAATGAAGACCTCAGTGACGATGAGGTCAGTGATTGAGGAGTCTGTAGATGATGAGGCAGTAAAATCGCCGGGGGCAGACACGGGCGTCGGCGTGAGGGGATCAGCGGGTGGACGCGGAGAGTCAGGAGGGCGGCCGGGTCACCCGGGCGGCCAACAGCCGGCTGGTCCAGGACTTCGGCCTCCTGATCAAGGCCGCCACCCGCCTGGAACGTCGTATCGACGCCGTCCTGCGGCGGGACTGCGGCATCGACCACACGGCGTTCGAGGTGCTCATCCGGCTGTGCCGGCAGCCCGGAGAGAAGACCACGCAGCGCGAGCTGGCCGAGGACCTGACGCTCACGAGCAGTGGCATCACGCGTCTGGTCGACCGGATGGAGCAGATGGCTCTCGTGCGGCGGGTTCCGTCGCCCCGGGACCGCAGGAGTGTGCTGGTGGAAGCGACCGACCATGGTCGCGCCGTGTTCGTCGAGGCGGCGGACGCCCACGCGCGCGTGGTCGAGCGGTTCTTCGTCGCGGCCCTGGCCGGGGACGACTACACACGGTTGATCCACTCGCTGGGCGCAATCGAGGCGGGCCTGCGCGACGACGCCGACTGACGCCGACCGACGCCGACTGCCTCTTGTCGGACCGGCTCCCGGCTCCCGGCTCGTCGGCCGCCCGGTCAGCCCTGCCGTTCTCCCGCGCGCACCAGGCCGGACTCGTAGGCGATGACGACGAGCTGGGCACGGTCCCGGGCGTTCAGCTTGGCCATGGCCCGGTTGGCGTGGGTCTTGACCGTGACACGGGTGACGAAGAGGCGTTCGGCGATCTCCTCGTTCGACAGGCCGGCGGCGACCAGGGTCAGCACCTCCCGTTCCCTGGGCGTGAGGGAGGCCAGCCGGCGGGGGTCGACGAGATCGCCGGGGGCGGGCTGGGAGAGGGCGCGGGCGATGAGGCCCTTGGTCGCCGCGGGGGAGAGCAGTGCCTCGCCCGCGGCCACCAGCCGTACGGCGTCCAGGAGTTGCGCGGGTTCGACGCCCTTGCCCAGAAAGCCGCTCGCGCCGGCCCGGAGCGCCTCGATGACGAGGTGGTCCTCCTCGAAGGTGGTGAGGACGAGGACCTTCACCCCGGCCAGGTCCTCGTCCTGGGCGATCAGACGCGTGGCCTCGATACCGTCCACCTCGGGCATCCGGATGTCCATCACCACGACGTCGGCCCGCTCGGACCGGGCCAGCCGCACCGCCTCCCGTCCGTCGGAGGCCTCCCCGACGACCTCCAGCTCCGGCTGTGCGTCGATGAGCAGCCGGAAGGTGCCCCGGAGGAGGGCCTGATCGTCGGCGAGCAGGACGCGAATCGTCATGGGCGGTTCTTCCTCACGGGGTGTCAGACGACGGCGGGGTGGAGCGAGAGGGGGAGTTCGGCCACCACCTGGAATCCGCCCTCCGGACGGGGGCCGGCCGTGACGGTCCCGCCGATCGCGACGGCCCGCTCGTGCATGCCCATGAGCCCGTGACCGGTTCCCGCGCCCCGGGGCGAGCCGGGAAGCCCGTCGTCCGTCACGGTGACCCGAAGACGGTGCGCACCGTAGTGCAGGACCACGGCGGTCCTGGTCGCGGACGCGTGCTTGTGGGTGTTGGTGAGGGCTTCCTGGATGATGCGGTACGCGGTCAGCTCGGTGGCGGGCGCCAGCGGCGAGCACGTACCGGTGCGGGCCACCCACACGGACATCCCGCTCGCGCGGAACCCGCCGACGAGGCTGTCGAGATCGGCCAGGCGGGGGATGGGGGCCCGGGTGCCGGGCGAGTCGTCGGGCTGGCGGAGCAGACCGACGGTCGCGCGCAGTTCGTCGAGGGCGGCGCGGCTGTTGTCCTTGATGTGGGCCAGTGCCTCGTACGCCCGGTCGGGGTGGGCGCGCATGAGGTGGTGAGCCACCCCCGCCTGGGCGTTGACCAGGGTGATGTGGTGGGCCACGACGTCGTGCAGATCGCGGGCGATACGCACGCGCTCCTCGGTCACCCGGCGCCTGGCCTCCTCCTCCTGCATACGCTCGGCGCGCTCCACGCGGGCCCTCGCGTCGGCGAGGTGGTCGCGGCGGCTGCGGACGGCGCGGCCCAGCGCGGTGGCCGCGATCGCGAAGTCGAGGCGCAGCAGGCTGGCTCCGCCCACCACGGACTCCTCGTGGGTGGCGGCGTAGACACCGGTGATGGCCACGGCCGCGGCCAGACCGACGGTCCACGCGGTGCGTCGGCTGCCGTGCGCGGCGAGCGTGTACAGCGCGACCAGGCTCGCCGACGGGGCCGGCGCGAGGTCCGGTTCGAGGACCATCAGCGTGAGCCCGGCCGCCAGCGTGACCAGGGCGACGCCCAGCGGCCGGCGGCTGCGGACGGCCAGGGGCAGGCAGGACAGCGCCGTCCACGCCGTCTCGTCCCAACGGGGCTCGTGCCAGCTGGACTCGCCGACGGCGGTCGCCGCCGCGGCGATCACGACCAGCGGCACGGCGGGGAGCGCGTCCCTGAGCCGGTCGTGACCGGCCAGCCACTGCCGCCACACCACCATTGCCACGTCCATTCCCTTACTGTATGCAGCCGGTAGGAGGGCGCGGACCGACGGGAAGCCGGGCCGACCCCGACCGGCCGGACCGCGCCCGGGTTTGTGTGCGGTGGGCCGGCTAGAAGACTCGCCTTCCGGCCGTCTGCGGCTCCCGCACCGGGGGGTGCGGCTGCGTCGGCCCGTCCGCGGGGCCTTCGACGGACACGCGCGGCAGGGCCTTGTCCAGTCGGCGCGGCAGCCACCAGTTGGCCCGTCCGCACAGGTGCATGAGGGCGGGGACGACGACCATACGGATCAGGAGGGCGTCCACGGCGACGGCCACCGCGAGGCTGACCCCGAACTCCGAGATGACCCGCATGCCACCGAAGACGAAGGAGCCGAAGACACAGACCATGATGGTGGCGGCGACGGCGATCACCTTGCCGGTCTCGGCCTGCCCGACCCGGACCGCGCGCCGGCTGTCGCCGGTGTGCGCCCATTCCTCGCGCATCCGGCTGACCAGGAAGACCTGGTAGTCCATGGAGAGACCGAACATGATGCCGACGACCAGGATCGGCACGAACGACTCGATCGGTCCGGCCGAACCGAGGCCGAGGAGCCCGGCGCCGAAGCCGTACTGGAAGACGACGACGATGGCGCCGAAGGCCACCCCGATGCTGAGGATGTTGAGCACGGCGCCCACCGCGGGGATGAGCAGACTGCGGAAGGCGACGGTCAGCAGCAGGAAGCCGAGCGCGGCGATCACCAGCACGAACAGCGGCAGCTTGCCCATGAGCACCGAGGCGAAGTCGTCATTGCTCGCCGTGACACCGCCCACGTAGACCTTCATCGACGTGCCCCGTTCCGCCCGCGGGAGCACGTCGGCACGCAGGTGGTGGATCAGGTCCGAGGTGGCGGCCGACTGGGGGGAGGTCGTCGGGACGACCGATATCACACCGACCGTCTGGCCCTCCTTCATCGGCGCCGCGTGGGCACCGGCGACACCGTCGACCCGCGCGAGGTCGGTGACCAGCCTCGTCGCGGCAGTTCTGTCGGCGGCCGTGGGAGCCTGGACGGCCAGGACGAGCGGGCCGTTGAAGCCCGGCCCGAAGCCGTCCGCGATCATGTCGTACGCCTGACGGTTCGTCGAGGTCGTGGGCAGGTTGCCGTCGTCGGACGCGCCCAGGCGCAGCGACAGCGTCGGGAACGCGAGCGCCGCGAGCACGGCCAGGGCGACCAGACCCAGGGCCCTGGGGTGAGCCTGGACCCGTGCGGCCCACCGGTCCCACAGGCCGGGCCGCCCCGAGCCCCGCCGCGCCGCCGGTCCGGCCTGCTCGCGGCGCTCGCTGCGGCTGAGGACCCGCGTGCCGATCATCCCGAGGAGGGCCGGCAGCAGGGTGACGGCGGCCAGCACGGTGAGGACGACGGTGACGGCCGCACCGACGGCCATGCCGTTGATGATGCCGACGTCGAGGGTGAGCATGCCGAGCAGCGCGACGACGACGGTCAGCCCGGCGAAGAGCACGGCGCGGCCGGAGGTGTCGAGGGCCTTGGCGGTCGCCTCGGCCACGCCCAGGCCCGCCGTCAGATGGGCACGCTGACGGTTGACGATGAACAGGGCGTAGTCGATGCCGACCCCCAGGCCGATCAGTGAACCGAGGGTCAGTGTGGTGTCGGAGAGCGTGATGACATGGCTGAGGAGGATCACGGTGACCGCGGACGTCCCGACCCCGACGACGGCCGTGATGATGGGCAGGGCCGCCACCCACACCGCCCGGAAGACGAACAGCAGCACCACGAAGGCGAGGACGATGCCCATGGCGTCGGCGACGGCGTTCGGTTCGGGGTTGACGGTGAAGGCCTGCCCGTTCAGCGCGATGCGCAGGCTCGCCGACTCCGGGGCGGTCGCGAGTTCCTTCACGCGGTCGATCTGCGCGTCGGACACGTTCTCGTCGAACGCGACCGTGGCGTAGGCCGTGCCGCCGTCCCGGCTGACCTGTGCCCTGCCGTCAGGCGCATAGGGGCTGGTCACGGCGGCGACCCCGGGGGCGTCGGCGATGTGCTCCAGCGCCTCGGTCATCGCCCTCTCGGCCGCGGGCCCGGTGACCCTGCCGTCCGTGGACTGCCAGACGACCCGGCCGCTCCTGCCCGCCGCGCTGTTCGAGGACCGTTGCAGCAGGGCCGTCGCCTTGGCCGAGTCGGTGTTCTGCGAGATCGGGCTGTTGCCGAAGTCGTTGCCGGCCGCGCCGACCGCCGCGCCGAGGGCGAGCAACAGGCCCACCCAGGTCAGGACGACGACGAGCCGATGCCTGTGGCACCAGCGGGCGAGAGGTGACATCGACGAGCCTTTCCGGAGAACGCCATGAGGTCGGGCCGACGATCACGGCCCGCACTCACGGTCGCAGCTCCCCGGACCGTCGTCGTCGGTCGCTCGCAGACACTTGCGCGTACTGCGCTCGCAGCAGGAGGCGCGACGAGCCCCATGACGGTCGACGGAAAAACCAGGACCCGCCGACGACACCCCGGGCATAGTCGATCGTGCTCGTACGGCTCGGCCCGGCCCGCTGAACCGGCGGTCCGGGAAAGACGCGTGAACCGAGAGGACCCGATCAGGTGTCGAGCTTGCCCGCGACGGGAACCACCACCTTCACCAACCCCGTGCTCCCCGGCTTCCATCCCGATCCGAGCGTCTGCCGGGTGGGCGAGGACTACTACCTCGTGTGCTCCAGCTTCGAGTACTTCCCCGGTGTGCCCGTCTTCCACAGCCAAGACCTGGTGCACTGGACCCAGATCGGCAACGCGCTGGACCGCACGAGCCAGTTGCGGCTCCCGCCCGACTCGCCGTCCTCGGGCGGGATCTACGCGCCCACCCTCCGTCACCACGACGGCCGCTTCTGGCTGATCGTCACGAACGTCAGCGCCGACGGCAACATGCTCTTCACGGCCACGGACCCGGCGGGCCCCTGGTCCGATCCGATACGGCTGCCAGGGGTCCCCGGCATCGACCCGGACCTGGCCTGGGACGAGGACGGGACCTGCTGGTGCACGGTCGCCGGTGTCGGCCAGGTCCGCCTCGACCCGAGCACCGGGGAGACCCTCGGCCCCTGTCGCAGGATCTGGTCCGGAAGCCCCGGCGCCAAAGCCCCCGAGGCACCGCACCTCTACCGGATGGGCGACCACTGGTACCTGCTCATCGCGGAGGGCGGCACCGAGCGCTGCCACGGAGTCTCGATCGCCCGCTCCCGCACCCCCGACGGCCCTTTCGAGCCCTGCCCGGCCAACCCGATCCTGACCCATCGCGGCACCGACCACCCCATTCAGAACACCGGGCACGCGGACCTGGTCCAGGGGCCCGACGGTTCGTGGTGGATGGTGCTGCTCGGTGTCCGGCCGGGTGGCGGCACCCCCGGCTGGCACGCGCTGGGGCGGGAGACCTACCTGGTGCCGGTCGAGTGGGCGGACGGCTGGCCGGTGGTCGGTGAGCTCTCGCCGACGATGGCCGCGCCCCCGTGGCCGCTCCGGCCCGGTGCGACGACTCCCGCCCGGGACGACTTCGACGTGAGCGACCTGGCCCCGCACTGGATCTCGCTGCGGGACCGCCCTGCGGAGAACTGCACCACGAAGGAACGTCCCGGCTGGCTCACCCTGCGGGCCCGCGGCGCGTCGCCCGACGCCACCGACGTGACCTTCGTCGGCCGGCGGCAACAACATGTGTCCTGCCGGGTGCGTGCGTCCATCGACGTGGGTGAGGGGCGCGGTGGCCTGACGGTCCGCCTCGACGAAGCGCACCACTACGCCGTCGAGGCCACCTCCACGGAACTGGTGGTGACCGCTCGGATCGGCCCGTTGAGCACGGTCGTCGCGTCCGGCCCGGTACCGCCGGGGCCCGTGATCCTCAGGGTCGAGGTGGCCGCCGTCGAGGAGGTGCGCGACGCACGCACCGGCCCCGACACCGTTGCGCTCGGGTTCGAGGACCAGGACGGCACCTTCCGCGCGCTCGCCGCACTCGACGGCAAGTACCTCACGACGGAGGTCGCCGGGGGCTTCACCGGCCGGGTCCTCGGCATGTTCGCCGCGTCCGGCTCGGTGCACTTCGACTGGTTCGACTACGAACCCGCTCCCTGAACCCAGGTCGTCGGTCACCGCCCGGGGCTGAACGACGGCGCGCACGCAGCCGTAGGACAAGGTGGGGTGAAGCCCGTTCCACCGTCCCCGGGGAGACCGCTGCGAGACTCGCCGGGTGAGCGACGCGAAAGAGACTTCCCGTCAGGCCCTGCTGCGCCGGGGCTTCTTGCTGGAATACGGGACCTTGGGCTGGAACGTGATCGGCATCGTCGTGCTGGCGGTCGCGGCCCTCGCGGCGAAGTCGGTGGCACTGGCCGGTTTCGGCCTGGACTCGCTGGTCGAGATCGGCGCCTCGACCGTGGTGATCTGGGAGTTGTCCGGCACCGGTGAGGACCGCCGGCGCCGTGCCCTGCGGCTGATCGGTGTCGGCTTCGCGCTGCTGTCCGGGTATCTGCTGGTGCAGTCGACGTGGGTGCTGATCAGCGGCTTCCGCCCGCACCACGCGCCGCTCGGGATCGGGTGGACCGCGCTGACCGCTGTCGTGATGTTCGCCCTGGCCTTCGGCAAGGCCCGTACCGGTGCCGCGCTGGACAACCCGGTGCTGAGGACCGAGGGCCGCGTCACCCTGATCGACGGGCTGCTCGCGGTCGCGGTGCTGCTCGGCCTGGTCCTCAACGCTCTGGCCGGGCTCTGGTGGGCAGATCCGGCAGCCGGTTACGTGCTGGTGTACTACGCGGCGCGCGAAGCGAAGGAGATCCTCGGGGACCATTGAGAGCGGGGGGTGCCGCCCCGTGCGGAGCGGAACGCGGTGAGCATCCTCGGCTGGGCGCCGACCACCCAGCGCGTCCTGCCGGTCAAGGCCGCGCCGTGGATCCGGCGTGCGACGGAGCAGGGGTGGCCGATGCGTCCTCGTGGTGCCGGAGGCGGTTCACCACGAGCCCTCGGCCGGTGCCCGGATCGGGCGGTCCGGGCTCCCGCGAAACCCGGACCCGCCGACGGCGCGCTCCTCACGCCTCCCGGCGCTCGCAGCCGATGATCCGGCCACGGGCCTCGCCGAAGCCGATCCGGGTGCCGTCTGCGCCCGGGGCCGTGGCGGTCAGGACGATCTCGTCGCCGTCCTCCAGGAATGTGCGCTGTCGGCCATTGACGGTGACCGGATCCGTGCCGCCCCAGGTCAGCTCGATGAAGGCGCCGCGCTGCTCCTTCCCGGGACCCGAGACGGTGCCGGACGCGAACAGGTCCCCGGTGCGCGAGGGAGCGCCGCCCACGGTCTGGTGGGCCAGCATCTGGGCCGGGGACCAGTACATCGCGGCGTACGGCGGCCGGGAGACGACCTGGCCGTTCCAGGCGACCGTGAGGTCGACGTCGAGGCCCCAGGGCTGTTCCATCCGCAGATACGGCAGAACGGCCGGTACCTGGACCGGGGTCGGGACCCGGGCGGCGTGCAGGGCGAGCAGCGGCACCACCCACGGCGAGATCGTCGACGCGAACGACTTGCCCAGGTTGGGGCCGAGCGGGACGTACTCCCAGGCCTGGATGTCGCGCGCGGACCAGTCGTTGAAGAGCACCGCACCGAAGATGTGCCGCTCCGCGTCCTCGGCGCGGATGGACTCGCCCATGGCGTTGCCGGTCCCGAGGACGAAGCCGAGTTCGGCCTCGATGTCGAGGCGGGTCGAGGGCCCGAAGACCGGTGCCGCGTCGTGGGGGCCCTTGCGCTGCCCGGCCGGGCGGATGATGTCGGTGCCCGAGACGACGACGGACGCCGCCCGGCCGTGGTAGCCGACCGGAAGGTGCTTCCAGTTCGGCGTCAGAGGGTCCGGGTTGTCGGGCCGGAACAGCCTGCCCAGGTTGGAGGCGTGGTGCTCGGAGGCGTAGAAGTCGACGTAGTCGGCGACCTCGATCGGCAGGTGCAGCGTCACCGCGTCCAGGTCGTGGACGGCCTCGGCGGGAACCGGGCGCCGGAGCCGCTCGGTGATCTCGGCCCGGACCTCGACCCAGCGGGCGTGGCCCTGCGCCATGAAGGCGTTCAGGCTGGGCCGGGCGAACACGTCGTCGCCCAGCAGCACGGCCAGGTCGATGACGTGGTCGCCGTAGCGGACGGCCACGCGCGGCGCCCGGCCGGGCGCCGAGTAGACGCCGTAGGGCAGGTTGGTCGGGCCGAACAAGGAGTCGGCCGGAACGGTGAGTCGAATGCTGCTGCTCATGCGGACACCTCGGTCAGGTCGGCGATCGTCGCCGCGGGCAGCAGGCCCAGTCCGGCCGATTCGGTGGCGGGTTCGGCGACCGAGCAGGTGCCGAAGGAGCGGAACAGGTCCCGGACTCGGGGCGACAGGGCGCGAACCTGTTCGGCGACCCGGTCGCCGTCGCGGTCGGCCAGCAGCCCGACCAGCTCCGCCTCCCCGGCCCCCTTCAGGGCCGCGTCGGCGGCGACGAGCAGGTTGAGGAAGCCGTGCTGCTCGAAGCCGGTCTCCGGGTCGGTGTTGCGCAGGGCGTGGTGCAGCCCCGCGGTCGCCTTGAACGCGACCCCGGCCCGCGCCGCGGCCAGGACGGTCGCCGCGAGTTCACGCTCGTCCGGGTGGAGATCGGCACGTACGCCGCCGGTGCGGAACTTGGCCAGGTACGGCCTTCCGGCGAGTTCGGCGAGCAGCGCGTCGCGCCGGGTGTCGCGCGGCACCTCGACATAGACGGTGAGGCCGGTGCCGTCGTCGATCGCCTCGGCCAGGGCGGGGACGACCGCCTCGGCCGCGACACCGTCCGGCACGGTGACCTCCAGCCCGACCAGCCGCACGGCCGGGATGCGCCGGGCCGCGGCGACCGCGTCGGACACCCCGGGCAGGGCGACGGTCACGGAGAGGTCGAAGGAGCCGTCGGGGAGGCCGCCGGTCAGCTCGATGAGCCGGTCCACGTCCCCGGCGCCGAGGACGAACGCCCCGATCAGGCCGCCGTGGGCGCCGTCGGTGTGCGCCACGTGGGCCGCCACGGCCTCCTCGATCGGCAGGCTGCCGGGCGGGAAGACGGCCGCGTCGTCGAACAGGCCCGCGAGGACCGGCGGGACCTCGGGCGACTGCGGGGCGCTCACCGGTTCTGCTCCCAGGAGTAGGCGTACGCCCCGTCGTCCGTCGCGCGGGCGGCTTCGCCGAGCTGGAGGGGCCGGAAGGTGTCGACCATGACCGCGAGCTCGTCGAAGAACTCCGCCCCGATCGACCGCTCCATCGCGCCCGGCTGGGGACCGTGCGGATGACCGCCCGGGTGCAGGGAGACCGAGCCCTGGCCGATCCCGGAGCCCTTGCGTGCCTCGTAGTCCCCGCCGCAGTAGAACATCACCTCGTCGGAGTCGACGTTGGAGTGGTAGTACGGCACCGGGACGGCCAGCGGGTGGTAGTCCACCTTGCGCGGCACGAAGTTGCAGATCACGAAGTTGTGGCCCTCGAAGACCTGGTGGGCCGGTGGAGGCTGGTGGACCCGGCCCGTGATCGGCTCGAAGTCACGGATGTTGAACGCGTACGGATACAGGCAGCCGTCCCAGCCGACCACGTCGAAGGGGTGCTTCGGGAGGGTGTGGACGGTCCCCGCGACGCCGCCGGGACCGCGGTGCTTGAGGTACACCTCGACGTTCTCGCCCTCGACGCGCGTCGGCCCGTCCGGGAGGCGGAAGTCCCGCTCGCAGTAGGGAGCGTGCTCAAGGAGCTGACCGTGCCGGGACAGGTAGCGCCGCGCGGGCCCGATGTGCGAGTTCGCCTCCACGGCACAGATCCGAACGACCCCGTCCGGGACGATCCGGTACGTGGTCGCCCGCGGGACGACCACATAGTCCCCGTCGCCGGCCTCCAGGTCACCGAAGACCGTCTCCACACGCGCCCGCCCGTCCTCGACGTAGAGGCACTCGTCACCCAGGGCGTTGCGGTAGTAGGGGCTGACCGCGTCGGCCGCGACATACGCCAGCCGTACGTCCTCGTTGCCCAGCAGCAGCCTGCGGCCGGTCACCGCGTCGATGCCGGACCCGCCGTCCGGGAACAGCTTGTGCGGGGTGAAGTGACGGGGGATCAGGGGGTGGTTGGGCACCAGGGACTGGTCCCCGAGGTCCCACACCCGGTACTCCCGCACCGCCGAGGGGATGTGCCGGTGGTAGAGCAGGGACGAGTCCGAGGAGAACCCCTCTTCGCCCATCAGCTCCTCGTAGTACAGGTTCCCGTCCGGGTCCCGGTGCTGGGTGTGGCGTTTCGGCGGAACCGCTCCCGCCCGGTGGTAGTACGGCATGTCTCTCTCCTCGGGACTCGGAGTCGCGGTGCCGCGCCTGGCATGATGTGCGCTGAGCGCACACTTTTGCGCGTTGGAAGAAACAACGTGAAGTTAGGTCCCGGGCGGCGGTCCGGTCAAGGTGCCGTCTGCCGCTCCCGGGCGCCGCTCGTGGGCCGGGCGTGGCCTAACGTGGCGCCCGAGGAAGATCTGTCGGTTTCCGCGGCGCCGTGCGCGGCCGCGCCCTCAGGAGGTGTCGATGGCCACCCTGCAAGGCCTGGACCGTGGGCTTCGGGCTCTGGACCTGATCTCCCTGACGGCCGATGGTCTGACGGTGGCGGACCTGGCGGCGCAGCTGGAGATCGATCGGGCCGTCGCGTACCGGATCGTGCAGACGCTGGAGGAGCACGCGATGGTCTCCCGGCAGGGCAAGCGGGTACGGCTCGGGGCCGGCGCGGCCACCCTCGCGGGGCGGTTCCGGCATCAGCTGGTGCAGGCGGCCCAGCCGGTTCTGCAGGGGCTGGCCGACGCCACCGGCGCGTCCGCCTTCCTGACGGTGGCGCACGGCGCGCGGGAGTGTGTTCCCGTGGCGGGCGCGCAGCCGTCCGTCCAGCACGGGCCGGTCGAGGTGGGCTACCGCATCGGCGTCCGGCATCCGCTGGAGCGGGGGGCGAACGGCATCGCCATCCTCGCGTTGCAGCCGCCCCTGCAGGATGAGCCGGAGGGGGTCGTGCGGGCTCGGGAGCTGGGCTACAGCGTCACCTCGGGACAGCTCCAGCAGGGCGCCACCGGGGTCGCGGCGGGGTTCGAGGTCCCGGGCGCCGTCGGCGCCTCGGTCGGCGTGGTGGCCATGCACGAGTTCGACGTCGAGACGGTCGCCGCCGAGGTGAAGGAGGCGGCCGCGCGGCTGGCGTCGCTCGGCAGGGCCTGACGGCGCCGGGCGTCCGCGGAGGCGTGGGCAGGGGACCACCCCCTCGCGACTAGGCAGATTGTATGCATGAGGCGCCCTTGGGTGAGGCAAACTGAGCAGCCTGAACAGCTCGGAAGGTCACTCTTGTGCAGCTGCCGGGCCCCGGTGTGTTCTACCGCCACGCGCCGGAGACAGGCACACCGAAAGGGATGACGTATGAGCATCGAGCAGACCCTCACGAGCCAGGAGCGCCTCGCGGAGCTCGACCTGCAGCAGCTCCGGCAGCTGGTCGGGCTCGTGGAGTACGACGCCGACGGTGACCCCTTCCCGGTGACCGGGTGGGATGCGGTGGTCTGGGCGGTGGGCAACGCGACGCAGGCCGCGCTGTACTTCCAGGTGGTCTTCGGCATGGAGCTGGTCGCCTACTCCGGCCCGGAGACCGGTAACCGCGACCACCACGCGTTCGTGCTGCGCTCCGGCGCCATCCGCTTCGTGGTCAAGGGCGGCGTCGACCCGGACAGCCCGCTCCACGACCACCACCGCCGTCACGGCGACGGCGTCATCGACATCGCCCTCGAGGTCCCCGACGTCGACCGGTGCGTCGAGCACGCCCGCGCGCAGGGCGCGACCGTGCTGGAGGAGCCGCAGGACGTCACCGACGAGCACGGCACGGTCCGGACCGCGGCCATCGCCACGTACGGCGACACCCGCCACACCCTGGTCGACCGCTCCCGCTACACCGGGCCCTACCTGCCCGGCTATGTCGTCCGCACCTCCGGGTACACGAAGCCCGAGGGTGAGCCCAAGCGGGTCTTCCAGGCCCTCGACCACGTGGTGGGCAACGTGGAACTCGGTCACATGGACGAGTGGGTCGACTTCTACAACCGCGTCATGGGCTTCACCAACATGGCCGAGTTCATCGGCGACGACATCGCCACGGAGTACTCGGCGCTGATGAGCAAGGTCGTCGCCAGCGGCAACCACCGGGTGAAGTTCCCGCTCAACGAGCCGGCGGTCGGGAAGAAGCGTTCGCAGATCGACGAGTACCTCGACTTCTACCGCGGCCCGGGTGCCCAGCACCTCGCCCTGGCCACCAACGACATCGTCAGGACCGTCGACGTGCTGCGGTCCAAGGGCGTCGAGTTCCTCGACACGCCGGAGAGCTACTACACCGACCCCGACCTGCGCGCCCGGATCGGCGAGGTCCGCGTGCCGATCGAGGAACTGGCCGCGCGCGGCATCCTCGTCGACCGCGACGAGGACGGCTACCTGCTGCAGATCTTCACCAAGCCGATCGGCGACCGGCCCACGGTGTTCTTCGAGTTCATCGAGCGCCACGGCTCCCTCGGCTTCGGGAAGGGCAACTTCCAGGCCCTGTTCGAGGCGATCGAGCGCGAGCAGGCCAAGCGCGGCAACTTCTAGACCGCGGCGCAGCGAGGTGCTGGTGCACGGGCTCCGCGGACCGTGTCACCGGCGGCCCCGCATTCAGGTCACGCCACAATTGTGGCCAATTTCAGCCGTCAACGAGCACGGAATGCCACGGTAGTTGACACCTCCTGCCCCTGGGCAGCAGGATCGGGACGCCGCGTGAAGGCGGCACGGGCAAGAGGGGTGACCTCCCGATGGCGTTTCAGGCAGGAGGGCAGCGGTTGGTACCGCGGTCCGTCCCCGACACTCTCGAGGCCCAGGCGTATCTGCAGGACTACGCCACCTACCTGGAGGCCGTCCCCTTCCCGTCCGTGGTCCTGGACCACCGCTGGGACGTGGTCCTGGCCAACACGGCTTTCGAGACACTCTTCGGAGGCGTGGGCCCGCACCCCACCGCCCTGCCCTGGGACAACTTCCTGCGGTTCGTCCTCTTCCACCCGGACGCGTCGTCCGTCCTTGCCGACCACGAGTCGGGCTGGTGCCTGCCGATGCTCGCCTGCTTCTCGGCGGCCGTGGAGCGGCACGGGCACGACGCCGGACTCCAGGCGATCCGGCGGGAGATCGCGCAGGACCCCATCATGGAGGCCGCCTACCGGCAGGGGCTGCCGCACTGGATCCGTGCGGTCGGCGCGGTCGCCGTGGAACTCGACGGGGCGGTCCGCTCGCTGCACCACCCCGACGTCCGCCGGGGCGACACCGCGTGCCGAGTCGTCGTCGAGACCCCGACGACCCTCCTCGACATGGGGTACAGGCGGCTGACGATGGTGCTGCGCGAGCCGCGCCCGATGCCCGCGCCTCGCCGCACCCGTCGTAGCCAGACGCGACGCACAGCGGGCCACCTCAGCGTCGTCCCCGCCCCCCGGGTCTGACCGGGCACCGTCGGCGTTCAGGTCGCCGACGGCGCCCTGGTCAGCGGGCGCGGACGTCCTCGGTGACGAGGCCGACGCCGTGACTCGGCCCGGCAGAGGTCCCGCCGACAGGGGATTGACCCGGTGGTGCTCCGGGGAGGACCCGGGGTGACAGCGTGGTCGGTGATGCGCCGGTGAGGGCGGTCGCGGGGACGAGGCGCGCCTTCCGCGGCGCAGGGCGGGAAGAGCGATGGATCGGTACAGCGGACAGCCGGAGCCCGTGGCCGTGCAGGCCGGCACGACGGCCGACCCGGGCCTGTTCACGCCGGCGAGCGTGACGTGGCAGATGCACGGCGATCCCATGATGTGGGTCGCCGGCATCCGTGCCCTCTATCTCCAGGCCCTCCATCCCCGTGCCGTGCGCGGCGTGATGGAGAACTCCGACTTCCGGCGCGACGCCTGGGGCCGGCTCATGCGCACCGCGAACTTCGTCGGCACCACGACGTACGGCACCACGGAGGCCGCCGAGAAGGCGGGCGCCCGGGTCCGCCGGATCCACCGCCTGCTCTCGGCCACCGACCCCGAAACCGGCGAGCGGTATCCGGTCGACGAACCCGAGCTGCTGCTGTGGGTGCACTGCGCCGAGATCGACTCCTATCTGCACGTCCTGCGCCGCTCCGGTTACCCCCTCACCGACGCCGCCGCCGACCGCTACGTCCGCGAACACCGGGTCAGCGCCCGCCTGGTGGGCCTCGACCCCGCCGACGTGCCCGCCGACCGGGCCGCGATGGACGCCTACTTCGCGCAGGTACGGCCCCGCCTGGCCGCCGGTGCCGACGCCCTGGCAGTGGACGACTTCCTGCGCAGCCCGCCCACGCACCCTGTGCTCGTCCCGGCGCGCGCCCTGCTGTGGCGGCGGGTGGCGCGTCTCGCCTACGCCTCGCTCCCGCCGTACGCCCACGAGCTGTACGGCCGACCGGCCCCGCGCCCCGCCGCCGTCACCCGGGAACTGCGCGCCGTGGGCACCCTGCTGCGCTGCGTCCCCGCCCGCGTACGCTGGCAGCTCCCGCCCCAGCACATCCTGCGCGCCATGGCGAGACTGGGCCCCGAGGCCCGGCCCGCACCGCACAAGGTCCCGCTGTAGCCGGCCGCCACCTGCACCTGACGCCGCTCTTCGCCGGTGTCGGCGAACCGCTCGACGCGAGCCGCAAGGGCGTCGGTGGCGACGGGCGGCCCCAGGGGTTCGCGCTCCTGTCCCCAGAGAGCTTGTGCGGGCAAAGGGTCGACCAGGCATGCGACGACGTCGACGAAGGGGGCGACCGGACCCGAGCTGTCCGGTTCCGGGTGGTAGTGCAGTCGCAGGCCTTCGAACGGTCCTGGACGGTGGTGCGCCACAGAGCCCCGCGCGAGGGGATACAGCCAGATGACGGGCTCGTCCGTGTCTTCGTCGAGGACCGCGAAGTAGTCGTCGACCTGTTCGAAGCGCAAGTGGTCCAGCGAGCCCCAACGGTGGTCCGTGGGCGGGAAGTCCGGGTTCTCCTCACCGCACAGAAGGAAGACATCGCCGAAGCCGGGCCGCTCGGGCCCGCACTCAGGCCCAGCCCAGCTCCGTGTACGGCCGTCCGTTCCGGATGCCGTCGATCGCCGCTCGCGCGTAGTCGACCATCGGTTCCGGGAGCGCGTCCAGTGGCCACCAGTCCCAGCTCAGACACTTGTCCGGTTCCATGAGCCGCGGCTCGCCGGTCCAGCGGCGGGCGCGGAACACGAGCTGGATGCGGGGGCGCCGCAGGAAGCCGTTGTCGACGTGGACGGTGTGCACCAGCTCCACGTCCGCCGGGTCGATCTCCAGGCCCGCCTCCTCCCTGGCCTCCCGCACCAGACAGGTCACGGCCGACTCCTGTTCGCAGTGCCCGGCCAGGAAGTGGTGGGTGCGGGGCGCGAAGGCGGCGTCCGGATGGCGCAGCCCGAGCAGGATCTCGCCGTCGCGCTCCAGGTAGAGGTGGACGCCCAGGACGTGCGGGGCCTCCCGCCGCACCGGCACGCTCGCGTCGCCCCGGTGCAGGGCGAGCACCTCGGCCGCCCAGGGCGCCATGACGAGATGCCGTACGGTCGCCGCGTCGAAGAAGGCGAACATGATGCCCTCGCCGACCGGGATCCGGGCCGGGTCGCCGTCCCAGCGCCCCAGGAACACCGTGGTGTCGTTGATGACCGTGAACCGGGTCATCCCCTCGATCACCAGCCCGGTCTCCTCCAGCAGCTCCCGCGCGACCGCCTCCTCCGGCGTCTCGTCGCCCTCCCGCGCCCCGCCCGGCAGCGACCAGGCGCCCGGATCCCAGATCGCCTTGTACGCGTCCCGCAGATGCAGCAGGTACTGCCCCCGCTCGTTGACCAGGAGCGCGGCCGTCTGGCTCGGCTCGATGCCCATGGGATCCCCCCTCGTATCCAAGCCGGCGTAGATCGTGTTACGAAGAACCATGCCTGCTCACGAGGGACACCACACCTACGACGCCGTAGTCGTCGGCGGCGGACACAACGGCCTGGTCGCCGCCGCCTACCTGGCCCGGGCCGGACGGTCCGTGCTGGTGCTGGAACGGCTCGACCACACCGGCGGCGCCGCCGTCTCCACCCGCCCCTTCGCCGGCGTCGACGCCCGCCTCTCGCGCTACTCCTACCTGGTCAGCCTGCTCCCGCGGAAGATCGTGGACGACCTCGGCCTGCGCTTCCGCGTCCAAGGGCGCACGATCTCCTCGTACACCCCTGTCGAGCGCGGCGGACGCCCCACGGGGCTCCTCGTGGGCGGGGGAGAGGACCGCACCCGGGAGGCCTTCGCCCGGCTCACGGGGGGCGAGCGCGAATACGCGTCCTGGCAGCGCTTCTACGGCATGACCGGGCGCGTCGCCCGGAGGGTCTTCCCCACGCTCACCGAACCCCTGCCCAGCCGGGACGAGCTGCGCCGCCGCGTCGACGACGAGGACGCCTGGCGCACGCTGTTCGAGGAACCGATCGGCGCCGCCGTGGAGGCGAACTTCAGCGACGACCTCGTCCGGGGCGTGGTCCTCACCGACGCCCTCATCGGGACCTTCGCCGACGCCCACGACCCGTCCCTCAAGCAGAACCGCTGCTTCCTGTACCACGTCATCGGCGGCGGTACCGGCGCCTGGGACGTGCCCGTCGGCGGGATGGGCGCCCTCACCGACGCCCTGGCAGCCGCCGCGCGCGACGCCGGGGCCGTCATCGCCACCGGCCACGAGGCCGTCCGTATCGCCACCGACGGCCACAGCGCCGAGGTCACCTGGCGCACCGCCGACGGCGAGGGCGTCACCGCCGCCCGGCACGTCCTGGTGGGCGCCTCCCCGCAGGCCCTGGCCGCGCTCACCGGCGACGCGCCGCCCGCCCCCGCCGAGGGCGCCCAGCTCAAGGTGAACATGCTGCTCACGCGGCTGCCCCGGCTGCGGGACGGCTCGGTCGACCCGCGCGAGGCGTTCGCCGGCACCTTCCACATCGCCGAGGGCTACGAGCAGCTCGCCACCGCCCATGCCCAGGCCGCCGCCGGTGAACTGCCCGCCGCACCGCCGTCCGAGATCTACTGCCACTCCCTGACCGACCCGACGATCCTCGGCCCCGACCTGGTCGCGCGGGGCTACCAGACCCTGACCCTGTTCGGCCTGCACGCCCCGGCGCGGCTCTTCGCGCGCGACAACGACTCCGCCCGTGACGAGCTCCTCAAGGCGACCCTCGCCCAGCTCGACGCCCACCTCGCCGAACCGCTGGCCGACTGCCTCGCCCCGGACGCCGACGGGCGCCCCTGCATCGAGGCGAGGACCCCGCTCGACCTGGAACGCGACCTCGGGCTGCCCGGCGGCAACATCTTCCACCGCGACCTGTCCTGGCCGTACGCGGACGAGGCCACCGGCCGCTGGGGCGTGGAGACCCCGCACGCCAACGTCCTGCTGTGCGGGGCGGGCGCGGTCCGCGGGGGAGGGGTGAGCGGGGTGCCGGGGCACAACGCGGCGATGGCGGTCCTCGAAGCCGACCGGTAACGGCCCGCGCGCACAGTAAATCTGACGGTCTATCAGAAAACCTCTTCCGTCGTCCGGCCCGCTGCGGCATTCTGCGCCCATGCAGACGGAGCTGAGCAATCACCTGGGAGTCGAGCACGCCGTCTTCGGCTTCACGCCGTTCCCCGCCGTGGCCGCGGCCATCAGCCGCGCGGGCGGTTTCGGCGTGCTCGGCGCGGTCCGCTACACCGCCCCCGACGACCTCAAACGCGACCTCGACTGGATCGAGGCCCATGTCGACGGACGGCCGTACGGGCTCGACGTCGTCATGCCCGCCAAGAAGGTCGAAGGCGTCACCGAGGCCGACGTCGAGGCGATGATCCCCGAGGGGCACCGGCAGTTCGTCCGGGACACCCTCGCCAAGTACGGCGTCCCGGAGCTGGCCGAGGGCGAGGCCTCCGGCTGGCGGATCACCGGCTGGATGGAGCAGGTCGCCCGCAGCCAGCTCGACGTCGCCTTCGACTACCCGATCCGGCTGCTCGCCAACGCCCTCGGCTCCCCGCCCGCCGACGTGGTCGCCCGCGCCCACGAGCGCGGCGTGCTGGTCGCCGCGCTCGCCGGCAGCGCCCGGCACGCCCGCAAGCACCGGGAGGCGGGCATCGACGTCGTCGTCGCCCAGGGCTACGAGGCCGGCGGCCACACCGGGGACATCGCCTCGATGGTCCTGATCCCGGAGATCGTGGACGCCGTCGACCCGCTGCCCGTCCTCGCCGCCGGCGGCATCGGCAGCGGACGCCAGATCGCCGCCGCCCTCGCCCTCGGCGCCCAGGGCGTCTGGCTCGGCTCCCTGTGGCTGACCACCGCCGAGGCGGACCTGCACTCTCCCGCCCTCACCCGCAAGCTCCTCGCGGCCGGCTCCGGCGACACGGTCCGCTCCCGCGCCCTCACCGGCAAACCCGCACGCCAGCTCCGCACCGAATGGACCGACGCCTGGGACGACCCGCACGGCCCCGGCACCCTGCCCATGCCCCTCCAGGGCCTGCTCGTCGCCGAGGCCGTCTCCCGCATCCAGAAACACGAGGTCGACCCGCTGCTCGGCACCCCCGTCGGGCAGATCGTCGGCCGGATGAACGAGGTCCGCCCGGTCCAGGCGGTCTTCGACGACCTCACCCGCGGCTTCGAACAGGCCCTGGACCGCGTCAACCGCATCGCCGGAAGGAGCGGACAGTGACCGGCACGAGCACACCCCCCACGGGCTTCTGGGCCCAGGCGACCGCCGACCCCGACCGCCCGGCACTGATCGCCCCGGACGGCGAGGAGTGGACCGCCGGACGGCTGCACGCCGCCGCGAACCGGCTGGTGCACGGACTGCGCGCGGCCGGCATGGAACGCGGCGACGCCTTCGCCGTCGTCCTCCCCAACTCCGCCGAGTTCTTCACCGCCTACCTCGCCGCCAGCCAGGCCGGCTTCTACCTCGTCCCCGTCAACCACCACCTCGTCGGCCCCGAGATCGCCTGGATCGTCGCCGACTCCGGCGCCAAGGTCCTCATCGCCCACGAGCGCTTCGCCGAGCAGTCCCGCCGCGCCGCCGACGAGGCCGGCCTGCCGCCCAGCCACCGGTACGGCGTCGGAGCGGCCGAGGGCTTCCGGCCGTACGCCGAACTCCTGGACGGACAACCGGAGTCGGCCCCGGACGGCCGCACCCTCGGCTGGGTCATGAACTACACCTCGGGTACGACGGGCCGCCCGCGCGGCATCCGGCGTCCGCTGCCCGGGAAGCTCCCCGAGGAGGCCTACCTCGGCGGCTTCCTCGGCTTCTTCGGCATCCGCCCCTTCGAGGGCAACGTGCACCTGGTCTGCTCGCCGCTCTACCACACGGCGGTCCTGCAGTTCGCGGGCTCCTCGCTGCACATCGGCCACCGCCTGGTCCTCATGGACAAGTGGACCCCCGAGGAGATGCTGCGCCTCATCGACGCCCATCACTGCACGCACACCCACATGGTCCCCACCCAGTTCCACCGGCTGCTCGCCCTCCCCGAGGCCACCCGGCAGGCGTACGACGTCTCGTCCATGCGGCACGCCATCCACGGCGCCGCGCCCTGCCCGGACCACGTCAAGCGGGCGATGATCGACTGGTGGGGCGAGTGCGTCGAGGAGTACTACGCGGCCAGCGAGGGCGGCGGTGCCTTCGCCACCGCCGAGGACTGGCTGAAGAAGCCCGGCACGGTCGGCAAGGCGTGGCCCATCAGCGAGTTGGCGATCTTCGACGACGACGGCAACCGCCTCCCGCCGGGTGAACTCGGCACGGTCTACATGAAGATGAGCACCGGGGGCTTCGCCTACCACAAGGACGAGGCGAAGACGCGCAAGAACCGCATCGGTGACTTCTTCACCGTCGGTGACCTGGGCGTCCTCGACGAGGAGGGCTATCTCTTCCTCCGCGACCGCAAGATCGACCTGATCATCTCCGGCGGCGTCAACATCTACCCCGCCGAGATCGAGTCCGCGCTCCTCGCCCACCCCGCCGTCGCCGACGCCGCCGCCTTCGGCATCCCGCACGACGACTGGGGCGAGGAGGTCAAGGCGGTCGTCGAACCGGCCCCCGGGCACGAACCCGGTCCCGACCTCGCCGCCGCCCTCCTGGCCCACTGCGCCGACCGCCTCGCCGGCTACAAACGCCCCAAGTCCGTCGACTTCGTCACCGAGATGCCCCGCGATCCGAACGGCAAGCTGTACAAGCGCCGCCTGAGGGAGCCCTACTGGGAGGGCCGCACCCGCCCGCTGTGACGGCGGCGGTGCACCGCCGGACCGCCGGGTGGGACCGGGCGCCGACGCCGACGAGCACCTCGTCGGCGGGGCGCGCACCGCATCGGCCCCGCCCTGGGTCCGGTGCCGGTCCGGTGCCGGCGACCTCCGTCCGGGCGGCGTCGGGGGCAAAGCGCCCGACGCCGGCCGGACGGCCCCGACTTGACCTGTCCCGGTGGCGCGCCGAGGATCATGTGCCATGACGTCCGGACACGGCAGCACGGTCGACGGGGTGCTGCGGCGCAGCGCCCACCGCACCCCGGCACGCGTCGCGGTCGAGTACCGCGACCGCACCTGGACCTACCAGGAACTCGACGACGCGGTCTCGCGCGCGGCGGCCGTCCTGCTCGGCGCGGGGCTCGGGCGGGGCGACCGGGTCGGTGCCTACGGCCACAACTCCGACGCCTACCTCATCGCCTTCCTCGCCTGCGCCCGCGCCGGCCTGGTCCATGTGCCCGTGAACCAGAACCTCACCGGGGACGACCTCGCGTACATCGTCGAGCAGTCGGGCAGCGCCCTCGTGCTGGCCGACCCGGGTCTGCGGGACCGGCTCCCGGCGGGCGTACCGACCCTGCCCCTGCGCGACGCCGACGGCTCCCTGCTCGCCCGGCTGGCGGACACCGCGCCGTACGACGGGCCCGAGCCGCGCACCGAGGACCTGGTCCAGCTGCTGTACACCTCCGGCACGACCGCCCTGCCCAAGGGCGCGATGATGACCCACCGGGCGCTGGTGCACGAGTACCTCAGCGCGATCGCCGCCCTCGACCTCAGCGCCGGCGACCGCCCCGGACACTCCCTGCCGCTGTACCACTCCGCGCAGATGCACGTGTTCCTGATGCCGTACCTCGCGGTCGGCGCCACGAACCTGGTCCTCGACGCACCCGACGGCGAGCAGCTCCTCGACCTGATCGAGGCCGGCCGCGTCGACAGCCTCTTCGCCCCGCCCACCGTCTGGATCGGTCTCGTCGGCCGCCCCGACGTCGCCACCCGTGACCTGAGCGGTCTGCGCAAGGCCTACTACGGGGCGTCGATCATGCCGGTGCCCGTCCTGGAACGGCTGCGCGAACGCCTGCCGAAGCTCGCTCTCTACAACTGCTACGGCCAGAGCGAGATCGGCCCGCTCGCCACCGTCCTCGCCCCCGACGAACACAAGGGCCGCATGGACTCCTGCGGGCGCACCGTCCTCTTCGTCGACGCCCGGGTCGTGGACGAGAAGGGCGACGAGGTCCCCGACGGCACGCCCGGCGAGATCGTCTACCGCTCCCCGCAGCTCTGCGAGGGCTACTGGGAGAAGCCCGAGGAGACCGCCGAGGCCTTCCGGGACGGCTGGTTCCACTCCGGGGACCTCGCCGTGCGGGATGCCCACGGCTACTTCACGATCGTCGACCGGGTGAAGGACGTCATCAACTCCGGGGGCGTCCTGGTCGCCTCCCGCCAGGTCGAGGACGCCCTCTCCACCCATGAGGCGGTCGCCGAGGTCGCGGTGATCGGCCTGCCGCACGAGAGGTGGATCGAGGCGGTCACCGCGGTGGTCGTCCCGCGCGGTGAGGTCACACAGGACGAACTCCTCGCGCACGCCCGCGGGAGGCTCGCCTCCTTCAAGGCCCCCAAGCGGGTGGTGTTCGTGGACGAACTGCCGCGCAACGCCAGCGGGAAGATCCTCAAGCGGGAGCTGCGGGACCGCTTCGGAGCATGACCCCGGCGGGCGGTACGGCCGGCGGTCCGGCGGCCGGTCCGGTGGGCGGGAGCTACTCCTTGGGGCGCTCGTCCACGATCCGCCGGATCTTGCCCACCGACCGTTCCAGCGACTCCGGTTCGACGATCTCCACGGTCACCGACACCCCGATGCCGTCCTTCACGGCCGCCGCGACGGCGCGCGCGGCGCGGTCGCGGTCCGCGGGCCCGGCGTCCGGCCGGGCCTCCGCGCGGACGGTCAGCGCGTCGAGACGGCCCTCACGGGTCAGCCGGAGCTGGAAGTGGGGCGCGACCCCCGGGGTGCGCAGCACGATCTCCTCGATCTGCGTGGGGAACAGCGCCGGACAGCTCCTTTCGGTCTGTGGAGCGATGGGTGGGTGGGGGCGCCGTGCAGGCGCCCCCACCTTGTCGGCGTTGTCGGCGTCGGTCAGCTCGTTACGCGGAAGGTGGCGTCGCCGCGTCCTGTCGCGGTGGTGATGGGGTCGAGGCGGAGCTGGTAGGCGTAGTGGCGGATGTAGCGGTCGGGGTAGTTGTACGACTGGAAGGACGACCAGGTGGCGTCGGCGAGGCCGGGGACCTGGCGGAAGGTGGCGTCGGCGGCGAACTGCGCGGTGCCGTCGTTGCGGACCAGCTGGAAGTCGTAGTTGGCGTGGCGCAGGAAGTAGCCGGGGAACTTGACCGACTCGAAGGAGACGGTGCCGGTGCCGGTGAGGCCGGGCCGCATCCGGAACTGTGCGTCGTCGGCGGGGCTCACGTTGGGATCGATGCGCACGTCGAAGTTGGTCTGGCGCACGTACCGGTCCTGGAAGTTGAACGACTGCAGGCGCTGGACCGGGGTGTTGGGCCAGCGGGCGAGGACACGGCTCTCCTCGGCGGAGGTGAGGTTCATGATCCAGCCGTGGCGCTTCTTCGTGACGCCCATGTTGTAGCTGCCGGCCGCCTGCTTCTGGTAGGCGGCGGGGTCAGGGACGGGTCGGTCGTCACGACCGGCATGTAGCCGCCGTTGATGGCGTACTGGTCGAGGTAGAGAGCCCACTTGTTGGTGCCGTTGAACTTCATCCACATCGGGCCCTCGACCCGCGTGCCGGTCTGGCCCTGCGTGCCGGTCAGGCCGATGCCGGAGAGGTCGCCCAGCCTGGTCCACGTCCCGAGGATGGAGTTGCTGCCCTCGAGGGTGATCTGTCCGTCGCCGGAGGCCCGCACGTAGCGGTAGTCACCGACACCGGCCGGGAGCTCGATGATCTGGGTGTCGATGATCTCCTGGGCGCCGGGGCGGTCGATGTAGATCTGCGGGGTGCTGATCGTGTGGAAGTCGCTGGTGCGGGCATAGAAGATGCGGTGCTTGGTCTTGCCGTCGAGGGGCACGTTCGTCGCCCAGTACAGAACGTAGTCGTTGGTCTCGGGGTCCCAGATCGCCTCGGGGGCCCAGGCGTTGCGGCCGTCGGGGATCGCGCCGGCGACGTTGAGCAGCCACGGATCCGACCATGAGACCAGGTCCGACGACTCCCACACCACCAGGTTGCGGCTGCCGTTGTTGATGGAGGCGTTCCAGTCCTGCCCGCAGCTGATGCACAGGTCGGTCGCGATGATCCAGTACTTGCTGCCGTCGGGGGACCTCACGAGTGCCGGGTCGCGCACCCCCTTGGTGCCGATCGTGGAGCGCAGCACCATGGCGCCGCCGTTGAGGTCGTTCCAGTGCAGGCCGTCGGTGCTGTGCGAGAGGTACATCTGCTGGTTGGTCGACCCCTCGCCGGTGAAGTGCACCATGAGGTAACCCGGGTCGGCGGCGGCGGCACGCTGAGGTGTGGTGACGACTTGGGCGGTGAAGAGCAGGCAGGCGGCGACAAATATCGCCGCGAGCCGTGAGAGAACCGCGGGCATATGCGTTCCAGTCTTTTGGGGTGCCGTGATCAGGGGCAAGTGAGGTCGAGGGTGAGGCCCGGCCTCCGTACTGTTGGGGCAGGACCGGCCCAGCGCGACGTGGGCGCCGCGTCGCGCTGGTCAGCGGCCGACGTGCCGCGGTTTCCGCGTGAGCATGGCAGCGACCAGGGACCCCGCCGTGGCGGGTCGGGTGACGAAGGCGGCGCAGAGGGCTGCCGGAGCCGGCTCACAAGTACGCCGGAGACGGGTGCGCAACACGGGCTGTCCCCTTTGACGGCCATGGTTCGAAAAATCGAACACTGTTCGCAAGTTCGATCAGAAGATAAGTCTCAGCCAGAAGGGCGTCAACGAAACCGGCCAGTTCGATTTCCGCGCGGTCGCACCCTGCAACCGCCCATGACGGTGAGACTTCCTGACCTTTGCGGACATCGTTCGCGACGCCCACCAGGCGCTACCCGGTGCACGGCTGCACCGACGACTGTTTTGGCGCTACGCGCTGGTCTGGCACCGGCACTAGGAGGTCGGCCTTACGGCTTGGCCTGGGGCCAAAAGGCACCGCTCGTCCACCGTGGTCTCCTCGAACCCGTGCCGGGCGAACAGGCCGAACCCGATCCGCTCCAGCTCGGCCCGCGAGGTCACCTGCGGCCGTCCCGCCCTGGCCGGCTCGGCACGAGCTCGCCTCGTGAGGCGTGCGGATGGCGCACGCGCAGTTGGAGAACGGTTCCCACGCCTGACCACCCCGTACGCTCGCTTACCAGTCGTCCAAGAGGGTCGGTCGGAGTCGACTGCGGTTCGGCCGCGCCCTGAAGGGGCGCGGGGAACTGCGCGACCAGCCGCGACGGTCCCGCAGACGACCGACCACACAGCGCGGCGCCCCCAGAGGAGCGCTTAGCCACGCACCGGAGCGCGTCAGACTCGCCCTGGCGGGACGCGCCGGCGCCCGACTGGCCGTCGAACCGGGCTTGGGCGGCGGCCGGATGAGTCGCGGCGTCGGGTCATGGCACTGCCCGATCCGCAGCGCAGCACGCCCATCAGCCTTACGCGCTCCATACGAGGGGAGCCTTGCGGATCCAGGTGCCCTGCTCGACGGTGTCCACCAGGAAGTCGGCGAGGCCGGCACGGCTGATGCGCATGCCCGGCTTGTCGGTGCCGGCCTCGGCGGCGCGCGGTGGGGCGCCGGCCGGCTTGTTGGAGAGGGCGACGGCCCTGGCGAGGGTCCAGTCGGTGCCGGAGGCGCGTACGACCTGGTCGACGCCGTGGTGGTCCTCGAAGCCGGCCTTGACGTTGGAGACCTTGACCAGGGCGACCGGTGATGCGGAAGTAGAGCATCGGACGGAGGGGCTGTTCGGCCTTGGGGCCGTGCGGCCTGTTTCAGATCTTGATGACGAGCTTGCCCCGGGCGTGGCCGGCCTCGCTGCGGGCGTGGGCCTCGGCGATCCGGTCGAGGGGGTACGTGGCTTCGATGTGCGGGACGTACGCTCCGGCCGCCCCCGATTCCGCGGCCTCCACCAGCGCGGACGGCGTGGGAATGTCGGGGGCGACCGAGAGACGGGCGCCGTGTTCCTGAGCGCTCGGGTCGGCGATGGAGACCACGGCTCCCGGAGCGGGCGCGATCTTGACGAGGTCCGGCAGGGAGCCGGCGCCCGCCAGGTCGGCGACGACGTCCACACCGGCGGGAGCGAGCGCGCTCACGCGGTCGGCCAGCCCGGGCCCGTAGGTCGTGGGCGTGGCGCCGAGCGAGCGCAGGTATGCGTGGTTGGCCTCGCCGGCGGTGCCGATCACGGTGGCTCCCCGGGCGACGGCGAACTGGACCAAGGCACTGCCGACACCGCCGGAGGCACCCTCGACCAGCAGCGTGGTGCCCGCACCGACCTTCAGGTCGTTCAGCACGCGGATCGCGGTTTCGGCCGCCACCCCCACGGCTGCAGCCTGCTCCATCGTCCACGCGTCCGGTACCGGCGCCCATTCGTAGAGCACCGCGTACTCGGCCGTGGTCCCCACGCTCGAGTTCCCGAACACCCGGTCGCCGACGGCGACACCCGTCACCCCGTCACCGACCTCGTCCACCACTCCGGCCGCGTCCCGGCCCGGGATCTTCGGGAACTGCAGCGGCATCATCTCCTTCAGGTACCCGGCCCGGAGTTTGACGTCGATCGGGTTGACACTGGCGGCCTCGACCCGGATCCGGACCTCGCCCGGGCCGGCGTGCGGCTCGGGCACGTCCTCGACCCTCAGCACCGACGGGTCGCCGTACTCGTGATAGGTCACTGCTCGCATCGAAAAGGACCTCCAAGTCCTTTATGAAATCGGGTAGTTGGCAGTCGACAGTCGGGTGGGCGGTCACAGGCGCCACGCCGCGCGGCGCTCAGGCGGCCCCGGTGACCCTGACGACGACCTTTCCGCGGGCGCGTCCCGTCTGGCGATAGGCCATCGCGTCGGCCGTGTCGCGCAGCGGGTAGGTCCGGTCGATGACGGGGGTGAGCTTTCCGGCCGCGACGACCTCGCTCAGCTGCTCAAGGTCCGAGGCGGTGGGCATGACCGCGAGCGCCCGCACCTTCTGACTGATGAACGGTGACAGCGCCAGGCCCTTCACCACGCGGCCGATCGGTCCGACGACGCGGCCGGACGCCTCTCCGCTCAGGAGGACCACCGTGCCTTTCGGCGTGGCGAGACGCCGGAGCGTCGAGGCCGTATCGGTTCCCCCGGCCTGGAGGACCACGTCGTAGCGTCGCCCGGTCGTGGTGAGATCCGTCTTCGTGTAGTCGATCACGTGGTCAGCGCCGAGCGACCGGACGAGTTCGGCGTTCCTGCCGCTGCAGACACCGGTGACCTCGGCGCCCATCGCCTTGGCGATCTGCACCGCGCACGTCCCGACACCGCCCGACGCGCCGATGACGAGCACCCGCCGCCCCGGCTCGACGCCTCGCGGACCGCCGAGTCCTGTCAGTGCGGTCACTCCCGAGACGGGCAGGGCCGCCGCCTGGTCGAAGGACAGCTGCGGCGGCTTGTGCACCAGGAGGTCTTCGGGGGCCGCCGCGTACTCGGCGAACCCGCCGTCCCGGATCGACCCGTACACCTCGTCACCCGGCTGGAACCTGGTGACGCCCGAGCCGACGGCCTCGACCCGCCCGGCGACATCGCCGCCGAGGACGGGCTTCCTCGGTCGGCGCAAGCCGGTGGCCGGGCGCTGGTACAGATACGGCTCGGCACGCAGCTTCTGGGTGTCGAGCGGGTTCACCGCCGCGGAGAGGATCCGCACCAGCACTTCCCCAGCCTTCGGCACTGGCCTGTCGATGTTCTCCAGCCGCAGGACATCGCTCGCGGAGCCGTACTTGCGGTAGACGATCGCTTCCATGGCGGGGGCCTCCTGATGGTGTTGCCGACCGGGCCGCATCCGTGCGTACGGGCGAGCACCGGGCAGGTCTCGGGTGGTGCGGTGCCGTCCCCGCGTTGTCGACCGGGAGCCGGGCAGGGCGTCGCCGATACCCGCGACGGTTCCCGCTGGGGGACACCGATGCATGGCCCCGTTTCTCACCGACATGTTTCCCAGACTGTCATTGATGACACGCTGAGTCAAGAAGGTCCTGGCGGGCCTAAAGTAGCGCAAGGTAGCATCGGAGTCGTGGTGGATATGAACGCAGCACCAACGGCCCGCATCGCGGAGCGCAAGCGTCAGCTCGTACGCGGCGAACTGGCCGAGGCTGCGGTGACGTTGCTGGCCGAGCAGGGATTCGAGGAGACGACGGTCGACCAGATCGTGGCCGCCGTGGGGATGTCACGACGCACGTTCTCCCGCTACTTCCAGTCCAAGGAAGACGTGATCGTGCACATGCTCGCGGGAGCCGGTGCACAGATGTGCGCGGAACTGCGCGCCCGACCTGAGGATGAGCCACCCGCACCGGCGCTCCGCCACGCGCTGTCCGTGTTCACCTCCGTGTGCGGCGCCGATCCGGAGAAGGCGCTGCAGGTGAGCAGGCTGATCTTGGACACGCCGGCCCTGCTGGCCCGGTTCTTGGAGCGGCAGTCGCAATGGCAGACCGAGATGACCGGCATCCTTGCCCACCGAACCGGGCTCGATCCTGACGCCGACATGCGCCCTGCCCTTGCCGTCGGTGTGGCACTCGCCGCGTTCCAGACCGGGCTGCGCCACTGGGTGGACAGCGAAGGCACCAAAGCCATGGATGGGCTCGTCGGCCAAGCTCTCGCAATGGTCACCCCGGCGGTCGACCTCGGCACGGAACCCGGGCTGAACCTGACCGCGGCCCGGCAGGCGCCGATCCCGCCGCCGAGACCGAGCGCGTCCCCCGGTGCCGCGTCCGCGCCCGCCTGAGGAGCCGCTGCCCCCTCGGGAAGCGACCTCATGAAGCATGAGCGCGCGGTGTCCGGCCCCGCCGAGGGGGCCGGACACCGCAGGGGTGCCCTGGGTCGGACGGCCGACCAGCCGTTGTCCACGGGGAGCACGGCCCCGCTGATGTTGCTCGCCGCGTCCGAGGCGAGGAACACGATGGCCGCGGCGACTTCGTCCGCGGCGGCCACGCTGCCCACGTTCTCCTGGTAGCGGCCCATGAGCGATGCGCCGTCGCCGTCGAACACGCGGATGCCGCGGTCCCGGTACATGACCGCGGTCGACTTCGTCAGGCCGATGATCCCGTGCTTGGAGACGGTGTACGCGGTGCCGGCGGCGCTGCCGCGCAGGGCCGCCTCGGAGGCCGTGTTGACGATGGCGCCGTTGCCGCGGGCCGGCAGGTGGGGCAGGGCGGCGCGGGCGAGCAGGAACGGAGCGGTCAGGTTGATCCGTACGACCCGCTCCCACTCCGCGTCGCTCACGTCGGCGGTGGCGGATGCCCTTCCTCGATGGTGTGCGTCGGTGGCCCGCCGTGAATGGTGGGCTGCGCCCGGATCGACCTGGGGCCAAGGTGCCGATTCGCGCTCAATCCGTCTCGCCGGGGTCTGATTGACGCACTGGGACATGAGAGTCATGATGGGTCACATGAATCGGGGCAAGTGGGCGGCCGACCGGATTCCGGACCTGACCGGAAAGACCTTTGTCGTCACCGGGGCCAACAGTGGCCTCGGACTGGCGACCACTTGGCACGTGGCCCGCGGGGGCGCGCATGTCGTGATGGCCGTGCGGAACGAGACCAAGGGGCGGCAAGCCGCCGGGGAGATCAGCGACGCCCATCCCAGGGCGAGCCTCGAGGTGCGCCACATCGACCTCCTCGACCTGGACTCGGTGCGCGCGTTCGCCGACGGGATGCACGCCGACGGCGTGGGGGTGGACGTCCTGGTCAACAATGCCGGGGTGATGGCGCCACCGCGTCGGCTGTCCCCGCAGGGGCACGTGTCGCAGTTCGCCGGCAACCACCTCGGCCAGTTCGCCCTCACCGGCCTCCTGCTGGACCTGCTGCAGGCGGGTAGCGATCCCCGGGGAGCAGTCGAAGTTCGCCAATGTCCTGTTCGGGCTGGAACGCGATCGCAGGCTGCGCGCTGCGGGGAGCCCGGTGCGCAGCCTGCTGGCCCATCCCGGATACTCGGCCACGAACCTGACCTCCACCGGCCCGACCGGCATGATCAAAATTGGGCGGCGTGCCGTCAAGGCCGTGTGGTCCCAGGACGTCGAGCGGGGCGTGCTGCCCCAGCTGTACGGGGCGACCGCGTCGGGCGCGCGGCGGAGAGCTGTACGGTCCCGACGGCTGGAAGGAATTCCGCGGCTATCCCACGACGGTCCGTCCCGACCCCGCGGCCGAAGACCCGGACACGGCACGTCGGCTGTTGGATCCGTCCGAGGAGCTGACAGGGGTCCGCTTCGCCCTCGCCACCTCGTCCTGACCCGGGCTCACTGGTGGAGTGTCGGTATTCGAGAGTTGCAGTATTCGCCCGCAAGGTGGCTGCTACGTATGGTGCACGACATCTGCCGTGTGCTGACTCTGGGCCCGGCCCTCGTATCCGCGTCAGCCGCGTTGCCGGCGGGTGGCTTTGTAACCGGGGGCGGGAGTCGTTTCGACGTGACTGTGGGAGTCGCCTTCTGACCGAGTTTGGGATGTCGGTTTGTCTTCTCACTGACATTGATCATGAATTAGCGACCGAGGTGACTCCCGAACTCACCTTGAAACGGCATCCACGGAAAGTGACACAGCCACGCCCGGGCCGCGACGGCGCTGAGCTCGTGTGCCGGGAGGTCCGCGAACGCACCCCCGAAGTCACCGATGGGGTGCGGGCACCGTCGAGTACGAGGATCTTCTGCTGCTGCGCCATGTACGGCGTCCTTCCGTTGGTAGGCCGCGGAACGCCGTCGCCCCGGGGGGACCGAAGAGTCCGCTGCTTCACGTACTGCGGTGCATCATGCCCGCCTGGGCTCCGATGCCGGTGGCATCACGGTGGTCGCGCATGCTCTTGAGGAGGCGGGCGCGGCTGCGGGCGGCCAGCGCCTTGATGATGCGCTCGTGCTGTGCGACGGTCTGCCGTCGCCGCTCGCGGGTCGCGTAGTTGATCGCGATGAACACGTCGAGCATCAGCCAGAGCCGCCGTACCTCGTCGAGCACGAGGTTGAGCGGAGAGAGGCCGAAGATACGCAGGTGGAAGTCATGGTTGATGGGCACCATGTCGGCCCACTCGGGCTCATCGACGAGTCGTGCCATCTCTTCGTTGAGCGAGCGCAGTTCGTTGAGGAACTCTTCGGCCGGCCAGACGATGGTGCGGGCCAGTTCCTCTTCCAGCAGGACGAGCATCAGACCGATCTGGGCCAGTTCTTCAGGGGAGCGTTTGGTGACGAAGTACCCCTGGTGGCGACGGTGCGTCAGCAAACCCTCGCTCGTGAGGATGCCAAGTGCCTCTCGCACCGGAACCCGGCTGATGCGGAGTTGCTCCGCGATCTCCTCTTGTCGGATCTGTTCGCCGGGCAGGAGCCGCCCTTGCAGGATCTGGTTCCGGAGTTCGCGCACGGTCCGCTCCGCGCCGGCTCCTTCCTTGACAAGAGCGCGCCGATCGGAGCCAGCCACGCCAATCACTCCCTACGTTGAATCCAATCTTGCAGGCAGTATAAAGACCGCCTCTCCGGCCGACCGGCGCGTCTCGGGTCCGCCCGTCAGTCGTCGGAGCCGACCCGGGTCTGGAGCGTGTGGTAACCGGCCTTGGCACGTGCGTCCGCAAGGCTCATGCCTTGTTCGACATCGGCCCGGATGCGGTCCTCGGCGTCCCGGATCTCCTCGGCCGCGGCGATGACCTCGTCGGCTCGGGACGCCGGAATGGCCACGATGCCGTCGGCGTCGCCGAGGAGAAGATCGCCCGGTTCCACGCGGACACCACCCACGGTGACCGGCACCTGGTAGCCGTCGACCTGGACGCGGTCCTTGCCGGTGCGCATCCAGCGGCCCCGGCTGTAGACGGGGTAGCCGAGTTCGAGGGCACGGTCGGAGTCCCGGCACACACCGTCGATGACGGTGCCGCCGATGCCGCGCCGCGCGGCGGTCGCGGTCAACAGGTCGCCCCAGACGGTGGCGTCCAGGCGTCCGGCGTTATCGAGTACGACGACCGAGCCCGGGGCGAGGTCGTCGATGTAGTCGCCGACGCTGCCCGGCTCGGTGCCGACCGGGCCGTAGCGGACCGTGAACGCGGGTCCGGCCAGGCGGAAGCCTCGGTCGAGCGGCATGATGCCCAGGCACTGCCCGGCGATGCCGAGGCGGTCCATGGCATCGCTGACATGACTGGTGTCGAGGTCCTTCAGGGCCTTCACCGTGCTGTTCGCGATATCCGTCATTGGGGGCTCCTCACCTGTCCAGCATGGTTTCGTAGTCGGTGGACATGACGTCGGCCATCGCGTGCCCGGCCCGTATCCGCTCGACCATCGCGCGTTCCTTCGCCGCGATCGCCTCGGCCGTGGCGAGCACCTCTTCGGCGTGCGCGTCGGGTACGAAAACGACTCCGCTGGCGTCCGCGATAACCAGATCGCCGGGGGCGACCGGGACACTGGCGATGTCGACGGGCACGTTCCAGGCATGTTCGACGACCCGGCCGCGGGCGGTGACCGGCACTCCGGTCGTCGCGTAGAGGGGCAGGTCGAGCTCGCGGGCCTCGTCCACGTCCCGGCAGGCGCCGTGGACGACGACGCCCTCGACGCCGTTGCGCCGGGCGCCCGTGGAGAGGACGCCTCCCCAGCCGGCGGCGTGGGTCCGGCCGCCGTGGGCCACCACGATGACGTCGCCGGGGCCCGCCGCGTCCACGGCCGCCGTGCCGAGATGGCGGCCGGAACCCGCCACCTCGGCACTCGGCTCGGCCAGTTCCACCGTGACCGCACGACCCGCGATGCGGCGTGGCGCGGCTAGCGCGGTCAGGCCCAGGACGGCCCCGGGCAGACCGAGGCTGTCCAGCGCGTCGGAGACCGCGCAGGCATCCAGCCGGGCCAGCCGGGCGACTGCCTCGTCCCTCTCACGCCGCTCCCTCTGCGGGCCGGCGCTCATGCCCACAGCCCGAAGGCCAGGCCGATTCCGGTGCCGGCAGGGGTGCGGTAGGCGGGCTGGTAGTCGACCCACTTGGTGTCCAGGTGGGCGCCCGCGCCCGCCGCGGTGATCCAGTTGCGGATCTCGGAGGTTCCGGAGTCCAGGCGGTGGGCGGGCAGGCCGCGCAGGGTGGCGGCGTCGTGGTCGCTCATGGCGTCGAGGAGGGTACGGTCCAGCTCGGCGTCCACCACGAAGTGGCTGAGCCCTCCGGAGGCCACCACACCCACCCGGGCGTTGCCGGGAGCGGCCTCGACGGCCTTGCGCAGCGCCACGCCGAGGTCGTGACACCGTGCGGGCGTGGGCTGGTTGGGCTTGAAGTAGGTGTTGAGGAGGATGGGCACGGTCGGGACCGTGTGTCCCTTGAGGAGGCGTCCGGTGACCCAGGCGAAGGCGTGTCCGAAGCCGGTGTCCGGTGCGGTGGAGTTACTGGAGGAGACGTCGAAGCCCTGGTCGACGAGGCTCTCGATGATGCGCCGGCCCAGCTCGGCGTCGCACGGGTAGCTTTCCCCGTCCATCCCGAGCAGCCGTTGCACCTCCACCATCTCGGCGCCCAAGCCCACGTCGATGGCGTGGTGGGTGGTCATCTCCGTACCGTGGTAGACGGCGATGGACGGCAGGTTCTGGTGGGAGAACAGCTCGTCCTGGTCGTCGCCGACGACGAGGACCGCGTCCAGATCGAGGGCGATCAGGTCCTCGGCGAGCCTGGCGATGTCCGCCTGCGCCTGCTGGAACTTGCGGTCCCAGACCTCCGGCTTCAGCTCGGCCAGGTAGCGGTCCCCGGCCCGCTCGGCGAGTTCGTCGTAGGAGCGGACGACGCCGTCGGTGTCGTACAACTCCGGGTTGGACCTGTCGTGTTCGGCGCGCAGCTTCCACATCTTCTGCGGTTCCATGGCGAGTACGGGGCTGTGCGAGGTGCCCGCCACGGCGACGATGTCGGCCATCACCGCTCCTGGAGGTCGTCGAGCCGGGTGTAGACGCGGCGGGCGTTGCCCTCGTAGACGGCCCGGCGGTCGTCGTCGGACAGGGACGGGAGCTTGTCGAGCACCGGCTTGAGGTCCTCCAGGCTGCCGCCGCTGCCGGGGCGTTCGGTGCCGAACAGGACGCGGTCCGCGCCGACCACGGCGAAGAGCAGCTCCAGGGCTTCCGGGGTGTAGAGGCAGGTGTCGAACCAGAACCGCTTGAGTGTCTCGGCGAAGGTCTCGCGGTCGCCGGACTTGGCGGTGATGAGTCCGCGGTCGTGGGCGATCCAGCGGCCCAGCTGGTAGGGGACCGAGCCGCCGCCGTGCGGGACGACGACCTTCAGGTCGGGGAAGTCACGGAACACCCCGGCGCGGATCATGCTGTTGATCGCCAGGCTCTCCTCGGTGATGAAGTGCTCGCTGTAGCTCTCGCGGCCGTAGCAGGCGGCGGAGTGCAGCAGGGCCGGCACATCGCGTGCGACGAGCCGCTCATAGAGCGGGTACCAGTACTCGTCCCCCATCACCGGCGTGGTTCCGGCGCCCTCGCTGGGGTCGGGGTTGAGCAGCACCCCCACGAAGCCGCGCTCCAGGTTGCGGTCTATCTCGTCGAAGAGAGTGCTGACCGGTTCGCCCGCGACCTGCGGCAGGGCGGCGATGCCGCGCAGCCGGTCGGGGAAGGCTGCGGCCTGGACGGCGACGGCGTCGTTGTTCGCCTCGATCCACCAGTGCACGATCTTCGACGGGCGGGCGGAGTGCTTGAGCACGTAGGGGCGCGGCGAGGTGAGCTGCACATCGGTGCCGACCTCATCCATCAGAGTGATCTGATGCCGGGCGGAGGAGATGAGCTGCTCGTCGGTGGCCTTGGACGGGATCCGCCCGTGGTAGGTGCCGGCCGCCTCCAGCTGGGTCCACAGACCGTAGAAGGAGTCGGGCGCCACCAGGTGGGCGTGGCTGTCGATGATCACGGCTGCTCCTGGGGGGAGGGGGTGGGCAGTACGGCGGTGAACTCGCACTGGATCAGCAGGGAGGGCGGCAGGGCGGAGGGCACGGTGTGCCGTACCGGGCGGTCGTCGGCGTCCGGGAACATCGCCACCCATTCGGCGTTCAGGGATTCGCGTGACTGGCCCTCGGCGAGGAACACCGCGACCTTGGCGATGTCGCCTGGCCCGGCACCGGCGGCGGCCAGGATGCGGCGGATGTTGGCGAAGACACCGGCGGTCTGCGCCTCCAGGGTCTCGGGGACCTTCCCGGTGTCGGGGTCCATGCCGTGCACGGCACTGGAGACCAGCAGGTCGCCGACCACGACGGCGAGCGGGAAAGGGGCCCCGCCATGGTGCACTCCGGGTATCTCGATCGGTCGTCTACGGGGATTGGGCATCGGTGATCGCTCCTTCGGGGTCACTGCCAGCCATAGAGGTCGAGGGTCCGTTCGCCCGCGCGGATACGGCGCATCAGTGCGGCCTCCTTGGCATCACGCTCGGCGCCTGCCTTGACCACGGCCTCGGCGTCCGCCCGCGGGATCACCACGACCCCGTCCGCGTCGCCGACCACCAGGTCCCCGCGCTCGATGAACACCTCGCCGATACGCACCCGTTCGCCCAGCGAACCGACGGCGTCGAAGTCCTTGCCGGTGCCGCGGATGCACAGGCCGGTGGCGAAGACCGGCAGACCGAGGTCGGCGAGGGCGTCCCGGTCGCGGACCCCGCCGCTGATGACCAGGCCGGCCAGGCCGCGGGCGAGGGCGGCGGTGCTGAGGATCTCGCCCCAGTAGCCGAACTCCGTTCCGCCGCCCACGTCCACGACGAGCACGTCGCCGGGCTCGGCCGCGTACACGGCGCGATGGATCCACAGGTTGTCGCCGGGCGGCGAGGCGACGGGGAAGGCCGGTCCCGCGAGGCGGGCACCGGCGAAGGCGGGGCCGATGACCGATGGCAGCGCCCCCCTCCGGCCTGCCGCCTCGTGCAGAGTCGCCGAGGATGCCGAGGCCAGGGCCTCGGCAGGGGTGTCCCACTGGGTCACGGTGTGCCGTCCCTTCGTTGGTCGGCGGGATGGGGCCCACCGTAAACGGATGCAAGATTGAATGCAATCACCCATCCAAAGAAATCCCTTTGACGCCACTATTGCATTCAATCTTGGCTAGATCTACGGTCGAGCGGACCAGCCCGCTGTTGGCAAGGGAGCCAATCGATGAGCAGTCATCCCCACCGTGCGCCCGACGTCCTGATCGTCGGCGGCGGCCCGGCCGGACTCTCCGCGGCCGTCCTGCTCGGCCTGAGAGGCGTCGACGTCCTCCTGGTCGAGCGGCATCCGGCCGCCTCGCGGCTGCCCCGAGCGCATCTGCTCAACCAGCGCACCATGGAGATCTTCACCGACATGGGCGTGGCCGACGCCGTCTACGACCTCTCCCCGCCTGAGGACCGCTGGCACAAGGTGGCCTGGCACACCACACTCGCCGGGGACGCGGTGCCCTTCGGACAGGTGGTCGGCGAGCTGCCCGCCTGGGGCGGCGGCCCGGACGCCGGGCGCTACGCCGCCGCCAGCCCCGCCCGCTACGCCAACGTGCCGCAGCTGCGCCTCGACCCGCTGCTGCGGACCCGGGCGGAGGAGGTGTGCGGAGCCGACAGCATCCGCTTCCACCACGAACTGACGGCCCTTTCCGAGGACAGCTCCGGCCGGGGCGCGGTAGCGACCGTCCGGGACCGGGACAGCGGCGACACATACGAGGTACGCGCCCGTTACGTCATCGCGGCCGACGGCGGACGGCTGTGCGCCGACCTGCTCGGCATCGAGATGGACGGCCCGACGGGGCTGCTCGGCCAGGTCACCCTGCACGCGACCATGGACCTGTCCAAGTGGATCTCCGACGACGAGGTCCTGCTCCGCTACTTCCTCGCACCCGAGGGGCGCGGCTCCTTCTCGGGCGTCCTGTGCGCGATGGGCCCCGACCGCTGGGGCGGCGACTCCACCGAGTGGGCCGCGCACGTCGGCTACCGCACCGACGATCCGGAACGCAACGACCTGACCGCCGTCCTCGACCGGGTCCGCCGGGTGCTCGGCCTGCCCGACCTGGAGATCGAGGTGCACCAGGTCAGCCACTGGGAGTTCGAGGGCGTGGTGGCCCGGCGCCAGCGGCAGGGGCCGTTCTTCCTGGCCGGCAACGCGGCCCACCGACACCCGCCGACCGGCGGTCTCGGCCTGAACACGGCGGTCCAGGACGTGCAGAACCTGGTCTGGAAACTCGACGCCGTCCTGTCCGGAAAGGCAGGCGACGCCCTCCTCGACACCTACGAGACCGAGCGCCGCCCGGTGGGCGAGTTCAACGTCCGGCACTGTCTCAGAAACGCCGGCGGACACGCCCGTATCGCCGCCGCGCTCGGTCTGCGGGCAGACCAGAGCGAGACGGAGGGCTGGGACGCGGTCACCGAATGGTTCGCTGACACCCCGGCGGGAGAGGCCAAGCGCGCCGCCGTCGCCGAGGCCGTCGCGAGCAACGCCGACGACTACAGCCAGCTCGGAGTGGAACTCGGCTACCACTACGAAACCGGCGCCCTGGTCCCCGACGGCACACCAGCCCCGAAGCTACGGGATCCCCTGCGCGACCATGTACCGACCACCCGCCCGGGCCACCACCTCCCCCACGCGTGGCTCGACCACGGCGCGTCCCGTGAGTCGGTGCACCAGCTGATCGCGCCGCGCGGCCTGACCCTGCTGGTGGACGCCGAACACGCCCCCCGCTGGACCGCCGCCGCGCTCATGGCCGCCGCCACCGGAGCGACCGTGCGGGTCCGTGCCGTCGGCCCCGGCGCCGAATGGACCGACCCCGAGGGGGAATGGGCCGCCGTCCGTGGTGTCGGCAGCGGCGGCGCCCTGCTGGTCCGCCCGGACCGACACATCGCCTGGCGGGCACCCGACTGGACCGAGGACCGCCCCACGGAACTCCGCCGGGCCGTTTCCTCCGTACTGGGCCTGTGAGCCACCGCGTCGCGACAACCGCAGCAGCCCACGAGGAGCGGCATGTTCAACGAAGAGCTCATCGCCCACTGCCGTGAAAGCCTCGCCGACTTCAAGTCGCCCAAACACATCGCGTTCGCCGGGTTGCCCAAGAACGCCAGCGGCAAATTGCTCAAGCGTGAACTGCGCACCCGGGTGCGGGCCCCCTGGATGGCCCCCGCCGCGACCGACGAAACAAAGGAGTGATCATGTCCGCCGATTCAACGCCCGTGCTGTTCCTGCACGGCTTCTGGCATGGTTCCTGGTGCTGGAGCGAGGTGGCAACCCGGGTGGCCGGCACCGGCCGAACCGCGGTGGCCGTGGACATGGCAGGCCACGGGCTCCGGGCCCGTCGGCCGAGATGTCTCACCGAACGCCCCTTCCCGCCCGAGTCGCTGGCCACGGAAGTGTCGCCGGTGGCGGACGTGGATCTCGATCAGGCCGGCGATCTGCTGCTGTCGCAGATAAAGGAGGTCGGCCGCGGCGGCCCGGTCACCGTGGTCGCGCACAGTATGGGCGGCACCGTGCTGACCCGGGTCGCGCAGATCGCACCCGACCTGGTGGCGCACGCGGTGTATGTGGCCGCGTTCATGCCGGGCTCCGGTATCCCGGCGGTCGCCTATGTGCAGCTGCCGGAGAACACGGGAGAACTGGTGGGGCCTTCCCTGCGGGCCGACCCGGCCGTGGTCGGCGCGCTCCGGCTCGACCTCGCCTCCGACGACCCGGCCTACCGCGCTCAGCTGCGCGAGATGTTCTACGGAGATGTCACCGAGGCCGTCGCCGACGCCGCCCTCGCGCTGATGACACCCGACGCCCCGGCCGCCATCCCACTCGGCACCACCACGCTGACCCCGGACGGCTGGGGCTCGGTGCCCCGCACCTACATCACCTGCTCCAAGGACATGGCGCTCCGGCCGGCCCTCCAGCGGAAGTTCATCAGCGACGCGGACGCGGCCTTCCCCGGTAATCCGACCTCGGTGGCGGAACTGGACGCCTCCCACTCCCCCTTCCTGTCCATGCCCCGGCAGGTCGCGGACGTCGTCGGGCAACTCGGCAGCCGTACCTGAGTATGTCGATGACGGGCAGCAACGCCTGTCGGTGAGTTCTAGCAACGACTGGGTGGGGTCGGCGTCTGGAATGTCGGTGAGTTTCAGCAACACTGCCGGGGCCGCGGGAGCACCGACGAATGCGCTGATGACGCGCCAACGGAACGGGCGGCATCATGACCACGATGCCGCCCGTTCTGTCTTGTCAATCGTCGAGGCGGCCGGGCAGCTCCGGGCGGTGGTCCGCAGGTGGAAGACAGCCCAGACACAAGCGGCCCGCGCCTCTACAGCTGCTTGGGCCCCGAGACACGCGGCGGCGAGCCCTCCGCCCTGTCGTGGGGAGAGCCGGTACGGTCCATCTGCCTCCAGACCGGGAAGATCAACGGGCACAGCGTGGCGAGCAGATACACACCCCCCACCGCCAGCAGCGTGCAGGTCAGGCCGGCCGAATCCACGAGGAAGCCCGCAGCCAGTCCGCCCAGCGGAGTGACCAGCTGGACCGAGGCCGTCGTCGCACTCAACACGCGGCTGCGCAGTTCCTCCGGCACCGTCTCATACGTCACTGTGGCCATGATGGGATTGAGTACACCGAAGGCGAGACCCTCAACCGCCATGATCACGACCAGCGGCGTGAAGGTGTCGGTGAAGGCGGCGACCACGAAGCGCGGCAGGCCCCCGATGAGAAAGGCGATTGGTGAACACTGGCCACCGCCGAAAGCGGCTGCCCACCGCCCCAAAGACCAGCGCCCCCGCGAGTGCACACACCCCGAACGCCGCGTTCAACAGACCGGGACCGACCAAGCTCGTTCACGAGCTTGGTCGCCAGGGTGTACTTCACCCGGAAACCGGCCATCGCGGCCTCGGTTCCCAACGCGATCACAGGCCACGCACGACCTGCGCCTGCTGTGTCGCGGCACCGTCCACCACGCGGGCGCTGCCGCCCACATCCCCGACTTCGCCACTGCCACCAGCCGTGACCCCGACGGCGCCCTCACCTTCGCCAGCCTGCTCTACCTCGCCGACCAGGAAGAAGGCGCCCGGTTTTGGTGGCACTAGGCCGGGGCCGGCATCACCACCACCGCAGCCCTGTGCCTCTACCTCCTGCACCTGCGCCGCGGCGACATGCGCGACGCCGCCCACTGGGCCGACCAGCTCCACCGCCTCAACACCCTCGGCTGGAGCACCTACACCTCCGTCGCCCACCACGCCGACATCCAGCACCCCTCTTGCGCGGCGGGCCCGGCCATCTACTACACGCTGCCCGCCCCCGGACCCGCCCTGTGTGAAGGGGCCCTCAAAGACGCCGTCGACGATCTGCGCATCCCGCACGACGGTGATCTGGGGCCCATTCCGCAACCCATGCCCGCCCTTGCTGCCCACTGGGAAGACCCGGTGGCTTCCTGAGCACGGTGCCGGGCCTGGACCGTGGTCGAACCCATACTGCTGACGAAGGTGACCTGGGTTGTCAGTGGGGCAGGGCAGACTGGCCACCGTGACGACGTTCGATGTTCGGGGCCCGGAGCAGCTTGAGCACGCCGTCCTGGACGACACTGTCCCTCTCGCCTCTGCCCTCCGTCAGTGCCTCATGCTTGCTGGCTACGCCCACCATGAGGAACTGCGTGCCTGGGCACTGAAGGAGTTGGAGGGATACTCGGCAGACGATGAGATGCCCTCTGTGGAGTGGAAGACCCGCCTCGCCGTCTACTTCTCGGGCCCGGACGCCAAGCCGCCGGCGGAGCAGCCGGTGCCGCGGTGGACGTGAGGGACGATGCCGCCGTATCAGGGGGGAGGCCTTTCAGCGGCGGTCTGGGGGCGGCAGCCCCCAGCAGCGACGCACGAACCGCCGGGCACGGCTCAGGAAGACGTCGCCGACTGCCCCGCCCGAGTGGCGTCCGCCCCCCAACTGGCCAGCAGCCGCAACGCCTCCGCCGAGGGCGAGCCGGGTTCCGCGTGGTAGACGCTCAGGCACTGATAGCTGCCGTCGGTCACGGGGAACGACTCGTAGTTCAGCAGCAGGTCGCCGACCAGCGGGTGGTGCAGGTGCTTGACGCCGTGACTCTTCTCCTTGACGTCGTGCATGGCCCACAGCCGCCTGAACTCCTCACTCTTGACGGAGAGCTCGCCGACCAAAGCGGACAGCCGCGGATCGTCCGGATAGAAGCCCGCCTGCATGCGCAGCAGGGCGACGACGTCGGACGCCTTCTCCTCCCACGCCACGAACAGCTCGCGGTACGCCGGATTCAGGAACACCAGCCGGGCCCAGTTCCGCTCCTGCGGCGCCAGCTCCCCCCAGTCGCCGAAGACGGCCGCGGCCATCCGGTTCCAGGCGAGAATGTCCGAGTAGCGGCCCCCGATGTACGCCGGCACCGAGTCCATCGAGTCCAGCAGCTGCCGCAGCGCACCCCGCACCTGCTGCGACCGCGCCGCCGGCTTCTTCTTGTGCTGCTTCGGCTTGGCGAGGTGGGTGAGGTGCGCATGCTCGGCGTCCGTCAGCCTGAGCGCCCGCGCGATGGCGTCGAGTACCTCCGCCGACACGTTCCGCCCGTTGCCCTGCTCCAGGCGCGTGTAGTACGCCACCGAGACGCCCGCCAGCTGCGCCAGCTCCTCTCGGCGCAGCCCGGGCACCCGCCGGTGCCGGCCGAAGTCCGGCAGCCCCACGTCCTCCGGCTTCAGCCGGGCGCGCCGGGTGCGCAGGAACTCGCTGAGCTCGGCACGCCGGTCCAGCGCCCCCGCGGGCTCGGGTACGGGATGGGGCTGTTCGTCCATGCCTCAAGTATTCACTGTCGTAAGCCCGCCATCCTGACCCCGCCAGTGGTAGGCACAGCGGACGTACGCAGAAGCGTGGTCTGGGTGAAGTCCGTGCGGTCCGGCATGCTCAACGACATGCCCGGTCAGAAGGCAGCCGGGCGCGTAACCACTGCTAGGAGACCCTCGGCATGACCACTGTTGCCGCTTACGCTGTCCCCGCCGCGAAGGCTCCGCTGGAGCGCACCACCATCGAGCGCCGCGAGGTCGGTGAGTTCGACGTCCTGATCGACATCAAGTTCGCCGGTATCTGTCACTCCGACATCCACCAGGCGCGGGAGGGCTGGGGCGAGGCGACCTTCCCGATGGTCCCGGGTCACGAGATCGCGGGCATCGTCTCCGAGGTCGGCGCGGGCGTCACCAAGTACCAGGTCGGCGACCGGGTGGGCGTCGGCTGCCTGGTCGACTCCTGCCGGGAGTGCGAGAGCTGCAAGGCTGGCGAGGAGCAGTACTGCACCGGCGGCAACGTCTTCACGTACAACGCCATCGGCAAGGACGGCGAGCTCACCTACGGCGGCTACTCGCAGAAGGTCGTCGTCCACGAGAACTTCGTCGTCCGTATCCCCGACGCCCTGTCGCTGGACGTGGCCGCACCGCTGCTGTGCGCAGGCATCACCACCTACTCCCCGCTGAAGCACTGGAATGCCGGCCCCGGCAAGAAGGTCGCGATCCTCGGCCTGGGCGGCCTCGGCCACACAGGCGTCAAGATCGCCCACGCGCTCGGCGCCGAGGTCACGGTCCTCTCGCAGTCCCTGCGCAAGAAGGACGACGGCCTCAAGCTGGGCGCCGACCACTACTACGCGACCAGCGACGAGCAGACCTTCAAGGACCTGCAGGGCTCCTTCGACCTGATCCTCTCCACGGTCTCGGCCCCGCTCGACCTCGGCGCGTTCCTGTCGCTGCTGAAGCGGGACGGCGCGCTGGTGAACGTGGGCGCCCCCGAGGAGCCGATCGCCCTGAACCTCTTCTCGGTGATCGCCGGACGCAAGACCCTCGCCGGTTCCATGATCGGCGGTATCGCCGAGACCCAGGAGATGCTCGACTTCTGCGCCGAGCACGGTTTCGGCGCCGAGGTCGAGGTGATCCGCGCGGACCAGATCAACGAGGCGTACGAGCGGGTCCTCTCCAGCGACGTCCGCTACCGCTTCGTGATCGACATCGCGACGATCTGACTCGTCCGACAGGTGAGGCCCCGGCGGAAGGTGCTACATCTGGCCAGGTCGGCGAGGGTCATCAGGCCTGCTTCGCGGCTTCGCCGCGGGTGCGGCCGGTCAGTCCAGCCGCGGTCTGGGTGAGGTGCTGGGTCAATGCCTCGGCCGCGGTGTCGGCATCGCGGGCCAGCGCCGCCTCCTCCAGTCGGCGATGCTCGCCAACGTGGTCCCGGCCCGGGACGCGGTGCGCCGACCAGCGGCGAGCCAGTTCACTCGCGGTCCACATCCGGTCGACGGTCTCCAGCAGAACAGGGTTGCCGCATCCCTCCAGCAGGGTGCGGTGGAAGACCCGGTGGGCTTCGGACCATGCGCTGCTGTAGTACTCGCCCTCCTCAGGCGCGTACGCGGGGGTGCGGGCCAGACGGTGGTGGGCGGCTCGCAGGCGGGCCTCCCAGTCGACGTCCCCGCGCGCGATGGACATGCGCAGCACGACCGGTTCGATGGTCCGGCGAGCCTCCGCGATCTCCTGCCAGCGACGGTCGGAGAAGGCCGGGATGGCGAAGCCCCGGTTGGGCAGCCGGTCGGCGAGACCTTCGCCGACCACCCGCACGAGCGCCTCACGCACGACGGCCAGGCTCACCCCCTGTTCCTTGGCGAGCTCCTGCGGCTTGAGGGCGTCACCGGGGGCGTAGTCCCCCCGCATGATCGCATCCCGCAGGCGTGCGTAGACCCGCTCGGAGAGCATCTGCTTCCCCGGTGAGGTCAAGGGGTGGGCCTGAGTCATGCTCCCAGCATAGACGATCCAGAACATAATCGATTATTAGTGTTATGGTCGATCTCATGGCGGTGATGCGGCCGACGGTGCCTCTGCGCGACCCTGTGGGCCCGTTCGGCCGCATCACCGCCATCCCGTAGCCCGGCCTGAAAGGAACGACGCGATGAGCGCCAACGACCCCTTCGCCCGCCTCCCCGAGGCGGCCTCCTTCACCGTTACCAGCACCACCGTCACCGACTGCGCCGCATGGTCGCCCGAGCAATACGCCTCTGGCGTTCCCGGCGGCAAGGACGTCTCCCCGCAGCTGTCCTGGAGCGGCGCCCCGGAAGGCACCAAGAGCTACGCCGTCACCGTTTACGACCCTGATGCCCCCACCGGGTCCGGGTTCTGGCACTGGGCGGTCGCCGACATCCCCGCCACCGTCACCGAGCTGCCCGAGGGCGCCGGCGACGACACCGGCTCGGGCCTGCCCGACGGCGCCTTCCAACTGCCCAACGACGCCCGCGCAGCCCGCTTCATCGGCGCCGCCCCGCCGGCCGGGCACGGCCCGCACCGCTACTTCGTCGTGGTCCACGCCCTCGACGTCGAGTCCATCGGCGTCCCGGCCGACGCCACCCCGGCAGTTCTCGGTTTCACCATGGCCGGCCACATTCTCGGCCGCGCGGTCCTGACCGCAACCGCCGAAACCCCCGCCTGACGAACAGCATGTCCCCACTCATCAACACCACCGAGAGGTATCTCCGCACGATCCTGGAGCTCGAGGAGGAAGGCGTGGTCCCGACGCGTGGCCGCATCGCCGAGCGGCTGGACCAGAGCGGCCCCACCGTGATCCGGACCGCCGCCCGCATGGAGCGCATTAGCCTGCTGCACGTTGCCGCCGACCGGCGCCCGGAGCTGACGGAGGAGGGCCGGCGGCTCGCCACGCGCGTGATGCGCAAGCACCGGCTCGCGGAGTGCCTGCTCGTCGACGTGATCGCGCTGGAGTGGGAGCAGGCCCACACCGAAGCCTGCCGCTGGGAGCACGTGCTGAGTGAGGCCGTCGAACGGCACGTCCTTGAGCTGCTGCGGCACCTGATGCCAAACCGCACCGCCGGCACCGCCCACTGCTGGACATCCTCACCGCCCTGGCGGTCCGCCTCGCCGACGCAGTCGACGCGGACATGTTCAAAGCCAGCAGCTTGAACATCCACGGCCTTCTGCCCCTTGGAGGCACCTGCCAGCGGTCATGTAATTCGGCTCTGTCGGGGATCTTGTGACGACTTCGCGGTCATGGGCTGTGGAGGATGCGTTTGCGGAGAAGCGGGAGGTGCGCGCGGCCGAAGCCCATGCGCTTCAGGAGCTTGGCTCTCGTGACGTGACCTTCGACCTGGCCCGAGCTGAAGCACGCGAGTTCGCGGATTCCTGGAGGGGGTAACCGCTGAACCCGCGCGTGTCGCCTGGTTGGTGGCAGGAACGAGGGCGTGCAGGCCAGGTTCTCGCTCGTGCGCTCCCGGTCGAACCCCGGGCGATGACCAGGCGACGCGCCTCGGAGGTGTCGATCGCCCGCACAACTCGGGCTCGGGTCGGACTGCTCCTGACGGTGCTGTCCTGGCTGCTGTCGCCGACGACGGACAGGCCCCGTGCCAGGCCTTCCAATCCGTGGAAGGAATTCTTCGACAGGCACCTGCCGGGCGATGACAGTGGAGATCACACTGTCAGTGATTCCGAGGTGATCAGCAATGACGACTCAGGCAACAGCACCGGTCAGGGCAGCCGAACACAAAGAACTCCGCCGCGCTTTCTCACTCTTCCCCTCCGGGGTTACCGCGGTCGCCGCGCTCGTCGACGGGTCTCCGGTCGGTCTGGCCGCGAGTTCGTTCACGACTGTCTCCCTGGACCCGCCACTGGTGAGCGTCGCGTTCGGGAACCAGTCGCGGACTTGGGCGCGGCTGCGCGAGGTGAGGCAACTCGGCATCAGCGTCCTGGCGGACCAGCACGCGGACTACGCGCGCGTGCTGGCCGGGCCCGGCGACCGGTTCGCCGGCGCCGACTGGACCGCCACACCCGCCGGTGCGGTGCACATCGGAGGCAGCGCACTGATACTGAGCTGCTCGATCGCCGAACTCACCACGATCGGGGACCACGAGATCGCGTTCCTCCTCGTGGAAGACGCGCATGCGCAGTCGGCCGTCGAACCGCTGCTGTTCCACCACAGCAGGTTCCGCCGCGTGACCGACCGCATGTAGTGAGTGCGCGTGACCGACCGCATGTAGTGAACGCCCGATTGGCTGGTTAACATCAGGGATATCTGAGGGTGGACGTACTTGGAGTCTCGATGGCGCAGAAGCCCGGCGGCGAGTCCAACAGCCACGTCGGGCGCGTGTTCGGCCTGATGGATCTCCTCGGCGCGGAAACCTCGCCGCTCACGCTCAGCGAGCTGGCGCGCCGCGCGGACCTGCCGATTTCGACGGCGCATCGGCTGCTGGGCGAGCTCGTCGCGTGGGGCGGGGTGGAGCGGACCGAGTCGGGGACGTACCGGCTGGGAGAGAAGATCTGGCGCCTGGGCGTGTCCTCGGCCTGGGAGCGCGAGCTGCGCAGGACTGCCCTCCCGTTCGCCCATGAACTCGCCGCGCGAACCGGGGCGGCCGTCGCGTTGAGCACGATGATCGGCGACCGGCTGGTGTGCATCGACACCGTGCGCGGCAAGCTCGACAGCATCCGCCTGACGCACGCGGGCGACGATCTCCCTCTGTTCGCGACCAGCGCGGGCAAGTTGTTGATGTCGACGGTGGACAAGACCGCGCTCTCGGAAGCGCTCCGTACGCGCCTGGAGAGGCACACGCCGTACACGCAGGTCCTGCCGCGCCTCGTCGTGGCGCAGGTCGAAGCTGCACGACAGGCCGGGTACGCCATCGCCCGCGCGGAGAGCTCCCCCGGGCAGTCCTCGCTCTCCGTGCCCGTGGCGACCGGGATCGACCGCACTCCGATGGCGCTGACGGCGCTGGTCCCCGCGTCTGACGCGAACCTCCCGCGGCTGATCCCCCCGCTGCGGGAGTACGCCCAGCTGATCTCCCGGGAGATCGCGAACCCCGGCTGATCATCCGGAGCGTTTCCGCATACTGGAAAGATCTCCTCGACCGCCCTCCCGCCTCCCGCGCACAGTGATCGAAGGTCACGAACACCGGGAAGCGGAAAGGCCGTCTCATGTCTCTGGAACTAGGCATCTTCGACTCGTTCGATCTCGCCCACGGCAGTGTCGGGGAACTGCTCGACGACCGGTTCCGCTTCGCCCAGGAGGTCGAGCGGCTGGGGTTCGCGCACTATCACGTGACCGAGCACCACGGCACGCCGCTCTCCGTCGTCCCGTCGCCCAACCTCTTCGTCGCGGCCCTGAGCCGGATCACCAGCACGCTGCGCATCGGCACCCTGGTGAACGTCCTGCCCGCCTACGAGCCGTTCCGCCTGGCCGAGGAGATCGCCGCGCTGGACCAACTCTCGCACGGCAGGCTCGACTTCGGCGTCGGCCCCGGTGTCAGCCCACTGGAACTCGGCATCCTGGGCGTCCAAGGCGATCAGGCCCGTGCGATCTACGAGGAGACGCTCACTGCGGTGACGACCGCGCTTCGCACCGGCCGGATGAAGCATCAAGGAACCCTGCTGCGCGATTACGACGCGGCGCTGTCCGTGCTCCCGGTCCAGAGCCCGTACCCGCAACTGTGGTATGCCTCCGGCAGCGCGGCCACCGCGGAGTGGGCGGCATCCAACGGCATCAACTTCGTCACGCGCTGGGAGAACGGCCGGGTCGCCGAGGTGGGCAACACCTTCTGGACGACCTGGGAGAAGCACCGCGCCGACGAGGACCGGCTCAACCCCATCACCGGCCGGCCGCGTCTCGGCATCTCCAGCCCGGTCGTGGTCGCGGGCAGCCGGGCCGAGGCGGAGGACCTCTTCCACCGCGCGAGCGACCTGTTCCAGCAGCGCATCCTGCACCTGTGGCACGAGAACGACGACCACCGGCTGGACAGTGTCTTCTCCGCCGAGAAGCTCCTCGCCAAGGGCAACGCGTTCGTCGGCACCGCGGACTCCGTGCGTGACGAGATCGTCGCGCAGATAGAGGCGTCCGGCATCAACTACCTCGAACTGTCGATCATCTTCGGCGACATCGGGCTCGCCGAAGCCACCGCCACCGCCAGGGCCGTCGCCGAACACGTCGCCCCAGCAGCCCGCGATGCCGCGGAGAAGACGCTGAGCCTCCGAGGAGTCCCGGTCGCATGACGAAAGGCACCACGATGCGTGTGCGCGTCGAATCAGGAGAGCTCGAAGGGACCGTCGAGGACGGTGTGGCCGCGTTCCTCGGTGTCCCCTACGCGGCCGGTCCTACGGCCGGATCGCGGTTCCTCCCGCCCACCCTGCCGCCCAAGTGGGAGGGTGTCAGGCCGGCCACCCGATTCGGGGCGGCCGCACCACAGCCGGGCAGCCTTCGAGCTCGGATGATCCTCGGCCAGTCCGGACCGTCCGGCCCCGACTACCTCGTACTCAACGTATGGACACCACAGCCGGACCGCCAAGCGAATCTGCCGGTGCTCGTATGGATTCACGGCGGCGCGTTCACCAACGGATCGGGCGACGTGCCCGCATTGCGTGGAGCGACGCTCGCCAAAGACACCGAAACCGTCGTCGTCACCGTCAACTACCGGCTCGGCCCGCTCGGCTTCGCCTGGCACCCCGAACTGACCGGCGACCACGCCAACCTCGGCCTGCTCGACCAGAGGGCCGCACTCGACTGGGTCAGCCGCAACATCACCGCGTTCGGCGGCGATCCCAGCCGTGTCACCCTGGCCGGGGATTCGGCAGGCGCGATGAGCGCGGCAATACAGTCCGTACTGCCCGGCGCCGACACACCAATCGCCGCACTGGCCCTGCACAGCGGAGCCCCCCGCCTCACCGAACCGGACCCCGCAGCCGACGTCGTGCAGCGCCTGGCCGCACAACTCGACGTACCTGTCCGACAGCTGGCAGAGCTCGATGACAGTACTCTGATCGCCGCCGCATCCGCGATCGCCCCGACCCACCGCTTCGGCCCTGTCGCCGCGGGCGAACTCGCAAACGGCCTCCCCGCGCCCTCCGCGATCCCGACCAGGCTCAACACGACGTCCGACGAGGGCACGTTCTTCGTGCTCGACGAACGCTCCCCGCGCCGGCTGACGTCAACCGAGGCCGAAGCCATCGCCGCGGCGATGCTGCCCGGCGACGGCCACCGCCGCTACAAGGCAGCAGCCCTCTCCCTCCCGCCGGCCCGAGCAGACGACGCACACTGGGCGCTGTCCGCCGCCGTGACCAGCGCCCTTTTCGAAGAACCCGCCGACGCCTGGGCCGGCACCGCACCAAACCACGTCTGGCGCACCCGCTACAGCCGCCCCGCGACCCTGTGGGACGGCTGGCTCGGCGCCACCCACACCCTCGACGTGCCCGTACTGTTCGGCAACCATCGCCACCCCGAACTCGCCCCCCTCTACGCAGGCGATGAGGGAATCGACGAGGTCTCCATCCGCCTACGACGCGACTTCCGAGCATTCCTCTACGGTCACCCGCCGACGACAGAGCGACCAGACGAGGATCACAGCGGAACCTGTCAAGTCAGCTGAAGCGGTGGGTTCCAGCAGCTCACGCATGCGCGGCACCTCACTCACATCGACGTCATCAACAGATCCCTCTCGGTGGTAAGTCCATCGGCTTACCTCACGTCTCGACAAGGAACAGGCACTTGACTTCTACCCCAGCTGAAGCAGGGAGATTCTCCCCTCACGGGTTGAGCTTTCTGCTTCCCAGACAGCAGCTGCCCCGAACTAACGGCACGGGACGTTGGTACGCCCAGCAGTCTTACGCCAGCTCCACAGACCTGACATCCCGCCAGCCCGGCGGTAGGCCCGGCCAGCTTGGTTATCGCCGACCGGACGACCGACAAGCCACCACTTACCTGAGGGTGGTTGGCGGTGAACGCCGATCCCCCCTGGCGACGCATCGGCTTTTCCCGCCCTGCTCCGCAGGAGTCCGTTTCCTCCCCCGCCTGACGGCGGGGGTATCCACGGAGGAATCCCGATGAATCGTCTTGCGGGCAAGCGCGCCCTCATCACCGGCGGCACGAGCGGGATCGGTCTGGAGACCGCGCAGCGCTTTGTCGCAGAGGGAGCGGACGTGCTGGTCACAGGCGTAACCCCGGCCAGCATCGACAAGGCGCGACAGGTCCTCGGGGACAAGGTGCCGGTGGTCCGGGCGGATGCGCGCGATCTCGATGCGCAGCGCGGCCTGGCGGAGCGGGTGCGTGAGCACTTCGGAGAGCTGGACGTGGCCTTCCTGAACGCCGGCGTCTCGGACTGGCGGCCGTTCGAGGACCACACGGAGGACAGTTTCGACCGGCTCTTCGACATCAACGTCAAGAGCGTCTTCTTCCTCACGCAGGCCCTGGTACCCGTGCTGGCCAACTCGTCCTCGGTCATCCTCAACGCGTCCAACAGCGCGCACGGCGGCTATGGGCAGTCGAACGCCTACGCCGCGACGAAGGCCGCTGTCAGCTCCCTGATGCGGTCATGGAACGCGGACCTGCTCAAGTCGCACGGCATCCGGTTCAACGCGATCAGCCCTGGGCCGGTGGACACCCCGCTGTACTCCAAGTTCGGAGAGCAGCGCGCGGCGATGCTGGAGGCGATCAGCTCCGGCATCCCTGTGGAACGCATGGGTATGCCCGCAGAGATCGCGGAAGCCGTCGTGTACCTGGCCTCCGATGCCTCGGCCTTCACTGTGGGCCAGGACCTTATCCTGGACGGTGGCCAGACCATCCTCTGACAGCGAGGATGCACTGGGAGACGGGCGAGGGGCGCAGGAATATCGGTGGCGGACCGTGACCGAGCGAAAACCGGTGGCGATACGTGCGGGGCCGGGTATCACGCGCAGATCAAAGCGGGGAACCGCGCGCGCATCATCCGCGCCGCCCGCGACCTCTTCCTCGCCCAGGAATACGACAAGACCTCCCTGGCCCAGATCGCCGGGGAGGCCCGCCTCTCCACCGGCACCCTCTTCAGCAGGTCCCCTCCAAGGCTGCGCTGTTCGCGGCCGTCGCCTCCGAGCAGTGGCAGCTGGATGTGCAGTACGTTGAGCCGCCTCCGCCCGGCTGTCCCCGGAACGGCCTGACTCACATCGGCCGCGACTACGCCTACCTGGTCTCGCGGCCCGGCACGGCGGCGCTGTGCCGGGCCGCGACATCACCGAGCTTCCCCAGATGCCGGAACTCGCTGACATCGTCGGCACCGGCTTCGCCATCGATCGCGGCCCCTTCTTCGACCGGCTCCGCGACTACCTCGAGGCCGAACTGGCTGGCACCCTCATCTTCTGTTCTGCCGGCTGACAGACGCAGACGGCATCCGCAGTGGCCGGACAGTTCCTCAGCATGATCTGCGGCCAGCTCCAGTGGCCCCAACTCGTACGGACCGACTTCGTCCCTCCGGCCGACCCAGTCGACAGTACGGTCGTGGACGAAGCCGTCGCCCTCATGCTCACCCACTATCGAGCCCGATCCTGAACCCAGGACGCTGCGGCTACTGCTGGCGGACCGCAGAAGCGTCTGACGCAGAGTGGCGGCCCGCACGTGAGTCAGCTCGGTCTAGCGGAGCGCCCGGAGTCAACAGGTGAGTCCGCAGCCGGACGAAACCACCGATTGTAGGCGTCGGCTCCGACCTGGCCGATGCAGCCCATGACGACCTCATCGACATCTCCGGGGGCGACGCGCTCACGGGCCAGGGCCGCCCTGGCCGCGACGGGGCCGAACTCGTGTGCCGGGATGTCCGCGAACACGCCCCCGAAGTCGCCGATGGGTGACACAAGTACGTGGACACCGCACCCAGAACACGACGCCGAGTCCTAACAGGGGTTGCCCAACCAACGCGAGACAAGATCGCTTGAGTTGCGCTACCGGCCGCAGCCGCTCACGCGCCCGGAGTCGCTGCCTCGGCTGCGGCAGCCCGGGTACCCGGCGCTTCAACAGCGACCTCGACGGCTTGATGGTGGCAGGGCTCACGTGCTGAGCGCGTGCGCCCCGACCACCAACCGGAAGCCGGAAGCCGGATCAGCGGACGCGCGGCGTGTCACCTCGGGTGCGCCGTCCTGTTCGCCAGCTGCGTGAAGGCGAGGCGCACCGCGCCCATGGCCGAGGCTTCCGGGCCCAGGTTGGTGGCGAGCACCGCGACGTTGTGGTTGGTGGGCAAAGCCAGCGTCCTGATGCAGTTCTTGATCTCGGGGATGAGATGCTCGGAGGCCCGGGCGAGAGCGCCTCCGATGATGACGGCGTCGGGGTTGAAGGCGTTGCACAGCAGGCTCGCCGTCTGGCCCACTTTGCTGGCGGCCTCGCGGAAGACACGTCGGACAGCGGGGTCGCCCGCCTCGACCAGGCGGGTGGCCTGGGCGAGGGTGAGGAGTCCGTGGGCCGGGCGCAACGCTTCGAGGATGGCGGGGATTCCCGCGTAGACCTCGAGACAGCCGCGTGCTCCGCAGCGGCACACGGGGCCTGTCAGGTCCAGGCCGACGTGTCCGAACTCGCCCGCGCTGCCGTTGCCGCCGTCGACGATGGTGCCGCCCAGGACGAGGGCTCCGCCGACACCGGAGTGGAGCTTGAGGAAGAGGTACGCGCCGTAGCCCCGTCCGGCCCCCCAGTACGTCTCGGCCGCGGCGGCGAGCTTGGCGTCGTTGTCCACCGTGACCGGCAAGTTCAGGACGTGTCGGAGGTCTGCGGCGACGTCGCGTCCGGCCCAGGTGGGGATCATGCTGGAGTGCGAGACCCTGCCGGTGCGCCGGTCGATCGGTGCCGGCACCGCGGCGCCCGCGCCGAGGAGCGCGTCGTCGGGCAGCCGGGCCTGTGACAGTGCCTCGCCCACCAGCTCACCGGCCACCCGCACACCCGTTTCCGGCGGGTAGTCGACGTCCAGCTCTCCGACCGCGATGGCGCGGATGCGGTGCGCGGCGTCCGCGACCACCGCTCGTATGTGCCGGTAGCCGAAGTCGATCCCGACGGTGCATCCGGCGTCGGGGTTCAACGTCAGCAGCCGGTGCGGGCGTCCGCGGCTGCCGGTCATCACGGTGTCGGTCTCGACGACGAATCCGTCCGCCACGAGTTCTCCGATGACGCGGCTGGTGGTCGACCGTGCCCAACCGGCTTGCTCGGCGAGGGCCGCCCGGTGCATCGGGCCGTTGACGATGAGGAGGTCGATGGCTCGCGTGGACAATGAGCCGCTCGGCCGGGGAAGCACTGGCATGGCTTTAATTTTGCCTCGTGAGGTCAATATTAGCTAGCAGTTAGTCCCTATTACGAATGAATTACGTCCCTAGTGGAACGAAATATGCGCGACATACGGTCACTGCCATTCACGGCTCCGAAGGTGCTCCGGAGCAACTCCGAAGCAGCTCGTAGCTCCGACGTAGGGGAGGTGGCCGGTGGCGAACGCAGTGACTGCGCCTCGGCCAGAGGTGCACGGTTGGGTGGCCAAGGACTTCGCGCAGCTGCGTGACGCCCTGGAGACGAATCTGCGCACGGGCGACGACAAAGGGGCGATGGTCGCCGTCTACCGCCACGGTGCTCTGGTGGCCGATCTGTGGGGCGGAGTGTCGCAGGACGGACGGACACCGTATCCGCGGGACGCCCTGCAGGTGGTCTTCTCGGTCAGCAAGGCCCTTCTCGGGCTGATGGTGACGGCGATGCTCGATGACGGTCTGATTGCCCTGGGGCACCCCGTCGCCCGGTACTGGCCCGAGTTCGCGGCGGGGGGCAAGGAACTGGTCACCCTGGGCGAACTGCTCGCGCATCAGGCCGGGCTGCCGGCGTTCGCCACCCCCATGACGCCCGAGGGCCTGGCCGACTGGCAGCGGTGCGTCGACGACCTCGCCGGTCAGACGCCGCTGTGGAAACCGGGGTCCGCCCACGGTTATCACGCACTGACCATGGGCTATCTCGCCGGGGAGATCATCCGCCGGGTGACCGGGCATACGCCGGGCGACTACCTGCGGACCAGATTCGCCGAACCACTGGAGGCCGAGGTCTGGATCGGGCTGCCCCCGGCCCTCGGCCACCGGGTCGAACGGCATGTCGTCGCCGACCCGGCACCCGGGATCGGGGAAGTCCGCCGGGTGCGGCAGGCCGACCCGGCGACCATCACCCACCGGGTCCTCACCAATCCCGAGATCGCCTTTGCGGTCTTCGACACGCCGCCCATGTGGGACCCGCAGATCCCGGGCGCCAACGCGATCGGCGACGCGCGGTCGCTGGCACGGCTGATGGCCACTGCTGTGGACGGGCCACTGCGGTCGCTGTCCCCCGAGGCGGTGACGGTCGCCACCGCACAGCGGGGATACGGGCCCGACCTGGTTCTGGTCGACCAGCCCAGCCGTTTCGGAACGCTGTTCATGCTGGCCTCACCACGGGAGCCGATGCTGGGCACCCGCTGTTTCGGCCACAACGGGGCGGCCGGCGCCCTGGCGTTCGCGGACCCCGAGAGCGGCATCTCCTTCGCCTACGTCGGCAACCGGGCCCACCCGGATCCCACCCCCCACCGTCGCATCCACCGCCTCCTGTCAGCGGTGCGCGACGCGCTGTGAAGCGGTACGTCCTCGATCACCGAGCCCGGGAAGCGCCGGCACTGCGTGCCGTCCTCTCGCGGCCGGCCACTAAGAAAGGAAACGCCATGAGACCAGTGATCAAGGCAGCCTGCGCGGCGGCCGTGGCGGCCGCGGTACTGACGGCCTGCAGTGCCAAACCGACCGCCGCCGGCGGCAGCAAGTCCGCCGGGAGAAGCGGACGGCATTTCGTCATCGACATCTCCGGCCCCCTGTCGGACCCGTTCTTCGGCGCCACGAAGCAGGGCAGCGACGCCGCCGCCAAGGAACTGGGCGTCAAGTACGAGTACAGCGCCTCCAAGGACGCCAACGACATCATCGCGGTATACACCCGCCTCATGGAGTCCGCCATCGGGCGGAAGCCGGACGCGATCGTCGTCGGTGACTACTTCCCCGACGCGCTGAACCCGCTGATCAAGAAGGCGACCGCGGCAGGCATCCCGGTCGTCGTGACCAACTCGGGACGCGCCTCGTGGCGTGCTCTGGGCGCCGTCGGGTACGTCGGCGAGGACCCGGTAGCCATGGGCATGGTGGCGGGCACCGCCCAGGCCAAAGCCGGTGTCAAGAAGGGACTGTGCGTCAACCAGGTGCCCGGCAACCCGGTGCTGGAACAGCGGTGCAAGGGGTACGAGAAGGGGCTGAAGGCGGTCGGCGGGAGCGTCGTGAACCTCACCATCCCCTCGGAGGACGCCAACAACGACCAGAAGGTCCAGCAGGACATCGCCGGAGCGCTGCGCTCCCACCGGGATGTCGACGGCGTGTTCACCCTCGGTTCGGCTATCGCCATGGACGCCGTCACAGCAGCCAAGCAGTCCGGCCGCAAGCTGACCATCGGGACGACCGACCTGTCGACGAACGACCTCAACGCGGTCAAGTCGGGTGACCTGCTGTTCGTCATCGACCAGCAGCCCTTCCTCCAGGGCTACTACGGGCTGCTCATCGCCGAGCAGTATCTGAAGTACAAGGTCGCCCCCACCTCCGAGATCTCCACCGGCCCTTACCTGATCACCAAGGACAACGTGGACACGGTCCTCAAAGTCGGATCCACCTACCCAGGCAGCCGCGGCGCCAACTGACGCCGGAGGTGATCCGGTCGCCGCCCCACGGCGACCGGCCGCCGCAGGCACTTCTCCCCGGAGGACGTCAACCAGCATGAGCCAGACCACCATTTCGCGCGGGCCGACGGACCGGCCCGCACCCGCCGTCGGCGCCGCATCCGTCTCCCGGCTGACAAGGCGGCCCGAATTCGGGGCCCTCGTCGCCGCGGTCGCGCTGTTCGCCTTCTTCGCCGTCGTCGCCAATGACGCCGGGTTCCTCTCCTTCTCCGCCACCGCCGGGTGGCTCAACACGGCCGCGGAACTGGGCATCGTCGCGGTTCCCGTCGGCCTTCTGATGATCGCCGGTGAGTTCGACCTGTCCGTCGGCTCCGTCCTCGGCGGATCCATGATCATCACCGCCGCAGGATCCGGTTACTACCACCTGCCACTGATCGTGAGCATCCTGATCGCGCTGGCCTTCGGTGTCCTCGTGGGCCTGGGCAACGGCTTCCTGGTCAACCGGACCCGCCTTCCCTCATTCATCGTGACCCTGGCGGCCAACTACGTCTGCTTCGGTGTCGCGCTGGGGGCGTCACGCGGACTCACAGGTACCAGCACCATCTCGCTGGCCTTGTCGGGCCCGTGGAAGAAGGTGTTCGCAGCCAAGCTCGGCGACTTCAACATCGCCATCCTCTGGTGGCTCGTGATCTGCCTCGCCGCCGCCTGGGTGCTGCGCAGGACACCCTTCGGCGCCTGGATCTACGCCACCGGCGGGAACACCGACTCCGCGCGTCGCGCCGGGGTCCCGACGTCCCGGGTCAAGCTAATCCTCTTCGTCGCCACAGCCGCCGCCAGCGCCCTGTGCGGGGTGATCCAGACAGCGGAGTTCAACAGCGGGAACGCGGCCTCGGGACAGGGATTCGTCTTCCAGGCGCCCATCGTCGCGGTCATCGGCGGCATCCTCCTGACCGGCGGCTACGGCTCGGTCATCGGCGCCACCCTCGGCACCATCACCTACGGCATCGTCAACATCGGCCTGTTCTATACCGGCTGGAGCACCGACTGGACCACCGCCATCGTCGGCATCCTTCTCGTCCTGGCCGTCATCGGCAACAACGCCATCCGCAAGCTGGCCCTGACCCGAGGCCCCGACCGGCCGCGAAAGGAACCGACCCGATGAGCACATCCCAGGAAACCCCCGCCATCGAAACGCCGGCCGTCACACCCGTCCTCCGGCTGCGCGAGGTGTCCAGAACCTTCGGCGGCGTCGTCGCTCTCCGGAACGCCTCGGTCGATGTCCACCCGGGAGAGGTCCACTGCCTGCTCGGTGACAACGGCGCCGGGAAATCCACCCTCATCAAGATCATGTCCGGGGTCCACCCACCCAGCAGCGGCACGGTGGAAGTCGCCGGCGAGGCGCAGTCCTTCCGTTCCCCTCGCGACGCCCAGGCGGCGGGCATCGCCACGGTGCACCAGGACGTGGGCGCGATCCCGCTCATGAGCGTCTCGCAGAACTTCTTCCTCGGCCTGGAACCGACGAAGGGCCGAGGACCCTTCCGGCGCACCGACACGGCCACGGCCAACCGCATCGCGCTGGAACACATCGCGGCCATGGGCATCCGCCGCGTCACCGACCCCACACAACTCGTCGGCACCCTGTCCGGCGGGGAACGCCAGGCCCTCGCCATCGCACGCGCCATGTACTTCGGCGCCCGCGTACTCATCCTCGACGAACCCACGTCCGCGCTGGGAGTCAAGGAAGCCGCCGTCGTCCTGCGGCAAATCGACGCGGCACGGCGATCCGGCATCGGCACCGTCTTCATCACCCACAACGCCACACACGCGATCAGAATCGGCGACCGGTTCACGGTACTCATCCAGGGAGAAGTCGCGGCCCAATTCTCCCGAGGCGAGAAAACCCGCCACGAAATCCTCGACCTGATGGCCGGCGGAACAGAACTCGACGACCTCCGTCACACGATCGACGACGAGGACTGACCCGCCCGGTCACCCAGCTCAGTTCTGACCGAAGGAGTCGCAGATGGTAACGATCACGAACGAACAGCACGACCGGCACACTCTGCCGTACTGGCAGACCATTCCCGCGGATCTTCCCGCGGCTATACGCGAGATCAAGGCCGCGCTACTGGCCCGCATCTAGGCATCTGGCAGCACAGAAGACGTCTTCGCCGTTGTGGAGAAGCGGAGCGCCGCCCGCGTCACCGCGCTCCAGGCCCAGAAGGCGCGCGGCGAGCAGGTGTGGCCGGTCATCTACTACGCCGACCTGGAAGCCGGGGGAGTGTCAATCTAACGGCGGATCCGACGATCATGGGTGAGACGTCAAGTGACCGATGCCGCCGTGGAGTTGGAGACCGTGGAGCCTGTCGAGAGTGCTCCGCAGGGGCCTGTGCCAGTGTCCGACGAACAGCTGGTCGCGATGCTGGTGGAGCGTGCCCGGTCGGAGGGGCTGCAGCTGACCGGGCAGGGTGGGCTGCAGCAGCTGACAGTGATGATGTAGCCCGCGGCACCGCTTGGAGGTCTGACCGGCAGCTGACCGGCACTTGGGTTGTCCTTGCTTGGAATTGTCGATCTTCCAAGTGGTGTTGCTGCGCGCGGCCGGTCGAGCGTCTGTGACTTCAGGAGCCCGGCCAAAGGTCCCATCACTGTCTTGTCCCTCTGCCTGACCGGCGCGCGTGCCGCCTCTCACGTGTCGTACGGAAGGACAGCAGACACCAGCATGGCAGCAGATGAGATAGCCGTCATCGGCGGGATCGACACCCACACCGACACCCACCAGGCCGCGGTCATCGACACGGTTGGCCGTCACCTGGCCACGGAGCCGTTCCCCACCAGCCCTGCTGGCTACCAGCAGCTACTGGACTGGCTGCGCTCTCACGGCGAGGTCCTGGCCGGCGGCGTCGAGGGGACCGGCGCCTACGGAGCCGAGCTGGCCCGGTTCCTGTCGGCGAACGGCATCACCGTCGTGGAGGTCGACCGGCCGGACCGCAAAGCTCGAAGAGACAACGGCAAGTCCGACCCTGTCGACGCCTACGCCGCAGCAACGGCCGTGCTCTCGGGCCGCGCAAAGGGGACGCCGAAGTCCCGCAACGGCATCGCCGAGGCCATCCGCGCCCTGCGGGTAGCCCGAGCTCAGCCGTCAAGGCCCGCACCCAGACCATCAATCAGATCCGCACCCTGATTGTCACCGCCCCTGCCGAAGTACGCGAGCAGTTCCGGGGATTGCCCGTGGTGGAGCTGATCGACCACCTGGCCCGCTCCCGCCCCGCCGGCGATCTGGCGGAGCCGGCCTGCGCCGTCAGGACAGCTCTGCGGCGTCTCGCCCGCCGTTACCGGGCGCTCAGCCAGGAGATCGCCGATGCGGACGCTGAGCTGAAGCCCCTGGTGATGAGGGCCGCACCGCAGCTGGTCGCCTTGCCGGGTGTCGGTCCCGAAACCGCCGGACAGCTCCTGATCACGGCTGGTGACAACCCCGGGCGGCTGAGGTCCGAGGCGTCCTTCGCGCATCTGTGCGCGGCCGCGCCCATTCCAGCATCCTCCGGCCGTACGAACCGGCACCGGCTCAATCGTGGAGGTGACCGTCAAGCCAACCGGGCCCTACACACGATCGTGATCGTCCGCATGCGACACGATCGCCGGACTCAGGAGTACGTGGCCCGTCGCACCGCCGAAGGCATGTCGAAGAAGGACATCATCCGCTGTCTCAAACGGTTCGTCGCCCGCGAGGTCTACAAACACCTCCCGCACCCGGACATCACAACCGCGCAGCTCCAGCAGGCCGCTTGACGACGTATAGGAGCTTCAGTGAGGGGGCGGCCGCAGGTGGTGCAGGTGCCGTCCCAGCACCGCAGCAGGTCCTGTAACGCGTCGAGGACTTGGTAGAGACTCAGGCTGTCGTGAGGGCTTTTGGGTCGTAGCGCCGCAAGGTGAGGAAGGCTTGTGCGGCGGTGACGAGGGTGACGTGGTGGTGCCAGCCGCGCCAGGTGCGGCCTTCGAAATGGCCCAGGCCCAGGCCGGGTTTGAGTTCGCGGTAGTCGTGCTCGATGCGCCACGCCACCACCGGCCGCTTGTGGTGGGCGTTGAAGGTCTTCCAGCGCTGGTTGAGCCGTTGATTGCCCAGGTGTCCGCGGGCCCGCGCTGCGGCTGGTGCGCGCTGCCAGCGGGCCTGGATCGTGGCACCGGCCCGGTAGCGCTTGCGGTGGTGCCAGGCGGCTTCGACCAGCAGCCTGCGGGCATGGGAGTTGCCGGTCTTGGTGATCGGTCCTTGCGAGCGGGACTGGCCGCTGGAGGACTCACTGGGTACCAGCCGGAGGTAGGCGCCGATGCTTGCTCCGGTGAACCGCTCCCAGTCGCCGATTTCCACGGCCAGGGCGAAGGCGGTGAGCGTGTCGATTCCGCGCAGGCAGCCGAGCCGGGCGACCACCGCAGACCACGGGGAGTCGGTGGCCATCGCGGCGATCCCTTGTCGAGGCGGGCCCGGCGTGCCTCGGCCAGGACCACCGCCTCGTAGGCGCTGTCCTAGGCGGCCTGCAGCGCCAGGTCGTCGAAGCGCTGCGCGCCGAGCCAGGCATGGTGCGCCGGCCTCCACGTGACCCCGCCGCTCCACACGAGCCCGTGGCGCAGCAGGAGTTTGCTCACCCGATGGCGCGCCCGCATCAGGTCCGAGCGCACGTCCTCGCGCGCCCGCACCAGATCCCGGGCGGCTTCTTCGGCCGTCGAGGGCACCCGCACCGCGGTGAACTCGTCCAGGCGCAGCAGCTTCGCCAGGTGCAGAGCATCGCGGGCATCGGTTTTCACCCGCTCACCGGCCGGACGCTGCAGCCTCGAGGGCGCGAGTACCTCGCAGCGTATGCCCGCCACCGCAAGCGCCTGGGCCAGGCCGAACCCGGTCGGCCCGGCTTCGTAGGCCACCGCGGCCGGACCGGGCAGACGGCTGATCCACCCGAGGACGTCAGCATGCTGCGGCGTGAGCCGACAGCGGATCAACTCCCCGCTCACCGTGTCGATCGCGCACGCCACCACGCTGCGGGCATGCACATCCAACCCGACGCTCGTACGCTCAGAAAACACCGGGCCTCCCGCAAATGTAGGCACTAGCGGCCAGGCTGCGCCCGGCCGGCAACCCACGACACCTTGCGAGCGAGGCCCGGGCCCCCGACCGGCACCTACATACCGTCTAGCCCTGCGGGGCGGCCCGTCGCACTGCCAGGTATTCGGACCAGTTCCCGCCGGCGAGGGTGGCCCAGCGTTCGGCTGTCTTGGGGTGGATGCCGAGCAGGTCGGCGATGACCATGGGCGGCAGATCTACCAGGGCGTCCATCATGGCGGTGTTCCGTGCTGCGCGGGCGGGTAGACCGTGGTGTCTCAGGGTGTCGGCGAGGCCGAGGGGGTTGCGCGGGCGTCCAGGGCTGTGACCGGGCAGGAGGTACCTGCACCCGGCCGTGTTGCTGTGCCGGGGGCTTCGCTGGAGCTGGTCGTCAATGAGGCGGGCGAGCTTCGGCGGGAGCACAAAGGGGTGATGGTTGACCGTCAGATAGGTGTGCCCCTGGTCGTGGCTGATGCGGTCCTCGGTGAGTTCGACGATGCGGGTCAGGGGAAGAGCGTAGAGACGGACGAGAGCAGCTGCGACGCGGACATCCAGGGGCAACGCGGTGTCGTTGAGGCAGCGCAGCAGCTCGTTTCGGGCCTCATTTTCCGCTTGGAAGTGGCCGGGGAGTTGCGAGGCTGGGTGCTCGATGCTCAGACCGGGCGGGCAGAGGCGTCGTGCGGTGCTCCAGCGGAGGAAGGGGATGGAACGGGAGCGCAGGGTTGGCCGGTCAATCGCCCAGATGTCCAAGTGTCGCTGTTGGAGCCGGCGCAGGCTCAGGTGCTGGGAGTCGAGCCAGTTCAGGAAGTCGATGGCGGCGAGCACGTTGCCGCAGTCGCCTTTGTGCGCGGCGTAGGTGTAGCGGCCGCGGGCTGAGCGCCGGCGGGCATCGCGGATGATGTGCCACTCGGCGAACGGGCGAATGAGATTGGCCTGCCGTGCTGGGAGTTCGGCCACGGTCCGTGCGACCCAGTTGATGAGCAGGGCGAGATTCTCATCGCGTGCCGGCAGGATGCCGGCGGTCACGAGCAGCCCGCGCACGTAGGCGGTGACAGCCCGTTGCGGCAGCGTGTCGAGGGACTCATGGTTCAGAGCTCCAGGCTCGAGGACCAGGTGTCGCAAGAGGTGGGCGGCGGGGCTTCGGCGCAGCCACTGCAGGACGCGGTAGGGGTTCTCCGCACCGGTCAGCACCGCGGCGAGGGGTTGGAGCGGCTGGGGCACGCCTGCGCCGTCCGCGGCGAGCAGGTCGGTCACGCGGGCGGCCAGGGTGCAGCGGGGACAGCGGCGGCCGGAGTAGAGGTCCGCCGGCTCACCGCAGGCCGAACAGCGCTCGACCGGTTCGTCGGGCAGCGAGCACGCCTTGCACAGGAGGCTTCCCTCGGCCGTCTGACCGGTCAGAATGCGATGCCGAGTGCATGAGGCGCACGGTGCGGGGGTCGACAGGGCTGTTCTGTAGCAGGGACCGCACACCGGCCCTCGCGGCCAGAAGACCTTGACCTTCCCGACTCGGCCGCACAGGGCACATGCGCACTCTTCGCGAGGACGGCACGTGTCGCAGTGGAACGGGCCGCGGCCACCGTTGATGTGGTGGCCTGGGCGGACCCTTTCACAGATGACGCAGGTCTTCTCGTGTCGCTTGTAGCACCGTTCGCAGGTGTCCGGCCTGGTGCCGTCGGCCCGGGCGACGATGGGAACGATCTGTCCGCAGACACCGCACAGGCGGGCAGGGCTGGAGTAGCAGCCTCCGCAGAGCGGCCCGTCGGAGGTCAGCGCGTTGACCCGGCGTAGTCGTCCGCAACGGCAACAGGTCTGCGTGTTCTTGGGAGCACAGGCCTGGCAGAGGCTGGTGCCGTCGGGCAGGCGCCGGTACGAGATCATCATTCGGCGGCAATCGACGCATTCCTCCCTGGCGTCCGGCTCTTTGTTCCTGCACGGATTGCAGATGCCGCCCTCCGGTCGGCGGGCGTAGATGCTGGTCACTTTGCCGCAGCGGGCGCACGGCTTCTTGGAACGTCGGCCGGCGCAGCGTGAACACAGCCGCCCCTCCGGTCCGTTGTTGGTGGGAAGAGGGTCGGTCCGTCCGCAGTCGCCACAGGCCACCAGGGCGACCTTGTCACCGTGCCCGGCGGCGGTCAGCGCGGCCAGCAAACGCACCACACAGGTCGGACAGTCGCTACTGGGCACGCTCAGAGCGTCAGGCCGCTCGGACAGATAGCGCACCAGGCGGAAGGCATTCGCACCACGCCATGCCCGAGCCTCCGCCGCCACGGCCTGCGCCTGTTCGGGGACCAGGGAATCGCCTACCGCTGACCGCAGCAGCGCGATGATCTGTTCCTGGGCGGCGGCGAGTTCGGCGCGTAAGCGGATCTGGTCCGGTGTCAGCGGCCTCACGGCTGACCCGGGCGCCGGATCGTGGTACGCCGCTCCTTGAGCGGCAGTGGCTCGGCTTGTCCATCCGCGGTCTTCTTAACCTGCGCGTTGACCACCTTCGGCTTGATGAGATCGTTCGGCGTGCACCCGAAGATGTCGCACAGCGCGACCAGGGTGTCCATGCTCATCCGCTGGGGCGGCTGCGTCACCAACCGGTAGACCTGCTCACGCGACAAGGTCACTCCGCGTTCCGCCAGGAGCGGCACCAGGTCCGAGGTCTGGAACATCTGGTGCTCGGCCATCGTCGCCCGCAGACACCACTCGTAGCCCATCTTCTTGATCATTTAAGGTCCCAGTCGTCACCCAGCCGACGCTTCAGCGAAGCCTCCAGTAGCTGGTTCCGGTACTCGTCGGAGACACCCATGTAGATGGCCGTCGTAGCGGCGTGGCTGTGACCCACCTGTTCCTGGACAAAGCGGGCAGGGTAGCCGAACTCGGTCAGATGCGTGATGTAGCTATGGCGCAGGCAGTGCAGGTCGAGATCCTCGTCAAGGCCGGCATCCTGGCGCGCCGCCACGAACGCCTCGTTGATCGAGCGGGGAGACATCCGGCCAGCCCGCTCGGTCACCCACAACGCCGGGTGCCGGCCCGGCGAAAGCCGCGGACGAACCTCGCGCACCCACTCGTCAAGCACGTCCACCACCCAGTCCATCTCCGGGACCAGAAGCACGGTCCGCCGCTTCGGCGGTGTCCCCTTGGAGGACTTTCCATACCGGACGGTCATGCTGCCGGCGGTCCCGAACTGCGGCGCCTTCCTATGACGTCGCAGATCCACCAGGTCGACCTTTGAGGACTCAGTCCGCCGGGTGCCGTAGGCGTAGATCGTCTTGAGCGCGGCGGCATCGCGCAGCGCGGTGAGCGTGCCCTTGCGACCCTGCCCGTGAATGCGTCGAGGTCGGGCATCGGCGGCGTCAAACAGGGCCTGGACCTCGTCGTAAGTAAGAGGCCGACGTCGGGGGTCGCCCTCGTACTCCACCGAGTGCAGAACGGAGTTGCCCTCGTGGAAGATTACCTGCGGTGACAGACCGAACCGTTCCTGGCAGGTCTCGACCCACCCATACCGGCGGTCCAGCAGGTACTCCACGAACAGCTCGATCACCACCTCGTACGCCCGAGCCGTAGACAACTGGATCGGCTTGGACCCGCTGCGGAGGTGCACGATGAACGCCTCGCCATCGGCAGGAGTCCACTGCCACGGGTACAACCCAGTGAACTCCTCGAACCGTTGGATCAGGCGCAGCCGAGGCTGGATCGTCGACGCCTGGAGAAACCGCGCGGACTGCTGCCGTGCCCAACCCTCTTTCATTGCAGAGGAAACTGCTGGCTCCGGGTCCAGAAGGACAACGTTCGGGGCCAGGGCAAGACGCACCGAACCGGGTGCCTCAGCGACCATGCCCGCCGTTGTATCAAACGCATCATTGTTGCGTCCAGGTTGAGCGATGCTGGCCAGTTACGTAGGGAACTCCGGGCAGTCCCGCGTCTGGGTCTCTGATCAGTAGCAACGCCCGAGGCGAAGGTCTACGAACTGTTGCAGCTGATGCAATTCATCCTGTATGTCGACTTCAGCCCTCCTCGAAGACCTGCCCGATATCACCATCTGACTGCTTTTCTCGGAAGGACATTTTCATGCCTACCATCGCCATCGTCGGGGCCGGCTCCGGCATGGGCCTCTCGATCGCCAAGGTGTTCGGCCGTAACCGTTTCTCCGTGGCACTCGTGGCGCGCACCCAGGAGAAACTCGACGGACTCGCCGCGGAACTGGGCGAGGCGGGGATCGAGGCGGCCGGATTCGCGGCCGACGTCACGGACCGGGAGTCCCTGGCCTCCGCGTTCACCGGCATCAAGGAGCGGTTCGGCCAGGTCGACGTACTGGAGTACTCGCCCGCGCCGAAGATGAGCCCCGAGGCCATGGTCGCTCCGCTGGACGCGACGGTGGAGAACCTCCAGCCGGAACTGGACTACTACCTCTACGGCGGCCTCACCGCGGCGCGGCAGGTGCTCCCCGAGATGATCGAACGCGGCGTCGGCACCCTCCTGTTCACCACCGGCGGGTCCTCGATGGACGCGCTCGCCGGGCCGCCGGAGTTCGGCAACATCGCCGTCGCCACGGCCGCCCTGCGGGCCTACGTGCTCAAGCTCCACCAGGTGCTCACCGGCTCGGGCGTGTACGCGGCACACGTGCCGATCTTCGCCTGGATCGGCTCCGGTGGCCCGGAAACCCAGGCCGACACCATCGCCGAGCGCTACTGGGACATCTACACCAAGCGCGAGGGCGCCGAGCACCCCTACGACATCCGGTGACCTGACCATGCGCGGTGTGGGGCGCTACGGGCGGCCCTCACCGCGCCTTGCCGGCGGAGCGCCGGGGGTCAGTGTGCGCGGGTGGCGAGGTCGAGGGCCGGCGTGACAACCGTGAAGGCCTCGTCGACCAGTTCGTCCATGTCGACGGTGCCGCCACCGTCCGCCCAGCGACGCAGCGCGGCATTGAACGCGGTCAGCGCGACACCGGCGGCGAGCCTCGGCCGCAGGTCGGCCTCCGGCGAGAGGCCGGTGCGTTCGGCCAGGATCGTCGTCATCTCGTCCTGCCAGTGCGACTGCCGTTCCAGAAACCGGGCCAGTAGGGCCGGGGTGCCGAGGATCAGCCTGGTCACATGCTGCGTCTTCTCCGGATGGCCCGCCATCATCGCCGTGAACACCGACAGCGCGTGACGCAGTGCCACCGCGGGTGACTCGCCAGTGGGCCGGGCGCGCAGTTGCGCGCACAACTGCGTGCCGGCTCCCGCGAGCATGTGCACGATGACGTCTTCCTTGGACTCGAAGTAGCGGGAGAACGTGCGGCGCGACATTCCCACGGCGGCCGCGATCTCGTCGACCGTCGTCTCCTCGAATCCCTTGTTGGCCAGCAACTTGACTGCGGCTTCGGTCAGTTCGTCGCGGACGAGCTGACGTTTGCGCTCGGACATGTTGACCGCGGGGGCTCTGGTCGTATCCATCACCGTATGCTACATCGCGTTAGTTCAGGCTCATGAGGAAAAATTTGACTCACTGAGCCATAAATGACAGCCTGGGAATCATGGCAGGAAGCAAGTGGACCGCTGACAGCATCCCTGACCTGAACGGCCGGACGGTCGTCGTGACCGGCGCCAACAGCGGCCTCGGCCATGCCACCAGCCGAGAGGTCGCCCGGCACGGGGCGCACGTCGTGCTGGCGGTCCGCGACGAGGCCAAGGGGCGTCGAGCCGCCGCGGCGATCAGCGATGTCCAGCCCGGGGCACGCCTGGAAGTGCGGCGTCTGGACCTGGCCGACCTGGACTCCGTCAGGGCATTCGCCGCCGGGATGCACCAGAGCGGGCTCGGCGTGGACGTCCTGGTCAACAACGCCGGTGTGATGGCGCCGCCCCGCACGCTGAACCGGCACGGGCAGGAGGTGCAGTTCGCCGGCAACCATCTGGGCCACTTCGCCCTCACCGGCCTCCTGCTGGACCTGCTGCGCGCGGGCCGCGACCCGCGAGTGGTGACCGTCACCTCGGACCTGCACCACGGCGCCCGGATCCACTTCGACGACCTGACCGGCGCCCGGTGGTACGCGCCGATGCGGTTCTACCGGCAGTCCAAGTTCGCCAACGTCGTGTTCGCCCTGGAGCTTGACCGTCGGCTGCGCGCGGCCGACAGCCCGGTGCGCAGCCTGCTGGCACATCCCGGCTTCTCGGCCACGAACCTGCAGACCAGTGGCCCGACCGGCCTCCTGCGGACCTTCGTCACGCTCGGCCGCGGGCTGCTCGCCCAGGATGCCGCTGCGGGCGCACTGCCCCAGCTGTACGCGGCGACCGCGCCCGCCGTCGAGGGTGGACAGTTCTTCGGTCCCGACGGCTTCCGAGAACTGCGCGGATACCCCACAACGGTCCGTCCGGACCCCGCGGCCGAGGACCCGGAGACCGCGCGGCGACTGTGGCAGCTGTCGGAGGACCTGACCGGCGTGTCCTATGCGACCGCCCTCTCGGCCTGACGCGACCCGGCACAGGATCGCACCCCTCACAACCAGGAAGAGTGGACAAACGATGACGGAAGCGCCGGAGGTGCCGCTGCAGATGCGGCGTAACGGCTTCGACCCGGTCGAGGAACTGGCCCAGGCACGCGACGCCGAGGGCGTGGTGCGGATGATGACGCCGTTCGGCGTGCCCGCGTATCTCGTGCTTCGCTACGAGGATGTGCGCGAGGTCCTGTCGGACCCGACCCGGTTCAGCAGCGCCTTCCGCACGGGCAGTACACCTGGTGGCGGGACCCAGGCGAGCGCGGAGGAACGGGAAGCGATACGGACCGGGAACCTGATCGGGCTCGACCCGCCGGAGCACACGCGGCTGCGCCGGCTGCTGACCCCGGAGTTCACCGTGCGCCGGATGCGCCGGCTTGAGCCACGGATCACCGAGATCGTGGATGCGGCGCTGGACGACATGGAACGGGCGGGCAAGCCGGCCGACTTGGTGGCGAACTTCGCGCTGCCGGTGCCGTCCTTGGTGATCAGTGAGCTGCTGGGGGTGCCCTACGCCGACCGTGTCGAGTTCCAGGACCGCTCCGCCCGTCTGCTGGACATCTCGTTGCCGGAGGAGGAGCGGATCGCGGCCCAGTGGGAGGACCGCGCGTACATGGCGGGCCTGGTCGCCCGTGCCCAGGCCGACCCCGGCGAGGACATGCTGGGGATGCTGGTCCGTGAGCACGGCGACGACCTGACCACCGATGAGCTGATCGGGATCGCGGGCCTGTTGCTGCTGGCCGGACACGAGACGACCTCCAACATGCTGGGTCTGGGCGCCCTGGCCCTGCTGCGGCACCCCGGCCAACTCGCCCTGCTCCGCGACGATCCCGCCCGGGTCGGGCCGGCCGTGGAAGAGATGCTGCGCTGGCTGTCCATCGTGCACTCGCTGCCGCCGCGCACGGCCACCACGGAGGTGGAACTGGCCGGGCACACGATTCCCGCGGGATCGCTCGTGCTTCCGTCGCTTCCCGCCGCCAACCGCGACAGCGCTCTCGTCGGGAAACCCGACACCCTCGACATCACGCGAGGAGCCCCCGGTCATGTCGCGTTCGGCCACGGAGTGCACCACTGCCTCGGGGCTCCGCTGGCCCGCATGGAGATGCGCATCGCGTTCCCGGCGCTGCTGCGGCGCTTTCCCGAGCTCGCCCTGGCCGAGCCGGACGACCAGGTCGAATTCCGCGTCTTCAGCCTCGTGTTCGGAGTGAAGTCGTTGCACGTGACCTGGTGACACCAGAAAGAGAGATCCTGGATGAGCCGGACCTGACGGGAGGTCATCCCGCCGGACGCGGGGATCACCGTACAGCCGAGGCGTTCGGCGCCGTAGTGCGCGTCGAGTCCGCCGGTGAACAGCCCGTAGCCGTACGCCACATGCACCGTGTCGCCCGGACGGCCGCCCGCGGCGCGGATCGAACGGGCCACCATGTCCGACCAGAGGGACAGATCGCCGTCCGTCTACCCGACCGCCGTGGGACGGCCCGTCGTGCCGCAAGGACTCCCGGTAGTAGGGCACCCGCGTGCAGGCGTGCCGCAGGGTGGCCCGCAGCCGCTCCAGCTGCACCGCCCGCAGGCCGGCCGTGTCGAGCCGCTCGCCCTCGTCCAGCAGGTCCCTCGTGTCCGTCATGGGAGCCCTCTCTCGCCCGGCCGCCTCAAACTGGGCGAGGGGGGATTTCCGTCGGGTACGACGGGTTCACCGTCCCGGAGGGCTCAGGGGCTCTCCGCCACCGCGACCTCCCGGGCCCAGCGGTAGTCCGCCTTCCCGCTCGGGGAGCGCCGGATGGTGTCGGCGATCACCAGCTGGCGGGGGATCTTGTAGCCCGCGAGACGGGTCCGGCAGTGGGTCTGGATCTCCTCCAGGGAGGGGTGCGGCGCCCCGGCGCGCACCTGCACCACCGCCGCCACATGGTTGCCCCAGGTCACGTCCGGCACCCCGGCCACCAGGGCGTCGTACACGTCCGGATGGGCCTTCAGCGCCTGCTCGACCTCCTCGGGGTACACCTTCTCGCCGCCGGTGTTGATGCACTGCGAGCCGCGGCCCAGGACGACGACCACGCCGTTGTCGTCGACGGTGGCCATGTCGCCCAGCAGCACCCAGCGTTCGCCGTCCTTCTCGAAGAACGTCTCGGCGGTTTTCACCGGGTCGTTGTAGTAGCCGAGCGGGACGTGGCCGCGCTGCGCCACCCGGCCCACCTCGCCGGGGGCGATCGGTCCGTGCGTCACCGGATCGACCACCTGGGTGCGGGAGTTGACCCGGATGCGGAAGCCGCGCTCGGGGCCGGAGTCCTCGGTCGCGGTGCCGTTGAAGCCGGACTCGGAGGACCCGAAGTTGTTCAGGAGCATCGCGTTCGGCAGGAGCGCCCGGAACTGGGCGCGGACCGTGTCCGACATGATCGCGCCGGAGGAGGACACGCTGAACACCGAGGAGCAGTCGGTGCCCTTCATCGGCCCCTCCAGTGCGTCGATCAGCGGCCGCAGCATGGCGTCCCCGACCAGGGCGATCGCGTTGACCCGCTCCTTGGCGACGGTCCGCAGCACCTCCTCGGGCACGAACTTGCGGTGCAGGACCACCCGCTGGCCGAAGTTGAAGCCGATGAAGGCGGTGAGGGTGGAGGTGCCGTGCATCAGCGGGGGAGTGGGGAAGAAGGTGATCCCCGAGCCGCCCGCCGCGACCCGCTCGGCGAGCTCCTCCGGCGTCTTCACCGGCTCCCCGGTCGGCGCCCCGCCGCCCACTCCCGAGAAGAACAGGTCCTCCTGACGCCACATCACCCCTTTGGGCATGCCCGTGGTGCCGCCGGTGTAGATGATGAACTGGTCGTCGCCCGAGCGGTCCGGGAAGCCGCGCTCCGGTGATCCGGCCGCCTCGGCGTCCGTGAAGGCGGTGACCCCCTCGCCCGCCGGGCCGACGCGGACCAGGTGCCGCAGCGCCGGGGCCTGCGGCAGCGCGGCCGCCACCCGTTGTGTGAACTCCGCGTCGAAGACCAGCCCGACCAGATCGGCGTCCCGGTAGAGATAGACCAACTCATTTTCGACGTAACGGTAGTTGACGTTCACCGGGACGATCCGCGCCTTCAGGCAGCCCAGCACCGTCTGGAGGTACTCGACCCCGTTGTACAGATGCAGGCCCACGTGTTCCCCGGGGCGGATCCCGCTGTCCAGGAGGTGGTGGCCGATCCGGTTGGCCGCCGCGTCCAGCTCCGCGTACGTCAGCCGGCGCTCGGCACCGGTGCCCGGATGGTCGACGTACACGAGCGCCTCGCGGTCCGCCGCCACGTCGACCACCGACTCGAACAGGTCGGCAAGGTTGTACTCCACCGCTCCTCCTGACCCCCGACGCCCGGCTCCTGCACGGTTCGCCGGTCATCAGAGCAAAGGGCGCCACAAGTGGGAAGGGTCCTCGCCAAGAAATCTGACTGAGTGTCAGAAAACTCTTGAAGTGCCTCCACGCCTCCTGCAACCTGTTCTCGTTCTTTCCGAGGGGAGATGTGCGATGGGCGGAACCGAACACCTCACCGTGCGGCGCGAAGGCGCCACACTCGTGCTCACGCTCAACCGGCCGGAAGCCAGGAACGCGCTCTCGATCGGCATGCTCGTCGGTCTGTACGACGGCTGGCTCGAGGCCGACGAGGACGACTCGGTCCGCTCGGTCGTCCTCACCGGGGCGGGCGGCAGCTTCTGCGCCGGCATGGACCTCAAGGCCCTGGCCGGGCAGGGCATGGCGGGGGAACAGCACCGCGACCGGCTCAAGGCCGACCCCGACCTGCACTGGAAGGCCATGCTGCGCCACCACCGGCCGCGCAAACCGGTGATCGCCGCCGTCGAGGGGTACTGCGTGGCGGGCGGCACCGAGATGCTCCAGGGCACCGACATCCGCGTCGCCGGCGAGTCCGCCACGTTCGGCCTCTTCGAGGTCCGACGCGGTCTGTTCCCCATCGGCGGCTCCACCGTCCGCCTGCCACGGCAGATCCCGCGCACCCACGCCCTGGAGATGCTGCTCACGGGCCGGCCGTACACCGCGCGGGAGGCGGCGGACGTCGGCCTGATCGGCCATGTGGTCCCGGACGGCCAAGCCCTCGACAGGGCCCTGGAGATCGCCGAACGCGTCAACGCCTGCGGGCCGCTCGCCGTGGAGGCCGTGAAGGCGTCCGTGTACGAGTCCGCCGAGCTGACGGAGACCGACGGTCTCGCCGCCGAACTCAAGCGCGGCTGGCCGGTGTTCGACACCGCCGACGCCAAGGAAGGCGCCCGCGCCTTCGCGGAGAAGCGACCGCCCGTCTACAAGCGCGCCTGAGGAGCCCCCGTGCCCGAAGTCCTCCAAGCCCCCCTCGTCGTCGAGTTCCCCTTCACCCGCTCCCTGGGGCCCGTGCAGAGCGCCTTCCTGACCGGGCTGCGCGAACGGGTCGTCCTCGGGGTCGCCACCACCGACGGGCGCACCCTCGTGCCCCCCGTCGAGTACGACCCCGTCACCGCCGACGAACTCCGGGACCTCGTCGAGGTCGCACCCACCGGTACCGTCACCACCTGGGCCTTCAACCACGAGCCGCGCCGCGGACAGCCCCTCGCCACCCCGTTCGCCTGGGTCCTGGTCCGGCTCGACGGCGCCGACACCGCCCTGCTGCACGCCCTCGACGTCCCCGGCCCCGACGCGGTCCGCACCGGCATGCGGGTGCGGATCCGCTGGGCGGAGGAGCGCACCGGCGCCATCACCGACATCGCCTGCTTCGAGCCGTACGACGGGGAACCGGTCCCCCCGGGCGGCGCCGACGGCACGTTCGAGGACCGGGTCACCGGGATCGTCGCCCCCGCCCGCCTCGACTACACCTACTCGCCCGGCCGGGCCCAGTCCGCCTACATCGCCGCCCTCTCCGGCCGGCGGATTGTCGGCGAGCGCTGCCCCTCCTGCCGCAAGGTCTACGTTCCCCCGCGCGGCGCCTGTCCCACCTGCGGCGTCGCCACCGCCGAACAGGTCGAGGTCGGCCCGGCCGGCACCGTCACCACGTTCTGCATCGTCAACATCAAGGCCAAGAACCTCGACATCGAGGTCCCCTACGTCTACGCCCACATCGCCCTCGACGGCGCCGACCTCGCACTGCACGGGCGCATCGGCGGCATCCCGTACGACCAGGTGCGGATGGGACTGCGGGTGGAACCGGTGTGGACGGACGGCGGCCGCTACCCGGACCACTACCGGCCCACCGGCGAACCCGACGCGGACTACGAGACGTACAAGGAGCTGCTGTGACCCGGGACATCGCCGTCGTGGCCTTCGGGCAGAGCGACACCCTGCGCAGCACCGCCGAGCACTCCGAGGTGGAGATGCTCATGCCGGTCCTGCACGACGTGCTGGAGCGCACCGGACTGAAGACCGCCGACATCGGCTTCACCTGCTCCGGCTCCAGCGACTACCTCGCGGGCCGCGCCTTCTCCTTCACCCTCGCCCTCGACGGCGTCGGCGCCTGGCCGCCGATCTCCGAGTCCCACGTGGAGATGGACGGCGCCTGGGCGCTGTACGAGGCGTGGACCAAGCTGCTGACCGGGGACGCCGACACCGCGCTGGTGTACTCCTACGGCAAGTCCTCGCCCGGACCGGTGCGGGACGTCCTCACCCGGCAGCTCGACCCCTACTACCTCGCCCCGCTGTGGCCCGACTCCGTCGCCCTCGCCGCCCTCCAGGCGCAGGCGCTGATCGACGCGGGCGACACCGACGAGCCCGCCCTCGCCGGGATCGCCGCCCGCAGCCGTGCCACCGGCAACCCGCACGCCCAGCTGCGGGGCCCGGTCCCGCACGGCGACTACCTCGTCCGGCCCCTGCGCACCGGCGACTGTCCGCCGATCGGCGACGGCGCCGCCGCCGTGGTCCTCGCCGCCGGCGAACGCGCCCGTGAGCTGTGCGAACGCCCCGCCTGGATCCGCGGCATCGACCATCGCATCGAGGCCCACGCGCTCGGTGTGCGCGACCTGACCGACTCGCCCTCCACCCGGCTGGCCGCCGAGAAGGCCGGCGCCTTCGCACGGCCCGTCGACACCGCCGAACTGCACGCGCCCTTCACCTCGCAGGAGGTCGTCCTGCGCAAGGCGCTCCGGCTCGGCGACGACGTCCGCGTCAACCCGTCCGGGGGAGCCCTCGCCGCCAACCCGATCATGGCCGCCGGCCTCGTCCGCATCGGCGAGGCCGCCGCCGCCGTCCACCGGGGCGAGTCCGACCGGGCCCTCGCCCACGCCACCTCCGGCCCGTGTCTGCAACAGAACCTGGTCGCCGTACTCGAAGGGGATCCGCGATGAGCAAGGAACCCGTGGCCGTCGTCGGCGTCGGCCAGACCAAGCACGTGGCGGCCCGCCGGGACGTCTCCATCGCCGGACTGGTCCGTGAGGCCGCCCGGCGCGCCCTCGACGACGCCGAGCTGACCTGGGCGGACATCGACGCCGTGGTCATCGGCAAGGCGCCCGACTTCTTCGAGGGCGTGATGATGCCCGAGCTGTACCTCGCCGACGCGCTCGGCGCGGTGGGCAAACCCATGCTGCGGGTGCACACCGCGGGCAGCGTCGGCGGCTCCACGGCACTGGTCGCCGCGGGCCTGGTCGCGGCCCGGGTCCACGGCACGGTCCTCACCCTCGCCTTCGAGAAACAGTCCGAGTCCAACGCCATGTGGGGCCTGTCCCTGCCGATCCCCTTCCAGCAGCCCCTGCTGGCCGGGGCCGGCGGCTTCTTCGCCCCGCACGTCCGCGCCTACATGCGGCGCAGCGGCGCGCCCGACACGGTCGGCTCGCTGGTGGCGTACAAGGACCGGCGCAACGCGCTGAAGAACCCGTACGCGCATCTGCACGAGCACGACATCACCCTGGAGAAGGTCCAGGCCTCGCCGATGCTGTGGGACCCGATCCGCTACTCCGAGACCTGCCCCTCCTCCGACGGCGCCTGCGCGATGGTCCTCACCGACCGTGCGGGCGCGGCCCGTTCGCCCCGGCCGCCGGCGTGGATGCTGGGCGGCGCGATGCGCAGCGAACCGACCCTCTTCGCGGGCAAGGACGCCGTCTCCCCGCGGGCGGGCAGGGACTGCGCGGCCGACGTCTACCGACAGGCCGGCATCGGTGACCCGCGCCGGGACATCGACGCCGTCGAGATGTACGTGCCGTTCTCCTGGTACGAGCCGATGTGGCTGGAGAACCTCGGCTTCGCCGCCGAGGGCGAGGGCTGGAAGCTCACCGAGTCCGGGGTCACCGAACTCGACGGCGACCTGCCCGTCAACATGTCGGGCGGGGTCCTGTCCACCAACCCGATCGGCGCCTCCGGCATGATCCGCTTCGCGGAGGCCGCGCTCCAGGTGCGCGGCCAGGCCGGGGAACACCAACTGGAGCGGGCCCGCAAGGTGCTCGGACACGCCTACGGCGGCGGTTCCCAGTTCTTCTCGATGTGGCTCGTGGGAGCGCGGCCACCGGAGTCCTGAAAGGCACCCGCCACGGGCTCTGTCGGCACCCGGGACCGATCGCTAGGCTGGCCCGCGGACGACGAACCGGGAGGAGCACGGACGTGGCCGAGAGCACCATCCAGCAGCCGCCGCTCAAGGGCTGGGACAAGCCTGAGCTGGACCTCAGCAACGCCGAGTGGCAGTCCAGCAGCCGGGGGCGGGGGGATGTCCAGATCGCCTTCGTCGAGGGGTTCATCGCGATGCGCAACAGCGACCGTCCCGAGAGTCCCTCCCTGATCTTCACGCCCGCGGAGTGGGGCGCGTTCGTCTCGGGCGCCCGGGAGGGGGAGTTCGACCTGACCTGATCGGGGGCGTTCGGTCCGTTTTTCCGGACACGCGACCCGATACGTCCCGCCGGGGCCCCGGCTGAGCGAGGCTGGCCCCAGCAGGACGAAGGTCGTCCTCCGGAGGTGAGGACCATGAGCACCCTGCCGGTCGTCGCGGCGGTCGACGGCTCCGACGACAGCCTGCGCGCCCTCGACTGGGCCGCCGACGCCGCCCGCCGCCGGGGGGCGCCCCTGCGCGTGGCGCACGTCCGGCACCACTCCGCCTGGACGCCGCCCGGCGCCCATGTTCCCGCGCCCCCGCCCCCGGAGGGCGACCCCGTCCTCGCCGACGCCCGGGCCCGCCTCGCGGGGGAGGGTGCGTCCGGGGCCGCGGACGTGGAGTACGCCGGCCTCGACGGCGCGCCCGGCGCCCTGCTGCCCGCGCTCGGTGCGGAGGCCGGGCTGCTGGTGCTCGGCTCCCGCGGCCGCGGCGGCTTCGCCAGCCTGCTGCTCGGCTCCAACGGACTGAGCGCGGCCCGGGACGCCGAATGCCCCGTCGTGATCGTGCCCCGGCCGGACCGCACGGTTGACCTCACCCTGCCCGTGGAGCCCGGCCCCCGCGTGGTGGTCGGCCTCAAGACCGACGGGCCCGACGACGCGGCCCTCGCCCTCGCCTTCACCGAGGCGGCCCTGCGCGAGGCACGCGTGCACGTGGTGGCCGCCTACCCGTGGCCGATCCAGAGCTGGCTCGCCCCCGGCGACCTGCCCGTCACGGTCTACGACCAGGACGCCATCGAGCACGAGACCCGCACCCTCGCCGACGGCTTCCTCGCCCCGCACCGCGCCCGGCACCCCGGCGTACGGGTGGACACCGCCCCCACCCCCGGCGACGCGGCCGGACTCCTCGTCGCCGCCTCCCGGGACGCCGAACTGGTCGTGGTCGGCCGCCACCGCCGCCGACTGCTCGCCCCGGCCCGCATGCTCGGCTCCGTCACCCAGGCGGTCCTCCTGCACGCGGCAAGCCCGATCGCCGTGGTGCCACCGGCCCCGACCGAGGAATGACCACGGGCGCGCGGGGCGGTCCGGACCGCCGACGTGCCCCTGTGGCCTGCCGCACCCGTGGCCTGAGCGGCCGGCCTGCGACACCCCGCTCGTCCCGACGCCCCCTCCCGACGGGCGGCACGGCTTGGGGTGGTGGGCGGCTGTGGTGGGTGGCTGGTGGCGGCCGTCCGCCGCGGCGCCCGTGCTGTTCCGCCGGTGGTCTGGCGTGTTCCGCCGGTGGTCTGGCGCGGCGTCGTGGGCTCCGCTCGGGCCGGGCCGGGCGGACTCGGGGCGGCCGGCCCGTCCCGCGGCCGGGGAGTCGCGCTCAGCTCGCGCCGCCCATGGTTGTTCCGTCGCCTGTCGTACGCCCCCCGCTGCGTCCGCTACCTACAACCGGGCGCGGGTGGTCCGGCACGCGAACGCCACAAGAAGATCGCGAACTGATAACCAACGGGACGCTGTCCGGCCCCGAGGCCGCGGGGAACTGCGCGATCAGCCCCAAACCACCCGCCCACGGAACCCGGCCGGCACCGACGGGGCCGTACGATGGCGGCATGTCGTTCCTCCGCCGCCGCAGCGCCACCCCCGCCGGCCCCGATTTCGACGTGCTGGCCATGGACCCGGGCGACTGGCCCGGCAACCTCGGTGCCGGCCTGCTGCCCGCCCCCGACGGCAGCTGCCAGGGCGTCTTCCTGCGTTACGACCTGTTCGGCGGCCGTGGCCCCGCGATGATCATCGGCAACCTCCCCGAGGGCTCCCCGGCCCGCGAGGTCGCCGACGGCGAGGTTCCCTTCGAGGTCGCCCAGCTGCTCCTCGCGCTGGAGAACGACGAGGAGGTGACCGTCGTCGGCACGGAGGACATGCCGGTGATGCAGGGCGACAACCTGCTCATCGTGCGGCGGCTCAAGCTCTCCGAGGGCCGGATCTCCTGCGTCCAGTTCGACCGCAGCGACAACGTCCTGGTGACGATCGCCGCCTGGGACCGACCCATCACCGACGACCTGTACGCCCTGCTGAAGCCGCTCCCGGCGGAGCTGTTCCAGCAGGGCTGAGGCGTCAGGACGCCGGCACGACCGTCACGTCCGCCGCGCGGACGAACGCCACCCGGTGGCCGTACTGGATCTCGTAGTACCGGTCCTTGCCCTCGATCACCCGGTGCGTACTGGGGTCGAAGGAGCCCGCGTAGAGGTACTCGCCCGGCACCTTGTCCCCGGCCACGTACCGCTGGCCCTTCGGCAGGGTGTACGGCAGCGCCGAGACCGGCTGCACCGGGACCCCCGCCGGATAGGCCGAGGCCTCCGGGTAGGCGCGCCCGTACACCGGAACACTGTCCAGGCCCGACCTGGGTGTGATCAGCACCCCCTGGGAGGGCACCGCCGTCGGCTTGGACTGCGGGTTCCTGAACCAGGCCTTGCGGCCCAGGTACCAGACGGCGGTCCAGTCGCCCCAGGTGTCCGCGACCGCGAACTGCTGGCCGGTGGAGACCCGTGAGGACAGGTCGTTCACCCCGGTGGTCGGGGTGCCCAGACCGGGGTCGGTGATCAGCGCCGACTTCTCGTCGTGGTCGGCGTACAGCCGCACCGCGCTGGAGCCGTGCGCCGCGCACGCCTTGCCCTTGCCGCCGCAGTCCAGGTACGCGGGCCGGTTGGTCGCGTAGTCCGGCCGGATCGTCACCACCGGGCTGCCCGCGGGCGCCGTGGGCTCCAGCGGCCGGCCCAGCAGCTCGAAGTAGTGCCGCCAGTCCCAGTACGGGCCCGGGTCGGTGTGCATGCCGCCCACGTTCGCCGCGGTCGGACCGGGCACGGTGTCATGGCCGAGGATGTGCTGGCGGTCCAGCGGAATGCCGTAGCGCGCCGCGAGGAACGCCACCAGCCGCGCCGACGACTTGTACATCGCCTCCGTGTACCAGGAGTCCGGCTGGGCGAGGAAGCCCTCGTGCTCCAGGCCGATCGAGTTCGCGTTGACGTACCAGTTGCCCGCGTGCCAGGCCACGTCCTTCACCCGTACGTGCTGGGCGATATGACCGTCGGTGGAGCGCAGCGAGTAGTGCCAGGACACGTAGGTGGGGTCCTGGACCAGGTTGATGACCCCCTCCCAGCCGCCCTCGGTGTCATGGATGACGATGTACCGGATCGGTGAGGACGCGGGCCGGTCGGCCTCGTCGTGGTTGCCGTAGTCGTCGGTGCCGAACGCCTCGTACGGTGCCGGGATCCGTTCGCACGACACCCCCGGCGGGCACTCCGTGCCCTCGGCCGAGCCCTGGCGCAGACCGGCCCGGTCGAGCTGGGTGATGCGGGGGTCCAGGTTCGGCTGGGCGGTCAGCGCGACGAGGTCACCGCTGTCGGTGACGCGCCGCTCGCCGGTGCGCATCACCTCGTACACGTCGTTGGCGTACGCGGCGGCGGTCTCGCTGTCGTCCGCGCCCGAGAACCGGGCCACCGCGCCGTACCAGTCCGCGGGGTCCTCGCTCAGCGGTTCGCCCAGGTACTCCTGGGCGTCCGCGAGCAGTGCGGCGCCCCCCGCCACATTGGCCGCCGGGTCCTTGCGCAGCTTCGCCGCGCTCAGCCCGGTCAGCTTCGCGGCCCGGGGCAGGGTGCGCAGCCGGGCCGGGATCTCGTCGCCCTCGGGGAGCCGCACCTGTGGATGCCGGGCCCGGCGGGCGCCGTCGCCCCGGGCGTCCTCCGTGGCCTCGCTGTGGTGCGGGGTGCCGGCCAGCGCGGTACGGGCGTCCGTGAGGTGCATCGGGCCGTAGCCGCCGGTCACGCTGGGGGCCCCTGCGTGGGTGTCCCAGCGGGACTGGAGGTAGGAGACGCCCAGCAGCACGCTCTGCGGCACGTGGTACCGGGCGGCCGCCGAGATGAAGGCCTGCTGGAGACCGGACGGCCCGGTCCCGGCGGCCGACGGTGCCGCGCCGAGCAGGGGCAGCAGCAGAGCCGCCGAGGCGAGGGCCCCGGCGGCTCTTCGGGCGTGGACGGATGGTCGGGCCTGGACGGATGGTCGGGGGTGGGTGACGGGTCCTGGCAAAGCGGCCTCCTCGATCTGCCGATAGCCCGTCAATCATGACCGCATAAGGGACATTTGACGCGGTAGCCACGCGCGGTCGGCGACGCACGAAGGGCCGCGGTGCGTCGCCTTCCGGCGCATCGCGGCCCTTCGGTCTCCGTCCCCTCAGCGCGTGCCGACCGCCGCGCGCACGGCCCGGCGGGCCAGCTGGCAGTCGTCGTGCAGCCGCCGCAGCAGCAGCCGCTGTTCCTCGCCGGACGGCACGGCACCCGCGGGGGCCGCCCCCGCGGCCGTCGGGGCCGGGTCCTGCATCGAACGCTGCACGGCCGTCTCGTAGGTGCGGATCTCCCGGGTCAGCACCAGCATCAGGTTCACCAGGAAGGCGTCCCGGGAGGCCGGCCCCGCCGACTGGGCGATCTGGCTGATCTGACGGCGCGCCACCGGCGCGTCACCGAGGACCGACCACAGCGTCGCCAGGTCGTAGCCCGGCAGGTACCAGCCCGCGTGCTCCCAGTCCACCAGCACTGGACCGGCCGGTGAGACGAGGATGTTCGACAGGAGGGCGTCGCCGTGGCAGAACTGGCCCATGCCCTGCCGGCCCGCGGAGGCCGCGATGCCGTGCAGCAGCTTCTGCAGGTCGCCCAGGTCCCGGTCGGTGAGCAGCCCCAGCTCGTGGTAGCGGGAGATCCGGGCCGCGTAGTCCAGGGGCGCGTCGAAGGTGCCGGCCGGCGGCCGCCAGGCGTTCAGCCGGCAGATCGCGCCGAGTGCCGCTCTGATGTCCGCCCGCGGCGGAGCCTCGGCGGGGTGCCGCTGGAGGGCCGCCACCCGCCCCGGCATCCGCTCGATCACCAGGGTGCAGTTGTCCGGGTCCGCCGCGATCAGTCTCGGCACCCGCACCGGGGGGCGCTGCCGGACGAACGTGCGGTACGCCGCTATTTCGTGCCGGATCCGATCGGCCCAGACGGGCGAGTGGTCCAGTAAGCACTTCGCGACGGCCGTACTGCGGCCGGTCGTGCCGACCAGCAGCACCGAGCGTCCGCTGCGGCGCAGCACCTGCACCGGGGCGAACTCCGGACAGATCCGGTGCACCGAGGCGATCGCGGTGCGCAGTTGGGCGCCCTGCGGGCCGGACAGGTCGAGCCTGCCGCTGAGCGGCTGGGTGCCGAGCCCCGCGGGACGACGGACGCCGCCCGCGCCGAGCGCTGGGGCAACCGTCCGGGCGGGGGCGAGATAGGGGCCACCACCGCCCGGGCGGGGGTGCAGCGGCCGGGGCGGGGCGGACACGGAGGACGATGCTGCGTACATGGGCGGAACAGATCCCTTCGTGTGCCTGCGGGTCAAAGCGCTGCCCCGACCGACCACCCGGGTGCACCCTGGGGAATGTCCCTCGGCGACCGGGTCGGGGTGGCGCGTTCCTACCTGACACCCGTCGCCCAGTGGCACACCATCTGGCGGACCCTGGCGAACCCTGGCGAATAGTCGCTCGGCAACTTTCACCGGGCTACTGTCAACTCAGCCGAGAACCTGGGGGCTTACGTGAGCGGACAACCCAACACCCGCCTGGCGGACCTGTTCGGCCTGGCCGGCTGGTCCAAGGGTGAACTCGCGAGGCTGGTCAACCGGCAGGCGGCGGCCATGGGCCACCCCCAGCTGTCGACCGACACCTCCCGGGTGCGGCGGTGGATCGACATGGGAGAGATCCCGCGCGATCCGGTCCCGCGGGTGCTGGCGGCCCTGTTCACCGAGCGTCTCGGCCGTGTCGTGACCATTGAGGACCTCGGTCTGGTCCGGCACGGGCGTACGGGGAAACGGCCGGGCGGCGGGAGCGCAGAACATCCCGACGGCTTGCCGTGGGCGCCCGAACGGACTGCCGCGGTCCTCACCGAATTCACGGGAATGGACCTCATGCTCAACCGACGCGGCTTGGTGGGCGCGGGTGCCGCGCTCGCCGCGGGATCAGCACTCAGCAGCGCCATGTACGAATGGCTGCACACCGACCCCACCCTCTCCGCCGACGCTCCCGTCCTCGACAACCCCCTCCTCCCGCATGCCGACCCCGCTGGGTTCGACCGCTACGAGGCCGCCCCCATCGGGACGGAGGAGATCGAGGAACTGGAGCGCTCGGTCGAGGTGTTCCGAGCCTGGGACGCGGCCCGCGGAGGCGGGCTGCAACGCAAGGCCGTCGTGGGACAGCTCAACGAGGTGGGCGGCATGCTCGCCTACCACCATCCTGCCCATCTCCAGCGGCGCCTGTGGGGCGTCGCCGCCAACCTCGCCGTCCTCGCCGGCTGGATGTCGCACGACGTCGGCCTCGAACCCACCGCCCAGAAGTACTTCGTCATCGCCGCCCATGCCGCACGGGAGGGCGGCGACCGGCCGCGGGCGGGGGAGGCGCTCTCCCGCGCGGCCCGCCAGATGGTCCATCTCGGCCGGCCCGACGAGGCCCTGGACCTGATGAAGCTGGCCCAGTCGGGCTCCGGCAGCCAGGTGCTGCCCCGGACCCGGGCGATGTTCCACACCATCGAGGCCTGGGCGCAGGCGGCGATGGGCAAGGGCCAGGCCATGCGCCGCACCCTGGGCCAGGCGGAGGACCTCTTCGTCTCCGACCGGGCCGACGTCGAACCGCCGTCCTGGATGCAGACCTTCAGGGACGAGGATCTGTACGGCATGCAGGCCCTGGCCTACCGCACCCTGGCCGAGTTCGAGCCGCAGGCGGCCGTCCACGCCCAGTACTACGCGGAGAAGGCCCTGGCGCTCCGGGTCGACGGACGGGAGCGGTCGAAGATCTTCGACCATCTGTCCATGGCCTCGGCCTGCTTCATCGCCGACGACCCGGAACAGGCGGACCGCTACGCACGGCTGGCCCTGGTGTCGATGGGCTCGAACTCCTCCCGCCGTACCTGGGACCGGCTGCGCGAGATGTACCGGCTCACCGCGGAGTACGCCGGCTACCCGAGCATCAGCGAGCTGCGGGAGCAGATCAGGCAGGCGCTGCCCAGGCCGAGGGGAGGTCGGGGCGGCAACACCGCCCAGGCGTGAGGACGTCGTCGGTGAGCATTGATGACCAGTTGATCACCGGGTGACCCGGGCGACGAGCACACAGGCGTCGTCGTCGCGCCCGCTCTCGCCGCACTCCTCTATCACCGTCCGCAGGCAGTCCTGTGCGGTGCGCGCCTCGTGGAAGCGGGGGGCGAGGTCGAGCAGGCGGTGCGTCCGGTCGCCGGGCACCAGTCCGGCGGTGTGCAGCACCAGCAGGTCGCCCGTCGCAAGGGTCGCTTCGGCCTGCCCGTAGACAGCGCCCGTGGTGGCGCCCAGGAGAACACCCTCGGGTGTGTCGAGCCGGCGCCCCGTTCCGTCGCGGAACAGCAGCGGGGCGGGGTGTCCGGCCTGCGCCCAGGTGAGGGTGCGGCTGTCGGGCCGGTAGCGGCAGCACAGGGCGCCGGCCAGCACCGGTTGCGCCGTGGCGTCGAGTAACTGGTTGAGCCAGCCCATCAGTTGAACGGGTTCCGTACCGGCCATGCCCATGCCGCGCAGGGCGCCCAGCAGCATCGCCGTGTCGGTGGCGACGGACGGGCCGTGGCCGGTGAGGTCGCCGACGCTCAGCAGGGTGCGGCCGTCGGGGAGTTCGAGGGCGTCGTACCAGTCCCCGCCGAGGGGCGAGCCGGCCGCGGCGGGCAGTCGGGCGGCGGCGAGGTCCAGGGTGCCGGTGCCCGGTTGCGGCAGCCGCGGGGTACCGGGTGCGGGCGGGGCTACGGCCTCGCGCAGTTCGACCGCCGGCCGGCGCTCGCTCCCTGCGCGCTGCCGGTGGCGTTGCAGCGAGTCCCGGGTTTTGCGCACCTCGCTCTGGCTGCGGCGCAGTTCGCTGACGTCCCGCAGCACGGCCCACATCGAGGCGGTGCCGCCGTCGGCGTCGAGCACGGGCTCACCCATCATGTGCACGGTCCGCACCCCGCCGTCGGGGCGTACGACGCGGAACTCGCCGTCGATGGGCCGGGCGTCCACCAGGCAGTCCGTGACCATCGAGGTGAGCTTCGGCCGGTCCTCCTCCAGGACGAGGGAGGGCAGTTCGTCGAGGGTGAGCGCGGGGGTGGCCGGATCGCGGCCGAGGATGCCGTAGAGCTCGGCGGACCAGAGGGCGTCGTCCGCCAGCAGGTTCCACTCCGCGCTGCCGACCCGGCTGAGCAGTGAGTCCCGGGGGGCGGCGGCGGGTGCCGGCGGCGGACCGTCCCGCAGTTGGGCCAGGTGGGCGTCGAGGTCCTCGAGCTGATGCAGCGCCAGGTCGTACAGCGCGCGCTGCCAGCGGCCCTGCGGGTCCCCGGTGTCGATGTCCCGGGCGTCCCTGCGTACGGCGTCGACGTCGACCTTGAGCCGTCGCGTCTGCGAGATCAGCGCGTCGACCGAGCCGCGTCCCGGCGGCTGGGCGGCGGGATGGTCCGCAGACAGATGGGACGGCATGACGCACTCCGATGCGGGGACGGTACGACGAACGGCGACGGAACGGCGAACGGGACGGAAGGGGCCGTTACGACTGTTGCACAGCCCGCGACGGCGTGTAAGGGATTTGGCAACACACGATTCGGTGGTGTCTCTGGCATATGCCTCCGTCCCCGAGGCGGGCTCGCGGCGGTGCTGGTCATATGCCCGGAGGGGGGCCAAGTCGTAGGTGAGCTACGTGACTTGAGGGACCGGAGGGGGCTACGGGAAGACCGTCGACCGCCTGTTCGGCGGCCGTATGTTCAGGTCATCGACGTCGTGACGCAGATCACATCAAGTAGCACCCGCTTTCACGTAATGCGAGCGGCGCCCACGGGGTCCTACAAGCATGGACATCACCCTCGAACAGCCCGTCCGCGCGCGCCTGATCACCGCCGAGGACCAGGAACTGCCCGTCGCCGCGACGCTCCGCTACACGGCCGCCGACCCGTTCGCCGTGCACCTCGACTTCCCGGCGGAGATCTCCCTCGCCCAGGAGGCCGCGACCTGGACCTTCGGCCGCGCCCTGCTGCAGGAGGGCCTGAGCGGCCCCGCCGGCACCGGTGACGTGCACATCTGGCCGTGCGGACCGTCCCGGACGGTGGTGGAGCTGCACTCGCCGTTCGGCATGGCGCTGCTCCAGTTCGACACCTTCGCCCTGCGCCGCTTCCTGCTGCGCAGCTACGCCGTGGTCCCCTCGGGAGGCGAGGACGTCGGGGCCGCCGTCGACGAGGGGCTGCAGGCCCTGTTCGGCAATGTCTGAGGCGGGGCGGCGTCAGTCGTCGTGCCCGGCGTACAGCGCGGGACGCCCGGCGAGGGCGATCCCGACGCGCCCACCGCTCTCCAGCGCCCGCACGCCGGCCTCCGCGACCGCGGAGGCCGCGTAGCCGTCCCAGGCCGTCGGGCCGGTGACCCGCCCCCGCCGGACGGCGTCGACCCAGCCCTGCACCTCGTGGTCGTAGGCCGCCGCGAAGCGGACCAGGTAGTCCTGCGGCACCTCGGTCGCCGCGTCGCCGCGCGAGGTCACCAGCATCCCGTGGTCGTCGCCGATGCGCGCGCTGCCCGCCTCGCACACGGCCTCGCAGCGCACCTGGTACCCGAAGCCGCAGTTGACGAAGACCTCCACGTCCACCAGGACGCCCCCGTCGGTCTCGAACACCACGAACTGCGGGTCGAGCAGCCCCCGCGGAGCGCCGGAGGAGGGGCGCGGCCGCAGCACGGAGACCGCCGTCAGCTCCTGGCCGAGCAGCCAGCGGGCCGCGTCGATCTCGTGCGACACCGAACTGTCGATCAGCATCGCGCTGGTGAAGTCCGGCGGCGAGGAGACGTTGCGGTGCACGCAGTGCAGCATCAGGGGCCGCCCCAGCCGCCCGCCGTCCAGCAGCGCCTTGAGCCGCCGGTACTCGCCGTCGTGACGGCGCATGAACCCGACCTGGGTGAGCCGCCGGCCGAGCCGCGCCTCCGCCTCGACGACGCGCAGGGCCCCGGCCGAGTCCGGCACCATCGGCTTCTCGCACAGCACGGGAAGCCCCCGGGCGAGCGCCGCGAGCAGGGCCTCCTCGTGCGCGGGGCCGGGCGAGGCGATCAGCACGGCCTCCACCCCGGGGGCGTCCAGCGCGGCCTCGGTCTCCGTGTGCACCAGGACCCCGTCGACCCCGGCGACGGCCTCCTTCGCCCGCGCCCGGTCGGGATCGGCCACGGCGGCGACCCTGGCCCCGCTCACCACCCGGTCGAGGCGCCGTATGTGGTCCGCCCCCATGTGCCCGGCCCCGAGCACCGCCACACCCAGCAGGTCACCCACGCGCGCTCCCTCTCCCCGCCGACGATCACCCCGTAGCGTACGCGCGGCGGGTGGCGGGGCGGCAGGGGCGGCAGGTGCAGCGCCGGCCCGGAGGGGGGCGGAGCACTCGGTACCCCAGGTCGCAGAACCGCAGGTCGCAGGACCGCAGGGCGCTCAGTACCGCAGGACTCCCGCGATCCCGGCCTCGTTCCCCAGCGTGCCGTCCGGGACGAAACGCACGTCGGCGCCCGTCTCCAGACACTGCTCCACGATCTCGTCCACGATGTCCTCGCGGGCGTCGAGGTCGCCGCTCGCGGCGGGGATCAGATGGTCGCCGTCGTCACGCACGGTCACCCGGTAGTTCTCCTCGACGGCGAGCAGCCGGACCCGGCCCTCGCGGGCGTTCTGCCACACCTCGTCGACCCCGGCCGCGAACTCCTTGCGGCCGAGGGCCGAGTCGAGCGCGCGGCTGACCGTGTCCACGCTGCGGCGGGCCTCGGCGGCGACCATCGGCCGCACCGCCTGCCACACCGATTCCGGGGTGCCGTGCGACAGCCCGCCGTGCGGGACGTGCACCGCGGCGCGGGTGACCGTGCCGAGCTCGTCCAGGGCGGAGAGGGCCGCCTGTTCACCGGTGACGTACAGCGGCCGCGCGGCCAGCCGCAGCAGCCGGTTCATCGCGAGGTCGGCCTCGCGCAGGAAGTGACGGGTGTCCTCGTCGCGGAAGGTGCTCGGCGTGTCGCCGATCTGCTCCCGGCGCTCGGCGTCGAAGTTCTCCTGTCGGCGGGCCATCGGGAAACCGCCCAGATGCTCCTCCGTGACCCGCTCCGGCCCGCCGTTCCACAGGGTGACCCGGTCGGCGGAGACCGACAGCACCCAGTACGGCCGCTCGGCGGCCTGCGCGGAGACCAGGTTGCGGGTCAGGAAGGTGTCCGAGAGCACGACCCGCTCCGGCACCGGACGGCCCAACGACCACACCTGGTGCTCCCCGGGCGCCGCGAAGATCACCAGCCCGTCCTCGGTGTACGTCAGGTCGACCTCGGCCAGCGCCCGGTCGAGTTCGTGGGCCACGTCGGCGCGCCGCTCGCGGGTGACCCCCGGGTCGGATTCGAGCTGTTTCTTCGCCTCGGCCACGACATTGCGCAGCCGGACCCGGTCCTGGGCGTTGTCCGGCTCCCGGCGATGTGTGGGGGTCAGCACGGAGACCGCGGGATAGGGGCGCGGGCGGCGGAGTTCGGAGAGGGTCGCGGGGCTGAGTGCGTGCTCCATATGAGCACCATAGGACCGATTCACCCTTGGGGCATTCGGGGTACTGAGCGCCAACCGGTCGATGGGCGGCCGCGTGGGGCGAGGCCGCCCGGGGCGCTCGCGAAAGTCCCGGATTTCCTCGGCGTACGACGGTGACGACGACCCCGGCCGCCGGTTACCGTACGCGTCAGTAACCGGGACGTACCGCAGGAGGCACCCATGCCGCAGCTCGAAGTCGACGGCGCACCGCTGACGTACGACGACGAGGGACCGCGCGACGGCGGCGGGACGCCGCTGGTCTTCGTGCACGGCTGGACGGCGAACCGGCACCGCTGGGACCACCAGGTCGCCCACTTCGCCGCGACGCGCCGGGTGGTCCGCCTCGACCTGCGCGGACACGGCGAGAGCGGCGGCGCCGGGGTGAGGACGGTGGCCGAGCTCGCGAAGGACCTCCTCGCCCTCCTCGACCACCTCGGCATCGAGCGCTGCGTCCTGGTCGGCCACTCGATGGGCGGCATGATCTCCCAGACCGTCGCCCTCTCCCACCCGGGCCGGGTGGAGCGCATGGTCCTGGTGAACTCCATCGCCCGGATGACGTACAGCCGCGGCCGGGGCCTGCTGATGGCGTCCTCCACCCTGCTTCCCTTCAAGCTGTTCGTCGCCACCAACATCCAGCGTGCCTTCGCGCCGGGCTTCCCCCGGGAAGAGATCCGCCGGTACGTCGACTCCTCCGCCGGGACCCCGCGCGAGGTGGTCATGACGCTGTACGGCGCCATGCGGGCCTTCGACGTCCTGGACCGGGTCGGGGAGATCAAGGCCCCCACCCTCATGATCCACGGCTACCACGACATCCAGCTGCCGGTGCTGCAGATGCTCCGGATGGCGAAGGCGTACCCGGAAGCCACCGTCCGCATCCTGGACGCCGGCCATGAACTCCCCGTGGAGAAGCCCGCCGAGCTGACGGCGGCGATCGCCGCGTTCGTGGGCTGAACCGGCGCCCGGGCGTCCCGGACCGCTCCGACGGGTCAGCCGAAGGCGTCCGGGTCCGCCGCCGCCCAGTCGGCCGCCCAGCCGGCGGGCGGTCCGGCGGTGAGGGCGCCCGGCTCCAGCCACTCGTACAGCTCGGCGTAGGAACGGACCGTCCCCGCGTCCGTACGGCGCAGCAGATGCCCGGGGGTGAGCCCGCCCGGATCGCGTACGCCCAGCGCGGCCATGATCCGGACGGCGCCGCGGACCGTCGCCCGCTGGTAGTGCCGCACCCGCCGGGCCTTGTCGCCGACGTGCAGCGCCCACACCCGCCACGGGTCCTGGGTGGCGACGCCGACCGGACAGGCACCGGTGGGACAGCGGCCGGCGCCGACACAGCCGACGGCGGTCATCATCGCGCGGGCCGCGTTGGTGTAGTCGGCGCCCTGGGCGAGCCGCCGGACGATGTCCGCGCCAGTGGTGATCCCGCCGCTCGCGCCGATCCGGATCCGGTCCCTGAGACCGGTGCCCACCAGCGCGTTGTGCACGGTGATCAGCCCCTCGGTGAGCGGCATCCCCGGCCGTTCGACGGGGTCCGGCGGCCCGGCGCCCGTCCCGCCCTCCGCCCCGTCCACCACGACGAAGTCGGGCGTGACGCCTTCCGCGAGCATCGCCTTGCACACCGCGAGGAACTGCCGCCGCGACCGCACGCACAGTTTGAACCCGGTCGGCTTGCCGCCTGCCAGCTCCCGCATCCGGGCCACGAAGAGCACCAGTTCACGCGGCGTCGAGAACATCCTGTGATCCGGCGGCGAGACCACCGTCACGCCCTGGACCACGCGCCGCTCCCGTGCGACCTCCGCGCTCACCTTGGCCGCCGGCAGCACCCCGCCGCCGCCCGGAGCGGCCCCCTGCGACAGCTTCAGCGACACGCACTTCACCTCGGGCAGCGCCGCGCGGTCCGCGAACTCCCGCTCCTCGAAACCCCCGTCGGGCGTACGGCAGCCGAAGTAGCCCGACCCGATCTCCCAGACGAGGTCGCCGCCCCCGCGCAGATGGTGGTCCGAGAGTCCGCCCTCCCCGGTGTCCTGCGCGAAACGGCCCAGCGCCGCGCCCCGGCCGAGGGCGAGGACCGCGCGGGCGGACAGGGCCCCGAAGCTCAGCGCCGACACGTTCAGCAGGGCCATGTCGTACGGCAGCGCGCAGTCGGGCCCGCCCACGCGCACCCTCGGCTCCTCCTCGGGCGGGGGGACCGGGCCCGCCGAGGCCGCGAAGAACTCCCGCCCGTCGTGCGGGACGGGAACGGGGGGCGCGGGTTCCCGCACCGGGTATCCCAGACGGCCCACCAGGGGATGGTTGCGCAGCAGCGCGCGGCGGCGCTGGAGCAGGTCCCGGGCGCCGAGCAGGGCCAGGGCGAGCAGGGGGCCGGCCGCCGACCACCACCGGGCCGACACCGTGAACGACGCGGTCAGCGCCCCTGCCGCGCACAGGACGACGAGCAGCCACGGCGCGAACCGGCGCACTCAGCCGCCGTCCGCGTCGGACAGGCAGGAACTGCCGGTGCGGGGCAGGGAACCGTACAGCAGGAAGTCGTCGACCTTGCGGTGCACGCACTTGGACGAGCCGTACCCGGTGTGGCCCTCACCGCGGTTGTCGAGCACCACGGCCGCGTCGCCCAGCCGCTCCGCCGTCTCCACGGTCCAGCGGTAGGGCGTCGCCGGGTCCCCGCGGGTGCCGACCAGGAGCATCTTCGGCGTGTCGAGGTCCTTCACCTTCTCCCGGATGAAGTCGGTGCCGTGGGGCCGGCCGTAGCAGAGCAGGACCTCGGAGAGGCGGTACCGGCCGAACACCGGTGACGCCTTGTCGTAGTCGGCGCGCAGCCGTCGCAGGTCGGCGGTGATCCGCTCGGCGGTGGGGCGGTCGGGGTCGTCGGCGCAGTTGACCGCCATCAGCGCGGCCGGGAGGTTGTCGAGCGGGACGTCCTCGGCGTCGACGAGCGGGCTGGGGGAGGGCACGGCGCCCGCGGCGCTCGCGCGGGTGGTCGATGTCCGGGTCGGGAGGGTGGCGCCGCGGGGGACGGTGGTCCGGGTCGGGAAGGCGACGCCGCCGGTGGCGAAGGTCAGCACGCCGGAGGTGTCGCCCTCCTCGACGAGCCGGGCCAGCGCGCGTTCCAGCGAGGGCCACAGTTCCTCGCTGTAGAGGCCCTGGCCGAGGGCGGCCACCAGATCCTGTCCGGTGAAGTCGTCACCGGAGTCCGTCGGCACGGGATCCTGGTCCAGGGAGCGGACCGTGCGGAGCACCTCCTCGCGGGCCGTCCGCGCGTCGGTGCCGAAGGGGCAGGCGATGTCCTTCACGCACCAGTCGACGAAGTCGTCCAGCGCCACCTGCTGGCCCCGGGCGCCCGCGAGCCCCTGCTCGGTGAGCGGCTCGGTGAGGGTGTCGACACCGTCGAGGACCATCCGGCCGACCTGGCCGGGGAACCGGGCCGCGTAGACGGCGCCCAGCCGGGTGCCGTAGGAGAAGCCGAGGTAGTTGAGCTTCCGGTCGCCCAGCGCCCGGCGTATGACGTCCATGTCCTGTGCCGCGTCGACCGTGCCCATGTGGGTCAGGACGGGACCGGAATGCCGTACGCAGTCGGCGGCGGTCCGCCGCAGCCGCGTCAGCAGCGCGCGGGGATCGTCCAGCGCGGCGTCGTCCTCCAGCGCGCTCAGTCCCTCGTCCTCCTCCTCGGTGTCCCCGCAGCTGACGGGGGAGGAGCGGCCCACGCCACGCGGGTCGAAGGACACCACGTCGTAGCCGTCGGTCAGCTCCAGGAAGTCCTTGCCGCCGTAGGCGAGTCCGGGGACGCCCGCGCCCCCGGGGCCGCCGAAGTTCAGCAGCACCGAGCCCCGTTTGTCGCCGGTGGCCCGGTAGCGGGCGAGCGCCAGGTCGAGGGAGCCCGCCGCGGGGTGCGCGTAGTCGAGCGGCACGGTCACCTTGCCGCACTGGAGGTCCTCGGGCACGCCGTCGAGGTCGCAGGCCGACCAGGAGATCTTCTGGTCGTAGAACCGGTCGAGGCCGGACGGGTCGTCCCCGGCCGCCGCGGCGGCCGTCGGCAGACCCGTCCCCAGCAGGGTGAGCGCGGCGCCCGTGGCGAGCGCGCGGCGGCGCCGCGTCGACAGCATGGCCAGCATCAATGCCTCCAGGGACGCCCCGCAGCGGACCGGGGACCGGCGTCCCGGATCACGATAGGCGGCCTCCGGAAGGCGCGCCTCCGGACGGACGGCGGCCGTCCCGAGGCCTCACGGGGACCGGTGCCACGGGGCGCGAGGCCGTTCGACCCGCGGCGCCCGATGGGGTGAATGACGGATTGGGCATAACTCGTTCGGTTCGCCCGCGTTTTACCTGGTGCGGGCGAGTGCCCGCGACCTGTATGGCATGTATGGAAGGCAGGGACCCATGAGACGGGCTACCCGAAACGGTGTGCTCGCCGTAGCAGCAGCCTCCGGCGCGATGGCCGCCGTGACGATGCCGGCGTTCGCCGACTCCTCCGCCGCCGGTACGGCGGTCGGCTCGCCCGGCGTGGCCTCCGGCAACGGCGTGCAGCTTCCGGTGCACCTCCCGGTCAACCTCTGCGGCAACACCGTGAACCTGGCGGGCCTGCTGAACCCCGCGTTCGGCAACAGCTGTGCCCACAAGGGTGCCGCGCCGAAGCACGCTCCGGCGTCGGGGGCGGGCGCGACGACCACCACGGCCGGTTCGCCCGGAGCCGTCTCCGGCAACGGGCTCCAGGCGCCGGTCGACCTGCCCGTGAACGCCAGCGGCAACAGCGTGGACGTGGTCGGGGTCCTCAACCCGGTGTTCGGCAACCAGTCGGTGAACGGCCCGGTCGACAAGCCCCGGCACCCGGCGCACCCGGGCCGTCCGAGCACGCCGGTGCCGCCCACGCGCCAGCCCTCGGCCCCCGAGCCCGAGCCCCAGCGTCCCGCCCCGGGCACGAAGACGGTCCCGCACTCCCGGGCGCCGCAGACCCCGGCCTCCCACCGGACCGTGTCCTCGCTCGCCCACACCGGCGCCGACGCGACCGTGCCCGCCCTCGCCGGGAGCGCGGCCCTGGTCCTGGCCGGCGCGGTCCTCTACCGCCGCTTCCGCCCGGGCGCCCAGGGCTGACCGCGTGAGGCCGCGCCCGGCGTCGGGCGACGGCTGAGGGCGGCCCGACGCCGCCGCCCACCGGCTGACCGGTCTGCTTTTGAAGGTTCGCCGCGCCGACCCGCAGGCCCCCGCCGAACGGGGACCTGCGGTGCGCACCGACCGTGACCCGGGGATGCACGACACTCAGCCGCACGCGGGAATCTTTCGTCCCCGCCGGGTCGCGGGCCGCCGCGCTGCCGGACAGCCGGGCCGCCGTGCGTGAGGGATCGGTGGGCCCCGTCGTCCGGCCGGGCCGGCCGGACGGCCCCGCGGTGGACGCCGGAGAGCGAGGTCGGCCGCGCGCCGGTCTCAGGCGCCGTGGAACCGCCGGTGCAGTGCGCGCACCTCGTCGGTCAGTTCCGGAACCGGGCCCTCAACGGTCACCCCGGGGGCCACCTCGTGCACCGGCAGGGGCCTGACCGGCGCTGCCGCCGCCCCCCACTCCTCCAGCCAGGTGACGAGCCGGGCGGACGAGGCGACGTGGACGATCCGGCCGAGGCCGACCCGGGCGGGCGCCGCCGCGCACATCGGGCAGTGCCCGCCCGAGGGGCAGACCGTGGCCGCCGCCCGCTCCTCGGGGGTCGGCCGGGCCGCCGACCAGCGGGCCGGCTCGAACTCCGGGTGCCGGGTGCGGTCGCCGCCCGCCACCCGGTTGTGGTCCTCGGCGAGCACCGTCCCGTCCCCGCCGACCAGCACCGCCCCGAACGGCTCGTCCCCGGCCGCGAGCGCCTCGGCGGCCGGCTCGAGACAGCGGCGCAGATACGGCAGCTCGCTCTCCTCGATCACGGCGTACGTGCCCTCCTCGCGCGCTTGACGATCTTCGGCGCCGCACAGCCCAGGGGTACGGAGGGGCAGGACCGTTAAATTCCGTTGTGGGCCCGGCACCGGGATGCTGGAGTGAGCCGTATGGATCATGCCGCGGTACTCGCCCTGTACGACCGGGACATGCGCGAAGGCGCCCGCCCGGAGAGCTCCGACGCCCGGATCGAACGGACCGGGGGCGTGGTCCGCCACGTCGGCGGCGAGGGCGGCTGGAACGGCGTCCTCTGGTCGGACCTGGACGGCGTGGACGCGGATGCCGCGATCGCCGCCCAGGTCGCCTTCTTCGCGGAGCGCGGGGCGGAGTTCGAGTGGAAGCACCACGGTCACGACCGCCCCGCCGACCTGGGGCGACGGCTTCTCGAGGCCGGCTTCACCGCCGAACCCGAGGAGACGCTGATGATCGGTGAGACGAGCGACCAGCTGGTCGACGTGCCGCAGCCGCAGGGCGTGCGGATCGAGCGGGTGACCGACGCGGCGGGCGTCGAGCTCATGGTCGCCGCCAACGAGAGGGCCTTCGGCCACGACGGCTCCTTCCTGCGGGACCTCGTGCTCGCCCGGCTCGCCGGCGACCCGGACACGATCGTCGCCCTGGTCGCCCTGGCCGGTGACGAACCGGTCAGCTCGGCGCGCCTGGAACTCGTCCCCGGCACCCGGTTCGCGGGCCTGTGGGGCGGGGGAACCGCACCGGAGTGGCGCGGCCGCGGCGTGTACCGCGCCCTGATCGCCCACCGCGCCCGCATCGCCGCCGAGCGCGGCTACCGCTATCTCCAGGTGGACGCCTCCGACCAGAGCCGCCCCATCCTCGAACGCCTGGGATTCTCCGCGCTGACCACCACGACGCCGTACGTCTACACCCCGTAGCCGTGCGCGCGCCGCAGTCCCGGCGTCATGCCGTGAGCGGCGGTCGGCGGGCCGGTACGGGCGGTGAGCCGCACACGTGGGCGTGGCTCACCGCCCGTCCCGGCCCCGGCGCGCTCACCGGCGGGACTTCGCCCGGTCCAGCGCCGTCACCCCGAACGCCGCGAGGCCGATCTGGATCAGCCACTCGATCCAGTCGACGCCCTTGGTGTCGGCCACGCCCAGGACCGAGGCGAGGGCCGACCCGATCAGCGCGGCCACGATGCCGACCCCGATCGTCCACAGCACGCCGATCCGCTGGCGGCCCGGGACGACCAGCCGTCCGAGCACACCGATGATGATGCCGATGAAGATGGCACTGATGATGCCGTCGATCTCCATCTCCGCCCCTCCTTGGTCTTGGTGAGAGCCCGTCGACTGGCTTGTGCCCGCTCCGCGGTGGGGCAGTCGGTTCCGGTCGCGTCGCCGGTGTTTTCGCGCACGTTATTGCCCGCGCTTGATGTTCACGGCGCCGCCATGCCATGTACCTTTCAAGCAGTCCACGCGTGTAGAACCCTTCCTTGCGAGCTCTACGCGCGCAGATCGCCGCCGCACCCGCCTCTCTCCCCACCCCCTCACGGAGGTTCGCCGGATGCCCCGATCATCGAGACACCCCCGCAAGGTCACCACGCTCCTGGCCGGCCTCGGCCTGCTCGTCACCGGAGCCGCGCTCCAGGTCGCCACGACCGCCACCCCCGCCCACGCCGCCACCCCCCACCGCATCCTCTTCGACGACGGCCACGCCGAGGAGGCGGGCAACGCGGACTGGATCATCTCCACCGGCAAGCCCGACCCGCTCTCCCAGGACTCCTCCCCCTCCTCGGAGACGGACTGGACCGGAGCGCTGTCGTCGTGGGGTGTCGCCCTGCAGAGGACCGGCGACTACAGCCTCAAGACCGCCACCGGCGCTCTCACCTACGGCGGCTCCTCCACGACCGACCTGTCCAACTTCGACACGCTGGTCCTGCCCGAGCCCAACACGCTGTTCACCACCGCCGAGAAGACGGCGATCATGAACTTCGTGAAGAACGGCGGCGGTCTGTTCATGATCTCCGACCACACCGGCGCCGACCGCAACAACGACGGCGAGGACGCGGTCGAGATCCTCAACGACCTGATGACGAACAACAGCGTCGACTCCACCGACCCGTTCGGCTTCTCCATCGACTCCCTCAGCGTCAGCTCGGACCATCCCTCGGCCGTCAACGACAGCACCGACCCGGTGCTGCACGGCTCCTTCGGCACCGTGAGCAAGAGCCTGATCGCGAGCGGTACGACGGCCACCCTCAAGCCCGCCGACAACTCCGGCGTCAAGGGCCTGCTCTACCGGACCGGCTACTCCGGCAACACCGGCGCCTTCTTCGTCACGAGCACCTTCGGCAGCGGCCGGGTCGCCTTCTGGGGCGACAGTTCGCCCATCGACGACGGCACCGGCCAGTCCGGCAACACGCTCTACGACGGCTGGAACGACACCGGCGCCACCAACGCCGCCCTCGCCCTGAACGCCACCGCGTGGCTCGCCGGCGGGACCGGCAGCGGCGGCGGTGGCGGCTCCGGCACCTGCACGTCCGCCCAGCTCCTCGGCAACAACGGCTTCGAGTCCGGCGCCACCACCTGGAGCGCGACCAGCGGGGTCGTCACCAACTCCGCCAGCCAGTCGGCCCGTACCGGCTCGTACTACGCCTGGCTCGACGGATACGGCTCCGCCACCACCGACACGCTCTCCCAGTCCGTTGCGACCATCCCGTCCGGCTGCACCACCGCCGCGCTCAGCTTCTACCTCCACGTCGACACGGCGGAGACCACCACCAGCACGGCGTACGACACGCTGAAGGTCCAGGTGCTCAACAGTTCCGGCGCGGTCCTCGGCACGCTCGCGACCTACTCCAACCTCAACGCCGCGAGCGGCTACACCCAGCGCAGCTTCAGCCTGGCGGGCTACGCCGGCCAGACCGTCACGCTCAAGTTCACCGGCACCGAGGGCTCCACGCTCCAGACCTCCTTCGTCATCGACGACACGGCGCTCAACGTGAGCTGAATGAGGCGGCCCCCCCGTGCGCGACCCGGCCCGGCCGATCCGCCTGTGCGGGCCGGCCGGGCCGCCTTTCCGGTTCCGTTGGGGGCGGGGGCTACGCCCGCGGGGCGCTCCGGGCCGCCGTGAAGGCGCACATCATCCCCAGGATCACGGCCAGCGCGCCGATGATGATGTTGTTGACCACGACGCCGGCGTCCGGGCTGGTCCCGACGACCCACGGCGCGATGATCATCCACACGCCGAGTGCGCACATGGCCCAGCTCAGGCCGTACATCCGGGCCGGAGCGGCGGTGAATCCGAGGCCCAGCAGACCGATCGCGATGCCCACGACCAGGTTGTGGGTCATGAGGTCGGGCTGGCTGGTGGTGTAGTGGAGCACCCACGGCGACACCGCGCAGTACAGACCGAGCAGGAACACCGGTCCGTCCACGAGCGCCACGTCGCGGCCGCCGCCGAGCACGGCCTCGTAGCGTGCGCGCATCTCGGACACGTCGGGGTGGGTCGACAGGTCACTTCTGTCTGGCGAGACGTTGGCCATCACTCGTCTCCTTCGGGTGGCAGGCCTGACCGCGTCTGGTGCGGTGTGCGGTAAGCGCCGCGCACAGACATTCTGCGCTTATTCGTCCTTTATGTGTAGAGGTGGGGACGGTCGCGTGTGCCAGGCGTGGAGCGCCCCCGGAGAGCACCGACACTCCCCGGGGGCGGCGGGAGGGGCCGCTCTCCCGCCGGCCGCACCCGAGGAGACGTGGAGGTGCGGCCGAATGGTATTTCCGGGGGAGAGCGGGTTGTGGATGCGGCACGGGCGGGGGAACGGAATCCGACGGCCACGACGGCGGCCACGGCGCGTGCAGCGTTCACGCGTCGAAAAGAGTTCCGGTCCCCCGGTGCGGTCGGGGTCGGCCGGGGTCAGGTCTCGCCCACCGGCTCCAGCCGGACGCGCAGCCGCTGCATACCGCGCCGCGCATGGCTCTTGACCGTGCCGAGCGGCCAGCCGGTGCGCTCGGCGATCTGGGTCTGGGTGAGGTCCTCGTAGAACGTCAGGCGCAGCACCCGCTGCTGCGGCGCCGGGAGCCGGGCGAGTTCGCCGCGCACCAGCAGACGGTCGAGCGCGGCCTCGGGCCGGTCCCGGTCGGGGTCGGCGAGGGCGAGCTGCGAGCCGGCCGCTGCGACGAGGCGGAGCCGGCGGGTCCGCGCGGCCAGGGTGTCGGCGATCCGGCGGCGGGTGATCCCCACGATCCAGCCGCCGAGGGTGCCGCGCTCGGGCCGGTAGCCCGCCCGGCCCCGCCACACGCCCAGGAACACCTGCTGGCTGACGTCCTCGGCCTCCCTCACGTCTCCCAGGGACCGCCAGGCCAGCGCGTGCACGAGGGCGGACCAGCGCCGGTAGGCGGCGGCCAGACAGGCCTCGTCGCCCGCCACCAGACCACGGGCGATCTCCTCGTCGGCGAGCGGCTCCGCGCCGGTCGCGGGCGCGTACCGGAGGGTGGGGGACGGCAGCGGGCTCATGACGACGGCTCCTCACCTCGGGCGACCCGTCCCGGGCCGGTGCGGGACGTCCTGCGGGGCGTGGCCCCGTGAGGGCATCGTCCGAGGGGCGCCGGGTCCCCCTCAACACGCGTCGTTTCTGCGTCGTATCAGCCGTAAAGTCGGCACATGAGCGAGTCCACCGCCTCCGACGACACCGCACTGACCACCGGCGCCCTGGCCCGCCGTCTGGGCGTGGCACCCACCACCCTGCGCTCCTGGGACCGGCGCTACGGCATCGGTCCCGCCGTGCGCGGTGACGGCCGGCATCGCCGCTGGCGCCCGGACGACGTGGCCGTGCTGGAGACGATGTGCCGGCTCACCTCGGCCGGGGTCTCGCCCGCCGAGGCCGCCCGCGCCGCGAAGGAGGGCCCGGGCCCGCTCCCGGTCCGGCCGGCCGCGGAGGTGCGCGAACGCTCCCGGGAGACCCGCGAGCCCCGGAAGACCGGTGAACTCCCGCTGGAGGGTGACGTCCGCCAGGAGTGCAGGGGCCTGGCCCGCGCCGCCGTACGGCTCGACGCGCCGGCCGTCGCCGAGCAGCTGGCGCAGGCCGTCGACCGGCACGGACTGACCGCCGCCTGGCAGGAGGTGATGGTGCCCACCCTGCACGCCGTGGGACGCAAGTGGGCCTCGTCCGGGGACCGGTACGTCGAGGTCGAACACCTGCTGTCCTGGCACGTCTCCACGGCCCTGCGCCGCGCCACCCGGCCCGCCGTGCCCGGCGACACGGGCGGGCCGGGGCCGGTGCTCCTCGCCTGCATGCCGGGGGAGGAGCACACCCTGCCGCTGGAGGCGCTCAACGCCGGACTCAGCCGGCTCGACGTGCCCACCCGGATGTTCGGCGCCGCCGTGCCCGCGGAAGCGCTGTCCGCGGCCGTCCAGCGGCTGGGCCCGGTGGCCGTCGTGCTGTGGGCCCAGGCCCGCTCCACGGCGAGCCTCGCCCTCGCCCGGCACCTCGCGGCGACCCGCTGGGGCGTGCGCGGGGCCCGCCGCACACCGTCCGTGGTGCTCGGCGGCCCCGGCTGGGCGGGCCGTTCCCCCGGCCTGCCCCGCCCGGCCGCGCTGGGCGGGGCCCTGGAGACGCTGGCGGCCGTGTACGACGCCGGGTGAGGCGCCGCTCGGCCGCTCGGCGGAAACCGGCTCGGCCAGTCACCGGCTCGGCCGGTCGCGCGGACGGCCGCTCAACCGCTCGGCCGGTCGCGCGCTCAGCCGAGTAGCGGCTCGGCCGGTCGCGCGCTCAGCCGAGCAGCTTCAGCAGCTCCTCCGCGAGCGGGGCCGAGGAGGCCGGGTTCTGGCCCGTCACCAGGTTGCGGTCCACGACCACGTGCGGCGCCCACGGCTCGCCCACCCGCACGTCCACACCGGCCTCGGCGAGCCGGTCCTCCAGCAGCCACTTCGCCCGGTCGGCGAGTCCGGCCTGCCGTTCCTCGGCGTTGGTGAAGGCCGCGACCCGGTAGCCGGCGAACGCGTTCGAACCGTCCTCCCGCACCGCCGCCAGCAGCGCGGCCGGACCGTGGCAGACGACACCGAGGGGCCTGCCGGAGTCGAGTGCCGCGATCAGCACGCGGCCGGAGACGGGATCGACGGCCAGGTCCTCCATCGGGCCGTGCCCGCCCGGGTAGAACACCACCGCGTAGTCGGCGGGATCCACGTCCTCCAGCCGCAGCGGCCGCTCCAGCTCGCCCATCCCGGCGAGCGCCGCGGCGACCCGGTCGGCCGCCTCCTGCCCGCCGTTGGCCTCGGCGGCCAGGCTGCCCTTGTCCACGGGCGGAACCACACCGCCCGGCGTGGCGACCACCACCTCGTGGCCCGCCGCGCGGAAGACGCCGTACGGGGCGACGGCCTCCTCCGCCCAGAAGCCGGTCGGGTGGGGAGTGCCGTCGGCGAGCGTCCAGCGGTCGCTGCCGGTCATCACGAAGAGGATCTTTGCCATGGGGGGTGCCTCCGGAGTGTTCGCGTGCGTCGTGCCCCTCGAATCTAGTCCTGCGAGGCGGGCGCGCGCCGCCCGTACGGTGAGCGGCTCAGTCGCGGCCGCGCGCCCGCTTGAAGCGGGCCAGGCCGTCCGCGAGGTCCACGATCGGATCGGGGTAGTCGACGCCCGCCCGGTCCAGACCCTTCAGCCGCCACGGCTCGTGCACCGCCGCGCCGTCCAGGTCCGCCAGTTCGGGCACCCAGCGCCGGACGTACGCCCCGTCGGGGTCGTAGCGCTTGGCCTGGGTGACCGGGTTGAGCACCCGGTTGGGCCGGGAGTCGGTGCCGGTCCCGGCCATCCACTGCCAGTTGAGCTGGTTGTTCGCCACGTCCCCGTCCACCAGCAGGTCCAGGAAGTGCCGGGCGCCGATCCGCCAGTCGACGTACAGCGTCTTCGTGAGGAAACTCGACGTCAGCAGCCGCCCCCGGTTGTGCATCCAGCCCTCGTGGAGCAGCTGCCGCATCGCCGCGTCCACCACCGGATAGCCGGTACGGCCCGCGCGCCACGCCTCGACGTCCCGGCCCGCCGTGCGCTCCGTACGCCAGCGGTCGTGCTTGGTGCGGTAGTCCGCGAGCGCCGCCGCCGGCCGCGCGGCCAGCACCTGGCGGTGGAAGTCGCGCCAGGCGACCTGCCGTACGAACGCCTCGGCGCCCGGCCCGCCCGCGGCGCGCGCCCGGTGCACCAGCTCGACGGGGGAGAGGGTGCCGAAGTGCAGATGCGGCGAGAGCCGTGAGGTGGTGTCGCCGGCCAGGTCGTCGTGCCGGTCCTCGTACGCCGGGACGTCCGAGCGCAGCCACGCCGTCAGCCGCGCACGGGCCTGCGTCTCACCGCCCTCGGCCAGGGCCGGCGACAGACCCGACAGGCTCTTGCGGTCCGGCAGCTCCTCCGAGCCGACTGCCTCCGGCACCCGCACCGCCCGCGGCGCGCCGAGCACGTCCCGGGGCCGCTGCCGCGACCAGTGTCCGAAGTACGGCGTGAAGACCGCGAAGTGGTCCGAGGAGCCCGGGGCCAGCACACCGGGGTCCACCACGGTCGTCACCGTGCCGTGCACGTGCAGCCGGACCCCCTCCGCCTCCAGGGCACGCCGCAGCCGCTCCTCCCGGCGCTGGGCGAACGCGCTCCCGTCCCCCGCCAGATGTACCTCGTCGGCCTCCGCCTCGGCGGCCACCCGGCACACCGCCTCCACCAGGTCCCCGGACCGCAGCACCAGCCGGCCGCCCCGCTGCCGCAGCCCCGCGTCCAGATCGCGCAGACAGTCGGCGAGGAACGCCAGCCGGTTCGGCGCGGCGAACCCCGCGCCGTCCACCGCCCGGTCGCGCACGAACAGCGGCACCACCTCGCGCGAGCCGTCGAGGGCCGCGCGCAGCGGAGGGTGGTCGTGCAGCCTGAGATCCGAGGTGAACAGGACGACCGAGACGTTCATGGCGGGCTCCGGGACGAGGGGATGTCGGACTGTCAGGCGCTTCCGCGCGACGGGGCCCGGCGGATGCGCCCACCGTCAGCCGGCCGGCGTGCGTTCGTGCGTCCTCGCCGCCGCGTCCGCGAGGGCCGCCCGCGCGATGTTGCGGGCCATGCCGCCGAACACCACCGAGTGGAAGGGCGACACGCTCCACCAGTAGGCGTGGCCGAGCAGGCCGCGCGGATGGAACAGCGCGCGCTGCCGGAACCGGGTGCGCCCGGAGTCGTCCGTCTCCGCGTACATCTCCAGCCAGGCCAGACCCGGCAGCCGCATCTCGGCCCGCAGCCGCAGCAGCCGCCCCGGCTCGATCTCCTCGACCCGCCAGAAGTCCAGCGAGTCGCCCACCCGCAGCCGGGCGGCATCGCGGCGTCCCCGGCGCAGCCCCACCCCGCCCGCGAGCCGGTCCAGCCACCCCCGCACCGCCCAGGCGAGCGGGAAGGAGTACCAGCCGTTGTCACCGCCGATGCCCTCGATCACGCGCCACAGCGAGGCGCGCGGGGCGTCCACCTCCAGCTCGCGCTGGTCGCAGTAGAGGCTCCCGCCGGCCCAGTCGGGGTCGGTGGGCAACGGGTCGCTGGGCGCCCCCGGCAGCGAGGCCGAGGACCAGCGGGTGCTCACCCGGGCCTCGCGCACCCGCCGCAGGGCGAGCCGGAGCGCCTCGTCGAAGCCCATCGGACTGCCCGGCGGATCCGGCACGTACCGGGCGATGTCGTGCTCACGGCACACCACCTCGTGGCGCAGCGACTCGGTGAGCGGCCGGGCGATCGACGCCGGAACCGGGGTGACCAGTCCGACCCAGTGGCTTGACAGACCGGGGGAGAGCATCGGCACGGGCAGGATCAGCCGGTGCCGCAGCCCCGCGACGGCGGCGTAGCGCTCCATCATCTCGCGGTAGGTCAGGATGTCGGGGCCACCGATGTCGAAGGCCCGGCTGACCTCGGGCGGCATACGCGCGGCGCCGACCAGCGCGCGCAGCACGTCCCGCACGGCGACCGGCTGGATCCGGGTGTGCACCCAGCTCGGGGTGACCATCACCGGCAGCCGCTCGGTCAGATAGCGCAGCATCTCGAAGGAGGCCGACCCCGAGCCGATGACGACGGCCGCCCGCAGCACGGCCGTGGGCACACCGGAGCCGAGCAGGATGCGCCCCACCTCGGCGCGCGAGCGCAGGTGCGGGGACAGCCGCTCCTCCGGGACGCCGTACGGGGTGAGTCCGCCCAGGTAGACGAGCCGTCCCACGCCCGCACCGTGCGCGGCCCGGCCGAAGATCCGCGCGGCCCGCCGGTCCGTCTCCTCGAAGTCCTCTCCGGTGCCCAGGGCGTGCACCAGGTAGTACGCGACGTCGACACCCCGCATCGCCGCAGCGACGGTCTCCGCGTCCGTGACGTCCCCACGCACCACCTCCACCCGGCCCGCCCACGGATGGTCCCGCAGCCGGCCGGGCGAGCGGACGAGACAGCGCACCCGCAGGCCCGCCGACAGCAGCTCCGGGACGAGCCGTCCGCCGATGTACCCCGTGGCTCCGGTCACCAGACACAGGGGCCCGGCGCCGACATCGTCTGCCGTCATGTGTTCTCGGTCCTTCTCGTTCGGCCCCCTGATGACTCCTTCCCGCCCGAACGCCGTCCCGGATGCGCCGCTCCCCCAGGTGCCGCCCGAACGGCCGAACGGCAAGGGCGACTAGGCTGATCGCGTGGCGACAGCGAACGACCAGGACCGGCAGCCTGCGGAGCGGGAGAGGCCGTCCGGCGACCCCGGGGCGGGAACCGATCTGCACGCCTTCGCGGTGGCGCTGCGCCGGATGAACGGTGAGATCAACCGCCTGGTGCACGCGTTCGCCGGCGACCACGGGCTGCACGCCACGGACGTCCAGGCGCTCGCCGCGATCCTCGACTCCGCGGAGCCGATGACGCCGAAGCGGCTGCGCGAACACCTCGGGCTCACCTCGGGGGCCGTCACCGCGTGCGTGGACCGGCTGGAGCGGGCCGGGCACATCCGCCGCGTCCGGGAGAGCGCCGACCGCAGGGTGGTGCACCTGTACTACGCGGCCGACGCCCGGTCCGCGGCCCGCACCTACTTCCGGCCGCTCGCCGTGGCGGCCGACGCCGCCCGCTCCCGGTTCACCGGGGAGGAACTCGCGGTCGTGGTGCGGTTCCTGACGGCGATGAACGAGGAACTCGGCACCGTCGCGCCGCACGGCTGCTGAGCCGGGCTAGGATCTGGCCGAAAGTAACTCAACCATTGAGATTGTTCTTGGTTGAGTTTGTTCATCGTCGAGACCTGGAACCGAGACCTGGAACACCGAGACCAGCCAGCAGAGACCCGTCAGCACAGACCCGTCAGCACAGACCCGTCAGCACAGGCCAGCCAGCACCGAGATTCCTGGAGCCCGGAGCACCATGCCCTCCCCCTCCCGACGCGCCCGCCGGCTCGTCCCGCTACTCCTGATCGCCGTCTGGCTCGCCGTCGGCGGCGTCCTCGGCCCCTACGCGGGACGCCTGGGCGAGGTGGCCACCAACGACCAGGCCGCGTTCCTGCCGCGCAGCGCCGAGTCCACCGAGGTCGTCGCCGCCCAGCGGGCCTTCCGCCAGGACGAGACGCTCCCGGCCGTCGTGGTGTGGACCGGCTCCGGCCTCGCGGACCGACGCGCGACGGCCGACCGGGCCCTCCCCTCCCTCAGCGGCACCCCCGGGGTGCAGGGCCGGATCTCCCCGGCCGTCCTCGCCGAGGACGGCGCGGCCCTCCAGGCCGTGGTCCCGCTCCGCCCCGACCTCGGCGACGGGCTCGCCGCCGCCCTCGACCGCATCCGCGCCGCCGCCGAGCGCGTCCCCGGCTCCACCGTCCACCTGGCGGGCCCCGCCGCCGGCCAGGCCGACCTCGCCGACGCCTTCGCCGGCATCGACGGACTGCTGCTCGGCGTCGCCCTGCTCACCGTCCTGGTGATCCTGCTGCTGGTCCACCGCAGCGTCCTGCTCCCGCTGGTGATCATCCTGGGCGCGGTCTTCGCGCTGGGACTCGCCTGCGCGATCGTGTACGTCCTGGCCGACCACGACGTGGTCCGCGTCGACGGACAGGTCCAGGGCATCCTGTCGATCCTCGTCATCGGCGCCGCCACCGACTACGCCCTGCTGCTCACCGCCCGCTTCCGTGAGGAGCTCGCGCGCGACGGCGACCGTTTCACGGCGGTGCGGGCCGCGCTGCGGCAGTCCTGGGGCGCCGTCGTGGCGAGCGCCGCGACCGTCGCGCTCGGACTGCTCGCCCTGCTGCTCAGCGACCTCACCAACAACCGCGCGCTCGGACCGGTCGGTGCCATCGGCATCGGCTGTGCCGTCCTGTCCTCGCTCACCTTCCTGCCCGCCGTCCTCGTCGTCCTGGGCCGCGCCGCGTACTGGCCCGCCCGGCTCCGCCCGACCGGGCCCGGTGACGAGGCGGACGGCCGCGGGGTGTGGGGCCGGGTGGCGCGACTGGTCGAGCGGCGGCCGCGCCGGGTCTGGGCCGCGACACTCGCCGTACTGCTGGCCGGCGCGGCCTTCGCGCCGGTGCTCCGCTCCCAGGGCGTCCCCCTCGACGAGACCTTCGTGAACGCCGCCCCCTCCGTCGCCGCCCAGAAGGCCCTGGGCGAGCACTTCCCCGGCGGCGCCGGCAATCCCGCCGTGGTCGTCGTGGACGCGGACCGGCTGTCGCGGGTGCTCGGCGCGGCCCGCGCCACCGAGGGCGTCGCCTCGGCGGCGGCCGGGACCGCGAGCGGACGCCCCGGCGGCGCCCCGCTCGTCGTCGGCGGACGCGTCCGGATCGACGTCACCCTCACCTCCGCCGCGGACAGCGACGACGCCCGGCGGACGGTGGCCCGGCTGCGCACCGCCCTGCACGCCGTCCCCGGCGCGGACGCCCTGGTCGGCGGCTACACCGCCCAGCGGTACGACACCCTGCGCACCGCCGAACGCGACCGCACGCTCATCGTCCCCGTGGTCCTCGGCCTCATCCTGCTCATCCTGACGGGGTTGCTGCGGTCCCTGCTGCTGCCCGCCCTGCTGGTCGCCACGGTCGCGCTGAACTTCCTCGCCACGCTGGGCGTCTCGGCGCTCGTCTTCCGGTACGTGTTCGGCTTCACCGGCACCGACCCGTCCGTGCCCCTCTACGGCTTCGTGTTCCTGGTGGCGCTCGGCGTCGACTACAACATCTTCCTCATGTCCCGGGTCCGCGAGGAGTCCCTCGCGCACGGTGTGCGCCGGGGCGTCCTGCGCGGCCTGGTCAGCACGGGCGGGGTCATCACCTCGGCGGGCGTGGTGCTCGCCGCGACCTTCGCCGCGCTCGGTGTGATCCCCCTGGCCTTCCTCGTCCAGATCGCGTTCATCGTGGCCTTCGGCGTTCTGCTCGACACCCTCGTGGTGCGCTCGCTGCTGGTGCCCGCGCTGGTCCTGGACATCGGGCCGCGCGCCTGGTGGCCGAGCCGTCCGACCGGGGACCGGGCGGCCACCGCCGACGCCCCCGCCCGGCCCACGACGGAGGAGGAACCCGTGGCCTCGGGGTGAACATACCCGCGGCGATCCGGGGCAGACGCGGCGTAGTCGTTCCGTCGGACCCCGAACCGGAGGTGCCTGCCCCATGACCGCGACGGTGCTGGAACGCTTTCCCGCGGGAGCGCCCCGCGGCTCCTGGCCTGCCGAGGAGTGCGCGGCGAGGCTGCGCGCCGAGGGCCGCCCGGCGAGCGTGGTCATGGACCTGAAGTCCGACGCGTTCCTCGTGGTCGTCCCGGGGTGCGACGAGGAGTGAGCGCCGGAGCCGGTGCCACCACCGGTTCCGGCGGCCTGCTCCCGCGCTTCCCTGACACACCGTCATGAAAGTCCACGGTCCGCGATACGAGACCGGTCGGGTTCTCCTTGACTGCCCTCACCGGCGACTGCCACGATCAACGGCATGACGATGCGACTGGACCTCACGCGGCGACGCCATGTCGACCTCGCGCGCGTCTCCAGCGCCTCGTGTAGCGCCGCGGCCTGATCCCTCCGTTCTTTCCTCCTTCCCGGAGATCCGCCGCTCTTTTCTTCTCCTGCCTGAATGCGCCGCACCCGCGCCGCGTGGCGACACCTGTCGACCGCGGCGCGCCGGTCGCGCCGTCGTCCACCGGGCGGGCGGGAACAGGACTCCGTCTTCGAGGACCCCGTGCCGTACGACGACGGCTTCCGCACCGGCGTCATCGGCACCTCCGAGCAGAAGCGCCGAACGGATCGTCGCCTGCAAGAACCCACGCCTGAAAGAGGACCCATGGCCACCGTCCTGTCCGTCTCCGGCAGCCCGTCCGCCTCCTCCCGCACCGGCCGCCTGCTGCGCCACCTCGACCAGCGGCTCACCGCCCAGGGACACGAGGTCATCCCGCTCGACGTCCGTACGATCCCCGCCGAGGCGCTGCTCGGCGCGGACTTCCGCCACCCGGCGATCGTCGAGGCCACCGAACTGTTCGCCCGCGCCGACGGAGTGGTCGTCGGCACCCCGGTCTACAAGGCGTCGTACTCCGGGGTCCTCAAGGCCCTCCTCGACCTGCTCCCGCAGTACGCGCTGACCGGGAAGACCGTCCTGCCGCTGGCCACCGGCGGTTCCACCGCCCATGTCCTGGCCCTCGACTATGCGCTGCGGCCCGTCCTGAACTCCATGGGCGCCGCGCACATCGTGCAGGGCTGGTTCACCCTCGACAAGGACATCGCCGCCCACGAGGACGGCACGGTCACCGTCGCCCCGGCCACCGCCGAGGCGCTCGCCCAGGTCGTCGACCAGTTCTCCGCGGCCCTCGGCCGCACCCCGTACCTGGCCGCGGCGAGCTGAAGCGCCGCACCGGCGCCCGCTTCGCCGACCGAGCGGCACCAGGGGTGTGGCGGCACCCGTGGGGGCACGGGTTCGCGCGGCTTGCTGCGTCCCTAGGAGCCGAGGGCGTGGAGGTGGGAGCGGCGGGACTCCGCTGTCTGGCCCTGGACCAGGAGGAACAGGCCCTCGCGCGCGAGGCGTTGGGCCCGCTGCGTCAGGAGCATGGCCCGGCCCCCTCCTGTCACCACGGCCGCCGTGGTGGCCGTCTGCAGCAGCGCGTAGGCCTGGGAACGCAGGGCCAGCCGGTCCTCGAGGTGCTCGTGCGGCTTCGCCTCGTCGGCCAGGGCGTAGGCCTCCGCGCGCACCCGGGCGAGACGACGGCCCAGACGGCCGGCCGTCTCCTCGTCCGCCAAGCCCAGTGCCGCCTCCGTGATGCCGAAGACCGCGGGGTTCGCGTTCACCGTCCTCAGGCGGTCGCTCGCCGCCCAGTCCCGGTACGGCGTGCGCAGCACCACCGCCTCGTCGGGCAGCCACAGGCCGTCCAGATCGAGGGAGACCGTGCGGGCCGCGGTGAGGGCGGCCAGGCGCAGCGGCGCGGAGGCACGCAGGCCTGGCTGGTCGCGGGCCTCGGCGAAGGCGAAGAGGGCCTCGTCGGCGTCGGTGACGCCCGCGAGGAGCAGGACGTCGTTCAGGCCCCAGCCCGTGTACCAGGGGACCTTCCCGTCGAAGCGCCAGCCGCCCCGCTCCCGGCCGGCCCGCACGGGGACGCGGGGGTGCGCCCGCAGATGGGCGTACGCGACCCCGGACAGCAGCTCGCCGGTGGCCAGCCGGCCCAGGAGGCGCTCGCGCACCGGGCCCTCGCTCCCGGCCAGGGTCAGCACCGGGGTGTGGTGCTGCGTCTGCACGAACCAGGTCGAGCAGCAGGCCCCGGCCAGGATCTCCGCCGTCTCCCGCACCACCGCGCCGGGCGCCTCGGCGCCGCCGTACGCCTTCGGCGCGTTGAGCCCCAGCAGACCCGACCGTCTGATCTGCGTGAGGTGTTCCACCGGTACCTCGCCCTGGTCGACCTGTTCGGCGTGCGGGACGAGGAGATCGTCGGCGAGACGGCGGGCGCGGGCGACGAGGGGGTGCGGTGCGGTCATGGACGGGATTCTTTCCCGTGTCGGGGTCCGAGGTGTCGATCCGGGGGAGTGCCGTTCGTGTAGGAGGTGAGAGAACGGCACAGACGCCAAGGAGGACGTCATGCAGCACTACCTGCTCAGCGTGGTCCAGCCGGTCGGCGGGACACCGCCCGAGCCCGAGGAGATGGCCCGCATCATGCGACGGGTGGAGGCCTACAACGACGAGCTGCGCGCGACCGGGGCCTGGGTCTTCGCCGGCGGTCTGCACGGACCCGAGACGGCCACCGTGCTCCGGCCGAAGGACGGTGACGTGCTCGTCACCGACGGGCCCTACGCCGAGGGCAAGGAGTACCTCGGCGGTCTGTGCCTGATCCGCGCCGCCGACCTGGACGAGGCACTGGAGTGGGGCCGCAAGGCCGCCCTGGCCACCACGCTCCCCATCGAGGTGCGGCCGTTCGTGGACCGGCACTGAGGCCGGGCGATGGGTGACCCCGTCGACGTCGAGGCCGTGTTCCGCGCGGAGTACGGCCGGGCCGTCGCGGTCCTGGTCCGCCGCCTCGGTGACATCGACCTCGCCGAGGAGGCGGTCCAGGAGGCCTTCGCCACGGCCCTGCGCAGCTGGCCGGTGACCGGCCGGCCGCCCAGCCCCGCGGGATGGATCATCACCACGGCCCGCAACCGGGCCGTCGACCGGCTGCGCCGCGAGGCCGGCCGGGACGCCCGGCACGCCGAGGCGGCCCGGCTGTACGCCCCCGACCCACCCGCGGAGGAGGGCCCCGTGCGCGACGACCGGCTCCGGCTGATCTTCACCTGCTGTCACCCCGCGCTCGCCCCGCAGGCGCGGGTCGCCCTCACCCTGCGGCTCCTCGGCGGTCTGACCACCGCACAGATCGCCCGCGCGTTCCTGGTCCCCGAACCCACGATGGCCCAGCGCCTGGTCCGAGCAAAGGCGAAGATCCGCGACGCCCGTATCCCGTACCGGGTGCCCCGCGACGCCGACCTCCCGGACCGGCTGAACGGGGTGCTCGCCGTCGTCTACCTGATCTTCAACCAGGGGTACGAGGGTGATCCGGGCCTCTGCGCGGAGGCGCTGCGCCTCGGGCGGCTGCTCGGCGAGCTGATGCCGGACGAGCCCGAGGTCACCGGGCTGCTCGCGCTGATGCTGCTCGTCGAGTCCCGCCGGGACGCCCGTCGGGACACCGACGGCGCCCTCGTCCCGCTTCCCGGACAGGACCGGGACCGCTGGGACCGGGCGCTGATCGCCGAGGGGCAGGACCTCGTGCGCCGCTGTCTGCGCCGCGACCGGCCGGGGCCGTACCAGATCCAGGCCGCTGTCCAGGCCGTCCACAGCGACGCGCCGACCGCCGGGGCCACCGACTGGCGGCAGATCCTGCGGCTCTACGACCAGCTGACGGCCCTCGCCCCGAGCCCGGTGGTGGCCCTGAACCGGGCGGTGGCGGTCGCCGAGGTCGAGGGCCCGGGGCCCGCCCTCGCCCTGGTGGACGCGCTCGGCCTCGACGGCTACCACGTCTTCCACGCCGTCCGGGCCGACCTGCTGCGCCGCGTCGACCGCCACGCCGAGGCGGCCCGGGCCTACGCGTCCGCCCTCGCCCTGGCCGAGAACCCGGCCGAGCGGGCCTACCTGGAGAAGCGTCTGCACAGCCTGCGCCGAACGTAGTGGTTGCCCGGGGAATGTATTTTGGTCCATGAATGGTTGGCATATACACCGAGCTGACCGCTCGACGTCCGAACCCCAGGGCCGCAAGGCCCGCGCAACCCCAGCGAGGCACCGTGACCACCGCCGCCACCCCCGAGCAGTCCACCGGCCCCCTCGCCGCGCCCGAGCGGCCCGCCGAGGCCGTCGCCCGGCTGCGCGCCGCCTTCCGCACCGGCCGTACCAAGCCCGTGGCCTGGCGCACGGACCAGCTGCGCCGGCTGCGCGCGCTGCTCACCGAGAACGGCGCCGACCTCGCCGCCGCCCTCCACGCCGACCTGGGCAAGAGCGCCACCGAGGCCTACCGCACCGAGATCGACTTCACGATCCGCGAGATCGACCACACCCTCGCCCACCTGGACGCCTGGCTCGCCCCCGAGCCCGCCCCGGTCCCGGCCCACCTCGGCGCCGACGCGCGCGCCTGGACGCAGGTCGACCCGCTCGGCGTCGTCCTGGTCATCGCGCCCTGGAACTACCCCGCCCAGCTGCTGCTCGCCCCGCTGGTCGGCGCCCTCGCCGCCGGCAACGCGGTCGTCGTCAAGCCCAGCGAGCTGGCCCCCGCCACCTCCACCGCCCTGGCCCGGCTGCTGCCCGCCCACCTCGACACCGAGGCGGTCGCCGTCGTCGAGGGCGGGGTCCCCGAGACCACGGCCCTGCTCGCCGAGCGCTTCGACCACGTCTTCTACACCGGCAACGGCACCGTCGGCCGGATCGTGCTGCGCGCCGCCGCCGAGCACCTCACCCCCGTCACCCTCGAACTCGGCGGCAAGTCACCGGCGTTCGTCGACCGCGACGCCGATCTCACCGTCGTCGCCGACCGGCTGGCCCGCGGCAAGTTCCTCAACGCCGGCCAGACCTGCGTCGCCCCCGACTACGTCCTGACCGACCCCGAGACCGCCGCCGCCCTCGAACCGCTGCTCGCCCGTGCCGTCGAGACCCTCTACGGCACCGACCCGCAGACCTCGCCCGAGTACGGCCGGATCGTCGACGAACGCCACTTCGACCGGCTCACCGCCCTGCTCGACTCCGGGCGGACCGTGACCGGCGGCCGTCACGACCGCACCGACAAGTACATCGCGCCGACCGTCCTCGCCGACGTCGACCCCGCCTCGCCCGTCATGGCCGAGGAGATCTTCGGCCCGGTCCTGCCGATCGTGACCGTCGCCGGGCTCGACGAGGCGATCGGCTTCATCAACGACCGCGACAAGCCCCTCGCCCTGTACGTCTTCTCCGAGTCGGACGCCACCCGCACCCGGATCGCCGCCGAAACCTCCTCCGGAGGCCTCGGGTTCGGCCTCCCCCTCGCCCATCTCACCGTCCCCGACCTGCCGTTCGGCGGTGTGGGGGAGAGCGGCATGGGCAACTACCACGGCCGCTACTCCATCGAGACCTTCAGCCACCGCAAGGCGGTCCTGGACAAGCCGCTCGGCTGAGCCCCGCCGCACGGACCGGTCCGCGCGCCGGCGGCGAACCCGACAGAAGCGGGCATCGGCGGGACAGCAACGGCACCGCGATAGCCCGGAACGGCGCGGTCCGTAGTCCGAAGCGGCCAATTCCGCGCGACTTTGGCCTCCCGCATGCACGAAACGCCCGTCCCGAACGCCGTGGTGGCAGAAGGTGTAACCGTCGCCTTCCGGGGCCACTGAGCCCCGCACACCCAGCGGAAGGACCGAACGGTCCGTGAACGACCAGTTCGCACAGCTCGCCCGGGACGTGGCGCTGTCCCTGCTCGCCCTCCGGGTCTTCGGACCCGGAACCGTCACGCTCGCGCGCCGGTTCGTCGCCGCCCTCGTGCGGGTGGGCGTCCGGGAGATGGACCACCGGCTCCCGGGAGGCGATCGGTGACCCAGGAGGAGCTGCGCCCCGCCCAGAACCCCCGGGCGCCGGAGAAACTGCCGCTGGACTTCAGCGCCTTCCACCAGATGCACCGGCCGCGCTACGTCCGCGAGGCCGAGCGCTGTCTGCGCTGCCGCGCGGACGCCGAGGAGGCCGTCGACGAGGCGTTCGTCCAACTCGCCCGCGAGTGGCCGCAGATACTGCGCGCCGAGAACCCCGCCGCCTACGCCTGGCGGGTCATGAAGAACCGCGTCGTCGACCACGCCCGGGCCCGGGGCCGGCGCGCCACCCTCATGGACACCGCCGTCTTCGAGACGGTGACCCTCCAGGGTGCCGAGGACGCCTTCGAGGTCATCGAACAGAACCTGCGGCTGTTCCACGCGATCTCGGCCCTCCCCGAGCGCCAGCAGGACGTCATCCGGCTGCGCTACTGCGAGGGCTACGAGACCGCCGAGGTGGCGCACGAACTCGGCATCACCGAGGCGGGGGTCCGCTCCCTCGAGCGGTACGCCCGGCACCGACTGCGGGAGATCTACACATCGTGCGCCGAGGAGGAGGCGGAGCGTTCATGACCTACGACACCGTGAGCGACATCGACACGCTGCTGGCCGGGGCGCGGCTGGTGCCCACGGCCCCCTACCGCCGCTGCGACATCGAGGCCGCCGAGACCCGGATCGCCGCCCGGGTCGCGGTCCCGGCCGCCGACGGCACCGGGGCGCGCGGCCGCCCCCAGCAGGCCGCCGCCCGCCGCCCGCCGAGGGTCCATCCCTCGGCCCGGGACCTGCGGGCCCTGTGCGAGGCGCTGCTGAGCCGCCCCGGCGCCCTCAGCGGCCTCGGCGCCTTCCACGGCAGCGCGCTGCCCGAACCCCGCGGCGCGCGCGTCCTGGGCGCCCTCCTCCATCTCGCGGGCTGCGAGGACAGCGGCCGCTTCTGGTGGCAGTACGGAGCCGGCGCGGGCGACACGATCTCCTCGTACTGCCTCTACCTCCACCACCGCGCGCACGGTGAGGACCAGGAGGCGGACTGGTGGCTCAGCCACACGGAGATCACCCCCGCCACCCTGAGCCGGGAGGCCACCGAGGTGGAGATCGCCACGGCCCTGCACGTGCTCCGAGGGCTGCGCCGCGGCCGCCGGGGACTGACCAAGGCGCTGCGCGCCCTGGTGGAGTACGTCCCGGCCGTGGTCGGCTTCGTCGACGAGGACCTGGAACTGCCCCTCCCGGACGGTGATCTCGCCGACATCGTGGAGGAGGCCGTCGCCCACGCCGGCACCCCGCCCGCCGGGGAGCGCCGGTGCGCCCGCTCCCGCCCGCTCCCCGAACGCCGGGAGCCGGCCGTGCACACCGTCTCCTCGGCCACCCCCCGGACGTCCCGGTACTGGAGCCGGGACGTCCAGGAGGCACTGCGCAAGTGCGAGGAGACCGTGGCCTGTTGACGGTCGATCAGGGGGAGACGTTGGCGTACGGGAGCGCGCCGGCGCTCTCCCCTGACGGCCGCGGGCGCCCGGGCCCCTCGCTGACCTCACCGTCGGCCGCGCCGGGCTCCGGCCCGCAGCGGCCGAGCGCCGGATGCGTCGCCTCCCCCGGCCCCCTCCGGGCGGCGTCCGTCGGTGACTGGCGTCTGTGGGGTTTTACGTATAACCTCTCCCGTCAATCGCCTCTGCCGCGCCTCCCGAAAGGCCCCGATGTCCCGCATCGCCCTGGTCGCCCTCGTCGTCGACGACTACGACGAGGCGATCCGCTTCTACACCGACGCGCTCGGCTTCCGACTCGTCGAGGACGAGCCCCGGCCCGACGGTGCCCGCTGGGTCGTCGTCCGGCCGGGTGAGGGCCAGGACGGCACCGGGCTGCTCCTCGCCCGGGCCAAGGGCGACGCCCAGCGCGACCGGATCGGCGACCAGACCGGCGGTCGCGTCGGCTTCTTCCTGCACACCGACGACTTCGCCCGCGACCACGCCCGGATGCGGGCGGCCGGCGTCACCTTCCTGGAGGAGCCCCGCCACGAGCCGTACGGCTCCGTCGTCGTCTTCCAGGACCTGTACGGCAACCGCTGGGACCTGCTCCAGCCCGCCGGCTGATCCGCCTCCGCCTCCTGTCTCCCGAACCGCCCCGCCCGAGGAAAGACCCGCCATGACTGCTACGCGCGTAGACGCCGATGTGATCCGCCGCCTCCCCAAGGCCGTCCTGCACGACCACCTCGACGGCGGTCTGCGCCCCGCCACGGTCGTCGAGCTCGCGGCCGCGATCGGCCACACCCTGCCCACCACCGACCCCGACGAACTGGCCGCCTGGTACTTCGAGGCCGCCAACTCCGGCGACCTGGTCCGCTACATAGCCACGTTCGAGCACACCCTCGCCGTGATGCAGTCCCGCGAGGGCCTGCTGCGCGTCGCCGAGGAGTACGTCCTCGACCTCGCCGCCGACGGCGTCGTCTACGCCGAGGTGCGCTACGCGCCCGAACTGAACGTCAAGGGCGGCCTCACCCTGAACGAGGTCGTCGAGACCGTGCAGGAGGGCCTCGCGGCCGGCATGGCGAAGGCCGCCGCCGCCGGTACCCCGGTCCGCGTCGGCACCCTGCTCTGCGGCATGCGGATGTTCGACCGCGTCCGCGAGGCCGCGGACCTGGCCGTCGCCTACCGTGACGCCGGCGTCGTCGGCTTCGACATCGCCGGCGCCGAGGACGGCTTCCCGGCCGCCGACCACCTCGACGCCTTCGAGGACCTGCGCCGCGAGAGCGTGCCCTTCACCATCCACGCCGGTGAGGCCCACGGCCTGCCCAGCATCCACCAGGCTCTCCAGGTGTGCGGCGCCCAGCGCCTCGGGCACGGCGTGCGCATCACCGAGGACATCGTCGACGGCAAGCTCGGCCGGCTGGCCGGCTGGGTCCGTGACCGGCGCATCGCGCTGGAGATGTGCCCCACGTCCAATCTCCAGACCGGCGCCGCCACCTCCATCGCCGAGCACCCGATCACCGCGCTGAAGGACCTCGGCTTCCGGGTCACCGTCAACACCGACAACCGTCTGGTGTCCGGCACCACGATGACGCGCGAGATGGCGCTGCTCGTCGAGCAGGCCGGCTGGGGCGTCGAGGACCTGCGCACGGTCACGGTGAACGCCCTGAAGAGCGCGTTCATCCCGTTCGACGAGCGCAACGCCCTCATCGAGGACGTCGTGCTGCCGGGCTACGCCGCCGCGCTCTGAAGCAGCCCGCGCGCGTACGCGGCCTGTCCGACGTGCTGAAGGTCGTCGGACAGGACGCTGACCAGCCGTACGCCCAGCGTGACCGGCGGATCCCAGCGCACGTCCACGACCCGCTCGAGATCCGCCGCCGTCAGCGCGCGCAGCGCCCGGTGGGTCTGCTCGTGCACGGCGTCGTGGTAGCCGGTCAGCAGCGCGGCGTCGGCGACCCGTACCTTCGCCACCTCCGCCGGACCGTGCCCGTACCCGGTGTCGTGGCGCGGCAGGTCCAGCCCGAACCGTTTCTCCCAGTTGTCGGCGTGGCCCCACCACACCTGCTCCAGGTCGAAGGCGTCGGCCAGGTGGTCGTCCTGGACGCGGGTGAGGTGCCAGACGAGCCAGGCGACCGAGTTGGCCGCGGGGGTGGGCCGGGCGTTGAGGGCGTCGGGGTCCAGGCCCTCGACGGCGGCGTGGACTTCTTCCCGGATGCGGTTGAACCCGTCGATGAGGATGTCCTTCGCATGCATGACTCCACCATCGCGCAGCCCGCGCCCGCCCGCCGCTTCTTTGCCCGCTCCGGCAGAGCCCCCCGGCCGGTGGCGGCCGGGGCGGCCGTTCGGATCACCCCGGGCGGCCCTTGAGGTGATTGCCGCACGCCGCGCGAGCCCGGCCCGCGCGGCCGGGGTACGGCACCCAGGACGTCCGGCGGCAGCCGGACCCGACCTCAGGTGAGGAGCCCGGCGATGTACGCAGCGGTACGACGGTACGAAGGGGTGACCGATTCGGCGGAGGCGGGACGGCTCGTGCACGAGGGGTTCGTCCCGCTCATGCGCGAGGTCTCCGGCTTCGTCGCGTATTACTGGCTCGACGCCGGGGACGGGGTGATGGTCTCGACCAGCGTCTTCCAGGACCGGGCGGGCGCCGAGGAGTCGATCGCGCGGGCCGCGGACTTCGTCCGGGAGCACCTCGCGGCCCTCCTGCCCAACCCTCCGCAGGTCATGGCCGGCGAAGTGGTCGCCTTCGCCTGACGGGGTCAGGCCTCCCCGGCCTCCAGCAGCGCCATCAGAGCCCGGGCCGCCGGGCTCGTCGCGTCGGGGGCCGGCAGCAGGGCGACCGTCTCGTAGGCCGCCTCGCCGGTGTCCCTCAGGGGCAGCGCGGTGAGCGCCTCGCGCTTGTGCCGGAAGTGCCGCGGTACGACGGCCACCCCGAGGTTCTCGCCCACCAGGTCCAGCAGACTGTGCACGTCGTTGACCTCGAGCGCGACCGTTCGGCGTACGCCCGCCGCCGCGAAGGCGGCGTCGGTGGCCCGGCGCGGCCCCCAGTCCGGGTGGAAGTCGACGAACACCTCGCCCGCGAGGTCCTCCGGCACCGGGGCGGCCGCTGCCCGGGTGAGCCGGTGGTCCGGGTGGCACAGCACGTACATCGGCTCGGTGGCCAGCGGTACGCAGCGCAGCTGGTCGGAGTCCGCCTGGGTGCGGTAGGCGAAGGCCAGGTCGAGCCGGCCCGCCGCGACCTCCTCGCCCAGGGCGCCCGAGCCGGATTGCCGCAGCCGGATCTCCACGTCCGGGTGGCGCCGCCGGAACGCGGCCAGCAGCCCGGCCACGTGCACCCCCGCGATGCACTGCTCGGTGCCCACGGAGAGCGTCCCGCGGACCACGCCCTGCACCGCGGCGACCGCCTCGTGCGCGGCCCGCACCTGCGCCAGGATCCGCTCCGCCTCCGCCAGCAGCGCCCGCCCCGCCTCGGTCAGCGTCACCCGCCGGGTGGTCCGCACGAACAGCGGCGCCCGCAGCTCCCGCTCCAGCGCCCTGATCGACGCCGACAGACCCGACTGGGACACCAGCAGCCGTTCGGCGGCCCGGGTGAAGTGCTGGTCCTCGGCGACCGCGACGAAGTGCCGGAGATGGCGCAGTTCCATGATTGAGAAGCGTAGCCGCACAATTCCATCGGATTCTTCTGTTGGACCGCTGCACAGTGCTCGGCAACAGTGGACGCGGAAGATCGTGGGCCAACCCCGGATGGAGTCCCGTTGTACACCGCACACCCCGACCGCTACGCGGACATGCCCTACCGGCGCACCGGACGCAGCGGCCTGATGCTCCCCGCGCTGTCGCTCGGACTGTGGCACAACTTCGGCCCGGACCGCCCGGCCGAGACCCAGCGGGCCATCCTGCGCCGCGCGTTCGACCTCGGCATCACCCACTTCGACCTGGCCAACAACTACGGCCCGCCGCCCGGCGCCGCCGAGTCCGCGCTCGGTCACTTCCTGAAGACGGACTTCGCGTCCTACCGGGACGAGCTGGTGATCTCCACCAAGGCCGGCTACCTGATGTGGCCCGGCCCGTACGGCGAGTGGGGCTCGCGCAAGTACCTGCTGTCGTCGCTGGACCAGAGCCTGAAGCGGATGGGCCTCGACTACGTCGACGTGTTCTACTCCCACCGCCCCGACCCGGAGACTCCCCTGGAGGAGACGATGGGCGCCCTGCACTCCGCCGTCCAGCAGGGCAAGGCGCTCTACGTCGGCGTCTCCAACTACTCCGCGGACCAGACCCGCGAGGCCGCCCGTATCCTCGGCGAGCTGGGCACCCCGCTCCTCATCCACCAGCCCCGCTACTCGATGCTCGACCGCCGCCCGGAGACCGAGGGCCTGCTCGACGCCCTCGACGAACTCCAGGTCGGCTCGATCGTCTTCTCCCCGCTGGAGCAGGGCCTGCTCACCTCCCGCTACCTCGACGGCATCCCCGAGGACTCGCGCGCGGCGAGCGACAGCCCGTTCCTGAACTCCGACGCGCTCACCGAGGACCTGGTCGGCAGGCTGCGCGCCCTGGACGACATCGCCAAGTCCCGCGGCCAGTCCCTGGCCCAGCTCGCCCTGGCCTGGGTGCTGCGCGGCGGCCGGGTCACCTCCGCGCTGGTCGGTGCGAGCAGCGCCCGCCAGATCGAGGACAGCGTCGGCGCGCTGGCCCACCTGGACTTCGAGGACGACGAGCTGGCCCGCATCGACGCGGTGATCAACGGCTGAGCCGTTCGGCCACGGCGCTATCCGGCCACCGCAGGCGCATTCGCCGTGTCATCGGACGGTTACCAGGCGAAACGGTCCGCAGGTGGGCGGAGGGGCCGGGTCCGCTGCCCGATTTCGGCCATGAGTGGCGATGAATATGCCAAGAGACTGGCCGGAAAGTCATGGTGACAGTGTTTTAGAAGTGAACATACTCGAACGTCAGGGGCGCTCCGCCCCGCAGGAGCCGCACGGAAAGCGAGGCAGGGCCGGCACACGAGCACTCGGGGGAGTGGAGACATGCACGACGAATTCCTGTGCCATGTCACGGCGTACGGATACTGCGACGGCCGCCGCATCGGCGTACCGCTCGGGACGTACCGCGCGCCGACGCTGGCGCTCGCGCTGTGGTGGTTACGGGACCGCGCGTTATGGATGGCCGAACGCCTCGATCCGCAACCCGACGGCCCGAACGTCCCGCCGGGCGCCCTCGTCCCCGTCGGCGACGGCGTCCCCGACGTGCCGGCCCTGCTGCGCTCCTGGTGTGCGGACATCGACCAGCAGGAGCTGGTGGCCGACGAGTTGGCCGGGGGACGGCTGGTGCGGGTCGCCGTCAGCGACGACACCACCGAGTACGAACTCCTCGCCGAGTCCGTGGACGCGCTGCGGATGCAGCGGACGCTCCCCGCGCTCGTCCTGCCCGTCGGCTGAACTCCAAGCCGAGGGTGCACACCACTGGGCGTCCCCAGGTGCGAATCGATAGAATTCCGGCATGGTGGAGCGCCCCGTCGCCCCGACTGCGCCCGAACTCGTGCTGGAGACCGAGACGGGCTCCACGGTGATGATCCCCGGACGTGCCTACTACCTCGGCCGGGACCCGCTCAGCGACATCGTGATCGACGACGCCCGGGTCTCCTGGCACCACGCCGTGCTGCGGCCCGACGGCGACCACTGGACCCTCACCGACGAGGACAGCACCAACGGCACCTGGATCGAGGGCCGCCGGGTCCGGGTGCGCGACGTGGGCCCGGGCAGCGTCATCCGCTTCGGCAGCCCGGCCGACGGCCCCTGCGCCGTCCTCGCCGGCCGCCCGCCACCGGTCCCGGAACGCCCCTCGGCGGTGTCCATGCCCTCCCAGACGGGCACCTTCCGCCGGCCCACCTCCGTCCGGCCGCTGCCCACCCGGACCGTCCGCATCGGCCGCGCGGCCGACAACGACCTCGTCATCGACGACCTGGTCGTCTCCCGCCGCCACGCCGAACTGCGCGCCCTGCCCGAGGGCGGCTACGAGATCGCCGACCTCGACAGCCACAACGGCACCTACCTCAACGGTTTCCCCGTCACCCGCGCCCCGATCGGCGCCGGGGACATCGTCGGCATCGGCCACTCGGCGTTCTGCCTGGTCGGCGACGAACTCCAGGAGTACGTCGACACCGGCGAGGTCTCCCTCGACGTCCAGGACCTCACCGTCGCCGTCGACCGCGGCCGCAAGACCCTCCTCGACCACGTGTCGTTCCCGGTCGGGGAGAAGTGCCTGCTCGCCGTCGTCGGCCCCAGCGGCGCCGGGAAGTCCACCCTGCTCAACGCCCTCACCGGCCAGCGCCCCGCCGACCACGGCACCGTCGTCTACGACGGCCGCGACCTCTACCACGACTACGCCGAACTCCGCCAGCGCATCGGCCTCGTCCCCCAGGACGACATCCTGCACGCCCAGCTCACCGTCCGCTCCGCCCTCACCTACGCCGCCGAACTGCGCTTCCCGCAGGACACCGCCAAAGCCGAGCGCCGCGAGCGCGTCGCCGAGGTCATCCGCGAACTCGGCCTCGAACAGCGGGCCGGACAACCGGTGCACAGCCTCTCCGGCGGCCAGCGCAAACGCGTCAGCGTCGCGCTGGAACTGCTCACCAAACCCTCGCTGCTCTTCCTCGACGAACCGACCTCCGGCCTCGACCCCGGCATGGACCGCTCGGTGATGCACATGCTGCGCGGCCTCGCCGACGACGGCCGCACCGTCATCGTCGTCACCCACAGCGTCCTGAGCCTCGACGTCTGCGACCGGCTCCTGGTCCTCGCCCCCGGCGGCCGGATCGCCTACTACGGGCCGCCCGGCGAGGCCCTGGACTTCTTCGGTTTCACCCAGTGGCCCGAGGCCTTCGAAGCCTTCGAACGCGACCAGGACCGCGACTGGGCCGGACAGTACCGCGACTCGGCGTTCCACCAACGCTACGTCGTCAACTCCAGCGCCCAGCCCAGGCTGCCCCGCGAGGGCCCCGTCATCCTGCTGCCACCGCCCCGGCCCCGCAGCCGTGCCGCCCAGCTCGGCACCCTGGTCCGCCGCTACACCGCGGCGCTGGGCGCCGACCGCACCTTCCTGGCCATCATGATCGCCCTGCCGTTCGTGATGGGCGCCATGGCCCGCGCCCTCGCCGGCGGTGAACTCACCCGGGACACCGCCATGAACGCCCTGCTGATCCTGTGCGTCGGCGGGGTCCTCACCGGCGCGGCCAACGCCGTGCGCGAGCTCGTCAAGGAACGCGTCATCTACCGGCGGGAACGGGCCGTCGGCCTGTCCAGATCGGCGTACCTGATGTCCAAGGTCGTCGTCCTCGGCACGGTCACCGTGGTCCAGGCGGTCGTCCTCACCCTCGTGGCCCTGCTCGGCGTCGACCTCGACGCGCCCGGCGGCGACGGCGTGTTGCTGCCACCCCTGGTCGAGATCACCGTCGCCGTCGCCCTGTTGGCGTTCACCGCGATGATGCTCGGCCTGCTCGTCTCCGCGCTGGTACGCAAGGAGGAGGTGACCATGCCGCTGCTCGTGCTGCTCGCCATCGTCCAAGTGGTCTTCTGCGGAGCCCTGCTGAAACTCGACGGGGTGCCGGGGCTGGCACAGCTGTCCTGGCTCGTGCCCTCGCGCTGGGCGCTCGGCGCGATGGCCGGCACGATCGGCCTGTCCCGGATCGTGCCCGGCGACATCACCGCGGACCCGCTGTTCGAGCACCGGGCGGCGGTGTGGCTGCTCGACGTCGGCATGCTCGTCGTGCTCTCCGCCGTCTTCGGGTTCGTCGTCTCCCGGCTGCTGCGCCGCCACGAACCCGCCGTGATGCGGAAGTAGGGCGGCCCATGACGACCACCGCCTTCGGGCCCACACACGTCGTCCCCCCGCCGGGCCTGCCCGCCTGGGAGGCCCCCGACCCCGCCCGGCCCACCGTGCCGCTCGACCCGCTGCTGCCCGTCCGGCTCCTGGAGCGGCGCGGCGACTGGGGGCACGTGCTGTGCGCCAACGGCTGGCAGGCCTGGGTCGACGGCCGCCACCTCGTCCCCGTACCGCAGGACCCGCCCGTCGCCGACGCCCCGCCCACCTCCGTCGCCGATCCGCGGCCCCTGCTCGCCCGGGCCGAGGAGGCCCTCGCGCGCTACCGGGCCGCCGTCGAGGAACTGGCCGGCGGCGCCCTGGACGGCGAGTCCTTCCGGCGACGGACCCGGGACCTGCGGATCGGGGTGGTCGTCGACGGCGAGTCCGTGTGGCTGTACGACGCCGTCGAGGGGCGCTGGGCCTACGGCGACGGCACCCGGCTCAGCACCTACGCCACCGACCACCCGCCCGACGCGGCCCCCGCCCCCGGAGGTCCCTGATGGGGACCAGCGCGTTCTCCGGGCGCCCCTCCGACCTCGTCGGCCGGCAGATCGCGGGCTACCGCGTCGAGGACGAGATCGGCCGGGGCGGCATGGCCGTCGTCTACCGTGCCCGCGACCTGCGCCTGGAACGCACCGTCGCCCTCAAGCTGCTCGCCCCGGAACTGGCCCGCAACGACACCTTCCGCAAGCGGTTCACCCATGAGTCCCTGGTCGCCGCCGCGATCGACCATCCGCACATCGTGCCGGTCTTCGAGGCCGGGGAGACCGAGGGCGTGCTGTACATCGCCATGCGCTACGTCGAGGGCAGCGACCTTCGCCACCTCCTCGACCGCCAGGGCCCGCTGCCCCTCGCCACGGCCGTACGCATCGCCGCTCAGGTCGCCTCCGCCCTCGACGCGGCCCACGACCACGGCCTGGTCCACCGGGACGTCAAGCCCGGGAACATCCTGGTCGCCCGGGGCACCGACAGCGACCACCCCGAGCACGTCTACCTCACCGACTTCGGGCTGACGAAGAAGTCGCTGTCACTGACCGGCTTCACGACCGTCGGCCAGTTCGTCGGCACCCTCGACTACGTCGCCCCCGAACAGATCTCCGGCCGCCCGGTCGACGGCCGCTGCGACGTCTACAGCTTCGCCTGCGTGGTCTACGAGACCCTCGCCGGACATCCGCCCTTCGTCCGCGAGGAGGACATGGCCCTGCTCTGGGCCCACCAGGAGGACGACCCGCCCCCGCTCACCGCGTCCCGGCCCGATCTGTCCCCGCAGGCCGACGCCGTGTTCGCGAAGGCCCTGGCCAAGGCGCCCGAGGCCCGGCACGACACCTGCCGGGCCTTCGTCGCGGCCCTGCGGGTGGCGGGGCGGGATGATCGCGCCGCCGGGCACCCGCCGACCGAACGGTCCGGCCTGCCCGCCGTACCCCCCTCACCCCCCGCCTGGGCCCGTCCCGTCCTGCGCGCCGGTCAGCCCTGACCCGGGGGCGGGCCCGTCGCGCCGCGCCGGTGCACCGGTCGCGCCGACAGCGCGCCCAGGAACCCGGTGACCAGCCCCCACAGCACGGCGAGCCCGAGCGCGGGCCACACCTGCGGGTGCAGGAACAGGTCCCCGGAGAGCCCGGCGAGATCGTTGATGCCGAGCACGGTCAGCCCGTAGTGCGCCGACACCCGGCCCACCAGACAGATCGCCAGCACGGTGAGCACCAGCGCGACCGCCATGTGCACGGCGTGCTGCCAGGCACGCGTCCGGGCCGGCGAGCGGGCCGCCATCACGAACGCGGCCCCCAGCAGCAGCACCGCGTCCACCACGACCAGCCACCACACCCGGCCGTCGTACTCGGCCATGCTGCGCAGGTTCAGCGCGGCGGTCTGTCTGCCGCGCAGCACCTCGTCCAGCACCTGGGGCATGGGCAGCCCGAACGGTCCCTCCACCCGGCCGTTCCAGGTGGCTCCCAGCCCCAGGGTGAACGCCATCCACACCAGGTTGGGCAGCCCCAGCAGGACCACCGCCAGGGTCTCCCGCGCGTGCCCGCGCGTCGCCGCCACCACCAGGGCCACCACCAGACCGATGACGACACACGCGAGCAGCAGCGCGACCATGGCGTACGCCGCCGGCCGCACCGACTCCTGGAACCGGAGCAGCCGGGCCGGCAACGGCGCCCCGCGCGCGACCAGCAGCGCCAGCAGCAGCACCCCGGCCAGCCACACCAGCCCGACCAGCAGCGTGAGCGGCACACGGGTGGTGAAGCCCACCTCCGGGTGGACGCCGAACAGATCGCCCAGGTCGTTCAGCGTGTCGCTGCCCAGGTCCAGCGCGAAGGTCTGGCGGGCGGCGAGCGCCAGAGCGAGCAGCCCGAGCAGCCACAGCACGGCGATCCGGGCCGCCCAGCCGGCCAGTTCCCGGCCCCCGGCGACCGCCCGGTGCCGCAACGGCCGCAGGAACCCCGCGGCGGTGACCAGGGCGCCCACCAGGGTCACGGACAGCGGAACCACCGTCAGCCCGGCCCGGGTGCCGGCCAGCCCTCCGGCGTCCCCGGACAGCTCCACGGTGCCTCCGACGGCCGTGACCACGGTCGCCGCGACCACCCGGGGGAACGCGTCCTGCGGCAGATCCGTGGCCCCCGCCGCCCACAGCCCGAGCGCCGCGACCACCATCATCGAGGCGAGTCCCGTCAGCGCCACACCGAGCGCCGTGGGCCATCCGTGGCGGCCGGTCACCCGGCCGGCGCCGGGCCGGCCGACGGCCTGGTCGGTGGGGGTGCGTGGGCTCACGCTGCCACGCTAAGCAGGGCCCGGAGAGCCCGCCCGTCGAGCGGGGCCGTCCGCGTCCGGCTTGCGGGCGGCGCCCCGGCGGAGCACACAATAAGTCCGTTGTGACAGAAAGCGGTGCATGTTTGACTAAAGCCGGGCATCGCAGGACGTACACCACATCGGGAGACCATGTGAGCGTCGAACCTCCGTCCTCCGACCGCCCCACGGGACCGCCCTCCGGTCCCCTCTCGGGCCCCTCGCACCCACCGCCGCCGCCCTCCTCCGGACCGCCCACCGAACCGGTGGACGCGGTGTCCTCCAGCGGCTCCTCCGGCGGCTCCTCCGGTGGTTCGTCCGGTGGTTCCTCCGGCGGATCGGCGGGCGGCGGCGTCCCGGACGGCCCGCCCGGGCCCGACTCCGGACAGCCCTGGTGGCGGTCCGCTCCCCGGCTCGCCCTGCTCGGCACCGCGCTCGTGGCCGCCGTCGCCCTCGCCGTCCTGCTCACGCTGCCCGGCAGCGGCGGCTCCGGCGGTGCGGGCGCCAAGATCTTCACGCTCGCCGCCGCCAACACCGGGCCGGACCCGTTCACCGAGTCCACGGCCACCGACAGCTCCACCACGACGGCCTCCGCCGCCCCCGCACCGGGCACGACCGAGCCCGCCGGCAACGCCCTCAAGGGCGTGGACGGCGGGGCCGCCGGGGTGTACGGCGGCACCCGCGACAGCGCCAGCTGCGACGTGGAGAAACAGATCGGCGCCCTCCGGGCGGCCCCTGCCAGGAACACGGCGTTCGCCTCGGTGGCCGGGGTCGAGCCCGCAGGGGTCCCGGACTACCTGCGCTCGCTCACCCCCGTACAGCTGCGCATGGACACCTGGGTCACCAACCACGGCTACCGCGACGGCGCCGTCACCACCTACCAGTCCGTCCTCCAGGCCGGCACCGCCGTCCTCGTCGACGGACGCGGCGTGCCCCGGGTGCGCTGCGCCTGCGGCAACCCGCTGACCAAGCCCGTCCCGCAGCAGAGCGCCCCGGAGCGCACCGGCGACACCTGGCCCTCGTACCGGCCCTCCGACGTCGTCGTGGTCACCCCCGCCAAGAAGGTGGTCAAGGAGTTCGTCCTGTACGACCCCGACCACGGCCACCACTGGTTCGCGCGGCACCGCGGCGACATCAAGGGCAAGCAGGACCGGACCACGCACCCCCCGAAGCATCCCCTGGTGTTCGTGATCATCAAGCCGCCGCCGAACCCGACCGGCTCCAGCACGAGCCCCGCCACCTCCGCGTCGCCCTGTGGCCCGGACCGCAAGACCTCCTGCCCGCCCACCTCGTCGTCGCCGTCCTCCCCGTCGCCCTCCTCGCAGTCGCCGGGCTCGAAGTCCCCGTCGCAGTCCCCGAGCCCGAAGTCGCCGAGCCCGAAGTCGCCCAGCCCGAAGTCGCCGAGCCCGGAGTCGCCGTCCTCCTCGCCGCCGAGGCACGGCCTGGTGGAGGAGTCGTCGACCCCGCCCTCCTCCTCCGGGCAGAAGCCGCCGGAACCGCAGGCGCCGAGCACCTCGGTGCTGACGTCCTCCGGCTCCTTGGCGAGTTCCCCGACGCTGTGAGGCAGCCCATGCGGCCGGACGGGGACTGCGCGGCGCGGCACGGGGTACGAGCACAGGTGCAGCAGCGTCCGGCCAGTCCGGCTTCCCAGAGAGACACGCATGATCGAGCACCTGGACGGGGCAGTGATACCGACTGGTTTCGACGTACCCGTGGAACCGCTGAGGCGAGCGGCGCACTACACCGGTGAACCCGGATGCATCGCCGAGGCCCGCAGTTTCGCCGCGCACTTCGTCGACCAGCTCCGCAACGAGTGGTGCGCGCGCATCGGTGAGCGCGCGAGCGGCGAGGTCATGCTCGTCGTCAGCGAGCTCATCACCAATGCCGACCGGCACAGCAACGGCCCGTACATCCTGGAACTGGAGGGCACCGACCAGAGCGTCACGGTGTGCGTCTACGACAGCAGCGACGCGCTGCCTCTGCGCTTTCCCAAGGACCCCGAGCGCGTGGGGCGGCACGGGCTGGAGATCGTGCACGCGCTGGCGGCCGAGGTCACCGCCGAGCGCGTACCGGTCGGCAAGCGGGTCCGTGCCCTGCTCACCTTCGGCGCGTGACGGCGAGTGACCCCGGCCGACGGGGTCAGGCGCAGCCCAGCTCGCCCAGCATGCCCTCGCGCAGCCGCGTGATGATCCGCTTGATCAGCCGGGACACATGCATCTGGGAGCAGCCGAGCTGTTCGCCGATCTCGGCCTGGGTGGCCTCCTCCACGAACCGCAGATGCAGGATCCGCCGGTCGCGTTCGCCGAGTTCGGCCATGAGCGGGGCCAGCGACTGGAAGTCCTCGACCAGCCGCAGCCCGTCCTCCTCCACGCCGATGAAGTCCGCGAGGACCGACTCGCCGTTCTCCGGGCCGTCGCCGGTGAGCGCCGCGTCGAGGGAGGAGGAGTTGTAGCCGTTGGCGGCGATCTGCGCCTCGACCACCTCGTTCTCCGGCAGGTTCATCAGGGTGGCCAGCTCCGCCACGGTGGGCTCCCGGTCGAGCCGGCCGGCCAGCTCGTCGCGCGCCTTGGCCAGTTCCACCCGCAGCTCCTGGAGCCGCCGCGGCACGTGCACCGCCCAGGTGGTGTCCCGGAAGAACCGCTTGATCTCCCCGACGATGTACGGAAGGGCGAACGAGGTGAACTCCACCTCGCGGGAGATCTCGAACCGGTCGATGGCCTTGATCAGCCCGATCATCCCGGTCTGGACGATGTCCTCCATGTCGTCCCCGCGACCGCGGAACCGGCCGGCCGCGAACCGCACCAGGGACATGTTCATCTCGATGAGCGTGTTGCGGGCGTACTGGTATTCGTGCGTGCCCTCTTCGAGTTCGGTCAGCCGCTTGAAGAAGTGGCGGGACAGCTCCCGTGCGTCGCGCGGAGCGACGCTCCGCGGGTCCTCGACTCCCGGCAACGATGCTCCACCCGTGCTGGTCCCGGCGGTGTCCTCGACGACCTTGCCCTGCGACCCGATCACGGCGGTGTGCATTACCTCTCCCCACGAAAGTCACGGTTCGACGTGTTCTGTTCTCGTCCGTGAGCGGACGGGCCCTCGCCCGACGCGCTCACGGGGCGGGTACCCCGACTTCGCCGGGACATGCGCACCGAGAGGAACGATTCCCTCCGCCGTGCTCCGTGACCGGTCCGTGACGGGAGTCTCCGGCGCACGATTCCACCGAGGGCGGAACCGGAATCCCTTCCCGGCGCGCCCCCGGCTCCTAGGCTGGAGCGGTGACCGATCAAGCGCCGCGCCGAGCCCGTGTGATCCCCCTGCGCCCGCCCGCCGGACGCCCGGCCTCCGAGCGCCCCGCGCCCCGGGAGCCACTCTGGCGCGACCTCGTCGGGGACGTCCTGCGCCGGGAACGGCAGTCCCAGGAACGCACGTTGCAGGACGTCGCGGACGCGGCGCGGATCTCGATGCCGTACCTGTCCGAGGTGGAGCGCGGCCGCAAGGAGGCCTCCTCCGAGGTCCTCGCGGCCGCCGCCCACGCCCTCGGCCTGAGCCTCGGCGACCTGCTGGCCAGGGCCCAGGGCGAACTGGTCCGGCTCGCCCGGCCGGCCCGTCCCGGCCGTACGGCGAACTCCTCGTACGACGGCCTCTGCCTGGTCGCCTGACGGTGGCTCAGACGCCGACGAGGCGCCGGCCCAGTACCTCGTCGGCCAGTCCGTAGGCCACCGCCTCCCGTGCGGTGAACACCTTGTCGCGGTCCATGTCCGCGCGCAGGACGGCCGGGTCGTGACCGGTGTGCCGGGCGAGCACCTCCTCCACCTGGGCGCGGATGCGGACCATCTCCCTGGCCTGGAGCGCCAGATCCGAGACCGTGCCCTGACGGCCGCCGCTGGCCGGCTGCCCGAGCAGCACCCGGGCGTGCTCCAGCACGAACCTCCGGCCCGGGTCCCCGCCCGCCAGCAGGACGGCCGCCGTCGAGGCCGCCTGCCCGACACAGAACGTGGAGACCGGTGCCCGGACGAACGTCATCGTGTCGTAGATCGCCATCAGCGAGGTGAACGAGCCGCCGGGGGAGTTGAGGTAGAGCGCGATCTCCTGCTCGGGGGCCGCCGACTCCAGATGGAGGAGTTGCGCGATGACGACGTTGGCCACCCCGTCGTCGATCTCGGTGCCGAGGAAGATGATCCGCTCCGACAGCAGCCGGCTGAACACATCCGAGGACCGCTCGCCCCGCGCGGTGCGCTCGACCACGTGCGGAATCGTGTAGCCGCCCATGTCACAGCCCCATCCGTCGGCGAGCCGGGGTGGGCCGGACCTCGGTGAACGACTCCACCACGCGGTCCACGATGCCGTACTCCCTGGCCTGTTCGGCCGTGAACCAGCGGTCGCGGTCGCCGTCCCGGGCGATCGCCTCCGGTGTCTGTCCGGTGTGCTCGGCGGTGAGCCGCTCGATGGTCCGCTTGGTGAACTCGTGGTTCTCCGCCTGGATCTCGATGTCGGCCGTGGTGCCGCCGATCCCGGCCGACGGCTGGTGCATCATCACCCGGGCGTTCGGCAGCGCGTACCGCTTGCCGGGCGCGCCCACGCCCAGCAGGAACTGGCCCATGCTGGCCGCGAAGCCCAGGGCGAGCGTCGAGACGTCGTTGGGGATCAGCCGCATGGTGTCGTAGACGGCCAGCCCGGCGTGCACCGAGCCGCCCGGGCTGTTGATGAACAGGGCGATGTCGGTGTGCGGGTCCTCCGCCGAGAGGATCAGCAACTGGGCGCAGACCCGGTTCGCCGACACCTCGTCGACCTGGGTGCCCAGCAGCACGATCCGCTGGGCGAGGAGCTGGGCGGCGAGATGGTCGTCGAACCGGGTGGACGGGGTGTCGCCGTCCTCGGCCCGTGGGACGAGCGTGGTCGGTGCGGGCATCGGTTCTCCTCGGGGTAGCGGGGATGCCGTCGCCTTCACTGTCGGCCCCGGAGCGCACCCGCGGCCGGGTTCTCTGCCCGCGGCAGATCGGCCCTGGGCGGATCGGCCCTGGGCAGAGGGCCCGCTGGTGCCGTGACCGGAAAGGTTCACCGGCTCGCGACGCCCGGCACGGCAGCTCGCCGCGTCGTCGCATCACCCGAGTACATCCGGTGCGCGGGCGAGGCTCCGCCTTGCGATGCGCCGCACCGGACGCCGCGAGCGACTGTCCCGGCGGACAGGTCGTCCTCCGGGAGGCGACTACGCCGTGCGCACCGCCGTGTCCCCGACGGCGAGCCGGGCCCTCCGCCATCCGGATTGTTTCCGGCCGGACCGATGAGTTCCCGGACGTCCCGCGGTCGACACTGGTGACCGCGTTCCACGCCCAGGAGGGACCTCATGACCACCGACGGATTCACCACGTGCCTCTGGTTCGACGGCCAGGCCGAGGAAGCCGCCCACCACTACGTGTCGATCTTCGACAACGCCGCTGTCGGGCGGGTGACCCGCTACACGGAGGCCGGACCCGGTCCCGCCGGAACCGTGGTCACCGTCGAATTCACCGCCAACGGCCAGAAGTTCATCGCGCTCAACGGCGGCCCCGAGTTCACCTTCAGCGAGGCGATCTCCTTCCAGATCGACTGCGCCGACCAGGACGAGGTCGACCACTACTGGGCCAGGCTCACCGAGGGCGGTGGCGAGCCCGGGCCGTGCGGCTGGCTGAAGGACAAGTACGGAGTGTCCTGGCAGGTCGTCCCGACCGAGCTCATCGCCATGATCACGGACCCCGACCAGGAGAAGGCCGCCCGGGCCACGAAGGCGATGCTCTCCATGGGCAAGCTCGACATCGCGGAACTGCGCAGGGCCTACACCGGCGCGTGACGGCGGCGGCCGTGCGGTGAGGGGCTGTACGGCGGGCTGCCGTACGGCAGCCGGCGTACCGTGAGGCGTGCTACCCGGCCGCGGCCTCCGCGAGGATCTCCCGGATCACATGCCGGGAGTTCTCGGCCAGCGCCGGGTTCGTGTCCCAGTAGTACGGCAGTTGGATCAGGGAGATCGACAGGGCCCAGCCCCGGCCGCGCGCCCACTCGTCGTCGTCCGCGCCCACCGCCTCCCGGAACGTGCCGCGGGCCGAGGCGGGCAGCAGGTTCCAGGCCGGGACGAGGTCGACCGCCGGATCACCCACGCCGACCGTGCCGAAGTCGATCACCGCGCTCAGCCGCCCCCCGGCGACCAGGACGTTCCCGGGGGACAGGTCCCCGTGCGCCCACACCCCCGGCGCGGTCCGTTCCGGCACCCGCAGCGCCTCCTCCCACAGGGCGGTGACCGTGTCGGTGTCGATCCGCCCCCGCAGCCGCGCCAGGGCGTCCCGGGTGTGACCGTCGCGCCCGCCGAGCGGCCCGCCCCGGGGATTCGGCGGCCCGCCCGTGACGTCGACCCCGCGCAGCCCGGCGACGAACGCCCCGAGGTCCGCCGCCAGCCGTCGCGGTTCCTCGACGGCTCCCGCGACCGGGTTACGGCCCTCCAGCCAGCCGTAGACGGACCACGGCCAGGGGAAACCCGCGCCCGCCGCGCCCTCCGCCAGCGGCACCGGCGCGGCGACCCGCAGACTCGGCCCCAGCCGGGCCAGCCAGCGCCGCTCGTGCGCCACGTTCTCCACCGCGCCGGGATGCCGGGGGAGCCGGACCACCTTGTCGGTGCCCAGCCGGAACATCGCGTTCTCCGTCCCCGAGGACGGCAGCCGCCGCACGGGCAGCCCCGCCCACACGGGGAACTGATCGGCGATCAGCCGGCCGACCAGCGCGGCATCGAGATCGACCTCGTCCGGGCGCATCCTCTGGGCACACATGCGGCTCATTGCAGCGGACCGACGCCCGGCCGTCCAACGAAATAGATCGGCACGGGCGTCGGTCCGGCGGCTCGAACCGGCCCGCCGCTCAGACCCGGTCGGCCACGATCATCAGATACTGGAAACTGCCGTTCCTGTAGGCGGTCAGGAACGTGTCCTCGATGCCCGTGACCAGGTGGTCGGCCTGTCGGCGCAGCTCCCAGTACGGGATGGCCGTCGCGGTGAGGTCCTCGACGTGGACCGGCACCAGCCGGTTGTCCGCCATCGCCCGGAAGTACCGCGAGCGGGGGTGGATGTCGCAGATGTAGTGCGCGTTGATGAGCGACACCTCGCGCGAGGCCTGCCCGTACGTGTCGTTGTAGCAGCCGGTGATCACGACATACCGGCCGCCGCGGCGCAGCAGCCGGGCGTGCTCGGCGAACAGCAGGTCCAGCTCGACGTACATGCTCGACTCGTTGTTCCACGAGGCCGCGTACGCACCGGTCTCAAGGCCCGTGTCCAGCATGTTGCGGTGGTGGTAGCGCACCGTGTCGTCGATGCCGCGCTTACGGGCCTGCTCGTTGGCGAACGCCGCCTGTTTGGCGGAGATCGTCACCCCGTCGGCGTGGCAGCCGTAGCGCAGATTGGCCGTGACGCTGCCGCCGCCGCGCCCGCAGCCGGCGTCGAAGACCCGGTCGGACGGGGTGAGCGGACCGAGCCAGGAGGCCAGGAGCTCCGCCTGGGCGTGCTCCAGCCGGTGCAGTTCGGTGGTGATCCGCTCCTTGCGCAGCTCGGGGTCGGGCTCGTCGAGCACCGACCGGTCGGCGTCACCGACGCCGTAGTGGTGGTGGTAGAGATCGTCGATCCGGCCCAGTTCGAGGTTGACCGGGTTCTCCTCCGCGTTCCAGTAGTCCGCGATCCGGTTCTGGTAGACGGACTGGGTCGGCAGCGGCAGGGCCTCGGTGAGCGCCTCGGGGGTCATGGTCAACGGTGACTCCTTGTGATGGTGACGTGATGCTGTACTGCGTCATGTGACGGAAGGCCAGAGGTGCGCTGCTCACCAGTAGTCGGGCAGCGCATAGCGATGGGTGTTGGTGGCGTGCCACTCGTGGTTGCCGGCCACCCAGTCCGACAGACCCCGCAGGTAGCGCTCGACGAGCGGTGAGGTCGCGGCGAGCACCGCCGACTCCGACTCGAACGCCTCCATCACCTCGTTGTGGAGGTCCACCGACTTCAGATAGGCGGCCTTCAGCCCGCGCCGGTCGTTGGCGGCCACGACCTGCGGCAGGTTGAGGTGGGTGGGGTCGGACGCCAGCTCCTTGGTGAAGGAGTACAGGTCGTTCACGATCGTGGTGGCGTTGCAGGCGAGCGCCGTGACCCGCTGGACCTCCGGGCGGGCGTAGAGCTGCTCGGGCAGTTCGTAGCCGTCGACCGCGTCGACGATCGACAGACACGGCCGGAAGTTGTTGAACTGCCGCATCACCAGGTACTCCCAGACCTTGGGCCGGTACCCGGTCTCCATCCAGGCCGCCTCGCCGAGATAGCCCAGGTGCAGCCGCGCCATGTCGTGCACGTACCGGTCGCTCTGGCTGGGGGTGGCGAGGGCCGCGTAGTCCTTCAGCGCCCAGAAGTACGAGCGCAGCGGACCGTCGGCCTGCATGCCCCGCGTCCACTCCTCCTGGTGCGCGGGCGGCCCGTGGAAGGGGTCCAGCGCCGACTGCGCGAGGATCAGCCGGCCGGCCAGCCCGGTGCGGGAGCCGCCCCGGCCCTCGTCCTCCTCGCAGTAGCAGCTGTCCACGACGTTCTCCGCCAGCAGCAGCTTGCCGGCCACCGTGAGCCGGTCCAGATCGGCGGCTCCCGGATGCTGCAGCACCACGGCCCGCCCGAACTGGAACCCCGTGAAGTCGCCGTTCCACGCCGTCGGGAACAGATCCAGGCCGCGCGCCCACTCCTCCAGCCGGCGGTCGACCTCCGCCGCCTTCCGCGGGTCGGCGGGGGCGACCTCGCGGTGGCGCAGCCCCGGGATCGCACCGCCGCGCCGGGCCGTGAGGCTCGCGGCGAGGTTCGGCGGCCCGGGCAGCCCGCCCCCGCTACCGCCCAGCCGCACACTCCCGGCCGTCACTCGGCCGTCCGGCCGATCTGCACGTTCTCCAGGATGCCCGCCGCGTCCGGCACCAGCAGCGCCATCGAGTAGTACGCGGTGACCAGGTACCGGATGATCGAGTTGGCGTCGATCCCCATGAACCGCACGTTCAGCCCCGGCTGGAACTCGTCCGGGATGCCCGTCTGGTACAGGCCCACCGCGCCCTGGTCGGCCTCGCCCGTGCGCAGCGCGATGATGCTGCTGGTGTGCTGCTCGCTGATGGGGATCTTGTTGCACGGGAAGATCGGCACCCCGCGCCACGCCGGGATCTCATGCCCCTCCACGGTCGCCGTGCCCGGCACCAGACCGCGCCGGTTGCACTGGCGGAAGAACGCCGCGATCGCCTTGGGATGAGCGAGGAACAGCTTGGTCTTGCGCCGCATCGACAGCAGCTCGTCCATGTCGTCCGGGGTCGGCGGCCCGGTGAAGGCGCTGACCCGCTGACCGTAGTCGACGTTGTGCAGCAGCCCGAACTCCCGGTTGTTCACCAGCTCCCACTCCTGGCGCTCCCGGATCTCCTCGACCGTGAGCCGCAACTGCTGCTGCGTCTGGTCCATCGGGTTGTTGTAGAGATCGGCGACCCGGGTGTGCACCTTCAGCACGGTCTGCGTCAGCGACAACTCGTACTCGCGCGGCGAGAGTTCGTAGTCGACGTAGCCCGCACCGATCGTCGGCTCGCCGGTGTGGCCGGCCTGGAGCGGCTGCTCCGCCTCGCCCTTGCGGTTCATCGGCCGCCGCTGCCGCTCGGCGTACGCCCGGAGATGCGCCGCGAGCGAGGGGACCCGGGAGAGGAACTCCCGCAGCACGTCCCCCGGCAGCACCAGCAGCACGCCCGAGGTCTCCGCACGCACCGAGGACAGCCACAGCGGGTCGTCCTGTCCGATGGCCTCCTCGCCGAGCTGGTCGCCGCCCGAGACCACCCCGACGATCTCCTCCCCGCCGTACTTGCCTGCCGTGTAGCGGGTGAACCGGCCGTGGACGACGAGATAGGTCTCCGTGACCGGCTGACCCGCCTCGAAGATCACCTGCCCGGGCCGCACCTCACGGGTCCGGAAGCGGGACGCCAGCTCCGCCAGGGTGCCGTTGTCGGAGTAGCCGCGCAGGACGCGCAGCTCGGTCAGCGTGTCCGGCAGGACCCGGACGTCGTCGCCGCCGTTGTGCTCGAACTGCACCCGGCCCCGGCCCACGGACAGTTGCAGACGCCGGTTGACCCGGTAGGTGCCGCCCTTCACGTCCACCCACGGCAGCATGCGCAGCAGCCAGCGCGAGCTGATCGCCTGCATCTGCGGTTCGGACTTGTGGGTGGTGGCGAGCTGGCGGGCCGCCCGGGTGCTGAGGCTGGTGAGCGAGCCGTCGGCCGACGGCTCGCAGGGGGGTTCGTCGAGAGCGGAAGCGGTGGCACTGTCCGGTGTGGACACATTCTCTCCAGAAAGCTGGTGCGCGGAGCTGGGCGGACGGTTCGCGAAGCGCGGTTTCGAAGATCCGCAGGCACCAGCCAAACACCCTCGGTGAGCGAGGGGTACGGCGCGAAAGGGGCGGATACGGGTGGCATGGGTGCGCAGCGGGGCGGATGGGGGAGAAAGCTCCCCAAGTGCCTCAGGAGAAGGCCCGGGCACTCCCACGCGCCGCGATCAGGAGGGTTGGGAAAGATCGTTCACCAGAACGGCTGCGCCGTCGAACTGACCTGCGGCGAGGTCCCGCAGGGCCTGCGGGGCCCGTGACAGGGGATACGCATGGGTCGTCGCCCGGACGCCGAGCCGCGCCGCCAGGGTCAGGAACTCCCGTGCGTCGGTACGGGTGTTGGAGGTGACGCTGCGTAGCTCCTTCTCGTAGAACAGCTCGCGCTCGTAGCGCAGCGGCGGTACGTCACTGAGATGGATCCCGGCGACGGCCAGCACCCCGCCCCGGTCCAGCGCCCGCAGCGCCACCGGGACCAGCTCGCCGACCGGCGCGAAGAGGATCGCCGCGTCCAGCGGCTCCGGAGGCGCCTCGTGGGCGTCCCGCGCCGAGGCCGCCCCCAGCTCCAGCGCCAGCCGACGTGCCGCTGCTCCCCGGGTCAGGACATGCACCCGGGCGCCCTGGGCCAGCGCCACCTGCGCGCACAGGTGGGCGCTCCCCCCGAAGCCGTACAGTCCGAGCCGCCCGCCCGGCGGCAGCGCGGTCCGCCGCAGCGCCCGGTAGCCGATGATGCCCGCGCACAGCAGCGGCGCGAGCGCCACCTCGTCCACCCCCTCCGGCAGCGGATGGGCGAAGGCGGCCGGCACCGTCGTGTACTCGGCGTAGCCGCCGTCGGCGTCCCAGCCGGTGTACGACGACGCCGGGCACAGGTTCTCGGCGCCCCGGGCGCAGTACGCGCACACCCCGCAGGTCCGCCGCAGCCAGGCCACCCCCACCCGGTCGCCCGGCGCGAACCCCCGTACCGCCTCGCCCCTCCCCGCCACCACGCCGACCACCTCGTGCCCGGGCGTCACCCCCGGCCGGCGTACCGGAAGATCACCCTCGGTGACGTGCAGATCGGTCCGGCACACCCCGCAGGCGCGCACCCTCACCAGCAGCTCGTCGGCGCCGGGCACCGGCACCGGCCGGCGCATCAGGCGCAGCGGCTCCCCGGTCACCGGCCCGGGCTCGGCCACCGACCACGCGCGCATCGTCCCGTCCGTCATGACCCGCCCCGTCCTGCAGCCGGACCCACCCTCCCAGTGTGGGACGGACGGGCGCGTTCGGCGCGCGCAGCCACGAGCGGGTGACTAGCGTGAGGATCCGGACACAGTCGTCTCTTTCGGAAGGGCCGCCGACATGGCCGTACAACCAGAGGGAACCCCGTGCTGGGCCGACGCGATGTTCACCGACGTCGAGGGCGCCAAGACCTTCTACGGCGAGGTCCTCGGCTGGACCTTCGGCGAGTCGTCGTCGGAGTACGGCAACTACACCCAGGCCTACGTCGACGGCAAGGCGGTCGCCGCCGTCGTCCCGCCGATGCCCGGCCAGGAGGGCCAGTCGCAGTGGTGTCTGTACTTCGCCTCCCCGGACGCGGCGGCCACGGCGGCCAAGATCCGCGCGCACCACGGCGAGGTGCTGATGGAACCGATGCAGGTCGGTGACTTCGGCACGATGTGCCTGGCGCGCGAGCCCAGCGGCGCGGTGTTCGGTGTCTGGCAGGCCGGGACCCACGAGGGCTTCGAGGCCGAGGCCGTCCCCGGCGCCTACGGCTGGGCCGAGGTCTTCACCCGGGAGCCCGACCGCGCCGACACCTTCTTCTCCTCGGTCTTCCCGTACACCGCCCGGCAGATCGAGGACGACAACGTCGACTTCCGCATGTTCGACGTCGGCGACACCACGGTCCTCGGCCGGATGCGGATGACGGACGACTTCCCGCCCGAGGTGCCGTCCTACGTCAACGTGTACTTCATCGTCGACGACTGCGACGAGGCGGTGGCGAAGGCGACCAAGCTCGGCGGCGTCCTGCGCTTCGGCCCGATGACCAGCCCCTTCGGGCGCTTCGCCGCCCTCAGCGACCCGCAGGGCGCGAACTTCTCGGTGATCGACGTCACCACCACCGAGGGCGAGCTGCCGCAGACCAGGCCGGCCTGACCGGCCCCGCCGCGCGGCCATGGCATGATCGTGCGCATGCGTGAACGTGTGGTGGCCGCGTGCGACGGGGCTTCGAAGGGGAACCCGGGGCCGGCCGGCTGGGCATGGGTGGTCGCCGACGACACGGAGAGCCCGGCCCGCTGGGAGGCGGGCCCGCTCGGCAGGGCCACCAACAACGTCGCCGAACTCACCGCGCTGGAACGCCTGCTGACCTCCACCGACCCGGGTGTGCCGCTGGAGGTCCGGATGGACTCGCAGTACGCCATGAAGGCCGTCACCACCTGGCTCCCCGGCTGGAAGCGCAACGGCTGGAAGACCTCGGCGGGCAAGCCGGTCGCCAACCAGGAACTAGTCGTGCGGATCGACGAACTGCTCGACGGGCGCTCGGTGGAGTTCCGTTACGTGCCCGCCCACCAGGTCGACGGCGACCCGCTCAACGACTTCGCCGACCGCGCCGCCAGCCAGGCGGCGAGCGTCCAGCAGGCGGCCGGCAGCGAGCAGGGCTCCCCGGAGCCGCCGCCGTCCCCGGACACCCCGAAGCAGGCCCGTTCCGGCGGTGCCAAGCCGCCCCGCCGCGGCGGCGGTTCGGCCTCCCGCGGCGGCGCGTCCGCGCGCACGATCAAGGCCAGGTTCCCCGGCCGCTGCGTGTGCGGCCGGGGGTACGCGGCGGGCGAGCAGATCGCCAAGAACGCCCAGGGCTGGGGCCACCCCGAGTGCCGTACGGCCGAGGCCTGATCAGACGTCGAACGTGTAGTGCGGGGTGTGGTCGAGCAGGGCCGCCGGGGTCATGTCGTTCCACGGCTTCATGGTCTCGTTCAGATCCACGACGTTCGGCGTTCCGCCGCCCGGTGCGTACGCCGACCCCGGGTGCCGGCGCTGCCACTCGGCCCACAGCTTGTCGATGTAGGCGTGGTGCAGCCAGAACACCGGGTCGTTCGGGGAGACACCGGTCGCCATCTGCCCGCCGACCCAGACGTGGACCCGGTTGTGCAGATTGACCCCGCGCCATCCCTCCAGATGGTTGCGGAAGCCGTCGGAGGCGCTGTTCCAGGGCGCCATGTCGTACGTCGCCATCGCCAGCACCGAGTCGACCTCGGCCCGCGTCGGCAGCTCGCGCACGCTCGCGCCGAGCGACCGGCGCAGGTAGGTACGGTTGTCCACACGGACGTTGACCGGCCACTTGCCGGCCGACGCGGCGAACGGCCCGTCCATCACCTGCCCGTCCCGGCTGCGCCCCGTGCCGCCGAGGAAGTCCGGCGCCCACAGCGAGGAGCGCGGTGAGCGGTCGGTGGACCAGTCCCAGTACGGCAACGCCACCGACGCGTCCACCGACTGCAGCGCCCGCTCGAACTCCAGCAGGAAGCGGCGGTGCCACGGCAGGAAGGACGGCGAACGGTGGCCCGTGCGCTCGCCGTCGTCGGTGTCGCCGACGATGAACGCGTTGTGCGTGGTGACGAAGTCGTCGTAGCGGCCGCTGCGCTTGAGTTCGAGGACGGCGGCGACGAAACGCCGCTTCTCGTCGGTGGTCAGGGACGCCTGATTCTTGCGGACGGTCATCTGCGGGTGCTCCAAAGGGGCTTGCGGAGAGGTCAGTTGGCGGGCGCGGGGAAGGGCAGCAGCCGGGCGCCCCGCAGTTCGTCGACCGCGGCGCGGGCGGCGGCCCGCGGGGTGGACACCGGGTCGTAGTGGCTGACGACACTGATCCAGGTGCCGTCGGCGTTGCGCATGACGTGCAGTTCGACGCCGTCCACGGACACCGAGTAGCCGCCGCCGTGGTGGTGATGACCGCCTTCGGAGGTCGGCCGGCCCTGTATCCGGCGGCCCTTGTAGACCTCGTCGAAGGCGGCGGGGGAGTCGTGGTCGTGCGCGGGTGCGCTGGCCCTGGCCGCGGGGACGGCGAGCGCCGTGGCACCGGCGAGGGCGGCCGCGGCGGTGAGTGCGCGGCGGCGGCTGAGGTCGGGCATGCGGAATCTCCTGGGGTGCGTTCGGTTGTCGACCCGGCATGCCTATCGAGACCTTCGGGAGCGGGTGAAATCCCGCGCGACCGGTTGGCTGCGATCCGGACAATCGCACCCATGTCGTGCAATGTTGAACCAAGATGATCTTGGCGTCACGGACGTCCGGGCGGGCACGGAACGGGCAATTCCTTTCCGTGGAGCTGCACCTTCCGGTGATCTTTCGCGCGCCCGGATGTCGGCCGTGGCGTGGCTCACGTGGGGAAAGTGGCGGAAACCGGGAGTCGAGGTGCCACAGTGGGCGACTTCCGCACTGCTACCCTGCGTCGTCAACTCATCACATCCGGTCATTCCTAGGGGTATGCGTGAAGGTCGCCTGTGTCGGCGGCGGGCCCGCCGGCCTGTATCTCTCCGTCCTGCTCAAACTGCAGGACCCGTCCCACGACGTCACCGTCCTCGAGCGCAACCCCGAGGGCTCGACGTACGGCTGGGGCGTCACCTACTGGCAGGGGCTCCTCGACAAGCTCCGCGCCCGCGACCCCGAGTCGGCCCGCGCGATCGAGGAGCACTCCGTCGTCTGGAACCAGGGCGTCGCCCACGTCCGGGACCTGTCCACCCGTCAGCCCGGCGACGAGGGCCACGGCATCGGCCGCCACAAACTCCTGGAGATCCTCGCCGCCCGCGCCCGCGCACTCGGCGTACGGCTGGAGTTCGAGTGCGCGGTCACGGCCGACGACCTGCCCGACGCGGACCTCGTGGTGGCCGGTGACGGCGTCCACAGCGCGCTGCGCACCCGGCATGCCGACCACTTCGGCGCCGAACTCGCCCCCGGCCGCAACTCCTACGTCTGGCTCGGCACCAGCAAGGTCTTCGACTCCTTCACCTTCGCCTTCGTGGAGACCGAGCACGGCTGGATCTGGTGCTACGGCTACCCCTTCAGCACCGCGCAGAGCACCTGTGTCATCGAGTGCGCCCCCGAGACCTGTGCCGGGCTCGGCCTGGACCGGGCGAGCGAGACCGACGGCCTGGTCCAGCTGGAGAAGCTCTTCGCGCACATCCTCGACGGCCACCCCCTGATCGGCCGGGCCGGCGCCGACGGCAGCTCCTCGTGGCTGACCTTCCGCACGCTCACCAACCGCACCTGGTACCGCGACAACCTGGTCCTCCTCGGCGACGCCGCCCACACCACCCACTACTCCATCGGCGCCGGCACCACCCTCGCCCTGGAGGACTCCCTCGCCCTCGCCGACGCGCTCGCGGGGAGCGACGGTCTCCCGCGGGCCCTCGCCCGCTACGAACACGGACGCCGCACCGCCCTGCTGCCCCAGCAGAGCGCCGCCCGCCTCAGCGCCCAGTGGTACGAGAACCTCACCCGGTACATCGACCTCCCGCCGGAGCAGATGTTCGCCCTGCTCGGCCAGCGCCACTCGCCCCTGCTGCCGTACGTCCCGCCCCAGCTCTACTACCGCCTCGACCGTGCCGCCGGACACCTCGACTCCCTGCGCCGCCTCAAGCGCTGGCTCGGCCCCAGGATCGCCCGCAGCGCCCACACCAGGGCCCTGGCGGGCCGCAAGTAGCCCACCGGCCCCCGGCAAGGCGCCACCCCCTTGGGTGAATGCGAATTCACTGCTACGGTGAATTCACATTCACCCATTCTTCGCCACCCTGTCGGCCGCTGGAGTGTCCATGGCGTCGCCCGTCCCGATACCCACCCCGACCAGGGACGACGACACCGGCCCGCGGGCTCGGTTCACGATTCCGGTCCTGGCGTACTGCGGGATCCTGATGGCGGTCATGCAGACCGTCGTGGTCCCGCTCCTGCCCGACCTGCCCCGGCTGACCGGCGCCTCACCCGCCGCGGTCTCCTGGATGGTGACCGCCTCGCTGCTCTCCGGCGCCGTCCTGACCCCGGTCCTCGGTCGCGCCGGCGACATGTACGGCAAGCGGCGCGTCCTGCTGCTCTCCTTCACCCTGATGGCCGCGGGCTCGGTGATCTGCGCGCTGACCTCCCAGATCGGCGTCCTCATCGCGGCCCGCGCCCTCCAGGGCGCCGCCTCCTCCGTCGTACCGCTGTCCATCAGCATCCTGCGCGACGAACTCCCCGCGGAGCGCCGGGGCTCCGCGATCGCGCTGATGAGTTCCACCGTCGGCATCGGCGCCGCGCTCGGTCTGCCGGCGGCGGCCATGGTCGTCCAGTACGCCGACTGGCACACCATGTTCTGGGTCACCGCCGCCCTCGGCACCACGGGCGTGGTGCTGATCCGGTGGGCGGTGCCGGAGTCGCCCGTGCGCGAGCCCGGCCGGTTCGACGTGCCGGGCGCGCTGGGGCTGGCCGCCGGGCTGGTCTGTCTGCTCCTCGCGGTGTCCCAGGGCGGCCAGTGGGGCTGGGGCGGTCCCAGGATCGTGGGCCTCTTCCTCGCTTCGGCCGTGGTGCTCGCCCTGTGGTGGTGGCGCCAGCTGCGGGCCGAACGGCCGCTGGTGGACCTTCGGCTGGTGTCCCGGCCCCGGGTGGGGCTCTCCCATGTCGCGGCGCTGCTCACCGGCTTCGCCTTCTACGCCAACTCCCTCGTGACCGCCCAGCTGGTCCAGGCGCCCAGGGCCAGCGGCTACGGGCTCGGGCTCTCCATCGTCCAGACCGGACTGTGCCTGCTGCCCGGCGGCGTGACCATGCTGCTGTTCTCCCCCCTCTCCGCACGGATCTCCGCCGCCAGGGGCCCGCGCGTCACGCTCGCGCTGGGCGCCGCCGTCATCGCCGCCGGATACGCCGTGCGTATCGCCGACAGCCGCGACCTGTGGATGATCATGATGGGGGCGGCGGTCGTGGCCACCGGCACCACGCTCGCCTACTCCGCGCTGCCCGCGCTGATCCTGCGCGCCGTGCCGGCCGGGCAGACCGCCTCGGCGAACGGCGTCAACGTCCTCATGCGCACCATCGGGCAGGCCGTCTCCAGCGCCGCCGTCGCCGCCGTGCTCGTCCACCACACCAGCCTCGTCGGGGGCGCCCCGGTGCCCACCCTGCACGGCTACCTGCTGGCCTTCGCGATGGCGGGCGCGATCGCCCTTGCGGCCTGCGCCGTGGCCCTGACCATCCCGGGAGACACCGAACCCGAACCGGACCCTGAGGCGGGGATCACGTCGGCGTCTGCCGCGGTGCCGCTGCCCGAGACGGCGTCCGTGCCCGCTTCCGCCTGCGAGTCGGTGTCCGCCTCCTCGTCCACGGCTGCCTCCGTGCGGGTGTCGCACCCGTCCGTGACAGCGCCCGCGCCCGCGCCCGCTTCCGCGTCGGCGTCCGCATCCGTGCCGACATCTGCCGCGGTGGTGCTGCCCGAGACGGCGCCCGCGCCCGTGCCCGCGTCTGCCTCCAGGCCGGCGCCCGTGCCCGCTTCCGCCTCCTCGTCCACGGCTGCCTCCGTTCCGGTGTCCGTGCCCCCGTCCGCCACGGCGCCCGCGCCCGCCTCAGCGCCGGAGTCCACGTCCGAACCTGCACGCGAGGCCGATCCCGTGGCCAGGGCCGAGCCCGGCCGCCGGTGGGAGGCCACCGGGCCGGTTCGGGGCCGGGGCTCCGCCACCGGTGACGGGGGAACGGGGGGAGCATGAGTGCCGTGAACACCACACCCGGTACCCCTGCCACCGCGGACGCCACGCCCGCCTCCGTCCCCGCCCGCCGTGACGCCGAGGCGACCAAGGCGGCCATCCTGCGGGCCGCCCGGCACCTCCTCGCCCGCCACGCCCACGCCGACCTCACCCTCAAGGCCGTGGCGGAACGGGCCGGGGTGAGCCCGCCGCTGGTCCTGAAGTACTTCGGCAGCAAGGACGCCCTCTTCGCCCGCGTGATGTCCTTCGAGGAGGACGCCGCCGGCCTCCTCGACGCCCCCGTGGAGGAGCTGGGGCCGCACATGGTGCGGCACGTCGTGGTCGGCCAGCGCGAACGCGGCGCCGACCCCGTCCTGCGCATCGCGTTCGCGCCGCTGCACGGCGACCACGGAGACGTCCTGCGCGCCAACTTCCGCGCCCAGGTCACCGAACGCCTCGCCGCCCGCCTCGGCGGCCCCGATGCCCGGCAGCGCGCCGAACTCGCCCTCGCCACTCTCCTCGGCCTCGGCGTGATGTTCGGCATCGCCCGGGGAGAGGCGCTGCGCGCCATGCCGGTGGAAGAGATCGTCGAGCGCTACGGTCCGACGGTCCAGGCCCAGCTGACCCCGTAGGGTGACACCATGGAAGAGCGCGAATTCGGCAGGTCAGGTCAGCATGCGTCCGTCGTCGGTCTCGGCACCTGGCAACTGGGCGCCGACTGGGGAGACGTCGACGACAAGGAAGCCCTCACGGTGCTGGAGACGGCGGCGGAGTCGGGGGTGACCTTCTTCGACACCGCCGACGTCTACGGGGACGGCCGCAGCGAGCAGACCATCGCCACCTTCCTCAGCAGCCGCCCCGACCTGCATGTGCTGGTCGCCACCAAGATGGGCCGCCGGCTCGAGCAGATCCCCGAGAACTACGTCCTGGACAACTTCCGCGCCTGGAACGACCGCTCCCGCCGCAACCTCGGCGTCGACCGCCTCGACCTGGTCCAGCTGCACTGCCCGCCGACCCCCGTCTACTCCAGCGACGAGGTCTTCGATGCCCTCGACACCCTCGTCGAGGAGGAGCGCATCGCCCACTACGGCGTCAGCGTGGAGACCGCCGCCGAGGCACTCACCGCCATCGCCCGCCCCGGCGTGGCCAGCGTCCAGATCATCCTGAACCCGTTCCGCATGAAGCCCCTGTACGAGGTGCTGCCCGCGGCCCGGGAGGCCGGAGTCGGCATCATCGCGCGCGTCCCGCTCGCCTCCGGTCTGCTCTCCGGCAAGTACACCGAGGACACGGTCTTCCCCGAGAACGACCACCGCACCTACAACCGCCACGGTGAGGCCTTCGACCAGGGCGAGACCTTCTCCGGTGTCGACTACGCCACCGGCGTCGAGGCCGCCGCCCGCTTCGCCGCCCTCGCGCCCGAGGGATACACCCCGGCCCAGCTCGCCCTGCGCTGGATCGTCCAGCAGCCCGGCGTGACCACGGTGATTCCCGGCGCCCGCTCGCCCGAGCAGGCCCGCGCCAACGCGGAGGCCGCCCGGCTGCCCGAGCTGTCCGAGGAGACCCTGACGGCGATCCGGGACCTGTACGACCGACGGATCAAGGCACAGGTCGAGCCCCGCTGGTAGCGGCGCCCGGCGTCCGCATGTCTGTTTGGGAATCGGCGGCCCGGATACCCGGGCCGCATGGACTTGGCAGAGCGGCGGTCCGGCCGTGACGAGACCGAGGACGAGCGGGCCGACCGGATGTGGAGCGACCTCATCCAGGAGGTGCGCGTCGCCCAGACGGGCGTCCAGATCCTGTTCGGGTTCCTGCTCACCGTGGCGTTCACCCCGAAATACACCACGCTGAACGACACCGACCAGGCGATCTACATCACCACCGTCATCCTCGGCGCCTCCGCCACCGGCGCGCTGGTCGGACCAGTCTCCCTGCACCGGCTGGTCGCGGGCCGCCGTATCAAACCGCAGGCCGTGGCCTGGGCCTCCCGGCTGACGTTCGTCGGTCTGCTGCTGCTCTTCGCCACCATGACCTGCGCGCTGCTGCTGATCCTGCGCGTCGCGACCCACGGCGACCACGTCGTCTGGCTGGTCGTCGCCGTGGTCGCCTGGTACCTGATCTGCTGGTTCGGGCTGCCGCTGTGGACCCGCTACCGCCACACGTCGAAATGAGACCCCGTACGGCCGGGACGGCACCGCCAAGCGGCATCGGCACCGGCCACGGCGCTTACGGCTGCTCGGCCGGCGCGGCGGGCCGGCGCGCCCCGCGCAGCGACGCGATGCAGGAGCCGATCGCCTGCTGGAGCTCCTCCAGCTGCTGCACCATGTCGTCCTCGTAGAACTCCTGGGCGTCGTCGAAGGTCAGCTCCTCGAACACCTTCGTCGCCCGCTGCAGGCTGCTGTAGAACTTGGTGCGCCGCTCCTGGACCCGCAGCTCGGGGTCGGCCTCCACGGTCTCCACGACGAGGTTCTTCATCGTGTCGTACGCCTCGGACGCCCACTCTCCGGCGTCCTCGCCCTCGTCCAGCTCGTCGATCAGCGACAGATGCCGCTCGGCCTCCCGGCGCAGTTCCACCGGCGCGTCGATCGTCTGCCCCGCCGGAGTCCTCACCTGGCCGGACTCGGCGATCTGGCGGACGTAGCCGATGCGGTCGGCGGAGCGGCTCTCGCTCGCCACGGCCTTCTTCAGGTCGTCGGTGCGCACGACGTCCCGGGCCAGCGCGGACTGGAGCTCCGGGTCCTCCTTGATCCGGTCCAGGAGCGCGGTGCGGGCCGCGCGGGCCGTGGACGGGTCGGCGAGGATCGCGGCGCGCAGGGCCGTAGGGTTCTCCGCGACCTCCAGCGCCTTGGTGGGCCGGATGCCCTCCGCCTCGGCGGCCTCGCTGATCGCGGCGCCGCGCTCGGAGGTGGCGCTGTTGCGGGAGACGTAGTAGGTGAACCAGACGTCGGCGTCCGGCAGTTCCGCCTCCTGGCCCGGCGCCAGCTCCTCGAAGTGCGGGACGAGCCCGTCGTCCGCGGCACGGTCCCACGCCTTGTAGTAGCGCATCACCCGCTCCGCGGAGCAGCCCGCCAGCTCCGCGAACTCCCTCGCCGACACCTTCGGCGTCTCGTCCGCGCCCTGCCCGCCCGGCCGCACACTGCGCGCCACCATCAGGGCGAACGCCCAGCCTCCGGTGCGCGCGTAGACTCCGAACTCCCGCGCGTCCCGCGCGACGAGGTCGGACAGCGGCGCGGGGCCGTCCTCGGCGGACGTCTCGGGCAGGTCGATCGCCAGGGTCACGGATGGTCTCCTCGGAGGCTGCGGGACGGACGGGCACACATGCAGAACCGCAGCCTATATGCACCCGTTGGCGACGGTTTGCCACCGGGCGGAGGAGTCCGGACGCACCGAACCCTCGGCCGGTCCCCCCGGCCGTCACCCCCGGCAGGTTCGCTCCCCGCCACGGTGACCGCACCCGTTCAGCCGGACGACCCCGGTCGGAACGTCTTGAGGAACGTGGCCAGGGCCTGCCGGTTGGCGGTCTTGTCCCAGTCGGAGGCGGGCGTGGTCCAGCGCAGGGAGAAGCCCCGGTGCCCGCCCAGCAGGAAACCCCGCCCGAACGTGCGCACCTGTGTGCCGTCGACCTCCGACAGCCACTCCATGTCGGCGGCCTCGTACCCCTGGTACGTCGTCGCCTCGATCGCCCCGAGCCGGCGGAAGCCCGCGTCCTCGCGCAGCCCCGGCTCCACGTCGTCCCGCCAGACCGCCACCGGGTCCGCGCCGACCGCCGTGCTGTAGGTCACCGCGAGAGTGCGCGGATCACCGTCCGCGCCGAAGGTGACCCGGTACGCCAGATCGCCCTGCCGCCGGGTCTCCAGGCGCTTCCAGCCCCGCGGCAGCGCCACCGAGAAACCCTCGGGGGCGTGGTAGACGCGGTAGCCGTCCGGCAGGGCGTCGATCGACGCCGACGGGGGGGACGGGGTGCCCGAAGGGGTACCGGACGGTGAGGGCGTGGCGGAGCCGCCCGTGGCGGTCGCGCCGGGCGCCGCCGTGGCTCTGTCGCCCGCCTGGCCGTCCTCCCCGGAAGGCACGGTGGACACCGAGGGCTGCACCTGCGGGCCACCGGCCGAGGTGTCCTCGCTGCCGGGCAGCTGGTGGGTCACGGCGAGCGCGGCGACGGCGACCGTGACGACGGCCAGCGCCGTCCCGGCGGCCATGGCCCGGCCGCTCCACTGCGGTCCGATGTGCCGGGCCGAGGTGTACGCCCGCCGCAGCCGGGGCGCGGGCAGGACGGTGTGCGGGTCCTCGTCCAGCACCCGGGTGAGCGCCTGACGGACCGTCGTACGCGTCAGCCGTTCCCGGGAGTCCTTGCGCAGCAGGCCCTGCACGGTCGCGGAGAGCGGGCCCGCGCGCAGCGGGGTGCGCAGCGGCAGCCGGTCCACGCCCCGCAGCGTGCTCTCGGGCCGGTCCCGGTCCCGGTACGGCGGGCGCCCCTCGAGCAGTGTGTAGAGGATCGCGCCCAGGGCCCACAGGTCCGCCGCCGGGCCGATCCGGTCGTCACGGGCCTGTTCCGGGGAGGCGTACGACGGTGCCGCCAGCCTCGGGACGAGCGTCGCGCCCGCCAGTCCGAAGCCGGTGACCACGAGCGGGCCGCGGGCCCTGATGAACACCTGACCCGGGCTCAGTTCGCCGTGCGTGATGCCCTCGCCGTGCGCGGCCTCCAGGACGTCGAGCAACTGGAGCCCGATCGTGGCCGCCCGGCCCGGGCCGAAGGGGCCCTTCTGGTCCATGAGCTGACCGAGCGGCAGACCGTCGATCCACTCCGTGACCGTCCACAGGGAACCCCCCTCGACGGTCGCGTCGACGACCGTGGCGATCCGGCCGGGGCACACCTGGGCCATCGTCTCCGACATCCGCGTCACCCGGCCGGCGGCCTGGCTCGCCTCCTCCTCACCCAGGTCGGAGGGCAGACCTATCCGGGTGACCAGGCACGGCCGCGCTCCCTGCACGTCCTCGCCGTACCAGCTGACCCGGTTGGTCTCGCGGTGGACGACGTCGAGGAGCCGGTATCTCCCGGCGACCAACTCGTGCGTGGAGACATGCGCCTTGACCATGGTCATCCTTCGCTGAACCCCCGGATTTCTCCCTTTCCCGGAAGTACGGGGGACGTGTGGGGGTGCGTTCAAATGGAGCGCGAGTCCGGTGTGATTCCTGTCTTTCCTTCAAGGGTGTCGGTCGTATGTGCGAGGAAAAGAAATTACCAGGGGCCGTCCGGGCGCGTAACCAGGGGTAAACAAGATCCGGGCGAGTGGATCGCCGCTCTTGGGAAAGCGCTCTCGCTCGGTCGCTTCGCATTTCGACCGGATACCGGCACGGGGGATTTCTCCTTTGCCGTCCGCTGTGACGGCGGACGAGGGTGTCAGGCGCCGAAGAGCTGGGTCCAGTACGTGCCCGACGGGCCGCCGCCGGTGTATCCGACGCCGATGTGGGTGAAGGCGGCCTTGAGGATGTTGGCGCGGTGGCCGGGGCTGTTCATCCAGCCCTCCACCACCTCGGCGGCCGAGCGCTGCCCGCAGGCGATGTTCTCGCCGATCGTCCGCCGGGTGGACCCGGCGGCGGCCGCCCGGTCCCAGGGCTGGGTGCCGTCGGGGGAGGTGTGGGAGTAGAAGGCGCGCGCCACCATGTCCGCGCAGTGCGCCTGCGCGGCCCTGGTGAGGAGCGGGTCGACGGCGAGGGGCCGCAGCCCCGACCGGGTCCGCTCGCGGTTGGTGAGCTCCACGACCTCGGCGGTCGTACGGGCCAGACCGTCCGTGGTGAGCGGGCTCGCCCACAGCGCGGTCCAGTACGTGAGCCCGCCGCGGGCGTCCGTCGCCTGCGCCAGGGCGACATGGGTGAACGCCCGGTCCCGCAGGGTGCGGCTCGCCCGGTCGGTGCGCAGGCAGTAGTCGACGAACTCGGCGGGGGTGCGCGGCCCGGAGACCAGGTGCTCGCCCACGGCGAGGTACGGGTATCCGGCGGCCGTGACCCGTTGGTGCAGCGAGACGCCGTCCCGCCCCTCGCTCCCGAGCCGCCCGGCCGCGGCCATGTCGGCGGCGTGCGCCCGGGCCGCCGTGGCCAGCCGGGCGTCGAGCGCGACGGGCGGCGAACCGGCGGCGGCCCGGGCCGGGTTGACGAGGGCCAGGAAGCCGTCGGGGTCGGTGGGCGGGGCGGGCGCCGTGGGGCCGCCGGGGGACGTCGGGGTGCCGTCGAGGACGTCCACCCCGAAGTCCCGCGCCAGTCCCGCCAGGCCGTCGGCGTAGCCCTGACCGAGCGCCCTGAGCTTCCAGGACGGCCCTCGCCGGTAGACCTCCGCGAGCAGCAGCACCGTCTCCTGGCGCGGGGCGGGCGGGACGAACCGGGCGATGACCCGGCCCTGTGGGTCGGTGACCTGGAGCGTGGCAGCGGGCAGCCGGGCGAGCGGGGTGCCCGGGTCGGCGGCGCTGATCACCACCGTGACCCGGGTGGCACCGGCCCGCAGCCGACCCGGGTCCAGGGTGAGCGTGTCGCCCCGGAGCACCGCGCCGGGTGCCGTCGGCTGGTTGTAGAACACGAAGTCGGCGTCCCCGCCGACCTTGCCGCCGTCGTCCGTCACCAGCGCGCACACGTCGAAGGGGCCGGGTACCCGGACGGCCAGCGCGCCGCCCGGGAGGGGCAGATTGCCGCCGGGCACCAACTCGCTCATCCTGCCGTCCTGGTGTAGTCGTCCTCACCGCGCCGGGGTACTGCCAGCACAACGGCGACCCGCCCTCCCGGGTTCCCGCGCCCCCCGACCCGCGCCTACGGACACCGACCGACACCACACCGGACGGCCTCACGCCCGCCCGAGCCCGTCCCTCCGGGGCACCGGAAAGGGGCCGGGTCTGTACCGGGCCGCGGGTGAACCGCGCAGGGGCTTGACCCGGGCGGACGTGGGCCGGGCAGGGCCTCGACCCGGGCTGACCGGGCCCCGGCCGGGGTGGGCCCGGGATGCCGGTGCCGACGTCGGGTGTCCTGTCAGCGGCCGCTTCCCGTCCCGCCCCCGTTCGTGTCCTCCGCCGTCTCCTGGGCGGTGGTCGTCCGGTGGCGGGTCGTGGTACCGCCGCAGAACGCCGCGTCGAGGGTGCGCAGCATCGCCGTATGGACCGTGGAACTGTTGGACGCGTTGGCGAGGGCCGCGAGGGTGCGGCGGCCGTCGCCCGAGGTGAAGGCGTACGTGTAGTAACCCTGTACGGCGCCCGTGTGCCCGTACACGAAGGTCCCGCACGACAGCCGGCGCCGCCGCAGGCCGAGGCCGTAGGACTGGGTGCCGCCCGCCGGGATCCAGCGGCGCATCTCGTGCAGCGCCCCGGCCGACATGAGCCGGCCGCGCAGCAGCGCCGACAGGAACGTGTCGAGGTCCCCGGCGCTGGAGATCAGGGCGCCCGCGCTCTGCGCCCAGGACACGGTCTGGCGGGTCGCGTCGACCAGGGCCCCGCCCGGTGTGTCCGGGGTGAGGTAGCCGCGCGCGTACCGGCCGGGGATTGCCGTGTCCGGGTGGACGTAGAAGGTGTCGGTCAGCCGGAGCGGCTCGATGATGCGCCTGCGGTAGGCGGCCGCCACCGGTTGTCCGGTCAGCTTCTCGATCAGCAGTCCCGCGACGACGAAGTTGGTGTTGGAGTAGGAGTAGGGTCCCCCGGGCGCGGTCGTGCGCGCGTGGCGCAGCGACAGGTCGATGAGCTTTCGGTACGTGAACACCTTGGTGCGGACCGCCTCGAAGCCGGGGACGGACCGGGCGAACAGGTCGTCGCTGTAGTCGTAGAGGCCGCTGCGGTGGCTCAGGACGTGGCGGACCGTGATCCGGTCGTCCGGCAGCAGCCCCGGCAGATAGCGGTTGACCGGCGCGTCGAGCACCAGCCGCCCCTCGTCGACGAGTTGGAGCAGGACGACCGCGGAGAACGTCTTGGTGACGCTGCCGATGCGGAAGCGGTCCGCGGTGCTCAGTGCCCGGCCCGTCCGCCGGTCGGCGACGCCCGCGGCGACCTGGTGGACCGTGCCGTGGTCGTCGAGCCGCGCCATCGCGCCGGGCGCCCCCTGGCCCACCGCCGTGCGCAGCACACCGCGCAGACCGGCCAGGTCGGGACGCGGCAGCGCGGGGGCGGCGGGCGCCGGCCGGGACACGGCCGTGGCCGGTGCCGGCAGCAGGGACAGCACCGCGGCGGCCGCGCACACCGCCGTCGAGAGGCCGCGCAGCCGTCCGCGGCGGGTCGTCGATGCGAGATCCGTCACATGCACCCGGGGGAACCTCCTGCAGTCGTGTCACATCTCTTCACTCGGCGCACCGTTGGTCGCTCGTCGATCACCGTGCGTCGCGGATTCGGCAAGTATCCCCGCGAAGCCGCCTGGAAGCGTTGATTTCCGCTTTACATGGACATGACTCATCCGTAAGGGTGGAGCTCCGGGGCCCGACCAGCCCCGTGGCGCCCAACGGCGCCATGTCTCACGGCGGTTGGGGACCCCGGCCGTCCGAACGAAGGAACCCTCACCTTTGCGTAGTGCACCCATACGTCTGCTGACGGTCGCCGTCGCCGTCGCCACGGCCGCAACGGGCCTGGCGGGCACGGCGTTCGCGGGCCCGTCCGCGGGGGAGACGCGGGCCGCGACCACCGCCGACACCCAGGGCACCGCCGTCGTCCGGGCGGCCCGTGCCGCCGCCTTCGCCCACGCCTCGGCCACCGGTGTCGGCCAGGGCGACGCACTCCGGCCGCAGGACGTGCTGATCGACCCCGAGGGCGGCCGCCATGTCCGGTTCGTCCGGACCCACCAGGGCCTGCCCGTCCTCGGCGGCGATCTCGTCGTGCACCTCACCGGGAACCTCGCCTACGCCGGCGTGACCCGCGCCGCCGACCACGCCGTCGCGCCCGCCAGCGTGCGGGCCCGGCTGACCGCCGCCCAGGCCGAGGCCAAGGCCGCCGCCGTCGCCCAGGGCGACGCAGGGAGCGCCGAACTCGTCGTGGACGCCCGCGGCGGCGCCTCCGCGCTCGCCTACCAGGTCCAGGTGACCGACAGCGACACCACCGAGGCCGGCGGCTCCCGCACGGTCGTCGTGGACGCCGTCACCGGCACGGTGCGCAGCAACACGCCCGACAGCGACGAGTTCCTCTCGCCGAGCCTGGTCCGCACCCTGCGCGAGCGCGGCGAGACCCTCGACCCCGCCTCCGGCACCGCCCCGCTCTCCGCCGGGCTCACCGCGGCCTCCTCGGCTCCCGCCGCCCGCTACCCCCAGACCGCCAAGGGCACCGGAAGCTCCCTGTTCGTCGGGAAGGTGCCGCTCACCACCACCCGCACCGCGGCCCGCAGCTACCTGCTGAAGGACCCCACCCACTGGGGCACCGAGACCCGCGACGCCAAGAACAAGGAGCAGGAGAACTTCGCCCGCGGCACCAAGTTCACCAGCACCACCAACAAGTGGGGCAACGGCGCCGTCTCCAGCCGCGCCAGCGCCGCCGTGGACGCCCAGTACGGCGTGGTCCAGACGCTGGACTTCTACAAGAAGACCCTCGGCCGCAAGGGCGTCAGGAACAACGGCAAGGGCGCCCGCGCCATGGTCCACTTCGGCAACAAGGTGGCCAACGCGTTCTGGGACCCCGCCTGCGACTGCATGCTGTACGGCGACGGCGACGGCGACATGTTCAAGAAGCCCCTCGTCGTCCTGGACGTCACCGGCCACGAACTCACCCACGGCGTCGTCGACGCGACCGCCCGGCTGGAGCCGACCTTCGTCGACGGCGACGGCAACCAGTACGGCGAGCCGGGCTCGCTGAACGAGTCCCTCGCGGACATCTTCGGCTCCAACGTCGAGTTCAGCGCCAACAACCCCAAGAACCCGCCGAACTACCTCATCGGCGAGAAGCTGGGCCTGGACCAGAAGTTCCTGCGCCGCCTCGACCAGCCGTCCCAGGACGTCCTCGAGGAGGCGATCGACTACTGGTCGCCCGAGACCTACTACACCGAGGTCCACGCCGGCTCCGGCGTCTCCTCGCACGCGTACTACCTGCTCGCCGAGGGCAGCGGGCGGAAGAAGATCGGCGCGGTCACCTACGACTCGCCGACCTACGACGGCGCTCCCGTCAAGGGCATCGGCCGGGCCAAGGCGACCAAGATCTACTACCGCGCCCTGACCCGGTACATGGTCTCCACGACCGACTTCCACGACGCGCGCCTCGCGACCATGAAGGCGGCCCGGGACCTGTACGGCCGGGACAGCGTGGAGTTCAAGACGGTGATCAGGTCCTGGGCCGCGGTGAACGTCACCGCGGCGAACGTGCCGCCCGCCGTGCGCTGACGGAGACGAACCCGCTCCGTGTCCGTCAGTAGTCGGGGCAGAGGTTGGTGTGCACGGCCTCGACGATCCGTGTGCTCTTGAGGCGGCCGAAGCCGTCCGGGTGACCGGGGGAGACGAAGCGCCGCATCGCGGCGCCGATCTGCTCCTCCCGGTCGCCGGGGTGGTCGTGGATCGTGGCGCACTGGTCGCGGCCCCGCTCGACGGCCTCGTCCTCCTTGTCGTGCACGATGTCCGGGTCGATCGCGGTCAGCGCCCGCACATAGGCGCCCTCGCCGTCACGGTCGGGGCGCGGCGGCAGGGCCGCCTTGCCCTTCTTCACCGCCGGGCGCGTCGGGGACGGCGGCGCGGTGCCGCCGCCCGCCTGCCGCGGGGCCGAGGCGGACGCGGAGACGGAGGGGGAGAGCCCTCCGGCCGGTGTCCGCGGCGTCCCCGACCCCGCTGACGGACTTGCGGCACCCACCGAGGAGGTCCGCTCTCCCGTCGCCGGTTGCTTGCGGCCCGCGGCGGTGTCCCCCGCTCCGCAGGCGGTGAGGACGGCGACGGCGAGGGCGCAGGACGCCAGAGCGGCTGCGGTGGTGCGGTGGTTCACGGGTCTCCTGGTGCCTGCGGTACGACGGCTGAGCTCCGTGAGCGTATGGGCAGCTTGTATGCCTGCGAGGGGGGTTCATCTCCCTTGCGGGGGTGGTGAAGAGGTGCCAGGGGGCGCAGGCATCTAGGCGAGCGCCCCTTCCGCCCTTGGCGCCCGGCGCCCCTGCACACACCTACCCCCGGCGCAGGATCTGAGCCCAGTCCGCCGGCACCCGTCCCGCAGGGCCCGGCGAGGGCTGCTCGGCGGGGTGACTGACCGGGGACGCCAACTCCGGCCCAGAATCGTAGAGTTCCTCGCTGGAGTAGTCCCAGAACCACTCCTCGCCCGGCTCGAAGCTGCGCACGATCGGATGCCCGGTCGCCTTGTAGTGGGCGGTGGCGTGCTGCGCGGGGGAGGAGTCGCAGCAGCCGATGTGACCACAGCGCGCACAGCGCCGCAGATGGAACCACCAGCCCCCGACCGCGTCGCAGTCCACACAGCCGCTGCCGCTCGGCGGGACGGACGGGTTCGATGGCGTTCGTGTCGGTCATGCGGGCTCCTCGACCTCGGCGGGCTGGGACTCGGGCGGCGACTCGGGCTGGGACTCGGGCCGGGGCTCGGACAGCGCGTCGGGCGGCGAATCGGGCTCGGGCGCGGTGAGCGGCAGCAGCACCTGGAAGCGGGTGTCGCCCGGCACCGACTCCACCCGCAGCGTGCCGTGGTGCTTGTTGACGATGATCCGCCAGGAGATGTCCAGGCCGAGGCCCGTACCCTCGCCGACCGGTTTGGTGGTGAAGAACGGGTCGAAGATCCTGCTGCGGATGTCCGCCGGGATGCCGGGACCGGTGTCCCGGAACTCCACCAGCAGCCGGTCGCCCTCCCGCGCCGTGCGCACGGTCAACGAGCCTTCCCCGCCTGCGCTGTTGACGGCGAACACCGCGTTGTCCACGAGGTTCGTCCACACCTGGTTCAGCTCCGCCGGATAGGCGGGCACCTGCGGGAGCGTCCGGTCGTACTCCTTGACCACCTCGATGCGCTGCCCGATCTTCCCCGACAGCATCAGCAGCGTGCTGTCGAGGAGTTCATGCACGTCCACCACCCGGAAGGGCGCCCGGTCGAGCTGCGAGTACTGCTTGGCCGCGTCCACCAGGTGCGAGATCCGGGTCGTGGAGTCCTCGATCTCGTACATCAACAGCTCGGTCTCGATGGTGTAGTTGAGCCATCCGACCGCGTTGGGCAGCATCTCCGGGTCCACCGCCGCGGCGACCTGCTCCAGCCAGTCGACGTCCAGCCCCGCCTGCACGAACACCGGCGCGTACTGCCAGCCGTAGTCCATGCCGTGGTCCTCGAGCCACTCGGTGAGCGCGTCCTCCCGGTCCGACGCCTCCAGCGGACTGAGCGACGGCGCCTTGGCGACCCGCTCGGCGGTGCGCTCCTGGACCTCGATCAGACTCGCCAACGCGTCCCGGGAGAAGGGTCCTTCGGCGATCAGCGCGAGCTTGTGCCGCATCCTGGCGACCCGCTCGCGCAGCGTCGCGGTGGCCCGGACGGCCGCCGCGGCAGGGTTGTTGAGCTCATGGGTGAGCCCCGCCGACAACGAGCCGAGCGCCAGCAGCCGTTCCCGCTGCCCGATCGCGGCCTGGGTGTTCTTCGAGCCGAAGAACAGGCCCTCCAGCAGATGCACCGCCATCGGGAACCAGTCCCGCATGATCTCCGCGAACACGTCCCCCGGCAGCACGAAGAACCGGGACGGCTCCGTCACCCGCATCGAGTTGGTGTAGACCTGCCGCACCCGGTCCCCCAGATACGCCTGCATGGCCCCCGAGTACACCCCGCGCTGCGAGGTCCGGGTGACCTCCACGTCGTCCCCGCCGACCCGCCGCGACAGCACGACCGAGCCCTCGACCAGCACGTAGAAGCAGGTCGCCGGATCTCCCTCGGCGTACACCGGACCGGGCTCGAACCTCTCCACCCGCCCCTCCGCACACAGCCGTCCCAGCTGCTCCGGGGTGAGCTTCTCGAACAGGAACAGCGAGCCGATCTCCGCCGGGCTGCACGGCATCGGCCGCCCGCTCACGACTGCTCCAGATACCGGTGGACGAGCATGACTGCCATGGCTCCCTCTCCGACGGCGGACGCGACCCGCTTGGCCGACTCGGCGCGTGCGTCGCCCGCCACGAACACGCCGGGAATGCTGGTCTCCAGGTGGTACGGCGGCCGGTCCAGCTCCCAGCCCGCCGGCGGCCGCCCGTCCGCGGTGAGATCGGGCCCCGCCAGGATGAACCCGCGCTCGTCGCGCAGCACGGTCCCGTCCAGCCAGTCGGTCAGCGGGGCCGCGCCGATGAACACGAACATCCACTGCGCGTCGACGGTCTCGGTCTCGCCGTTCTTCACGTCCCGCAGCGTCAGCCGCTGCAGACGACCGTCCCCGTGCGCGGACTCCACGACCGTGCCTGCCCGCACATGGATGTTCGGCGCCTCCTCGATCTGCTGGATCAGGTAGTACGACATCGAGGCCGCCAGCGACTCCCCGCGCACCAGCAGCGTCACCGACCTGGCGTTCCGCGACAGGTACATCGCCGCCTGCCCGGCGGAGTTGGCGCCGCCCACGATGTACACGTCCTGGTCCTGGCAGGAGGCCGCCTCGGTCAGCGCCGAGCCGTAGAACACCCCGCAGCCGGTCAGGTCGTCGCAGCCCGGCGCCGCGAGCTGCCGGTAGGACACGCCCGTCGCGAGGATCACGCTGTGCGCCGCCACCGCCGAGCCGTCCGAGAACCGTACGACCCGCGCGGAGCCGTTCACCTCCAGCCCCGTCACCTCGCGCGCGGTGAGGATCTCGGCGCCGAACTTGGTCGCCTGCCGGCGCGCCCGGTCGGTGAGCTGGGCCCCGGACACCCCGTCGGGGAACCCGAGGTAGTTCTCGATGCGCGAACTCTGCCCGGCCTGTCCGCCGGTCGCCGACCGCTCCACCAGCACCGTCCGCAGCCCCTCGGAGGCGCCGTACACCGCCGACCCCAGGCCGGCCGGACCGCCGCCGATGACGACCAGGTCGTAGAACTCGGCCGCCGGGGTCGTCGCCAGACCCACGCGCGCCGCCAGCTCCGGGGCGTCCGGCTCGATCAGCGGCGCCCCCTCCGGGGTGATCACCAGCGGCAGCCGCCGCCCGTCCGCCTCCGCCGCGGCCAGCAGCCGCTGCCCCTCGGGCTCGTCGGCGGAGTACCAGCGGTACGGCACCTGGTTGCGGGCCAGGAACTCCCGGACGTCCGAGGAACGCGCCGACCACCGGTGCCCGACCACCTTCGTCGCCGGGACCGGCCGGTAGTCGCTGGCGCGCCAGGCGTCCAGCAGGTCGTCCAGGACCGGGTAGAGCTTCTCCTCCGGCGGGTCCCACGGCTTGAGCAGATAGTGGTCGAGGTCGACGACGTTGATCGCGTCGATCGCCGCGTTCGTGTCCGCGTAGGCGGTCAGCAGCACCCGCCGGGCTCCCGGGTACACGTCCAGGGCCTGTTCGAGGAACTCGATGCCGTTCATCTGCGGCATGCGGTAGTCGGCCAGGATCACCGCCACCAGGTCGCCACGCAGCTTCAGTTCGCGCAGCGCCTCCAGCGCGGACTCGCCGGACTCCGCCCGCACGATCCGGTACGCGGCGCCGTAGCGGCGCCGCAGGTCACGGGCGACGGCACGGGACACCCCCGGGTCGTCGTCCACGGTCAGGATGACGGTCCGCGCCGGTTCGGCGGCCTGTGTCATACGTCTCCCACCCCGAGAGCGGTCAGGACTCGCCGGCGCACGGCGGACCGCGCGCCGGCTCCGCCCATCGTAGGGTCGTTCGCTGCCGTCCGCTCAGGGACGGTGCGCAGCGTGCGCTCCCGGTTCAGCACCGGGCACCCACCGTCAAGGCGACCGCCGCGCCGCCAGGACGCAGAACTCGTTGCCCTCGGGGTCGGTCAGCGTCACCCACGGCTGCTCGCCCTGCCCCAGGTCGGCGTGGCGCGCCCCCAGCGACAGCAGTCTGCTCACCTCGGCCCGCTGGTCGAGGGGACGGAAGTCCAGATGCAGCCGGTTCTTGACCTGCTTGCCCTCCGGCACGGGGACGAACAGCAGCCCCGGCAGCCGGTCCGGCGCGGGCCGGATCTCGTACTCGTCCGGCGCGTTGCTCACCACCGCCCAGCCGAGTGCCTTCGCCCACCAGCGTCCGAGCGCGACCGGATCGTGACAGTCCACGATCACCTGTTCCCATTCCAAGGTCATGAACGGCAGCGTAGTGAAGACTGGCCCGGTACGAAGTGATCACGACACAGGAGGCAGCGCGATGACGGGCCCGATCACGGCAGGGGTCGACGGGACGGACGAGAGCCTCGCGGCGCTCGCCTGGGCGGCGCGGGAGGCCGTACGACGGGACACGGCGCTGCGGGTGGTGCACGCCTGGAAACACGGGCCCCACCCCGCGCCCGAGGCCGCCGACCGGGACGCCCAGCGGGCCTGGGTGGGCGAGGCCGTCGAGCGGGCCGTCGCCACGGTCACCGAACGGCACCCGGGCCTCCCCGTCACCACCGACGTCCTGGAGGGCCACCCGGTCGGGACACTGCTCGGCGCCGCCGCGGACGCGGAACTGCTGGTGCTCGGTTCCCGCGGGCACGGCCCCGTCGTCGGCTTCCTGCTGGGCTCGGTCGGCCAGCAGGTGATCGCCGAGGCGGCCCGCCCCGTCGTCCTCGTCCGGGCCGGCGACAAGCCCTCCGCCGAGGTGGCCGGGCACGAGATCGTCGTCGGCCAGCAGGGCGACCCCGAGGACAGCGCCGCCGCGCTGCGGTTCGCCTTCGCGACCGCCGCGGCCCGCGGCGCGAGCGTCCGCGTGGTGCGCGCCTGGCAGCTGCCGCCGGTCTTCGCGTACAGCCCGGGCTCGCTCAAGCTGCTCGACGAGGCGGGCGGCCTGGAGCCGTTCGAGAAGAAGGCCCTGGACGACGCCGTACGACCGTGGCGGGAGCGCTTCCCGGACGTGCACGTCGTCGAGCACGTCGAGATGGGCAGCGCCGGACAGGTCCTGCTCTCGGTCGCCGGGCGGGCCCAGCTGATGGTCGTCGGCCGGCGCGCCCACCGCACCGCCGTGGGCGCCCGCATAGGCTCCGTCGCGCACGGCGTCCTGCACCACGCCGGCTGCCCGGTCGCCGTCGTCCCCCACGACTGAGTGCACCCGGCTCACTCGGGCACGGTCGGCTCCAGCGTCTCCCGTGCCTTGGGCAGGATGTGCACGAGGTAGTCCTCGACCGCCGTGTCGAGCCCGATGTCGTGCTGCGCCTGCTCGGACAGGTACCAGCGGTGCTCCAGCAGCTCGTGGTAGATCTCCGCCGGGTCCATCGAGCCGCGCAGCTCGGACGGCACGGCGCGCACGGTGGGCCGGAACACGTCCCGCACCCACCGGTGCGCCAGCACCTCGGGCCGGGCGGCGAGGGGGTCGCCCGGGGCGTAGTCGTCCTGGGTCGCCATCCAGCTCTCCAGGTCGTTCAGCAGCCGCCGGGCCTGGTTCTCCTCGGTGTCCAGTCCGGTCAGCCGCAGCAGCTGCCGCTGGTGGTGGCCCGCGTCGACGACCTTCGGCACGAAGGTGACGGTGTCGCCGTTGGGGGAGTGCTCGATCTGCATCTCGGCCACGTCGAAGCCCAGGTCGTTGAGCCGGCGGATACGGCGCTCGATGTAGTGGTACTTGCCCGCCGGGTACACCGAGGTGCGGGTCAACTCCTCCCACAGCGCGCCGTAGCGGGCGCAGATCTCCATGCCGAACTCGATCGGGTCCACCGACGGGTGGAGCGCCCCGGACGCCTCCAGGTCCAGCAGCTCGCCGCTGATGTTGACACGGGCGAGATCGAGGTCGTACTCCCGCTGCCCGGGGCTGAGCTGCGGATGCAGATCACCGGTCTCGGCGTCCACCAGATACGCGGCGTAGGCGCCCGCGTCCCGCCGGAACAGCGTGTTGGACAGCGAGCAGTCGCCCCAGGCGAACCCGGCGAGATGCAGCCGCACGATGAGCACCGCGAGGGCGTCCATCAGCCGGTGCATGGTCGCCGGACGCATGGTCGTCTCGAACATCGACCGGTACGGCATCGAGCCGCCCAGGTGCCGGGTGACCAGTACCGACTCCAGCGGGTCCCCCGCGCGGTCGGTGCGCCCGGTGACCACGGCCAGGGGGTCGACGGCGGGGATGCCGATCCGGTCCAGGTCGCGCAGCAGCTCGTACTCGCGCAGCGCCGGGCGTTCGGCGAGCTCCTTGACGGCGATCACCTCGTCACCGGCGCGCGCGTAGCGCACCACGTGGCGGGAGATGCCGCGCGGCAGCGGGACGAGGACTTCCTCGGGCCATTGCTCCAGGGGCACGTCCCAGGGAAGCTCCAGGAGGAGGGCCGGGTGCTCCGGATTCGTGGCGCTGATCTGCAAAGCCATGGCCTGACCTTAGACGGCGCGTTCGCGGGCGTGCCGGGCGGCCGCCTTCACGGAGCCCCGGTGCACCGGTCCGTGCCCAGGCAGCAGCACATCGGCCTCCAGGCCCTCGATCAGGCCGAGGGAGGTCACCGCTCGGGCGCGCTCGTGGTGGAACATGTCCGGCAGCAGCTGGGGGCCCTCGATCCGCGAGGTCAGATGCCCGCTGACCAGGGCGTCCCCCGAGATCACCACCCCGGCGTCCGGCAGATGGAAGACACAGTGGCCGTCGGTGTGGCCGGGTGTGTGCACCGGCACCGGCCGGCCGGGCAGGTCGAGCGGGCCGTCCGTGACCGGGAACGCCTCCGGCGCGCCGACGGGGTGCTGCTGGGTGCCGCCGACGCGCAGCACGTGCACCAGCCACGGCAGCACACCGGGGCGCCACGCGTTCCCCAGCACCGCGCCGACGCCCACCTGCTGGAGGAACTCCCGGCGGGCGTGCGGCACCTCCGCCGGGTGCGCGAGCACCGGGGTGCCGTAGGTCGTCCGCAGGTACTCGGCCGAACCGAGGTGGTCGTTGTGGGCGTGGGTGAGCAGCACGGCGGTCACCGCTGGCGGAGAACTGCCCACCGCCGCGAGGGACGCGAGGAGCTGCTCGCGGTCGCCCGGGTAGCCGGTGTCGATCAGCGTGACGGCGTCCCCCTCGCCGAGGATCACCCAGTTCGTGTGAGAGCCGTGCACCAGATGGATGCCGTCGGCGACCTGCCGTACGTCCGCGCCCATGATCGTCGTCCCGAGGTGTGAGGAGCCTGTCCGCCGCGCACAGCAAAGCAGACGGGGTGCCCCCGTGGATCACCGCCCTGGTACCGGCCCCTCGGGAGCCTTGACCGCTGCTCGGCGCTCCAGGATGCTGTGTTGCGGCACATGAGATGCGTGCCGCATTGAGCAACATAAGACTCAGGTCCCGTACCAGCCTAGGAGTGGCCATGGCTCACCAGGTCCGTGCTGTCGTCGCGCGCGCGAAGGGTGCCCCCGTCAGCCTGGAGACGATCATCGTCCCCGACCCCGGCCCGGGGGAGGCGCTGGTCAGGATCGAGGCCTGCGGGGTCTGCCACACCGATCTGCACTACCGCGAGGGCGGGATCAACGACGAGTTCCCCTTCCTGCTCGGCCACGAGGCCGCCGGCATCGTGGAGTCGGTCGGTGAGGGCGTCACGGACGTCGCGCCCGGTGACTTCGTCATCCTGAACTGGCGAGCCGTGTGCGGCCAGTGCCGGGCCTGTCGCCGCGGCCGCCCGCAGTACTGCTTCAACACGCACAACGCCAAGCAGAAGATGACCCTGCTCGACGGCACCGAGCTGTCCCCGGCCCTCGGCATCGGCGCCTTCGCCGAGAAGACCCTGGTCGCCGCCGGGCAGTGCACCAAGGTCGACCCCGCCGCCTCGGCGGCCGCCGTCGGCCTGCTGGGCTGCGGGGTGATGGCGGGCATCGGCGCCGCCATCAACACCGGCAACGTGGGACGCGGCGACAGCGTGGCCGTCATCGGCTGCGGCGGCGTCGGGGACGCGGCCGTCGTCGGCTCCCGGCTGGCCGGCGCGGCGAGGATCATCGCCGTGGACATCGACGACCGCAAGCTGGAGACCGCGCGGAAGCTGGGCGCCACCCACACCGTGAACTCGCGCGAGGCCGACGCCGTCGAGGCGATCCGCGAGCTGACCGGCGGCTTCGGTGCGGACGTCGTCATCGAGGCCGTCGGCCGCCCGGAGACCTACCGGCAGGCGTTCTACGGACGCGACCTGGCCGGCACGGTCGTCCTGGTCGGCGTCCCGACGCCGGAGATGAAGCTCGAACTGCCCCTCCTGGACGTCTTCGGCCGCGGCGGATCGCTGAAGTCCTCCTGGTACGGCGACTGCCTGCCCTCCCGCGACTTCCCCATGCTCGTCGACCTCTACCTCCAGGGCCGGCTCGACCTGGACGCCTTCGTCACCGAGACCATCGCCCTCGACGAGGTGGAGAAGGCCTTCGAGCGGATGCACGGCGGCGACGTCCTGCGCTCGGTGGTGGTCCTCTGATGTCCGGCGCCCGCATCGAGCACCTCGTCACCTCCGGGACCTTCTCCCTGGACGGCGGCACCTGGGACGTCGACAACAACGTCTGGATCGTCGGCGACGACACCGAGGTGATCGTCGTCGACGCCGCCCATGACGCCGACGCGATCGCCCGGGCCGTCGGGGACCGGCGGCTCACCGCCATCGTGAGCACCCACGCCCACAACGACCACATCGACGCCGCGCCCGCCCTCGCCGCGCGCACCGGAGCCCCGGTCCTGCTCCACCCCGACGACCTGCCCCTGTGGAAACAGACCCATCCCGACCGCGAGCCCGACGGCGAGCTGGCCGACGGGCAGGTCATCACCGTGGCGGGCGTCGACCTCACCGTGCTGCACACCCCGGGCCACGCCCCGGGCGCGGTCTGCCTGTACGCGCCCGCCCTGTCCGCGCTCTTCAGCGGCGACACGCTGTTCGCGGGGGGACCGGGGGCCACGGGACGGTCGTACAGCCACTTCCCGACCATCGTCGACTCGATCCGCGACCGGCTGCTGACGCTGCCCGGCGACACCGTCGTCCACACCGGACACGGGGACACGACGACCGTCGCCACGGAGGCCCCGCACCTCCAGGAGTGGATCGACCGCGGCTTCTGACCGCTCCCGGCGCAGCCCTCCGCACGGCGCCCGCATTACCTGTTTCCGCAGGTGGTGCGGGCGTTTCGAGCTGCCTCGGGGGCGGTCCGCGAGGTGGCCCGAAGCGGCTCTCCGCAAGCCTTGACAGGGGTTCTGGGCGACCTCAGACTGATGTTGCGCTTTCCGCAATCCGTTTCGCTATACGCACCGAGGTGTCATGATGATTCCCGCGTGCCGTCTCGAGGATCTCCCGCGAGGCGAGGCCTTCCGGCTCGACATCGACCCGCCGGTCTCGGTGTTCCACACCGACGACGGCGAGCTCTACGCCATCGACGACACCTGCACCCACCAGGACGCCTCGCTCGCCGACGGCTGGCTGGAGGGCTGTGAGGTCGAGTGCCCGCTGCACGCCTCCAAGTTCGACCTGCGCACCGGCGCGGTGGACGCCCCGCCGGCCAAGCTGCCGGTGCGCACCCACGAGGTCGTGGTCGAGGACGGCACGGTCTTCGTCAAGGTGTCCGAGGCGGCTCCCAATCTCCCGCCCTGTGTGGCGTCCCGGCTGGCCGGGGGGCCCGCGTGAGGACGGTGGCCGTGGTCGGCGCCTCCCTCGCCGGTCTGTCGGCCGTGCGCGCGCTGCGCAAGCAGGGCTACGACGGCCGTCTCGTCGTCATCGGCGACGAACCGCACCGGCCCTACGACCGGCCGCCGCTGTCGAAGGAGTTCCTCGCGGGGACCCTGGGCGAGGCCGACCTCGCTCTGGAGACCGAGGGTGAGGATCTGGGCGCCGAGTGGCTGCTCGGGGTCCGGGCGACCGGCCTCGACCGCACCGAGCGGGCCGTACGGCTCGCCGACGGGCGCGAGCTGAAGGCCGACGGGATCGTCCTCGCGACCGGTGCCGCCGCCCGCAGCCTGCCCGGTTCCGAGGGGCTCGCCGGGGTGCACACCCTGCGCACCCTGGACGACGCCCGCGCCCTGCGCGACGCGCTCGCCGCAGGGGGCAGCCTGGTGGTGATCGGCGGCGGCTTCATCGGCGCCGAGGTCGCCTCCACCGCCCACACGCTCGGACTCGACGTGACGGTGATCGAGGCGGCGCCCACGCCGCTGGCCGGCCCGCTGGGTGCCGAGATGGGCACCGTCGTCTCCGGCCTGCACACCGACCACGGCGTACGGCTCCTGTGCGGGGTCGGCGTCAAGGGGCTGAGCGGCGAGAGCCGTGTCGACGCCGTACTCCTGGAGGACGGCCGCAGCATCCCCGCCGACATCGTGGTGGTCGGTGTGGGCGCACGCCCCTGCGTCGACTGGCTCGACGGCTCGGGCATCGCGCTCGACAACGGCGTCAAGTGCGGCGCCGACGGGCGCACCAGCCTCGCCTCCGTGGTCGCCGTCGGGGACTGCGCGAACTGGTACGACCCGCGGGCCGGTGCGCACCGCAGGGTCGAGCACTGGACGGGAGCCCGGGAACGCCCGGACGCCGCGATCGCCACCCTGCTGGCGGGCGGGGCGGTGGAACCCGGGGTGCCGAAGCCGCCGTACTTCTGGTCCGACCAGTACGGAGTGAAGATCCAGTTCGCCGGCCACGCGGCCGGCGCCGACACCGTCACCGTCGAGCAAGGCACCGCCGGGGACCGCGACGTCCTGGCCGTGTACCGGCGCGCCGGGACCCCGGTCGCCGTACTCGGGATGAACCAGCCGCGGCTGTTCACCCGCTGGCGCAAGCAGCTCGCTGCCGCCACCGTCTGACCCCACCCCTGTTTCGACGCCGAGCGGAGTCGTTCTTGCCGGCGCGTGAATGATCCGCCCACGACGTTTTCCGAGGAGTGCACCGTGACCTCGACCAGCCTGCCGGACAGTCTGATCGCCACCCTTCCCGGCTCCTCCTACACCGATCCCGGGATCTTCGCCCAGGAGCAGGAGCGCATCTTCGAGACCATGTGGTTCTGCGTGGCGCGCGCCTCCGAGCTGGCCAAGCCCGGTGCGTTCCGCACCGTGGACGTGGGCCGCGAGAGCATCCTGGTCACCCGTGCCCGGGACAACGCGATCCGCGCCTACTTCAATGTGTGCCGCCACCGCGGGGCGAAGCTCTGCACGGAGGAGACCGGCGAGGTCAAGCGGGCCTTCCAGTGCCCGTACCACGCCTGGACCTACGACCTGAACGGCAAGCTCGTCGCCGCCCCCAACCTGACCAAGATGCCCGACGTCGGCCGCACCGAGTACGGCCTGACCGGCGTCGCCGTCCGGGAGTGGCTCGGCTATGTGTGGGTGTGCCTGGCGGAGAACCCGCCGTCCTTCGAGGAGGACGTGATGGGCGCCGCCGTCGAACGCCTCGGCGACCTCGCCTCCATCGAGCGCTACGACGTGGACAACCTGTCCGTGGGCAGGCGCATCACGTACGACGTGAAGGCGAACTGGAAGCTCATCATCGAGAACTTCATGGAGTGCTACCACTGCGCCACGATCCACCCCGAACTGACCGAGGTGCTGCCGGAGTTCGCGGACGGTTACGCGGCCCAGTACTACGTGGGCCACGGCGCGGAGTTCGGCGAGGAGATCCAGGGCTTCACGGTGGACGGCTCCGAGGGGCTGGACCGCATCCCCGGGGTGGCCGAGGACCAGGACCGCCGCTACTACGCGATCACCGTCAAGCCGCAGGTCTTCATCAACCTCGTCCCCGACCACGTGATCTTCCACCGTATGTACCCGGTGGCCGTCGACCGCACGATCGTCGAGTGCGACTGGCTCTATCTGCCGCACGTCGTCGAGAGCGGCAAGGACGTCAGCCGCTCGGTGGAGCTGTTCCACCGGGTCAACGTGCAGGACTTCGACGCCTGCGAGCGCACCCAGCCGGGCATGAGCTCGCGGATGTACGCCAAGGGCGGTGTGCTGGTGCCCAGCGAACACCACATCGGCGCCTTCCACGACTGGGTCAACGAACGCCTCGGCACCCCGCAGGGCTGACCCCGCGGGCCGGGTCAGCCCAGGAAGCCCATGCGGTGGCTGATCTCCTCCGCTCCCTTGAGGAGGATCGGGGAGAGCTCGTGCAGCCGCTCCTCGGTGAAGCGGTAGGAGGGCCCCGAGGCGCTGAGTGCCGCGATGACCACGCCGTCCCGGTCCCTGATCGGGGCGGCCATCGCGTGCAGCCCGATCTCCAGTTCCTCCAGCGTCCAGGCGTAGCCCCGCTCACGGGCCTCCGCCAGGTTCTTCTCCAGCTTCGTCTTCGCGGTGATCGTGTGCGGGCCGACCTTCTCCAGCCCGGACTTCGCCAGCACCGCGGCCCGCTCCTTGGCGGGCAGATGGGCCAGCAGGACCTTGCCGCTCGACGTCGCGTGCAGCGGGGTCAGCTCACCGACCCAGTTGTGCGCGGCGACGGCCGCCGGACCGCGCACCTGGTACAGATTGATCGCGTAGTGCTCCTGCATGACCGCGATGTTGACCGTCTCGCCGATCTCCTCGGCGAGGCGCTCGCAGACGGGACGGCCCTGCTGGGTGATGTCGAGACGTCCCGTGACGGCGCCGGCCAGGCGTACGATGCCGAAGCCGAGCCGGTACTTGCCGCGCTCGCCCGCCTGCTCCACCAGACCGCGCGCCTCCAGGGCGCCGAGCAGGCGGAACGCGGTGGACTTGTGAACATCGATCTCGGCGGCCACCTCGCTGACGCCCGCCTCACCGCGCTGGGCCAGGATTTCCAGCACGCTGATGGCGCGGTCGACCGACTGCACGCCGCCGGACTGCGTACTCGACGTTTCGGTGTCTGTGCTGTAGTTGCTCACAGCGCAACTATACGTGCAGTAAACAACGCCTTTGCAAGTAACCCGATCGAAACCGAGGCCACGTAAGTTGCGTGGCTCGCAACCTAGTGCGTATAGCGCTACTGGTATTAGCATGCGTCGCACTATCTGTGGCGCAAGCGAGACGAGGGCTCCATGGCTTCCCTGCAGTACGACTTCGTCATCGTCGGTGGTGGATCAGCCGGCAGCGCACTGGCGAACAGGCTCTCCGCGGATCCGGCGAACCGGGTCCTGGTGCTGGAGGCCGGCCGGTCCGACTACCCGTGGGACGTGTTCATCCACATGCCGGCCGCGCTGACGTATCCGATCGGCAGCCGCTTCTACGACTGGAAGTACGAGTCCGAGCCCGAGCCCCACATGGGCGGCCGGCGCATCTATCACGCGCGCGGCAAGGTGCTCGGCGGTTCCAGCAGCATCAACGGCATGATCTTCCAGCGCGGCAACCCCATGGACTACGAGCGCTGGGCGGCCGATCCCGGCATGGAGACGTGGGACTACGCCCACTGTCTGCCCTACTTCCGGCGGATGGAGAACTGTCTGGCCGCCGACCCCGACGACGAGTTCCGCGGTCACGACGGGCCGCTGGTCCTCGAACGCGGGCCGGCCGACAACCCGCTCTTCGGCGCCTTCCTCAAGGCCACCGAGGAGGCGGGCTACGCGCCCACCGAGGACGTCAACGGGTACCGGCAGGAAGGCTTCGCCAAGTTCGACCGCAATGTCTCCCGCGGACGCCGGCTCTCCGCCTCCAAGGCCTACCTCAAGCCCGCCCGCAAGCGGCCCAACCTCACCGTCACCACCCGCGCCCTGGTCACCCGTGTCCTGTTCGAGGGCAAGAAGGCCGTCGGCGTCGAGTACCGCAAGGGCCGGGGCGCCCTCCAGCAGGTCCGCGCCAAGGAGGTCATCCTCTGCGGCGGCGCGATCAACTCCCCGCAGCTCCTCCAGCTCTCCGGCGTCGGCAACGCCGAGGAACTGCGCGCCCTCGGCATCGACGTCGTCCACGACCTCCCCGGCGTCGGCGAGAACATGCAGGACCACCTCGAGGTCTACATCCAGTACGCGTGCAAGCAGCCCGTCTCCATGCAGCCGTACCTGGCGAAGTGGCGCGCCCCCTTCATCGGGCTCCAGTGGCTGTTCCGCAAGGGCCCGGCCGCGACCAACCACTTCGAGGCCGGCGGCTTCGCCCGCAGCAACGAGGACGTGGACTACCCCAACCTGATGTTCCACTTCCTGCCCATCGCGGTCCGCTACGACGGCTCGGTGCCGGCCGGCGGCCACGGCTACCAGGTCCACGTCGGACCGATGTACTCCGACGCCATCGGCTCGGTGAAGATCAAGAGCAAGGACCCGCGCGAGCACCCCGCCCTGCGCTTCAACTACCTCTCCACCGAGCAGGACCGCCGCGAGTGGGTCGAGGCGATCCGGGTGGCCCGCAAGCTGCTCAACCAGCCCGCCCTGGCCCCCTACAACGACGGCGAGATCTCACCCGGACCCTCCGTGGAGAGCGACGAGGAGATCCTCGCCTGGGTCGCCAAGGACGGCGAGACCGCCCTGCACCCCTCCTGCACCTGCAAGATGGGCACCGACGAGATGTCCGTCGTCGACCCCACCAGCATGCGGGTGCACGGTGTGGAGGGCCTGCGCGTGGTCGACGCCTCGGTCATGCCGTACGTCACCAACGGCAACATCTACGCCCCGGTGATGATGATCGCGGAGAAGGCCGCCGACCTGATCCTCGGCAAGGAGCCCCTCGCCCCGTCCAAGGCCGCCTACTACCGCCACCGCGACGCCCAGCGGCAGGCGGGGTAGACCTTGGCCGCCGACGGGCTGCGGCCGCTCCTGGAGCGGGTCCGCTACGAGGTGCTGCCCACGAAGTCGACGGAGGAGAAGGTCCTCGCCCATGTGCCGCGCGACGTCGTCGTCACCGTGACGGCGTCGCCGGTCAAGGGCCTGGAACCGACCCTCGCCCTCACCGAGCGCCTCGGGGCGCACGGCTACCGCGTCGTCCCGCACGTGCCCGCACGGCTGCTGCGGGACGACGCGCACCTCAAGGAGGTCACCGGCCGGCTGCACGCGGCCGGTGTCGACGACGTCTTCGTCCCGGCGGGCGACGCCAACCCGCCCGCCGGGGCCTTCGACGGCGCCCTGCCGGTGCTGCGCAGGCTGAGCGAGCTGGACAGCCCGTTCGCACGCGTCGGCATCACCGGCTACCCCGAGAGCCATCCCCTCATCCACGACGACATCACCATCCAGGCGATGTGGGACAAGCGCGAGCACGCCACCTACATCGTGAGCAACCTCTGCTTCGACGCGCGCGTGCTGGGCGACTGGATCGCCCGCATCCGGCGCCGGGACGTCGTCCTGCCCGTGCACGTGGGCGTCGCGGGGCCCGTCCAGTGGGCCAAACTGCTCGCCATGGCGACGAAGATCGGTGTGGGGGAGTCGACGCGCTTCCTGAGCAAGCACGCCTCGTGGTTCCTGCGCTTCGCCACGCCCGGCGGCTACTCGCCCGAGCGACTGCTCGGGCGGGCCCAGGAGGCCCTCACGGCGCCCTCCGCGGGCGTCGCGGGCCTCCATGTGTTCACGTTCAACCAGATCGCCGAGACGGAGAGCTGGCGGCGTGCCCTGCTGGACCGGCTCGCGGACTGACGGGGGCCGTATACGACGGGGAGGGGGCGGGACCGGAATTCCGGTCCCGCCCCCTCCCCGTCAAAGGACTCAGCGGAAGACGACCGTGCGGTTGCCGTCCACCATCACGCGGCTCTCGCTGTGCCACTTCACGGCGTGCGCCAGCACCTGCGCCTCGACGTCGCGGCCGACCGTGACCAGCTCGCCCGGGTCGAGGGAGTGGTCCACGCGGACCACGTCCTGCTCGATGATCTGGCCCTCGTCGAGGTCGGGCGTCACGTAGTGCGCGGTCGCGCCGACCAGCTTCACTCCCCGGTCGTAGGCCTGGTCGTACGGCTTCGCTCCCTTGAAGCTGGGGAGGAAGGAGTGGTGGATGTTGATGGCGCGGCCCTCGAGCCGCTTGCACAGGTCGTCCGAGAGGATCTGCATGTAGCGGGCGAGCACGACGAGATCGACGTCCAGCTCGCGCACCAGCTCCAGCAGCCGGGCCTCCGCCTCGGGCTTGGTGTCCTTCGTCACAGGCACGTGATGGAAGGGGATCCCATAGGTGTCCGCCAGGCCTTCGAATTCCCGGTGATTGGAGACGATCGCCGGGATTTCTATGTTGAGGGAACCCGTGCGCCGGCGGAACAGCAGATCGTTCAGGCAGTGCCCGAACTTGGACACCATGATGAGCGTCCTCGTCGGGGTCGACGCGTCCCGCAGGGTCCAGGAGATCCGGTAGGCGTCCGCCACCGGACCGAATCGGTAACGCAGATTTTTCAGATCGGCACTCGGGTCCGAGACGTCGAAGTGGACCCTCATGAAGAAGCGGCCCTGGAGGCGGTCGTCGAACTGCTGGCTCTCCAGGATGTTCCCGGAGTTCCGGACGAGGAAGCCGCTCACGGCGTGGACCAGCCCCGCGCTGTCGGGACAGGAAAGGGTGAGTACGTACTCACGGCCGGGTTGAGGTCGGGGGGACATGGGCCTCCTCCGTCGGTGCGTAATGCACAACTCTGTGAGCGATACGCAACATAGTTGGCCGGGATGGGGTCCACGGTCAAGGTCTGCGGCCGAGGGAGAAGGGTCGAAAGGCCCCGTGCGAAATCGTCATCCGCCAACCTCTTGACGGATGTCCGTACATTGGCCAGGGTGTTCCACCACAAGCAATTGAATGCACGATGCGCAACGCATTTCAGCTGAAGGGCTTGGCGCGTGGCAGACCTGTATGTGGATGGTGAATGGCGGGAGCCGGTGGCCGGGGGCCGCCGTGACATCCGATGTCCCGCCGACGGAACGCTCTCCGCGACCGTATCGGAAGGGACGCGTCCGGACACCGAGGCGGCGATCGCCGCGGCCCGTAGGGCCTTCGACGAGGGCCCCTGGCCGCAGACCCCCGAGCGGGAGCGCGGTGCCCTGCTGCTGCGCACCGCCGACCTCATCGAGCGCGACGCCAAGCTGTTCGCCCGCGCCGAGTCCCTCGACACCGGCAAGCGGCTGGTGGAGAGCGAGTACGACATCGCCGACGTCGTCTCCTGCTTCCGATACTACGGTGGCCTCGGCGGAACCGACGCGGGCCGGGTGATCGACACCGGCCGCGACGACGCCGTGAGCCGCGTGGTCTACGAACCCGTCGGCGTCTGCGGGCTGATCACCCCCTGGAACTATCCCCTCCTCCAGGCCTCCTGGAAGGTGGCCCCCGCCCTGCTGGCCGGCAACACCTTCGTGCTGAAGCCCAGCGAGCTGACCCCCTCCACCTCCATCCTGCTGCTGAAGGCGCTGGAGGAGGCCGGACTCCCGGCCGGTGTCGGCAACCTCGTCCTCGGCGGCGGCCCCGAGGTGGGCGCCCCGCTCTCCGAGCACCCCGGCGTCGACCTGGTCTCCTTCACCGGCGGCCTGGAGACCGGCAAGCGGATCATGGCCACCTCCGCGGCGACCGTGAAGAAGGTGGCGCTGGAGCTCGGCGGCAAGAACCCCAACGTGATCTTCGCCGACGCCGACTTCGAGACGGCCGTCGACTTCGCCCTCACCGCCGTCTTCCTGCACTCGGGACAGGTCTGCTCGGCCGGCGCCCGCCTGATCGTCCAGGACTCCCTGCACGACCGGCTCGTCGACGAGATCGTGCGCCGGGCCCGGCAGATCCGGCTCGGCGGCCCCTTCGACCCCGACGCGGAGACCGGCGCGCTGATCTCCGCCCAGCACCTGGCCAAGGTCGAGGCGTACGTCGCGGCCGGCATCGCCGAGGGCGCCGTCCTGCGCTGCGGCGGCGAGCGCCCCACCGACCCCGCCCTCGCGGACGGCCACTACTACCCGCCGACCGTCCTCGACGAGTGCCGGCAGGACATGCGCGTGGTCCACGAGGAGTCCTTCGGGCCCGTGCTGACCGTGGAGCGTTTCACCGACGAGGACGACGCCGTACGGATCGCCAACGACACCGAGTACGGCCTCGCCGGTGCCGTCTGGACACAGGACGCCGGCAAGGCCCAGCGGGTCGCCCGGCGACTGCGTCACGGCACGGTGTGGATCAACGACTACCACCCCTATGTGCCGCAAGCGGAATGGGGTGGTTTCGGACACTCGGGCGTGGGCCGCGAGCTGGGACCGACCGGCCTGAACGAGTACCGAGAGCCCAAGCACATCTGGCAGAACATCCAACCCCGGCCGCAGCACTGGTTCCGCGGCTGAACGCCGAAAAGAGGGCGATCGTGACCCCCACGCAGACCGAGGTATCCCAGCGGAGCGGCACACCTCAGGATGCCGACGGCGCTCCCGTCATCTCCGTGCGCAATCTGTGGAAGGTGTTCGGGCCGAAGGCCGAGCGGGTGCCGGGTGACGCGGAGCTGTGCGGCCTGACCCGGCGTGAGCTGATGGACCGCACCGGGTGTACGGCCGCGGTGCGTGAGGTGAATTTCGACGTCCGTCGCGGCGAGGTGTTCGTGGTGATGGGTTTGTCGGGTTCGGGCAAGTCGACGTTGGTGCGGTGTCTGACGCGGCTGATCGAGCCGACGTCGGGTGAGCTGGTGTTCGAGGGGCAGGACATCCGGCAGGCGGACGCGGCGCGGTTGCGGGAGTTGCGGCGGCGGAAGTTCTCGATGGTGTTCCAGCATTTCGGGTTGTTGCCGCATCGGCGGGTGGTGGACAACGTGGCGTTCGGGCTGGAGATCCGGGGGATGGGCCGGGCGGAGCGGACGCGGCGGGCGCTGGAGGTGGTGGAGCTGGTGGGGCTGGCGGGTTATGAGAACTCGTATCCGGACCAGCTGTCGGGCGGTATGCAGCAGCGGGTGGGGCTGGCGCGTGCGCTGGCGGGGGATCCGGACGTGCTGTTCTTCGACGAGCCGTTCTCGGCGCTGGATCCGTTGATCCGGCGGGACATGCAGAACGAGGTGATCCGGCTGCATCACGAGGTCGGCAAGACGATGGTGTTCATCACGCACGACCTGTCGGAGGCGTTGAAGCTGGGGGACCGGATCCTGATCATGCGGGACGGGAAGATGGTCCAGTGCGGTACGGGGGACGAGCTGGTGGGGGCTCCGGCGGACGACTATGTGCGGGAGTTCGTGAAGGACGTGCCGCGCGGTGATGTGCTGACGTTGCGGTGGATCATGCGGGCGCCGGTGGACGGTGACGCGCTGGACGGGCCGGAGCTGGGTCCGGACGTGGTGGTGCGGGAGGCGACGCGGGCGGTGCTCGCGGCGGAGAAGCCGGTGAAGGTCGTCGAGGACGGCAAGCTGCTCGGGATCGTGGGGGACGAGGAGATCCTCGCGGTCGTCGCGGGGCAGGAAGGCGGCAGGTGATGACCGTCGCCATCGAGAAGCCGGACACGACGGAGACGGCCGCACAGACCGCACCCGCCGCACCCACCCGGAAGATCACCCGGCCCATGGTGATCGGCGCGATCTTCGTCGTCTGGCTGCTGCTCTTCGCCGTGCTGCGGGGCAGGCAGACGCTCACCCTGGCGGCGGCCGATCTGACGGGTCTGCACCGCTGGTTCAACGAGGTCAACGACTCCATCGGCGCCAACCGCAACTCCAGTCCGCTCTTCCTGTACTTCTTCAACGAGATCCGGCTGGTCATCGACACCCTGGTGACCTTCGTCCGGGATCTGATCTCCCAGCCGTCCGGTGTGCGGCCGGTGCCGCAGATCGGCTGGCTCGGGGTGGTGGGGATCGCCGGATACGTCTCGTGGGCGGCCGGGAACTGGCGGGTGGCCTTGCTGGCGGTGGCCGGGTTCACGTTCATGGGGCTGCAGGGGCTGTGGCAGCAGAGCATGGACACCCTGGCCCTGACCCTCTCGGCGGTCCTGGTCGCGCTGCTGTTCGCGATCCCGCTGGGGGTGTGGGCAGGACTGTCCGACCGGTTCAACCGGGTCGTGACACCGTTCCTGGACTTCATGCAGACGATGCCGACCATGGTCTACCTCGCGCCCCTGACCCTGTTCTTTCTGATCGGCGGCGCCTCGGCAGTGATCGCCACGGCGATCTACGCGGCCCCTCCGACGATCCGCATCACGGCACACGCCATCCGCTCGGTCCCCGAGACCACCGCGGAGGCGGCCGACTCTCTGGGCGCCACACGCTGGCAGGCCTTGCTGAAGGTCCTCCTGCCGATGTCCAAGCGGACCGTGGTGATGGGCGTCAACCAGTCGATCATGGCGGCGCTGGCGATGGTCACCATCGCGGCTCTGATCGATGCGCCGGGTCTGGGCAAGACGGTGGTCCAGGCGCTGCAGTCGCTGGATGTCGGTACGGCGTTCAACGCGGGCCTCGCGATCGTGGTGATGGCGATCGTGCTGGACCGGGTGACGACCGCGGCCAGCACGCGTGAGGAGAGCGCCCGCAACTCCAAGAACCGCTTCCTGAAGTGGCGCAAGCAGCTTCTGGGCGCGGGGGCCGCCGTCACCGCCGTACTGATCTACCTGTCGCACACGTATCTGTGGGCGGCGGAGTTCCCGGGGGAAGGCAGCACGGGAAGCGCGATCGCGAGCGCGGCCGACACGGCCACGACCTGGGCGCAGGACAACCTGTCGGGTCTGACGAACGCCTTCCGGGACGCGATCACCAACGGTCTGCTCAATCCGTTCCAGACGCTGCTGACCGATTCGCCGTGGTGGGTGGTGGCCGGGGTGCTGGTCGCCCTCGCGGTCGTCCTCGGCGGGTGGCGGTCCGGGGTGACCACGGTGGTGTGCGTGGGCCTGCTGGTCGGCACGGGCATGTGGTCGGACGCCATGACCACGCTGGCCTCGACGATCGTGGCGACGGTGCTCGTGATGGTGCTGGGCATCGTCTTCGGGGTGTGGATGGGGCGCAGCCGGATGGCGGACCGGGTGATGCGGCCGAGTCTGGACGCGGCGCAGGTCATGCCGCCGTTCGTCTATCTGGTGCCGTTCCTGGCACTGTTCGGCGCGAGCCGGTTCACTGCGATCGTCGCCGCGATCGTGTACGCGGCGCCGGTGGCGATGAAGATCATCGCGGATGGGGTGCGGGCGGTGCCGGAGGCGACGGTGGAGGCGGCGACCTCGGCCGGGTGCAACACCTGGCAGATCATCACCAAGGTTCAACTGCCGATGTCACGCAGTGCTCTGACTCTCGCGACGAATCAGGGTCTGATCTACGTGCTGTCGATGGTTGTGGTGGGCGGCCTGGTGGGGGCGGGTGCCCTCGGCTACGACGTCGTGGCCGGTTTCTCGCAGGGCCAGCTGTACGGGAAGGGTCTGGCGGCGGGTCTCGCCATCGTCCTTCTCGGCGTCATGTTCGACCGGATCACTCAGGCAGCGGCGCGACGCGCGAGCGCATAAGGAGCAGGACACCATGGCAAGACACTGGCGTGCCGGCGCGGCCGGCCTGGCCGTCCTCGGCCTCACCCTCACCGCGTGCGGCGGTGCGAAGGTCGGCGCGGACTCCTCTGGTTCGGACAGCTCCGGCGGCTCCGGCAAGTGCGGGACCTTCAACCTCGCCGTCAACCCCTGGGTGGGCTACGAGGCGGACGCGGCGGTCGTCGCGTACGTCGCCCAGCACGAGCTCGGCTGTACGGTCAACAAGAAGGACCTCAAGGAAGAGATCGCCTGGCAGGGCTTCGGCACCGGCGAGGTCGACGCGGTCCTGGAGAACTGGGGCCACGACGACCTGAAGAAGAAGTACATCACCGACCAGAAGACCGCCGTGGAGGCCGGCTCGACCGGCAACAAGGGCATCATCGGCTGGTACGTGCCGCCGTGGCTGGCGAAGGCGCACCCGGACATCACGAACTGGGAGAGCCTGAACAAGTACGCGGCGAACTTCAAGACCTCGGAGTCGGGCGGCAAGGGTCAGCTGCTGGACGGTGACCCGTCGTACGTCACCAATGACGAGGCGCTGGTGAAGAACCTGAAGCTGGACTTCAAGGTGGTGTACGCGGGCAGTGAGACGGCGCTCATCCAGGCCTTCCGCAAGGCGGAGAAGGACAAGGAATGGGTGATCGGCTACTTCTACGAGCCGCAGTGGTTCCTCTCCGAGGTCCCGCTCGTCAAGGTCAACCTGCCCAAGTACACGGAGGGCTGTGACGCCGACGCCGCCAAGGTCGCCTGCGACTACCCGGTGTACGACCTCGACAAGATCGTCAGCGCGAAGTTCGCCAAGTCCGGCAGCCCCGCCTACGACCTGGTGAAGAACTTCAACTGGACGAACGACGACCAGAACGTCGTGGCCAAGTACATCGCGGAGGAGAAGATGACCCCCGACGCGGCCGCGAAGAAGTGGGTCGACGCCAACGCCGACAAGGTGAAGGCCTGGCTCAAGTAGCCCTGTCTCCCCAGTGGTCGATCATGCCCGGCGGGCGGTGCGCGTGACTGCGCACCGCCCGCCGGGCATCGCCGTGTCCGGGAGCCCCTGCGAGCTGTGTTTCCGGCTGTTCACCGACGTCACGGGACCTCTTGACACCCCTCCCCGGGGCGGGCACATTGAGTTGCGCAAACTGAAGCGCGTTGCGTGGACAGCAACTGAACCGGCTGGGCCGGTTCGATTCGGAGGTGCGGCGATGGCGGGACCCCGAGTGGTGATCATCGGTGCGGGTGTCGTGGGTGCGGCGCTGGCGGACGAGATCTCCGCGCGTGGCTGGACCGAGGTGACGGTGGTCGACCAGGGGCCGCTGCCCGCCACCGGGGGCTCGACCTCACACGCCCCGGGTCTGGTCTTCCAGACCAATTCCTCCAAGACGATGACGGAGCTGGCCCGCTACACGGTGGAGAAGTTCTGTTCGCTGGACGTGGACGGCAAGCCGTGTTTCCTCCAGGTCGGCGGCCTGGAGGTGGCCACCACCCCCGAGCGGCTGACGGAGCTGCGGCGCCGGCACGGCTGGGTGACCGCGTGGGGCGTGGAGGCCCGGCTGCTGACGGCGGAGGAGTGCGTCGAGCAGCACGCGCTGCTGGACCCTGCCAGGGTGCTGGGTGGTCTGCTGGTGCCGACGGACGGCCTGGCCAAGGCGGTCCTGGCGGTGGAGGCGCAGATCCGCCGGGCGACGGAACGCGGTGTGACGTTCCTGGCCCGGCACGAGGTCCTCGACGTCCTGCACACCGACGGCGAGGTGACCGCCGTCCTCACGGACCAAGGTGAGATCCCGGCGGACATCGTGGTGTGCTGTGCGGGGATCTGGGGTCCGAAGATCGCCCGGATGGTGGGGATGAACCTGCCGCTGACCCCGCTGGCGCACCAGCTCGCCTGGACCGGGCCGGTTCCGGCGCTGGCCGGGCAGACACAGGAGGCGGTCCGTCCGATCCTGCGCCACCAGGACGCGGACCTGTACTACCGGGACCGTTTCGACGGTCTGGGCATCGGCTACTACGGCCACCGCCCGATGCCGGTCTCCGCCGACGACATCCTCTCCTTCGACGAGGCCGAGCCGATGCCCTCGGTGCTGAAGTTCACCGAGGAGGACTTCGAAACCGCCTGGAGCGAGACCCAGGCCCTGCTGCCGGCGACGCGGGAGGCGAAGGTCGAGGAGGGCATCAACGGCCTGTTCTCCTTCACCACCGACAACTTCCCCCTCCTGGGCGAGTCCCGGGACGTCAAGGGCTTCTGGGTCGCCGAAGCCGTCTGGGTGACGCATTCCGCCGGCGTGGGCAGGGCGATGGCCGAGTGGCTGGTGGACGGCTACTGCTCGTCGTTCGATCTGCACGAGTGCGACGTCAACCGGTTCGAGCCGCACCAGCTGGCCCCGGAGTACGTGCTGGCGCGCAACTGCCAGAACTTCGTCGAGGTCTACGACATCCTCCACCCGCTGCAGCCCTCCGGTGACCCGCGCCCGATCCGCACCAGCCCCTTCCACACCCGGCAGAGGGAGAAGGGCGCGTTCTTCCTGGAGGCGAACGGCTGGGAGCGCCCGCAGTGGTACGAGGCCAACGCCCCGCTGGTGGAGGGCCGTACCATCCCCACCCCGAACGCGTGGGCGGCGCAGTTCTGGTCGCCGATCGTGGGCGCGGAGGCGCAGGTCACCCGCGAGACGGTGGCGATGTACGACATGAGCGCGCTCAAGCGCCTGGAGGTGACGGGCCCGGGTGCGGCCGAGTTCCTGGAGCGGCTGACGACCGGCAAGGTCGCCAAGTCGGTCGGCTCGGTCACCTACACCCTGTTCCTCGACCACGACGGCGGCATCCGCAGCGATGTCACGGTGGCCCGGCTGGGCCGGGACGTGTTCCAGATCGGCGCGAACGGCAATGTCGACCTGGACTGGCTGACCCGTCACCTGCCCGCCGACGGCACCGTCCAGGTCCGTGACATCACCGCCGGGACCTGCTGCATCGGCCTGTGGGGCCCGCTGGCCCGCAAGGTCCTGCAGCCCCTGACCCAGGAGGACTTCTCCGCCGACGGCCTGAAGTACTTCCGCGCCCGCCACGCCTACATCGGCAGTGTCCCGGTGACCGCGATGCGCCTGTCCTATGTCGGTGAGCTGGGCTGGGAGCTGTACACGACCGCCGACCAGGGGCAGAAGCTGTGGGACACGCTGTGGGCGGCGGCCGAGCCGCTGGGCGGGATCGTCGCCGGGCGGGGCGCGTTCAACAGTCTGCGGCTGGAGAAGGGCTACCGCTCCTTCGGCACCGACATGACCTACGAGCACGACCCCTACGAGGCCGGGATCGCCTTCGCGGTCCGGCTCGACAAGGGCGACTTCATCGGCCGTGAGGCGCTGCAGCGGCGCAAGGACCAGGTGCGGCGCAGACTCGCGTGTCTGACGGTCGACGACCCGCACGCGGTCGTCATGGGCAAGGAACCCGTCTACGACGGCGACCGCCCGGTCGGCTACGTCACCAGCGCGGCCTACGGCTACACCATCGGCAAGGGCATCGCCTACGCCTGGCTGCCCGCCGACCTCGCCGTCCCCGGCACCGCACTCCACATCGGCTACTTCGACCAGCGCGTCGACGCAGTCGTCGCCGAGGAACCCCTGTTCGACCCGTCCATGTCCCGCCTGCGCGGCTGAACGAACCCGGAGACGCCCGATGAGCCCTCGTACCCCCGGTGCAGAGCTTCCGGATCACCCCGACTGGCTGTGGCGGACGCCCGAGCCGAAGCGGTCGTACGACGTCGTGATCGTGGGCGGTGGTGGTCACGGCCTGGCCACCGCGCACTATCTGGTGAAGAACCACGGCATCACGAATGTGGCAGTGCTGGAGAAAGGGTGGCTGGCGGGCGGGAACATGGCCCGCAACACCACGATCATCCGCTCGAACTACCTGTGGGACGAGAGCGCGGGTATCTACGAGCACGCCCTGAAACTCTGGGAGGGCCTGGAGGAGGAGCTGGACTATCCGATCCTGTTCTCCCAGCGGGGCGTGCTGAACCTGGCGCACAGTCTTCAGGACGTGCGGGACAGCGTGCGCCGGGTGGAGGCCAACCGCCTCAACGGGGTGGACGCGGAGTGGCTCGACGCCGAACAGGTCAAGGAAGTCTGCCCGATCGTGAACATCTCGCCGGATGTGCGCTATCCGGTCCTGGGCGCCACGTATCAGCCGCGGGCGGGTATCGCCAAGCACGACTACGTGGCGTGGGGTTTCGCGCGGTCGGCGGACGCGGCGGGCGTGGACATCATCCAGAACTGCGAGGTCACCGGCCTGGACGTGGTCGGGGGCCGGGTGGTCGGCGTCCAGACCACCCTGGGGCCGATCGCGGCGGGCAAGGTGGCCCTGTGCTCGGCCGGCCACACCTCGGTCCTGGCCGCGATGGCGGGGATCGAGCTTCCCGTGCAGAGCCACCCGCTCCAGGCGCTGGTCTCCGAGCTGCTGGAGCCGGTGCACCCGACGGTGGTCATGTCCAACGCGGTGCACGTGTACGTCAGCCAGGCGCACAAGGGCGAGCTGGTGATGGGGGCGGGGATCGACGCCTACAACTCCTACACCCAGCGCGGGGCGTTCCACATCATCGAGGAGCAGATGTCCGCGGCCCTGGAGCTGTTCCCGGTCTTCGCGCGGGCCCATGTGCTGCGGACCTGGGGCGGCATCGTGGACGTGAGTCCGGACGCCTCGCCGATCGTGGGCCTGAGTCCGGTGGACGGCCTCTACCTCAACTGCGGCTGGGGGACGGGCGGTTTCAAGGCCACGCCGGGCGTGGGCTGGGTCTACGCCCACACCATCGCCCACGACAGCCCGCACGCCCTGAACGCGCCGTTCTCGCTCGACCGTTTCACCACCGGCGCGCTCGTCGACGAGCACGGCGCCGCCGCCGTGGCGCACTAGGACACCACCGCACTCTTTGGGAGCCGATCCATGCTGCTCATCAACTGCCCGTGGTGCGGGCCCCGTGACGAGGCCGAGTTCCACTACGGCGGCCAGGCTCACGTGCCGTACCCGGAGAACCCGGCGGAGCTGTCCGACCAGGAATGGGCCCGTTACCTGTTCTTCCGCGACAACCCCAAGGGGCCGTTCGCCGAACGCTGGAGCCACTCGGCGGGCTGCCGCCGCTGGTTCAACGCGGTCCGCGACACCTCCACCAACGAGATCCTGGCCGTGTACCGCTCCGGCGAGGAACGCCCGGAGCGGCTGGAGCCCCGCCCGGTCACCACACAGCCGAGCCCGCCCCACCCGACCGGTCCGGTGTCCGAGGACACCTTCTCCGGGCTGATCGGGGACCCGGGGGCGGAGCCTCCGGCAGGCTTCCGGCACCCGACGCTCGGCCGCATCGACCGCGGTACACCCCTCACCTTCACCTTCGACGGCACCGAGTACCAGGGCTACCGGGGCGACACCCTCGCCTCCGCCCTGCTCGCCAACGGCGTGATCCGGGCGGCGACGAGCATCAAGCTCGGCCGGCCGAGGGGCATCTTCTCCGCCGGTGTCGAAGAACCCAACGCCGTCATCCAGATCGAGGCCCCCTTCCCGGAGCCGATGCTGCCGGCGACCGCGGTGGAGCTCTACGACGGTCTGGTGGCGAGCAGCCTGCCCGGTCAGGGCCGACTGGCGACCGAGCCGGACCCGGCCCGCTACGACGCCGTGCACGCCCACTGCGACCTGCTGATCGTGGGCGCCGGTCCGGCGGGCCTGGCCGCCGCGGCCGCGGCCGCCCGCTCCGGCGCCCGGGTGATCCTGGCCGACGACCAGCCGGAGCCGGGCGGCAGCCTCCTCGGCAGCGGCGAGCACCTCGACTGGGTGCGGACGGTCGGCGCACTCCTCGAAGCGGCCCCGGAGGTCCGCGTACTGCAGCGCACCACGGTGTTCGGCCACTACGACGACAACCACCTCCTCGCCGTGGAGCGCCGTACCAACCACCTGGGCGCGGCGGCCCCGGCGAAGACCTCGCGCGAGCGGGTGTGGCGGATCCGGGCACGCAGGGTGGTCCTGGCCACCGGCGCCCACGAACGTTCCCTCGCCTTCGCGGACAACGACCGGCCCGGTGTGATGCTGGCCGCCTCGGCCCGCACCTATCTGCACCGGCACGGTGTCCTGCCCGGCCGCCGTGCGGTCGTCTTCACCACCAACGACAGCGCGTACACCGCGGCCCTGGACCTGCGTGCCGCCGGTGTGGACGTCGCCGCGGTCGTGGACACCCGTACGGACGCGGGGGAGTGGGGCCGACGGGCCGAAGCCGCGGGCATCGAGGTGCTGACCGGGCACGCCGTGATCGGCACCGAGGGCGAGGCCCGGCTGAGCGCCGTGACCGTCGCCCCGTTCGGCGAGACCGAGGGCGGCCGGGAGGTCGCCGCCGATCTGCTGCTCGTCTCGGGCGGCTGGAACCCCGTCGCGCACCTGTTCAGCCAGTCCGGCGGCAGGCTCCGCTACGACGACACCCTCGGCTCCTTCGTCCCCGACACCGGCCGCCAGGCCGTCGAGGTCGCGGGCTCGGCGAGCGGTGTCCTCGACCTGCCCACCGTGCTCGCCCAGGGCGCCGCGGCGGCCGCCCGCGCGCTGGAGGCCGAGGGCCACCCCTGCGACCGGCCCGCCCTCCCGGACGTGCCCGCGGCCCCGTACACCGCGTCGATGCAGGTGTTCACGGTCCCGGGCCGGGACGGCGCCCCGCGTTTCGTGGACCTCCAGCGCGACGTCACGATCGAGGACCTCCACCGGGCCACGGGCGCGGGCCTGCGGTCGGTGGAGCACACCAAGCGCTACACCACGGCCGGTACCGCAAACGACCAGGGCAAGACCTCCGGCGTCCTGGCCAGCGGAGTGGTCGCCGAACTCCTCGGCGTCGACGTCTCCGCACTCGGCACCACCACCTTCCGCCCGCCCTACGTCCCGGTCTCCTTCGCGGCGCTCGCCGGCCGCGACCGCGGTGCGCTCAGCGACCCCGTCCGCACCACCGCGCTGCACGACTGGCACGTCATGCAGGGGGCGCTGTTCGAGAACGTGGGCCAGTGGAAGCGCCCCTGGTACTACCCCCTGAGCGGCGAGGACATGGAGACCGCGGTGCTGCGCGAGTGCGCCGCCGCCCGCGAGGGCGTCGCCTTCATGGACGCCTCCACCCTCGGCAAGATCGACGTCCAGGGCCCGGACGCGGGCGTCTTCCTGGACCTGCTCTACACGAACATGATGAGCACCCTGAAGCCCGGCATGATCCGCTACGGCGTCATGTGCCGCCCGGACGGCATGGTCTTCGACGACGGCACCGTCATCCGCCTCACCGCGGACCGTTTCCTCGTCACCACCACCACCGGCAACGCCGCCACCGTCCTGGACTGGATGGAGGAATGGCTGCAGACCGAGTGGCCCCACCTGCGGGTGCACTGCACCTCCGTCACCGAACAGTGGGCCACCGTCGCGCTCGTCGGCCCGAAGTCCCGCGAAGTCCTCGGCTCGCTGGCCCCGGAACTGGCCGTCGGCAACGACGACTTCCCCTTCATGGCCTGGCGCGACACCACCGTCGCCGGCATCGAGGCCCGCGTCTGCCGGATCAGCTTCTCCGGTGAACTCGCCTACGAGATCAACGTCTCGCCCTGGCACGCCCTCACCCTCTGGGAGGCCGTCCACGAGGCGGGCACCCCGTACGGCATCACCCCCTACGGCACCGAGACCATGCACGTCCTGCGTGCCGAGAAGGGCTACCCCATCATCGGCCAGGACACCGACGGCACCATCACCCCCCAGGACCTCGGCATGGGCTGGGCGGTGTCGAAGAAGAAGCCCGACTTCCTCGGCAAGCGCTCCTTCGCCCGCCCCGACACCCAGCGCGCCGACCGCAAGCACCTGGTCGGCCTCCTCCCCGAGGATCCCGCCGTCTTCCTCCCCGAAGGCACCCACCTGGTCGCCGACGGCGTCCTGCCGCCCCCGCCGGTCCCGATGCTCGGCCACGTCACCTCCAGCTACCGCAGCGCCGCCCTCGGCCGTACCTTCGCCCTCGCCCTGATCAAGGGCGGCCGCGACCGCATCGGCGAACGCCTCTACGCCCCCGTCGGCGACCGGCTCGTCCCGGTCACCGTCACCGGCCCCGTCCTCTTCGACTCCGAGGGAGCCCGCCGCGATGGCTGACCCGACACACACGCCCCGCAGCCCCCTGCTGGGCGCCAAGGACCGGCTGGCCCACGCCACCCGCGCCTCCCACGGCCGGGTCCGCCTCGCCGAACTCCCCTTCCTCACGCAGATCGGTCTGCGGCTGGACCCCAAGGGCCCGGCCGCCGACGCGGTCGGTGTCGCCCTCGGCGTCCCCCTGCCCCTCGAACCCAACACCGTCACCCGCGCCCGCGAACTGACCGTGCTCTGGCTGGGCCCCGACGAATGGCTCGTCGTGGGCGAGCCCGGAGCCGGGCGCGCGCTGGAGGACCGTATCCGGGAAGCCGCCGCGGGCGAACCGGTCTCGGTCACCGACGTCTCCGCCCAGCGGACCACCCTCCTCGTCTCGGGCCCCCACGCCCGTGACCTCCTCGCCCACGGCTGCTCCCTCGACCTGCACCCCCGCGGCTTCGCGCCGGGCCGCTGCGCGCAGACCACCCTCGGCCGCACCCAGGTCGTCCTCGTCGCCCGGGACCGGCCCGATGCCGGATTCTGGGTCCTCGTCCGCTCCTCGTTCGCCGGCTACCTCACCGACTGGCTGCTGGACGCCGCCGCCGAGTACCTGTGAACACCCCTGTCACTCCGCTCGGCTAGAGTCTCGCCTCGACCTCGGCCGGACGTCCCGGCCGGGGCGGCGCGCTGGGGGTACGGCCATGGAGCCCGGAAGAATCGCACTGTCCGGCTACGAGATCCAGGAGGTCCTGGGCCGGGGCGGGTTCGCCACGGTCTACCGGGCCAGGCAACTGGCCGTCGGCCGGGAGGTCGCGCTCAAGGTGGACAGCAGGGTGCTGTCCACCCCGCGCGACCGGCAGCGCTTCCTGCGGGAGGTCACGGCGGCCGGGCAGCTCTCCGGACATCCGCACGTGGTCCCGGTGTACGACGCCGGGGTGCTGGCCGACGACCGCCCCTACATGGTCCTGGAGTTGTGCCCGGGCGGTTCGCTGGGCGAGCGGCTGCACCGGCAGGGCGCCCTCCCGCCGAAGGAGGCGCGGGACATCGGCGTGGGGCTCGCGGACGCCGTGGCCGCCGCGCACGCCGCGGGGGTGCTGCACCGCGACATCAAGCCCGGCAACGTGATGGTCAACCGCTACGGCGGGGTCGCCCTCACCGACTTCGGGCTCGCCGCCATGCCCCGCCCCGGGCGCGAACTGTCCGTGACCCGCGAGGCGCTGACCCCCGCCTACGCCCCGCCCGAGGCCTTCCACATGGCCGAGCCCAGCCCGGCCGGCGACGTCTACTCCCTGGCCGCCACGCTCTACGCCCTGCTGCGCGGTTTCCCGCCGCACCACCCGGACGACGGGACCCAGCTCAGCCTGGCCGAACTCATCGTGCGTCACACCTGGCCGTACGTCCCGCTGCAGGGCATGCCGACGGCCCTCAACGAGGTGCTCCGGCAGGCCCTGGCCCCGGACCCGGCCGAGCGGCTGTCCGACGCGGGCGCCTTCCGCGACGCCCTCGCCGCCGTCGATCTCGACACCGTCGACCTCGGGGGCCCCGGCGGCCTCGGCGGTGCCGGCGGCTTCGGACCGGCCCCGACCATGACCACCGTTCCGTACCACCGCGACGCGCCGCCCCTCCAGGACGCGATCCCCGCCGCCACGACGGCCCCGGGCCGGGCCGGCGGCGGGGGCGGTACGACCGTCGCCACCGCACCGGGCGGCGGCGACGGCGGTGGCGGTCGCCGGACCCGGCTCATCGCCCTGCTGGCGGCCGTCGTCGTCTCCGTGACCGTGTCGGTCACCGTGGTCACCCAGCAGTACTTCGGCTCGGACGACGGCGGCGGCACCTCGGGGACGGACGCGCCCTCCGCCGACGCCACCGCCCAGGACAGGGGCGCCTCCGGGTTCGGTGTGCCCACCACGACGGAGAACTGCCCCGCGACGAGCGTCGACGGCGTGGGCGGCCGGTGTGTCGCGAGCCCGGAGTGCTGGAGCGGCATCGTCGACATCTCCGGCATCATCACGGTCAGCCGTGCGGACTGCGCGGCCGAGCACGTCTGGGAGACCTTCGCGATCGCCCCGCTGCCCGAGGACGGCATGACGAACAACGCCCGGGACCTGATCAAGCACCCGGACGTCAAGGCGCTCTGTTCGCAGAGGGTGATGGCCGCGACCATGCTTCCCGAGGGCCGCGCGGTCGCCAAGGAGTGGCAGACCGACGTCATCCCGCCCACGGCCTCGGAGTGGGACAAGGGACTGCGGGTCTTCCGCTGTGTGGCAGCGGCCCGCACGGAGAACGGACAGAAGACGGGGAGCCAGTTCGCCGTGGCGAACTGACCCCCCCGCATCCTTCTACTGGACGAGCTCCCAGTCCTGCGAACCGTCGGTGGCAGCGGTCTGCAGGGTGAGCTGCCCTCCCGCGGTCGCGCCGGTCAGGTACAGGCTCGTGTTCTTCACCGACTGCAGCCGGTAGAAGCCGTCGCTCGTCCTGACCAGGTTCCAGCTGCCGGTCCTGCTGTTGTCGACCCACTGGCCGATCTTCTGGCCGGCCGTCGCGTTCCCGGTCCCGAGGCGGGGACGACCGTGGACTTCTCGAACGCGGCGACCAGCCGGCCGCTCGGCAGCTGCGCCGACTTGGGGTAGATCGCGCAGTTGCCGCGCCCCTTCAGGCACGGCTCGCTGCCGAGGTGGTAGAGGACCCCGCCCGTCGGGTCGTACGCCTGCGCGCTCGACAGGGGGATCACCAGCAGCGCCGACACCGCGCCGAGACCACCCAGCGCTCTCGCGATTCTTCTTCTTCGCACATCCATTCCTTCGGGGACGGGTCAGGAACGGTTGTCCGCGACCAGCACGCGGACGTCCCACGGGCCGAGGTCCAGCGCGCCGCCCGCGGCGACGCGGGCCCAGCCGCCCAGGGCGTCGCGCAGGTCCACCGGCGCGGTCGCGCGCACGGGCTCCCAGCTCCAGTTGTGCACGATGTGGACCCGCCGCCCGTCCGGTGAGGTGCCGGTGGTCGCCGTCACGGACGCCGGGAGGTCACGCCAGCCGCTGCGCGCCCGCGGCGCCAGCCACTCGGCGAGAGCGCGGGCCAGCTCACGGCCGGGGACCGTGCCCACGCAGGTGACGCGGCCCGCGCCGTGCGGGCGGGTGGTGACCGCGGGCCAGCGGCCGAAGTGCGGATGGACGTACTCCACGAGCGCCCGGGCGTCGGTCACCGTCAGTGCCTCGGCCCAGTGGGTCGCCGTCGCGGACTCCGGCAGCGCCAGCGGACTCCCGGGCGCCGCACGCACCGGCACCGGCCGGGCCAGGTTGCTGAACTCGTCGTAGTGCAGCCCCGCCGCCTCGACCAGCCGGGGCGGCGCCTGCACATGCCGGGCCCGCGCCTCCTCGTCGGCGTACGCGGTGCGCGGTCCCAGCACCAGATGGCCGCCCGCCCGCGCGTACGCCTCCAGCCAGTCGATCGTGCCGTCGTCGGCCAGGTACAGCGCCGGCACGACGAGGACCGGGTGGCGTTCCACGGCCTCCTCGGCCGTCAGCGCGGCCCGTTCACCGCGCGGGTCGTGCAACTGCCGGGCGTGGACCATCCGCACCTGCCGCCCGGCGTCGAAGACGCCCCGGTAGAAGGGGTCCAGGATGCGGTGGTACGAGGCCGGGTCGGGTTCGCCGTCCGGCTTCGCCAGCGCGGGATGCCGCTGCATGAGCCACTTGCTCGGCAGCGAGTACACGATCGTGACGTCGGCGTCCGGCTCCAGACCGGCGACCAGGGAGCCCGCCGTCTCGAACTCCGCGCCCAGCCGGGCGATCTCGTCGTACGTCCGCCCCGGACGGCCGCTGTGCGGAAGGACACCGCCCCAGTAGGTCTCGGCGCCGAAACGCAGGGTCTGCCACTGCCAGTACTCGATCATCCGGGCCCCGCGCGCCACCTGCGCCCAGGCGGCCTGCCGCCACTGGCCGTCGTAGGCCGGGCGGTTGTCCCAGGCCATGCCGATGGAGTTGGCGTTGGTCTCGGTCACCAGGAACGGCGCCTGTCGCGAGGCGTACATCCGGTCCGCGGTCTGGTACATCGACCACACCCCGGTGGTCTTCCAGATCTGCTCGTGATCGTCGGGGGTGGGGTCCGGGAGCAGCAGTCCGTCCTGCATGTCGTAGTACGGGTTGCCCGCCGCGACGTCGAGGGCGTCCGTCATCTCGTCGTCCTCCACCCCCTGGCGGGTGTACGAGATGCAGGTGGTGACGAAGTGCCCGGGAGCGGCGTACTCGCGCACGACGGCGGCCTGCCAGGCGATGAACTCGGTGACCTGCCGGGCCTGGAACTCCCGCCACGCCAGGTCGTACTGGGGCTGGGCGTTGCCGTCCGGCGTCCACAGGTCGGCCCAGGTGGAGAGCCGGTGGGACCAGTAGACCAGGCCCCATTCCCGGTTCAGTGTCTCCACGTCGCCGTATGTGGCGCGCAGATGGTCGACGAACCGCTGGAAGACGCCCCGGTTGTGCAGCAGGTGCAGTCCCGGCTCGTTGTCGACCTGGAAGCCGATGACCGCCGGATGGTCCGCGTACCGGCCGACGATCTTCCGGATGACCCGCTCGGCGTGGAAGCGGAACGCCGGGTGGGTGATGTCCACCTCCTGGCGGGCGCCCCAGCCGAGGCGCCGGCCGGTGGCGTCCTCGCCGGTGATCTCGGGGTACAGCCGGGCCAGCCACGGCGGCACGGCGTAGGTCGGGGTGCCCAGGACGACGGAGATGCCGCGCTCGTGGGCGCCGTCGAGGACGGGCTGGAGCCAGTCGAGGTCGAAGCGGCCGTTCTCCGGCTCCCAGGTCGACCAGACGGACTCGCCGACCCGGATGACGGTGAACCGTGCCTCGGCCATCAGGTCGAGGTCGGTCCTGAGCTGCTCGTCGGAGGGCACCTCGGGGGCGTATGCGGGGTGGTACTCGTGGTAGTAGGCGGCACCGAACAGGACGCGGGCGGGCAGTTCCGCCATGAATCAACCTCCGGGAGACGGGGAGACGGGCTATTGCTTGACGCCGCCCGCGGCCAGACCGCTCTGCCAGTAGCGCTGGAGCATCAGGAAGGCCACGACGAGGGGAACGATCGAGAGCAGGGAGCCGGTCACGACCAGCGCGAGCATGTCGCTGCTGGAGCCGGCGCCGCCGTTCTGCGCCTGTGCGGCCCAGGACGACAGACCGACGGTGACCGGGTAGAGATCCGGGTCGTTGAGCATGATCAGCGGCAGGAAGTAGTTGTTCCAGGTCGCCACCAGCGTGAACAGCAGCACGGTGACCAGACCGGGGCCCAGCAGCCGCAGCCCGATCCGCAGGAAGATCCGCACCTCGCCCGCGCCGTCGATCCGGGCCGCCTCCAGCAGGCTGTCCGGGACGGCGTCCTCGGCGTAGATCCGCATCAGGTACAGCCCGAAGGGGTTCACCAGCGACGGCAGGATCACCGCCCAGGGCGTGTTGACCAGGCCGGCCTTGGCGAACAGCAGATAGGTCGGGATCGCGAGGGCCGTGGTCGGGACCATGACCGCCCCGAGGACCAGGTTGAAGGCGAACCGGTCGCCGCGGAAGCGGAACTTGGCGAACCCGTACCCGCCGGCGGCGGCCAGCAGCGCCGCCCCGACCGCGCTGACGACGGCGTACACGACCGTGTTCAGCAGCCAGTGCAGGAACACGCCGTCGTCCTGGGCGAAGGTGGCCCGGATGTTCGCCAGCAGCTGCGGGGCGTGCGAGAACCACAGGCCGAAGCTGTTGAACAGGTCCTGGGTGCTCTTGGTGGAGGCGATGAGCAGCCAGAACAGGGGGAGGAGGAAGTACGCCAGGGCGGCCAGCATCGCGATGGTGAGGGGGGTACTGCGGCGGGCCCGGCGCACACCCGTCCGGAGGGTGCGCGCCGGCGGCTCGGCGTTCGGCGCGACCGTCGCCGGGGGAGTCGTGGTCGTCATGGGGTCCTCCTGCGGTTCGCGGTGAGCAGGACGCCGTAGGAGGCGACCACGATGACGAGGCCCAGGAGGAAGGAGACCGTCGCCGCGTAGTTGACCTGCTGACCGGTGAACGCGAGGGAGTAGGCGTACAGGTTGGCGGTGTAGGAGCTGCTGATCACGTCGGGGGCGATCTTCATCAGCAGGTTCGGTTCGTTGAAGAGCTGGAAGCTGCCGATCACCGAGAACAGCAGCGTGAGCAGCAGGGCGGGGCGCAGGGCCGGCAGTTTGACCGACCAGGCGATGCGCCAGGCACCTGCCCCGTCCATCGCGGCCGCCTCGTACAGCTCCTGCGGGATCGTCCGCAGGGCGGCGTACAGGATGATCATGTTGTAGCCGACGAACTCCCAGGTCACGATGTTCGCCAGACTGCCGAGCATCCAGCCGCTGCTGAGGAAGTCCGGTGCGGGGAGGCCGAGTTTCCGGCTGAGCTGGGCGAACGGGCCGAAGTCCGGCCCGTACAGGTAACCCCACATGAGCGCGGCCACCACGCTCGGCACCGCGTACGGCACGAAGATGCCCAGCCGGATCACCCGGGCGAGCCGCAGCAGACCGCTGTCGAGCGCGAGCGCGAACACGAGGGCCAGCAGCAGCATCACCGGGACCTGGATCACGAAGAACAGCGCGACCCGGCCGACGCCGTGCAGGAGCTGGGGGTCGCCCAGCGCCTGTACGTAGTTGTCGAGCCCGACGAACACCGTGCCGCCGATCAGCCGTTCCTGGAACAGGCTGAGGTAGGCGGCGTAGCCGAGCGGGGCGAGGAACAGCAGCAGGAACAGCGTCAGGAACGGCGCGACGAACAGGGGGCCGGCCGAGCGGTGACGGCGTGCGGCAGCCATGTCAGCTCCCCTTGACGGTGAAGCCCTGGCCCTTGGCGTACGTGGTCAGCCGTGACTCCCAGGTGCCGAGGGCGGCGACCGTGTCGGACTTGTCGGCGAGCGACTTGCCGACGGTCTCCGTCCAGTCCGTGGCCGCCTGGTCGAGGAACGGCGGCCACTGGAAGGAGGCGTTGACGGTGGAACTGATGTCGGCGAAGACCTGGTTGACCTTCTGGCCGCCGTAGAAGGCGGGCGCGTCGCCGGTGAACTCGGCGTCCGTCAGCAGCGCCTTGGTCGCGGGGAAGAAGAACTGCTCGGTGGCGAACATCCTGGCGCTGGCCGGGTCGCTGTTGAGGAACTGCGCGAAGAGCGCCGCGGCGACGGGGTGCTCGGTGGAGCGGATGACCGCGGTGGTCGAGCCGCCCCAGTTGCCCGAGCTGGGCTTGGCGGCGTCCCACTGGGGCAGCGGGGCGGCCCGCCACCGGCCGGCGGTCGCCTCGGCCGAGCCGGAGAGGAACACCGGGCCCCAGGCCGCGGTCAGCCAGGTGGCGTACCTGCCCTTGTTCAGGGCCGCGTACCAGGAGTCCGTGAAGTCCGGCTCGACCCCGATGACGCCTTCCTTCGCGAGCCCGCCCCAGTACGCGCCGAGCTTCTTCGACACCGCGTCGTCGACGCTGATGGCGATGTCGCTCTTGCCGGAGGTGACGTACGGCTTGCCGCCCGCCTGCCACAGCAGTCCGTGCCAGGCGGCGACCTGGTTGGCCGCGAGGTTGGTGAGGTAGACGTCCGGGTCGGCCCTGTGCAGCGCGCGGGCCGCCTCGGCGAACTCGTCCCACGTCTTCGGGACGTCGATGCCGTGCTTGTCGAAGATGTCCTGCCGGTACAGCATGCCCATCGGGCCCGTGTCCTGCGGGATCGCCCACACCTCGCCGTCGCTGCCGCTGACCTGGCCCCAGGTCCAGTCCACGAAGGTGGACTTGAGGGCGGAGGCGCCGTACGGCCGCAGGTCCAGCAGGCTGTCGGTGATGGTGAAGGTGGGGATGGCCTGGAACTCGATCTGGACCATGTCCGGGGCGCCGCTGCCGGCCTTCAGGGCGGTGCGCAGCTTGGTGTACTGCGGGGTGCCCTGACCGGCGTTGACGACCTTGACCTTGATCGCCGGGTACTTCTTCTCGAAGAGGGCGACCTCCTTGGCGATGTTCGGGACCCACGTCCAGAACGTCAGCTCGGTGGGCGTCTTCATCGCCTTGTCGATGTCGGCCTGGCTGACCGGCTTGGCGGAGGCGGAGGAAGCACCGGAGCCGCTGCCGCCGCAGGCGGTCAGGGCGGCGCCGAGCGACAGGGCTCCGGTGGTGGCGAGGAAGAGACGGCGGCTCATGGGGGCGGAGCCGGAGAGGGGCATGGAGGTGTTTGTGGGCATGGTGGACTCCCGCCGGGGCGAAGAAGGGGGCACGCGGGGCGAGGGCGTGCGGGGGTGAAGGAAGAGCCGGGAAGCGGAGCGGTGCATCGGGGTGGGCGCGACGTGCCCACCGGGCGGGTACGCCGACGGGGCCGGGTACGCCGACGGGGGGAGGATGGGTCGCGGGCCCGCCGCGGTCAGGGGCGGCCCGGGGGGCGCGCGGGCGACGAGCTGAAGGGGGAGGGCACGGGCGGGACGGGTACGGCGGCTCGACCGTCGGTCACGCGCGGTGCTGCGGGCTCACGCGCCGGTGAACAGGTCAGGGACGGCTGGACGGACCTCCTGTCTCGGGCGCGGGCGCCGGGGCGCCTGCGTCGGAAGGGGGGACGGTGCGCCGTACGCCAGCCGGGTTCGTCCGGTCGGCGGGAGGCGCGGTCGAGGCGCGGACGACGAGGTTGACCGGTGGGTCGCTCGGCGGCAGGAGGTCGGCGTCGGGGTTCTCGATGGCGTGCACGAGACGCTTGAGTCCCTCCTGGGCCACGGTGTCGAAGGGCTGGCGCACCGTGGTCAGCGGGGGAGCGATGTAGGCGGCGACCGGGATGTCGTCGAAGCCGACGACGCTCACGTCCTGCGGCACCCGCAGTCCGGCCTCCGTCAGCGCGCGGATCAGTCCGATCGCCATGTCGTCGTTGGCGACGAACACGGCGGTGAGCGAGTCGTCCGCGGCGAGTTCGCGACCCGCCCGGTATCCGGAGGCGGCCGACCAGTCGCCCTGGACGACCGGTGGCACTCGCCTGCCGTGCGCGGTGAGCGTGGCCCGCCATCCCTCCAGCCGGTCCCGGGCGGCGTACCACCGCTGCGGGCCTGCGAGGTGATGGACCGTCGGGTGCCCCAGGTTCAGCAGGTGCTCGGTCGCCGTACGGGCCATCACATCTGCGCCGTCGCCGGCCGTCAGCACCGTGGGCGCGGTCAGGCCCGGGGGCGCGCCGAGGACCAGGACCGGCACGTCGACCCGCAGGGTCATCTCTCCCCCGGGCCCGGTCTCGTCGATCGGCTCGGAGATGACGATGCCGTCCACCCCCTGGTCGAGCAGCGAGTCCACGGCACCGGCCACCCCGGCGGGGTCGCCCTCCACGGTGTTGACGACCCGGAGCGCGTAGCCCGTGTCCCGGACGACCCGCTCGACCCCCATCAGGAGTGAGGCGGGGCCGTACAGGGCGGTGCCGAGGGTGACGACGCCGATGGAGCGGCTGCGGCCGGAGGCCAGCGCACGGGCGGCGTTGTTGCGCCGGTAGCCGAGCTGCTCGGCCGCCTCCAGCACCCGTCGGCGGACGTCGGCCGAGACGTACGGCTCGTCGTTGAAGACCCGCGACACCGTCTTCTGCGAGACCCCGGCGAGCCGGGCGACGTCCACACTGCGCGCCGCCGCGGAACTGGTGCCCCGCCCTGTCGCTCGCGTCATGGTGTCTCCCGGTGTGCCGAACGGTCGTACTCGTGCATCGATGATGTCAGACGTCACGCGGCCAGGCGTGTCTGACTGCGTAGTCATGTCTGCGCTGTCATGTCTACGCAGTCATAAGCGACGCGTCAAGAGGGCGGACGGTAACGGAGTGGGGGGCGCGGTACGCGCCGGGGCCGCTGCGCCGCCCGGGCCGCACCCCCTCAGCGGGACCGGATGAGCAGCAGGGCGATGTCGTCGCTGCGCGGAGCGGAGCGGCGGGCGTGGCGGACGAGGGCGTCGGCGAGGGCGTTCATGGTGCGCGCTCCGCTGCGGGTGAGCCGCTCGGCGAGGGCGTCGACGGCGTCGCCGATGTCGATCCCCGGGGCCTCGACGAGGCCGTCGGTGAACAGGACCAGGACCGAGCCCGGGGGCAGCGGGACGTCCGTCGACGGGTAGTCGGCGGCCGGATCGATGCCGAGGAGGAGACCTGGCGGCACCCGGAGGATCTCGGCGCGGCCGTCGGGGTGGCGCAGCAGCGGCGGCGGGTGTCCGGCCGTGGCCAGGCAGACCCGGTGGGCGGCCAGGTCGATGTGGGCGTACAGGCAGCTGGTGAACAGGCCGGGGTCGAGGTCGGTGAGGAGACGGTTGGTGCGGGCGAGGACCTCGCCGGGGGAGACGCCCGCGGTGGCGTGGACGGCGGTGCGGACCTGCCCCATCAGGGCGGCGGCGTTCACGTTGTGGCCCTGGACGTCACCGATGGCCGCGGCCGCCGTGTCGGCGTCGAGGCGGATGAGGTCGTAGAAGTCGCCGCCGATGTCCAGGCCCCGGGTGGCGGGCAGATAGCGGGCGGCGACGTCCAGCCCGGGGATCTCGGGCAGCGTGTGGGGCAGCAGACCGGCCTGGAGGTTGTGGACCAGCTGGTGCTTGGCGTCGTAGAGCCGGGCGCGGTCGAGGGCCTGGGCGAGCAGCCCGGCGGTGGAGGTGAGCACGGCGCGCTCCTCGGGGGCGAAGACGTGCGGCGCGTCGTAGGCCAGGACCAGGGAGCCGACCGGCCGTCCGGAGGTGATCAGCGGCAGGAAGGCCCACGAGGACATGCCGTCCTGGAGCTCGGCGGGGGGATAGGCCCGTTTGAGCTCGGCGAAGGACGCGAAGAACGCCGGGACACCGGTGGTCAGGGCCCGTACGGCCGGTGTGTCCGAACCGAGCGGGGCGGCGTCGAAGCGCTCCATCAGCTCGGCCGGGTAGCCGCGGTACCCGATGATCCGCAGTCGGCCGTCCTGCGCCGTCAGCAGCGCCAGTGCCCTCGCCCCGAACGCGGGCAGCACCTGGTCGGCGACCTGGTCGACCACGTCCTGGACGCCGACGGCCTCGGTGAGCGTGGCCGCCAGATGCATCAGGTGGTACAGCGTGACGGCCCGCCCCGGCGTGGCCCCGGGGGCCGGAGGGGCGTGCGGGGGTTCCACGACCGGGGCGAGCGTGTGGGCGGAGTGGGCGGGGGTGATGTGCACGCTGACCCCGGAGGCGTCCGGGTCCAGCCGGAAGGACAGCCACCCGTCGGGCGGGCGCAGAGCGGTGAACGACGTGGGTTCCCGGCTGAGCACGGCCGCCCGGTAGCTGTCCTCGGCCAGCGGGTCGTCCAGCCAGGGCAGCGCCTCCCACGGCTTGGTGCCGAGCAGCTCGCCGATGCCGGTCCCGAGCAGTTCGGCACCCCCGCTGGTGACGAAGGCGATCCGGCCGTCCACGTCCAGGGACAGACAGCCGCCCGGGATCCGCTCGGCGAAGTCGACCGCGGCCTGCGCCTGCGCCGCGTCCGCCGTCCGCACCCTCGGCGCGGACAGCATCAGCGGCTCGGCGCCCGGCCGTACCGGGCGCCCCTCCTCGGCGGCCCGCCGCAGCAGCGATCCCAGCCGCCGGCAGATCCCGCCGACCGCGTCGCGCTCCGCGGGACTGAGCTGCGGCGGATGCCGGGCGGGCCACTGGAGCACGAGTCCGCCCCAGGTGTCCGTGCCGGTCGTGATGGGGGCGGCGGCCAGCGTGAAGCGGTACGGCACCACGAGTGCCAGGCGCGGATAGCGGCGCGCCAGCTCCTCGGGTCCGCCCACCCACACCAGGCGTCCGTCGCGGACCGCGTCCGACACCGGGGAGGCGCTGTCCAGCGCCACCCGCGCCCAGGGCCGGGAGATGTCGTACGACGCCCCGCCCAGGACGGCCAGCCGCAGCACGGCCTCGTCCGCCGGAAGCAGGTACACCGCCGTCACGGAGGCACCGCTCTCCCGCGCCGCCTCGGCCACGGCGGCCCGCAGAAGCTCCGGACCGGCCCCGACGTCGACGGCGTCAGCCCCCGGCACGCCGCCGACCTCCCCGACTCCCGTCCGCACCGCGCTCCGGCCGGTCCGCCGAGGCACACGCCGGCCACCGGCCCCAGCACTCACGAGCCGCCGACCGGGCACACGGAACGGCCCCCATGTACGGACCATAAGCCCGCGGCGGGGCGACGGCACGTCCGGTGCCGTCGCCGTTCGCTCGTGGCGGGCGGCTCCGCTCCGGCCGCAGGGCGCCGCTCGTCAGCCCGCCTGCGACGGCGGCTGCTCCATGGCGTCGGCGACCACCCGCTTCAGGATCGCGCTGGTGTGGATCACGGTGCCGGGCCTGAGCAGTCCGTCGCCCCCCTCGTCCTGCTTCACCTGGACGATGCGCTCGCCGAGGAAGACATGGGTCTTCCGGTCGAAGATCCATTCCTCGCGCTGTCCGCTGGTCTCGTCGAGCCGGGCCACGGCCATCGCGGCCGCCCCGCCGCCCCCCGCGTCAGATCTTGCCGCGGGGGGCAGAGTCTCGCTCACGCGACGGGCGGTCGCTCACTGCCCCGGGGCGAGGACGTACGTGTTGAGGGTGCCGACCTGGCTGAGCGGGGTCGGGGAGCCCAGGTCGTAGCGGTCCACGGCGAGATAGGTGGGCTTCTTGCGCGCGGCGGGCGTGCAGAAGTTCTGCGCGCGGTTGAGAAGCTTGCCGTTGTCCGTCGTGGCGGTGCCGCTGATCGTGTAGTCCCGGAAGTGGTTCATCACGAACAGCGGGTGGAAGGCGGCCGAGTCCACGGTCAGCGGCCGGCCGGTGCCCCAGCGGCTGTAGCAGGACCAGTCCGAGGTGCCGAGCCCGCCGCCCATGGACCAGTAGTTCTCGACGGTCCACTCCCGCTGGTACATCACGCCGAAGGTGTCACGGGTGGCCCAGCCGCTCGCGGTGTCGCTCGCCCGGGTCCGGTCGCTGAAGATCAGCAGCCGCTTGCCGCGCGCCGCCAGGTCCGCCATGGTCGGCCAGCCCTTGGCCGCCACACCCTCCTGGTCGGGCCGGTACAGCACGTCGGACAGCCCGCTCACGGAGGCGAGTGAGGCCTTCAGCACGTCGGAGGAGGCGTAGTCCTCCAGGAACACCGTGACGAACTGGCCCGGGTTGGCCTGGAGGAAGTCGACCATCCGCTGGAGGTCGGTGGCGAGCGGGACGGGGCTGCCGACACCGTCGCAGCTGTTGTGGCAGAGCACGGCCTTCCCGGAGACGGTGTAGTCGTCCAGCATGAACCCGCGTACGCCGTCGGCGAGCTGGCGGCTGATGCCGTAGTTCTGGTTGGGGAAGAGATTCACCGGGAACGACGCGAAGTTCCCGTCGGCGCCGTTGGCGAAGGCGTTGTGCGCGGTCAGGAAGGTGACCTGGTCCAGGGTGCGGGTGTCGGCGGACGGCATCGGGACGGTCGCGTACGACACCGGGGTGAGGTACCAGCGGGCGAGATCGCCGGCCTGGCCGAGCGCCACGGCACCGGAGTCGGAGGACGACGCGGTGAGGTACTGCGAGGTGCCGGGGGCGCTCACGGTGTACGTGCTGTCCGCGCCGGCGGCGATCGTCCACACGGTGCCCGTCGTTCCGCACGGGGCGGTCACCGCGGAGGTGCCGCTGCGGCCGAGGCAGGTGCCCGACTCGTCGGCGTTCCGCAACTGGTAGCCGCCGTCGACCGCGACCGGGGTCCACTGCTGGTGGTCCTCGTTGCCCTTGGGGTTGTGCGCGGCGACCGTGCCGCCGCTGTCGGCGGCGTTCAGGCCGGTGGCGTAGTTCTGCAGATAGACCGAGGAGACGGGGACGGCCGCCGTGGCCTGCCCGGGGGACAGGACCGGCAGGGTCAGGGCGAGCGCGGCGGAGCCGCACAGAAGGCGCAGGGGGCGCAGACGCACAGGGTGTCCTTTCATTCCAGCACTCCAGTGTGATGGCAGAGGCATGACATACCGTCGCCGCCCTCCCGCGCCAGGCTTCTCACCTGAACTCACAGTGAGGAATGGACATCTGACGTACGGTCACTGTCCGTCGGTGAGGGGCGACTCGTCGCGAAGGACATGGTGCGTCCGGAAGAGATCGGGCGCCGTCACCCGTCCTTGCGCAACCAGGCCTCCAGCGCTGCGAAGTCGGACGCCGTGAGACCGCTCCCGGGTCGACGCGGTGCAGCAGGGCGCGCCCCGGGTGGTGGCCCATACCCACGCGTGGTCGAGATCGGTGATCTCGTCGTCGACCCAGACGAACGGCCGCCCCGCCGCCAGCCGGACCAGGGTGCGCGTCTTCCAGTGCGGCGCGCCCGCCTCGTCCTCCACGGGGGCCTGCGGCAGCCCCGCCACCGGCAGCGCGGGCAGTCCGAGCAGCGGCGCTGTCACCTCGTTGGCCCTGGCCATCCAGGCGGTGGCCCACATCAGGACGCGGGGGAGCGCCGGCAGCCGGGGACCGTGCCCCAGGTCGATCCTCGCCAGCTGGGGGTTCGTCACGTCCTCCCAGGCGTCCCACCCCTGTGGGGTCGTGGGCAGCTGCGCGCCGCCGTACGGCAGGACGGTTCCGTCGACGTCCAGGAAGAGCAGCGCAAGCTCCGTGTGATCAGACATGGCCGTACGGTGGCGGCTCCTCGCTGTCACCCCTGCCGGGGCGGAACGCACAGCCGTGCGAGGCCCGCGGCCACCAGATACGCGAGGGCGCCGACGGCCATGCTGACGCGCAGCCCGGTGGCGGGGTCCGTCGCCGTGGCGAGGAGACTGCCGCCGAGCGCCACCGCGGTGGCACTGCCGAGCTGACGCGTGGTGTTGAACAACGCGGAGGCGGTTCCCGAGTAGCCCGGGGGAGCGGCGGACATGACGGTGGTCGTCGTCCCGGTGAGGGCGAAGGACGTGCCGAAGCCGGCGGCCATCATGGGGGCGACGAGGAGCGCGTACGCGGGGTCCTCTCCGGCGGCCGCCCAGCCTGCCAGTCCGACGGCGGCGGTCAGCATGCCGGCGACCACCAGCGGACGGTCACCGGTACGGCGGGTGAGTCGTCCGGACAGAATGGAGGCGAACGTGGTCATCGCCACCGCCGGGAACAGCGCCAGCCCGGTGGCCAGAGCGCTGTAGCCGCGCTGCTGCTGGAAGCCGAGGCTGGCGGTGAACACCATCCCGTAGAAGGCGAAGTTGAACAGCAGACCGATCGCGGCGCCGCCGCTGATCGCCCGGGAGCGCAGCAGGTCCAGGGGCAGGACGGGCGTGCGGGCGAGCCGCTCGCGCACCCCGAAGGCCACGGCCGCGAGCGCCGCCAGGCCGATCCCGGCGAGCACCACCGGATCGGACCAGCCGCGCCGTCCGGCCTCGTTGAGCGCGGCGGTCAGCAGGGCCACGGCCGCCACGACGGCGCACTGCGCCGGCCAGTCCATCACCCGGGCGGGGTGCCGGGGCGAGCGCGCCACGTGCCGCAGCGTCAGCGCAAGGCAGGCCGCGCCGACGGGCAGGTTGACGAGGAACACCCACCGCCAGCCCACCGTGGACACGAGCAGCCCGCCGAGCAGCGGCCCGGCCGACGCCGCGATGCCCGCCATCGACCCCCACAGCCCGAACGCCCGGGCGCGCGCGGCGGGCGCCGGGTAGGCCTGCTGGAGCAGGGCCAGCGAACCGGGCACGATCAGCGCCGCGCCGAGCCCCTCGACCAGCCGGGCGACCACCAGGAAGGGGGCGTTCGGGGCGAGGGCGCAGGCGGCCGAGGCGGCGGTGAACACCCCCACGCCCAGACAGAAGACCAGCCGGTTCCCCAGCCGGTCGCCCAGCGCGCCGCCCGTCAGCAGGAATCCGGCGAAGACCAGGGTGTATCCGTCGGTGGTCCACTGGATGCCGGTGAGCGAGGCCGACAGCTCGCGGCCGATCACCGGGACCGCCACGTTGATGACGGTCACGTCCAGGATGACCATGAAGTACCCGGCGCACACGGCCAGCAGCGGTGCCCATGCCCGCCGCCCGGCCGACTCCCCGACCGTCACGGCCTCAGCTCCATCCCGCCCGCGCAGAACCGACAGGTTCGCCACACTACGGGACAGTTCCCCGACGGCACGGCAGCCGAGCCCGTCCGCGGACGCGCGAGTTCGCGGGCGAGGCGGCCAGGGTGATCCCGATCGCTGTCGCCGTCACGACAGTGAGACTGCCGAGCAGCTTCAACTCGGGCTACATCCACCGGGGTTGACGTCCGGGATGGCCGAAGGCCCGCACTGATACGGTCCGATCATGCCGCGCCTCCTGGAAGTCCCCGGGTACCTCCGCTTCTGGACCGCGTCTGCGGTGTCCGCCTTCGGCTCCCAGATCACGGGCCTCGCCCTTCAGGTCCTCACGGCCGTGGCCCTCGGCGCGTCCGCCACGGAGGTGGGCGTCGTCAGCGCCGCCCGCTGGCTGCCGTACCTTCTCTTCGGACTCGTGGCCGGCGTGCTGGTGGACCGCTGCCGGCGCAAGCCGTTGATGGTCGGTACGGATCTCGGACGGGCGGTCGTGCTCGGTGCGATCCCCGTGCTGTACGCGCTCGACCGGCTCAGCATCCCCGCGGTGTGCGCGTGCGTCTTCGCCGTCGGGGTGCTGTCCCTGCTGTTCGAGGCGGCGCACCAGTCGTACGTACCGCGGCTGGTCCCCGAGGACCTGCTCAACTCGGCCTACGCCCGGGTGGAACAGGCCGGCGCGGTGGCGGGCTCGACCGGTCCGCTCGTCGCCGGAGCGCTGATCAAGGCCATGGGGGCGCCGCTCGCCGTACTGGTGGACGCCCTCACCTATCTGCTGTCGGGGCTGTTCCTCGCCTCGGTGAAGGCGCCCGATCCGGTTCCCGAGCGGGGTGCGCGGCGCAGTGTGGGCAGCGAGCTGCGCGAGGGGGTGGCCTGGGTCTACCGGCATCGCACGCTGGCGTCCATCGCCCTGACCTCGCACGCGATGCTCCTGTTCAACAGCATGGTGAGCACGGTCTTCGTGGTCTACGCCCTGCACGGGCTGAGGATCGGCAGCTTCGGCCTGGGGGTCACCTACGCCTGCGCGGGCGTCGGCGCCGTACTGGGCGGCGCGATCTCCGGCCGGATCGTGCGCGGCCTGGAGGTCGGCGCCACCCTGATCGTCTTCCGGGTGGTCGCCGCGGTCGGCTGGCTGCCGCTGGTCCTGGCCCAGCGCGGACCGTGGGCCCTCGCCTCCGTCGCGCTCGCCTACTTCACCGTCTCGCTGGCGATCGGCATCGAGAGCCCGGTGGAGATGAGCTACCGGCAGTCGGTGACGCCGGACCGGCTGCGCGGACGGATGAACGCGACGATCCGCTCGATGAACTGGGGCATGGTCGCGGTCGGCGCACCCCTCGGTGGCATCCTCGCCGACCGGGTGGGCCTTCGCTTCGCCCTGGTGACGGCACTGGCGGGAGCGGTCGCCCAGGCGCTCGCCCTCGCCGTGTCGCCCACCCGACGGGCTCGCGCCGACAACGCCCCGGCAGAACAAGCGAGTTGCTGATTTCCCCGGTGTGCCGCGCCCGTTTATGATCTTGGTCGTGACTGTGCAGAATTCTGACAAGACGCTCTCCCGCAAGCAGAGGCTCCAGGAGAAGCAGCGCCGCCAGCTCTCGGTGGTCGACACGGTGGACAAGGCCGAGGCCAAGGTCCGCAAGGCGGAGTCCGAGCTGGCCGTGGCGGTCGCCGAGGCCGTGCAGGTGTTCGGCGACGAGAAGTCCGCGTCCGAGGGGCTCGACATGGCGCCCGAGGCGATCCGGCGCTTCCTGCGCATGGCCCAGGAGGAGACCGCGAAAACCGAGGAGTCCGCAGAGGAGGCCTGACCCGCGGCGCCTCGGTGGTCCCCCGCACCGACATCGCCGTCAGGCCGGGGCGTCGGCGCCGGGCGCCTGCGGCGCGGGCGGAGACGGGGGCACGCGGGACCGTGAGGCGCGGTACCGGCGGCTGATCGAAGAGCCTCATCCGCGCCTCGCCGAGGTGATCGAGGCCGCCGGAGCGCCCGCGCGCGGTGCGCGCCGCCGACGGTTCGCTGCTCCTGACGTACGAAGGGGCAGACGTCGAGGACGGCGAGGGCCCGGCCGCCGTCGCCCGGCGGATCGTGGGCCCCGACGACCGTACGCCGCCGAGCACGCGGAACGCACGGAGGCGGAGGACGTCCCGGCCGGCTCAGGGCGACGGGCGACGGGCGACGGCTTGAGCTTGTCCCCGGCGCTCGGTGAGTTCCTCGACCCGGATGGACGGTGGCCGGCAGCACCTCGACGATGGCGAAGGCCCATAAGCCGTGGTTCTCCTCGCGTCCGAGAGCGCATCGGTGGACGGTGACGGAGGCGTCGGCCGGCGCCTCGGCGGCCGCGGCGCCGTGGGCGGCGGCCAGCACGGTGGGGCCGTTCGCCGTGCGGGCGTCCCTCAGGGAGGACAAAGGTGGCGACGCCGACTACGAGGGGGCGCCAGTTGAGGGGTGTGGCCCCCGTTGGATCAGCGGAAGACGATGGCGTTGCGGGCCGCCCAGTCCGCGAAGGACCGCGGCGCACGGCCCAGGACCCGCGCGATGTCGGGGCTCACCCGGCACTCGGCGGGCAGCGGCTGCCCGAGGATGGCGAGGGTGCCCTCCACCACCGGCTCGGGCATGAACGCGAGCATCTGCTCTCGGACGTCCTGGCGGGTTCGCTCGACGAAGCGGACCGGCTCGCCGAGCGCGGTGCCGATCGCTGCGGCCCGCTCGCGCGGGGTGGTCGGGGTGGGGCCGGTGAGCTCGTAGATGGCGCCGGCGTGGCCGGGCCGCAGCAGCGCGGCGGCGGCTACCTCGGCGACGTCCGCCGGGTCGACCATCGGCAGGCCGACGTCGCCGAACGGGGCGGCGGCCAGCCGGTCGGCGCGGATCGACTCGGCCCGGGCGAAGGCGTTGGAGTCCAGCCCGCCGCAGCGCAGCACGGTCCACTCCGGGCCGGAGCCGCGGAGCGCGGCCTCGAAGGCCGCGCCGCCGGTTCAGCAAGCGAAGCGACGTCCTAGTGTCCTGAGTCTTTGATTCGATTCAGATATCCGGTGAGGCGTTCGAAGATCTCGTCAGCGGTCTTCGTCCAGACGAAGGGCCTCGGGTTGTCGTTCCAGTCGGCGATCCAGGCCCGGATGTCCTTCTCCAGGGCTTGGACGTTCCTGTGGACGCCACGCCGTATCTGCTTGTCCGTCAGCAGTGCGAACCAGCGCTCCACCTGGTTGAGCCAGGACGAGCTGGTCGGGGTGAAGTGCATGTGGAACCGGGGATGGGCCAGCAGCCACTTCTGGATCGCGGGCGTCTTGTGGGTGGCGTAGTTGTCGCAGATCAGGTGGACGTCGAGATGGTCTGGGACCTCCTTGTCCAGCTTGGCCAGGAACTTCTTGAACTCCACCGCGCGGTGCCGGCGGTGGAGCGAGCTGATGACCTCGCCGGTGGCCGCGTTCAGGGCGGCGAACAGGGTCGTCACGCCGCCGCGCAAGTAGTCGTGGGTGCGGCGCTCGGGCATGCCCGGCATCATCGGCAGCACCGGCGCCGACCGGTCCAGCGCCTGGATCTGTGACTTCTCGTCCACGCACAGGACGATGGCCCGCTCGGGCGGGTCCAGGTACAGGCCGACAACGTCGCGGACCTTCTCGATGAACTGCGGGTCCTTGGACAGCTTGAAGGTGTCCACCAGGTGTGGTTTGAGCCCGAAGGTCCGCCAGATCCGCGAGACGGTGGACTGGCTCAGGCCGCTGGCCGCGGCCATGTCCCGTGTCGACCAGTGCGTGGCGTTCTTCGGAGTGGTCTCCAGGGTCCGCACGACCACCTCCTCGACTTTCTCGTCGCTCACCGTGCGGGGCGGGCCGGGCCGCGGCTCGTCCGACAGACCCTGGAGCCGGTCGGCCGCGAACAGCTTACGCCACTTGGCCACCGTGACCGGGTGGACCCCCAGCTCCATTCCCACCGCGGTGTTCGAGCCGCCATCAGCACACGCGAGTACGATCCGGCACCTCAACGCCAGAGCCTGCGAGGACGTTGCCCGCCGTGACCAGCGCAGCAGCGTCTCTCGCTCCTCATCCGTCAGAACCACCTCGACCGTCGGCCGACCCATACGCGCCATGAGCCCAGCCTACTTCTGTATCGAAATAAAGACTCATGACACTAGCTCGTCACGAAGGTCGTCACGCTTCGAGCGGGAAGCTGGCCCGTGAAGGAGCCGTTGGACATGTTGACCCTGCCCTGCGGCGCGAGGTTCCTGCTTGCGTCCGTCAACCAGGACGACACGCCGGACGAGGTGTTGTTTCGCAGGGTGAACGGCTGACTCACCGGCGACGCCCCCTTGTTGATGGCGACGATGACCACCTGGGAGCCCGCGCCCCGGTACGCCGAGGTGTAGACGCTCGACTGGGGATTCGGCGTCGCGTCGATCCGCACGTGTCCTGGGCGGACGAACTTCGAGAAGTGCGCCATGTTGGCACCGCGCTTGCTGATGCGCCCGTCTTCCCGCATGGGCCCGTAGCCGCGCCGGATGTACCACCACACGTATGCCTGGAACTCGCCTTCCACCATGGCGCGGTGGATGTGTTCTCCCACGTCGAGAGCCTGGGGCCAGAGGTCGGCCGAGTCGCTGCTGTTGGGGTGGTAGACCTCGGTCATCCAGAGCTCTTTGCCCCCGCCTCGTTGCTTGAACAGGGGGTAGGGGAAGTTGCCGTACGGCGTGCCGTAGAGGTGGGCCCCGAGGATGTCCAGGTTGGCAAGGGCCTGGGGGTCGTTGAGGATCGGGTCCGAGAAGCTCTTCACGTACTGGAAGGACTCCGGAGCGATGACCTTGGTGCTGATGGAGCCGGCGTTCTCCCGCAGGAAGCGGATCATCTCGCTCGGCGTCCACCACGTCCAGTCGTGCGCGTAGTCGGGCTCGTTCTGCACCGAGATGGCATACAGGTTCACCCCGTTGTTCCTCATGAACCCGACGAAGTCGTTCAGGTGCTGCGCATAAGCGCCGTACATGTTGTACCGGAGCCGCCTCGCGTCGGTCTGGCTGCCGTGGACGAAGGTCTCGACCATCTGAGCGGGGGGATTCCACGGTGACGCGATGACGGTCGCACCGAGCTCGGTCGCCCGACGGGCCGTTGCCACCTCGCGGGTCCAGTTCGCGCGATCCTCGTGGACGGGGATTCTCAGCACGGAGAACCCCAGCTGCCCCTCGCCGTTGCCGAATGCCGTGTCCCTCTGGGCAGGCGTCAGGTCGCTGACCCAGACGGTGTGGTTCATGCCGCCGAAGCCCCGGATCGTCTGCCGCGCCGCCGAGGGGTCGACGATCACGGCGGCAGCCGCCGCGGACGGCGTCGTCGTGGTCATCAGGACCGGCAGGGCCCCCATCGTCGCCAGAACAGACCTCCGGCTCGGGGAGCCCGGTCCGCTGGTCATGGATTCGTTTCGACGTAACGTCATTGCTCCTCCTTCTCCTTCTCTTCTGCACGTTGGCGTTGATCCGCGCCTCGGCGTGGCCGTGAGGGCCCGCAGCGCGAAGGATGCCGTCGGGAGGGAAGGCGTCGTCGGGCGTCCGCGCTCGAGCTCTGCGGTAACGCGTATGTCCCTTGGGACCAGTTGCGGGGCGACCGCGGTCAGGGTGCGGTCAGTTCGAAGCGACTGACGGTGACGGTGCCGCCGAGTGCCTGGGTGGCGTGGTTGAAGATGGCGTAGCGGTAGCCCATGAAGAACTGCCAGGCGCTGTTGAGGGTGAAAGCGGGGCCGAGGGTGGTGTAGGTGGTGCCGTTGGTGCTGTAGGAGAAGCGGGCCTGGCGGCCGGTGCCGGGGCGGATGTCGGCGGCGGCGCGCAGCCAGACGCGGGTGCCGGTGATGGGCGTGGAGGCGCGTTCGGTGCCGGTGCTGGTGGTGTTCCAGTTGCTGTCCATGGTCAGGCCGTCGACCATGACCAGGCGTGTGGTGCCGTTGTCGCGCTTGAGGCCGATCCAGGCGGAGGAGTCGCGGAGCATGGCGAGGCCGGCTCGGTCGCCGTCGCGCATCTGGGCGTGGTCGAGGGTGATGGTGGCGGTGGAGGTGGGGCCCTGGATGCGGTGGGTGACCGTGTTGCGCGCGGCGTAGAGGTCGTTGGTGACGGTGGCAGTGGTCAGGCGCAGGCCGTTGTTGACGGACCATCGGCCGTTGTCGGGGTTGTGGTTCCACTCCCAGGCGGGTTTGAGGGTGGTCCCCTGGAAGGTGTCGACGCCGGTGAGGGGTTCGACCTGGCGGGGTGGCGGAGGGAGGTCGGGGGTGGTGTAGGAGGTGCCCCAGGTGCCGTTCACGAGGTGCAGTTGGGGCCAGCCGTCGGATGTCCAGGTGACGGGGGCGAGGGCGGGGACGCGTCCGCCGGGGTAGGCGTCGACGAAGGCCATGTAGTACCACTGGCCGTTCTGGGTCTGGACGAGTCCGCCCTGGTGGGGGACACCGCCGCCGGAGATTGGACCCGGCAGGTTGAGGAGGACCTGACGCAGGGTGTAGGGGCCGAAGGGACCCGAGGTGGACTTGAGGACGTACTGCCCGTTGGCCGGGCGGGTGAGGAAGATGTAGTAGTTCCCGTTGATCTTGTAGAAGCGGGAGCCCTCCAGGGTTCCGATGCCGGCGGGGGTGGAGAACACCTGCTGGGCCCGGACCTGGCTGCGGCCGTCCGGGGAGAGTTGGGCGACGCTGATCTGGGTGTTGCCGTAGGCCACGTAGAGGGTGTTGTCGGTGTCGACGAGCAGCCCGGCGTCGTAGTAGACGTTCGGCAGGTCGGCGTGGCGGTTCCAGGGGCCCTCGACCGACGGGGCGGTGTAGATGTAGGTGCGGGCGAAGTCGATCTGGCCCAGCCAGTAGAACGTGCGGTCGCTCGCACGGTAGGCCAGCGACGACGCCCAGATGCCCCTCACATAGCCACGCCCGCCGTTCAGGTCGTACTTGGCCCCGAAGTCCAGACGTGGCACCGAGTGGCCGGCGAACTCCCAGTTGACCAGGTCGTAGGAGCGCAGGATCGGCGCACCTGGCGAGTAGTGCATCGTCGAGGCCGAGTAGTAGTACGTGTCGCCGACGCGGATGATGTCGGTGTCGGCGAAGTCCTGCCAGATCACCGGATTCGTGAACGAGGCGGCCGCGGCTTGAGGCGCCTGGTTCGCCGCACGAGGTAGCGCGGCGTGTGCCGACTGGGCGTTGGCCGGCGGTATCGCGGCTCCCGCCACCAGTCCGGTGGCGGTGGTCAGTATCCCTCGGCGGCTGGGGAAGTGAGGCTGCGCGGATCCGGACATGGGGATCACTCTTCTCCGCGGACGGGTGGGAAGGCCGGGGGCGTCGCGTGGTGCAGGGCTGCTGCCCCGCGCGCTGGGACCGTCCCCATCGGGCGCTCACTTCCGGCGTCCGTACGTTGCAGGCGGGCGTGCGGGCTTGTCGTGCCTCCTGGAACTCGTCTCGTGGAGGGAGGACGAGGGGTGGCGCCCCCAGGCAGATATGGGAGCGCTCCCACTACGGTGCGTGCAGAGAGATCCCTCTTCATTGCGGGCTCCTGAGCGAATGATTTTGGGGAGTTCTACCGATCGTTGTGGTGGTGAGAGGACCGTAGAAGTGTGGCCCTGCGCCGTCAACCCCCGTGTGTGGCAGGAGAGTTCGTTTCGAAAGGATCGGAACCGGCCAGTACACTGCCCCCTATGTCCTCAGACGACGGCCGCCAGGGCGAACCGCTGACCCTCGCGCAGATCGCGAAGCGCGCAGGGGTCTCCGTGGCCACGGTCTCCAAAGTGGTCAACGGGCGGGCCGACGTGGCCCCGGCGACCCGCTCGCTGATCGAGGACATCATTCGTCGCTACGGGTACCGGCGGCAGAAGGCGGCGGGACCCGCCGCCCTGCTCGAACTGGTCTTCCACGAGGTGCGAGGCCCCTACCCGACCGAGATCTTCCGCGGTGTCCAGCGCGTGGCGGTGGAACACCAGCTGGCCGTGGTCGTTTCCGAGCTGCGGGGCAGACACACCCCGGAGCAGGACTGGGTCGCGGGCGTGCTGGCACGCCGCCCGACCGGTGTCGTCTCGGTGTTCTCAGGGCCCAGCGATGAGCAGGCCGAACAACTGCGCAGCCGGGGCATTCCGTTCGCGCTCGTCGACCCGACCGGGTATCCCGACTCCGACGCTCCGTCGGTGAGCGCGAGCAACTGGAGCGGCGGGCTGTCGGCGACCCGGCACCTGCTGGAGCTCGGGCACCGGCGCATCGCCGTCATCATCGGGCCGGAGTACGCCCTGGCCGGCCGGGCCAGGCTGGACGGCTACCGGGCCGCCCTCGACATGGCCGGAATTCCGATCGACACCGCCCTCGTCCGCGTCGGTGACTTCCAGATCGTGGACGGCCTCAAGCACACCCGGGACCTGCTGCGCCTCCCGGATCCGCCGACCGCGGTCTTCGCCGGCAACGACGGCCAGGCGCTCGGCGTCTACCGCGCGGCCGTGGAGGCAGGGCTGCGCGTTCCGGAGGACCTGAGTGTCGTCGGATTCGACGACCTCTTTCCGAGCCAGTGGCTCACCCCGCCACTCACCACCGTGCGTCAACCGCTCGCCGACATGGCCGCCACGGCCGCCGGTATGGTGATCGCCCTCGCCCAGGGCCGACCGCTCGAGCGAAGGCGTGAAGAACTCGCCACCGAACTCGTCGTCCGTGAGAGTACCGCTCGTTTTAGGGGCTGACAGTCGAAATTTTTCGGAAAGGGCCGACTCGGCAGAGGCGAGCAGCCGGTGGCGATGCCCTGCCCGCGGTGGGACCCGGCGACGGCCAGGAGCCGGATCTCGACGAGAGCCCGGCCGGGACCGGCCTGCTGGGCCGCCACGGGGAACACGACGGCAGGCCCAGAGCCTGTGATCGATACGGCCCCGCAGCCCGGGAGGCGGCTACTGCGAGCGGTCCTCCAGGTAACGCGTGTGGGTTTCCTGGCGTCTGGCCTCTGTTTCCCGCAGCGCGCCCGCCAGTTGCTCCGCCTCCTCCTGGAGCAGGGTCAACTGGCGTTCCAGATGGCGCTCCGGGGGATCCTGGCCCGGTGCCAGCCGTGTCCACCACCTCGTTCGTACGAAGGTGTCGACCGCCTCGGGAACGTCGTGGCGCACCACCCTGGACAGGGTGTGGACGCCCTCCGGGTCCTGGGCCAGGATCTCCGCGACCCAGCCGGGTTCGAGGAGGGCTGCCAGCAGGCCGGTGAGTTCGGTGAGGCGGCCCGCGGCGGCCGGGGGCAGGTCGACCTCCGCGAGGTAGGCGCCGAGGCGTTCGAAGTCGCCGCGCACTTCGTCGAGCTGGGCGGACGGGTCCGGGAAGTCGGGCAGCGGGGGGCGCTCCGGCGGGGCGATCAGCGCGCCCGCGCCGTAGAGACCGACGACCACGACCGGCCAGTACGGGCCCGCGACGCCCGTGAAGGTCAGGACCAGGCCGGCCAGTCCCGCCGCGCTGCCGGCGATGTTCTTGCGGGACTCCAGGAATCCGACGAACCTACTGGTAGCCACGGATCTCCTCGAAGGCGCCGTCCAGCGAGCCCTTCTGGGCGTCGAACAGGCGGCCGCCGGTCAGTTCGGCGATGTGCTCCAGCTCCCCCCGGTCGGAGTCACCGAAGAGGATGGGGAAGACGGGGATGTCCTGCCGTTCGGCGCTGAGGCTCTTGTAGAAGCCGTCGAAGTCACCGGCCTTCGCGCCCGCCGTGTTCTCGCCGTCCGTCATCAGCACGATCGACGTGAACGCGTCCCGGTCGGTGCCGAGGTGGTCGTACGCCTTCTCCAGCGACGTGTAGACGGCCGTGTCCCCGTCGGCCGACAGTTCCTCGGTGTCCTTGCGGATCGCGGCGAGCCCGGCGTCGGGGTCGGCGGGGTTGACGACATGCGTCCGCACGCTCTTCACGTCCGATCCGAACGGCATCAGCGTCACCTCCTCGCGGTCCCGGAAGTCGCCCGTCAGGTCGGTGAGGGCGGTCTTCAGGCGGCGCAGTCGGTCGCCCTGCATCGAGCCGGAGGTGTCGAGGACGTACACCGTCCGGGAGGGGCGGCGCAGGTCGTTCTCATAGGCGTCGAGGAGCCCGTCGGCGACGGACCGGGTTCCGGGAAAGGGCAGTTCGCGCCGGCGGGCGGTGTCGAGTCCGGCCGCGGGCGGCACCGAGGCGACGACCGGGCGGCGGTGCGTCTTGGCGGTGATCAGCCGCTGGACGGCCTCTGTGCGCAGCGCGTCGGTCACCCGCCTGACGTTGTCGCGGGTCGTCGCGTCGGTCGCGGCGAGGGAGGAGAGCGGGTAGTCGGCGGTGACGACACCGTCGGTGGGGCGGATCACGGTGAGCCCGGGGATGCCCTTGAGCACGGACTCGTAGTTGAGGAGCGCGTCGACGTCGCCGCGCCGGGCGTACGCGCTCGCCAGCCAGCCGGACGAACCCGAGGTCAGTTGCTGCCCCTTGAAGAACTCCTTCAGCCTCGGGGTCGCCTTCGCGACATCGGCGTCGGTGAGCGCGGACTGGGCTCCGGAGAGCGCCGAGGCGACCGAGACGAGCGTGGAGAAGCCGGAGTTGGAGCGCGCCGGGTCCGTCATGCCGTAGGTGAGTTCGCCGTCCTGGACCGCCTGTTCGATCTGCGACCAGGTGACGTGCTCGGGCTTCCAGCCGAGGGAGCCGACGGTCGCCGTCCGCACGCCGATGGCCACCGGGCTGGACATGATCGGCGTCTCCGAGACGATCTTCTTCGCCGCGTCGGGGCGCAGCCGCAGATAGTCGTCGGAGGACAGCCACAGGGCGTCGTACCTGCCGTCCGTGCCGGGCTTCGCCAGGACGTTCACGGCGTCGAGCGTGCCCATGTAGGTGGGCCGGATCGTGACGCCGGTGTCCTTGCGGACCTGCTCCAGCACGGGGGCCATGTCGCTCAGCTCGCTGGAGGCGAGGACGCGGAGGGTGCCGGGCCGGGGTGCGTCGGGGTCCTTCCCGTCCCCGTCGGCCACCGATGAACAGGCGGTGAGCAGGACGGCGAGGGCGGTCAGCGCGAGAAGGGGCCGAAGGGGATGAAGGGGCCTAAGGGGCCGAAGGGGACCAAGGGGCCTAAGGGGTCTGGGGGGTCGTCTCATGAGAGGCCGCCTTCCAGCGCGCTGCGGGAGCGGCTGCGGTCCAGGTAGGTGCCGGCCTGCTGGAGTTCGGCCGTCAGGTTCTCGACGGTCACCGCCATGGCCTCACTCGCCTGCACCTTGTAGGTGTCGATGGCGTCGAGGGTGCGGTAGATCTGCTGGAAGGCGGAGCGCAGGGTCTCGGCACCGACGGCCGGGTCGGCGGCGATGCGCTGAATCTCCCCGCTCTGCGTCGCCAGCATCTCCGCGTTGCCCCGGATGAGGTCCTCGGTGGTGCCGCGCAGGGCGTTGACCTGCTCGATGACCTTCTTCTGGGTGTCGAGCGCGGAGGCCAGCATGACCGAGATGCGCAGCGCGGAGACGGTGGTCGTGGCGGCCCGGTCGACGCCCTTGATCAGCTCGTCGTTGTTGCGGCGGACGACGTCCATGGCGAGGTAGCCCTGTGCGCACACCGCGAGCTGGGTGAGCAGGTCCTGGTGCTTCTGCCGGACCGGGAAGAGGACGTCGGCGCGCAGGCTGTCGGCCCGCTCGGGGTCGGTGAGCTCGGTGCCGGAGATCTGCTGCTCGACGGCGATGTCCAGTGCGTCGGTCAGGACGATGTACTCCTGGAGCTTGCCCATGGTTTCCCAGAGACGGACCCGCTCGGTCTGCAACGCGGCGTTGTCGCGCCGCAGTTCGTCCTGGCCGCCGCGCAGCGAGCCCACGATCTTGTGCAACGTGCCCTGCGCGGAGGCGTATTTGGCGACGTGGTCGCGGAGCTTGTTGCCGCCGGGGAGCCTGGAGAGGAACTTGCGGCCCTTGCCCGCCGGCAGGTCCCGCGGGTCCAGGTCCTCGACCACGCGGCGGAGCTCGACCAGCGATCCGGCCACCTTCGACTGGGCGTCGCCGCCCTTGTCGGGCAGGCTGCGGACGGTCCGCTCCAGCATGCGGTTGGACTGTGCGGCGGCCGTGCGCATCTCGCCCGCGCCGAGCGCGGTGATCTCGCCGACCTTGCCGACGAACTCGGGCGAGCGGGCGTCGAGGGCGGCCAGTCCGTCGACGTAGGCGGCTGCCTTGGCCGCCATGTCGGTGCGGACGCCGTCGTCCACGGGGACGAGTCCGCCGGCCCGCTCGCGCGGAACGGCGGCGACGGCCTCGGGCGGGGTGAGGGTGAAGTCGTTGTCGGTGCTCATCTGCTGCTGTCCCCCTTATCCGCGCGCCCGTCGCGCCAGTTCGTGCAGCACCGTGGAGGTGGGCACGGGCGCCTGGCGGACGCCGGTCAGTTGCTGCTTGAGGTAGGTGCCGGCCGAGGCGAACTCGGCGGCGACGCCCTGCGGGCGGAACCCGTGCCGGATCTCCAGCTTGCGCAACCCCACTTCGGTGGACAGGAGTTGGGCGAGTCCGGAGCCGTTCTCGGTGAGCGGTACGGCGGTGTGGTCGCTGTTGACGGTGGTGTCCGGGTAGAGGACCACCAGGTCGTCGGGCTGCTGCCCGTCCGCGAGGAGGGAGGCGACCTGCGACTCGTAGACCAGGACGAGCGGGTTGCCGACGCCGCTGACGAAGTCCCGGAAGGCCGCGTCCGTGCTGGACTGCTGGGCGCCCTGGACGCTGACCAGCTTGTGCAGCAGCGGCGCGGTCCTGTCGACCTCGGCGGTGCTCGCGACGACCTTGCCGCCGCCTGCGACGTAGGAGGCGGCGGCGAGATAGAGCGCGCCGGAGTTGGAGGTCTCCGGGTCGGTGCTGGACAGGTAGAGGGTGCCGGTCAGCTCCCCGTACTTCTCGGCGCCCTTGAGCTGCTGCCAGGTCCGGTCGGAGCGGGCCGCGTCCAGATAGGCGGCCATCTTCAGGGTGCCGCGGTGCGCGGCGTCCAGGGTGGCCAGGCCGTTGGCCGCGAGGACCCCGGCGGCGCTCTTGTGCGCCACGACGACCAGGGGCGAGTAGAAGGGGCGGGGGAGGGTCCCCTGCACCTTGTACTTGGCCGCGAGTTCGACGGCTGGCGCCTGGCTGCTGGGGAACGCGAGGTCGTAGCCCTTGAGGTTCAACCCCTCCATGGCCCAGGACCCGGAGGTCTCGACCTTGACGGTGTAGCCCTTGGCGGCGAGGGCCTTCACCACGTCGGGATCCGCGAAGAACTCCGCCTTCTCCGACCCGATCACCATCCGCACGGTCTTCGTTGCCGTGCCCTTGTCCTCATTGCTGCGACCCGCGACGACGGCGACCACCACACCCGCCATCAGCAGTGCCGCGAGGACGATTCCCATGATTCGTCTCACAGGTGGAGCCTGCTCCCGGAACCCCACATTCCTGGGTATCCCTGGTGAACGGACGGCGACACACCAGCCCCGGCCTTGCAACGCCCCTGCCCAACGCCCCTGCCCAACACCCCTGAGGGGCGCGAAGCCGACGCGGTGCACGGCGCCCGGTCCGCGCGTCGCCGCGGGTGCACGCGGACCGGGGCCGGTCGGGTGGTTCAGCCGACCGTGCTCGGTTCCTTCGGGGCCGTCGGGGCGGCTGTGGCCGTCAGGGCGTTGGCGTTGGACCGCAGATCCAGTCCAGCGGGCACGTAACGCCGCAGCGGCGGGCGCCCCCGAGGACGGGTTGGAGGGTCAGAGGGCAGGTGCAGCGACGTAGGTGAAGGATCCGGTGGCGATGCCGCCGAGGGTGGTGACGGTGATGTCGAAGGTGCCCTCCTGTCCGCTGGGCGGGGAGGTGGCGATGAGCGTGGTGTCGGAGACGGCGGCGAAGGTGGCGGGGGCGCCGTTGAAGGTGACCTGGTCGGTGGCGGCCAGCCCGGTGCCGGTGATGCTCACCTCGGTACCGCCGGTGGTGGGGCCCGTACCGGGGCTGACGCCGGTGACGGTGGGCGTGCCGAGGTAGGTGTAGAGCAGGCTCTCGGCGCGTCCGCCGGGGGTGAGCACGGTGATGGTGACACCGCCCGCGACAGGAGTCCCGACACCGGCCGGTGTCCTGACGGCCAGATGCGTGTCGGAGACCTTCTGAATGACGGCCCGGCGGGGCCCGAAGTACACGTCGACGGCTCCGGCCAGGTCGCGGCCGGTGATGGTGATCTCCTGGTCGCTGCCGGCGAGGGGCCCTGCGGCGGGGCTGATGCCGGTGAGGGCGGGAAGGGGCCGGTAGTAGAAGGTTCCGAGGATTCCGGCGCCGCCCGCGGTGGTGACCGTCACCGGGACGGCGCCGCTTCCGGCAGGGGCGGTGACGGTCAGTGAGGTGTCCGTGTTGGCGATGACGGCGGCCGGGGCAGTGCCGAAGCGCACGGAACTCGCGCCGGCCAGGTGGCGGCCGGTGATCGTCACCCGGGTGCCGCCGGCCGTTGATCCCTGGTCGGGGATCACGGTCGTCGCCATGACACTCACGCTGTCCGACGCGTTGTCGGTCACGTAGGCCTGTGTCCCACCGGGGGTGATCGCGATGCAGGTGGGACCGTCTCCGACGTCGATGTTCTCCACGACCGTGTGGGTGGCGGCGGCGATCACGCTCACCGTGTCCGGCTCGACGTTCGCCACGAAGGCGTGAGCACTGTCGGGACTCACCGTCACCAGGCGCGGCTGGGAGCTGACGCCGACGGTCGCGGTCACCGTGTTCGTGGCGGTCTCGATGACGCTCACCGTGGAGTCGCCCACGTTCGTCACGTAGACGTGAGCCCCGTCGGGCGCGGCGCTGACCAGGATGGGGTTGAGACCGACGGAGACAGTGCCGGTCACGGTGTGGGTGACGGTGTCGATCACGCTGACCGTGTTGGAGAAGAGAGACGCGACGTAGACGCGCGCCCCGTCCGGTGTGACGGCCAGACCGATCGGTGCGCCTGCGACCGGGACGGTGGTGGTGACGGCGTTCGTGGCGGTGTCGACCACACTCACCAAGTCCGCGTTCTGCACGGACACATAGGCGTGGGCGCCGTCCGGGGCGACCCCCACCACCGAGGCCCCCGCCCCGACGGCAACGTCCGCGACGACGGAGTTCGAGGAGGTGTCGACAACGGTGAGGAGACCGTCGGTGTTGACGCTCACGTACACCCGACTGCCGTCCGGACTGACCGCCACGAAGGTCGGGCCGGCACCGGTGGGGATGGTGTGGGTGACCGAGTCGGTGGCGGTATCGATCACACTCACCGTGTTCGAGGCCCGGTTGGCCACATAGGCGCGGGTTCCGTCGGGCGTGAGAGCGATGCCCTGCGGCTCGGACCCGACCGGGATCGGCGTTCCCGACCCGAACACGGCAGCACCGAACGCGAGACCACGCGCCGGGGCAGACAACTGAGACAGCGACGTCGAGGTGACCATGACACTCCCTGAGACAGGCGGGAGCATTCCTCCCGCACGGAAATGTCTGCTCCTCGGATGGGCCAACCGTGAGCAGCGCCCGGCCGAAGCGGGCGGCGAGTTGTACACGCGCAGGGGTTGAATACCCTTACGTGAATACTCTTAACGTTCATGGAAAACGTCAGATTTTCTGACGGTTCGCCCTTGCTCCGCTTCGCGCCGCTGCGCCGTACGTACATGGCCCAGCGCAGGCCGTCGTGGGCCCGGACGCCGGCCAGAAGGAAGGGCGAGCGCGCCGGTTTACTCCCCGCAGACTCACTTGCCGATGCCTTGACGATCCGTTCCCGGCACGTTCAACCCGCCGTCCGCGCCTGTGCCGTGTGCCCGCCTACGTTCCTTCACGGTTGCGAAGGAAGGGACTCATGGACACACTTCCCGCCGTCCGGGCTCGCGGTGTCACCAAGTGTTTCGGCGAGGTGGTCGCCCTCGACGGCGTCGATCTGGAGGTGGTGCCGGGGCGGATACACGGTCTGGCAGGGCCGAACGGCGCCGGCAAGACGACGCTGCTCGGTCTCCTGCTGGGCCTCGCCCTCCCCGACAGCGGCCGTCTGGAGATCCTGGGCGCTCCGGTGGAACGGGCGCTCGCCGGTCCCGACGGGGTCGCCGGCTTCGTGGACGGGCCCGGTCTCTATCCCGCGCTCACCGCCCGGCAGAACCTCGCCGCGCTGGATGGGCTCCGCGGCCAGGACGCGCGGACGGCGGGGACCGACGAGGTCCTCGACCAGGTCGGACTCACCGACGTCGCCGACGACAAGGTCCGCGGGTTCTCGCTCGGGATGCGCCAACGCCTCGGGCTGGCCGCCGCGTTGCTGACCAGGCCCCGGCTGCTCGTCCTCGACGAACCCGCCAACGGTCTCGACCCGGTCGGCACCCGGCACGTGCGCGGTGTCCTCACCCGGCTCGCCGCCGAGGGCACGAGCGTGGTGCTGTCCACCCACCGCATGGACGACCTGGACGCCGTGTGCGCCGAGGTCACCATCCTCGCCACCGGACGGGTCGTCTTCTCCGGCCCGCTGCGCGAGCTGGCCGCCCGGAACCGTGAACTCGACCACCGGCTGCGGACGTCCGACCCGGAGACGACCCGGAAGCTGGCCGCCGACGCGGCCGGGATCCGGATCGTCGAGGACCCCGGGGCACGGCACGACCCCGAGGTGGCCGTCGTCCGCGGGTCGGTGCCCGCGCTCGACGAACTCGTCGCGGCCGTCGTGCGGTCGGGCGTCGCGGTGCGCGAACTCGCCCCCGTCGTATCGCCGCTGGAAGCAGCCTTCCTCGCCCTCACCGAGCGGCAGGAGAACGGCGGATGACCGCGCCCACCGGCACCGCGCCCCTCGACGCCGAGTCCACCGGTCCCGGGTCCGCCGACGCCGCACCCGCCGCTGCCGGCCGCCGTGTCCCGCTTGCCCGCTGCTACCGCTTCGAGCTGGTGAAACTGTGCGCGCAATGGCGGATCCGGCTGCTGGTCCTCGTCTGCTGGATCGCGCCGGGGCTCTTCACGGCCGGGGTGAGCGTGCAGAGCACCCTGCCCACGGACACCCTGTTCGGCCGCTGGATGCATGCCACCGGGTGGGCCGGACCGCTGGTGATGCTCGGCTTCGCGGGCACCTGGGCGCTGCCGCTGCTGGCGTCGGTCGTCGCCGGTGACGTGTTCGCCTCCGAGGACCGGCTCGGCACCTGGCGCCATCTGCTGGTCGCGGTCCGCTCGCCCGGACGGATCTTCGCTGCGAAGGCACTGGCGAGCCTCACCGTCATCCTGCTGCTGGTGGCCGGGCTGGCCTGCTCCAGCACGGCCGGGGGGCTGCTGACGGTCGGCTCCCGTCCACTGGTCGGCCTCGACGGCCGGCTGCTGCCCCCGGGGGACGCCGCCGGCCGGGTGCTGCTCGCCTGGGCCTGCGCCCTCGCCCCGACCCTCGCCCTCGCCACGGTCGGACTGCTCGGATCGGTCGCGCTCGGGCGGTCCCCGACGGGGCTGCTGCTGCCCCCGCTCCTCGCGCTCGCCACGTCGGTCGCCCAGATGCTGCCGCTGCCCGTCGCGGTGCGCCTCGCCCTGCCCGGCTACGCCTTCGTCTCGTGGAACGGCCTGTTCACCGGTCCGCCGCAGCTCCGCCCGCTCCTGATCGCGGTCGCCGTCAGCCTGGTGTGGGCGCTGGTCGCGACCGCGCTGGCCCGACTGCTGTTCCTGCGGCGCGACTTCACCAACCCGGCCTACGACGGCTCGGGGCGCCGCGCGCTCACCCTCGGGCTGCTGCCGCTCGCCGCACTGACCGCCCTCACCGTCGCCGTGCTCGCCCTGGTGACCCCGTCCGCCGGCTCCGGCATCGAACAGGACAAGGTCCAGCGATCCCTCGCCACGGCCTTCGCCCACCTCTACCGCCTGCAGACCGCCCAGCTGCACCGCCCCGCCGTCACCGAGGACCAGATGCGGGCCGCGGCGGCGTGCACCAAGAGCGACGGACAGGGTGCCCAGGAGGGCGCGGGCAACGACTGGCGGTGCGTCGTCACCTGGCATCTGCCCGGCGTGCCCGTCGCGGGGACGGCCGTCTACCAGCTCGACATCGGCTCCGACGGGCGGTTCGTGGCGGACGGCGACGGACCGAAGGAAGTGAACGGCTATTTCCTGGTGCGTACTTCGACCGGAGACGCCCCGAACCCCCTGTGGCAGTTCGACGGCAACGTCGAGCTGCTGGACACCACCTCGAAGGGACAGTTCCATGCAGGTAACACGGCAGCGCCGGGTTGACGAGACGCAGCGGGTCACCCTCTTCGGCAGACGCCTCGGCCGCCGGACCACGCTGGTCACGGCAGGCATCGCCGTCGCCCTCGGGGTCACCGGCACCGCGGTCGCCTCGACGTACCGGTTCGGCACCCAGCAGGTCGGTCAGGTCACCTCCCGCGGTCAGGTGGTCTCCGCCGACCAGTACATCAAGCCCTACGGCACCCGCACCGTCATCGAAGACGGCAAGATCATGTCGTCGACGGTCAGCCCGGACGGCACCCGTCTCGCGGCCTCCCTCGCCGACGGCGACGCCTCCCTCGTCATCATGGACCTGACGACCGGCCAGGTGAAGCAGCGCATCGGCACCGGCGCGGCCGACGACCTGCGGATCAGCAGTGGCTCGGTCGGCCAGGAGGGCCCGACCTACTCGCCCGACGGCAGGCAGCTGTGGCTCGGCCAGGCGGGCGGCTACACCAGGTTCACCGTGAAGGCGGACGGCACGCTCGCCGACCCGACCGCCGTCCCGATCGCCGCCCAGGGCGCCCAGCAGGCCCTGGTGGGCGCGGCGGTGTTCTCCCCTGACGGCTCCACCGTGTACGCGGCGGTCAACGGCCAGAACCGCGTCGTCGCCCTCGACGCGGCGACCGGCGCCGTCGAGCGCAGCTGGACCGTGGGCACCGCCCCGCGCGGCATCGCTCTCGTCGGCGGCAGGCTCTACGTCAGCAACGAGGGCGGCCGCGCCGCCGAGGCGGGCGACACCACCATCACCTCCTACGGCACCGACGTACCGGCGAACCCCGACACCGGGGCCAGCACCACCGGCACGGTCAGCGTCATCGACCCGGCGGACCCGTCCGCCGCCGTCGGCACCATCGCCGTGGGACTGCACCCCACCGCGGTGTACGCGGCGAAGGGCGCGGTGTTCGTCACCGACACCGCCGACAACAGTGTGTCGGTCATCGACCCGCGCAAGGGCAAGGTCGTCCAGACCATCGCCACCCAGCCGTGGCCGGAGGCCTCGGTCGGCTACGAACCGAACGCCGTGACCCTCACCGACGACGGCCGGCTGCTGGTGACGCTCGGCCGTGCCAACGCCGTCGCCGTCTACCGCTACACCTCCCCGCAGCAGCCGGCCCGCTATGTCGGCCTGCTGCCCACGGACTACTTCCCGTCCGAGATCACCACCGTCGGCAAGGAGGTGGTCGTCTCGAACACCCGTGGTGTCGACGCCCTCCGCCCCGACAGCGCCGGCCACAACACCCACGACACCACATCCAGCCTGACGCGCTTCACCCTGCCGAACGACAGTGTGATCAGGTCCTCCACCGCCCAGGTGTTCCGGCAGAACGGCTGGACCGCGGGCTCCGTCAGGACGGCAGGCGGCCGCGGCCACGCCAAGCCGGTGCCGGTCCCCGCGCGGCTCGGCGACCCCTCGACGATCAAGCACGTCTTCCTGCTCGTCAAGGAGAACCGGACCTACGACCAGGTGTTCGGCGACCTCCCGCAGGGCAACGGAAACGCGTCACTGACCCAGTTCGGCGACAACGTGACGCCCAACCAGCACGCCCTGGCCCGGCAGTTCGGGCTCTACGACAACTTCTACGACATCGGTACGAACTCCGCCGAGGGTCACAACTGGCTGATGCAGTCGGACAACCCCGAGTACACCGAGTCCTCGGCCGGTGAGTACACGCGCAGTTACGACACCGAGAACGACGTCCTCGGCCACCAGAAGACCGGGTTCATCTGGACGGGTGCCGAGGCGGCCGGCAAGTCCGTCAAGGACTTCGGCGAGTTCCAGTCGCTGGAGACCAAGCCGGCCGACGCCACCTGGCAGAACCTCTACTGCGACAGCAGGAACATGGCCGCGACCGGCGCCGACACCGCGTACCCGATCAGGACGGGCTCGGCGATCCCCTCCCTGAACGACGTGTCGGTGCAGGGCTTCCCGCTGTTCGACCTCGGCGTCCCGGACATCTACAAGGAACAGATCTGGAAGCGGGACTTCGAGAAGAACGGCCCGGCGAACCTGAACATGTTCTGGTTCTCCAACGACCACACCGGCGGCCCCGCCAACGCGGCCGCCGAGGTCGCCGACAACGACCTCGCGGTCGGCCGCATGGTCGACGAGATCTCGCACAGCGCGTACTGGAAGGACTCGGCGATCTTCGTGGTCGAGGACGACTCCCAGGCCGGCCTCGACCACGTCGACGGCCACCGCGCCCCGGTCCAGGTCATCAGCCCGTACGCCCGGCACGGCGCGGTCGACAGCCACTACTACTCGCAGATCACCATGGTCCGCACGATCGAGCAGATCCTCGGCATCCATCCGATGAACCAGCTCGACAGCGCGGCCACCCCGATGTTCGGGGCGTTCACGCCGAAGGCCGACGACACGCCGTTCACGGCGGTTCCCCACCGGACCTCGCTGACCCTCGGCGTGAGCCCCCAGCCCTCCTGCGGCGCGGACACCCCGGCGGCCCAGAACGCCGCGGCGGCACCCGCGCCGACCACCGTGACCGTCCCTGCGGCGCAGCGCAAGCTCGCGGCACGGTGGAAGACCTGGGCGTCGCACCAGAGGCTGACCGGCCCGAAGGCGGTGCCCGACTACGCGAACCCGGCCCAGATGAACCGCTACACCTGGTACCAGACCCACGACTGGACCAAGCCGTACCCCGGCGACACCAAGGTCTACGCGCCGGACGACGTACCGGGCGCCTACCTGCCGTCCCCGGAGTCCGACGGCTGAGCGGCCGGGGCCCCGCCACCGCAGGGTGAGCTGCGCGTGCGAGGATGTCGAAGGGGGGCGCAGGACGGAGAAGCGCGCAGGGAAAGCGGAGTTGGGGCGGGATGATCGGGACGGTGTTCCGGACGGAGGACGTACCTTCCTCCGAAAGGTTCGACCATTGGCGGGAGATGGTCGGACGGATGCGGTCGCCCAGTGACATCACCAGTGCGCACGCGGCCGACTTCTGGGCCGAGAGCCGGGTGATGGAACTGGGCTCCGTGATGGTGTGGCCGACGTCGTTCCTGCCGACGCGTTACCGGCGCAGCCCGAAGCTGGTGCGCCAGTCCGACCCCGAGCTGTACCACCTCACCCTGCTGATCGACGGAGGCCTCGCTCTCGACCATGCGGGGCGGAACGACGCGTTCGGCCCCCGTGACCTGCACCTGACCGACAGCTCACTGCCGTACGACCTCTGCCCCTACGGCACCCGGCCGGCGGACGGCACCGGGTCACGGGTCGTGACGGGCGTGGGCGTCGACCTGCCCAAGGCGCTCCTCCCGCTGCCGCCGCACCGGGTGCGGGAGCTGCTGGGCCGAGGCCTGTCGGCGCGGGAGGGGTTCGGCGCCCTCCTGGCGGACTTCCTCATCAGTCTGGAGCGGCAGGCCGACACCCTCCCGCCGTCGGACGCAGCGCGCCTGGGCGGGGTCGTACTGGATCTGGTGTCGGCCTGGTGCGCACAAGTCCTCGACACCGAGGCCGACTTGGAGCCGGAGTCGCGCCAGCAGGTCCTGGTGCGGCGCATCCAGGCGTTCATCCGGCAGAACCTGCACGATCCGGACCTCACCCCTCCGGTGATCGCCGCCGCGCACCACATCTCCCTCAGCTATCTGCACCGGATCTTCCCGCAGCAGACGCGGGGCGAGACCGTCGCCGCCTGGATCCGCGGCCGCAGACTGGAGGGCGCCGCCCGCGACTTGGCGAACCCCTCGGCGTGCTCCCTGCCGATCCACGCCGTCGCCGCCCGCTGGGGCATCTCCCGCGCCTCCGACTTCACCCGAGCCTTCCGCGCCGAGTACGGGCTCTCTCCCAAGGAGTACCGCCACCGGGCACTGACGGGCGGAAGGCAGTAGCGGTCCCGCGTGCGGCACTGCACTGCGGCGGTGCGGCGACCTCCTCCGGTGCGACGACTCCGTGCGTGCGGATGCCGTGCCGGATCAGGATCTTGACGTGCTCGATGGCCGCGGGACCGCTCGGGAGCAGGGCGGCGAAGACCTCGGCGGGGGTGTCGAGACCGGCGTAGCCCCCCACGACCGGGTGGATCTCCGCCGGACGCTTGCCGGAACCGATCACCGAGACGCGGGTGTGCGAGAGGGATCTTCCCGGCGCTCGGCCGACGGGTCCGACACGACGACCGGTGCCGACCCCGGTCAGGGGAATCCTGAGACGGCCGTACGCCCAGACGACCGACCGCTCGGCCAGCCCGCCCGGGCAGTCGTCGGCGTACCCGACGGTGCGGACCCGGCCGTCGGGAGCGGTCACCCCGGGCACGGTCCTCCTTGTGCTGTCAGGCCGGGAGATCGCTGCCGCAGACGATCCGCCGGGCATGTGCAAGGCGCCCTTTCCCGCGGCCGCCCGCGGGGAGGCTCACTGCGCCAGCGGGTCGGGGCCGGGGCGCCAGGGGCGGCACAGGGCCAGGAAGCAGCAGGTCGCGGCCGGGGCGAGGCCGAGGACCGACGCGGCCATGGGCAGGGCGGCGGACGGTCCGCCGAGGCCGGCCAGGGTGGTACGGGCCGGTGTGCCGGCACCTGGGGGCGAGCCCGGAGTACGCCGTACTCTCCACGCTGCTGGGGCAGTTGCGGGCGGAGTACGACCGGCCGGCGGCGACGGCGTCGGTGGAGATCCTGCAACTCCTTCTGGCCACGGTGCTGTTGCAGGTCGACCGGCTGCCCCACCCGGAGGGCGGCGATCCACGGGCCGGCGGCGAGGTGTACGCCCGCTTCCGTGCCGAGCTGGAACGCTCCTACGCCACCACGCGCCGCGCAGCCGACTACGCCCACCGCCTCGGATACTCCGTCAAGACCCTCACCCGCGCCTGCGCCGCCGCCACCGGACAGCCCGTCAAACGCGTCATCGACGCCCGGGTCGCCCTGGAGGCCCAGCGGCTGCTGGCCCACACCGACGAACCGGTGGCGGCGATCGCCCGCCGCCTCGGCTTCCCCGAACCCACCAACTTCGGCAAGTTCTTCCACCGTCACACCGGCGTCACCCCGGGCGCCTTCCGGCAGACCCACCAGCGCCTGGGGGAAAATGGGCGCGCCATCAGCTCGACGAAGGACCGGAATTGACGAGCCACACCACCCCGCCCGAGGCGGACGATGACCGTTTCTGGCAGGAACGACACATCTGTTTCCTGACCACGCACCGGCCGGACGGCAGTCCCCACCTCGTCCCCGTCGGGGTCACCTTCGATCCGGAGGCCGGGATCGCGCGCGTCATCAGCAGCGCCGGCAGCAGGAAGGTCCGCAACGTCCGGGCGGCCGGACCCGGCGCGACGGCCGCGGTCGGCCAGGTCGACGGACGCCGCTGGTGCACCCTCGAAGGCACCGCGGTGGTCAAGGACGACCCGGAGTCCGTCGCCGAGGCCGAGCGACGCTACGCCGAGCGCTACCGGCAGCCCCGCCCCAACCCCGAGCGCGTGGTCATCGAGATCACCGTGACCCGGGTGATGGGGACCGTGCGGCCCCCCGGCTGGTGAGCGCGGCCCCGTCGGGCGTCAGGCACGGCACGCCCACCGCCGACGGGGCCACGCCCGGCGTTGTGTGACCGTCACCGCAGCTTCTTCGCGGGCCGGCCGAGGGTGAGGGGAGCCGCGGTGAACACCGACGAGTAGGTGCCGACCGCCAGGCCGATGAGCAGGGCGAGGGCGAAGTCGGTGAGGGCGCCGTCCGCCAGGACGGCCAGGGCGGTGAGGATGAGGGCCGCCCCGGTGCCCGTGCTGACGGTGCGGGGGAGGGTCTGCAGGATCGCCTGGTTCGTCAGCCGCGGCAGCGGCATCGCGCGGTTCCGGCCGAGGAGTTCGCGGACGCGGTCGAACAGGACGACGGAGTCGTTGACCGAGTAGCCGATCACGGTCAGCAGCGCGGCCAGGAAGAGGCCGTCGATCGGCTTGCCCAGCCAGGCGAAGACCCCGACGAGGATCACCACGTCGTGGACGAGCGCACCGACCGCCGCGGTGGCGAACCTCCACCGGAAGCGCGCCGCCAGATACAGCAACTGGGCGCCGAGGGCGAGACCGAGCGCGACGAGGGCGTTGCGGCGCAGTTCCTCGCCCAGGCTCGGGCCGATCAACTCGTCGCGGATCTTCTCGGCCCAGCCGCCCAGACCGCTCACCGTGCCGGTCACCGCGGCTTCCTGGGCATCCGTCAGCTTCTCCGCGCGCACGGTGAGGGAGCCGTCGCCGGAGGACTGCACGATCGCGTGCGGGAAGCCCGCCCGGCCGAGGGCCTCGCGTGCCCGGTCGGGGTCGACGGGAGCGGTCGTGGAGTATTCGACGAGCCGGCCCCCGGTGAAATCGATGCCGAAGTCGAGTCCGCGCACCAGAATGCCCGACCCGGCCAGGACGAGCAGCACGCCGGAGGCGGCCAGCCAGCGGCGCGGACGGCGCATCAGGAACGGGTCGCGGCGCAGCAGCCGGTCCCGGACGCGCCCGGTGTGCGTGATGCCGGTCAGACGCGGCCGGCGGAAGGCGGCACGGCGGTCGAGCGCGTACTCGGCGAGCACCCGGGTGACGACCAGCGCGCTGATCATGGAGGCGAGAACACCGATGCCGAGCGTGATGCCGAAGCCGCGAACCGGGCCGGAGGCGAGGACGAACAGCAGCCCGGCGCCGATCAGCGTGGTGATGTTGGAGTCGGCGATCGCGCCCAGCGCGCCCCGGAACCCGGCCGTCAGCGCCGAGCGGGGACTGGTCCGGCTCCCGGCGGCGTGCTCCTCGCGGGCCCGCTCGAAGACGAGGACGTTGGCGTCCACGGCCATACCGATGGCCAGCACGAATCCGGCGAGGCCGGGCAGCGTCAAGGTGGCGCCGACGGCGGCAAGGGCGGCGTACGAGATGAGGCCGTAGCAGGCCAGCGCCACCGTCGCGAGCACGCCCATGAGCCGGTACACGGCGATGATGAACAGCGCGGTCAGCGCGGTGCCGATCACCGCTGCGCGGGCCGCCGCCGCGACGGCCGCGTCGCCGAGGGTGGCGCCGACGGTGCGCTGCTCGACCGTCTCGACCGGTACGGGCAGCGCGCCGCCCGAGACGAGCAGGGCCAGCTCGCGGGCCTCGGCGTCGTCGAAGGAGCCGGTGATCTGCGTGGCGCCGCCCGGGATGCCCGCGCCGCAGGCCACGGACGGGTCGACCTGCGGGGAGGAGACGATCTTGCCGTCGAGGACGATGGCCACGCGGCGCTGCGGGTCGCCGGGCGGGTGGCAGGCGGCGTCCGCCGTGACCTGCGTCCACCGGGCGCGGCCGGAGTCGGTGAAGTCGACGGTGACATGCCATCCGGCGCCGCTCTGCTGGTCGAAGCGGGCGGTGGCGCCTTCCACGTGCTGCCCGGTCAGGGCGGCCGCCTGGAGCCGCAGGGGCTGTCCGGCTGCGTCGGGCAGGACCCGCTCCTCGTTGCCCTGATCGCCCTGATCGCCCTGATCGCCCGGATCGGCCTGATCGGCCTGATCGGCCTGATCGGCCTGATCGGCCTGATCGGCCTGATCGGCCTGATCGGCCTGATCGGCCTGATCGGCCTGATCGGCCGCATCGGCCGGCGGCGTCGGGGTGTCGGCGGTGCCGAGGACCGCGTGGACGGTGAGCTGGGCGGTGCGGCCCAGGACGGCCGCGGCCTTCTCCGGATCCTGCAGACCGGGCAGTTCCACGAGGATGCGGTGGTCGCCGGAGCGCACGAGGGTCGGTTCGGCGACGCCCAGCGCGTCGATCCGGCCCCTCAGCACCTCGACGGTGCGGTCGGTGGCCTCCGGCCCGGCCTCGACGGTGTCGGTGGAGCGGGTCTCCAGCAGGATCTGGGTGCCACCGCGCAGATCGAGCCCGAGGTGGACCGGCGTGGTGAGGGCGATCGCCAGCGATCCGACGATCACGGCGAGGGCGAGCAGCGCACGGGTGCGCGAGGATTTGGTGCGGTTCTTCCGGTTGTTCCGGCGTTTCAACACGAGCCTCCGGCAGGCATGCCGCGGCGGCGGCGCAGGGGGCGGCCGCGACGGGAGAGAGAAAGGGGATGGGCTGTTCTCAGATGCCAGGAGGCCGGGGAGGGGCCCGGCCGCGGTCGTGCGCGGACCCGTCGTGGAAGCCGGGGGCGCCCACGGGCGGCGCATACGCGGCCACGCCGGCGGCCGGGGCGGTGGGGACCCGGCCGGGCGGGGCGGAGCGGTGGTCCGGTGGGTGCGGGCGCTCGCCGAGATGGTCGTACGGGGACCTGACCTGAGCCGCGTACGGCCCGGCGCTCGGGTCGTCCGCGCGCTGACCGGTGTCCGGCTGCCATGCGACGTCCGAGGCCAGGGCCACGGAGGCCGAACGGGGAACGGTGGCCGGCGCGGTGGCAGTGGCGGCCGGGCTCAGCGCCAGGAGGAGGGCCAGGAGGGCCAGGAGGGCGAGGAGCGCGGTGAACGCCGTGGACGCCACGAGCGCGGTGCGCCGGTGGCGGGCGGTGGTCGGGACGGCGCGGGATGCCGGGCGCATGCACCGTCCCTTTCTCGATGTGCCGGAGAGCCGATTGCTGCTGTGCGGGGCGCTGCCGCTCCCGAGGGCGGGGGCGTCAGGCCTCGATGAGACCGGCGCGGATGGCGTAGCGGGTCAGCTCCAGCCGGTCGTGCAGGCCGAGTTTGTGCAGGAGGTTGGCCCGGTGGCGGTGCACGGTCTTGACGCTGATGAACAGGATCTCGGCGATCTCCCGCGAGGAGTGCCCCTCCGCGACGAGCTTGAGGACCTCCTCCTCGCGCGGCGTGAGCAGGTGATCGGCGTTCTCCTCGCCGTTGCGGACCCGGTCCAGGTAGTTGCGGATCAGTGCGGTGACCGCGCCGGGATAGAGGAACGGCTCGTTGCGCATCGCGGACCGGCAGGCGGCGACCAGATCGCGATCGGCCACCGACTTCAGCACATAGCCGCAGGCCCCGGCCTTGAGCGCCTGGAACAGGTACTGCTCGTTGTCGTGCATGGTCAGCATCAGGATCCGCAGGCCGGGCTTGAGCGCCGCCAGTTCGCGGGTGGCCTGAAGACCGGTCAGCCGCGGCATCGCGATGTCGAGGACCGCCAGGTCCACCTCCGCCGTCCGGGCCTGCTCGATGGCCTCGGCCCCGTCCCCTGCCTCCGCGACAACCCGCAGGTCCGGCTCGCGGTCGAGGATCAGGCGGACACCGCGGCGTACGAGGGCGTGGTCGTCGGCCAGCAGGATCCGGATCGGCTTCGATGCCGCCGAGGTTGCCGAGGTCGCCGAAGTCGCGGTGCGTTCGGGAGGGATGTCGTCGGACATGGTCAGAGCTGCTTCCTGAGGACGGGGGTGATCAGACGGATGCGGGTGCCGGTGCGGGTTCCCGTACCGGGGCCGGAGGTGCCAGAGGTGCCCGAGGGACCGGAGACGGCGGCCGGGACGGCATTGACCGCGTTGACGGCGGTGACGGCAGCGGGTGTGGCAGGCGTAGAGGCGATCTCCAGGGTGGCCCCGGCGAGCAGGGCGCGTTCCCGCATGCCGCGGATCCCGGCGCCCTCGCACGCGGCCTCGATACCGCGGCCGTCGTCGGCGATCTCCAGCACCACCGCCCCGTCGGCCCTGCTCAGGCTCACCTCCACCCGGCGCGCGTCCGCGTGACGGGCCGTGTTGGTCAGGCTCTCCTGAGCCACCCGGTACAGCACCAGTTCGCTCTCCTCGCCGAGCGCGGGCAGATCGGCGTCGAAGCGGCGGACGACGTGCAGTCCGGCGTGGGTCGCGAAGTCCTGGGTGAGCGAGGTCAGGGCGCTGACCAGGCCCAGGTCCTCCAGGACACCCGGGCGCAGACGGCGTACCAGACGCCGGACCTCGTCCAGGCTCTCCCGGGTGATCTCCTGGGCCTGCCGCAGGTCCTCGCGCAGCGGACCGGGAGCGTCGTCCGCGGCCCGCTTCAGCACCAGCAGGATCGCCGTCATGCTCTGCCCGACCTCGTCGTGCAGTTCCTGGGCGATACGACGCCGTTCCGCCTCCTGGGCCAGCAGTGCCCGGGCGCTGGAGGTGGCGCGTTCGTGCTCCAGCCGGTCGAGCATGGCGTTGAAGGTCCGGATCAGCTCCGAGACCTCGTGGCCGCCCCCGGCGCCGGGAACGGGCAGTCGCTGCCCGGGCCGCAGCAGGTCGACGGTGGTCATCAGCCGGGTGAGCCGGCCCAGCGGGGCCAGGCCCCAGCGCAGCAGGGTGGCGGTGGCGACCAGCATGACGGCGAGCCCGCCGACCAGGATGACCGCCTCGGTCAGCAGCACCGGCACCGACACGGTGACCGGTGCCCACAGCAGCAGCGCCGTGGCGGCGCCCAGCACCAGGGCGTTGAGCGCGAAGATCCGCCAGAACAGCGACACGGGAGAACTCCTCCTTCAGGGACCCGGCCTCCATCGGCCCTCCGCGCACCCCTCACCCGGGCGCGGGCCCCGGGACACGGACGGGACCGAGCCTGCTCCAGCCTCCCCCGTACCGGTGGCGTCGGTCGATGGTGTCCAACACCCATTTCCGCGGTCGCGGTCCCCATCCGCCGCCCCGCCCGGCCGGCGTATGGGTACCGCCGCACCTGAGGAATGGGGTCCGCGCCCGATGGGCCTGCGCCGCGCCACCCGGCAGAGTCGAACCCGACCGAGCCGTCCGGTACGGCCGGTGCCCCACGTCGTACGGACCGCGGGCCCGGCACACCGGTCGGCCACAGCCGCGCCCACCGCGCCGGCCGCCCGCCCGGGCGGCCCCTGCCGCGCCCACCGCGATGGTCGCGCTCGTCACGTGCGGCGCACCCGTCACGTGCGGCGCACCCGTGGCGCCCGAGAAAGGAACCGTCGTGTCGCTCGACACCTCCCAGGCCGATCCCCGCCCGCTGCCGCCCGCCGCGCTCGACGCCCGTCGGCGCCTCGAACACGCCCGCAGCAGCCGGATGGCCCAGCTGCGGGCCCTCGACGAGGCCGGCCGGATCGCGAAGGACCACGTGATGTCCGCCCAGGCCGAAGCGATCCAGCAGGTACTCAAGGAGATCGACGCGGCGTTCGCCCGTATCGACGACAGCTCCTACGGCACCTGCCAGGGATGTTCCAAGCCCGTCCCCGCCGAGCGCCTGGAGATCCTCCCGTACACCCGGCACTGCGTCGCCTGCCAGCGCCGCGCCGCCGCCTGAACCGCCGGGCCCACACCCCCCGGCTCCGTCCCCACGTCTTCCGTCCCCACGTCTTCCGTCCATGCGTCTCCGTCCTGCACACAAGGGGTGAAGTGAGTGGTGAACCACCAGACCGTCGGCGACCGCGCCGCACACCTGTCGCCCGAGGACCTCGCCGCGTTGCAGGAGAACCTGCACGAACAGCGCCTGTTCCGCCGGGAGCAACTGCGGCAGATAGCGGCAGCGCCCCGCACCCGGACCTCGTCCGGGCACCGCTCGGCCGCGCAGACCGAGGTACAGGTCAAACTCGCCGCGTCCGCGCGCATGGTCCTCCACGACGTCGAGGCGGCGCTGCGGCGCATCGACGAGGGCCGTTACGGCACCTGCCATCTGTGCCGGCGGCCCGTCGACCGGGAACGCCTGATGATCGTGCCGCAGGCCCGCTACTGCGCGCGCTGCCAGCAGGTGCGGGAGGCCGGAGGATGACCGCCGTCCACCGCCCGCGCACCGGCGGCTCTGGCGGCCGACACCGGCCCTGGCCGCTGTGCCGGCGGTGCAGTGGCCTCGCGCTCGACATGGGCAGTGACCGGACCCGCGCCTGGGTCGCCGGCCGCCCCACGATCCTCGACGTTCCCACGGTCACTTTCCCGGGTACCGGGGCGCTGCACCCGATCCAGCGCGGCGCGATCGTCGACGTCCCCGGAGCGGCCCGGATGCTCGACCGGCTCCTCGGCCACCGCCTGCCCCGGCAACCGCGCCCGCTGGTGGTGGTCACCACGCCGGTCCTGGACGGGCCCACCTACCGGGACCGGGCCCGTGCGGCCGTCCAGGTGCTGCGGCCGCGCGCCGTGCTGACCGTGCCCACGGCCCGCGCCGTCGCCCTGGCGGCGGACGCCGACCTCACCCGGCCGCTGCTCGTGGTGGACATCGGCGCGCACCTCACCGAAGTGGTCCTCCTCGTCGACGGCGCGGTCTTCGACGCGCGCCGCACCGCCTGGGGCACCACCGACCTCACCTGCTTCGACGCACCGGCGGACCTCTGCGAGGCCGTCATCGCCATGATCACCTCGATGCTGCGGCAGGACCGCACCGCACGCACGGCCGACGCCCTCGGCCGGGGCCCGCTCCTGGCGGGCGGTGGCGCCCTGCGCCCCGACCTCGTCGCCCGTCTCGGCGCCGGACTGCACGTACCCCTGCGGGCTGTCGCCGCGCCCCACACCGCCGCCCTCCGCGGCGCCGCCAAGATACTGCGGGCCGCGCACGCCCACCCTTCCACCCGGGGCACCGCGCCGCCCGGGCCCGCCCCTCGTCCCCACTGAGCCGCGCAACCCACCCGTCGGCGCCCCCTTGCCCCCCGTCCCCCTACCCGCCCCACGGCCGGTGCCGCTCAACCGGCCGTGGGACACCCCTGTTCCCCACCCCCACTGTTCCCCCGCTCACCAGCCTCGAAGGGAGAAGCACCGTGTCCGGCGAGATTCCGCCCGCGCAGCCGCCTCCGCGTCCGTCCGCGCCCTCCGACTCCTGGTACGGACCGACGACGCATCCCCTGTCGCTGTGGCGGCGCCGGAACAACCCGCTGCGCCGGCGCACCGACCGTCTCCGGGACCGGATCACCGTCGGCCTGCTGCTCCTCGTCCCGCTGCTGGGGCTGGCCGCCACGTTCACCGTCGGCGACGCCGCCTACCGGCACTACCGCACGGCCGCCGAACACCAACGACAGACCCGCCACATCAGCACCGCATCGCTCGTCCACGACAGCCCGCGCCATCCGGAGCCCGGTTCGGCGGAGGCCGAGAAGGCCCGCTACCCGGTCACGGTCCGCGTCACCGACCGGCACGGCCGGATCCGGGAGGCGAGGACGGAAGTGCCGCCGGGGCTGACCGAGGGCAGCACGGTCGAGGTCTGGACCGACAGGCACGGCACGATCACCGGCCCGCCCATGACCACCGACGAGATCCGCAGTCGCACCATGGGCTGGGCCATGACCGCCTTCCTGGCCGTCGCCCTCGCCGGGGCCGCGGCCCACGGCGTCACCACCCGCCTCCTGCTCCGCCGCGACCTCGCCGACTGGGAGACGCGTTGGGCCGAGACGGCACCCCGCTGGACCACCTCGCACTGACCGTGTCCACGGGGTCGGCGCGGTGGGCGTCGGGGTCTCCGACCCGGAACGGTGCCGAGCAGACCCGGGACGCCCTCGCGGGTACCGCTCCCGGGGAAGAGCCCGGCCCGAGTGGGTCGCCCGTCCGAACGGTCGGCGCTCCCGCCGGGGCACGTCCCGCTGTCGGACCGGCCTGGCGCGCCAGCTCGCAGGACCGTCTCCACACCGTCGGCGGCCACTTCTGCGACCACATGGACGAAGTGGGCCGCCTCCTCGGCCGCACCGCACGGGCCGCCCACTACGCCCGGCCGGCACGCACCCTGCGCAGGGCCTTCATCGCCACCCACTGGGACGCCTCCCAGGGCCACTTCACCCGGGGCAGCATCTCCAGCGAGAACACCCTGGCGCTCGTCTTCGACCTGGTCCCCGGTGCGTACCTGCCCCCCGACGACCCCCGCCACCTCTCCGGCACCAGGACACTCGCGGAGAACGAGAAGGCCCTCGCGAAGCTGCTCGCCGACCGCATCACGGCCGCCGACGGCCACCTCCAGAACGACATGTACGGCTCGCGCTACGAGTTCAACACCCTCAGCCGGTACGGCTACACGGACCTCGCGCTCCAGGCCGTCACCCTGACCGGCACCCCCCCGGCTACGTGTACCAGATCGCCAAGGGCGCGACCTCGCTGTGGGAACAGTGGACCGACCGGCTCTCGGTCGACCACCACTACCGCTCCAACGTGGCCACCTGGTTCTACCAGGGCCTCGCCGGCATCATGCCCACCGCAACCGCCTACGCGATCGAGCGGGTGGCGGTGGTGTGGCGGTCCTCGGGCACCGCCTGAAGCAGCGCCACGGCGTTGGCGTAGTCATGGGCGTGGCGCGCGAGCACCGCGGCCTGGGTGAGCAGCCGGGGTCGGCCGTGCCCGTGGCGGCCAGCCGCCAGGTGGCGATCCGTAACGGGTCCCCGCGGCGGGCCCCCCGGGCCTCGGTGCGGGCCGCCTGCTCCCGCGGCAGCGTGCGGCGGCGCAGCACCGGCAGTCCCGCGCGCAGCACCTCGCCGTACAGCGGGTGGGCCAGCGACACCGAGGTGCGCCTGCGCTCCTGCGCGACGCGGATCAGCCCCGCCCGCTCCAGGGCCGCCACCGCGTGCGGCGCGGCGACGGCCTCGGCATCGGCGAGCGGCAGCGGTTCGCACAGCGCCAGCAGCTCCAGGACGGACCGCCCTTCCGGGGCGGAGCCCGCCAGCCGCGCGCCGATCACCTCGGCGAGCCGGGCGGTGCCGAACCCTTCGGCCGGCCGTGGGCCGCGGGCCGTCCCGGCGAGCCGTGGAGTGCCGGGCAGCCGGCCCTCGCGCAGCTGCCAGATCTCCCCGTTCTCGGTGAGTTCCCCGGCGGCCAGCGCCCCGAGGACCAGCTTCGCGCAGGTACAGCACATTGCCGCCGCTGGCCGCCGACAGCTCGTGCACCGTGTGCCGGGCGACGGGTCTGCCCAGCGCGGCCGCCAGCAGCGCGCCGACCCGCCCGGGGTCCAGCACGGCCAGGTCGACCCGCCGGTCAGCGCCGCGACGGCGTCGCCGTACGGCTCAGCGGTGCGGACCGTGCCGATCAGCCGGACCGCGCCCGCGTCCATCAGCTGCCGCAGCAGCACCGCCGAGGCCGGGTCCAGCAGATGCAGGTCGTCGACGAGCAGCACCCGCCGCGGTTGCCCCCGGCCGGTGGCGAGCCGAGCGGCCACCGCGGCGAACCCCGCGACCGGGTCCCGCAGATCCACCCCGGCGGGCAGCAGATGCGCGATCGCCCCCAGCGGCACGGCACCCGCGGCGGCGGTCGCGGTGGCCCGGCCCACCCGGGACCCGTCGGCCGCGGCCCGCTCCAGACACTCCTCGGCCAGCCGCGACTTGCCGACCCCCGCGGCGCCGTACACCAGGAAGCCCCGGCACTTCCCGTCCCGCGACGCCGCGGCGAACTCCTCCAGCTCCCGCTCGCGTCCCACCAACGGCCAACGTCCGACCCGATACCGCACCACGGCTCCCCCCGGAACGACATGACACGCGCGAACACCCCGTGCCGCCAGGGTAGGAAGACACCGTCCGCCCGCCGAACCGGCGCTGCGGGCGGCCTGCCCGGACCGGCCCGGCCGCCCCGGCGGTAGTCTGCGTGGCCATGATGCGTGCCTGGATCCCGTCGGTCCTGATGGTGGTCTGCGGCTCGGCCGGTGCGGCCGGGCTGCTCCGCGGCGGAAGTCCCGTCTCCGCCGCGGTCTTCCTGCTGCTGTGCGCGCTGTTCGCCGGCCTGAACTCGCCGCTGCTCTTCCCTGGGTCGCTCACGGCGGCGGAGGCGCGACGGCGCAGCGCGCTCGACCACCGCCCCGTCGTCTACTGGCGGCCGGGCTGCCCGTACTGCCTGCGCCTGCGTCTTCGACTGGGCCGCAAGGCGCGCCGGTTGCACTGGGTCGACATCTGGCGCGACCCGGCCGGAGCGGCGGAGGTGAGGGCGGCCAACGACGGGAACGAGACCGTGCCGACCGTCGTCGTCGCGGGCCGCCCCCACACCAACCCCGATCCCGCATGGGTACGCGCACAGCTCACCTCGACCCCGCGCTGAGGGGCGACGGCCGCCCCTCGCCGCGGCCGCCCCTCGTGGCGAGCACCGGATGCGGCGGCGCCCGGACGCCCTCGGCTGATCCGCGCCTCGGTAGGTTGCTCGCCATGACCGGACTCGGAACCGTCCCCTGGCCACCTGCCCCGCTGCGGACCGCACGGCTCCTCCTCCGCGCGTCCGAGGCCAGGGACCGCGCGGCCTTCGTCGAGTTGTTCGCCTCGCCGGAGGTGGGCACCTACATCGGTGGCCCCCGGCCCCGCGAGGAGCTCGACCGGGCGATGCCCGAGGTGCCGGGGCGGCGCCCCGGCTGCTTCGTGATCGAGCTCGACGGCGCGATGGCCGGCCTGGTCACGCTCGACCGACGCGACGCGGAGCGTCCGGGGCATGTCCGTCCGCAGGGCGGGGAGGCCGAACTCGGTTACCTGTTCCTGCCGCAGGCATGGGGACGCGGGTACGCCGCCGAGGCGTGCGCGCGTGCCCTCGACTGGTTCGCCGGCGTCCTCCCCGGTGAGCCGGTGGTGCTCTGCACCCAGTCCGCCAACGACCGCGCGCTGCGCCTCGCGGCGCGGCTGGGGTTCACGGAGGTCGAGCGGTTCGAGGAGTACGGCGCCGAGCAGTGGTTCGGCCAGTGGCGGAAGCCGTGACGGGAGCGGGCGGGAGGCATCGCACCGCCGTCGGGGAGGGAGCACTGAGCACCGCCCCGCCCGGCATCCCCTCGGTTCATCGGCGGACGGTGACCCGCAGGGGTGCCCGGAAGGACAGCAGGCCGAGCATCGGCGGCTCGTCGCCGCCCGCCTCTCCGCGCACCGCGGTCCGCCCCGCCTCGGGCAGTCGGCCGGCCGCCGCGCGCAGGGCGATCGCGGCCTCCGTGCGGGCGAGGGACGCCCCCGGGCAGCGATGGCGGCCGGCCCCGAACGCCAGATGGTGACGGATGTTCGGCCGGTGCGGGCACATCCGGGCCGGGTCGGGGAAGACCTCCGGGTCGGATCCGCTGCCCAGCAGCATCAGCAGGAGCTGTGCTCCCGCGGGGAGGCTCACTCCGCCCAGGTCGACCGGTCGCGCGGTGACCCGGCGCCAGGTGGTGACGGGCGGTTCCCGGCGCAGCACCTCCTCCGTCCACGCCTCGGCCAGCCCCCTCTCGTGCGGCAGCCGCCGCCACAGGCCCGGCTCACCGAGCCCGCGCCGCAGCACCGTGGCGATGAGCTGGCCGGTCGTGGACTGGCCCGCGATGAACACGAAGAAGCACGCGGCGACGGCGGTACGGGTGTCCAGCGGGCCCCCGTCGGGCAGGCGGTGGCGGGCCAGCGCCCCGACGAGCGAGTCCGGCGGATGGCCGCCGTCGCGCACCGTGGCCGTCAGCCACCGGTGGAACTCGCCCGCGAGCCCGGCCAGTTCGCGCTGCCGCTCGGGGGTGGGGCGGCCCCAGAACAGTTCCAGCGAGGCGTCGCTCCAGCGGATCAGCGTCGCCGGGTCGATCCCCTCGATACCGAGGAGCTCCATGAGCACCCGGCAGGGCAGCACCTGGGCGAAGGAGCCGAACAGGTCGCAGCCGCCGGTGGCGTCGAGCTCGGACCGCGCGGAGTCCAGCAGTTCGCCGGCGATGCGCTCGATGGCCGGGACGGCCGCTGCGACGCGTTCCGCGTGGAAGAACCGGGTCACCAGGCGTCGTAGCCCCGCATGGCTCGGACCGCCGTTGTTGGCGAGCGCGGGCGGGAGCGCGAAGCCGGCCCGGGCGAGTGCGCGCAGCGCCCCGACCGGCAGCGGGGTGACCGCGTGGAGCGCGTTGTCCGGGTGGAACCCGGCCGGATCGAGCAGCACCCGACGGATGTCGTCGTAACGGCTGACCAGCCACAGCCCGGTGGCCGGATCGTGGTGCACGGGGGAATCGGTGCGCAGGGCGTCCAGCCAGGGGTACGGGTCCCGGACGAAGCCGGCGCCGAACAGATCGAGCGGACCGAGCCGGCCGAACGGGTCGCCGGGCGCCCGGGGTCCTCCGGCGCCCGGCGACCCACGGCGGCACTGCGCGGCGGCCCCGGCGATCGCGCCGCCCGCCGCGCCGCTGTCCGGAGCCGTCGCATGCACGGCCCGGACGCTAACACGCCGCGGCGCGGCGCCCGGCCCGGCTGTGCGCAGGGTCACTCGATCATGTGCCGGGCGTGCGTCACGGGTTCCGCGGCGCCGCGGCGCGGGTGAAGCCGTGACTGCGCTCCACCTTCGCCACGTGCAGGGTGTAGCTCTCGTACCACTCGGCCCGCCCGCGCCGCTGTGCCGCGCGGTGCTCGGCGTCGGTCCGCCACCGGGCGAGGGCGTCGGCGTCGCGGAAGTACCCGACGGTGATGCCGAGCCCGCCGGGCGTCTGCGCGTGCTCCATCGCGAGGAACCCGGGGACGTCCTTCACGAGGTCCTCCATGCGGGCGTTGGTCTCGAGGTAGCCGCTCTGTTCCTGGGTGCGGACCGTCGTGAAGACGGCCATGTAGTAAGGGGGTTCGAAAGCCTCGACGGGCGTGACAGGCGCTTCGGGGTGATCGCTCATGGCGTCACTGTAGGGGGCGCGCCGACCGGTGCCCCGAACGGCAGCAGATCTCGGGCACCAGTTCCCCGGGTGAATCCCCACCTCGGGCACCCCGCACCGGGGTGGTGACCTGGCACGCTTCACCATGGCGCGGCTGCTCGGCGGGGGGCGCCGCGGGGCGGGGTGAAGGGACGGGGCGTGACGACCGGGCACAGCGTGGACGATCTCGCGGAAGACCCGCATCCCGCCGTACGGCCCACCGGTGGCGCCCCGCCGCGCAAGGTGCCCCGGCACGTCGCCTGCGTCATGGACGGCAACGGCCGGTGGGCGACCCAGCGCTCGCTGCCGCGCACGTCGGGCCACCGTGCCGCCGAGACGACCGTCATCGATGTCATCGAGGCGGCCCGGGGCGCGGGCGTCGAATGGCTGAGCCTGTACGCCTTCTCCACGGAGAACTGGGGGCGACCCAGCACCGAGGTCGACTACCTGATGCACCTGGTCCGCCGGGTCGTCCGCAAACACGCGGCGCTGCTCCACGCACGCGGCATCCGCTGCCGCTTCCTCGGCGCGAGCGACCCCCGGATCCCTCCGGCGCTGGCGCGCGACGTCGCCGACCTGATGACGCTGACCGGCGACAACGAAGGCATGACGCTGACGGTCGCGTTCGACCACGGCGGACGCAGGGACATCGTCGAGGCCGCACGGTCACTGATCCGCGCGGGCGTCCCCGCCGAGGCCGTCACCGAGGAGAGCTTCGCCGCGCATCTGCCCTTTCCCGACACGCCCGAAGTGGACCTGGTCATCCGGACCTCCGGTGAGCAGCGCATCTCCAACTTCATGCTCTGGCAGGTCGCCTACGCCGAGTGGACCTTCCCGCCGGTGCTCTGGCCCGACTTCCGTGCCCCGCACTTCCTCGCATGCCTGCGCGCCTACCAGCACCGCGACCGCCGCTTCGGCGGCGTCGTGCCGCAGCAGAACGGAGCCCCTCGACCATGACCGTCAATGAAGACCTGCCGCCCCTGTTCGGCACGGGATCGCAGTTCCAGGAGTTCCTCGACGACCCCCGCTGGGCGCTGGCCGTCATCCGGGCGACCGTCCTGGAGGCCGCGCACCCCCAGGTGGGTGCCGCCCTGATCGAGAACTCCACCTTCGTGGCCCACCCCTGGCGGCGCCTGCGCAACACCCTGCGCAGCCTCCGGCGGATGTTCGGCGACGACGACGAGGCACGGCACCGGGAGGCCGCGCGCCTGAACCGTCTGCACGCCCGGCTGAGCGGCACCGACCCGCAGGGACGGCCGTACGACGCGATGGACCCGGCCGTGCGCGCCTGGGTGGTGGCGACCCTGTTCGAGAGCACCGTCACGATGTGCCGGCTGGGCGGACAGCCCCTGGAACAGGAGGTGATGGAGCGGCTCTACACCGAGTTCCGTGCGTATCTGGCCCTGATGGACGACGACAGGGGCCAACTCCCCGCCAGTCTGCCCGAGTTCTGGGTCTACTTCGACCGGGTTGTGGCGGAGGAACTGGAGAACACGGAGGCGATGCGGATCATCCTGTACAGGCTCTTCGACCATCTGCCCGCGCCACCGGTCCTGGGGGGCCTGCCCACCCTGTGGGCCGTCGGCCGCGCCCTCACCGGACCGGTCGTCGGAGCCATCACCGTCGCGTCGCTCCCGGAACCGTTCCGCAGGCGGGCCGGCCTGCCGGAGATGCCCGGGGCCCAGACCGTCATGCAGGGCGCCTACCTGGCCGTCGGCCTGGCCCGCTTCCTGCCCGACGGCTGGATCCGCGCGGACGCCGTCGCCGACCTGCTGGACCTGACGCCCGACAGCGACGACCCCCGGGCGCGCACCCTCGCCGCCCTGCACCGACGGATGCAACGGGCCGGCGCCCTGATCCGGCTGCTCACCCCGCTGCCCACCGTGCCCGAGCCGACCTCGCCGGACACCACCCACCGCAGTGCCGAGGAGTTCTTCCGCGAGGTCCTGGACCAGACCGGTGACGGCTACCTCGACTGGCCCGACCTCGCCGCCATGGCACGCGAACTGTCCACCCGCCTCGACCTGGACGAGCCCGAGGAGACCCGGCTCTACCAGGCCCACGCCGAGTGGTGGCGCGAGCTCCAGCAGGCACTCGACACGGACGGCGACGGCCGGGTCAGCGCCCAGGAGTACGCCGCCGCCGTGCCCTCGCTGGCCGGCCCGGCGCTCATCAGGGTCGCCGAAGTGCTGTTCGACGTCGCCGACCAGGACGGCGATCAGTGCATCGACGCGGGGGAGTACCGGGCCCTGTTCCGGACCGGCTTCCACCGCGACACCCACCGCAGCGACGGCGCGTACACCCGGAGCGCGTTCGTCAAGGACTTCCTCTCCTTCATGTCCGGCCGACTCCGCTCGACCCCCTACGACCCGGTGATCGCGCAGGCATGAGCGTCAGCGGAGCCGTGCGGCGAGCCGCGCCTGTGAAGGCGCCGTGCCCGTGTTCACGCCCGGCTGTCCGTCAGGGTCGCGTACACGACGACGTTGCCCCGATAGCCCGTCTGCTTGCTGTAGGCGCCGCCGCAGGTGATCACCCGCAGGTCCGCCCGCCCGGAGCTGCCGTACACCATGCGGCTCGGGAAGTGCTGCTTGTCGTAGACCTCGATGGCCTCGACGGTGAAGACGGCGGTGCGCCGGTCCGCCCGGTCGACCTCGATCACGCTGCCCCTGGGCAGGGCGCCGAGTCCGAAGAAGATGCCCGGCTTCCCGGTGCGCACGTCCACGTGCCCCGCGGTGACGGCCGTCCCGACCGATCCCGGAGCCGTGCCCTCGCTGTACCAGCCGACGAGGTGGGGATCGTCGGCGGGCGGCGGCTCGAGCGCACCCGTAGGGCCGAGGTGCAGCCTGGTGAGGGGGGCGTTCACGTTGAGGGCGGGAATCCTGAGCCGGAGGGGTCGCGCGGGTGGCAGCGAGGGGACCTCGGTGATCGAGGGCGAGGCCGGGGGGACGCTGCGGGGGGCGGCGGGGCCGGGCAGCGGTGCGAATCCCTGGCTCACCGAAGGCTGCGGTGGCGGCTCGTAGTGCAGCGCGCCCGTCACCAGTACGGCACCTGCCACGAGGGTCCAGGCGACAAGTCCGGCTGACGGGACGAACGAGGGCGAGGGGGAGCGGCGGGTGTGGGTGTGCCTTGAGGCCATCTGGGTCGGGTCTCTGCCTGGAGTGGGGGAGGGGGATCGGATTCACGACGGCTCCCGGAAAGGGGAGAGAGATCCGGGAGCCGTCGGGGAGTCCGCGCTCAGGTGCGCCGGGCGCCGGAGCGGTGACGCATCCTCACCAGCCCTCCGGCCGCCGCCGCGACGACCAGCGCCGCGCCGAGGGCGAGCTGCGGGGCCGTGTCCTGCGCCGGACCGAAACCGGCCTCGACGGCACCGTCGGGTTCACGTGCGGCGATCTCGTACGAGTCCGTCATCTTGATCCGCGGCGGGCACTTGACGGTGACGGTGTCGGTGCCGGCCGGCGTTCCCTCCGGGAGGGTGAACTCGCCGGTGAGCTCACCCTGGCGCGGGCCCGCGAAGAGGTGGAACGCCCCGACCAGCTCCGACTCGCCCTTGCCGTAGGTCTCCTCGCCACAGGCGGTGGTGCTGACGGTGACGGTGGAGCCGTTGGCGCTCTGCCGGATGACGAGACCGGAGTCACCGGCCGCGGCGGCGACCGGAATCTGTAGAGCCAGGGCACCGGCCGTCAGGCCGATACCGATAACCACGCGTGTGATGCCCAAGAGAACCCTCCAACTGCTCCGGTCTGTCTGTGCGGCGTCTGTGTGGACGCCACTGACGAGGCAACCGACGGTCCGTCAGATCCGCAACCGGACGGATTCGCCCGGGCATCGCCCGTACAGGCGAAAGCGCTGCCGTCGTACGGGCATCTGCCCAGGTCAGCCAAGTGCGCGGGGCGGTGGGGGAGGAATCGCGGGAGAGGGCGGCGAACAGGTTAACGGCCGCGACGACCCTGTCCCGCGCACCGGAGGATCGCGGGCGCCGTTTCACGAGCCGGTCCCGGAGCGGCACTTCCCGCCCCGGGACCGTACGTCACCGGCCAGGACCACGTGGCTGGTGCCGTGACCGGAAAGGTTCACCGGCTCGCGACGCCCGGCACGGCACCTCGCCGCGTTGTCGCATCACCCGAGTACATCCGGTACGCGGGCGACGCTCCGCCTTGCGATGCACCGCACCGGACGCCGCGAGCTTCCCGGCAAACCTTCCCGGTCACGGCACTAGACGCGGTCCTGGAAGACGCAGTTCCACACATGGGTGCCCGCGACGCCGCCGTCGGCGCGCACCGCCTGGAGCGTGTAGAAATGCGTGGCCCCCCGCGCGGCGGTGGTGTCCGTGTAGGTACGGGTCGAGGCCGGCAGGAGCCCCGGGTGCAGCGGCTCGTACGCCTTCGTGGCCGCGTTCCACCGGCTGATCCGGTAGCCCGCGACGCTCTCGCACTCGGTGGCCCTGTCGCACCGCCAGCTGATGGACGGCCCGTCCTCTTCAGGGCCGCCGATCACCGTGCCGTATCCCGTGGTGCCGAGCTCCCAGTCCTGGGTGACCGTCACCTCGGGCCGGACGTCCAGCTCGGTGGCCTCGACGAGCGTGACCTTCGGGTCGCCCGGCAGCAGCGCGTTGCCCCAGTGGTCCCTGGCGACGACCGCGTACACGTACGTCTCACCGTCCGGCAGGTCGCCGCACAGCACGGCGAGCGGATCGCTCGTGCCCTCCCGGCAGGAGGTGGAGCCGAGCCACTTGACCGTGCCGTCGGCCTGGCGGACACCGGTCCACGCCCGGTAGCGCTCGACGTCGTCCTCGGGCGAGGCCGCCCAGCTCACCAGCACGCCGTCCTCGCGGGGGGTGGCCTTCACCCCGGTGACGGGGCCGGGCGCGACACGGTCACCGGTGCGGACGACGAGCGGGGCGGACAGCGCCGACTCGTTGCCGGCCGGGTCCACCGCCGCGACCGCGTACGTCACGTACACGCCCTCGGGCATGTCCAGGTCGTGGCAGATGCCACCCGTGCTGGTCTCGTCGCTCTGCTCGGCGCAACTGACGCGGGTGAGCGCCGCCGGGTCGAGGACCGTGCCGGACGAGCGGTAGACGTGGTACGTCCCGCCGTTGTCGAAGTCCTCGTAGAAGCCGTCGGGCTGCTTCCAGTACACCTCGGTGGCGCCGACGTCGACGACGGAGCCGAGGGAGGTCGGGGACTTCGGCGGCGTACGGTCGACGCCGTCGCCGGTGACGCCGGCGTACGCCGAGGGGTTGCCGAGCGCGTCGAGGGCGCGGACCCGGTAGTAACGGGGCGTGTTCTCGGGCGCGTCGGTGCGGTACGACGTCGTGCTCGTCGTACCCAGCAGCGCGAACGGGCCGCCGGCCGCGGCGGAGGCGTACACCTCGTACGTCGTGGCGTCGGCGACCTGCTGCCACGCCACGGTGGCCCACCAGGCGTCGCCGACGACCGTGAGACCGGTGGGCGCCGCCGGGCCCGTGCGGTCCACGGTCACCGCCGTGGCGTCGAGGCTGCCGGTGGACTCACGGCCCGCCCTGTCGACGGCACGGACCTCGTACAGGAACGTCTGGCCCGTGGCCGGTGTCGCGTCCACGAACGAGCGGGACGTGAGCGGCGACGCACCGCCGACCCTCGCCCACGAGGTGCTGCCCAGCCGTCGGTACACGCGGTATCCGGCGAGGTCCATCTCCTTGTTCGCGGTCCAGCGCAAGGTGGTCTTCGCGGTGCCCGGGTCGTACGTGGCGGTCAGCCCGGTCGGGGCCAGCGGCTTGACCGTGTCGACAGTGGCCTCGGTGCGCGGGGCGTAGGTGAAGGCGGCCCGCGCGACGCCGGTCCAGGCGACGTAGTCCACGCGGAGCGTGTGCCGGCCGGCCGGGACGGTCAGGTCGACGGTCTTGCGGGCGGTCGTGGAGACGTTCCTCCACAGGTCGATCTTCCGTACCCCGTCGACGTACACCCGCATGCCGTCCTGTGTGGCGGCCGAGAACCGGAAGGGACCTCCGGAGCCGAAGTCCCGCGTGAGGGACCAGCGCACGGAGAAGTTGTCCCTGGGCAGCGTGACGCCGGGCGGGTCGCCGTACCCGTAGTCCTCGGCGACGGCGGGGTCGCACGCGGTCAGCTTCGGGGTGCCGCTGAACGTGGAGTTGCCGAAGTACTGCGCCTTCCAGAGGGGAGAGGCACAGGTGACGGCCGCGGCGGCCGGGGTGGCGGTGAGCAGGCCGCCGGTGGCGGCGAGGGCGGCCGTCGCGGCGAGCGCGGTCAGCCGATGACGAGTCATCACAGAGCGTGCGGCCCCTTCCGGAGCATGGGAAACGAACAGGTGACGCGTGTGTGACTCATGAGGTGGTCACAGGGTTGCCCGACTGTTTACGTTCTCTTGGCGCGTTGCGTACCGAGCCGGGGACTTCTCAGCCGGAGCCTTCGCCGGGGGGCCGACGGAGCAGATGCAGGCAGACGACCATGGCGAGGAACGTCTGCCGCTCGGAGGTGTCCAGGTGCGGGGTCGTCTCCACGACGTACTGCTGCAACCCCAGCCACCGGTCGACGGTGCTCACCGTGACCCGCCCGAGCAGCTCCGGCTCCGGGGCCCGCGGCGGATCGGTCTCCGTGAGCCGCCATTCGATCCCGACGGGCGCCGTCCGCGTCAGGATGAGCGGGCGGCTCCGTTCCGTCCGGAAGCTCAGCTGCAGGGTCTTGACCAGCCCGGAGGCACGGGCGCAGCCGACCTCCCGGCCCTCCGCGTCGAAGAACCGGAAGCGCGCCGGGGTCCAGGGGGCGAGCCCGACGTGCCGCTCCATGCGGAGGATGAACGCGCCGGACAGGCGGGCCAGCAGGAAGACGGTGTCGTTGACGTTGATCACCTCGGCGAGCGGTGTCCCCTCCACGGTGGACACGGCCAGGTGCGGGCCCTTGTGTCGGCGCCACCCCGAACGCTTCGGCTGCCGCACCACCACGGCCGGCAGCTCGAACAACTCGGGCTCCGTCATCGGTCTGCCTCCCCGTCGTGGTCCCCCTCGACCGACCACGTCCACTGTGACGGACCGCCCGCCGGTTTCCCATCCCAGCGACCGATCCGCGTCGGAGCCATGTCGTACGACCCGGACTCAGCGGGCGAGTCCGTGGCGGCGGCCTCCCTTGTCCCTTCCGTCCGGCCAGAGCCGCGGGCGGCGCTTGGCGGCCAGGTCCTCCGCCCACCCCGCGGCCACGATCATCAGACCGATCAGCGGCCAGACGAGCAGGAACATCAGGATGTTGTACGACGAGTCGAGCGCGGCCACCGCCGTGTCGCTCTGCAGGAAGGGCAGGTCGTAGGCGAGGTCGATGACCGGGACGGTCGCCATGATCAGGAGGTTGTGCCAGAGGTAGATCGTCACGGCACGGTTGTTGGAGAGGGTCACCAGCGGGTCCCACCGGCGCAGCCGGCCGGGCAGCTCCTGCCAGGACGGCGAGTACTGGAGCAGGATCACCACGAACCCGAAGGACCAGCAGGCCTGGGCCAGTGGGATGTCGTTGAGGTCCCAGCCGTCCGGCCCGAGGTGACCCGAGGCCCACCACAGGCCGAAGGCCATCACCAGGGCCGACACCGACACGGCCAGGTAGCGCGGGATCCGGGCCAGCACCCCGTCGTGGTGGGCGAAGCCGAGCACCCAGCAGGCGCCGTACACCCCGAAGTCGCCGACGGCGTTGCCGGTCTCGCCGGGGATCGTGACGAGACCCGTGCCCACCACCGCGGTCAGGGCGAGCGGGGCCAGCACGGTCGCCCACGGGGCCCGCCGGAACGCCCACAGCAGCACCGGGGACGCGATCACGAACCACAGGTAGGCCCGCAGGTACCACAGAACGCCCGCCGCCTGTACGGCCCAGGTCTCCTCCAGGAGCCCCGACCGGGAGCCCAGCTGCCAGGGGAACGGCGGGGCGCCGATCGGCACCACGTAGTCGAAAAGCTCCACCAGACCCCAGACCCCGCCGTGGTCGGGGTCGTCGAGGGGGTTCCAGCCCGCCGCGAACATCATGGTCAGTATCACCGCGCCGAACAGCCACATCGGCGGCAGCAGCCGACGCAGCCGGCCCCGGATCACCCCGAGCGCCGGACGGCTCAGGGAGCGCGCCATGAGCGAGCCCGCGAGCGCGAACATCACGCCCATCGAGGGGAACAGGATGGTCAGCCAGGCCCAGCCGAACAGGTGGTAGACGACCACGCGTACCAGGGCGACGGAGCGCAGCAGATCGAGATAGCGGTCCCGGCCGGGGGGCCGCCCGCCGCCGGCGGGAGGCGGAGTGCGGTCGTCGGTGCGCAGGTCGGCACCGGCCGTCGGTCCGGGGTTCATACGGCGGGGCTCCGATCGGTGAGGGTGTGGCCGCCCGCGCCGGGCGCCCCGACGACGCCGGTGCGGCGCAGCTTCTGCCAGCGCAGCCTGCCTCCGGTGAGGGCGGTGATCCAGGACTGCAGCAGGACGACGTACATCAGCTGGCGGTAGAGGACCTGCTGGAGCGGCAGCGAGAGCAGGTGCGTCATCCGTTCACGGTCCAGCCGGAACGCGTACGCCGCGCACACGGCCTGCACGGCGAGTACGCCGAGCCAGGCCACCAGGGTCTTCCCCGTCGGGCCGAACACCACCCCGTACAGCAGGAAGACGTCGATGAGGGGGGCGAGGAGCGGGGCGAGGACCATGAAGAGGGAGACGAGCGGCAGCCCGACGCGGCCGAAGCGTCCGGAAGGCCCCTTCTCGACGACGGCGCGGCGGTGCTTCCAGATCGCCTGCATGGTGCCGTACGACCAGCGGTAGCGCTGGGACCACAGCTGCTGCACGGACTCCGGCGCCTCGGTCCACGCCCGTGCCTTCTCGGCGTACACGACCTTCCAGCCGTCCCGGTGCAGGGCCATGGTGATGTCGGTGTCCTCGGCGAGCGTGTCGTCGCTCATGCCGCCCACCCGCTCCAGCGCCGACCTGCGGAACGCTCCTACGGCACCCGGGATGGTCGGCATGCAGCGCAGGACGTCGTACATCCGGCGGTCGAGGTTGAAGCCCATCACGTACTCGATGTGCTGCCAGGCGCCGATGAGGGTGTCCTTGTTGCCGACCTTGGCGTTGCCGGCGACGGCGCCGACGGCCGGGTCGGCGAAGGGCTGGACCAGCTCGCCGACGGTGGCCGGTTCGAAGACGGTGTCGCCGTCCATCATGACGATCAGGTCGTACCGGGCGTTGGCGATACCGCGGTTGAGGGCGGCGGGCTTACCCGCGTTGAGCTGCCGCACGACCCGCACGCCCGGCAGACCCATGGCCTCCACCAGCCGGGCCGTGCCGTCCGTCGAGCCGTCGTCGATCACGATGATCTCGATCGGATGGTTGCTCGTCATCAGGGAGCGCACCGTGTTCTCGATGCACTTGGCCTCGTTGTACGCGGGCACGAGCACCGACACCGGCTCGGTGACGGGCGCGTCCGGCCCCCAGGTGAAGCCCCGGCGGCGGACCCTGCGGGCGTGCGCCGCGGACAGGACGAGCATCAGCAGGAAGCGGCCGATGACCAGGGTGCCGACCACGGCCAGTCCGGCCACCAGCACACCGGTGACCCCCTCCGAGGCCCGGACCAGGAAGATCCACGCCACGCCCTTCCACAGGTCGAGGCCGGTGACGGCGGTGTGGGCGCTGGGCGCGCCGAGTGCCTCCGTCAGGTTGTCGAAGCTGTAGCCCTCGGCCTTGAGCGCCGGCAGGAACCGGTCGAGCGCCTGGACCGTCTGGTGGCGGTCGCCGCCGGAGTCGTGCATCAGGACGATCGCGCCCTTGCCGCCGTGCGGGGTGGCCCGCCGGATGATCTCGTCGACGCCCGGCTTGCGCCAGTCCTCGCTGTCGGTGTCGTTGACGACCGTGATGTAGCCGCGGCTGCCGATGTACCGCGTCACGGGCCACGACTTGTTGTCCATGGCGTCGGCGAACGAGGAGTACGGCGGCCGGAACAGCGAGGTGCGGATGCCGGCCGCGCCGCCCAGGGCGAGCTGGTTCTGGGTGAGTTCCCAGTCGATCCGCTTCGTCGACTGGTAGGAGAGGTCGGGGTGGCTGAAGGTGTGCAGCCCGATCTCGTGGCCCTCGTCCACCATCCGCTTCACCAGGTCGGGATGGCGCGAGGCCATGGTGCCGGTGATGAAGAAGACGGCGTGCGCGTGGTGCTTCTTCAGGACGTCGAGGACCTGCGGCGTCCACTTCGGGTCGGGACCGTCGTCGAACGTGAGGACGAGCCGGTGGTCGGGGACCTTCAGGGAGCCGGTGCCGCCGTTGCGGGTGTCGATCACGGGGCCGCCGTCGATGATCTCCTCCGGCACCTTGTCCGACGCCGCCTCGGGGCGGATGCGGTGGTCGGCCAGGATCTCGCTGTGGACGTAACCCCGCAGCATCAGCATCGCGACGAGGGCGGTGAGCAGCAGGACGGGCAGCAGCAGCCGCATGGGAACGCGGCGTCTGGACACCGGGGTGTCCGGCGCTACGGGTCTGCGGCGGCGGGAGGAGGGGCGCATCGGGCGGTGTGCTCCGGGGAGGAGAGAGCGGAAACGATTCTGCTGAGGAAGGGAAGGCGAGCGGCCGTGGTCAGGGGCGGGGGATCACGGGCCGGAGTCCGAGACGGTTCCGCCGGAGTCCGGGCCGCCGTCGGCCGGGGACGCGGACGGCGAGGGGGCGGTGCCCGGGTCCGTCGAGGCCTCGGCGGCCGGCGACCCGGTGGGGGTCTGGGCGGACTCGGTCGCCCCGGTCGCCGGCTCGGTGTCCGCGGGGGCGGCGGTACGGGTCGTCGAGGGCTCGGCGTCGGCGGAGGTGCCGGTGTCCACCGCGCCGGCCGACAGGCTGGGCACGGACGTTCCGCTCGTCGACCGGGCAGGGGCGGTGCCGCCCGTCGAGGGGTCCACGGCCGCGGTGGCACCCTGTTCGGTCGACGCGGCGGACTCCGTCGGCCCGGCGGGCACCTGGACCTCGGCGGCCGGGGCCTCCTCCTGCTGTCCCGGAACCGGGAGCCACGGGGCGTCGGAACGGCCCGACACGAGGGTGGCGACGATCACGCCCGCGTAGAGCGCACAGGCGGTGCCCACCCCGATGCCGATGCGCCGCAGCCGTCGGCTGCGGCGCCCCGTCTCGTCCACGAACACCGGCCTGTCGGCGGCCGGGCCCTCGGTGGCGGTGTTCCCCCGGAGCCGGTCAGCGGCGTCCACGGCGGCCCCGACCGTGACGACATCGAGCTGGACCGTCACCTCCCCCGGATCGTGACGGTGCTCCCGCTCGGCGTCCCGGAGCGGATCCGCGACCGGGATCGGCCAGGTCACTGACGGAGCGGGACGCTGTCCTGGTTGGGCGTCTTCTCGCCACATTTTCACGGGTGCACATTCCCCATGGGCCGGTCGGGGGAGCGTCATGACGGTGCACGCATATCGGATATGCACACCTATAGGTAACTGAACGAGCCCCCTGCTAGATCACGTTCGAAGGAGAAGGTATCTCATGTGATGAAAATGTGTGCACACGGCTCAGATTCTGGATATTCCATGGAGGCTGAATCTGGCTGAAAAAAGAAGCCGTTCAGTTCCAGGACCGCTCGGCGGACTCCTGCGCGGCCCCGCCCGCGCCCACGCTGATCAGTCCCGTCCCATAGGCGACGATGACGGCCTGGACACGGTCACGCAGACCGAGCTTGGCGAGGATGCGGGCGACGTGCGTCTTGACGGTCGCCTCGGCCAGGTGGAGGCGGGCGGCGAGTTCGGCGTTGCTCAGCCCTCGCGCCGGCAGGCCGAGGACCTCCGGTTCGCGCGGGGTGAGCGAGGCGAGGTCCCGGTGCAGGGCGGCGGTGTCGCTGCCATGCCGGGTGAACCTCTGCACGAGGCGGCGGGTGATGGCGGGCGCGGGGAGGGCGTCGCCGGTACGGACGGTCCTCACCTCGGTCGTCCTGACCGGGCTGGCCGCGGGCACGCTGGGCGTGCCGCTCGGCGTGGCCCTGCACGGCTGGGTCCGTCCCGCGATGGGCGACAGCGTGGGGCTCCGCCTTCCCGGTTCCGTCCTCGACGTCTACCACGGGACGGAACTGTTCACGCTCGCGTGCGGTGGCCCGCTCATCGCCGCCCTGGGGGCACTCCTGCCCGCCGGCTGGGCGGCCGGGGCCCGGACCGTCACGGCCCTGCGCACCCAGTAGGAGGCTCGGGCGGGCCGGACATCGCCCGGTCCATGAGCCCACGGCCGCCCCGGGGACCCCTGGTAAAATGGGCGCACGCTTCGACACCGCCGGGGCCCGTACCGAGGGGTACGGGCCCCGGCGCGTTCCGGAGACCCGACCCAGAAAGGCTCCCCATGGACGCGAAGCAGCCGGACACGAAGGTGTCCCCGGACGTGCCCCCTACCCCGTCCTTCGACACCGTCGGGCTGCCCCCGGTACTGGTGGAGACGATGAGCGGCCTGGGCGTGACCGAGCCCTTCCCGATCCAGGCGGCGACCCTGCCCCACGCGCTGGCGGGCGACGACGTCCTCGGGCGGGCGCGGACCGGCTCCGGCAAGACCCTGGCCTTCGGCCTGGCACTGCTCGTAAGGACGTCAGGGCTGCGCGCGGAGCCGAAGCGGCCGCTCGCCCTGGTACTGGTGCCGACCCGGGAGCTCGCCCAGCAGGTGAGCGACGCGCTGGCGCCGTACGCGCAGGCCCTGAACGTACGCCTCACGACCGCGGTGGGCGGACTGTCCATCAACCGGCAGCAGGCGGCCCTGCGCGCGGGTGCGGACGTCGTCGTCGCCACGCCGGGACGACTGACCGACCTCGTGTCCCGCCGCGACTGCCGACTGGACCGGGTACGGATCACCGTGCTGGACGAGGCGGACCAGATGTGCGACCTGGGGTTCCTGCCCCAGGTCACGGACCTCCTGGACCAGGTCCCCGCCGACGGGCAGCGCCTCCTGTTCTCGGCCACCCTCGACCGCAACGTCGACCAGCTCGTGCGGGGCTACCTGCACGAGCCGGTCACCGTGTCCGTCGACCGGGCGACGGGCTCGGTCGCCACGATGGAGCACCACGTGCTGAACATCCACGGCGCCGACAAGTACGCGACCGCCACCGAGATAGCGGCGCGGGACGGCCGGGTGCTGATGTTCCTGGACACCAAGGCCGGTGTGGACCAGTTCACCCGTCATCTGCGGGCCAGTGGCGTACCCGCCGCCGCGCTGCACAGCGGAAAGTCCCAGCCCCAGCGCACCCACACGCTCGCCCAGTTCAAGGAGGGCCGGATCACCGTGCTGGTGGCCACCAACGTCGCCGCGCGGGGCATCCACATCGACGCGCTCGACCTGGTCGTCAACGTCGACCCGCCCACCGACGCCAAGGACTACCTGCACCGTGGCGGGCGCACCGCGCGCGCCGGGGAGTCCGGGAGGGTGGTCACCCTGGTCACGCCCCAGCAGCGGCGCGACGTGAACCGGATGATGTCCGAGGCCGGGATCCGACCCACGGTCACCCAGGTGCGCTCCGGTGAGGAGCGGCTGACCGCCATCACCGGGGCGAAGCGTCCGCCGGCCGCGGCCGCGGCCGGGTCCGGCGGCGGCAACGCCCCCTTCCGCGGCCTCGGCGCCCGCCCGGGCCGCGCCAAGGAGTCCCGCAGGGCCGCCGAGGCCCGCAAGACCGCGGAGGCCCGGGCGGCGGCACGGGTGCGCAAGGGCCGCTGACGCCCGCCCCGGCGGCGTCGCGCCGCCGCCGCGGAGGGCCGCCCGGACGGACACCGCGGTGGCGCAGCGCCCGGTGCCGACGTGCCCCGGCCCGCCGTCAGAGCCCTGCCACCCTGCCGCTCGCCGACAACTCGTAGACCAGCGTGACCGTGCGCCGGCCGCCCGGTGCGAGCGTCAGCTTCCAGTGGGCGACACCTTCGGAGTCCAGCAGGTCGGGCGCGGGGGAGCAGGCCTCCTCGCGCAGGCGCACCTGCACCGCCGAGACCTCCGACACCGGAATCCGCTCCCGCAGCACGAGCACCCTGCCGTCCCCCTCGCCCGGCGCGGAGAACCGGGACACATGGAGCCGCACGGTCCGGGTCACCACGGTCCGCTGGGTGAGCGCGGCCGTGTCACGCGACTCCTTGCACTCCCGGACGACCCGCAGGTCGTCACGGCTGCCGTAGGAGAGTTCGACCGGCGCGCCGGGCGCCGTGAAGTCCAGCGTGCCGCGGCCGGTGAACCCGCCGCCCCGCAGCAGGTCGACAGGGCCGGCGAGCAGGGCGTGGCCGGCCGCGTTGTCGAACCGCACCACCTGGGTGACCAGCGGCGACAACTCGGGTGCGCACGCGTACTCGCTGCTCGCCGGGGCGGTGAACACGGAGAGCGGTATGCGGTGGGCGCGCCCGTCCGCGGGCACCGAGACCGGCACGGGGGAGCGCAGCACCCGTACCTCGCCACCGTCGTCCACTCCCGGCAGACCGGCCACCGGAGCCGGACCGAGGTCCGCGATCTCCTCCTCCCGCAGCTCCACGTCGATGGTGCGTCGCTCGGCCGCCGGCCGGTCCTCAAGGACCAGCCGGTCCTCGCCGAGCCGCGGCGGATCGGTGGCCGGCGCCGAGCGCGCCGTCGACAGTGTCAGACGTACGCCGGACCAGTCCTCGCCGGTGCGCTGCCAGACGATCGCCTCGGTCTCCAGCGTGACGGTGTCGCCGTCGAGCACGGCGCGGTAGGCGGGCCGCCACAGCGCACAGGGCGTGAGGTGGGTCAGCCGCAGTCCGGCCGGTCCGGCGGCCGTGGCCTCGACGGTGAGCTCGATGTGCCCGGTCAGCTCGGCCGGTTCCTCCTCGGCGAGGTCCAACGCCCTTCGCGCGGCGTCGAGTTCCGCGGTGAGGGCGGCCAGCCGGGCTTCCGCCGCCCGCAACAGCTCGCCGCAGGAGTCGCGTGCCTCGTCCACGCGGTCCAGTTCGCCGCTCCAGCGGGGCCCTTCGTCCTCTCCGGCGCCGGCGCCCTCGCCGATCTCCCGCAGCAGGTCGGCCGCGAGCCCGCCGAGGGTGTCGAGCCGGGTCCGCAGCCGGTCGCGCCGCTGCTCCAGGGCCAGGCGCTCGTCCTCGAGGCGGGCCGTGTGGCGGCGCAGGGCGGAGTCGTCGTCGGTGGGGCAGGGCCCGTGCGGCTGCCGGGCGCGGACGATCCGCACGTCGAGCACGGTCGCCGGGTGGTCGGCGGTGAGCTCCGCCTGGAGGGTGCGGTCGACGGCCAGCGCGCCGACGGGCCCGAGACGCAGCCGCTGAACGCCGGCGGCCAGGTCCAGGACGGCCGTGCGCTCGACGTGGGCGCGGTCCTCCAGGCAGGTGACGGCGGTGACGGGGAGGGGGATCGGCTGCGGTGCCGTGGGCATGGGGTGGGTCAGCTCCTGCGGTTGCCGCCGGCCAGGGACGTGCCGGAGGGGATGCGGATCTCGTAGCCGCCTTCGAGGGCGGTGGTGCCGCCGGCGGGCAGTTCCACCCGCCACAGCCGGGTGCCGGGCGCGTGGTGGTCGGGTCCGGTGCCGTCGTCGGGGGCCGTCCAGTCGGCCCGTTCCTCGACGCGGACGTCCGTGTCCGAGGTCACCGGGACCCGCTCACGGACCTCGACGGTGACCGGCCGGGCGAGCCGGTTGGCGAGCTCGACGTGGACGCGATGGTCGAGCACCGTGGTCTGGTTGCGCATGCCCGCGGTCGACTCACTCAGGTGCGTACGACGGGTGACCCGGACGCCCTCGGCCGGACCGAGCCCCACCCGGCAGAGGCCGCCGGGGGCGAGGGTGGGCAGCCCGGCGGTCACCAGGAAGTCGTCCCCGACGGTGACCTCGACCGGACCGGCCAACAGGGCCTGGTCGGTCGCGTTCGACACGAGGAGCGTCGCGTAGACGGTCTGCTCCACGGACGGCACGCAGAGGTGCTCGACGCGCAGACCGACCGGTATCTCTCCGACGGTGACGGTGTGCCAGGCGCCGTCCGAGGGGATGTCGGCGCGGGCCACCGCGTCGAAGCGGTGGTCGAAGGAACCGGCCGACTCACGGGGCCGCGCCCCGTGGCCCGGCAGCGGCAGCGCGGCCACCGCGTCGGCGCGGCGACGGTACTCGGCGGCCACCGGGTCGAAGGGGACGTCGGGGAACAGAAGTCCCCGGCGGCCGTCCTGCCCGTCCGGCCCGCACAGGACGAGCGCGGTGTAGTCGAGCTCGGCACCGGTGGGCCGCGGCGGACCCGCGGTCACGCCCGGCGGCGGTGCGGCCTTGCCCAGGGGCGCGGCGGGCCGGGCGGGCGCGGGAGGCGTCGCACCGCCGGGCGCCGGGGCGGCCAGGGAACGGGAGACCGGGGCAGCGAAGGCGGAGGCGGGGGACGCCAGGGCGGCGGGGACAGCACCCGGCCTGCCACCGGCGCGCGGCCGGCTCCCCGGAGCCGCCGGCACGACCGGCGAGCCGAAGTCGGCCATGACCTCCGGGTAGGCACCGCCGACCGGGGCGCCGGGAGCGGGGACGGCGCCCGGAGCGGAACCCGGGACGGGCACTCCGTACCCGGGCGGTGGCGGGGGAGCGGGGGCGCCGTAGCCCTGCGGAGGCGGAGGCGGAGACAGCGGGGGCGGTGGCGGTGGCGGTGGCGGTGGCGAGAGGGGACCGGTGGCCGCGACGCTCAGGGGCACGCTGGTCGGCTCGGGGCGGCGCCCCGCCGCGTCGTACCCGGCGAACAGGTCGGCCAGCCCCGCCGGGGGCTCGCGCCAGCCGGAGGGTGCGGGGCCGGGCTGCCGACGCCCGATGCGGAGCGAGCGGAGCCGGGGCAGATCGGTGCGGCGGCGCAGATCGGCGGTGGCCAGCGCGATCCTCACGCCGGCCCAGTCCTCGCCGGTGCGCTGGGCGACCGAGGCGCGCAGCACCATACGGCCGCTGCCCTCGTCCTGGCGGTGGGTGAGCCGGTAGACAGGCACCCATACGGCGCCCGGCACCCTGTACTCCACCTCCACCTCGACTGCCACTTCCGCCTCGCCCTCGGCCGCCGCCGTCACGCCGCCGTCGAGCGTCAGGACCGCGGCGACGGTGGTCTCCACGTGTGCCGCGGGTGCGTCGGTGGAGGCGCGGGCGAGCCGGTCCTCGGCGAGGGACAGCTCGTGCTCGACCTGGCGCAGCGCCTCTTCCCGTTCGACCAACCGGGCGTGCGACGCGGTCAGCCGCGCGTCGACGAAGTCCGCCAGCCGAAGCCAGGCGTCGACCGGTGTACGGCGGTGCGGATCGTCCTTCCCGCGCGCCGGCGGGACCGGGCGCAACGCCCCGATCTCGGCGATCAGCCCGAGCTGACGGTCGCGGCGACCATGGGCCGCCGCACACTCCTCCCGCAGCCGCTCCACCTCACGCCGCAGGCCGTCCGGCGCCTCGGTGCCGAGCGGTTCGGCGCCCACCTCCACCCGGGCCTCGACGACGCGCACCGAGGAACCGCCCAGCACACGAGCCCGCAGCGACCCCGCGTCCAGCGAGCGCGGCAGCCCCGTCACGCGCGCCCGGCCGTCCCGCGGTACGACACCCCGGGCCAGCCGGCGGCACACGGCGCCCTGCGCGTACACCACGACCGAGTCGAGGCGCGACTCCCACCCCTGTGCCGTCTCCGACGTCGTCATCCGCTCCCCCGGGCCGTGACTGTGCTGTGCGCAGCCTACGCCGACCGGCCCGCCGTCCCCCGCCGAGCACCGTCACGGCCCGCTTTTGCGGGCCGGTTCCGGCTCGTGCCGGGGCGTGGGGTCGTGCCGGGGAAGCAGGAGCGGGGTGGTGAGGATGAGCAGGCCCGCGGCCGTGAGGGCGGTGCGCGCGCTGGTGAGGTCCGCGAGCAGGCCGGCGAGCGTGGTGAGGACGGCGATGGACGCCTGCTGTCCGATCGACCAGGCCGTCAGGGTGCGGGCGACGAGGTGCTTCGGGGTGTGTTCGAGCCGGTAGGTGGCGAGCACCGGCGTGTACAGGCTCATGTTGACGATGATCGCCAGCTCGACGGCCATCACGGTGACGAGGCCGACGGTGCCGGGCCGGACGAAGGCCAGCCCGATGAGCCAGACGACGCGCAGGGTGCCGACGGTCCGGAAGACCGCGTGCCGGCCGTGCCGGGCCACGACACGGGGCGCCAGCCGGGAGCCGATGAGCCCGCCGAGGCAGGGGGCGGCGAAGGCCAGGCCGTACTGCCAGGGGGCGAAGCCGAGTTGCCGTAGCAGGAGTACGGCCAGCAGCGGCTCGGTTGCCATGATCAGTCCGGCCACGAGCAGGTTGTTGAGGTAGAGCGCCCGCAGGCCGGGGTGGCCCAGGATGTGCCGCCAGCCGTCGAGCGCCGCGCCCGTCCGGACCCGGCTCCTCCCGGTCGCCGGCGGGGCCTCCTCCCGTTCGCGGACGGCGGTGAGGGCCAGCGCCGAGAGCAGGTAGCTCACCGCGTCGGCCACCACGGTGGTGACCGGTCCGAAGAGGCCGATCGCCGCACCGCCCAGCGGAGGCCCGATCGCGATGGAACTCCAGTTCGTCGACTCGAACCGGGCGTTGGCGACCAGGAGATCGTCCGGCCGGACGAGGGACTTGAGGTAGGCGCCGCCGGCCGCGTTGAAAGCGATCTTCGCTGCGGCGACCACGGCCGAGATCACGAGCAGCTGGACGAAACCGAGCCGGCCCAGGGCGTAGGCGACCGGGATCGTGGCCATGGCCGCGCACCGGGTCAGGTCCATCGTGATCATGACCGGACGCTTGCGCCGGAACTCCACCCACGGCGCCAGCGGCACCGCGATCAGCGCGCCCACCGCCGGCCCCACCGCGGACAGCGCGGACACCTCGGCCGGACTGGCGTGCAGGGCCAGCACGGCGATCAGTGGCAGCGCGCCGAACCCCAGCCCGGACCCGTACGCGCTCACCGCGTACGCCGCCCACAGCCACCCGAACCGCCGGCCCAGGCGTCTCCTGCCCCCCATGCTCAGCGCTCCCACCCGAACAAACCGACGTTGACCGGGAGGAGCTAACCGAGCGGCACAACGGCAGGTCAAACAACCACCGGGACGGCCACCCACAACCATTCGTTGTTCACTAAGGTGGACCGCCGTGGATCTCGAAGCCGTGCGTACCTTCGTCGCCGTCGCGGAAGCGGGCCAGTTCCAGAAGGCTGCGACCGACCTGTCGATCACCCAGCAGGCCGTCTCCAAGCGCATCGCCGCGCTCGAGCGCGGCCTCGGCGTACGGTTGTTCACCCGCGCCGCCCGCGGTACCGAGCTGACCATCGACGGGCAGGCGTTCCTGCCGCATGCGCGCGAGCTGCTGCGGGTCGGCGAGCGTGCGGTCGCGTCCGTACGGCCCGGCCGGCGGCCGTTGCGCGTCGACGTGATCGCCTCGCGCGGCGCGGCGGCGGGCCTGATGCGGGACTTCCACCGTGTGCACCCCGGGATCGAGCTCGACGTGGTGATGCTCTTCGACATGGACGCAGCGGTCGCGGCCATCCGGTCCGGCGCCATCGACGCGTCCTTCCGCGCCGTCGCCGTTCCCGGCCGTCCCCTTCCCGAGGACATCGTCTCCGTCCGGGTGCTCGACGAGCCTCTCCAGCTCCTCACCGGCCCCGCCCACGCGCTGGCGGGCGCGCCGTCGGTGACTCTCGCCCAGCTCGTCGGCCACAGGATCTGGATGCCCGGCATCGTCCCCGGCACCGAGTGGGGTGCCTACTACGACGACCTCGTCGCGGAGTTCGGCCTCACCATCGAGGCGACCGGCCCCAACTTCGGCTCCGACGCGCTCCTCGACACCATCGCCGACACCCCGGCCCTGGCCACCTTCATGGGCGAGCACACCCGCCTCATCTGGCCCGCCGGTCACGGCCTGCGCCGCATCCCGGTGACCGACCCGAACCCCGTCTACCCGCACTCGCTCCTCTGGCACCGCGACAACCCCCACCCTGCGCTGACCACCCTCCGCACCCACCTCGCCACCACGACGAGGGACCGCGCCCCAGGGGCCTGGACACCACACTGGGTGCTGCCCCGCTGACGTCGGCGGGTGAGGTCACTCGGCCCGGTCACCCCGCAGGTTGTGCCAGGCGTGGCGGCAGGCGCCCTTGCAGTACGTCTGGCGGCGGAGAGTCGGCGACGGCGGCGGGGAGGCCCGCGAATCCATAGCGGGGTGGGTCCATGCAGATCATCGGTGTCCCGCGCCGAGACCGGAGAACCAGCTTCACCCCCGCGTCCAACGTGCGCAGTCCTTGGGCCAAGCAGCGCACGCGAGTCCGCCCCCGGGCGCGGTGAGGTGAAAATCGGCTCGCCGCGCGCACGGGCGGGATGGCAGGGTGCGGCTCATGACGGCCCAGTATCAGATCCGTGCCGACTACGACGCTCGCACGATCGTTGTCTACCAGGCGTACGCGCCTGCCATCGCCGACGCGGCACTGCACGCGGGCCGTTTCGTCGCGCCGTTCTCGTTCCACCGGATGACCTGGATCAAGCCGTCGTTCAGGTGGCTGATGCACCGCAGCAACTGGGCCCGTAAGCCGGGCCAGGAACGGGTTCTCGCGGTGCGGATCACTCGGGCGGGCTGGGAGGAGGCCCTGTCCCGGGCCGTGCTGACGACCGCCGACCCGGCGGCGGTGGCCCAGGCAGCCGTACACGTCCAGTGGGACCCGGAGCGCTCGCCGCGCGGGGCGGCGCTGAACCACTACAGCATCCAGGTCGGCATCGGCCGTCACCTGATCCGCGCGTTCACCGACGACTGGATCGTGGGTCTCACCGACCTCACCCCGCAGATTCGCAAGGCCGCGACCCTGCTCCACACCGGGCACGCAGCCAAGGCGCAGCGACTGTTCCCGGCCGAGCGTCCTTACCCCGTGCCGCGGGTGCTGGAAGATGTCGTTCTCCCCCGATAGATGACAGATGGATGACGCACACATCACGCACACATCCGCGGGCGCAAGGAGGCTCGATGCTCGCCCACTCGTCGGCGCTGGCGGCCGGAAGACGGCACTCGGTCGGACGCCGTCACGACGGAACCGTTGTCGCCGTGGGCCATACCGCAGCCGCTGAATGTCGTGTCGCGCCGTGGGAGGACGTCGTCGCGGTGGCAGCCGGCAACGTCCATGTCGCGAGGAACACCGGCAGGTCTCATACGGTGGGACTCCGGTCGGGCGGCACCGTGCTGGCCACGGGGTGGAACGGCGACGGGCAATGCGATGTCGCCGGATGGCGAGACGTCACGGCCGTGGCCGCGGGCTGGCGCCGCACGCTGGGGCTGCTCGCCGACGGCCGCGTGCTGGCGGTCGGCAGAAATGCGGAAGGACAGTGCGCGGTGCAGTCCTGGCGCGAGATGCTCGTCCTCTCGTGCGGTGACTGGCACTCGGTCGGCGTCCGGTCCGACGGCTCGGCGCTGGCCGTGGGGAACAACCGGCGAGGGCAGTGTGCCGTAGAAGCATGGCGTGATCTGGCCGCCGTTTCGGCCGGGTATCTCCATACCGTCGGCCTCAGAGCCGACGGGCGGGCGGTGGCCACCGGAGAGCGGGCGACCGGGGCGTGCGCGGTCGACGCGTGGGAAGACGTCGTGGCACTCGACGCGGGCAGCTACCACACCGTCGGAGTCACAGCCTCCGGGCGGGTCCTCGCCGTGGGAGACAACAGCCACGGACAGTGCCAAGTCGGCCATTGGCGCGATGTCGTCGCCGTGGCCGCCGGTGCGACGCACACCCTTGGCCTGCGCACCGATGGCACGGTCCTGACAGCGGGGAACAATGCCGACGGACAGTGCGACGTCGAAACCTGGTCCGGAATCCCGGGATGACAGAGGCCCTCTAGTGCCGTGACCGGAAAGGTTTGCCGGGAAGCTCGCGGCGTCCGGTGCGGTGCATCGCAAGGCGGAGCGTCGCCCGCGTACTGGATGTACTCGGGTGATGCGACAACGCGGCGAGGTGCCGTGCCGGGCGTCGCGAGCCGGTGAACCTTTCCGGTCACGGCACTAGGCTGGCGCGGTGACTGATGAGCCGGAGCGGGCGCAGCCGTCGGGAGTGTGGGCCACAGCGGTGGGGGTGGCCAGGGTGCGGGCGGTGGAGACCGAGCGGGAGAACCCCCTGTTCCGTGACCCACTGGCCCGGGCCTTCGCCGCTGCCGGCGGTCTGGGGCCCTCCGCGGGGCCGCCGACCGGTGACGAGGCCGCGCGTCGCCGCCGACAGGGCGTGGCGTTCTCCATCGTCATCAGGACGGGATTCCTCGACGACCTGCTGCGGCAGGCCTCCGCGTCCGGCGTCCGGCAGGTCGTGCTGCTCGGCGCCGGCATGGACAGCCGGGCCTTCCGGATGGACTGGCCCGAGGGCACCCGGCTGTTCGAGGTCGACACCGCCGCGCCGCTGGACTTCAAGGCTTCGGTGCTGCGGCAGGAGCGGGCCGTCGCCCGCTGCGAGCGGATCACCGTCGCGGTGGATCTGCGGGAGGACTGGCCGGGCGCGCTGGCCGCCGCGGGGCACGACCCGGCGGTGCCCACCGTGTGGATCGCCGAGGGACTGCTGATCTATCTGCCCGAGGACGCGGTGGATCTGCTGCTGGCCCGGATCGGCGCGCAGTCCGCGCAGGGCAGTGGAATGGGGCTGACATTGGGCTCGCGCGGAGTGATCGAGCGCTTCGGCGCGGACGCCGTACCGGGGTCGGCGGCGTCCCTGTGGGTCTCGGAGATGCCCGACGACCCGGTGGGCTGGCTGGCACGCCGGCCCCGGTCGTACTGCCCGCCTCGCGCCCGGCCGTCGCCGCGCCCGCACCGCAGACGGCGGCCGACGACGTCGACCGGGGCCTGGTCTTCGGGGACCTGCCCCGCGAGCAGGTCCTCGACTGGCGCACCCGCGCCGCCCGCGACCACCAGGTCGTATTCGACCACATCGACCGGTACGGCGAGACGTCGGCGCAGAGGCTGTTCACCAGGGCCTTCGTCGCGGACGTGCAGCGCCTGTCCCGCCTTGGGCACCTGGTCCTCGGCTACAGCGCCTGGGAGCGGTCGTGAGCGGCAGCGAGGTGTCGGGCGTGGACCACTGGCCCGGGTGGCGCTGCGGGCCGCTCCGCAGGTTTGGCGTCGCTGGTGGTGGAGCCGGGGGTCAGCCGGAAGACAGCGACCAGGCCGAGCACCAGCGACGCCGCTGTTGTCGGCCGCCTTGATGCGGACCCGGGCAGCCAGACCGGGCAGGCCGCCCCGTTCGGCGAGCGCGACCAGCGGAAGCAGTCCCGCATCCGCGATCAGATTCGGCTCGTTGAAGATTGCGGAGACATAGAAGGCGGCATGGGAAGATTGCATCTCGGAAGAGCCTTGTCATCGTGCGTGCTGGAAGCCTCAAGAACTCCCATCACCGCAGTTCACAAGGCTTTTCCTCGTTCCCGCAGAAGTTTTCCACAGACGTCAGCCGGTGGATCCGGGCTGAATGCGAACTCACCCCGCCGAGAGGTCAAGCCAACTCGTATCCCCTGCCACTAGGTGGTCCGCATCGCCCAGGCTAGTAGCCGATGGTGGCGCCGGATGCCTGGGTGGTGGTGCGGCCGAAGGCGTCGTAGACCGTGCCGGAGGTGGTCAGCCGGTCAGCGCTGTCGTAGGAGTACGACGTGGCGGTGGCACCGGTGTCGAGTACCACCGTGCGCAGATCCGCGGGCACCTGGGCCTCGTTGCCGGCAAGTCCTGAGCAGGCTTAGGTGGAACTTGCGGTCTCGGTTTCGATGTGGCCGATCAGGTCCTGCTCGCGAGCAGGGTCGACGTTCTGTCGCGTTTCTTGACCGTCTGGAGGAACTCGACCTTCGGAGTGAAGGTCTCATCGCAATCAGGACCCGAATCGGACCACCACAATCGGTCTGAAACGGGCGCTGCGGCATGGATATTCGTGACATCGCGTCACTAGGCCGTGTTGCGGGAGTCGGCTATCCGCCGCGCATGGGAGAGCACGTGGGGGATGCGGTGAGGATTGGTCGGAGGAGGAGAAAGACAGCGACTCCGGCGGATGCGAGCCAGACTGCATACAGCACGACGTGGTGTATGCGACGCCGTGTCACGGCCCATGCGCCGGCACTGGCCAGCGATCCGACGGCAAGCGAGACTGCCAGGCAGACCGGGACCATGAGTGTCGGCTGCAAGTACACCGCCACTGGGGGCGGGATCGTTTCGCACAGGTCGGCACCGGAAGCAAACAGCAGCAACAGCAGGCTGAAGCTCGTGCATACAGAGACCGCCCAGGCGACGGCAGACAGCAACCGGCGGAGAACGCCTTTCCGTCGGCTGGCAAGGGCGGCGACGAGAGCCCCGCACATCAGGAGCACCGATGGGGCAGTCCATACCACCCAGAACCAGCCCAGCGGCGGCCGGCTCCGGTGACTGTCAGCCCAGTAGTTGTCGAAGGCGACGGCGACGGACAGTTCCATGACAAGTCCAGCCAGACCATAAGCCGCCGATCGGGCGTGCGGGGTGTCGGGGAACGACAACGGCCACAGGGCATCTGCGAGACGGTCTTCCCGACCGACGCCTGGCGAACGGTTCCCGATCACGGTGCGCATAATGCCTCCCCAGGCAGTCCGGCATGCATGTGAGGACCAGACGCCACCAGCAGCGTTCCAGTTCCCGCTCTGCTTCCGGCCCCAGTTCGGACAGTGCCGCGCATCTGGTGCTCGGCGACTTCGGCGAAGGAGACGCGCAGGGCCTGGTTCAGGGCCTTCTGCGTCATGCGGAGGTACTTGGGCGAGGGCACGGCGCAGGTAGGTGGTGAAGCGCGCCCAGAGTCGTCCGGCGCGGGCGCTCCAGAGCACGGCGCGGGTGGAGTCATAGGTGGCCGGGTTCGGGGGAGGGACCGACCCCGCCCTTTCAGGGATGAAGTTCGTGGTAGCCGCGAAAGTCGAAGAAGCGCAGACCGTCGATCACTGTTCCAGACACGATTTCCGGCAAGGTCCATGGGTGAGGGGTGTAGTCGTCCATTGCCACGCCTCCATGCTCAAGCAGCAGCGCGATCATCTGGTGTACCTCTGCGGTGCCGTCGATCCGTCCGGAGATGTCGATCTCCACCGCCCACGTGGGGTGATGTCCGATGGCCGCTTCGAGGATCGCCACATCCTCGGGATCCCAGTCCGAGAAGAGGTAACCGGTCTGCTCATCGTCGATGTTGATGTAGAGGTTGCCGTCCAGAGTCCACGGATCGCGCTGCTTGGGCAGATGCCGATCGAGCGAGGCGACAGTCTCAGATCGCTCACCTGCGGGAAACACGAAGACGGTTCGCATGGGTTGGAGCGTAGGCGGTTCAGCTTCGTCGCCACCATGGATTTCAGGGACATTGCTGGGCGGTGCATCCGGACTTCCGGCTGCTCAAGCAGGTCGGGCCGGCAAGACCGCGATTCGCTGCCGGCCGAGCGGGGTCTCTGCTGCTCGAGCGCCCTCAGAGTCGTCAACGGCCCCTTGTTTCGGGTGCAGTTGACAGGGGAGGAAGGAGTGTGGGGTGGGACGTGAAGAGGGGGTCCGGTGCCGGAGGTGCCTCTCGGCACGCCTGAGGAGACGGGTTTCCTGTCATTCAAGGTGGGGGCGGGCGCATGAAGTGGCGTCGTTCGGCGAAGTCTGGTGCGTCCTCTGGCGGTCCGGCTCCGGACCCGGGCCGAGATCCGGATACGGGCGCTGCGACCGGGGACCTTCAGCTACGGGTGGGGCAGCTGTTCTCGCAGGCGCAGGCGCTGATGGTCGATGGGCTGTCGGCAGATGCGGCACCGCTCCACCAGGAGGCCCGGAGGCTGATGTACGTGCTGGTCGGGCGGGACCCCGGCGACCGGGAAGCCAAGCGGATGCTCGGCAGCGTGCTGTACGGACTGGGCTCGACGCTGGTCAGCGCGGGGCAGCCGGACGAGTCTCTCGAGGCGCTCACGGAGTGCGCGGGCGTCTACGCGGAGCTCGGCGAGTCGGGCGAACCCGGCATGCGCGCCCTCGTTGCCGACGTCCACGCCCGCAAGGCGCTGGTCCTGGCCGAGCTGGGGCGCGGAGTCTCCGCTGTCATCGAGGCTGACCAGGCGGTCATGACGTATATGGACCTCGGCGCGGGCACAGGCGACTCAGCCCTGTTCCTGGACCTTGCCCGGGTGCTCAGCATGAACGCGAGCGTCCTGTACGACTACGGCGACCACGACCTCGCCGTCTGTTCGGCGAACTGGGCGGTCCGCTTCTACCTTTCCAAGGCCGAAGCGATCAACGAGGCCCCACTGGCGGAATCCTTCATGCACGGACGGTACCTGCGGGGCTCCGCCGCGATCGCCGCGCGGGTGCACACCCGACAGGGCCGGCCCGAGATCGCCCTCGCCGTCGAAGCGACGGAGGTGCACAGCGCGAGGGTGATGGCCCAGACGAACGCCCCCGCGGATCTCAGGCACCTGGTGACCGCGCTCGTCCACCACGGACTGAATCTCAGCGAAGCGGGTCGCAGCGACGAAGGCGCGGAGCTCATCGGGGAGGGCCGCGAACTCAACCCCCGGACCGCGGACGAGGCAACCCGGGCCTGGCGGTCCCTGACCGCACAGGACACCACGGGCGCCGCGAGGCCGCCTTCGATGTCCTTCGCCGCCGCACTGGCAGCCGCGGCACGCAAACTCGGGGACGACCGGGTGCCGTCGGTACTGCGAGACCTCGCCTTCGACCCGGCGGACGGGGCGACAACCGTGGTCCCCTCGCTGCGCTGCGAGGAGCAGACCGCACCCGCCATGGCGACGTTGCTGGCCGGGCTCGCCGTCGATCTCCTGGACGATCCGGACCCGTACAGTGCCCGGGAGGCCGGTCTCCTCGGGCGCGAGGCGCACTACCTCTTCGCTGCGGCGTCCAGGGCCCAGGTGTTGTCCATGCGCTTCCAGTTCCATGACTTCGGGGCCACTTGGGCCCGGATGCTGCTGGCCCTCATCCCCGCTTTCGAAACCGGGCCCGGAGGCGCGGTGATCGCCACGGACCTGACCGGCTGGCTCGCCGGCATCACCCTCCGACTCCAGCCGATCGCCCTGGTGGACCAGGTGACCGGCCGACTCGTCGAGGAGTGCAACGCTCTCGTGGAACGCCTGCTGCCTTGACGTCCAGGTCGTGAGCGCGCGGGGAGTCGAGCGGAGCACCAGGGATCCGGTCCAGGAGGCGAGAAACCGTGAAGCGCTGATCGACAGCGGGGTGATCGCCGCTGTCAGGTCCCACGCGTGGGCGGTCGGCTCGTCACTCAGGCACGCAGGGACGGGGACACGTCGCGAACGAAACGGTAGAGAGCTTCAGTCCCGGCGGACGACAGCCGTCTACCGGTTTCCAGCCAGGCACCGTAGCATCGCGATGACATTCCGGGATCGTCAACTCACCTCGTTGACAGGCCTGTTGGGGAACAGCAGCGCGCAGTGGGAGTGACGATGGGGACTCTGAACCTGTGGGACGAGATCCCGGCGACCGTGCCGGACGCGGCGGCGCAGCGGCAGCTCGGCGCCGCCCGATATGCGTTCCGCACACAGACCGGTTCGGGGCTCGTTCATGCTCCTCCTGGTCACGGCGTTCTGCGTGATGATGGTCTTCGTCATCAGTGGTGAGAGTGAGTGGACGAACGCGATCCTCTTCATCATCCTCGGCGGCTGCACCTTCCTGTCGGCGACAGCGGACCGTCGGCAGGCCGTACGGCACCTCAGCCCCCACCCGGCCGTCCGCGCGGCCTGACCCACACGGCCCCCCGGCAGAGGGCACCGAAGGACTGCGGAACGGTCCGGCCCGCGTGACGCCCAACTGCTGCAGCAACGCCGCATGCGGCCGGCCGGCAGCTCCCGGGGCGTCAGACGGGCTGCTGCGGTGTCTGATCGTCAGCTGCGGGCACGGCCGTGTCGGGGGTGGTGTAGTAGACGGAGGTGCCCTGCTTGGTGCGCTGGGCCTGGTTCTTGGCCACGAGACCTTCCAACGTCGTGCGCACCACGGTGGTCTTCACCGCCCGCTCGGGATGCATCTGTCCCAGTGCGGTGGCGATCTCGGCAGCCGAACGGGGATCCTCCAGGCCGACCAGGTGCTGCCGCACCAGGTCCACCAGCTTGGGCGCAGCAGGCTGCTGGGCCGGTGCAAGAGCAGAGGCGGTCTTCTTGCTGGCGCGGGTCTTCGCCGGCGCAGCCTTCCCGGCCTTCGTCTGCTTGGCCCCACCTGACGCTGCCGCGGCCTTCTTGCGGGGCGGGTTTTGCACGACCCGGCAGGCATCCTTGCCGGCCTCCTCGCGGCCTGCTGACTGACCGGCGGCTTGTCGGTGGGGCCCTTGGGCCGCTTGTTGGGCCGGTAGCTGGGGCCGTTCCTGATGACCTGGTGGCTGGCGTTGATCAGCCGGTCCAGCAGGGACTCGGCGACGACTGGGTTGGGGAAGAGGGGATACCAGTCGCTGGATGCCCGGTTGCTGGTGATGATCAGGGACCGGCCCTGCCGCTCGGAGACGAGTCGCCGCGCTCGCGTAACCATCGCCGCAGGTGGGCGTAGTCGTAGCCCTTGTCGCCGTGGAGCTTGCCCGGCTTGCGCCGCCGGGGCCCACAGCGGGAGCGGAGCGGCGGTATGCCCTTCACCAGCGGGATCAGCGCCTGGCTGTCGTGCAGGTTCGCCGCCGAGATTCCGACAGAGATGGGCAGACCGCTCCGCTCGGTGATCAAGTGAATCTTCGAGCCGTACGTGCCCCGGTCGACAGGATTCGGACCTGTCAGATCCCCCTTTTCAAGGCCCGCATGTTCACCGAGTCGATCGCGCAGCGGGACCAGTCCAGCTCACCCCGAGACCCGAGATTGTCGAGGACCAGGCGGTAGAGCTTGGCCCACACCCTGGCCTTCGTCCACTCGCATGTCGAGTCAGGTCTGGCTACCCGCCCGCGAAACGTGCTGCCAGGTCCATGGCCTCCTGGGTGAGTTTGATGTGCATGCCGGCGTCGTCCTGGGTGGCGACCTGGGTAAAGCTGCCCTCGTGCCACCAGAACACCGTGGGGCTCAGCGCGCCCGGTGACTGCTCGAAGCCCATGGCGGCGAACCGGGCCATGGTGTGCAGCGAGGAGGCCACGTTCCTGTCGCGGACGACGTGGAAGGCGAGTTGGTGCCGGTGCGGCAGCGCGACCAGGATTCCGTCCGGCGCCGGTGCGTCCTTGATGTAGCGGAATACGACCTCGTCCAGGACCAGGGCGAGGCTCGCGATGAAGTACGAGCCGCCCATCAGCACGTCGAAGTGGGAGCCGTCCTTGTCCCTGACCACCTTGTGCTTGTCAATGCGGACGGCTCGTAGGTTCTGGAACGCACGGTCCCGAAGCGCCGTGACGTCACCCAGGTTGGAGAGGGAGTCCGCGGTCAGCATGTCGACGGTTTCCGGGAGGTCGAGCGCCAGCACTTCCAACAGCCCCGGGACCGATTGGGGACCGTACCCGAAAGCCTTCAGGAGCGCGGGATCGCTGGGAATGAAGCGGGGGTAGAGCTGGGCCAGGAGCTGTTCGTGCGGCAAGGCCTTGAGAGCCTGAGGTCCATCCATCGATCGGATGACCCGGTCGACATGTTCGTCTACGAGCGCCCGCCAGCACCGGGGGCCGCGGCTGTCGTTGTGGCACACGGCCGCAAGATTGGAGAGGCCGAAGCGCCAACCCGAGTCCGTGGTCACACGCCCCGGCTCGACCGTTACCTCGATGCCGCGCTCCGCGAATGCCTCGCGGACGAAGGTACGCAACCGGGCAGCCTCCGCCTCGGACAGGAACGCGAACTCCCCGTCGCGCGGCAGGTCCACCCCATCACGACGCTCTCCGCGCCGAAATATCCCCACCAGGTCCCCAATCGCTCGAAGATGCGGATCATAGCCGCGACCGGCCCAGGCGCCTTCTTCAGGTGTTCACGCACCAACGACAACGGCAACCCGGCGATCCACAAGACGGTCTTGAAGGCATTCAAGGAGATCAGCGGGGACACCGTGGTCTGGAACAACGGGTGGAAGGGGTGGAGCTTGCGCAGCCCCCACGACCCGGCCGGCAGGCGGCGGGCCGACTGACCCGGTCGAGGCCTGAGCCTTCTGCAGTCCTGTTCTACGCGGACGGCGAAGGCCCCGAATCAGCGCTCGCCCGCTCGACTACGGCCTGTCCCGGCGCGCCCTGATCGCCGTCTCCGCCCGTACGGGCGACGTCGTCGCACGGCTGATCACCCGCCGACCTCGATGCCGCTCTCAAGCCCACGGCCATCCACCTGGGATTGCCCACCTTCGGCCGGATCGCCGGGCGCTCAACCGCCCCATGAACTGCCCTGGGCTGGTTTCCCCAACTACGTGACCAGTACGGCAAGTTGAAGAGGTCACGGCATGATGCCCGGTGTGGACTCGATGAATGACACGCCGGACCGGCCCCGAAACCGCTGGGGAGTGTTCACCCAACCAGATTTCTTCCTGCTCTGGACAGGCGAGACAGTGAGTGGGCTGGGCAACAGCATCACCGTGGTCGCGTTGCCGCTGATCGCGGTTGCGGTGTTGGACGCCAGCTCCACCGCCGTCGGCCTACTCGCCGCGGTGGTGTGGCTGCCCTGGCTGCTGGTGGGGCTGCCGGTAGGCGCATGGGTGGACCGGACACGCAAACGGCCACTGATGATCGCGTGTGATCTGGTGGCAGGCGCGGCGCTCGCGAGTATTCCACTGGCGGCGTGGCTCGACGCGCTCACCTTTCAGCACCTGGTCGTCGTCGCGCTGATCTGTGGCACCGCGGCGGTGTGCACTTCGCGCTGACCGCTCTGCTGTACCCCGTGCTGCGCGCCGGGTCGGCGCCCCGGATCGTCACCATCAGCTCCACCCACCACCGGCGGGGGCGGATCGACTTCGACGACCTGCAATCCGCGCGCTCCTACTCCCCGTCCGCCGCCTGCTCCCAGTCCAAGTTCGCCAACGTCCTGTTCGGCCTGGAGCTGGACCGGCGGCTGCGCGCGGCCGGCAGCCCCACGATCAGCGTGCTCGCTCACCCCGGCTACACCGCCACCAACCTGCAGACCTCCGGCCCGACCGGCCTGCTCAACCTGGTCGGCCGGATCGGCAACCGCCTGAGGGCCCAGCACGTCACCATGGGAGCCCTCAACCAGCTCTACGCCGCAACCGCCCCCGCCGTCCAGGGCGGCGAGTTCTACGGCCCCGACGGCCGGGGCGAGAACCGTGGCCACCCCAAGCTCGTCAAGCCTGTCCCGTCTGCGACCGACACCGATGCCGCCCGCCGCTTGTGGGAGGTCTCAGAGAAACTGACCGGCTTCTCCTTCGCCCCCTGAGAAGTGACCGGCGCACGCAGTCAGGTCCCTCCGGATCTCATCGTCGTCGGAAGCGGCGTCAGGGTCGCGCAGGCCGCAGATACGGCCTCAGTACTGGTGGGCTCGCGTATTCGACGGTCGCCGGTTCCCCGACTGGACCCCGAGTGAGGTGGCTCTCCTTCGGAGTGATCGCCGGTTTCGGTGTCGGACGGTGGCTTCGTCGGCGACGGGCTTGAGGACGTCCATGCCGGTGAGGGTCACCATGGTGTCCGGGTCGAGAGCCTGGACGAGCGTGTGGTCGCCGTCCAGGCGGACGATGACGTTGCAGGGCAGGAGCAGGGGAGCGGTCGGCCTCCAGGGCCTGGTGGGCGAGCGGCTTGCAGGCGTCAAGGATTAGGTAGTCCTCCATGTCGTGGCCGAGCTTGGCCTTGAGCGTGGCCTGGACGTCGATCTCGGTGAGGATGCCGAGCCCCTGGTCGGCCAGGGCCTGGCGGACGGCGGCGGTGGCGGCCAGGCGGACGGCGCGGTCGTAGGACACGGGGCGCTGCTCCTTCGGTGAGGCGGAAAAACCCGGAACACAATGCCGCACCCGCGGATATAGGGGGCGTCCAGGATCACAGGAATACCCCCCGGGGTATCTCTGTTAAGGTAGGTGCCGAATACCCCCCGGGGTACACCGTTCCTGTGGAGGAGCCGCAGCCGTGTTCTTCGTCGACATCCTTGAGTTCGAGGGTCTGGGCAACCGCAGCTACCTGGCCGGCGGGCCCGCTTCCGCGGTGGTCATCGATCCGCCGCGCGACATCGACCAGGTGATCGCCGCCGCCGCCCGGCGCGGGGTGCGCATCGCGTACGTGGCGGAGACTCACGTGCACAACGACTACGTCACCGGCGGCCTGGAGCTGGCCCGGGTCACCGGCGCCTCCTATCTGGTGCCGGCCGCGGCGCACGTGTCCTTCGCCCGCACCTCGGTCGCCGACGGTGACACCGTAGACGTGGACGCAGGTCTGGTCCTGCGGGCGATCGCCACGCCCGGACACACCCCGCACCACACCTCCTACGTCCTGGAGCAGGACGGTCGCGGTGTGGCGGCGTTCACCGGCGGATCGCTGCTGATCGGCACGGTGGGCCGCCCCGACCTGGTGGAGCCTCGGCTGACAGAGCAGCTGGCCCGGGCCCAGCACGCCTCCGCCCACCGCCTGGCCGCCGAGCTGGACGACGAGGTGCCGGTGCTGCCCACCCACGGGTTCGGCAGCTTCTGCTCCTCCGCCCAGGCCGAGGGGGACGCGACCACAATCGGCAAGGAACGCACCAGCAACGACGCGCTCACCCTGGACGTGGACACCTTCGTTCAGCGGATGCTCGCCGGACTGGAGGACGTGCCCGCCTACTACGCGCACATGGGCCCGGCCAACGCCGCCGGCCCCGCCCCCGTCGACCTCACCCCGCCGCGGTATGCGGATGCAGGCGAAATCTCCTCCCGGCTGGCCGCGGGCGAGTGGGTGGTGGACCTGCGCAGCCGCATGGCCTTCGCCGAGGGGCACATGGCCGGCTCGTTCAACTTCGAGGGCGAGGGCAAGCTCGCCACCTACCTGGCCTGGCTGATCCCGTGGGGCAAGCCCGTCACCCTGCTCGCCGAGACCCCGGAGCAGATCGCCGCCGCGCAACGGGAGCTGGCACGGGTGGGCATCGACCGCCCGGCCGCCGCCGCCACCGGCGACCCGGCCGGCTGGATCCGCGAGGGCGAGCAGCTCGCCTCCTTCCCCCGCGCCCGCTTCGCCGACCTCGCCGATGTCCGTGAGCGCGGCGACGACGTGGTCGTGCTGGACGTGCGCCGTGACTCGGAGCGTGCGGGCGGCTACATCGACGGCTCGGTCCACATCCCGGTCCACGAGCTGCACGGCCGTATCGGCGAAGTACCGCCCGGGACGGTGTGGGTGCACTGCGCCGGCGGGATGCGCGCGGCGATCGCCGCCTCCCTCCTCGATGCCGTCGGCCGCAAGGTGGTCGCGGTCGACGACGCCTTCGACGCCGCGACGGATGCCGGGTTGCCCCTGGCCTCCGCCTGAGTTCGGCCGTTCCCCAGCAAGGAAGGAAGCGTGGGATGACCCTCTTTCGCCGAAACGGGCCCCGTGTCACGGTCGACGAGGCACACAGCCGTACCAGCGGTGACCGGCCTGACGCCGTCCTGCTGGACGTCCGCGAGAAGCCCGAATGGAACTCGGGCCACGCCCCGGGCGCCGTCCATGTACCGCTGACGAAACTGGTCGCCGGCGGCACTTTGCCCGCCGAGGCGCAGGACCGTCCGCTGGTGGTGATCTGCCGCAGTGGACACCGCTCCCAGCAGGCCGCGAAGCTCCTCACCGAACGCGGAGCGCACGCGGTGGACGTCGAGGGCGGCATGAACGCGTGGGCCGCCGCCGGACACCCCGTCGTCGACGAACGCGGGAACAGCGGCCGGACAGCGTGACCGTACTTGTTCTCGCCCTCATCGCCGGGGCCGTCATCGGTCTCGCCCTCGGAGCCCTCGGCGGTGGCGGCAGCGTCCTTGCCGTACCGGCACTGATCTACCTGCTCGACTTCACTCCGGCCGCCGCCACCACCGCCAGCCTGATCATCGTCACCGCCACCTCCGCCACCGCCCTGTACGCTCACGCCCGCGACGGGAACGTGGCATGGAAGACAGGGGCGTTGTTCGCCGCGGCGGGCATCGTCCCCGCCTTTCTCGCCGGAGCTGTCGCCGGGCGCCTGCCCGAAACGGTGCTGACGGCGGCGTTCGCGGTCATCGCCGCGCTGGCGGCCCTGCGTATGCTGCGTCCGTCCGAGTCCGAACCGCCCGACCGGATCCGTCCCGGCAAGGCGGCCGGCGCCGGTGCCGGACTCGGCGCCGTGACGGGCTTTCTGGGGGTCGGCGGGGGATTCCTCGCCGTGCCCGCCCTGGTGGGCGTCCTGGGACTGGCCATGCGCCGGGCGGTGGGCACCAGCCTGCTCGTCATCACGGTGAACTCACTCGCCGCGCTCGCCGCTCGCACCGGCACCAGCGGCGGGCTCCACTGGGAGGTCATCGGCCCCTTCACCGGAGCCGCGATCCTCGGCGCCTGGGACGGCAAACGCCTCGCGACCAAGATCTCCGGCACCACCCTGCAGAGAGTTTTCGCCGTCGTACTGCTGGCGGTGGCGGCCTTCATGCTCGTTGACGTGATCGTCTGAACACGAGGGCCGCGACCGGCTCAGACCAGGACCAGGAGAGCTTCTCCAGCCCCACCGGGCATCTCAGGACCGCCCTCAGTCCGGCTCCCGCCAGATCAAGCTCAGCGCACTCCGACAGACAAGGATGACATCTGCCATGACCACACCCACGGCCCTCGCCACCGACGAGGCGCGCACCCGCCTGCACGAACTGACCATCATCGACGTGCGCACCCCGGGCGAATACGCCGGCGGCCATCTCCCCGGCGCGCTCAACATCCCCCTCGACCAGATCCAGCGCGCGCTGCCCGACATCCGTCACGCCACCGACCGCGGCGACGTCCTGGTCGTCTGCGCCTCCGGCGCCCGCTCCGAGAACGCCTGCAAGATCCTCGCAGAGAACGGCGTCACCGCCATCACCCTGTCGGGAGGAACCGGCGCCTGGGCGGCCGACGGCCACGAGCTCCACCGCCCCCAGGGCGCCTCCCGGGCCACCTGGGGGATGGAGCGGCAGGTAAGGCTCACCGCAGGAGCGATCGTGCTGCTCGGCCTGCTGCTCGGGCTCGTCGTCCACCCCGCCTTCCAGCTCATCTCCGCCGGTATCGCGGGCGGTCTGGTCTTCTCCGCCCTGACCAACACCTGCGGCATGGCCGCCATGCTCGCCAAGCTCCCCCACAACCGCCCCCGCGCCGCCGACCTCGACCACACGCTGGCCGCACTGCGCAACCGCTGAACCACACCACAAAGGGGAGGGACCCGGCTCCGGATCCCTCCCCTTTCGTAGCCCAACCGTCCCAACCGGGCGGGTGATCCGGCGTCGCGGCACCGCAGCTCAGGCCAGAGAAAGGAACAGCTTCTCCAGCCGAGTACGCATCTGCTCCCGGTCGCCGGAAGCAGCCATGTCCGCATCGGTCAGGCAGTGCTGCAGCCCGGTGGCGCGGGGGCTCCCTGATCTCCGAAACCGTCGGCGACGGCGAACAGGCGGGACCCGGCGTATGCCGTGTCCTGGTTGCTCTCACGGACGAGACCGGTATCGGACAGAGCGGGGTGCCGACTCGATACGCGCCCCAGTCGCCCTGGGCCCCCTGTCGCGTCCGCCCGCACCACCGACGCGCCGGTGGCTCACCCCGTCGTCTCGCCCTGGGCGATCTCGATGTCCTCGTGGACGCGGAACGCGCCGGTCGCCGCCGTGGCGCAGGACAGCACGGCGCACGTGGCGAGGAGCGCGGCGATGAACGGCACGGCGCGCGCGTGCCGGGCGGGCGTCAGGAGTGCTGCCACGCGCCGGGGGACCGGACCCGTCGTCGCTGCGGGGGTGACCGTCGGGCGTACGGCGTCCTGCCCGGTCGTCGCCAGCGCGGCCCGGGCGATGGCGCGCGCGGTCAGGTGTCTGTCGCCGACGGCGGTGGCCGCGGCTTCGTCGGCCGCCCGCTCGGCGGCCAGCCGGATGGCCTCCCGGACCGGACGCAGGGCCGGGTGGCAGTGGGCGGCGAGTTCGGCCGTGGCCAGGAAGTAGTGGTGGCCGCCGCTGTTGTGGGCGCGCTCATGGGCGAAGAGTGCCTCGCGCTCGGGCGCGTCGAGGCTGCGCAGCATGGCGGTGGTGACCACGATGCGGTGCGGGCGGCCGGGAAGGGCGTAGGCGTCCGGGCGGGGGGAGTCGACGACGCACAGGTCGCCCGCGGCCGGGCGGCGGCCTGCCTGGGCGCGGGCGGTGCGCAGCCCCGCCGTCTGCCGTACGAGGGACAGCCCGAGCGTGAGGGCGGCCAGGACGAGGAGGCCGGCCGCGAGCGCGGCGATCGGCAGGACCAGCCGCTCGGAAGGGGTGCGCAGAGGGTGGACCAGCTCACCCAGCGCGGCGAAGGCCGGGATCTTCAGCAGGCCGGTCAGCGCCAGCGTACCCAGCGCGGCGACGCTGCCGCCCGCGAGGAGGAGTGCCGAGACGGTGAGGGTCCACAGGGCGGCGACCGGAGGGCAGCGGTCGAGGACCCGGCGGGCCAGCGCGGGGGCCGCCCACGGCACGAGCAGCGGGATCAGGAGCAGCGCGATCATCACGGCCCCTCCTCCAGCAGCTGGCGCAGCACCTGCTCGTCGTCCGGACTGAGCCGGTCGACGAAGCGGGCCAGCACGGTCGCCCGGTCGCTGTCGCGGTCGAGTTCGCCGTGCATGCGCAGGGCGGTCAGACCGTGCGGGTCCTCTATGGGGCGGTAGGCGAAGCCGCGGCCCTGCCGCTCACGCTCCAGTGTCCCCTTCTCGTGCAGCCGGGACAGGATCGTGGTCACGGTCGTACGGGCGAGGTCGGAGGCGAGGTGGGCCTGTACCTGGGCCGGGGTGAGCGGTGTGCCCGCGGCCCACAGGGCGGCCAGCACGGCGGCCTCCAGCTCACCCGCCGGCCGGCGTTCGTCCTTCGCCTCGGGCATGGGAACCCTCCTCGCTCCTCGATCGTCTACAGTGTCGTAGACCGTCTACATAATTGTAGTCGGTCGGGTTGTCGTGCCGGGGTCAAGCGGGCCGTGGGCGCCGCCCGGCCGGCCTCGGCGAAGGGACCCGTCCGATGACTGCCACCGTAGCCCTGTCGTCACAGCAGGCGGTGAACCCCCTCGACGCCCGCTCCCTGCTGAGCGCGTTCGGTGTGCTGGGCGTCGGCGCGGTGCTGTTCGCGGAGACGGGACTGCTGATCGGTTTCTTCCTGCCCGGCGACTCCCTGCTCTTCACCGCCGGTCTGCTGTGCACCGCCACGGGGAAGCACGGGGCCGGCCTGTCCCTGGGGCCGCTGCTGGTGGCGGCGGCGCTCGGCGCGCTCACCGGCGCCCAGTGCGGCTACCTGCTCGGACGCCGGGCGGGCGGCGCCCTGCTGGCACGCGACGGATCCGCCCGGCTGCGGGCGGGGGCCGAGCGCGCCGAACACCTCCTCGCACGCTACGGACACGCCAGAGCGATCGTCCTCGCGAGATTCGTCCCGGTGGTACGGACGGTGCTCAATCCGCTGGCCGGGGCGCTGGGCGTACCGGCACGGGTGTTCACCCTCTGGCAGATCGTCGGCGGTCTCCTCTGGAGCGTCGGCCTCACCCTCGCGGGGTACGCCCTGGGCTCGTCGATCCCCGACGTGGACCGGTATCTGCTGCCACTGGTCGCGCTGATCGTGCTCGTGTCGCTGCTTCCGTTCGCCGCCGAGCTGTACCGGGGACGCAGGCAGGACGGGGCGAAGGAGGTCCGGTGACGATCTTCGTACGACAGGAGGCGCGGCCCCTGTCCCGGTGCCTCACCGGCACTCGGCCCAGCCCGGCGGCGGTCTCATGAAGCGCGGGGACGTCGCCGAGCTGGCGGGCAGCGCCGGGGTCGGCGCGTGGACGGCGTTCGCGGTGCTCGCCATGAACGCCACGGGCGGCGCCGGGGACCCGATCCGGCCCGACCGCTCCCTGCTGACCTGGTCCCTCGGTCATCGCCCCGACGTGCTGCTCGCCGTGGCGCGCGGGGTGACCGCCACCGGCACCGGAGTCGTTCCGTACGCGCTCGTGGTGCTCGCCGGAGCGGTGGCCGGGCGGACCCTGCGGCAGCGGCTGCTCGCCGGCGCCCTCGGCCTCGCCTGCCTCCTCGCCGGCCAGGCCCTGCGTTACGGCGTGATGGAGGCCGCCCACCGGGCCCGGCCGCCGCGGGCGGACTGGGCCGCGCCCGCCAGCGGCTGGTCGTTCCCCTCGGGACACACCACCACGGCGGCCCTCGCCGCGGGCCTGCTCGTCGTGGCGCTCACCGTGCGTGCCCCGCGCGGCGGCACGGCCCTGTCCGCCGCCGTCGGCTGCTGGGGAGTGTCGGTCGGACTGACCCGCGCGTACCTCGGGGTGCACTGGTTCAGCGATGTGGTCGGCGGCTGGCTGTTCGCCGTCGGCTGGCTCGGGCTGTGCCTGTGCGCCGCCGCCCACTGGTCGCCCACCGCCTCCCTCGCCCGACCGGCCCGCCCGCGACACCCGGAGGAACACGCGTCCCGAGATCCCGGTCGGGGAGGACGATCACGCCCTGCGTGACGTCCTGCGTGACGTCCTGCGGCGTGCCCCGGACGACTGCGCCGTGTCCCCGTCCTCGCACTCGCCGACGCCGGCATCGGCATCCGCGCCCCTGTCGTCTTCCCGACCGCCCGCCACCACATCACCGACCGGCTGTCCGGCTTCTCCGCAGGCGGCGAGGACCACTGCCACCTGCCCAAACCCGTCGTCCGCGGCCGTTCCACCCCGTCGCCGCGGGCCGACGCACGACCGCCGCTGAAGTGACGTATCCGCAGTGACCTCTCGGCAGTGACACATCCACCGCAACCGAACCGGGGTCCAGACCCGAACGGATTACGCCCGGACATGTCCCGACGGTGGAGGCCCTCGGTGAAGGAAGCAGTACACATCGGAAGAAACCCCTCGACGGAACCCGACCTGCAGGGCCTGCTGGGCCAGGTGGCGCTGGGGGACGAAGAGGCGTTCGCCGGCGTCTACGACGCCGTGGCGGGTTCGGTGCTGGGAGTCGTCCGCGCCGTGCTGCGCGATCACGCCCAGTCCGAGGAGGTCGCCCAGGAGGTCCTGGTCGAGGTGTGGCGGACAGCGCCCCGCTACCGCCCCGACCGCGGTACGGCGATCAACTGGATCCTCACCCTCGCCCACCGCCGCGCGGTCGACCGGGTGCGGTCGGCGGACGCCGCGGCGGCCCGCGACCACCGGGCCGCGCTGCTGGACCGGGTGCCCGAGTACGACGAGGTGGCCGAGCACGTCGAGGCGCGGCTGGAGCGCGAACAGGTACGGCGCTGCCTGCGCACCCTGACCGAGGTCCAGCGCCAGGCCCTCACGCTGGCGTACTACCGCGGATTGACCTACCGCGAGGTGGCGGAGGCGCTGCAACTGCCGTTGGGGACCGTCAAGACCCGCCTGCGCGACGGGCTCATCCGGCTGCGCGACTGCCTGGGAGTGACCGCGTGAGCTCCCTCGACCTGCACCGGCTGACGGGCGCCTACGCCCTGCACGCGCTGTCCGACGACGAGAACGTCACCTTCGAACGCCACCTCTCCCGGTGCGAACCGTGCGAGGAGGAGGCCGCCGAACTGCGCGCGACAGCGGCGCGTCTCGGCCTCGCCGCCGCCGTCACGCCCTCGCCGGCCCTGCGCGACCACGTCCTGCGCCGGATCACCACCGTCCGCCAGGAGGTGCCCGGGACGGTGGACGGGGTCCTCCCCGTCCACGCCGGCCGCCGGGCCCGGCTGCTGTCCCGCTGGGTGCTCGCCGCCTGCCTCGCCGCCACCGCCGCGCTCGGCGGGACCGCGGTGTGGGAGCACCAGCGGGCCGAGGACGCCGGCGAGCGGGTCCGGCGCGCGGCCGGCACGGCGGACGAGGTCGCCGCCGTACTCGCCGCACCGGACGCCCGGACCCGGGCCGCGCGACTCGGCGACGGCGCCACCGGTGCCGTCGTCGTCTCCCGCGAACTGGACCGGGCCGTGTTCGTCGTGTCGGGGATGACCCGGCCGCCCGGCGGCCGGGTCTACCAGCTCTGGTTCGACGACTCCGGACGCATGCGGCCGGCAGGGCTGATGGACCCCGGCCGCAGCGACCAGGTCGTCCTGCTGCGCGGCGCCGTGGACGGTGCCTCGGGGATGGGCATCACGGTCGAACCCGAGGGCGGCTCGCGTGCCCCGACCACCGGCCCGGTCGCCCTGATGACGCTGCCCGCCTGAGCGGCGCCGCCCCTGCGGGGGCGCCGCTCAGAGCTCCGGGAAGGCACCCGTGCCGTAGCACTCCTCGGGCAGGGGGTCCGGCACCCCGTCGGGGTCGAGCAGATGGGCCACGACGGCCGCGGTGGTGAGGTGCCAGAAGCGGTGGCGGCGCAGCAACGCGTGGTCGCCGCCGGCCACGAGGGCCATCCCGGCGCGTGCCGCCGTGCGCTGCGCGCGGCGCACGCAGTCGGCCGTAGCGGCGGGGGAGGTGACGCGGTCCCGCGCCCCGTGCAGCGCGACGATCCGCCGGCCCGCGACCTGCTCGACCGGCTCGCCCGCGGGCCACCACGGCGCGAGGGCGAGCACAGCGCGGACCTGCGGGTGATCCGCGGCGTGCAGGGCGGCCCGGGCGCCCATGGAGTGGCCGAGCAGGACCGTCGGGACGGGGCCCGCGAGACGGGCGAGATCCTCCAGCGCCCGCCGCGCATCCCGCACGGGATCCGCCCGGGTGCCGTTCCAGCCGCGCACGCGGTAGCGGACCTGCCCCACCAGGACGTCCCGGTGGGGCAGCGCGGCCGTCACCGCCCGCACGATCGGTTCCATGCGCAGGGCGGCGAGCTGCCCACGCCGACTGGGCCGCTCGCTGTCCGCCTGCCCGCCGTGCAGCACCAGCACGGCTGCCCGCGGCCCCGGCGGGGACCTGCGCAGGACCAGCGCGGAGGCCGACGGGCCGTCCGGCCCCTGCCCGTCCGGCTCCTGCCCGTCCGGCTCCTGCCCGTCCGGCTCCTGCCCGTCCGGCTCCTGCCCGTCCGGCTCCTGCCCGCCCGGCCCCTGCCCGCCCGGCCCCTGCCCGTCCGGCCTCTGCCACTCCGGCCCCTGCTCCCTTCGCCCCCGCCCGTCCGGCCCCGTGCCGCCCGGCCCCTCCGTCATGGTGCGCCCCGTGTCTCGGACGGTTCCCGCCGCGGCGGGCGCGGGAAGAAGCCGCTGGTACGGGCCGCGTAGGCGGCGAATCCCGGCCGGTCGGCCATGTGCCGCTCCAGGAGCCGCTTCCCGCTGCCCCGGATCAGCAGCAGACTCATCACCACGGGCGACACGACGGACACGGCGGCCGCCGCCGGGGAGTCGCAAGTGAGCAGGAACAGTCCCCACCACACGCAGAAGTCCCCGAAGTAGTTGGGATGCCGGGTCCATGACCACAGGCCCCGGTCCATGATCCGGCCCCGGTTGGCGGGATCGGCCTTGAACCGGGCCAGCTGGGCGTCCCCGACCGCCTCGAAGCCGAGGCCCACCGCCCACAGCGCGCTACCGGCCCAGACGACGGCAGACGGCGGGTCCGGCACGTACTGCGCCGCCTGCACGGGCAGCGACACCAGCCACACCAGCGCCCCCTGGAGCAGGTACACCATCCGCAGCGCGTACGCGTTCCGGTTGCCGGGGGCCTTGGCCAGCATCGCCTCGTAGCGCGGGTCCTCGCCGTGGCCCCGGCCGCGGCGGGCGATGTGCACGGCGAGCCGCAGCCCCCACACCGCGGTCAGGACGGTGACCAGGACCCGCCGAGCGAGGTCCCCGTGGCCGGCGGAGGCCGCGAACGTGACGGCCGCGACCGCGGTGAAGCCGATCCCCCAGGCGACGTCCACGATCCGGTGCAGTCCCGCGCGCACCGCCACGGCGAAGGTGACCAGCATGACGGCCAGGGCCGCGGCGGCGGCCCAGGCGAGGTTGAGCGCGAACGCGCCCCACGGGAAACCGCTCACAGCCTGTCCAGCCCCTCGTACCAGTGACGGGTGATCGCCGGCATGCCGCTGCCGCCGCCCGCAACGGGCCGTACGCCCAGGATCTGGTCGACGCCCATGCGCCCCTCCTCGAAGGCCAGCGCCCCGCCCACCAGGTAGAGCCGCCACACCCGCGCGGTCTCCTCGCCCACCAGAGCGGTGAACGACCCCCAGCGCTCCTCCAGGGTGCGGTGCCAGGCGGTGACGGTGCGGACGTAGTGCTCACGCAGGGACTCGGAGTGCCGTACCTCCAGGCCGGCCGCCTCCAGCAGGCCCACCGTCTCGCCGAGCGGCCGCATGTGCATGTCGGGCGCGATGTACGCCTCGATGAAGGCCCCGCCGCCCGGGGTACCGCGCCCACGCGACATCTGCTGCACCAGCACCCTGCCGCCGGAGCGCAGCAGCCGGTGCAGGGCGGCCGCGAAGGCCGGGTACTCCGCGTCGCCGACGTGCTCGCCCATCTCGATCGAGGTGACGGCGTCGAAACCGCCGCCCCGGATGTCCCGGTAGTCCTGGCAGACCACCTGCACCCGGTCGGCCAGGCCGCGTTCGGCCACCCGTTCCCGGACGTACGCCGCCTGCTCCCGGGCCAGCGTGACGGCGGTCACCAGGGCCCCGTGCCGTTCGGCGGCGTGCAGGGTGAGGGCACCCCAGCCGCAGCCGATGTCCAGCAACCGGGCGCCCGGCTCCAGGGCGACCTTGCGGCAGATCAGCTCCAGCTTGGCCCGCTGCGCGTCCGCGGACGTGAATCCGGGGCCCTCGCCCGCCCAGTAGCCGCAGGAGTAGGCCATGGTCTCGTCGAGGAGCAGGCCGTAGAACGCGTTGGACAGGTCGTAGTGGTGGCTGATGGCGGCCCGGTCCCGGGCCCGGCTGTGCAGCCCGCCGCGCAGCCGGGCCTGGGAGACGGGTACGGGCGGCGGAGGGCCCACCACGCCGAGCCGTACGGCGGTGGCGAGCGCTCTGGCCCGGTCGGCGGGCGTGAGCCGGGGCGGGGGCAGCCCGCGCTCCCGGGCGGCTGCCCAGACGGCGCGGAGCCCCTCGCCGAGATCGCCCTCGACGTCGAGTTCACCGGTGACGTACGCCTGTGCCAGGCCGAGTTCGCCGGGCTGCCACAGCAGACGGCGCAGCGCGCGCCGGGACCGCAGCACGACCACGGGCGCCCCGGCGGGGCCGGTCTCGCTGCCGTCCCAGGCCCGCAGCCGTACGGGCGGCGGGCCGCCGAGCGCCTCCTCGGCGAGCGCGGCCAGGCGGTGGGCGGCGCCCGTCCGGGTGACGGGCTGGAGGCTGGTCATCGGGCGGTGCCCTCCTTGGTGAACAGGTACTGCTGGACGTCGAGGTAACCGGCCCGGAAACCGGCTTCGGAATAGGCGAGGTAGAAGGTCCACAGACGGCGGAAGGTCTCGTCGAAGCCGAGCCGTTCGACGTCCTCGGCGCGTGCGGTGAAGCCCTCCCGCCACAGACGCAGGGTCTCGGCGTAGTGGGCGCCGAAGGCGTCCCGGCGCGCCGGCCGCAGCCGGGTGTGGTCGCGGACGGTCTCCTCGATCGCCCGCGTGGAGGGAATGAGGCCGCCGGGGAAGACGTACTTGTGGATCCAGGTGAAGGTGTCGCGGGCGGCGAGCATCCGCTCGTGCGGCATGGTGATCGCCTGGAGCGCCGCCCGGCCGCCGGGGGCCAGTCGCGCGTCGAGGGTGCGGAAGTACTCCGGCCAGAACTCCGCGCCGACCGCCTCGATCATCTCCACGCTCACGACGGCGTCGTACTCCCCGCCCGCCTCGCGGTAGTCGCACAGTTCGATCGAGACCCGGTCCGCGAGGCCCGCCGCGCGCACCCGTTCCCGGGCCAGTGCCTGCTGCTCGCGCGAGAGGGTGAGCGAGGTGACCTGTGCGCCGCGGGCGGCGGCCCGCAGGGCGAGCTCCCCCCAGCCGGTGCCGATCTCCAGCATCCGGGTGCCCTCGCCCACCCCGGCCAGGTCCAGCAGCCGGTCGATCTTGCGGTGCTGGGCCCCTGTCAGCAGGTCGCGGCTCGCGGGGAAGCCCCGGAAGACGGCCGAGGAATAGGTGAGGCTGTCGTCGAGGAAGAGGGCGAACAGGTCGTTGGACAGGTCGTAATGGCGGCTGATGTTGGCGCGTGAGCCGTCCGGCGTGTTGCGCTCGTCGTGCGGGTGCCGCGGCGCCCACAGCCCGCGCAGCCGCTGCAACGGGGCCGGGACGAGATCGGCGACGTGTCCCGCGAGCACCGTCAGCACGGCGACCAGGTCCGGGGCGTCCCACTCCCCGGCCATGTAGGACTCGCCGAAGCCGATCAGTCCGCCGGTGCCGACACGCGCGTGGAAGGCACGCGGGTCGTGGACCTCCAGCAGCGGCCCGCCCGCGCCGAGGGTGGCGGAACCCGCGAACCGGGCCCGCAGCGGCAGCCCGCGCAGGGCCCGGCCCACCAGGGCCTCGGTCACGGCGGTGCGGCCGCGCGAGGCGGGCGGCACGACCGCGACGTCCGGCCAGCGAACCGGATCGACGGCCGCGGCTCGGTTCTGGGAGCCGGTCAGGGGCTCTGCTGTCCTCATGTCACGTTCTCCGGAGTGGGGTGGTCGTCGGTGCGGGGCTGGACGGGCAGCCCCCGCAGGTACAGGCGTATGCCGTGGGCCCGGATCGCGGCCGACACGACGAGGGTGGACCAGGGGTGGCGCAGCGCCAGCCGCAGCAGGGCCGCGCCGCCCGCCTCCCGCCGGGTACCCCGCACCGTCGCGGTCAGGGCCCGGCCGCCCGCGCGGTCCAGGTGCACGGCGAGGTCGAGGCGCTGTCCCGGCACGGGCAGCCGCATGCGGTAGCGGCCGTCGACCGGGAAGAAGGGCGAGACGTAGAACTCCTTGCCGGTGGACGCGGTCCCGCCGGCGTCCGGGCGCAGCAGGTAGCAGTGGCGTCCGCCGTAGGTGTTGTGCACCTCGGCGACCACGCAGCGCAGGTCGCCGTCCGGGCCGTGGCACCAGAACAGGGTCAGCGGGTTGAAGACGTACCCGAGCACCCGGGCGTGCGTGAGCATCTCCACGCGCCCGCCGTCCAGCCGTACGCCGTGCGCGGCCAGGAAGGCGTCCAGGCCGGCCCGGATCGAGGGCTGGTCGCCGGTGAAGTGGTCACGCGGGTCGAACCGGGCGAGGGGCCGCAGCGCGCGTGGCAGCCGCGGCGGGCGGTCGGGGTCGATGAGCCACAGGTAGGTGCGGTGCCGCAGGGCGTACCGGCGGGGAGCGGTCCGCACATGCGTGATCGTGCACGGGTAGAGGGCGGGTACGGCGTTCACCAGCGCACTCCCAGCGCGGCCGCGGCCGCGACGCCGGAGCGGCAGCCGTCCTCGTGGAACCCCCAGCCGTGGTACGCCCCGGCGAACGCGCAGACGGCGCTGTTGAGTTCGGGCAGCCGCTGCTGGGCGGCCACCGACTCGGGCGTGTAGACCGGGTGTTCGTAGACCATGCGGGCCAGCACCCGGCCCGGGGCGACCCGGTCGTCCGCGCCCAGGGTGACCACGAAGTTCTCCGCGGAGTCCAGGCGTTGCAGCCGGTTCATGTCGTAACTGACCCGCACCCGGTCGGCGCCGGCCGCGCAGGACGGCATCAGGTAGTTCCACGAGGAACGGGCCGCTCGGGAGCGGGGGAGCAGCCGGGTGTCGGTGTGCAGGAGGGTGCTGTTGCGCGCGTAGCGGAACGCGCCGAGCACCTGCCGTTCCCGCTCGGTGGGATCGGCCAGCAGCCGCAGCGCCTGGTCCGGGTGGACGGCGATCACCACCGCGTCGTACGACTCGGTGGAACCGTCCTCGGCCGTCACGTCGGCGCCGTCGGCACGGCGCCGCACCGCCAGCACCGGGGTCGAGGTGCGGACCTCGCCGATGTGCTTGGCGACCCGGTCGACGTACGCGCCGGAACCGCCGGTGACCGTCCGCCACACGGGTGAGCCGCCCACCGAGAGCATGCCGTGGTGCTCCAGGAAGCGGAACAGGTAGGCGGCCGGGTAGTGCTGGGCGGTGGCGGCGTCGCAGGACCAGACGGCGGACACCACCGGTGTCATGAAGTGGGAGCGGAAGTAGGCCGAAAAGCCCTCGCGGTCCAGGAACGCCCCGAGCGTGAGGTTCGGCTGGCCGCCCTGGGCGAGCAGCCGCCGGGCCGCCCGGTGAAAGGCCGGCACCTCGGCCAGCAGGCGCAGATAGGGCACGCGCAGCAGGTTGCGGGGCAGCGCGAAGAGCCCCACGGGGCCGCGGGCTCCGGCGTACTCCAGGCCGCATCCCTCGCACCGCACCGACATGCTCATCTCCGACTCCTGCGTCGCCACGCCGAGTTCGTCGAACAGCCGCAGCAGGGTGGGATAGGTGCGGCGGTTGTGCACGATGAACCCGGAGTCCACGCGGTGCACCCGCCCGTCGTGGGCCGACGTCAGCTCGTGCGTGTGCGCGTGCCCGCCGAGCCGCTCGTCGGCCTCGTACAGGGTGACGTGACTGTCGCGGGCCAGAACGTACGCGGCGGTCAGTCCCGCCACCCCGGATCCCACCACCGCCGTCCGCCGTCCGTACCGCACCGTCCGCTCCGGAACGTCCCGTGACGTCCGCTCCATCGCCTCTCCTCCCGCTCTCCGCGATCAGGGTCTCCGCGTAATCCGGAGCAGCGCGGGCGACGGATTGGCCGCATCTTCGTCCGGTGTCGGACGGGGGCGGGCGTGACCGCATGGAGATTCCCCTCATGGACGGTCCACCGTGAAACCACTTGGAGGGCTCCCCTTCGCCCGCGGCGAGCCGAGCAGCGGGTGCGCCGAGACCGTCTCCGGGTGAAGGAAGTGGTGCCGATGACCGTCGCCTGGGACCGGATCGGGGGCCTGGCCGAGGCCCACGAGCGTTTCCTGACCGGTGCCCGGGTCGACTCGGACGTACGCGGCTCGGTCCTCGACTCCTGGAAACGAGGTCCGCCGGGCTGGAGCCGCACCGGCTGCTGGTTCCCTACCGCTCCGACCTGGAGCTGGACGACCGGTTCCGGCGCGCGGCCGACCCGGTGCCGAAGGACCTGGCCGCGTCGCTCGCCGACGTGAGCATGACGGTCGTGCTCTGCGACGGACACGCCCGCATGATCCAGCGCTACGGCGGCGACCGCACGCTGCGCCGACGCCTGGACGGGATACGGTTCGCCCCCGGCTTCGACGCCCCCGAGCAGGTCGTGGGCACCAATGGCGTCGGCACCGCGCCGGCCGAGCGCTCCCCCTTCTACGACGTGGGGCGCGAGCACTTCGCCGACTGCCTGCCTGCAGCCCTTCACCTGCGCGGGCGCGCCGATCCGCAATCCGCTGAGCGGCCACGTCGAGGCGGTCCTCGACCTCACCTGCCTGCGCGCCGAGGGCGACCGCGCCATGGTGCGGCTGGTCCGCGAGGCCGTCCACGGCATAGAGGAGCGGCTGCTGGAACAGGCCACCCAGCGCGAGCGGGCGCTGCTCGCCGCCTACCGGCGGACCGGCCGGGCCACCCACGGCACGCGAGCCCGGCCGCTCCGGCCCGAACCCGCCCTCCCCGGACACCGCACCCCGCACGACGACGGCGCCCTCGGGCGGATCGACCTGGCCGTGCTGCGGGGAGAAGGCCGAGGAACTCATCGCCTCACCGCACCGGGCCTTCGACGAGGTGAGCCTGTCCGACGGCCGGATCGCCACCCTGCTGCGCCGCCCGGTCATCGGCGCCGCGGGCGAGACGGGCGTGGTCATCGAGGCCCGTGTCCTCGGCGGCCCGCGCCTGCGGCACGTCGGCCCCACCCTGCCGGGAGTTCCGGCCGGCACCGCGGCGACGCCCGCGGCCGCGTCCCCCGCCCGGGCCGCCCCGGCACCGGGTCCCACGGCGACGCCGGCCGCCGACACGCACACGGTCGAGCCGTCGCCCCCGCCGGGCGCACCGGCATGGCCCGTGCCCCCCACGGCCCCGCCCGTGTCCGGGACAGGCCGTCGACGCCGCGGCGTCCGCGCTCCTGCGCGCCCTGGCGGCGCCGCCGGTGATCGCCGCCTGGTACGCCACCGACCGGCTGCGCCGGTGGGCGGGCCCGGGCGGCACCGTCGCCGCGATCGACGGCCGACTGAGGGCCGCGGTCGAGGACAAGGCCGCCTCCGACGCCCTGTGCGGGCCGCTGGCGTGCCGGAGCGGACGCGGATCCCGTGCGTGCGCGTCGACGGCGGGCTGCCCGGCCCAGCCGAGCCCACTTCTGATCGCCTGATGGGCCCCACCTTGCTGATGGCCCCAACATGCTCGTTGTCAGGCTGCGGCGACAGCGTCCCTGAGCTGACCTGCGCACAGAGATGATCCGCGCGGTCACTCCGGTTTGGCCGTGATCACCGCTGTCTCTTCCGGCGCCGCGACGCTCGCCGAGCCGTCGGCCGTGACGAAGGGCTCTCGACCGGGCTGCGGTGAGCCGATGCCCCCGAGGGCGAGCGTGGCGGCCACGGCCAGGACGGCAACGGCGGCTCCCGAGAGCAGGAAGGCGTTTTCGACTCCGGCGAGGGTGATGGCGGTCGAGGCCACAAAGGGGGAGATCGCCAGGGCTCCTGCCACCCCGGCTTCCCACAGGCCCAGCGCCTTCGCCAGATGACGGCTCGGTATGCGCTGCTGCACCAGTGCGATCAAGGGAATGTCCGTGAGGGCCGAGGCCAGCCCCGTGGCGGTCAGGAGAACCGCCGCCACAGCATGGGAGGTGACCGTTCCCAGCGGAGCCCGGAAGATCCCGAGCAGGGCCCACGCCAGCACAGCGGCCAGTGCGAGCCTGCGAATGCGCAGACCTGCCAGGAGCAGGGCGCCCACCACTTCGGCGACCCCGGCGATGCCGAGCAGCAGGCCGTACTGGCCGCCCTGTCCCACAACCGCGACAAGCCCGACGGTCAGGAAACCGTTGGTCAGGGTGAGGGCGAGCACGAAGGTCACGATGACCACGAGCACTTCGGGAGCCGCCCGCACTGCCCTGAGCCCGGCGCTGAGATCGGACCACAGCCCCGTCTGGCCGATGGTCGGTGCGGGACGGGTGACGCGGATGGCGGCCACGGCGCCCGCCGAGCCCAGGAAGGTCAGTCCGTTCACCACCAGCGCCGACTGCAGCGAGCCGAAGGCCAGAAGCGGCGCGAGCACGAGCGGGCCGACGAAGAAGGCCGCTCGGAAGGCGACTTGCAGCAGTCCGTTGGCCTGCTGGAGGCGGTCGTCCGGCACGATCTGCGTGACGATGGCGTTCCGGGCCGGGGCGAACGGGGCGCCGATCAGCGCCAGCAGCGCCGTGGTTGCCACGAGCAGGGGCAGGGTCAGCAGGTTGAGGAAGAGCAGAACCGAAGCCACGGCCACCACGGCGACCCGGGCCAGGTCGGTGGCGATCATCAGCTTCCGGCGGTCGCGGCGGTCGGCGTACGAGGCGACGACGAAGGTGGCCACGAACGCGGGCGCGAACGCGGAGACGCTCACGACGGCGACGGCCGTGGGGTCCTTCGTCAGTGCCCAGGCCAGCCAGGCCGTCGCGGCGGTGTACAGGCCGTCGCCGAAGCGTGAGATGCCCTGGCCGGCGAAGAGAAGCAGGAAGTTGCGGTCTTTCAGCAGTGACATGCGGCCACTGTCGGTTCTCGTCGGCGGCCTGATCCACTTATTAGGCAGATGGCTAATCAGTCCTCGGTGTCGCCGTGCAGGAAGCTTTCCAAGCTGGGGGTCAGGCCCGCCACCTGGCCGGGCACAAGCCGGTACAGGACGTAATAGCCCTCGCGGCGGCGCTCCAACAGGCCCGCGTCCGTCAAGACGCGCAGGTGCTTGGACAGGGCGGCCTCGCTGACGCCGACGAGCGGTGCCAACTCCTGCGTGCTGCGCGGGCGTTCGGCGAGCAGCCGCAGGGCGCGCAGCCGGGAGTCGTCAGCGAGCGCGCGGAGTGTGCTGACGAGCCTGGTCGGCGGAATCCTCGGGCGGGCTTCCCGGACGATCGAGGAGACGGGGAAGACGAGCCCGAGGGGCCACGGACCGTCGCAGTTGACGCGTACGTGCGGCCACACATAGGCGCTGGGGGCGAGTACGAGTGTGTCGTCCGGGCCGATGGCGACCTCGTGGTCGTGCGGCCGCTCCAGCCAGAAGCGTTCGGCCTGCGGATCGCTGCGCACCTCCGGCCACAGGCCGCGGAGCATCCCGTACAGGCCGCGCTGTTCGATCTGGTGTCCGGCCTCGCTGACACCGGCGGCCAGTTCGGGTTCGAGCCGTGCCCATTCCTCCTGGAACGCCTCCCGCCAGTAGCGCTCCAGCATGCTCAGGAACCGTTCGAGCAGCGCGCGGGGGTCGTCGAGAAGCATCGCAACCATCGCTTCGTCGCTTTCCCGTGCGACTCGCTCCCGCAGCAAACCGCGTACCTCAGGCTCGTTCAGCACCCTCGGATCCCTGCCTTCGCCGCCACCCGGCCACGGCGTGAGCAGGGGGACGGCGAACTCCAGGCGGACCAGCTCCGGATCCGCCCCGCGCAAGCCGGCCAGTTCATCTTCGAAGCCCGCCAGCCCGCCGGTCGGCTGCGGAAAGAGGAACTCGGGGAAGTATGAGCGCACCGCGTAGGAGAACGCCTCGATCTCCCGCTTCAGCGCCGGGGACAGCTTGCGCATGGCACGCACCCAGCCGTGCTGGACAGGGTGGTGCTTGGGCTCCACCAGCACATGGAGACTCAGTACGGCTTCCATCGTCGGCGAGTAGGCGAACCCCACCCGCTCCGCACCGCGGGCAGGAACCCGGAACACGATCGTCATGACCCCTCATCCTTGCCGCACCGCATCCGCGACGGGAGCCGCGCCACGCCTTCGGCCTATCCCGATGGCGCGGGCGGCGGGCACTGGGACAACATCCTCGGCTACACGTTCCTGGGCGACTGGTCTGCCCGCGACCTCCAGGGCCGCGAGATGAGGGTCAGATCAACGACCTCGTGCACGGTTGGGCGTGGCACGTCGAAGTGTGGACGATGTCGCTCATGTGCTCGCGTCGCCCGAGGTGACGCGCCAGAGCCCGCCAGTTTTTCAGGTGTGCGATGCCGTGCTCGACGCGGATGCGTCGTGAGGAGTGGGCCTTGCGTTGCTGCTCGTGTTCCTCGTACCAGGTGGGAGCGTTCTTCTTGAACTTGCGATGGGGCGGTGTCACCACCCGGTGCTGTTCGTGCCACAACGGCCCTACCTCAGCGACGAGTTCAGCGATCACTGCCGGTGACAACCCGGTGACCCGGCCCCTGGTCTCAATGATCGTGGCCACCGGCGCTGGAATCCTCACTTACACCACCGGCGTCTCCTCGGCCGAGGCCGTCCTGTCCGCAGGAGGCGCCTTGGCCTTCGCCATTGTGGCAAGGAACTCGAACAGAAGCCTCGTCGAGTCCACGGGGCAGGGTCCGGCGAGCACCTTGTGCCCTTCCCCTCGGCGCGGGTGGTGATCACGCGCAGGTGATTCGCGCGGGGTGTGCAGGCACGGCAGGCTCGTGCTCCGTGTCACGCGGCCGAGTCGGCCGGAGCTCGAATCCGTCTGTGGCTGTAAGAGATCCGGCCCGACCGTACATCTCCCGGTTGACGGCCGTTGACGGCCGTTGATGGACGGAACATGGAGGTGCTGTGAGACGACGACGAACAACCGCCGGGGACTACGGTGACCCTGCCGGACACCGGGCCCTGGAGGCCCTTTATACAGCTCATGCCGATCGGGTCCTGGCGTATCTGCTGCACCGTACGGACCGGGAGACAGCACAGGACATCCTGTCGGAGACCTTCGTGCTGGCCTGGCGCAAGTCCGGGGCCGTGCCCGACGATGCCCTGCCATGGCTGCTCGGCTCGGCCCGGCGGCTGCTGGCCAACCGCGTGCGGTCCGACCAGCGGCACCGGGCACTGACCGAGCGCCTGGCGATGATGGCCGACCGGACGGGGGCCGCGGAGATCGGGGACGCGATCGGGACGCGTGCCGAGGTGGCCGCCGCGCTGTCGGCGCTTTCCGAACAGGACCGGGAGGTACTCGTGCTGAGTGCCTGGTACGGCCTGACGGCCAAGCAGGCGGCCATCGTCGCGGGCTGCACGGCCACGGCCTTCGCCGTGCGCCTGCACCGGGCGCGCAAAAGGTTCAGGGCAGCGCTGCCCCGCGCAGGACACGCACAGCCCGTCCATGACGCTGTTGCCCAGCCACACCTCACCCAAAGGGAGTCAGCATGAAGCAGACCGTCACCAAGCACCGCCAGGCACCCGACCTCGCCGCCGTCCGCGCCCTGCGCCCCACCGGCGACGGCGCCGCAGGCTGGGCAGCGTCCGAAGACGGCCAGAGGGTCCTGCGGGAGATCCTGCGCCGCACCGGGCAGCCGCCGGCCGTGGCCGGTTCTGGGCGACGTCGGCACCTGTTCATGGTGGGTACGGTCACAGCCGTCCTCCTCGGGGGCGCCACCACGGCTGCCGTAGCCACATTCGGGCCATGGGGCGAGGGCGGGCGCAATGTCATGTGCGCTCGCACGCTGTCGCCCGAGGCGGACCTGAGTCAGCTGCCACTCAAAGCCATGAAGGATTTCGATCCGCAGGACGCAGCGCGTTCCTGCGCGGTGGCCTGGAACCGGATGTGGAACCAGCCCGCACAGGGCACAGTGCCGCAGACTCCCAAGCCGACCCGGTTCGCCGCCTGCTACTTCCCCAACGCGCAGCCCGGCAGCGGCGAGTCCTCGACCACCGACGGCCAGGGGAAACTGGGCGGGCCCGTGATCTACCCGGCGGACGGCTACCCCACCAAGAGGGCGGCCTGCGCAGCCATCGGTTCCCGGCCCGTGGCAGGCGGTTGAGGCCGGCCGGGGACGGCTGAAGCAGATCGCCTCGAAACAGCCCAGGAGTCTTCAGAGGTCGTTTTCTCCCGCTGTTTCATCCCGGGACGCCGGGTTGGGGGCGTTGCGAGGTGGACCATGGCTTCGGAGCGATGTGGTTCGGCCTCGTAATCGCGGGCCGGTCGGCGGTGGTTCATCAGCCAGCCCAGGGTGCGTTCGACGGTCCAGCGGCGAGGCAGGACGGTGAAGCCCCTGGTAGCGGGGTCGCGGCGGACGATGGGCATGTCGATTCCGAGGGCCGCTGCGTGCTCCGAGGAGGTGCTGGCGGTAGCCGCCGTCGACCCAGGTCTTGCGGACCGTGGGATGCTCGGCGGCCACCTTCTCGATGAGGGCCTGGCCGGCGACGGAGTCCTGGACGCTCGCGGCCGTGACCAGCACCGCGTCCCCGCCGGTGGAACGGCACGCCCAGGGCGTCGTACTCGTCCTTGCTCCAGCTGACCGTCGGCTGGACGAGGAGCCGGCCTTCGCTGAGGAGGTCGAGGGTGCCGAGCTCCCTCGCCAGCAGCAGGGGGTGGCGCAGCGGTGCGAGGACGGCGGCGGCGGCCAGTCGCAGGCGTTCGGTGACGGAGGCGATCGAGGCCAGCAGGAGCAGGGAGTTGGGCCAGGGAGTGAAGGGGTCCTGGTTGCCCGGCAGAGCGTAGTCGCGGGGGTTGCCCATGATGCCGTCGGCCGCGGCGTCAGGCCCGAGCACGATGTGTTCGCTCACCATGACGGAGTCGAACCCGGCGTCCTCCGCTTCCCGCGCCCACCGTACGGCGGCGGGCAGGTCGGCCCGTCCGCCGGTCAGGGTCCAGTTCTCGCTGAGGACGAGCAGCATGCGGGGCGGGGTGGTCGTCATCGGCGTCCTCGCTCTTTTCCGTGTGTCCTGGGGCTGCGGCGGGCATATCGTTTGGACCCAAACTTATTGCGTGGCCCGGTCCGCTGCAATCCCCCGCGGGGCGAACCTTCAGGGGGCGGCCCTGGCGTGACGTCGGTGCGACGTCTATGGGGGGCGTCTGTGTATGTGGGGGGGCGATGGGCAAAGCGGGCGCGGCGCACGTCCTGCGGACGAGCGAAGCACCGATATCCGCTTGCGTACCGTCAGCACATGCGCCAACGTCACCTGACACCTCACGAAGAAGGCAGAGAAGCAGAGAAGATGCCCCCGCAGACCCGCCCCGTCGATCAGGAACTCATCGAGGCCGCAGCGCACGTCGCCCGCACCCGGTGCCACGGTGACAACCACACCATGGCCGCCGCGGCACGCGCCCGGGACGGCCGGATCATCACCGCGGTGAACGCCTATCACTTCACCGGAGGTCCCTGCGCCGAGCTGGTGCTCATCGGCACGGCCGCCGCTCAGGGCGCCTATGAGCTGGACACGATCGTCGCCGTGGGCGACCGCGACCGTGGGGTCGTACCCCCGTGCGGCCGCTGCCGCCAGGTCCTCCTCGACTACTTCCCCGCCCTCGACGTCATCGTCGGCGAAGGCGACGGCATCCGCACCGTGCGGATCACCGACCTGCTGCCCGAGACCTATGTGTGGGCCGATCACCAACTCGAAGCCGGGTGAACCCGCGGCCCCGCCGCCCGGACCGCGGCACCCCCACGTGGTCCGGCTGGGTGTATTGACCCGCAGCGTTGTTCACGCGGTTGATTGGCGGCTGGCGGCCGAGTGCGGTGTGGCAGCGGTGGTGGTTGTAGGTGTGCAGGAAGTCTGCCAGGGCCGTCGTTCGTTCGCTGTTGCTGGTGTAAGGGCGGACGTAGGCCCACTTGTGGGCGGTGGCGCGGGAGATGCCCACTTCCGCCGCGACGTGCGCGACCGGCCGGCCGTCGCCGACACGTTCGACCAGCAGCCGCCTGCCGTGAACGGTCAGCCGGACATTACGGTGGCTGGTGTGATCACGGCGTCGGAGCCGTCCTGTATAGGTCCGTTCACAGAGCTCAGCTCGCGCCGGTTCCGCAAGCTGGTGACCGTACTGCGGCGCAAGGGAGCTGGCACCGTCCGTCGGGGGCGGCCATGGAGTCTGTCCCTGGAGGACCGTTTGCTGTTGGCGCGGCTTACTGGCGCACGGACTTGACGATGCGCCAACTCGCCCCGTTGTTCGGCGTATCCAAGTCGGCCGCAGACCGCATCATCAACCATCTCGGTCCCCTGCTCGCTCTCCAACCTCGACAGCGTTTCGCGAAGGACGCCGTGCTCATCGTGGACGGCACCCTGGTCCCACCCGCGACCACACGGTCGCCGAGCAGTCGAAGAACTACCGGTACTCCACCGACCACCAGCTTGTCATCGACGCCGACAGCCGCCTGATCGTCGTCATCGGCCGCCCTCTGCCAGGCAATCGCAATGACTGCAAGGCGATCGCAATGACTGCACGGCGTGGGCAGAATCCGGCGCGAAGGCCGCCGTCGGACAGACCACAACGATCGCCGACGGCGGCTACCCCGGCACCGGACTCCTCATGCCCCACCGGCGCCGCAAGGGCGAGGAACTGCCCGACTGGAAGCAGGCGCACAACAAGTCCCACAAGCAAGTCCGCGCCCGCGTCGAGCACGTCTTCGCCCGCATGAAGACCTGGAAGATCCTGCGTGACTGCCGTCTCAAAGGCGACGGCGTCCACCGCCATCCTCGGCATCGCCCGGCTGCACAACCTTGCTCCTGCGGGATAACTCCGACCCGGAAGATCCTCAGTCGAGACAGAACTCGTTGCCCTCAATGTCCTGCATCACAATGCAGGACTCGTTCTCGCCATCGGCACGCATCGTTCGCACATGTACCGCGCCCAGCGCGACCAGCCGTGCGCATTCGGCTTCAAGTGTGGCCAGGCGCTCCTCACCCACGAGTCCGATACCGGCTCGCACGTCAAGATGCAGCCGGTTCTTGACGACCTTCCCTTCGGGAACGCGCTGGAAGAGCAGGCGCGGGCCCCTACCCGAGGGATCACTGCACGCGAAGTAGATCGCCTGATCCTCAGGCGGCAGTGAGCGATGGTAGTCCTCCCAAGTGGCGAACCCTGTCGGGATCGGAGGTACGACGTACCCCAGCACCTCGCACCAGAAGGCGGCGAGACGCGCAGGTTCCGCGCAGTCGAAGGTCACTTGGAACTGCTTGATCGTTGACATCGGCGCACGATAACAGGGGCCCGTGCTCATCTCCCCGCGCGGGTGGGCCGCACGTTGTCCGGAGGACGGCCCCTGCCATCCGCTGCTGTGTCGTGCGGTCGCAGGGGTGAACCGAGGTCGGTGTCTCCCAAAAAATGGGACCCAGGATCCAATCCCGGCCAACCACTCTCGTGCCACAGATCAGTTTCGGGCCGACCCTTAGGCGTCGAGGTAGCGGTAGTCCCCGTACGGGCGGCCGATCTCCAGGTCGCCGCCGCGGACCTTCCACTCGCTCATGCCGTCGACGTCATGGCTGACCAGGAACAGCCCCCGGGGCCGCTCGTCGTACGCGTCATCCGGGCGGGTGGCGGGGATCCGGGCGATCTGACGCAGCCTCTCCTCGAACCAGTCGAGGGACACCGCGCGGATGTGGCCCCCGTAGAAGGCCCACCTGACGGCGTTGTACTGCCGAGGAGGGAACGCCCAGCCCCCGCTGTAGGTGCGCTCGGGATCGTCTGCTGTCACGATCTCCTTGATCCGGGCCAGCTGTCCGTCATCACACTCCAGCCAGCCCCTGACCGAGACCATGACACCCACGGTGGTTGCTCCTCGTTCGTACGGTGCGCTGCACTCGCGCCGGGGCCAAAGGCCAGGCCAGGCTAGTAGATCATTACGTGGTTCCGCCGACGCGGCAAACCTGAGGTCTGTCAGACGGACTGGCCGGTCCCGGGAAGTCATATTGCGCGAGGACGGGACCAGCCGTCAGCCCGGCCACGAAACGATCGCCGGACGGGAGTTCGGCGAAGGGCAGGCATCCTCGGCGGTCTTGACCATCAAACAGGACCTCACCGGGGAGGTTGGGTGAAGTTGACGACGCTGGCCATCGAGGCGGCCAGCGATGGGTCGATGCCGGAAGGAGTTCCGTTCCGGTGGCTGGCCCATCACGTGCGCGAAGGCGTGGTCGCGCTGTTGCCGAAGGGGCTCGACGTTGACGGCTGCGCAAAGATCCAGATCACGTGTGTTCCCGGCAGGACGCAGTCCAGGCAGTACTGGCAAGCCCTGGGGCCCGTCCGCCGCGGGCGCGTGACACCTGCCTGCTTGCCGTGGTCGAAGACGCGCTGGTCGACCTGGCAGGACGCCATCACCGGGGCGATGCGGTCGAGACAGCGATCCGCGAGGCGTGTGAGACGCTGCGGCGCCAGGACTTCAGCCTCGCACTGCCCATCACTCTGCTGTCGAAGACCTCGCCAAACAAGGCGGCCAGGGCACGTGTCGTGCGCTGTCTGAACCGCGATGTCGGGGAAGCGGGGCGCATCGAGGTCACGAGCAATTCCGAGGCAGCGCCTGACGCTCGGTGGATGACCGAGCCACCGACCTACCTGGACAGGCGAGACTCCTTCGCGAGTTCCGCGTGGTCGGATGGACGCTTCATCGTCCGGGACCGGTTCGGAAAGATCACTCCATCGACTTGCACGGGTCGCCTCGACCTCTTCTTGGACGGTGACTGGGACCTCACCATGGGCAGCACTCCCAACCTCGCGCCAGCAGCCCCCAAGTGGAGCCGAAACCCGGCGTCCTAGGACCATGTGCCGAGCCCGATGTCGGACCGCGGGCCGGTACCGGCGGCGGTCCCGGTCGCTAGTCTGGGTGATCAGTCCGGTCACCCGCGACCACGGACTCGTCCGAGGAGTTCGATGTCCACCAGCGGTGACACGCACGTCCGCAGCCTGCGCACCGGCAAGCCACTCGCCCCTCCGGCGTCGCGGCCCGTGCCGGTGTATCCGGTGCGCATCGATGACGGTTGCGTGTACGTCGATGTCGTACCGCGGAGTGAGGGATGACCGGGCCTTCGGACGTTCCCCCGCGGGAGCGTGCCGACGCCGTCCGCAACCGTGCCCGACTGTTGGAGGCGGCCGCCTGGCTGGTGGCCGAGCGGGGCGCCGAGCATGTGACGATGCACGAGGTCGCCCAGGTGGCCGGGGTCGGCAAGGGCACGTTGTTCCGCCGGTTCGGCGACCGCAACGGCCTTCTGCTGGCCCTGCTGGACGAGGTCGAGGCCGAGTTCCACGAGGCGTACACCTCCGGCCCGCCGCCGCTGGGGCCGGGGGCTCCGGCGAGCGACCGGCTGACCGCGTTCGGCCATGCCCTGATCGCTCGGGTCGCCGACACCACGGACCTCGGACCGGCACTGGGCCGCCAGGTGCCCACCGATCGCCGCCGGACCTCCCCCTACGGCCGGGCCTTCCGCCACCACGTCACCGCACTCCTGCGGGAGGCGGGCGTCGTGGGCGACCACACCATGCTCGCCCATGCCCTGCTCGCCTTCGTCGACCTGGAGACCCTCGACCACCTGCGCTCCGACGCCCAGGTCACCACCGTGCGCCTCCAGACCGCGTGGGCGGATCTGGTACGGCGGGTCACCAGCGCCGAGGCACGGTGAACCTCCGTGCCCACCGGAGTCCGTCCTGACGTGACGGACAGTCCGAGGGCGCTGGACCGCTAATGCTCGGACATGCCGTAACCCCGCTCCCGGGCGAGTGCGGCAGCGGTCTCGTGGGACTCCGTGAGCACGTCGAGGAACCCGGTCCGGCCCCACACGGCCAGTCCCATGACGGTGACGCTCACGGCGGTGATGTGCACGGCCGCGGCGAGGTCCCGGCACGAGGCCGCGCGCATCGCCGACTCGTCTCCACGAGCCCATGCCCGCGTCGCCTCCGCCACGGCGAACTCGTAGTGCGGTGGGGCCGAGACGGCGATCTCGTCGGCCCGCCGCACCAGGTCGTCCAGCCGCCAAGACCTCCCGGTCAGCTGCATGATGCTCAGGGTGGAACGCAGCAGGCCTTTCAGGATCGCGTACACCTCCGACGCGCCGTCCGCGCCTGGACCGTCGAGCGCCTCGTGGACCGCGACCGCGTCCTGGTCCACATAGCCCCGGACGATGTCGAAAGCCCGGTCGTGAGGTGTCTTGCCCGCTGCGTCGTTCATGTGGATCACGCTAGGGACGGCCGGACCGGAGCGGATCGGTCTCGCGCCGTAACGCACCTCGGAACAAAGGACGAGGACCGACGCCGGGTCACGTCCCGTCCGCCGCTACGGCTCCGTCCCCCTGCACCTACGGGGAGGTGAGGCCCGCCACCAGGCGGAGCTGGAAGTTCTTGTGGCGCAGACAGTAGGTTCGGGTGGTTCACGGGCTGGAACGTCATGGCGTCCGAATACGGGGACTCCAAGGGGCAGAAGGCCGCATCCTGTGCGAACAGCCGCGAACTGCCGTTGTGTTCGGCGCGCAGGACGGAATCGCGCAGGTGGACGTACATGCCGTCGGACGTAGTGACGGTGTAACAGGAGCTGTTGGCAAGGCCTTTGATCACGGTGAAGGTGGAGTCCTGGCGGGACTACGAGCCGACCACCTGGTCGAGGGTGATCAGACCACCGCTCACGTGCCAGTAACTGTCGGGGTAGTTGACCGCCTGCAACGACCAGGAGTCGCCCTGAGGCCTGCCGTCGGACGGCCTCTCGGCCGAGGCCGACGGCTCCGGGCCGGTGTCGAGGGGGCGTCGTCCTTCGGCGGCGTGGCGAACGAGATCAGCCCGGACCCGGTCTCGTCGTCGGACAGGGACCGGCCCTGGCGAGATCGCGGCGACACCGGTGGCCAGGGCGAGGACGACGGCCAGCCAGAGCCGTCGGGTTCCCAGGGGTGGGGAGGGGTCCCCGGCCCAGCCGTTCTCCCATGGTTGCCCCTGGGGCGGCCGGGACCTGGTTTCCATCAACAGCACTTCTGGCAATGGTGTTTCTGACAACGACGTTGCCGACCGGGCAACGGTAGGGAAGCCAAGGCTTGCGTCCCGGCGGCCCGACCTAGGCTCATTCCCTGACTTCTCAGATATGGCGAAGAGCTTCTTACGGCGTTGCGCTCATGACAGACACTCCCGCGGCCGGTCCCCGTTGTGAGGCCGTCGCGTAATTCCGTGTCAGGCCAACGCAGGACGTGCACACTCACCCCATGGCGGACATGAGGGCGTTGCAGGATGCGGTCACCAACTGGGCGGCGGGTGGCCCCGACGGGCCGGCGCGCGATCTGGCGGAAAGCCTCGGGGCGCGCACCGCGGTGCTTCTGGAAGGGCTGAGCGATCTCGCGGCCGTCGAAGCGCTGGCCGACCGGCGTGGCCGGGACCTGGCCGCCGAGGGGGTGTGCGCCGTGTCCATGGGCGGGGCGATGAGCGTCGGCCGCTACGCCGGGCTCCTCGGGCCGACCGGCCTCGGTCTGCGTCTGACGGGACTGTGCGACGACCGCGAGAGAGGCTTCTACGAGCGCGGCCTGACGCGGGCGCAGGCGCCGCTCCAGGACATCTACGTATGCACCGACGATCTGGAGGACGAACTCATCCGCGCGCTCGGCACGGCGGAAGTCGAAGAGATCTTCCGTGCCGAGGGCGACTTCCGTGCCTGGCAGTCCTTCCAGCGGCAGCCCGCACAGCACGGCCGGCCCCGGCATCGGCAGATGCGGCGCTTCCTCGGCACCAAGCGGGGCCGCAAAATCCGTTACGGCCGCCTCCTCGTCGAGGCTCTCGCCCCGGACCGGACACCGCCCCCGCTGGACGGCCTCTTCGCGAGCCTGTGAATACGGGACGGGGGACGGGGACGCGGCGGGCGTGTCGGGCATGCGCGCGCCGACGGACCGTGGGCGGGCGTCGACCCGCTGCACCGGGCTGCGCGTCGCCCTGCGAGGGCGGACTCGACGACGGCCGAGTCCAGCCCGCATCACCGCACCGTGGACGAACGGGTGCCGAGGAAGCCCGTGGCGTTGCGTCCGCCGTTCGCGTGCACCAGGGCGGCGAGCGCGTCGCCCACCGCCTCGCGCTCGGCGGCCGGCGCAACGGCGAACTTGAGGGCGAGCGCGCAGCAGGTCTGGGGTGGTGGGGTGGCGCGCGCCGGGTCCTCGGGCGGGGCGGACAGGTCGAGCCAGTCGCCGAGCTGCGCGTTGCCGCTCCACGTCCCGCCCGCGTCCAGTCGGCCCGCGGTGAACTCGACCCACGCGCCCATCGCCGGGTAGTGGCGGCGCAGCAAGCCTCGCCGGTCGTAGGCGTCGTACAGGGCGGTAGGGACGACGGTCTTGGCGTCGCCCCAGCCCGCACCGGTGCCCGCGAACGGCAGCTCATTCGGCGGTAGTTCATCGAGGTGCTCGACGGCGAGGTCGGTGAGCCAGCTGTAGCAGGATGGAGCTGATGTCGAACGTGGCGCACGCGGTCGTGACGAAGGCCGTCAAGTCGCCGGTCCAGCCGCGCCCTTCGTCGCGCTGCGGGCAGTCCGTGGGTACGGCCAGGAAGTTGCCGCGCTGGGAGCGCACCGCGTTGGCGTACAGCGTGTGCACCCGGTCGTCGGAGCAGTGCAACCGGCCGATCCGGCGCAGATCGCCGGCCACGACCACCACCTCGGCCTGCTCCACGGTGACGCCGGGGGAGGCGTCGATCTCGGGGCAGGCGGCCGTCGGCGTCGAGGACTCGGCGTGCCGGAGGGTGAGCGTGCCGCCTGCCGGGCCGTTGGCGGCTTGGGCGTGTGGGCGTGTGGGACCGCACGTCCGACGAGACCGGGTCCAGCGCGCTGCTGGGCGAGGCGCGCGGAACCGCCGACGTCTCGCCGTGTGCAGCACCCGCCCGCGCCGAGGACGTCGCCTACGCGAGCTGCATCCGGCGGGCGATTGGTGGCGCCGAGCTGCCCGTCCGGCCGGGCGGCTTCCACGGCTTCGACGGCCTGGCGCCCCGGGCCGCCCTGTCCGCGGGCGCCCGCGCGGCCCGGCTCCGCTGGCTGCGCAGGCTGCTGGACTGGACGAGTGAAGCGGTCCGGGCGGCCCGGACGCGGCGCCGACGGACGACTCGACGCGATCAGGCCTGGGACGCAGGCTGCTCCGTCGGCTCGCCGTTCGTGGGCGCGGCCGGCTCCGGAGTCGTGTAGAACACGGAGGTGCCCTGCTTGGAGCGTTGGGCCTGGTTCCTGGCCACGAGCCCTTCCAGCGTCGAACGCACCACGGTGGTCTTCACCGTGCGCTCGGGATGCAGTTGTCCCAGCTCGGCGGTGATCTCGGCAGCCGAGCGGGGCTCCGCCTGACCGGCGAGGTGGTCCCTGACGAGATCCACCAGCTTGGGCGCAGCCGACGGGGCGGCCGGAGCCTCGGCGGCGGTCTTCTTGACGGTGGCCTTCTTCGCGGGCGCCGCCTTCTTGGCCTTGGTCGGCCTGGTCTCCTTTGTCTCCTTGGCTCCCTTGGTCCGCTCGGTCGCGCCGGATGCCGGCGCCGCCTTCTTACGGGGAGCGGGCACCGCCGGGACGGGATCGACGGCCGGCGCGTCGGGTCCCGCCGGGACACCCAGGGCCTGCTGGAGGTTCACCAGGACGGTGTGGTCGTGCCGTACGGCGGCCAGCTTCTCCTGGAGCGCTTCGATCTCGCCGCTGAGCCGCTCCTGCTCCTTGAGATTGCGTTCCAGGTCGCCTGCCACCTGCGCGCTGTACTGAGAGGTCAACTCGGTCTTGGGGAGGGTGTTTTCGGACATGACGCTCATGGCCTTCCTGCCGAAGGTTCATGCTGTTCCGCCTGCTGCCGCACGGGAAGCGGCAGTTACAGGCGCGCATGTGTGTCGTAGCGATAGTACGGAAGACACCTGTGGTGTTGTCCGGATACGGCCAGGATGAAGGCACACTCAGGGCACATCACGAGGCGGACGGCAGCGAGCCGAGAACGGCCGCGAGGCCGAGCGGGTCGCGGCGGGCGATGTTGTGGCCGACAGGGATGTCGTGAACCCGCCAGTTCGGGTCGTCGCGCAACCGTTCGGTGAGCGCCACGAAGGGGCTGCCCGGCCACGCGCCACCGCTGATGAACGTGCGGCCCAGCGCCGGGCTGAGGTCGCCTGCCAGCCTGATCGACTGGACGAAGCTCGCCAATGGATGCGGTCGCGCGCGCGGGTCGAGCCCCTCCGGTACCGCGACCCACCGACCGTCCGCGCGGGCGCCGGCCATGAACAACTCGCGGAAGGTGTCACTCGTCAACGACCAACACGAGTCCCCGTCGGCGGGGACGTACGCGTCGATGAAGACGAGCTGGTCGAGGCGGTCCCCGAGCCGGTCGGCGACCCCCGCGATCACCAACCCGCCGTAGCTGTGCCCGCACAGCGCGACCGGCGCTCCGTCACCACGTTCGATGATCTCGGCCACCTGGGCGACATGGGTGTCGAGGTTCGGCGGACGGTCCACATCGACCGGGCCGTTCGCCTCCAGCCCCGACAGAGTCACCGCCTCGATGTGGTGACCGTCCCGGCGCAGCTCAGCTGCCACCGAGTCGAAGACCCATCCACCCTGCCAACCGCCCGGCACCATGACGAACTTCACCGCGTCATGGTAGGTCAGCCGCAGCCGCCTCAGGTCAGCTGGCCCGCACTCCCAGCGTGAAGTGTGGCTCGATCCCGGTCAGTTCGAGAACTCGACCAAGTGGAACTGATGGCGCGCCTCGGCGCTGCCTAAGGCGTCCGCCGTGCAGGACGCGTTCGGCCCCGATGCCGGTGACGAGGTGTATCTCGCTGCCACGGCGTGGCCCGCGGTGGTGACGGTGGCAGCGCGGTTGGCCCAGGTGCTCGTGTCGAATGATCAAGCAGCACTGAGCAAGCTCCATGACGCCGGCCTCCGCCGGCCGCTGAGGGGCGACTCGGTCCCGATATGCGAGTGAACGTACGGCGGAGTGTGCTTAGGGTGACGGCCGTGGACCCAGCTGACTTCTACACCGGTATCGTCGCAGAGATCTACGGGCCCCTGAAGGCCTTCTCACAGGACCCCGACCCCTACGCGGCCTTCGTCGAGGACGCCGGCGTCCCGGCGTTGGAGCTGGGGTGCGGGGACGGTGATCCGCTGCTCGAACTGCGGCGGCGCAGCCTGGCGGTCGAGGGCGTCGACTCCTCCGCCGACATGCTGGAGCGCCTCCGGCGCCGGGCGGACGAGCTCGGCATCCCCGTCACCGTGTTCCACCAGCGCATGGAGGCCCTTGACCTGCCTCGGCGGTACCGGGCGATCTTCCTGGCCGGACCGACCTTCACCCTGCTCCCCGACGACGCCACCGCCCTGGCCGCCCTGCGCCGCATCCGCGCCCACCTCACCGACGACGGCACCGCCCTGGTGCCCCTGTTCACGCCTGTACCGACCCCGGCCGCACAGGTGGGACGCGTGCGTACGGCCACCGCGCCCGACGGCGCCGAACTCCGGGTGTCAGCCGTCGCCGAGCAACGCGACGAACAGGCCCGGACGCAGACGACGCTCCTGCGCTACGAACGCCACCACGGCTCCGAAAGCAGCGTGGTGGAGCGTCCGTGGGTCCTGCACTGGTATCCCCGCGACGTTTTCGAGGAACTCGCCACGGCCGCCGGACTGACCGTGAGCGCGGTCACCGACCACGACGGCGACCCCGCGCCCGCAGGCGCCACCGACCTGCACTTCCGGCTCCGAGTCGCCGCCTGATCGGCCTCCCCTGCAGGACGTCGGGACTGGTGGTTCACCCAGACCTCCGTCGCGGGGGCGGATGCCGGACGCTCCGGGGCCTAGCGTCGTCGTCCTCGGTTCGTCCCCGCCCTGCACGACGGCTGCACGAGGAGTTCGACTCATGATGCGAATTGACGGCGCGCGCGTTTTCGACGGCGAGCGCGTCATGGACGGCGTGTCGGTGTTCGTCGAGGACGGACTCGTGACGGCGGTGCTGCCCACACCCGACGCCGGCGCTGCTGACGCCGAAGGGCTCACGGAGGTGGTCGACGGCAGTGGCCACACCCTCCTCCCCGGGCTCATCGACGCGCACACCCACGTCATGGGCACGCTGGACAACCTGCGCCTGGCTCTCACGTTCGGCGTCACCACCGAGCTGGACATGTTCAGTTTCCCGGCCGAGCTCACCTCCTGGCTGTGTGCCACCGCCACCGCCCACGACGACGTCGCCGATCTGCGCAGCAGCGGAACCGTGGTCTGTCCGACCGGCGGCCACCCCGTCGCGTCCATGCCGTACATCCCGTCGCTGGCCGGCCCGCAGGAGGCCGAGGAGTACGTCCTGACACGGCAGAAGGAAGGCGCGCACTACATCAAGCTGATGTTCGACGACGGCGGTCACCACGGTGTCGACCTGCCCACGCTCGACGCGGCGACGGCCACCGCGGTCACCGAAGCCGCCCGGGCGGGGAACCTGTCGACCGTCGCCCACGTGGCCGACGCGGCGACGGTGCGCGACGCCCTGGACGCGGGTGTCGACGCGTTCACCCACGTCCCGTTGGACGCGCCGCTGCCGCAGGAGCTGGTCGACCGGGCCGCGGCGGAGGGCCGGGTGGTCATCCCCACGCTGGCGATGATGGAGGTGTCCAGCGGCGCCGACGAGGGACGCGCCCTCGCCGACGACGACCGCATCGCCGCCTGGCTGCCGGCCGACGCGGGCGCGGCGATCCGCGACGGCCTCGAAGGCCTGGCCGTGACCCTCCCGCCCCCCGGCCTCGATTTCGCCCACGCCCTCACCACCACCCGCCGACTGCACCGGGCCGGGGTGCGGCTGCTGGCGGGCACCGACGCCAACAACGCCCCGGGGCGGGCCTGCCCCGTGGTCCACGGGGCGGCGCTGCACCGCGAGCTCGAACTGCTGGTGGCGGCGGGCCTCACCCCGACCGAGGCGCTCACCGCCGCCACGGCGGCTCCCGCCGTCCACTTCGGGCTGCACGACCGCGGCCGGATCGCCCCCGGCCTGCGAGCCGACCTGATCCTCGTCGAGGGCGACCCCACGCAGGACATCACCGCCACCCGCGCCATCCGGCGGATCTGGCGGCGCGGCGTGCCCTTCCACCGCCAGGCGCGTCCGACGCACGGGGCGCGGACGCCGCAGACGGACGGCACCCCCCGTACCACCGGACAGGAGCAGGACACGCGCACCGCCGACGGCGGCGGGCTGCTGACGGCCGTGGGCTCCACGGCACTGGCGGTGGCCTCGGCGCGCGCCCTGGAGACCATCCGCCCCGACCGGCTGTTCGACGACCAGATAGCGCTGCAGACCGTCGCGGCGGCGGGCGCCCAGCTGGCGGCGTGGTCGAGTTCCCGGGGCGAACTCCTGAGGCTGGCCATGGGCGACTACTTCGCCCTGCGCACCCGCTACTTCGACGACTTTCTGCGGGATGCGGTCGACTCCGGCTGCCGGCAGGTCGTCGTCCTCGCGGCCGGTCTGGACGCCAGGGCGTTCCGCCTGAGCTGGCCCGCCCCCGTCCGGCTGTTCGAGATCGACCGGTCCGACGTCCTCTCCTTCAAGGACCGGATCATCACCGGCCGCGTTCCGACCCCCGGCTGCGTACGGACCGCGGTCGTCGCCGACCTGCGTGAGGACTGGCCGGGCGCACTGCGCGCCCAGGGCTTCGACCCCCTCCTCCCGACGGCGTGGCTGGTGGAGGGCCTCATGGTCTACCTGACCGAGCAGGAGGGCGAGGACCTGCTCACCCGCATCGGCACCCTCAGCGCCCCGTCCAGCCGGTTCGCCGTCGAGTACGGCAGCCTGGCGATGTTCCAGACCGAACAGGCCCGTGCCGCACTGGCCGACGCCACCGATGACGACGTCATGCACACGCTCGCCTCACTGTGGCGCAACGAAAGCACCGAGGACCCGGTCCTCCGGCTGGCCCGGCACGGCTGGAGCACCGTCAGCCACGAGGCGGCCGACCTCGCCCGCACCTACGGCCGACCGGTACCGCCCGCCTTCGACCCCGCCCTTCCCGGCACCGGCCGCATCAGCCTGATCAGCGGCTCCCGGACCCCGTGAGACCACGCTCCGCGCGGGGCGGGCGATCCGTACCGTCAGGCGCCGGGGCGCAGGCCGAGCCGGCCGGGAGTGGGATCGCCCTTGACCCCGCCGAAGTACAGGGCGAAGGTCTGCTTCCAGCGTTCCACTTCCGCGCGGTCAAGAGTCCGCACGTTCACGTGTGTCACCGCGGGGCCAATCCGAACCGGGCGGCGGCGGCTCAGCGGGGCGCAGATGGTCCGCATCACCCAGGAGATGCGCCACTTCGAGTCGGTGTTCCTGGCGCCGGAGCGCACCGGTGTGCGCAGCTGGCGAGCGCGCGTCTTCGACCTCGCCGAGGAGCTCGACTTCGCCGGCCATCCCCTCATCGGGGCGGCATGCGTCCTGCACGCCCTGCACGGCGCCGAGGACACCGAGACCTGGTGCCTGAAGCTGACGGCCCGGACGGTCGACGTGACCACCCGACGCCGCGCGGCGGGCCGCTACACCGCCGTACTCGACCAGAGCCCCGCCACCTTCCCCACTCTCAGTCATCACTGATCAACTGTCACTGATCAGGTGTCACTGATCGGCTGTCATCGGACTGCTGTTGCGGGTCGACGTCGCGGGCGACGACCCAGCGGTGGGGCGAGATCGGCCGGATGCGGGAGAAGCCGTGGTTCTCGAAGACGGCCATCGGCCCGGTGTGCAGGAAGGAGCCCGACACCGAGCGGTCATCGGTCTCCTCGGGATAGCCCTCCACGGTGCCGCCGCCGTGGTGGGCGATGCCGGCCAGCGCGGCGCCGAGCGCGGCGTGGGCGACCCCGCGCCCGCGCCACCCCTTTCCGGTGAAGAAGCAGGTGATGCGCCAGTCCGGCGGTGTCACCAGTTCCTTCTCGTACTTCCGCCTGCTCTTGATCTCCGGCAGTTCGGCAGGCGTGCCGAACTGGCACCAGCCCACGCAGTCGTCGTCGGCGAAGACGAGCGCGGCGTGCGCGTGACCGTCACGCACGCGTTGTTCCTTCTCGGCACGGTTCTGCTGGGAGGTGCGCCCCTGGCCGAGCCTGACGTGGAAGCCCATGCACCAGCAGCCGCCCCACACGCCGTTGTGCGCCTCGACCAGTCGAGCGAACGCGGGCCATGTCCCCGTGTCCAGCAGCGCGGTGCGCAAGCTGGTGGACTCGTCGCCTGGCGTCGTGTTGCCCACGGTTCCCTCCGTGTACCGGTGTGCCACGCGTGCGCTTCGGACGTGAGCACGGTAGCGGATGCGCGTCCGAGCCCGGCACGGAAAGGAGCAGCAGACTGATCCATACCGGTTCATGGTCGGCGCCATACCACTTCTTGACCCGTTTCGGGCGGTGCTGGAGATTTCCCTAGCAAGCGGCCCCGCACGATGGGACCGCTTGCCGGTGTGGCATGCGTACGCCCGCCTGGAGATCGAATGAAGAACACAGCTGTCGGCCACAGATATCGCCGTGCCATCACTCCCGCCGAGTGGACCTACCTGGGGCTGCCCCTGCCGCAGGACATCCAGTACGTGATCGAGGGCGTGGGTGACCTCTCGCCGGCTGACGTCACCAGGGCCGTCGGTCTCGCCTCGGAGGCGTCGCCCGGCACCCGGCTGGTCCGGCGGGGCAAGCTGTGGGTGGACAGCGGGGTCAGCCCGGCCGTGCGGGTCATGGACCGTCCCCTGGACCGCCGGCGCCTGGACTGCCAGGCCCTCCACACCCGCGGCAGCCGTCCCGGCACACCCTTGGAGGTGCTGCTGTACCCCGGCGCCCCGGCCTCCGTCGTCCTCCGGGGCCGACACGAGGTGACCGACGCCCGGGGCCTGGCCCTGTGGGCCGCAGACGTCTTCCGCGTCCTGCGCGGACAGGAGCCCGTGGGCGCGTCGTCGACCCTCAACAGCACGGAGTTCCTCGAGGCGCTGTACCCGCAGGGACTGCCCCCGATCCCGAGCGGCGCGGGCGCCCTCGCGTGGCCGTCCCCGCTGGGCCGCCTGCCCGGGGGCGGCCGGAAGGTGATGTGGCGCAACCGGTCCGTCGACGGCACCCACCCGGCCGCCACCGCCAAGGTCGCCGCCGCGCTCGCGGCCGCGTACGGGCCCGAGGGGAGAGGCAGCTTCTTCGTCCCGGTGGACCTGCGCCGTCACGACCCGGACCTCCGGTCCACGGCGTGGCTCTCGCAGGCGCTGGTCATCGACGTCGAAGGTGGCGAGGACTGGGAGCAGGTCCACCGGAAGCTGCTCGCGGCGCTGGCCGAGGGCCAGGAGGTCGCTCTGCGCACCGAGCCGAACATGATGCGCGTACCGAGGGCGGCCATCCGGCTGCTCTCGAAGGCGGTCGCCCGTGCGGCCGCCCGCTCGGACCGCTACTCGGGGCTGGCCTTCGTCACCCACCTGGGCACCTTCGACCTGGCCGACTTCTCCACCGACGGCTTCCGGGCCACCGCGATGTACACCCTGGGCGGCACCGGACCCGGCGCTCCTCCGGCCGTCGACCTCATGGACTCCGGCGACCGCACCGAGGTCACGGTGTCCTGGCTGGACGGGCCCGGCGTGGCGGAACGCGCGGAGGCGCTGCTCGACACGGTGGAGGAGGCGCTGTCGCCGTCCCGTAACCGCCGCTGGGACGGCAATTCGACCGCACGCGCGGTGCGGGGGGAGAGCCTGATGGAGCTGATCCGCGCGCAGGTGCGGCGGGTGCCGGACCAGGTGGCGCTCACCGGCCCCGAGGGCGACGTCACCTACCGCGAGATCAGCCGCCGTGCCGACGCCGTCGCCCACGAACTGCGCAGCCTCGGCGTGGGCCGGGGCTCCGTCGTGGGGCTGCTCGCCGACCGGACGGTGGCGGCCATCGCCGGTATCTGGGGGGTGCTCCGGGCCGGGGCCGCCTTCCTCCCCCTGGACCCGCTGCACCCGGATCACCGGCTCGCCGACGTCCTGGCCGATGCGGGCGTGCGCCACTGCCTGGTGCAGCAGGGCTATGAGGGACGGGACCTCTTCCCGGCCGGCTGCGCACCGCTGCCGCTCGACGACCTGTCACGAGCCAAGCCCGGCCAGGCCGAGTTCGCCGATGTCCGGCCGCGTCCGGACGATCTGGCCTACGTGATCTACACCTCCGGCTCGACCGGCCGGCCCAAGGGCGTGCTGATCGAGCACGGGAACCTGCTGAACTACCTGCACTGGGCGCTGGACATGTTCCGGATCGGCCCGCGGACCCGGCTCTCCCTGATGACCTCGCTGTCCTTCGACGTCTCCATGACCTCGGTCTTCGGGCCGGGCATGGTGGGCGGGGCGATCGTGCTGGTGCCCGGCCACATCAACCACATGACCCTGCGCCGGCTGCTGGAACGATCCGGCGCCACCATGCTCAACCTCACTCCCTCCCACCTCGATCTGATCGGCCAACTGGACCTCCGGCCCACCGGCTACACCGGTGTGATCATCACCGGCGAGCAGCTGAGGGTGGAGGTCGCCGCCCGGGCGCAGCGGATGTTCGGGGAGACGTGCCGGATCATCAACCAGTACGGCCCCACCGAGGTCACCGTCGGCTGCACCGCGCACGTCTTCGACGAGGCGAGCGACGGCGGCGCGCACGCGGTGCCCATCGGACTCCCCGGCTACAACTCCGCGGTGTACCTGCTGGACGAGCGGCACCGCTTCGTCGCGCCCGGGGAGACGGGGGAGATGTACCTGGGGGGTGTGCAGCTGGCGCGCGGCTACCTGGGCCGCCCCGACCTGGACGCCGAGCGGTTCGTCCGGCTGGCCGACGGCACCCGGGTGTACCGGACCGGGGACCTCGCCACCGTCCTGCCCTCGGGGAAGCTCGCGTACGTCGGCCGCAACGACGACCAGGTCAAGGTGCGCGGCAACCGGGTCGAGCCCGCCGAGGTGGCGCAGGCGCTGGAGCGCCATCCCTCGGTGCAGCGCGCCGTGGTGGTGGCCAGGACCCGGCCCGGTGGTACGGGCAAGACGCTCTGCGCGTACGTCGTTCCCAGGGCGCCGGTCACCCCCGAGGAGTTGGAGGAGCACACGGCGGGGCTGCTGCCGCCCTACATGGTCCCGGCGGCGTTCGTCACCGTCGCGGAACTGGCCTACACCGTCAGCGGCAAGGTGGACGCCCGTGCGCTGCCCGATCCGTTCGCCGCCGACGGCGGCCCGACGGCGGGCACGGAAGCCGCGGTCTCCGACCCGGTCACCCGGGCGGTGGCCGAGGTCTGGTCCCGGGTCCTCGCCATCCCCCCGGAGCGACTGGACGAGCAGGCCGACTTCCACCGGCTGGGCGGGGACTCCCTGGCGCTGCTCTCCATGCTCGCCGGAGTCAGCCGTGATCTGCTCGCCCAGGGCGGAGAGGAGGCCTTCATGGCGAACCTCCTCACGATCATCGACAGGCCGACCCTGTCCCACGTGGCCCAGCTCGCCCGCACGGCAGGCGCGGGCGCCTGAGGGTTCGCCCGCAGCGGCGAGGACGCCGCTCGGCCCCTACGAGGTGACCGTCGCGGACGGATCCCGTTCCGGCGGGGGCGGGTGGCCGGCCGCCATGGGCAGGCTGAGCACCATGGTGAGGCCGCCGCCGGGGGTGTCCTCGGCGCGCAGGGTGCCGCCGATGGCCTCGGCGAAGCCGCGGGCGACCGCGAGGCCGAGGCCGACTCCGGTGCCGCGCGGGGAGTCGCCGTAGCGCTGGAAGGGCTCGAAGATGCGCTCCTTGGCCTCGTCGGGGACGCCCGGGCCGCGGTCCACGACCCGCACCTCGACCCGGTCGGCGAGCACGCTCGCGAAGACCAGGACCGGCTCGCCCGGTGGGCTGTACGTGACGGCGTTCTCGACGACGTTGGCCACGGACCGCTCCAGCAGTCCCCGGTCGACGGCGACCATGGGCAGGGTCTCCGGGACGTCCAGGTCGACGCTGTCCTCGGGGACTCCGCCGAGCGCCATCGGGATCACCTCGTCGAGGTCGGTCTCGCGGATGATCGGCGTGACGGTCCCCGTCTGGAGGCGGGACATGTCCAGGAGGTTGCCGACGAGCAGGTCGAGGCGGTCGGCGCCCTCCTCGATGGCGGCCAGCAGCTCCGCCCGGTCCTCGTCGGACCATGCGACGTCGTCCGAGCGCAGGGAGGTGACGGCCGCCTTGATTCCGGCCAGCGGGGTGCGCAGGTCGTGGCTGACGGCGGCGAGCAGGGCGGTGCGGATGCGGTTGCCCTCGGCGAGTTCCTTGGCCTGCGCCGCCTCCCGCTGAAGGCGCAGGCGGTCCAGGACCACGACGGCCTGCGCGGCGAAGGCGGCGAGCACCCGTCGGTCCTCGGCCGGCAGGACACGGCCCGAAAGGGCCAGTGCCGTGTGGTCGCCCACCGACACGTCGACGTCCGCGTCGTCGGGGGTGGCGCAGGGGCGCGGCCCGACGCTGCCGGCGCAGGTCCAGGGCGCCACGTCGCTCTCGCGCTCCAGAAGGGCAGCCGACTCCATGCCGAAGGTCTCGCGGACCCGCTCCAGCAGCGCCTCCAGGCTGGTCTCGCCGCGCAGGACGTTCCCGGCGAGGAAGGAGAGGATCTCCGACTCGGCGCGCAGCCGGGCCGCCTGGTGGGTGCGCCGGGCCGCGAGGTCGACGACCGACGCCACCGACAGCGCGACCCCGACGAAGATCGCGATCGCCACGATGTTCTTCGGGTCGGCGATGGTGAAGGTGTGCACGGGCGGGGTGAAGTACCAGTTCAGAAGCAGGGAACCGGCCGCCGCCGAGGCCAGGGCCGGGAACAGCCCGCCGAGCAGGGCCGCCGCCACGGTCAGGGTCAGATACAGGAGCATGTCGTTGGCGAGGCCCACGTCCGGGGAGACACTGCTCAGCAGCCACGTCAGCAGCACCGGGCCGCCGAGCCCGACGAGCCAGCCCTGGACGAGCCGGGAGCGGCCGAGCCGTGCCCCGCGGGCGGCCGGGAGTCCGCGGCCCTTGCCCGCCTCGTCGTGCGTGATGAGGTGGACGTCGAGGTCGGGGCCGGACTCGCGGGCCACGGTGGCACCGACGCCGGGCCCGTAGACGTACTGCCAGGTCCTGCGGCGGGAGACGCCCAGCACGATCTGGGTGGCGTTCACCCCGCGTGAGAAGTCCAGGAGCGCGGACGGTATGTCGTCGCCGACGACGTGGTGGAAGCTGCCGCCGAGGTCCTCCACGAGGGTGCGCTGGACGGCCAGTTCCTTCGGGGAGGCACCCGTGAGGCCGTCGCTGCGGGAGATGTACACGGCGAGGACCTCGCCGCCGGCCCCCTTCTCCGCCAGCCGCGCGGCGCGGCGGATGAGCGTACGGCCCTCGGGGCCGCCGGTGAGCCCGACGACGATCCGCTCGCGCGAACCCCAGATGGCGGAGACGCTGTGCGCGCTGCGGTACTCGGTCAGCCGGGCGTCCACTCGGTCGGCGACCCACAGCAGCGCCAGCTCCCGCAGCGCGGTGAGGTTGCCGGGCCGGAAGTAGTTGGACAGGGCCGCGTCGACCTTGTCCGGTCCGTAGATGTTGCCGTGCGCCATCCGGCGGCGCAGCGCCTCGGGGGACATGTCGACCAGGTCGATCTGGTCGGCCCGCCGTACGACCTCGTCCGGCACCGTCTCCCGTTGGCGTACGCCGGTGATCGACTCGACGACGTCGCCGAGGGACTCCAGGTGCTGGATGTTCACCGTGGTGATGACGTCGATGCCGGCGGCCAGCAGTTCCTCCACGTCCTGCCAGCGCTTGGCGTTGCGCGAGCCGGGGACGTTGGTGTGTGCGAGTTCGTCCACCAGGGCGACCTGCGGGTGGCGGGCGAGGACCGCGTCCACGTCCATCTCGGTGAAGATGCCGCCCCGGTAGGCCAGTTCCCTGCGCGGGAGGTGGTCCAGGCCGTGCAGCATCACCTCGGTGCGCGGCCGGTGGTGGTGCTCGACGAAGGCGACCACGCAGTCGGTGCCCCGCTCCACCCGGCGGTGCGCCTCGGAGAGCATGGCGTAGGTCTTGCCGACGCCGGGTGCCGCGCCGAGGTAGATCCGGAGCTTGCCGCGTGCCATGTACGCCCTTCGTTCATGCTGCGAAGTTCACGCTTCGAAGCGATAGCCCATACCGGGCTCGGTGATGAGGCGGCGGGGGTGGGAGGGGTCCGCCTCCAGCTTCCGCCGCAGCTGGGCCATGTAGACGCGCAGGTAGTTGGTCTTGGTGCTCTGGGAGACGCCCCAGACGTCCTGGAGCAGCTGCTTCTGGGTGATCAGCCGGCCGGGGTTGGTGACCAGGATCTCCAGCAGGTGCCACTCGGTCGGGGTGAGGCGGACGTCACGGCCCTGGCGTACGGCCTTCTTGGCCAGCAGGTCGATGGTGAAGTCGGCCGTCTCCACCAGGGTCGCCCCGGACGCGGGCGGGGTCTCCTCGGTGCGCCGGACCGCGGCCCGCAGCCGGGCCAGCAGCTCGTCCATGCTGAACGGCTTGGTGACGTAGTCGTCGGCGCCCGCGTCGAGCGCGGCGACCTTCTCGTCGGACGCCTGCCGGGCGGACAGCACCAGGATCGGGACCCGGGTCCAGCCGCGCAGCCCCCTGATGACCTCGACGCCGTCCATGTCGGGCAGCCCGAGGTCGAGCATCACGACGTCGGGCTGGCGGGCGGCCGCGAGCCGGAGCGCGGTGGCGCCGTCGGGGGCCGCGTCCACCCCGTACCGGCGTGCCTGGAGATTGATGATGAGGGCCCGTACGAGCTGCGGGTCGTCCTCCACCACCAGCACCCTTGTCATGGGCGTGCGCCTTTCGTGTCGTACGTCGGGCCGTACCGGCTGCGTGACGGGGGGGAGTCGGCGGTCCGGACCGCTGCCGGGCGCCGACTCCCCTGTCGGTCGGATCACGCCCTCAGCTCTTCGCCACGAGGTTCTTGAGCGCGATGTTGAGTTCGAGGACGTTGACGCGGGGCTCGCCGACGAAGCCGAGGATGCGGCCCTCGGTGTGCTCGTCGAGCAGCTTCTCCACCTGGGCGACGGGGAGGCCGTTCCTCTCGGCGACCCGGTGGACCTGGAGCCGCGCGTACTGCGGGGAGATGTCCGGGTCCAGTCCGGAGCCGGAGGAGGTGACGGCGTCGGCGGGGACCTCGGACGGCGAGACCCTGTAGTCGGCGGTCGAGTTGTCCTTGATCACGGCGGCCTTGGCGGCGGTCACCCAGTCGATCAGGTCCTTGTTGTCGGCGGCCCGGTTGGTGGCGCCGGACAGGATCAGCTTGTACCGGGTGTTGACGCTGTTGGTGCCGAGGCCGTTCCGCGGGCGGCCCTGGAACCACTTCAGGTCCGGCTCGGGTGTCTCCTGGCCCTGCTTCAGCGGCAAGTTGTACGCCTGCCCGATGAGCGAGGAGCCGACGACCCTGCCGTCCGCCTTGATCTCGGACCCGTTCGCCCGGTCGCTGAACAGCCCTTGGGCGATGCCGGTGACGACCAGCGGGTAGATGACGCCGGTCACCAGGGTCAGCACGAGGAGGGCGCGCAGGCCCGCCCCGAGCAACCGGACGGTGTTGGTTACCGAGTTGTTCATGGCCGCTTACCCGATTCCGGGGATGAGGGAGAGGAGCAGGTCGATGAGCTTGATGCCGATGAACGGCGCGATCAGGCCGCCGATGCCGTAGATCGTGAGGTTGCGCCGCAGCATCCTGTCGGCGCTCACCGGCCGGTACTGCACGCCCTTCAGGGACAGCGGCACCAGGGCGATGATGATCAGCGCGTTGAAGACGACGGCGGAGAGGATCGCGGAGTCGGGCGAGGCCAGGCCCATGATGTTGAGCTTGTCGAGGCCCGGGTAGACGGCCGCGAACAGCGCGGGGATGATCGCGAAGTACTTGGCGACGTCGTTGGCGATCGAGAAGGTCGTCAGGGCGCCCCGGGTGATGAGGAGTTGCTTGCCGATCTCGACGATCTCGATGAGCTTGGTCGGGTTGGAGTCGAGGTCGACCATGTTGCCGGCCTCCTTGGCGGCCGACGTGCCCGTGTTCATCGCCACGCCGACGTCCGCCTGGGCCAGCGCGGGCGCGTCGTTGGTGCCGTCACCGGTCATCGCGACGAGCTTGCCGCCCGCCTGCTCCCGCTTGATGAGGGCCATCTTGTCCTCGGGGGTGGCCTCGGCGAGGAAGTCGTCGACGCCGGCCTCCTCGGCGATCGCCCTGGCCGTCAGCGGGTTGTCACCGGTGATCATGATCGTCTTGATGCCCATGCGGCGCAGTTCGTCGAACCGCTCCCGCATGCCCTCCTTGACGACGTCCTTGAGGTGGATGACGCCCAGGACGCGGGCGCCGCCGGCGTCCTCGATCGCGACGAGCAGCGGGGTGCCCCCCGCCTCGGCGATACGGTCCGTCAACTCCGCTGCGTCCCGGGCGACTTCACCGCCCTGTTCCTTCACCCACGCGACGACCGATCCCGCGGCGCCCTTGCGGATCCTCCGCCCGTCGACGTCCACGCCGGACATCCGGGTCTGGGCGGTGAAGGCGATCCACTCGGCTCCGGCGAGTTCTCCCTGGTGACGTTCGCGCAGGCCGTACTTCTCCTTCGCGAGGACGACGATGGAGCGTCCCTCGGGGGTCTCGTCGGCCAGCGACGACAGCTGGGCGGCGTCGGCCACCTCGGCCTCCGTCGTCCCGCTCACCGGGACGAACTCGGACGCCTGCCGGTTGCCGAGCGTGATGGTGCCGGTCTTGTCCAGGAGCAGTGTGGACACATCGCCCGCCGCCTCGACCGCCCGCCCCGACATCGCCAGTACGTTGCGCTGGACGAGCCGGTCCATGCCCGCGATGCCGATCGCCGACAGCAGCGCGCCGATCGTCGTCGGGATCAGACAGACCAGCAGGGCCACCAGCACGACCATCGTCAGGTGGGTGCCTGCGTAGTCGGCGAACGGCGGCAGGGTGGCGCAGGCGAGCAGGAACACGATCGTCAGCGAGGCGAGCAGGATGTTCAGAGCGATCTCGTTGGGCGTCTTCTGCCGGGCCGCGCCCTCGACCAGGTTGATCATCCGGTCGATGAAGGTCTCGCCCGGCTTCGTCGTGATCTTGATGACGATCCGGTCGGAGAGCACCTTCGTCCCGCCGGTGACGGCCGACCGGTCACCGCCGGACTCCCGGATCACCGGCGCCGACTCACCCGTGATCGCCGACTCGTCGACCGAGGCGACGCCTTCGACGACGTCACCGTCGCCGGGGATGACGTCCCCGGCCTCGCAGACGACGAGGTCACCGATCTTCAGGTCGGTGCCCGGAACCCGCTCCTCGGCGTCCCCGGCCAGGCGCCGGGCGACCGTGTCGGTCTTGGCCTTGCGCAGGGTGTCGGCCTGGGCCTTGCCGCGGCCCTCCGCCACCGCCTCCGCCAGATTGGCGAAGACGACCGTCAGCCAGAGCCAGGCGCTGATGGTCCAGCCGAACCAGTCACCGGGGTCCTTGAAGGAGAACACCGTCGTCAGGACGGAGCCGATCCACACCACGAACATCACGGGCGACTTCACCATCACCCGCGGGTCGAGCTTGCGGAAGGCGTCCGGCAGGGACCGCAGAAGCTGCTGGGGATCGAAGAGGCCCGCGCCCACACGGTCTTCGGCGGGCTTGTGCCCGGACGGTACGTCGCTGTGCGGCGCCCGGGTCGGGATGGCTGTGGACATCGAGGTCCCTTGCTCGGTCGTGTCGGTGGTCATGTCGCCAGCCCCTCGGCAAGCGGGCCCAGCGCGAGCGCCGGGAAGTACGTCAGACCCGTGATGATCAGGATGGCGCCCACCAGCAGGCCGGTGAACAGCGGTTTCTCGGTGCGCAGGGTGCCCGCGGTCACCGGGACCGGGCGCTGCCCGGCGAGCGAGCCGGCCAGCGCCAGCACGAAGATCATGGGCACGAAGCGGCCCAGGACCATCGCCAGCCCGATCGTGGTGTTGAACCACTGCGTGTCCGCGTTCAGACCGGCGAAGGCCGAACCGTTGTTGTTGGCGCCGGACGTGTAGGCGTACAGGATCTCGGAGAAGCCGTGCGCGCCGGAGTTCGTCATCGAGTGCGGCGGGGTGGGCAGGGCCATCGCCGCGGCGGTGAAGACGAGCACCAGGGCCGGGGTGACGAGGATGTAGCAGGCGGCGAGCTTGATCTCGCGGGTGCCGATCTTCTTGCCCAGGTACTCGGGGGTGCGGCCGACCATCAGTCCGGCGATGAACACCGCGATGACCGCCATGATCAGCATGCCGTAGAGGCCGGAGCCGGTGCCGCCGGGGGCGATCTCGCCCAGCATCATGCCCAGCAGGGCGATGCCGCCGCCCAGGCCGGTGAAGGAGGAGTGGAAGGAGTCCACGGCGCCGGTCGAGGTCAGCGTGGTCGACACCGCGAAGATCGACGACGAACCGACGCCGAAGCGGACCTCCTTGCCCTCCATCGCCCCACCGGCGAGCTGGAGCGCCGGGCCGTGATGGGCGAACTCGGTCCACATCATCAGGGCGACGAAGCCGACCCAGATCGTCGCCATCGTCGCGAGGATCGCGTACCCCTGTTTGACCGAGCCGACCATGACACCGAAGGTGCGAGTCAGCGCGAACGGGATCACCAGCAGCAGGAAGATCTCGAAGAGGTTGGTGAACGGGGTGGGGTTCTCGAAGGGGTGCGCGGAGTTGGCGTTGAAGTAGCCGCCGCCGTTGGTCCCCAGCTCCTTGATGGCCTCCTGGGAGGCCACCGCCCCGCCGTTCCACTGCTGCTGCCCACCCATGAACTGCCCGACCTCGTGGATGCCGGAGAAGTTCTGGATCGCGCCACACGCCACCAGCACGATCGCCGCGACGACGGCACCCGGCAGCAGGATGCGGGTGACACCACGCACCATGTCGGTCCAGAAGTTGCCCAGTTCACCGGTGCGCGAGCGGGCGAACCCGCGTACCAGCGCGACCGCCACCGCGATACCGACGGCCGCCGAGACGAAGTTCTGCACGGCCAGCCCGGCCGTCTGCACGACGTGCCCCATGGCCTGCTCGCCGTAGTACGACTGCCAGTTGGTGTTCGTCACGAACGACGCGGCGGTGTTGAACGCCTGGTCGGGGTCGATGGCCTTGAAGCCCAGCGATCCGGGCAGGACGCCCTGGAGCCGCTGCAGCAGATAGAGGAAGACGACGCTGACAGCCGAGAAGGCCAGCACCCCGCGCAGATACGCCGGCCAGCGCATCTCGGTGTCCGGGTCGGCGCCGATGCCCTGGTAGATCCACTTCTCGACCCGCCAGTGCCGGTCGGAGGAGTAGACCCTGGCCATGTAGGTGCCGAGCGGGACGTAGGCGAGCGCCAGGGCCGCTATGAGGGCCAGCAGCTGAAGCACGCCGGCGAGGACGGGACCCATCTCAGAACCTCTCCGGGAAGAGCAGGGCGAGGACGAGATAGCCCAGCAGGGCGACGGCCACGACCAGGCCGACGATGTTCTCGGCGGTCACAGCTTCGTCACCCCCTTGGCGACGAGGGCCACCAGCGCGAACACCGCGAGCGTGGTGAGGACGAAGGCCAGATCGGCCATCGCGAACTCCCTGAGTGAGGTGCGAAAGAAGTACGGACGGTTAGAGGAAAGCGCCTGTACGGCCGGATACGAACGGCCTTGACGGCTCTCATACGGCGACGACCGCGCCCTTGACGGGACTCTTACGGCACCTGGCCGGCGCCGGGGGACACGCTGCCCGTGACGGTGCGGGACATCGTGCGGGACGTCATGCGTGCCGTCGTGCGGGGCGTCACCGCAGCAGCCGGAAGCGGAGCCGGCAGATGACCGCGTCGGTCTCACGCCGTACCGCGTGGGCGACGACCGCTCCCCGCTGGTTCTGCAGCAGCCGCTGCCACAGCCGCTCCGGCTCGGTCTCGGGGATCAGGACGGTGACCCGGGTGGCCGGCTCCGACGCCACGACCGCACGCACGTACGCGGCGATGGGGGTCGGCCCAGGGTCCGGCGCTCGGAGGCCAGCAGGACCAGGGGCACACCGGGGTCCCAGGCGGCCCAGGCGCCCTCCAGGGCGTGTATCTGGGCACGGTCCTCGGGTCCGGGTAGCAGACGGTGACCGCAGTGATCAGCATCAGCACCGCCAGGCACAGCCCCAGCCGGTCGTCGTGCAGCGCGGGAAAGGCCGAGGTCAGCGCGGCCACACCGGCCGTGACGGCCACGCAGACGTTCAGGACGTAGTCAAGGACCGGTGAGGTGGCGGCCACCAGACTCGTCCGCGCCCCCAGGTGCGTCCTGGCGACGGCGTACGACCCGCCGCCGTCCGGGAAGGCCGCGATCACCTGCCGGTACGAGGCGACCAACACCGCCAGTGATCCTGCGATTGCCAGCGTCACCGGGAGGGTGAACCCGAGGCCGTGGGCACCGGCGGTGGCCAGGACCAGGACGATCGCCTCGGGCCGTACGCCACCGACGCCATCGCGTCCAGGGACAGGGCGGCCAGCCCGGTGACGGTGGTGAGCCGGTGCCGTTCGCCGGCGTCCGGCGGTTCCTCACCGGCGGGTGCGGCGCGGCGGTGCCCTCAGGGTGTGTCTCAGGGTGTGGCCGTTCCCGGCCGCGACCGGCCGTCCCTTGCGCGTTCGTCGCGCCCGAGGGCCCCACTTTGACGGGGCCTTGACGGGCAGCGCGTCAGATCCCCGGTGCACCACCAACGTCACCCACCGCCTCGTCGCCCGCGGCGTCGTCGAGCGGGAGGACGACCCGGCCGACGCCCGGAGCACCTGGCTCAAGCTGACGCCGGACGGCGTCGCGCTCGCCGAGCGCGCGCTCCTCGCCACCTCGGCCGAGCACGAGGCGCTCTTCGAGGGAGTGCCGGCGGAGGTTGTCGAGGCGGCGACCGTCGCGCTGCGGAATCTCGCCACCGCGCCCCGGGCGGCCCGGGCCCAGGGCCGGGCCTGACCGCGGGAGACGCGCGCAGGACGCCCGCACTGACGTGCCTGGTTGAATGCCGGCGACGGACGGTCCTGGTCTTGTCGAGGTGTCCGTACCCGTCGACCGCGGTACGCCGAACAAGTCGGCGATCTGCTGGACCGTCTTCTCCCGCTCGTCGTGGAGCCGCCGGGCGAGCGCGGCCTGATCCTCGGTGAGCTTCGGCCGGCGCCCGCCGACCCGGCCGCGGGCCCGTGCCGAGGCGCCGGCCCGCAACAGGACCTCTGCGTCGCTCAGTGGGTGTGCTCACCGATCTTGTGGTGTCCGAGTTCGGTGAGGGCGCGGTCGAGGGTGTCGGTGAAGAAGTCGACTGCTGCGGGGTCGATGCACAGCGGGGGCTTGATCTTGAGGATGTTGAGGTGGTCTCCGGTGGGCTGGACGATGACGCCGAGGTCGAGCATGCGATCGCAGAGTTCGGTGGTTTCCTCGGTGGCGGGTTCCAGGGTGGTGTGGTCGCGGACGAGTTCGAGGCCGAGGTAGAGGCCGGAGCCGTGGACGGCGCCGATGATGGGGTGGCGTTCGGCGAGGTCCTGGAGTCCGGCTTTGAGGCGGGCGCCCGTGCGGACGGCGTTGCCCTGAAGGTCTTCGTCCCGGAGGGTGTCGAGGACGGTGAGGCCGACGATGCTGGAGACAGGGCTGCCGCCGGTGGAGGAGAAGAAGTAGCCCTGGTCGCGGTAGCGGTCGGCGATGGCCCGCGTGGTGATGACGGCTCCGAGGGGGTGGCCGTTGCCCATGGCCTTGGCGGCGCAGACGATGTCGGGCACGGCCTGCTGCTGCTCGAAGCCCCAGAACCAGGTGCCCAGGCGGCCGTAGCCGACCTGGATCTCGTCGGCGATGGCGAGTCCGCCGTGCCGGCGCACCGCCGCGTACACCTGGGCGAGGTAGCCGTCGGGGAGGGCGACGCCGCCGGCGTTGCCGTAGTAGGACTCGCTGAGGAAGGCTCCGGCCGGGCGGCCGGAGGCGGCGAGGTTGTCGATGATCCGGACGGCCTCGGGGGCGTACTGGGCCGCCTGCTTGCCTCGGTGCAGGCCGCGGTAGGAGTTGGGCGAGTCGACGGTGTGGACCCAGCTCGGGCGGCTGGTGAGGGCGTTGGGGTTGTCCTGGAGGGAGGTGGAGACGGCGTCGGAGGCGTAGGTCCAGCCGTGGTAGGCCTCTCGCAGGGCGACGACGTCGTGCTGTCCGGTAGCGCCGATGGCGAGCCGGATCGCCAGGTCGACGGCCTCGGAGCCGGAGTTGACGAGGAACACGGTGTCGAGGGGGTCGGGCAGCAGGGAGGCGAGGCGTTCGGTGAACTCAACGACGGCCGAGTAGTGGAAGCGGGAGTTGGTGTTGAGTCTGCGCAACTGCCGCGAGACCGCTTGTTCGACGCGGGGGTGGGCGTGGCCGAGGGAAGTGACGTTGTTGACCATGTCGAGGTAGGAGCGGCCCTCGGCGGAGACCATGTGGTGGCGCCAGCCGCGTTCGATGCGGGGCGGATGGTCGTAGTAGTGCTCCTGGACGGTGGCGAAGGTGGCAGCCCGCCGCTCGAGCAGATGCGGCTGCGAGGTGGTCTCGGCGGTCGGCAGGCCGAGCAGCGGGGCGGCGTCGGTCGTGAGGGCGAGCCAGCCGGCGGCGTACTCGGGTCGCACGAGGGGCGGGACGGTGGGCGCGTCGGGCTGCTGGAGCGAGATGTGGACGCGGGCGCCCGCCGGCAGGGAGGCCAGGGGCTCGCCCGCGCGGACGGGGGTGGCGGCGGGCAGGTCGGGCCGGACGGTGTCGGGGAAGGACAGGTGCAGTATGTGGGCGCCGCACGTGACGGCGATGTGGCCGGGCGCCGTCGCGAGCACCTCGCCGGCGTTAGGCGCCTGCAGGACCGTGGGCCCGGCCGGCCACAGGTCGATGCCGGTGGCGATGGTGGCGGGTGAGACGGCGGACAGGGCCGGGGCCGCGGTGAGCCGTGTCCGGCCGTGGCGGGTGGCGGCCGCGGCGACGGCGTTCTGGGCGAGGAGGGCCGCCGCGAGGCGGTCGTCGGCTGATTCCTCCAGCCAGGTGCCGTGGTCCATGGCGTCGGCCTCGACGGAGAGGTCGAGTACGGCGATCCCGGCGGGGTCCAGGCCGGCCACCAGGGGCCGCTCGGCCGGTGTGGGGGCGGCGGTCCGGGCGGCCCGGGTCAGGCCGAGGCTCTCGGTGATCAGGTGGGTCATGACCGCGGTCGGTATGGCGGTGGCCTGCTCGAAGACGCGCCACTCGCGGTCGAGGGCGGCGTTGACGTAGGCGTTGTCGCCGTCGATGGCGGCCTGGTGCCGGCCGCTGACGACCAGGGTGGCGGCGCGGAGTACGACCAGCGGCCACAGCGCGGCCGCCTCGTCGGCGGAGAGCGGGCGGACCTCGTGGAACGCGTGGACGGCGGGCAGCACGTGGTGCGGTTCCATGCCGTCGTGGTGGAGCATCGACGACAGAGGGATGGCCAGCTCGCACACCGCCCAGGTGTCGGTCAGATCACCGAAGTCGATGATCCCGTCGGGCAGCGGGAGGGGGCTGTCGGGTGAGCGGACCAGGTTGTCGTCGGTCAGGTCCAGGTGTACGGCCTGGCGCGGGAGCCGGTCGGCGACCTCCAGCAGAGCGGCCCAGGCGTCTGCGGCTGCGGCCTGGACGGGGCGGCGCTCCGCCTCCGGGAGGTGGTCCAGCAGGCGGGCGACCACGCGGTCGGCGTGCCGGGGGTCCCACTGCAGGACCCGCTCCAGCCCCGGGTGCTCGAAGGTGCGCAGGGCGGTGCTGACCTGGCCGGCGATGCGGCCCATGGCAGCGACGGTCCGGGGCGGGAGGTGCCGCGGACCCGAGAGCGTCCCACCGGGCAGGTGCCGCAGCAAGCGGGCCGTGACCGGAGCGGCGTCGGTGTGCAGGAGCACGGTGCGACGGTTGCCGTCGGCGTCGCGCAGGACCGTTGCCAGACGCAGGCCGGGGTGGGTGTCGGCGAGCAGGTCTACGGCGGTGTCCTGGGCGTCGATCTCGGTCGAGGAGAACGCCGGGTTCGCGATCTTCAGGACGGCCGCGGCGGTGCCGTCGTCGTGGGCCAGCAGGAAGTTGGCGTCCTGCTGACTGCCCAACGACTCGGCGCGGACCGTGAGCCCGAAGTGCTCGGCGGCGATCCGGCCCGCTTCCTCGGCTGTCACCCGCGGGGCGGGCAGTGCTTGGTGGGTGAAGAAATCGACGGTGAGGGACTGGTCGTACGTCATGCCGGATTCCTCGGCTGTTCGTGAGGGGAGGGGAGGGTGAAGGCCAGCAGGTGATCACGGTGCGGCTGGCGGTAGCGGGTGGCCCGGGTGCCCCTGCGGCGTGAAGGGCCCGTAGGGCGGTCGGATGGTTTGCCGTTACCAGCGGTGGGCGCGTGTCAGAAGCCGAAGGGGTGCCTGACCGAGGCCGTTGTCTCGTCCGTGAGGTCAGGCAGGCGTCCTCAGTCGACGTCCCACAGGAAGCAGTGGGTGTGGATCCCGAAGTACGGGAAGCTCTCCACCGCGGCGACGCCCTCGACGGTGCGTACGACGTCGTTGACGAAGTCCAGCAGGTCATGCGGACGACGGCACACGACCTCGGCGAACAGATCGAAAGCGCCGGAGGTAAGCACGGCGTAGACCACCTCGTCATGGCGTGAGAGCTCGTCGGCCACCGCACGGGGATCGCTGTCCACGCGCAGGCCGAGCAAGGCCATGGTCTGCCCGCCCATGGCCATCGGGTCGGTGACCCCGACGACCTGGACCACCTTGTGGTCGATCAGTCGCTGCAGCCGCTGGCGGGCAGCCGAGGGCGACAGCCCGACCTTCGGCCCGAGATCGGCGTACGGAATGCGTCCGTCCGCCTGCAGCTCCCGCAGGATGGCCCGGTCGATGTCGTCCACGGCGTTCACCTCCCCTGTGTGTAAACAGCTAATCATGCGATCGAACCACGCACAATGGGGCAGTATCGCGAACGGATCTGTTGTTTGCGCGATCGAATCACGCGTCGATCTGGATTTGGCTGGTCCGGCCAGGCGCTGGCCGTATCCGGTGGGGGCCGGGTGGCGGCCCCTGCGGGGCCGGGAACGGTCGTGGACACCGCGAGGTCGAGACGGGCGTCCGTCCATGTCGAGGCGGAAGGTGCCGTCGAGGTCGTTCGTTCGACCAGAGCAAGGCGGTCAGCCTCCGCCGGGTCCTCGTCAGCCAGCCGGTCTGACCAGACCGGCTCGGCCGGACCTGCGGTGGTGGCGACGATCGTCGCGAAGCCTGGCCAGGAGGAGCTCGTCGAGAAGACCTTCAAGGCCGCTATACCCGCCGTGCACGCCGAACCCGGCTGCCTGCTGTACGCGCTGCACCGCAAGGCGGGCACCACCGGTGAGTTCGTGACGATCGGGAAGTGGGCCTCGCAGCAGGCGCTCGGTGCGCACATGAAAGGCGCCGCGATGCGCGAGATCGGCACCGCCCTCGCGCAGGCCCTGGCCGGCCCCCCGGACGCGCTCTTCCTGGAGGCGCTCCCCGCCGGCAGCCCGGACTCCGGCGCCATCTGACCGCAAACGGGCATCGGGCCGACGGCCCTGCCGCTCGACCCACCCCCCACGCAACCGAGGAGCACTCCCCATGAAGAGCCTGATGTTCGTCGCCCCCGGACAACTGCGCTTCGACGAGGTCGACGCCCCCGTCATCGTCGAGGGCACCGACGCGCTGGTGCGCCCGCTCGCGGCGACGACGTGCGATCTCGACCACCATGTCATCGACGACAAGACGCCGTTCTTTCGGATTCGGCCCGTTCCCGCTCGGCCACGAGTGCGTGGGCACGGTCGCCGAGGTCGGCCCCGACTGCACGGACGTCGCGGTCGGCGACGTCGTCGGCGTCGCCTGGCACATCGCGTGCGGCACCTGCGCGCAGTGCGAGCTCGGCCACACCGCCCGCTGTCTCCGGCACGGCGACGCCCAGTACGGCCTTCCGGTGAACGGGGCCTGGGGCGGCTGCTTCGACGAACTCATCCGCGTCCCCTACGCCGACTTCAACCTGGTCGAGCTGCCGGCCGGCGTCGACCCCGTGCACCTCGCCACCCTCGTCGGCGCAGGCGGAGTGCCGTACCTCGCACTCGGACGAGCACCCCACGGCACAGCCCTTTCGGGTGTCGACGCCGCGGCGGCGGGGGTCGCGTTCCTGCTCGTGCTGGTCCGGCAGACCGGGCATCCGCGTGCCCTGCCGACCTCCGCCGACCTGGCCGCCTACCGCATCATCCAGGAAGGGCTGACCCTCCGGTCCGGTTTCCGCATGATCCTGCAGTCGGAGCCGGACCTGGAGGTCGTCGGGGAGGGGGGGGCGGTCGACCCCCGGGTCGGTGCGGCCGTCCCCTTCTACGGCGTCATCCGGGGCGAACTCCCCGACTTCTCGGGCCTGAAGGCCGAGATCCAGGGGCACTACGCGCAGACGGACGTCACCGTGTCGGCCCGAGTCCCTGGGGACGGGCTGCGGGCGATCATCCCGGCCCAGTCCGGCATCACCCCCGAGATCCACGTGCATCCCGCACAGCACGCCTTCTTCAAGGACAGCCACCCCGGGGTCTACCACGCGGAGTCGGCGACGAAGGCGTGGGAGCGCACGCTGGAGTTCCTGCGCGAGCGCCTGGGCTGACGTCCGCGGGACGGCCGAGGCCGGCCACCGGCGCCGGTTCTGCGCCGGGCCGTCGGATCACCTGGTGCCGACGGTCCGCAACACCGCGAGGACGAGGGTGCGGGCCACGGTGACGATCTCACTGATCCGTACCTGCTCGCGGGGGCCGTGTGCCAGCCGTACGTCACCGGGACCGAAGTGCAATGTCGGTATGCCCGCGGCCGAGTACAGACGGAGGTCACTGCCGTACGGGGCACCACGCTCCGGCATCCGCGGTCCGCCCACGGCGTCGGCGAACGCGTCGTGCACGACGTCACGCAGCACGCTGTCGGCCGGGAGGCGGCCGCTGGCGAACTGGCCGCCGGGCCAGGTGACGGTCGCCGGGTGTCCGCTCAGCCACGGATCCCGCTCGCAGGCCCGGGCCACACACTCCTCCAGGTCCGCGCGCGCCTGCTCCGGGTCCTCACCGAGGCGGACCCCGAGCCTGCCCTCCGCCACCAGCAGGTCGGGAACGCTGCTCGCCCAGTCACCGGCGCGCACGGTGCCCACGGACAGGGGGTAGGGGACGGGGTACTCGGCCATGAGCGGGTCGGGGCCGACATTGCGGCGTGCCTCGAGACGGGCCAGGGCCTCGTGAAGGGGCAGATAGGCGTCCACGGCACTGACCCCGGCGTACCGGGTGCTGCCGTGGGTGGCCTTGCCGGGCACCTCGATGCGGAAGGTCAGCGCGCCCGCGTTCGCGGTCACCAAGGTGCCTCCGGTGGGCTCGGTGATGATGCAGGCGTCGCCGGTGTAGCCGCGGTGGAGGGTGCCGAACGCACCCAGGCCGCCGTCCTCCTCGCTCACCACGAAGTGGGCCGCCACCCGCCCGCGCAACCGGGCACCGCAGGCCCGTATCGCCGCCAGGGCGGCGAGATTGGCGACCACTCCCGCTTTCATGTCACAGGCGCCACGGCCGTGCACGACGTCACCGGCCGTCCTCGGGGTGAACGGGTCGCCGTGCCACTGGGCCGGGTCGCCGGGCGGCACGACGTCGACGTGCCCCTGAAGGATCACGGTGGGGCCGTCATCCCCGGCCGGAGTGTGTCCGACCAGGCCCCAGGCCTCGCTGCGCGGAGCCTCTGTCCCCGGAAACCCTGAGGCGGCGCGCAGTTCGGGCAGGTCCATCGACCACAGATCGGTGTCGAGTCCGAGCCGCCGCAGACGGTCCGCGAGGAGGTGCTGGAGCTCGGATTCGGCGGCGCTGCCGGTCACGCTGGGTACGGAGAGCAGGTCGAGCAGCATCCGGCCGATGGCCGATTCATCGACCGCGGCGAGGGCGGTGGCTTCCAGTGAACTCAGCGTCGCGGGCATGCGGGACCACTTTCACGAAGATCGGCGGGCGGTGGACCGATGCTAGAAGTCGGTGAGTCCGCAAACAATCGCCATCAGTTGTGATGTTGTGGCAATTTCTTGCGTATTCCAGAACTCATAGGCGATCCTTTGCGTGCTTTTCCGGGCCGAGGCAGGGGTGGGGCGCACATGGACGCCATCGACGAACGCATCCTCCACTGCGTGCTGCGCAACGCACGCAGCACGTACGCCGAGATCGGTGAGGCGGCCGGGCTGTCCCCGTCGGCGGCCAAGCGCCGCCTCGACCGGCTCGTCGCGACGGGAGCCGTCCGGGGGTTCACCGCGCTCATCGACCCGCAGGCTCTGGGGTGGCGCACAGAGGCGTTCGTCGAGGTGTACTGCAAGGGCGACGCGACACCGGACCATCTCAGGCGCGAGCTGGAACTGATACCCGAGGTCGTCGAGGCGTGCACCGTGTCCGGCGCCGCGGACGCCATGGTGCACATGCTGGCCAGGGACATCCCGCACCTGGAGCGTGCCGTGCAGCGGGTCCGCGAGGCCCGGTACGTGGACCGCACCGAGAGCGTCATCGTGCTCTCCCGGCTGCTCAACCGCCCCAGAGTGTGACGACGGCGAACAGTGGTCAGCGGGGCGGGAAGGAAGCCAGCGAGAGATCCCACTGATCAGCGGCGTGAAGCAGCGCCGCGGGGTCCATCGTGACCTCCACGACGTACTGGTAGATGTCAGCCCCGCCGTCACCCTGTTGCCACGGGGGTGCCGCCTCCGAGGACAGGTGCACGCGGATCACCGCGCTCCCGCCCTCGCTGCGATCGGCGAGGCTGAACGCCACGACCGGCTCGATGAACCACGTGTCCGGCCACAGCCCGCCGTCGGCATCGGGTTCGGTGACGGTCACCGTCCCCGCGGCCACCGCGCGCAGCCACGCGGACACCTGGCGGGCCTCACCGGTGAGCAGACACGGATCGACGAAGAACCAGCTTCCCCCGGGAGTCGTCACCGTGCCATCGATGACCAGCCAGTTGTCGTCGTACGCGTCGCCCCCGACCGTGGCGAACTGATAGCGCACCGGTCGGAGGTCGACACCGCTGGTGAGGTCGTTCAGGAGCACTGGGCCAGGATGTCATGCGCCGGCCAGCACGATGCTCCGCGGATCTCGCACGCGTGCCGACCGGGATCGCGGCGGCCGGCCACCGCACGGTAGACGTCCCGGCGGCGGCTGGCGCCGGTATGGGGTCCGGATCACCGCACCCGGGGGCCGGTCACCCGGTGGCGGCCAGTCGGCGCAGGAGCTCCTCCTGCGAGACGTCTTCCACGTGGGTCAGAAACACCCACATGTGACCGGAAGGGTCCTTGAGGATGACGGTGCGGTCACCATGGAACATGTCCTTCGGCGGCTGGATGATCTCGGCGCCGGCTGCCTCCGCGCGCTCCGCGAGGCCGTCGACGTCCGGCACGAAGACGTGCAGCGTGACGGACGTACCTCCACCGAGTGAGGCCGGCGCGGCGAAGAAGGCGGCCTCCGCCTCCTCCACGCTGGCGTCGCCCAACATCAGGGTCGACCGTCCGATGGTGATCTCGGCGTGCAGAATCCCGCCGCCCGGGGCGTGGATCCTGAAGTCCTCACGGGCGTCGAAAGCCCGCTGGTAGAAAGCGATGGCCGCGTCGGCGTCGTCGACCATGACGTGCGGGATCACGGCGTAGTGGTAGCGGCTGGGGATGTCGACGTGGGTGGCGTGCCCGGTCATTTTGAACCTCCCTGGTGAGGCGCGCCGCTGATCGGTTCCAACGGCTCTGGAAGGAACCTAGAAGCTCAAGTTTGCTTGAGGTCAAGGTGCGTCGAGGGGAGGGGATCGATCCGGCTCACGGTGAACAGGCTTGCTGATCGTTTCGCAATGGCTGCTGCGCTGGTCGCCGCCTCACGTCAAGCGGGGGCCTTCTCGTGGTAGTTCTGCGACCCGCTGGGCGGCCTCGTCCGGTGGTGGCTCGGCAGGCCAGGGGAGTCCTCGGCGCCGTCCTGGACTGGTTTCTCATCACGATCCAGGGGAATGGAGCGCCAGTCTCGCCCGTGACGCCAGAACACGATCACCCCGTGAGGCCACGCAGGAAGGCTGGTGGTCCACCAGAAGGCTGTCCCGCGAGCTTCTTCGTGGCGCTCGTCGGGGCCGTGACCTCTTGCGATGCAAGCTGCGGTGAAAGCGGCATCGGCGGTACGTCGATCCCGCCAGAACAAAGCCACTGGCCGATCCTGTCGATGGCTTCAGCGAGTCTGCGATCTTGTGTCTGGCGATCTTGATCGGCAGGCTGTGCGGGTGCGTGCTGATCCTGTGCCGGATGCCCTGGGGGAGCGCGTCGTGCCGCTGCTGCCGCCCGTTTCCCGAGCGTCGTTCTCGGTACCCCGGACGTCCGCGCGTTCCGGACCGGATAGCGCTCGCAGGCGTGCTGTACGTGCTGCGGACCGGCGTTGCCCGGCGCGATGTGCCAGCAGAGACCGTGGGCGGCTCCGGAGTCACGGCATGGCGCAGGCTGCGGGATCGGACCGAGGCCAGGGTGTGGCCCCGACTCCATGCCGCCCTGCTGACCGAGCTTCGGCGAGCGAGCCCGCGCGGGCGCCTGCCGGGAGCACGGTGCCGGGCTCCGCCGTCCGCGGCGTGCCCGCAGCGCACGGCCGACGCCTGCTGCTGGTCCGTCTGCCCGAGCGCGAAGGAGGAGTCCGGGATTGCGGTACTGGAGGCCGTGGAGGCGGGCCTTCCGGTTGCGGGCCCCCGCCGCGGGGGCGTCGCGCACTGTCTCCGCGACCAGGTCAACGGCATCCTGCTGGACACCTCCGGCCAGGAGGGGCTGATGCGGGGCCCCGGCGTATCGCGGCGGTCCGCGACGACGACCGACGCCGGTGTACGCGGCCGCGGGCCGGAAGCTGGTCGCCGAGCGCTTCTCCGGGGCACGCATGGCGGACGAACTCGCCGCCGCGTACGACGACGCCCTGCGCACGCGCTGACAGCGCTGCCGAGCGGCCGCGCAAGGCCGACGAAGGCAAGGCCACCCCGTCACCACAGCCGCGTGCCGGGCCCGCCCTTGAACGGCCCGCGCACCTCCGAGGTGATCCAGCCGCCGTAGAAGTCGCCCTCCTGTGCTGTGACCTCCTCTCCGCCGACCGTGCAACGGTCCACGCGGCTCGGGTAGAAGGCGAAGAAATCGGTGAGGGCCGTGTAGCCGGGCTCGGGACGCGGGTAGCTCCACGCGGCGCGAGCGCGTACGTCGTCTCCCACGACGACGTCCCAGTAGCGGGCCGACCCCTTCCACTCGCACCAGGTCCGGCCGGAGACCGCCGGGAGCAGCAGCTCCGGGCGGACGTCCGCGGGAGGGACGTAGAACACCGGGGGATGACTGGTCTCCAGCACCCGGACGGCCCGCCGGGTCTCCGCCACCACCTGGCCGGCGCACTCGACCCGCACGAGGCTGTCGTCCTCCCGTACGGCGGGCGGCCGCGGGTAGTCCCAGACGGACTCCGGCGGCCGGGCGGGACGCGGCAGGGGGCCTTCCGGCAGCGGGTCCAGGTACACCCCGTCCGCGTAGCACCAGGCCCACTCCTGGCCGCCGGCCAGGGAGCGGGCCACGGGGTGGCCGCCGGACTCGGCGTGCGCCGTCGCGTGAGCACCGGGAGAGCTGTCGCTGCAGCCCACGTGCCCGCAGGTCAGGCAGAGCAGCAGATCCGCCGGCGCACGTCCGCGCGCCGTGCACGCCCGGCAGGTCTCGGTCAGCGGCGCCGGGTCGGCCGTCCAGGTGTGGGAGCAAGGATTCCCCGCCGGCCGTCCGCCGTCGTACCGGGGTGTCCAGCGCGTCATCGGTGACCACCCGCCGGTGAAGTGCTGTGCACGATCTCTCTCCTCCGTCGTCCTCGCTGTCCTCGTCCCTTGCTTCGCCCGCACCCCGCGCGCGGGATGCAGGTCGTGAGCAGGAGTGCGGCGCGTCGAGCACGGGGGACTTGTCATGGAGTGCGCTCCAAGTCATAGCGTCGGGGACGTAACGGCGCACAAGAACCAGGAAAGGCTGGGACAGGACATGCAGAAGCGTGGTCTGCGGGATTTGCAGGTGTCGGCCATCGGCCTGGGGTGCATGGGCATGTCGGCCTTCTACGGGTCCGCCGACGAGGCGGAGGCCGTGGCGACCATCCGGCACGCCCTCGACCTCGGCGTGGACTTCCTCGACACGGCGCAGATGTACGGGCCGCTCACCAACGAGTCCCTCGTCGGCGAGGCGATCCGCGGACACCGTGACGAGTACGTGATCGCAACGAAGTTCAACTACCGGATGGACGACGCCGTGCCGGGCGACATCAGCACGGTCGGTCCGCAGGACGGCTCGGCGGAGCACGTCCGCAGCTCCGTCCACGGTTCCCTCAAGCGGCTGGGGACCGACCACATCGACCTGTACTACCAGCACCGGGTCGACCCGAACGTGCCCATCGAGGAGACGGTCGGCGCGCTGGCCGAACTGGTCGCCGAGGGCAAGGTGCGCCACATCGGGCTGAGCGAGGCGAGCGCGCGGACCATCCGGCGGGCTCACGCCGTGCACCCGGTCACCGCCGTGCAGAGCGAGTACTCGCTGTGGTCGCGGGACGTGGAGGCCGAGGTGCTGCCCGCCTGCCGGGAGCTGGGCATCGGCTTCGTACCGTACTCGCCGCTCGGCCGCGGCTTCCTCGCCGGGCGGTTCAGCTCGCCGGACGAGCTGGACGCGAACGACTGGCGGCGCCAGAACCCGCGCTTCCAGGACTCCAACCTGGACGCCAACCAGCGGCTGGCGGCGAAGGTGAAGGAGATCGCCGCCGAGAAGGACGTGACACCGGCCCAGCTGGCCATCGCGTGGGTGCTGGCGCAGGGCGAGAACCTGGTGCCGATCCCCGGCACCCGGCGCCGCACCTACCTGGAGCAGAACGCCGCCGCGGCCGACGTCACGCTGACCGCGGACGACCTGGCCCGCATCGACGCGGAGCTGCCCGAGGCGGCCGGTGAGCGCTACGACGAGGCGGGCATGCGGTCCGTCAACCGGTAGCGGCGGGCACCCCGCGTCAACCGGTGATGGATACGGGGCCCCGGCCCCGCGTCCACCGTCCTGACCACACTCCGGCGCGCCCGGTCGGGGAGAGGGCGGGCGCGCACCGGGGCGGGCCCGCGAAAGGCTCATACCGCCATGGCCTCCTGCAGCCAGCGGGAGACCCGGTAGGGCAGCCACCACGCCAGTTCGCCGACGCGCAGGACGAGGTGCTCGGCGGTGAACTCCTCCAGGACGTCGGCCGGTACGTCCGCATGGTGCGCGCCCCGGTCGAGGAGGGCGATGGACTGCCGGTACTGCGGCTCGTCGGCGGTGAAGCGGCGCAGGTCCCCCCAGCGACGGTCCCGGATCTGGATGAACCCCGGCCCCTGGCGCCAGACGAGCTTGCACAGGTAGTGCCGGGTCCGCCAGGCGTGCAGGGCCTCGGCGGCGTCCTCGAGACCGGTGATCGTGCGGGGCGGGTGCAGGTGGGACAGCACCTTCCACTGGTGCGCGGACTCGCGCGGTGACAGGCGAAGGTCCCAGTCGACCGAGACGGCTCGCGCGGTCAGGTCGCGGACCAGACAGAGCCGGTCGACGGCCCCGCGCTGGTCCGCGGGGGCACCGGCGGACAGGTCGACGGCCGTGTCGAGCTCGGCGTGGCGCACGCCCAGGGCCCAGAGACGGCCGACGTCCTGGGTCCGCGGTGTCACCGGGAGGGAGCCCAGCGACATGCCCGGCAGGTCACGGGCCCGCGGATCGAGGTCGCGCCAGGCACGTATCCAGAGGTCCGGTGCGGTGATGGTCATGAGCGGTCCTTCGTCCAGGGAGGCGAGCCGGGCGGCCGGAGGGTGCGGGGTCGGCGCTCAGGACAGGGCGGGCGCGGGCTCGGCGCCGGCCTCGGTCGCCGCCGTGCTCTCGCTGCGGGTGTGGGCGTGGCGCATGTAGTCCAGGCGCAACAGGTCCTGGTTGACGGCGGCCGGGGCCAGATGCACGTACTGACCCGCGTCGGTGAAGACGACGCCCCGTGCGACCCACTCGCTCAGCAGGGCTTCGAGATCCTGTGGGGTGCATCGCGCGCCCGCGTCGGTGTCGGCGGCAGCCCGAAGTTTGCGGAGCAGCGCGGAGACGGTGTGCGGCTGGTCCAGGAGCCGGAAGAGCGCGGTCTCCCACGGATCGGTGAGCTGCATGGTCCGCCAGGCGAACGACGGCCTCCTGCTGACCAGCACGATCCGGTCGCCCAGGTCGGTGTGGGTCAGGCGGGCGTCGGCGTGGTGCTTCTTCCAGGCGGCGATCGCGTCGTTCAGGAGGGTGACCGTCGGCTCGGTGATACCGCGCTCGGGGGCCTGGAAGACGTAGGCCAGGTCGTGCAGTTCCGCCTCGGGCAGGTCGTAGGTGAACAGGTAGTGCTCCTCGGGCCGCAGCCCGGTGAATCCCAGCTCGGGGCGCTTGAAGTAGGGGCTGAACCGCTCGATGGCGATGCGTGCGGACAGGTCGACCGGTGGGTTCAGGTGTTCCAGGGCGGGGAGTTGCCGGACGACCGGTTCGTAGTCCTCCGCGGTCTCGCCGGGGAAACCGTGCAGGTAGTTCCACGACACCGACAGCCCGGTCTCCGCCGCGTCACGGAGCATGCGGACGTTCTGGCAGCCGCTCACTCCCTTGTCCATGAGGTCGAGGACGCGGCTGTTGAGGCTTTCGATGCCGGGCTGGACGTAGATGAGCCCCGCGTCCGCCAGAACCTGCAGCTGCGGGCGCCTCATGTTGGCCTTGATCTCGATGTGCATGCGCAGGTCGTAGCCGCTGTCGATGATGCGGGGCAGGACGGTGGACAGGTAGCGCATGTCCAGGATGTTGTCGACCACGTACATGTCGAGCACCCGGTGGCGCTCGGCCAGGTCCATGATCTCCTGGAAGAAGGTGTCGGGGCTCTTGCTGCGGAACTCCATGAACGAACCGTTCAGGCCGCAGAAGGTGCAGTGGTGCTTCTCCCCCCACCAGCAGCCGCGCGCGCCCTCGACGACCAGTTTGGGCTCCACCCAGTTACGGGCCACGGACGCGGCGAGACGCTCGAAGTAGCCGCTGTAGTCGGGGGCCAGGATCGCCGTCGGCGGCAACGGCCCGGTCGGCATCGGGTTGACCGTGTGGCCCGACTCCTCCGTACGGTGGCACAGTCCCGGGATCGAGGCCGTCACGGCGGGAGCGCCGTCCCGCAGCGCGCTGAGCAGCCGGGGGAAGGCGACCTCGCCCTCGCCGCGGACCACGTAGTCCACGAAGGAGAAGTTCCGGTGGACGGCGGCGCCCTGCTCGGCGTCGCAGTTGGCGCCGCCCATGACGGTCACGATGTGGGGGGCGAGACGTTTGATCTGCCGGGCCGCCGCCAGCGCCGCCGTGTTCTGCTGGAAGGTGGAGGTGAATCCGACCACGTCGGGCTCCCAAGCCACGACCCGGCGGGCCACCTCGGCGACGAACTCGGGGACGAGGCGGTGCAGTTCGCGCGTCATACGCATCCGGGAGCGGCGCAGCTTCGACGTCATCGCCTCGACGAACTCCGACTCCCGCCACTCCGGGTCGTCGTAGAGCGCCGAGGAGAACACCCAGTCACCACAGCCGAGGAAGTAGGAGGACAGGGCGTAGTAGTCGTAGTCCTCGGCCGTGAACTCCAGACGGTTCGTCATCCAGTCGGTGAACTCGAGATTGGCGTGCAGCACCTCGCACGTGGCGCCCTCGACGTGTTCGTCGACGCTTCGTTTCAGGATGCCGAGCGCCAGTGAGGGCAGATCGATCGGTGACCAGGGCATGTTGACGAGAAGAACACGCACGGTGGGCTCCTTGCGCACGGGCGGCTGGCGGGACGGGAGGCGCGGGGGAGAGCCCGGCCGGCCCCTGTCGGGTCGGACCGGCCGGGCCGTGACTCACTCCTCGTCGTCGCTCTCGGCGGCGTTGCGGAACGGGATGGTGATGGTGATGCCGATGCCCGGCTTGCGGTTCTCCTCGTCGCCGGCCAGCGGATCGTTGTGGATGATGTCCTTCTGCACGGTCTTCCTCCTTCTCGGGTCGGTGTGCGTGTACGTGTCCTTCGAGCGGGTGGTGCTGTGCACGACCCGGCCCCGCTGTGTCCTCAGCGGGGCCGGGGTCCTCCCGGACGGGCCGGGGGACGCGAGGGGGTGGGGGGTGCCGGCGCGGGCAGGTGGGTACGGAGGAAGGCCAGGGAACGGCGCAGGACCGCCACGTGCGCCGCACCGTCGTATCCGTCGTGTCCGGTGTCGAGCCACATCTGCTCGTGGGCCACGCCCGCGGCGGCCAGGGCGCGCAGGTAGGTACGGATCTGCTCGGGCGGGCACTTGACGTCCTTGTCGGCGCCGACCACGAGCAGGGGCGCCGTCACCTTCGCCGCGAAGGTGAGCGGCGAACTGCGGGCGTATCGTTCCGGCACCTCGTCCGGTGTCCCGCCGAACCAGCGGACGTCCAGGGCACGCAGGGCCGGCGTGGTCGTCCGGTGGGCGGTCACCCAGTCGGCCACCGGCTTGACCGCGACGCCGGCCTGCCACAGCTCCGGGCGGGTACCGAGGGCGAGCAGGACCAGATAGGCCCCCCAGGACACCCCCCACAGCGCCGTGGCCCTGTCGTCGACGAGTCCGCGACGGACCAGATCGGCCCGGACGGCGGCCAGGTCGTCCACTTGCGGATGGCCGACACCGGCCTCGACGGCGCGCCGCCAGCGGGGACCGTAGCCGGTGGAGCCGCGGTAGTTCACCCGCGCGACGGCGTAGCCGGAGGCCACCAGCGAGTGCACCGTGGCGTCGTAGGCGTCGCGGTCGTGGTCGGCGGGCCCGCCGTGCACCAGGAACACGGCCGGCGCAGGAACGGCACCGGTGCCCGCGGCCGCGCCCTCGGGCAGGCCGGCGGAACGCGGCAGACTGAGCAAGGTGTGGATCGAACCCTCCGGCGTCGGGGTCCACAACTCCGTGTGCCGCCCGGGCACCCGCGGCGAAGGGCCGTGCGCCGGCAGGGCGACGCCGTCGGTCGCCCGCAGGACGGGCGGGTGAGCGGTGTCGGTCCACAGGTAGTGCAGCCCCCCGCCCGGACGCGGGGCTGCGTCGAGAAGGCTGCCGGCCGGAGTGGTGACGACACGGCGGGTACGGGCGCGCAGCGACACCTGGTGCAGCAGTGACCGGCCGTGGCGCTCCTGGCGCACCAGCACCTCGTCGGTGTCGGGGTACCAGCGCGCGGTGATCTCCGTGTCGAAAGCGCACCACGCGTGGGTGACCAGACCGCGGCGTGGTGTCCAGGTCGCCAGCTGGTAGCGGTCCGCGCGTTCGTGCACCAGCAGCAGTTCGGACCGGCCGGGCCGCGGCGAGAAGCCACGGCACCACCATCTGCCGCCGGGGCGAGGCCCGGCGGCCCTCCACGGAGAGGCATCCGGCGCCGGCCCGTCCGGCGGGGGCCCGTCCGGCGGGGGCAGAACGGCGACGACCCGGCCCGTGGGGGTGACGACGGTGACGGTCGCGTCCCCGTCGGACACCGTGGTGAGAGCCACCAGATCGCCTTCCGGTGTGATCCCGCCCAGCCTGCCCTCCCCGAGGACGCGGAGGACCTGGTGCGGGACACGCCCTCGGCGTCCCATCAGCAGGCGCGTCACCCCGTCGGGGGTCGCGAGTGCCGCGGCGACCGTCCCGTCGGCCGTCACCGCCAGACCGCGCGCCAGCCCGGCCGGCGCGCCCGGCAGCCCGGGCAGCCGGCAGCCTCCGCCGAACGGCTGGAACCACCAGTGCCCCCGGCCGTCGGCGTCCTCGTCGAACCACCACACGTACGCGTCGGCGTCGACGGCGCAGTGCACCGTGCCCCCGGGCCGGTCGGTGACCTGCCGGGCGGTGCGGGTGGCCGCGTCCCAGGTGAACACCTCGCAGCGGCCGTCGGCGTCGGCCGTCAGCACCATGCGTCGCGCGTCGCGCGAGCACACCTCCGGCAGTGCGCCGAGGAAGACGCTGAAGGAGTCACTCATGGCCTTCCGCCGTCCCCGCGCCGGTCACGCCGCGCCCGCCCACCACTGCGGGGGCCCTCAGCTGCGTGTACAAAGCCAGCGCGCCGAGCACCGTGGTGCACAGCAGGGCGGGTGTACGGGGGCTCCAGGCGGTGACCAGCGCCGCGGCGAGCGCCGGCGCTCCGGCCGTGGCCAGCGCGGACACGGAGGCGAGCACGCTCGCGGTCCGCGACTGCAGGGCGACCGGCGTGGCGGCGACGGCGACACCGGCCAGGACCACGGTGATCAGCGGCAGCAGCAGGGACAGCCCGGCGAGCGCCACCGCCCAGCCGACCGCGCCGTCCGCCCACAGCAGCGAGCCGCACGGCACGGGCAGCAGCCAGGCGGCCAGGGTCAGCAGCCGGGCCGCACCGAGCCGTCGTACCGAGGGCGCCGCGACCAGCGCACCCAGCAGCCCGGCGGCGCCGGACCCGGCGAGGACCAGACCGGCGGCCGCGCTCCGCGCGTCGGCGCCGAGCTGGAAGAGCGCGGTGTAGAACAGCAGCGTGAGGGCCGCCCCCGCCGTCGACGTCCAGACCAGGACGAGCCGCAGGATCGGCGATCCGGCCACCGTCACCAGGCCTGCCCGCGCCGCCCGGAGCCGCTCGGCCCATTTCTCCCGGTGACGCCGACGGCCCTCGGGGCCGGCCGGCGCGCCCGGACCGGAGGCAGGTGTGTCGAGAGGGGTCCGGATGGCCCGCACCCCCAGCGCGGCCGCGCCGTAGGAGAGGGCGTCGGCCAGGAACGGCAGAGGCCGGGCGAGCTGGAAGAGGAAACCGCCGAGGGCCGGGCCCAGGACGAGGGTGAGCTGGTCGCCCACCTGCAGCCCGGCGGCCGCCCGGGGCAGTTCGTCGGTGGCGGCCAGATGGACGAGGGCTCCGCGTGACGCGGCCTCGTAGGCCACGGCGCACAGCCGCTCCGACAGGGCCAGCGTCACCACGACCCATAACGCGGGGCGGCCCAGACAGGCCAGGGCCAGTGCTGCCGTTCCCAGGGCCGCGCAGGCCGCCGAGCCCGTCATCAGGCGCCGCCGCCGTCCCCGGTCCGCCGGTATCGCCACGAGAGGCCCGAGGACGACCCCGGTCAGCGCGGCGGCACTGGCCAGCGACCCCGCGGTGCCGGGGCTGTGACCGAGCTCCAGGAGCAGCAGGGGGAGGACCAGCCCCGAGGCCTGGCTGCCCCAGTCCGTCGATCGCGTTGACCCACCACAGGATCCTGAGGTCCCGGTCTCCCCGCGCGGGCGGAGGCGTCGCCCGGACCGCTCGCCGGAGGCGGTGTCGCCCTTCGGCGGGAAGGGTCTCCTCGGGTGCCGGTGCCGGTGCGGGTGCGGGTGCGGGTGCGGGACGGCCGGAAGGCCGGCGGATCGGTGACGCGTCGACGTTCCCCACCCCCGTAGGCCCGGGAGCGCGCGCCGAAGCGCCGGCCCCGATGTGTGGAAACTGTGCGTGAAGCGTGAAAGTGAGCGGGAGCCTAGCCATGGGGTGACGTCGGCGACAAGTGCCGCACGGTGCCGAATCATCACCTGATACGACGACAAATGGCCGAGGAACGACTGGTCACGGACGTACGCCCCGCCGGTGCGGAATGAGTACGGCGGCCAGGACGGCATCGCGTCGGCGGGACTGACCCGGCTTCACATCCGCATATCGACGCCGTCACAGGTACCGGTCCCCCTCGCACGGTGCGTGATCCGGTGTCCGCGACCGCGGGGCGAGCAACGGTTGCGCGGCTGAACGCCGGAGATCGCGGACGGCGGAGACGGAGCGCGAGGCACACAACAGACGCGACCCGGGACCCCGTTCTTGACCCTCCGACGCCTTCAGGGCGCGGGGGCAGTATTGGCCGACAATCCCCTCTGCCGCCGTCTCCTCCTCCCCGAGGGGCGACGCCGGGGTGACGGATCACCTCGATCCAGGTGCAACCGGTGCGCCGTTTCATGCCGAAAGGCGCTGCGAGTGGCCGACATCCGGTGCCGCTCTGCCGGACGCGGCCACGCGTTCGCGGACTGGGAAAGGAACCGCCATGACTGTGAAGGGAGCCGCCATGAGGCTGAGGGACGCACTCCCCGTCGACCACAAGCCGGCCGCGGTCCACCGGTACGGTGCCGCTGTCTGCGGACTGGCCCTGCTGGTCTTCGGCGTGCTCGGATTCGCCGATGAACTGAGCCCGTTCGACACGGACGGGAAGACCATCGCGGGTATGTCGACCAACGGCGTGCTGAGCCTCGTCTCCGTCGTCGTCGGTCTGGCCCTCGTCGGCGGTGCCGTCATCGGAGGCAACGTCGCGTCCACGCTCGACATGGTTGTCGGGGTGCTGTTCCTGCTGAGCGGTTTCGTGCACATCTTCACCCTCGACCGGCCGGCCAACTTCCTCGACTTCGGTATGACCAACGTGGTGTTCAGCTTCGTGACGGGGCTGATCATCCTGACCTTCGGCATGTACGGGCGGGTTTCGAGCAGGCTGCCGTACGACAATCCGTACTGGCGCCGCCGGCACGCCCGTGACGTGGCCCGTGCATCCCTCGCCGCCCGCCGCAGGGCCGCCGCCGGACCCCTTCGCCTGACGACGGGCGGCTCGGCCCCTGAGCGTGCGCTCGCGGGGGAGCGCGATCTGGGCAGGGCATACCAGTAAGAAGACGCAGACGGGGAGAGGGGGAACCGTCCAGTGCGCGCGAAGGCTCAGACGTCGTCAGGCCCCCGAGCCGCGAGGGCCTGGAGCATGTCCAGGGCTTCGCCCAGGCCGCGGGGGCGCAGCAGCCCGTGCCGCCGGCTGCGCCCCCAGCCCGGACCGCTGATGAGCACGTGGCTCTGCGTCCGCGCACCGCGGATGCCCCAGCGCGTCGCGGCGATGTGCTGGGCCAGCGGCATGCTCACGGTGGAGGGCGACTGCGACCAGAGGACCACCGCGCTCGGTCCGACGCGCCGCACGGCGGCGATGAGTGCCTCCGCAGGGACGGCGCTGCCGAGCATGAGCGTCGGCTCGCCGCGCCCCGCCAGCGCGGCGTTCAACGCCTCCAGCGGCAGTGTGTGCTGCTCGCCCGGCAGACACGCCAGCAGCACCGGCGAGGACCGCGTACCCCGCAGCGAGGACGCGGCCTCCGCGTAGACATGGCGCAGCGTCGCCGAGACGTGCCACGAAAGAAGGTGCTCCACCTCGACGTACCGTTCGTCCGCCGACTGCCACTTGCGCCCGACCGCCTGCAGGGCCGGAGCCATGATCTCCTCCCATGCGACGACGAGACCGTGGGCGCGGATCGCCGACAGGAGTCGCTCCTGGACCGCGAGCGCGTCCATGCGGACGGCCGCGCGGGCGAGGCCCCTGCATTCCTGGCGTACGTCGCCGAGCGGCAGTCCGCTGCCGGACCGTGAGGCGTAGGGCGAGGCGGGAACGGCCGCCGGGTGGGCGGTGACGTCCCGGGCCGGTGCGCGGCGGCGCGCGGGCCCGGCCCCGTCGCCGGCCTGCTCCTTCGCCGCCTTCTGCGCCTGGGCTGCCTTCTGCGCCTGGGCTGCCTTCGCCGCCCTCGCGGCCTCCGCCGGCGGAAGACCTTCCGCCGTCAGACGGCACATCTCGAGGACCATGTCGACATCGCCGGGCGCCCACCTGCGGTGACGTCCCGTCGTCCGGGTGGCGGGCCCCAGCCCGTACCTGCGGTCCCAGGACCTCAGCGTCGTCGGGGAGACCCCGAGACGCCTGGCCAGCGAGCCGGTGGTCACCCCCGTCTGCGGGGGGACGTCCTCGCGGGACGCGGCACCGCCGGGTGCGTCGGTCATGATCGTCGGTCACCCCCTCCGGCCGCCTGCCGCTCGTTCCGTCGCGGCGACGAAAGTCCTTGACGCGCTTCTTCCGTCGAAGGCCGTCCCGCGGATGCACGGGACGGAGGGAGGACCGTGCAGCGCCCCGCCAGGCATTTCGATGCAAAGACGATGCGAGTTGTCCGGCGTGCATCGATTCCGCACGGTGGAGGAGTCGGAGTCGCTCCGGGCGACGAAGGGCTCAGCGGAGGAGAAGCCATGACGACCGCACTGCACAGCTGCTCGGCTCCCGGTGACCACCCCGCGCCCGGCGCGCCGCGCCGGGCACCGCTGGCCGACGCGGGCATCGACGGCGGAGACCTGGTGGACGGGTTCCTCGCAGGGGACGAGGAATGTCTGGAGATCGTCCACCGCCGCTGGAGCCCCCTCGTGCACACCCTCGCCAAGCGATCGCTGGGGGATGCACGCGAGGCGGAGGACGTCACCCAGGTGGTGTTCCTCGCCGCATGGCGCGGCCGGTCCGGATTCGCTCCCGACCGCGGCACCCTGCCCGGATGGCTCGTCGGTATCGCCCGCCGGAAGATCGCCGACGCGCTGTCGGCCCGAACCCGGCGGACCGAACTGGTGGCCGCCGCCGGGGCCGCGCTGCTGACGGCTGACGACGCGGCCGTACACCCGGAGGCGGCCGTCGAGCGCGCGCTGCTCGCGGACGAGCTGGCGCGGCTTCCGGTGTCGCAGCGCAGGGTGCTCAGCCTCGCCTTCTACGACGACCTGACCCAGACGCAGATCGCCGAACTCACCGGCTGGCCCTTGGGCACCGTGAAGAGCCACGCGCGCCGCGGTCTGCACAGGCTGGCCCGTCGGCTGGGGAAGGACAACGAGATCGTGGACTGTGCGTGACGACGGTGCGCAATCGATGCGCATCGCCCGAGGCGGGCCACCCCCGCGGCGCGGGCGCCGGTTCGACGAGGGCGCGCCGTCGCGTCGGATCGACCTCGACCTCCGTCAGCGTCGTCACCGCCGGAAGGCGCAGCAAGTAGCGGTCAAGCGATCAAGCGTTCAAGCGCGATAGGTGAACCGTCCGAGGTGGCGCAGAGCGGTCTCGCGCAGACGGTTCTCCTCGTTCGCAGACATCCGCGACATCTCCGTTCTCGGACCAGCCCGCCCCGACGTAGTTCTCGCCCAACGCGGATTCCGCCCACCCGCGGCCGTGATTTCGTCGTAGTGACATGATTTAATGTCAACATGACGATATCTGGAGGGTGGTCGTCGGCCCGGCCGGGCCGTGCCGCTTCCACTGCCGTAAGGGAGAACCCCGGTGACCACCACGCTCCGTCTCATCCCGCAGGACCCTCAGTGGCTGCACGACTTCTACACGACCGAGGAACGCCTGCTGGCGCCGTACCACGCGGCCTGGGCGGCACGGCAGAACGGCATCGCCGACGACATCGCGCCCGCCTACCCGCTAGGCCTGGAGAGACTGACCGGCCTGGACGCCATGGGCTCGCTGGACGCATGGAGCAACGTGCACCACGCGTTCCCCGGCATCCTGCGCAGCCGTCGGTCGCTGCGAGACCCCGGGCGCGATCCCGCGCACGGCAGCAGACTCCGTGCCCCCGACGGCAGACGCCTCGTCCCGCTCCACCCCGTCACCGTGGACGAGGAGGACCTGCGCGGCCTCCGGCGGGTACGACGGGCCCTGCGAGCCGGTGCGAAAGCCAACCCGTCGTTCCTGGTCACGCATCACCCCGACGGATGCGCGGACGTCGAGGTGGTGGCGAGCCCGAGGGACTACACCGGCACGGTCGACCGCACGGTGGCGGTCCTGAACCTGACCCCCGACGAGGACGTCGAATTGTTGGCCGTCACGCTCGCGCCGTCCCGCTTCGCCTCAGGCACCCGACGCGTCGACCTCACCACCGAGGAGTACGAGGCTTACGAGCGCTTCGTGGGCCGGCTGGCGACGGCCGCCACGGCCGGCGACTTCAGGGAGTCCGCGATGTTCCGGCTCCGTTACTGAGGGCTGAGGGCTGAGGCGTGTGTGCCGCACCCCTCGACAGGTGGGGCACCTGCGCGCGCCGTCTGTGACGCACCGGTTCTCTTCGCCTGCGCGGACCCGCACGGATGCGGCTGCCGTTCGGGCGCTTCCTTCCGCGACTTCTTCCGCAACTTTTTCTGCGACTTTTTCTGCGACTTTTTCCGGGCATCCGCGTCACAGCGGCGGCCGCTGCGGGTCCAAACGAGTACAGGCACCTCACCAACGAGCCACGGCAGGAAGGACTTCACCATGACCACGCAGACAGCGGTAGTCACCATGGATGTACGACATGGGCGGCGGGCTGTCCCGCACCATCGGCGCCGTCCGTGACTGGGTCCCCGGCGGTCGGCCCCACGTGGGCCGCGGGGTGAAGGTCGAGGTGGGCGAACGGCAGACGGCCATCGACGGGGCCGGTCGTCGAGGTGAACATCACCGTCGACGACGTCCGTCTGCCCGACGAGGAGGAGCCCTCCACGACCGCCGAGGCCCGTGTGGAGTAGCGGTACCGGTGTGGGTGGACGGCAGCTGATCCAGGTAGGAGGTGGACGGGCGTGAGTGCACCGTTCGTAGGGATGATCGCGGGGATGGCCGGCTGGGCGGCGGGCCGCTGGGCCGAGAGCGGTGGCGGCGTCCGGGACGTACGGGACGCGTTCGAGCGGGGCCGACGATGACCACGGCCGCGCAGCGGGCCACCACCACGGTCACGGACCGGGCCGTGCGCAGGACCGCCGAGCGGGCCGGTCTGCGCCTCGGCGCCGTACCGCAGCGCACGCCCCATGTCCGCTGACCCGTGCCCCGGCGACGCACGCCCCGCCGTCGCCCGCGCCGTCCGCTTCCGGCCGCCGGCCACCTGGTGGCCGGCGCTGCGCCGCACACCGGTCTCGCTGTGGAACGACGACATGGCGGACTACGCGGCGGCCCTGACGTACTACGCCATCCTCTCGGTGCTGCCCGCACTGCTGGTGACCGTCCTGTCGTTCGGCCTGATCAGCCCGGGCACGGCACAGGAGTTCGTCACCCATGTCACCGCGTACGCGCCCGCCGAGTCGGCGGGCGACCTGCACGCCGCCCTGTCCCGGATGCTCGGCGCGGACAGCGGGGCGTGGCCGCTGCTGGTGGCCGGTACCGTGAGCGCGCTGTGGTCCGCCTCCAGCTATCTCGCCGTCTTCCGCCGCGCCCTGCACCGGATGCACCGGGTCGAGGACCGGCGCTCACCGTGGCGCCGGGCCCACCGCATCGTGCTCACCGCTCTCGCCCTGCTGGTCCTGCTGCTGACCGGCTCCCTGGCCCTGCTGCTCACCGGGCCGCTGGCCGAGGACCTGGGCCGGGTATTCGGCCTGGGGGCCACGGTGGCCTGGGGGTGGAGCGTGCTGCGCTGGCCGCTGCTGCTGTGCCTGGTGGCGCTGCTGGTCGTCGTCCTCTTCCACACCGGCCCGGCCGCCGCCCGTCGGCGTGGCCACAGTCTGCCCGGCGGCGTCCTCGCCGCCGTCCTGTGGCTGACCGTCTCCACCGGTTTCGCCGTGTACGCCTCCACCCTGAGCGCGTACAGCAGGCTCTACGGCTCCCTCGCCGGCGTCGTCGTCTTCCTGATCTGGCTGTGGCTGTCCAACCTGGCCCTGCTCGGCGGCGCGCAGTTCACCGCCGAACTGGGCAAGGACGCGACCGCTCACAGCACCGGGACCGGTCTCTCCGCGTAGCCGGTCCGCCTGGGGGGGATCAGTCGGTGACGACCTGCGTGTTCTGGCACGCGGTCAGCAGCCAGCGGCCGTCGTGCTGCTTGGACATCACGTACAGCGGAGCACCTTCGCTCGCGTCGCCCGGCGGCAGATAGCGCTGACGTACCTTGACCGCCGCGACGTCCGGGCGGATGAAGAGCACGTGGACCACCTCGTAGCTGACCTCGCCGTCCCAGCTTGCCGCGGGGAGCACCTTCCGGGTGAACTGCGAGATCGCTTCGAGCCCGATGAGAACCTTGCCGTGGGCCGTCGTCCAGACCGCGTCCGGGTGGAACAGGGCGAGGAACTCGTCGGGGTCCTTGTGCTGCTGGGAGTGCTCGACGGTGGCAACGACCTGCTTGACGGCCTCGATGTCTGCGGCGTACGCCGTGGAATCCGTGTTCATGCCGACGATGGTGCAACCTCAACCATGCTTGAGATCAAGGGACCCGCACCTGTCTTAGGCTTCGGTGCCATGATCAGTGATCTCGGAATCACCCGGGTACAGGCCTTTCCCGTCGCACCCGTCGCACCCGTCGGCCTGAGCCGCCGGGCCCAGGGGTTCGTCGAGGTGAACGGCATCCGTGTGCCCCGGCAGGACATCCGGAGTCATCGTGACACGTGGATCGAACACGGTGTCCCCGCCGCGGAGATCGACCGGGTCGTGGCCTTCCAGGACCGCTGGGGCGGACTCGCCCTGCCGCCCGCCCCGTTCTACGAGGGCGGCCCGCGCATCCTGCGCGTCGGCTGCCCCGAGAGGCCGGTCGCCGGGGGCTGGTCGTTTCCGGCAGGCGGCTGCCGGGTGTCCATGGCCTACGGATTCATGATCGGTCCCGACGGCGCGTTCGGGATCGACGCCTCCCGCTGGACACCCCTGCATGCCAGCACAGACGGATGGGTGGAGTCCTTGGCGCTCGCCGCCCACGCCGGCCGCTGGGCCAGGACCGTCACGAGGATCAAGGGGAAGGCCGTCGACTCACTGGACCTCAGAGGGTACGAGCCGGTGCCCGAAGTGCAGGGGGTGACGGACACCTGGTGGCGAGGCAAGGACTCGCTCATCGCCCTCTACCGAGGCGAGGCGATAGGCCTCGACGCTCCTCGGTGCCTGGAAGCCCACGTCTACGAAGGCCTCGACGAGTGGGGAATCCACGGCGGTTGACCACCTGTCGGTTTAGTGGGTACCGCCGTCCGGGCGGGCGAGTACGGTCCCCGGTGCGACCCCGCACGCGGCCAGCAGCTCCGCCGCCCGGTTCTCCTCCTCAGCACCACCAGCACGGAGGTGTACGCCGAGAGCCCTCGGGGTCAGCGGTCCTGGGAGAGTCGCAGGAGTTCGGCGAAGGTTCCGCCGGCGTGGACGAGGTCGTCGTACCGGCCCTGCTCGGTGATCCGGCCGTGCTCCATCACGACGATGTGGTCGGCGATCTTGGTGTTCTCCAGGCGGTGGGTGACCACGATCGTGATGCGTTCGGCGGCGATGGCCTTGATCTCTTCGAAGATCCGGTGCTCACCGCGCGGGTCCATCTGGGAAGTCGGCTCGTCAAGAATCAGCAGCCCCGGGCGCCGGTACAGGGCCCTGGAGCACGCGATGCGCTGCCACTGACCGCCGGAGAGCTCCGAACCGCCGAAGACCTCGCGGGACAGCAGCGTGTCCAGCCCCGCGGGGAGGTCGTCGACGGCTTCGCGCAGGCCGACCGCGTCGATCGCCTCCCAGACCGATGCGTCGTCATGTGTGCGGGGCTGACCGAGGGTCACGTTCTCACGGACCGGCATCGGCCACTGGGCGAAGATCTGCGGCACCAGCCCCGTCCGCGCCCACACGTCGGCCGGATCCATCCCGGCCAGGTCGGCGCCGTTCCAGGTGACCTTGCCCTTGTCCGCCAGGTAGATGCCGGTGAGCAGGCGGGTGAGCGTGGACTTCCCGGAGCCGTTCGCCCCGACGATCGCGAGGATCTGACCGTGCTCCAAGGTGAGGGAGACACCGTCGACGGCGGGCTTGTCCTTCCCGGGGTACTGGTAGACGACCTCCTCGAGCCGGATCTGCTCGATCCGGTCGCCGGGCCTGCCGGGACCGCGCCTGGGCGTGCGGGCCGCGGTGTCGTCGAGGAAGGCCTGCATGTCGCTCAGGTAGAGGCTGGTGTGGAAGACCGCGGCGCCGTTGATGACGAGCTGGGAGAGCGCGGCGAGCGTGGTCTGCACGGCGATGACCGCCGTGGCCGCGACGGCCAGGTCGATCCGGCCCGACATCGCGAGCCACGCCAGAGCTCCCCAGGTCGCCACGAGGAACATGCCGCCGACCGACGCGCAGAGCAACGCGATCCGCAGGGTCCGCGGCGCGGCGGCCAGAGTGCGCCGATCGCACCGGTCGGACAGGGCCCGGTACCAGTAGACGAGGTAGTCGGTCATCGAGTTGGCGCGGACCTCGTCGCCGTACTTCGACGTGGTCGCCCACCAGCGCATCATCCCCCGAACGTTGCGGTCGGCGACGTTGGCGTAGTGGATCTCGTAGTCGACCCGGGCGGTCAGGACCGCCCCCACACCGGCCGGCAGCACCGCGAGCAGGAGCAGCGGCAGCATCAGCGGGTTCAGCACCGACAGCACTCCGCCGGCGGTGACCATCCGGATCAGCGCGGACAGGAACCGCTGGGCGTCGGTGACCATCACCTGGGTGCGGATCACCCCCATCTCGGCCGCCTCGTGCCGGTCGGAGAAGCCCTCCTCCGCGTACGCGGACGCCTCCACCCGGCACACCGCCTCGACCAGGGCGCTGTCCGTCTCCGTCGTCAACCGCGGGGTGATCCGCCGTTCCGCGTACGTCGCCACCGCCGCCGCGCCCCGACCCAGCGCCGCGGCCAGCGCGACCACCACCAGCGCCGGCAGGGCACCGTGCAGCCGGTCGCCGGCGGACCCGTCGCCCAGGACGGGCCTCATCGCGCGAGCGGTGGCGGTCAGCAGTACGGCGGCCGAGATGCCCGTGACGGCCTGGCAGCAGAGCAGCAGCTGCACGGCCCGCCGGTCGGTCCGCCACGTCAGCCGGGCGATTCGGCCCAGGACGGCAGGGATCTGTCCGCACATCCGCCGGAAGGACGCCTCGGCGAGCGGATTGACGGAGTACTGCCCGCTGTAGCTGATCTCCGCCGGCGGTGGCGGAGGAGGCGCAGGGGTCTGCTGTGCGTTCGTAGCGGAAGAGGTCAACGTGGTTCCCCCTTGCAGTCGTTCAGCGTGTTCCCGAGGCTCAACGACTCGGCCGGGATATCGAACGCATGTGTTTCGGTCGGTCCGGGAATCCCTGAATAGAGCGGGTGACGGCGGATGGCGGATGCACGGACCCAGCCCTCGCAACAGGTCTGCGTTCCAGGGCGGTTGGCCGAATCGCCGACGACGGCGCTCGCGACGCCGGCGGACGGGATCTGTACGACAGCACCGCTTCACCGGTCACCCGCTCACCGGTCACCCGCTCACCGGTCACCCGCTCGCCGGTCACCCGCTCGCCGGAGGGAGTGGACGGGGATGTTGCCGGATGCGGGCGGCCGACCGGGCCGTGCACAGCCGAGGTTGCGCTCGTCGGCCGCCGCGCACCTCGTGCGGCGTGGCATGAAGGCCCGCATCGGGAGGGCTGTTGGAACGCTTGGTTTTCCTTAGGCTTTGAGACATGAGTCTGCGTCTGGGCACTGTGATCCTGCCGTACCGTCGCTGGTCGGACGGGGGGCGCGAGGCATGGCAACGGGCGGAGCAGCTCGGCTTCGACGCCGCGTACACCTACGACCACCTGTCCTGGCGGAGCTTTCGGGACATGCCGTGGTTCGGTTCCGTGCCGACGCTGGCGGCTGCCGCGAGTGTGACAGAGAGGATGCGCTTGGGGCCTCTGGTGATGTCGCCCAATTACCGGCATCCGGTGCCGTACGCCAAGGAGCTGATCTCCCTCGACGACCTCTCCGGCGGCCGCTTCGTCCTCGGTATCGGCGCGGGCGCTCCGGGCTTCGACGCCACCGTGCTCGGCCAGCACCCGTGGACGCCTCGCGAACGGGCCGACCGGTTCGCCGAGTTCGTCCAGCTCCTGGACCGGCTGCTGACCCAGGACTCGGTGTCGTACGAGGGCGCCTTCTACTCGGCGCACGAGGCGCGCAACATCCCGGGCTGTGTGCAGCGCCCCCGGCTGCCCTTCACGGTGGCCGCGACCGGGCCGCGGGGACTGCGACTCGCGGCGCGGTACGGACAGGCGTGGGTGACCGCCGGCGTCCCCGAGCTGTACGAGAACGGCACGCGCGAACAGTCGGTTCAGGCCGTTCGCAGGCAGGTGGAGAGGCTGACCGGCGCTTGCGCCGAGATCGGCCGGGACGTGGCCGGGCTCGACAAGGTCCTGCTCACCGGGTACACCGCGGACCGTGCGCGTCCGCTGGAGTCCCTTGATGCGTTCGTCGACTTCGCGGGGCGGTACCAGGAGCTCGGATTCACCGAGATCGTGATGCACTGGCCGATCCCGGACTCGGAGTTCGCGGCCGACCAGAAGGTCTTCGAACAGATCGCCACCGAGGCGCCGGCACAGCTGGGGTGACATGCCTGTGTGTGGGGCGGCGATGCCGGGACGCGCTGTCAGCCGGCGATCAGCACGGTCGCCTCGCCCTTGGTCGTGGTCAGGGCGCGTGCCGGGCGTCGTGCCGCGGGCCGCACCGTCTGACGCGGTGTCGGATCCGGAATCCCGGTATGGCGGCGCCGGGGTGCCCGACAGACTGCAAGGAGCCAAATTCCTTGCGTCTGAAGGGAGTTGGCGAGCGGATTGCAGCCCTCTTGAAAAGTCGTGAGGGGCCGGTACCTTGATACGGCAGTCATCGGTGACGGAGGTCGCATGGGGGACAGCGGGGGAAAGGGCACAGCTGTGTCGGCGCATCTCGACCTCGTGGAGTCGGAAGCCGTGCACATCCTCCGGGAGGTGGCGGGCGAGTTCGAGAAACCGGTGATCCTCTTCTCCGGCGGCAAGGACTCCACGGTGATGCTGCATCTGGCGTTGCTGGCGTTCGCGCCCGCTCCGCTGCCCTTCACCCTGCTGCACGTGGACACCGGACACAACTTCGGCGAGGTCCTCGACTTCCGTGACCGGATCGTGGCGAAGCACCGTCTGCCCCTGTGCGTGGTATCGGTACAGGAGTACATCGATGCAGGACAGCTGCGCGAGCGCCCCGACGGCACCCGCAACCCGCTGCAGACGGTGCCGTTGACGGACGCCATCCGGCGGCGTCGGTTCGACGCCGTGCTCGGCGGGGCCCGGCGGGACGAGGAGAAGGCCCGGGCGAAGGAACGGGTGTTCTCCCTGCGAAACGAGTTCTCCCAGTGGGATCCGCGCCGGCAGCGCCCGGAACTGTGGGAGCTCTACAACGGTAGGCATGCCCCCGGTGAGCACGTCCGGGTCTTCCCGCTGTCCAACTGGACCGAGCTGGACGTGTGGCAGTACATCGCTCGGGAGGGCATCGACCTTCCGGACATCTACTTCGCACACGAGCGTGAGGTCTTCCTCCGCGACGGCATGTGGCTCGCGCCCGGACCGTGGGGCGGCCCGCGCGAAGGCGAGGCGGTGGAGAAACGATGGGTCCGGTACCGGACCGTGGGAGACATGTCCTGCACCGGCGCCGTCGACTCGGATGCCGCCGACGTCGACGCGGTGATCGCCGAGGTCGCCGCCTCCCGGCTGACCGAACGCGGCGCGACGCGCGCCGACGACAGGCTGACGGAGGCCGCGATGGAAGACCGCAAGCGCGAAGGGTACTTCTAGCCGTGCCCGGCCGCACCGAGCGGCTCGGCGGGACGACGCTGCTGCGTTTCGCGACCGCCGGCTCCGTCGACGACGGCAAGTCGACGTTGATGGGCCGACTGCTGCACGATGCGAAGGTGGTGCCCCAGGACCAGTGGGAGGCCGTCGCGCGGAGCTCCGCCGACCGCGGGCAGACATCCCCGGACCTCGCGTCACTCACCGACGGCCTGCGTGCCGAGCGCGAGCAGGGCATCACCATCGACGTGGCGTACCGCTACTTCACGACCGCGCGACGCCGTTTCATCATGGCCGACACACCCGGACATGTGCAGTACACCCGGAACATGGTCACGGGCGCGTCCACGGCCGACCTGGTCCTGCTGGTGGCCGATGCCCGAAACGGGGTGGTGGAACAGACCCGCCGGCACGCGGCCGTCGCCGCCCTGCTGCGGGTGCCGCAGCTGGTCCTCGCCGTGAACAAGATGGACCTCGTGGACCATGCGGAAGCCGTGTTCACCCGGATCGCGAAGGAGTTCGGCGCGTACGCGGCCGAGTTGGGCATCCCGGAGGTCACCGCCGTCCCGACCGCGGCGTTGTTCGGCGACAACGTGGCGACGCCGTCCGCGGCCATGGGGTGGTACGACGGCCCCACCGTGCTGGAGCATCTGGAGACGACCCCTGTCGGTGACGATCCGACCGCGCGCCCGGCCCGCTTCCCCGTCCAGTACGTCATCCGCCCCCGGAGCGCGGAACACGCCGACTACCGCGGCTACGCCGGCCGGCTCGCCTGCGGAGTCCTGCGCGTCGGCGAGCCCGTCACCGTGCTGCCCTCGGGCCGTCCCTCGGTGATCGCCGGTATCGATTCGCTGCGGGGACCGGTGGACACCGCGCGGGCGTCCCAGTCCGTCACCCTCCGCCTCGCCGACGACATCGACGTCTCCCGCGGCGACCTGATCGCGCCGACCGCGGCTGTCCCGCACCTCACGCGGGACGTGACCGCGACGGTGTGCCACGTTGCCGACCGGCCCCTCATGATCGGCGCGCGTGTGCTCCTCAGGCACACGACCCGCACCGTCACCGCCGTCGTCCGGGACATCCCTTCGCGACTCGCCCTCGACGGCCTCAGCGAGCACCCCCGACCCGGACGACTCGTCGCGAACGACATCGGCCGGGTCGTCGTACGCACCGCGGAACCGCTGGCACTCGACGCATACGCCGACTCCCGCAGCACCGGCTCCTTCCTGCTCGTCGACCCGGCGGACGGTGCCACCCTGACCGCGGGCATGGCAGGCGAGGCCTTCACCCGGCGCCGCGCGCCCGACGCGCCGACGGCGGAGCGACGACGTCCGACGGGCTCCGCCCGGACAGGGGAGGAACAGTGCTGATCGCCGATGTGCTCCCGCCCAGAGGCGCTGTCATCGAGAGGCGAGGGGGCGCCGACGCCGAAGGCGCGCTGTTCCCCCGGCAGGCATCCTCGATTGCGCTGCGGCCGCCGGAGCCCGACGGCCTCCTGGACGAAGGACACCCGGACCGTTTGCTGCCCAGCGCCGAAGAAAGTGTGTGCGGGACCTGGTATCCGCTCACCGGGGACGAACTCGGCTGCCACGAGGCCGTGAACATGGTGAGCCGGGGGCCCGGCGGTGCCGAGGGGGGTCGCGTCGTCGCCCGTCGCTCCCGCAGAGCACCCGGTGTTCCGGAGACGGCGGCCGGGCGATGGGCCGCAGACGGGTCCGTGACCGTCACCGCGGCCGTGCCCGCCCGCGGGTGACGGAGGCTTTCCCCATGATTTCCGGGGAATTCGGCCGAACACTGGCCCGATTCCAAGTCGCGAAGGTAGGTTGGACCGGGTGAGGCCTTCCGGGAATGTGTGGGCGATAAGCGATCTGCATGTGTCACACAAGGAGAATTCCGAGTTGGTCCTCCGGCTCCGGCCGGAGCGCGAGGACGACTGGTTGATCATTGCAGGGGACGTCGGCGAGACGGTGGAGCACCTGGAATGGACCCTGGACGAGTTGGGCCGGTATTTCTCCACGCTGGTATGGGTGCCGGGAAATCACGAGCTGTGGACCACGCGCGACGACCCTGACCGATCGCGCGGGGACCTCCGGTACCGGCGGCTCGTCGAGGTATGCCGTCGCCGGAACGTGCTCACTCCGGAAGATCCCTTTCCGGTATGGGAGGGAAATCGGGAACCCGTGGTCGTCGCACCGCTGTTCCTGCTGTACGACTACACCTTCCTGCCCCGGGGCGCACACACCCCGGAGCAGGGGCTGGCCGCCGCCCGGGCCGCCGGTGTGGTGTGCACCGACGAGTACCTGCTGCACCCGGAACCGTATGCCGACAGGTCCGACTGGTGCGCGGCGCGCCTGGCCGAGACCAGGCCGAGGCTCGCCGAGCTCGGTGGGGCCCGCACGGTCCTGGTCAACCACTGGCCGCTGGTGCGGCAGTCCACCCGGGTCCTGCGCCATCCCGAGTTCGCCCAGTGGTGCGGCACCGAGGCGACCGCCGACTGGCACCGCGCATTCCGGGCCGAGGCGGTGGTGTACGGGCATCTGCACCTGCCGCGAACCACCGTGTACGACGGCGTGAGATTCGAGGAGGTGTCGGTTGGTTATCCGCACGAGTGGCGGCGGCAGACTTTTCGCCCCCAGGGATGGATGAGAAAGATCCTTACGCCGGGGTGAGGGCGAATAGAGACCGGAGATCGCGACGCCGGGAGTTCGGCCGGCCGTGGTCCTGACGTGTTGTGCGTGCGCACACTGGGCCTCGGTGGGTACTCGTGGCTGAAAAATGAAGGGCAAGTCGTCACCGGGGAGGGTGCGATGGCGGGCGAAACAGTGACGGAATCCGCGCGCGACAATATCAGCACGAACGGCTCGCCCATCTATACGTTGTTCGACGTGGAGACCACGGACGTACTCACCAGAAATCACATTCTCCGCCTCGCCGCGGGCGTGCTGGGAGCGGTCCGCATCCGCGGCTTCTCCTCGCTCCAGGACTGCCGGGATGTCATGTCCGCGCTGCAGACCTGCCCGCTCGGGGCGTACGACGAGGCGCTGATCTCTCCGCGGATCGCCAAGCTGGGCCCGGCCGCTTACGACTTCTACAGCGCGCACGGTCTCGACGAGCGCTACTGGAAGCACGGGGAGGAGTCCGCGGCGACCCGCTCCAGGTTGCTGCGTGACGGGGACCCGATGGATCTGGCGGTCCGGCGGCTGCAGGAGGCCTGGGGGGACGAGTTGGTCCCCGCCACCTCCGGCGGACGCCCGATGTTCGCCGGGATGATCCGGGAGATCACCCACGGGGCGAAGATCCATTTCGATGAGGTCCTCCGCGAGTTCCCCGGTGCCCTGGACGAGCCTCCGGCCAGCTTCCTCACCTTCAACTGGTACCTCTCGATGCCGGCGTCCGGCGGGGAGACGGTCGTGCACCGGCACCGCTGGGATCCGACCGACGAGCGCTACCGCGACGGCTACGGGTACGAGGAGGAGTCGGTGGCGCATCTGCCCTCGGCCCTCGTCGCCCCGGAGACCGGGGACGCCCTTCTGTTCGACTCGCGCAACTTCCACTCGGTACGCCCGGTCGACGGTGAGGGGCGCAGGGTCAGTCTCTCCTTCTTCCTGGGTGTCACGGGCCGCGGCCCGCTCGCCATCTGGTCGTGACCTGCCGCCCGGCGCGGCGGCGGGTCCGGCGCTCTTTCCTTGTCCGGTGGGGCGGCGCCCCGCAGGACCATCATGTCCAGGGGGACGCATGAGACTGACCGATGAACAGGTCCGCCGATACCGGGAACGGGGCTTTCTGCTCGTTGAGTCGGTGTTCGACGCGGCGGAGGTCGACGCCGTGCGTGAGGCGTTTCTCCGCGACACCCGAGTACCGGGGGAGCAACGCATCCTGGAGGAGAAGGGCGACACCGTACGCGCGGTGTACAGCTCGCACCGGCGGCAGCCGGAGTTCGCCGCCCTGATCCGCAACGGCCGACTGCTCGAGCCGGTACGCCGTCTGCTGGGGCAGGATGTGTACCTGTTCCAGCTGAAGGTGAATGCCAAGCCGCCGTTCACGGGCGAACAGTGGGCCTGGCATCAGGACTACCTCGCCTGGCGACTGGCCGACAACCTGCCCGAGCCGCGGCTGGTGAACGTCGGGGTGTTCCTGGACGACGTCACCGAGTTCAACGGGCCTGTCATTTTCGTACCCGGCTCGCACCGGGGCGGTCTCCTGGGGGACGGGAGACGTCACTCCACGAAGTCCGTGCAGCATCTCGACCCGGACGACATCAGCCTCACCCACGCGCAGTTGGCTGACCTGGTCAGCAGATACGGCATGGAAAGTCCCAAGGGCCCGGCCGGGTCGGTGGTCTTCTTCGACCCCGAGATCGTCCACGGCTCCGCACCGAACATGTCGCCGTTCCCGCGCAAGTTGCTGATCGCGACCTACAACCTGGTGGGCAACGAACCCCGGCCGACGGGCAAGCCCCGTCCCGACTACCTGATCTGCCGCGACAACCGGCCGCTGCAGGTCAGCGACGCACCTCTTGTGACAGCAGACGGAGGGACGAACACGTGACGCAGAGGCGGGCGCAGAGCGGGGCGACGGCGCGGGCCGTGGTGCTGGAGCGCTTCGGTGAACCCCTGGAGCTGCGGGAGTTCGACGTGCCCCCCGCTCCTTCCGGAGGCCTGGTCGTGGCGAGCCGCTGGGGCGGCATCTGCGGAACGGATCTCCACCTCCAACAGGGCCATCTCCCCATCCCCACCCCCTTGGTACTCGGACACGAGGGCCTGGGGACGGTGACGGAGCTGGGCGCGGGCACCGAACGGGACGCCCAGGGTGCTCCGTTGGCCGTCGGCGACCTGGTGATGTGGGCATCCTCCATCGCCTGCGGGCAATGCCTCCCGTGCCGCGCCCATCGCGAGCCGACCCTCTGCGAGAACCGCCGGACCTACGGCGTCAACCGGCCCACCACGGAACACCCCGCGCTGGCCGGAGCCTGGGCCGACCGGATCGTCCTGCAGCCCCGCACCACCGTGATCCGCCTGCCCGCCGAAGTCGACCCGATCGCCGCGATGTCCTTCGCCTGCGCCGGCCCGACCATGGTGCACGCCCTGTACGAGCGCAGACCGGTGAGGCTGGGCGAAACCGTCGTGGTGCAGGGCAGCGGGCCGGTCGGCCTTGCCGCCGCCGCGCTGGCCCAACTGGCCGGCGCCGGCCGGGTGATCCTGGCAGGCGGCCCGGACCGGCGGCTCGCGATCGCGGCCAAGTCCGGCATCGCCGATCACCGCGTCAATGTGGTCGACTCCGCGGACCCCTCGGCCGCGCTGGCCCAGGTGCTCGAACTGACCGGCGGACAGGGCGCCGATCTGGTGGTGGAGTGCACCGGAGTGCCGAAGGCCGTCGACCAGGGACTGCGCCTGTGCCGACGCGGCGGGTCGTATCTGGTGGTCGGCCAGTACACGGACAGCGGCGACACCCTCGTCAACCCGCACCAGATCGTGCACCGGCAGCTCGACGTGGTCGGTTCCTGGGCCTTCAGCGGGGCGCATCTCGTCGAGTACGTCCGGCTCCTGCCCGCGCTGGTGCGGCGCTTCGATCTGGCCGGCATGGTCACCACGTTCGAGCTGGCCGAGCACGAGGCGGCGCTCGATGCGGTGGCGCGTGGTGCCGTCCTCAAAGCGGTCCTCGTCAGCTAGGGTGTCGCCCGTGAATCACTGTGAACTTCCCTTGAAATCAAGGAAGTTGATTCATCTTTCAGTCATCCGATCGTGCCGCGCGATCGGCTTGGCGGGACGGGGCCAGCGGGGCGCGGAGCCTCGCCGTGGCGTCGGCGGCGTGCCGTGCGATGCATCCGGCACCGGGGGGCGGCCCCTCGGTGAAGTGCGTAGGAAGGTCAGCGAGGAGTGCGTATGAAGGTCAGCTGGAATCAGGTGCTGGCGTGGCGGCTGCGGCGGCAGTATCTGGAACCGCTCGCCGACCCCGATCCGGTCGAGGTGGTCGGACGGCTGTGTGGAGTGCAGGCCCAGGTGACCTCCTCGGCAGAGCTGGCGATCGCCCTGCGCCGCGAGAGCGCGGACACGGGCGGGCTGGTGCCGGCCCTGGCCGAAGGCGCTCTGATGAAGACCTGGGCGATGCGCGGCACCCTCCACTGGATCACGCCGGAGAAGGGTGCCGATTTCCTTTCCCTGCTCGCCTCCGCACGCACCTGGGAGAAACCGGCCTGGACCCGTGAGTTCGGGGCCACACCGCAGCAGGTCGCCGCCTTGGTGGAGAAGGTCTCCGAGATCCTCGCGGGGGTGGAGCTGACCCGCGAGGAACTCGCCGCCGAGCTCGTCCGGGACAAACGGTTCGCCGGAATGGAAGCACAGCTGAAGTCGGGCTGGGGGGCGCTGCTGAAGCCGCTGGCCTGGCAGGGGGCCCTCTGCCACGGCTCCGGCCAGGGCGGCAGGATCACCTTCACCAGCCCCAGCACCCTCGTCCCCGGCTGGAAGGGCCTGCCCGACCCGGCCGAGGCCGGGCCCAGGGCGCTGGCCGCCTACCTCGGCGCGTACGGGCCGGCCGGGCCCGAACTGTTCGACGCCTGGCTCTCCCGCGGCAGCCTCCGCAAGACAGTGCTGCGCGCCTTCATGGCGGATCTGGGTGACCGGCTCACCGACGTGGAGGTCGAGGGCCGGCCCGCGTACGTGCTCACCGAACACGCGGACGAACTGGCGGCCACCGAGCCCACCCGCTCGGTGCACCTCCTCGGCGGGTTCGATCAGTACATCCTGGGTCCCGGCACCAAGGCCGAGGAGATTCTGCCGCAGGAACACCGGTCGAAGGTCAGCAAGACCGCCGGCTGGATCTCGCCGCTGGTGGTCGTGGGCGGACGGATCACCGGGGTCTGGGACGTGACGGACCATCAGCTGAACCTGACACTGTTCCCCGGCAGTTCCGCCCCCGCGCGAAAGGACCTCGAGGCCGAGGCCGGCCGGATCGCCCGGGCGAGCGGTCTCGGGCGTCTGACGGTACAGGTGTCCTAGGGGGTGTTGCGAAAGTCCCGCACAGCACCCACGGCGCCCGGCACGCTCCCCCGGAGGGGGCACACCCACTCGCCGCACCGGCCGAAACCCCAAGTACGTCCAGTACGAGGGCCTTCGTCCGGCACTCCCCCAGCCTTCGGCCGGGGGGACCCCCAGAGTACGCACCGGACACCGCGGGCACCGCACAGGACTTTCGCAACACCCCCTAGCGGCCGTCCGGGCCGCATGTCACAGACCGGCGTGATGGGTGCACCGACGTGGGAACCGAGCCTCCCGTATCTCCGAGTTCACATGCGACAGTTCTAGAGAGGTGGGGAAGACCCCATGGACGGCAAGACCAGATCAGTGCTGTTCCGCAATCGCGATTTCGCCCTGCTGTGGAGCGGCGAAACCGTGAGCCTGCTGGGCAGCGAAATCAGCATCATCGCCCTTCCCTCGCTCGCGGTCCTCGTGTTCGGCGAGGGCGCGCTGGGTGTTGGCCTGCTGGTCGCCCTCCAGTGGATACCCTTCGTCCTCCTCGCCCCGCTCATGGGTGTGTACACCGATCGGCTCCGGCGCCGGCCTTTGATGCACCTCGCCAACATCGGGCGGTTCCTCACCCTCGGTTCGCTTCCCCTGCTGGCCGTCCTGGACCATCTGACGCTGGCCCACCTCTACGTCGCGGCCGTGGTCAAGGGCGTCTTCGACGTCGTCTACCAACTCGCCTACCAGGCGTATCTGCCGCAGTTGCTGGAGCGCCAGGACCTCGCGGACGCCAACGCCAAGACCCAGCTGAGCCGCTCTCTGGCGATCGTGTTCGGCCGTTCCGCCGGCGGTGCGCTGGTCGGTGCGATCGGCGCGGCCAAGGCCGTGGCGGCGGATGCCCTGTCGTACCTGCTCTCGAGCGTCGCCCTGCTGGCGATCCGTGCCGACGAGCCCGCGCCCGCACCTGCCCGGCGCGGTCTCGCCGCCACCCTCGCCGACCTGCGCGCAGGGGTGCGACTCACCTTCGACAACCGACTGCTGCGGAACCTGACCCTGATGGCGGCCTTCGGCAACACCGCCGTCTCGATGGCGCTTGCCATGGTGATCGTCTTCGCCTATGACGACCTCGGGTTCAGCGCGAGCCAGGTCGGCCTCGCGCTCGGTGCGGGAGGCGTCGCCGTGGTGGCAGGGGCCGTCCTGTCCCGGCGGCTCACCACCGCCTTCGGGATGGGGCGATCCCTGATCTTCACCCACCTCGCGCTGGGGCTGGCGTTCCTGTTGCTCCCGGTCGCCGACGAGGGGGGCAAGGCCTTAGCCTTCACGGTGCTGGTCGTCTCCCAGTGCGTGTCCTCGTTCACCGTACCGATCGCCAACGTCGGCATCATGACCCTGATCCAGAAGTCGACCCCGCCGCAGGCCATGGGCAGGGTCGGAGGGGTGGCGCTGCCGTTCGTGTGGGGCGCCAACGCGCTCGGTCCGCTCCTCGGCAGCGCGATCGCCGCGACGGCGGGGACCTCCGTCACCTTCTACACGGCCACCGCACTGGCCTGGGCCGCCACCGTATGGATCGTTCGCGGCTCCGTGCACCGACTCACCGACGAGGTGCCCGAGGAGCTTCGCGTCGCCGTCTGAGGCACCACCCCCGACGACCTTCGGAAGGAACGGCTGCCATGCGGGACTCGCACACCCACGACGACATCGAGGACAAGCGCGGACGACTCGCGGCGTTGCTCGCCGCCTCCGGACGGAAGGAGGGCAGCCGAACCGGCCCGGTCTCCTTCGCGCAGCGCCGGTTGTGGATCCTCGACCGCCTGGTGCCCGGGAGTTGTGCCTACAACGTCCCCATCGTGCTGCGGACCCGCACGGCGCCGGACCCCGAGGCGTTCGGCCGCGCGCTGGCGGAGGTGGTCCGGCGGCACGAGGTGCTGCGGACCGTCTTCGTCGGCAGCGACGGAGTGCCGGTGCAACGAGTCCGCCCGCCCTTCCGGCCGCAGGTCGCGGTACGGGACGTCGGCGCCGAGCCGGCTCCGGCCGCGGCCGCCGATGCGCTGGTGCGCGACTTCGTACGGCAGCCCTTCGACCTGGCCGCCGGACCACTCCTGCGCGTCATGCTGGTCCGGGTCGGCGAGCAGGAACACCTGATCGCGCTGGCGGTGCACCACATCGTGTGCGACGGGTGGTCGATCGTGACCCTGTTCCGCGAGCTCGACGCCCTCTACCGGCAGGAGTGCACCGGCGAGCCGGCCGGGCTGCGGCCGGTGGAGCGCCAGTACCTGGACTTCGCGCTGTGGCAGCGGGCCAGATTGTCGGGCGAGCGGCTGGCGGAGCTGAACACCTATTGGCGCGAACGCCTGGAGGGCGCGCCCGGCCTGCTGCAGATGCCGCTGGACGCCGCCCGCCCGGTGCACCACCGGGCCAACGGCGGAGTACGGGAGTTCCGGTTCGCGCCCGGACTGCGCGAACAGATCCTGGATTTCGCCGCCCAGGAGAAGACCACCCCGTTCGTAGTGGTGCTGGCCTGTTTCTCCGCGCTGCTCCAGCGTTTCACCGGCCAGGACGACGTCGTGGTGGGCGTCCCCGCCGCGGGACAGACGCACGGCGCCCTGCAGGACATGATCGGGTTCTTCGTCAACACGCTCGTGATGCGGCTCGATCTGGCGGGGGAGCCCCCTCTGCGGGAGGCGGCCGCCCGAGCCCGCGAGACCGCCCTGGGCGCGGTCGCCCACCAGGACATGCCGTTCGAGAAACTCGTGGTGGAACTCCAGCCCGACCGCAACCCCACGGTCACCCCGGTCTTCCAGGTGCTGTTCAACTTCCAGACGGCGTCCGACGACCGGGTGAGGCTGCCCGGACTCGACGCCGATCTGCTGCCTTTCGACACCGGCATCGTGCGCTTCGATCTCGAGTTCAACGTCTTCGTCGGCGAGCGGGAGATGGGCGGAACCTGGCTGTACAACCGGGACCTGTTCCCGGCCGCGGCCGTCGACCGGCTCGCCGTCCTGCTCGAGCGGCTGCTGAGCGCCGCAGTCGCCGCCCCCGACACCCCGCTCGCGGCTCTCGACCTGTTCACCCTCGAGGACCTGGCGGAACTCGCTCGTATCGGCGGCGGCGCCGAGCCGCTCACCGCCGCACCGGCCCAGGACCCGCGTCCCCGGCCCGCCCCGCGGATCGGCGGCGGCGACCGCACCGACCCCGCCCCGCTGCCGCCGCTGCCGGACCCGGCCGCGGACCCCGCCCTGCGCCACGCGGTGGACCGCCGTCGACGCGCCTTCGACCTGCCCCCCGGAGCGCCGGTGCTCATGGCCGCGGCGCCCGATGCGATAGCCGCGGACGAGGCGCTGTGGGTCCTGGAAGCAGGCGGCGAACTGCTCGTCCCCGACCCGGGACGCCCGCTGGGCGAGGCCGTACTGCACGCCCTCGCCACCGAAGGCATCGACACCCTGCGGTTGGCCCCCGCCCTGCTCAACGAGATCCTGCACGCCATCGAGCACGGCGGCCTCTCCTCGAAGCCGCGCAGAATCCTGGTCGCCGACGAACCGCTCGGCCTGACACTGGAACGCCGCTGCCTGCGCCTGCTGCCCGACACCGAACTGTGGACCGTCCACCGTGCCCCGGGAATCGGCGACATCGCCGTCCGGCGCTGCGCCGGCGACGCCCCCGCAGGGCACGACCTGGCCGGAGTCGTCGATCCCGCACTCGCCGTGCGGATCAGGGACGCGGCGGGACGTCTCCTCCCGGTCGGCGCGCCCGGACGGATCTGCGTCTGCCGCCGCGCCGACCTCACCGACGAGACCCCCAGCGGCAGCCTGGGGCGGTTCCGTGCCGACGGTCTGCTGGAGGTGCTGGGCCCCGAGGACGCGCAGATCCACGTCCGCCAGGTCCGTGTCCCCCGCGGAGAGATCGAGGAGACCCTCACGGCGCACCGGGCGATCGGCGATGCCCGGCTGGTCGTCGCCACGACGCCCGACGGCACTCCCCGGCTGACGGCCCATCTCACACCCGCCGACGGCGAGGCGGGGGCCGGCACCGGCGAATGGTCGGACCTCGGCCACCTCCGTGACTCCGTACGCGCGCACGCCCAGCGCCTGCTGCCGGGCGTCCTCGTCCCGCACGCCTATGTGTTCCACGCGACGCTGCCCCTGACGGCCGCGGGCACCGCGGACCGGGACGCGCTCGGCGCGACCGCCCCGGTGGAGGAGCTCCGGCCGGCATACGTGGCACCGCGGGACGACACCGAACGCCTGCTGGTCGAGATCTGGCGCTCCGTGCTCGACGTCGAACGCATAGGCGTACACGACAACTTCTTTCTGCTCGGCGGCCACTCGCTGCTCGCCATCCAGCTGATGACCCGGCTCCGCCGAGCCACCCGGGTCGACCTTCCGGTGAGCGTGCTGTTCCGCTACCGGACCGTCGCCGACCTCGCCGCCCGCGTGACGAGCGTCGCGGGCGGCGACAGCACGGACGGCACCCTGGTCCGTATGCAGTCCGGTTCGGCGCCCCTCCCGGTGGTCGCGGTCCATCCGGCGGGCGGCGGAGTCTTCTGCTACGGCCCCCTCGCCACCGCGCTGACCAACCGCACGGTGTACGCCTTCGAGGGCCGGCACCCCGGTGAGTCACTGACCGCCCTCGCCCAGCGCTATCTGGAGCGAATCCCCCCTGAGCTGACCGAGAGCTCCTTCGCCCTGCTCGGCTGGTCCTTCGGCGGGGTCGTGGCCTTCGAGATGGCCCGGCTGCTCGCCGAGCGCGGTGATCCCGTCCCACCACTGGTCATGATCGACTCCTTCCTGTTCGAAGGGGACATCAACGACCCCAGGGCCGAGACCCTCATCCTGGAGGGCTACCTGGAGGGCGTCCGAGCCGACTTCGACCTCGACCTGCCGATCGAGACCCCGGACCGGCTCGCCCCACGCCGGGTCTTCGCCGACCTGCTGGAGCGGCTCGGGGCAGACGCGCCCGACGTACTCGACCTCGAAGAGATGTCACGGCAGTACGCCGTCTACCGATCGCACATCCTCAACCTGGCCGCCTACCGGCCGAACGGGCGGCTCCCCGGCCCGGTGCACCTGATCAAGGCCGAGCGCTCTCCCGAACGCGCCGATACCTGGGCGCGGTTCGCGCCGCTGCTGACCGTCGACCGGGTCGACGGCGACCACTACGACATCATGCGCAACCCCGGTCTGACGGCGGTGGCCTCCCGGGTCGAACGGATTCTCAACGACGCTACGGTCGAGAAGGGTGAGCAGCGGTGACACGACAGATCCACGCGGCCACGGTGGTCGGCGCGCTCCGCGCGGTGGCCACCGAACACGGTCAGGTTCCGGCGATCCTGGACGGGGCCGACCGCCTCGACCACGCGACGTTCTGGCAGCAGGCCGGACAGGTCGCACGGCGGCTGCGCTCCCTCGGGGTGCGCAACGGCGACGTGGTGGCCCTGGCCGCCGATCGTACGGCCGGGCTCCTGGTCGGCCTGGTCGGCGTCCTCCGCTCCGGGGCCACGGTGCTCCCGCTGGACGTCACCTACCCCCGGCCCCGGCTGATGATGATGCTTCAGGACAGCGGCGCGCGGATCGTCGTCGGCCACGGGCACACCGTCGGCCCGTTCACCGCCGAGGGCAGGGAAGCCGTCATCCTGGCCGAGGCGGTGGCCGCGGAACCGGTGCCCGCCGAGGACGAACTGCCCGATCCGCACCCCGGAGACGGCTGCTACCTGCTCTACACCTCCGGCTCGACCGGGGGGCCCAAAGCGGTGCTGATGCCGCACGCTGGTCTGGCCAACCTGGTCCGCTGGCAGGCCCGGACCTCCGGGGTCGGCCCCGGTTCCCGGACGCTCCAGTACGGCGCGATCTCCTTCGACGTCTCCCTCCAGGAGATCTTCTCCACGCTCGCCACCGGTGGCACCCTGGTCTGCATCGACGAGGAGGCCCGCCGCAATCCGATCCGCACGTGGGAGCTGATGATCGCCACCGGCGTGGAGCGCATCTTCCTGCCCTATGTCGGACTGCAGGCGCTGGTGATGGTCGCCGACGACATCCCCGTCGAGCGCTCGGCGCTGCGCGAGATCATCCCCGGCGGGGAGCAGCTCCAGTGCACCAAGGCCCTGCGGGAACTGCTGCTGCGCATGCCCGAGTGCCGCGTCAGCAATCACTACGGTCCGGTCGAGACCCACGCGGTCACCTGCCATCCGCTGGAGGCCGACCCCGAGCGCTGGCTGTCGCTGCCCCCGATCGGGACACCGATTCCGGGCAACCGGGTCCACGTGCTGGACGAGGCGGGACGGGAGATGGCCGTCGGGGAGATCGGTGAGCTGTACGTCGCGGGGGACCAGGTCTCCTACGGCTACTGGCGGCGCCCCGACCTGACCGCGGAGCGCTTCCTGCCCTCGCCGGACGGTGACGGCGGGCGCATGTACCGTACCGGCGACCTCGCCCGGCGGCGGGCCGACGGCTCGCTGGACTTCCTCGGCCGGGCCGACGACCAGGTGAAGATACGCGGTTTCCGGGTGGAGCTCGCCGAGGTCGAGGCGGCGGTCAGTGACCATCCCGAGGTCGCCGCCTGTGGGGCCACCGTGGCGGGGGACGAGGGCATCGACCGCTTTCTCGTGGCCTTCGTGCTGCCCCGGCCCGGGTTCGTCGCGGACACGGTGCGTGAGGATCTGCGCGGCCGGCTGCCCGGCCATCTGGTGCCCGAGGTGTTCCACGTGGTCGACGCGCTCCCGCAACTGCCCAGCGGGAAGCTGGACCGGCGCGGCCTCCGGCTGCTGGCGGAGCGGGAGACCGCGGCCGACCCGCGCTGATCAGCGGGGCACCGGGAGCCGGTGCTTCAGCAGCCGCTCGTAGTGCGGCAGGTGGAAGGCGAGGTACTCGGCCAGGAGCGGGGTGTTCTCCACCGTGGCCGAGTAGTTCGACCCGGTGCGCCGGAACCCGCTGGTGTCGGCCGTGGACCGGTGCCAGCGTTCGGTGCGCTTCCAGCCGTCCAGCATCCCCGGCTGCCAGCTCAGCGCCTCCGCCGTGTACGGGATGCCGACCCGCAGGCAGAACTGCCGTACCGTTTCCGGTGCGTCGCGCAGCAGGTCGTCCGAGTCGACCACCGCCGGTCGGCCCCCCACCGCCACCACCGTGTCGAAGATCTCCGCCAGCCGGGCGAACCCGACGTCGTCCAGGCCCAGTTCGGGATTGAGGGCGTAGTGCGAGGCGATCGCCTCACGAGGGTGGCGCAGGATGAACGTGTGGGTCGTCGAGGTGAGGAAGTCCTTGTCGGCGAGCAGTCCCGGGTAGTGGAAGTCGGTGGTGTCCTTGAAGAACACCGGGCGTTCGGCGGAGAGCTCGAGCAGTGTCGCGATCAGTTCGGCCTCCGTGCGCACGGTACGGCCGGCGACGTCGGCCGACCCGAAGTCCGCCACGTGGGAGAACGGCTCGTGCACCACCACGAAGTCACCGCGTTCGGCCATCATCCGCATGAAGGCCGTGGAGCGGCACCGGGGCGCGCTCCACAGCGCCATCAGCCGGGGGCCGCGCTGTTCGTCCGTCACGGGGTGAACCTTTCGTCGGAGGGCGTGATCCGGCCGTACAGCGCGGACAGCCGGAGGGTGGGGTCGGCGGTCGCCGCGGTCAACAGCGCGGTCAGCCGCTCCAGATGGCGGCGGCCGGTCTCGGCCTTCCACAGGCCGGTGTCGAGCTCCAGCATCACCTGGAAGTCGTCCGCCCGGACGATCCCGTGGAAGGAGAGGTCGTAGCGGGCGGTGCCGTGCGAGAGCATCTCGTAGGAAACCTGGCAGTCGGGCAGCTCCGCCGGCATCCAGCCGTCCAACTGCAGCTCGCAGGTCACCTGGTAGAGCGGGTGCCGGTCGGTGGGACGTGGGGCGTGTACCGCCTCCAGGATCTCCGGGAACGGCAGCCGCTGATGGTCGTAGGCACGCAGCAGGTTCGCTCCCACGCGCTCCAGCAGGTCGGCGAAACGGGGGTCACCCGAGCAGTCCGCACGGACCGGCACCACGTTGAGGAAGCAGCCCACCAGATGTTCCGCGCCCCGCCGGAGCCGGTTCTCCGTCGGCACGCCGACCAGCAGGTCCGGTTGTCCGCCGCTGAGACGATGCAGGAACGCCAGGACCGCCGTGAGGAAGACGGCGTACGGGGTGGTACGCCGTTCGGCGGCCAGGGCGATCATCGCGTCGGCGAGCGCGCGCGGCGCCGGGTGGGCGAGGAACTCGCCGGTGTGCCCGCGCCGTTCGGGCCGGGGGTGATCCGTGGGCAGTTCCAGCACGGGCGCGCCGGTCAGGGCGCTCCGCCAGTACCGGCGCAGCCGGTCCCCCTCGCGTCCGGCGAGCAGTTCCCGCTCCGACGCGGCGAGATCGGCGAAGTCCAGCTCCAGCTCGGGCAGGGCGGCTGCGTCCCGGCCGGTGCGCCGCCGGTAGTGGACGGTCAGCTCACGCATGAAGACCGTCATCGACACCTCGTCGGTGACCAGGTGGTGGAACAGCAGGTGCAGCACATGCTCCCGCTCGCCCAGCCGGACCAGCCGAGAGCGCAGCAGCGGACCGACGGACAGGTCGAAGCCGCCGTACGCGGTCTCCTCCTCCAAGGCCCGGTTGCGCGCGGCGCGCTCCCCGGCGGGCAACGCCGACAGGTCGACCACCGGGACGTCCGCGCCCCGGAAGGGAAGGATCCGCTGCACGGGTTCCCCGTCGATCTCCACGTACGTCCCGCGCAACCCGTCCTGGCGGGCCACCACGTCACCGACAGCGGCGCGCAGAGCGGCGGTGTCCAACGGACCGTCGATGCGCAGCAGGAGCGGGATCGTGTGCGTCAGCCGGCCCGGGTTCAGCTGCTCCGCCAGCCACAGCTGCCGCTGGGCGGCCAGCAACGGGACAGTCCGCTCGACGTCGTTGCGGCGTACGGTGCGGGGTAGTGGGGCGCCGGGGTCCGCACCCTCGGTGTCCAGGGTGGCACGGTCCTCCGCGTCGAGCAGGCGCAGCATGTCCACCAGGCCGGGATGGCGGTGGCGCAGTTCCTCGGCCAGCAGGGCGGGAGTGGAGTTCTCGAACAGCAGGCGCAGATCGAGTTCGACGCCGAGGCTGGTGCGGAGGTTCTCCACCAGCCGGGCACCCAGCATCGAGTGGCCGCCCAGGGCGAAGAAGTCGTCGTCCGGTCCGACGTCGGGCAGTTCCATCGTCTCCGCCCAGAGCTCGACCACGAGCGTCACCAGAGGATCCGTGGGGCGGTCACGTGCGTACGGGGTCAGGGGTTCGCTCACCGGCTGCGCGGCGTCGGGCAGCCAGAGTTCGCCCGCCGGGCCCCACCGGACGGTCAGCTCGGTTTCCCGCGTGCAGCCGTCGACGTCGAGCAGGAGGGGCGCGGGTGCGCAGGCGGCGAGCGGGCCCGAGGGAGGCAGGGGGCGGGCGCCGGCACACCGCACGGTCGGCCAGGTGCCGGGCAGCTCGGTCAAGTCCACGGCGAGCAGGGCCGGTGAGTCGGCGGGGCGGACGAGCCGCAGGATCCGCGTCGCACCGGCTGCCCGCAGCCGGGACGGTTCCCGCGGGTCGAGCGGGCCGTCCACCAGCACGGTCCGGGCCCCGGCCACGGCGTCCAGTCGGCCTGCCGGTCCCAGGTGGACGGCCGCGACGGCCGCCCGGCCGCCGGGATCGCCGACCGTGGCCCCCGCCTGCCGGGCCGCCGTCGCCACGGCCGCGGCCTCCGCGAAGTCCGCATCCACCCGCACGGTGTCCGCGGGGCCCAGTCCGAGCAACTCGGCGAGGTCGGCGGCCGGGGCGACGGCCGAGGGCGGGGGGCTCAGCTCCACCTTCGACGCGGGCAGGTCGGGGTGCGCCAGCCAGCCGGTGAGCAGCCGCTCGTAGTCGGCGGCCAGGGCGGCGACGCCCGCTGAGGTGTAGAGGGCGGTGTCGTACTCCACCCACAGACCGGCGTGGTCCTCGGTCACCTCCAGTTCGACGATGGTGTCGAAGCGGCCCCGGGACCGTTCCACCTCCGTCGCAACGGCCGGTAGCCCCGCGAACTCGCCTGCCCCGACGGCATCCACGAGCGGAATGAACAGGTGCTGGATCAGCGGTGTGCGGCCTGCGTCACGATCGGGGTGGGCCAGGTCGAGGATGCGGCTGAACGGCAGGCGGCCATGTTCGATCGCCTGGGCCACCGTGCGGGCGCAGCGCTCGGTCAACCGCTCGAACGTCGGGTCTCCCGTCGCATCCAGGCGCAGGGGAAGGGTGTTGGCGAACTGACCCACCAGCCCGGTGGTCTCCGCTGAGGTCCGGTTCGCGAAGAGCACCCCCAGTACCAGGTCCTCGGCCCCGGTGGAGCGGGCGATCAGGGCGGCGAAGGCGGCCAGGCCCACGGCGTACACCGTGGTGTGCCGCTCGGTCGCGTGGGCGCGCAAGGCGGCGGCCAGCCCCGGTGCGAAGCGGAAGCCGGTGCGCCGGCCCGCCGTTCCCTTCACCTTGGGGCGGGGCCGGTCCGTCCGCAGGTCCAGCGCGGTCGGAGCGCCGTCCAGCACGGACCGCCAGTAGGGCGCGTCGGTCCGTTCGGCAGCAGGTATCAGATGCTCCAGCTCCCACGCCGCGTAGTCCCCGTACTGCAGATCCGGCTCCGGTACGACCGACCCCCCCGGAGCTGCCGCGCAGTCCCGGCTCAGCTCGTCCCACATGATCCGCACGGAGGCGGCATCGGCGACGAGGTGGTGCACCGCGAGCGCGAGCACCTGCTCGTCGGCGGAGAGGCGGACGAGCAGGAGCTGGAGCAGGGAACCCGCCGACGGGTCCATCTCCCGTGCCGCGAAGGCGGACAGTGCCGACCTCAGGGACTTCTCACGCTCGGCTGCGGGCCGCTCGGCCAGATCCAGCAGTTCCAGCGGCGGGTTCTCGGGTGCAGGGCGCACCCGCAGCACGGCCTCACCGCCGGCCGCCGTGGCGACGTTCGCGCGCAGGATCTCGTGGCGGCCAAGCAGTGCGAGGACGGCCTGCCGCAGGACCACCGGGTCGAGAGCGCCGCTCAGGCGCACGGCGACGCATTCACCCTGCGCCGTGCCGCCGGCGCCGGCTCTCAGGAAGTGTTCCTGGATCGGCGCCAGCGGAACGCTGTACCCCGCCTCCTGCATGGGACCCCCTTGCCTTGACGATGACGCTGATGATCTGTCAATTCACTTTCACTGCGGGATAGTTGTGCTGATGACAGGCTGATCGTCGCTCGCTACGATCGGCGTTCGATCCCGCTCCTGCGACATCCGGCCGAACGGTGGTGGCGTGATGGCGATTCCCCGATGGTTCCTGCGCACGCCCTCGCCCGACGCGCAGTACCGGCTGCTGTGCTTCCCGTACTCGGGCTGCGGTGCCTCCATGTACGTCGGCTGGCCGCAGTGGATCGGGCCGGCGGAAGTGGTCCCGTTGCAGCTCCCCGGCCGGGAGAACCGCATGCGCGAACCGCACTACGGCACGTACGAACAGCTCGCGGAGGACGTGGTGGACGGGATCGCCGCGTACCTGGACCGGCCCTACGCGGTGTTCGGCCACTGCGGCGGGGCGCTGCCGGCCTTCGAGACCGTGTTGCGCATACAGGCAGCGGGCCTGCGACCGCCGGAACGGTGTTTCGTCTCCTCCCAGGTGGCCCCGCAGGACGGCCCCTACGGGCGGTTCCTCGGCATGACCGAGGAGGAACTGCGGGACGAGCTGCGCCGGCTGTTCGCCGCGCTCGGTTCGAAGAACCCGTCGGCCGACATGCTCGACCTCTTCCTGGACGTGATGAGCGCCGACCTGGAGGCCAACCGCAAGTACCACAAGCCGGTGACGGCCGGCGTCTCCTGCCCGCTCACCGTGATCGGCTGGGACGCCGACGTGGAGGTGCCGCACCGGCTGATGGGTGGCTGGGGCCGCTGGGCGGACGCCTCGACCGTGGTTCTCCCCGGCACGCACTACACCTTCCTGAGCGCCCCGGACGCACTGCTGGAGCGGCTGCGGACGGACCTGGCCGGAGGCTGAGCCGGCCGGCCGGACGGCGAGCGGTCGGCACGCGGGTGCGCCCTGGACGGTCACTCGCCCAGGCCGGGCGCAGGGCGTGGAGAGGCCGCCAGATGGGCGCCCGCCTCCCGCCACAGGCGACGGGGAGCGCCCAGCCGGACCGCCTCCGACGAGGCGTGCCGGTAGGCGGTGGCGGCCGTCGAATGAGCCAGCATGCCCCGCACCCCGTGCAGTTGGATGGCCAGCCGGGAGCAGTCGAGAGCGTGCTCGGCGGCCGCGGCGAGCACCTGTGCGGCGGCCGCCCGGCAGTTCTCGCCCCGATCGTGCCGCCAGGCGGCCTCGTGGACGAGCAGCCGCCAGCCGTCGCCCTGGCCGACCAGCCGGGCCAGCCGGTGCGCCACCGACTGGCGGTCCACCAGCGGCGCACCGAACTGGAGCCGACGGTTGACGTGCCCCCGGGCCGCGGTGAGCGCCGCCTCCGCGAGCCCGATCAGTACCGCGGCCTGGCGTACACGGGCCGCGTCCAGCGCTGTGTGCAGCACCGGATCCGCCACGGCTAGCGAGGTGGCGGGCGCGCCGGAGAAGCGCAGCATCCGGCCGGGCAGCCCGAACAGGGGGTGGTCCACCGACTCCGCACCCGGGCCGGCGGGCACCACCGTGCACCATTGCGTCGACCCGTCGGACCGAACGGCCCGGACCACCGCCAGCGCGGCCTGCTCGGGGGGCAGGGGGCCGCTGTCCCCGAACAGCCGGTCCCGCTCGTCCAGCCGTACGGTGGGGGCCTCGTGCACGCCTACGGTGACCAAGGGGGTCTCACCCTTGGCAGCCCGGGCGGCCAGCTCCAGGGTGGTCCGGTCCGCCGGCAGCAGGTCGAGAGCGAGGCGCGACTCCCGCAGGGCGGGCAGCGGGCACAGATTCCGGCCCAGTTCCAGATCGACCACCACCTCCGCGCCCAGCCCCAGGCCGTAGCCGCCGAGCCGGTCCGGCAGCCCGAGTTCCGGGACCCCGATCGCGGCCAGCTCGGAGCGGGTCTCGCCGGTTCGGCTGAGCGCCGACCGCACCGCCTCCGCGAGCCGCACCTCCACCGGGTCCATCGACAGGTCCACCCGCTATCCTCCCGTCTCCACGTCGTCGAGCAGCCGCGCTCCGGTGACGATGTCCAGCAGCACCTCGGAGGCACCGCCCGAGATCGACATGCCGGGTGCCTCCCGGAAGGCCGCCTCCAGCACCCGGCCCGGTCCGTCGGACGTCCCCGGGCCGAAGGCCGACAGCCCCAGAGCCTCCAGCGACCACCAGGACACGGCCTGCGCGGTCTCACTCGCGTGCCACTTGGACATCGAGGCCGCGGCGATGTCCGGCCGGTCCTCCTGAAGCTGCTGCAGCGCTCGGCAGGTGAGCAGCCGGGTGGCGTCCAACCGGGCGCGGTGGCGCGCCAGTTCCGCCCAGTCCGCAGGATCGGGCGCTGGATCCCCCCGCATGCGCCGGGCGGTCAGGTCGAGCCAGTGCCGAGCCCGCACGTAGTAGTCCAGGCCGCTGCGCTCGGCCGCGAACATCCGGGTGATCAGCGACCAGCCGTCCCCCGGTGTGCCGAGGACCGCCTCAGGGCCGACCCGTACATCACTCAGCCGTACGTCGTGGAACTGCTCGTCGGCCAGGCTGGGCAGGGGCCGGATGGTCACACCCGGTGCGCCGAGCGGAACAAGGAACAGGGAGATGCCCTCGTACCGGCTCTGCTCCGGGGCGGTGCGCACCGCGCACAGCGCGAGATCCGCGTACGAAGTCTTCAAGTTGTAGGTCTTGCGGCCCTTGAGGGTCCAGCCACCCCCCGGCAGACCCTCGGCGCGGGTGGTGATGCCGGCCAGGTCCGAGCCGTGCTCCGGTTCGGTGAACAGGATGCAGACGGACAGCTCCCCGGAGGCGAGCCGCGGCAACAGCGCCTCGCGCTGCTCCGGCGAACCCGCCTGCAGGATCAGCGAGCCGACGATCTGGACCGAGATGTAGTAGAGGCTCTGCGGCACACCGTGCGCGACCAGCTCCTCCAGCAGCACGACCGTCTCGGTGAAGTCCCCGTCCCGTCCGCCGTATGCGCGGGGCCAGGACGGAACGAGCACACCGGACCGGCCGAGATGCCGGTACAGGGGCCGGACGTCACCGTCCATGCCGTCGCGGCGGGCCTGGACCTCGTCCAGCAGGGCCCGTGTGTCGGGGGAGGTCAGCAGAGCACGCAGCTCTTGCCTGAAGCCGAGGGTTCTCCGGGTGACGCCTAAATCCATGGACGCGTCCTTGTCGAGACTCGATGGCCGCACTACTGTGGCACACGTTGTCCGTCCTTGAATAGTGCCGCATCGGCCCGTCGATGGACGAGTGACGGGGGATTTCGTTCGCCGTCGATCCTTCGGTCGACTTCGGTGAACAAGGCTTTTCTTGCGCTGATGTCCGACGCGTCCTTGCGTGCCGTGTCCGCTGTGACGACAGTCATGGCGTCTGGTGAACTGGGGGATGAATTGGGTGGGCAAGGCGAGTTGCTCCGAAGACTGCGGAGCCTTTCCACGGAGCGCCGGGCCGAATTGCTGGCCCGACTCGACGGGGCTGAACCGGGAGTGCGTACGGCTCCGCTCACCTTCCGGCAGGAGCAGCTCTGGCTGTTCGACAAGGTGTCGCCCAGCAGCACCGCCTACGGACTCGGCTGCGCTCTGCGTCTGACCGGACCGACGGAGGTGCCCGCGCTGCGGGCGGCGCTGGACGACCTGATCGGCCGGCACAGCGTCCTGCGCTCGGTCTTCCCGCGCGAACACGACACCGGAGTGCAGGTGGTGCAGGCCGCGCGGCCGGTACGACTGGAGGCCGAGCCCTGCGACCGCGAGGACGTGCGGGTGCGTGCTCAGGAGATCGTGGCGGCCGAACTCGCGGACGGCTTCGACATCGACGCCGCGCCGCCGCTCCGGTGGCGGCTGCTGCGGCTGTCCCCCGACGAGCACGTCCTGCTGCTGATCTCCCACCACCTGATCCTGGACCATCGTTCCGCCGGGGTGCTGGTGGCCGATCTCGCCGAGGCCTATCGCGCCCGGCTGGCCGACCGGAATCCGGAGTTCCCCGCCACCGCCCACCCGTTCGGTGCTTACGCGACCTGGCAACGGAACTGGACCGAGAGCCCCGAGGCGCACGCCGGAATGGAATTCTGGCAACGTACGCTGGCCGCCTGGGAGAATACCGAGATCCCTCCCGACCATCCTCGGCAACGGGTTCTCGACCTCACCGCAGAAGTCATTGAATCCCCGATTCCGGATGAGCTGCTGAAGCAGGTGCGGAATTTCGCGGAGAACTCCGGGAATCCCGCGGAGGATGTCCTTCTCGCAGTGTTCTTGGCGCTCGTGGCCAGACACATATCGAGCGTCGACCTCACCATTGGCCTACCTCATCGGGTACTCGGTCCGTTTCCCTCCGACCTCCTGGTCGGGGACTGCGGGAACCTGCTGCCCCTACGGGTGGACCTCGACGGCGATCCTGCGTTCGCCGAGATCGTGCGGCGCGTGCACGCCCAGCGCGAGGAGGCCGAACGGCACGGCGCCACACCGTTCCGCACCGTCCTGGACGGCCTCGGCCTCGAACCCGACCCGTCCCGGCTGCCGCTGGTCCAGCTCGGCTTCGACGCGTGGACCGAGTCCGCGCCCAGCGCCGTCGTCGGAGCGTTGACGATCGACGCCGAACGGATCGACACCGGCGCCAACAGTTTTGAACTCTCCCTGGAAACAACGCGGTTGGACGGTCCGGCGCCTGTCCTGCGGGTCCGCTACGCCACCGCGCTGTACCGCGAGTCCACCGCGCGCCGGCTGGCCGAGCGCTTCCTGCTCCTCCTCGCACAAGGCTGTGCCCACCCCGGCACCCCGCTGCACGCACTGGAGATCACCCGGGAGAAGGAGCGCTCCACGATCCTGACGCAGTGGAACGCTCCGATCGGCAGTCGCCCGCCCGAGGTGCTGCACCAGGTGTTCGAGGACGTCGCGCGAGCCCAGCCCGAACGAGTCGCGCTGGCGGGCCGCGGCGGCGAGATCGCATACGGTGAGCTCGAGGCCCGCGCCAACCGACTGGCTCACCGGCTGATGGCACGGGGCGTGGCACCGGGGGACCGGGTGCCGGTGCTCGTGCGGCGCGGTCCCGCCGCCGTCACCGCGGTCCTTGCCGTACTGAAGGCGGGTGCGGCCTACGTCCCCGTCGATCTCGGACAGCCCGCCGACCGGGTCCGCACCGTCATCGCCGACTGCGGCGCCCGCCACGTCCTCGCCTCCCCCGCGGTCGCACAGCTCGAGGAGGGCACCGCGGCCGAGATCGTCACGGTGCACGGGGAGAAGGACGAGGACGCCGAGTTCCCCGACTCCCCGCCCAGGCCGCGGGTCGCCCCGCAGTCCCTGGCCTACGTGATCTACACCTCCGGCTCCACCGGGCGTCCCAAGGGGGTCCTGGTCGAGCACCGCAACGCGACCGGCTTCGTCCGCAACGTGCAGGAGATGTTCGACCTGGTCCCGTCGGACCGGGTCCTGCACTTCGCCTCCCTGGGCTTCGACGTATCGGTCTTCGAGATCTTCGGAGCCCTGCTGTCCGGAGCCCGGCTGTACGTCGTGGACGACGAGGAACGCTCCTCCCTGGACACCCTCGACACGATTCTCGCCGACGAGCGGATCACCGTGGTCGACCTGCCGCCGGCGATCATGGAGCTGCTCGACCCCGACCGGTACCCGACCCTGCGCGTGGCGTTCGTCGGAGGCGAGGCGTTCTCCGGTGAACTCACCACCCGCTGGGCTCGCGGCCGCCGCTTCACCAACGGCTACGGCCCGACCGAGACGACCGTCACCGTGGTGGCCAAGGACTGCGCGGGCCACTGGGCCGGCTCGCCGCCGATGGGCCGCGCGATGACCAACCACCGGGCCTACGTGGTCGACGGCGATCTCGGTCTCCTCCCACCCGGGGCGGTCGGAGAACTGGCCGTCGCCGGCCTCGGCGTCGCTCGCGGCTACCTCGGCCGGCCCGGTCTGACGGCCGAACGCTTCCGCCCCGATCCGTACGGTCCACCCGGTTCGCGCATGTACTTGAGCGGCGACCTCGCCGGCTGGAACGACGACGGCGATCTGGTCTTCCGCGGACGGGTGGACCGGCAGGTGAAGGTCCGCGGCGTACGAGTGGAACTCGGCGAGGTGGAGGCGGCCCTGCAGTCCCTGCCCGGGGTCGCCCGGGCGGTCGCCGACGTGGCGGTGGACCCCCACCGGGGCACCCTGCTCGTCGCGTACGTGGTGGCGGAACAGGAGGGCGAGCTCAAGCTCGACGCGGTGCGGTCCGCGCTCGGCGACAAACTGCCGCCGACCATGGTGCCCAGCGTTCTCGTGCCCGTGCCCGCCGTTCCGCTCACCGCGAGCGGCAAGGTGGACCGACGCGCCCTGCCCGCCGTCGAGTTCACCCGGCTGACGGACCTCGACGACACCGGCCCGGAGGACGGCACTGCCACGGAACGCACCATTGCCGCCGAGGTGTTCGGCCCGCTGCTGGGGACCCGGATCGGGCGCCACGTCAACTTCTTCGCGCTCGGCGGCACCAGCCTCCAGGCCATCCGGATCGCGCCGCGGGTGAAGGCGGTGTTCGGAGTCGACGTCTCCATCGCCGAGTTCTTCGCCGCGCCCACGGTCGCCGGTCTTGCCCGGATCGTCGACGACGCGCTGGCCCGCCGCGACCGGCGGCGCGACCGCCTGGCCGCGGCCCTCGACCTGGTGGAGGGACTGGGGGACGACGAGATCGAGGCCCTTTCGCACGAGCGGTTCGGGAACCAGTGAGGGGCGAAGCCGTGTTCACCGCCGAGTCTCCCTGGGTCCGGCGGGCCGCCCGGACCGCCCCTGCCCTGCGGTTGATCTGTCTGCCGCACGCCGGAGCGGGCGCCTCCGCCTTTCGGACCTGGCCGGAGCTGCTTCCCCCCTCCGTCGAGGTGATGGCCGTTCAGCTGCCCGGTCGTGAGGACCGTTCCAAGGAGGACCCGCCGACCCGGTTACGGGCACTCGTACGGTCCTGCGCCATCGCGCTCCGCCCCTTCTGCACCGGTGACTTCGCCCTGTACGGCCACTGCGCGGGGGCACTGCTCGGCTGGGAAGTCGCCCGGGAACTGGGCGAGCGGCACGGGCTGTGGCCGCGCCGACTGCTGGCCGCCGCGCAGCCCGCCCCGCACCTGCCGCCCCCCGAGCACCCGCTGCATGCCCTGACCGACGCGGACCTCGCCGCGGAGGTCGGGCGGCGCGGCGGACTGCCCGCAGCCGTCCAGCGCAACTCCGCACTGCTGGAGATGCTCCTGCCGCTGATCCGGGCCGACTTCACCCTGTGGGAGACGTACCGGCACGTGCCGCGGCCGCCGCTGCCCATCCCGGTGACCACCCTGCGCGGAACCGAGGACAGCACCCTCCCGATCGCCGCCCTGCACGCCTGGGCCGAGCACACCACCCTCGGCCACACCCACCACGAGGTGGACGGCGGTCACTACTTCGTCAACCAACCCACCGAACGGACCACTCGGGTCCTCGCCCGCGCGCTGCTGGCCGAGTGACACCGCTGAGGGGGAGAACATGGCGCACCACCCGGGCGCTGCCGGAACCGATACCGACGATCCTGCGGTACTGAAACAGCGAGCGGAGGCCGTCCCCGGCGTCCAGGAGGCCGCCGTCGTGCTCGACCGGCGGGTCCGCTCCGCCCCGCCCGCCCCGACCGGACCGGAGACCACACCGCTCGCCGGCACACCGATACCCGACGGCCGGCCCGCCATCAGCGCCGGCCCGCCGACCGGCGTCCCGCCGGACGCCCCCCGTACCCTCACCGAGGCCCTCCTGCGCGCCGCGGACCTCGCTCCCGGGCGCGGCACCACCTACCTGCTGCCCGACGGCGGCACCGACCGGCAGACCTACCCACGCCTGCTGCACGAGGCACGGTGCGCCCTGACCGGTCTGCGCGCCGCAGGACTGCGCCCAGGTGACCCCGTGCTGCTGCAGTGCGCCGACAGCCGGACCTTCCTGACCGGCTTCTGGGCCTGCGTCCTCGGCGGGATGGTCCCCACCCCGGTCGGCCCGGTCCTCGACCACACCACCGACAACGCGGGCACCCGCAGGCTGCAGACCGTCTGGGAGTTGCTCGACCGCCCGCTGATCCTGACCGACGACGCGTTGCGCGACCCGACCGCAGCCCTGGTCGCCCGGTGGAGCGGCCGCACCCCGGCGAAGGTCGACTCTCTCGCCGGCCTCACCGCCGCCGACCCCGCCGAGCCGCATCCCGTCGGCCCCGACGACCCGGTCGTCCACCTGCTCACCTCGGGCAGCACCGGCACCCCGAAGTGCGTGCGCCACGCACACCGCTCGATCGCCGCACGCACCCACGCGGTGGCCGCCGCCAACGGCTTCACCGAACACGAGGTCACGCTCAACTTCATGCCGCTGGACCACGTGGGCGGCATCGTGATGTCCAACGTCAGGGACGTCTTCCTCCGGTGCGAGCACGTCAACGCCCGCACCGAGGCGTTCATCCGGCGTCCGCTGGCGCTGCTGGACTGGCTGTCCGAGTACCGGGTGACCAACACCTGGGCCCCCAACTTCGCCTACGCCCTGGTCGCCAAGCACGCCACGGGAATCCGGACGGGCACCTGGGACCTCAGCGCGGCCCGGCACCTGTGCAACGCGGGCGAGGCCGTGGTGGCCCGCACCGCCCGGCGCTTCCTCGAACTGCTCGTCCCGCACGGCCTGCCGCCCACCGCCATGGTCGCCTGCTGGGGCATGTCCGAGACGTCCTCCGGAGTCACCTACTCGGCCCTCGACGCCCGTGACCCGTCCGTCGGCACGATCGCGCTCGACCCGCACTCGCTGGACGGCCGGCTCGCCACACTGCCCGCCGAAGCCGCCGGAGCCGTGCTGCTCACCGAGGTCGGCCCGCCGATCCCCGGCGTCACCCTGCGGATCGTCGACCCACAGGGAGACGTGCTGCCCGAGGGCCGGATCGGCCGCCTCCAGATCACCGGGGACACTCTGCTGCGTGAGTACCACCGCAACCCGGAGGCGAACTCCGCCGCGTTCACCGACGACGGCTGGTTCGACACGGGCGACCTGGCCTTCCTCCGGAACGGCCGGCTCACCCTGACCGGCCGTGAGAAGGACATGGTGATCGTCAACGGCGCCAACTACCCTGTCGCCGACGCCGAGGCCGTCGTCGAACAGACCCCCGGTGTCCGACCCGCCTGCGCCGCCGTGTGCGGGGTCCGCGACGAGGACCGCGGCACCGACACGATCCTCGTCTTCTTCGTACCCGACGACGAGGCCGCGGGCGATCTGGACGGCACCGTCGCTGCTGTGCGCAGCGCCCTGGCCAAGGAGCTGGCCCTGAATCCCGAGGCCGTGATCCCGCTCACCGCCGAGGAGTTCCCGCGTACCGCCAGCGGCAAGATCCAGCGCGGCCGACTCGTCGAGGACCACCGCGCCGGCCGGTTCGCCGACCGCCGCTACGACCACCGCGCCGAGGAACCCGGCACCGCGGCGAGCCCGGTGCTCGAACGCGTCTGGATCGCGGTGCCGGACCCCGCGCCCCTCCGCGGGGACCGGCCGGTGCTGCTGTTCGCCCCGCCGGGCAGCACGCTGCCCGAGGCCCTCGCCGCACGGCTCGGCGGCGAACCCCACGTCCTCACTCGGCCCGCCGTCCCCGCCGCCGACCCTCTCGACCCGGCCGCCCTGGTCCGGGAGCTGGAACGCCTCGCGCCCGACCTCGGCCCACACCCCCTGGTGATCTACGCCTGGGAGACGGGCTCCGCCCCCGACAGGCCCGCCGACGAGCCCGCCGCCCGATTCCTCACCGTCCTCTCGGCGCTCGCCCGCACCTCGACCGGAGCCGAGCTCACGGTGCTGACCCAGGGCGCGCTCGGCAGCCACCCGGAGGATCCGGTCGAGCCCCGGCGCGCCGCACTCGCCGGACTGGTCCGCACGGCCGTCGCCGAGGACCTGTTCACAGCCGTCCGGCTGGTGGACGCCCCCGCCGGCGCCGGGCCCACCGAGCTCGCGCGGCTCGCCCTTGTCCCGTATCCGGAGGAACTGGCCGCAGTGCGCCGCGGCGTCGCTCACGCCCCCCGGCTGCGGCAGCTGGAGGTCGCCTCCGAGCTCGCCGTTCCCAAGGAGGTGCTGCCGCCCGGCGGCACCTGCCTCCTGATCGGCGGTCTGGGCGGGCTGGGCGCCGTCTTCGCGGAGTACGTGCTCGCCGCGCTGGGTGTCCGGCTCCTCATCACCGGCCGCACCCCCGAGGAGAAACTCCCGCCCGAACAGGCCGATCTCCTCGCCGGCCTGCGCGCCCTCGGTGACGTCCGCTACCTGGCCGCGGACGTCGCGAACACCGCCGCCCTCGCGGCCGGCATCGACGAGGCCGAGCGGGAGTGGGGCACGCCGTTGCACCTCGCGGTGCACGCCGCCGGCGCCTCCCCGGCTCCCCAGTGGACCGACCTCGCCGCGCACGAACTGCGTCGGGAGACCGTCGACTGGTTGCGGCACATGCTGCACGCCAAACTTGCGGGCTGCGCCGCACTGGAGACCGTCCTGCACGACCGTCCGCAGACCGGCGTGGTGCTGTTCTCCTCGGTCAACGGCCACCTCGGCGGCGCCGCGTACGGCGCCTACGCGGCGGCCAACGCGGCGCTCGACGGCTTCGGCCACCGCTGGCACTCCCAGGGGCGGTACGTGCGCTGCCTGGCCTGGAGCATGTGGTCCGGCACCGGCATGAACAACGGCAGTCCGCTGGTCGCCGCCGCCGAGCGGCGCGGGCTGCGCTCCCTCGAACCCGCCGAAGGCCTGCGCCTGTTGCTCGGAGCGTTGCGGACTTCCCGGCCGTATCTGCTGCTCGGCGCCGATCCGCGCAACCCCCATCTCGCCCCGGAGCTCGCCCCGGACCAGTTCTCGGGAGGCAGCGTCGTCGTCGCCCTGGTCGTCGAGGAGGGCGCCGACGCCGCCGAGGTGCGGCGCGCGGTGGCGGGCGCGCTCGCCGCGCACGGCGCCCTCGCCCAGCTCGTCGTGGTGCCGCGGATCCCCAGCACCCCGGCGGGCGAACCCGACGCGGTCAGGCTGCTCGCCGAGCGTGCCGTGGACCGCCGGCCCAGCAGCTACGCACCGCCGGCCGGCCCGGCCGAGACCGCGATCGCCCACGTCTTCGGCGAGCACTTCCCGCACGAACGGGTCGGCCGGGACGACTCGGTGTTCTCCCTCGGCGGCGACTCCATCGTGATCCTCCAGGTGGCCGACGCACTCGGCCGACGCCTCGGCAGGGAGGTTCCGGTGCCGATGCTGTACCGGTACTCCACCGTCCGGGAGCTCGCAGCAGCTCTCGCGCCGGCCTGAGGTGCGCAGCACCGGTGCCCGGGCAGGACGTGTCCTGCCCGGGCCCCGGCACACCGCGCTCACCCGGCCGTGCGCAGTACCGTCTTCACGACCTGCCGGTGATGGCCGGTCAGGAAGAAGTGCCCACCGGGCAGCACTGTCAGCTCGAACGGGCCGGCTGTCTGCTCCGCCCAGCGGGCCATGTCCTCGGGCTGCACCTCAGGGTCCCCGTCGCCGCACCAGGCCAGGACCGGACAGTCCAGCCGCGGGCCCGGAACGTAGCGGTACCGCTCGATCAGGGCGAAGTCGGCGCGGATCATCGGCAGCAGCACATCGAGCAGTTCCTCGTGGGCGAGCACCGCTTCCGGAGCTGTGCCGTACTCCCGCAGCATGCGCACGAAGGCGTTCCGCGGCAGCGCCGACACCGGAGCGAGGGGGCGTCTGATCGGCGGCGCGGGCCGCCCGCTGACGAAGAGCATGTCGGCCGGCCGCCCCAGGTCCCGGAGCCGCCGGGCCACCTCGAAGGCGGTGATCGCCCCCATGCTGTGCCCGAAGAGCAACGGCCGGGTCGGGGCCGAGGCGATCAGCGGCGCCAGCGTGTCGGCCATCTCCGCGATGCTCGTCGGGCCGGGCTCCGCCATCCGGGCCCCGCGACCCGGTGGCTGAACCGGGACGATCTCCAGCGCCGCCGTGAACTCCGGCGCCCAGGGTGCGTAGTACGCGGCCGTACCACCCGCGAACGGGAAGCAGTACAGCGTGGCCGACGCCGCCGCGCGACGGAACCGGTTGTCGAACCAGGATCCCCACCGGCCTTCGGGGCGGCCGGTCACGCGGCCCCGGCCCCGGACCCGCGCGCCCCGGCGCGGGGCGTCAGCCTGACCGGCAGGTGCTTGTACCCGGCGACGAAGTTCGAGGCCAGGTGCACGGGCTCGCCGGCCGGCTCCACCCGTTCCACCAGGTTCAGGAGTTCGTCGAGGAAGACCTCCAGGCCAAGGGTGGCCAGCCCCGCGCCGATGCAGTAGTGCGGTCCCACACCGAAGGCGAGGTGCCGGTTGCCGGTCCTGGTCCCGTCGAACTCGTACGGACGCTCGAACACTCGGTCGTCCCGGTTGGCCGAGCCCAGCCACACGCTGACCGGCTCGCCCGCCCGCAGGGTGCGGCCGTGCAACCGCACGTCCTGTACCGCGTAGCGCATGAAGTGGCTCGCCGGGGAGGACCAGCGCAACGTCTCCTGCACCAGGGGCCGGCGCAGCTCCGGGTCCTTGCGGGCAGCCTCGAACTGCTCCGGGTGCTCAGCCATCGCCATCACGAGGGTGGAGGTGACGTGAGGGGTGGTGACGTTCGCGCCGAGCAGCAGCGCGTAGCAGTTGAGGATCAACTGATGTTCCGTCAGCTGTCGGCCGTCCACGTTCATCGACCGCAGGATGCCGATCAGGTCGTCGGCCTCCCGGCCGGTCGCCAGGCGATCACGGACCTCGGTCCGGAAAACGTCGAAGAGTTCGTGGTGGGCCAGCCGGATGGTCTGCTTGGGGTCACCCAGGGAGTAGTCCGGATCGTCGTAGGCGACCGTCATCGTGGTCAGTTCGGCCATGCGCCGCCAGTGCTCCCGGGGCAGCCCCATCAGCGTGCCGGTGAAGGCCATGGGGAACATCAGCGCGGCCTGCGCGAGGTCGAACACCTCGCCGTCCAGGGCGGGGCGCAGCAACTCGTGCACGATCCCGCGCAGCGCCCCCTCCTGGGAGGCCACCGCGCGCGGGGTGAGCGCCCTGCTGACCGGCTCGCGCAGCTGCCGGTGGCGCGGCGGATCGGTGTCCGGCATCATCTCGTCGGAAGCGAAGTCGGGCATGCCGAGGTCGATGATGCACAGCATGGTGCCGCGCCGCGAGGAGAAGGCCTGGTGGTCCCGTAACACCCGCGCGACGTCCGCGTACCGGGTGAGCACCCAGAAGGGTTCGCGCCCGTCGCCCGGGTCGCAGTAGTAGGCCGGCTCGGTCTCCCGCAGCTGGGCCCACAAAGCGTGCGGGTCCCCGGTGGCGTAGTAGGCGGAGTCGAGCAGATCCACGTCCTCGAAGCCGGCCGGTGCGAACGGCGGGCGGGACAGGCGCATCTCAGGCTCCTTCGGCGGGGGCGGGGACACGGGCGTTGATCTCCTCGGCCAGCTCGGAGACGACCGTCGCCTGGTAGAGCGCTCTGGGCGGCAGGCGGACCCCGAGATCGTCGTCGATGGCGTCGAGCAGTTCCATCGCGGACAGCGAGGTGCCGCCGAGCTGGAAGAAGTCGTCGCCCTCGGCGACGTGTTCGATGTTCAGCACGCGCGCGAACAGTTCGGCGACCCGCAGGCTGGTGCGGTCCGGCATCGGGATCTCACCTCTCAGGAGGTCTGGATGTGCAGGACACGGAGCGCAGCCTCCCGGATGGCTGCGGCACTCAACCCGGCCTCGGCCAGGGCGTCTTCGTGGGTGCGGACCACGGTGCCCACCGGACCGCGCACCGCGACCCGCACCTGCGGGACGGGTCGGTGACAGCCGAGCGTCTCGGCGACGGCATCGCCGAGGCCGCCCGAGGGGCGGTGCTCCTCGACCGTCACGACACCCCGGGTGGACCGGGCCGCCTCCCGCACCGTCTCGGCGTCCAGCGGGCACAGGGTGTGGATCTGCAGCACCCGGCAGGACACACCCTCGTCCGCGAGCTGCCCGGCGGCCCGGAGGGCCAGCAGGACCGGCAGGGGGCCCAGTGCGAGCACGGTGACATCCGTGCCCGCGCGCAGCGGCACGGCCCTGCCCAGCCGGAACTCCGGGGGCCGCGGCACCACCGGCGGCGTGGGGGACCGCCCCAGCCGCACATAGGCCGGGCCGGGCAGCCGGTGCAGGGCGCGCAGCGCCGGGCCGATCTCGGCGGCGTCTGCCGGCACCACGACCGTCAGGTCCTGCAAGGCCCGGGCGACGGCGAGATCTTCCAGGGCGTAGTGGGTGGGACCGAAGTGGGTCGCGGAGAGTCCGGCGTGGGTGGCGATCACCCGGACCGGCAGGCGGTTGCCGACGATGTCGAGCTTCAGTTGCTCGCCCGCCCGCAGACTCGCGAACGCCGCCATGGTGTGCACGTACGGACGCAGCCCCCGTGCCGCCAGGCCGGCGGCCACCCCGAACAGGTTCGCCTCGGCGATGCCGACATCCACGTAACGGTCCGGGAAGCGGCGCCCGAAGGACTCGCCCAGCCCGCCGGTGTCGGAGTCCAGGCAGATCACCCGTTCGTCCTCCGCGGCCAGCGCGAGCAGCGCGTCCCGGTAGACCTCCCGGGGCGAGAGGGCCGGGGACCTGGTCGTGGTCGTCATCGGCCCTCCCGGGCGTCGAGGGCGGCGAGGGCACGTCTGAGGAGCTCCGGACGGAGTTTCACGTAATGGCTGGAGATCCGGCCCCGCAAGAAGGGCACCCCCTGGCCCTTGACGGTGCGAGCCAGCACCGCCACCGGGCGGTCGGCAGGCTCGCGCAACGCCGCCTCGAGAGCCGCGTGGTCGTGTCCGTCGACCGGGCGCACCCGCCAGCCGAACGCGGCGAAACGCGCCTCCAGCGGTTCCGGGCTGCCGGCGTCCTCGGTCGGCCGGGCGAGCTGGAGGCCGTTGCGGTCCACGACGGCGACCAGCGAGGCCAGCCGCCGGGCCCCCGCGAACATCGCCGCCTCCCATACCGTGCCCTCCTGCAGTTCGCCGTCCCCGAGCAGCACATACGTCCGGCCGCCGGCGCCGGTGAGCTGCCCGGCGAGAGCCACTCCGGCCGCCAGACTCAGCCCGTGGCCGAGCGAGCCGGTGGGGAACTCCACCCCGGGCAGCCCGCGCGGCGGGTGCCCGAACAGACGGCTGCCCGGCTCGGCGTACCGGGCCAGTTCGGCCCGGTCGAGCCGGCCGGTGGCGGCCAGCGCGGCGTAGAGCGCGGGCGCGGCGTGGCCCTTGCTCAGCACGAAGGAGTCCCGCTCGCCGAGCAGCCCGCCGTACAGCACGGCGAGCACGTCCACGCAGGACAGGCTGCCCCCCAGGTGCGCGCCCTGGGGCCCGGCCGCCATCGCCACCACATCCCGGCGCAGCCGGTGGGCCAGGGCGGCGGCCTTCTCCTGGGGCGCGCTCACCGCGGGCCTTCCCTGAGTTCGTCCCGCCAGTCGCCGTGCGGGCGGGCCCGTGCCATGGTGCGTATCGTGTCCAGGTGGTCCCACACCTTCTCGAACGCGTCGGCGTACGCGGCCAGCACGGGCACGGCCGCAGGGTTGAGGTGGCGGCGCTGCAGACACAGCGTGCCGTCGAGCGCCGCGCCGGTCACCGGGAAGCGCTCGGCGATCGCGTCGAGGGACGACCCCGCGGGCCGGAAGGCGGGATGGGCGGGCAGCGGTGCGGTCTGGTAGCGGGAGACCGGTACTCCCTCCGCCCGCAGCGCACGGTGCAGGGCCCGTCGCAGGGAGACCGGGGCCACGTCCGGCAGACCGAGCTCCTCCGGAACCAGACGCAGCCGCACGATGTGCCAGGCATGGGTCCGGTCGGCGGGAACCACCGGACCCCGCAGCCCCGGCAGCGCCGCCAGCCGGTTCAGCAGAGCGCCCACCGACTCCTCACGGGCCTTGGACCACTGCGGCAGGCGGCTCAGCTGGGACCGGGTGAATGCGGCCTGCACCGGCCCGATCCGGGCGTTCCACCCGGGGCCGTGTGCGACGTAGGTACGGATGCGCACCGGCGGGCGCTCTCCGAAATTGCGCAGCGCCAGCGCCGCGCGGTGCAGGCTGTCCGAATCGGTGGTGACGAGCCCGCCCTCGCCACAGGTCGGGAGGTTCTTGCTGGGGTGAAGGCTGAAGCAGCCGGCGACACCGAGCGATCCGACCGGGGAACCCTGGTGGCGTGCGCCGTGGGCCTGGGCGGCATCCTCGACCACCGCGAGGCCCCGGTCGCCCGCGAGGTCTCCCAGCGCGTCCATGGCGGCGGGCAGACCGTGCAGGTGTACCGGCAGCAGGGCGGCCGTGCGCCCGGTCAGCACCGCCGGGACCGCAGCCGGGTCGAGGGTGTAGGTGTCGGGCTCGATGTCGGCGAAGACCGGTTCGGCACCGCAACGGCGTACGGCATGGGCGGTGGCGTTCATGGTGAGCGCCGGCACCACCACCTCGTCGCCCGGCCCGATGCCCGCGGCCGCCAGGGCGACCTCCAGTGCCGCGGTGCCCGAGGCCACCGCCACGCAGTGGGCGGTGCCGGTGAACTCGGCCCACTCCCGCTCCAGCGCGGTCGTCTCACCGTCCCCGCCGGACGCGGCCGTCAGCCGGTCGCCGCGCAACACCCGCAGCACGGCCTGCTCGTCCTCGGCGGTCACCACCGGCCAGTCGGTCAGGGCGGCGGTGACCGGGTCGGGCGCGGGCACGGCCGGCGCGCCGCCGAGCATGGCGAGTCGGCTCATGGACTCTCCCGCAGCACGGTCTCCAGGCGGTCCAGACACAGCTCCCAGGTCGCCACCAGCCGACGCCCCAGGCTGAGCACGTGTTCCTCGCCGGGACCGTCGCCGACGGCGGTGTGCGCGGCGGCCACCCGCACCCCGGTCCAGCTGTGCGCCACGAGGTCGACCCAGCGGCCCAGCTCGGCCAGGTCCGGCCGGTCGAGCGACCGCGCCGCGCCGGCCAGGAAGCTCGCGTGCAGGGCGGCCTCCGCCTGGGCCGGCCAGCCGAGTACGTACAGCTCCTGAAGCGCACCCACCCCCTCCTTCCGGGCGCGTTCGGGCACGGTGTCCAGCAGGGCGGAGAGCGCGGGCGGACCGTGGTGCCCGTCGGCGCCCTGGGCGGCCAGGTTGTCGTGCAGGACGGTACGCAGCCACGCCGGTGTCAGCTGCGGCTGCGGACCGGTCGGGCGCACTTCGAGCCACCGGAAGGCGGGGGAGGCACCCGCGAAGAAGGGGTCGCTCGGGTCGTCGACGCTGAGCGAGCCGCGCGCCGCCTCCAGGACGGGGCGGGGCAGTTCGCCCGTGAAGGCGGGCGGCATGGGGTCGCTGATCAGATAGCCGTCGGTGACGGCGCGGTACCCGGTGACGACCAGCAGGTGCGCGGCGTGGACGTCGTGGTAGGCGGGCCGGAACGGCAAGTGGTAGTTGTTCACCGCGACGACCGGCAGCACTCCGCGCTCCAGCGCGTCGAGCAGTTGCCGATGGGCGTCCGCGGCGTCCGCCGGGTGATGCCAGCGGAACTCCACCGGATGGTGGAGGCAGAGATGGGTCTCCAGCCGGTCGCCCGCCGGGTGGTAGAACTCGACCGACTCCACCGGGCCGGCCGGCGCGGTGAACCGCCATCCGGCGGCCAGCGCCCGCACCGGTTCCCAACCCGCACGTTCCAGTACGAGTCCGATGTCCGTCTGGAGACAGCTGCACAGGTCGTCGTACCAGGGCAGCGAGGATATCGCCGGGTTCACCGTACGGTCTCGACGGTCAGGGCGAAGACGTGCAGGGCCGGGTTGACCGGCAGGCGTAAGGCCCGCAGCGGCTCCCGGCGCGTCACCGGGACACGTACCGCCCACAGCTGCGCGGAGACGTCCGGCTGACGGTGGTGCGGATAGTGCATGGCTGGTGACCGGGCGGCCAACGTCTCTCCGAAGCGTGCGCGGCCGGGCCAGAAGTCGGAGACCCTGATCCACTCCGGGTCCACCGCGCCGGAGGCGTAGTGGAGATGGACGATCTCCTCGCAGCGGCGCTCGGAGGCGGCCAGCAGGTGCAGCCAGTCCGCCTGCGTCGCCGGCAACGGCAGAAGCTGCCCGTCGCAGCGGATGTTGTCGGGTCCGTGATCGCGGCCGACCGGACCGGAGAATGGTATTCCGCCGACCGTCCAAAGACCGCCGGGCACGGTTTCGGTGGGCAAACTGTTCCCCCAGACGTTCATTCGCCCGTTGTGCAGATTCCTTCGACTGGTGAGAGCGACATTATCGAGATACGGAACCAGATCGACCACGGTCATGAGGTGGATACGACTGGCAGATACCGAAGGGAGTTGGCTCACTGACAGACTCTCGGATTCGAGTGGAGCGCCAATGGGTTCCGCCTGCACTCTGGGCGAGGCTAGACGGCCGATCGACGGTGCGCAAGGCTGCCGCAGGGCCCCTCAATGACCTTGACGGCACCTGAGCCACCTGTTCTACTGACGGCTGTCACTGCGCACCGTGATCCTCAAGTGGTCTTTACCGACCGGATGTTGAGGCCTTAGGGGCCGGGGGGAGTCCAGATGAGTGGGACGTTCAATGTGTGCCCGGAGTGTCGGTCCACCGTCGCTCTTGATGACGGTGTGATGGTTGCGGAAATTGTTGATTGCGTGGACTGTTCCGTGGCCCTGGAAGTCGTTTCGACTGATCCGCTGATCTTCGCGCTGGCCCCGGAGATTGAAGAGGACTGGGGAGAGTAGACCCGGTGCGGCTGTCCGATCCTTTGGTCATTGTCGCCACCAGAATTAGGGTCGAGGAACGCATGCTGATCGAGGCGCTGAAACGCCGCCGGCTGCCGTGTCTGCACATCGACGATCGCCAACTCGTCTACCGGGTGGGGGCGGCGCCGCCACCGTGGCGGGTCGTGTTCAACCGTGCCCTGGCGGCCACCCGCCGCGTGGAGGTCAGCCGCTACTGCGAGGCCGTCGGTGTGCCCGTGCTCAACACGGTGGCCACGCTGGACCGGTGCGACAACAAGATCGCCGGCACCCTGACCCTCCACCGGGCCGGGCTGCCGGTGCCGGCCACCTCCGTCGCCCTGGACCCCGCGCACGGCGCCGAAGCCGTCGAACGGGTCGGATATCCGGCTGTGGTCAAGCCCGTCGTCGGCTCCTGGGGGCGCGGCGTCGCCCGGCTCAACGATCCGGACGCGGCCGAGGCGGTCTTCGGGCTGCGCGAGCAACTCACTTCACCTGTACAGAAGTTGGGGTATGCGCAGCAGTATGTGCAAGGCCGCGATCTGCGGGTGCTGGTGGTCGGGGACCGGGCCGTCGCGGCGATCGAGCGGTCCGGCGACCACTGGGTGCGCAACACCGCCCGGGGTGCCCTGCCCTCGGCCCGCGCGCTCGACCCCGACCTCGCCGGTCTGGCGGAGCGGGCGGCCCGCGCGGTCGGCGGCGGCATCCTCGGCGTCGACCTGCTGGAGAGCGACTCCGGCCGACGGGTGGTGCTCGAGGTCAACGGCGGTGTGGAGTTCCACGGCCTGGCCGAGGCACACCCCACACTGCGACTCGCCGATCTGATGATCGATCACGCCTTGGAGCTGACCGCATGAGGGTGTCCGTTCTCGGGGCTGCCGGCTACGTCGGCGGAGAGCTGGTGCGCCTGATCCTCGGCCACCCCCGCCTCGAACTCGTCCAGGCCACATCCCGTCGGCACGCCGGCAGCCGGATCGGCGCGGTCCACCCCAACCTGCGGCACGTGCCCGCCCCCCGGTTCACCGACCCGGAGCGACTGGAGCCGGTGGACGTGCTGTTCACCGCCCTGCCTGCCGGCGAGGCCCGCAAACTGCTCCCCCGACTGGCGGGCACCGCGGGTGTGCTGGTCGATCTCGGACGGGACTTTCGCGACCCCGGGGACGTGGAGTCCGAGGGATTCGTCCCCGGGCTGCCCGAACTGCATCGAGCGGAACTGGCCGGGGCGGAGCGGATCAGTGTGCCCGGGTGCATGGCCACCGCCGCCGTGCTCGGGCTGCGCCCGCTCGCCGAGGCCGGTCTGGTGGACGGCGACGTGCTCGTCGACGCACGCACCGGCTCCAGCGGCTCGGGAACCACGCCCAGTGAGGGAACCCACCACGCCGAGCGGCAGCACGCTCTGCGGATCTACCGGGCCACCGGCCATCGCCACGAGGCGGAGATCAACCGCCTCACCGGGCTGCGGGCCAGGATGACGGTCACCGCCGTTCCGCTGGTGCGCGGTGCGCAGGTGATCGCCCATGTCCGTCCCGCCGGTCCTGTCACCCACGGCGAACTGTGGGAGCTGTACCGCCGGCGCTACGGCAGGGAACCCTTTCTCCGACTGGTCGCCCGACGGGCCGGACTGCACCGGCTGCCCGACCCGCAGTTCCTCACCGGCTCCAACTTCACCGACATCGGTTTCGACCTCGACACGGACGGCGGCCGGGTCGTGGTGGTCTCGGCACTGGACAACCTGGTCAAGGGCGCCGCGGGCGGTGCCGTACAGAGCCTGAACGTGGCCATGGGCTTTCCCGAGTCCGCGGGGGTCGACTTCCCCGGCCTGCATCCGGTGTAGGGGGAGGAACGGATATGGACGAGTTACTCGTCGTGAAGCTCGGCGGAGGCATGGACCCCGGCCCCGCCCTGGACGATCTCGCGGCCCTGGCCGCGCGCGGCCAGGGCCTGGTGGTGGTGCACGGCGGCGGTGCCGAGGCCGACCGGCTGTCCGGCCAGCTGGGACTGCCGGTCCGCACGGTCACCTCGCCCGACGGCACCCGGGGCCGGCGCACCGACGACGCGGCCCTCGACGTACTGGCGATGGCCCTGTTGGGACGGGTCAAACCCGCGCTCATCCATGGTCTGCGCACGCGCGGGATCCCCGCCGCGGGACTCTGCGGTGCCGACGGGGCGTTGCTGACCGCCGAACGCAAGGCAGTCATCCGCACCGTGGAGAACGGCCGGACCCGGCTGCTGCGCGACGACCGCTCGGGCCGGGTCACCGAGGTCCGGCCCGACATCCTGCGCGCCCTGCTGGCGCAAGGGCTGGTCCCCGTGGTGTCCCCGCCCGCCGCCGATTCCGCGGGACGCCTCCTCAACGTCGACTCCGACCAGGTCGCCGCCGCGCTCGCCGAAACGCTGCCCGCCACCGCCCTCGTCCTGCTCACCGACGCGCCCGGGGTGCTGGCCGACCCCGCCGACCCCGGCAGCCTCATCGCACGGCTGCCCTGCGGACCCGAGGTGCCCGCCGGGGTCACCGGCCGTATGCGCCACAAGGTCCGGGCCGCCGCCCGCGCTCGCCGGGCGGGCGTCAGCCGGGTCGTCATCGCCCAGGGCCACGCCTCCCGGCCGGTGCGGACCGCCCTCGCCGGCGGCGGCACGGCGTTCGCCGGCCCCGGAGAGGAGCTCGGATGACGCCCAGCGATCCCGCCGAGGAGGAAACCGTACAGCTGCTGCGCGCCATGCTCTCCATCCCCTCGGTCTCCGGCAGCGAGGCCCGACTCGCCGCGTTCCTGGCCGAGCGGATGACCGCGCTCGGCATGACCGCCTGGGTCGACGCCGTCGGCAACGCGCACGGTGTCGCCGGACCGGCGGGCGCGCCCACCGTGCTGCTCCTCGGCCACCTCGACACCGTCCCCGGCACCGTTCCGGCCCTGCGGATCGGCAGCCTGCTGTACGGGCGGGGCGCGGTGGACGCCAAGGGACCGCTCGCGGCGATGATCGTCGCCGCCGCCAGGGCCGGCGCGGTCCGCGCGCACGTGGTCGGCGCGGTCGGCGAAGAGGTCCCCGGTTCCCGCGGCGCCCGGCATCTGCTCGACACCCTGCCCGCCCCGGACGCCGTCATCATCGGCGAACCGAGCGGCTGGGACGGAGTCTGCCTCGGCTACAAGGGCCGGGTCGGCGTGGAATACCGGGTCGACAAGCCGCTCCTGCACACCAGCAGTCCCGAACCGACCGCCGTGGAGGACGCCGTTGCCTTCTGCGACCTGGTCCGGGAGCATCTGCGGCGGCAGTCGAACGGCACCGATCCGGTCTCCTTCGGCACCGCCGCCGCCACCCTGGTCGATGTGCGCGGCGACCTCGGCCATGCCGAGGCCCTGCTGACCTGCCGGGTGCCGCCCGGCTTCGACTTCGACCTGTTCGAACGGCACTTGGGCCTTCACTCCGCCGGCGTCACCGTCTTCGACGAGCGGGTCCCCGCGGTCCGCAGACCCCCCGGCGACCCCGTTGCCCGGGCCTTGCGCGCCGCCGTGCGTGCCCAGGGCGGCACCCCCGTGCTGAAGCTGAAGGCGGGCACTTCCGACATGAACGTGGTGGACGAGTGGAACGTCCCGATGGCCGCGTACGGCCCGGGTGACGCCCATCTCGACCACACCAGCGACGAACACATCGCGGTGGCGGACCTCACTCGCGCCGTCGCCGTCCTGGACACGGCACTCGCCCGGCTGGGTGGACTGCTGCGCGCGACGGCGACGGTCGGCACGGGGACCTCCGGGCGTGGAGCGGGCTGAGGGGGACACGGATGCGCATTGAGGGACGGATCGCCGCGATCACCGGCGCGGCGCGGGGGCTCGGCCGCTCGCACGCGCTGCTGTTCGCCCGGGAGGGCGCGGACCTGCTGCTGATGGACCGCTGCCAGGAGGAGGGGCCCTACCCGCTGGCGGGCCGCCGGGAACTGGAGGAGACCGCTTCCGCATGCCGCCGCCTGGGCGCACGGGTGGTGACCGCCGTCGCCGACGTCCGCGAGCAGGCCGCCGTGGACGCGGCAGTCGCCGCCGGACTCGACGAGTTCGGCCGGATCGACATCCTGCTCAACAATGCCGGCCTGCTCGCTCCCGGCGGCGTGCGTGCGCACGAACTCAGCGAGGAGGACTGGACGCTGGTGGTGGACGTCAACCTCCACGGCACCTGGCGGTGCTGCCGGGCGGTGCTCCCGGCCATGGTCGCCCAGCGCTCCGGATCCATCGTCAACACCGCCTCGGTGGGCGGGCTGGTCGCCTACGAGATGTACTCCAGCTACGTCGCCTCGAAGCACGGGGTGATCGGCCTGACCAAGGCGCTCGCCCTCGAGTACGGGCGGCTCGGCATCCGGGTGAACGCGGTCTGCCCGAGCACGGTCGCCGCCGGGGACCGTGCGGAGACCTCCAGCACCGCCGCGGTGGCCGCGGGCATGGGCGCCTCGCTGGAGGACTACGAGCGCAGTTCCACCTCGTACCACCCGATCGGCCGGCTGGTGTCGGCCGAGGAGGTCTCGGCGGCCTGCCTCTGGCTGGCCGGCCCGGAGTCGGCCGGCACCACCGGCAGCACCCTGACGGTGGACGGGGGCTTCACCGCGCGGTGAAGCAGGATGCGGCATCCGGGCCCTTCGGCGCCGGGGTGCCGTGCGGCAGCGCGAGACGCGTGCGCTCGGAGCGGTTCGGCACAGCGGGCACAGAACCGAAAGGAGTGGGGGATGACCGGCGAACCGGACGACGTGCGCCTCGACGAGGCGCTGGAGAGGCGGCTCGCCGCTCTGGCACCCGAACGGCGAGAACTCGTCCTGCGTCTCCTGGCGCAGGACGGGACGGACGACGCGCCCGGTGTGCGCAGACGGCCGGCTGCCGTCGTCGAGGTCCCCGTCTCCTTCGAGCAGGAGCGGCTGTGGTTCATGAACGAGCTGCTCACCCGGCGCGAGATCTTCCATGTGCCGACCGCGCTGCGTCTGCGCGGCTCGCTGGACGTCGGGGCGCTGCGCGGCGCGCTGGCCCGGGTCACCGCGCGCCACGAGGCTCTGCGGACGGTGTTCCGCGCCGGAGCGGACGGCCCGTACCAGGTCGTCCTCGAGGCGATGGACACGCCCTTGGCCGTCGAGGACTGCAGCGCGGAGGCCGACCCCGAACACGCCGCCCGGGAACGCGCCTCTGCCGCCCTCGCCGAGCCCTTCGACCTGGCCACCGGGCCGCTGCTGCGCTGCCGCCTGTACCGCCTCGCCGACGACGACCATCTGCTGCTGCTGGTCCAGCATCACATCGTGTCCGACTACTGGTCGCTGGGCATCCTGCTGGCCGACCTGGGCGAGGCGTACAGCGTCGAGCGTGGTGCGCCCGACCGGACGCAGCCGCTGGATCTGCACTATCCCGACTTCGCGTACTGGCAGCGGCAGACGCTCGACAGTACGCGACTGAAGCGTCAACTGGACTACTGGCAAGACCAGTTGGACGATCCACCGGACATCCTCCAACTGCCCGCGGACCGTCCTCGGCCGGCGGTCCGGGGCAGCCGGGGCCGTTTCCACCGGGTGGAATTCCCGCCCGAGCCGGTGGCCGGCCTGCGCGCACTCGCGCAGGAGAACGACACCACGCTCAACGTGGCCTTCCTGGCCTGCTACATTGCCGCATTGGCCCGCTTCACCCGCCAGGGCGACCTCGTGGTGGGGGTGCCCGTGGCCGGCCGCCTCGGCGCGGAAGCACAACGGATGGTCGGGTACTTCCTCAACTGGCTGCCGATCCGTGTCCGGCTGGACGGACGCCCCTCGCTGCGCGAGCTGATCCGCCGTACCCGGGACACCTTCACCGGCGCCCTGGCCCACCAGGACCTGCCCTTCGACATGCTGGTGCGTGAACTCCAGCCGGATCGGGTCCCCGGTGTCACCCCCGTCTTCCAGACCTCCTTCAGCCTCCGTGACGCCGCCCCGACCCCACCGCGACTGCCCGGCCTCGACGTCGGGTTCGCCGATCTGGACGGCGGCGCCACCCACTTCGACCTCATGGCCGAGCTGTGGTGCGAGGACGACCGGGTGATCGGCTACCTGCCGTACGACGACGAGCTGTTCGACCCGGGTACGGTCGCCGACCTCGCCCGCTGGACCGTCCGGCTCCTCACCTCCGCCGTCGCGGAACCCGATCGCCCGCTTGCCACCATCGCGCTGCTCGGCCCCGAGGAACAGGCCGCCGTGATCCGCGGCCCGGAGCCGGAGGCCCAGCAGGTCACCGGCACCCTGCACGAACGGTTCCGGGCACAGGCCGAGCAGCGCCCGCATGCCCTCGCCGTCAGCGACGAGCGGGGCTCCCTCACCTACCGGGAACTCGACGCACGCGCCAACCGGCTCGCGCATGTGCTGGGGGAGCGGGGTGTCGGTCCCGGCACTGTCGTCGGTCTGTTGATGGACCGAAGCTGTGACCTGGTCGCTGCGGTGCTCGGCGTGCTTGCCTCGGGCGCCGCCTATCTGCCGATCGATCCCGACAATCCTGCCGAGCGCACGGCGCGTCAACTCGCCGACTGTGCCGTACCTGTCGTCGTCCACAGCCGAGGACTGGCCGACCGCCTGCCCGAATCGGCCCCGGCCGCCCTCGCCGTCGACTGGGAGAACGCACCACTCGCCGACGCCCCCGTGACGCCACCGCCCGCGCGGACCGGTCCCGGCCATCCCGCCTACGTGATCCACACCTCGGGATCGACCGGCGCGCCCAAGGGCGTCGTGGTGACCCACGGCAACGTGCTGCGCCTGTTCGCCGCGACGGAGAAGGCGTTCGACCCCGGCCCGGACGACGTGTGGACGCTGTTCCACTCGTACGCCTTCGACTTCTCGGTCTGGGAACTGTGGGGCGCCCTGCTGTACGGCGGGCGGGTGGTCGTCGTTCCTCACTGGACCAGCCGCGCCCCTGACGCCTTCCTGGAGCTGCTCGGCCGCGAGGGCGTGAGCGTGCTCAGCCAGACCCCGTCCGCGTTCTACCAGCTGGCCGCGGTGGCGGTCGCTGCCCGGCATGTCCCGCCCGCGCTGCGTACGGTCGTCTTCGGCGGTGAGGCACTCGACCCCGCGGCACTCGCCGACTGGTTCACCGCCTTCGGTGACCGGCGGCCCCGACTGGTGAACATGTACGGCATCACCGAGACCACCGTGCACGTCACCCTCCGCCCGATCACCACCGCGGACACCGCCGGGACCGCCTCCCCGATCGGTCGACCGCTGCCTCATCTGTCCCTGTACCTGCTCGACGACGAACTGCGGCCGGTGCCCGACGGACTGCCCGGGGAGATCTTCGTCGGCGGCGGGGGAGTGGCACTGTGCTACCAGGGTGCGCCCGCACAGACCGCCGCCCGGATGCTGCCCGACCCCCACAGCCCGGTTCCCGGCGCCCGGATGTACCGCTCCGGAGACCTCGCGATGCGCCGGCGCGACGGCGAACTCGTCCACCTCGGCCGCGCCGACCAGCAGTACAAGATCCGGGGCCACCGGATCGAACTCGGCGAGATCCGCTCCGCGCTGCTCCGCCTGGACGAGGTGGCCGGCGGCGCGGTCTTCGTCACCGATGACCGGTTGCGGGGGAAGACCCTGCTCGCCTGCGTGGTCCCCGTCGACGGTGTCGACCTGACTCCCACTCGGGTGCGCCGCGCTCTGCTGCGCAGCCTGCCGGAGTGGATGGTCCCGGCCGTCGTGCTGGTGGTCGCTGAGCTGCCCCTGACCCGGAACGGAAAGCTCGACGAACGGGCGCTCGTGGCGCTGCGCCGGGAGGAGGAGCGCGTACACGAGCCGATCACCCCGCCCGAGGGGCCGACCGCCGAGGCACTGGCCGCGATCTGGGCCGACGTGCTGGGCACCGGCAGCCGCGGCATCGGTGCCGAAGACAACTTCTTCCAGCTCGGCGGACACTCCCTGATGGTGGTCCAGCTCGTCTCGCGCATCCACACCGAGCTCGGCGTGGAGATCCCGATGGAGACGCTGTTCCTGCGGCCGGGGCTGCAGGAGATGGCCGACGCCCTCGACGAGGCGGGCCGCGCACCGGCCGACGGACTCGCCGTCCGGGGCGAGGACTGGATCGACGGACTGTCCGAGGCAGAGATCGACGCCATGCTCGCCGTACTGGACGACGGCTCTTCCTGACCCGGGACCCCTCCCGCGCCCCCGCCATTCCTGCCGACCGAGGGAGCACGCGCTATGGAATCACGGACCGTACCGGCGATGGTCGAGGAGCACGCCCGGACCCGGCCGCATGCTGCCGCGATCACGCGGGGTGACGAGCGGCTCGACTACCGCGAACTCAACCGCCGGGCCAATGTGCTGGCCGCCCGGCTGGCTGCCCACGGCGTTCACCGCGGCTGCGTGGTCGGTATCCACCTCGGCCGGTCCGTCGAATGGGTGGTCGGCATGCTCGCGGTGCTCAAGCTCGGCGCGGTCTGCATGTCCCTCGATCCCAAGGCCCCCGCCGAACGCACCGCCCGGGCCATCGACACCGCCGCTCCGACCGTGGTGCTGACCGGCGCCCGTGAGGGCGGTGACCCGCCCGGGAAGGCGCCGGTCCTGTGGGTCGACGACGTCGCCGCCGACCCGGGCGAACCCGGTGACCCGGGTGTTCGGATCCGTCTGGACGATCTCGCCTTCGCGATGCACACCTCCGGCTCGTCCGGTCGTCCCAAGATAGTGCTGGCCCAGCACCGCTGGCTCACCCACGGAGTCTCCACCGGCGTCGCCGTCAACCGCACCACCTCGGCGGACCGGGGCTCCTGGCTCGCCCCCGCCGGCGCGGGCATCGCCGTCCACGAGGTGTGCATGCTGCTGTGGGCCGGCGCCGCCATCCACATCGCCGAACCCGAGACGGTCGCCTCCCCGCCGGCCCTGCGCGCCTGGCTGCTGGAGAACCGGATCACCCAGACCTTCGTCATCACCCCGGTCGGCGAGACCCTCCAGTGCCTGGACTGGCCCGCCGACACCGCGCTGCGCCTGATGTCCCTCGGCGGCGACAAGCTCAACGGCTGGGCCCCCGCCGGTCTGCCGTTCGAGGTGGCGGTCTCCTACGGCTCGCTGGAGGCGTTCCAGATCGCCAACTCCCTGTATCCCTGGGAGGACCGCCGTACCCCCGCCACCGCCACCGCCGCCGACCGGGCCGCGCCTCCACCGGTCGGGCGGCCCGTGCCCGGCGTCACCGTGCACCTGCTGGAGGAGGACCTCACCCCGGTCGCCCCCGGCGCCATCGGCGAGGTGTGGGTGGACTCGCCCGCGCTGTCTCTGGGGTACCTCGGCAACCCGGCTCTGACAGCCGACAAGTTCCGTCCCCACCCGTACGGAGCCCCCGGCACGCGCCTCTACCGCACCGGTGACGCCGGCCGGCTGCGGCCCGACGGCGTTCTGGAACACCGGGGCCGCATCGACGACGTGGTGAAGATCCGCGGCCACCGGGTGGAGGTCGGCGAGGTCGAGTGGGCGCTCGGCCGGCACCCTCACGTCACGCAGGTGTGCGTGGTCGGGGTGCCGGAGGACGGGCAGCACCACCTGGTCGCCTGCCTGGTGACCGACGAACCGGTGGGGCTGCGCGAGCTGCGCGCGCACGCCGCCCGCCACCTCCAGGACTTCATGGTCCCGGTGGCGTACGTCCTGATGGACCGGCTGCCGGTGAACACCTCCGACAAGATCGACCGCCGGGCCCTGCCCCCCGCCGACTGGCGAACCTGGCGCCCCTCGCGCCCGTACCGCGAGCCGCGCGGCGAACCGGCCCTGGGGCTGGCGGTCCTCGTCGCCGACCTGCTCGCCGTGGAGCGGGTCGGCGCGGACGACAACTTCTTCGAGCTCGGCGGTGATTCGCTGCTCGCCGCCCAGCTCCGGACCCGGATCGAGGAACGCTTCGGCGTCCGCCTCCGCATGGAGGAACTGATGGCGGCCGAGACCCTCACCGACCTCGCCGAGCGCGTCCGCACCGGCGACCGGGGCGGTCGGACCGATCGGCTGCCGCCGATCGTGCGGCGCGCCCGTGCCTGACGTCCGTCAGTCCCCGGATCACCCAACACCCTTGGAAGGTGGCGCACATGGCCGACGACGAACAGCACTACCGCGTGGTCGTCAACGCCGAGGAGCAGTACTCGATCTGGCCCACGGACCGCGAGATCCCGCGGGGCTGGTCGCAGACCGGATTCGACGGTCCCAAGGAACTCTGCCTCGAGCACATCGCCGAGGTCTGGACGGACATGCGTCCGCGCAGCCTGCGCGAGCGGCTCGGGCCGAACGGCGCATCGGCGTGAACGACACGGACGGGAACGCGACCAACCAACGCGGAGGGCCAGTGCACGAGCACGACGAGCAGCAGCCGGGCGCGATTCGCGGATGGCGACACCCCGATGGCGCGGACGAGGCCATCGCGATCATCGGTATGAGCTGCCGGTTCGCCCCCGACCTCACCACTCCGCAACTGCTGTGGGAGTCACTCCTGGCAGGGCGCAGCTCGATCGCGGAGATGCCCGGCAAACGCTGGGACCCGTACACGGCGCAGAGCCCCGACGCGACCGCCGTCCTGCGGCGGACCACCCGCAAGGGCATGTACCTCGACGACATCGAGGGATTCGACGCGGACTTCTTCCGCATCACCCCCCGTGAGGCGGAGTTCCTCGACCCCCAGCAGCGCATCCTCCTGGAACTCGCCTGGGAGGCGCTCGAGGACGCGGGCGTGCCGCCGCTCGCCCTGCGCGGCACCGGCACCGGGGTGTACATGGCTGCCAACTCCAACGACTACGGCAGGCGGCTTCTGGAGGACCTCTGCAGAACCGGCGCGTGGGCCGTCAACGGCACCACCTTCTACGGCATGGCCAACCGGATCTCCTACTTCCTTGACGTCAAGGGACCCAGCATGGCCGTCGACACGGCCTGCGCCGGGTCGCTGACCGCCCTGCACGTCGCGTGCCAGGCTCTGCGCCTTCAGGAGACGCCGGTCGCGATCGTCGGCGGCGTGAACGTCATCGCCAGCCCCGCGCTCAACGTCGCCCTGGACGCGGCGGGCGCGACCTCGCCCGACGGCCGCAGCAAGGCCTTCGACCGCGCCGCCGACGGCTACGGACGCGGCGAGGGCGCCGGAGTCGTGGTCCTCAAGCGCCTGTCCGACGCCCGCAGGGACGGAGACACGGTCCGCGCCCTGATCATCGGCAGCGGCGTGTACCAGGACGGCCGTTCCGACGGCATGATGGCGCCCAGCGGCGAAGCCCAGGAGCGCATGCTGCGCGAGATCTACGAGCGGGCGCGGATATCGCCCCGCTCGATCAGCTACGTCGAAGCGCACGGCACCGGCACGCAGGCCGGCGACCGCGCGGAGATCCACGCACTGGCCGCCGTCTTCGGCACCGACCGGACCGATGCCGACGAAGGCCCCTGCCTCGTGGGCACGCTCAAGCCCAACATCGGCCACGTGGAGGCCGCGTCCGGAATCGCCGGCGTGATCAAGACCGTCCTGGCCATGCACCATCGTGAGCTGCCGCCCAGCGTGCATCAGGAACCCGACGCGCAGCTGGGCTTCGAGGACAACGGGCTGCGCCTGGTCGCCGAGACCACCCCCTGGCCGGCCCACGGCGAGCCCCGGCGCGCGGGTGTCTCCAGCTACGGCGTCGGCGGCACCATCAGCCACCTGATCCTCCAGGAGCCGCCCGCCGGCGAACCCGCTGCGGACACGGTCACAGACGCCGGGCACCGGGTGTTCCCCCTCTCCGCGATGTCCGACGCCGGCGTGCGCGCCCTGGCCGAGGCCACCGCCGCCTGGCTGCGCGCCCATCCCGCAGCCGGCCTCGGCTCGGTCGCCCACACCCTGACCCACCGCCGCTCCCCTCTCGACGTCAGGGCCGCCGTCGTCGCCGCGACGGGCGAGCAGCTCGCCGCCGGACTGGACGTACTGGCGGCCGGCGGACGCGCCCCCGAGGTGGTCACCGGACGCACCCTCCCGGCCGCCGCCACCGGCGCCGTATGGGTGTTCTCCGGACACGGGGCCCAGTGGACCGGCATGGGCCGCGACCTGTTGCGCGACGAGCCCGTGTTCGCCCGGACGATCGACGGCCTCGCCGAGGTCTTCGAGGAGGAACTGGGCTGGACTCCACGCTCGGTCATCGAGGACGGGGGCCCCTGGACCGTCACCGTGGTCCAGGCGATGACCTTTGCGATCCAGGTCGCCCTGGCCGAGACCTGGTCGTCCCACGGCCTCGCCCCGAGCGCCGTGATCGGCCACTCGGTGGGCGAGATCGCCGCCTGTGTCGCTGCCGGAGCCCTCGACCTCACCGACGCCGCGCGCTTCGCCTGCCGCCGCGCCCGAGCCCTCCAGCGCATCGCCGGACGCGGCGGCATGGCGCTGGTGGGCGAGTCGCTCGACGACGTCGAACTGCACCTGGAGGGCTGGGACGGCCTGGTTGCCGCGATCTCCGCCAGCCCCCGCTCCACCGTCGTCTCCGGTGACGCCGAGGCGATAGGACACCTCGTCACGGAGTGGACCTCGGTCGGCATCGAGGTGCGCCGCGTCGACACCGATGTGGCGTTCCACAGCCCGCACGTGGACGAGGTCCTGGAGGAGGTGACCCAGGCCGCCCGGCAACTGACCGCCCGCACCCCGCACACCACGCTGTACAGCACCGCCCTCGCCGACCCGCGCGGCACCGAACCCCGCGCGGGCGACTACTGGCGCACCAACCTGCGCCGGCCCGTACGCTTCGCCCGGGCCGTGACGGCCGCCGTCGAGGACGGCCACCGCGTCTTCCTCGAGGTCTCCTCGCACCCGGTGGTCGCCCAGTCCGTCCGGGAGACCGCGGAACACCTCGGCATCGACGATCTGCACATCGCCGTGTCGATGCGGCGGGACACCCCCGCCGGCCCCACCCTGCTGCGTGCCCTGGCCGAACTGCACTGCCAGGGGGTCCCGGTGCAATGGCCCTACCAGGAGGGCGAGTTGCTCCCGCTGCCCACCACACGCTGGCAGCACCGACCGTACTGGATCTTCCCCGAGAGCGCCGCCGAGAGCCACGGCCGCGGCCACGACCCGGACACCCACACCCTGCTCGGCGGCCGGATGACCGTCGCCGGCTCCCCCGCCCAGCAGGTCTGGCAGACCCACCTCGACATGGACTGCCGTCCCTACGCGCAGAGCCACAAGGTCGTCGGCGTCGAGACCGTGCCGGCCTCTGTCGTACTGCACACCTTCGTCACCGCCGCCACCGACGGCGACCGACGGCCGGGCCTGCGCGACATCGTCTTCCGCACCCCACTCGCCGCACAGCCGCCGCGCGTGGTCCAGGTCGTGCTGGACCAGAACCAGGCCCGGCTCGCCAGCTGCCTGCGCCGCGAAGCGGGTGAGGACGCGCACCAGGAGCTGGAGTGGCTCACCCACACCACCGCGACCGTCGACCGGGGCGCGGACGTCGGCAGCCGCCCGATGGAGGACATCCAGGCCATCCGGGACCGCTGCCCCGACGAGTGGACGTGGACGAAGGTCGACGGCATGTTCCGCGCCATGGGTGTCGACGGGTACACCTTCCCGTGGGTGGTCACCGAGCTGCGGCGCAACGACGTCGAACAGCTCGCCACCGTCGTCATCGACCATGAGCCCAAACTGCACCCCAGCAGCTGGACCGCCGTCATCGACGGAGCCCTCACCGTCAGCGGCGTGCTGGTGACGAAGGAGGACGCCACCTCGCTGCGCACCTCCTCGCACATCGAGGCCATCGCCTACCGGGGTGATCCGCCCCCGCGGATCACCGTGCACACCACGCGGTCGGCCACCGACCCCGACACCACCATCGACGTCCTGATCGCGGACGAGAGCGGTCAGGTGGTCTGCGAGGTGACGGGCCTGCGCTACACCGTCGTCCAGGACCGTCCGGGCGGCATCATGGCCCCCCGCGAGCTGGTGCACGAGATCGCCTGGCGGCCCGTGGAGGTCAAGGAGGGTGCCCGGCCCACCCGGCTGCTGCTGCTCGGCGACGAGACCGTCACCGAGTCCCTCGCCCGCGACCTCGGGGACTCCGGGGTGCGCTGCCGTCGCCTCGGCTCAGTCACCGAGATCGCTGAACTCTCCCTCGACGAGCCCGGCGTACTGTTGGTCGCGCCGCCCCGCCAACTCCCCGACGAGACACCGGAAGCAGCCGCCGAGCGCTGCGCCTGGAGCCTGATCGAGGCGGTCCAGGCACTCGGCCGCCGCCTCGCCGAACGGCCCGACCCCGACACCGCCTCACCGCTGCGACTGTGGTGCCTCACCCAGGGCGTCCGCTCACCCGACCAGCAGGCCTCGCTCGCCCACGCTCCGCTGTGGGGTGTCTCCCGGATCACCGCCGGAGAGCGCCCCGACCTCTGGGGCGGGGTGATCGACGTGGGCGCCGAACTGCTGGGCTTCGACGGCGACACCCCCGACCGGGTGCTGCGGGTGCTGTCGGCCCTGCCCGGTGCCGAGGACGTCGTCTCGCTCACCAAGGACGGCGTCTCGGTGGCACGGCTCACCCAGATCGACCGGCCCGCGGGCTCCGGCGGCGTGCGATGCCGCCCCGACGGCACCTACCTGATCACCGGTGGTGTCGGCGCCCTCGGCCTGGAGGTCGCCCGCTCGCTGGTCGAGCAGGGGGCCCGCCGACTGGTCCTGGTCAGCCGCAGTGGACTGCCGCCGCGCTCCGCATGGGCCCTGGTCGAAGACCCGGCGGTGCGCCGCCGGATCGACGCGGTGCTCGCCCTGGAAGCGCTAGGGGCAACCGTGCGGGTGCTCGCCCTGGACATCTCCGACGCCGAGCAGGCCGCCGCCGCCCTCGATCCCGCCGCCCTCGACCTGCCGCCGATCCGCGGCGTCGTGCACGCGGCCGGCGTGGTCGCCGACGCCCTCGTCGACCACGTCGACCGGGCCGGACTGAGGCATGCCATGGCCCCCAAGATGCTCGGCGCGATGGTCCTGCACCGGATGTTCCCGCCCGCGACGCTCGACTTCATGGTGTTCTTCTCCTCCTGCGGCCAGCTCGCCCGGCTCACCGGCCAGGCCAGCTACGCCGCGGCCAACTCCTTCCTGGACGGACTGGCCGCGCACCGCGGGGCCCACGGCGCCACCGAGACCGTCAGCCTCGCCTGGACCTCCTGGCGGGGCGCGGGCATGGCCGAGACCACCGCCGACACCACCACCATCGAGGCGGAGTCACGGGGCCTGGGCAGCATCTCGATCAACGAAGCCTTCCGCGCCTGGTCGTTCGCGGACCGCTTCGACAGCCGGTACTACGCCATCCTGCGCGTGCTGCCGGAACGCCGGCTGCCGGTCTTCAGCGAGCTGACCGGTGTCACCGAGGACGACGCGGCGGTCGTCGGCGGGGGCACCGACTGGTCGGCGCTGACCGGCGAGGAACTGGCCGAGCGGGCCGTCGCGGAGGTGAACGAACAGGTCGCCGCCGAACTCAACCTGCCGGCCGCCGACATCGACCCCAACCGTCCGCTCGTGGACCTCGGAGTGGACTCCGTCCTCACCGTCGGCCTGCGCGTCCGGCTCAACCGCCGGTTCGGGATCGATCTGCCGCCGACCATCCTGTGGAGCAACCCGACGGTCGCCTCCCTCGCCGACTTCCTGGTCGGGGAGCTGACCCGGCGGGCTGCCGAGGACGCCGCCGCGAACGAGGACGGCGAGGAGGACTGATGACCACGGCGCGACAGGATGTCATCGATCTCCTGGTGCGGGAGTTCGACTGGCACGACCCCGCGTACACACCCGACCTGGCCGAGGAAGTCAACCGCCTGATCAGAGAGCGCTCAGCCGTCGGCTGGACGCCTGCGCACGGCGGGCTGTGGATCCTGTCGCGCCATGACGACGTCCGGGCGGCCCTCAAGAACCACACCGTATTCAGCTCCGGCTCCGGCGTGTTCCACCCGAGGGCCGCCGGGATGCCCCTGTTCTCACCGATCGAGTTCGACCCGCCCGAGCACGGCGAGCTGCGCCGGCTGATGGCGCCGCCCCTGCACAACGAGGAGGTACGCCGTCTGGAGGACGGTGTCAGTGCTCTCGCGGCCGAACTGATCGGTCCGATCGCCGGACGCGGCGGCGGTGACTTCGTCGCGGAGCTGGCCCACCCGATGGCCATCGGTGTGCTCGCCCTGGCCATCGGCCTGTCCGCGAACGCCCAGGACAAGGTCCGCGAACTGACCAGCAATCTGTGGCAGCACCTGTCCAAGGACAGCGACGCGGACGGGTTCTGGCCGCAGTTTCGCGCACTGCTGGCCGAGGAGGTCCGTGCCGCCCGCGCGGACCCCGGCGACCACTACCTGTCCCGGCTGGCGCGCACCACCGTCGACGGCAGGCCGCTGGAGGAGGAGCGCCTGCACTCGATCATCGTGTCGCTGTGCGTCGCCGGACACCAGACCACCCTCAACACCATCAGCCGGATGCTCTGGAACCTCGCCCGTAACCCGGAGATCCAGCACCGGCTGCGGGCCCAGCCCGAACTGATCCCCGTGGTCGGCGACGAGACGATGCGCCGCTGGTGTCCGACCGACCGTTTCACCCGGGTCACCACACAGGACGTGGAGATCGACGGCACGACGATCCCGCGCGGCGCCCGGGTCGTCCTGCTGCTGGACGCGGCCAACCGGGACCCTGCCAAGTTCCCCGACCCCGACACCTTCTCCCTCGACCGGGGCACCTCCCACCAGCACCTCAGCTTCGGTTACGGCATCCACCACTGTCTGGGCGCCCCGCTGGCCCGGCTGGAGCTGCGGGCCGTGCTCCAGCACCTCGCGCGGCATCCCGTCTATCACCTGGTCGGCGAGTCCGAACGGCACTTCGAGAACGGTCGGCACGTCGTCTTCGACCAGGTGCGGGTGAGTTTCGAGAACCCGACCGGAGACGAGGCGAACGGTGACTGAGCCGATGAAGCCCCCGGCCGGCGCGCCGCCCGCCCCGGCCGACCTGCTGCGGATCACCGGCGGGATGTGGGCCGCGCAGACCTTGGCCGGTGCGGTCGAGATCGGTCTGTTCACCCATCTCGCCGCCATCGGGGGCGCGACGGCCGCGCAACTGGCCGCCGGCCTCGGTCTGGGTCCGCGCCCGGCCGAGGTCCTGCTGACCGCCTGCGCGGCACTCGGCCTCCTGCACACGGACGGCCCGCCGTTGCCGGAGAACTCCCCACCGGCGACGGGACCCCGGTACCGCAACAGCCCGACCGCCGACGCCTACCTGGTCCGCGAGCGCCCGCACTACCTGGGTGACTACATCCTCATGGTCCGCGACCACACCACCCCGGGCTGGCTGCGGATCACCGAGGCCCTGCGCTCCGACGCCCCCAGCCGCTGGGCCCCCGAGCAGCAGGACCGCATCTTCGACGAGGAGAACCGGTCCACTGCCTTCTGGGACGGTCTGTTCCCGCTGTCCAGCCTCACCGCACGCGCCCTGGGGGAGGCCGTCGACCTCGGCCGGACACGCCGGCTGCTGGACGTCGGGGGCGGAGGCGGAGCCTTCGCCATCGAGCTCTGCCGCCGCTTCCCGCAGCTGACAACCACCGTCTACGACCTGCCGTTCGTCTGTGCGCACACCGACAAGCGGGTGGCGGCGGTGGGACTGTCCGAACGCATCCGCACACATCCCGGGGACTTCTTCGCCGAACCCGAACTGCCCGGAGGCCACGACGCGGTCCTGCTGTCGATGATCCTGCACGACTGGGACGAGCCACGGAACAGACGGCTTCTCGCCGCGTGCCGTCGCGCGCTCTCACCGGGCGGACTGATCGTCATCAGCGAACTGCTGGTCGACGACGACAAGACCGGTCCCCTGGACGCCGCCCTGATGAGCATGAACATGTTGGTAGGGACCTGGGGGCGCAACTACACCGCCGCCGAGTACGGCACCTGGCTGCGCGAGGCGGGCTTTCGTGAGGTGCGGACCGTACCGTTCGACGGTCCTGGGGCGAACGGGGCTGTCACGGCCCGAAAGGGGTAGCGGCGTTCGGGCCGCGTCTGCCCGGCGATGCACGACGGGTCGCTCGCGCCGGGGCCGGCTCCCACGGGGGCCGGCCCCGATCCCCGCACCCACACCACACCACACCCCTTCCGGGGCAACTTCTGCTCCGTGCCGCCCGGGGTGCCCGGCGCCCGAGTCCGCCTCGCGCAGAGGCTCGGTGAGGACCACCTCCACATCGTCACCGCCGTCCGGCCCGTGATCGCCGGGCACCGGCGGGCTGTTGACGGCGCGGGCCTGACCGTCCGGGACTCGCGCTTGCGGACGGTGCCGGCTGCCTTCTCCGACCGGGCTCCGCGCACGACCGAAGTCCGCCGCCCGGATCAACTCTCCCCGGTCCGGCCGCAAAGAAGTGAGACGAGGGTGCCGCAGCGGTCGCGACCGGCACCGGACTCCGTCGGAGGGGTGAAAGCGCCGCCCCAGGCAGTGATCCTCCCGGCGTGTCCCACACACAGGCTGACGAAGTCTTGCACTGGCATGCGCGCCGTCCCGTGCCGTCGCGCCCGCCCACCGTCCGCGACCGGGAATCAGGCCGCGACGAGCTCCTGCTCGCGCTCCGGCGTGCTGACCTGGCGCTTCTTGTTCGGCAGCGAGAGGCGGAAGACCTTGCGCCACGCGGAGAACACCTGCTTGGGCAGCGGCCCGGTGACGTACTCCAGCTCGTACTTTTCGAACAGCGCGCGCACCTTCACGGCGACCTCGGCGTACCGGTTGCTCGGCAGGTCCGGGAACAGGTGGTGCTCGATCTGGTGCGACAGATTGCCGGTCATGAAGTGCATGGCCCTGCTGCCGCTGATGTTCGCCGAGCCCATCATCTGGCGCAGGTACCACTGGCCGCGCGTCTCGCCCTTGATCGAACGGCGCTCGAAGACCTGCACGCCCTCGGGGAAGTGCCCGCACATGATCACCGAGTGCGACCAGATGTTGCGGACCAGGTTCGCGGTGAACGTGGCGGCGAGCGTGGTGAGGAACGACGGGCCCGACAGCAGCGGGTGGATGACGTAGTCCTTGAGCACCTGCTTGCGGATCTTGCGGCCCACGGCCCTGGCCCGCGCGCGGAACTCCGGGTCCTTGCGGCGGCGCTTGCGCAGGTTCTTGCCGAGTTCCAGGTCGTACGCTGCGATGCCGTACTCGAAGAAGCAGGCGTTGATGAAGTTCCACAGCGGCTGGCCGAGGTGGAACGGGTGCCACCTCTGGTCCTCGTCGACGCGCATGATGCCGTAGCCGAGGTCGTTGTCCTTGCCGATCACGTTGGTGTACGTGTGGTGCAGCTCGTTGTGCGAGTGCTTCCACTGCTCGGACGGCGAGACGTGATCCCACTCCCAGGTGGTGGAGTGGATCTTCGGGTCGCGCATCCAGTCCCACTGCCCGTGCAGGACGTTGTGGCCGATCTCCATGTTGTCCATGATCTTCGCCACGGACAGACCGGCGGTGCCCAGCAGCCACGCGGGCGGGAAGAACGAGAACAGCAGCACGCCCCTGCTGACCAGCTCGAGCTTGCGCTGCGCCGAGATGACCTTACGGATGTAGGCGGCGTCCTTCTCGCCGCGGCCGGCGATCACCTCGTCGCGGATCGCGTCCAGCTCGCGGCCGAGCTCCTCGATCTGCTCCGCGGTCAGGTGGGCGGTGGGGTCGATGGCGGTCAAGGTGCTCCTACCGTTCGATGTCGCATGGGCCCGCCGCGGCGGACACACAGGTCTGGATGAGGACGCCCGGCTCGGCCTCGGTGATCTCGCCGGTGCGCAGGTCGCGGACGGCGCCCGCCTTGAGCGGCGAGACGCAGCCGAAGCAGATCCCCATGCGGCACCCGGAGGGCATGAGCACGCCGGCCTCCTCGCCGACGTCCAGCAACGGCGTCGCGCCGTCCGCCTCGACGGTCTTGCCGGTGGCGCTGAACGTGACCTCGCCGCCGCCGTCGCCTGCGACGACGATGCTGGGGCGGAAGCGTTCGGTGTGCAGGCGCTCTGGTACGCCGTGCTCACTCCAGTGCTTCTCGGCGGCGTCGAGCAGGCCCGCGGGCCCGCAGGCCCAGGCCTCGCGCTCGGCCCAGTCGGGCACGTGTTCGTCGAGACGGGCGATGTCGAGCATGCCGTCCGTGTCGGTGTGCACCTCGGTGAGCCGCAGCTTCCTGTCCGCGGCCATGCCGTGCAGTTCGCTGCGGAAGATCACGTCTTGCGGCCGCGGCGCGCAGTGGACCACGACGACGTCGTCCAACTCCGTGTCGCGCAGCATGCCCATCACGGGGGTGATGCCGCTGCCGGCCGTCAGGTAGAGCACCTTGGCCGGCCTCGCCTGCGGCAGTACGAAGTCACCGGCCGACTGGTCGAGCTGGATCAGCGTGCCCGGTCTCGCCCTGCGGACCAGGTGGTTGCTGACCTTGCCGCCCGGGATCGCCTTCACGGTGATCGTGACTCGGCCGTCGGCGCGGTTGCTCGGCGAGGTGATCGAGTAGGCACGCCACAGGCGCACCCCGTCGACGTCGACCCCGATCCGCATGTACTGACCGGCCGTGTGGCCGCGCCAGCCCCGTCCCGGCCTGATCACGACGGTCGCGGCGTCATCCGTCTCGGGGTGCACGGCCTCGATGCGTCCCCGCAGGTCGGCGCCCGCACGCAGCGGGCTGACCAGGTCGAGGTAGTCCGACGGCAGCAGCGGCGTCGTGACCATCTCCAGCAGTTTCCACGCCCTGCTGCGGAGGGCTGCACTCGTCATGACTCCAGCTTGCTGCGCCTCACGGCGTAAAGTCCTGACCGCAGGACGTAAATCTGGTCGGTAGAATTGTTCGCAGGGAACAAAGACGTGAGCCATGCAATCAGGAGGGCCAGCGAACTGGCCCTGGATGAGACGACGGTCACCGCACTCCGGTCCGCGCTGAGGACCACCGCCGACGAGGTCGTCCAGGCGATCATCGACGAGGTCCCTCCCTACGCAGGCGCCCTTTCCGGGAGCATGGGCGGCACCATCCGCCGAGCCGTCCGCACCGCCCTGGGGCACTACCTGGACCTCGCGAGCGGGAACGCCACAGGCGGCGACGCCGGTGACGCGGCCTACGAGCTGGGCCGAGGCGAGGTGCGCGACGGCCGTTCGATGGATGCCCTGCTCAGCGCCTATCGGGTCGGCGCCCGCGTGGCCTGGCGATGCCTGGCAGCGGGTGCCGTACCTGCGGGTCTGCCCGCCGCCGAGGTCGCCAAGTTCGCCGAGCTGACTTTCGCCTACATCGACGAGCTCTCCGCCGCGAGCGCCGCGGGCCACGCCGACGAGCTGGCCGCCCAGGGCAGGGCCCACGAGCGTCATCTCGAACACCTCGCCCGCGACCTCCTCGCCGGCGCGAGCCCGGACGTTCTGCTGGCTTCCGCTCAGCGGGCCGGGTGGCCGCCTCCGGTTTCACTGACCGCGGTCCTGCTGCCCGCCGCCCAGGCCCGGCCCGCCTACCGTGTGCTCGACCCGAGCACCCTCGTCGTGGACGATCTGCCGGACGCCGTCGGTGTGCTGCTCGTCCCGGATGCCGACCGGTCGCATCTCCTGCGGCAGCTGGCGGACCGCGCCGCCGTGGTCGGCCCGGCCCGGCCGTGGATCCGTGCGTCCGCCTCCTACGCACGGGCCCTGCGCGCGCGCTCCCTCTCCTCCGATATCCGCGACACCGAGGACCACCTGCCCGAGCTGGTACTGAGCGCCGACGTGGACGCGTTCGCCGACTTGCGTGCCCGAGCCCTCGCACCGTTGCGGACCGTGCCCGCTGCGACCGCTCGGCGGCTGGAGGAGACGCTGCGGGAGTGGCTGCTGCACCAGGGCAGGCGGGACGAGGTGGCGGCGGCGCTGTTCGTCCATCCCCAGACCGTCCGGTACCGGATGTCGCAGCTGCGGGAGCTGTTTCCGGATCTCGCCTCGCCGCACCGGGTCCTTGAACTGACGCTGGCGGTCGGCCTGCGGGCCGGCTGACGCGTACGCCGACTGTCCACCCGACCCGTCGCCCGTGCTGATCACCGCCGTAGCGACCGACCAGAACGGCCGGCCGGCACCGTCACGCCGGGGCCAGAACGACATCGGTCCCGCATCCCGGCCGATCCCGCCTTCGGCGCCGTTCGTGGAACTGGAGATGATGGTGGCGTTGAAGGTGAGGCGGTCGTCGACAACCGCGCAGGGGCGGGGGCGGTCCGGTCATGGCGTTGCTCTCTCGCGTGCGCGGGGCACCGCCGCCGACGCGGCGGTGACGGAGCAAAGCGCGAGCCGGCCTGCGATCCGGCTCAGCGCCTCAGGGTCGGGCGTTCGCTTGCCGTCCTGTGTCAGGAGGACATGTGCAACGTGGCGAAGTCTGGTGGGTCGAGTTCGACGAGCGGCGGCTGGTCGTACTGCTCTCGGAAGACGACGCGTCCGGGATCCGGGCGATGCAGGTCGTCGCTCCGGCAGGCGTCGACATCGGCGGTCTCGGTGTCGAAGTGCGAGTTGGCGCCATGGAAGGACTGCCCTCTGAAGGCGTGCTGCGGTTCGCGTTCCCGCGTCCAGGATTTACTCCTTGCACGTGGCTGACCACCGTGTCGCGGGATGACCTGATCGAGCGGGCGGGCGTCCTGTCCTCCGCGAAGCTCAGCGAGATTGAGGACGCCCTCCGTCTCGGCGGCCTCGGGTAGGCGGAGAGGGAACCGACCCCCCGATGGCGTGGCGGATCTCGTCCAGACGATCGACTAGTGCCGTGACCGGGAAGGTTTGCCGGGAAGCTCGCGGCGTCCGGTGCGGTGCATCGCAAGGCGGAGCGTCGCCCGCGTACTGGATGTACTCGGGTGATGCGACAACGCGGCGAGGTGCCGTGCCGGGCGTCGCGAGCCGGTGAACCTTTCCGGTCACGGCACTAGCTCGGACGGAACCGGTCCGTAGCCGCCAACACCGCCTTCTTCGTGGCATCCCCCGACAGCCCGTGCCCCTCCTCGCGGATCAGCACGAGCTCCGCGTCCGGCCAGGCCTGCGCCAGCCGCCAAGCGATGTCCGGCGGACTGCTGATGTCCATTCGCCCTTGGACCATCACGCCGGGAATGCCGGCGAGTCTCCCGGCATCGCGCAACAGCGCCTCGTCCTCCAGGAAGCCGGCGTGCCGCCAGTAGTGCGTGACCAGACGGGCGAAGCGCAGCCGGAAGTGCGGGTCCTCGTAGCGGGGATCGGGCGTGTACCCCCGGTGGGCGGACACGTGCACGTCCTCCCAGCGGCACCACTCCCGCGCCGCACGCTCCCGTACGGCCGGATCAGGGGCGTCGAGCATCCGGGCGTACGCCTCCACCAGGCTGCCGTCGCGCTCCGGCTGCGGTACGGCGTCGCGGAACCGCGCCCATTCCTCGGGAAAGACCCGACCCATGTCCCGGGTGATCCACTCCACCTCGCGGCGGGTGGTGCTGGTGATGCTGAAGAGCACCAGCTCGGACACGCGTCCGGGATGCCGTTCGGCGTAGGCCAGCGCGAGGGTCACGCCCCAGGAGCCGCCGATGACCAGCCATTTGTCGATGCCGAGACGCTGCCGCAGCAGTTCGATGTCGGTGATCAGATGCGGGGTGGTGTTGGCGGCGAGCGAGGTCTGCGGATCGGCGGCGTCGGGCGTGCTCCGCCCGCACCCGCGCTGGTCGAAGAGCACGATGCGGTACGCCGCAGGGTCGAACAGCCGCCGCCAGAACGGCCCTGCGCCGGACCCCGGGCCGCCGTGCAGAACGAGGGCGGGCTTGCCGACGGGATTCCCGCATACCTCCCAATAGACGCGGTTGCCGTCGCCGACGTCGAGTACGCCGTGCTCGTGAGGGTCGATGGGGGGATAGAGCTCGGCCATGGGAGACGTACCCTCCTGACATCTGACAGTGCTGTTAGATTAACATCATGAGGAATCACCCAGACCCGGAAGCCGTCGGCACCCTGCTCCGCCACGTCCTCGAACTGCTCGACGGCGACGTGGCCGAGGTCTACAAGGAGCAGGGCCTCGCCGAGTACCGGCCCCGCTTCTCCCCGGCCGTACGGGCACTTGTGACCGAAGGTCCGCTATCGGTCCGCGACCTGGCCACGGCGGTGGGTGTCACGCACTCAGCCGCAAGCCAGACGGCAGCCCAGATGGCCCGCGCGGGTCTGGTGACCCATACCCCCGACCCGCGAGACGCCCGCCGCCGACTGATCGAGCTCACACCGAAGGCCCATGCCCTGCTGCCGCAGATCGAGGCCGAGTGGGACGCGACTGCGGCGGCGATGGCGGAGCTGGACACGGAACTCTCTATGCCGCTGGCCGACCTGCTGACGGAGGTGGCAGAGGCGGTACGTCGCCGCCCGTTCCGACAGCGGATCGTGGCGGCCTATCAGCGGTAGGAGCCCACCACAGGGTCCCTCTCCCCAGTCATGCGTCCGGCCCGCTCCAGCGCAAGATCGATGCCACGGCTGCTCACCGGGCAGCCGTGGCATCGATCTCCGAACCGCGGCCTGCCGGCCCCTGCGCACCGGTAACTCGACGCGCGGCTGATCGGCATCTGGGACAACGCGCGCTCCCACTGGATGCCGCAGATCAAGAGGTTCGCCGCCGACAGACTGGCCTGATCGTCCGCCCGCCCTGATCCCCCACCCCGACGTCACGCAGTTCCCGGGAGCCGCGGAGGAACTCCGGCAGTGTGATGCCGCTCATACCGTGTCACGGGAGCGACGCGAGCGGTGTCTTGTGGGCATGACCGACACAAAGCAGTCCACAGTCCTGATCACCGGCGCCAACAAGGGTCTGGGCCACGAGGCCGCCCGTCGCCTCGGAGAGCTGGGATGGAAGGTGTTCCTCGGCTCCCGGGATGAGGTTCGCGGCCGCGCGGCCGCCGAGAAGCTGGCCGCCGACGGCATCGATGTCGTCCTGGTCCCGCTGGACGTCACCTCGGAGGAGTCCGTGGCGGCCGCCGAGGAACTCGTGCGCGCGCACACCGACCGGCTGGATGTCCTGATCAACAACGCCGGGGCTCCGGGCCACGCGATCCACCCCGGCCAGGCGACGGTCGCGGAGGTCCACGCCGTTTACGACACCAACGTCTATGGCCCGATCCGCGTCACCCATGCCTTCCTGCCGCTGCTGCAGGCCGCCGACCACCCCCGGGTGGTGATGGTGTCCAGCGCCGTCGGGGCGTTCTCGGTGGTGACCGATCCACAGCAGCCGGTGTCGAAGATGCACGAACTCGCCTACAGCTCCTCCAAGGCGGCGCTGAACATGCTGACCGTCCGCTACGCGCAGGCGTTCCCCGCCATCAAGTTCAACGCCGCCACCCCCGGAGAAGTCGTGAACCGCACCTTCGCGGCCACCGACATGAACAACAACATGGGGCAGCTGACCGTGACCGAGGGCACCGACTCGATCGTTCGCTTGGCGCTGCTGGACCCCGACGGCCCGAGCGGGACCTTCACAGATCGGCTCGGCCCCATAGAGTGGTGATCGTCCGGCCGCCAGCGGGGACGATCACGAAATCAGCGTCAGGCCCGGAACGATCGCGGTTCAGGCGACCGACGCCTTCGTCGCCCAGCGCAGCCTGCTGTTCACCGTCGCCTACGAGATCCTCGGCTCGGCCACCGACGGCCCGACGTACGTCTCGCGGCGGCGCGGCCAGCAGCGCCGCCGCGAGACGTACGTCGGGCCGTGGCTGCCCGAGCCGTTGGTAGCCGCGCCGGACGTGGCCAAGGACGTGGCGCTCATGCTCGTCCTGGAGACCCGGTCGCCAACCGAGCGCTGCGTTCGTGCTGCGCGAGGCCTTCGACGTCGGGTACGACGAGATCGCGGCGGCCGTGGACAAGTCTCCGGCCGCAGTGCGGCTGATCGTGCACCGCGCGCGCCAGCACGTCGATGCTCGGCGGCCGCGGACGGTGGTTTCCAAGTAGACAGTGCAGGCCGCGCTGGAGGCGTAGCAGCGTGCGATCGAGACCGCCGATCTGCTGGACGTGCTCGCACTGGGGTGGTGGCTTCGATCCGGGGGTCGGAGAGTGCTGCGTGGGGGGACTTCGGTGCCGGCGATGGTTACGAGGGTGGTGGTGTGGGAGAGGTGGGTGCCGACGACGGTGACGGGGGTGCCGCCGCTGGTGGGGCCCTGGTCGGGGAAGACGCCTTGGAGGCCGATCAGGACGGCGACGGTGCTGTTGTTGCTGTCGGCGACGTGGATGTCCAGGTCGTGGGGGTCGATCGTGAGGCCGTAGGCCGTGGGGGACGTTCAGTCCGCTGTAGGCGGCGATGACTTCGTTGGTGACGGTGCTGATGGCGTGTACGGTGCCGTCGCCGCTGCTGGTGACGTAGGCGAGTGCGCCGTCGTGGGGGAGTGCGACGGCGAAGGGCTGGGCGAAGCCGGGGATCGTCTCGATGACGTCTCCGGTGCCGGTGCCGGTGCCGGTGTCGAGGACGGTGACGGTGTTGGCGTCGTAGTCGGGTACGTACAGGCGTTCGCCGTGGGGGAGAGGGCTGTGGTGCAGGGCCGGCGGAAGCCGGTGTAGTGGGCGGTGAGGGTGCCGGTTCGGGTGTCGATGACGCCGATGGCGCCGGTTTGTGTCTCGCTGACGTAGACCCGGGTGCCGCTGGCGGTCGGTCCGGCGGGTGGGGTGACGGCGCCGGCCGCGGGGACGGCCGGGGTGGGGTAGGTGAAGTTGGCGCCGAGGCCGTTCCGCCGTCGGCGGTGACCGTGATCGGTCCGCTGGCGGGGACGGTGGTGCTGGTTCGGGTGATGGGTGCTGGGGTGTGCTGGGTGGTGTGGCTGGTGTTGGGGAAGTTCTCTGCGATGGTGGGGTGTGTCGGCTGGGTGTCGTCGCTGGTTGGTGGGGAGGGGGGTGGATGGTTGTGACGGCCGGTACCGTCGGTGTCGTGTGGTCGACGCGGCGGTTTGTGGCCGTGCCCGGTGGCACGGCGACGCCGTTCTGGGCGTTGGTGGCGGCCTGGGGGGTGTCTTCAGCGTGGGGGTGGTGCTGTTCAGCACGGTGAAGGGTACCGAGTCGTCGCCGCGCAGCACTGTGGGGACGGACGTGCCGGGTCCGGTGCCCGGGGCGGTGGTGCTTGTCCCACCGGTGGTCGGCTCCGGTGGGGGACGTCAGCTGTGATGCCGGGCACGCCGGCTCCTTCCACGTCGGCTGGTAAGGATGGGCGCCCCGCCAGTGCTCGATACCTGAGATGGCAGTAGCTGATCACCCGGGCAGGGTGATGACAATGAGTGTTCCCCGTTATCACTTGATCGGGTGAGGGGGGCCGGAATTCCGGAACGGATGCCCGGGGCCCGCGCGGCAGAACCCGGGGCGGGGCCGCACTCCGGTCCGGTCCCGGTCTGCTCCGGGCCGTGCCTCCCGGCTGTCCGGGCCCGTGCGGGCTGCTGCCGGTCCGGCGCCGCCGCCCTGTGCCGCTGGTCCTGCCCGGTTGCGGGGGAGGCGCTCTGCCCGTAGCGGCCCGTCATGCGTCACCCGCGGCCCGGGCGCGGCCTGTCCGTGGCCGGGCCGTGCCGGTCGGCCCGTCGGCCCCGGGGGCCCGTCGGCCCCGGGGGCCCGTCGGTCCCGGCCGGTTTCTGCCCCGGGACGGCTGCCGGGGGCCCGGTGCGCGTCAGGCCTTTGTCGCGGACGGGGTGCAGGCAGGGGGTCTGGCGGTGCGCCCGCGGCCGTGCCTGACCGGTACGGAAAGCGCCCCGCCCGTACGCCCCGCCAATGGAGTGACGATCCCTCCTGTCCCTTGCGGCATATGTCAGATGCTGCGTCACTGGAAATATCCAACCGGTGGGCAGCCCATCCTCCCGGGGGACGCGACTTCGGTACGGCTTTCGACCGCCAGAAGGGGTAGGGGGTTGCAGGGCCCTGCCGGAGCTGCGATGGGCACTCCCGGGAGGTATTGGATCGCCAGTCGGTGTCACTCGTGTGGCACCGACTGGTTGGTTGCCGCGTCAGGCGGTGTTGCGCCACGCACCGGCCCCGGGCCGTATGGGCCCTGTCGAGGACAGGCGCGGACATGCCCTGCGCCGAGAGGGGTCTGCCCGGGCATGCACGCTCGTCCTTCCCCGACGGCAGGGGGGGGCGCCGCGCCGTTCCGGACGCCCCCTTTCCCTCACCGTTCACGGCACCTGCCGGCCTTCTTGCGCCCGGTCCGACCGGTCTCTCCGGCACGCGAAGCCGCCGGCCGTAACCGTCCTCGGCGGCAACTCTGTTCAGCGGAACGCTGTGTCGCCCCGGGGCGGGCTGCTCCCGTGCTGGCATCCTGTCGTGGAGCCCGGGCGGACTGGACGAAGCCCTGGCTCCCCGGTCGGCGAAAGGGAAGAAAAGTGGATTTCATGACCGCAGATGCCGGACCGGGACGGCGGCACTGCGCCGGCACGGCCGCGGCGGCCGACGACGGCCCGGGCGTCCTGGGGGAATCGAGCACGGTGGACCTTCTGCGGCACATCTTCCGTTTCAGAGCACCGTCCGGCGTGGCACCGGCGGCCGGCGGCGCGGCTCCGGCCGCCGGGAACAACGGCTGACCGGCTCCTGCCGGGTGACACAGGCCCGGGGGCGGTGACGCGGCCCGCCCGGTGAGCGTCCAGGCCGGCACGGCTCGCAGAACCGGAGCCGGAACCTGGCGAAGCACGCCTAGGAGTCTGATGAAGATCTTGCTCCGGCCGCCTGACTCGCCCCGGATTGCCAGTAAATGTCAATCACTATGAACCGGTGCAAGTCGGGCGCGATTTCACGATCTTCAGGATGCTTCTAGTGTCATGAGTCTTTATTTCGATACAGAAGTAGGCTGGGCTCATGGCGCGTATGGGTCGGCCGACGGTCGAGGTGGTTCTGACGGATGAGGAGCGAGAGACGCTGCTGCGCTGGTCACGGCGGGCAACGTCCTCGCAGGCTCTGGCGTTGAGGTGCCGGATCGTACTCGCGTGTGCTGATGGCGGCTCGAACACCGCGGTGGGAATGGAGCTTGGGGTCCACCCGGTCACGGTGGCCAAGTGGCGTAAGCGGTTCGCGGCCGACCGGCTCCAGGGTCTGTCGGACGAGCCGCGGCCCGGCCCGCCCCGCACGGTGAGCGACGAGAAAGTCGAGGAGGTGGTCGTGCGGACCCTGGAGACCACTCCGAAGAACGCCACGCACTGGTCGACACGGGACATGGCCGCGGCCAGCGGCCTGAGCCAGTCCACCGTCTCGCGGATCTGGCGGACCTTCGGCCTCAAACCACACCTGGTGGACACCTTCAAGCTGTCCAAGGACCCGCAGTTCATCGAGAAGGTCCGCGACGTTGTCGGCCTGTACCTGGACCCGCCCGAGCGGGCCATCGTCCTGTGCGTGGACGAGAAGTCACAGATCCAGGCGCTGGACCGGTCGGCGCCGGTGCTGCCGATGATGCCGGGCATGCCCGAGCGCCGCACCCACGACTACTTGCGCGGCGGCGTGACGACCCTGTTCGCCGCCCTGAACGCGGCCACCGGCGAGGTCATCAGCTCGCTCCACCGCCGGCACCGCGCGGTGGAGTTCAAGAAGTTCCTGGCCAAGCTGGACAAGGAGGTCCCAGACCATCTCGACGTCCACCTGATCTGCGACAACTACGCCACCCACAAGACGCCCGCGATCCAGAAGTGGCTGCTGGCCCATCCCCGGTTCCACATGCACTTCACCCCGACCAGCTCGTCCTGGCTCAACCAGGTGGAGCGCTGGTTCGCACTGCTGACGGACAAGCAGATACGGCGTGGCGTCCACAGGAACGTCCAAGCCCTGGAGAAGGACATCCGGGCCTGGATCGCCGACTGGAACGACAACCCGAGGCCCTTCGTCTGGACGAAGACCGCTGACGAGATCTTCGAACGCCTCACCGGATATCTGAATCGAATCAAAGACTCAGGACACTAGGGGGTGTTGCGAGAGTCCCGCACGGCACCCACGGCGCCTGGCACGCCCTCTCGGCGCACCGGCCGAAATCCCGAGTACGTCCAGTACGAGGGCTTTCGTCCGGCACTCCGAGAGCACGCGCCGGACACCGCGGGCACCGCACAGGATTTTCGCAACACCCCCTAGTAGGGCTTGGTCAGGTTTATTCGCCGGTGGCGTGTCCGTTTGATCGGGTGTGTTGTTGACCGGGTGTGCTGGGTGGGGAGTTGGCTGCGGTCCGGTGTGATCTGGAGGACTTCGCGGCGGAGATGTTCGAGCTGTTCGCGCGGCCGGGTCAGCGCCGGTGGGGCGAGGTGTATCTGCGGGGGCTGCTGCTGGACGCGGCGCGAGTGGGTGGAGCCGATGGCCGCACGGCTGGGTGAGGACGGCAACGGGCAGGTTCTGGCCCATTTCATCACCTCCAGCCCGTGGGGCGCGGCGTATGTGCGGGCCGGTCTGGCGTGGCGGATGCAGCAGGTGATCGAGCCGACCTCGCTGAGCGTGGATGATACCGGCTTCCTCAAGGACGGTGATGCCTCTGCCTGTGTGGCCGGGCAGTGCACCGGCACCGCGGGCAGGGTCACCAGCTGCCAGGCCGGGGTCTCGCTGCATCTGGCATCGGACCGGGCGTCGGCGGCCGTGGACTGGCGGCTGTTCCTGCCCGAGAGCTGGGATCCCGCCTCGCCGAAGGCCGATCCGCTCAAGGTGGCCCGCCGGGACACGTGCGGTATCCCGGCCGAGGTCGGCCATGTCGAGAAGTGGCAGCTGGCCCGGGACATGATCGACGAGACGCAGTCGTGGGGCATCGACATCCCGCTCGTCGTCGCTGACGGCGGCTACGGCGATGCCGCCGCCTTCCGCCTCGGTCTGGAAGAGCGTGGGCTCTCCTGCGTGGTCGGGATCTCCGCCACGACCACCGCCCGGCCGGAACCAGCACAGCTGCACACCCCGCCCTGCGGCGGTCGCGGTCCCCGGCCTCAGCCTGTCTACCCCGACCCGGCCCGGGCAGTGAAGAAGCTGGTCATCGAGGCCGGCAAGCGGGCCGCCCGGCCGCTGCCCGGGCGGGAGCCTTCCCGCCCGGGCAGCGGCCGCAGCGGCCTCAAGCGCATGTACTCACGCTTCGTGGCCTTGCGGATCAGGCCCGCCGGACGCGAGATCCGCAAGGCCTGCGACGGCCCGGAGCTGCCGGTGCGCTGGCTGCTGGCCGAATGGCCCGCCACTGAGGCCGAACCCGTGCAGTTCTGGCGGTCCAGCCTGCCCGCCGACATCCCGCCGGCCGCCCTTGTGCGCACCGCGAAGCTGCGCTGGCGTATCGAGCACGACTACCGCGAGATGAAGCAGGTCCTGGGCCTGGCCCGCTTCGAGGGCCGCACCTGGAGAGGCTGGCACCACCACGTCATCCGGGTCTTCCGTCGCGCACGCCTTCTGCACCCTCCAGCGCATCACCCGGTCCCCAAAAAGAGACGGCGCCGGCCTGAGCCTCTACCGGGTCGCCCGTGAACTGCAGTTACTCCTCGCGGTCTGGACCGGCGCCTGCCCCACCTGTCACCGCGACATGCCAGAACCGATACCCACCTGACCAAGCACTGCTAGATGCCGGGCGGTTCCACCCGGTGGAAGACGAGCGCGGGCGCGGTGCCTGCGGCGGTGGTGACCTCGATGGCGGCCGCGCCGGGCGGGCCCGCCGGTACCGCAGCAGTCAGCTGGCTGTCGGAGAGCACCACGAAGGCGACTGCCGCGCCGCCGATGGTCACGGACGTAGTGGTCGTCAGGCCGGTGCCCGTCAGGGTCACCACGGTTCCTGCGGACACGCCTGCGGTGGGGGGCGACACGGCGGTGAGCACAGGGGCGGACACGTAGGCGTAGGCGAGCGGGTTGCTGGACCCGCCCGGCGTGGTCACCGTCACCGATACCGTCCCCAGTCCCGGCGGTGCTGTTGCCACGATCTCCGTGGACGACAGGACGGTGAAGACGGAACCGGACGTGGCGAACTGCACCGCTGTGGCGTTCGAGAGGTTCTGCCCGCTCAGGGTGACGCTTGCGCCGCCGGCGGCCGGCCCGGCACCGGGGGAGATCTCCGACAGCACAGGGGCCGGGGCGTAGAAGTAGTAGGCCCCCGGGGAAGCCGCGCTGGTGCCGGCCGGTGTCGTCACGGTCACCGGCACCGCGCCGGGAGACCCGGGGGGCGAGACGGCCGTGATCTGCGTCGGCGAAGTCACGGTGAACGAGGCGGCGTTGGCAGCGCCGAAGCGCACCGCCGTGGCACCGGAAAGGTTCGCACCCGTCAGCGTGACGGCGGTACCGCCGCTGGTGGGGCCGGAGACGGGCGAGACGCCGGTCACCGAGGGCAGGACGACCGTGTAGGTGAAGCTGACCGTCGTATTGCTGCTCCCGCTGGGGGACACCACGGTCACCGGGACGGCCCCCGCGCCTCCCGGTGGGGTGACCGCGGTGATCCGCGTGGAGGAGTTGACGGTGTAGGAGGAAGCGTTGGCCGAGCCGAAGCGTACGGCAGTGGCGCCCGTCAGGCTGGTACCGGTGATGGTGACGGTTGTTCCTCCGGAGGTGGGTCCCTGCGTGGGGCTGACCGACGTGACCACGGGAGGCATCAAGGGCTCCTAGGGAGACTGAGAAGACGGCGGGGACGAAGGTTCAAAGGCAGGCGGCTGTGCCGAGGGCTGTCCGGCTGACCGGGATGCCCCGTTCGCGGTGCGTCATGTCTGCGGCGGGAGAAGCCGGAGCGGAGCGGAGCCCGGCACGCCACTCGCCGTGGTGGTGGCGGGGTCGTCTGCACCTCGGGGCCGGTCGGTGCGGCCGCGCCGTGCAGTCCGCACCGACACGAGGCGGGCCGGCGCCGGCCCGCCCGGGTGGGTCCCGCACGTTCTCCAGCAGTAGTGACCCACAGGGGCCGTGCCCGGAACAAGGGGCAGCGGCGCCCACTCACCCGCACGGAGTAACGTCCGCCGCCCTCCGTGCCCGGCTGCCGGGGCCGCGCTGTGTCCGCCGCCGCGGCCGGGCCGGCCCTGCGCGGGGGCACCGGGGCGGGGCCCGGCCCCGTCCCTCGGGGCCGTCCCGGGCGCGCGGGGCGTGCACCCGTCGCGACGCGGCGGCACCAGCGCCCACGCCGTGGCCGTCGCGACGCGGCGGCCACGCAGCGGAGCTGTCCGTGGCTGGGGAAGCGAACGCGGCACGGCGTCAGACCTGGTGGCCGGGCCCACGGGTGACGCACCGCCACGGCGGAGCCCGGGGGGCGTGTGCGAGGGGACCGCCCGGATCGGGCCGCGCGCCCGTCGCTTCCGGCTCCTCATGCGCGCGCTCCGCCATACGGGCGATGTTCGGTTCTGTCCCTTGCTCTTTCTTTCACCCGTATGGATCACTGGAGACACCGGCGGTTCGCCCATTCAGCCGGACAGCGCGACACGGCTCCGCCGGTTCCTCACGGCGAGCTCGCGCAGGAGCTGCGCCGCCCGAGCAGCGAGAACGCCAGCCGTAGCGACCGCGGCAGTTCTGCGCCGTCTGCCTCATGGCCGGCCTGCACACGCGGCTTCGGTGTCCGTCACCGCAACCGCGTACGGCGCGGGGCCCCTTGCGGTGCTCTCCCACACACGGCCGTGGAGCACGGCCGCGGCGCCCCCTCATCCGAACCCCAGAAGGAGACAACCATGTCTGTCGCCACCCTGTTCCCCCTCCCCCCGATCCTGACGCAGCCGACCCTGATCGCCGCCGTCCCGGGATTCGGACCGACCAGCGGAGGCAACGTCGTCCTCCTCATCGGCACCAACCTGGGCGGGGCGACCTCCGTCACCTTCGACGGCGTGCCCGCGACCATCGTCGCGCAGGACCCCCTGGGGATCCTGCTCACCGTCATCGCCCCTGCGCACGCCGCGGGCAACGTGCCCGTCGTCGTCACCACCCCGGCCGGGGCGAGCACGCCGGCCCACTACACCTACGTGCCCCCCGTGACGCCGGCGCCCATCGCGCTGGCGATCACCCCGGTGACCGGGCCGGTCGAGGGCGGCACACCCTTCACGATCATCGGCGCCAACCTCGCCGGCGCCTCGGTCACCTTCGGCGGAGTCCCCGCCACCGGCGTGAACGTGATCGGCGGAGTCATCCTCACCGGCGTGACTCCTGCTCATGCCGCGGGCCTCGTCTCCGTCCAGGTGACGACTGCGGGGGGCACCACGACCGTACCCGGCGGCTTCACCTACGTCGGGCCGGCCGTGCCCACGGTCACGGCCATCACGCCGGCTTCCGGCCCCGCCGCGGGCGGCACGCCGTTCGCCATCACGGGCTCCCATCTGACAGGTGCCGCCGTCACCATCGGAGGAGTCGCGGCGACCAACGTCATCGTCGACCCCACCGGGACGGTACTCGCCGGCATCACACCGGCCGGGACGGCCGGCAACGCCGCGGTGGTGGTGACCACCCCGGCAGGCTCGGCCAGCGTCACGGGCGGCTTCACCTACGTGTGATCGACGAAAGCCGCACGCCACGATGATGCCCGCACTTCGTGTGCGGGCATCATCGTGGCGTGTGCCGTCCCGGCCCGTCTCGCGGGTTTCGGTGTCCTTTGCGGAAAGCGGAGCGCGAACGGACGGCATGGGATCGACGGCCGCCCGGAACGGCTGACGGCCGCCCGGAACGGCATGGCGCGGAAAACCGGGCAGAATTCGCCGGTCCCCGCGTCGAACGGCCAAAAGCCGGAGCGGTGAAGAAGAATGCGGCACACCCGGTCGCCTCCGCCGGGCCGGCGGACAATCCCCGCGGCGCGGGCCGCACGCACGCGAGGACGGCCGTCTGCACGGCGGACGCCGCAGGCTGCCGCCGGGCGGCCGTGTCGCCGCGCCTCCGGCGTGAGCAGGGCCGATCCTTCCCCGGGCATACCTTTCGCCCCTCCCGGCCGACCGCAAGAACCTGAACTCCCGCAAGGGCGGTTAACTCGTTCAGGTGAATGGAGTCAACTGCGTCTTGTCACCCGATTGGGCGCGTGAGTCAATTAAGAATGTGAACCGGCGGGCCGCCCATCCCCGTGCCGGGGGAAGAATGAGGCGGGCATGTATATGCCGGATTCCCTCCCCATGCCTGCAGTGCACTCCTGAATGGGGGGCAAGGGGCTCTTCTTTTCCCGGTCTATGCAATGCGCATCACGCCGGACAGGCGCGAGAGGCTTGTGAGGCTCGTCGCGGTCATCGGCTGTTCCGCCGGTTCCTCGCACGTCCCACCCAACCAGCGAGGAGTGTTCCATGCCGATCTCTCCGAATCAGGGTTCCACGGGAGGCGGGACCCTGGTGACCATCACCGGCACGAACCTGGCCAACACCAGCGCCGTGATGTTCGGCAGCAAGCCCGCCACGAACGTCACCAACGTTTCGCCGACCCAGGTCACCGCGGTCTCCCCGTCGGGAACCGGGACCGTCGGCATCACCGTCAAGACCCCGGGCGGCACGAGCAATCCGGTGCCGTTCTTCTACGTCGGCGCCCCGTTCAAGTCGTCCCTGAGCGCGTCCTCGGGTCCGCTGGCCGGCGGCAACACCGTCACCGTCACGGGGACCGGCCTGTCGACCGCGACCAGTGTCTCCTTCGGCGCAGCAACCGCCACCCCCACGGTGGTCTCCGACAGCTCACTCGCCGTCACGGTTCCCGCGGGCGCGGCGGCAGGGCCGGTGTCGGTGAGCGTCACCACCGCCGGGGGGAGCAACAACGGGCTGACCTACGTCTACGTCGACGTCCCCACGATCGGAACCCTCAGCCCGACCTCGGGCCCGACCTCGGGCGGGACCGCGGTGACGGTCACCGGAACCAACCTGGACAGCACCGAATCGGTCACCTTCGACGGCGTCCCCGCACCGTTCGCCGTGATCAACTCCACCACGCTGTCGGTGGTCACCCCGCCCGGCACCGCGGGAGCGGTCGACGTGGTCGTGACCAACGCCGCCGGATCGGACACCGCAGCCGGTGCCTACACCTACGTGGCAGGCCCGGGCATCTGATCCCTCCCCCTGCGACAGGTTCGCGTCCTGCCCCGGTGCACAGGACCTGTCACGCGCCCGCCTGTGACGCGCCCGCCTGTGACGGCCCCACGGCCCCGCAGGCGGGCAGCGGTCGTCCCGGGGGCCGTTGCGGGCGGCGGACGGGGCCGCGGGGCGGGGACGGACAAGCAGCGGTCCCCGGGCCGGCGCGGTCACGTCACGGCGGTGGTGGTGCCGGCCGGCGAACCGTGCGTGCCGTGCGCGGGGATGCCCTGCCCGGCGGCCGCAAGAGGGCGCTTCCCCGGCAGCAGTGCGTGCAGCGGCGCGGTCCCGGCACGGGCACAACGGCGCCAGGAGCGGGCGCGGTTCATCCGCCGGCCCGGTCCGCGGCCAAACCGTCCGGGGACCTGGTCGGCCCGCCCCCGCGTCGGCCCGCCCCCCGGGTCCTCAGCCGATGATGATGTTGTTGTGGATGTCCCCGACCACGAAGCCGAGCAGCCCTCCGCAGGTGAGCAGGCACAGCCCGGGGGGCACGGTGGGGGTGACGGGCGCCGCCGAGACCGACACGGGTGCCGTGCCGCTGGAGGCGTCGCAGGATTCGTTGCCGTTGTAGGCAGCGGTGATCGTGTGCGTGCCGAGTGCCGTGAACGAGGCGGTGAACCGTGCCTGGCCGTTCGCCGCGACGGCCACCGTGCCCAGCAGGTCGGCGCCGTCGAAGAACGTCATCCCCAGACCGCCGCCCGGATCGGAGGCACAGGTGACCGTCGCGGTCAGCTCGACCGCAGCTCCGATCGAAGCCACCGCGGGAGCTGCAGTGACGCTCGTGGCCGACGGGGCGGCCGCCGCCGGGGAGGCAACGGCCATCACGGCCGCCACGGCCGCTGCTGTGACCCCTGCCCACCTGTCACGGGGACGTCTACGCATCACGAGTCAACTCCCTTTGTCCTGGTCCGTGCTGGATGTTTTCTGGATGACCTCACGCTAGGCGACCATGCGTGTTTATATCAGTACATATCATTAATCTTGGTCCAAGATGCGCCAACTGGGTCAAGAGCGGCGGTCCCGGGCCGCGGTGCCTGCAGGAACCGGCGGCGTCCGCGGCCACGGGCCGGCCGCGGACGCCGCGCACTGCTCCCTTCGAGGCAGCGGCAGGGACGCAGACGGAGGGAAAGCGAAGCTCCGACCCGCGTTCTTCCGTTCGGCGCCCGCCCTGCGGCCGGCTCCTGCGGTTGCGTGACCGGCGAAGTAAATGCTTGCTGGAGAGCAGCCACAGTGAACGCCTGAGTGTCCGACAAAGGAGTCATGATGCAGTCCCTGTCCGATGCGGTCCTCGCCGGTGCCGATGCTGCGGTCCTGGAGTCCCTTCCCCTGCCGGACTATTTCCCCGCGGCCGTGGTCCGAAAGGAAGACACCGACATCTTCCGGTCCGTGGAAGACAAGGACGTGCGCAAGTCCCTTCTCGTCGATCAGGTACCCATGCCGGAGCTGGCGCCCGACGAGGCACTGGTCGCTGTCATGGCGAGCTCCATCAACTACAACACGGTATGGACCGCTATGTTCGAGCCGGTTCCCACCTTCCAGTTCCTGCGGCAGCTGGGCAGGAACGGCGGTTGGGAGGCACGTCACGACCTCCCCTACCACGTCGTCGGTTCCGACGCTTCAGGAGTCGTCGTCCGCACGGGATCGTCCGTACGCAAGTGGAAAGTGGGCGACCACGTCGTGATTTCACCCGCCTACGTCGACGAACAGGACCATGACACCCATCGGGACGGGATGCTCGGTGAGGGACAGAAGGCCTGGGGCTTCGAGACCAACTTCGGCGGGCTGGCCCACTACGCCGTCGTACGGGCCAGCCAGCTGATGCCGAAACCCGCCGCTCTGAGCTGGGAGGAGGCGGCGGTCAACCCGCTGTGTGCGAGCACCGCCTACCGCATGCTGGTCAGCGAACGCGGCGCGCGGATGAAGCAGGGAGACGTCGTCCTCGTCTGGGGCGCGACGGGCGGCCTGGGCGCCTACGCCGTTCAGCTCGTCCTCAACGGCGGGGGCATCCCCGTGGGCGTCGTCAATTCCGCCGAGAAGGCGAGCGTACTGAGAACACTGGGCTGCGAAGCGGTCATCAACCGCACCGACATCGACGGGGGAGACCCCACACTTCTGCAGCGGCCGGAAGGCTGGAAGACAATGGGAAAGGCCATCCGCGCGGCTGTCGGAGAGGACCCGCACATCGTCTTCGAGCACGTCGGCCAGAAGACATTCGCCGCATCCGTCTTCCTCGCCCGGCGCGGAGGCACCATCATCACCTGCGGATCGAGCACAGGCTACGAACACCTCTACGACAACAGGTACCTCTGGATGCGCCTGAAGCGGATCATCGGCAGCCACGGCGCCAACCTCCACGAGCAGTGGGAGGTCAACCGGCTCCTCGCCCTGGGCCACCTGGTGCCCACCCTGTCCAGGACCTACCCGCTGAACGACGTCGCGGCCGCCGCGCGAAGCGTGCAGACCAACCAGCACATCGGCAAGGTGGGAGTGCTGTGCCTCGCGCCCCGGCCCGGGCTGGGTGTCACCGATCCGGGCGCACGGTCCCGGATCGACGACAAGCGGCTGCACGCCTTCCGCGGCTGACTACTCCCCCCGGCCGGCCGCCCCTGCGAGTCTCCTCACGAGATGCCGCGCGATGGCGGCCACATGCGGCGGATCGATGAGGGAGAGATGGTCGCCCTCCACCGGGACGATCTCCAGTGACGGGCACAGCGGCGCCCAGCCGAGATCCGCCTCCGACCTCAGATACCGCGGGTCCAGAGCAGTGGTCAGGGGCTGCGCCTGCTGGGCCCGGTACAGCACCACATGCGCGTCGGTGGGCCGCGGCGTGTAGCGCTCGCCGACTCTCGCGTCGATGTACGACGTCCGCTGGTGCTCCATGATTCCCGGGCTCATGTCGAGACCCACCTCGGCCACCAGGCGCATGACGACATCGATCTGCCGCTCGTCGGGGGTCGCCGCAAGCTCGTCGTAGGGCAGCTGCAGTTTCCTCCCGTAGGTCTTCTCGATGTACTCGGCAAATCGTCCGAACCGTTCGAGGAGCATCTCCTCGGAGTCGAGGTCGGGAAGCGCGGCCGGCAGGATCGTGTCGATGAGGCCGAGAAAGCCGACCTGCTCGCCCGCCTCGGCCAGTTGCCGGGCCGACTCGTAGGCGAGACAGCCACCGAACGACCAGCCGAGCAGCCGGTAGGGCCCGGCGGGCTGCAGCTCCCTGATGAGGCGGACGTAGTGCGCCGCCTTCTCCTCCATCGTGTCCACACCGTCGAGCCGCTCCATGCCGTACACGGCCTGGTCGGAGGGCAGGAGCTGAGTCAGCGGCCGGTAGACCGACGTCGGGCCGCCGGCCGGGTGGAAGGTGAACAGCGGGCGCCCGCCGGAGCCCGCGCAGGGGGGCCGCAGGACGGTGACGGGGGACCTGCCGGCCGGGTTGACCGCCGGCCGGATCAGCTCCGCCATGCCGGCCGGCGTCCGCGCCGCGAACAACGACTCCGCCGTGAGATCCAGGGGGGCTCCCGCCAGACGGCCGCGGATCGCCTCGAGGAGACTCCCGGCCCAGCGCCGGTCCCCGCCCGCCGAGGCGAAGTCGGTGAACACGTCTGCCGGGCGGGTGCCCAGTACTTCGGCCCAGGCCCCGGCCACCAGGCGCTCGGCGGCGTCCCGGGGCTGGATCGAGGACGGCAGCACGGGCAGCGAAGGCGCGCTCGCCTCTTGCACCGTCTCCTTCGCCGGTGCGCCGGGCGGTTGCCCCCCGTCCCGCTCGAGCCCGAGGCGTTCGAGGACGGCCTCGCCGATCTCCTCGAGCGACGCGCCCCGCAGCATGAGATCCGGCGGCAGATCGATGGCGAAGTCCTGCCGGGCGGCGTTGCGGACACGCACCGCCATCAGCGAATCGAGGCCGAGTTCGGGAAGCGGCACCGACCGGTCGATGTCCGCCGCACCCAAGCCCATGAGCGTGGCGGTCCGCTCGACCAGCCGTTGGTAGACCTTCCCGGCGGCACCGTCACCGAGCGCCCCGATGCCGTCGGGACCCACCCAGTCGTCCGCCGGGGCGCCGCCGTCCTGGAAGCAGTCCGCGAAGAACGGGATGTCGGACACCCCCGGAAACGCCCCCAGCACCCGTTCGGTGTCGAAGTGAGCCACACCCGTGTGCGTCCGATGGTGGACGACGAGGGTCTGCAGGGCGTCCAGCCCCTCGCTCATGGTCAGGGACCGCAGCGCCATGGCCCGGCCGGCGCGAACGCCACCGGTCTCGCTCCAGGGCCCCCACCCGATGGACACGGCCGGTTTCCCTTCGGCCCTGCGGCGCTGCGCCATGGCGTCCAGCCACGCGTTGGCGGCGGCGTAGGCCGACTGGCCGGGGGAGCCGAGCAGCGCGGCCGCCGAACTGTAGAACACCAGCCAGTCGATGTCGTGGCCGTCCAGCGCCTCCTCCAGGCGCAGTGCGCCGGTCACCTTCGGACGGAGCACGGTGTCGATGTCGTCGGCCTCGACGTCGGTGAGCATCCGGTCGTGGAGAAGGCCCGCGCAGTGGGCGACGCCGCGCAGCTCGTGGCCCTCGCCGAGCGCTGCCTCCACCAGACGCGGAGCCACCCCCGGGTCGGCGATGTCTCCCCGCACGACGGCGACCGAGGTCCCGTGGGCGAGCAGCTCACCGATGACCTCCTGGGCCTGCGGCGCGGGCGGCCGCCTGCCGTTGAGGACAAGCCGGCCCGCTCCTTGTCCGGCCAGGCGGCGAGCCGTCGCCAGCCCGAGCCCCGTGAGGCCACCCGTGACGATGTAGGCACCCTTCCGGCGGACGAAGGGGATCTCGTACTGCTGCGCCGTCAGCTCGGCGGGAGCGAGGCGGGCGACGAGCCTGCTCCCCGTCCTCCAGACGACCTCGTCCTCGGGGCTGTTGCCCAACAGCTCCTGAAGGAGTTCCTCGCCCGATCCGAGCGAGCCGTCGAGGTCCACCAGGCTTGCCCGCAAGGTGGGGTGCTCCAGAGCCAGCGCGCGTACCAGGCCGCGCAGACAGGCCAGGTTCGGCTCCCCCGTCTCTCCCGGGTTCACGGCCCGGGCCCGCTCGGTGACGATCCACAGCCGTGGCTGGCGCCCTCCGGGCACGCCGGACACGAGCCGTCGCGCGATCCTGACGGCCGTGTGCAGCGCACGGGCGTCGCCGGCACCGGCCGGCGGGCCGGTCAGCAGCAGCACCGCGGCCCGCCTGCCGTCCTGACCCGTACGCTCCAGCCAGTCCTCGAGACATCGTGCCGTGTCGGCGGAGGAGCTCGCACAGACCGCGGTCCGCACCCCCTTCCCGCGCAGCGCCGCGCCCAGAGCGGCCACCCCGCCGTCGCCGTCGCCGGCCGCGGGCCCGTCTGCCAGAAGAAGGACGCTGCCGAGCTCTTCGGGAAGCGGAACGGCAGACTTCTGCCACTGGATGTCGTAGCTGAGCGCTTCGAGCGGCCTGCGGATCTCGCCCGGGCCGGGGGAACGCAGTTCCACGCCCCGGGCGGTGATGCAGGTCCGCGTTCCGCGTGCCACGACGTCCCAGACCGGGTCCGCGTCCGGGCCGCTCCCGGCCCGCCCGGGCCCCGGTGCCGCCGGGAAAGCCTCGATGGTGACCGGCTCGGCAGCCGTGAGGTGCCGGATACGCAGACGGCGCACGGCGACAGGGACGGTGTGGGGGGACGCAGCGCCGAGCGGCGCCCCCGGTGCCGTGTCCGCCCCGCCCTGGGCCGGCGCGTACAGAAGCGCCGTGAGGAGGGCCTCGTACCCCGGCACAACCCCCTCGCCGGCCACGGCTGCGGCCTCGGTCTCGGCAGGGGCCCATCGGCCGACGACGACCGGCGGCGCATCCGCGCCCAAGACGTCCCCCCGCGCCGCCGGGGGGCGGGTGTCGACCTGCGCCGACGCGTGGCAGCGCCAGCTGCCGTCCGCGGCACGGGCGTTGACCGTGACGGCCGCACGCTCCCCGGCGGGTTCCCACACGACGGTGACGGGCGTGCTCGTGCCCAGGGGAAGCCACGCCTCGACGACGAGGTCGTCCAGGCACAGGTCCGTCACGGCGTCGTGCCCCTGGACCTCCACGGCAGCCGCCGTCACAAGGGCGGCGGCCGCGGCCAGGTTGAGCACCGGCTGTCCGTGGAGGGGACGTTCGAAGGCGTGCATGCCGCACGCACCGAGGTCGGTCTGCCACAGGACGGCGTCCGTCCGCGGATCGTCGGTGCGCACCCCGAGCAGGCTCCGGCCCGACACCCCGCGGGGACCCGCGGCACCCCCACGGCCGAACCAGTAGCGACCATGGCGCCAGGCCGGACTGGGGAGCGCGACGCGAGCACCCGCGGGCCACAGACGGCTCTCGTCCGCACCCGCCCCCGCGAAGTGCAGCCGGGTGAGCGCGGTGCGCAGGTCGACCGGTTCGTCCCCCCGCCTGTCCAGGGTGGGCACGACCACCGCGTGCGAGGCGCCCCGGGCCGCCTCGACGGTTTCCCGCACGGCGACAACAGCGATGGGATGGGGGGAGACCTCCACGAAGAGATCGAGGCCGTCCGCCACGGCGGCGTCGACGGCCTGCTGCAGACGTACCGGACGGCGGACGTTGGCGCACCAGTAGTCGGCGTCGGCGTGGACGGTGGCTCGCGGATCGTCGAGGACCGTGGTGTACCACGGCACCTCGGCCCGGCCCGGACGAAGCGCGCCCAGAGCCTCACGCAGCGCCGGTACGACGGCGTCCACTGCCGGGGAGTGTCCCGCTCCGCCCACGTCCAAAAGCCGGGCCAGCCGGCCCTCGGCGGCCAGTTCGTCGACCAGACGGCGCACCCCCTGGGCCGGGCCCGTCACCGTGCATCTGCGGGGAGAGGAGTGCACGGCGATCTCGACACCGGGGAACCGCACCAGGACCGACGCCCGTTCCTCGACGTCCAGTTCGACCGCCGCCATCGCGCCGGCGCCCCCGGTGTCGACGGCGGCCAGCTGCGCCGACCGCCGCAGAACGACGAGCAGACCGTCGGCCGCGCTGAGCGCACCGGCAGCGACCGCCGCGCTCACCTCCCCGACGGAGTGCCCGATCACGGCGGCCGGGTGCACGCCGTACGCCTCCAGGGTCCGGGCCAGCGCGAGGTGCATACCGAACAGCAGGGGCTGGACGTGGTCCACACCGGCGCCCGACGAACCGTCGAGCAGGCTCCGCAGGGAGTGACCGGTCGCCTCCGCGTAGACCGGGTCGAGGTCCCGCACCGCGGCGTCGAACAGTGCGTCCTCCTGCAGCAGGCGCCACCCCATCCCCCGCCACTGGGAGCCGTGACCCGAGAAGACGAAGACGGGCCGGCGGCTTTCCGACGCCCGCACCGCGGGCCGGTCGGTGCACGGTGCGACGATTCCCGGGCCGTCCTCCCCGCGGGCGACAGCCGCCAGCAGGCGGGCCGCCTCCTCATGGGTGCGTGCGGTGACGGCGGCACACGTGTGACCCCTGCGGTGGAGGGCGAGCGTGTGCGCGAGGTCCCTCAGGGGCGGCGCGTGGTCCGAAGCCGCCAGCCGGGCCAGCCCGGCGGCCGCGTCCGCGATGCGGTGTCCGGACCGCGACGACACGACCAGCACATGGGGGCTCCGGGACCCCGCCGTGACGTCTTCCGCCTCCGCGGACACCGCGCAGGGGGCGGCGGGTGCCGCCTCGAGCACGGCGTGGGCGTTGGTGCCCCCGAAACCGAAGGCCGACACCCCGGCCCGGGGAGGGTGCCCCTCCCGCTCGGGCCAGGCCGTGGGGGCCGAGACCACGCGCAGCCGGAGGCCGGTGAAGTCGATGTGCGGGTTGGGCGTGCGGAAGTGCAGATTCTGCGGGATCCGGCGGTGGTGCAGCGCGAGCACGGTCTTCATCAGGCCGACGATCCCCGCCGCCCCCTCGAGATGGCCCAGGTTGCTCTTCACCGAGCCGATGAGCAGCGGTTGACCGGCGGGCCTGCCCCGGCCCATGACGGCGCCGAGCGCGCCGGCCTCCATGGGATCGCCCAGGAGCGTGCCGGTCCCGTGCGTCTCGACGTAGTCGATGCTGCCGGCGTCGACGCGAGCACGGCCCAGGGCCCTGCGCAGGAGGTCCTCCTGCGCCGCCGGATTGGGTGCCATCAGGCCGGCCGAGCGGCCGTCGCTGTTGACCGCCGTGCCTTTGATGACGGCCAGGATCCGGTCACCGTCGCGCTGTGCGTCGGCGAGCCGCCTCAGGACGACGACCGCGCACCCTTCGCCCCGTGTGATGCCGTCCGCCGCCGCGTCGAACGGTTTGCACCGCCTGTCCGCCGCCAGCGCCCCGGCCTGCTCGAACGACGCCGTGACGGCCGGCAGCAGCAGCACGTTCGTCCCTGCCGCCAGAGCGGTGTCGCACTCGCCCCGGCTCAGACTCACGCACGCCTGGTGCACCGCTACCAGCGAGGACGAGCAGGCCGTGTCGACGGTCACACTCGGGCCGTGCAGGTCGAGCAGATAGGACAGCCGGTTGGCGGCGATGCTTCCCGCCGCACCGGTGCTGGTCCACGGAGTGAGGCGCAAGGGATCCGCCGTGGTGAGGTGGCCGTACTCGAGGGCACTGAGACCCACGAACACCCCGGTGTCGCTTCCCTCGACGCAATGAGCCGGCCGGCCGGCATGGTCCAGGGCTTCGCAGGCCACCTCCAGGAGCAGGCGCTGCTGCGGATCCATCACTTCCGCCTCACGCGGGGTGATGCCGAAGTAGTCCGCGTCGAAGGCCTCGACGTCGTCGAGAAAGGAACCCTCTCCCACGACCTCTTCGACGGACGTACCGAACAGAGCACCGGACCCGAACGCCCGCCGGCGCGTGGCGGGCACCGCACCGACGAAGTCCCTCCCCGCCACGAGCTGCTTCCAGAACGCCTCCGGGCCGCTCACCCCTCCCGGCAGCCGGCAGCCGAGGCCGATCACAGCGACGGGGTGCGCCTCCCGGGAGGGCCCGCCGGGAGAGCCGCCGTCATCGGCAACGGCAGCCGCAAGAGCGAGGGGATCACGTCCCTGCGACTGCCGTTCGTCTTCGCGCCGCTCTTCCCACGACACGTCCTCGACCGCGCCCAGCCGCCGCACGAGCTGCTCGATCGTCCGGGTCTCCCACAACAGTGTGGCGGGCAGCGACACATCCAGTACGTGTTCCAGCCGGCCCGCCACAGAGACGGCAGCACGCGACGTCAGCCCGTAGTCCACGAGAGGACGGAGATCGTCGATCTCCTCCTCCGGCACCCCGCAGGCATCAGTGATGAGCTGGCGCAGAACTGCCCGCAGTTCACCGGGCGGGACCGGCCGCCGCCCGGATGCCCCGGTTGCTTCCCTGTCCGCTTCCATCTGTCTCTCCTTGCCCGCGCTCTCGCGATGCCCCGGGGCGTACGCCTACGCCTCGCTGGTGGTGGTCCAAGCGTTCGTCAGGTACTGCTCCCGGCATGCACTACGGGCCACCTTGCCGCTGGTCGTGTGAGGGATGCTGCCGGGCGCCACGAGAACGAAGTCGTGCACCGCCGCGCCGTGCCGAGCGGCGACCGCGCTGCGCACCGCACGCGTCACCTCCGCCGGCGCGATCCGCCCGGGGTCCACGTCCCGTCCGTGTTCCGCCACGACGACCAGCCGCTCGCCCTCGGGAGCGGACACGGCGAACGCGGCGACGTAGTGGGGGCGGATGACCGGATGCGCCTGGTGGACCGTCTCCTCGATGTCGTGCGGATAGTGGTTGGTCCCATCGATGATCACCAGGTCCTTCAGCCGTCCCGTGACGTAGAGCTGCTTGTCGTGCCACACCCCCAGGTCCCCGGTGCGCAGCCACGCCGTGCCGGCGTCCTCGCCCTCGACGACCGCGCCGAACGCGGCCGCGCTCTCCTGCTCACGGCCCCAGTAGCCGCGGCCGACATTGGGGCCGCGGAGCCAGATCTCACCGATCAGCCCGTCCTGGCGGCGCCGGCACGTCGCCGGATCGACGATCGCCGCCTCCTGACCGGTCGTGCGGCCGCATGCCACCACTTCGACGGCCGTCCCCTCCTCCGCGGTGTCGACGGCACGGGCGATCCCGCGCCCCAGAGCCTCCCTGTCGAAGGACGCGACGGTGGGTTCTTCCCCGACGGGCGAAGCACAGACGAACACGGTCGCCTCCGCCAGCCCGTACGAGGGACGCATGGTCGTACGCCTCATGCCCGCGGACGCGAACGCCGTCTGGAAACGCTCGAGCGTGCGAGCCGAGACGGGTTCGCTGCCGTTGACCATCGCCGCGACCGATCCCAGCGAGAGACCGGCGCGGTCCTTCTCGTCCATGCGCTGCAGACAGTAGTCGTAGGCGAAATTGGGCGCCGCGGTCAGCGCACCGGGGTACCGCGACAGCAACTGCAGCCAGCGTGCCGGCTGCTGGATGAACGCCAGCGGGTCCATGAGGACGGAGGGCAGATGACCGAGGACCGGCAGGGCGACGGCCAGCACGAGCCCCATGTCGTGGTAGAGCGGCAGCCATCCCACCGTGCAGTTGCGGCCTCGGCCCAGGTCGTACGCCTCGAGCGCCTGACGGGCGTTGGAGCACACATTGGCATGGGTGATCTCCACACCCGACGGAATACGGGTGGAGCCCGATGTGTATTGCAGGTATGCCACGCCGTGCGGATCGAGACCGTCGAACACGGAACCGGAACCCGCAGCGGAGTTCCGCAGATCCGTCTCCGTAACGATACGGCAGGCGGGGGCGATTCCCTGCTGCGCGCAGTACTCCAGGAGAGAAGAGCGCTGCTCTTCGACCGTCAGAAGAAGTGCGGGAGCCGCGTCCTTCAGAACCGCCGCGAGCTTCTCCTCATGTCCTGGCAGAGAAGGCAGGAACAGAGGCACGGCGATGGCACCCGAACACGCCGCCGCGAGGAAGCCGACCACGTATTCCAGGCTTTGCGGAGCAACGACCGCGACTCTCTCACCACTGGCACAGAATCTCCGAATTCCTGCCCCAGCGGTACGGACCCGTTCTTCGAGTTGCTTCCAGGTCAGCGAGGTGACCTCACCGGAGCCGGCCCCGTAGTCCACAAAGGTGACGGCTGTTTCGTCCGGGGTGAGAGCCGCGACATGGGCGAGATTGTGGCCGAGGGTTTCAGTCACCAGTGACGGCACGTGTTCACCAAACCTTCATTCAGCAGGCAAGAGTGGCGCGCTCTGCCCTGCCTTCGCGGGGTCCGGCTCCCAGCAGGGTCGTTGACGGGCCGCGCTTCGCCGGGGCATCGATGGCACAGCGAAACACGGAGATGTCGCATATTCCAGTGACACGCCGGTGCCGCACACGAAGGCCAGGCTGCGCAGTGGGACAGGCCTACAGTCCACACACATGATTTCTCCCCAAGCCGGGGTATCGCACCTCGGGAGGAAACCATGAGCCGGCTGCGCGTCCTCAGCGTCGTGTCGACTGCTGTTCTCTCCACATTTCTGACGGCCCTCGACGGCTCAATCGTGAACGTGGCCCTGCCGCAGATGCGTCACGAACTCGCACTGTCAGAAACAGACGTGAAATGGGTCGCCACCGCATATCCGCTGACGCTGGCCAGCCTTCTGCTGATGGCCGGGCAACTCACGGACACGAAGGGCCGGCGCTGGGCACTGCTCACCGGTGTGGCGGCCTTCACCCTGTCCTCGGTCTGCTGCGCCCTGTCGGCCACCGGAACGATGCTCGTCTGCTTCCGCGCCCTGCAGGGCGCCGGCGCCGCGTTCATCCTGCCGTCCTCGCTGGCCGTCATGACGCTCGACGTGCCGCCCCGGGTGCGCACCCTCGCGTTCGGCGCGACATCGGCCACGATGGCGTCCGCACTCGCCTTCGGACCCGTGATCTCCGGCGTGGTGACGCAGCAGCTCGGATGGGAGTGGCTCTTCACCCTGAACATTCCCCTCGGGCTGGCCGGCTTCGCCATCGGCGCCGCGGCGATTCCCGGAGCACCGCGGCGCACCGGGCGCGCCCGCCCCCGGCCGGCCGCCGCAGTCCCGCACCACATGATCGCACTGGCCTGCCTGTCCCTGGCCGCCCTCGCCTATTTCCTGATCCAGGGACCGAGCTACGGATTCACCAAGCCGTCGGTCATGCTCTCCGGGACCGTTGCCGCAACAGGCCTGCTGACGCTCCGCTGCATCAGACGGCCCGGGCGCAGCCCCGCCCTGGTCCTGCTGCTGCACCGGCGCGCTTTCGCGGGCGGAGTCGTCACCCAGCTCCTGTGGGGCCTGGGCGTGAGCGGGGTGTACTTCTACACCTCGCAGTTCCTGCAGAACAGCCTCGGGCTCAGCCCGACGAAAGCCGGCCTGACCTTCACCCCGGTGGTCTGCGCGCTGTTCGTCACCGCACCCTTCGTCGGCGCGCTCGCCCGGCGGTGGGGAGACGCCCGGGTCGCTTCCTCGGGTCTGCTGCTGGTTGCCGCAGGACTGCTGCTCGTCGCGGCGGGCAGCCGCAGAGGCACTCTGCTCGCCCTCCTTCCGGGGCTGACGACCGTGGGGACGGGCTCCGCACTGGCCCTGCCCCTGACCACCAGGGCGCTAGGGGCGTCTCCCGGCCACCTGTCGGGCTTCGCCGCGGGCCTCTTCAGCGCGGCACGGGAGCTGTCCGGTGTGTTCGGCATCGTGCTGGTGGGCGCGGTCGTCACCTTCGTCGAGAAGTCCTTCGCGGCCGGGGGAGCCGTGAACGGCCAGGCATTCGCGACGGGCTACCAGGCCGGCCTGTGCGTCGCCGCCGTGCTGGTGGGGGCCGGTGCACCAGTAGCGCTGTGGGCGCTGCGCAGCTCTCCCCGGGCGACGAGGAAGACACTCGTCGACTCCTGAAGCCCCCGCGCGAGCCGAGTGCCGCGACCGGACAGGTCCACCGGCCCGCGACGCCCGGCACGGCACCTCGCCGCGTAGTCTGCATCCCCCGAGAACATCCGGCACGCGGGCGACGCTTGGCCGTGCGATGCACCGCACCGGACGCCGCGAGCTTCCCGGCAAACCTTTCCGGTCACCGCACTAGGGAGCGTATTGCGTTGTGATCATTAGGTGGTCCGGGTGAGCTCTCTGAGCCAGATCATCGAGCCGCGGAGGTGAAGGCCGGCGAGGTAGCTGGCGGGTGTCTTGTCGTACCGCGTAGCGATGCCTCGCCAGGCCTTGAGCTTGTTGATCAGCCGCTCGACGGTGTTCCGCTCCTTGTAGAGATCAGCGTCGTGGCTGACTCGGCCGCCTCTGGAGCCCTTCTTCTGCCGGTTGGCGGCCTGGTCCCTCTTCTCCGGGACGACCGCCTTGATACGGCGTTTACGCAGGTGGGCGCGGTTGCCGCGGGACGAGTACGCCTTGTCCCCGGCGACTGCGCCCGGCCGGGTGCGGGGGCGGCCGGCAGGCCCACGCACCCGCACCTTCCCCAGCACGGGGATGAACTGCGGGCTGTCGGCGGCCTGGCCCGCGGTCAGGATGAAGGCCAGCGGGCGGCACTTCCGGTCGCCGGCGACATGGATCTTGCTGGTCTGCCCACCCCGGGAGCGTCCGAGGAGGGCGGCCTTCAGCCGGAGTTTGTGCCGACGCCGGATGCGCTGTCGCTCTTCCCGCTCGGGGTTGCTTTCGTTCCCCTGCCCGGTTTGTTCGTCGCAGTCACCCCCTTTGACCTGGCCTTCTCCGCTTCGGTGGCAGCCTTCTCCAAAGCGATGAGGACCTCCTCCTCCAGGTGCATGCCGGCCGCGTCGTGGTGGGCCCGGGCGGTGGTGGAGTCGATGCTGACCAGGGACAGGTCCACCTCACCGCGCTTCGCGGCTTCCGCGATCAGGCCCTCCAGCAGGGCCTCGAAGACTCCGGCATCACGCCACTGCCGGAAACGGTTGTGGACGGTCGACCAGGCGCCGAACTCTGTCGGCATCTCCCGCCACTGGCCGCCCGCCTTGAACCGCCAGATCACGCCCTCGAACTGCTGCCGCAGCCGCTCGGGGTACGGGCCGTACTCGCCAATCGGCAGGTACGGCTCGATGAACTCCCACTCCGCATCCGTCAGTTGCACGCGAGTCATCCAAGAAGGTCTACCAGTCCAGGCCCCGCCCCACGGACAGAACGAAGATTGATCACGACCCAATACGCTCCCTAGCGGCGGCACAGAGTCCGCTCCAGGACGCGGCAGGCACGGCCGGCGCCGTCCTCTGCCCGCAGCGCGTCGCCGAGCCGCTGCGCGCCATCCGCGTACACGGTGCTCCCCGTAAGTGCCGTCAGCCGCTGAGCAAGCTCCGAAGCGGTCAGGTCCCGGGCAGGCAGGGGGCGCGGGCCCGCCCCCAGCCGGTGGATGCGTGCGCCCCAGTACGGTTGGTCGCCGAAGAACGGGCAGGCCATGGAAGGCACACCGGCCCGAAGCGCCGTGAAGGCGGTACCCGCGCCCCCGTGATGGACGACCGCGGCCATCCTGGGAAACAGCCACTCGTGCGGAGTGTCGGAGACGACCAGCATGTCGTCCTCACTCGTCGCCGGATCGCCGGCGAGTACGCCGCGCAGCCCGGCCCGCCTGAGAGCCGCGCGGACGCTGCGGTCCGTGCGGTGCGGGTCGGGGGTTCGCATACTGCCGAATCCCACGTACACCGGTGGCGAGCCGGCACCGAGGAACGCGCGCAGCCGGTGCGGGGGAGTCCACCCGGGCCGCTCGAAGCTCCAGAAACCCGTGACGTGGACGTTCGGACCCCAGTCGGCCGGGCGCTCGACCACCGTCGGGCTGAAGGCACAGAGCACGGTGGCGCGGCGGCTGGCGCGGAGAGGGGACAGCAGGGGCATGGGCGGCAATCCCCTCTCCTCGGCACGCCAGCGATTGAGGTAACGGCGGGACAAGAGCCAGGTGCCGATGTCGACCACGTCGTAGCTGGCCCGGTTTCCGAGACTGCCCAGCGTTCTGGCGGGAACGAAAGGATGCGGGAAGGCCCCGGTGGGCTGGCTCGGCTGAAAATGCATCACCGCATGCGGCACACCGAGACTCTGGCTCAGATGAACACCGAACAGACCCAGCGTCGGGGCCAGGACGAGGTCGGCCCCCCGAGCACAGGCCTGGGCCTGCTCCAGGATCGTTTCGACACACGGCCGAAGCACCCGGTTCATCCTGCGGATGAAAGAAACCGGGCCTTTCCGGCCGGAAAGAAGTTCCTGTCCCGCAACGGATTCGATGACGGCCGCCGGGTCGACCGGCAGCGGATGGAACCGGACCCCGGCCTCCGCGGCCAGATCCTCGTAACGCATGCTGGCGAGCACGCGCACGGCAATCCCCTGACGGAGCAGCGCCTGCCCGAGCGCCAGACAGGGCTGAACGTCTCCCCGGGATCCGCCGGCGAAAATCATCACCGTTGGCTGCCCCATATCGATGACCTCTCCCCAAAGGGCGGTTCCAGCGGCCGTCTACTGGTCGAGAACCCGCGTCACCGTGGGCCAGACCGCGTGCAGTTCTCGCTGCCAGTACGGCCAGGAGTGGGTACCGGGCCGATAGATGTGCGTGGTGGTCGTCACGCCCGCCGACCGCAGCGCGGAGGCGAATCGCCTGGTCTGCTCGGGGAGCACCGTCTCGGCCACGGAACCGACGAGCAGGACGTCCAGCGGCCGCCCCGCGTCCAACGGGCCCACTGTTCCGTCACCCGTGGAGAGGTGAACGCGCGTCCCGCGGAACGCCCTGGTCATCGCGGCAGGGTTGTGGTCCTGCCAGACGCCGAAGTCGCGCACCGGATCGCCCCAGACGTCCTTGATGTCGATGCCGTCCCTCTGCGAACCCAGTTGCAGGGTGAGGCGCACCGACGGTTCGTTGAGGTCCACGTACGAGCTCATCGCAGCCACGTACCGGAACATCCCCCGATGCCGCCCCGCGTAGTTGAGGGCCCCGAACCCTCCCATGGAAAGCCCCATGATCGCACGGGCGGAACTGGCGCGATATTCCTTCTCCATGAGCCGAACGAGTTCTTTCGTGTGGAACGTCTCCCAGTTGTGCGTCCCTGCATGCCAGTCGCTGTAGTAACCGAATTTCCCGCCGTCGGGCATGACGACCAGCACATCAGACTTCCTGGCGAGTTCTTCGACGTCTGTCTCGCGAGTCCAGGACGTGTAATTGTCGTCCCCGCCGTGCAGCATGTAAAGGACAGGGAATTTCGCTTCCTTTTCCGAGTTCCAATTCTTGGGCAGGATGACTCTGACCGGGATGGAGGAATGCATCGCAGGCGAGTGAACCATGATGTCCTGCGTGCGTTCATCGATCTGCTTGACCGACGCAATGCTCGCATCGCCGTCCGCGGCCCGTGGCGCATTGCCCGGGCCGTGCGCGTGGGCAGGAACCACCGCAGCGACCAAAGAGGCGACGACGGCCAGCACGGAGGCGAAACAACGCACGACGCCGGATGCAGGGGACGACCAGGATGTGACGGTGAATGACATCGAGTCGAGGGCTCCTTGCCGGGGAGGGTCGCCAGGGCGACGCTCTGCTGCTTCCTTGACAGAGCCCCCGCACATGGACGCACCCACCATGCCGAAACGGGCAATCGACTACCATCTGACACACCGCACGGGCACGGAAATCAACCTCCCACCACGCTGTGAGCACCTCCAGCACGGCACGGGTATCGCCACGGGCACCCAGCATGCCCTCGGCCACCTCCACGGGCGTCGGCCCGCACTCCTGCGGGGTGCACGATGATTCCGACCACGGCACTGCCTACCGGGCGCGGCTGTCGGCCCGCGTCGATGAGCCGGTCCTGTCCGACGACCCGATCCCGCGCCAGGACCCGGATCTGCCCGACTCCTGGTGGCAAGCGCCCGCAGGGACACTGCAGAAGCGCTCGGCTACCAGCACCGACCGCGTCACCGTGCGCGAGCACTACCCGAACCGCGCCATCCCCGAGTTCGTGGGCCTCCCGGCCCCGGCCGTGCCCTGCCGGACCACAGCCCACGCCGACCCGCACCGGGCGAACCCCACCGCATCACCCCTGCGGCTGCTCGACCGGGAAGGACGGGACCAAGCCCCCAGGGCTTCGACTGCGCCGCCCTCTACGCGTCCGCACTCCTCCAGCCGAACGCCACCGCCCGTGTCCGTACCGCCTTGCCCGTCCTGGGCAGCCCAGGCCGGCCTCGCCGCCGAAGCGACCGTGTGCGCCCAACTGCTCCAGACCGTCAGCCGCGGCGACAACTCGTCCTCGAGGACCGGCTCCGGAACCGGTCTGAGGACCCCCGCTGCCGACAGCCCCGAGCTCAGCCCGCCCACCCGATGTCACGGACCCCGATCGCACCGGCGTGCGGCATGAACGGGATCCAGCACCCCGCGGATCCCTCCGCGCGACCTCCACCAGTGCCATCACCTCCCGCCGTGCCCGGTCGTCCGGCAGCGGTGCCATGACCTCCACCGCGAGGTCCTCCACCACCACGCCGTACCGCATCCCGCACACCCCCGTGTGGCCGGTGCGGGCAGCAGAGTACGAAGGAACCGCCGGTCACGCTTGCGCCTGTGGATAACGTGAACCCGGGCCGCAGGGCAGCGAGGGGTACATGTACACCTACCGGTAGGGCGCGTGAGCGGGTGCGGTGGCCGTCCGTGGCGGACCGGCCGCGGGAGATCGTGAACGGGTACGCGCCGATGAAGCTCACGCTGCGCCAGGTCGCGTACCGCCTGGCCTCCGAGGGAACACTGCCGCACACGGCGCCGATGCACCGCCGTCTGTCCTTGCAGCCGGCCAAGGTCCGCGGGAGGGCCGGTTCCCCGACCTGATCGACACCGTCCCGGGAGATCCCCGTCCCGCCGGCCTGGACGGGCGCGGACGCGTTCCTCGCGGAGACGCCCGACGGGTTCCGCCTCGACCGCACCCAGGGCCAGGAGCACACCCTGTACGTGCCGGCGGAGAAGGACACCCTGCGCCGGCAGCTGACCGGCCGGCCCGCCGACACAGGTAACCCGGCCCTGGCGGTCCGCGCCTTCGGCTCGCAGGCGTACGCCGACGTCGTCCACGACCGCGGCACCGCCGGCCCGCGCACCGCCGCGCTCCTGGTGGTCGTTGACCCCGGCTGCTCGGGCGAGGTTCGCAGCGGACAGGCCGGCATGGGACTCCGCCGGTCGGCGGGGCGGAACCCGCCGGTGGGCGGGGCCGTTACCGAAGCCTGCCGGATAGCTCCCCGCCCGGCGGCGACGCGAGAGTCTCCAGATGCCACAGACACCAACGACACCGCAGGACACGTCAGTTCCGCAGGAGAACCCGCCTCCGCAGCCCCGGACCTCCCCCGGGCCCCCCGAGCCCCCCGAGTCCGCCGCGCCGGCCTCGCCCGGTCCCTCGACGGGACGCCTCGTCGGGGTGGACCTGGCCCGCGCGCTGGCGGTGTTCGGCATGTACATCGTGCACATCGGCCCCCCGCTGTCCGCCACGACGGGCGCCGCCAGCTGGATCCGGTACATGGCGGACGGTCACTCCTCGGTCCTGTTCGCCACCCTCGCCGGGTTCTCGCTGACGCTGATCGCCGGCCGCCGCGAGCCGAAGACCGGCCTGGCCGGCAGGCAGGCGAAGGTCCGCATCGCGATCCGCGCCGTGGTCCTGCTGGCGCTGGGCACCGTGATGGCGATGGAGTACGGGGGAGTGATCATCCTCGGCTTCTACGGCGTCTACTTCCTCCTCGCCCTGCCCCTGGTGCGCTTGAGTGCCAGGACCCTCGCCCTCGTCGCGGCCGCGTTCGCCCTGGCCGCACCGCAGCTGGCGTACCTCCTGACCTCGCTGCTGACCCCGTCGGTCCAGGAGAGCATCAACGCCTACGACCCGCTCCGCCACCTCAGCGAGGTCGGTGTCCTCGATCTGCTGCTCACCGGCTTCTACCCGGCACTCACGTGGATGTCGTTCGTGATCGCGGGCATGGCGCTGGGCCGCCTCGACCTGTCCTCCAGCACCGTTCACAAGCGCCTCGCCGCTCTCGGCGCCTCCCTCACCGCGGCCGCGTACGGCATGTCCCTGCTGCTCGCCGGATCGGGCGCGTTGAGGAGCACGGCGGAAGACGGGTCGTCGTCCGGCAGCTCCGGGGCGATGCCCTCCGCCGGCGGTTCGATGCCGCCCGACGGGGGGCCGTTCCCCGAGATGTCCGCGTCGTACCTGCTGAAGGCCGGGCCGCACAGCGGGACGACGTTCGACATCATCGGCAGCGTGGGCGTCGCGGTCCTCGTGATCGTGGGCGCGACGGTGGCGATGGACCGCCTGCCGCGACTGCGCCGCCTGGCCAAGCCGGTCATCGCCGTGGGCAGCATGTCCCTGACCGCCTACGTCGGCCACTTCCTCGCGCAGTCCGTACTGTCCGTGCCCGCCGGGACCGGCACCCAGCAGTCATGGGTGCCACTGATCATGTTCGTCCTCGGGGCGACCGTGTTCGCCGCGATCTGGTCCCGCTTCTTCCGCCGAGGCCCCCTGGAACACCTCCTCAACGCCGCCACCAAGCCGGCCGAGCACATCCGATGAGACCCGGCCGGGGCGGGACGCTCCCTCGCAACGAGCCGCCTCCCCGGCCGAAGGCCGATCGAGCCGGACTCGGTCCGCACGGCGGCACGGTGACAGACATGAGGAAGCGGCGGTGAGCGGCCGACTCCGATATGCCGAAGCAGGGCGGCAGAGCCCGCCGGGCACAGCCACTGACCAGCACGTAGATGATCGCCGCGAACAGCGTCTCATCAGGCGTGTCCTGCGGCCCGCCGCCCTGTGGCCGCACCCTCGACGGCGGGATCAGCGGCTTCGCGATCTCCCACAGGCCGTCCGGAACAATCCAGCTCCACGTACCCCGCCCCCTGCCCTGACCAGCGACCGCCTCGCCACGTAGGACACGGTCTTAGCTTGGAATTTATCCTCGTCGGGCTTGGTGTTCCTTGATCGATTCGGCGCGTTTGACTGTCTTTCCGACGTCGTGACGTGTGGCCCGGTGCTTGTTCCTCGAGCCGGGAGGCCGTCCCGGGCCTGGCTTGGACGGTTACGGCGCCGCCGCTGGGCGAGCGGTAGTCGGGCGGATGTTGCGAAACCCCCGCCCCACCCGGGCAGGGGTGAGGCGGCGGGGCTCGGCGGGCCGTTCCCAGGGGCGGCGGAGGTCCTCGGCCAGCGGCCGGGCAAGGCGGAGTTGGGTGTGGGCGGCGATGATGAGCCAGGTCCACAGGTCGGCGCTGTCGGCGTGGCGGATCTTCGGGGCGGTCCAGCCGAGCGTCTGCTTCAGGAGCCTGAAGGTGTGCTCCAGGTCGAATCTGCGGGAGGAACGACTGCCACCAGCGGTCCACATCCGCGCCGGTGGCAGCGGGGGCCGAGCACCACAGCCAGACCGGTTTCGGGTCCCGGTCGCCTGGCAGGCGCTCGACTTTCAGCCGCACCAACGTCCCGTGCAGGATGGGGAGTTCCTCCTCAGCGTCGTCCAGCCAGGGGGGCGCGGTGGGTGAGCCTTGGGTGCATCCGGTCCCATGCGATCGCCTCCGCGGTGCCGTAGCGGGTGGTGTCCGTGAGCGTGGTGACCTCGGGCTGATGCCAGCTCTCGGGCTTGGCGAAGGTGAGGACGCCACCGTGCCGACGCGGCCGTCCGCCCTTCGGCCCGGAGCGGGCGGGGCCGGGGTCGCGGAGCATGACGCGGTCCGAGCGCAGGCGTCCGACCAGGACAACCGGCAGGTCCGCCAGGGCGTGGGAGAGGTAGGCGACGTCGTAGCCGGAATCCATCATGATCAGGATCTTCGGGTCGCCCGGCTGCCAGTGTTCGGCCTGTGTCAACCGCTCGACGACATCATGCAGTTGGGCGGCGGTCACGGCGGTTGAGTCGTCGGCCGGCCCGAGGCGCACGGCGTCCAGCAGTGCGACCCAGGAGGTCCGGCCGGTCTCCAGGGCGGCGACGAAGGAGTACGGCCGGCCGGGAACGAGCTGGTCCGTCTTGCGGTCGCCGCGTCCGTAGATCTGGCAGAAGAGCCGGTCGTCGCTGGTGGGGGCGTCGGGGCGGAGCCAGTTGCTCCTGCTCGCCGGGGCCACCAGCATCAGACCACCACGACTCGCAATCTGCGAGATACATAAATAATTAAGGTGAAAACGACCTCTTACGTAGTACCCGTTTCTGATCCTCGGTGAACGTGCGGCCGGCTCAAAAATCAAACGAGGCAGTCGTATGTGTTTCCGAAGAGGGCGTATGAATGTGGGCCTTGCCCTTGATACTGGGGGCATGGGATTCGCCGTCTTCATGACCCTGCCTGGACTGGTCATCGTGCTGACCGTTCTGGCCTTCGCTGACCAGCTGCTTCTGCGAGCCGGGCGAGCCGGGCTGCTGCCCTGGCGGAACAGCGCCAGACAGGGGCAGATCTCAGCAACCGGCTTCGAGCAGCTTCATGCGAGCTTCTCGCCGGGCAAACAGAGCGAACTGAAGGAGCGCCAGTCGGCGCTCATTCTGAGGGACGACGAGGAGGACGGAGCGCCGCCGAACCGGACCATGGTGGATCTGGAGGGCGGAACAGCGGTCATTCGGATGTCTCCTCCAGTTGGTCGGTAGGGCGAGCGCCAGCCGCCGTCGAACGTGCTCAGCCTGCGGTGGCACCCTGTGTTCGGACAGTCCGTAGAAGTGACACCGGCTATTTTGGCCGTGCCTCCGCCAGGAACCGTCACGTCGAAGGAGATGGCTGCCGATGCGCCGACGCACTCGCCGTCTGCGAAGGTCGCGATCGGGTGGAAAGACTCGTCCTTGACGTCGGCTTCTGCCCCCTCCTCTAACTGCTCGGCGGTCGCCGGAGTGTGCTGCGGGGCCACGGCTCCGGACCACCGTGCCAGGCGGCATCAGACCGGGGCCATTCAACAACCTCGGACCACCGTTTTCTGACATCCTCCGGGGCCATGACCGCCCTCGAACCGGCCCCCGATCCGGACCTCCTCGTCGCCGAACCCCTCGTCCGCACCGAGATCAAGATCGGGTACGCCCGGGTCTCGACCGGCGGGCGCGGCAGTTCTCAGGCGCCTGGAGCGTCGAGGAAGGCCAGTGCCTTGGCCACGAAGTCATCGTGGTACTGGAAGATCCCTCCGTGCCCTGCGTCGGGGTAGAGCGGGACGAGTTGGCTGTGGGGCAGGCGTGCGGCCAGGTCGGTGGTGTTGTGGCTCGGCACCATCCGGTCGCGTTCACCGTTCGCGAGGAGGACCGGCTGGCGGATTGCCGAGAGGTCGGACGGGGTCTGGAGGCCCCATCGGTGGACGGCCTTGAGTTGGGCGAGGAACGAGGGCGGGGCGATGGGTTTGTCGCGGTTGTCGGTACGTTCCGTCAGTCGTTGCAGGAAGGCGCGGCCGGCGCGTCGGCCGTGGGCGGTGTCGGTGAAGAAGAGGTACTGCTTCGGGTCCTGGCGGGTCAGGGCTCCTTTGAGTGCGGCGCGGAGCGTGATCGCCGTGACTTTGTCGATGCCCTGGCCGCCGGCGGGGCCGGTGCCCGCGAGGATGAGCTTGCGGACCAGGTGCGGCTGCTCGGCCGCGATGACCTGTGCGACGAAGCCGCCCAGCGAGAAACCGAACAGGTCGACCAGGTCGAGCCCGAGGGCGTTGATGAACATGGCTGCGTCGTGGGCCATGTCCTCGACCGTGCGGGGTGTGGTGCCGCCTGAGCCGCCGACTCCGCGGTTGTCGAAGGCGATGACGCGGCGGCGGGCGGCGATTCCGTCGACGACGCGCGGGTCCCAGTTGTCCAGGACCGCTGCCAGGTGGTTCAGGAGGATCAGTGGTACGCCGTCCTCGGGGCCGAGCTCCCGGTAGACGAAGTCGACATCGCGGACGGACACCGAGCGTGTCGGCGCGTCCTTGTACGAAGACGACGACGGCGGACGGGACAGGGGTGTTCCTGGTGCATTCATGACGGGGGCTTTCTGTGTGCTGTCGAAGGCTGTGGTTCGCTCGTTGGCCCGGGAGGGGCGTCGGCCTCTGGGGCGGGGCCCGGTGGCGGAAAGGATGTGCCCCTTCCGTCGGGCCCCGCGGGCAGTGGACGCGACGGCGGTCTCCTGGCCGTTGTCTGCTGGGTGGATCAGGGTGGCGAGGCGGGCCCGCGACCGCGGGGTCCACGGGCCGGTCACCGTGGACGAGCGGGTGAGGGCCGCCGCCCCGGTGGGCTCAGCTGAGGGCGTGCGTCTGGGACAGCCCCTGCTTGACCTGCCGGGTGACGTCGTCAGCGAGGATCTCGGGCAGGCCCGCTTCGATGCCGTCCAGGGCCTGGGCGGCGACGTCGGCCGGGTCCGCCTTGTCCGCCGTGGGCATACCGGCGGTCATGTCGGTGTCCATCAGGCCGACGTGCAGCGCGGAGACGGTGATACCGCGGGGTGCCAGCTCCTCGCGGACGGCATTGCTCATCGCCCAGGCTGCGGCCTTGGACGCCGCGTAGGAGCCGGCCTGGGCCGGGTGCCACCAGGAGATCACGGAGAGGATGTTCAGGACGGCTCCGCCGCCGTTGGCCTCGATGACCGGGGCGAACTCGCGGGTGACGGCGAGCGGCCCGTGGAAGTTGGTGCCCATCTCCGCGCGGACGGCCGCCAGGTCGCCGGCGATCAGCGGGGTGCCGAGGGAGATACCGGCATTGTTGATCAGCAGCGTCGCATCGGACGCAACACGGGCGGCCTCCCGGATCGTGGCCTCGTCCGTGACGTCGAGCCGCAGCGGCGTGACACCGTCCAGGTCCACGGTCTCCGGCCGGCGGGCAGCGGCGTACACCTTCGCCCCGCGCTGCACGAGCTGCTCGGCCAGGCGGCGTCCCAGCCCACGGTTGGCGCCGGTCACCACAGCGGTCGCACCCTTGAGTTCCATGATCCATCACTTCCGGTAGGTCAGGGGCCGCACCGGCGACCCCGCGAATAGATTACATATGTAATCTAAAATCGAGCCTACTATAGATGACGAGTGGCATCTATTTGGGAGGTGGGCGATGGGCCGGGTATCGCAGGCGCAGGCGGAAGAGAACCGGCGCCGCGTCGTCGAGACCGCGTCGCGACTCTTCAAGGAGCAGGGGGGCCAGATCAGCGTCGCGGACGTGATGAAGGCGGCCGGACTGACTCACGGCGGCTTCTACAAGCAGTTCGCCTCCAAGGAAGCGCTCTTCGACGAGGCCACCACGCACGCTTTCGCAGCCTCGGTCGGAGGCGCTGCGACCGAGGCTGCCTCTCCTGAGGCCGAGATCGACGCGTATCTGTCCACCGGGCACCGCGACGACGTGGCCGGCGGTTGTCCTGTGGCAGCCCTCGCAGCCGACATCGCGCGCGGCCAGGGCGGTCCCGCGGCGCAGCGCAAGTACAGCGAAGGCGTCAGCGAGATGGCACAGCGTCTCGCCACGGACCAGGACGACGGCCTCAGCCGGCTGTGCACCATGGTCGGCGCACTCGTCCTCGCGCGCGCCACCAGGGGCGAACCCGTCTCCGAGGAGATCCTCGCCACCGCCCGCAAGGTACTGGGCCGAGGCGACTGACGCCGGCGAAACGCTCAGCTCCCCGGAGTCGGGTGAGCCCCTGCGGAGGCCGGGCGGACTCGTCTCGACGGCGCTGGCCAGGCTCCCTGGGGAACAAGAGCAGCTCTGGGGGAACGTCCTGAGTGCGGGTGGGGAAATCCGGAGATCCTCATCGGCACCGACCACGACCACCCCGGCCCGAAGCCGGGACGCAACCGCGCCGAACTGGTCTGCGGGCCGCTGGACGGACTGCTGCTCGACATCACCGGCTGGAGGCCGCAGGAGATCGACGACGGTGTCTCCCTCCTCACGGAGCTCGGGCAGTTCGGGTCCGGCGGGCGGGCGCTGTACCACCCGCGCCCCGGCGACCCGGCCCGGTGGGACTGGAGTGGCGACAGCCCCTGACGGCCCGCCACCCGGTCGGTGAAGACAGCGCATCCACGTTATGCAGACCTGCCGTCCGCGAACGGCCCGGCGTTGCGCCGGACCGGACGGTGGCCGGACCTCTGATCAGCGTCTCCGACGGCACCTCCCGGGCCCGGTGACACCACCCCCCAGGTCATGCCTTCGACAGGGGGCAACAGTCATGCCGGGCCCAGAGGCCAGCGGCCCCGTTGCGGAGCCGCGGAAAACATAACGGGGCAGGTGGCCGAGGGCTGTGGCGAGGGCGAGGGTCTCGGGGCAGGTGATCAGGTTGCGGCAGGTCAGTGTGGGGGAGGCGGGGCCTGGGGGGATGTGGGGGTTGGCGGTGGTGAGCCGGTGGAGGCGTGTGCGCCAGCGTTCGTGGAGATGTTGGTGGTGGTCGTACCGGCGTGAGATTGATCATGGTCGCCTGGCGCAGTGATCGGGTACCGCGAGGGCCGACCTGCTCGCCCTGGCCCCCGTCGACCGGCTCACGGTGGTCGGCACACCGTCGGCCGACGGCCAGGGACCCGACCCGGCCACCCCGGTGCTCACCCGGGACCAGGTACGACCCGAGTGGCGTGACGGACTGCTGACCCTCGCCCTGATCCCGGCCGCCGGCGGCACCCTGGCCCCCTTCGAAGTCCCCCGGCCCACACCCTGCTGCGCCGACCACACCTGACGGAGGCTCCGACCGGCGTGCGGTCAGAGCCTGCTGCCAGTGGATGTGAGGGAGTGTCACGCCGGGAAAGGCCGCTTCCCCCTCACCCGCGGAAGGCGGGCTTGTCAGCCTGCGCGCCGCGCTGCGGCTTCCTGTTCCTTGCCGGTCCCGCCGCTCTCGCCGGCTTCTGCGGCCTCGCCCGCACCCGCCTTGGTCTCCCGCCGGGTCCAGCCGCCGTTCACGACGTAGGTGGCCCCGCCGACGGCGAGGGCGACCGGCCATTCGAGCGCACCGGCGATGGTCAGTGCCCCCAGGCCGCCGTAGAAGACCAGATCCCTGCCCCGGAACTCGGGCAGTCGGGAGGCCATTCCCGCCGCCCTGGCCTTGAGATCGCCAGGAGCCATGCCGCGCTCAGAGGTCTGGGCCGCGCCGGAGTTCATCTGAGCTGCACTGGAAGTCATACACATCACTCAGATCATATGAATTGCGACGAACGCTTCCCTTCAAGTGTGCCGCGCATCGGCCACGGGCGGTAGCGCGAGCCCGGCGAAGCGAGCGGGCGGCACCACGGTGACGCACCCCCGCAGGCGGGCCGGGTTCGCCTCCCTGCCGCCCCGCAGCCGGGTTCCCGATCGGCGCATCCGGCCCGGGCCGCGCGGGACTGTAAGAACAAAACCACACATACTGGACTCAGCCGTGTGTCCTCCCGGGCGCTGGCCGCGACCCCCGTCGACGATGGTGGAGGCCATGTGATCCAGCCGGCGCGCCCCCCGTCCCCATTCGCCCGTTTCATTCCATCCGGCACCGGACTGTCCGGAGCGGTCCGCTCCGCCTCGCAGTGGCTGACCAAAGCGCCGGCGGCGCTGCCGGTCGTAGGGCAGTTGCTGCGGCCGGGTGCGCCCCAGCTCTGGCAGACACCCGGCGGCGTACAGATCGAGGTCCTGCGCCTGGGACGGCCCGGGACGGCCGGCGCGGCCCGTGAGGTGGAGAGGACGCTGCAGGAGGTGCCGGGCGTCTACCGCGCCGAGGTGAACGGCGCGCTGGGCTGCGTGTACGTCGGTTGCGGGCCCGAGGCCGACCTGGAGCGCGTCGTCGCCCTGGTCTGCGCGGCGGACGCCGTCGCACCGCAGCCGGGAACCGGCGACGGGGGCGGGCCGGGTGCCGACGCGCAGCGAGTACGGCGCCCGGTCGGTTTCCCCGGCGCGGCGGGGCAGGGGATCGAGGCGGCCCTGCACCTCGGTGCGGGGCTGGCGGCGGTCGGGGTGGCGTCGGTCGGCAACGTGCTGCGGCTGCGCGGCCTCCCTCCGGTGGTGATCTCGGCGGCGCAGCTCGTCGAGGCCACGCCGCGGCTGCGCGAGGGGCTCGCCGGCCGGCTCGGCGACAAGGGCGCGGAGCGGGTCTGGGCCGCCACGAACCTGCTGCTGACGACGCTGACGTTCCGGCCCCTCGGCGCCGCGGCGACCACGGTGCTGACCGCCCTCCGGTACGCGGAGGTGCAGGCCCGCCGCAGGGCTTGGGGGGATTGGGCTCGCACGCTCGCCGCGCACGATGGGGTGTACCGCCACGATGCGGTGTCGGCGCAGGAGCGGCCGGCCGCGTTGCCGCCCGCGCCGAGCGAGCGGTACGCCAACGTGGCGGTACCGGTGGCCCTCGCCGCGTACGGCCTCACCGCGGTCGGCACGCTCAGTCATGACCGGGGGCTGGCGCTGCTGACCGCCGGGACCCCGAGAGGTCCGCGCTTCGGACGGGAGTCGTTCGCCTGCTCGGTGGCGCAGACCGTCTCGGACCGTGGGGCGCTGGTGCTGCGCCCGGAAGCGCTGCGCCGCCTCGACCGGATCGACACGGTCGTCCTCGACGCCCGGGTGCTGGCCACCGGCGGATGGACGGTCGAGAGCCTGGTGCGCCTGGAGCCGCCCGGCGGACGGCCCGGCCGGGCGGAGTCCGGACCGGACGGCGCACGCCGCCCTGATGCCGCCGGGGACGGCCCGGGTGAGGACGAGATCCACGCCTGGATCCTCGAACTGATCGAGCCCGGCGGCCCGCCGGACCGGCGGCCTCGGCAGGGCACCGGCCACGCGCGGCCGCTGCGGCGGGCGGGCTGGGAGCTGCGGCCGTACACCGGTGCCGACGACGTTCCCGACGACGTTCCCGGCGGCGGGACGGTGTCCGAGGAGACCGCCGCGCGGGCGGCGCGCTGGGCCGAGGAGGGGGCACAGGTCGTGCTCGTCCTGCGGGACGGCACGCCGGTGGCCGTGGCCGGCCTGGTCCCTCAACTGCACGCTCTCGCCCACCACTTGGTGCGCACGGCGGGCGAGTGCGGCCAGGTGCGGCTGGTTGGCGGCCCGGTGGGGCTGCACCGTCGGTTCGGCCTGCCCGAGGCGGTTCCCACCGGCCACCGCCGGACCGCCGCGCTGGTCCGCTCCCTCCAGGCGCGGGGGCACGGTGTGGCCGTGGTGTCGGCGCGAACCCGGCGTGCCCTGGTGCACGCGGATCTGGGGATCGGAGTGGTCACGGGTGCGCGCCGGGTCCCCTGGGAGGCCGATGTCGCCGCCCAGCCGGATGTCGTCCATCTGCTGCTGGCCGCCCTGCCCGAGGCCCGGCGGGTGAATGTGCTGTCCACCCGCATGGAGAGCGCCGGCGCGCTCGCGGGCTCGGCCCTCGCCCTGCTCGTTCCCCGCTCCGCAGCCTGGGCGCGGGCCCGCATGGTGACCGACGCGGTGACCGTCGCCGGGCTCACCACGGGCTTCTGGGCGGGCTGGCGGCTGCGGCGCCGCCCGGCTCCGGCAGCCGTCGAGCGCACTCCGTGGCACGCCATGACGGTACGTCAGGTCATGGCGCGGCTGGGTACCTCCTCGCGAGGCCTGGACGAGGCCGAGGCCGCCCGGCGCCGGCATGTCGAGGGCCGGGACCGGCACGCCGGTGCCCTCACGCTGATCGGCAGGTTCGCGGAGGAGATGGCGAATCCGCTCACGCCCGTCCTGGCGGTCGGCGGCGGCATCTCGGCGGCTCTCGGCTCCGCCCTGGACGCCGTGCTCATCGGCGGGGTACTGGGGGTCGACGCGTTGGTCGGCGGTGTGCAGCGGCAGAAGGCCGACCGGGCGGCCGAGCGGCTCGTCGAAGCGACCTCGGTGCGCGTGCGGGTGCGCCGCGGGAGCCGGGCCGAGGCAGTCGAAGCGGCCGCGGAGCATCTGGTGCGCGGCGATGTGATCGAGCTGCGGGCCGGTGACGCGATCCCGGCCGACTGCCGGGTGGTGCAGGCGCAGGGCGTGGAGGCCGACGAGTCCAGCCTCACCGGCGAGTCGCTGCCGGTCGCCAAGACCGCCGCGCCGTCCGCGGCGCGCGCTGTCGCGGACCGGACCTCCATGCTCTACCAGGGAACGACGGTCGCGGCCGGTCAGGTGCTCGCCGTGGTGGTCGCCACCGGGACCGCCACCGAGGCCGGCAGCGCGGCCGAGGCGGGCCCCTTGGACGGGCTGCCGGAGAGCGGTGTGGAACGGCGGCTGAAGTCGCTGGGCCACTGGTTCCTGCCGCTCTCCGTCGGGTCCGGCCTCGCCCTCCTCGCCTTCGACCTGCTGCGCAGGCGGCCGCTGGGCGCCGCCCTGGGCTCCGCGGTCAGCCTGTGCGTCGCGGCCGTGCCCGAGGGGCTGCCGTTCGTCGCCACCGTCGCCGAGCTGGCCGCGGCCCGCCGGCTGTCCACCCGCGACACCCTCGTGCGCAGCGCCTCCACCATCGAGGCACTGGGCCGCACCGACGTGCTGTGCTTCGACAAGACCGGCACCCTCACCGAGGGCAGGATCAGCCTCCAGCAGGTCTCCGACGGGCTGGACCGCCGTCCCCCGGACCGGCTCTCCCCGGCGCTGCGGCGGATCCTCGCCACGGCGGCCCTGGCGGGTCCGACCGGGCCGGCCAGGGCGCTCGCCCACCCCACCGACCGCGCCATCGCCACCGGGGCCGAGCTGCTAGGAGAGTCCCCCTCCCGGGCCGCCGGGCTCGGCACGGACAGCTGGGAACGGGTGGTGGAGCTGCCGTTCGAGCCCGGGCGCGGCTATCACGTGGTGCTGGGGCGATCGGACTCCCAGGCGCGGATCGCCGTCAAGGGCGCGCCCGAGGTCGTGCTGGCCCGCTGCGACCGGATCCGCCGGGAGGGCACCGAGGCGCCCTTCGGAGACCGGCAGCGGGCGGAGATCGAGGCGGAGATCGACCGCCTGGCCCGGCGGGGCCTGCGGGTCCTCGCGGTCGCCGAGCGCGTCCTGCCTTCCGGCGCACCGCGGGACGAGGCCGCACCCGCGGATGTCAGCGACGAGAACCTCGCCGGACTGTGTCTGCTGGGCCTGCTGGGACTCGCGGACCCGGTACGGGCCACCGCGGCCGACAGTGTGCACAGGCTCGCCGCCGCCGGGGTGCGGATCGTCATGGCCACCGGGGACCACCCCAGTACCGCCGCCGCCATCGCCAGGGAGCTGCTGCCCGAGGAGGAACCGCGGCTGATGACCGGTGGGGAACTGGACTGCCTCGACGATGCCGCGCTCGTGCGGGCCCTGCCGCACATCACCGTGTTCGCCCGGGTGACCCCGGCGCACAAGGTCCGCATCGTCACCGCCCTGCGCTCGGCGGGACGGGTCGTGGCCGTCACCGGCGACGGTGCCAACGACGCGGCCGCCATCCGGATCGCCGACGTAGGTATCGCCCTCGGGTCCCGGGCCACTCCGGCGGCCCGTTCCGCCGCCGACGTCGTGGTGACCGACGACCGTATCGAGACCATCGTCGACGCCATCGTCGAGGGCCGTGCCATGTGGGCCTCGGTCCGCAAGGCGCTGGGCATCCTGCTCGGCGGCAACCTCGGAGAGATCATTTTCACGCTGGCGACCAGTCTGCTCACCGGGCGCAGCGCGCTGAACGCACGCCAGCTCCTCCTGGTCAACCTGCTCACCGACATGCTGCCCGCCCTGGCCATCGCCGCCCGGCCCCCGGCCGACCACACGACGAAACTGCTCGCGGAGGGGCCCGAGGCCTCGCTCGGCGCGGCCCTCACCCGCCACATCCGGCTGCGGGCCGCCGTCACCACGGGTGCGGCCGTCGCCGCCTGGGTGATCGCCCGGGCGACCGGCACCCGGGGGCGCGCCGACACGGTCGCCCTGGTCGCCCTGGTGACATCCCAGCTGCTCCAGACGCTGCAGGACGCGGGCCGCGACCCGGTGGTCGCCGCCGCCGCCCTGGGGTCCTTGGCGGTGCTGGCCGTGGTGGTGACCGTGCCGGGGCTCAGCCACTTCTTCGGCAGCCGGCCCCTGGGTCCCGCGGGCTGGACGATCGCGCTGACGTCGGCGGTCGGCTCCGTGGTGCTGCCCGCCTTGGTGCAGCGTGCGGCGGGTTCCGCTGCCCGCCCGGCGCGGGGACGGGCGCGTCCCGCGCCACCAGAGGAAAGTGCAAGTTCACCTGCCATGCATCTTCAAGTCGCCTCTCGGTAGCCGTGACACCGGACAAAGGAGCGGTTCCCGGCACGACACACACGAAAGGCGGCTGAATCATGCCGCAGATCCTGGCCACGATTCTGACCAAGGCGGCGGTCGCCCTGCTCGAGGCCGCCCTGATCCGCCTGTCCCTGCACCTCTGGAAGACGTTCGCCGGCGGCGGGCGCCCGGTGACCGCCCACGCCTGATCCGTCACCGGACGTCAATTTTTCCCTTTTTCCAAGAATTAGGTGTTTTATCACCGTCCGCGGTTGGAGGCTGGAGGGGGACCCCTCCACGCACGCTCCCCAGCACCGGGAGAACGGACATGACAGCCCCACACACCCAGCCAGAGCCCCAGCGAGAACCACCGACACCCGAGGGCACGACGGCCCGGACCGAGACGGCCGAGGCGCAGGCACCGCCGGCGCCGGAGGCGTCGGCGGAACGCCGCCAAGAGGTGGCACAGAACCGGGACGAGCCGACGGGCGGCAAGGTGGTGCACCTGCACACCGCGCATCCGACGGTTCCCATCCCCTATGTGACCCCCGGCGACATGTTCACCAACGCCCGCGCGGCCGCGTCCCTGCTGCCCTCGCCCCGCAAGCTCGCCTACTACGGAATCCTCGGCGGCATGGCCGTGGTCGGCGCCCTGGAGTGGCCGGTCGCCGTCGCCGTCGGCGCCGCCACCGAAGTGATCACCCGCGAGCAGGGCGCCCGTAAACGAGCCGGGCAGACGCAGGAGCGGCGTCGTCAGGCCGGACCCGAGCCTTCCGCCCGGACGGAAGCCGCCCAGCGGGAGACCGCGACGGTATGAGTGACGAGCCGACGCGAACCCCGTGAGTTCGACGCGGCTTCCGGGAGCGACGCCGACCTGCGTCAAGCCTCTTCCAGGGCATCGCCGAACTCACGGAGTACCCGGCTGTGGTGGTTGTGGGCAAGCTGGTGCCCGACTGCCAGGACCAGCGCCACCGGCCATTCGACGATCTCCAGGGCGGCCAGAGCACCCAGGCCCGCCAGGAAAGCGAGCTGGTCCAGCGGGAGCAGTTCGACACGGAGGCCGAACACGTCCAGGGCGACGGTGTTGTGCGTCACCGCACGCTCGGCCGCCACCCGGGCGTTCTGCGGGTCGCCCGCGGCGGGGGCGGCGGGGGCAGCGGGCTGAACGCGGCCGATGTCCTGGGGAGTGACGTTCGCTGCGGTCATTTTGTCGTCATCCCTTCCCGATCCCCTCCCACGGTTTCCCCTCCATCCACCATAGGTAGGGCGCGGGGACAGCGGCGTGCCGAGCGGCAGCAGCCGGTCCGCATCGCGTCCATGACCAGCGAGCCGATGGACGTTCCACTCCCCGTGTCCTGCGACACGGAGCCCGTGCCGGACCCCGAAGGCGGTGGTGCCCGACCAGGCAGCGGTGGCCCTCATGGTTCCAGCGGCGGCGGCCGTGGCTCCCCTCGCATCGGACCGTGCCAGACGACGTGCCGGGGCCAGCTGCGTGTTAACGCTCGGAGGGGGGCTTGTTGGTGTATCGCGGGCTTGCTGGCCTGGTGTGTTGTGGGTTGGTTGAGGGAGGCCGGGTGCACGGTTCCAGCGGGCGGGTCGGGGTGTGAGCTGGGGCTGTGCCGTGTGTGCTGCGGCTGTCAGCTGCATGCCGACCGGGTCAGGCGGCGCCGAGTTGGGGGGCGTGCCGCTGCTGCATGGTTCCGAAGATCGCCGACGACTTCACCCCACCCTCCGACGGGCCGCCGCACGACACGGGGCAGGGAACCGTCCGCCGGATCGACGACAAAGAGGCCTGGTTGGCCTACGTAGCCGTCACCCGTACCCCGCGCCGCCTCGACATCGGCGGCCTGTCCTGGATCAACGAGCATCCGGAAGGAGCATCGGCCGGTCCTCAGCCACCGCGGTGACGCCCAGGGTAGTTCCGGGCGTTCGGAGCCTCCGACGGGAAGATGCTGGAGTGCGTACGGTGCGCCGCCACTGCCGTGGGTGGCCGCCACCGCCCGGGCTCCGGCTGCGCCGGGCCCTGCGCCGCCGTGTCGTGGACCTCGTGTGCCCGCGGTGCCTGTCCGATCGTGCGGTGGAAGAGGCGCGCCAGGCGAATCGGGAAGCCCGGCGCGCGGCCCGACGGCTTCCGCGTTGATCAGGGCGGCATGGATCGCTCGTGCCCGAGAACCTCAGCTCCCTCAGAACGCTGAAAGCTTTTCTGCATTAATGATAGTGAAAAGCTGATTAAGATGCGTAAGTTGCATGGATTCGGGTAAGATGATGGCATGGGATTGCGCTTGGAGGAGTCGCTGCGGCTGACGGTGGCCGCGTTGATGCAGGTAACGGGTGAATCGCAGCGGTCGGTCGCGGGGGTGCTGGGACTGACGCAGACACAGGTGTCGCGCCGGCAGTCGGGCGCCATCTCCTGGAGCCTGCGCGACGTCGACGTCCTGGCCGAGCACTACGGCATCGGCGCGCTGGATCTCCTGGCGGGTCCGACCAGAGCGTGCGAGGCGCTGCCCGCCGACAGGCGCCGTACCGTGCGGGCCGAAGCGAGGGGGACGGACCGGTGAGCGACTTCGACGCGATCGACTCGCTGCTCGACGCCGTCGGCCCCCAGGCCGAACTCCCGCCCTGCCACGTGCGCCGCGAGCTGCGAGAGCGGGCTCGGCTCTCCAAGGCACAGGTGGCACGCGCGCTCGGCGTGAGCCCCTCAACCCTTAGCGGATGGGAAAGCGGCCGGGACCCGGCCGGCGAGATCCGCACCAAATACGCCTACCTGCTGGACGGGCTGAACGCCAAGCTCGCCACCGAGACCGAGACCGAGACCGAGGCGGCGCCGGCTGCGGAGCAGCCCGTCACGTCAGGCACGGCCGCGACGGTCACCCCTTTGTCTTCGTCCGGCCTCGGCCAGGACGAGGACGGGGACGACGTGGAGCTGCTCGTCGCCCCCGAGCCCTGTGTGCTGTGCGGCCATCCCGCCGGACAACGCGTGGCGGGGTTCGCTCAGCACCTGACCCCGGCCGACTGCCGGCCCACCGCCACCGGGGCCCCAGCTGCCCCGCCGGCCGGACAGCCCACCGCGCACACCTCGAAAGCGCCGCTGCGCACGACACGTCCGGCGCGTGCGACGGAGCGTTCCAAGGGCCCGGCCCGCCACGCGTTCCAGGAGACGTCCGGCCCGGTCGACCTGATCCGTGAGGCCGTGCAGGGTGCGCTTGCCGAGCACCGGGGCGACGTCGACGCAGCCACGGCGGCGCTGGTGAAGCGGGCCATCCCGGACGCGATGCGACTGCTGGACGAGACCCGCAAGGGCGCCCGCTACGACGTGATCGCGCACCCCTGGATCCCCGACATCCTCAAGAAGCAGACCGCGCGCGGCGCGGATCAGATCTGGGAAGCCCGCCCCAAGTGGACGCGTCACGAACTCCCGCCCGGCCGGCATCAGGTGACCGCGCTCGACATCAACGGCGCCTACCTCTCCGCCCTCAAGACGCACCTCCCCCTGGGCCAGCTCGAGCACTCCACCGGCCTCGCCCACGACCGCCGCCGCTCCGGAGTCCACCTGATCACCCCGCCCGAGTGGGAGCACGAGGCGGTGCTGCCCAACCCGATCGGCCAGCGGGACGAGCCCGGCCCCCTGTGGGTCACCGAGCCGACGCTCCGCCTCCTGCTGCGCCTGTCCGGCCCCAGGCACCAGCTGTGCGAGCCTCCTCAGATCCACGAGTCGTACACCTCCGGGGCCACGGAGAACCTGCTGGAGAAGTTCCGCATCGCCCTGAAGGACGCCCGCGACACGGCGATCGAGCAGGGCGACACGGTGACGCTGGAGTACGTGAAGGCGATGTACGCGAAGTTCGTCTCCACGATGGGGGAGTCGAACTACAACCGGGAGCTCTACCGTCCGGACTGGATGCACCTCATCCGCAGTCAGGCCTTCGCCAATCTGTGGCTCAAGGCGCTCAAGGCCCATGACGAGGGCCTGGCCGTCGTCCGGGCGATGGGCACCGACGAACTCCACGTCATCGGTGACTGGCGCCGTGTCTTCGCCGAAGGCCGAGCTGTTACCGAGGTCAAGGTCAAGGACACGTACACCGCCGGAACCGACGCCGCTGAGCACGAAGGCGAGGGGGAGTAGTGCCCGAGAAGAACATCGACTTCGGGAGGTTCGGCGCCCGGGGCATCAAGGGCAGCGACGCCGTCGCGCGCAAACTCGACGAACTCGCGGGCGGCATCGCCACTCCCGTGACCGCCAAGCGCGGCTGGATGGCGCGCCTGCACTACCTGACGAAGTCGGCCCCGACCCTGAAGGCCGCGCAGGACGCCGGACTCACCGTGACCCGCCGGACGCTGAAGGCATGGCTGGAGGGCAGACGCCGCCCCTCCAAGACCAGCCTGGAACGCATCGACCAGGCGTACCGGACGGTGCGCCGGCACAACGTCGCCCGCCATCTCCTCAGACGCCTCAACCGCGACGGACGTGGCACCCGGGTGGAGATCCACCCGCTCAACCAGTCCCAGGTGCCGCAGCAGCTGCAGCGCGTGGTGGAGTACCGGACGATGAACGTGCGCCGCTGGGACCGCATCGTCGGCTCCTGGGCGGCCGGCGACCATCAGGGCCTCGACGCCGCGTGGCAGGACACGATCGTCGACCTCGGCTCGCAGTGGGGCCAGTACGAGTACGTCACCAACGTCGGCTTCGCCGCATAGAGCCCGCGCCGAAACGTGGTCTTCGGCGCCTGCTGGGATGGCGTAGGGTAGGGGACACCGACGCGGGGTGGAGCAGCTCGGTAGCTCGCTGGGCTCATAACCCAGAGGTCGCAGGTTCAAATCCTGTCCCCGCTACTGCCGAAAGCCCGGATCTACACGATCCGGGCTCTTTCGCGTTCCCTGGACGATCCTCGCCGCGCCATCTGTTTCCTCCCGCCCGGCGCCGCCGTGTCGGCACAGGTCACCATGGATACGCGCGCGTGTCGGGGCCGTGATCCCCTCAGCGGCGGCTCACCCAGCAACCAGCTCCGCATGCAACTGGAGTCCTACGTACTGGCAGCCCGCCTCGAAGACGTCGTCGACGCCGCCAACACCCGCCTGTCACGCATGTCCCACCACCGCTTCACCCTCGTCCACTCCGACGACAGAGCCGCCCGAGGGGCCAAATCAGGCCTGGGACCTCAAGGTCCTCGACGCCTGGAGCGGACGCAAACGCCACACCGACACCCTCTCCGGCGGCGAATCCTTCTACGTCTCCCTGGCCCTCGCCCTGGGCCTGGCCGACATCGTCACCGCCGAAGCCGGCGGCCAGGCACTGGACACCCTCTTCATCGACGAAGGCTTCGGCACCCTCGACGAAGACACCCTCCACCAAGTCCTCGACGTCCTGGACTCCCTACGCGCCCACGACCGCACCGTCGGACTCATCAGCCACGTCCCCGAACTCCGCCGCCGCATCACCCAACGCCTGCACATCTCCAAGAACATCGACGGCTCCACCCTCACACATCTGACCGAAGCGGCCGAATGACCCCAGGCGGACGCCGGACCCGCCCCCGCCGACGAAACGCAAGCCCCAGGCCGCGCACACTCACCGATCTTCAACCCGCCGTCGGCCCAAGGCGTAGCCACAACCGCCGGGGCTGCCCGTACCCCTCTCGGCCCCGCCGAGAAGGCAGCCCCACAGCGCCCCTGCGTCGAAAGCCGCCCATCCCTGAAGGCACCCGGCCTGCCTCCCAAGAAGGAGCGCATCGAACACGTACTGCTTCATGCCATTTCTGCACGTGATCGAAGTGACGGAAACAGAGCACTGCGGTGCATGAGCACCTGCATCGGCCACCACAGCCGTACCAGAACACGCCAGTCCAGTCCGCATGCCAGGAGTTTCCGCAGACCCGAGAACCACTGTCCCGCATGTTCGAACCCCGCCCCGTGACCGCATCACGGCGCGTTTTCGAGGCACCGCCAAGGCTTCCACTGATCGAACCGGCCGATTTGTCAGTGCCCGCTGCTACACCAATTCCCGTAGCTCAGACCGCAGTCGGCGGCCTGACGACACGGAGGAGGAAGCAGTGGCGAAGCCGCCCGAGGGCTCCTACAAGGTGCGAAGTCATTACCGACGCAAACCCCGCCCCAGCGCGAAGAAACTGAGCGGCTGGTCGATCGCAGGGCTGATCGCGGTGGTGTGGCTATGGTGAGCTGACCCCCGTTTCGTGGAGTCCCTGAAGCCAGGCTTATGATCCTGGCCCGAAGGAGAACCACGAGCAGTGCCAGCACCACGTAAATACCCCGACGAGCTCCGCGAGCGTGCCGTCCGCGAGGTCCGCACCACCGGCCGTCCGATCGCGCATGTCGCGAAGGACCTGGGCATCCACAAGGAGGCCCTGCGCGGCTGGGTCCGCCAAGCCGAGGCGGACACCGGGGAACGCGACGACCGGCTGACCACCGCAGAGCGGGACGAGCTGAAACAACTCCGCCGGGAGAACGCGGAGTTGAGGCGGGCGAACGAGATTCTGAAGGCCGCGAGCGCGTTTTTTGCGGCGGAACTCGACCGTCCCCGGACGAGGCCGACCAGGTGATCGAGCACCTCAGGGACAAGGGCCTCGGGGTCGGGTTCGCCGGCCGGGTGCTGGGGCTGTCCGAGTCGGCGTACTACGCGCGCAAGAAGCGGCCGAAGTCGGCCCGCCGACTGCGGGACGAGCAGCTCATGCCGCTGATCGAACAGGTCCATACCGAGTCCGGCGGCACCTATGGCGTCCGCCGGATCACCCGCGCGCTGCGGCGCAGGGGCGTCCACGTGGCCCGCTGCACCGTCGAGCGGCTGATGGCCGAACTGGGCCTCGAAGGCGTCATCCGCGGCCAGCGGCGCCGCACCACCGTGCCGGAGCCGGCGGCACCCAGGCCGCCGGACCTGGTCGACCGTGACTTCACCGCGAGCCGACCCGACCAGCTCTGGGTGGCCGACATGACCTATGTCCGCACCTGGACGGGCTGGGTGTATGTGGCGTTCGTCCTGGACGTCTTCTCCCGGACGATCGTCGGCTGGCAGGTCGCGAACCACATGCGAACCGAACTGCCGTTGGACGCACTGGAGATGGCGTTGTGGAGACGGAAGATCAAGAAGGACTCCGGCCTCATTCATCACAGCGACCGCGGGGCGCAATACGTATCAATTCGCTATACCGGGAGGCTGTCCGACGTCGGGGCTTCGGCCTCGGTCGGCTCGGTCGCGGACAGCTATGACAACGCGATGGCCGAGGCCCTGAACGGCACCTTCAAGGCCGAGCTGATCGAGATGCAGGGCCCCTGGAGGGACGTCGACCAGCTCGAGCGGGCGATCTTCCAGTGGGTCGCCTGGTACAACGAGGAACGGCTCCACTCCGCCCTCGACTACGTACCGCCCGCCGAGTACGAACGCGACTGGTGGCGACAGCAGGAGGCCACCCCGCAGTCCGCCTGAAACAAGATCGCCGGACTCCACGAAACTCGGGGCAGCTCAATGGAGCCAGCTCATCGGCTTCGGAGAGGCCTCCCCGACACCACCGCAAACCCCTACACCATCAGTGTCAGCGAGCGTGGGCCACTGATGCCCCGCCGCTCGCCCCGGCTACGCCCACCCCGCGGCGGCAGGGAACAGGCCGCCGCCGCGGCCGTCGCCTGCGCCGCACTCTGGCTGCTGGCCAAGATCGCCACAGCCACATGGCAGGCAGCCGTCCGCATCTGGCCATGGCTCGCCCTCCTCGCGGCTCTCGCCCTCGGCTACGCAGCCTGGCGGTTCATCCGTGAACTGCAGGCCCGGAAGGTGCGGGCCGAGACGCTGGCCCGGCTCCGGATCACGCTCGCGCAACTCGACGCCATGGACGACCAGGCCTTCGAATTCGCCCTGCGTGACCTGCTCCTCCGGGACGGCTGGAACGCACGGCAGGTCGGCCGACAAGGAGACCAGGCCGCAGACGTCATCGGCGAGGACCGCCAACGCGGCAGGATCGTCCTGCAGGCCAAGCACACGACCGTCGCCGGCAAGGTCGGCTCCTCAGTGATGTACCAGGTCAAAGGCACCGCAGGCCCCGCACACGGAGCCGATATCGCAGTCGTGGTCACCAACGGCTCCTTCACCCGGGACGCCAGAGCATGGGGCGAACGCCACCAGGTGCACTGGATCGACCGGGACCGCCTGCGCCGGTGGGCCGAACACGGCACGCCCCTGCAAGAACTTCTGCGCCTGCCCACGGCACGCAAGACAGCCTTCCGCCGGGCTGCCTGAAACCAAGCGGAGAAAGCCCGAGCCCCGAGCATTCGCCCCCTGTCCGCATCCGACAACTGATCATGGGGCGCGCATGGGCTCGCAGCGCGCACCCGCCAGAGCAGAGACCCCGCGCCGCACCCCTGCTGTGCGCGAGAATGAACGCGAGTCAGCCCCTCCTGCACGCCGAGGAAACGCGCGATGACCGCCAGTCCCACCCCAACCGAACACCCCGGGCGTCTGGTCCTGCGCACAGACCAGCAGGAGGGCCTCGCCCACACGGTTCGCCACCTGCGCCGCCCGCACACCCGCGGGCACGCCGTCTCGGCCTGCGGCACCGGCAAGACCCTCTTCGCACTGCGCGTAGCCGAGGAACTCGGCGTGCAGCACCTGGCGGTGGCGGTGCCCAGCCTGGACCTGGTCGCACAGTGGGCGGCGGCCGCCCGCGCAGACGGCCGCCGTGAGCCGATGATCACCGTCTCCTCGCTACGCGCCGCCTCCCACCCGCTGCTCGCCGAGGCCGAGGTCGACTCGGCCAACGCGGGGGAGTACCTGGCCTACTGGCTCGGCCGCCACCCCAAAGCGACGGTCTTCTTCACCTACGACTCGCTGTCCAAGATCGAAGAGGCCCAGCACTCCGCGATCTTCCCCGCCCCCCTCTTCGGCCTGCTGGTCGTGGACGAGGCCCACGCCACGGCCGGCACCTGGGAGAAGAACTGGACCGCGCTCCACGACAATGAGCGCATCCCTGCCGAGCGCCGCCTCTACCTCACCGCCACCCCCTATGTGTGGGACGCCCCCCGCCTGACCGAGCCGCCCACCACCAGAGCGCAACCCAAACGCACCACCGCCACCGCACCCGCCTGGGACGACCCGGCCCTGCTGGCCACCATGGACCAGCCACAGATCTTCGGCCCCCGCCTGCACACCTACTCCCACGCCGACGCCATCGACGACGGCGTTCTGGCCGACTACCAACTAATCGTTCCCACCGTCACCGACACCGAACTACGCACTGCCCTCACCGATCCTGAAGCCGGGCCCACCGCACGCCGCACCACCGCCCTGCATCTGGCCATTCTCAAGGCCATGCGCGAGCAGGACCTGCGGCACGTGTTCGTCTACTTCCAGCAGATCGCCGACGCCGCCGACTTCGCTCGCCAGTTCGCCCACACCCTGCGCACCCTCCCCGACGAACTGCGCCCCGACTGGGCGGACGACGTCGTCGTGCAGTCCATCGACGGCACCCACAGCCCCAGCCGGCGCGCCGACATCATCGCCCGCTTCACCGACGCCGACCGGGGAGTGCTGGCCAACGCCAAGGTCCTTGGTGAAGGGGTCGACCTGCCGGCCGTCGACGCCGTCGTCTTCGCCGACCGCACCGCCAGCGTCCGCCGCATCGTCCAGGCCCTCGGCCGCGCCCTGCGCAAACCACCCACCGCCACGACGAAGACAGCCGGCCTCGTGGTCCCCGCCTACATCCCGCCCGGTGCCGACCCCACCGACCTCCTCGGCACCCCCTACGAAGCCCTCTGGCTGGTCACCGCCGCCCTGCGCCACCATGACCAGACCATCGCCGCCCGCGCCCCCCGGGCCAAGAACCGGCATCCCGCCCGCGACTCCCACACCTACATCACCCGCCGCTTCCGCTTCGACCACACCCTCGACCCTTCGGCGATCGCCCGCGCCCTCGACCTGCTGGTGTGGCCCTCCAGCGGCGCCGTCCTGTCCGCCCCCCGCCGCGCCGGTCTCGCCGCCGCCATCCGCTACCACGCCGAACACGGCCACCTGCGCGTGCCCGCCGACTACGAGGACGCCTACGGCTATCGGCTGGGCTCCTTCATCACCGGCCAGCGCACCGCCTGCCGCGCGGGCGCCCTCGATGCGGCGTGGATCGCCGAGCTGGAGGCGCTCGGCATGGTCTGGGACGAGCACGAGGCCCTCTGGCAGGGTCACATGGCCACCGTCGAGGCCTTCCACGCCGAGCACGGCCACCTCGCCGTCCCCGCCCACCAGCCCGGTGGCCAGTTCCTCGCCGACCAGCGCACCGCCGCCCGCAACGGCCGTCTCGCCCCCGCCCGCGGCACCGAACTCACCGCCCTCGACCCGGACTGGAAACTCCCGCACGGCCCCGACTGGCACCGCAAGTACCACGTCATCCGCCGCCACATTGAAGCTGGCACCCACCCTGTCACCCTGACCCGCGACACGGTCATCGCAACGGTGAAGGCCGGCAGCTGGCTGCACCGCCAATTCACGATCTGGACCCGACTCGCCCCCGGGCAGCGCGACCTGCTCACCCGGATCGGCCTCACCCCCGACCAGGCTCCCCCCAGCACCGGCGCCCCGAGGCGGCGCACCTTCGCCCAGACCGTGCGGATCCTCGGCCTGTTCGTCGAGCGCTGGGGACGCACCCCCGGCGCCCGCGAGTGGATGGAGGTCGACGGTGAACGCGTCATGATCGGCCCCTGGCTCGCCAAGGCCCGCACCAGGCTGAACGCCGGGCAACTCCCGCCCGGCCAGACGCAGATGCTGACCGCGACCCTCGCCGAGTACGGCATCGAGGCAATCTCCGCTCCTGGCACCACCGCCCCCGAGAACGGGTGAGGACCGGCCGCCGAGCTCAACTCGGCCGCCGATCCTCGTACTTCGTGCCACCACGGGTGATCGGCCGGGGAGAAGTGCCATGGCATGGGTCTTGATGCAGAGCGCGGCGGAAACCAAGGGAACGCTGCGCAGGCGGGGCCCATGATGGGCGTTCTGGCCATCTACCAGCGGTCGATGTCGTCGAAAAGACTGCGCTGTTCTGGGAGCCGTGGAAGTCCATGTCAGCGACGGCGGCCCCCAGGCCGCCGCGGACAACCGGGCAACTGCCCGGCCCGCCGACGAACACGGCCGTGGCGGCATGATCGTCGCTGCCCTCACAAGCCAGGCCGGATCCGGACACGAAAGCGAAGATCTCATCGACCACTGGGCGAGCTTCGACGCGGCCTGACGACGCGCGCCCGCCGGCGATCGAGCGCCCGCAGGTGGCCCAGCCTCGGCAGCGGGCAGGCGTCCCCTCGGTCCCCAGCGCAGCTGCGCCGCTGTTCCTCCCCGGGGCGGGCAGGGACCAGCGCATGACCTGAGTTCGTGTGCCCGGCAGCCTGGAGCCCGGCTTGCGCCGCTGCCCCGGAGGCAACTCGTGAGTGTGAGCCGACGTCGCACCGGCCGGCGAACCGTCCGGCAGCTGTCTTCCTGCGCTTCGTCATAGGCGCAGGGCGGGGTGGGTGCGGCATTCGGCATCCAGCGTGCGCTGATCCTGCGGGACGGCGTCCTCCTCCTGGTGGGTGGTTCGCATGTCTGCCGAAGCCGGGCGCGGCCCTGACCCTCTGACCCCGGCCGCGTGCCGGCCGGGGTCAGAGGGTCAGGACATCCAGGTACACGACGCGGCCCGTGCCTCCCAGGTGGCGTTCGGTCTCGGTGATGCACACCCTTCGCGGCGCGTTGCCATAAGGGCCACCGGTGGCCGCCACGGTGCCTGTCCATGTCATCTGCGCGCTGCTTCCGGTCGCGGTCAGCGCGACAGCCGAGCCTGTGATCTCCTCCCACCGCAGGTGTGGGTCGGGAACGGCCGGGTTCGCCTGCTCGACCACAGCCCGCATCGAGGGACGGGTCGTGGCCAGCCACGAGTTCCCCGTGTACGCCGGCCCCGTTACCGAGATCGTCGCCGTGCCGGAGCCGCGCACAAGGGTGGCCTTACGCTCCGGGCTCAGCTGGGCCATCGGGGAAGGGACAACCTTGGACACCGAGTAGCCGTCGAGCGAGTTCGGCTGGTACCGCACCAGTGCCAGTCGCACGAACGGAAGCCACGCCGCGGGCGGCGCCCCGTTCGGCGCGACCAGCTCGACGTCGGCGTACCAGAGGTCGCGGGCCGCATCGAAGGAGACGTCATGGCCGGCGATGGTGACCGTTGTGCCTGGTGAGGTACGGGCGCAGGGCCTGGGGCGGTTCGGTGCTGCTGCTCACCAGCACCACACCGAGCTTTTCCCCGGCGCCCGAAGACCACCAGGGACGCTCCAGATAGATTCGGATGGCGTTACCGCGCCGCCTGCTCTGGTCGGTCGAGATCGATCGGTGTGCTGCTGGGGTGCGCGGCGTTCCACGCGGTGGCCCAGCGCTTGATCCAGTCCCACACCCCCATCATGTTGAGATCGCCGTCGGCGAACCTGGAGGACAGCAGCAGGCGGTACTCGTGACCTGGTGCCACTGCCACCTTCAGCACCCCGCCGGCCCAGGACCAGCCGTCGGAGGTGCCGCTGATCAGCCGAAGGCGCAGCGAGGACGCCTCCGGCCAGCTTCCCAGGGCCGGCGCCGCCAGCTCCGTGGTGCTTCCAGGCAGCCCCCTGATGAGCAGCTGCCTGGCCAGAGGGTCCGGCAGGTAGGTGACGGGCAGCGAGTCGGTGTCGAAGAACCAGGTGTCCGCGTTCGCCCCGGTGCCCTGATGGGCCCCCGGCAGGTCTTCCAGCCGGGCCGCGTCCCGGGTGGCAAGCAGCTGGTAGAGGTCGGTTCTCATGGGATGACCGCTCGCGTCGGCGTCGAGCATGCCGTGCTGCTCGGCGATCGCCTGCGAGGTACGCGGGGGGAGGACATGCCTGTGGGACTCGGCTGTGGAGCCGCCCGCGTTCTCGCTGCGGATCACCATCCTGTTCACCGATTCACCGACTGTCTGCGGCTTGCGCAGCAGCACATGGGGCGGCGGCACCGGATCGAAGCGACGGTAGGTGACTTCAGGCGTTCGCAACCCTGTTTCGTTCGGGAAAAGGTCCTGCTGTGTGAACGACACGCTGTCGCCCGCGAGGTCCACCGCACGGGCACGGAAGGTGTACGCATGGCCAAAGCGGAGCCGGGGCAGGCTGCCCGGCGGCACAGTGAACCGCGTGGTGAAGGGGAAGTCCTCGTCCTTGACCGGCTCGGGGTCGGCGAGCGTCCCATCGGGCTGAAGGGCCCGGCCGATGCGGTCGACGGCCAGGCTCCAGCCGGCCCGGCGCATCAGCGACTCGCCCAGATACAGATCGGTGTCGTCAGTATCCCCGGACGTGCTGGGCGCCAGGGTGACCTGCCCTTCTTCGGCCGTGCTCACCGACTGTCCGTCACGCTCGAAAACGTAGACGCCCTCGCGCGCCATCAGAGACCGCCATGAGGGGTCTGCGAGGTCGCGGACGTCCCAGCGATGGCCTCGCACGAGGTCGTCCGCATACAGGTCCAAGGTGGCGGACCGTGGGTTGCCGTTCTGGTCGTAAGCTGCGGAGTTGGCCTCGGCGGCCCGGTCGAACGCCTTGATGAGCTCGGTCGCTCGGCCGCTGCGCGCGACCGACAGACCCGCCGACCGCAGTGCGGGCAGAGAGAACCGGTCCGCACTTGCCGCACTGCGCTTCTTCAGCCTGCTGCCGTCCACCACGCGTGAACGGGTGACGTTGTCGGCGAACTGACGAGACAGCAGCGCTCCGCCGTCCGGGTCGACGGGCACGACCGTGAACCGGTCTCCCAGGCCTACACGCAGCATCCCCCGGTCGACGTCACTGGCGTCGGCATCGCGCGGCGCGGCCTCGAAACGGTTGCCACCGATCAGGCAGCGGGTGCGGGGCAGCACGTCCGCGCGGCCGGTTGCCGGTGGCGGACTGGCCGACCAGGTGATCTGCAGGGAGGCCCAGGTCTGTGTCGCGGGCCCGGTCAGCAGCGCGGTAACGGCCGGGTCGTCGACCTCGAACTCCAGGACGAGCCCCAGGACCCGCTGAAGTCCGCGGTACTCGCGGGTCGCGGCGATCACCTGGTGTACGTCCAGGTGCTCCCGCGCCTGTGCGGGCAGGGGACCGGATCCGGGCTTGCGCCCTCGCTGGTCGCGCAGGATCGCGGCCCGGCCCTGGTGGGGTCGAAGCGCTTGGCGGGGCTGGTCTCGGGGTCTCGGTGTGCCGTGCCAACGATTGTAGGCCGACGCCTGTTGACTTTCCGGAGGGGGTCTGCGCATTATGTCAACGCACGTTGGCCTACGAATGTTGGCCAACGTGCGTTGATCTGTTCTCCGGACCAGAACGGAAGACTCCGCCATGAACACCACCGAGCTGCCGGCCGTCGTGCCCGCCGGCACCCTGGAGGCCCTGGGCGAACTCGGAGTCTCGGATGAGCTGATCGCGCACGGCTCCGAGGTCATCCGATTCGCCGTCGGGGACGGCTCCCGGCTGCTGCTGGCTGTGCCGGTCGGCCAGCTGTCCAACCTCGAGTTCACCGGCAACTCCTACGCAGAGTTCCACCACCCCGGGTACATCTCGCGGCGGGGTGGTGCGCGAGCACCCTGTCCGGCGCGAGTCTCCTGCCACCAGCCGGGGCCGGGCGACAGGAGAGACGCAATGGCCACGAACACCGTCACAGACGATCCTCCAGAGATAGCCGTGACCCGCAGGGACGCGCTGAAGCTGGCCGGCCTCGGCATCGGCTCGGTAGCCGCCTTCGGCGTGGGCGTCGGCGGAGTCCGGGCCGTCACCAACGGCGCCTTCAGCGCCGGATCCGGTGATCCGTACGACCTCTGGCACGACTGGAGTTCGATTTCCGGCGTCGAGCGGGTGGTCGCGGCCGGCGTCCTGGCGTGCAATCCGCACAACACCCAGCCCTGGCGCATGAGAGTCAACGGCAACGTCATCGACGTCCACTCCGACCCCAGCCGGCGGATGCCCCTCAACGACGCGAGCGGCCGTGAACACTTCGCCGGACTCGGCTGCGCCGTCGAGAACATGGTGATCGCCGCCGGATCGGCCGCCTTGACCGCGCAGGTGACCCTCTTCCCGGACGGCGTCGCCTCGGACCTGGTCGCCCGGATCGCCCTGAGCGGCGGCGGCAGAGGGCGGGACCGCGACCTGGCCGCCGCGATCCCGCACCGGCACACCAACCGCGGCCCGTACACGTCCACGCCCGTGGACCTGAGCGGTTTCACCGAGCAGAGTTCCCGCGTCGACGGAGCGAGCGTGCTGTGGATCAGCGACGAGACGGTGCGTCAGCAGTTGGGCCGGCTCTACGTGGAGGCCACCGAGGCGATCACCGCGGACTCCGCCCAGTCGAGAGAAGCCTTCACCTGGTTCCGCAGCGCGCGCAGCACCATCGACAAGCACCGCGACGGGCTCACCCTCGACGGCCAGGGACTCGGCGGGCTGACCCTGTTCGCGGCGAAACTCCTGCCGGCGCAGTCCCGCAAGGACGGCGACGCCTACTGGGTCAAGGCCACCCGTGAGGTGCACACCGTGACCGCCGCCGCGTACGGCGTCATCACCGTCGACGACGTCACCGACCGAACCGCGCAGGTCAACGGCGGACGGCTGCTGGCCCGGATGCACCTGACCGCGACCGCTCTCGGCCTCGGACTGCACCACATGAACCAGATCACCGAACGCATCGACCGCGACGCCGCGGCCGGCAACCCCGATGTCTTCTCCGCACGCTGGGCCGCCCTGCTCGGCCGCCCCGCCTCGAGCGGCCTGCTGTCCTTCCGGATCGGTCACCCCGGGCGCACGCCGGGCCTCAGCCCGCGCCGCAGCCTCGACGACGTCGTGACCTGCTGACCTCTGCCCGGGCGGCGGGTCCGAAGCGCCGCCCGTCCACCAGTTTCTTCGTCCAAAGGAGATCCCCCATGCCCGCCTCACCCGTCACGGGCCCGGCCGCAGGACCGGTGCGCGCACTGCGCCCCGGTGCCGTTCTGGCCGTGACCTGCCTGGCCCTGGCGACCGTCGTATCGGCGATGGCATCGCTGAGCGTGGCATTGCCCGACGTCGCCCGCGAGACGCACGCCAACCAGACCCAGCTGTCGTGGATCATCGACTCCTACAGCCTGATCTTCGCCTCGCTGCTGCTGTTCGCCGCGACCCTCGGCGACCGCTTCGGCCGTCGCAAGGCCCTGCTCGGCGGCATCGGACTGTTCGCCGTGATATCGCTCGCCGCGACCTTCACGGACGAACCGGGCGTCCTGATCACCTTGCGCGCCCTGCTCGGCGTGGCCGCCGCGTTCGTCATGCCCGCCACGCTGTCCACGATCACCAGCACGTTCCCCCGCGACCAGCAGGCGCGCGCCATCAGCATCTGGGCGGCGGTCGCCGGCGCCAGCGCCGCGCTGGGACTGTTCGCCTCGGGCGCGCTGCTGGAGGTGTGGTCGTGGCGATCGGTGTTCTGGCTGAACACGGTGATGGCCGGAGTGGCGTTCATCGGCACCCACCTCTTCGTCCCGGAGTCCGCGCAGCCGGGCAAACACCGGGTGGACGTGGTCGGAGCGGCTCTCACCGTGGCCGGACTCGGGGTGCTGGTCTACTCGGTCATCGAGGCACCCGAGCACGGCTGGGGCAGCACACGCACCCTGGCCGGCATAGCCATCGGGCTCGCCGTCCTGGTCGCCTTCGTCGCCTGGGAGCTGAAGCACCCTCACCCCCTGCTCGACCCGCGGCTGTTCCGCAACAAGCTGTTCGCGGCCGGATCGATCTCGACCACACTGCAGTTCTTCGCGTTCTTCGGGTTCATCTTCGTCACCATGCAGTACCTCCAGCTGGTGCGCGGCGACAGCGCTCTGATGGCCGCGGTGAGCGTGCTGCCGATGTCCGCGGCGATGATCCCCAGCGCCCGCCTCAGCCCGCTCCTGGTCGCCCGGCGGGGCATCCGCGCCCCCTGGGCCGTCGGCCTCATCCTGGTCACCACCGGCCTGGCCGTGCTGGCCCAACTCGACGCCGGCAGCTCGTACTGGCTGATCGTGGGCGGGCTCGTGCCGCTCGGCGCGGGCATGGGCCTGGCCACCACGCCGGCCACCGCCGCCATCACCGACGCCCTGCCGCCCCGCCTGCAGAACGTGGGATCCGCCGTGAACGACCTGTCCCGCGAACTCGGCGGAGCCCTGGGCATCGCCGTCCTCGGCAGCCTCATGAGCGCCCAGTACCGCGACTCCCTCGACACCGACGGGCTCCCCGCCCCGATCGCCCACGCGGCACGCTCCTCCCTCGCAGCCGCCAACCACATAGGCCACGCCACCGGCAACCCGGCACTGATCGACGAGGCCCGCGACGCCTTCGCCTCCGGCATGCACCTCGCCCTCCTCAGCGGCGCAGCCACCACCGTCCTGGCCGTCGTCGTCGTCACCCTCCTGCTGCGCCGGACCGGCAAGCCCGGCACGGACCAGGCAGAGACGCAGACCGACGGCACGGACCGGGAAGCGGCGCAGGCGACGGCGTAACCACCAGCCGACTGTCGGGCACATCTACCACGACGTGCGGCGCGAGCGACCACGATTCGTCCCTCGCGCCGTACCCGGTAAGGAAACTGACATGACTTTGCTGCGCGCTCAGACGGCGCACCAACCCGGCCCTCCCCGATTGCCGGAGCCCCCTGGAAGCCCTCACCCGCGCCTTCGCTCTCCTCGGCACACGCGGCACCGGTCTCATCGTCGCGGCCCTGGCCAAGGGCCCGGCCGACCTCCACCTGATGCGCGAGCGCGTCCCCGGCTTCAGTGACGGCCTGCTCACCCGGCGCCTTCGGGAGATGACCGCCCTCGGCCTGGTGGCCCGAACCACCTACCCGGGCACACCTACAAGTACCTGCTACACGCTCGCCTCCCACGGCAAGGCGCTCCTCATTCCCCTGGCCGCCCTGACGGTGTGGGCGCAGGACCATCTCCCCGCGAACGCCTCCGAGGAAGCCCGTTGTGCCCGACGCGACCAGGCCAGGGCGGACTGGTGAAACGGCGTGAGGGCATGGAGACGGCGAGGCTGCTGCTCCGGAGGTTCGTGCCACAAGACGCTGCGGCCCTGTCTGTGTATCGATCCGAGCCGGAGGTGAGCCGGTATCAGCCCTGGGATTCGCCGCTGCTGCGGGAGGATGCCCAGCAGTGGGCGGCCACGTTCTCGGCCGGGGGTCCCCGCCACCGACCGCGTCTCGGCCGACTGGGACAGGCGCAATCTCCACCCGGCCGAACTGGTGCAGCGCGGGGGCTTACGGCGTGAGGGCCACCTCGTCGAGAGCACCTGGAGCAAAGCAGTGGATCGACGGCGTCCTCTTCGGACCCCTGCCACCGGTTCGTCCGTCATTCCACAACCGCTGTTCACGAGACCCGGAGATTTCTGAGCGACATCGCATCACGTCGCCAGGCCGAATTTCAGGAAAGCAGTGTCCGGCCGATGCGATCCCTTTGGTGTGCAGTGTCACGTCAACAGAACTCGCTGAATCCTTTGAAGGGAGAGAAAAATGAGCGCACACGAAAACGTGGACCTGGGGCATACGGTGGCCGGCTGGACTGGGACAGCCGTCGCACTGGCCGGCTTCTGTGTCGCAGGTCTCGGAATGATCGCTGTTTCCGTGGCGTTGGTGATCTCCGGTATCGCCGTGATCGCCCTGGCGGCGGTCATCACCTGGCTTCTCCACCTGGCGGGCTGGGGGAAGCCCAGCGGTCCCCGCCCAGCCGACCAGTGGGACTGGCGGGTGAAGGATCTCGGCGCCAGGCAGGGGCACCCGGACTGCCTTGGATGCCGCATGGCTGGGAGGCGGGTCGATGCGGCGGCGAAGCTCGCAGAGCCGATGTCCACAGCCGCCACCTCGCTGCCGCACCAGAGCCTGCACAGCTCGAGTACTCAGGAGCAGGACCTTCGAGCCCGTCTCTGAGGGCGCGTCAGTCAGGGCCCGGCAGGTCTGTTCGAGTGCCGTTGGGATGGAGGTTCCGGTGACCTTGTCTCCACCGGTTGAACTGCGCACGGCCCGTCTCGTGCTTCGCCCTTGGAAGCCGTCTGATGTGGAGCCGTTCGCTCGTATGAACGCTGACGCTGAGGTCGTGGAGTATCTTCCAGGCCTCTTGGAGCGAAAGGTCAGCGATGCTTTAGCTGACCGGATATCTGCGGGAATCGAGAGGTGGTTACGCCACCGAAGGAGCAAGAGCGGCCGTCCGCTTCGGTTTCGACGTGCTGGACCTACCGGAGATCGTCTCCTTCACCGTTGCGGGCAACCGACGCTCCCGGGCGGTCATGCAACGCTTGGGCATGACACACGACCCACGCGAGGATTTCGACCATCCACGGCTTTGAGCTGACCCCCGTTTCGTGGAGTCCCTGAAGCCAGGCTTATGATCCTGGCCCGAAGGAGAACCACGAGCAGTGCCAGCACCACGTAAATACCCCGACGAGCTCCGCGAGCGTGCCGTCCGCGAGGTCCGCACCACCGGCCGTCCGATCGCGCATGTCGCGAAGGACCTGGGCATCCACAAGGAGGCCCTGCGCGGCTGGGTCCGCCAAGCCGAGGCGGACACCGGGGAACGCGACGACCGGCTGACCACCGCAGAGCGGGACGAGCTGAAACAACTCCGCCGGGAGAACGCGGAGTTGAGGCGGGCGAACGAGATTCTGAAGGCCGCGAGCGCGTTTTTTGCGGCGGAACTCGACCGTCCCCGGACGAGGCCGACCAGGTGATCGAGCACCTCAGGGACAAGGGCCTCGGGGTCGGGTTCGCCGGCCGGGTGCTGGGGCTGTCCGAGTCGGCGTACTACGCGCGCAAGAAGCGGCCGAAGTCGGCCCGCCGACTGCGGGACGAGCAGCTCATGCCGCTGATCGAACAGGTCCATACCGAGTCCGGCGGCACCTATGGCGTCCGCCGGATCACCCGCGCGCTGCGGCGCAGGGGCGTCCACGTGGCCCGCTGCACCGTCGAGCGGCTGATGGCCGAACTGGGCCTCGAAGGCGTCATCCGCGGCCAGCGGCGCCGCACCACCGTGCCGGAGCCGGCGGCACCCAGGCCGCCGGACCTGGTCGACCGTGACTTCACCGCGAGCCGACCCGACCAGCTCTGGGTGGCCGACATGACCTATGTCCGCACCTGGACGGGCTGGGTGTATGTGGCGTTCGTCCTGGACGTCTTCTCCCGGACGATCGTCGGCTGGCAGGTCGCGAACCACATGCGAACCGAACTGCCGTTGGACGCACTGGAGATGGCGTTGTGGAGACGGAAGATCAAGAAGGACTCCGGCCTCATTCATCACAGCGACCGCGGGGCGCAATACGTATCAATTCGCTATACCGGGAGGCTGTCCGACGTCGGGGCTTCGGCCTCGGTCGGCTCGGTCGCGGACAGCTATGACAACGCGATGGCCGAGGCCCTGAACGGCACCTTCAAGGCCGAGCTGATCGAGATGCAGGGCCCCTGGAGGGACGTCGACCAGCTCGAGCGGGCGATCTTCCAGTGGGTCGCCTGGTACAACGAGGAACGGCTCCACTCCGCCCTCGACTACGTACCGCCCGCCGAGTACGAACGCGACTGGTGGCGACAGCAGGAGGCCACCCCGCAGTCCGCCTGAAACAAGATCGCCGGACTCCACGAAACTCGGGGCAGCTCACTTCCACCCGGGCACGTCTTGCGTCGGCATGTGCTCTACCGGCCTGCTCGCGAAGCCCCGACCATCTCAGTGGACGTTAAGTCCCTTTCTGGTAGCGGCCTCGTCCGGGTTGGGTGAGGAAGCCTTGTCGGGTGAGGCGTCCGAGGCGGCTGCGGGTGATGTTGACGGATGCCTCGTCGGTGGGCATGCCGAGGAGTTCGTGCAGCTCACGGGCTCGGAACTCTTGACCGGTCAAGTGCTGTATCTGGTCGCGCGGTTCGCCGGCCCGGGCCGCGGTCTCGCGGTGCTGGGCCTGGAGGTCGGCCAGGAGCTCGATGACGTTCACGCGGCCAGCCCGAGGGTGTCGCGCCAGGACAGAGCGGGTGTGGTGAGGCGGCGGGTCATGTTCGCGATGGAGGCCCAGTAGACGCGCGAGGTGGAGGTGTCGGGCCGGTGATCGTACTCGCGGGCCTGCCGGCGGTGTTGTCGTGGGCGGATGCGGCCAGCACGACGACGCCGGTGATCAGCCCCAGCACGTCGACGGCCGGTCCCCGCTTGCGGCCCGAGACCTTCTTGTTGGCGTCCAGCCCCGTCGGGGTCTTGGGGACACCCGCGGCCGCGCGCACGGACTGGGTGTCGATGATCACGAGGGACGGGTCCTCCAATCGCCGGGCTCTCTCCCTCACCTGGCAGCGCAGGAGTTCCTGGATCCGCTGGTCAAGGCCGTCCTGGCGCCACAGCGTGAAGTAGTGGAACACCGCCGACCAGGCGGGAAGGTCATGGGGCAGGTAGCGCCACTGACAGCCCGTCCGGTTCTGATAGAAGATCGCGTTCACGACCTCCCGCAGATCGCAGGCCCCGGGATCACCGGTCGCTGACCGCGCCACCCTCGCCTGCTTCCAGGCCGTGATCATCGGCTCAATCAACGCCCACTGCACGTCCGATAAGTCGCTGGGGTACGGCTTTCGCCCCATGCCTGCATCTCGGCATGGACATGCCCACTACGTGGCCCGCGCAGCCATCAGTACCACGATCGAGCGACCACGAACCGGGAAGACCGGACTTAACGTCCACTCAGTGCGGCGCGGACAGGAAGCTGGAGATCGCCAGCATGGCCAACCATCCCGACGGGACGTACGGCGCGTGGCTGGCAGGACTCGGGCTCTCGGAGGCGATTGATTCGAGGAAGCCGAGGTGTTCGCGGCGCGGCTGCCGGAGCGGGGGCAGACAACACCGCCGTGCCTGCCCGGCCGCGGACCGGGTGAAGGCCAGGGAGGCACTGCGCGCCACCCTGGGGATGGAGGAGACGCCGGCACCCTTCGTCCAGAGCATCCCCAGAAGCCGTTGATCATGTGGCTTTCGGCGTGGATGGTCGTTGCTCTGGTAGTGAGTAGTCGCGTCCTTGGATCGTGGAACTGCGGTCGCCGATCGAGCCGTTGCTGCCCTGGCCGGCACCGAAGTCGGTGGAAGGCAGACTGCGGGTGCCGGACCGGCACGCTGCGCGGGATCCTTTTCATGCTGCATATCGGCATCCACCTGGTGATCGGCTTCTGTCGTGTCCGGGCCGTCCGGTGCGGACCCAAAGCGTGCCCAGCCCGATCGGCCGCGCACGGGGCCGCAAGCAGCCCGTCGTCACCGGCACCCCGACATCCCGCTGTCGCTGTCGCCGACCGACGGAAATCGCAACGACGTCAAGCAGTCGCTCCCGCTGCTGGACATACTCCGGGGGAAACCGGCGATGCACCGACCTGGCCTTGCAGGTCCGTTGGTTCTCCTATCGCGCGCCGCCCACATCCTTTGCACTCGCTGGTGGCCTTTTGCGTGAGGGGGCGCCGTCGCCGAGGTACCTGAGGGTGACCTCGGCTGCGGCGAGGTCCTGCACCCCGAGGCCGATGAGTTTGCAGACAGTGATCTCGGCGTTGTCCGATCGGCCGGGTGCGGTCCGTGCCAGGACCTCTCCGAGCTCTGCATGCTCCGCGGTGTCCATTCCTGCTCGCGCCAGGTCCCCGTGGATGCCGGCCAGTTCACGGCTGTCGACGACGATCCGATCGGCTTTCAGCAGGCAGCCGCGAGACAGTTCGGCCTTGGAAGGATCGTCGGCACCGACTGCGGTGATGTGCATGCCTGGCGTGAGCCACGCGCTTTCGACCAGCGGTTTGGTGCTGGCGGTTGCGGTGACCAGGACGTCGGCCCCTTGACAGGCCCCTCGGACATCGGTCGCGGCCCTCACGTGCAGTTCAGGGTGGCGGGCCATGACAGCGGCTGTCAGGCGCAGCACATGGTCGGGGTTGCGCCCCCACACGCGTACCTCCCGCAGGGGGAGTTCATGGGCGGCCGCCAGGATCTGCAAATAAGCCTGGACACCGGTGCCCAGGACGGCGAGCACGGCAGAATCCGGTCGGGCCAGGGTACGTGCGGCAAGGGCGCCGGCAGCAGCGGTACGGATGTCGGAGATGTGGTGCTCGTCCTCCAGCAGCATCCGCAGATCACCGGTCTGGGCGTCGAAGACGGCGATGATCCCGGATGCCGGTGTACCGCCGCGCCGGGATCGCTCGAGGAACCATGTCGCCACCTTCACGGTGAACACGGGGCGCCCGGGCAGCCAGGCCGACTTCACGTGAACGTCGCCGTCCCGCCCGGCGGGTGCGAAGACCACCACCGGAGAGTCGCCCATGCCCCGGCTGTAGTCGGCAAGCGCCAGGGCCACCGGTTCCAGGACGTCTTCGTATCCGACTGCGGCCCGGATGGCGGCAGGGCCGGCGTGGGGCAGTGCGGAGGGGCTCATGCGGGCAGCTCCCTCAGATGCCCTTCAGCGACGAACGCCACTTCGCCGCCCACCGTGACGGAGCGGATGTCCTGTCCTTCGCCGTGTGCGCTGATCGTCATCTGGCTGGCGCGGCCGGTGAAGCGCCCCTGGTGCAGGGTGACGCTCTCCCCGTCGCCGATCCGGCTGTGTCGGCGCAGGTAGGCGGCGGCGCAACCGGCGCCGGAACCGGTGGCCACGTCCTCCAGGACGCCGTCGTTGTTCCAGTGACGTCCTTCCATCGTGGTGGCGTCGAGCAGGTAGGCGAACTGTGCGCCCTGCGCGGCGAGGGGAGCTTCGAGGTCCTGGGCGATCCGGGCGCGTTCCAGCGCGTCGCCCCGCACAGGAACCATGAGGTACCGAAGTCCTGTGGAGAGCACTTCCGCAGGAAGGTCCGGATCCAGGTCGTCGGTGTCCAAGGAGAACCAGGCGGCCAGCTCGGCGATGTCGGGGCGGCCGAGGAATGCGGCGGGGCCCTGGTCGAGAACGGCGCTGTAGCGGCCCGCTGCTCGGCGTCGGGTGGTGACGTCGACCGCTCGGGCCTTGAGCTTCAGGGGCCAGGTCTCGGTCTCATCGCCACCGTGCAGCGCGTGCAGGACGCATGCCGCGCCGATGAGGGGGTGGCCGGCGAAGTCGAGTTCCCCGGCAAGGTCGAAGACGCGCGCATGCCGGCTCCGGTCACCGGTGGGGTCCCGGGCCAGGAAGACCGACTCGAAGTGGCGCATCTCCTGGGTGATGCGCGCCATCTGCTCCGCGCTGAGCTGTGCGGAGTCGGGGAACACCGCCAGGCTGTTGCCGCTGTACGGCCGGCTGCTGAAGACGTCAACGTGTAGGTAGCGCATGTTTCGGACAGTACGGTCCGTCGCCAGGTTCAAGGAACCGGCAACTTTCATAGGGCGGATATAACCTGTGCTTATGGGGCCGGATCTTGAGACATCGCTCCTGCGGGCCTTTGTCAGCTGCGTCCGTTCGGGGAGCATCAGCAGGGCTGCGAACGTGCTGGGGCACAGCCAGCCGGCGCTCAGCGGACAGCTGAGGAAACTCGAACGCGCCGTCGGTCAACCGCTGCTGCACCGGTCTGCGACAGGTGTGTCGCTGACCAGAGCCGGGGAGGCTCTGCTGCCGTACGCGGAACGCATCCTTACCCTGTCGGCACAGGCTATGACGGCCACCGGGGAGACCGTGGCCGGGCACTGCGGCGTAGGTCTGATCGAGGACCTCGCCGCCGCTCCGTTCGCACAGGCCTTGGCCGACTTCGGCCGGATGCATCCGCAGGCGACGCTGGAACTGGTCAGCGCGCCCGGCCCGGCAATGAGGAGGGCCTTCACGACCAGCCGCATTCACCTGGCGCTGTGTGACCCGGCGTATCTGCCCGAACCTCCGCGCTGGACCGTGCGGCTGCCCCTCGTCTGGGCCGCCGGGCCTGAGGTGGACCTCAGCCTGGACCCGCTGCCGCTCGTGCTGTTCTCCCAGCCGTGCCGCTGGCGCATGCCGGTACTCGACGCTCTGAAAGACAGCGGACGCGACTGGCGTATCGCCTTTGAGAGCACCGGCCTGGCCGGCGTGCAGAGCGCGGTTCGCGCCGGGCTGGGCGCTGCGGCCCTTTTTCCCGCCCAGGTCGACTCCGGCATGGCGGTGCGCGGTTTGCCCGAACTGCCCGACGTGGAACTCGGAATGGTCCGACGTCCGGGCACCGAGGGCGATGTCCTTGTCGACGCGGTCGAAGAACTCCTGAAGAGCTTGATCTGACGCAACGCACGAGGGCCAGGCACGCGAGGAAGCGGTGCCTGGACGGCTCGCCCTCGGGCGCCGTCACGACTGCGGCCTGCCTCCACCCCGAGGACGAGCTGCCTCCGGGCAGGCAGACGTCGCCTTGGTCAGCGGTGACACCGTGGCCGCCGCGAGTACGTGCAGTTCGGCGAGCGGCTGCCCGGCCGGGCGGTGGGCCCCGCGCCGGCGTACTCACCGGCCTGCACAGCGGTGCGCTGGGGCGATCGGGAGCCGGCCCACCACCGATGGGACGTCTGCGAGGCGGGGGACGCCCGCTGTACCGCCGTCTCCGGCCGGCACCGCTTGGCGCAGCGCTGTGCTCTGTGTGCCTGCGGGTTTCGGCGTGCCGGAGGCCGAGGACGCGCAGTCCGTCGTGGTGATGCAGCAGGCGCTGGACGAGGAGACCGCAGCGGTTCCGCCGGGCATCCGGCCGTACGGGCGGTGCCGGGGGCTATGCCGGCCCGGGCCGCTTCGCGATCTGCGGTCGTCGCCCGCGCCAGCGCAAGGCGTGGCCGCCGTCGCTGATGCGGCAGGGCGCTCCGGCACGCCGACGGTCACCCCTCGTCGAAGCCGGCCGCGGGCAGGTGCGACCCGGGTCATGCGCGAGGTCCGTCCGCTCGCCGACGCCGTCGAGCGCGACGGGCGGGAGCGAGCACGCCGGGGCGGCTCCGCTGTGCATCGCCTGGGCCAGGCGCAGCCACCGCAACGCGGCACGGAGGGGTCCGCCGTCCTGCTGCGCCGCGCCGGCCCTCCCGCTGGGCTGCGTCCATGGCCCGCTGTGCTCCTCCTCGGCAGGACTCCTGGCCCGGTCACTGAGCGCTGCGGCATTTCGAAAGCCAGTGGGTGATGGCCGTGCTGTCTGCAGCGACAGCACGGCCATCCTTTCCAGCGGCGGTCTCGTCCCCACGGGCCGCCGCCTTCCGGGGCGCGCCGCGAGCAGGTGATGCCCGGGCGTGTGCGGCGACGCCGACCGCCCCGCACAGAGCCCCGAATCCTTTCGGATCGTCCCTGGTTCAGACGGGGATCAGTCCGCGGTCCTCGTCCGAACCGCCCGGGCTCTGGGACAGTTCCTTGTCGAGCTGCTCGCCCTCCACATCGACGTTGGGCAGACTCCGCTCCAGCCGGCGCGGCAGCCACCAGGCCCGCCGGCCCAGCAGAGCCAGCACGGCCGGAACGATCGTCATGCGGACCACGAAGGCGTCGAAGAACACCGCGATCGCGAGTCCGAAGCCGATCATCTTGATCATCTGCTCGCTGGAACCGATGAAGCCCGCGAAGACCGCGATCATGATGACCGCCGCCGCGATCACCACGCGGGCGCTGTGACGGAAGCCGGTGACGATGGCGTTCTGGGGCTGCTGGCCGTGGACGAAGGCTTCTCGCATCCGCGTGACCAGGAAGACTTCGTAGTCCATGGCGAGGCCGAAGACCACGCCGATCATGAAGATCGGCATCATCGACATGACCGGGCCGGTCTGCTCGACGCCGAACAGCGAGCCGAGCCAGCCCCACTGGAAGACGGCCACGACGGCGCCGAGCGCGGCGACGACCGAGAGCAGGAAGCCGAGCGCTGCCTTGAGCGGCACGAGCAGTGAGCGGAACACCACCATCAGCAGGAGGAAGGCGAGGCCGACGACCAGCGCGAGATAGGGCAGCAGTGCGTCGCTCATCTTCTGCGAGAAGTCGGTGTTCAGCGCGGTCGCGCCGGTGACGTAGACGTGGTCGCTGGTCTTGTCCCGGATCTCGTGGACCAGGTCCTCGGTGGCCAGTGAGGACGGCCGGTCCTTCGGGATGACCGTGATCATGGCTGTGTCGCCGGCCTTGTTGAGGGTGGGTTCGGTGACGGCGGCCGTGCCGTGGAGACTCCGGATGAGCGTGATCGCCCGGTCGGCCTCGGTTTCGTCGCCGTCGACGACGACCGTCAGCGGTCCGTTGAAGCCGGGGCCGAAGCCGTCGGAGAGCAGGTCGTAGGCCTTGCGCTGGGTGGTGTTGACGGGCTGCGAGCCGTCGTCGGGCAGGCCGACCTCCAGCGAGGCGGCCGGTAGGGCGACTGCGCCGAGGCCGACGACGCCGATGAGCAGGACGGCGACCGGGTGGCGGAGCACCAGACGCGCCCAGCGGGCGCCCATGTTCGGCTTGTGCGCGACGGCCCTGCCCCGGCGGGCCTTGCGGCCGAGGACTCGGTCACCGGCGAAGCCCAGCAGGGCCGGAATCAGGGTGAGAGCGATGAGCACCGCGATGACGACGGTGCCGGCCGCGGCGACACCCATCTTGGTGAGCAGGGGGATGTTGACGACGGCCAGGCCCACCAGGGCGATGACCACGGTCAGGCCGGCGAAGACCACGGCCGAGCCCGCAGTGCCGGCGGCCCGTCCGGCGGCCTCCTCCTTCTCGCGTCCCTCGGTGAGTTCTGAGCGGTAGCGGGAGACGATGAACAGCGCGTAGTCGATGCCGACCGCGAGGCCGATCATCATGGCGAGCGTCGAGGTGGTCGTGCCCAGGTCGAGGGCGGCGGCCAGTCCCGTGATCGTGGAGATGCCGATACCCACGCCGACGAGCGCGGTGAGCAGCGGCAGACCCGCGGCGATCAGCGACCCGAAGGTGACGACCAGGACCACCCCGGCGATCACCACGCCGATGATCTCCCCGGCACCCGTCTCCGGCGTGGCCTGCAGCGCGTCGCCGCCGATCTCGACGGTGAGCCCGTCGTGCCGGGCCTGTGCGCCGGCCTTCTTCAGGGCGTGGAGGGTGCCGTCGGTGAGTTCCACGGAACCGACCCGGTAGGTGACGGACACGTACGCCGTCGAGCTGTCCTTCGACACAGCCTGCGTCGTGTACGGGTCGGTGACGGAGGCGACCTGCCGGGAGCCGGACTTCAGCGCGGCGACCACGCCGGTGACCTCGGCCCTGGAACCGGCGTCCGTCATCTTCGCGCCGTCGGGCGCCTTGAAGACGATGCGGGCGGTGGCACCGTCGGCACTGCCACCGGGGAAACGCTCCTCCAGCAGGTCGAAGGCCCTTTGGGCCTCCGTGCCGGGAACGGAGAAGGACGACGAGGTGGCCGCCGGCGCGGACGCCGCGGCGAAACCGGCGAGCGCCAGGAGGGCCACCCAGATGAGGGCTACCAGCCTGCGGCGACGGAAGGCCAGCCGCCCGAGTCTGTAGAGAATCGAGGCCACGAGGGCTCCCTGTTCATTGAGGGGGACGAGAGGAACAGGGTCGGCCTGCCTCTTTGACCACTCAGGTCAGAGAACTGCGCCGCACCTCAGGTGCGGGTCCTCTCAGGTACTCATCGTCCTTGCGGCTCCAAGCCCCTCACATGAGTAAACGATGCCCATGTCCCCGCGGAGTGCGGCAGGTCCGCCGGCGGACGTGACGGCGGCCCCTGCGGCCCCTGCGGCCGAGGCGGTTGGTGCGGCGAGAGCGGGGCGGTGAACGGGCCTCACGGCCGGCCGAAGAAAGAAGCCCCGGGTGCAGCCGGAGCGCCGGAGCAGTGGGTTCCCCGGCCTCCGCATTTTGTCAACAGGTGTAGGCCAACCGGTGTTGACTTTCCGGCCGGGGGTGGGCATTCTGTCAACAAGTGGTGGCCAACGCTTGTTGGCAATCTGCTCCGCACCCGGCCCGGAGACCGGGGTGCCCCCGGCCGGAAGGACAACCGCCATGAAGTCGCTGCTCCCCTCGAAGCCCGGTGCGGCGTACGAGGCGCAGTGCACCGGCCGGGCAGAAGCCGCCTTGGGCGAGGTGCGCCCGACCGCAGCCGCTCCCGGCCCGCTCACCTCCTTCTCCCGGTTCGTCCTGTGCGGCGGCGGTGTCGGACTCGCTTCCGGGCCGGCCGTGGCACTGCTGGCCACGCTGATGCCCTGGGCGTCGGCGAACGCACTGGTCACCGCAGGTTCCACCATCCTGTGCACAGAACTCCACGCGCGCTTCACCTTCAAGGCCGGGCGGCATGCCGGATGGCGCCGGCACTGGCAGTCCGCCGGGTCGGCCTTGGCCGCCTACACAGTGACGTGCGCGGCGATGTTCGTCCTGCACCTCATACAGCCGTCGGCCGGGACGCTGAGCGAGCAGGCCGTCTATCTCGGTGCTTCAGGGCTCGCCGGAATCGGGCGGTTCCTCGTTCTGCGCCTGATCGTCTTCGCCGGCAGTTCGACCACCGTGCAGGAGAGCAGCCCGGCGGAGGTCCAGGAAGCGAGCGAGGCCGCGTCCTGGTCCATCGCGACTGCGCCGCGGCCGAAGACCCCGCAGCCGGTGAGCGAGCGGGTCATCTTGCGTGGGGCGAGGGCGGCGGCCACGATGCCGACCGGAAGAACCAGCCTCAGGGGGACGGGCGTTCGTCCGGGCGAGTCGCTGTGCGAGGGGTTCACCCGGGTGTCTTGATCGCTTCCGTGGCGGTGACCGACGTACCGGGTCCGGCCCCGGGTCTTCCGTCCTTCGCGCGCGGTGTCCCCGGCGTGAGCGGCAGTCCTGGATCCGGAAGGTGCGACACGCTTTCGCGCAGAGGCCGGGGGCCAACGATGCAGGGGCCAGCCGGTGATGCCCGCTCCGCGGACCTTGTGTCCGGGCGCGGAAGGCACTCGCGCAAGGAGATGACAAAGGCCTTGGCGTGTCGTGGACCGCAAGCCTGTGCCGCAGCCGACCGCACCGGCGAGGCCGGCTGCGGTCGCAACCGGCCGACCGCCCTCCGGCACCGGTCCGCCACCCGCGGCGACAGCGAGGTCGTGCCGCACGTCAACCGGTGACAGCCGCACGGCCGAGGCCATCACGCATGCCGGTGGACGTCTCAGGCCCTTGTCTCCTGGAAGGCCAGTACGTCCTGGCCGGTGTCCCAGAGCAGGATCAGCAGGGCGCGCACCGATGCCTGGTCGATGTTCTCGACGATCAGCACGGTGCCGTCCTCGCCAGGCGTGGACACGTGGTCGAACCTGGTCCGGATCACGTCCAGCAGGGTGCGGGCGATCGGTGCGCGCAGGGTCAGCTCGTAGCGGGTGGGGGCCATGCCGTACAGGAAACCCGTCGCCCGTGGGCGCGCGCACCACCCGCGCGGCAAAGACACCCGGGGTGGGATCAGATCAGGCCGGGTTCGCGTGCCGTTGTCACGGCGTCGCGCCGGGAGGCGACGCTGAGTTCGCGGTGGAGAGGTAGCTCCAGAATCTGGCCCGGGCCGGCGGGACCCGCCTGTAGCGGGCCCGTGCTGATCGCGTCGCCGGCGTTGTGCAGCGCGGTGAGGGGCTCCTTCGCCGGGCGGGAACTGCAGCTGCGCCGCGCAGTTGGTCAGGTCGCGACGGGTTCGTCGTCGCTCTCGTCGAGCGAGAACCACGCGATGCGGGCAGATGTAGGACCGCCTCGTGGATCCGAGAGTCGGTGAGCAGGTGGCAGTCGTCGAGGACCAGCACATAGGCCTGTCCGTGTCACGTCACTCCCGGCCCTGCGAATCGGCACCGCAACTCGGCGCCGATTCTGCCAGCGGGCACCCCGGGTAGATCTTGGGGCGGGGTGGTGCGCGAGCACCCCGTGTGACGCGAGTCTCCTGCCACGAACCGGGGCCGCGCGACAGGGACGCAATGGCTGAAACACCGTCCCGGACGACCCCTTCAGAGAGACAGCCGTGACCCGCGGGGCCGCCCTGGAGCCGGCTGCCTGGGCATCGGCTCGACAGCTCGACAGCCCCCCTCATGGCCGCCGTGAGCGTGAAACGGATGGTCGGTGAAGGCCGGGAAATGCCGCAGTGCCACGCGTTCTACAGCAAAGAAGGCAAAGCAATGCCGTGGAGTGAGATGGAGTGGTTGCGCGCCGCCGCCTGCGTGGGCGAGGACCCTGAGCTGTTCTTCCCCGTGAGCGCGATCGGGCCGGCGCTGCGGGAGGCCGCTGCCGCCAAACGCGTCTGCGCCCGCTGCCCGGTGAGCTCCGAGTGCCTGTCCTACGCCCTCGGCACCGCACAGACCTCGGGTGTGTGGGGCGGAACCGGCGAGGAGGAACGCACGGAGCTGCTCCGAACCGCCGGGTATGACGCTACGAGGGGGAGTCACGGCCGGACCGGACCGGGACGCGCCGGGCCCCTTCCAGCCTCCGGGGCGGGCTGGGCAGCAGACGGATGAAGCCCCAGGCGGATCGAGTGCCGTCGGGGTCCCGCGGCTTGTGAGGCGGCCGCCGGACTCCGTCTCGGTGTGCTCTGCCGGCCGTTGCGCGAGCGGTCCGCCCGCAGCCCGTGCACCTCGGCGCCCACCAGCCATCCCTCGGTCCCAGTGCCGCTGCGGGGCCCCGGTCCTTCGCGTCAACGAGCGTGGGCCAACACGTGTTGACTCTCGCTGGGAATTCGAGCATCCTGTCAACGAGCGTCGGCCAACGCTTGTTGACCTACTTCCCGGATCAGAAACGGAAGGCTCCGCCATGAACGCCACCCCACTTCCCGCCCGCACCGAAGTCGCCGTCGTCGGCGCCGGACCGGCCGGTCTCGCCCTCGCCGTCACACTCGCTTCGGCAGGCATCGACTTCGTTGTCCTGGACAAGCTGGCGGAGGGTGCCAACACGTCGCGCGCCGCCGTGGTGCATGCCCGCACGCTGGAGGTCCTGGACGAGCTGGGAGCCTCCGCGGAGCTGATCGCGCGGGGCGTCAAGGTCACCCGGTTCGCCGTCCGCGACGGCGCGCGCCGACTGCTGACCGTGCCGTTCGACAAGCTGCCCACGCCCCACCCGTACACGCTCATGGTTCCGCAGTACGAGACCGAGAGCGTGCTGCTGGACCGGTTGCGGGCGCTCGGCGGGGACGTGCACCGCCCCTACGAGGTCGCGTCCGTCGTCCAGGACGAGGAGGGCGTGACGCTCACCATGACCACAGGTGAGACGCTGCGCGCCGCGTACGCCGTCGGCGCCGACGGCATGCACAGCACCGTGCGTGAGGGGGCGGGCATCGGTTTCACCGGCAACGCCTATGCCGAGTCCTTCGTGCTCGCCGACGTGGTGATGGACTGGGTCCCGGGACCGGACGAAGTCTCGCTGACCTTCGGCACCTTGGGGCTCGCCGTAGTCGCCCCGCTTCCCGGCGGCCACTACCGGGTCGTCGCCACCGTGGACGACGCGCCCGCCGCACCGGACCTCGCCTTCGTCCAGAAGCTGCTCGACGAGCGCGCCCCCGGCCAGGCCAAGGTCACCGGTATGGCATGGTCGTCACGGTTCCGGGTGCACCACCGGGTCGCCGACCACTACCGCGCTGGCCGTCTGCTGCTGGCCGGCGACGCCGCCCATGTGCACAGCCCCGCCGGCGGGCAGGGGATGAACACCGGCATCCAAGACGGCTACGCCCTGGGCCAGGCGTTCGTCACCGGCCGGCTCGACGGCTATGAGGCGCAACGCCGCCCCGTGGCCCAGCGTGTGGTCGCCTTCACCCACCGCATGACCCGCGTGGCCACCACGCGCAGCTCCGTGGCCCGCGGTGTCCGCAACCTCGCGCTGCCTCTGCTGGGGCACACCCCGATGCCCAGGAAGCTCGCCACCGAGCTTGCCGAGCTCAACTACCGCTAGTGCCGTGACCGGAAAGGTTTGCCGGCTCGCGACGCCCGGCACGGCACCTCGCCGCGTTGTCGCATCACCCGAGTGCATCCGGTACGCGGGCGACGCTCCGCCTTGCGATGCGCCGCACCGGACGCCGCGAGCTTCCCGGCAGACCTTCCCGGTCACGGCACTGGACATCGCCCTCCTCGCCGCCGTGCACGGTGAACGGGCTGCGCCCCCGAAGACCGGGCATCCTGGGATGAGACAGGATCACGCCCCCTTCCATCCCATCCGCAACATCTCACGACTCGCCGGCATCGACGGTCTCTACGGCCCCGCCTGTACCTCATCCACCCACGCGAGGAATCATCCGATAAACGGGCGACTTAGGTGAAGACGACATCTCGGCTCGAAACGGGTATGGGTCATGCCGTCCGGAAACCTGTGGCCCCGGTGCCCGCGCACCACCCGCTCGGGAAGAACACTCCGGGTGGCCTCAGATCAGGCCAAGATCGCGCGCAGCTGCGACGGCGTCGTGGCGGGACGCGACGCCGAGTTTGCGGTAGAGGCTCTTGTTGTACGCCTTGACCGTGTTGATGGACAGGAACAGCGCTGCGCCGATCTCCCGCTGGGTCGCCGGTCCCTGCAGTGCCCGCAGGATCGACAGCTCGCGGTCGGTCAGTTCCTCCGCGAGGGCACCGGAGCGTACGGCGGTGCGGGTGCCGGCTCGGCCCAGCCGCGTTTCGGCCTGCTCGAGGCGCCGAGCCGCGTAGGCGCTCACCGGCTCCTCGTCCGCGACCTCGCGGGCCCGCGCCAGTGCGGCGCGGGCGGCCGGCCGGTCCCCGAGGGCGAGTTCGGCGTCGGCGAGATACAGCAGGCCGAGGAACAGTACGGTCGGCCGGGGGTGCAGTTCGGCGAGGGGGACGGCGCGGCGCAGCAGTACGGCGGCCGTCTCCATGTCGGCTTTCTGGTAGCTGCGTCTGGCCTGGGCGATGCGCAGCGGGGCCAGCCCCGGCGTGCTCGTCTCCCGTCCGTCCCGTTCGACGGCGTCGGCGAGCGGACGGGCCTCGCGCAGGACCCGGTCGCAGTCCTCGCCGCGGCCGGCTTCGGCGAGGCTGATCGTCAGTGTGCCGGCGCCCTGAAGCATGAGCGACGGCGGCCACGCCTTGCGGTGGGTCGGTGACGACCACAGGTCGAGCAGGAGGGTCGCGGCCTCGTCGAAGCGGCCGTCGCGCGCCAGCATGGCCCCCAGTGCCGCCCGAGTAGTCGGATGCCCGGCGGTGCCTGCCTCGGTTTCTTCGTCCAGCGCCTGCTGCACCATGGCGACGGATAGAGCGGCCTGGGCATCCGGCATGCCGAAGCCCGCCCGCACGCAGAGCACGGCGCTGCGGAAGCTGTGCCAGCCGGGTACGGCAGTGTTGTGGGCGTCACCTGCCTCGCAGGCGTCCAGCCAGTGGTTCACACGCTCCTGATCGCCGCAGAGCGCTGCCGTGTAGGCCAGTGAGAACGCCAGCGCCGGGTTCACCGCCCGGCGGGGCAGCTGCTCGCCGAACTGCAGGTAGGTCGCGGCGGCCCCGCGGGGGAAGAACCAGGTCTCCGCGTTGCGCAGCATCAGCTCGGCGGCGTCGTTGTCGCGGTCGGCGCGCAGCAGGTGGCGTACCGCGTCGTCGATCCGGTCCTGGTCGGTGAACCAGGCCGCGGCGTGGCCGAGGACCTCTCGCGGGTCCGTGGTGGCCTCGTGTGCCAGGACCTCACGCAGCAGGTGATGGCACCGGTACCACTGCTGTTCGTCGTCCAGGGCGGCCACGAACAGGTCCGCCCTGACGAGATCGGCCAGTACCTGGGCCGATCCGGTCACCTGTAGTGCGGCGTCGCACAGCGGGCCGGAGAGCCGTTCGAGCGGCGCGGCCCGCACGAGGAGGTCGCGGTGGCGCGGTGCGAGGCCCGGCAGCACCTCGGCCGCGAAGTAGTCCAGCAGGTGCCGGTCGTCGGCGTGGGCTTTCGCCGGGTTCGCGCGCAGTGCGAGGGCGGCCAGCTGCAGGCCTGCCGCCCACCCCTCGGTCCGTTCCCACATGGCTGCTGCCGCCGTCTTGTCGAGGTCGTGCCCCGACACCGCCGACACCAGGGCTGCCGCCTCGTCGGGCGAGAACCGTAGCTGTGCCGCGCGCAGTTCGGTCAGGTCGCCGCGGGCCCGTAGCCGCGCGATCGGCAGCGGCGGGTCGGTTCGCGTGGCGATCACGATCCGCAGCGAGGCGGGCAGGTAGGAGACGAGATACTCGACCGCCTCGTGGATCCGCGGGTCGGTGAGCAGGTGGTAGTCGTCGAGGACCAGCACATGCGCCACTTCGGATGCGGCGAGCTCGTTCAGCAGCCTCGGCAGCGCGAGGTCGACCGGGGAGACGTCGGCCGCGTCCAATGCCTGGAGCGGGCCCGTGCTGATCGCGTCGCCGGCGTTGTGCAGCGCGGTGAGCACGTAGCTCCAGAACCGGACGGGTTCGTCGTCGCTCTCGTCGAGCGAGACCCACGCGATGCGGCGCTTCTCCTCGGGGTCCGCCGCCCAGCCGCTGAGCAGGCTCGTCTTGCCCCAGCCGGCGGGTGCCACCACCGCGGTCAGCCGGGTCTCGGCCAGACGCAACTGACGCTGCAGGCGTTCACGCGGGACCGCGCCGACCCGGGCCGGCGGGATCACCTGCTTCACGGCCAGCAGGGGCCGCGTAGGTATGTCCGACGTCACGACGCTCCCGACCTGCGGCCTGGCACCGCAACCCGACGCCGATTCTGCCAGCTCGGACACCCCGGGTACATCTCGCGGCGGGGTGGTGCGCGAACACCCTGCCCCACGCCAAGCTCCTGCCACAGCCCGGGGCCGCGCGACAGGAGAGACGCAATGGCCACGAACACCGTCACAGACGACCCTCCACAGACAGCCGTGACCCGCAGGGACGCGCTGAAGCTGGCCGGCCTCGGCTCGGCAGAAAGTCCTCGGCGTGGGCGTCGGCGGACTCCGCGCCGCCACCAACGGTGCCTTCAGCGCCGGATCCGGTGATCCGTACGACCTCTGGCACGGCTGGACCTCGATGGCCGGCACCGAACGGGTCGTCGCCGCCGGCGTCCTGGCGTGCGACCCGCACAACACGCCACAAGCAACCCGGCACTGATCGGCGAGGCCCGCGACGCCTTCGCCTCCGGCATGCACCTCGCCCTCCTCAGCGGCGCAGCCACCACCGTCCTGGCCGTCGTCGTCACCCTCCTGCTGCGCCGGACCGGCAAGCCCGGCACGGACCAGGCACAGACGCCGAACAGCGGCACCCACAGCGACACGGCGAAGTCGGCTGCGTAGCCACCGCCGACCGCCCGACAGCCATCACGACGTACGGCGCGAGGGCCGCACCCCGCTGCCCTCAGCGACGTACCAGGAAGGAACCGGCCATGACGCTGCCGTATCCTCAGCCGCCGCACCAGCCCCACCCTGTGCAACTCCCCGAACCCCTGGTGGCCCTCACCCGGGCCTTCTCCCTGCTCGGCAGACGCGGCACCGGGCTGATCATCACCGCCCTCGCCCGGGGCCCGGCCGATGCCGCCCAGGTGTGCGAGCGCCTCCCCGCTCTCAGCGAAGGCGTGCTCACCCGGCGCCTGCGGGAGATGACCACCCTCGGCCTCGTGACCCGAACCGCCGCGCCGGACACGCCCTCACGTTCCCGCTACGCGCTCTCCGCCCACGGTAAGGCCCTCCTCATCCCGCTGGCCGCCCTGACCGTGTGGGCGGAGGACCACCTCTGCGCCGGCGTCCCTGAGGCCGAGGCCGGCCGCAGAAGACCGCTGAGGCACCCGGCTCAGGTTCCTGGCCTCAGCCGGCGTCATACCCACGCTGCTGATCGAGGGCACGTCCGTGAAGGACGGGAAGGCGAGCAGACGGCGGGGCCGGCGCCGCGAGGGCTTCGTGACAGCAGGCGCGCCCGAGCCTCGCTGCGAGCGGCACGCCTGGGAAACCGGTAGAGCGCCCCGGCGAACTTCGCCCCTCACACCCGATCCTGCCTCACTCGAAGGAGCCAGATGCCCACGCTCGATCGTCACGACGACGTTTTCGTTCTCGACCTCGGAGACGGCGAGAACCGCTTCCACCCCGACTGGCTCGCCTCCGTCGCCACCGCACTGGACGAGGTCGGGAAAGAGACAGGCCCGCGCGCTCTGGTGACCACCGCGACGGGAAAGTTCTACTCCAACGGCCTGGACCTGGACTGGCTGCTGGCCCACCTGGACGAGCACCCCGGCTACGTCGTCTGCGTCCAGGAGCTCTTCGCGCGCATGCTGTCCCTGCCGGTGATCACCGTCGCGGCTCTGCAGGGACATGCCTTCGCGGCCGGAGCGATGTTCTCCCTCGCGCACGACTTCCGCATCATGCGCGCAGACCGCGGATACTGGTGCCTGCCCGAGGCGGACATCGACATCCCCTTCAGCCCCGGCATGTCCGCACTCATCCAGGCACGGCTGGGCCCGCACACCGCGCACCGGGCCATGCTCACCGCGCACCGCTACGGCGGAGCCGACGCGGTGGCCGCCGGCATCGTCGACCAGGCGGTCGCCGAGAACGAAGTGCGTACGGCGGCCATCGCACTGGCCCGGTCGCAGGCGAGCAGGGCGGGGGTCACCCTCGGCACCATCAAAGCCCGCATGTACGCCCCGGCCCTGACCGCGTTGCGCGACACCACCCTTCCCCTCGGATGAAGTGCCGTACACGCCGTCACGGCGGCCGGGGCGGGGCGCTCGGCGAAGGAACGCCGGCCGGGGCACACCGGCAGCGCGTCCCCGGCTGCCGCAGTGCGGTCAGCCGCGAGGGGGACCGCGACGTGCAGAAGCCGCAATGCGCCGTCCCGCCCTCACGGCCTGGGCAGAACACGACGCTGCCTGTGCCGGCACGAGGCGGGCACAGGCAGCGCGGGGGAGGAGGGCGGCAGCCGGTCATCCCTCCGTGGCGGCACCGTCGAAACCGTCGGCGCTGTCACGGGTGCCGGGGGAGCGCCGCAGGAGGAAAGCGACCGATGCCGCACCCAGGAGGGCTGCTCCTGCTCCGGTGACGAGAGCGAGGTGCAGACCGGAGGCGAAGGCATCGCGGGCCTGATTGACCAGGGCGGCGTCGCCTGTCCTGGCGCCGACGATGTTGGCTGCGGCGAGGGATGAGCGAACTGCCTCAGCCACGTGGGCCGGGAGCCCCTCGGTGTCGAGAGTGTTGCGGTAGCCGGCGTTCAGCGCACTGCCGAGGACGGCGATTCCCAGGGCGCCGCCCAGTTCACGGGACAGGTCGTTCACCGCCGAGCCCACGTTTTGCAGGCGGGAGGGCAAGGCGTCGGTGATGGCCGCGGTGGCGGGCGTCATGGCCAGGCCCATACCGGCGCCCAGGAGAATGAGCCCCGTCACGATGAGCCGGTAGGAGCTCGTCTTGTCGAGCTCGGCGAGCACGCTCAGACCGACGGCGACGGCTGTCAGCCCTGCGATCCAGGGACGGCGAGCGCCGACGCGTGCTGCCAGTTTCGGGGACAGCCGGGCGCTCGGAATCATGGCGGCGGGCATGGGCAGCACACTCAGGGCGGCGATCAGCGCGCTGTCGCCTCGCACGAGCTGCAGGTACTGCATGACGACGAAGATGAACCCGAAGAACGCGAAGAACTGCAAGGTGATCGACAAAGTCCCGGCGGCGAACGGCCTGTTGCGGAAGAGCCGGGGATCCAGCAGAGGGCGGGGGTGGCGCAGCTCCCAGACGACGAAACCGGCGAGCACGAGGAATCCCGCCGTGATGCCGATCAGGGTGCGGGCGCTCGCCCAGCCCTGCTCGGGCGCCTGGATGACCGAGTAGACCAGAATTCCCAGACCGACGACCGTGAGCGTGGCGCCGACGGTGTCGATGCGCTGCTTGTTCGCTTCGGCCGACTCCGGCACGAAGACGTAACTGCCGACGAACGCCACGACCGCGAGAACGACGTTCACCCAGAAGACAGATCGCCAGGACCATGCTTCGAGCACGGCGCCGGAAGCCAGCAGGCCCAGTATGGCGCTCGCTCCCGCGACGGCCGCCCAGATGCTGACCGCACTTGCCCTCTGTTCACGGGGAAAGGTGCTGGTGATGGTCGAGAGTGTGGCGGGCATGACAAAGGCAGCCGCCACCCCCAGCAGAGCTCGCAGGGCGATGAGAACCCCGGGTTCCGAGGAGAACGCGGCCGCGACCGATCCGGCCGCGAACAGAGCGAGGCCGCTCAGCAAGGCCCGGCGCCGGCCGAACCGGTCGCCCAGAGTCGCCGCCAGCAGCAGAAGGGCGGCAAAGACCAGACTGTAGGCGTCGATGATCCACGACAGCTGCGTCTGACTCGCGTGGGTCTCACGGGCGATGTCGGGCAGGGCCACATTCAGCGATGCCATCGCCGAGACGACGGTTGCCAGAGCCAGGCATGTGACGGCCAGCACTGCGCCGTGACGCACCGCTTGGTGACCTTGTTCTGTGAGGCCTCGGTTCATGAGAGGCGTCCTTTCCCGCTGGACAGGTGCGCTGGTGCGATGGACGCCTCCATGGCGGATGCAGCCGCCATGGAGGCGCGGCGCAGCAGCAGCGCAGAGTTCATGACGCGCGAGCGCGCAGTGTGAGGGGGACCGGCGCCGACCGCTGCCGCCCCGGCACCGCAACGGGCTGCACCACGGAAGACGCCTCATGCCAACGTTTGTTGGCCAACCTCCGTTGACATTAACGCATCCAGAGGGATGGAAAGTCAACGAGCGATGGCCTACATTTGTTGGCATGACACCAGACAGCACAGAAGCTCCCCCCGGCCCCCGGCGCTCCGACCGCACCCGGACAGCGATCCTCGACGCCGCCCGCCAGCGCTTTGCCGCTCAGGGCTTCGAACGCACGACAATCCGGGCCGTCGCGGCCGACGCGGGCATCGACCCCTCCATGGTCATGCGCTACTACGGCAGCAAGGCCCAGCTCTTCGACGCCGCCCTCGACATCGACCTGCGCCTTCCCGACCTGTCCGCCACCCCGGCAGAGGAACGGGCCGAAGCCCTCGTGCGGCACTTCCTGCACCGCTGGGAGCACGAGGGCGCCGACGACGCGCTCCTGCTGCTTCTGCGCTCCGCCGTCACCAACGACCAGGCGGCACGCCGCATGCGGGAGATCTTCGCCGCCCAGGTCTCCCCGGCCCTGGGCCCCGCCAGCAAAGACAACGTCGGGCTGGTCTCCGCCCAGCTGCTCGGCCTCGCCCTCACCCGCTATCTGCTGCGCATCCCAGCCGTAGTGCGCATGACACCTGAAGAGATCGTCGCCGCCTACACGCCCGCCGTCCGGAGCATCCTCGAACCGCAGGCATCCGCCCATTGAACAGACAGATCAGACGACGGAACCGGTCAAAGCCCCAGGCGGTGCCGCCGGCCACCTCGTGTCCACCACCGCGGGGCTGAAGCCGCGAGCGGTCAGGTCGCCTGCCTGTGCGGCGGCCTTCACGGCGGGACCGTGCTTCCTGCGCAGTCCAGTCCAGTCCAGTGCTGTCGGCCGGCCCAGTGCATGACCGGCCGCCCGTCCGTCGTGACACGCTTGCCCTCGCCCGTACTCCGGCGGTGATCTGGGCGCCACCGGGTGCCGTCCGCGACGCGGTGCACCTTGCGTATCCGGGTGGTGGGTCCGGCATCGCCTGCACGGTGGGGCCAGATCAGCGGCGGGCTTCCTGATACGTCGCTGCCGGACGCGATCGGCACAGCGCGGCCGCGGCCGCCTACCACGCTGCAGAATCACGCGATCTGCGTTTCAGACCGACTGGGCGCCTCGTATGTCTGAGATCAGGGCCAGCGCCTCCTGCGAGACGTATGGCCAGCCCTCGGCCTCCCGGATGGGCAGGCATTACTCATCTCCGGTTCCCCGGCTCACGGTTGACTGACCCTGCTTGCCCGAGCAACCGGAGCAGTGCCAGAGGCAGGCAAGTTCGCGGTGAGGGAGGGCCACCCGCCCGGAACACCTCTCAGTGCGGGGCCCGGACTCCGGCCGCTCCCGATGTCAGCGGGCCGCTGGGACGGCAGGGCGGCCGGTACCCGTTGCACGGCGCCGCGCGATGGCTGATCCCGCCCGCAGCACTGCACGACATCCGGCTGTGCCGCTCGGCCACCCGCCCGGCAGGCAGTAACCACCTCCGCTGCGGCAGAACAGCATCACAGAAAGAAGAAGATCAGCACGATGAACAAGCTCATAGGCCCCCTGTGCGCAGTGTCGGCAGCCGTTGTTCTGGCGGTCATGCCCACTGCGGCACAGGCAGACGGGATCGAAGACGGCGCCCCCCTGGCGGCCGCCGAGAACGAGATCATCGACCAACTCGCGGCACTGGGCTGGCCGGGCCAGGACCCGGAGAACTTCTACCCCGGTGCCGGCGCCCACGCGGACTCCGCCACAGCCACGGTCGTCTGGGGCACGCCCGGCGATCCCAGCTCCTATCAGGTCGAGGCCAAGTGCGCGCAGTTCCTCACCGCCTCGCTGAAACATGCCTACTCCTGGGCCACCGACGCGTGGTTCACCTCCGGTATCGGCTTCCGCAGCCCGACCTCGGAGCAGTACTACGACGCCTTCACCGACACCTCCGCCGGCGGCGCGCTCGACGACATGAGCGATCACGTCAACCGCCCCTCCGCACAGCGGGTCAGCGACCTGCACGCGGGTTCCGTCATCGCGGTGAAGTACCTGGACGGCTCGGACGGGGGAGCTACCGGGCACATGATGGTCGTGCAGTCCGTGGCACCGTTCGAGCGCGACGGCAACAGCGCCACCCAGGAGTACGCGGTCAGGGTCTCCGACAGCACCTCCGCCCCGCACGGCGTCGCCTTCTCCTCCAAGACGTCGACGCACTGGGCGTTCCGGGACACCCGGGTCGAGGGCTCTCCGGGACTTACCACGAAGGAATGGAGCGGTGCCGGCCGGGGAACGATCTTCATCCAGGCCGACGCCCTCACCGGCAAGCCGACCGGTCACTGGTGGGGCCGCAACGAGGCCGCGTTCCACACCGTCGCCGACCGGCCCATGGTCTTCGTCGACATCACCCGCTGAGCCTGCAGGGCGGCGGCAGCGGCGCTCACCGCCGCGGCCGCCGCCCCCGGCCGCCCGCTGGGCGCCGGCAAGGCGTGACCTGGGCTGTGTGAGCACCTGCGTGCCGCACGAGGCTCTGAGGCCCGTGACATTCAATGGCGATGAATAAACCTCGTGGACGTCCGCGTGGAGGCTCCGACGCCAAGGAGAGGATTCTGGCGGCGGCGAAGACGGCGTTCCTGCGGCACGGCTACAACGCGACGACGATGCGAGCCGTTGCCTCGGCAGCCGGCGTGGACCCGGCCCTGATCAGCTATCACTTCGGCTCCAAGCAAGGGTTGTTCGCTGGGGCGATGGCGCTCGGGATCAGCCCGGGCCAGGTGATGGCCCGCGTCCTCGAGGGTGATCCCGGGCAGATGCCCGAACAGATCATCCGGGCTGTCCTGGCCGTATGGGATGATCCGGAACTCGCTGGTCCGCTGACGCTGCTGGTCACCCAGGCCCAGCGGGACCCGGCGCTCATGCGCGCGTTCCGCGAGTACGTCGAGCGGGAACTGACCGCCCGACTGGCGCAACACATCGGCGGAATTGACGCCGCGGAACGAGCGGGGGCCGTGCTGACGACGACTCTCGGACTGACCTTCAGCCGTTACGTTCTCAGGCTGAACCCGATGGCCGCCATGGACTCCGAGCGGATCATCGGCCTCCTGGCTCCAGGACTTGGTGCACTTCTCCCTCCGGCCCGATCCGCCGATGAATGAGAGAGCCGGGGCGGGAGCCGGCGCAATCCAGGACGCCGCCGCCCGCCCGTAGGCCGCGAGAAGCACGGCGTGACGCCCGGCCCGGACGGTCCGTTGCGCCAACGGCTCCTCTCGCTCGGCCCGGCCGTGGCGCCGATGGCCGCACTGATGCCGTGGGCGATGGCGAACGCGCTGGTCACCGCAGCTTCCACCCTCCTGTGTGCAGAACTGCGCGCACGTTTCACCTTCCAGGCCGGTAGGCCTGCCCGATGGCGCGGCCACCGGCGGTCCGCCGGATCTGACGCGGCCGCCTACGTGATGACCTGTGCGGCGACGCTCCTCCCGCACCTGCCGTCGGCCGGCATGCCCAGCGAGCAGGCCGTCCGCCTCGGCGCTGGACAGCTCTGCCTCAGCGCCTCGGCCGAGTTCTCGTCCTCTTCGCCCTCGCGCATCCCTGCCGTCGCGCGCCCCTGAGGTGCGGTGACGGGAAAAAAATGAGTACCGATTACTCATTTCGGGATCTCGCGGGTGATCCATATTCATGCGCATGGGCTCTCCGCTCAGGGCGCCGTGCCGCGGTGAGCCGCTCGACGGGGCGGCCGCCGCGCCTTCCCGCCCACCGCTGTGCGGAAAGGCGCGATCCTTCAGGCGGGCGCGGCCTGTGGGTTGCGCGTGTTGTTCCGTTTCACGGGCACGCGACGCCCCGTCAGGGCTCCGGGGCGAGGCCCAGCATGCCACTCAGTTCACTCAGGCACTGTTCGTAGAGCGGTTGCATGTCGGTCAGGACGAAGTCCATCTGGTGAACCGCTTCGGGGGGCAGGCGCCGGTCGATCAGACGGGAGTACGCGTGCAGTTGTTCGGGCAGGCCCTGGGGCAGCGCGTCCAGTTCCGGCACCGGGAACGGACGGGTGTTCCACACCTCGACGATCATGTCGATGAAGACGTTCTCGAAGCGCAGGCCGGCCTGGTGCCGGGCGGAGTCGGGCTGGTGCTGCGTGCCGCTGACGGGGCTGGCGAAGATCCACTCGAACTCGGCGGGATGGGATACGGCCCAGGCGCGCATCGCGCGGCACGCGCCCAGGAACCGGTCCGCGGGCGGGGCGCCCGTGCGCTTAGATCACCAGCGGCCGCGGCCACCACTGACCGCGTACGTATGACGGCCCACCGGTGGCCGGCCCGAGGCCGGCGCCCCCACCAGCCGCAGGCCCGCCCGCCAGGCCGCCGGCCGTCGCACGACATGCCACGAAACGGGGGCAGCCGGCCGACGGCAGGCCTGGTCAGCAGGCCTGCCGACCACCCGGTGTCCTCGGCCCGTCGTGCCCCGCCGGCCGGATACTGCCGAGCGGCTTGCCCTCCCGTACGTCCGGGAAGGAAACCGGCAGGTCGACGTCACCGGACCCCCGCAGGCCGATGCACACGCACGGCATCGCCTCGATGCGTTCGCGCTGGCGAGGGCTGCGACGAGGCGGCCCGGGGCCTATTCCCGCGCAAGCCGGAACTCGGCCATGAGCAGCCCGGGTGCCCGCTCGACGGTGCCGACACGGGTGAAGCCGAGACGCTCATAGAGAGCGATGGCCGGACGATTGTCCGCGCCCGTGCTGACCAGCGCCTGCCCGGTGGGCTCCAGCTCGGTCAACAGGTGATCGAGCAGTCTCAGAGCCAAACCACGGCGAAACCATGCCGGGTCGACGCACACCCGGTCGATATCGATGCCGTTTCCTCCGGCCAGGCGCTGCCAGGCAACGAAGGCGGCAAGGTCACCGTCACGCGTCGTCATCCCGAGCCAACGCAACGGCTGGGCCCGCATCTCTTCCAGGCTCTCCACGAGAGCGGGTATTCCGTCGAAACCGATCAGCGCGGCCTCGACTGCATACGACCGGCGGCCGGTCAGGTGCACCGCCGTCGCCGTCGCCATGTCCGTCACGTCCAGCTCGCTGACGAACACAGCCGGAGCGCATTCACTGCCCCCGTGCCGCTCGAGATGAGACTCGACTCTGCTGTATGAACGCATGACATGCCTTGCCGTAGAGGTCTGAAGGTCAGCGACAAGCGTGTGTCGCGGCCGCCGTGCAGCACCTGAGCAAGAGGCACTCATGTGCCCACGACTCGCCGCTGCGCAGCCGACCATCCGGTGTCCGACTGCAGCCCCGCACCCCCGGGTTGGTGACGACCGTGGCGATGCCGGACCGAAACGCGGTGCCGCCGTTGGCTTTTGCGGACAGGCCCTCTGAATGTCAGAGGGAGGACTCGATCAGCTGCCGGCCGTCGGCGTGCGTGGTGCGACAGCCCGCAGCGAGTACATGATCGGCAGATAAGTGTCGCTGAAGGGGAACCGGTAGAGGCCGTCGGCGCCTCGAGGCAGGATGTGGCGGCCGTCGGATTCCGTCTCGGTGTGCTCTGCCAGCCGCTCCACAACCAGGCCCGCCGAAGCGGCGGCCGTCACGATCTCACCGACCGAGTAGGGGAACTGCACCGTCTGCTGCGGCGCTGTCACAACGCTCGGATCTGCATACGTGCCGGTGAGAGCGGCGTACTGAGCCTCGCCGCCGCCGTAGGGCCAGTCGGCTACGAAGGGTTCGAAGCTGAGGACGGTCTGGAAGACCGGATGAATGTCCACCAGGACCAGCCGGCCTCCTGGCCTGAGCGCCCGCGCGGCCCCCCGCATCCACGCGCCGACATCCGCGATCCAGGACAACACGCCATACGTGGCGACGACGACGTCGAACCCGGCCGCAAGGCTGTCGGGCAGGCGCTGGGCGTCCGCCATGACGAAGTCCGCGACCAGTCCCGCCTTTTCGGCGAGGGCCCGGGCACGGGCGATCGCTACGGGGGAGAAGTCGACTCCGGTGACCCTCGCGCCCAGGCGGGCCCAGTTCAAGGTGTCCATGCCGAAGTGGCAGTGCAGGTGGAGCAGATCCTTGCCCGCTACGTCACCGGCCAGTTCACGCTCGATGCTGCGCAGCGTCTGCTGACCGCCGAGAAACGCCTCCACGTCGTAGGACTGATCGGTTGCTGTCATGCCGTGGGTTTCGGCCCAGGAATCCCAAAGCGCCCGGTTGGCGGCAAGCCCCTCAGCGTGCCCGTCCCTGCGCGCGTCGGCTTCCTCAACGCCGAAGTCGTCCTGTACAGCCATCGCGAACCTCCTGTTCCGGGCCGCACTCGCATGCGGCCCCCACGTCGGGATTCTCCAGGACGCAGGAGCACCCCCACATGAGTAGGAGGTACTCGGCTGGAGCCAGAAGCTGCTTGCCCGGACGTGCCAAGCCCGCCGGTGCGGAGAGTCGGCCCCCACACGCGCCGCGCCCTCGAAGACCGTCCCTGTGACCGGCCTCGTTCCGGGTTTGAGTACCGCTTGCTCAGTCGCCCCAAAGCTGCGCGGCGTCTCCTGGAAGAGTCACACAGCAGCTCTCCGAGGCCGTGATCACCATGACTTGCACCGCACCTCCCACCGCCGCCGGCACGACAGACGACTCCTTCGCCCCCACCGCGACCCGACCTTCCGCGCCGGCTCGGACCGCCGACGCGTGGAGGCTGTCGCTGCAGTGCGGCCCGCCGGCGCCCGCGACCGCGCGCCGCGAGGCCCGCAGGGTGATGCACGCCTGGGGAGCCGACGAGGAAACCGTGGACGACGCCCTGCTGGTCGTCTCGGAGCTGGTGACCAACGCGGTGCAGTACGCCGAGCCGCCCGTCGCCGTGTCCCTGTGCTTCTTCGACGACCGGGCGATCCTGGTCGCGGTCACCGACGGCGGCCCCCGCCCCGAGGACCAGCACGACGACGACCGCCCCGCCGACGAACACGGGCGCGGCACCTTCATCGTGGACGCCGTCGCCGTAGGCGCCGGCGACGTCACCGGGCGGGACGGACGGATCAACCACTGGGCAGTCATAGGGCCCTCAGCGCTGTGACGGTGTACGGCCAGAACGATGTCCGGCCCCGCCGGGACAACGGCGATCGTGGCATTGAGCGCTCTTTCGCCCCCGGAATGCATCTCGCCCCGGTGAGCGGAACCGGCGCCGCACTTTTGGCCGTCGTCATGTCTTTGCTCCGCCGTGCGGCCAAAGTCCGTACGGACGCAGGCGAGCACAGCGCAACCGGCGAGGACCGTGTCGTGATCAGTATGCCGACGCGGTAGCCGGCCGCCCGTCCACCCGGTAGAGCACACCACCCCGGAGATCCGCGCCGAGCACCCAGGAGGACAGCGATGCACGAGCCGCTGAAAGCAGTAGCCCTCACCGCAGCCGTAGCCGGCGTGCTGCTCGCCGCTCCCATCGGCTCGATCGTCGTGGCCAGGGCGGCAGCCCCGGTCCTGGTGGACGACAGCGCCGTAGTCACAGACGCAGAGCACGAGATCAACGAGCGCCCCGGCGGCACCGGCTGCCCGGATGACAACGCGGACGAATCCCCTCTCCGCGCGGTCGGCCACCCGGAGGGCACCACGGGAACGGTCACGTGGGGCACGGTCAGGGAAGACATGATCGTCATCCGCCCGGGCACTGAGACCGCTCCGCCCGACGGCTGCTGGTGGGGTTCCGACGAGGCTCCTCCGCCTACGGCCGGCGAACGATCCATGACGTTCGTCGACGTCACCCGGACCGAGTGATCCGTCCCCCAGCGCATGACGGCCGTGCAGAGGCTTCAGGCCGGCGCCGAGCGCCGGGGGCGTCCCCCCGTCGGCTCGCCAGATGACCGTTACGACCTGACAAGGATGACCGACCCATGACTCTCGTCACGCTCAACGACCTGCACACGGCCCGTCAACGCCTGGAGCCAGTGATCTCCCGTACGTCGCTGCTCAGGGCTCCATGGGCCTCCTGCGACCATCGGTCTCTCTTGCTGAAACCAGAAAACCTGCAGATCACCGGCTCGTTCAAGATACGTGGCGCATACAATCGACTGTCGCGGATGTCCGAGTCGCAGAAGACCCGCGGCGTCATTGCACGCTCGAGCGGGAACCACGGCAAAGCACTTGCCTACGCGGCCCGGCAGGAAGGCGTGAAAGCAACGATCGTCATGCCCTCCACGGCCGCCAAGGTGAAAATCGGCGGGGTCCGGGAGTACGGGGCCGATGTGCGCTTTGCTTCCCCCGAGCAGTGCCCAGCCCTCACTGAGCAGCTGGCCGCGGAACACGGCTATGCGATCGTGCCGCCCTTCGACGACCTGGACATCATCGCGGGCCAGGGGACGGTCGGCCTCGAGATATCCGACGAAGCCGTGGCTGCGGTACTAGACATCGGCACGGTGCTGGTGCCCGTCAGCGGAGGCGGACTGATCTCAGGAGTCGCCGCTGCACTGAAGCTCACACACCCCGGCATACGGGTGGTGGGCGTCGAGCCGGAGCTGGCGGCGGACGCCGGAGAAAGCCTGCGCGCCGGCCGGCGCGTGACCTGGCCCATTGAGCGTGTCAGCCGGACCATCGCCGACGGACTGCGCATGACAACCGTGGGGGAGCACACCTTCGAGCACATGCACGTTTTCGTCGACGACATCATCACCGTCACCGAAGAGGAGATCTGCTCGAGCGTGGCCCTTCTGGCACGGCGCGCGGGCATGATCGTCGAACCGTCCGGGGCCGTCACCACGGCGGCGTACCTCTACCACGAGCGCGACCTCCCCACTGCCGGGGGACACGTGGCGGTGATCAGTGGAGGCAACGTCGATCCCGACCTGTTCGAACAGCTGCGCAAAGAAGCCCCGTTGCCCTTCCAGACGTGCCGCAGGCGAAACAAGGCCGAGGACGAAGCAGAGCACTGAGACCACCTTCCACGCAGTGAGGCGGACGAGCCGTGGGCACCACACCCCTGCCGCGCGCGGCCCAGGATGAGCACCCATTACTCAAGCGCCCTTGCACTCCGGTGCACAGGATGAGCGCACGAGGTACACGTGCGTTCCTCATCCGATCAATGCGAAAGCCCCCAGATATCACCTAGGAGCAGGAGAAATAAGCAGAATGAGAAGGATCATAATCGCAGCGTGGGCGGCCTGCGCCGTCGTGGCTATGCCCTCGCTGGCGCATGCCGCCCCCGGGGACGGCCCGTCGGACGGACACCGCATGCCCACCGCGGCCAGCCGGAACATGGACCCGGGCGGCGGGGGCGGGTGACCGTGCCGCCGATGGCCAGAGGTTTGGAAGCACCGGGGCGAGCACGGCGCGGACGAAGATATGACCGGCCGACGTCGTTGATTTCTCGTGTGGTTGGTTACGCGCAGAACAACGCCGACCGCATAAGACGTCCACATCGTCGTGGCAACCGTCTTTGACGTGCCGGCGACTGGCCCGCCGGCTCTTGGTTTACGGCCGATGGGCGTGCTGGGCTGAGACGAGGGTGTCACCCCGTTCTTCTCGGCACGCCTTCGCCTGAACCCCGCCCCCACATGTTCGACAGACTTCGTCATGCCGCCCCCGACAACACTTGTCCCGCAACCCGCCCCGTTCCCGCCTGCTGCGGTCTCAACTGGTTGTTCCGATTCGGCGCGACGGAGTCTTGGACCGTCAGCCATTCTGCGGGTCTGGAGAAGTCGACGCCCGCACAAGCCCAGCTAGGCATGGCCCAACGACAAGCGTAGGACCTCGCTCAGGTTACAGACATAATATTCCGTGTGATGCTACAGAAAAGCCGCTGGCAGCAGCACATCAGGCGAAGCTCCGCTGCCCGTGCAAAGACGATGCCGAGGCTCACGACGCCGGATCTCCCGCCTCTCGATCAGCATGCCGCTCATGCAGTCCGGTAGCATTGTCCGACCGGTCGCCCCTTGAGGGAGCAGTCGAATGCAGGGCTGGGCAGACAGATGGCCGCTCATCGGGCGACAGTCATTCATGGATTCCTTCGCCCGGGACCTGTCCGACGGACACACCCGGGGCTGGATGATCTGCGGGCCGGCTGGGGTGGGGAAGACCCGCCTGGCTGATGAGTTTCTGGAACTGGCAACCGCCCAGAGCGGACGACGCACCGCGAGGGCCGCAGCCGGCAAGGCTGCCGGGCAGGTACCCCTCAGCGCGATCGCCCACCTGCTGCCCCCGGACATCGACCTGGCAGACCCGGTCAGCGGCTTCCGAGCCGTCGCCCGGACCATGGCCGCAGAGCCAGGCAAGCCCACCGTGGTCTTCGTCGACGACATGCACCATCTGGACAGCTCATCAGCCGTCCTGCTCGGACAGCTCCTGGACTCCCAAGTCATCGTCCTGGTCGGCACCGCCCGCACTGGTGAACCAGTCAGTGACGCTGTCGAGGCCCTGCTACGACGCGGGGACCGCATCCGCCGCATCGACCTGTCCCACATGGACCGCACCCAGGTCGAGACACTCGTCCAACGCGTCCTCGGCGGCCTCGTCGGCCGCCGCACCCTGCACGCGCTGTACACCGCAAGCGGTGGAAACGTCCTCTTCCTGAAAGAACTCGTCCTGGGAGCCGTCGAATCAGACACCCTCAGCCTCAACGGCGAAGTCTGGGAAATCCCCGATCACTGGCTCGCCGTCACCCCCCACCTCAACGACCTGATCACCGCCAAGATCGCAGCCACCCCGCCCGCAGCGCTCCCGCTCCTGCAAGCCCTCGCCCTCTGCGGCCCCCTGTCCGTGACCGACGCCGCCTCTCTCATCGACCACGCCCACCTGGCCGAAGTCGAGAGCTCGGGCATCATCCAGGTCACCACACACGGCCGAAGAATCACCATCGCGCTGTCCCACCCCCTGTACAGCGAAGTCATAGCCGCCGGCATCTCACCCCTCCAGCGCTACGACCTGGGTCTCCGACTGGCCGAGCGTCTCGAAACCCACGGACTCCGACGCCGCGACGACGCCCTGCACGTCGCTTCCTGGCGACTGGCAGCCATCGGCACCGCCGACCCCGCCCTCCTGGCCCAGGCCGCAGCCATCGCGATGAACGCCAACGACAACGAACAGGTCATCCAACTGCTCACCGCGATCAAACCGGACCAGCACACGCTGCAGACCCGGATCCTACTGGGCCGAGTGCTGACATACACCGGCCGCCTGGAACGCGCCGAAGAGGTCCTCGCCGAAGCCGACGCCCACGCCCGCGACGATCAGGAGAAGATCACCGCAGTAACCGCCCGGAGCATGAATCTGTTCTGGTCCAGCCCCCAACTCGACCGAGCACTCTCCGTGTGCGCTGACGCCCGCACAGCGCTGCGCAGCCGGACGGCGAAGCAACAGCTGCATTTCATGGAAGGGGCCATGCAGGCCGTCTCCGGTCTACCCGAGGACGGGCTCCAACTGCTCGACAGCCTCCCCGGAGCCCCGCATCAGGAGAGCCCTGACATCTGGCTGCTGGCGGCGACGACGAAAGCCGTGGGCCTGGCCGCTGTCGGCCGCGTGGCCCAGGCCCGGGCCCTGGCCGAGCACGGGCACAGCATGCACCAGGCGATCGGTGGAGGAACGCTCCTTCCCCATCCCGCCATCCAACTGGCGCCGCTCGCGCTGGCCCTCTCGGAGTCCGGTCTGATCAGCGAGGCCCGCGAAACCTGCCTGAGCGCTTTCGACACCCTTCAGGATTCACCCTCCCCCCTCGCGCGCCAATGGCTCGCCTACTTCATCGCACGAACGGAATGGCTGGCCGGCCACCCCTCCAGCGCCCGCCGCTGGTACGCGGAAGCCGCCGCCATCGCACGTACGCACCAGCACACCAGGACCACCAGGCTCTACGTATCGGGTCTGATCGCCTGCGCGGCACTGACCGGCGACACGGACACAGCCGAGTCCCTGCTCCCGGAACTCGAACAGCACGCACCGAGCGGTTTCATGGCCGGCGAGGAGACTCTCGGCACTGCCTGGCTCCACGCGGCCCAAGGCAAGCTCAGCCGCGCCCGCGACGTCCTGCACACTGCGGCCGACGACGCTCGCCGCACCGGCCACACCCTGTCCGAGGTCCTTCTGCTCACCGACATCGCACGCCTCGGTGACGCCTCGAGCGTCCAGCGCCGCCTCACCGAACTCGCGACCCAGTGCGACGGAGCCCTCACCCACACCCGCGCACAGCTGGCAACCGCCCTCGCCGACAACGACCCCGGCCGCCTCATGGAGTGCTCACACGCCTTCCAGCAAATGGGCTCGCCCATCCTCGCCGCAGAAGCCGCAGCCGCAGCCGCCGGCGCCTGGACACGCCAGGGAGACCCCCGCAAAGCCACCGCCGACGCCGCTCGCGCCACAGCCCTCGCGGCCCAATGCGAAGATGCCCGGACCCCGCTCCTGTCAACACTCGGCGCCTCATCCGTCCGCCTGACCAAACGCGAACAAGAGATCGCCCTGATGGCCGCCGCCGGGAGCTCCAGCAAAACGATTTCCCAACACCTCACGCTTTCTGTCCGTACCGTCGACAACCATCTCCAGCACATCTACCTCAAGCTCGGCGTACGCACCCGGGCCGACCTCGCGAAAGCCCTCGAATACCAAGCGGCCCGTCACCCGACATCACCTGGAATGTGACCGAGCCTTTCGTCGCCGAATCAGTCAGACCAGGCCTGGGCGGCACCTCGGCCCACAGCGCTGCGTCGATCCGCGATGCTGTACAACGCTTGCTGCTGCGGTCATACAGGCGGGACAGCGCGACCTTCCGTACGGGACAAGGCGAGCCCTCGCCGGGCGGCTGACAGGGTGGGATGTTCGCTGGTGACGTGCGGAGTGAGGAGGGCGATGGCCCGGGCGTAGTGCAGGACAGCTTGGTCGAAGGCGTCGCACTGGCGATAGGCGGTGGCGAGGTTGACCAGTGTAGTGGCGAGCTCGGGATGGGAGTCGCCGAGGAGGCGTGCTTTGAGGGCGAGAGCGCGGGTGTAGCCGTCGATGGCGGCAGTGCGGTTGCCTCGACGATGCTGGAGGGCGGCGAGGTTGTGTGTGGTGACGGCGATCTCGTAGTGCTCGGCGCCGTGGACGCGGTGGAAGACGCTGAGGGCGGCGCGCAATTGAGTTTCCGCATCGCCCGAGCGGCCGCAGCCCTCCAGGAGAGCGGCCCAGGCGGCCCGGTCGGCCGCGACGAGCAGGTGGCCGGGACCGTGCAGGCGGGTGCGGATGCCCACCGAACGTGCGGCCCAGGGCTCGCCCTCATGGTGGGTGCCGCGGGCGTGGGCCAGGCCACCCAGGTTGTGGCACAGGGTGGCGACGGTGTCGTGGTCACTTCCGTAGGTGTTTTCGCAGATGTTCAGAGCCCGCAGATAGAGGGCCCGGGACCGGTCGAAGTGGCCGGTGTACTTGCCCAGAACGCCCCATTCGTTGCACACCGCGGCCACCTCCGGGCAGTCGGCGCCGTAGGTGTGTTCTGCGGCGCAGAGGGTCAGGGCCAGCAGAATTCCGGCGCGTCGGTAGTCGCCGTGTTTGCGCCAGTGGCGGGCCAGCTCGAACCTGGGCGTCCAAATGCCCGGTGGAGTCGTGACGGCGGCCAGCGATGGCGGCCCGCAGGGCGGCTTCGGCCGGCTCGGTTTCCCTGGATGGAGTCACGACGCTGATTCCTTCGGCACGGGGTGCGGCGGCACGGCGACCGGAATGCGCATGAGCGGTGCCGGCAAGAAGCGGCCTCTGTGGTACCAGAGGTGACCTGCGGTCAGCGCCAGGGCGGCGGCGCAGAGGGGGAAGAGAGCGCGCAGAGCGCCGACGGCGAGCAAGGCGCTGGTGGTGGCGGCACCGATGGCGAAGCCCCCGGTCCAGGCGAGCATGTGGGCGCCGTTGTAGCGTCCGAGCAACGCAGCCGGAGCGATGTCATTGACAAGTGTGGGCGGCACCGGGCTGAACAGAGTCCCGCCCACGGCGAGGACCGCCGCCGCGGCGGCGAGGACTACCGGCGAGGGGTGGGAAACGGAGATGACGGTCCAGGCGAGGGCCATGCACATGAGTGCGGCTGCCAGAACACCGGCCCGGCTCCGTCCAGGCAGCCGACGCTGGACGGGAATCTGCAGGATTGCGCTGGTGACCATGAATGCGGCAAACATCCAGCCCAAATCGGCTTGCACACCGGCGGCGGTGGCAAGGGTGGGAAGCCCGATCTGCAGCTGGGCGAATCCGGTGGCGACGGTGAAGGCCACCAGAAGGCATATCCGACGCAGAACCGGGTCCGCCGTCAGTGTGGCGTACCTGCCGCGCTGACCCGCGGTCCTGGCGGTGGCCGACTCCTTCTCCCTCGAGTCCGCAGGCCGGGGTGAAGAAGTGATCCGTACCGCGACGAGCAGGGCGAATCCGGCGAAAGAGAGGGCATCCAGGACGTACAGCAGTCTCAGCCCGCTGCCGGTGCCCAGCACGACGAGCGTGAGCGAGGCGGCTGCGGCGCCCAGAGCACCCCCGAGGTTGACGGCCGTGTTGCGCCAGGCGAATGCCGCCTGGCGCAGAGGCCCTGGTGCCGCCTGGGCCAGCATCGCGTCCAGGGCTGGGGCCAGTACGGTGTAACCGGCCGTGTGGGCGAGCACCGCCGCGGCGCCCGGCAGCGGACTGGTGGCGGCTGCCATCCACACCGAACACACCGCAGTCACCACCAATGCGGTGACAACGACCGCCTTCGCCCCGATCCGGTCGCACAGAGCGCCCCCGAGGGTGGCACCGGCCAGCGCCATGACGGCCCGTACGACGAGCAGCAGACTGACGACTCCGATCGGGGTGTGGCATGCGTCGTGCAGATAGACCAGCAGAAACGGGATGGTGGTACCTGACCCGATGCTGGACAGCAGCTCCCCGCCCACTACGACCCGCGCCGCCGAGGGAAGACGGAGTGTTCTTTCGGCGCGGGACGCAGGCCCGACTCGGCGGCGGGCACGATCACGGATCGCTTCGGATATCGGCACTGCAGGGGCTCCTCACGGCCCCCCGCCGTCGGTGGCTGCCGCTGTCTTGCGGGACTGGGCCGGTGTCGGGGTGGGCCTTGTCATACAGGCAGGAAGGAGCGCTCGCGAGGAAGTCCTCGACAGTGGCGAAGGCGCGGTCAGGACTGCGCCCCCTCAGGTCGTCGCGGTCCTCCCGCCGGGCGACGTCCGCCAGGAAGTTTCTCGCTCCACAACTTGGCCGACTGCAGGATTGGGTCACTGCAGACGGAGCATCCGGTGGAATCGCCAGGCAGCACCAGCCGCTCAGGAACCATCAGATGCGCTCAGTGGCTGTCCACTTGGCTGGGAACGGATCGTGCTGGAGCAGTACCCGACGGTGGACCGCGCCCGCACTGCGGCTGTCAAGGAGGCAGCGTTCGGCGGCGGTGCACCGTCGATCCAAGCGGGCCCGGTGTCCGCCCGGAGGCGAGCAGGCTGAAGACGCGCAGCGCTTCCGGCCCCTTCATGAGGAACCGCACGTTGTGCCCCAGCGTCACCACTTCGCGACACCTGCCATAGCGCCCGTCGATCCGCGGTTGCAGCTAGAAAACGCGAGGGACGCCTCGGCCTGATCCCGAGCTGTGAACGTCGGCCGACGACGCCCCACACGCACGCAGTCGCAATCAGCAGACGATCACGACATGGTGGACCCCGTCGTCAGGTTGCCTGAGGCGAAGCCCAACTCGATGCTCTCGTCCACATCGGCGTCAACGTCGACGGGCAAGGTGATCTCGTTGTGGTTGTAGCTGCCCGTCTTGCTGGCCCAGATGATTCCGGCCTCGGCAACGTCCTTCATGGCATCTCCTGTTTCGTGTTCGCAGTTCCCGCGTGTACGCGGCGAAGTGGATGCATGCAATGTATGAGGGTGCCCAACGTCCTCGACTGAGTAATCAGTACTTCATTGCCCTACGGGGCCCACTCTGGACGGCGACCCGGCTCGGCCGCTGCTTGGCAGGGCTGCGCGTTGCGGCGCGCCCGGCCGAAGATCGGCGCTCGTTCAGTTGTGGGAGCGGCGCCGGCCTGCCGTTGGCCAGGCCTGTCGCGTCGGAAGCAGGTCGGCGTTCTTGTTCGCCAGCAGCGGCCAGACGGGCCGGGGGAGTTCCCTGAGATGTAAAGGACGTCACCAATGCGGCCACACCTCGAGCGGGGGAGACTCCGAACTCAAATCTTCCATAGTTTTGAATCCAAGGAAGCACCCCAACCGCACGCCTCAACCGCCCATCTGACAAGGCCTCAACAAGAAGGCCGACGGCCTCCGCTCTACCAGCCAGTGCCGGCCACGGAGTGGGCAGGTCCCTCAATTCACCTTGGGTGTAGTCAAGCTGCAGAGGAATCCAAAGTTGGGCACGATCGCGGAGCGATCGGGGCACACCTCTGATCCGCGGAGCGGATCGCGACCGGCCCCGGAGGGGCCGGGCCGCTGTCCGCGGAGCGGAGACGGGGGTACCGACGCGTAGCGTCGGCGCGTCGATCCT